>NZ_CP186006.1:0-10000 GCF_049311625.1 Paenibacillus sp. EC2-1
ATGGCTCTAGCCACATTTGGAAGATTTAAAGGAGTGACAGTTTTGGACAGCCATACTTCCGAATTATGGCAGCAAATATTATCGATTATACAAACCAAGCTGAGCAAACCCAGTTTTGACACTTGGTTTAAAGCCACCAAAGCATTGACGCTGAACGATCACTCCGTTGTCATTTCCGCTCCAACGACTTTTGCCGTGGAATGGCTGGAAAGCAGATATACGAAATTGGTTAGCTCGACGGTATATGAAGTTATGGGCAAGCAGGTAGAAGTACGTTTTGTCATCGAAGAGGCCAAAACGTCCGAACCCACGCCACAGCAGCCGTCTCCGCCTCTTCAAGTATCTAGTGATGAGATTCAGTCACATATGCTTAATCAGAAATATACGTTCGACACCTTCGTCATTGGCTCTGGCAACCGGTTCGCTCATGCTGCCTCGCTTGCCGTGGCCGAAGCTCCGGCGAAGGCTTATAATCCGCTGTTTCTATATGGTGGTGTAGGACTAGGAAAAACGCATCTTATGCATGCAATTGGGCATTATATTCTGGAGCATAATCCGAGCAGTAAAGTGGTGTACATCTCCTCAGAGAAATTCACCAACGAGTTCATTAACTCCATCCGGGATAACCGAGCGGAAAGCTTCCGCAACAAGTACCGGAGCGTCGACATTCTGCTCATAGATGATATTCAGTTTCTAGCGGGTAAGGAATCCACCCAGGAGGAGTTCTTCCATACCTTCAATGCATTGCATGAAGAACGGAAGCAGATCATTATTTCCAGTGACCGCCCTCCAAAAGAAATACCAACGCTTGAAGAACGGCTTCGTTCCCGCTTTGAATGGGGACTGATTACCGATATTCAGCCGCCAGATCTCGAAACACGGATCGCGATTCTTCGTAAAAAGGCGAAAGCCGAGAATCTCGACATCCCGAATGAAGCGATGATGTATATCGCCAATCAAATCGATACTAACATCCGTGAGCTGGAGGGAGCGCTCATACGCGTTGTTGCCTATTCCTCACTCACAAATCAGGATGTAACGACACATCTTGCTGCAGAAGCGCTGAAGGATATCATCCCTTCAAGCCGTCCTCGAATGATTACGATTCAGGACATCCAGCAGAAGGTTGGAGAGTACTACAATCTACGTATGGAAGACTTTAAAGCTCGGAAAAGAACGAAAGCTGTCGCATTTCCGAGGCAGATTGCGATGTACTTGTCCCGCGAATTGACCGACTATTCCCTACCCAAAATCGGAGAGGCATTCGGAGGCCGAGATCATACGACGGTCATTCACGCCCACGAGAAAATATCCCAGTCACTAAAAGCCGATCAAGAACTCTTCAAAGTTGTTAACAATCTTACGGAGAAAATCAAAAATCCAACCTGAACAAGTTCAAAGCCTATGCACAATCTATACACATGTGGATAGGCTTAATTTTATGCCTTTTCTTAGGGTTATCCACATATTCAGTGCCCCTACTACTGATACTATTAATAATTAATAAATATATATCCATAAAGAAGGCGAACAATAACCGGCATAAGCCGGCAATTTAACAACCTTCGTATTTAGCCGCAAGGAGTGAAATTGATGAAGATCAGCATATTAAAAAACGTTTTGAACGAATCCATCCAGCACGTTTCAAAAGCTATTTCAAGCAGAACGACAATTCCGATTTTGAGCGGGATTAAATTAGACGTAAATCACCAAGGTGTGACATTAACCGCAAGCGATACTGACATTTCGATCCAATCATTTATTCCTGCGGAAGATGATAAGCAAACGATCGTTCAAGTAGACAGACCCGGTAGTGTCGTGCTGCCTGCTAAGTTTTTTGTCGAAATTATCAAGAAGCTTCCTTCCCAAGAGGTCCAAATGGAGGTCAAAGAGAACTTCCAGACCTTTATTTCAGCAGGTGCTACTGAAATCCAAATGGTAGGCCTTGATCCGGAAGAATTCCCGGTACTGCCAAGCATTGAGGGTAACCAAACGGTTTCTATTCCTGGAGATTTGCTAAAAAACATGATCAAACAAACCGTGTTTTCCATCTCTACACACGAAACCACACCGATCTTAACAGGTGTACTTTGGAATCTTGCAGATAACGAACTGAAGTTTACAGCGACAGACCGCCACCGTTTGGCAACTCGTTCTGCACAACTGGAAGGAAACGATGATATTAAGTTCAGCAATGTCGTTATTGCTGGTAAGACACTTAATGAGTTGAGCAAAATTGTGCCGGATCAAAATACGCTTGTAGACATCGTTGTCGCAGACAACCAGGTGTTGTTCAAAATCGACCGCGTTTTGTTCTATTCCCGTATTTTGGACGGTATTTATCCGGACACTTCTAGGATTATTCCGACAACACACAAAACAGAACTGATCTTGGACACAAAAAAATTAAGCGAGTCCATCGATCGTGCTTATTTGCTCTCCAAAGAGGAAAAAACGAACATTGTACGTATGCAGACGATGGAGAATGGTGGAGTCGAGATTTCCTCAAGTTCCTCAGAACTTGGTAAAGTACGTGAAGAGATAGAACTAATTGATTTTAAAGGGGAATCTCTTCGAATCTCGTTCAACTCAAAATATATGCTGGATGTGCTGAAAATTATTGAAAGTGAGCAACTCATGATTGCTTTTACCGGCGTAATGAGCCCAATCATCTTGAAGCCGCTTGACGATACCCAGAGCATGTACATCATTTTGCCTTACCGGACGACCAATTAAAGTTATCCCCAGGCTAGGGGGATGAAAGGATCAAATCATGAAACAAATTGTTATCCACAGTGAATATATAAAGCTTGATTCGTTTTTGAAGTTGGCAGATTGCGTATCCACAGGTGGTATGGCAAAAGCTTTGCTGCAAGAAGGAGCGGTAAAGGTCAATGACGAGCTCGAAGAACGACGTGGACGTAAATTGTATCCCGGGGACATTATCAAGGTGGAGGACTGCGGTACCTTTCAGGTCGCTGCGGAGTAAGTAGCCTCCCGTAGCCGCTTAGGCGTTAGAGCGGAAAACGAGGGAGAGGATAAGTTTGTTTGTTAATAACATCAGCCTGCATCATTACCGGAACTATGAATCACTGCAGCTGGAGTCCTTCGGAGATGTAAATCTCATCATTGGACAAAATGCACAGGGCAAAACCAACTTGGTTGAAGCCCTGTTTGTTCTTGCGCTGACCAAAAGTCATCGAACGTCTAAAGACAGAGAACTTATCTCTTTCGAAGCGACCAACTCTCACATATCGGCTGAGGTGGAGAAGAAGTACGGATCACTAAAGCTAGAGCTATCCCTTTCTCCGCAGGGAAAGAAGGCGAAGATTAATGGGCTCGAGCAGCGGAAGCTGAGTGATTTCATCGGGTCGCTGAATGTGGTTATGTTTGCACCTGAGGATCTGGAGATCGTCAAGGGAACACCGGGGGTTCGCCGCCGGTTTCTTGACATGGAGATTGGGCAGGTCACACCTAGCTATCTTTTTCACCTGCAGCAGTATCAGAAAGTGCTCATCCAACGCAATAATCTACTGAAGACACTTTGGGGAAAAAATGCATCAGAACAGGCAATGCTAGACATTTGGAACATCCAACTCGTGGAGCATGGTGTTAAAATCGTCAAGAAGAGGAAACAATTTATAAAAAAGCTTCAAAAGTGGGCAGAGACGATCCATCAAGGCATTACAAATGGGATCGAGGAGCTGCGATTACAGTATCTTCCCTCGTTTGCCGATGGAGAGGAAGAAGATGAAGCTGTCTTATTTGAGTCATTTATGATAAAATTATCACAAATGAAAGAGCAGGAAATTCGGCGCGGTATGACTCTGGCAGGTCCTCATCGAGACGATCTAGCTTTTTATATAAACGGCAAGGAAGTACAAACGTACGGGTCACAGGGCCAGCAGCGGACGACCGCGCTGTCTCTTAAACTGGCAGAAATAGAGCTTATACAAGAGGAAATCGGGGAGTACCCTGTGCTGCTCTTGGACGACGTGCTCTCCGAATTGGATCCCTATCGTCAAACTCAGCTGATTGAAACATTCCAGACGAAGGTGCAGACATTCATCACGGCGACGGGAATTGAAAGTTTGAATACCGACAAATTGAAGGGTGCCAGCATTTTTCATGTCCATAGTGGACAGGTGGGCTCTTAAGGAGTGGATTCGTATATATATTCATTTGGGTGGAGAAAAGATTATCCGATCATCGGAGCTGGTTGGAATTTTTGATGTTTCGATTGAGAAATCATCGAAGATATCCAAGCAGTTTGTCATGCATGCACAGCAGCATAAGGTAGTCGAGCGCATCGGCGAAGAGGATCCTAAATCTATCGTCGTCACGAAGAGTATCGTGTATTACTCCCCGATCTCTTCTGCAACCCTGAAGAAACGAGCAAATATATTTGTTGCTTATGCATAACAGAATCTGTAGAAGTAGGTGAAGGCATGTCTATGAATCAACCAGCTTATGATGAGAATCAGATTCAGGTACTGGAAGGATTAGAAGCCGTAAGGAAACGTCCCGGCATGTATATCGGATCCACTAGTGCCAAGGGTTTGCATCATTTGGTGTGGGAAGTGGTGGACAACAGTATCGATGAAGCTATGGCCGGAATATGCGACCATATTGAGATTTTTGTTCATCCCGATAATAGTATTACTGTCGTCGATAACGGACGGGGGATTCCCGTTGGTGAGAATGCCAAACTAAAGAAATCCACCCTCGAAGTTGTTATGACTGTACTTCATGCCGGTGGTAAGTTTGGCGGCGGAGGATACAAAGTTTCCGGCGGTTTGCATGGTGTTGGTGTTTCCGTCGTAAATGCGCTGTCCAGTAAAGTTGTCGTTCAGGTAAGACGTGACGGACAGATCTATCAACAGGAGTACCATCGTGGTGTTCCTCAGTACGACATTAAGGTTGTTGGTGAAACGGATGATCACGGCACCACCGTAACCTTCCTACCTGATCCAGAGATTTTTACGGAAACGACAGAGTATGAGTACAATACGCTACTTACGCGGGTACGGGAGCTTGCTTTCTTGAACAAAGGCATTGCACTAACCCTCACTGATGAGCGTACAGGGGCTTCTAACTACTTCAAGTACGAAGGCGGAATTATTGAATACGTCAAGTATTTGAACGAGAAGAAGGAAGCACTTCATGAGGAGCCTATTTATGTTGAGGGATCCCGTGACAATATCCAAGTAGAAGTATCGCTGCAATATAACGATAGCTATACAGAGAACATTTATTCCTTCGCGAATAATATTAATACCCACGAGGGTGGTACGCATGAATCAGGATTTAAGAGTGCCCTGACTCGTATCATCAACGACTATGCCCGCAAGACAGGGTTCATCAAAGATAACAGCTCCAATCTGACAGGTGATGATGTTCGTGAAGGATTGACTGCAATTATTTCGGTCAAAATCCCTGAGCCTCAGTTCGAAGGTCAGACGAAGACGAAGCTTGGGAACAGCGAAGTCCGGGGGATTGTAGAGTCCTTGTTCGCTGAGAAGCTGCAGGAATTTCTACAAGAAAACCCATCTGTCTCTCGCCGTATCTTAGAAAAAGCTTTATCAGCATCTCGTGCTCGTGAAGCAGCACGTAAGGCTCGTGAGATGACACGCCGTAAGAGTGCACTTGAAGTAAGTGCTCTTCCTGGTAAGCTGGCTGACTGCTCCTCTAAGGATGCTTCCATCAGTGAGCTGTACATTGTCGAAGGTGATTCTGCCGGTGGCTCTGCGAAGCAGGGACGTGACCGTCACTTCCAAGCGATTCTACCGTTACGTGGTAAAATCCTGAACGTAGAGAAGGCTCGTTTGGATCGCATCTTGTCTAACGCAGAGATTCGAGCCATTATTACCGCTCTAGGTACGGGTATTGGTGATGATTTTGATCTAAGCAAAGCTCGCTATCACAAGATCATCATTATGACCGATGCCGACGTCGATGGTGCACATATTCGTACCTTGCTGCTGACATTCTTCTACCGGTACATGCGGAAGATTGTTGAAGCGGGATACATCTATATCGCACAGCCACCACTCTTCAAGGTAGAACGTAACAAGGTGATCCGCTATGCAGGCTCTGAGAAAGAGCGCGATCAGATCATTGCGGAGTTTGGTGAGAATGCCAAATTTAACGTTCAACGTTATAAAGGTCTTGGTGAGATGAATGCTGGTCAACTGTGGGAAACAACAATGGATCCAGAGAGCCGCACCATGCTGCAAGTAACGATTGACGATGCTATCTTAGCAGACAGTATTTTTGATACGCTAATGGGCGACAATGTTGAACCACGCCGTGATTTCATTCAAGAACATGCGAAGCTTGTTCGTAACCTCGACGTGTAGGCAGCTGGCAACAGAGGCTCAATTTCGAAATAAAAAAAGACAATGAATGCGTCAATTTACACGCTCCACTGTCTTTCAAAGCGTGCAGATCATCTGCACGCTTTTTTTATTGTTTACCTTTGAGAATGACGACTAATTAGCCTTTTTCTTGCTTGATGTATTTCTTCCATATGCATCAGCATATCTCTTTACTTTTTGATAAACCGTTGGATCTTTAAAAAATTTCTTAAAAGGGAAAAGTGCTGGTTTTGTATTTACTTCAAGAATCCATATATTCCATCGGCCATCAATAGCCACGTCCAGCCCAATTTCCTTTAAGTTTGGATAGGATTTTTGAAGTTGAGAAGCGATGTTTACACCGAGTTCATTCAACTCTTCACGAATATTCTCTGCTTCTTCAGAGCTCATATGCTCACTCATCAGCAACTTAAAGTGTTTTACAGTACCGCCGCTATGATGATTTGTTACGATTTTTTGTTTAGCAGCGACTCGGCCTATAATACCGGTACTTTCCCAGCGACCATAAGGAGTCTTCTGTACAAGCACTCGCAGATCGAAAGAACGTCCTTTGTGACGAAGCAAGCGTATTCCCTGTTGAATAAGATATTGCTTTCCCTGACAGAGATTTAAGATCGTTTTATCTAGCTGCTGTAGTGTTGAAAAATGTTCAGTGGTCGTTTCATAGCGAAGCTTATACGTTTTTGATCCAATGGAATTGCCTGATTCAGTGGAGTTAATCGCTTCTACACACATCACACCAATACCGTAAGTGCCCCGGTCCGGCTTTATATAGACGAGTGTATGCGTATCGAGCATTTGTTCGAGTGCATCGAATGAGTAGAGGCGGGTAGCCGGAACATAAGAGGCGAGTCCTTTATTTTTGAGTATCATTTTCGTTTTTGTCCATTTGCTTGAAACGCGTTGTACAGTCAACCATTTTCATCCTTTCCGGTTCCATAGTTATTCAAGTTGAACGAAGCATTCCATTTCGATTTGAAATCATGGAGTATGCGTTACTGTGCCCCGAAAACATAGGACAAGGGAAGCAAACAATGGTATAATATAAAGATGCGAAGATTCGTATTTGTTTATCATGATTTCCGAGAATCCTTTGCCCTGCATTGTATGTGAAAATTAGCGCGGAGGACAGGGCGTTTCCCTAGTTCCGGGCAAAATATACACTTTTTACGCGCGAGATCAGAGCGACGTTTAATTGTGCTCCTTTTGTGAAAGTAATATAATTAAGATTAATGGATTTGCATCGTTGTTCACTATTCTGCTTTTTTCACATAGATCTAGGCATGATTGATAGGAAAATGAAGGAGGTCCAGCATGGCGGAAGAAAATTTCTCCCAAATTAAAGATCGGGACATCGGTACGGAGATGCGTGAATCCTTTATGGATTATGCGATGAGTATCATTGTCAGCCGGGCTCTGCCGGATGTGCGGGACGGATTGAAGCCGGTTCACCGTCGTATTTTGTATGCGATGTCTGAGCTCGGAATGGCCCCGGATAAGCCACATAAGAAATCTGCGAGAATCGTCGGCGAAGTTATCGGTAAGTATCACCCCCATGGTGACTCGGCTGTGTATGAGTCCATGGTGCGGATGGCACAAGACTTCTCCATGCGTTATATGCTCGTAGACGGACATGGTAACTTCGGTTCCATCGACGGCGATATGGCTGCAGCCATGCGTTATACGGAAGCTCGTTTATCCAAAGTAGCCATGGAAATGCTACGTGACATCAATAAAGAGACGATTGATTTTATCCCTAACTATGACGGTGAAGAGCAAGAGCCTGTTGTCCTTCCAGCACGTTACCCGAACCTGCTTGTGAATGGCGTATCTGGTATTGCGGTTGGTATGGCTACCAACATCCCGCCCCATAATCTAGGAGAAGTTATAGACGGTGTACAGGCACTCATCCGGAATCCGGATATTACGCCTATGGAATTGATGGATTATATTCAAGGTCCAGATTTCCCTACTGCCGGCTATATCATCGGTCGTGCGGGTATCCGTCAGGCGTATCAAACAGGTCGCGGTTCTGTAACAATGCGTGCGAAAGCAACAATTGAGGAGAACAATAATAAGGCTAGAATCGTTGTTCACGAGATTCCATATCAGGTGAACAAAGCGCGTCTAGTTGAAAAGATTGCCGAACTTGTTCGCGATAAACGCATTGATGGTATCACCGACCTGCGTGATGAGTCGGATCGTAATGGTATGCGTATCGTTATTGAACTGCGTCGTGACGTCAATCCGAATGTTGTATTGAATAACTTGTACAAACATACTTCAATGCAATCTAATTTCGGCATTAATATGCTCGCTATCGTTAATAATGAGCCTAAAATTCTGAATTTGCGCGATGTACTGTATCATTACTTGGAGCACCAAGTAACCGTAATTCGCCGCCGTACAGAATTTGAACTCAGAAAAGCTGAAGCACGTGCTCATATTCTCGAGGGATTACGTATTGCTCTTGATCATTTGGATGAGGTTATTGCACTGATTCGTGCATCTCAGACAACCGAAGCAGCGCGTGAAGGCCTAATTGAAAGATTTGGTCTCAGTCATGAGCAGGCACAGGCTATTCTGGATATGCGTCTCCAGCGCTTAACAGGCCTGGAACGTGAGAAGATCGAGAATGAATATCAAGAACTCATGAAGAGAATTGCTGAACTGCGTGAAATCCTTGCCGATGAGCAGCTAATTCTGCAGATCATTAGCGAAGAGCTCCAAGAAATTAAAGAGCGCTTTAATGATGAGCGTCGTACAGAAATTACCGTAGGTGAAGACAGCATCCTGGATGAGGACCTGATTCCTCGTGAGGAAGTTATCATTACCATTACTCATACCGGTTACATCAAACGTTTGCCAGCTAATACGTACCGCAGTCAGAAGCGGGGCGGACGTGGTGTTGTAGGAATGGATACGAAGAGCGAAGACTTTGTAGAGCATCTTTTCGTCACGAACTCTCACCATTACCTCATGTTCTTCACGGACAAAGGTAAAGCTTATCGACTGAAAGCATATGAGATTCCAGAGCTCAGCCGGACAGCTCGCGGTACACCAATTATCAACCTGATTCAGATCGAACAGGGTGAGACGGTTAATGCGGTTATCCCAGTTGAGAGCTTTGAGAGTGATAATTACCTGTTCTTTGCGACCTGCCAAGGTGTTGTTAAGAAGACGCCACTTGAGGATTACGTTAACATCCGAAAAGGCGGTTTGATCGCAATCAACCTTCGTGAGGATGATTCCCTGATTGATGTTAAGCTGACCGATGGCCAGCGAGAAATCATCATGGGTACCGCTCATGGTATGTCCATAAGGTTCCAGGAAAGCGATGTGCGTTCGATGGGACGGAGTGCGACAGGTGTTAAAGGTATTACACTTGATAGTGATGATGCGGTTATCGGTATGGATGTAGTCGATAAGGATCTAGATATCCTCATTGTAACGACCAAGGGTTATGGTAAACGGACGCCAGCTGAAGATTATCGTTCACAGACCCGGGGTGGTAAAGGGATTAAAACCATTAATGTCACGGATAAGAATGGTGCTGTAGTTGGATTGAAAGTCGTTAAATCTGAAGAAGATTTGATGATTATAACGTCTAGTGGTACGATCAT
>NZ_CP186006.1:15000-17500 GCF_049311625.1 Paenibacillus sp. EC2-1
AGCCCAAGGTTTCCTGAGGAAGGTTCGTCCGCTCAGGGTAAGTCGGGACCTAAGGTGAGGCCGAAAGGCGTAATCGAAGGACAACAGGTTGAAATTCCTGTACCACCGTAAACCGTTATGAACGATGGGGTGACGCAGGAGGGTAGTGACGCGGACTGATGGATGTCCGTCCAAGCAGTGAGGCTGATGTGTAGGCAAATCCGCACATCGTTAAGGCTGGGCTGTGATGGGGAGTGAAAATTATAGTAGCGAAGGTCATGATCTCACACTGCCAAGAAAAGCCTCTAGTCAGGTGAAGGTGCCCGTACCGCAAACCGACACAGGTAGGCGAGAAGAGAATTCTAAGGCGCGCGGAAGAACTCTCGTTAAGGAACTCGGCAAAATGACCCCGTAACTTCGGGAGAAGGGGTGCCCCGGTAGTGTGAATAGCACGAGGGGGCCGCAGTGAAAAGGCCCAAGCGACTGTTTAACAAAAACACAGGTCTGTGCGAAGCCGTAAGGCGAAGTATACGGGCTGACGCCTGCCCGGTGCTGGAAGGTTAAGGGGAGTGGTTAGGAGCAATCCGAAGCTATGAACCGAAGCCCCAGTAAACGGCGGCCGTAACTATAACGGTCCTAAGGTAGCGAAATTCCTTGTCAGGTAAATTCTGACCCGCACGAATGGCGTAACGATTTGGGCGCTGTCTCAACGAGAGATCCGGTGAAATTTTAATACCTGTGAAGATGCAGGTTACCCGCGACAAGACGGAAAGACCCCATGGAGCTTTACTGCAGCTTGATATTGGATTTGGGTACGATCTGTACAGGATAGGTGGGAGCCTAAGAAACAGGAGCGCAAGCTTCTGTGGAGGCGCCGTTGGGATACCACCCTGATCGTATCTAGGTTCTAACCTAGTACCGTGAACCGGTGCGGGGACAGTGTCTGGTGGGCAGTTTGACTGGGGCGGTCGCCTCCTAAAGAGTAACGGAGGCGCCCCAAGGTTCCCTCAGAATGGTTGGAAATCATTCGAAGAGTGCAAAGGCATAAGGGAGCTTGACTGCGAGACCTACAAGTCGAGCAGGGACGAAAGTCGGGCTTAGTGATCCGGTGGTACCGCATGGAAGGGCCATCGCTCAACGGATAAAAGCTACCCTGGGGATAACAGGCTTATCTCCCCCAAGAGTCCACATCGACGGGGAGGTTTGGCACCTCGATGTCGGCTCATCGCATCCTGGGGCTGAAGTAGGTCCCAAGGGTTGGGCTGTTCGCCCATTAAAGCGGTACGCGAGCTGGGTTCAGAACGTCGTGAGACAGTTCGGTCCCTATCTGTCGTGGGCGTAGGAAATTTGAGAGGAGCTGTCCTTAGTACGAGAGGACCGGGATGGACATACCGCTGGTGCACCAGTTGTTCCGCCAGGAGCATGGCTGGGTAGCTACGTATGGACGGGATAAGCGCTGAAAGCATCTAAGCGTGAAGCCCCCTCAAGATGAGATTTCCCAGTATGTAAGACCCCTTGAAGACGACGAGGTAGATAGGTTGGAGGTGGAAGTGCAGCAATGCATGGAGCTGACCAATACTAATCGGTCGAGGGCTTATCCTACAAGCTTCACAGCGTGAAGCTCGCATCGAAAGCATCTGCTTTGGTCCGGTGTGAGTTACGGTGAAGCACTAATCGCAAATTCAAGTTTCGTATCTAGTTTTCAAGTGATCAAACGCTTGAACCGTTTGGTGGCGATAGCGGAAGGGTTCCACGCGTACCCATCCCGAACACGACCGTTAAGCCTTCCAGCGCCGATGGTACTTGGACCGAAGGGTCCCGGGAGAGTAGGACGTCGCCAAGCGAACAACCGGAGAAACCACTATCGAGCAATCGATAGTGGTTTTTTTGTGTTTTAACTAAATATCGAATCAAGAGTTATAATTGAGGGTTTTTCAACAGTACTTTTGCTATTAAACTTAAAGAAACTAAACCTCAACTTTGGGAATTTACTTAGATCAAGCTAATAGTGTGTTTGATAATAATAAGGAAATACAGTTATATTACTGGATTATCATTAACATAATTGAATGCTCTGATGTATATACCATGCACTACAGATCTTTATGATAAAATCAGTCAATTCTAAGGGGGATCATAGCCCCTTTTTGATTAAAGTTTAAGCATTCATAACTTTTATTACATATTCTAATTCTCTATATTTAATCTTCTTTTGATTCCAGTGAATATCCGAGTATTAAAATAACTACTGAGAGGAAGGTGAGAGTCTCGAATGATTTTATAAAATATTTTTAATGATATTGGGATGATCTCTGCTCTTATTAACAAGCTGCTTGCTATGGCAGTTAAGTAATGAACATTATTATGTATTAGAATAAAGAGTCTAGAATAAGTTTGAAGTTGTAAAGCAGTCAATCCAAAATGGCCTATTAAGGTAGCTTGTTATAGCAAATTAAATTTTAGTAAATGAACAATGATATGCTATTAGCTAAAGTAATGTATCTCTACTATATAAGACAAT
>NZ_CP186006.1:20000-82500 GCF_049311625.1 Paenibacillus sp. EC2-1
GGTTGTGGGACGTCTCACATGGAGTTACAAAGGAACATATTAGGTGAAGAGGTCTGGAAAGGCCCGCTATAAGAGGTAAAAGCCCTGTAGCCGAAAGTATATTCCCTCCGAGACGGATCCCGAGTAGTGCGGGGCACGTGAAACCCCGTATGAATCTGCCAGGACCATCTGGTAAGGCTAAATACTCCCTAGCGACCGATAGTGAAGCAGTACCGTGAGGGAAAGGTGAAAAGCACCCCGGAAGGGGAGTGAAATAGAACCTGAAACCGTGTGCTTACAAAAAGTCAGAGCCCGATCTATGGGTGATGGCGTGCCTTTTGTAGAATGAACCGGCGAGTTACGTTCCCATGCAAGGTTAAGGCGAGAAGCTGTAGCCGTAGCGAAAGCGAGTCTGAATAGGGCGAATTAGTATGTGGACGTAGACCCGAAACCGTGTGATCTACCCCTGTCCAGGATGAAGGTGCGGTAACACGCACTGGAGGTCCGAACCCACGTATGTTGAAAAATGCGGGGATGAGGTGGGGGTAGCGGAGAAATTCCAATCGAACTCGGAGATAGCTGGTTCTCCCCGAAATAGCTTTAGGGCTAGCCTCGGAATTAGAGTCGTGGAGGTAGAGCACTGATTGGGTGCGGGGCCCGCAAGGGTTACCAAGCTCAGTCAAACTCCGAATGCCATAGACTTATATCCGGGAGTCAGACAGTGAGTGCTAAGATCCATTGTCAAAAGGGAAACAGCCCAGACCATCAGCTAAGGTCCCCAAGTGTGTGTTAAGTGGGAAAGGATGTGGAGTTGCACAGACAACCAGGATGTTGGCTTAGAAGCAGCCACCATTTAAAGAGTGCGTAATAGCTCACTGGTCGAGTGACTCTGCGCCGAAAATGTAACGGGGCTAAACACACCACCGAAGCTATGGCTTGATACATTAGTATCAGGGGTAGGGGAGCGTTGTATGTAGGTTGAAGGTGTACCGTAAGGAGCGCTGGACAGCATACAAGTGAGAATGCCGGTATGAGTAACGAAAAGATCAGTGAGAATCTGATCCGCCGAAAGCCCAAGGTTTCCTGAGGAAGGTTCGTCCGCTCAGGGTAAGTCGGGACCTAAGGTGAGGCCGAAAGGCGTAATCGAAGGACAACAGGTTGAAATTCCTGTACCACCGTAAACCGTTATGAACGATGGGGTGACGCAGGAGGGTAGTGACGCGGACTGATGGATGTCCGTCCAAGCAGTGAGGCTGATGTGTAGGCAAATCCGCACATCGTTAAGGCTGGGCTGTGATGGGGAGTGAAAATTATAGTAGCGAAGGTCATGATCTCACACTGCCAAGAAAAGCCTCTAGTCAGGTGAAGGTGCCCGTACCGCAAACCGACACAGGTAGGCGAGAAGAGAATTCTAAGGCGCGCGGAAGAACTCTCGTTAAGGAACTCGGCAAAATGACCCCGTAACTTCGGGAGAAGGGGTGCCCCGGTAGTGTGAATAGCACGAGGGGGCCGCAGTGAAAAGGCCCAAGCGACTGTTTAACAAAAACACAGGTCTGTGCGAAGCCGTAAGGCGAAGTATACGGGCTGACGCCTGCCCGGTGCTGGAAGGTTAAGGGGAGTGGTTAGGAGCAATCCGAAGCTATGAACCGAAGCCCCAGTAAACGGCGGCCGTAACTATAACGGTCCTAAGGTAGCGAAATTCCTTGTCAGGTAAATTCTGACCCGCACGAATGGCGTAACGATTTGGGCGCTGTCTCAACGAGAGATCCGGTGAAATTTTAATACCTGTGAAGATGCAGGTTACCCGCGACAAGACGGAAAGACCCCATGGAGCTTTACTGCAGCTTGATATTGGATTTGGGTACGATCTGTACAGGATAGGTGGGAGCCTAAGAAACAGGAGCGCAAGCTTCTGTGGAGGCGCCGTTGGGATACCACCCTGATCGTATCTAGGTTCTAACCTAGTACCGTGAACCGGTGCGGGGACAGTGTCTGGTGGGCAGTTTGACTGGGGCGGTCGCCTCCTAAAGAGTAACGGAGGCGCCCCAAGGTTCCCTCAGAATGGTTGGAAATCATTCGAAGAGTGCAAAGGCATAAGGGAGCTTGACTGCGAGACCTACAAGTCGAGCAGGGACGAAAGTCGGGCTTAGTGATCCGGTGGTACCGCATGGAAGGGCCATCGCTCAACGGATAAAAGCTACCCTGGGGATAACAGGCTTATCTCCCCCAAGAGTCCACATCGACGGGGAGGTTTGGCACCTCGATGTCGGCTCATCGCATCCTGGGGCTGAAGTAGGTCCCAAGGGTTGGGCTGTTCGCCCATTAAAGCGGTACGCGAGCTGGGTTCAGAACGTCGTGAGACAGTTCGGTCCCTATCTGTCGTGGGCGTAGGAAATTTGAGAGGAGCTGTCCTTAGTACGAGAGGACCGGGATGGACATACCGCTGGTGCACCAGTTGTTCCGCCAGGAGCATGGCTGGGTAGCTACGTATGGACGGGATAAGCGCTGAAAGCATCTAAGCGTGAAGCCCCCCTCAAGATGAGATTTCCCAGTATGTAAGACCCCTTGAAGACGACGAGGTAGATAGGTTGGAGGTGGAAGTGCAGCAATGCATGGAGCTGACCAATACTAATCGGTCGAGGGCTTATCCTACAAGTTTTCTGAAAGAAAACTAGCTTCGGGAGCGATACGCTTTGCATCGAAGCAAGACTTTCAGGAACAATGCAAGTTCGCAAATTCAAGTTTCGTATCTAGTTTTCAAGTGATCAAACACTTGAACCGTTTGGTGGCGATAGCGGAAGGGTTCCACGCGTACCCATCCCGAACACGACCGTTAAGCCTTCCAGCGCCGATGGTACTTGGACCGAAGGGTCCCGGGAGAGTAGGACGTCGCCAAGCGAAAAACCACTGTCGATGCAATCGATGGTGGTTTTTATTTGTTTTTTGCTTATCTTGGCTCGAAACAAGCAAAAGATGACGTTAAGTGATGAAGATTTTGTTACCGTTATATTGATAAAAATCAGTATAATAGAATTAATCAAAAGCCAGGGAACTATTATCTATATATTTCCGGTTTACGCAGGCTCTAGGATTTAAGGCCTGAATGGAATTTTCTCCATTAACCAAACTAACGATGCCTTTTCAACGAAGAACTGGTTAAGGTGGAGGAAGGAGGATAATGTATGTTTCATAATAGTCGACTGCGGCTTGCAGCTTTATTTTGTGCAGGCGCTATTCTGATCTTGGGTTCTGGGTGTGGAGCATCAGCGCAGCCATCTTGGGAGTCATTTGACGGAGCTGCCAATGTTAAATCTTTCCCGATACCTAAGGAAGCGAATAAGACGGAGCAAACGAAAGGGAACAGTGATCTGGATTATGTTCGCTATGCTCTACCGGGACTGAAAGAGTCCGAGAGTCTACCAGAGCCTTATATCAATGTAATTGAATCATGGGGCTGGAAAGAGAAGAAGGAAGAGCAGAAGGGCTCATCTTTGGTGTTCGAAAAGGGAAAAAGTATCGTTCATCTCACAGTGCATGACGACTTTTTAATTATAACGGTACCCGCACCTCTAAAAAAAGAGGCGATTCAAGGCTTAGAAAGTAAAAAATAAAAGATCTCAATCCGTTTAGGATGAGATCTTTTATTTTTATGTATATAAGTTTATTGCTTATAGTATGAAATATCCTGATCGCTGAACTTTAGCATGCCATCCTTGGGTTGGTCAGAGAAGCGAAGGAGCGCATAATATCGCGGGACAAGCAACCATAAGTGCCAGAACAGAATGGACACTATAAATGATAGAGGTGACCAGAAAGCCATAATTCCGAACAAGCAGATGCCGATCCAAGCGGTATGTAATTGGACTTTGGCAAAGACATAGGAGCTTACATGCTGGTCAGGCATATAGCCTAGCCAAGGCGTCCTAAGGGAAAATCTCCATTTTTTCTGATAGATGGAACCTAAGAAGAACAATACCGATCGACCAATTACAAAATGAATCCATAGGATTAATACAAATGCGAGAAAAAAGTAAAGAAAGCTGTCCCATGATAGAATAAACATCTCTGATGCGACTGCTGCACATGGCAAGATAAGATATAGACTAGTTAAATGTTTGGACAAAGATATTTTTTTGAGTAATCGGTATTGATAAAAGGTAGCTTGGCCATGAGGTTGTTCTGCCATCGAGCTTGCTGGCCTCCTTTGAAGGGCATTATGAGTATTAAATGAAGTCTTTTATGTTTTTTATCGGTCTAATTCTTATTTTTGTGAAGCGCTTTAGGTACAGACACCACGAAGATTTAAATACATATACTTATAAGGCAGAAAGAGATACTATGAAAATGTTTAAAATAATAGAAACTGTGTCATACTAATAGTAAAAGAAACAAGGTGGGATGGCTCATGGAAGAGATGAATGAACGCGTCTGTATTATATGCAGCCAGAGTAAGAAAGAAGGCATTACGATCGTATCACAGTTTGTATGTGAGGATTGCGAGTCTGAGATTGTGCATACGAGTGCGGAGGATTCGAAATATCATTTTTTTATTCACCAGTTGAAGCAGATCGAGATGCCGAGTAAGGTTTAGAGAGACATAGAGATTGGAGGCCTGATATCGAGAGGCCTTTTTTTGTTGGGGTCTGTGATTATTGGATACTGGAGAGGCATAGGCGTAAGATACATTTTACGATAAAATAGAGTTGAGGGATTGGATCTTTACCGGAAGGATATTTTTAAATGATTATAAATAGAGGCAAGGCACCGCTGGTAGAGGCGTTACTGGCATACAGCAGCAGTGATAAGAAGTCATTTCATGTCCCCGGTCATAAGAATGGAAAAGCGTATGAGGATTCTGGCGGGGCTGAACTATTAAGCGAAGTTATGAAAATAGATGTTACAGAGATTAGTGGGACGGATGATCTTCATCATCCAGAAGGTGTAATTCGTGAGGCGCAGGAGCTTGCTGCTGATTGTTTTGGGGCAGAGGAGAGTTTTTTTCTCGTTGGGGGAAGTACCTCGGGCAACCTGGCAATGATTCTTACTGTGTGCACGCAGCCAGGAGATATACTCTTACTTCAGCGCAATGTCCATAAGTCTGTTCTGAATGGTTTGATGCTTGCTGGAGCGAAGGCGGTATTTATGGATCCAGAGATCGATGAAGCAAGTGGACTTGCAGTTATTCCATCGACCGAGACGCTAAGATCGGCTTTAACGGCCTATCCGGAGGCTAAGGGCGTCTTAATCACATCACCTAACTATTACGGAATGAGCAGTAGTTTAGGTGAGTTAGCTGATTTATGCCATGGTTATCATATTCCACTGCTTGTAGATGAGGCACATGGTGCACATTTTGGAATGCATCCGGATTTGCCGGAAAGTGCACTTGCTAGTGGAGCAGATGGTGTGGTGCAGTCCACACACAAAATGCTTACTGCGATGACCATGGGAGCGATGCTGCATGTACAAGGAGAGCTGCTCGATCGTCGCCTGTTGCGCCAGCGGCTTGCTATGGTGCAGAGCTCGAGCCCATCATACCCCGTGATGGCCTCGCTTGATCTTGCCCGGCGCCTGCTCCACGCGCAGGGACCAAGCGCCTTCACGGCGGGCTTCGCTGCCGTGGAGGCGCTAAAGCGCGGCTTAGCTACGCTGCCGCGCTTCGGGCTGCTGCAACCGCCGCAGCCCGAGCAGACCGCCGCCGCAACCACGGCCGGCGGACAAGCCCCGCCGCCACAAATACATGCGGCGGCATACATGCGTCAGGACCCGTTCAAAGCGGTCATTTATGACCGCACCGGGGCCCTGAGCGGCTATGGACTCCAGCACGCGCTTGAAGCGCGCGGTTGTGTCCCAGAGATGAGCGACGAACGATATGTCGTTCTGCTCTTTACTTTAGGGTCGACGGAAGAGGATGTGAATCACCTCTTATGGGCACTCCAGCATATTGTAGAGGAAGAGGTGGCCTCAACGTCACCCGAAGACATCCCTCATCAACCCTTATCCGTGCTATCCAATGTTTCCACGTGGAACATTTCTAGAAATACAGCGCCATTTTCGGAGCCGGTTCAGTTTAGTCTGACACCTCAAGATCGGGATCAAGTAGAATCTGTTCTTGTAGAGCACTGTGGGGGGAGAATCGCAGCTGAAATGGTGATTCCTTATCCACCTGGCATTCCAATTTTATATTCCGGTGAGCAGATTATCGAAGAGACCGCTAATCGGCTTATCGCCTTAAGAGATGCGGGAGCCAAATGCCAAGGCGCTGAAGATCATACGATCAGGACCATTCTCGTATACAAGAATTCAAGAAAGCAGGGAACGATATGAACCGCAAACCATTATTTATTACGATTGAGGGAGGGGAAGGTTCAGGCAAAACCACAATGATTGGGAGACTAGCTGCCTTCATGCAAAATAATTCTATACCTTACCTCATTACCCGTGAGCCTGGCGGTATCGATATTGCGGAGAAGATTCGTTCTATCATTCTAAATCCGGAACATACGAGTATGGATGCACGCACGGAGGCTTTATTGTATGCGGCTGCTCGCAGACAGCATCTTGTGGAGAAGGTGGAACCAGCGTTAGCTGAAGGATTAACCGTCATTTGTGATCGTTTTGTCGACAGTAGTCTGGTCTACCAAGGAATGGCTCGGGGAATTGGCATTGAGGAAGTATGGGCAATTAACCAGTTCGCTATCGATAAGCGAATGCCAGACCTTACGATACTACTAGATATTGATCCTGAAGAGGGACTTTCTCGTATTATGGCGAATGGAGATCGCGAATTTAACCGGCTAGACATGGAAAGTTTAGCGTTTCACCGTATGGTGAGAGATGGGTATAAACACTTAGCAGATCAATATCCCAACAGAATTAAGGTAGTAGATGCATCAAAATCACCATCACAAGTCGAACGCGAGATGATACATGTGCTGGAAAGCGCGGTTTTAAAGGATTTTTGAGGATGTATGTCTAATAATATATACTAGGCATTTCGTTATGCCATACTATGAAAACGGAGGGATTGCACCATGAAATTGATCGTTGCGATTGTACAGGATAAGGACAGCAACCGTCTTTCGGCAGGGCTCGTTAAAGCAAATTTCCGGGCAACGAAACTGGCAAGTACCGGAGGGTTTCTGAAAGCCGGCAACACCACGTTTATGATCGGGGTAGATGATGGTCAGGTGGAAAGTGTCATGAATGTTATCCGCACAAGTTGTAAAGTACGTGAACAGCTTGTTACTCCGGTTACACCAATGAGTGGTACAACGGACTCCTATTTGCCACTACCCGTTGAAGTGCAGGTGGGGGGAGCTACTGTATTTGTACTTCCTGTTGAACGGTTTGAACATTTTTAATGCACTCAAGTGCGTTAACTTGTATTAAGATGAGCCTGTTATAGATTATTTTGTTATTCTGGATGTTTTTCTTGCGGTATTTGAAGGCTTGTCGCCAAAAGAAGATCAAGTTCTGATATCATAATAAAGACATCTACTCGGTTCTATATGAAAATGATTGTTTATGAAGGTAGAGCAATTTTGAAATACCGTTTATCGGGGACCGATTGCAAATGTTATTTCATAGCATGGTTGTCCCCCGATATTTAACTATGGAGTCAGTAAAGGCGGTAGATTTCGGTGAAGATCAATCCGGGCTTCAGGCCCATAAAAAGTGAATTGTCGGTCCCGGATAGTAACACTAAACCGATCCAGCAAAAGGCATTTTCCGACATGATGTATCAGCAAGGTGAGAAAGCTTCTAGAGAAGAGTTAGGCCGCCAGATGCGTGAAATCGCAATGCAGGGTGACCGATTAGCTCGAGCAATGACGATTCGAGAATTAAAGGCATATCGTCTAATGGTTAAGAGATTTTTGGAGGAGACCGTTCGCCGGGGTGTTTCTATGAAGGAGACACGCGGATGGGATCGTCGGGGCCGTGGTAAACGGTATAATGTAATTGATGAGATTGATTCCATGCTACTCTCGTTAGCAGATGAGCTACTGGAAAGTGAGCAAGGCAAAATTGAGTTACTCGGTAAAATTGGAGAAATTCGTGGAATGCTGATCAATTTAGTTTTTTAGAAATATAGAAACGGATAAGCAGAGTTTATCAACGATCACGAATAGAACATGCCGTTTCTATTAGAAGCAGAAAGAGAGAGGACTTATGTCTTTTAACGATATATTAGGCCAGGAGGCTGCTAAACAGTTGCTTCAGAATGCGCTGCGGCGTGAAGCCGTTAGCCATGCTTATCTGTTCAGTGGTCCAAACGGCGCGGGGCAGCTGGAGACTGCGATGACCTTTGCCAAGGCATTATTCTGTACGGAAAAACTGGATGATGCATGTGGTGAATGTCTGGAGTGCCGAAAGGTGGAACACGGAAACCATCCAGATTTAACGCTGGTTGAACCGGATGGGGCTAGCATCAAAATCGACCAGATCCGTGAATTACAGCGGATTTTTTCTTATCGTTCTGAGAAGAACAATCCAAAGGTTTATATTATAAATCATGCGGACAAAATGACAGTTCAGGCTGCAAACAGCTTATTGAAATTTCTTGAGGAGCCACAAGTTCCGGCCGTAGCTATACTGATTGCCGAGAATGGACAAGCTTTACTTCCTACGATACAATCACGCTCGCAGACGGTTCCTTTTCGGGCGCTAAATCCTGAAATGATGGAACAAGTTCTTGTAAGTGAAGGTTATCCATCAGCCCTTGTACGCTGTGCGGTTCAACTGGCCTCAGGGCTTGAGGGATGTAAGAAAATTTTGAATGAGAATTGGTTTGCAGAAATTAGAAACGTAATGTTACAATTAGGGAAGGAGTCTTTGAACCGCACTGGTGCAGCTATGATCACAGCTAGCCAGAAAGTGTTCAAGTCAGGGCTCTCCGAACATCTGGACATACTGTTCAGTTTGTTCCATTTATGGTTCAAGGATATGATACATGTCCAATACGGAAGGCAAGATCGTCTCGTTTTCATAGATCAGGCCGAGTTTATCTCCGGTCACGCGTCAGCCCGCAGCACGGCACAGTGGGTCTCCTACATGGATTTGGCCGCAGAGTGTCAGAAGAAGTTACGTTACAATGTCAACGGGCAGCTCTGTCTCGAGCAGTTATTAATGGGTTTGGGCGGAACTCAGGCGTGAGACAACCCCCAATATCCTAGGAATGGCCAAAATGTACGGGCTAACAAGGGGGTTAATTTTTGTACAGTGTAGTGGGTGTCCGTTTTAAAAAAGCGGGCAAAATTTATTACTTCGATCCACTGGATCTTCCAGTGGAGAAGGAACAATCGGTTATCGTGGAAACAGCTCGCGGTATCGAATATGGCCAAGTTGTTATTGGAAAGAAAGAGGTACAGGAATCGGATGTGGTTCTCCCGCTGAAGAAGGTGATCCGAATTGCTGGCGAAACTGATGCCCGTGTGGTAGAAGAGAATAAGCTGGCGGCCAAGGATGCATTTACAACCTGTTTAAATAAAATCCGAGATCACGCTTTAAAAATGAAGCTGGTCGATGTAGAGTTCACATTCGACCGCAACAAGATCATTTTTTACTTCACAGCGGAAGGCCGTGTTGATTTCAGGGAATTAGTTAAGGATCTTGCCGGAATATTTCGGACAAGAATTGAATTGCGTCAGATCGGCGTACGTGATGAGGCCAAAATGCTCGGAGGCTTAGGACCGTGTGGACGCGTACTGTGCTGCTCGTCATGGCTCGGTGATTTTGAACCGGTATCGATTAAGATGGCGAAGGATCAGAGTCTATCACTGAATCCTACCAAAATTTCCGGTCTATGTGGAAGACTGATGTGTTGTTTGAAATTTGAGCATGACAATTATGAAAGCGTTAAGGAAGAACTTCCGTCCGTGGGTAAATTTGTTGTCACCTCACTTGGAGATGGCAAAGTGGTCGGCCTAAATGCGGACAAACGGACTGTACATGTACAGCTGTTTGAAATCGGTAAGGTCAAGGAACTTCCTTTGGATGACGTGGTCATCAAGTAGACCAATATAACGGTTACTTTCGGGGTGTAATCTTGGAAAAGAAAAACATTTTTGTGCGCATTCAAGAGATGGAATCACAGATGGGACACATGCACAGTGAACTGGGTGAACTAAAGCTGGTCATCAAGGAATTGCTGGAAGACAACCATCGTCTCAGCCTTGAAAATGAACAGCTCCGGAAAGTTTTTAAGAGGGAAGTTCAGTCGGCAGAATCGGAAACGACATCGCCACACAAGCAGCCTCAACTTGTTAAGAATGAGGAAAGCGTGGAGGATGTTGTCGGGGAAGGATATGATAACCTCGCCCGACTGTATCATGAAGGCTTTCATATCTGCAATGTCTACTATGGACACTTGCGAACAGAAGGGGATTGCCTCTTCTGCCTGTCCTTTTTGAACAAGTAAGAAACCGTAGGAGAAAACCGCCTACGGTTTTTTTCTGAAGAGATATAGATGTATACCATTATAGTAAAGTGTAAACTTATCTGGCATTCTAATATCAGGAGCGGTTGCAGTCATGAGATCAGGACGCAGCCGTTTCTGCCATTTATAATATTAAGCGGGTAAAGGGTTGGGATGATGAAACAAGAAGTACTTTTACACAGTTCAGAGCGAATTGATGATCTTCTGACACAAGATATAGGTATTATTCAGAGTGATGAGGTATTTAGCTTTTCTATGGATGCTGTATTGCTGGCACGCTTTGCGAGCATTCCACGGCGGGGACGTATTCTCGATATGTGTACGGGTAACGGTGTGGTTCCTTTGCTGCTTACTACACGTACTGAGGCGGTCATTGAAGGGATCGAAATTCAGCCAAGGTTAGCCGATATGGCGAGACGAAGTGTAGTGATGAATGATTTACAGGATCGGGTCGTCATTCGAGAGGGAGACCTGAGGGAATTATACTTGGAAACAGGATACGGTGTATATGATGCGATAACCGTTAATCCACCTTATATGCCCCTGAACGGCAGTGATATTAAGCTCAATCAACACCAAGCGATTGCAAGACATGAGATTCACTGCACGCTTGAAGAGGTTATTCAGTCAGGATCAAGACTACTTCGTCCGGGTGGCAAGCTAAGCATGGTCCATAAACCGCTGCGTCTTGCAGAAATTATCAGTCTCATGCAAAAATACCGCTTGGAGCCCAAGATTATTCGTTTTGTCCATCCTAGACTTCATATGGAGGCCAATATGGTACTCATTGAATGTATTAAGGATGGTAAACCAGAGGTTCGTTTGCAACCACCATTGATTGTTTATGACGATGAAGGCAACTACTGTAAAGAGATGATGGAAGTTTATTACGGAACAAGTGAGGGAAAATCATGAACCTGACCTGTCAAAATAGCTTTGCTGTTCGTAAGGAGGGGGAACCTGGATCCTTGTATCTGGTTGCAACTCCGATTGGGAATTTAGAGGATATGACTTACCGTGCTGTACGTATGCTCCAGGAGTGTGACATTATCGCTGCAGAGGATACACGACAGACGCGTAAACTACTGACTCACTTTGAAATTCAGCCTAAGCAATTGTTTAGTTACCATGAGCATAATAAGGGAGCAAGCGGGCCTGAAATTATACGCTATATAATAGAAGGAAAAAATGTAGCCATCGTGAGCGATGCGGGTCTACCGGCCATTTCTGACCCTGGATCAGACCTTGTTAGACTTGCTATTGCAGAGGGTATCTCGGTGATTCCGATTCCGGGAGCGAATGCTGCTCTTTCAGGTCTCATTGCCTCGGGCTTGTCGACCGAACGTTTTACGTTTGTAGGATTTTTACCTAGGGATAAGAAGGATATTATTGCTCAATTGTCTTCTTTCCAAGCCGCACAAGGTACGTTATTGTTCTATGAATCCCCCCACAGGGTAAAGAAAACATTAGAGATCATGCAAGAAGCACTTGGAGATCGCCAGATCGCTCTCGCACGCGAATTAACCAAGAGGTATGAGGAGTTTGTAAGAGGATCAATTCCGCAATGTTTGGATTGGCTAGAAGAACATCCACCACTTGGTGAGTACGTAATTGTGGTTGAAGGAGCAAGTAAAGAAGAAGAACTACGAGAACAAAACTCTTGGTGGCAGGAACTAACACTTGAAGAACATGTGAAGCATTATGAAGACAGTGGAATAAGCCGAAAAGATGCGATGAAAAAAACGGCGTCCGATCGGGGAGTCTCCAAACGTGATATTTATAATTCTTTGTTAGATAAATAACAAAAAAATACCTTCCTTCGGCTGGGTTCAAGCCGAGGAAGGCATCAAGGAGATATGAAAAAGGTTAGAATTAACAATTTGATTAAAACTATTATATACTATGTTTCTTAATTTGTCACAGGTGATGGAATTTCAGAGATACATTCGTTACAAACAATTTTACCTTTGAAGTAAGTTACATTCTCTGCGTTACCACAGAAGATGCAAGCAGGCTCATATTTCTTGAGCATAATGCGCTCACCATCAACGTAGATTTCCAAGGCGTCTTTCTCACCAATTCCTAGTGTACGGCGGAGTTCAATTGGAATAACGACCCGTCCTAGTTCGTCTACCTTTCTTACAATACCTGTTGATTTCATCATAACTGATTGATGCCCCTCTCGCCATAATTTAAAAAAGTCATAATTCGACATTGTTCTATGTTTTATGTTATTTATAGTACCAACGATTCCCAAATCAGTCAACCTATAATTTTGAAAATAAGAAACTTATTTACGAAATTATAGTGAACAAAACCCTCTATTTTACTAGGAAAATGTAAAATGTAGTAGTTTAATTGACTTCGTTTTACTCATATCGATTTGGAAAACACCTTTTTACTTAGTTCGACATCATTCGACATTATATATCAAAAGTAGTGGTAAAGCGATGAATTGGTAGTTTAGGAAAAGGAGATGAAGGACCATGCATTTGCCAATTAGCGAGGAAAAAGTGTTTAAAGATCCCGTTCATAACTATATTCATGTTCAGGACGACATCATTTGGCGGTTGATTAATACACCTGAATTTCAGCGGCTTCGTCGGGTAAGGCAACTTGGAACTTCCTTCCTTACATTTCATGGAGCTGAGCATAGTCGATTTTCACACTCACTTGGTGTATATGAAATAACGAGAAGAATCATTTCTCAATTTGAACGAAGTGGTTATCCGGATTGGCCGAAGGAAGAGCGTCTACTGACATTATGTGCGGCACTGCTTCATGACATAGGCCATGGACCTTTTTCTCATTCTATAGAAGAGGCATTCCATATGAACCACGAGGATTGGACTTGTCGTATTGTTCTTGGAGATACAAATGTGAACAGCGTTTTACGTGAAGTGGACTCTGAATTCCCGAAAAGAGTAGCCTCTGTTATTAACAAGACATATGAAAAGCCTATTGTTATTAATCTCGTTACAAGTCCCCTTGATGCAGATCGCATGGATTACTTGCTACGAGATGCTTATTATACCGGCGTTAATTATGGAACTATTGATATAGACCGGATACTGCGTATGCTTCGTCCGTATCGTGATCGAGTGGTTGTAAAAGAATCAGGCATGCATGCTGTAGAGGATTATCTGATGTCCAGATATCAGATGTATTGGCAGGTATATTTTCATCCCGTTACACGGAGCTCTGAAATTATTTTGCGGCAAATATTCAAGAGAGCAAAGGAGCTATATCAAGAAGGATTTACTTTTAAATTTATGGTAGATCCACTTCCTTCTTTATTTGAAGGTGATATCACTGTCGGTCAGTATTTGCGTTTAGACGAGGCTTTGATACAGACAAGTTTTCTACAGTGGACTGAGGAGAAGGATGAGCTTCTGAGTGATTTATGCGGTCGTTTTATGAATCGTCGTCTCTATAAATATGTAGAAATCGACACGATTGATATGGAGACCATCGACGGGATCCGCCAAGCCTTTCAAGAAGCGGGATTAAACCCGAAATATGACTTTGAGATTGATTATCCAACCGATCTTCCTTATGATGAATTCCATTCAGGCTCGCCTGAGAGTGATAAACAGATTCTGCTGCTAGATAAACATGACCATGTACGGGAGATTTCTGAAGTATCAGATATTGTACGTTCCATTAGTGGAATCCATCGTGGACGCTACCGCTTGTATTTTCCTGAGGATAAGGTAAGACCTGTACTAAACACGTTGCCTAAAGATATCGCTTCTGTGTTTGAGCAAATTAAATAATCAGCATCAACAGAATAGTAGATAATAAATACCAGCAGTTCTTTGAGCTGGTCTGCGACATGAGAGGAGATTATATCATAATGTTATTCGACACACATACACATCTAGATGCCCCTGAATTCGACGAAGATCGCGAGGAGGTTATAGGACGTGCGCTTGAAGCTGGCGTAACCCGTATGATTAATATTGGTTTTAATCGAGAGACGATCCCTACCACCATGAAATTAGCGGAAACTTATGATTTTATTTATGCTGCTGTAGGTTGGCACCCTGTAGATGCAATTACGATGAAAGACGGAGATTTAGAATGGATCGCCTCCCTTTGCCACCATGAGAAAGTCGTGGCTATCGGTGAAATTGGCCTGGATTATCATTGGGATACCTCACCTAAGGAAGTTCAGCACCAGGTTCTTCGTCGTCAGATTGGACTTGCTCGAGAACTGAGTATGCCGATAGTAATTCATAATCGGGACGCGCATGAAGATATCGTGAAGATTTTGAAAGAAGAAAAAGCATCTGAGGTCGGAGGGGTGATGCACTCATTTTCCGGCAGCTGGGAAACAGCCAAGTTGTGTCTTGATATGGGCTTTCATCTTTCATTCGGGGGACCCATTACGTTCAAGAATGCAAGACAGCCCAAAGAGGTCCTAGCACAGGTTCCATTGGACCGATTGCTCATCGAAACCGACTCTCCATATTTGACACCACATCCGTTTCGCGGGAAGCGAAATGAGTCTGCACACGTCCGTCTTGTAGCAGAGGTGGCAGCTGACATAAAAGGGTTGTCTCTGGAAGAATTAGGTTTAATTACAACCAGAAATGCTATGGAACGATTTGGAATTATTTGAAATCGAGAGTAAAATGGACGAAAAACAGAGCATTAGCGACCAATTAAAGTTTTTTAATCAAAAAAGGCGACTATATTACAATATTTTAACCTTTTACCTGAAAAAATGTGGTTGATTGTTGCTTTACAACCTGTATCGAAACAGGATATCATCTTTTCAGTGATAGGAAGCTGATCGAAATTGAACAGCTGAATATTTTATGAACCGTCTCGCTTAATCTCCAAGTAAATTTGGAGAACGGGGGAACCGATACATGGATAGCTGGCAGAGATGCAAAGCTGAACTGTATGTGATTTCTTTTTGGGTCTTTGGGGTGAATTTGAGGGCAGCCGCCATGAGCGGATGACTTGAGATAGGGCGTCTCTCTTACGTCCGAACCCGACAGCTAACTCCGTAAGCGCAAGTAAGAGGGGCAAACTCGTGCATACCATTTCCAGATTGTAGACATCAGGAAGCCACGAAAGAGTCTCTATAACTCTTTCTTTGGCTTTCTTTTATTTTAGAATATTGGAGAGGGTGCCGTCATACTGTTGGTAAACAGGAGGTGACGGTTGTGTGGACGGGAAGACGGGGAATAACGCAGAGTGTAGATAGATAGCAGAGCACTCTGTGAGACAATTTGCTATAGTCGCGTCAAATGCAATCATGCGTTACCTAGACGGCGGGGCTATGAAGGAGGATGACATAGTGGGCATTTTTCAACACGAAGAGACCCATGAATCACAATCATCCAGCATGTCTTACGCATTACGATGGAAGCATGAGAATTTGCGTCAACTAATGCTGGCCGCCATTGGCGCCATCGCAATTACATTGCTCGTTATGCTGGTTGCTCACAATCGGGCGGGCAAAGAGATTCAACTTGTGGTTGATGGCCGAATAACCACAGTAGAAACCCATGGAGCTTTGCTGCATGAAGTGCTGGATGAGCAAGCTATTTCCCTGACTCCTCAGGATGAGGTTTCTATGCCGTTAAATGGTGTACTCCAAGATGGAGACCGTATTATTATCAAACGCGCAATACCGGTTACGGTTAACGCAGACGGCAAACAAAATATAATATTTACTACCCAAGATACGGTTGGAAATGTACTCAAAGAAACGGGTATTTCAATCAAGGGCGAAGATACAGTGAAACCTTCTCTAGATACAAAACTTGTCGGTCAAGAGGAAATCAGAGTCGTGCGCGTCACGAAACAAACTGTTAAACAGACTGAGAATCGTGCTTTCCGAGTGATTAAGACGGCAGACCCTTCTTTGGAAAAAGGAGATAACCGTGTATTGCAGAGTGGAGCGCCAGGCATTGTGGTCCACCACATTGAGAAGGTATACGAGGATGGGAAGTTTATCTCGAAGAAGGTTATTAAGAAAGAAGTACAGCGGAAGACGAAGGATAAAATTATTGCAGTTGGAACGAAAAAGGTTGTAGTGCCTGAGAAACCAGTTGTGGAAACTGTATCTGCACAAGCAGATAAAGCAACTGTATCCAGAACGGCTGCTGCACCATCCCAAGCGAAGTCAGCAACTAAATCGGTAGCCACCAAGGAAAAAGCGAATAATGTGGTGTCTAGAGCCGGTGTTGATTTCGAATATAAAAAGGTATTAAATAACGTTTCGATGACAGCATATTCTGCTGAAGAGAGTGGCATCGGTACCCGCACTGCTTCTGGTACTCGTGTAACGGAAGGGCGTACCATTGCAGTGGATCCGAATGTGATTCCGATCGGCTGGTGGGTATATATTGAGGGCGTTGGCTTCCGCCGTGCTGAAGATACAGGTGGTGCCATCAAGGGTAACAAAATCGATGTGTACTATGATTCACTTAAGGCGGCACTTAATTTTGGACGCAAGAGCGGTCGCACGGTTTATGTGATCGGTCCAGTTAAGCCGGAGCTTAACTAACGCATGATTTTCGTTTTACAACGCCATGCTAATGCTATACTATTTAATTAATATGAATGTGATGCTAAGAAGAGGATGATTTATCCTCTTCTTTTGTTTTGGGAAGGAAGAACGTACGAATGATCAAAGAAGTGATTGTCGTGGAAGGCCGGGATGATACGGTTGCCATCAAACGGGCAGTAGAGGCAGACACGATTGAAACCGGGGGATCGGCCATTAACAGCCGTATACTGAAACGAATTGCGCTAGCACAGGAGCGGCGCGGAGTTATTATCTTAACGGATCCCGATCATGCAGGTGAGCGAATTCGCAAGATCATTGATACCAAGGTTCCTGGATGCAAACACGCTTTTATCCCAGAGGCAGACGCAACACGCCGAGGAGACATTGGGGTTGAGAATGCTTCGCCGGAAGCAATCCGCCATGCCCTTGAACGCGTGCATACGTCGTTTGAGGGATCAGAGAGCCTAATTGGTCTTGATGACTTACTTGAAGCGGGTCTAATTGTGCATCCTCAGGCTGCTGCCAGACGGATGATCATGGGCAATCTGCTTGGTATTGGGTATTGTAATGGCAAACAGTTTCACAAGCGTCTAGCCATGTTTCAAATATCACGCGAAGAATTTGCATCAGCGCTTGCCCAGCTGGAAGAGGGAGGTACGGAAATATGACACGTATTGAGGAGATTTCAACCCCGAGAAGAACGAAGGAGATTATTTCGCGCCATGGTTTTTCTTTTAAGAAGAGCTTAGGCCAGAATTTTCTTATCGATCAAAATATACTGTACAAAATTGTAGAGGCTGCTGGCCTGGATAAGGATAAAGGAGCGCTAGAAATCGGACCAGGGATTGGTGCTCTAACAGAGAAGCTTGCACAGACTGCAGGAGCGGTTACAGCCGTAGAGATCGATCAGAGGCTTATACCGATCCTTAAGGAGGTTCTAGAACCCTATTCGAATGTACGTGTGCATCATGGAGATGTGCTTAAAGTGGATCTGCAAGAGTTATTCCGCGAGCATTTTGACGGTGTATCTAAGGTAAGTGTTGTAGCGAACCTGCCGTACTATGTTACGACTCCAATTCTGATGAAGCTGCTCGAAGAGAAATTACCACTGGAGAATATCGTGGTTATGATTCAAAAAGAAGTTGCTGTACGTATGGCAGCTTCGCCAGGAAGCAAAGACTATGGTAGTCTGAGCATCGCTGTTCAGTATTATAGTGAGCCGAAGCTTGTATGTACGGTTCCTCATACCGTATTTATTCCTCAGCCGAATGTAGAGTCTGCTGTGATTCGTCTGCAGGTTCGGGAGAACCCTCCAGTTGAGGTTGATGATGAGGCTCATTTCTTTGAGGTGGTACAGGCCTCATTTGCTCAGCGTCGTAAGACGATTGCTAACAACCTGAAGAGTCGCTTTTTCCCAGGAGAGGGACGTGAGCGTTTGGAACAGCTATTACAGGAGGCTGAAATTGAGCCATCTAGACGTGGTGAGACACTTAGTATTGAGGAGTACGCTCGTCTTAGCCGTGTGCTGCTTAGCGCGGGTATACGTTAATAGACAGATGAAGTATGGCAAGGCGCAGCTATAGGCTGCGTCTTTTTTATTTGGAGCTTTCTTGGATATTTTGCAAAGGTATACGAACCAATCGATACAGATGCCCATACGATGGAGGTAGGGGTGATATTGTGATGAATTTTGGAGACTTGGTCATTCGTAGATCGTACGGCGGCGATGTCACGTTCCGAGTGGAAGGTGTGCAGCAGAACACAGCCATCATCAAAGGAACGGACTTTCGGCTGCTGGCCGACGCGCCCCTTGGGGACCTGGTACAAGTGCCGCATCCTACGATGAGCGAACGGACGAAACAGGCGCAAATTAAAGCGAATGAGTCGTTAACCCGCCTGCAAAAATACCGCCAGGAGCAAAGCGAAAGGCGTCTGGCCGATTTAAGAAGTGAATGGGGATCCGGTGAGAAGGGCTATTTTGACGTTCCCGGCAAGGTGTTGCATCTTGATGGAGATCCCCTTTACTTAAAAAAGAGCCTTAGCTTATACAATCAGCTTCGGGTTCCAGCTGAAGGTCACTATATCCACGAGTCGACCATGGCGGAAGCTCTGTACCGCATGTTGCCGCGTGTTCGTCCAGATATTGTTGTTATTACTGGGCATGATGGTGTCTTGAAAAGAAATCAATCTCGTGACCTATATAGCCTGGACAGCTATAAAAATTCTCAGAACTTTGTTCAAGCAATCCAAGTAGCAAGGCAGTATGAACGAAATTTAGATACGCTTGTTGTTGTGGCAGGAGCATGCCAATCTCATTTTGAGGCGCTATTACAGGCAGGGGCTAATTTTGCAAGCTCACCAGGACGTGTGCTCATTCATGCGCTTGATCCCGTTTATGTTGCTGCTAAAGCGGCGTATACATCCGTTCGTGAAACAGTCAACATGAATGACGTGCTACACAATACGATAAGTGGCAGTCAGGGCGTGGGCGGTATTGAGACCCGTGGGACTTATCGAATTGGGTTGCCGCGTCTAAATGACCTATCTACGCTGAAAGTGACTCCATCGGTTAGCTAAATACAGTGTTCAAGCTCACTTTCGCAGAAGTGGAAAAAAGAGTATCTAAAAAAACCCCTGTATTAGGGGTTTTTTAGGTTTAAGTTAGACATACTACAAACGAAAAGCATCAGTTATTTGTCAGCGTGGTTATAAAGAGGACAAGCTGTGATAAATTGAGCAAAATGTACATATTTGTTGTCGGTTTTGCGCATAATAACGGATCTACGCTCGACATTTAAATGTTCAAAAAAAATTCGTTGACAAGATATTTTTGATGCTGATATAATTAATGGTTTTGATTTGACATTGACTTGGTAAATTGGTATAATGGACAAGGAAAGAGGTGGTCGTCGACAATGGCTAAAAATGCGCTGTTGGAAATCAAACGCAGTTTGGATGCTCATCTTGGGCAAAAAATTACGCTGCGGGCAAACGGTGGTCGCCGTAAGACCGTTGAGCGTACTGGTGTTTTGGAAGAAACGTACCCTTCTGTTTTCATTGTAAAGTTAGATCAAGATCAGCAAACCTTTAAACGAGTGTCTTATAGTTATGCAGATGTGTTAACCGAGACGGTGGAAATCATGGTGTTAGACGAAGACTGCCAATTGCGTATAACCTATATCAAGTCATAACTTTATGTAATGCAGAACAGCGTCCGTCATGCGGGTGCTGTTTTTTGTTGCCATGAAGATAAAGAATGAGGAGCCGGGCTTTATGTACATAATAAAGGGGAACCAAAGCCATCATCACTATTATTCAATAGGAGGCAAGCATACACATGAGCCGAAGAAGACGGAGTATGATGTCAGAAGAACTAAAGACCGAGCTGGCCAAAGAGCTAGGGTTCTATGATACGGTGCAGAAGGAAGGCTGGGGCGGGATCAAAGCAAGTGATGCGGGCAACATGGTTAAAAAGGCAATAGAGCTTGCAGAACGAGCAGCACGCCAATCTGATCGTTAATCTTAAGCATTATGAGGGACTTCCGCAGCTAGGAGGTCCCTTCCTTATATTTCATACGTTTTTTCATAAATTTTTCGGATAAATATGCGTATGGAAAAATGACTTCATGACGCCTGTTTGATAATATAAAGTCATTAGAAGTTTTTTCTGTAATGTGTTAAGTTGTGCTTATGGGAAAAGCTAAGGATAGGTGAACCTTCTTGAAAATATACGAAAAAGCGCCTGCAAAGATAAATTTAATGCTTGATGTACTTCATAAGAGGCCTGACGGTTTTCACGAAGTGGAGATGGTCATGACAATGATCGATTTGGCTGATCGACTAGAGATGTCAGAACAGCCAAGAGATACGATCATCATTACGAGTCAGGCGGGTTATATTCCTCTCGATGAGAAGAACCTGGCTTTTCAGGCGGCTAGGCTAATCAAGGAACGGTATGACGTTCGTCAGGGTGTACATATTCATCTGGACAAAAAAATCCCGGTTGCTGCTGGCCTAGCTGGTGGAAGCAGCGATGCAGCTGCTACTCTCCGTGGGCTAAACCGGCTCTGGAATCTGAATATTCCTCTTGCAGAGCTTCTGTCACTGGGGGCTGAATTAGGTTCAGATGTTCCTTTCTGTGTTACAGGCGGATCTGCGCTTGCTACAGGTAGAGGAGAATTACTGACAGCAGTACCGAGTCCTCCTCAGTGCTGGGCTATAGTTGCTAAACCTCCGATTAATGTGTCAACAGCTGAAGTATATGGTCGCTTGCGTAGCGATAACATTCAGCATCATCCATCAGCCAGAGATATGGTTGCAGCTCTGGAGGAAGGAAATTTCCGGGAGATGTGTAGATCTCTAGGTAATGTGCTGGAGGAGGTTACTCTAAAATTGCATCCTGAGGTACAACAATTAAAAGATGCAATGATTAAGCTTGGTGCTGATGGAGTACTTATGTCCGGCAGTGGACCTACTGTGTTTGGCTTGGTAGCCAAAGAGTCCAAGGTAGCTCGGATTTATAACGGTCTTAGAGGATTTTGTAAAGAGGTTTATGCGGTTAGACTGCTCACATAAATGTGATGAGCTATGAGAGTAGTTCCGTGTAACCTTGTGGAAAGGCGTACAAAGATGTTATATTTACAGTATAATATTCGGATTTAGCGAGGAAGAAACCAAGTGAAAAAACTTAAACGAAGTGAACGATTGGTCGATATGACCCAATATTTATTATCTGAACCCCATACTTTAATCCCGCTAACTACGTTTGCAGAACGATATGGGGCGGCTAAGTCATCTATTAGTGAGGATTTAGCAATCATCAAGGAAGTATTCGAAGATGATGGGATTGGTGAATTGCAGACGCTGGCTGGAGCAGCAGGAGGTGTAAAATACATTCCGAAGCTGCGTAAAGACCATGCACTTTCTTTTGCCCAAGAGCTATGCCACAAGCTGCAGCAAACGGACCGGATCCTACCTGGTGGCTATTTGTATATGTCTGACCTTCTGGGAGAGCCCTCTTTAATGAATGAAGCGGGGAAGATCTTTGCGACTGCATTTTCAGATCGAGATATTGATGTTGTGATGACAGTTGAAACTAAAGGGATTCCACTTGCATATGCTACGGCCGCGCAGCTTAATCTGCCGGTTGTTCTTGTGCGCCGTGACCATCAAGTGACGGAAGGGTCTGCAGTAAGCATTAATTACGTCTCAGGGTCACATAAGAGCATACACACCATGTCTCTTTCTCGTAGAGCACTAAAAGAACGATCTCGAGTGCTGATCGTGGATGATTTCATGAAAGCTGGCGGTACTATCCAAGGAATGATGGATTTACTGGCTGAATTTAATGCTGATGTGGCTGGTGTTGGTGTGCTTCTCGAATCAGGAGCGGTTGAGTCGGAGGAACGGTTACTGCAGAACTATATTTCTCTTGCTAGACTCTCGGATGTAGATTCCAAGAGCAAGATGATCACCGTTAGTCCCGGGAATTATTTCGAAAAATAGGTCTGACGGTATTTGTCGATAATAATAGCGTTTTCAAGCGAATGGGCACGAAGTCTGTCGAAAACATCACTTTTTAAAAAAAATTCCTGTTTTTAGGACATTTTCTAAATAAAAAAAGAAGGAATTCGGTTTGCTGTGTGGAATTATACACCAAGTCTCTGATGGAAAAAGGTGGTGAACACATATGCAAATTACGGATGTCAGACTCCGCCGTGTTAACTCTGAGGGGAGAATGAAAGCAATCGCATCCATTACCATCGATAATGAATTTGTCGTTCACGACATTCGCGTTATCGACGGCAACAATGGAATGTTTGTTGCAATGCCGAGCAAGCGCACTCCAGATGGAGAGTTTCGCGACATTGCCCATCCGATTTCTTCCGGTACTCGCGAGAAGATTCAGTCCGCTGTATTGGCTGAGTACGAGCGTGCTGCTACTGAAGAGGAAGTCATTGAAGAAGGCGCTTAAGATCGACTATTGGGGTTCAAGGAAAAGAGAGCCATACTTGTGGCTCTCTTTTCTTTTTTTCTAGAATGAGATATATTCAGTAGTGAGTTCAAGAGGAGGAGGCAGGGCCCTTGAAAAGATTGGCTATTGTGCTCGCCGCTGGGCAGGGCAAACGAATGAAATCGAAACTATATAAAGTTCTTCACCCCGTCTGCGGGAAACCGATGGTGGGTCATGTATTACAAACGGTTAATCAAGTTCACTGTGAACGCAGTGTGGTGGTCGTTGGCCATGGAGCGGAAACCGTCCGTTCATACCTAGGAGATGCGGCAGAATATGTTCTGCAGGAAGAACAGCTTGGAACGGGTCATGCCGTCAAACAAGCGAAAGAGCTTCTTGGTAATGAACAAGGTTCGACGATCGTTATCTGCGGAGATACACCGCTTGTCACATCTGAGACACTTGAAGGTTTGTTGGCGCTGCATGAGAACAATAAGGCCGCTGCAACCGTGCTCACAGCTCATATGGACAACCCTAAAGGCTATGGACGGGTAATCCGAGATGCAGAAGGCAAAGTGCTACGGATTGTGGAGCAGAAGGACTGTAGTCCTGAGGAAGATGCTGTAGGTGAAATCAATACAGGCACTTACTGTTTTGACAATGCGAAGCTGTTCGCTGCTCTCGACAAAGTAACGAACAACAATGCACAGCAGGAATATTATTTAACCGATGTTATCGGTATCATGAAGCAAGCTGGTGAGACGGTACTGGCATATCAGACCGATGATCATGCCGAGTCCATTGGGGTTAATGATCGCCTTGCTTTATCGCAAGCAGAGGGTTTTATGCGCGAACGCATAACACGTCGTCATATGCTGAATGGAGTAACCATTATTGATCCAGCTTCAACATATATCGGTGCTGATGTGACAATAGGCGCAGACACGGTTCTTCATCCGGGAACAATATTAAGAGGCAATACCGTTATTGGCGGTCAGTGCGAGATTGGACCAAACAGTGAGATTGAAGACTCGGTTATTGCAGACGGAGTGTCTATTAAATACTCTGTACTTAGCAAATCCGAAGTCGGAGCAAGCTCAAATGTTGGACCGTTCGCTTATTTGCGTCCGGGTGCTAAATTGGGTGAGCACGTTAAGATTGGTGATTTCGTTGAAGTTAAGAATTCGACGATTGATGACGGTTCGAAGGTATCTCATCTGAGTTATGTTGGAGACGCAAAAGTCGGTAAAAACGTTAATGTTGGCTGTGGTGCAATAACAGTGAACTACGATGGATATAATAAGTCTATTACCGAAATTGAGGATGATGCTTTTATCGGCAGTAATGTGAACTTGGTTGCTCCGGTTAAAGTGGGTAAAGGTGCGTTTGTCGTAGCTGGCACAACGGTCACTCATTCAGTGCCAGACAACGATTTAGCAATTGGTAGACATCGGCAAGAAAACAAACCCGGATATGCCGAGAAAATTCGGGCACGCGCTAAGGCCAAGAAGAACAGTCAGACACATTCATAGTTGCTGTCCTCTCTTAGGAGAAGCGGTGATTGGGCAGCCTAATTCAATGAACCAGCACGGAGGGTTTCTATTCTATGACTTATCTAGATTCTAAATTGAAAATTTTTACATGTAATTCCAATCCAAAGCTAGCCCATCAAATCGCCGATTATATCGGAATTCCGATGGGGGAGTCCCATACAACCAGCTTTAGCGACGGTGAGATTCAGGTGAAACTCTCCGAAAGCGTTCGTGGCTGCCATGTTTATATTGTACAGTCTACATGTGGGCCGGTTAATGATAACCTGATGGAGCTTCTGGTTATGGTCGATGCACTGAAGCGGGCTTCTGCAAAGAGCATCAACGTGGTTATTCCATACTACGGTTACGCTCGCCAAGACCGTAAAGCTCGTTCGCGTGATCCAATCACTGCGAAGCTGGTTGCTAATCTCATTGAGAAGGCTGGTGCACATCGTGTAATCACGATGGATTTACACGCAATGCAAATTCAGGGCTTCTTCGATATCCCTGTAGACCATTTGCTTGGCGTTCCTATCATTGCCCAGTATTTCCGTTCTAAGCAAATCGAGAATCCAGTCGTTGTATCACCAGATCACGGCGGCGTGGTTCGTGCGAGAAAACTTGCTGATTTCTTGAATGCTCCACTTGCGATCATCGACAAGCGGCGTCCGGAGCCAAATGTAAGCGAAGTTATGAATATTATCGGGAATATCGAGGGCAAAACAGCTATCCTCATCGATGATATCATCGATACGGCTGGTACGATTGTTCTTGGTGCTAACGCACTTATGGAAGGCGGCGTAAAAGAAGTATACGCTTGCTGTACCCATCCTGTACTTTCGGGTCCTGCGATGGAGCGACTGGAGAATTCCCCGCTTAAGGAAGTTATCGTGACAGACACGATTCCGATTACTCATGAGAATCCGAGCAGTAAGTTGACGGTATTGTCGGTTGCTCCGCTCATGGGTGAAGCGATTATCCGTGTTCATGAAGAGTTGTCTATCAGTAAACTGTTTGAGATCGAATAATATTTGCTATATCTTAAAGGGTTACGTTTCCTCCAGAAGGAAATGTAACCCTTGTCGGCTATAGCGGACTTAGTGTCCATCTGTATTAAGAATCCATAAAGAAACCGGTTACAATTATGTAGGCGGGCAATCAGTACCCGGGACGTGAGATGAAGGTAAAAGTGCTCCGGTTATATAAGGTTCCTTCTACTTCCACAAAATGAGCGTCTACGGCCGTGATTAGGCCAACATCGAGATGACAGCCCTGTTCGTACACTTGCACCGGGATAGCGTGCTTCATGTGGTATTGAAAATGGCTATGATGCGTCAATCTCTGTTCATAATTTTTCAATGCCGGTCCACCTTCTTAATGTGAGGGTAATGTATTGTTCATATTGTACTCAGAAAGTTCGAAAGAAGAAAGTATAAATACAGAAAGGAATCAAGACGAAATGAAATGGATTGTTGGATTGGGCAACCCGGGTCCAGCTTATGAAAAGACGCGCCACAATGTCGGGTTTATGGCACTGGATCAGTTGGCTGAGCGTCATGGGATGAAATTTACGAATACCAAATCAAAATCAGTCATTGCCGAAGGCTTCATTGGAGGCAAGAAAACAGCGCTGATTAAACCGATGACATTTATGAATTTATCAGGAGAAGCTGTACGTGCTTTTATGGACTATTATAAAGTGGACCTTGAAGATATGATTGTTGTATATGATGATCTGGATACAGCCGTAGGTAAAATTCGTCTGAGATATCAAGGGAGTGCTGGCGGACATAATGGGATCAAATCCATTATTCAGCATACAGGAACACAGACGTTCAATCGGGTAAGAATGGGGATTTCCCGTCCGGAACCGGGACATGCTATCGTTGATTATGTGTTAGGAACTTTCCCGAAACGCGAACAAGAATTGTTGAAAGATATGATAGATACAACATGCGATGCTCTTGAATTTAGTCTCGATCATACATTTGAGCAAACGATGGCAAAATTTAATGGAGCATAGCGCTTCATCATTCATCCCTCGGTCTGAAAGACTGATAAATCGGGCATACTGAAGGTATAAACGACCTTCAGGAGGCATATGATGGCGATAAACTATATTTGCAGACACTGTCGTACTTTTCAAGGCCGGATTGAATCCACCCATGTTTCAGAAACTCAACTCGGATTCGATTCCTTGACCGCCGAGGAACGCAGGGATATAATAGCGTATGATTTTAATGGGGAGATTACCGTCCGGGTAACTTGTGATCATTGCAGAGAGGCGCTGGAAGCGCATCCCGAACTAAGTCTATTAGCAAGTCCCCTTCAGTAGTAAACAGCTTCTATGATTAGTCATAGGATGTAATGTAAGATGGACAAAAAGCGCGGTTAGCGAAAGGCCGCGATTTAGCCTTGGCAGTCTGCTGAGGCTTCTTTTCGATTACACATTTTCGATAAATTTATACGTTAGCATAAGAGAGGTGCCCCTTTTGTTACAAGCACTTATTGACGTCTTTTCGGAAGATTCAGACTTTAAATCTATTGCAGCCGGTACATCGGCAGGAATGAGAGAACAGCTTATTTCAGGTCTGTCTGGTTCGTCCAGACAAGTCTTAATGGCTGCAATATTCCAGAGCCAGGAGCGTCCATTGCTCGTGGTTACCCATAATATGTTCTCGGCGCAAAAAATTGCAGATGACCTCCAAGAGGTACTGTCTGCTGATCAAGTACTGCTATATCCGGCAAACGAATTAGTAGCAGCGGAATCAGCCGTATCCAGCCCGGAGACCTTAGCCCAGCGAATTGATGTACTTCATCGTTGTGCGCGTGGCTTCCGGGGTGTTGTCGTGGCTCCGCTTTCAGGTGTGCGTCGCTTGTTGCCTGCACCAGAAGTGATGGCGGATGCGCGTATTGTACTAAACGATGGCGGCACGCTTGAACTCGAGTCATTCTTGAACCGGATGGTTGAGCTCGGTTATGAGCGAGTAGAGCGAGTGGAAAGTCGCGGTGAGATGAGTGTACGGGGAGGAATTATTGATTTCTATCCGATGACAACCTCTTTTGCTTACCGCGTGGAGCTATTTGACGAAGATATTGATTCCATTCGTACCTTTGATCCATCGGATCAGCGATCCATTGATAAAGTAAAAGAAGTGGTTATCACTCCGTGCAAGGAAATAATTGCAGATACAGAGCGACTCACCCGTGCAGCTGAGAACATTTCCAGAATGTTGGAAACTCAGCTCGAGAGAATGACAGATAGACAAGCGAAGCTTCGCTTGCGTGAAGAAATAAACCGTGAAGTTGAAATGCTGCGAGAGCGTGTGTATTTCCCTGAGATCTACAAATATATTTCACTCTTGTATCCGGAAAGAACGCATTTATACGATTACATGCCAGAAGATACGATACTTATAATGGATGAACCTGCACGTCTTCTGGAAACAGGGAAGCAACTAGAGCGGGACGAGGCGGAATGGAACCTTCACCTGATGCAACACGGCAAATCTTTGCCTGACCTTCCTTTATCACTTGACAGTGATGATGTCGTATATCAGCATCGATTCCAAACACTGTTGATCTCTATGTTTTTGCGTCAGGTACCGAGAATTCAACCTCAAAATATCGTAAACTTCATTACCCGAGGCATGCAGGATTTCCATGGACAGATGAATGTGTTAAAGGCAGAAATGGAACGCTGGCATAAAACAGGTGTCAAGGTGATGATGTTGGCGGGTGGTCCTGATCGTATGGATCGCATGAGACGCGTGCTCCAGGATTATGGAATCAATGAGCCCATTATGCTTGACGGAAGCCTGCAAAATGGTTTTGAGATACCTTCAGTTCATGCGGCAGTAATTACTGAGGCAGAAATGTTCTCACAGAAGCAGCGTAAGGTTCGCAAAAACACTAAAAATATGGACAACGCCGAGCGGATTAAGAGCTACACAGAGCTTAAAGTCGGCGATTATGTTGTACATCAGAACCATGGTATTGGTAAATACATGGGGATTGGAACACTTGAAATCAACGGTATTCATAAAGACTATATGCATATCCTCTACGCAGGAAGTGATAAGCTGTCGGTACCGATTGAACAGATTGATCTGATTCAAAAATATGTGGGTTCAGAGGATAAGGAGCCTAAGATTTATAAGCTCGGAGGTAACGAATGGACACGAGTTAAGAATAAAGTCCGTTCCTCTGTACAAGATATCGCTGATGATCTGATTAAGCTCTATGCTGACCGTCAGTCTGCGCCGGGCTATGGATTCGAGAAAGACACACCAGAGCAGCAGGAATTTGAAGATTTGTTCCCTTATGATGAAACCCATGATCAACTCAGGGCAATCGGGGAAATCAAGAAGGATATGGAGCAGAATCGTCCGATGGATAGATTGCTCTGCGGGGATGTTGGTTATGGCAAAACCGAGGTTGCGGTTCGAGCTGCTTTTAAAGCTGCGATTGAAGGCAAACAGGTTGCAGTTCTCGTACCGACAACAATACTCGCTCAACAACACTATGAAACATTCCGAGAGCGGTTCTCAAACTATCCAATCAATATCCAGGTGCTTAGCCGCTTCCGCAGCCGTAAAGAGCAGAATGAGACCATTAAGAAGGTCAAACAAGGAACAGTTGATATTCTAATCGGTACCCATCGTCTTTTGTCACAAGATCTTGTGTTTAAAGATCTGGGTCTGCTTATTGTCGATGAGGAGCAGCGTTTTGGCGTAACGCATAAGGAGAAATTAAAGCGTCTGAAGACGAATGTGGACGTGCTGACACTTACAGCAACACCGATTCCGCGTACACTTCACATGTCTATGCTGGGCGTTCGTGATTTGTCTGTAATTGAGACACCACCAGAGAACCGTTTCCCAGTACAGACTTATGTTGTTGAGCATAGCCAGACGCTTGTCAGAGAGGCTATAGAGCGTGAGTTGGCTCGTGGTGGACAGGTATATTATCTATACAATCGTGTACAAGGAATCCAGGAGATGGCTGCTCAAATTTCGATGCTTGTTCCTGAAGCCAAAGTAGGCGTTGGGCATGGACAAATGTCTGAGACGGAACTTGAGAAGACAATTCTTGATTTCCTAGATGGCGAATATGATGTGCTGGTAAGTACGAGTATCATTGAGACAGGCGTGGATATTCCGAATGTAAATACGCTGATTGTACATGATGCAGATAAAATGGGATTATCTCAGCTGTATCAATTACGTGGACGAGTAGGCCGTTCTAATCGGATAGCTTACGCCTACTTTACTTACCAGCGGGATAAGGTATTGACCGAAGTAGCTGAAAAGCGTCTTCAGTCGATCAAGGAGTTTACAGAGCTTGGCTCAGGTTTCAAAATTGCCATGCGCGACTTGTCCATTCGAGGAGCAGGGAATCTGCTTGGTGCAGAACAGCATGGCTTCATTGCATCCGTCGGGTTCGATTTATATTCTCAAATGCTAGCTGAAGAAATTCAGAAACGTAAAGTGAGTATGCTCGGTGAGCCGGCGGTACCGTCAGAGCACTGGAATACTTCGATCGACCTGGGAATTGATGCGTACCTGCCATCGGATTATATTTATGACAGCATTCAGAAGATTGAAATATACAAAAAGGTTGCTGTCGTATCCTCCTTTGACGAGGCAGCAGAGCTTGAAGACGAGCTGCTTGATCGATTTGGCGAATTGCCACTAGCAGTGCAAAATCTACTGGCTGTTTCCCGTCTTAAGGTATTCGGACGTATGTATGGAATTGACTCCATTTCTCAACGTGGAGATGATGTCCTTTTGCAGTTCTATGAAGGGCAGGATAAAATTGTTAACACGGTTAGGCTTGCCGAAATTGGAAATCTGTTCGAAAGACGTGTACAATTTGATCAAGGGCCCAATATGCTGATCCGTCTCAAGGGTAAGGGTCTTTCGGATCAACAGTTGCTCGAATTACTAGAGCAATTTCTGGAGGCTGCCAAGGAGCCATTCAACCTGAAGGGAGATTTACAAAATGCCGTCAAGAAATAAAAAGGCGTGGAAGATGTTTATCGTATCACTAGCTGCGGTAATGTCCATGTCGGTACTCGCAGCATGCGGTGACGACAGTAAAGATAATGCACAACCGAAGGATGATAGCAAAGTTGTAGTGAAATACAAAGGTGGAGAAATTACGGAGAAAGAATTCGACCTTGAACAGCGCATGATGCAGTTCATGTCTCCGGAATATGCTCAGCTCCTGCAAATGGACCAATTCAAAGAATATTTGGCCAAGCAGGGAGTAACCTATGAGTATCTCTATTCCAAAGCGGGTGAAGAGGCAAAGAAAGCAGCTAAAACTCAAGCGGATGATCTGGTGAAACAGAACAAAACCGCGATGGGTGAAGAGCAGTTTAAGAAATCCTTGGAGGCACAGAATCTGACAGAGCAAGATCTCACGAATTATATGCTTCGAGTATTAACCGTGATGGAAGATCAGAAGAACAAAGTGACAGAAGACGATATCAAGAAGGAGTTCGAAAGTAAGAAACAGGACTTCACGACGATTAGTGTCCGTCACGTTCTGATCGGATTTACAGATGCTGAAGGCAAGGAACGCAAAGAAGAAGATGCTTTAAAACTTGCCAAAGAGGTTAAATCTAAATTGGACAAGGGCGAAGATTTTGCCAAAATTGCAAAAGAATACTCCGAAGATCCAGGATCGAAGGATAATGGTGGTCTCTATGAGAACAAGGAAGCCCGCACTTGGGTGACGGAGTTCAAAGAAAAGGCACTCACTCTTCCTCTGAACAAGATCAGTGACCCTGTTAAGACGGACTATGGTTACCATATCATGAAGGTTGAAAGTCGTAAGGAAGTTACCTATGACAAGTTGAGTGATACGCAAAAGGAAAGTATTCATAACGAATTGGCTTCTCTCAAAGTCGATGATTTCATGAAGAACGAGCTTGACGGTTTAATTGAAAAAATGGATCTTCCTAAGAGTGAAACTCCTCCAACAGATGATAAGGGCACCGAGAGCAAAGATAAGGCCCCTGCAACAGGTGAAGGAACGAAAGACAGCGAGAAGACCGAAGAAACTGGAAAATGAACGAACGGATAATCTAGGCAAGGACAGCAGTCTCAGACCCGCATTTTTCACAGTCTAACAACATGTCACAGTCATCAGTTGAATCAAAATCGCGCAGATGGGATCAGCTTCCTGCCGACCACTTATTTCATGCAGCTTTAAACTCCGAGATTTCTGAGAGATGAGCTTCGTTTATCGAGTGTGTCAAAAGGAATGCTGAACGATCCATAGTGCGAAATTTGCACTATGGATTTTTCTGCTCGGCAAGCCTTGCTGGTTCAAATAGAAATTCTTTTTGTAACCAATATCGGGCTAAGCATGTATAAGGATATGGGAAAGGATGAATACTATGGTCAGACATTACACTTATATACCTGGGGACATCCTCTTCCCGTACCCGCACAGTAGTTGAAAAATCTTCTTAAGAAAGTGGGGCAACATGTGAAATGAAAGCTACTGGAATCGTTCGCCGTATAGATGACCTCGGGCGCGTGGTTATCCCAAAGGAAATTAGACGCACACTGCGAATCCGTGAAGGAGATCCGCTTGAGATTTTTGTAGATCGGGATGGGGAGGTTATTTTGAAGAAATACTCTCCAATCGGTGAATTGGGTGACTTCGCGAAGGAATATGCTGAATCACTTTATGAAGGTACAGGTCATATGACCATTATCTCTGACCGTGATACGTTTATTGCTGTAGCTGGGGGTTCCAAGAAGGAATATCTGGACAAGCAGATCGGTAATTTGCTCGAAAATTGCATGGAAAACCGAAAAACTGTGTTGGAAACAAATACAGGAACATATGAGATCAGCAAAGATAACCCAGAGGAATTCTCAAGCTTTGTAGCGGCTCCGATCGTTACAGGCGGAGACCCGATCGGCTGCGTTCTGCTCTTGAACAAAGATGAATCGGTAAACATGGGTGAAATGGAAACGAAGATGGCTGAAACAGCTGCAGCTTTCCTTGGAAAGCAAATGGAGCAGTAATAGCTCTTTCCTGAATAAAGGCAATTTACTCCCTCTGATCCTCGGACCATGCTGGTCCGATAGCAGGTGGGAGTTTTTTGTCTTTCTGGAGCTATATGGTTTTAAGTTTTGAGACTCCGATCCAATTCCGGTTATAATGGGGTATCAAAGGTCCTTTTAAACGGACGAACCATAAGGGAATGGCGCTGACTAATGAAACATAATGAATCAGGATCTAGGCTTCTTCAGGGGGCTTTTATTCTTAGCGCGGCGGCAATCGGTTCCAAGCTGATCGGAACGCTGCAAAAAATACCACTGCAAAATATGGGCGGTGACGCCGTATTTGGCATTTATAATACGGTTTATCCGCTATATATGATGATCATTACAGTAGCAGCAGCTGGCTTCCCAGCGGCTTTGTCGAAATATGTGGCTGAGTATGAGACTGCAGGACGTTTCGAAGATAGTCGGAGGATGCTTCGTGTATCGACTGTTACCCTTCTCCTATTCGGCCTTGCTCTGGGTGTAACGTTGTATCTAGGCGCGCCGATATTAGGGATATGGATCGGTGACGATCATGTTGTACCAGCATTAAGGAGTGGGGCACTGGCGCTGGCATTCGTTCCATGGATGGCACTTTTGCGAGGGTATTTTCAGGGATTACACAACATGGTGCCTACAGCCGTATCACAAATTGCAGAGCAGTCCATACGTGTGGCTGTTATGATTGTCCTTCTCCTCTACATGATTGGTGCAGGCGCTGGCGTAGACCAAATTGCTGCTGGGGCATTATTTGGATCTGCAGCAGGTGGATTGGCGGGTCTGCTTGTTATGGCTTACTACTGGCGTAAAGAAGTCTCCTCACGTCGAATCGAAGGATTCACAGCAGAAGGGGTTCATAAAGCAGGTGTAGAGTCACTTCATGGGCAATCTCAAGGCGTACAGTTGGAGCGGGAAGGGTATGTACGTATTCTTCGCAGAATGTTGGTTTACGCGTTGCCTATTTGTATGAGTGCTCTCGCAGTTCCTTTAATTGGCTTAGTGGACACTTTTACTGTACCTAGGCTGCTTAAAGACACGGGCCTATCGGGGCAATCAGTAATGGCCCAGTTCGGTATTTATAACCGCGGACTTCCACTTGTTCAGCTCGTGACAATGATGGCGACCTCTTTATCGGTGTTGTTTATCCCAGCATTGGCTGAAGCGAAATTTAAGAACCAGAATGAACTGGTGGTGAAGCAGTGCAGACTCGCACTACGCTGGTTTTGGTTACTTGGTCTTGCAGCATCCGTAGGGCTCGCCGCACTCGCAATTCCCATCAACATTATGTTGTATCAGGATGCGGTAGGTAGTGGTGTGATGCGCTGGATTGCTTTTACAGCTGTTGGTGGTACCGTAAGCATTATCTCCGCTGCTCTGCTGCAAGGGATCGGTATCGTGCGAGCCCCGGCAATTCATCTACTGGCAGGTGCTGCATTTAAGCTTGGTCTTAACTTGCTATTAGTACCTACTATGGGCATTACGGGTGCCGCAATTGCTGGTGTAGTAGCACATTTCATCGCGGCAACGCTGAATGTAATCCTGCTTGCTCGGTCAACCGGCTTCCGACTGGACGCTGTTAATTCGCTTGCCAAGCCTGTATTTATCATCGCAGCGCTGGCGTTAGCAGCTTGGGGCATAAGTAATGCTACAGGTGACCTACTTGCGATGGTAGGCATTGCTGAGGGGCGCTTGAGCGCTGCTGCCTCCAGTCTGACTGGTGTGGTAGCGGGAGCCGTTGTCTTTCTTGCCGGTGCTGTGTTTACGAAGCTCCTTACTGAAGAGGAGCTTCGCATGCTGCCGAAGGTCGGAAGTCCTCTAGTAGCGATGCTTAAAGCGATGCGCATGCTGAGCTGACAACGTGCAGGCGTGAGATGTCTTTCCGTCTGTGGTATAGTAGTGTACGAAAAACACCGCCCATAAAGATCGGGCGAAGAGCGGAGGAAGCTTTATGAGTGCAGCCATTACGGTTGTTGGCCTCGGTTCGGGCAACCCGGACAGACTAACATTAGGCATTATGAAAACACTACAGGGTGCTGCCAAGGTATACGTACGCACCTTGTCTCATCCCGTGATAACGGCATTGGAAGAGCTCGGTGTCGTTATGGAATCGTTTGATCATGTATATGAGAGTCATGACACGTTTCCTGAGGTATATAATTTTATTGCTTCCGCATTAATCGACGAGGCAGCAAAGTCCGAAGATAGCAGTAGTGAGATTGTCTACGCCGTTCCAGGTCACCCTATGGTGGCAGAGGCGACCGTAAAGCTGCTCCGGGAGCGATGCCCGGAGCAGCACATAACGCTGACTGTACTCGGAGGAGAAAGCTTCCTTGACGAAGCCTTCGTCCGCCTCGGATTTGATCCGATTGAAGGCTTTCAGCTGCTGGATGCCGCCGAGCTTCGAAGCAGTCTTATCCAGCCGCAGCTTCATACGCTCATCGGTCAGGTTTATGACATGTTCACTGCATCAGAAGTTAAGCTTGCACTGATGGAGATCTATCCGGATGAATATGAAGTGATTGTCGGACATGCACTCGGCGTAGAAGGCGAAGAGTCTATTGTCCGTGTTCCGCTTTTTGAACTGGACCGAATTGAAGGTTATGGCAACCTATCACTGGTTTATGTACCCCGTAGCGATGATGACGGGCTGCGTCAACGGACCTTTGCCCGCCTTCATGAAATCGTTGGTATTCTTAGAAGTCCAGAAGGATGCCCTTGGGATCGGGAGCAGACCCATGAATCCATTCGTAAAAATTTGATTGAGGAAACATACGAAGTTTTGGAGACGATTGATGAGGATGATCCGGAGCATATGCAGGAGGAGCTTGGTGATCTGCTGCTTCAAATCTTGCTTCATTCTCAGATGGAAGAAGAACTTGGTACGTTTACGGTCTATGATGTCATACAGGGCCTGAATGATAAGTTGATATTCCGCCATCCACACGTCTTCGGTGAGAACTCTGCGAAGAATGCAGAGGATGCTCTGCAGAATTGGGAGCAGATGAAAGCAGAAGAGAAGCGGCGGAAGGGACTTGATCCGGAGAAATCATCTGCACTCGATGGCATTCCCCGTGATCTACCCGCCCTGATGAAGGCTTATAAGCTGCAGAAAAAAGCATCTAAGGTCGGTTTCGACTGGGATGATATTAACGGTGTGTTCCAGAAGATTGAAGAAGAACTCGCTGAGCTGCGCGAAGCAGTAGCTGAGGGGCAGTCTCCGGAAGATCAGGCACTTGAACTCGGGGATTTACTATTTGCCGTAAGTAATGCAGCCCGATTCATAAAGGCCGATCCGGAGGAAGCATTGACGAGAACGAACCGGAAGTTTGTCTCGAGATTCCGGTATATCGAGGAGCAGCTGGAAGCACAGGGCAAATCAGTGCAGGACAGTTCCCTGCAAGAGATGGAATCTCTGTGGCAGTCCGCTAAGCGGATTATGTCATCTAATGGTGACGGCACACCGTGAAAAAAGACGGTTTTTCGCACAAAAAATAAAAAAATAGGGTAATGCGGCAGGAATTGAGCAAACGGTCCAGAATAACCAAGTAAGGTATTTGTGGCTTATATGGCTGATTTACTACCTGCAGTACCGCAATCTTTTACTTTTCTGATAATTGGGAGGATTTAAAATTATGAACAAAACAGACTTGATCAACAACATTTCCAGCAAAAGCGGATTGACTAAAAAAGACGTAGAAAACGTTTTGAACGGTTTTCTTGGTGAAATTACAGATGCCCTTGCTAGTGGCGACAAAGTACAATTGATTGGCTTCGGTACATTTGAAACTCGCAAACGCGCTGGTCGTACAGGCCGTAACCCACAAACAGGTAACACAATCGAAATTCCTGAGTCTAATGTTCCTGCATTTAAGGCAGGTAACAAACTTAAAGAAGCTGTAAAGTAATGCGTGTCGATAAATTCCTTAAAGTATCGAGGTTAATCAAGCGGCGTACCGTAGCGAAAGATGTATCAGACCAAGGACGAGTGCTGATCAACGGCCGTGAGGCCAAACCGAGCGGCAACGTTAAGGTAGGCGATGAGATTACGGTTCAGTTTGGCCAAAAGCTGGTTACTGTCCGTGTCGAGCGTCTTGCTGAGACCACCCGTAAAGATGAGGCTACTAGCCTTTACACCTTGGTTAAGGAAGAACCGATCGTCAAAGATAACGGATTGGACTGGTAAGAGCAGTCTATCCAGGAGAACCCTCTCACATTTGTGAGAGGGTTCTTTTTTGTATGACGGTTACAGTTCTAAAGACAGGCTCTACCCCATAAGCTAATTCTAAAAGGAGGGGTACATGCCATGATCGACCAAGGGAAAGGCAAACATCATGACCTTAGGATGCAGAATCGCAAACAGCTCGACATCAGCGGCGTCCAAAATGTGGAGAGCTTTGATAGTGAAGAATTTCTACTGCAGACTGAACTCGGGCATCTGACCATCCGGGGCCAGAATTTACATATCAAAAATTTAAGTCTGGAAGAGGGGCTTCTGTCTATTGAAGGCTTAGTGCACTCCCTCATCTACTTAAATCCCGGATCCCAGGCTAAAAATAAGAGTCTCCTCGGCAAGTTGTTTAAATGAACCCGCAAATCCAATGGATCACGCTGCTCTGGATGTTATTCTCCGGGGCGGCTATGGGACTGGCCTATGACAGCTACCGGGTGCTGGCAGGTCAGCTTCGCTTTCCTAGATGGTCGCAGCATGCGCTGGATATGGCGTACTGGATCGCAGCGGCTTTATTTGTATTCCGAATGCTATATGTGACAAACTATGGCCAACTGCGTTTTTACGTTTTTTTAGGACTCTTTCTAGGGGTTTGGATCTATTTTTTATTATGGAGTGTTATAACTAAGCGTTTTGTGGTAATGTTAATTCAGGCGGCAAAACGCTTGCTGTCGGTTTTAATGACGATGTTTCGCGTATTGGTCTGGAATCCGATCAGGGGTATCCTGAACCTATTGAAAGGGCTGATTAAGCTTCTCTGGAGATTGGTCATGTTCCTTTTACGTGTGGTACTGCGATGCTTGTTGCCTTTTTGGAGTCTTCTGAAATGGATGCTGAGGCCGATCACATCGCGTGTAAAGATGCCTGTTTGGGTCAAGGATGTGGCGGACAAGGTTATAAAGGCGTGGAAACGCTGGTTTTAGGAGGAATGAGTCATGGGAAGATTTGCTGAACAAACGAAGCAGGCTCCCCAAAAGACAACAAAGAACAAAGGCGCACTTCGGCGCAGAAGAATGTATATGGCCGTCATGGCGCTATTTGTGATCTGGGCAGGCTCAACGCTTTGGTCTCAAAATGTTCACATCCAAGACCGGAGTGAGATACTGGCACAAAAACGCCTTGAACAGCAAGCTGTGCAAGATTCATGGAACAAGTTGAATCTTGAAGTTGAGCGGCTGCAAGATCCCGAATATATCGGGCAAATTGCAAGAAAGAAATTCGGACTTTACCCACCGAGTGAGGTTCCAATTATTCAACCACAGAATCAGGATGAATAATACTGGTAAAGCCATGACATACGTCTGTTGACCTCTTTTAGGTCATTGGGTATAATCAAATCACCGCAGTGAGATTCAAGAAATCGGACTGTATATTTTTAAGGGAGGATCATTTTATTCTATGGCAATTGAAGTGGGCACCAAGTTAGAAGGCAAGGTGACAGGCATAACGCATTTTGGAGCATTTGTGGATCTGTCAGGAGGTGTCACGGGTCTCGTTCACATCTCAGAGATCGCCGACAACTACGTTAAGGATGTCAACGATCACTTGAAGATCAACGATGTCGTTACCGTGAAGGTGATTAATGTCGACAAAGACGGCAAGATCGGTCTTTCGATCAAGCAGGCTGTTGACAAACCAGCTTCCGAAAGTCGTCCACCACGCGCACCAAGACCGGAGCGTAGCGGCGGCGGAGGCGGCGGAGGAGAACGATTCGGCGGTGGCGGTGGAGGATATAACCGTGAACGCGGCGGACGTTCGTTTAAGCCTGCGGCCAACAAGCCTTCATTTGAGGATAAAATGTCACGTTTCCTGAAAGATAGTGAAGAACGTATTTCTTCACTTAAGAAGAATACAGAGGGCAAACGCGGTGGACGCGGAGCCAAACGGGTGTAATTCGATAAAATATAAATTTACCGCAGAGGGAAATAACCTTCTGCGGTTTTTTTGTCGCGTGATGCAAGGGTACGACACGTTCCTACGTGATTTACGTGTCAAAAACGTGAAAACCAAAAATGAAGGTGCCCCAATTCGGGAAACAGTATACCCAAAATTTAGTCAACTGAATCACCCAAATGGTAAATGCATCAAGGGATTAGCCTGCCTTGTCCGAGCTTTCGCGGAGGCAGGCTTTTTTGTCGGAAATTTCTTTGGAGCTTGTCCGGTGTTCTGACAAACTTTCTCGGTACGTCGGTTTTATAATGAGACCAAACAAATTCGTGAAAGAATGGGGTGCCAGGGTGATGGAAAAAAGAAACGTGGTAATGTTTCCGGGGGCAGATACGGCAAAAGGAGGAGCGGGAGTCTTTCGTGCCCGCTTAGCAGAACGTATTGGGCAATTGTCCTTCTTGCAGCGACCCCTTGAGCTACTGGCCGCTAAGAAGTGGATGATACTGCTGACCTTTATGGGTTTTCTGTTAGGAAGAGCGATGATTCTGGACGAGTTATCTCCGTTTGCAGCAGCTTATTTTGCGGTCATCGCATTTATGCGTAGAGATTACTTACTTCCAGTAGGGATCGCAGTTATTGCAGGAAGTATTTTTGCATCAAGTTCATCTGCATTGATGATCCCAGCGGAGCTTATCCTCTTCTACTTCATGCTTCGAGGGTTGGAGTCTTATGAACGAGCAGAGTTGTCATATGCACCGATGATGGTGTTTGTGTCTACCTTCGTTGTAAACTTGTTCGCCCTGCTGATCGGTCCATCCATGAACTGGTACGCTGTGATGATGATGTCACTCGATGCAGTACTCGGGTTCGTGCTGACGCTAGTGTTTATTCAGGCCATTCCGGTATTTACACTACGTAAAAAAAATTATGTGCTCAAGAACGAGGAAATCCTATGCCTTATCATACTACTGGCCTCTGTTATGACAGGTGCTGTGGGCTGGGTCATTCAAGGAATGTCCGTAGAGCATGTGTTGTCACGCTACTTAATTCTATTGTTCGCTCTGGTTGGTGGGGCTCCTCTCGGTGCTTCGGTAGGTGTGGTTACTGGCCTCATTTTAAGCTTAGCTGACATATCAGCATTTGCTCAGATGAGTCTCCTTGCTTTTGCGGGTATGCTCGCTGGCATGCTCCGTGAAGGCAAGAAGGGAGGTGTTTCTCTAGGCATGCTGCTAGGGGCCACCATACTGTCCATTTATTTCAATAAACCTAGTGAGGTTATGCTCTCAACTTGGGAGACCTGCATTGCGATTGGATTATTTCTAATTACACCAAAAAGCCTAACACGGGCGATTGGCAAATATGTGCCTGGAACGCAGGACCATACGAAGTCTCAACATGAGTATGCGAAGCGGGTTAGGGACTTGACGGCCGATCGAGTGACCCAATTTTCTCAAGTGTTTCGGCAGCTCTCTCAGAGTTTTGGACAGACGACAGGGACGATACAGCCACCAGGTAGGCAGGCCGAGGAAATGAATCATTTTATGGATGCGGTTGCAGAAGGGGCGTGCTCCTCTTGCTTTAAGCGAAATCACTGCTGGGATGCCAAGTTTTATCAGACGTATAAATATATGACCGATATGATGACCACGATTGAAGAGAATCCAGGTGTCGAGACAAAGGATCTCCCACCGTCTTGGGATAAGATATGTGGGAAGAAGGAAGAAGTGCTCGGTTTGCTAAAACAGCAATATCACTTGTACCAACATGATATGCAGTGGAAACGTCAAATATTCGATAGTCGTCATCTTGTTGCAGAACAATTATCCGGCGTATCGCAGGTTATGGAGGACCTTGCACGAGAAATCAAACGGGAAAGTCAGACGATGCATATCCAAGAGGAGCAGATAAGGGAGGCATTACAGCATTTAGGTCTATCTATTCAAGGCATAGATATTATTAGCTTAGATTCCGGCCATGTGGAAATTGAGATTATCCACGCTTACACAAGGGGGTATGATGAGTGCCGAAAGATCATTGCTCCGCTTCTCTCAGATATTATCGGGGAACATATCGCTGTCGTGGAAGAGACGATGACTCATCCCCGGGATGGGCTGGCTACTGTTCGATTCGGTTCAGCGAAGACGTTTGAGATCACGACAGGTGTGGCCGCCGCAGCCAAAGGAGGAGATTTGTTATCAGGGGACAGCTTTAGTACCGTTGAACTTGGAAATGGAACCTTTGCGGTGGCATTAAGTGATGGAATGGGTAATGGAGAGAGGGCGAGGATGGAGAGCAGCTCAGCACTTAATATTTTGGAACAACTATTGCAGTCGGGTATGGATGAGAAGCTTGCAATTAAATCAGTTAATTCAATTCTCATGCTTCGATCACCTGAAGAGATTTATGCAACCGTTGATATGGCATTGATTGATCAATATTCTGCCCAGACTATTTTTATGAAAATTGGATCAACACCGAGCTTTATAAAAAGGGGAAATGAAGTCATCCCGGTCACGGCTAGCAATCTGCCGATAGGTATTATCCAGGATATTGAGGTAGATCTAGTATCCGTGCAGCTTCAGGCAGGGGATGTACTCATTATGATGACAGACGGGATTTATGATGCGCCAGGATACGCCGTGAACAAAGAACTTTGGATGAAACGAATTATTCAGGAGGTAGACAGTTCAGATCCACAGGAAATTGCAGATTGCTTATTAGAAAAGGTTATTCGATATCAGCAGAATCAGATTCATGATGATATGACTGTCGTGGTAGGCCGTGTAGATCATTTTCATCCCGAGTGGGCTAATGTTCATGTGCCGGGATTTGCACGAATGGAGCGTCCTCGTACCGTAAGTTGATTAAAGTGAATTACCCGGGAAATGCCTGTCTATTCTTTTAAATATCGTTTGAACTCTATAAAAACTGGGAATGATAGAGAGAACGATAGTTTAATGAAGTGACGGGGAGGATGCAAATATGAAACAGATTTTGCTCATCACGGATGGTTGTTCAAATGTAGGGCCTAGTCCGATTATGGCAGCAGCACATGCGCTGCAAGAAGGAATTACGGTCAATGTTGTCGGTGTCCTTGATTATGGAACGATAGGTGAGCTTGGTGCTTTTGAAATTCAAGAGATCGCCAAAGCTGGCGGTGGGATACACCGCATTGTGGGCACGCCTATGCTCGCTAGAACGATGCAGATGATGACTCGTAAAACAGTTGTTCAAACTATACAGCAAGCGGTTAATAAAGAGATACAGCAAATACTAGGGGGAGGAGCAATTGAAGACCTTCCGCCTGAGAAACGATCACAGGTGGTTGAAGTGGTAGATGAACTTGCGGAGACCTCACCTTTGCAAGTAGCGCTATTAATTGATGCTAGTGCTAGTATGAAGCCTAAGCTTGGAGCGGTAGAGGAAGCAATTCGGGACCTGATGCTCAGTTTGAAAGCTCGAGCGGGGTCTAGTAGGATTTCGGTATTTCATTTTCCTGGACGCGGGATTGGAGAAGATATCGTAAAGGATGTTGATTGGACTTCAGATCTGGATGGGGTGAGATCCTTATTTCAAAAGCTACAGATGAAGGGCGCAACACCGACAGGCCCAGCTTTACTTAAGGTGATTGATTATTATCGTTATGGTACACTAGATGGTAATCAATCATGGCTGGGTGATTCCGGCCAAGAGGAAGGGATGCTCGGTGACTACGTTGTCTAATTCCGGTTATCCGCCGGGAACCGTAATTACAGGGAAATGGCGGAAGAGTCGATACATCGTACAGCGGATGTTAGGCAAGGGGGCTAACGGCAGAGTCTATCTAGTACAACGGCCTGGAAGTACGGAGCGCTATGCTTTAAAGATGGGGTATGATACCCTTGATCTTCAATCGGAGATCAATGTATTAAACACGCTCAAAGAGCAGATGTCAGTTCCATACTTGGTAGAAGCTGATGACCATCAGGACAGCGCTGGGGAAGTTCCCTTCTATGTCATGCGATATGTTGAAGGAAGCCAGCTTCAGCGTTTCATTCGTTCACGAGGAAGAGAATGGCTTGGTCTTGTGGGGCTTAAACTGCTCGAGCGACTCTCGGTGCTGCACCGTTCTGGTTATATTTTTGGTGATCTAAAGCCTGAGAATGTAATCGTGTCAGCGTATGGTCAAGTGGAATTGATCGATTATGGCGGAGTTAGTGCTGTCGGCCGAAGTGTGAAGCAATTTACTGAGTGGTATGATCGTGGGTATTGGAATGCCGGGAGCCGGACCGGCGACGAAGGTTATGATCTGTTCTCGTTTGCCGTGATGTGTATTCAGCTATTGGATGAAGAGGCGCTTAAGACGGCCGCATCACAATTACCACAGGTCCGTCATGTCTCGGATCTTCAGGATGCACTACGAAAGAGCTCGCAGCTTAGGCCATATGCCGGCTGGTTGAGTAAAGCCCTTGCTGGCGAATTCGCAGATTCACGGGAAGCGGTGAACTACTGGAGAAGTCGTGTGTATTCCCCATCCCGTTGGGACGGTGGGAACACGAAGACACCGCGGTGGCTTACAAATTCTTTTGTTATGTCGCTAATTATTCTAGGTTGTGCGATATACTTATTTCTCCGTACATAAGTCCGTGATGCCGGATATTGCTTATTATGGCCTGTTTACCGACTGAAAAAGGGGACATCAAAATTGGAACAGGATTGTTTGAGATCAATCGTTGAACGTGTAGAGGATCTGGCGCGCGAGAAGCAGCTATGGACTGCCCGCGATGTCATTATTGTTGCTGTCTCCGGAGGCCCGGATTCTGTAGCTTTATTGCACGTTCTACATGAGATTTCAACTCGGAGTACACCTCTCACACTGATATGTGCTCATGTACATCATGGGTTTCGTCAGGAATCCGACGATGAAGCTGTCATGGTTCAGAACCTAGGCGAAAGTTTAGGAATACTAGTAGAGACAGCTTATATCGATGTGCCTGCGTATATGGAGCAGAGTGGGAAAGGTGTGCAAGAGGCTGCTCGGGATAAAAGATATGAATTTCTCTTTGAAGTTGCTGAGAAGTATAGTGCAAGGTCCATTGCACTGGCTCACCATGCGGATGATCAAGCAGAAACGGTACTGATGCGATTATTGCGTGGAACGGGGCCATCTGGCCTTGCTGGTATGAAAATAAAAAGAGTTCAAAAAAATGTGGAACTGATCCGTCCGTTTCTTCGTATTAACAAGACGGACTTGATTGAGTTATGCGATCAACGCGGTTATTCCTATGCAGTGGATCATAGCAACTTGACGACAAAATATCGCCGTAATGCTGTTCGCTTAGAGGTACTTCCGTATCTTGAACAGTATAATGGACAGATTTCATCTTCACTCAACCAGCTTGCAGAAGTTACGGGTGAGGAAGATGACTTCATGGAGCTCACTGCCGAGAATGCTTACCGCTCCCTTGTACGGGAGATCGATGGAAGGCTCGCATTCGACGCGCCTTCCTTTTTGGGCTTACATGTCGCTTTACAACGGCGTTTGATTAAACTAATATTAAATTATCTGTCGGCAGACCAGGAAAATACCGATTTCGTTAAGATCGAAACGGTCCGCCAAGGGGTTATACAGGAACGCCGAACCAATTGGCGTCTGGATTTAGGAGGCGGTTTGACCTGCATCCGTGAATACGGAGAGGTGAGTTTTTATCCTAAGCCGCTTGCAGGACAGGGGAACTACATATATCAATTGAATTCCCCCGATGGGCGGAATCTGGTTCTGCCGGAAATCGGAAAGATTTTAAAGCTTGTGCGTATGAATGGAGAGGAAATGAGGGATAGCATAAAGATGTCTTCTGGCGAGGCGTCCTTTGATGCAGATCAACTTGTCTTCCCTTTAACCATACGTAGCAGGCGGCCCGGAGACAAGATAAAGATCATGGGATTAAACGGCAGCAAAAAGGTAAAAGATATTCTCATTGATGAGAAGATACCACCGTCTGTCCGTTCAGTTATCCCTATGGTTTGTGATGGATCAGGTAGCATCGTGTGGATCCCGGGTGTAAGACGCTCTGTTCACGCCGCTGTTGGGCGGCATACAACATGTATTCTCCGCATGGAACTCGTGGATGCGGAGAAAGTGTAAAATCGGAATGGCCGTTTTTACACTTTCATAGTATAAACACGTAGGAGGTTCTCTCAGTTGCAAAATGACATTCAAGAAGTACTTATCAGCGAAGAAGAAATACACGCTAAGGTTAAAGAATTAGGGGAAAAACTTAGCGCAGAATATGCGGGACGCGATCCTTTGGTGATTTGTGTTCTTAAAGGCGCGTTTATTTTCATGGCAGATCTGGTTAAGAACATTACGGTACCGATGGAATTAGATTTTATGGCAGTGTCGAGTTATGGTGCTTCAACAAAATCATCTGGTGTAGTAAAAATTATTAAGGATTTGGATGTATCTGTTGAAGGTAGAGACGTACTCATTGTTGAAGATATTATCGACAGTGGCCTGACACTAAGCTATTTAATCGAGCTGCTTGAGAATCGTAATGCCAAGTCGGTTGCTGTGGTGACTCTGTTTGATAAACCGGCACGCCGAACGGTAGATCTAGAGGCAAACTACACCGGGTTTGTTCTTCCCGATGAGTTTGTTGTAGGATATGGTCTCGATTATGCCGAGCATTACCGGAATCTCCCTTACATCGGGGTTTTGAAACCGGAGATTTACAGTAACTAATTGCCACGCTGGATCACAGATCACTGCTCTATCTTGTATATTTGAGATGGTCAGACAGGCTGTGGTAAAATATCTTATGTGTCTTTGAGAGGAGGTAGGGGATGAATCGGTTCATCCGGAATTCTGGTTTTTATTTGATTCTATTTTTAGTCGTGGTGGGCATCGTACAGTTCGTTACCAACGGCAACGAAGTAGCCGATACCCCTAGGTATGATCAGCTGCGGCAGGAAATTAAGGCCAACAACATTGAAGAAATAACGGCTCAATTTGACGGTTATGCATATCTTGTAACCGGTAAATATAAGAAAGTTGACGAAGATAAGTCAGCAAACTTCTCAACCTATATCCCAGCCACTGATGAAGCGATGAATGAACTTGTTCAAGCGAGCGAACAGAATAAGATTCAGTTCAACGTTAAGAAAATGGAAGGCCAGAGTATTTGGCTGACATTGTTATCATCTTTCATTCCGCTCGTAATCATGTTTGTTCTGTTCTTCTTCCTGTTTAACCAGGCTCAAGGCGGCGGCGGCAAAGTGATGAACTTTGGTAAGAGTAAAGCCCGTCTATATAATGAAGAGAAGAAGAAGATTACGTTCGAGGATGTTGCAGGAGCTGACGAGGAGAAGCAAGAGCTCGTTGAAGTTGTTGATTTCCTTAAAGATCCGCGTAAATTTAACACAGTAGGTGCTCGTATTCCTAAGGGTGTGCTTCTTGTGGGCCCTCCAGGTACAGGTAAAACCCTCCTAGCTCGTGCAGTTGCGGGTGAAGCAGGCGTACCATTCTTCAGTATCTCCGGTTCTGACTTCGTTGAAATGTTCGTCGGTGTCGGTGCATCTCGTGTTCGTGACTTGTTCGAGAACGCGAAGAAGAATGCTCCATGTATTATCTTTATTGATGAGATTGATGCGGTTGGTCGTCAACGTGGCGCAGGACTTGGCGGCGGACATGACGAACGTGAGCAGACGCTCAACCAATTGCTCGTAGAAATGGACGGCTTTGGGGCTAACGAAGGTATCATCATCGTAGCTGCGACAAACCGCCCAGATATTCTTGACCCTGCCCTGCTTCGTCCAGGTCGTTTTGACCGTCAGATTACGGTTGACCGTCCGGATGTGAAGGGCCGTGAAGCAGTATTGAAAGTTCACGCACGTAACAAGCCGCTTACGAAAGACGTTAAGCTCGATATCGTTGCGAAACGGACGACCGGCTTTACCGGTGCTGATCTGGAGAACCTTCTGAACGAAGCGGCATTGCTTGCAGCACGTCGTAATCGTAAAGACATCTCCATGCGTGAGGTAGATGAAGCTATCGACCGCGTTATTGTTGGTACTGAGAAGCGCAGCCGTGTGATCAGTGACCGCGAGAAGCGTATCGTAGCTTATCACGAAGCAGGTCATACCATTGTTGGTTATTTCCTAGAGCATGCTGATATGGTTCATAAAGTAACGATCATTCCGCGTGGACGCGCTGGTGGATACGTAATTATGATGCCTAAAGAAGATCGTATGCTTGTAACGAAGCAAGAGCTTCTCGACCGCGTTACCGGTTTGCTTGGTGGCCGTGTAGCGGAGGAACTGTTCATTGGTGAAATCGGAACCGGTGCTTACAGTGACTTCCAACAGGCGACAGGCATTATCCGCAGCATGATTGTGGAATACGGTATGAGTGAGAAACTCGGACCGATGCAGTTCGGTACATCACAAGGTCAAGTATTCTTGGGCCGTGATATCGGACATGAGCAGAACTACAGTGATCAGATCGCTTATGAAATCGATCAGGAAATGCAACGCTTCATCAATGATTGTTATGAGAAGTGTAAGCAGGTGCTCACTGAGCATGCTAAGGAAGTTCACCTGATTGCTAATACACTCCTTGAGGAAGAGACACTGGAACTTGAGCAAATCAAGCAATTGATTGAGACAGGTGCTCTCAGTGACAAAGATTCAGGAGACAGCGGTCAAGGATCATCCGAGAATGGAGAGCCAATCATCGATAATATTGGTGACGTTCGTGTTCGGATTCAAGGCAAAGATGAGGTTGAACAGCCTAAATCAAGCGAAGATATTCCGAACAATCCATTAGAGGGTAATGATTCAGAACGTAAAGGTCCGGACGACAATACACCTCCAGATGGATCGGACAACGGTAACAACAGATTGACATAATAAATGCGATAAAAACATCGCATTCCGAATAAAAACAAAGAACCGGAGAACGATCATTCGTTTTCCGGTTCTTTTTGTGCTTCTTGTCACATTGACAGTCATTCGAACCTTGTGTACATTAGGTGATAAACGAAAGGTGCTTCCTTTCACAAAGGGGATACCAGCATCTTGAGTATGTTCAACAGCGGTCATGTAATGGGCCGCAATACATAAGGGGAGAGGGTCGCTCGTGGAAGCTTTGGCATTGGAGCGTAAAGCGGAACAAAACCGTGAACTGCGCGAACGCTTGATGCAGTTGAAGAAGGAACGTAATGCTATTATCTTGGCGCACTACTATCAAAGGGATGAAATTCAGGAAGTAGCTGATTTCCGGGGGGATTCGTTCTTGCTTGCCCAGAAGGCTGCTCAGACGGATGCTGATGTTATCGTATTTTGTGGTGTACACTTCATGGGGGAAAGTGCGAAAATTCTAGCCCCGAATAAGACGGTGATCATACCTGATGAACGCGCAGGATGCCCTATGGCAGATATGGTTAACGTGGATGGACTTCGTAAATTGAAAGCGCAGCACCCAAATGCTAAAGTGGTCACGTATATTAACTCTTCAGCTGAGATCAAGGCAGAGACAGATATTTGCTGTACGTCTTCTAACGCAGTAAAGGTGATTCAATCTGTCGATTCTGATGAGATTATCTGGGTTCCAGATAAAAACCTCGGCCACTACGTTCAGCAGCATACGGACAAAAAGCTAATCATCTGGGAAGGTTATTGCAATACGCATGATATGCTGACCGTTAAGGATGTCGTTGAGATGAAAGCTAAATATCCGAATGCTGAATTTGTTGTTCATCCCGAGTGTCGTCCAGAAGTCGTTGAAATGGGTGATTTTGTAGGTAGTACAACGGCTATTCTCGAATATTGCAGAGACTCCTCATGCAAGGAATTCATTGTTGGAACAGAAGATGGTACAGGATATCAGCTTCGTCTAGATAGTCCCGATAAATCGTTCCACTTTGCAACAAAGTTTCTTGTATGTCCGAATATGAAAGTAAATAATCTTAAGAAGCTGGTTAAATGTCTTGAGACCATGAAGCCTCAAATTTATGTACCGCCCGTTGTTGCGGAAAAAGCTAGAACCTCATTAGAGCGCATGTTACAAGTAAAGTAGCATGCGCTACTCTTCGCTAAAAGACAGGTGAATCACGTGATACCGCAGTATTTGATTGATTTTGATCTGCAGGATTTACCGGTGATTGAAACGGATGTGATCGTGATCGGTTCAGGTATTGCCGGATTATATACGGCGATTGAAGCGAGTACGGACCGAAGCGTACTGCTCATCACCAAGAAATCACTGTTAGAGAGCAATACGCGATATGCCCAAGGCGGCATTGCGGCTGTAACGGCAGAAGATGACTCTCCTGCATATCATCGACATGATACGCTTTTGGCAGGTGCTGGCCTATGCTCCTCTGAGGCTGTTGATGTGCTGGTTCATGAAGGTCCGGCCGGTGTGCAGGAGTTAATCCGATTAGGAACCTCTTTTGATGTTGAAGATGGTGAAATTGCTTTGACCAAGGAGGGGGCACATAGCCATAGGCGGATTTTACATGCGAATGGAGATGCGACTGGATATGAAATCGTCCGTGCACTCTCCCTGCAGGTTGAACAGCTTCACAATGTAACGGTGTGGGATGATCATTTTGTTATAGATTTAATTACACAAGATAATGAATGTCTAGGCGCATTGGTGCAAATGCCAGATGGCAGTCGTGTATTTGTGCGGGGACAGGCGACCGTGTTATGCTCCGGTGGTGCAGGTCAATTGTACCGCTATACAACGAACCCTGAGGTTGCTACATCAGATGGGATTGCCATGGCTTATCGAGCTGGCGCCGAGATTAGAGATATGGAGTTTGTACAGTTTCATCCGACAGCACTCAGCTATCCTGGAGCGCCTAGATTTTTAATATCTGAGGCGGTTCGGGGTGAAGGTGCTTATTTGCGGAATATTAAAGGTGAGCGCTTCATGGAGAAATACCACGAGCTATTGGAACTGGCTCCAAGAGACATCGTAGCCAGAGCTATTGTAAGTGAAATGGAAGAGACACGCTCCACCTTTGTATATCTCGATATTACACATGAGTCACCTGAGATGGTGAAGCATCGTTTCCCAACGATTTATGAGACATGTATGCGTTACGGCCTTGATTTAACAACAGATTGGATTCCCGTATCGCCTGCAGCGCATTATATGATGGGAGGCGTAAAAACAGGTCTTCACGGTGAGAGTAGTATTTCAAGATTATTTGCTTGCGGTGAGGTTTCATCTACGGGTGTTCATGGTGCAAACCGATTAGCCAGTAATTCTTTATCCGAGGCACTTGTTTACGGGCGGAGAATTGTAGAGCAGATCAGGCAATTACCGGTGAATCCCTCGGAGCCTGTATCCGTATCCTTCAGCTGGGATCGTAAAGATTCGTGCTCACAAGCGATTGTGGAACGCCGGTTGAAGCTGCAAAAAGTAATGGTTCGCTATGTAGGTCTACGCCGAACTCAAGAAACACTGCTTCGGGCGGTAGATGATCTGAACCGACAACTACCACTATTCCACTCGGAACTGACGAAACGGGAGGAGTATGAATTCGCGAATATGCTCACAAGCTCTCTTTTGGTTATTCAAGGCGCACTTCGTCGTGAAGAAAGCCGTGGAGCCCATTACCGTGAGGATTTTCCGCTGACGGATAATGAAGAATGGCGTAAGCACATTATTCATGTCCGGGATCAAGGAATGACGGAGGAGTACAGCGATGATGTTTAATGGATATAATGAGAGTCTGGCTGAGAATATCCAGGCTTGGCTTCGTGAGGACGTCGGATCAGGTGATATTACAACAATGACGACGATTCCGCAGGGGCATGAGTCTAAAGCAATTATCCATGCTAAAGAAGGTGGAGTTGTAGCTGGAATGCCGGGTGCTGAGCTCGTCTTTCAGATCGTAGATAAGTGTCTTACTTTCAAAGCCCATGTTCAAGATGGCCAGCGGGTAGAAAAGGGAGATATATTAGCGGAGGTTGAAGGCAGCACGCATCGTATTTTGACCGGGGAGCGGCTTGCGCTTAATCTTCTACAACGCTTATCTGGTATAGCCACGAAGACGAATGCCTTTGTAAGTGCATTAGAGGGTCTGTCGACTCGCCTTGTAGATACGCGCAAAACCACTCCAGGGCATCGTATGCTGGAGAAGTATGCAGTTCGCGTAGGCGGAGGAGCCAATCACCGTTTTGGCTTGTATGATGCGGTCATGATAAAGGATAATCATATTAAGGGTGCGGGCGGCATCACTGAAGCTGTAAGTAGAGCGCGGAATAATATCCCACACACGATGAAGATTGAAGTCGAAACCGAGTCACTGGATCAGGTTGAGGAAGCCTTAACCGCTGGTGCTGATATTATTATGCTTGATAATATGGATCCTGTTATGATGGCTGAAGCGGTCCAGCGAATAAAGATAGTATCGCCGCATGTTATAACTGAAGCGTCCGGCAATGTTACACTTGATACGGTTCGCGAAATCGCACAGTCAGGCGTCGACGTCATTTCAGTCGGGAGGTTGACGTATTCTTTTGACAGTTTAGATATCAGCTTAGATTTAAACGCCAAGAAAGGAGGCGGAGCATCATGATTCTTGTTGTAGACGTAGGAAATACAAATATCGTACTGGGTATTTATCAAGACAAGGAACTTCTTCATCATTTTCGGATTAGTACCTCCCGTCAATCCACGGTGGATGAGTACGGTGTATTAATTCATAATCTGTTTCAAATGTCCAATATATTGGTAAGCGAGATAGAAGGGGTTATCGTTTCCTCTGTTGTGCCCCCATTAGTGGGAGTAGTGGAAGAAATGTGCCGTAAGTATATTAAGAAAACTCCGCTTATTGTAGGCCCGGGAATCAAAACAGGTCTGAATCTTCGGTACGAAAATCCGAGAGAGGTCGGAGCTGACCGAATCGTCAACGCGGTAGCGGCCGTCGACAAATATGGTGGCCCCCTCATCGTTGTTGATTTCGGTACGGCAACAACGTTTGATTGTATCGACAGTCATGGTAACTATCTTGGAGGGGCTATTGTTCCGGGTATTGGTATTGCTACCGAAGCGCTTGTTCAGCGCGCCTCTAAGCTCCCACGCGTTGAGTTAGAGAAGCCGAAGAAAGTCATCGGACGTAATACAGTGCATGCCATGCAGGCAGGGATTATTTTTGGCTATGCAGGTCAGGTTGACGGTCTTGTTAGACGTATCAAAGCAGAAATGGAATCAGATCATGTAAAGGTAATTGCAACCGGTGGATTAGCTGAATTAATTGCGAGTGAAACGAACTCCATTGATGAAATTGATTCCATGCTTACTCTGGAAGGGCTGCGTATTATCTACAACCGCAACTAATGTTCTAGTCGTCATTTTCATGAACTGATCAAACCAATCAATATAATTCAGAGTTATATATAACGAGTGCTCTGTTACTTAAGGTTAAGATTTTAACAACAAGAAGTGCGAGGAGGCTGTAAGATGGACAAACATAAAGACCGTATACTCCGAGGAACGGCAATGGGAGGCAAAATCAGAGCCTTTGCGGTTCGTACCACGGACCTGGTTGAGGAGCTACGGCGTAGACATGACACATTTCCCGTCGTAACAGCCGCTTTAGGGCGTACAGTATCAGCTGCTGCTATGATGGGTGCCATGCTAAAAGGTGAAGAGCGTATCAGTATTCAGGTCCGCGGGGATGGCCCGATTGGCTTGATTGCAGCTGAAGCGAATGCATACGGAGAAGTTCGAGGTTATGTGAATAATCCACATGTTGAAATGACAAATATTCGTCCAGGCAAAATGAATGTTGCTGCGGCAGTAGGTACCACTGGTCATATCCATGTCATTAAGGATCTAGGTTTAAAGGAGCCTTACCGTGGTAGTATTCCGATCATATCCGGTGAATTGGCTGAAGATTTCACATATTATTTTGCAGTATCGGAGCAGACGAATTCCGCAGTCAGCTTGGGAGTTCTTGTTGCACCTGATTATACCGTGGCCAACGCAGGTGGATTCATCATTCAACTAATGCCTGGGGTAACGGAAGATGAAATTACGATGCTAGAAAAAGCCCTAAGCGATATTCCACCAGTAACATCGTTGCTGGAAGAAGGGCTTGAGCTGGAAGATATTTTACACCGAATTCTGCCGGATGTAACGATCTTGGAAGAAACGGAAGTTCGTTTCTCTTGTGATTGCTCTCATGAACGTGTAGAACGCGCATTAATTAGTATGGGGCAGGATGAACTTGAGAAGATGATTCACGAGGATCGTAAAGCGGAGGTTACTTGTCACTTTTGTAATGAGGTATATACGTATGATGAAGAACAGCTGAAAACCGTGTTAGAGCGGGCCAAATCTTAACGTATTGGGATGAGCAGCCGAAATGACGAGACAAGAGAAGGGACTATGGGTAACCGTCGTTGTCTTGATTGCAGGTGTGTTATTTATGGGGAGCTGGATGCTGTTCTCCGGGGTTTTATTTCAGGATGGGAATAAGGAAATTGAACAAACCCCTCCTGTAGTCGCCTCTATACAAGACAGGGTGATTACAGAAGAAGAATGGACTAGTGAGCTGAAGAAAAGGTACGGCAGCGAAGTGCTCATGACAATGATGAACCGTCAGGTAGTCGAATTGGAGGCTGAAGCTGCGAATATTAAGGTTACTCCTCAAGAGGTTGATCAGGAGTTGGATCGAATCGGGCAGGGATATGGCTCGAAGGAACAATTTCTTCAAGAAATGGAGCAGCAGCTAGGTCTGTCAGAAGAACTGCTGAAGGCAGAAACAAGTTACCGACTTACCTTGGAAAAAATAGCGACAGCTGATATCAAAGTTGATGATGCGGATATTGATCAATACCTTCATCAGCATCCGGACCAGTTCCGTCCTAAAAAGCAATTGAAATTATCCATCATTAAGGTGGAGAAGGAACCGGAAGCGGAGGCAGTGCTGGATCGGCTGGAGAACGGTGAAGATTTTGCCGCTCTTGCCGAAGAAGTCTCTATTGATGAATATACCCGTGATAATGGTGGGCGGATGGGATTCGTCGAAGAAGATGATCCTTTTCAGCCAGAGGCGTTAATGAAGACTGCTCTATCCTTAAGTAAAGGTGATATTGCGGGGCCTATACAATTGGAAGATGGGTATGGAATAGTATATGTTCGCGATATTCTCGTTCCTAAAGAACCAGACGAGAACCTAATCCGGGAAACGGTGCGTAAGCAGCTTGCCTTGGAGCAATCTGTTTCGCTTTCAGAGCTTGAGAGTCAGCTTCGAGAAAAATATAGTGCTCGTATCGTGGCTGGAATTCCCTCAGAGCATCCTAATAATTAATAAAACAGGCTTTTGCAGCGGAGTGATTCCCTTGTTGCAAAGGCCTGTTTTTCGTAAACAGAGTTATGAGCTATTCTATAACCCGAAATGAAAGCTTTTCTTCGTATTGACAAGGGGAAATAAGGTTGATAATATGAAGTTATAAAAACCTACCGAATTACTCGGATATTAAGAGAGCGTGAGCCGGACGAGATTCATTGCCCGTCGTACCGTTTTCTCAATCATACAACTTAGATCACCGGATATATAGACGAACCGTTAAACGAATCAAGGGAGGGCTTCATTATGGCTAAAGTAGTAAACAGTGTGACAGATTTAATCGGTGGAACACCATTAGTCCGTTTGAATCGAATCGTACCAGAGGACAGTGCAGAAATCTACCTGAAGCTGGAGTACCAGAACCCGGGTTCAAGCGTTAAGGACCGGATTGCTATTAGCATTGTTGAAGAAGCGGAGAAAGATGGCCGTTTGAAGCCAGGCGATACGATTATTGAAGCGACAAGCGGCAACACGGGAATTGGTTTAGCTATGGTAGCTGCGGCGAAAGGTTACAAAGCGATTATTGTTATGCCTGAAACGATGAGTTTAGAGCGGCGTAACCTGCTTCGTGCTTATGGAGCAGAATTGGTCCTTACACCTGGGGCAGAAGGTATGAATGGAGCGGTTAAGAAGGCAGAAGAAATTTTGCGAGAAAATTCCGGATTCTTCATGGCCGAGCAGTTTAAGAACTTAGCTAATGTGAAGATCCACCGGGAAACAACCGGTCCTGAGATTGTAGAAGCTATAAATTCCATTGGTGGTTCGCTGGATGCATTCGTTGCTGGGATCGGCACTGGCGGAACAATTACTGGAGCTGGCGAAGTCTTGAAGGAGTCTTTCTCAGACATTAAGATTTATGCTGTTGAACCTGCAGCATCCCCGATCCTTGCGGGCGGTAAACCGGGTCCACATAAAATCCAAGGAATCGGCGCTAACTTCGTTCCTGATATTCTGAATCAAGACGTTTATGATGAGATCATTCATGTTGAGAATGACGATGCTTTCGATACGGCGCGTCGTGTAGCGAAAGAGGAGGGCATTCTTGCAGGGATTTCTTCCGGTGCAGCAGTTCATGCAGCGCTGAAGGTGGCGAAGGAGCTTGGTAAAGGTAAGCGTGTCGTGGCTATCATTCCTAGTAATGGAGAGCGCTACTTGAGCACACCGCTGTACAATTTTGAGTCCTAATCTCTTCCATTAAATTTAGGTTTATGACCTTCAATGTATTTATGCATTGGAGGTCTTTTCTGTTGAGATGAATATTTTTCGTAAAAGGCGATAGAAATCACCTCAAAATAAATACAGAGATAGGGTGGTTTCGGGGTTTTCAAGTGGGGCAGGATACAGTATACTGACAGGCAACAGAACAGGCTTATGCGGATTAGGAGGACAAGCATGGATAGAAAGATAGAGCTAGCTCAATGGCTTGAGTGGGTGGAAGAGGGCTGGTCCGTGCTGCCTTATGTGGTTCAATATCAGGGGTGGAAGAAAGGATTGCCATCAACTTGGAAAAAAGCATGGAAGCATGCTTCACCGTACGCTTTCGTGCTGGAAAGTGGGAAGACCGGAAGGTACACTTATTTGGGATTAAATCCCGTATCGATACTAAAGGGAACAGGGCAGCAAGGCGAGATCACGGATCTTCGAGCAGGACAGACAACGCATGTCGAAGGTAAACCACTTGAGCTTTTGGAGCGTTGGATGAGTGGACTTCGTTCACCTCGAGTGTCTGGATGGCCTGACTTCCGTGGAGGTTGCGCTGGCTTTTTAGGATATGATGTGATTAGGTCACTTGAGGATCTACCTGTAATTGCACACAATGACGCAGGGTTTCCAGATTATTTATGGATGCGGATGGAAGAAGTGTGGATCTATGATCATGAGCAGCAGGTAGTGTATTGCGCTGTACATGTGCCGTGGAAGCAGAGCGAGGACAATGTTGATAATAAGACCATAATTAAGAAGTTATATGAGGAAGCCATTGTAAGAGCAGAGAACATGTTCAAGCAGTGGAATGAGCTACTCGGTGCTTCTGCCTCTGAACAAGAGCAATTAGAAGAGAAAACTCAGTTGCTAGCTCGGCAACAAAGAGCAGCTTCACTTTCAGGCCCGTATGTAGAAGGCTGGGACAAGCTTACAAGTGATTTCTCGCAGGAGGATTTTCAGCGGGCTGTACTTTCAATTCAGGAGTATATTCGTCAAGGGGATGTATTTCAGGTGAATCTTTCGCTTCGACGACATCTTAAGTTAAATGCAGATCCTGCGGACGTCTATGAGTGGTTGCGATTATTGAATCCATCACCCTACATGGGTTACATTACATCACCTGGATTTACCCTTGCCAGTGGTTCGCCAGAGTTGTTAATTAAGTTGGACGGAGATACGGTCTCAGCCAGACCAATTGCAGGTACACGCAGGCGGGGATCAGGACCTGAAGAAGATGCAGCGATGGAGGCCGAGTTGACCGGTAATGAAAAAGAACGGGCAGAGCATATCATGCTCGTTGATCTTGAGCGCAATGATATTGGACGTATTGCTGCCTATGGTACAGTACACGTCCCTGAGCTAATGACTGTTGAGCGCTACTCTCATGTTATGCATCTTGTATCTCAGGTTGAGGGTCAGCTCGCGAAGGATAAGGGAGTGTATGATGTCATTGCAGCCACCTTCCCAGGTGGAACTATCACGGGTGCACCCAAAATTCGAACAATGGAAATTATTGAAGAGTTAGAACCTGTTACGAGAGGACCTTACACGGGCTCCATGGGCTGGATAGATTATAATGGTGATATGGAACTGAATATTATTATTCGTACCTTGGCTGTTCAAGAGGGCACGGGGTATATTCAGGCTGGAGCAGGTATTGTTATCGATTCAGATCCTTATCGAGAATACCGGGAATGTCATAATAAAGCGAAAGCACTAATTGCAGCAGTAATGTGCAGTGAAGAGGAAGCCGTAGTAACTGCGGCAAAATAGGGGGAGTATACCATGATTCTTGTGATCGATAACTACGATTCATTTACTTACAATCTCGTACAATATTTAGGGGAGCTCGGCGAAGAAGTAAAAGTATTCCGCAATGATGAGATTGATATTGCCGGAATAAAAACTTTGGCGCCCGATCATATTTTAATCTCACCAGGCCCTTGTACACCGAATGAGGCAGGGGTTAGTCTCGAGGTAATTGAACATTTCAAAGGGAGTATCCCTATCTTCGGTGTTTGTCTAGGTCATCAGGCAATCGGACAAGCATTTGGAGGAAATGTCATTCGGGCTGAGCGACTCATGCATGGAAAGACCTCCCCAATTCATCATCTTGGCACATCCGTATTTGAAGGCTTACCCATTCCTTTTACGGCAACACGGTACCATAGCTTGCTCGTGGAAAAAGAAAGTCTGCCGGATTGCCTTGAAGTCACGGCTTGGACAGAAGAAGGCGAAATCATGGGACTTCGGCATAAGGAGTACGCAGTCGAGGGAGTACAGTTCCACCCTGAATCAATCATTACCGATCATGGTCACCAGATGCTTCGCAACTTCTTAAAACGTACGGCGGGAGCCAAAGCATGAGATTTATGGGAGTTGATGGCCGTGTTGTAGATACGGCCGAGGCCGTGGTATCCGTTATGGATCACGGTCTTTTATATGGGATGGGCTTGTTTGAGACGTTCCGTACCTATCAAGGAGAACCCTTTTTATTGGAGCAGCATTTAAAAAGACTTGCGGAAAGCTGTGCACTACTAGGTATCGTATATGATCCAGATCCTAAATACGTGCGAGAATGGATCGCAGAGCTTTTGTCAGCTAATCAGCTTGAGGATGCTTACATTCGCTATACCGTAACAGCGGGAGTGGAAGCACTAGGCCTTCCTTCCGGTAACTATGTAAATAAGACGGAGCTTCTGTATGTGAAGGCACTACCTGTAATACCACCTTCTCTATATACAGAAGGCAAGGCTTTGCAGCTCCTGAGTACACCACGTAATACACCGGAGACACCCGTACGCATGAAGTCGCTTCATTATATGAACAATATTATGGCGAAGCGTGAACTTCAGCGTTATCCTGATGCCGTTCGGTTAGGTGCTGAAGGGCTCATGCTAACTGAGAAGGGTGAGTTGGCTGAAGGTATTGTGAGCAATCTTTTTTTTATCAAGGATGGAAAGCTGCATACACCGGATATAGGAACAGGTATTTTGCCTGGTATAACCCGTGCTATAGTGTTAGAACTAGCCCAAACCCTTGGGATTGATACAGAAGAGGGCCGGTTTACATGGGATGACTTGATTTTTGCGGATGAGATATTTACGACAGGTTCCGTGCAGGAGCTTATGCCAGTGACTAGCCTTTTAAAACAAGGAGAAGAGCCGGTGATCGTGGGCAAAGGGCTTGCAGGACCTATCACAACATGTTTAATAAAAGCTTACCGGCAGAAAGCAGGAGTGTAGATGAAGACAACCATATATGAGCAGACCTATCTGTGCGGAGACACAAAGCTTGAGTTAGGTCAGTCTACATTAATCATGGGTATTTTGAATGTGACCCCTGACTCTTTTTCCGATGGAGGTCGTTACAACGAAACGAACCTTGCTGTGAAGCATGCTCTTCAATTGGTTGTAGAGGGCGCAGATATTATAGACATCGGCGGGGAGTCAACAAGACCTGGTCACGATAAGATTAGTGTCGATGAAGAGCTGGCACGGGTAATACCCGTGATCGAAGCTATACACCGGGAAGCGCCACATATTCCGCTCTCTATAGATACATACAAAGCTGAGGTAGCACGTCAGGCGATCGAAGCGGGGGCCCATATTATTAATGATGTTTGGGGATTCAAGGAAGATCCCAATATGGCAGGAGTAGCTGCTGCATTGGATTGTCCTGTGATTCTCATGCATAATCGTAAGAACCAAAACTACACCAATCTAATTGAAGATATGAAGTCTGACCTGATGGAAAGTGTGGATATAGCACTGGGTGCTGGAGTAAAACGCAGCCGTATTATTTTGGACCCGGGAATTGGATTTGCAAAAGGTTATGAGGAGAATATGAAAGTGATGATGTCACTAGACGAACTCGTCAGCCTCGGTTATCCAGTTCTGTTGGCCACCTCACGCAAGAAATTCATCCGTACGGCACTGGATTTGCCAGTAGATGATGTAATTGAAGGTACGGCAGCCACGGTTGCATATGGAATTGCACAAGGTTGCCAGATTGTTCGAGTTCATGATGTGCAGGAAATCAAGCGAACAACACGTATGTGTGATGCGATGTTGTATGCTTCACCGGGATTGAAGCGGGTATAATAGAACAAGAAATCCATGGAAGGGTGGATATAAGAATGGACAAGATGATTTTACGCGGAATGGAGTACTATGGTTACCACGGCGTTTTTGAAGAAGAAAGAAAGCTGGGACAGCGGTTTTATGTTGATCTTGAGTTAGAGATGGATTTGAGTCGAGCAGGAAAAAGCGATGATTTGAGCCAAACGGTAAATTATGCAGAGATCCATGAGTTACTTCAAGGAATTATGCGGACCGAGTCTTTTAAGCTTATCGAAGCTTTAGCGGAGCATATTGCATCCAAAGTGCTTGACACTTATACTAGTATCGATGCTTTAACGGTTAAGTTGACTAAACCACATCCACCGTTTGACATTCATTTTGAAGGTGTTACTGTAGAGCTGCACCGGACTAGAAAGTGAGAATAACCATGAACCCACATGATACCTCTGAGACATCAGAGGCTTATATTGCTTTAGGGGCTAATTTAGGAGACCGGGAAGCGACGCTTTTTGAAGCCCTGGAACTGCTTGATTTGCAGCCTGGTGTTACCGTGCTTCGTTGCTCGAACTTATACGAAACGGAACCTGTTGGTTATGTTGATCAGCCGATGTTTATAAATATGGCAGCAGCTGTGTCGACTACGCTAGAGCCTCATTCCTTGTTATCAGTCATGCAGCAGATTGAGGCACGGCTAGGTCGGGTACGCTATATCCTCAATGGGCCTCGCACAGTCGATCTCGATCTTTTGTGGATGGAAGGACAACTATTAGATACGCCGGATTTAATTCTTCCTCATCCACGTATGCTGGAAAGGGCGTTCGTATTAATGCCGCTGGCGGATATTGTTCCAGAGCATGAGCCCTCCGGTTTGTACACCACGGTTAGAACAGCAATTGAAAAACTGGGTGGAAAGGAAGGAATACAACTTTGGAGAACATGCAGCTGGCGAACCGCATCCGCGCTTTCCGAAAGTTAAAGGGGCTTACCCAACAGGATCTTGCAGCACGTACAGGCATTTCTCTGGCTGTACTCGGGGCAATTGAGCGTGGAAATCGACGTACAGAGGAACAAATTTTAGTTAAAATTGCGGAGGCCTTGGACATAACTATACAGGAGTTAAAGGAACGCGGTTGAGTTGAAATAGATAAATGGTGCATAAAGGAGTGAAATAAGGTCATGTTGAAAATTGGAGACGTCGAGATGAAGAATCAGGTCGTCCTTGCTCCAATGGCAGGTGTCTGTAACCCGGCTTTTCGCCTAATTGCCAAAGAGTTTGGTACCGGTCTTGTCTGTGCGGAAATGGTAAGTGGCAAGGCTATCTTACATGGCAACAAGCGGACGCAGGAAATGTTGTTTGTTGACGAACGTGAGAAGCCTTTGAGCTTGCAGATTTTTGGAGGAGATCGGGATGCGCTTGTGGAAGCAGCAAAAGTGGTTGACCAGCAGACCAATGCAGACATTATCGACATCAATATGGGTTGCCCTGCACCGAAGGTAACTAAGATTGATGCAGGAGCACGATGGCTACTTGACTCCAATAAAATTTATGAAATGGTATCAGCTGTTGTCGATGTTGTTAACAAACCGGTTACGGTTAAAATGCGCACAGGCTGGGACAGCGATCATATCTTTGCAGTTGAAAATGCATTAGCTGTTGAACGAGCTGGCGGTCAAGCCGTTAGTGTTCACGGCCGTACGCGTGAGCAGCTGTATACGGGTCATGCAGACTGGGACATTATAAGACAGGTTAAGGAAGCTGTATCCATTCCTGTCATTGGCAATGGAGATGTAGTGACTCCAGAAGATGCTCGGCGTATGCTAACTGAGACAGGCTGCGATGGTGTGATGATCGGACGTGGAGCGCTCGGGAACCCTTGGATGTTATATCGTACTGTCGAATATTTGAAGACAGGAGAGCTTCTTCCTGATCCATCACCTCAAGAGAAGATACGAATTGCGATCTTGCATATGGACAGACTGATTGCCATTCGACAAGAAGACGTTGCAGTCCGTGAAATGAGAAAGCATCTGTCTTGGTATTTGAAGGGTCTTAAAGGTTCTGCGCGGATTAAAGATGAAATCATGGAAGGAACCAAGCGTGATGAGATGGTGAGGCTTTTAACGAACTTTGTCGATCAGCTAGAGACAACGACATCAGAAGATACGCCGAAAAGTACTTACCCACAGGCCGCTTCCGCGATGTAAAGAATGGAATGTACTATTGGTAACTTGAGGCGAACGATAGCGTTTTCATTCGTGCGAGAGCGTTCATTGACTTTTTGAAATGGTTACCATATAATTTTTCAGTATAAATTCGCCTTGATATACAGTAAGCATCAGGGGAGTTCTGTTCCCCGAAGATTCGCATATAGTATGGTGGTATGGTGATTTAAATTATCTACATGACAGGAGAATCGGTTAAGATGAGCGATAAAGAAGTCATTCTCACACAGGACGGTCTGAAGAAACTGGAGGACGAACTCGAGAATCTAAAGTCCGTTAAAAGGCGTGAAGTCGCGGAGCGTATCAAAGTTGCCATTGGTTATGGTGATATCAGCGAAAACTCCGAATACGAAGATGCCAAGAACGAACAAGCCTTTATCGAAGGCCGTATCATTACGCTGGAAAAGATGCTCCGCAACGCACGTATCATTAATAATGACGATATTAATACCGATGTTGTAGGTGTCGGTAATACGGTCATTGTTGAGGATATGGAATTTGGTGACACAATGGAATATACCATTGTCGGATCTGCGGAATCTGATCCGCTCAACAATAAGATTTCCAACGAGAGCCCTGTCGGCAAAGCAATTATTGGCAAGGCAAAAGGATCAGTGGTCGACGTTAATGTACCAGCAGGCGTCATTCAATATAAAATTGTAGAAATTAAGAAGTAAGTTGGAATGAGCGTGGAAGCTTCCTTCGGGGGGCTTTTTTCGCTATTTGTATAGAGGCTAGTGAAATAATTGAAAATTTGAATTGTTTTGTTGCTTGTACGGTCCGGATACCGGCCGAGAGAATGAAGGAGATGAATCGACAATGACGGAAGAAATCAACAATCAGGAACAAGAGCAGGAACTAAGTGAACTGTTACAGATTCGACGCAACAAATTGGACGAGCTGCGCAAGCTTGGTATCGATCCTTTTGGCGGGAAATATGAAAGAACAGATCATGCTGGTGATATCCTGAAGCAGTATGACGCTTTAACAAAAGAGGAGCTGGAAGAGAAGCAGGTTGAAGTGAACC
>NZ_CP186006.1:87500-190000 GCF_049311625.1 Paenibacillus sp. EC2-1
GAAGGTTCGTCCGCTCAGGGTAAGTCGGGACCTAAGGTGAGGCCGAAAGGCGTAATCGAAGGACAACAGGTTGAAATTCCTGTACCACCGTAAACCGTTATGAACGATGGGGTGACGCAGGAGGGTAGTGACGCGGACTGATGGATGTCCGTCCAAGCAGTGAGGCTGATGTGTAGGCAAATCCGCACATCGTTAAGGCTGGGCTGTGATGGGGAGTGAAAATTATAGTAGCGAAGGTCATGATCTCACACTGCCAAGAAAAGCCTCTAGTCAGGTGAAGGTGCCCGTACCGCAAACCGACACAGGTAGGCGAGAAGAGAATTCTAAGGCGCGCGGAAGAACTCTCGTTAAGGAACTCGGCAAAATGACCCCGTAACTTCGGGAGAAGGGGTGCCCCGGTAGTGTGAATAGCACGAGGGGGCCGCAGTGAAAAGGCCCAAGCGACTGTTTAACAAAAACACAGGTCTGTGCGAAGCCGTAAGGCGAAGTATACGGGCTGACGCCTGCCCGGTGCTGGAAGGTTAAGGGGAGTGGTTAGGAGCAATCCGAAGCTATGAACCGAAGCCCCAGTAAACGGCGGCCGTAACTATAACGGTCCTAAGGTAGCGAAATTCCTTGTCAGGTAAATTCTGACCCGCACGAATGGCGTAACGATTTGGGCGCTGTCTCAACGAGAGATCCGGTGAAATTTTAATACCTGTGAAGATGCAGGTTACCCGCGACAAGACGGAAAGACCCCATGGAGCTTTACTGCAGCTTGATATTGGATTTGGGTACGATCTGTACAGGATAGGTGGGAGCCTAAGAAACAGGAGCGCAAGCTTCTGTGGAGGCGCCGTTGGGATACCACCCTGATCGTATCTAGGTTCTAACCTAGTACCGTGAACCGGTGCGGGGACAGTGTCTGGTGGGCAGTTTGACTGGGGCGGTCGCCTCCTAAAGAGTAACGGAGGCGCCCCAAGGTTCCCTCAGAATGGTTGGAAATCATTCGAAGAGTGCAAAGGCATAAGGGAGCTTGACTGCGAGACCTACAAGTCGAGCAGGGACGAAAGTCGGGCTTAGTGATCCGGTGGTACCGCATGGAAGGGCCATCGCTCAACGGATAAAAGCTACCCTGGGGATAACAGGCTTATCTCCCCCAAGAGTCCACATCGACGGGGAGGTTTGGCACCTCGATGTCGGCTCATCGCATCCTGGGGCTGAAGTAGGTCCCAAGGGTTGGGCTGTTCGCCCATTAAAGCGGTACGCGAGCTGGGTTCAGAACGTCGTGAGACAGTTCGGTCCCTATCTGTCGTGGGCGTAGGAAATTTGAGAGGAGCTGTCCTTAGTACGAGAGGACCGGGATGGACATACCGCTGGTGCACCAGTTGTTCCGCCAGGAGCATGGCTGGGTAGCTACGTATGGACGGGATAAGCGCTGAAAGCATCTAAGCGTGAAGCCCCCCTCAAGATGAGATTTCCCAATTAGTAAGACCCCTTGAAGACGACGAGGTAGATAGGTTGGAGGTGGAAGTGCAGCAATGCATGGAGCTGACCAATACTAATCGGTCGAGGGCTTATCCTACAAGTTTTCTGAAAGAAAACTAGCTTCGGAAGCGATACGCTTTGCAACGGAGCAAGACTTTCAGGAACAATGCAAGTTCGCAAATTCAAGTTTCGTATCTAGTTTTCAAGTGATCAAACACTTGAACCGTTTGGTGGCGATAGCGGAAGGGTTCCACGCGTACCCATCCCGAACACGACCGTTAAGCCTTCCAGCGCCGATGGTACTTGGACCGAAGGGTCCCGGGAGAGTAGGACGTCGCCAAGCGAACAACCAGAGAAACCACTATCGAGCAATCGATAGTGGTTTTTTTGTAGATTTATAATGGATGCTTTGGCTTTTTCCGGGGAAAAATATAAAGAATGTCCATTCACGGGAGACGGATTCTCTTGCACAGAGCCGTTTTAGGCGCTCTGTACAAGGAGCTATTCTTTCCTTGACAGCCCATAGGGGCTTTGCTAAGATGGCAATAATATATTTTTGAAAATAATCATGAAAATGACGTCCAGTCCAGCTCTGACCGTATTTTGAAGTCCGCCGGAAGACGACAAAAAGGAGGAATAACCCAGGTGTGGGAAGATAAGTTTAGTAAGGAAGGCTTCACTTTTGACGATGTATTGTTGGTTCCTAGAAAATCGGTGGTTCTTCCCAAAGAAGTGGATGTATCAACCAGATTGAGTGAGCATGTGAAACTGAATATTCCATTGATGAGCGCAGGAATGGATACAGTTACAGAGGCTCCTTTGGCAATTGCTATTGCTAGAGAAGGCGGAATCGGCATTATTCATAAAAATATGAGTTTAGAACAGCAAGCTGAGGAAGTTGATCGTGTTAAACGCTCTGAAAGTGGCGTAATTACGAACCCATTCTCCTTAAAAGCTGATCATTTAGTATCCGATGCAGAGAATGTAATGTCCAAATTCCGGATCTCAGGCGTTCCGATTGTAGACGATCAGAACAAATTGATCGGTATTTTGACAAACCGTGATCTGCGTTTTGTTCATGATTACAGCATTGCGATCAGAGAAGTAATGACGAGCGAGAACTTGGTAACTGCACCAGTTGGAACTACGCTTGAAGAAGCGGAGACACTGTTGCAAAAACATAAAATCGAGAAGCTTCCATTAGTAGATGAGAATAATGTCCTAAAAGGGCTTATTACCATTAAAGATATTGAGAAGGCAATTCAATTCCCGAATGCTGCTAAAGATGCTCAAGGTCGTCTGCTAGTCGGAGCGGCTATCGGTATCTCGAAGGATACATTTGATCGTGCTGAAGCGTTGGTAAAAGCAGGGGTTGACCTGATCACTGTTGACTCTGCTCATGGTCATCACATTAACATTATCGAAGCAGTACGAAAATTGCGTGAACTGTATCCAGAGTTGACTATTGTCGCTGGTAACGTAGCTACAGGCGATGCAACTAGAGAGCTTATCGAGGCAGGGGCATCGGTTGTAAAAGTTGGTATCGGTCCAGGATCGATTTGTACAACTCGCGTTATTGCAGGTATCGGTGTACCACAAGTTACGGCAATCTATGATTGTGCTAATGTAGCTAGAGAGTACAACATTCCAATTATCGCAGATGGCGGTATTAAATACTCTGGCGAAATCACTAAGGCAATTGCTGCAGGAGCAAGTGCAGTTATGCTCGGAAGCATGTTTGCTGGAACAGAAGAAAGCCCAGGTGAAGCTGAAATTTACCAAGGACGTCGCTTTAAAGCATACCGTGGTATGGGTTCCCTCGCAGCTATGAAGCAAGGTAGTAAAGACCGTTACTTCCAGGATGATGACAAGAAGCTTGTGCCAGAAGGAATTGAAGGCCGTGTGGCATATAAAGGACCTTTGGCAGATACGATTCACCAACTAATCGGTGGATTGCGTTCAGGTATGGGTTATTGCGGTACTGCAAACCTGAAGGAACTTGCTACAGATACACAATTCATCCGTATTTCTGGTGCAGGACTTCGTGAAAGTCATCCGCATGATATTCAGATTACAAAAGAAGCGCCAAACTATTCGTTGTAAGACCGTTAGAATTTTTAACATGAATATCATCACGTCCTTCATATAGTAAGGAGATATTTATCAACCTAAGAAGTTACCATTAGAGAGCCATTCTGTATGATTTAGCCCTCTTGAAAAAGACAAGCCCACTTAAATGTGTCGGGCTTGTCTTTTTTTGATAACCCCCCTGTGATAGAATAGAACAAGCAATCGACTTAGTGAGTAATGAGGGGAGCTATTTCATTTGAAATTCAAGTTAGCTAAATCTAAGAAACGTCCAATTGTACAAAGAACGATAGCATCAGTCATGCTTATGAATATATTATGCTTCTCTGCCGTGCCTGCCGTTATGGCATTCGCTGAATCATCAACTGTAGCTACTGCAGATAAACAAGAGGCAACAACAAAAACAACAACGTCAGCGAAAGATAAATCAGCTAAGAAGGATAAAGTCCCGGCGATGGATACGCTAGGATTGCAAGTTAGGTCGGCGGTACTTATGGAACCTACTACGGGGCAAGTGTTACTATCCCTTAATTCCGATAATGCACTACCACCTGCGAGTATGACAAAAATGATGACAGAGTACATCGTTCAGCATGAGATTAAGCAAGGAAACTTGAGCTGGGATACGGTCGTCACTGTAAAAGAAAATGCAGCTAGCAGTGGTGGTTCCAAGATATTCTTAGCGGAAGGCGATCAGCATACGGTAGAGGAGCTATACATAGCTATGGCGGTCGGTTCTGCTAATGATGCTGCTGTAGCATTGGCTGAACAAATTGCTGGCTCTGAGGAAGAATTCGTGAAGATTATGAACGATAACGCGAAGCGAATGGGCATGAAGACTGCTCATTTTATCAATGCAACTGGTTTGCCGCGTTCGTTAATGCCTAAGAATTACAGACCGGCTACTGAAGAAGAAACAGTGATGTCTGCAATGGATACAGCAAAATTGGTTAAATTTATCGTTGAAGAACATCCTGAATTTTCGAAATATACAACGATTCAATCTTATAAGTTCCGTGAGCGTGACAAAGATCCAATCGTAAACTTGAACTGGATGCTCGAAGCTAACAAGGATGTAACCAACTTCCGTTCTTTTGCTTATGAAGGTCTGGATGGTATGAAAACAGGCTTTACAGAGGAAGCGCTCAACACCTTCGCTGGTACGGCAAAACGTGATGGTATGCGCCTCATCAGTGTAGTAATGGGAGCAGAGACGAAGGCTTCGCGATTCACCGAGACTCGTAAACTATTAGACTATGGATTTAACAACTTTGAAATTAAGAAGGTTGTTGATGCGAACACTGTAGTTGAGGGTGTAGAGACAATCGATGTTAAGAAAGGTAAAGATACAAAGGTTAAGCTCGTTACGAATAAAGACGTCAGCTTTATGTTGCCAAAGGGCTCGGATGGAAGCAATCTGAAGTTTGAGGCTAAACTGGATAGCACAAGCTTGACGGCTCCAGTTAAAAAAGGTACAAAAGTGGGTACGGTAACTTACACCTACGAAATTGAAGGAATGAAGAACGTTCAGAAAGCAACAGTAGACCTTGTAACCTATGAGGACACAGAGAAAGCTGGCTGGTTCAAGCTTTTCTTACGGGCTATTCAGCAGTTTTTCGTGGATTTGTTCGAATCTATTAAGAATCTTTTCTAATATGAATTAAATCCCGAGTAAATGGGTTGCCTATTTATTTCTTGTACGGTAGAATTACAAGTTAGATTGATAGTTTGTATTATAAATAAGATAATGCGACATTTTCGGGAGGCTAGGGGATATGGAAACGGGAACAGCTACTGTAAAAAGAGGTATGGCGGAAATGCAAAAAGGTGGCGTCATTATGGACGTCATGAACGCGGAGCAAGCAAAAATTGCTGAGGCAGCTGGAGCAACAGCAGTTATGGCACTTGAACGTGTTCCTTCTGATATCCGTGCGGCTGGTGGGGTTGCTCGTATGGCAGATCCAACTATCGTTGAAGAAGTGATGAAAGTCGTATCTATTCCAGTTATGGCTAAAGCTCGTATTGGCCATTATGTGGAAGCTAAAGTCTTGGAATCGCTTGGTGTGGACTACCTTGATGAGAGCGAAGTTTTGACACCAGCTGATGAAGTATTCCATATTGATAAATGGAACTTCACCGTACCATTCGTTTGTGGCGCTAAAGACTTGGGTGAAGCTCTTCGTCGTATCGGTGAAGGTGCATCCATGATCCGTACAAAAGGCGAACCAGGAACAGGTAACATTGTAGAAGCTGTTCGTCATATGCGTTTCATCAACAGTCAGATCCGCAAAGTACAAAACATGTCCAAAGACGAGCTGTTCGCTGAAGCGAAGAACCTAGGCGTATCCTACGACCTCCTGAAAGGTGTTCAAGCAGATGGGAAGCTTCCTGTTGTTAACTTCGCAGCAGGTGGAGTTGCAACTCCAGCAGATGCAGCTCTCATGATGCATTTAGGTGCAGATGGTGTATTCGTGGGTTCTGGTATTTTCAAATCGGACAACCCTGAGAAATTTGCTCGCGCAATTGTAGAAGCTACCACTCATTATGATGATTATAAATTGATCGCTGAAGTATCCAAAAACTTGGGTGCCCCAATGAAAGGCATCGAAATCTCCAAGCTGTCACCATCCGAGCGTATGTCGGACCGCGGCTGGTAAGAGAGAAGGGTCAGCATGAGAATCGGAGTCCTGGCACTTCAAGGTGCAGTTGCTGAACATATCCGCAGCATTAACTCGGCTGGCGCAGAAGGCATCTCGATTAAACGGGTAGAGCAACTGGAATCAATCGATGGATTGATCATTCCGGGCGGTGAGAGCACGACGATCGGTAAGCTGATGCGTAAGTATGGTTTTATTGATGCGATTCGTGATTTCTCTGCAGGCGGTAAACCTTTATTCGGTACATGTGCGGGTCTTATTGTTCTGGCGAAAGAAATCGCTAGCGGGGAAGAGGCGCATTTGGGTCTGATGGATATCAAGGTTGCGCGTAACGCCTTTGGTCGCCAGCGGGAGAGTTTTGAGACCAAGCTTGTTATTAAAGGAATTGAAGAGCCAATCCGCGCTGTATTTATTCGGGCTCCACTGATTCTGGAGGTCGGTAAGGGCGTTGATGTGCTTTCAACGTATAATGAAGAGATAGTGACTGCACGGCAGGGGAACTTGCTTGTTGCATCATATCATCCGGAGCTAACGGATGATTATCGGCTTCATCAGTATTTTGTTGAGATGGTGAAGGAAGCAGCCCTAACGGAAAAACTGTAAATTCACTTTGGAAAAAGCATCTTGACTCTTATTTTAAGGGTCAAGTTTGTTTTTTTCTCGGTTTTTCAATAAAATATAAAGAATGAATGAATTTGAACTAGTTACACCGATGGATGTTTTACTTAGGAGGGTTTCCTGTGTTAGACGTAAAAATATTGCGCAGTGAGTATGATCGTGTAGAAGAAGCATTGAAAAATCGCGGAAAATCGCTTGATTTGATCGCGGACTTTCCGAAGCTTGATGCACGTCGTCGTGAGCTGTTGCAGGAGAGCGAAAGTCTGAAGAACCGACGCAACACAGTGTCGGCCGAAGTGGCTAAGCTGAAAAAAAATCGTGAGAATGCTGATGATCTGATCTTGGAGATGCGAGAGGTTTCTGACAAGATTAAAGGTATGGATGAAGAAGTGCGAGAGCTGGAGAGTCAAATATCCGAGCTCACTTTGGCGATTCCGAATATTCCTCACGAAAGTGTACCTATTGGGGCATCGGAAGAAGAAAATGTAGAACTTCGTCGTTGGTCGGAACCAAGAAAGTTTGATTTTGAACCAAAAGCGCATTGGGATATCGCACAATCTCTCGATATTTTGGATTTTGAAGCTGGTGCGAAGGTAACTGGATCACGGTTTACGTTCTATAAAGGTTTAGGTGCTCGTCTTGAGCGTGCATTGATTAACTTTATGATGGATCTTCACAGTGATCACGGTTATGAAGAAATGTTGCCTCCTTATATCGTCAACCGGGACAGCCTATATGGTACGGGCCAGCTTCCTAAGTTTGAAGAGGATCTCTTTAAGCTGTGTGATTCTGATTATTATCTGATCCCAACGGCTGAGGTTCCAGTGACGAATTATCATCGTGAAGAAATTTTGAATCCAGAGGATCTTCCGAAGAAGTACGTAGCTTATAGCTCATGCTTCCGTTCAGAGGCTGGAGCTGCGGGACGCGATACACGCGGTCTGATTCGTCAACACCAATTCAATAAGGTTGAAATGGTGAAGATTGTCCACCCAGAATCCTCTTTTGATGAACTGGAGAAAATGACGATTGATGCAGAGCGTGTTCTTCAGCTTCTAGAGCTTCCTTATCGCGTTCTTGTGCTGTGCACAGGCGACATGGGATTTGGCTCGATGAAGACGTACGATCTGGAAGTTTGGCTTCCTGAGAGTGGCGTGTACCGTGAAATTTCTTCATGTTCCAACATTGGTGACTTCCAAGCTCGCCGTGCTAATATTCGTTACCGTCCAGAGCCGAAAGCGAAGCCAGAATTTGTCCACACTTTGAATGGATCGGGTCTAGCTGTAGGTAGAACTGTAGCTGCAATACTGGAGAATTATCAACAGGCTGACGGCAGTGTAGTCATTCCTGAAGTGCTTCGTCCATATATGAGAAATGTAAGTGTAATTGAACAAAAGAAATAACTTGCTAATAATGTTTGTCCTGTGGTACAATAACTAATGCACACGATTGTTATTGTTTTACCACTTGGAGAGGTACCGAAGCGGTCATAACGGGGCGGTCTTGAAAACCGTTAGGGGGCAACTCCACATGGGTTCGAATCCCATCCTCTCCGCCATACATAAACATATCCATTGTCACATAAGCTATTGTGGCGATTATGACAGAAACGCACTTGACTGTTGAACAACGGTCTAGTGCGTTTTTTTGTGTTAGTGACCGTTAGAGGAAAACCTAACGGGAGGTACTCGATATGAGTTCAAACAACGGAAAAACACCGCATAAACGCGGGCAAAGAAAGAATAATTTAGACATACCTCAGCGGCTTTTAGACCGCCTAACTCCTTCGGTCTTAGAAACGCCCCGCTCCACACCACGGGAAGCTGAAAAAGCTCCACAAGAGACTTTGGCTTTGAGTAAGCTGTTTAACCGCTACTATGCCGCAAGGCAAGCCGCAGGAGCGGCAGAACGCACCTTAGAAGACTATAGGAAGCACATTAACTGGTTTCGCCGTTTCTTGGCATCAGAGTACAGCGGTCTTGATAACTTTGTACCGAACCGTGATGTGATTCGTTCATGGATTTCTCATATGTTGACGGTGCAAAAACTCAAGCCATCCACAATAAACATCAGACTGCGAACAGTTAAGGCAATGTTCAATTGGGCTATGAGTGAGGGAATCATAAAAGAATCTCCGTTCAACAATGTAGAACTACTAAGAGTACCTGAAGAAGACTTTCAAATTATTTCGAAAGCACAGGAAAGAAAGTTGTTCAATTGCTGTGAATTAACCACTGTTACTGGACTACGCGATGCTCTGTTAATGTCATTCCTGCTTGATACAGGGGTGCGTATTGGCGAATGTATGAGGATTTTGGTGGATGAGATTGATCTGCAAAATCGTTCCGCATCTGTTCGGGCTGAATCAGCTAAAACTAGAAAAGCAAGGACAGTGTATTTTGGAGCAAGGACACAAGAGCTATTGGTTATTTATCTTGCTTGGCATGAGATCAACGGACAAGCGCCAAATTTGTTCCTTAACGAGTTTGGTCAACCCTTAGATAAGAATTGGGCAACTAGATGCATCAGCTTCATTGGTAAGAAGGCTAAAATTTCAGGTGTTCGCATAAGTCCTCACACGTTCCGACATACGTTTGCGACTCGTTATATAAAGGCAACAGGTGATCCGTTTTCATTGCGTCGATTACTTGGACACTCATCAATGGAAATGGTCAATCGCTACGTTAATCAGGATGCCGCTGATGTTCGTGAGCAGTATGAGAAGTTCATGAATAGGGGGAATGAGCAATGGTGACATCTCGAAGTGTAAGGCTAGCTATGGGGAAGATGACATTACTTCCAAAAGGCTGGTAGTACTCGCGAGGATGCATTCTAAAGATTGTTCTGGAAATTAGAAAGTGATACTCCCCCAGAGCGTAGGATTCCATACGAGTCGAAATTGAGTGTCTGGAAGCGGATGTGTGCTTCACATACTCAACATGGAGGAGCTTAAACTAATTTGAAAACAGAGGGTTTAGGAGCGACTATATTAGTAAGCGTTGATGAGTGTATTTAATAAACGGGCAATCATTGGGTATGATCCCCTAGATGGTTGCCCGTTTATAATTAGTTCATTTTAAATTATAGTGAAAGTCATCAGTAGACTAATTTTGTTGATTAGTTCTTTAACTTGTTACATTATGAAGATCAATGCGATATACAGAGTCGATAGAACAATTGCCTTTAAGATGGTAAGAGCGATTAACGTCTACGGCAATTGTTTCATATAGGATTCGATTTAGTAATGATACACGTACTATTAATGTTTTCGGCTTAGTGACATTTCTTTAATGGTTTTACCTTCGGATTTAAAGTGTTTCGCCAACAAATGCTTGCAAAAACCGCTGAAGGATTGTGGCTCTAACAATGCCAAACGGAGCAAGCCCATTTGGTAAGGATCATCCTTATTAAAAGATACCCCTTGAGTAATATATTGACCTTTTGTTTCATCGTAAAGGTCTTGAAGGTATTCACCTACGTTCTCTTGCGTAATCGACAGATTTCTCCATTTTAGTTTTCTATTCATTATATACATTTTTTCCATCCCTTCATTACTTCTCGTGTGGTATCAGAAGTATTATACCCGTTCGTCTTCAAAAAATGTAAAAGAATTACATAAATGCCAAAGAAAGTACTGATTTGTGTGTAATTTATACTGAGCTATTTAATCAGACCCTTTAGGGAAGTTGCTAAAACTTATTGTTCTTCTTGAAAAACATCGAGAGTTATAAAAGACAACTATAAATAAGCGGAGATGCAGGGGATTAGTTTATCATGATGTTCAGATGGCAAGGGCTACTTAAATTATGTCATTACTCAGAATGAATGTAAGGTAGAACATTGATTCTGGAATTTTTTAAAAGGAGTTTTCGGGTTTCTTTTAATTTGTTACCATGTGAAAACAGATATGAAAGGAGGATTGTGTACAGATTTATACAGACAGGTATTAAATTTAAGTATAACTCTGTACATGTAGTAACACATTCATCAAAAAATCATGTACGCATACGTACATCTTCTAGACTGTAGATACCATATAAAGAAAATAAAACATATAACATAATAAAACATTAATCTGGAGGGTGATGGTGCGAAAATAAGGAGAGATTTTATTTTGAACCAACCTTTTGTTCCCATACCAATGAGAATGTTTGCATTTGAGACAGAATTCTTTGCCACTAATGATGAGCTATTAGTTTTCTACTATATCGGCACTTTAGTTTCAGCAAGGAACCCGCTCGTAGCCCATCTCAATATTGAATTGTTACACGCAATGATGTTACTAGACACGACGAATCCATCACGCGGGAAGAAGCGTATTAAGTCTGCGATTGATAGTTTACATTCAAAAGGATACGTTGAACTAAGTTATCGAGAAAGTACTCTTAAAAATGATACGCTATTAGAAATTACTGTGTTAGAACTCGAACATCAGATTTATAAAGAACGTGTTTTCAGTAGGGGTTCTTCTTACGCAGGTTACACAGCTGTAACAGACGACTTATTTAGTTGTGCAACATCAGTTTTAGTCCTAAGAGCATTAATTTATCATGATTGGCGTAGTAAAATTGACTATGATATTTCGTTTTCTGAGTGGGCAAGTATTTTAGGCGTGAGTCGTCAAACCGCTATCAACGTTATTAATGAATGTACTACGTCGGGTCTTTTATCAAAACACCGAGGTGACTACTACACCGAACCTTCTGGAGAGATTCGACAAAAAACTAATAAATATTACAGGAAACCAACTGCTCCAGAACGAAGTCCTCAAAAAGACAAAAACACCCGACTTCAATCTAGTGCGTCTGAAAAAGAATCAAGAGAAAAGCGACAACATAACTGGTTTACAGAAAAGTTTGTGAACGTAGATGATATGATTGTGTACTTGACCACTGATTGTTCAGTACTAAAGACTCACGCGGGAAAAAGAATCAAGGCAATTTCCAACAGCCTCTCGGGGAAACAACGGATGGATAGTTTGCTTAGTAAAGCACAGATTACCATTAGTAATGAAAAACAAATAACATTGGTTTATAACGCAATAAATGAAAGTGCTATGCAAGATATGTACAACCACTCTGACAATTATGAGGAAGTCTACAGAAGAAGCCGACAAAAACAGTCAAACAAGAACGAGGATTTTAGTTATTTGCTGGGAAATGACTGAACTCTGTAAGCTATCGTATCGCAAAATTTACTCACTGTAAAAATGAGTGTATGTGATGGGGCAATTATTTATAGGTAGTACTTGTTTGAAACTGTAAACCATGCCCCCATAAGCAAGTTTCATAACACTAAAAATAAAATTTATATAAGAAAGAATGAAAAGCCCATGAGACTGAAGTGCACCCCTTAGAATAGACATTGGAAAAACCCCTTGGTTATTCCGATAAATTCTTGGGGGTGCATTTTTTATGGCAAAGAAAGGTCAAAAGTTTAAATCATATTCAGACGAAGTCAAAAAAGAGGCGATTCGCCTTCATGTTGAGGAAAAATGGACATACAGGCAAATCACGGAGCACTTCGAGATTCAAGATAAGGATCGTGTAAAGAGGTGGATGCGAAAATATCGGGAATTAGGTGAGTTTGGATTATTAGATCAGCGAGGGAGACGCGAAGAATATTTGAATCAAGATCGCTATGTCCAAAAATTAAAACGGGAGAATGAATTGCTAAAAAAGTGCTTGGAAATCTGGATGAAGGAGGTAAGAAAGAACGATTTGCCATTATCGAACAAGCCGTCAAATCCGGACAAATAACTGAAATGTGCCAATTTTTTAGTGTTTCTAGAAGTGGCTATTACGCCTATTTAAAGCGTAAAGGGAACGACCGAGATGCTGAAGACAAACGGCTGATCCGCAGAGTGTACAAACGCTACGAAGGGAAGTATGGTTACCGACAAACCCAACTATTTCTGTGGCAAGATCACGGTGTGTGGATGAATCACAAAAAGGTACTGCGTCTCATGCTAGAACTTAGATTCCAAGCTAGCATACGCAAGAAACGCCAATTCAACATGGCATACAAGACCGCAGAACGTGTAGCGGAGAATCTGCTTAAGCGTAACTTTACGGCTGAAAAGCCAAACCAAAAATGGGTAACGGATATAACCCAATACCGGGTGGGCGAGCGTTGGCTGTACCTCTCAGCAGTGAAGGACTTATTCAACAACGAGATTGTGGCATACCAGCTGAGTGAGCGTAATGACAACGAATTAGTTCTACAGACATTCGCCAAAGCGTTTGCCAAGCAAAAAGACGTGACTGGATTGGTCGTTCACAGCGACCAAGGGTTCCAGTACACGTCTCATGCGTACCACGACATGCTGCCAAAGGTTAGCGCCCAAATTAGCATGTCTCGTCGGGGCAATTGCCTAGACAACGCCTCCATGGAGAGCTTCTTCTCGCATCTTAAAACGGAAGGGCTCTATCCATATAATATCCGAAATCTGGCGGAGGCACAAAGGAGAATTGAAAAATACATACGATTTTACAACCGAAAGCGACCACAGCGGAAATTAAATAAACTGACGCCGGTAGAGTACCGACGCCAGTTTACAGCCTAGGTGTTTTTTCAATGTCCACTAAATGGGGTCTTGACCAGACACTCTAGGGGCTTTTTTTTAAAAAAAGGTTTATAAACGTATGCCTTTAGCAACTATCCGTAAACAACCGAAATATAGTTTGTAAAGATATTGTTTTTATTTTATAAACGTTTATTATATAACTATAACTTTAATAAACGGATAGCGGGGAATCAACATGACAAACACAAAAGTTTTCGGCTATGTTCGTGTCAGTGACAAAGGACAGAACCTAGAGCGTCAAGATATTAAGATGTTAGAGTTAGGAGTAGAGGAGCGTGACATATTCGTTGATAAAGCAAGTGGGAGGAACTTTGAACGTCCACAGTACCAAGCTTTAAAGAGCGTCATTCGAGAAGGGGATTTGATTTACATTGACGCTTTAGACCGTTTAGGACGGAACTATGATGAAATCAAATCAGAGTGGCAATATATTACTCGTAATTTGAACGCTGATATTGTGATTTTAGAAAATCGAGAGCTTTTTGATAGTAGAAAGTTCAAGACAATGGGCGACATGGGAAAGCTAATGGAAGACCAATTTCTTTCTTTGTTGGCTTATGTAGCTGAACAAGAGCGTAAAAAAATGTTACAGCGCCAGAAGGAGGGCATTGCGGTTGCCAAAGCTAATGGAAAGCATTTAGGTAGACCGCAATTAGACCTTAATACTTTGACAAAGCAACAAAGAGCAGACTTGGAAGCTAACTATGAAGCTTGGGAATCTAAAGAATTGTCAGGTGTTCAGTTTATGGGAATCTTAAAGCTGAAAAAGAACTCATTCTACAAGATTATCAAAGAATACAAGGAAACAATTCAATGAGTAAAGGTTGATCTATAGGGCTTTTCTGTATGTTCATTCTCGAGAGCTAGTCCATTTAAAATATAGATTTTATTAGAGTTGTGTGAAGCTGTCAGATGGCTTTATGAGGGCGTAGGAGAGTTGTGACAAGCCGTGATAGATCGAGTTGACACCATTCGTCACTGAAGGTCAGGGACGTGTTATGTGAACGATAGAACGTTACAGAGTGAGGGTAGTAGAGGGGGAGTTTCCGATATTTTGATGATGATGAATGGAGAAGCCAAGCTACCTGCTACACGCACACAAAAAGGATAACGAAGCGATACGAGAGCAATCTTGTGAAGTTGAAGTATATTGGAGTCCCTGACGGATAGAATCGGCGAAATAATGAAATTTCTCTCTTTGAATAGGAGTACTCCTAATTAATATCAATATAAAAGACTTAATTATAGAAGCGATCATATATCTTTATAAGCTTAATGAGAGTTAGCTATATATAAAGATGATAGCGATGCATCGCTTTGTCGCATAAAAAAATCGAGCTCTCGTCAATTCACGAGAGCTCGATTTTTTCTTTGGTGTATTTGTTTTCTTTCATAATTAGTATTCAATTCGTTGATCCTTGAAGGTAATACTGAATGCCTATGGTTTCTTTTCGATGAAGTATATAAATATTACCATTTATAATGGTCATAAATTGTTGGAAAAGATATAATGAAATACAGCAGATAACGACAGGAAAGTAAAAATTTTATCATATTGCAGAATGAGGGAATCAAATGGATGGTAACTTAGAACTACTGAAAGAAGCTTACCGTGGGAATAAAATAGTTCCTTTTATTGGAGCGGGATTATCCGAGCCTTTTAAAATTCCAACTTGGGCTGAATTAATAAAGAATATTACTGACACATACGCAAAAGGAAAAATAGAATCGCTGTTAAGGAGTTCTGTTGATTGGCACCTTGAGAACTATGATTACTGGGGTGCAATTGATCAATTAATAAAATATGCAAATTTAGCGGATCAAGATATTCAAAAAACAATTGTGAAATTGATAAAAGAAAAAAGAATTCAGGTGGAGGATGTGAGCCTTCATAATTATTCTGATTTGGCAAAAGAGAATTTTTCTCTTTACCTGACAACTAACTATGAAAATCTCCTTTATGAACATATAAAGTGTGATACAGTTCCAATTTTGCTAAAGGAAATGGATTTTAGTACTCAAGATATGTTTGATGAAACACGAATTTGTCATCTTCACGGGTACACATCTAATCCAGGTTCTATAGTCATAAGCAGGAGTAGTTACGAATCACTTTATCAAAATGAGAAGTATGGTGAATTACTAAAAGCGGTAACAAGTAGTAAATATTTATTGTTCATGGGTTTTTCATTTGATGATAAATTTGTGAGTGATTTAATCAAAGACTATAAACAATATTTTAATGGAATGCACTATATTCTTTTGAATAATCCTACTCAAGATAGAATGAGAGAACTACGAGATGAATACGGGCTAATTACTATTCCGTATGATACAACTGGTTCCTCACATGTGGCTGAGATAAGAAGAATCTTGAATTATTTAAGTGAAAATTTATCAGGTTATACTTCAGAAAATATTCATGAGGTGGAGAGTAAAGCTGATGATTTGATTAACTCTGTTGCTCTTGGTGCAGGTTTAGCCCATTTTAAAAAAAATTTGAAGGGAAACCTGTTTTTTAAAAAACTAAAACTCGAAAATGTTGATGAATCTATTATTGAATTAAGTTCAATTTTTTATGTAGCATCCGAAGAATATATTCGTGCTTTGAAAAAGACTGGCATGTCTTTAGAAATTATTGACGCGTTATTAGGTAAAGTATTCACCCAATATAAGGTGTTATTTATTGATGCATATGAGAAACATGGTGATAGTAGTGCCGTTGTAAAAGTAATTCATGAAAGTTTGAAAGAATTTGATTTTGGAAGGTATGAGAAACTATTTGAAAACAATAAGTCTGATGAAAATGAAAACAGAGGGTTCATTCACCTATTAGCTGAGGATGAAGAAATGGATGTTTGGTGGGGAAAGGAACGATTTGATGAAAAACCAGGCTAAACAGAAAAATAAAATGACATCAGTTCCTCACTCTATTGAACTTTTATTTAATAATGAGAAATTAGACATAATGAAAGTTCTATGTTTAATGAATGCTTTTGCATCAAAGAATCATAAGCCAAGAAAAGTGTCAGAAATAATGTTTTATTATAGTCTTATTAATTTTGATCTGATCCAACTATTTAATAGTAATGAAAGAAATATGAAAGGCTCAATCCCTTCTCCGAATATGTATTTTCGTTTTCAGACTAAGCTTAATGAAATTCTTCTCAAAATGGTACACCTTCAATTCATTGAAATTAGAGGTCAAGTTGTTGATAAAATTGATTCTATGAAAGTCGAATTAAAACCAAGAGGAAAAGAGTTTTATGAAGCAGTTGATTCGGAATTTTTTGATGTACTTAAAAATAACTACATAGATGCTATTAATAATGTTAAATTCACAGTTAGTAATCAGAAAGTAATAAAGGGGGTGCAACAGTGAGTCGTATACTTATAAGAAAATTAATTATTCAAGGGCTGATGTATAGAAGGACAATAGAATTTAATGAGGGACTTACTATCATTAGTGGTGAAAAGACCTCAGGGAAATCACTAGTACTTAGTTTAATAGATTATTGTTTTGGAAAGAGTGGAAAGATTGATTTGTCAGTTCAAAAAGAATTAGCATCGCATTGTGATCAGGTCTTTCTTGAAATAAAAATTAATGATGAGGTAATCACTCTTAGGCGACCAATCAAAGAAAATCAGACTAAAATAAGTATATATTTCTGTGCATTCGAAGATCTTGATACTTATACACCTAGAGTATTTGGGATTAAAGAGGCAATGAAGTTTTTAATGAGAAAGCTAAATATAAATGAGTATAAACTAATCAAAAATAAAAAACATAGTAATGAAAAAGAGATAGAGGGTATTTCTTTCAGGGACATATTTAGATATGTGTATATACACCAGCATGAGTTGGGAACTAATAACTTCTTACAGAATATTGATGCATTCAAACGATATAAAAATCCTCATGCTTTCAAACTTATGTTTAATTTAGTTGAAGCTGATAAAAATGAATTAAGTGATAGTTTGGTCAGAACAGAGAATGAAATTGAAGAGACAAAAAAAGAAATATCTGGACTGGTCTCATATCTGAAAGATAAAGATGCTGAGGATCGAATTGGGTTACAAGCAAAGTCAGATAAATTTATTAAAAGTATTGATGAACAAAATAAAATTAAAACAGCTATTATTAATAATAGTAAATCTAACAGTAATAATGAGAATGAGATGTATATCAAGCTCAAAAAAGATCTAGCATTAATAACAAATGAGATTTATGATTGTCAAAGTAAAAAGAAGCATATACAGCTATCTATTAATTCTAAAAAATTATTATTGGAAGAGTACAACATTGAGCAGGCTGAAGTAGATGCAACTTTGGAAGTTAATTATAAACTAGTGATATCAGAACAAAAAATTGAATGCCCTCTTTGTAACTCAAATGTAGTGAATACTACCAGTGAGGTAGAGGGTGAAAGTAAGAATTCAGAAAAAATGCTGCGCAACGTAAAAAAAGAGATTACAAATAAAATAGCACTTGTAACAAATTTGATGAAGCATGAAATGAAGAATATTGAAGAAATAGATATCCATGTTAAGAGGCTGACAAAAAAGCAAAATCTACTTAATGAAGTAATAGTGGAATTCACAAAAGAAACGGATGTCCCTTTCCTTTCTCAAATCGACAGTATAAATGTAATGATAAATAGACTTATTAAAGATCATGAAATGATTAAAGAGGGACTGAGAATTCATCATAAAATTGATGAGAAAAAAAATCATATTATTGGATTAGAAGCTACGGCTCTACGTTACAAAAATGAACTTAATAATCTACAGGTTAATGAAGAGTACAAAGAAGAAGTCTTTAGTTTTCTTGATAAGGAATATAAAAAAATAATGTATAGATTGAAATATAATACAGATGGCGCGACTTATATAGATGTCGAAAGTCATATTCCTTATTTTGAAGGTGCGAGTGTATATGTACATGAAAGTGGCGGATTATTAGAATGTATGCAATTGTCATACTTAGGAGCCATATTAATAAGTAAAGTGGATAATTATGCTCTTGGTCATCCTGGTTTTTTATTATTGGATTCTATCAGCAAATATTTTGGAACATTGAAAAAGAATGATCAGGAAGAAGAAAAATTAGATGTAGAGAAAATAGTAACTCAGGAAGAGTTTAAATCTATACTTGATGAGAAAAGTAAAATAAATGATCCAGAGGTTTATCAGGAATTGTATGAAATTTTAATTGAGTTAAGTGATAATCATCAAATTATCTTGGTGGAGAATACTCCACCTGAGAAAGTTGATAAGTATACTAAGTATACCTTTCTGAGTGGTAAACATGGTCTAGTGGACTTATCTCAAAATGAACTTGCAGATATGAAATAATGAATTAAGGAAGCATCTTGGATCGGCTACACTTAGTTGGACAGAAAAAATAGGGGCAAGTAGAATTAGACCGCTTTAGTTAGTCGATGAAAGAGAGTTTTTTGGTCTAAATTACTGAGTTGTTAGAACTAAGGTAAGGTTTGAGAGACTGTTTAAATAAAGCAACCACCACTTTACAATGTAATTGTAAGCATGATTGCGAGAAGTAGTCATTGCTATAAATTTGTTATTAATAACTGTGATGAAAATGCTCAGAAAGCTTGTTACAGGTATCGTTGACCCTGCTAAAGTTACTCGTTCTGCGCTCCAATACGCTGCATCCGTTGCAGCTATGTTCTTGACTACAGAAGCTGTAATAGCATATTAGATTAAACTCCTAATACACTTAGTTTGTTTTCAAGTGTACTAGGAGTTTTTTTACACATTTTAGCTTGAATATTCCATGTTCACCCGCTACAATTGATCTATAAAATAGCACAGTAATAGACATGTAATGACCTAAAATTGAAGCAGGTGTCATGGGTGATGCTCGTACGTATTCCTACACCGTAGGTATCCGCGCAGTAACTTCGATCGATGGAATGACTGCGGACTGGGCACGTATCCCTTGGGATATCTTAGAGAAAATCTCTGTTCGTATCGTAAACGAAGTGGATAATGTAAACCGTATCGTTTATGACGTAACGTCCAAACCACCAGCAACGATTGAGTGGGAATAAAACTAAAAATTATCTATACCTATTCAATTGCAGGTTTGAAGCGCTATTTATAGCATGAGAATCCTTTGCCCTGCAACAATTACCGTACAAAATTCAACTCTCGTTTATTCATAAACGAGAGTTTTTTATTTGTCAAAAATTAATGAACTGATAGACAAACGTTTATGGGAATAAAAAGCTTGAAAGGAAGAAGAAATATATTTACTGAGAACAACCTACCATTAACAAAGGGCGTACATATACGGACACCTCATAACGGATTCATGTTGGAAGTTATTAACACCTCCTTTACAATTCAAGTTCTATATATTACATTATGTATTACAAATTTTATTACAAAACATATTGCTTTATTGGAGATGGGATTTAACATGGAAAATGCTTCAAAAACAATAAGCTTTAGAGCTGATGAAGAAACCTTAGAAAAGATGGAGCAATTAAAAAAGAATTTATTTAAAAATTGTGAATTGAGTAATTCTGAGTTACTTCGTTATTCGTTGAATTATCTTGATAGTCATTATGGAAAAAGAATGGCTGATACTGAGAAGATGTATGAGCTAGTTAAATCTTATATAAAGGCTGTATTTCTAAATGCATCTAGAGTGGAATTTGGAATGTTAGATGATATTCTTTATGCTTTGGAAGATGTTTATGCAGAATATTATGTTGAAGAAATTGAGGAGTTAGGGAAACTTTATGACGAACTCGAACCAATCACTGTTGCGCAATTAGTGCGTTTTAAACATAAATCTATTGCCTTGATTTTCCTTAGAATAATGGGAGAAGATGTAGAAGAACTTGAATCTATATCAGATGATGATTTAGCGAATTTTCTTTTGAAGAAGTTCTCAGAAGAAGTATTTAAAAAGGAAGCAAAAAGATTATTTCATATTGATTGTTAGTTCTTAGTTCTTTTTTTGTGTAGAGCATATACAGCAGAAAATCTGAGGCAGATTGGAGCTCAAAAGAGTTGGGGCTTTTTCTGTGTCTTAGTGAGCTCTTATATATTGACGCTAATCTCTTAGGATCATTTACTTGATATTGTAGTCATTTTATAATTGAAAAAAGCACCAAAAGAAATGATTATGTTAGAAGAGTGTTAATTAGAGTGAACGAATATGAGATAAAGTATGATAATACTGATTTAACACGAATGCTTACCTATTCTTTAGGTAGTTATTTTTGTTTTCGATAGGGAGTAAGGGCATTGGGTTTTCATTCAATTGGTCACTTTCGTTGTTTAAAAAAGATGAGACAGATATAGTCAAAAAGCTTTCATTAATTGCATGGCAGGTTCATTTTGATTTAATAAAGTTCATGGTGACAGAAGTGAGGATTTCAGTATATCAAGTTATATGGTAATGCAAATAAAGGTGAGAAAGTGAGCTCACAAGTGTGTACGACAATTATAGATTTGCTTAGTAACGCATGAATTTTCTTTTACAGGTTGACTCATGCTTTTGAAAATAATAAGATGAAGCTGTCCTAACGGTCATGTACTAAAATAAGCGTTTAGACTCAGACCGCTGTAGCGGATCAACAATAAAGTGCTATAAACTCAGTCATAATAAGATGTAGCGGGTTTTTACAATGAGGGGCGGTCTTGAAAACCGTTAGGGGGCAACTCCACATGGGTTCGAATCCCATCCTCTCCGCCATACACAAACACACAAACCGTTTTCCGATGAGGGAGACGGTTTTTTTGTATGTTTTTTTTTATTTATTTATCAGCGTGCATTGTATTTTTTGTAAAGCATAAAAAGAAACACATCTCCACAATTTAAAGACAAGGGGAGGTGTGATACATGAACTCAGAGCTAAATATTGACCAGGAAACATTGGTAAGCGCATGGCAGGAGCGGTTGCCTACGGTACTGAAACCCGGTGATCATGCAGAAGTAGCAGCTGATATGGCCAATCCTCAAGCCGTTCGAATTCACATTGATGCTGCTGGAAGACAGGATTACTCCTTTGACTTTGAATGCTGCTACGTAGATTCCAGAGAAGTTAAGGTAAAGCTGGTGGACGTTGAACGAGCTGGCGTTGTTATTGATGAGCGCAATGAGAACATTCAGGGAATGGCGGGAGACTATACGCGTCATATTCATGAATGTGCACAAGCACTACAACAAATAACCAACCCGTAGTCTCACGAGGCCAACTTTTACTGTAAACTGCTCGGATTTAAGGAGATTGTGTTCTATGATGAAATGGAGGAGTGCAAAGTATGAGTAAGCCCAAGTCTATACCCGTACCAGAAGCTCAAGAACCTCAGAGAAAACGGAAAGAAAGCGGAGGCGGCATGCAGGAGCCAATGACTGGCTCGCACCGCGCGAAGACTCAGAAGCAATCAGGACATTTTAACCCTGAGGGATAGATTACTACTTGTACAGCGGTTTAATTTCCAAATGAAAGGCTTCCTGCTGTTAAGCAGGGGGCCTTTTCGCTGTCTATTTCTGCTACGTTAAAATAAGGATCATAAATGAATGAAACGTAATTGTTAGATACAGCGTATTAAAAACACAAGACGCACCGGGGCCCTAGCGTTCGCTGTTTGTTATAACTCACTCTTTAGATCTGGAAAGAAAGGAAAATGAAAGGAAAATTTATTTTAGTAAATTTTCCATAAAGTGTTCCTCATTTGGTGGAAATAGTTTATGATTAGAAGGTCTTGTTATTTTTTATGGTCATGAGGGGAGAGTAATTTTAAATGAACAACAAGAAGTTTGCAGCTATCATGCTGTCATTGATGTTGATGTTGACAGTTGTGTTATCAGGCTGTGCAAAGAAGCAAGAACCTAAAGAGGCAATGAGCACTGCTGCGAAGAACGCCATGTCAATGACGTCTTATGAAATGAAGAGCAGCTTCGTTATCGAAGATCTTCAGATGAAAATGGCAGCAACTGAGGGCGATCCTACCGTTGATCAAGCGGTTACTATGTTGAAGAATGCTGAGCTTACATTGACTGGTATTCACCAGGCAGAACCTCAGCAGCAGACTGAAATGCAAATGGGTATTAACCTAAAAGGCGATATGGCAATGACCTTTAATATTGATATGGTCATGACTAAAGAGAAGATCTATGTGAAGATCCCAAGTATTCCAATGCTTCCATTCCCAGAGGATGTAGTAGGTAAGTATTTGGTCTTGGATATGAAAGAACTGGCTGAAGAAGCCGGGGAAACATTCAATCCAGAAACACTTGATGCTGAAAAGTCTCAGAAATTTGCAACAGAAGTTTTAGATGCTCTAATTTCAGAGTATGACCAGACTAAATACTTCAAAGAAGTTGCAACTAAAGATGCTAAACTTCCAGAAGGTGTAGAAGCGAAGCAAGTCGTACAATTCTTCGTGACTAACGATAGCCTGAAAGAAGCACTGGATATCTTCGTAAACAAAGCAGCTCCGAAAATCGTAGATATTATGGCTAAAGATGAGTACCGTGAAATGCTTGGTCTGACGAAAGAAGATATTGAACAAGCAAAAGAAGAAGTTAAATCCGTTGATCAGGGTGAATTCAAACAAGATCTTGAAGAAATGCAGAAGTACCTAAAGATCAATACGTTTAACATTAATACAGCTATTGATAAAAAGGACTTCCCGGCTTACCAAGATCTCGTTATGAATGTGGACTTCAACGATCCAGATACAAAAGATACGGTGAAGCTGGCAATCAAGGGAAGCACACAGTACAGCAAGATCAATGAGAAGCAAACATTCAAAATTGGAATTCCTAAAGATGCTGACGTGATTACAATGGAGCAGTTCCAGGAATCCATGGGTCAAATGGGCGCTTATTAATTAGTAGTTAACTATTTCAAAAAAACCCAGCCGTCCTCGGCCGGGTTTTTTTGTTTTTAAAAATAACAATAGATTTTAGTGAGAGAGGTTCTATTTTCCTCGCAAACGCCGAAAGAACTGGGTCAATAGGGTTGCACACTCTTCTTGTAGTATTCCTTCTACCACTTCGGTACGATGGTTAAAACGGGATTCCTGAAGTAGATTCATGAGTGTCCCAGCACAGCCTGCCTTAGGGTCTTGAGTGCCGTATATAAGCTGAGGCACTCTCGATTGGACAATAGCCCCTGCACACATGGGACACGGCTCTAAAGTCACATATAGACGACAATCGAGAAGACGCCACGCACCAAGGTGACGACTGGCATCCCGGATGGCAACCATTTCGGCATGTGCTGTCCCATCGAAGGTGGTCTCACGTAAATTGTAGCCACGCCCGATGATTTCATTATCATGGACGATGACTGCTCCAATAGGAACTTCTCCAAGCGCTTCAGCTTTGAGGGCCTCAGCAATAGCTTCACGCATCCAATATTCATGATTTTGATTATCCACAGCGTGCGGATCGTTATAATTCAAACTCAAACCATGTTCTCCTCTCATTTGGGACTAAAGTAGTAGTTATACAACGAACATTCATTCGTTTGTTAACATGATGTGGACACTTTTGTGGAAAAATAAAAAGTTATACACAGACTTATGCACATAATCCACAGAAAACATGTGTATTTGTTAGCAAGCTGTGGACATATCTGTGGAAAAAGTACTACTTTTACTTTTTATTTTAGAGAAAGAATAGATCAATATCAATGAAAGCTGCTGTTTGGGTGCTTCCTATCGAAATAAAAGCCGAAATTTCTTTTCAATTAACCTATAGCACGTTATCATAAAATATGACAGGCTATACCAGTTTATTGTCTATGAAGTGTCGAAAGGTGTAGATGCCTTTGTCTATTAAAACAAAATTATCATTGATCATGTCTATTTCTGTCCTTTTTATTTTACTGCTGAATATTGCGCTAAACTTTTATACGACGCAGGAGAACATAAGGCAGGACAGTGAGACCAAAATGGTCATGGCTGCAACTCAGATTGCGATTACCGTGGAGCAGGCAGAGTACAGTTCTAAATATGTGGAAGGTATTTTTAGTGACCAGTTGCGTGTGGCAGCAATAAATGCTGCTAGGGTACTCGATCCTGATTACAGGAATATTACGAATGAAGAGCTTGTGAAGCTTAGTGATGAGCTTGGGGTCGATCATATATCTCTACTCATTCAGAAGAATGATGATATCGTAATTGCTCGTTCTACTGAAGCAGAGGAGATTGGTCTGTCTACGAATACTTGGGGGTACTGGTACAGATCCTTTCAGGAGTTGTTCAAGTATTCAGAAGTGCGAACGGTTCAGGAGGGACATAAGGAGAGACATTTCTGGTCCGGTCCGTTTGAGTATTCAACATCTAAACCTGGATCAATTTTTAAATGGGGATATTATTATGATGGCAAGCGAAATTATATTATTGATCCCTATATTCCCAGTACAAACATTACGGATTTCTCTAAAATAACAAGTCCGGATGTTGTTGTAGAGCAGACTATTCAAGCAAATCCTCGCATTTTGGAAGTGACAGGCATTAATCCATCCACATTCGGCAACATTTATATGGAGAAGAACGGAACAGATTATATTCATTTTAAGTTCGGTAATCGGCCCGTAAAATTCGGAACGTACAACTATGGTAGTTTAAAAGAAGACCAAAAGGCAGTTGATAAGTCGGTTACTACTGGAGAGAATGTCGTTTTTGTTAGCACGATAAACGGAAAGAAAGTAATGAAAAGTTTTATCCCAATAAAGATTGAAAATAAGCCTCCCTACATTATTAGCGTAGTTATGGACTATGAGGCTGTTTCTTCAGTGATGCGTGAACAGATGATCAGCTTAGTAGCTATATCGCTTGTCCTTTTGGAAATCGTCATATTTGGTAGTTATATAGTAGCAGGCTACTTTACAAGGCCAATTCAGGCTATACTGGGAACGGTAAACGATGTAGCCGATGGAAACTTTGAGCCTCGTCTTGAAGTAACAAGCCGTGATGAGCTTGGGCAATTATCGGGTCGGGTTAATGCGATGACTCGAAATTTAGGCCATTATACCAATCAGTTGAAGCAAATGGTTGATGAGAACCAATCGGTTAAAGAGTATCTAGAATCCGTTATTAATCAGACAGCGGATGCAATTCATACAACGGATACCGATGGAACCATTACTAGTGTGAATAAGGCGTTCGAGCAATTATACGGCTGGAAGAGTCATGAAGTGATAGGGCAGAGGCTTGAAATGATTCCGCTAGAAATTCAGGTTGAGGAAATTGAACGACGTAAACGACTAAAGGCGGGAGAAAAACTCTCTTCCATCGAAACGGTTCGTAAGCGTAAAGATGGTACGATGATTGAGGTTAGCATCAGCACCTCTCCGATTCTAGACGATATGGGCAACATTACATCAATGGTAAGTGTGTCACGAGATGTGACAGAACGTAATCGGATGGAAGAATTACTAAGGCGTTCGGAGAAACTAACGACAGTTGGTCAACTTGCGGCTGGAGTAGCTCATGAGATTCGCAATCCACTTACCACTCTTCGGGGATTCTTACAGCTACAACAGCAGACTCATAAAGTAAACCCTGATCATATTGGGCTCATGTTGTCGGAACTTGATCGAATTAACTTGATCGTTAGTGAATTTCTTATTTTGGCCAAGCCTCAGGCTGTACGTTTTCAATATAAGGATTTACGGATCATTATGAATGAGGTCATCTCCTTACTTGATAGTCAGGCGCATTTGTATGGTATCGAATTTAGACTGCATGATACGGATGAGAAAGCGATCGTACATTGTGAAGAGAATCAGCTTAAGCAGGTATTTATTAATGTTCTTAAAAATGCGGTAGAAGCTATGCCGGATGGCGGATATGTTACGATTGAGATCGACAAGGTGAAGCCAGAACAGATTGCAGTGAGAATAAATGATAAGGGGAAAGGAATACCAGCCGAACTGATGCCACATGTTGGGGAACCCTTCATCACGAATAAAGAAGCGGGTACGGGACTCGGTTTAATGGTGAGCCAGCGTATTATACAAGGGCATCAGGGGACATTTGAGATCGAAAGTGAAGAGGGCAAGGGCACTACGGTGACCATTCTGCTACCTTCTGCCGAGAATAATCAAGATTAGAACATAAATTTGTGCAGAGATGGAGAGGATGACATCTTGAGAATTAATAAATTCATCAGTGAGACAGGATTCTGTTCCCGCCGGGAAGCAGACAAGCTTGTAGAGAGTGGTCAGGTTACTATTAACGGAGTAAAAGCTGTTTTAGGTAGTCAGGCTGAGGAAGGTGATGATGTTCGTGTAAATGGGCGTCAGCTCGGCGAGAAGAAGAGCCAGCATGTCTACATCGCTCTTAACAAGCCTGTAGGCATCACTAGCACAACGGAGCTCCATGTTAAAGGGAACATCGTTGATTTTGTTGGTCATAAAGAGCGGATCTTTCCGATCGGGCGACTGGATAAAGACTCAGAGGGTCTTATCTTGCTCACGAGCGATGGGGATATTGTTAATAAAATCCTCCGTTCAGAGGGCAGACACGAGAAAGAGTATATTGTTACAGTTGATCGTCCGATAACGGAAGCATTTGTAAGAGGCATGTCGAGTGGTGTCAAAATACTTGGAGAGATGACGCTTCCTTGTACAATTACGCGCATGTCTGAGCGAGTGTTTCGTATCATCTTAACAGAAGGTAAGAATCGGCAGATTCGGCGTATGTGTAGTGCCTTTGGTTATGAGGTTCGAAAGCTGCAACGTATCCGCATTATGAATATCAAATTAGGTAACCAGAAGACCGGGGCTTGGCGTGATCTTACCGATCAAGAGAAGCAGGAGCTTGGGAAGCTGTTGAATTACAAGTTGACCTAGTTGAACTAAAATATAAACAAACAACCGGCCCTCAGGATGCTTGTCCGAGAACCGGTTGTTTTATTTATTATTCTTAGTTACGCTTGTATACGTATTACTATCTTGGTATTTGCGAATAATAGATACTTCAACACGTCTGTTTTTTGCTTTACCTGCTGTCGTATTATTAGTAGCTATTGGACGATACTCCCCATATCCGGTTGACATAAACCGTTTGGGGTCAAGTGATGGATTCAATAGAAGGATTTTCATGAACTGGAGCGCCCGATCTGAACTGAGATCCCAGTTCGAAGGGTATTTTAAACTGTTCATGGGCACATTATCCGTATGACCGGATACAATAACATCATAGTCTGAGAATTTTTGCAGCAAATTGGATATTTCTTTCGCCAGTATTCGGGCTTCAGGCTTCACGATAGCCTCACCTGGGGCGAAGAGAGCATTATCACGAATCGTGATCATTAGCTGGGATTGATTAAGTTTCGTGCTTAATTCCGTCGTTAATCCGTTACTCTTGATATATGTGTCCAGTTGCTTCTTCAGTTTCTCCAGGTCTTCTTGTTCTTGCTTCTTCAGCTCTTCACGTCTCTTCTCAGCATTACTCTTCTCAGTATTAGGAGCGGGAACGGTGTTATTTGCTTTATTATCACCATCATCAGCAGGATCTTTGCTAGGCTCCGTCTTACTGTAATCAAGTACGCCTGCGCCACCGTTCAGAACAACATTAAATGCTTCGCTCATCTCTTGAAATTTCTTGGCATCCGTGGCGCTCATCGCGTAGAGGACAAGAAACAATGCGAGCAATAAGGTAAGTAAATCTGCATATGGAAGGAGCCAAGATTCGTCTGCGTGCTCCTCGTGGGGCTCGTGTCTAGTCTTTTTGCTCACTAGAACCAGCCTCCCTCTCGTTCATTTCAAGGCGTTCAGAAGGGGTTAAGAAGACGGATAATTTCTGGCTGATGGCAATCGTTGAAACACCCGATTGAATGGATAGAAGACCTTCTACCATCATCAGACGAATTTCCAATTCACGCTTAGATAAACGTTTAAGTTTATTAGCAATAGGGTGACAGATAACATACCCGGTAAAGATACCTAGCAGTGTAGCAATAAAGGCAGCACCTATAGCATGCGCTAGAACAGACATGTCACTCATGTCTGCCAAGGCAGCAATCAAACCAATTACAGCCCCTAATACCCCTAAAGAGGGTGCATACATACCAGCTTGTGAAAAAATAAGTGCACCGGAGCGATGACGTTCTTCTGTGGCATGAATATCTTCCATTAACACATCACTTACAAATTCCTGCTCATTGCCGTCAATGATCATGCGCATTCCGTTGCGTAGAAAAGCATCATCGATTTCTTCGACTTTTGACTCGAGTGCTAACAATCCTTCACGGCGGGTAATGGAAGCATACTCCATGAAGAGGGTAATCAAATCCGTCTTATTCATAAGATTTTGCTTCACGAAGGTCATCTTAACAAGCTTGGGAAACTTTTTGAGTTCCGCTAGTGGAAATCCTATAAATAGAGTAGCTGCGGTTCCGCCGAGTATAATAAGATAAGCAGCGGGATTAACTAAAGCAGTAATGGACGCCCCTTTTAAAACCATTCCGACCAATACTGAAAAAAGACCAAGCACTAGACCAATAATCGTTGAAATTTCCATAATACACCTCATCCATGAGAAATAAATAACGAATCCATTCGTTTTGCGGCCCTTTGAAAAGGGTAGCATTGTGCAAATGAGCGCATTACCCTATTTATCGTCAAGTTAGCCTTTTTTTTTTAGCTGTAATTTCCGGTATAATAAGAGTAAGGAAACTTAAAGGTATGAAGTAACAGAAAGGAGTGAGATCGGTGGGTGTAAAACACGGTCGTGATTATGGAGATATTTTAAAAGATTTAACGGAGGCCGTCGGACGAATACCTGATAGCTACGTTTTTTTTGAGATGGATTCTGAGGATTGGGGCAACCTGAATGACTTGGATCGGAATGAAGTTCACGAGGCCTTGGCAGAGGACTTATTTTATGCGCTAGGTACAGAACCCGTTCTATCTGTAGGCAGTGGCGTTGTCATGCATGATCAAGGAAACCATCGGATACATATTCTTATTGGTGAAGAAGAATTGGCATTTGTAGCTCTCATCTAGATGGGGAATGAACCCTATAGGTAGAGAATAGAATAGATGAATAATTTAGTCCCACATTCGTGGGAGAGGTTTTCCGGGGAGGAAGATAGGATGCTGTATACACAGCAGGAAGTTGAAACACATCTTGAACGGCTTGAGGGCTGGGAATTAGAGCAGGGACGATGGATCATACGTAAATATGCTTTCGGTTCATTTATGAAAGGGATAGCTTTCGTAGATGAAGTAGCAGCCATTTCGGAGGCATTCGGGCACCATCCCTACATTACCATTGATTATAAAACCGTGACACTGCGTCTGACCTCATGGGATGATGGCGGGATTACGGCAGTGGATATCAAAGAAGCACAGCAATTTAACGAAGTATATGAAAAAAGCCGCTCTAGTGAAAATACAGAGCAGCAATAAGAACTGATTATTAAAAAACGCTTGAACAGGGAGAACCCTTATTCAAGCGTTTTTTGCTGTTTATGATAATAATTATTTCTTCTCAGCCAGATAAAGGGCAATATTTGCTATTTCTTCTGGCTTCAATTGTTCTTTAAAGGAAGGCATTGTCTTACGACCCTTCGTAATGACACTAAATATAGCTTCTGCGTCCATATGACCGCCTACTTTATCAAGAGCAGGTCCGGCTCCACCTTGAAGTTGGTCACCATGACAAGTAATACAACTAGCTTTTACGGTTGCTTCAGCTGCGGCAGCGTCTAATGTAACTTCAGGCATGGTTGGCTTGTTTTCTTGAGCAACCTGTTCTTTGCCTGGAAGCGTAAACATTAGCACAAGGGCCAACGTACATGCGACGAAGAACAATCCGCTCATAATCCATTTTTGCATCGTCATATCGTCCCTTCTTATGTATACTACAATAGCTTCTATTATAAACGAACATATAAAGACATCATAGCAGTTGTGACAAAAAAAGCAACAAAACTACGGATATTATAAGAAAAATTACACAAAATTGTGCTATTTTTCATATTCGTATTCCTGTTGTTAGATGATTCTTTACTTCTCTAGCGGCTTATATACCATACAATGAAACAGTGCATTTCCTTCTTTAGTCATCCGCTCGTAAGTATCAGTGATCTGAAACCCAACTTGCTGATAAGTGCGAATTGCGCGCTTATTCCAAGTCAACACCTCTAAATCAATTTCATTCGAGGGTTGTCTTCGTATAGCTTCATCAGTAATACATTTCACGAATCGTTTACCCATTCCAAGGCCACACCAATCAGGGCGCATACCAAGGCCAATTCGCGTGACACCCTCCATTGGGAACAACTGAGCGAAGCCCCACATTCGATCCTGTTCATCCATAATAGATATATATTGCTGACGACGGATATCCGGATCACCAAATTCAATACCGAGACCCTGCATCTGTTCAAAAGGTAGCCAGCCGTATATATTATACGGAGCTGGATACGTCCATTCACAAACTTCAGCTGCTTGGTCGATCGTCATTGGAATGGCATATAGCTGTTCTGTCTGGTGATTCATAAGTTGTCTCCTTTTTAATTGAGTAAGGAAGAAAAAACCGCCAAAAGAAAGGAAGCTTCTCTTCGCGGATATGATTTAGTATGTTATAAAAAAAATGAGTTATTCTGCTGCAAGATTTTCGTAAAATATGTCATCCAGAATTCGTTTGGCGCCAATATATCGTTCTGCGTAGTAGCTATCACTCAAACGATTGGTAACAACACCTCTGGAAGTAGAGGCATGAGCAAACTTCCCATCCCCGATGTAGATGCCTACATGGGATACCCCGCGGCCAGTCGTATTGAAAAACACGAGATCACCCGGGCGCAAATCTTGGCGGGTTATCGTTGTCCCCATCTCGAATTGGGAGCTCGATTGATGCGGGAGCTTTAATCCCAGCGTAGAGAATATGTACATTGTGAACCCAGAACAATCGAATCCGCTTGTTGTTGTTCCGCCATAACTATATTTTGTTCCAAGAACTTGGTCAATTTCTTGATCTAGCTTGCTGTCTGCAAAAGCACTGTTGATCCCAGAAGTAAGTAGGAGAGTGAGGCCGATAACAGATACGCCTAATTTCTTTAGCATATAAAGACTCCTTCCATGCCTGCGAGGTTAGCTTAAGGGTTCGGTTGAAGGCTATTCGGCACAATGTTCTATGTATAAAAGCCCTTACAATAATGATGGAATGATTACACTGATATTCTATCAGAGGGCTTGTCCTGTTGGCAATTGTTTCTTGCTGTCTTTTCGAGTGGTTTAAATGGTTATGTGACGAAGAAAAAAGACAAATAATGATTCAAATTTACCTGAAACATGTTTAATCATCTGCAATAAGGGTAAATCACAAGTAAGACATGATACCTAAGAAAATAATTAAAAATTATTTTATAAAAAGGTGAACTTTTTGCAAGGTCCATACGTTATATAAGTATAAAGAAAAAGCCGCGAAGGAGATTGTAGAGATCTCATCCGGGCTTAGGTAACGGCTTATATGATAATTAATTATAATTGACAGCGACGGCTTTGTACTTACTCGAGCTCATAACACGCTTAGCGCCTATGTACCGTTTTCCGAAGTAACTGGAATTGAGTGCAGTAATGGTAACACCTTTGGAAGTTGAGGAATGTGCAAATTTACCACCGCCTACATAAATCCCAACATGGGATACGCCTCTGCCGGAGGTATTAAAGAATACAAGATCACCAGCTTTTAGATTGCTCTTTGCTACGGCAGTCCCAACTTTATACTGGGATGCGGATGCACGAGGCAATGTGAGTCCAATTTTCTTGAATACATAACTTGTAAATCCAGAGCAATCGAATCCTTTAGTCGTTGTTCCACCCATTTTATATGAGACACCAATGACTGGTTTGATTGCGTTATTAAGCTTGGAATCAGCGAAAGCGCTTCCGGCACTTAATGTAAGAGCGAGTGTAAGTCCGATCGATATGGCTGTTAACTTTTTTTTCAAGAGAAAGCTCCTTCCAATGCCTGCGAGGTTAGCTTAAGGGTTCGGCTGAAGGTTAGCCTATGATCACTCTGTTGCGAGATCAATGCACCCAAGACGGATCCCCCGCTTCCCATGTAAGGGAATTCGGCTTCTTAATGGTATAAAAAATCTAGTTCTAATATTCGACTGTTTATCCATATGAAAAAGTTACAATAAAGATGACAAAGTTGTTACTATCACATTCGTTATTTTAGCAGAGTATTAACAATTTGGCAAACGAGGAAATTATATTTTTATACGAAAAATCCCAATCCTTTGAGAAGGATTGGGATTTTTTTGGAACGAGAGTATTTTTTAACGTTGCTGTTCATGTGTAAGCCATAGCTGGTACTGTGTTGTGATACTCCAGAGCTGGAATAGACTACTTATAAAATAGCTAGCTTGGTGAATGATCAGACCCATTAGTCCAGCCCATAGGAATGATAATCCACTGAGTAATAGAAGCATGACCATTCCCGTTCCACCAATTATGATTGAGATCAGAGTGACCTTTCCGATATGACGCAAGCAGATCCATAAAGCTGATATCATGCTGGTCCCACCTGTTTTTCCGAACTGCATGTAAAGCAGGCACATCCGAAGCAGATACGCGTAAATTAACCAACCAAGGATGTAAGGGGCTAGATGGAGCAAGGCAGAAGGCTCTCGAATAGCCGCGAATAGAAAAGGAAGCATTTTGGGCACCAGCCAATAAGCTGGCATAAAGGTAAATAGAGTCTCAATTATGTAAAACAGGGTTACTGGTTTCCATAATTGTCTCATTCCTTTAAAGAGGAACAATCCTCGCTCTCCCTTTGCCTCCTGATGAAGATTGTAGAGTATACCTGCTTGAATGAGTGGAGTTAGCACCATCCGAATCATTAGCATAAGTATAAGTATCCAGGCATAGGTGTGAACGTCATTACTCTGTAATAAGGCCATTTCTCCCTCATAGAAATACAGCAGCTTACTAAGCTCACTTGGAGCGGGATCAGGAAATCGCATCAGAAGTGGAACAACGGCTGATTTTACGATCCGGTAAAGAAAATATCCCCACAAAAGCTTGTATAAAAACAACAGAATAATAACATAGAACTGATCTTTTACACTGGTCCAGCCTTTGCCTGTATAGCTTTTCATGTTCTCCCCCCTTACCATGACAGGCTGCCGAACAGTGCCTCTACCAGCTTGTTAATGCTTAGGTTCCAGCGCGTGAGCACTTTCGGATCCATTTCCGCCTTCATATAGTTATTAATATGTTTGTTCTCCAGCACGATTGTAAATTTAGGATCAACCATGGCCCACAGTAATGGAGAGCGATGCTCGATTTTGTACTGCGTTGTTTTTTTCTTACCGTCCCATATTTTTTCTACAGTCCTTCCATCTTCGAAGGCGAATGTAATCGGGATGTTCGTAACCGTGCCCCCCTTATTTACGACGGTTACTATAGATTCATATGCAGGCTCCTCGCGTGAACCGGTATTTTTGGTCTCAATTTGTTCAATCGCGACATCAGCCATCTTGTTCCCGTATACGTATTGGTCAAAATAGGACTGCCATGGTTGTTTTGTTAGCTCCTCTACTACCTGTTGGAAATCTTGGGTCGTTGGATGTTTGAAGCGGAATTTTTTCGCATAGGCCATCATGATTTTGTTCATGGTCTGCGTACCGACTAGACGTTCAATATCTTGCAGCACCAGCTTGCCACGTGTGTAAACATTAAGTGCATATTTCTGGTGAGACCCGTATTTCCAAGATTCTTGTTGTAATGGCTCTGGTGAGGAGATGGCTGCAGCTTGGGCTGCCGTATTAGAAGTCACGCCATATTCCTGTTCCATGACTCGCTCCTCAGCATATGAGGTGAAGCCTTCGTCAAGCCATGCTTCTTCAAACTCGTTGCTTGCAATCATACCGTAGAAATATTGGTGTCCAATCTCATGAATGATGGTGCGCTCCAGATCGTACCCGGGTGAATCATTTTTGGCTCCGAAGGCCGTTACAAGTGTCGGATATTCCATTCCTCCTGCACCATTTCCCGCTTCTGGCGGTACAACAATGGATAAGGTCGAGTAAGGATAAGTACCATACCACTTACCGTAAGAGGATAGGGCTGCCTTAGCGGCGTCAAAATACCGATCTTTCAGGTCTTTATGTACCGGATCGAGGTATAGCTTTATTCGTACACCCGGTATGCCTGGAGCAGAGAATGCCTCTTCAGCGACGATAAAGTTTGGTGAAGCCGACCAAGCAAAATCATGTACATCATCGGCATAGAATTGATAGACCTTTTCACCATTCGCTTTTGTAGCTGGCTTGGTTGGGAAACCAGTGGCGGCAACAATATAGTTATCCGGTACGCGAATGCGGACGCTGTAAATGCCGAAATCAGAATAAAACTCTGAATTCCCGTGGTATTGATGGAGATTCCAGCCTTCCTCCTTACGCCCACGTGTTCCTGTAGGTTCATACACACTGATCTTTGGAAACCATTGCCCTGCCATTACAAAATCATCTGCCGTACCCATACGTGCAAAGATTTTAGGCATTTCCACCTCGAATTCCATGATCAATGTATAGCTCTCACCGCCTTTAACAGGGCGTGGAAGGCGTACTTTCACGAGACTCTGATCTTTGACGTTCCCATCGTCAGGCTGCACATATTGAAGACGGTGGAGCAAAGACAGCCCCTCCTCCGTCTTAATTCCCGTAATCTTCATTGAACCAAATCCATCATTAGGCATCTGGTCCGTGCGAAGTCTACCGCCGGATTCTTTCATAAATGTTGTGTCCTTAGAGGCGAATGCGTTGGGATAAAGATGAAAGTATAGCTCGGTTACTGCTTTTTTACCGGGGTGAGTCCAGGTTAGTGTTTGTTTCCCTTTGAGTTTGTTCTCCTCAGGCTCGTACCTGACATCCATGTGATATTCAACAAGCCTGTTGCTCAGTGCAGGAGCAGGGACATCGTACTGAGCTTTAGGTGGAGAGAGTGGAGCCTTTTCCGCGACTGCAGGCTTGCCCGATTCCGGGGCGAGAATAGGTGTTGAAACACGGGTACCCTGCAGAAATAACAGCATTGATCCTCCAAGAAGACCGAGGGCAAGCAGGGATGAAAGAAAGACTTTAGCGCGTGATGGGACCATATCGAACAACCTCCCGTTGACAAGCATCTACAGCATGTATATGTTTGCTTTTGGGTGATTATTAGTTAAAATAAAATATATTGGACTGGTTATCTGAATCAGCGAGGCGGAAGGTCTCTTCCGTTCTTATATATAGGGAGGTTTGCCATAATGGAGAATCAGGAGCAAAACGGGAAGAAGCAGATTGCCCTCAACATTATAAGTAGCAAGAGCAAACATAAAGGGTTCGGTGCAGGCTCGATTGATCTGAATAGTGTATCACCAGTCATTATTGACGGTGGAGAAGCAAAGATTGAAATCGGTGCAATGCACGCGAAGAGTAAAGTGGAACGTGGCATCAAATTTTCTACGAACCGTGAGGATGTACCTAATGGTCGTCAGGTCTGGATCGTATGGGTAGCTGTAGATCGTACGCCGGAAGGACAACATTACGGCGGTATGACTGCGTGTGAAATGTGGATCGATCAGGAAGCGAAGCGGGGCTGGAAGATCCTTGCGGATCATGTTAATAAACTCGATGCAGCTCTGAAACGTAAGATCATTGTCGATGGATTAGGTGATGTGGAGAAAAAGGCTTTGAAAGATCTACTCATCTCCAAGAACGAGGAATGGTGGAACGATTCTTCTGATGAATTTAAGCAGGCGTTGGAAACAGAATAAATAAGGAAAGAAGCCCGGATGCGTTAAGCTGCACCCGGGCTTCTTTATGTCTTGAAGCGTATGAAATGTAATATGTTAGAAGGGCAGGGTGTACGAATACGTCTTATTACTACTTAATAAAGGATGATTGAACGTAAAAGTCAGCTTTTTGTTGTTATATCCTTTGTAAGTCAATGCATCGCCAACATAACCCACTTCATTCGGAGGATATTCAGCTATTAACTTTATTGTTTGTTCATCTAGTAGATCCGGGTAGATGAGGGCAGACTTGTTCCGTGTCGGATGGACTATAAATAAAGTTGATTCTATATAAGGACGTACCAACAAAAAGTCATTCTCAATTGCTTCTACAACGAAATCATCTTTAACGCCGGTTAGGGCTTCAAGATTATAAGTCTTTACAACCTTGCCTGTGGGATGGACCAGTTGTAGCTTGCTACCATTCATGATCGCAACATTTCCTTTAAAGCCGTTCACATTTGATTTTGTGTTCATACCTGCAAAATTAGAGAAGTTAGTAACGCCTTGCTTCACGATTTTACGGTCGTTAATGAGGACACGAATACGAGTCTCGTGGATATGCGGTTCACCATGCCAATTTGTCGCATCTATAACGAAGGTAGATGGATTAATTTTACGAGGCTGAATACGGATCCAATCGATATTCTCGATTTCAACCTTTCCAGCACTTTTCGGGATACTTCCAGCTTGCCCCATTAATAATGTTCCATTATCACGGTTTAACCAGAACAGCATGCCTTCAAAAGAGTTGGAAACATACTGTTGATTTACTTGGAGTGATATGGAGGACTTTCCTTCCCATTTCAGCTTTATTCCAAAGCTTTTAGCGAGTAGCGAGGATGGAACATAAGTGACACCCTGTTTTACGATAGGTGATCCTTCCAAGGCAATAGTGGTTCCTTCGGCATTTACAGCTTTGGACTGCTTCGGAGCTATTCGAACAGACTCCAAAGGACTATTGATATAAACATATTTCTTATTAGGAGTTTGTGTAATGTGTAGATCTACATATTCTGATAATTCTTTAATCGGGACATATAGAACTCCGTTTTTCTTGAATGAGGAATTTTTTAATTCTATCTTTGAAGATACAGTAGGTGTTTCTTTATGAGGTTGGGCTGCAAAGACGGATGGAGTCAAGTCTGGTAAAAGACCGGATATAGGCGTTAAACTTAGCGTTAGAGCGAGTGCTGTAGCCCCGACGATTTTGTATGATTTATTTACAATCATCTTCTACACCTCCATAAGTGATATCTATTAGACGGATATAATTGGGAAATGTTTCGAAGGATTTCATGGTTTAACAACTGAAGGGAGAGATGTTCATGGAAGAGCAAAACAGTTTAGGGGTCATAAGTACAACGGTCATGTCTTATAACATTCAGCACGGAGTCGGTATGGATGGCCAATTGAACCTTCAAAGAATTGCCGCTGTTATTCTTGATTCAGGCGTGTGTATTGTAGGGCTTCAAGAAGTGGATCGATTCTTTAGTGATCGGAGCGACTATAAAGATCAGGCGAAAGAGATAGCTAGCTTAACTGGATATCACTACGTATACGGAGCGAACTTGGATTTTGGACAGGTGGGTGGATTGGCTGAGAATAGTCAGTATGGGAATGCGATTGTAAGCAAGTACCCTATTCTTCGTTCCGATAACATCTTACTTCGTAGCTTTGGTGAAGAGCAGCGGGGGATGTTGCATGCTGTGGTAGATCTGGATGGCATTCATGTGAATGTCTACAATACACATCTTGGGTTGGATGCGCGAAGTAGATTAGCGCAGGTGGAGGAAATTATAGATCTTGTTTCTCGCTCCAATCAACCCAGCATATTAATGGGCGATTTCAATACGGAACCCGAGAGTCCTGAGTTTCAACGATTGTTAGAAAGTGGCCTATTCGTGAACAGTTTTCAAGACATGGAGAATGTCTACACATTCCCATCTACATCTCCAACAGAACTGATCGATTATATATTGATTTCCCCTGGTATAAAGCATCAAAATCAGCATGTAGTCCAAACCGAGGCTTCGGATCATTTGCCGATTGTAGTCGATTTAGTATTCAGATGATAACATGAAAACTCCCCTTCTCTTATAAACGGAGAGAAGGGGATTAGTTTTTTTTATCTAACTATTTAGATGAAGCCGGAGATTTATCTTTGCCAAGCAGGATGGTTAATCCCAAGAGTGTCACGAGAATTGTCGCGCCCATATCGGAAATAATCGCGATCCATAGGGTGAGCAGACCCGGAATGGTCAACAGCAGAGCAATGGCTTTCAGAGATAGCGAGATCGCGATATTCCAACGGATGATGCGGTTTACCTTTCTCGCCGTACGGATCGCATTTGGCAGTTTACCTAAGTGATCCTGCATAAGCACGACATCTGCCGTCTCAATGGCACTGTCTGTTCCTTTACCCATGGCAATACCGAGATCGGCTGCGGCAAGTGCAGGAGCATCATTGATGCCGTCTCCCACCATACCTGTCTTTTGCTTGCTAGCCAGTTCTTTTATCTTCGATACTTTCTCTTCAGGCAGGAGACTTGCGAAAAAGCTCGTTACACCGGATTGCTTAGCGATAGATTGAGCCGACTGTTCGTGGTCACCGGTTAGCATAACTGTATTTGTAATGCCTGCTTGATGCAATTGTCGAATGACCTCAGGCGTTTCCGGACGGATCTCGTCAGCCAAACCGAACAGGCCAAGCACGGAATGCTTATCGGCTGCGACTATAATGGTATAACCCTGCTCCTTCAGAAGCCGGATATCATTACGAACGGTAGCCATCACGGATTCCTGTTCACCTTCTACATGACGAAGAACCTCTTCACTACCTACCCAATAAAGTTTACCGTCAACTTCTGCACGGACACCTTCACCTGGTAATACGGTGGATTGCAGTGGCTCCGCAAAAGTCTTATTCGGCTGCTTGTCAGCTAAGTGTTTCATGACTGCTTTTGCCAGTGGGTGTAAGGATGACTGTTCCACAGATCCGGTAATCGCATAAAATTTATCTTTGTTATATACGGTTTCGGCATATACAGCAGGCTCCCCACGTGTTAACGTACCCGTCTTATCAAAGGCAATAGCTTGAAGTCGTCCAAGCTGCTCCATGTGAACACCGCCCTTGACCAAAATTCCGTTGCGGGCTGCCCTTGTCATACCGCTGACGAGTGCAATTGGAGAGGACAGTACGAGCGAGCAGGGACAACCGACAATGAGAATGGAGAGACCTTGGTACACCCATGTCATCCACGGCTGACCGAATAGCAGCGGCGGAATGATGGTGACGAATAGAGCGATAATCATAATGGCTGGTGTATAGTATTTTGCGAATTTATCGATAAACAATTCCGTTGGTGTTTTGCTATCCTGCGCTTCTTGGACTAAATGCATAATTTTAGCCAAGGAAGAATCCTCGTAGGCTTTGGTTATTTCAACATTCAACAGGCCGTCAGTGCTGACGCTACCTCCGAATACCATATCCCCTTCGCGCTTTGTAACGGGAACTGACTCACCGGTAATCGCAGCTTCGTTGACAGCCCCGGTACCTTGCGAAATGATGCCATCAGAAGGAATCTTCTCTCCTGGGCGGACACGAACAATGTCACCAGGGGAAAGACTTGAAATCGGTACACGCACAGCTTCGCCATCTCGAAGCAGCTCTGCCTCTTTAGGTGCAGCCGCCAGCAAAGCTTCCATCGACTTACGGGCACGGTTCATGCCGTAGCCCTCAAGCATTTCGTTCAGACCGAATAATATGGCTACTAGCGTCGCTTCGCGCCATTCGCCGATAATCACGGCACCAACAAGTGCAACCGTCATCAGCGTATCCATATTAAACTTGAACTTTGTTAAATTCCGAAGTCCCCGTAGAAACGTGGTATATCCGCTCATAATCATAGCTGCAGCATACAAAGTGATAACAACAGGTGCTGGAACTTGGTCGGTAAGAACAAATGTTAGGAGATAAAAGACAGCTGAAATGGATAGCAACCATTTCATCTTCTTACCTTCACTATGACTATGATCATGTCCATGACTGTGGCCTTCACCATGGTCGTGACTATGGGCATGGTTGCTGTGATCGTGAGAATGCCCAGGCTGGCCAGCATTTGTAGAAGTTGCAGCAATTGAGTCTGTTAGATTAACAATGCGGGCACCGTCGCTTTTTAATATTCCCTCTACGCGCTTTAAATCCACATTAGGGGAGAGAGTTAGCTTTCCACTGTTATAGCTCAGTTTGGCATTCTTGCCATGTTCAAGCTTCTGGATCTCTTCTTGCATTTCGCGAGTACAGTTAGGACAGGAAAGCCCTTGTACCCGGTACTCTGTGAGATCATCGCTACTATTGTTATTATTACGGCTAGTTGCAGAATCGTTATAAGTGCTCATGCTTCCACCTTCTCCTTCTGATGTTCCAGTGTCATATGAAGCAGGGTACGAATATGATCGTCTTTTAAGGAATAAAAAACATTTTTGCCTTCTTTGCGTGATTTAGCGATCGATTTATTCTTTAAAGTCCTGAGATGGTGAGATGCAGTCGCTGTTGAGCTCCCAAGCACTTCAGCCACATCACATACGCAAAGTTCACCACCTCGATCGAGCATGTAGGCCACTTTAACACGTGTAGGATCGGACAGAGCTTTGAAAATTTCAGTCATTCCAATAATGTCATCTTCGAATATCGCTTGTTTCAGTTGTGATACCTTCTCAGCCGTTGGACAAAAGGCTTCGCATATATCTTGGTTTTCAACAATCGATAGTGATTCTTTATTTACCGTCACATGTATAACCTCCCTCGCTGTATCCATAACTCGATCTTATTTACGGACTATTATATTCAAACGTAGGTTTGATTGTTAGTTCAAATATACGCCAAATCCGCTTAATATTCAAACGTTTATTTGATTGTTAATGCTTTTTTATCTACGACAGAAACATATGGATTGCCCTCAATATAAAAACGCCAAGGCTTGCTTGCGTACTCCTCTGCATAGGGAATGTTGATGCGAGGTGCTTGGACAATGGGGAGATTCGATGAATTTTCACCAAGTTCAAGGTATAGAGGCCCATCCAAATGGTTCAACTGACAACCGTTCAGGCTCTTATCAATACGAAGTGCGCGACATAGTTTACCGGGACCGTTGCTTAGATTAGCAGGCTTTCCGCCAGGTATTTTACCACGATATAATTGCATGAGTTCTGCGTCTCGGCTAGTTAAAGGTTCTACGGCTCTAATTAGTATTGCTTGCGGATCGTTCTCATAACTTGTGACGACATTGACGCAGTGGTACATGCCATAGATGAGATATACATAACATGTCCCGCCAGCTTGAAACATTGTTTCTGTACGAGCTGTTCGTCTGGCGCCATAGGCGTGAGAGCCTTTGTCTTCTTTGCCCCCGTAACTTTCTGTCTCTACAATTTTGCACCGAATCTCCCCGTCCTCTGTGCACCGAACCAATGTCTGTCCGAGAAGCCTTGGGGCTGATTCGAGAGCTGTACCGGTGTAGATAGAAGGAGGCAGTGGTTGGCCGTACGGATACGGATAAATCTGTTCTTTTTTATCTAACATTGTGGCGAGCACCTTTCTTAACTCTTAGTCACGTTCTATGTAGAAGCCTTATATATAGTATAAACAAAACCAGGCATACCTCTTCGCGATACAAGCAAACAGACGTAAGAAAATACTTCCATTAGCATACTGCCGCATTTATACTATTACCAAATATAGTGCTAGGCTCACATACTGTGGGAATTAACATATTTATTGTGAAGCACATAAATCAGGTACATAGGTAATTGATCGGAGTGCGACTAACAGGGAGGAAAGATGATGCGTTGTGAGATTTGCGGGCACGAGAACGAACAAGGAAAGTTTTGCGAGAAATGTGGAGCCAGGTTTGACACCCAACTAGAGGAGCCTGTTAAAATCCAGACGGTTGACCATCAGGAGGTGACAGGTGATCTTTCTAATTCATCATTTTCTGGTGTCGAAAGGACTGTAAATCGGGAAACGGCAGTCGGTAGCCCACCGTCTCTTCATGTATTTACAACACAGTCGCCACCGAAGGCTGCATCTAACGGGGCAGTAGGAGACGAGAGTGCTCAGACCAATCCGTATTTGGAGAGCGCTAAACAGAATTCAAAGGTCTATTTGGATTATTTTGTAAAAGGGCTGAAAAGTCCGCTTGCAGTGACCCACAAAACAGGAAGTGAGCAATTACTAAATGGCACCATATCGATGGTGATTTTTGCAATCCTGTTTCCGCTCATGATTTATTTGTCTGTTGGGTCAGAAGCCCGGAATTTCTTCAGTAGTAGTCCATTTGTTGATTTTGCATTAAAACCTGCATTTTGGCTGGCCGTCTTTATGCTTCTGATTGCGGTTTATACATTCGGAGCTGTAAAGGTATCCACGAATCCGAAGGCCGATCTGAGAGAAATTATTGCCCGTTTTGGGACTATGCTCATTCCTTTTATCGTTATTTCTCTCATTGCTTTTCTTTTTATCCTAATGGGAAGCTCGATTGGAGGAGCATTCTTGAGTATCTCGCTCGTAGGTGGAATTTTTACGATTCCAGCTCTTATTACGATGAGTTACAAGCGTGAAGGGCCTGGGGGACTTGATACGCTGTATGCTATTCTGCTGATTTATGCAGCTATATTCCTGACGATGCTGATCATTGGTGACTCAATCGGGTCCATGTTTAGATCGGGTAATATGTTTGGCTTTTAAAAAAACGAAGGGAAACATTCGACATGAGAGTTTGCAACGAATGCGGTATACAAGTATCTGAGCAGGCGCAGTTTTGCAAAGAATGCGGGGCTTCCTTAGCGGATGCGCAGGCAGAAAGTGCTGCATCTATTTCTGTCGTATCATCCCCGGCATTTAGCGGTTCTACAGCTGCTCCTGTAAGTATGAACCGGAAACAGAAAGTTTTTTTGTTACTAGGTATGCTGTTGCTCGTTGTTCTGTTCGGAGGCTATAAAGCGGGACAATATTATACTTCAGAGGAACGGCTCATCGGGCGGTTTGAACAGGCACTGGACTCCCAAGATCCTAAGGCCATTGCAAAGTTCTTAACTTCTAAGGATGAGAACTTGGTCATTGATGAGAAATCGATTACTGGCTTTGTAAGATACTTAGATCAGAACCCAGATGAGAAGCAGGGGATTCTCAATACGTTGAGAGAACAGGTGATTCTAGGGGAACAAGCAGCCAAGGATAACAGTCTGGATCAACTGCTCCCAGGGTTTGGATTAAGTGGAGTGGTTAATCTTGAAAAGAGTGGTAAGACGCTATTTTATGATACATACTCGCTTACAATGGACGCTGTATATATTTCTGTCGAAACAAACTTTGCGGGTACTGTTTTGTCTGTGAATGGTCAACAAGTTTCTGTAGCTGATAAACCAAACTTTGCGGCTAAGCTAGGTCCGTATGTACCCGGGTTATATCAAGTCGAGGCCAGATTCAAGAATGAGTTTATTGATCTAAAGAACACGGAGGATCTAGAACTTTTGGATGCCAAAACTTCCTATGCTGCATTCTTGGGGCTAGAGGGTGAGACGGTAAGGTGGGATAGCCGCTTTTCTGAACAGCCGGAATTGAACGGCCGATTGTACATCAATGGTAAGAAGGTTGAAGTCAATCCCTTTGAAAACCCTGAGTTCGGACCGGTTACAACCGATGGATCGATGACGCTGGCCGTAGAGGCAGATTTCCCTTTCGGGACGGTAAGAAGTTCGGAGGTTATCATCGATAAAAAATTTATCGTTCTTGATTTTACAAGGCAGGACAATATCCAGAAGTCGATTAAAGATACTTTGGTGAAGCATGCAAAAGAGAACTTAGCTGCTTTTGCATCTGGAGATATGGACAAGCTTACATTATCAACGGATAAGTATATAAATGTACTCCAAAGTATCGTTTCTCAGTTTAAGGAGAGCGGTTATGCCTACAAGTCCAAGTATATAGGTACTGTGTTTGATATGGGATCGATGGATCTTGATCTCCGAAGTGGCGTATGGCAGATGACAGTGGTCACTCAGCCTTTGATCGAAGCTGCTACTTTTGTAGAAGGAGAATCACCGCCCTTAGAAATGCAGGAGGCATTTAGTTTGACTGGTCTTGTATATGATGAGGATCAAAAGATCTGGAGGATTGATTTCATCTCCAATACGTGGGGCTTCAAGACCAATGAGCTAGAGGAGCATAAGGAAGAGAACCCCGTAACATTCGAGTCGACTTGGAAAGAGATCGCAAAACTGGACGCCAAGGCTATATAATATAGCTGGACGAGTGTGAATAATTGAATAAGCCCTGCACGGATAGGTATCCATGTGCAGGGCTTATATGTGTAAGGGATCTAGAATCTATTCGATCCACCAACGCTTGAAATCAGACCACCAGGAGCGTTCCTCTTGCTTAACCGTATCGGTAGCGGGTGGAACTGTTTTTTGCTTACCTCCATGCGCATCACAGTATTCCGTTGGCTCCGTTCCCTTGACGAATACTTCGAGCGACTTCTCCGGACAGTCCGCGTCAGCCAATTTACCAGTCTTTGAATCGATATAGGTGCTAACAACATTCTCGGGAATAGGAAAAATTTTTGGGGGCACGTTTTCTAATGCTTTTTCCGTATACTCTGCAAAAATCGGTGCAGCCCGCCGCCCTTCTAATGAAGTTATCTCTCTTCCCTTGTCATACCCTACCCATACAGCTGTAGATAACTCAGGGGTATAGCCAACTAGCCAAGCATCGGTATCCGTTGTTCCAGTCTTACCGGCGACGGGGCGCTTCAGCAGCGCAGAGACTCGTCTTCCTGTACCTCCTGTATCAAATACCCCCTCCATCATTCGAGTCATGACATAAGCGGCTGCCGGTTCTACGATCTGCTCGCCTTTAACCTCAGGGGCGGTATAAAGATTTCGTCCTGCTGCATCGGTAATGCGAAGTACAGCTACCGGGGGCATGCGCTGGCCGTTACTTGCAAGTACAGCGAAGGCAGATGCCATCTCAAGAGGACTGATTGGTGAAGTCCCAAGAGCGAGGGATGGAACGGGATCAAGAGAACTGGTTATCCCCATTTTTTTGGCCATATCCGTTACTTGGTCCGGCCCAATCTGCATAATCGTATTAACGGCATAAATATTATCTGATGCGGCAATAGCTTGACGCATATTGATCTCACCAAGGTATTTGTCACCAAAGTTATTGGGCTGATACGTCTTGCGGTTGTTATCATAATGGAATAGCGTTGGTTCGCTGTTGAACATTGTAATTCCCGTCATTTGATGAGAGGCAATAGCTGTCAGGTACATAATGGGTTTAAATGTGGAGCCAGGCTGTCTTGTTTTAGCAAGGGCGTGGTTATATTGGTTTGTCCGATAATTTTTGCCCCCAACCATCGCTTTGATATGACCATTTCGCGGATCTATAGAGACAAGTGCCGTTTCGAGCTCGCTTTTACTGTCCATTTCTTTAGCCACCGCTTCCTCCGCTGCCTTTTGAGCCTGTGGATCCAGGGTGGTGTAGATGTTTAGTCCGCCTTTTTCCAATTGTGCTTCAGTAATATCAAGCTTACTGGATATAAGTCCACGTACATAATCTCGAAAAAAAGAAGCAATGACCTTATCTTGCTGACGGTCTTTAGGCAGTATGGTTAGCTTAATGGCAGCCGCTTTGTCGGCTTCAGCTTGCGTGATTTCACCGGTTTCCACCATGGAATTAAGCACGATTTTCTGTCTGTTCACTGCATGATCGAGATGGTTGTAGGGGGAATAATAGGTAGGTCCTTTCGGAATTCCTGCCAGTAGGGAACTTTCGGCTAGGTTAAGATCTTTAGCCGATTTTCCAAAATACATTTGTGATGCTGATTCAATACCATGGGCACCGTGTCCGTAATAAATTTCATTTAAATACATTTCTAATATTTCAGCTTTACTATATTTCATCTCGATTTGAGCTGTGAATTTGGCTTCTTTTAGTTTTCGGGTGAACGTCTTCTCATGGGATAAATACAAATTTCGGGCCAGCTGCTGGGTTAGTGTACTTGCACCTTGCTTGCTGTCCATATGCTGCAAATTAACAAGCACAGCTCTGGCCATTCCTTTAAGGTCAAATCCGGGATGATCGTAAAATTTTCGGTCCTCGACCGCTAATGTAGCCTTCACCAGCATCGGAGAGATGTCCGCTAGTGTGACTTTCTCAGATGTACTTCCTGTAGGTGAGAAGGTGGCGATTACTTCGCCGTGATTATCCAGCAGCCTTGACGAGCGCTCGGTTTCTGCCATAGGCAGAGGTGTAATGTACAGATAAGCAAGCAGGATGCTGCCCGCAATGACGGAAAGTCCAAGGAATCCGAATAGAACAATGGCGAGTCGAACCCATCTTTTTTTACGTTTATGCGGCTTATGATCATGCCCCGCCATATGAATGCTCCTCTCAATCGTGTTGTTATTATTATGGTGCTGGATGTGAAAGGATATTCATAGATTTGGCAGATGATTTTGCTATTATGTGTGCCTGCTAGATAATTTGGTTGCAATTTGGGCTTGATTTAATATAATACAATTTGTTTTGTACAACAAAAGAAAACCCTTTATATAAAAGGGTTTCCAATGGAATTTATATATTTATGACCACAGTTTGCCCACCAAAACAGGAAATTAAATACCTCTCATCAGTTCAGCAAATTTTTGAGAGGCTAGCTTCTTCATTTCTTTTGTTACATGAAGGTAAATCAGTCTGGTCGTTTGGTCATCCTTGTGCCCAAGTCGGTCCATTATTGCTTCTAGTGGCAATCTTGCCTCTGCAAGCAAAGAAGCGTGAGTATGCCGGAGAGAGTGGGGGGTGAGTTCAGTATTTAACCCAGCTATTTTCAAAAACTTCTTCATGTGTCGAACAAAAAGATTTCTATGTTCTGGGTAACCAGGATTTCTATCTGTGTTTGCGAATATAAAATTGTGTTTGTCATAGTAAATATTCCTCTTGGACATTTTGAATTCTTTTTGCATTTTAATTTGCTTCTCTAATAATTCAACCACAGATTTATCAATGTCAATTGTTCGTCTTGATGTTTTTGTTTTTGGTTTTTTCAATTTAAACTCACTTGCTTTACATTTACCGTTATAAACGGTCTTGTTAATTCTTAATCGACAATCCTCAGAAAACAAATCCTCTTCGCAGAGAACCGACAATTCGCCAATTCTAATGCCGCAGTATGCCAAGGTATAAAAAGCCGAATAATCTTTAAACGTTCCATGTATCCTTACTGTCTCCAGAAATTTTGCTAACTCTTCCTTTTCAAGATACTTTGGCAGCTCTTCTTCATCGTCTATAACATCGTATTGCTTATCAATTCTAGGTATCTTAGAATGTTCAGTTGGATTATTTTTTACATATCCGTGAATGACTCCCCATTCAAACAACATTTGCCCTGTATTATGTGTACTAATTAACGTTTCTTGAGCGTATCCTTCATCTTTATTTTTTCCGCCAGGTTCTTTCATTTTAATTAACATGTCTTGATACATTTTGGGGGTGATTTGGGGGACTGGTATTTTATCGAAGTATCTTAACATACGTTGAATAGCATGGCGACGTATATCTACGGTACCATCCGATATACCCCCGATAGATTGGTAGTGTTTTAGCCACTCCTTTGAAAAATCTCTGAAGCTGACTTTTTTTTCTTTGACATATGTACCGTTTTTGTATTGAATTTCAATTTCTTTTGCCGCAGCTAAAGCTTCTGCCTTAGTTTTGAATCCACTACCTGGTATTTGTATTCTTTCTCCTGTAACAGGATCTTTGCCGCAGTTAGCTGTAAAGGACCACGTAGCGCCACATTTGCACTTCTTCTTGTTCTCGCACTTGCAACCTCTACGCCTTGCATATGGCACGTTTCATCACTCCTATTCAAAATCAATTTTGAAGTGGCCTCTGTAAACGCCGCATATTGTTATTTCGCTCGGATAAACTTCCTTGATTTCATATTCTTCGTTTTCAGGAACAAGCGAAATAACCGGGGACCCTTCGGTCCATTTAATACGCTTCAACATTCCTTCTTCACTATCTTTAAGCAAGACAGCAACGATTTGACCGTTGTATTCTGCCCATGGTGCTTTTTTTAGATAAACTATGTCTCCTGGATCTATACCTGCACCAATCATAGAGCTTCCTTTTACTCGCAAGGCGTAATCTGGTTGTGTTTTATTGGGGAATGGATAGAATATTCTATCTTCGACATTTTGTTCTGCCAGTATACCGTTTCCGGCACAAATAGTTCCTATAAGTGGTATTCCAACAGGATCGTATCCTCCGTTGTCAACAGAAGCCAAGGAGCTATTTATTTCTTTAGCATGAACACCCAAAGCTTCAGCTATAGTTTGTTGGATACTTGGTGCCATCATTGTTTTTGCGTTGAGGTAATCAGAGACTGCACTAGTGGATAGTCCAGATAATTCACTGAGGTCTTTTTGAGTGAGTCCTTTTTTGATTAAAATAGATTTTAAATTTTCTGCGATATCACGCATGATTTTTCTTTCTACCTCAGTGATTCTTTTCCTTGCCACAATACAAACTCCCTTTCCTTCAATATGTTTATCCGTATTATACGGATTATTTTCCTTATTGTAAATATCAAATCCGAAATTTACGGTTAAAAAGTCGATACACAAGCTTGACAATCCGAGTTTACCGGATTAACATAAAGACACGGAAGGAGGTGAAGCCAGTATGGAACCTTTCAAGATAACCCTTCGCGCTGCTAGAGTTAATTGCGGATTAACTACAAAGGAGGTTGCTGAGTATACAGGGAAGTGCTTTGATACTATCAACAAGTATGAATTAGACAGCACTAACATCCCTCATGAATTAATGGTTAGTCTTTTGAACCTGTATAAAGTTCCTTTTTCGTATATTTTTTTTGGCAGAGAGTCCGAGAAACTCGGATTCAATAGAGCAAAAAAATCACGACGCAAAACATCATAACAAAAAAGGGGTGATTTTAAATTATGGTATCCAGAAATGATCTCCCAAATAACTTAACTGCGAAGAACATTCATGACTTTACAAATATTAAGTTGAGAACTGTTTATGATCTTATGAACAAAAGCCCTGAAAACGGTGGTATTCCTGATGTTTTTAAAATCGGGAAGCCACTGTACGCTCCACGAGAAGCATTTCTTAAATGGTGGGACCAACAACGAGATAATGGACGGCTCCACAAGTCAATTTGAAAAATGAAATGGGTGAGATGGTATGAAGGATGTTTTTACTAAAAGGGACAAACTTCGGAGGAATGTTCGAAATAGATTGAACTTGCTATACCGCAGATTCATGGATGCTGAAAGTTTAAATGATATTCAATCTATGGTGAGAATTGGTGATGAAATAAGAAAACTCCGTTCAAGTATTCTTATGATCGATCCTCTAGAAGTATCTGAGCCAATTAAACGAAAGATGGACAAAAGAAAAAGACCACGCCTGCCAGCGTGATCATCTGCTTTTAAAAAATTTAATTACTGGAATTATATCATAAATGCTTCTTAAAGAGAAGCTATAGCAATTCAAAGAAAGGGGATTGAAGTCATGGCACGGCCATTGAAGGAGAGCCTAGACTATTTCCCTCTTGATATTGACTTCGACCGGGACGACAAGCTGGTTGTAGTAATTGGGAAGTATGGGATGCAGGGTCTCGGTATCATCGTTAAGATCATGATGGAGATTTACCGTAATGGCTATTTTTATGCTTGGGGAGAGAGAGAGCAATATGCATTCTCCAACCGGATTAATGTAGACATTAACACCATAAGAGATGTCATAAATGAGTGCATTAAATGGGATTTCTTCAATCAGGAATTATACGAGAATCATAATGTTTTAACATCAAAAGGCTTTCAGAAGAGATTTATTGAAGCAGCCAAGCGCCGTAAGATCATTTCTATTCTGGAAGACTTCTTACTTATTGATCCTGACAAGGAAAGCGAAAAGGTATCTCACTCTATCGTAATTGTTAATGTTAACGGAAATATAGTTAATGAGTACATTAACCCGATTAAACGCGACAAGATGAGTGCAGAAACACCACAAAGTAAAGTAAAGGAAAGTAAAGTAAAGAAAAGTAAAGTAATTATTAAAGAAGAAGAAGAAGGAGAGGAACGGGCATTTGCCCAGGTTGTTGATTTTTACACGAGAAACATTGGACAAATGCCTCCCTCTCAGTATGAGTACGTAAAAGATTGGCTGAAGACTTTTGATCAAGAAGTATTAAAGCTTGCCATTCGATGTGCAGTAGATAACGGGGCATTCAAGTGGTCATACGTTAATCAGACATTGGTCGAGTGGGAGAGGAAAGGTGCTAAAGCACTTAATGATTGTGAAGCTCTGATACTCGAATTCAAAAGACAGAAGGTCGAACATTCAAGTAAACGGCGTAACGGGGGATTTGCAAAGGGAGAGAAGAAACCAGGAATTCCAATCGTAGATAATTCAAGCGCTATGTCTGTAAACGATGCTGAGTACGAAGAGATGATGAAGTTGGCGGAAGAAATGCAAACAAGTAAAGGCGGCCGATAATGGGCAGATGGCTGAACAAACAACAGGCCATAGCATCAGGCTTGCCATGTTTCATCCCACAACAAATCGAAGAAGACGGTGAATGGATATGGAGAGGTACATGGGCGTGTGCTCCTGAGCCTGTTGCCGACATACTTCTACCGTATTCACGCTGTATTCAACTTGGCTGTCCAGTTGGTGCCAAGGAGAAGCCTTCCGCTTATGTATACAAGGCAGCTGAGATAAGCAGTTACCGATATGTTCCGTTTTGGTCGAGATTTGCGGAACAAATCGATATGGAAAAAGTTAATGAGCTAGAAGCTCGTGTAATAAAGCGCCGAAGAGGTGACGGAGTAAGGAAATTTGGACTATAGGGAGTGGAGATAGTGCCATGAAGCAAAATCGATGGACTGTATTTGAATTTTTAAAGGCTCGGACTTTGGCAACTGGACAAGTCCCAGCTAGACAAGAACTGGATTCCGAATTTTCTAGCTTAGATCGGGAAGAGATTGAGGGCGGCATACAGGAGTTTACAAAACGCTTAGGAAAGTGGGCAACGGAGGAAACTTCATATGCTTAAAGCCATTGATGGAACAGAAGTGATTTTAAATCTTAAAGCGTTGCAACTGATCGAGAATGCATTCGTTAAAATGTTGAAATCTGGATGTAGGTCCGAGCATGTGTCTTTCGTTGTTTATCCTCAAGCTGAGATAGCAAGTTACAAATCAGTCAGAACTAGATACGGGGAAATTCGAATCTCTTCAGATGGCTTTTTAAGAAAGGGCTTATCGTACTTGATTGAAGATCCAGGGAGAAAAAGTAGGGCATTTGCTTGGGTGTCAGGATATAAGCCTCAGTAAACGTGGGTTGCTCGATTTTGTTTGATAAATTAGCTGGATTAAGCAGAGGAGGGGCAAAACGGATGAGCCACTGGTTTTATATTACTCCGGAAGAGTATGAACAGGCAGAAGCTAACGGAATTAGCGAGATTTTACTTAATGTGAGAATTAGACAACTAGGATGGACAAAGGAACGTGCCCTTGCAGATCCACCACATAACAAAAAATCGTTAAAGGGAAAATGGCTGGCGATCTCAGAAAGAAATGGAATCTGCTATAGCACATTCCGCTATAGAGTCAATCGACTTGGATGGAGCATGGAACGTGCTGCTACTCAACCTTTACAAGATCGTAAGGAACAGGCTGCATCGGCGAAAGAGGGCAGACGAAAATATCCAGCTCATTTGCTTGAATTGGCAAAAAAGAATGGCATAAATGTACGCACATTCCACCGCCGGATGAAGAATGGTTGGGATGGAATTACTGCAGCTTCTAGGAAACCTATGACACCTACTGAGATAGGATTAATGACAAAGGAAAAGAGAACTTCATATTTCAAGCATTTTAAGAGACAAGCCTAATCCCAAGGGAGGGCGACCTCCCACATATATACCCTATAACTCTAAAGGAGTGAACGAGATGCCTAAACCCAAGAGAGAGGAAACCCTCAGGCATGGACGTGAATCTTATGATCTTGATGGCTGGGAAGGTGGCATAGCAGCTTATTGGATAGAAGGAGGACATGGAACAATTGTTGTAGCAGTTCCAAGGATAGGAGTGTCGGCCTTATTGCTCGGGAATCCTTCGGATCGTTCGAATGTTATTGGTGCTTTAATGCGTAACAGAAGCTTTTACTATAACAAACAGCAAGCAGAAGAGTTTGCGGACTTGATACTTCGCGATATAAGAGGATTAATGGCGGTTTAAACGATGGCGGCAAGCCGCAAAACCAAAACTAAAGGAGCTTATAAAACTATGGATATGAACGTGATTATAAATGATAAATTGGCTGAACTGAAAGAAGAAGGGTACGTTGAAAAGATTATTAAGAAACAACTTGAAAGTACAATCAAGGACATTGTTGAAGATTCTCTTCGCAGTTGGAGTGATTTCGGAAAGGGACTGAAAGAGGCAGTAAATAAACAACTTCAAATTAATTTAGATAAGTTGGACATACCATCTTACAACCAAGTGATTTTGAACGTGGTACAAGAAGAAATTAATCGTTCTATTCACGCTGCTGGTTCGGAAAAATTAAAAGCGCAACTTCAAGAACTTTTAGGTACAGGGAAAAATGAATACAAGCTCTCTGAACTCATTGAAGAAATGGTAGAAAATGATCTTGAATTGAATGATCTGTCGTATGAAGAGGTCGAAGAGATAACAGTCATCGTTGAAAATAAATACGGAAGCACCTATGTGTATATGGACCCAAAAGAAGATACAGGAATGTATCAGTGTAAATACATGATTGCTTTGCATGAAGATGGAACTGTTTGGAGAGCTGAGGTCAAAGATAAAAGTTTTGATAACCGTGTAATCATGGGCGGTCTTTACGGAATTGAAGCAACAATATTCAAAATGTGGACTCAAAAAGCCAAACTGATTATTGATGATTATGAAACTGAGTTTTCAAATCCTGAGTACGAATAAAGGCCTGAAGGCTTCCAATTTGACCACACAACTCAGTGAAACGGGGACCGTATAAGGTATTCCATTTAGAGAGGAAGAAGCAAATGTTTAAGGCTAGATTGACTTTTAATCATACTGTAGTTCGGACGGTTTATGCTGTTCAGCAGCTTGAAAATGGTTTAACACAGTTTCTCTTGTTTGATGATTACAGCCGAAAATGGTTGTGGATGCCAGCTAGTGAATACGAGCCTCTTGAGGAGGTGTAAAAGTGGCACCTAATATTTACGAAGAGGATGAACTAAAAGTCATCGAAGCTTATAAGAAACGCGGTCACACCATCACCGAAGAGCAAGCCGGAGACATATGGTCCGAATATAGCAATGATGAATTCCTTGCTTCATGGATGATGATGGGCGATGACCTAGATGTGATATACGACCAAACGATTAAATACGCCAAATCGCTTGGGATCGTAACGGAGGATGATAAGCATGGCACCTGAACCTAACAATGTAACAGCAAAAACACATTGGGTCTGGACGGATATGGCGCAGGAACTTGAACCTAAGCGCCACAAGGCAGGAGATATGGTATGGCCCCATAATGCGAAAGAAGCGCCTAAACGATGGTTGGATGATGGGTTAATATGTGATTCCACAGAGTTTGTTAAAGAAGGTCAGGCAACCATATTCGATTATATATAGAGGTGAATATATGGGGGTGGTGGAACAAATGGAAATCTATCCAAGCGTGACGGAAGCCGAACGTAAAAAGGTAAAAAAACTATTGACTGACTATCCGAAACTTTCCCGTCAAGTAAATGATGTGAGACGGAGAGAAATAGAAAGTTTAACGCCTCAGCAGCAGAAAGTTCTAAATGATGGTGGTCGGATATTAGATGAAATTAATGTTGCTGTTGGTTTGATTATAGATGAAGAAGTAAAGAAGATTTTTGAACATAGGTACATCAAAGGTGTTAAATATTCTGGAACGATAGATGCGTTTTGGTCGGAGCATGGATGTAGTGAAAAAACGATTGACCGTAGAATAGGTGTTGGTGTTGACACCATCGCAGAACATTTGAAGCTATGCGGAATCATCGGAAAAAGTGACGGTAAATTGACGCAGGAATGACGGAAGGTTGGCGCAAAAATGGCGGTTGATTAATTATACAGTAGGCACATAGAGAGGAACTCAACCTCTCCGGTGTGCCTACTGCCCGTTATCGCGGTAGGAACTCGGCCGCGCTGTGGGATGGAACGATTCATCCTTAGACGTTTATCGTCAAGGGTTCGGTGTGAGGTGGGGTTCGATGCCCCAGACCGCTCCATCCGGGCGGGATAGAAATACGGATTATTCGTGGTCTAAAGGAATAGATGGGTTCGAATCCTATCAAGGCCAACCAACAACGGTTTCATAACCATTCTCCTATATAGCCGCTCCTTCGGGGGCGGTATTTTTTTGAAAAAAGCGAGGTGACGGGCGGTAGTGAAATATAAGAAACCGTTGGTCAGACAACCTTTAAAATGTCGAGGATGTGTTTGGGGGAGATGGGAAGCATCTGCTCAGTTCTGTCTCAAACCAAAAAACATGTGTGTCAGAGACTCCATGCCTAAAGTGGGGGATCAGAAATGAAATTTGTTCAACCAGTCCGAGATCAAGAAGTTTTAGAGGACATCAAAGATTTTTTAAGGGCAACAAATATGAGAAATTACATTATGTTTTCGATTGGCATAAATACAGGATTTCGGATCAGTGATATCTTGCGGTTACGTGTACGTGATGTTATGGGTTCACACATCTCTATTGTGGAGAAAAAAACGGGCAAGAAAAAGCGTGCGCTCATTCAACCGGATTTAAAACGAGAATTGAATGACTACATTGCTGGTAAGGCTCCGAATGAATATCTGATTAAAAGCCGCGAGGGGTGGAACCGTCCAATAAGCCGATCCATGGCCTATAAGATTATGCGCTCCATCGGTGATGAATTTTGCCTGTCAGAGATAGGATGTCATACGCTTCGAAAAACGTTCGGCTACATCTTCTATTACGAGACAACAGACAAGGATATTGGAATGTTAATGAACTATTTCAACCATTCTTCTGAGAAGGTTACTTTGCGATATATAGGAGTCGAACAGGACAGTATGGATGCGGCTTTAAAACGGCACAGAGCTTGATCAGTTCTCCATATTAAGGATAGGTGGAATTCATTTACCTGAATAGGATCAAAGCCTTACAGAGCAAGGGAGTGCGGTTATACAACGAGTTACACACAATGTACAGTATGAGTAATTCAAAAGGGACATTATGTAACCCTTGAAGGGGTGATTTTAGGTGGGATTATCACCTAGAAAACCGTGTAAGAAACCTGGATGCGGTGAGTTGACCAGAATCGGTTTTTGCTCGAAGCACACTGCATTAAAAAGAAGATACGACCAAGAACGAGAGTCATCGGCAAAGAGAGGTTATGGACATCGTTGGCGTGTTGCTAGGATGGATTTCCTAAGTAAGAACCCTCTATGTGTCGAGTGCTATGAAGCTCAGAGAGTAAGAGCTGCTACTGTAGTGGACCATATCACGGCGCACAAGGGAGATATGAAGTTGTTCTGGAATCCCGAGAACTGGCAGGCGCTGTGCAAGTTCTGTCATGATGCTAAGACTGTTAGAGAAGATGGAGGTTTTGGGAATGGACGAGTTTAATTTTTCTTCGATGCAGAAGATCAGCTACTTAGATCAGCTGATTAAGTTAGTGAATGGTGATTGTTTGAATGGATTAGGCAAGGCGAACTTCCTTGATAGAATTCATACAGTATGTGATTCTATCGAAGAAGAACTAGGGATGGTAGAGGCCCCCCAGGGGTCAGAAAAATAAAAGCGAATCCTTATAGACCGCGTGCCCCTCAAATGCGAAAAAAAGTCCCCGTGGTGAAAATGGGGAAAAGGAGGTTTGATGAGTGGCGAATCCAGTCATTAATTTTGATCATATGCGAGTCGGTAAAAAAGGAGGAGGTAAGAATTGGACCAAAAAGGAAGTTGAGGCCCGAGAGGAAGCCGCTAAGAAATTTAATCGTAAGAAAAAGCTGAAATTGCGGATACCCGAATGGCTTGATGATTCAGCTCGTAAGATTTGGAGAAAGACAGTTAAGGACATGGAAGAGTTCGGTGTGCTGGATAAGGTTGATGAAGATGTGTTAGGGATATACTGCGATGCGGTATCTAAGGTTCAGGAAGCAAACCGTCTCATAGATGAATTTGGTTTCACTGAAACGAACAAATCCGGTATACAGGTCCCGAACGCATTCGTCCAAATGTCTCAGCGGTATGCGAATATCGCGTTGTCCTATTCTAATAAGCTCGGGTTGAACGCTGAATCTCGTGCAAGACTTGCCAAGCGCCAAGCCGATACGGAAGTAGATCAGGATGCAGAACTCTTCGATTAATTGGGAGGAGCTTCACCCTACAACTAGGTATGCTGCCGAAATTGTGATGGGTATCCGGTCAAGCTGTGAAATGGAGCGTCTTGCCTGTCAGCGTCATCTCGATGACCTACAACGTCAAGCAACACCAGAATTCCCATATGTGTTTGATGAAAGTAGGGCTGATCGGGTTTATGAATGGTTTGAACGGTGCTGCCGTCATGTTCGAGGTGTATTCAGTGGGCAACCGATTGAACTGCTTCCCTTCCAAAAGTTTGATATGGGTGAGGTTTATGGATGGGTACATATGGAGAGCGGACAGCGGAGGTTTAGAAAGGCATTTCACCTTCGAGCGCGCGGGAACGTTAAATCTACAGAGATGAGCGGACTAGCTCTGTATGGTATGTGCGCAGATTGTATTTATCCTCCGGGGCAACCAGAACTAAGGAAGTACGAACACAGTCCGGAGGTAGACTGTGCGGCGGTTGATAAGGGACAAGCGAAGCGCGTATGGGGTGATGCACGGGAAATGGGGATAAACAGCCCTGCGATTTCTAAACGCCTTCGCATTCGAAGAGGATATATTGAACATGCAACGCGAGGCGGACTTCTTAAACCGCTAAGTAGGGATACTAAAAATAAGGACTCCGGCGCGCCATGTTTAGTTGTCATCGATGAATACCATGCTCATCCGACATCCGAGATTCTGGACGTCTCTTATTCTGGATTCGGAAAACGTCTGCAGTCGCTAATGCAGATTATAAGCACTGCCGGAAAGGATGCGGAGAACAGTCCTTGTAAGAAGGAATACGATTTTTTATGTAAGATGTTGCGTGGTCAAGTGCCTATGCAGGAAACATATTGCGCTATCATTCGTGAACTGGACCAAGGTGACGATCCTCATGATCCGAAAAACTGGGACAAGCCGAACCCAGTCCTGCAAGAAGAAAATGCATATGCCCAGGAGTTGCGCCGACAGATACAAACTGAACACGATGAGGCTTTTGGTTCCGGAAATCCAGACAAAATCCGCGAATGGTTCACTAAACGCGTGAATCAGTGGCAAAAAGACAGTGAAAACAAATACATGTCTAGTAGTCATATGAATAAATGGAAGTCCCTTGCGATATCGCGAGAGGACTTTTTGGCGTTGGTGAAAGGTTATCAGACATGGAGCGGGCTGGACTTATCGAAAACTACGGATTTAACGGCTGTTGGCTACGTTTTCCGTCTGCCAGAAGGGCGCTATGCTGTTACTGCCCATGGATTTATGCCTTCGGAGCGTGCAACCCAACATGAACACAGTGACCGCGTTCCATATCGTCAGTGGAAGGAGGACGGATGGTGTACATTAACGCCTGGGGAAGTGGTCGACTACAGCTTTATTCAATCCTACATGGAACGAATGGAACGGGAGCAAGAGTGGTTCACGCAGGAGGTGTGTTACGATCCCTACAACGCTACTCACTTCACGCAACAACTGGAACAGCAAGGATATGAGCGGGTTGAAATTCGTCAAGGTGTGCAGACGTTATCCGAGCCGACAAAATTTTTCCGAGAGTTGATCCTGAAAGGACTAGTCGTACACGATGGAAGTCCGCTTTTAACATGGTGTTTATCAAATGCTGTAGAAATAATTGACAACAACGGAAATATTAAACTCAGTAAAAAACATAAGGATGATAGCCAGCGCATTGACCTTATCGCGGCAATCATCAACGCTATGGTTCGGGCGATGGTTGGCAGTGGTCGTATCGATTTGAACGCACATATCATGGATGAAGACTTCTCGTTCTAGGGAAGGGGGTGAAAACCAATGAAAAAAAACGTCTTCCGCCGCTGGCGCGAACGGCGTTCAGATGATGATTCGCTGCTAAATCCAAAACAATGGCTTTTGGATCTCTTTGGCGTTACAAACACATCCAGCGGTGAACGAATCACCAACGATAAAGCTCTGCTGAACAGTAACGTCTACACTTGTGCGTCTATTTTGGGCGGAGATATTGGAAAGCTACCTTTCCAGGTTTTTAAAAAGAGAGGAAGCGGGATCGAAAAGGACACTTCCCATCCAGCATCCCAGCTGCTTGGCGTGCGCTCGAATCCTTACATGAGCGCCTATATCTTCAAAGAATTAATGCAAGTTCATGTGACAGTATGGGGAAATGGCTATGCCAATATCGAATGGGAAACAAGCGGGATCAATAATGGGCGACCTAAAGCGCTATGGCCGATGGACCCTTCCAAGACAGACGTTCATGTCGACAGTGTGACCGGGGAAGTATGGTATGTGACCACGCTGCCGAGTGGAGAAATGCGCAAGCTTCGGCATACCGATGTTTTACACTTCCGTTCGATTAGCAAAAGCGGACTCAAGGGGATTACGCCAATCTCGGTTATTCGGGAGGAATTAGGCGTACAGCAAGCGCAGCGTAAGTTTTTAGGCTCCTTCTACGCTAACGGAACAGCAACCCGCGGCATCTTGCGTCTACCTCAAGGATCTTCCTTGGACAAGCCTGCCAAGGAAAAAGCTCGGGATGAGTGGCAGAAAGCAAATTCTGGACTGAGTAACGCACACCGCATTGCGATTTTGGATGCTGGGATGGAGTACCAGAACTTAGGTATGCCCCTCAATGATGCGCAGTTTATTGAGACTAGCAAATTCGGCATTAGTGAAGTTGCTAAAATCTATAAGGTGCCAGGTTACAAGCTAGGTTTAACGGACGTCAAGTTTTCAAATATGGAGAACCAGTCTTTAGAATATGTAAAAAGCACTCTGCAGCCGATTATCACCAATTGGGAACAGGAATGTGATTATAAGTTGTTCACGGAGTTGGAGCGCCGGAGGTATTACTCAAAATTCAATGTCGCCGGGGAACTACGGGGAGACAGCGCAAGTAGAGCCGCCTACTACAAAGAAATGATTGCCATGGGTGTCTACAACATTAACGAGGTTCGCGAATTGGAAGAGCGGGACAACATCGGAGAAATGGGTGACCGTCATTTTGTAAGCTTGAACTATGTCAGCCTAGAAAAAATGGATCAATATCAAGCTATTAAAGCGGGTCTGAACACCGAGAAGGGAGGTGAATAACTTGACAGGCAAAGAAATTCGATATTTGCACTCTGATTCTATCGAAGTTCGAAGCGGGGAAGCTGAGGGAGAAATGCTGGGCCTTGCCGGTTACGTTGTGAAATTTAATCAGCGAAGCCATTTGATATGGGGCGAATTTTACGAACGGGTAGCCAAAGGGGCATTTCTTCGAAGTCTTCAGGAAAGCACGATCAAGGCATTGTGGAATCACCGCACTGACTTTGTTCTTGGATCGACTAAGAACAGCACCCTACGTTTGCATGAAGACAGTACCGGACTACGCTTTGAAATTGACCTACCGAATAACACTTGGGGCAAAGATGCTTATGAGTCGGTACAACGTGGGGATGTCGATGGCATGAGCTTTGGGTTTAGAGTCCGTAAGGATGCATGGCAGTATATGAAGGATGAAGATGTGTATGAACGGACGCTGTTAGAGGTTGATTTATTCGAAGTCTCACCTACTCCTTTTCCGGCATATCCCGATAGTGAGGCTAACCAGCGAAGTATTGAAGGTTTGGGCATTTCAACCAAAGAGCAGCGGCGAATGGAAAAAGAAAAACTATTATTAGAACTTGACCTGTTAGCAATCGTCTAACGGGTCTTTTTATATCTAAATCAAATATATGGAGGTACTACCATGGACGAAAAAGAACGCGAATTACGCCAGAAGCTGGCACAGAAATTAGAGGAAGCTCGGAGTCTGGCAGGTGATGGGAAACTGGAAGAAGCAAGATCAGCAAAGGAGGCTGCACAGGAACTTCGAAAGCAAATTGATTTGCTAGCTGAGATCCGTGAGACAGATACACCAGGCGTTATTATCCCTGTGATTGAGACTGACCAGCGGGAAGAAAAACAGGACAAAAATGCCCAGTACCGAAGCGCTTTTCTTAAATCCCTTCGGAGTAAACCTTTGAATGATGAAGAGCGTAACTTGATTGATGCAGGAATTGAAGAAGTTCGTGCAGGGATGCAGGGCGGTGTGGATGAGGATGGAGGCTTAATCGTTCCGAAGGATATTGATACCATGATCCATGAAAAGAAAAGAGACTTCGTATCATTAGAGCCTTATGTCACTGTCGAGTCGGTTTCAACACGTAGTGGTTCGCGCGTCATCGAGAAAAACGCAGATATTACACCTTTTACAGAAATTACAGAACTGACGGATCTAGACGACATGGACAATCCGAAATTCGCACCTTTGTCGTACAACATTAAGGACCGCGGTGGGATCTTACCAATCAGTAATAGCTTGCTGCAGGATACGGATCAAAACTTGATGTCTTATCTAGCAACATGGATTGCTAAAAAATCGGTTATTACTCGTAACCAATTGATTCTAGCGTTGTTGAATACGAAATCAAAAGTGGCTCTCTCTGGTTTGGATGATATCAAACGAGTATTGAACGTGGACCTAGACCCCTCCATTAGTCAGGGCGCTATCATTCTGACCAACCAAGATGGGTTCCACTATTTAGATACACAAAAAGATAGTGATGGCCGCGATCTCCTGCAGCCGAATCCAATAAATCCTACGCAAAAAATGCTCAAGGGTAAGCCTATTGTTGTTTTGGCTAACCGCTGGCTTCCAACAACAGGTACGGATACCAAGCTTGCTCCAATTATTATCGGGGATCTCAAGGAAGCTGTGGTGCTTTTTGACCGTCAACAATATTCTATTGCATCGACTAATGTCGGAGGTAAATCTTTTGCACGCAATTCGACTGATGTCCGTGCGATTCAACGCGAGGATGTACGCGCATTTGATCTGGATGCTATTGTTTATGGTCAGTTGACTATTGTTTAACTTACAAGGGGCTTTGCCCCTTGATTGGAGGGATCATACATGTACCAAACAAGAAACTACAAAGAACCTGGCGGTCAACGCTGGGTGATTGAAGGAGAATTAGCCCTTGTTGGAGATGGGAAAATCACCAGAGACGGCGAAGTTGTCTCCTTTGGTGGTGACTCATCAGAAGGGATTGCCGGATTATCGGCTTATGAGGTGGCCGTGGAACACGGATTTACAGGTACTGAAGAGGAATGGCTTATTTCTCTCATCGGACCTGCAGGTGAAGCGGGACCCCAAGGCGATAAAGGTGAAACAGGACCACAAGGTGACAAAGGGGAGAAAGGAGAGGTGGGGCCTAGTGGCCCAGAGGGACCTAAGGGTGAAGCAGGGTTCCCCACTAAACAACAGTGGAATGACTTGCTAACCCGTGTGGCTGCTCTTGAAGCAGCAACAGGAGGGGGAAGCTAATGCTGACCACGATACACCGATTAAAAGGGCTGCTGGGTTCCCTTGCAGACACTTGGGAAGATGATATGCTGACGCTGCAAATTGCGTCAGCTTCATCAGCCATTGAAAACCGCTGTAAGCGACATTTTAAAAAGCAACTGTACTCTGAACGGATCAGCGGAGATGCAACATCTAAATATATCAACCTTCGAAATTACCCGATTCACAATATCGAATCCCCAAGCGATTGGGATTTTGAAGTGTTAGATGAGGGCAGGCTATACCGCGCCAACGGATGGCATGCAGGGGAGCATAATATCCTTATCCGATATGTTGGCGGCTATGTACTTCCAGGTGATGAAACAGAGTCAGAACCACGTACACTACCGGAACCGCTTGAACTAGCTTGCTTACTGTTAACGCAGCTGATGCTTCGGGACCCTGGTATTCGCTCTGAACGAGTGGGAAATATCAACGTTACTTATGCAGATACCGACTCGGAGGGACGCTTGCCGTCCGCCGTTGAATCTTTAATTTCGCCATATGTGGGGCGGTGGGTGTAATGGCTAGGCGTAGGCAGCGCGTAAGGCGTGCAAATGTTGAATATAGCGGGGACATGGACCTTTCCGCGTTGGTGGATCGAGTTCGGCCTCTGACGGCGCATGAAGTTGTTATTGGGGTCGAAGGGAACGAGGAAATTGCTTTAGTAGCTGCTGTCCATGAGTTCGGATCTGCCAAGATGAACATACCAGCCCGTTCTTTTATTGGTACAGGAAAAAAGAAAGCGCAGGTGGCTATCGGCAAGCTTGTTCGTGCTGGCGTGAATGAAATCGCACTTGGTAACAAGACGGTGGATTCTCTCCTGCAGGAGATTGGAGAATTGGGTCAGCAACGTGTGGTCAAAAACTTCGACCGGATAAAGCAACCGGGTCTATCTGCAATCTATGCACGGTATAAAACGGGCAAGAGGTTGTTGCAGGCCGATATGGATCTGCGAGAGTCTATTGTGTTTCGTGTCCGGCGCAAGGGAGGGTAGCCATGAGATTCAACCATGCGCGCATTCTGCGTAAATATGAGCGTCCATACACGCTTATTCGTAATTCAAATGGACATTATGACTCCGTTGGTGTCTATCACCAGCCAGAGGCCCAAAGAACGCCGCTCAGTGGATCTGTTCAACCATTGGGGGATAAGTTAACCCAATCGGATGGAGGACGTTACACAGAGGACGATAGGCTGTTACTGACATCGTTTAGGCATAAGTCAGGAGATGTAGTAGAGCATCAAGGAAAACAGTACACCGTTGAAATGGATACGGATTGGAATCAATACAGCGATGTCAATGAATACAAGTTAAGGCGGGTGAGTACACATGATCCCGTTTGAGGAAATCCGGAAAGTCATGATTGAGGGCTTGTCGAGCGCTGTGGGTGTTCCGGTCATAGAGATCAGCGGAACAGGTGATGTTCCAGCCTATCCATTTCTCTCGTATGATTTTACGGATGAGGGTAGCCCGCACGGACATATGGCCGTGACCGTGGAAAACAACAAAACAATCCATTCCGGTACCGTGGCGCTAAGCGTGACGTTTCAAAGCTATGCTAAAACGAGGCTCGAAAGCGTAAATCTAGCGAACCGGGCAAGGGATTGGTTCGAAACTACAGGTCATAGGATTCTGAAAGAAAACGTCAATGTGGTTGTCGTGGATGTTGGAGCAACAACCAATACAGATATTCAGCTAGGCACTGAGTGGGAACGCCGGAACGGATTCGAAGTTGAATGCCGGACCGTTAACATAATCGAAGAAGAATACACACCGATTGAATCGGTATATGTGAGGGGTTGAGACCATTGGCAAAAGACGTAAATGTGATTATTGAGATTGAGACACCTACGCCGCGCCTGGGGTTCGGTAAACCGCTGATTCTGGGTTCATCGACTGCAGGCAAGCCGTATGTAACATACACGGATCTGGCAAGCGTGAAAAAGGATTACAACGAATCAACGGAGGAATACAAGGCAGCATACGCATTATTGAATCAAGGTGATGATTCCCCTGCAGAGATTGCAATTGCTTGTCAAAAGACTGGCGCTGAACCGGAGACTATTAGCGATGTCTTGGACCGATTGTGGAAAGAAGACTGGTATTTCCTGATCACAACAACCACGCTACAAGCTGATGTGGACGCTTTTGCGGCAGCAATTGAACAGAACAACTCAAGAGAGTACTTCACACGTTCTTCCACACTTGAGGATGTCGCATTGTTGCTTGCTAAAAATTATAGCCGGACTACCGTTTTCTATCATACCGACATATCCAATTATCCAGAGGCGGCATTGGTTGGCCGTGTGGGATCGGCTCCGGTTGGATCAGTGACATGGAAATTCAAGTATCTGCAGGGCATCGTCCCACTTGATATTACAGACACCGAATTGCGTGAGATCCATGCCGCAGGCGCTATTACGTATGTGACCAAAGCAGGGCAGAATCAAACGTCCGAAGGAAAAACCTTGTCTGGTGAATGGATCGATGTCATTCATTCCAAGGATTACATTCGATTCAATATCGAATATGCCATTCAAAGGCTATTTGCAAATACGAAAAAGGTAAGCTTCACCGATACGGGTATTGCGCAGCTGGAAAGTGCAACCCGGACCGTCCTCCAACAAGGTTTCATTCAGGGTATTATTGCTGCTGATGAAGACGGACAGCCAATGTACGGAACAACGTTCCAGACCCGTGCCCAAACCGATCCAGCTGACCGGGCACAACGGATCTACAATGGCGGGTCATTTTGGTTCGATCTGGCAGGAGCGATTCACGAAACAACCATTCGCGGCGTAATCCGCAAGTAAGGAGGGATAATTGACTATGACAGCAACAACATACGATTCTAAGGCCGTCAGCGTCATCGTTGGCGGTGTTTATCTTACCGGATTTTCGGAGGATATGGTCGAAGTCGAGAAGGATGAAGATAATTTCGAGGTTAAGGTAGGCGCGCAAGGCGATACCGTTCGGACAAAGGTAAATAATCCACTGGGTACAGCTACGGTTACATTGCAACAGACAAGCCCACAGGTTCCATACTTGGACGGTCTTGCAAATAGTGGGAAGTTGGTTCCGGTCACAATCATCAATGCGGGACCACCAAAGGAAACCATCACTGTAACGGAAGCCTTTATTAAAAAACCTGCGGCCCGGACTTATGGTAATGAGGCTGAGGATCGGGAGTATGAGTTTGTACTCATGGATATGCTTTTTAGCTAGTTTATTAAAAAACTAAAACCGAAAAGGATGATATCACATGTCAAATTTTGCTCAAAAACAATTCACTTCTAAAGCAGGAAACAAATATACATTCCAGTTCCCAGGCGTTCGCCAAGTCACTAAAATTACAGACCGTATCAAGAATAAATTTGGTATTGCTTTGGATGAAAAATTGGCAGAGGAAATGCTTTCTCATGTTGTTGTAGAACCAAAACAGAAGATGGATGATTTTAAGGGGCCAACTGGCTATAAGGAGCTTGGTGAGGTTGTCGGTGCGGCCTACGCATTCATTTCAGGTAACGATGAACCGGATGAAGCCGAGGAAGAGTCCAATGGCGCTGAGTAAATCACAGGCACGAGAACGGGCACAAAAAAACTGGCAACTATGGAGAATTTTACTGTCAGATATGTCGATTACGTATAGCGAACTGGACAAGATGGACGCTGATGATTTAGCGGAAGCAAATGCGGCACTCGATATCCATCTTGAACAAATGAATAAGCAATCGAAAAAGAATTAGCGTCCCTGTGGGGCGCTTTTTGTTTTTAAATGGGGTGATTTGAGGTGGCAGGCGGTATTATTGGTAACCTCATGTTTGCCGTAGGTTTCAAGCTGAACACCAAAGGTCTGGACGAAGGTAACAAAAAAATTTCCAACCTGACCAAAGGCGTAGTCGGCTTGGGTGCTGCTGGTGTAGTCGCAATGTCCGGGCTTGGTATTGCTGGTATTGCTGCTGCTTCTGAATTTGAGAAGTCCATGTCTGATATCCAGAGTGCAACGGGCATGGCCGCCGATCAGATGGAAGCGACAAGAGGCATCGCCAAAAATTTATACTCACAGAACTTTGGTGAGGATTGGAACGACCTAGGGAGCGCCATTTCTACAGTCCAGCAAGTAACCGGGCAAACCGGAGATCAGTTGGAGAGTACAACGCAGAGTGCATTACTGTTACGGGATGCCTTTGGGTTCGAGATTAACGAGTCTATAAAATCGGTTGATACCATGATGAAACAGTTCGGTATCACATCGGAGCAGGCATATGATTTGCTTGCGCAAGGCGCTCAGAAGGGTTTGAACAAGTCGGATGAGCTGATGGACAGTGCGAATGAGTACGCCAACCAATTTAAGTCCTTGGGATTCTCAGCAGAAGAAATGTTCGATGTCTTTGCAGCCGGTTCGGCAGAAGGTGTTTTCCAGCTGGATAAAGTCGGGGATGCAGTGAAGGAATTTAACATCCGAGCCAAGGACGGGAGTAAGACATCGATTGAAGCGTTTGAAATGCTGGGGCTTAATGCGGATACGATGATGCATACCTTTGCCAAAGGTGGGCCACAGGCAAAGGCAGCATTCAGCCAGATCATACAGATGATTTCTGACGTGGAAGACCCGGTACTTAAAAATCAAATCGGGGTATCTTTGCTTGGCACACAATTTGAGGACTTGGAATCCACCGTAATTGAGGGCATGGGTAGAGCAACCAGTCAGTTCAATTCAGCAGGTGAGGCCATGGCAGAGCTGAACAAGATCAAGTTTGAGAAGCCAGGGGAAGCCTTTGCCATGTTCGGGCGACAGATTGAAACCAGTATTTTGATTCCGATTGGTCAAAAGCTTCTTCCGTATTTTAATCAGTTTGGGCAGTGGATGGCCGATCACAAACCACAGATTGAGGCGGTTGGTAATGCAATCGGGGATGGAATAGGCGCGGCATTGGATTGGACTGGTAAGGCTGTTTCGTATGTCTATGACAGATTCAATGAGTTCGTTCCCAAGATTCTTGAGTTTAAGGATCAGGGCGTAGAAGCATTCCGAAGCTTCACAGAAGCGATTAAGGATAATAAAGGCACAATCATCACCATTGCTTCCGTCATCTCGGCTATCTTAATCCCGTCACTCATACGTTCGGGCATACAAGGAACGATTGCCGGGGGTAAAATAGCGGCGGCTTTCTTGTTATCCAAGATCCAAATTGCGGCGAATGCAGCAGTCATGACGGGACAAATGATTGGTGCGATGGCCCGTTATGTATTCCAAGGTTGGGCCGTTGTAGCTTCCATTACAGCGACTACGATTGCTTGGACGGTACAAAAGGTAGCTATGGTTATTTCAACTGCAGCTACTTGGGCCATGACAGCGGCACAATGGGCCATGAATGCGGCGTTCCTTGCGAATCCAATTACATGGGTTGTTACTGCTATTATCGCGGTTATTGTTGCGGCTATCGTTGTATTTGAAAACTGGGGAGCTATTAAAGAATGGCTGGTCTCTAAGTGGCAAGCGCTCAAAGCTGGAACGGTATCAATTTTCCAATCGATTGGGAATTTCATCAAGAATATGTTCACTGGATTGGTGACTGCCGTCAAAACGAAAGCCACTTCAATGTGGGATGGGATCAAGTCTATTTGGGATCGAATTACAGGGTTTCTTTCGGGGATTAATCTCTTTGATATTGGTAAAAACATCATCGAAGGTATGGTTAACGGTATCGGCAGTATGGCAAATGCGGTTGTCGATAAAGTGAAAGAAATCGGTAACAGCATCACAGATAAGATCAAGGGCATTTTGGGCATTCACTCACCGTCACGTGTCATGATGGAAGTTGGTTTCTTCACGGGTGAAGGTTTGGCCCGAGGGATCGAAGACACACAGGGCCGAGTATCAGCCGCATCCGCTGATGTTACAGAAGAGATTATTCCTGGCGCAAATGGAAAACCAGCTTTAGCGGCTGCGAAAAGTCTCCCTCCTGCACGTTATCCTGAGGCTGGCTCATCACAGGGGGCAGCATTTAAATTTGATATCAATATTGACATTAAGGCCGATGGATCTTCTGATTCTGTTGCTTCGGACGTTGCAACTGAGGTCAAACGTCAGGTTCAAGCCATACTTGAAGAAGCATTCCGGCGTATGGGGTTACAAGCTCCGGAATTGGAGGGAATCTAATGGCTAAAATCGGTGGACATTATATTTTAGTTGAGCAAGAAAGCCCGACCTTTGATGTAGACATCACCACTCAGCCTGTAGAAAAAGACATTGACATGACGGACCATGTACAGCGGAAAGCTAGGACGATGGGGATTACAGGCGTGGTTGCCGGATCGGATGTTTCCAAGGTACTTGCGTATCTAAAAAAAGCGTCCGACTCCGGTCAAATTGTAAAGTACGTTGGTCGCATCGCTTTCACGGGAATCATATCCGGGTTGGCAACTACGCACACAAACAAGATCGCCAATGGATACACGGTATCCTTCACGATGACAGAAGTACGGATTGCCACGTCATCGTATTCAGCCAAACTGCCAACACCAGTTAAGGCGCAAACGGTCAAAATCGTCAATTCAGGCACCAAGCAAACCAAGTCTAGTAAAAAGACGAAGAAGACAAAGAAAACCAGTTCCAAGTCCAAGACAAAGAAAGAGAAAGCTAAATCGTCAAAGACCAAGAAAACCAAAGCACCTGTTCAAAAAGTAAAATTTAAACCGGGAAGCCCATGGGCATAGGGAGGTATTATGGATTACATCGACATTGAAAAGAATCTGATTCCCTACCGTTTTGATATTTCGCTTGAGGAAGAGGTTTTCACATTTGAAGTGCATTATAATGAGCAGTTCGATTTTTTCACTTTGAATTTAGAAAAGGACGGCGAAGTCTTGGTTAATGGAGAAAAATTGGTTTACGGTTCGACCTTGTTTTATGACGTAATGGATAATCGGTTTCCTAGGGTCCCGATCGTTCCTTATGATCAATCCGAAACAGAAAGTATAGTGAATTGGAGGACGCTCTCTGAGAGCGTCTTTTTATATTTGATTGAAGGTGATGAGGATGAAGAATAACTTTGGCCGTGTGGTTGAGGTCATGACGGAGGGTATGAAGTTTTCAATGGACAATTACAACATTGAAGGAAGCATTCCGTTTGATAATGACCCATTACCGAATGAGGCTGAAATTAAAATCTGGAACCTCTCGGATACAACGCTGAACAACATTAAGCGTGACAAGGCGCTAATGGTCAATGCCGGATACAAAGGTGATATCGGTGTTATCTTGCACGGTTATATATCAAATGTGCTCACGGCATGGGCAGGCGTAGATAAGATTACAACCATTCGTGTACTTGATGGCGTGGACCTATCCAAGCGCCAGGTTAAGGAAATTGCCTATGCCAAAAACACACTCGGAAGTGCAATTATTAAGCAGATGGCATCATATATAGGATTGCCAATCGCTCAGATGGAATTGAATCAAGATTACCGATATCAAGACGGCTACAGCGCCAAGGGTGCAGTAACGGACATTATTGCGAAGGTGTGTAAGGACTGCGGAACAAATTGCTATATCAACAAAGGCAAGCTGTACATTCGGAGTTTACGCCGCGGAGCTGATGAACTGTTTAAGCTCAATTCGGATACGGGGCTGATCGGCACACCTGCAGCATTTGAACAGAGTGGTGCTAAAGGTTATAACATTTCATCTCAACTGCAATACCGGATTACAACGGCTTCGGCAATCGATCTTAAAAGCCGCGCCTTTTCCGGCAGGCTACATGTTCGGAGTGGTTCCCACACCTTTTCAAGAACAGGTGACTTTAAAACAGATATGGAGGCGATTATTTGAGCAAATTAGATCCGGCTGCAGCCATGTCTAAACTGCTTCAGTCGCTAATTGAAAAGGCCATGTCTGAAATCCACTGCGGAACGCCATGTAAGGTCATCAAGTTTGATGAGGCAACATGTACGGCAGATGTGCAGCCGCTGATCCGGACGACACCGGATGACCCGGCCATGATTTTGAATGTTCAGGCACTGGGCCAGAGGTTCAAGGTTGACGGGGTTGAAAAGGAATATAAGCCGTCTCTTCATTCGGGTGATGTTGTCATGGTTCAATTTGCGGACAATGAAATTCGGAACGCCTTAACTGGCTCTGTTGCTTCACCGGATACGGACCGGGCACATGATCGGAATGACGCTGTTATTGTGGGGGTATTTGGATGCAGTCTCTCAAGCTAATGGATGGAGATCTTCAATTTGATGATTCTGGTGAATTGCTTGTAGTGGAGGATACAGAAGAGCTGGCCCAGTGCTGTGCCATATCTCTTGGCACCAGGACAGGAGAGTGGTTCTTAAATCCGGATTTAGGAATTGATTTCGATCTGTTTACTGGGAAAGATGTCAACGAAGAGGAAATGCGTGACGAGCTGAATCGGGCATTGCTTGAAGATGATCGTATTGAGAGCGTGGAGGAAATCACCTTCAGCATGGACCGAAAATCTAGGGTTATGACGGTTGCTTTCCTAGCTACTGGCACAAACGGGGAAGTCGTGGAGCAAGAGGGGGTGAAAATCGGTGTTGGATGAAACGGGGTTTAAACGGAAACGGTTTGCGGATTTGTTCGAAGAAATGGAGGACAAGGCCAGGGAAGCATGGGGAGAAAAAGTAAATACGTCTGAAAAATCGCCGCTGGGTATCATCCTGCGGCTTTTTGCCTGGTTCTTATCCATCGTTCATGCTCTTGCTGAAAATGTTTATTACAGTGGATATGTGAACACCGCAGAAGGGAAAAGCTTGGATCGGCTTGGCCCATACGTGGGGGCAACCCGTGTTCTGGATCAATTCGCAGTGGGTACCGTGACGCTTACGGGTACACCAGGGTACACACAAGCAGAAGGATTCCTCATTGCTACGGAAGGAGGTATACAGTTTGAGACACTTGACCCGGCTGTATTTGATTCCTTAGGAAAAGCAACCGTGCCTATTGAGGCTATGGAGTCAGGTACAAGCGGCAATGTAGATGCAGGACTTATAACGGTCATTGTGAATCCTAATCCGGATATTACTGCAGTAACCAATACAGTTGCAACGTCAGGTGGACGGTCCAAGCAGACTGACTCGGAATTTCGGGAGCTGTTTGCTCTTTCTGTTGCTGGTGGTGGATCGGCAACGGGGGATAGCATCCGAGGTTCCATCCTGCGCGTGGCAGGTGTTCGGGCTGCTGCGGTCATTATTAATAACACCATGGATATAGACTCAGCCGGAAGACCTCCCAAGTCGTATCAGTCTTATGTGCTTGGCGGAAAAGATGCAGACATTGCCTCAGCTATTTTTGAAGTCGGATCGGCTGGAATTGAATCCTATGGGGATACAACGGTAGTTCTAAAGGATTTGAGTGGAAATAATCAGCCTGTATCTTTTTCGCGTGCTGAGGTGGTTCCGATCCATATCAAAGTTAACATATTTAAAACAGCAGCATACCCGGCAGACGGTGACAGTCAGGTGGTTTCAGCTCTTGTACAGTTTATTGGCGGTACAGATGCGGATGGAACAGTGTATGCAGGATTGTCCATGAATGATGACGTTATCCTGATGCGTCTGGTATCTACCATCTACAAGATTGCCGGGGTTGAGGATGTGTCCTTAGAGATGTCAAAGGATGGGGAGATATTCACGGCCGGAAATATTCCAATCGATGTATTCCAAGTTGCACAGACGGCAGCGGATTGGATTGAGGTGGTAACAGATGATTTCAGCAGCTGATTTAATCCGGAAGTTAACGGATGTTTTCACGAAAGATCCAGACAGCAACATTGGAAAACTTCTTCGAATTGTTAGCGAACCGATGAATGAGTTAAAACAGGATTTTGAAAAAATCGAGTTGTGGCGTGACATTGATGAGGCCAAGGGTACAACGCTGGATCTGATCGGCGGTAACGTTGGACAGAAACGCGGTGCGGCTTCTGATGATGTTTACCGGATCATGATCAAGTCCAAGATTGCCCGGAATCTAAGCAAAGGGGACGTAAACACGATTATTAGGGTTATCGCTTTGGCTGTGGGTGCCAGTTATTCGGATATTAAGATACAGCAGAAGTTCCATGACTCCCTTGATCCGGAGCCGGCTGCAATATCCCTGATGCGTCTTCCGCTTGAAAGACTGGCTTCTTCTGGCATTGAGCTGAATCAGTTCGTACAGATCATTTCAAAGACGGTGGCGGCAGGGGTAAGTGTCCAGAGTATTGAGCTTCAGGGCACGTTCGAATTCGGAGGACTTCCGGAATCTTATGATCTAGCAGCCGGATTGGGTGACATTAATGATGATTCAATTGGCGGTGGTCTTGGTGCTGTATACGAAGCAGGAACAAACACAGATTTACCGATTTAGAAAGGGGGCCACATTGTGGCGTTTGAGCGAAAATTACCAGAATGGCATGAACCTGGTGTAGAACCTTCTGAAACGCAAAAAAAGACCGGATTCCAGCCTGGCATGAAGCCACCAGCGCAGTGGTTTAATTGGTTCATGAACTGGATGTATCTGGCCCTGAAGGAATTTCAGGAGAAAGCGGTTGAAAAAAGCTATGTTGATTCTGTAGCGGATGAACTGAGAGTGGAAATTGGAAATGCAGATATTCCGGATGCATCCCTTACGGTAAAAGGTAAGGTGCAGCTATCTAATGAAACAAACGGGATACGCGAGAATTTTGCGCCGACCGAAAAGGCGCTAGGCCTTGTCATGAAAGAAGCTCAGGCGGGAAAGCAAGCTGGAATTGATCGTAAAGTGGAAGTGGTTGCCGCGCTCAATTCCATAGGCGTGTCGGCATCCACGAATGAGTCATGGGAGCAGTTGATTCCGAAGATGGCGGCTATAATCCGAGCAACTGGAAACGCAACAGCGGCAGATTTATTGGCAGGAAAAACTGCTTCAAACGCAAGTGGTCCAATAACGGGGAATATACCAGCGCGAGGTGCTGGTGGCACAGTAACACCGGGGACAGCAAATCAAACGAAGGATGCAGGATATTATTCGTCAGCGATAACGATTCTTGGAGATCCTGATCTTTTAGCAGGCAACATAAGATCAGGTGTTAATATATTCGGTGTTAATGGGTCATTGATGGAAGGTAAGAAATTCTATTATATGGAGAGGACCTCTACGGGTGACATGAGTGTGAATGTAGGATTTAACTGGGGGTTAGTCCTTAGCATGAGCACTAATTATCAGTGGTACCAGACGGTTGTATATGACCCAGTTAGAGGAACCTATATTACTTCCGGAAACAATTCAGCCGCACCCACGTTTTTAAGTCCAACGAACACTGGCTTTGTCAGTAGGCTTAATTCTCTAGATGGTGGTGTGGGAAGAATTTATGTATGGGAAAGGGGCTGAGTAACATTGAAGCAAATTAATAGACGAATATATGCAGACAAAGTGACTGGCCAAGTTTTAGCTGATACGGGCGAGCCGTTTGTGATGGATTATTATATAAAACCCACTGTCGAGGATGACTTCCGTGCTTTTAAATCTTTACATGGAAGAGACGAAAATGAGGTTATATTATTGGAATTAGAGATAGGACAATACGCACGGGACTTCGAAGAGTCAATTAGTTATCGCGTTAATCCCGATACACTCTCACTCGAATTCTCTTATCCGGACCCAGACACCCCAGAAGCGCCGCCCATTTATCAGCTTCCACTCACTGAACAAGTGGCGCAACTAAAAGCCGCTGACCTCGATAACAAAGAAGCCATCGCTTCACTCTTTGAGATGATGCTGACAGGAGGCCTGTAATATGGATAAGAAAGCTATGGCGAAGATTTACCTAGATCTGGTCAAATCTGGCCGCAGAGAAGAAGCTAGTGTGCCAGAGGAGATCCGAAAAGAATATGACGAGTTAAAAGCTGAGTCCAATGCGTAGGCTGCGGGAACGGCTTTTTTTATGTCTTCTTGGTCTGTTCTTGAGAGGAGGTGATATTATGAATCTGCAAATTTTCGCATCTACCTATGTCGCATTAATCCTCGCAGGCCGCCGCGAATTTGAACAGGTACCCGAAACAGTTAAAGAATTGGTTCGTGCCGATCTGGAAGCTCTTGGTTATGACTTTGGTCAAACCTTGTAAATACACATCAATGCCAAAATACGTTTTTTTATGCCCTTGGGTGGTCCGGGGGCTTCTTTTATTAGACAGGGGGGGAAGAGATGACACCGGAAAGGGTGAGTGACATGCAAGACGACAATTCGAAGCTTCTCGTTGATATACAAATACAACTTGCAAGGATCGAGAAGACATTAGAAATTGTTCCAACACTAGCGGCAGCCGTAGAGACAGTGAGAGAAACTGCGCGTAGTGCTGACCAGTCTGCAAAATCTGCCCATCATAGGCTTGATCTACTTCAAACGGCAAAGGAAATAGCGGAAGAAGCATTGAGAACGGCGCAAGCAGCAGTTGCAGAACAAAACACACAAAAGGAAGACCAAAAATGGTTTAAGCGTACATTTTACGGGGCTATAATCGGCGGTGTTGCTGTAGGTATCCCTGCACTTATATGGGCGGGAATTAAACTATCTGCACTTACTTAATTAATTAGAAAAGAGGATGAATGTATATGGAATGGAACCTGATTTTTGAAATGATTGATCCACGTTTGATTATTGTTGTCGCGGCATGTTGGGTGATTGGCTATATCTTAAAGAAAACACCAAAGGTACCGGATTGGAGCATTGTATATATCGTTGTGGTACTGGCCGTAATGTTTACGGTATGGCTGCTTGGTTGGAGCGCAGAGTCGCTTATACAAGGTATTCTATCCGGTTCATTTGCGGTGTTTGGTCATCAGATTGTTAAACAGGCCAAGATTGGAGCTGATCAATAATGAAAGTATGGATTGATGCAGGGCACGGTGGTAAAGATCCGGGTAAGGTAGATAATGGACTAAAGGAGAAAGACATTGTACTCAATATCTCTCTAAACGTTAAAAAGAGACTGGAATCTGAGTATGAAGGTGTACAGGTGATGCTTACAAGATCAACCGATATCTTTGTTGAACTTGACGAGCGTACCAAAGCTGCTAACAAGGCCGGAGCTGATATTCTAGTTTCTATCCACTGTAATGGAGCTGGCGGTGCAGGAGGATTTGAGAGTTTTCGATATACCAATCCTCAGACTGCTTCCGTTACGCTTCAGAACGTACTTCATACCGAGATCATGACAGCCCTGAAACCGTTTGGGGTTATTGATCGGAAGCAGAAAGCCGCAAACCTTCATATGGTCCGTGAAAGTAAAATGCCAGCAGTACTCACCGAGAACTTATTTATTGATGTGGCAACTGACGCTGAACGATTAAAACGAATAGAAGTTATTAACGCCTTAATTGATGGTCATGTTAAGGGGATTGCAAAGTATTTGGGACTAAAATCTAAGGAGGGAGCAAAGATGGAGAACACGGAACGCGACATTAACAAAGTTAGTCCATGGGCTGAAGTAGTCTGGAAAGACATGTCGGAGAAGAAGTACTTTGACGGTACCCGTCCTGGTGCACCTATCACTCGTGAAGAAATGGCGATTGTACTGAGTCGAGTTATAAATAGCCTATCGAAGTAACACGAAGACCCTACCATTAAGTGCTGGTAGGGTCTATTTTTTTATTCTAAATTATCAATCGCGTATTGCGCTTCTTCTTTAGTAAACTTTTCGCCATATTCTGAGATCAATTGATCATATATAGCCGAGTCGGACATACTCATAGATTCCGCATACGATTGTGCTTTTTTTAATGCAGCTTCTTTCCAGTCAAATTCAATGTTATCGATAGCGTATTGAGCAGCTTCTTTAGGGAAGGCCTCACCGTATTCAGAAGTTAATTGATCGTAAATACCTGCCTTTGACATACTCATGGTTTTTGCATACATTTCCGCTTTAATTAATGCTGATTTATGTTCCCTAGGGACAATATCCTCTTTTACTTCCTCAATAACCTCTTTTACTTCTTTTACTTCTTTCACTTCTTGTTTAACTTCTTCTTTTTCCTCAGCTTTCTCTTTTTCTTTGCCCTTTTCATCCGATTTGGATTGAGTAGTATCGACATTATTGGTGCTACTGTTATCTGCGACCGGAGTAGGTTCCTTGTCGTTTCCGTTTGCTCCTATAGCACCGAATACAATAAATGCTGCAATGACCCAGAACCAAACTCTTTTATAAATTGGTTTCTTCAAGATAAATCCCCCTATAGATGTAAATAATAAACAAATCCAGTCTATCAGATATAGGAAAATATTACTATGTAATATTGAGAGAAAAGGAAGTTAGGTGAATCGAAAGACCCTATCAGTTATGTGCTGGTAGGGTGTCTTTTGCCTAAGTGATAATATTGAAATTTACTAGCAACCTGTTAGCTATACTGGTGCAACATTCGTATCGTGCTTCCCAATAAATCTTCTTTGCTTCATCGCCCTCGGCAGCATACTTTGAGCGGAAACGGTCAGCTTCTTCTGCTTCTCTAAGAATTATATTAATTTCTTCTTGAATGCGACCTATACGAACATGGGATGATGCCATTACCTTACTCCTTTCTCGAACTCAATCAATCTACTCACGTGTTTTATATCTTCCACAGGCACCCATACAGTTCCATCCTCACACCGTAGCTTTAGTCGTTCTGTAAGGCTCTCTGGTATTCCTTTTAATATCTCACCGTTAAGCAGTCTTATGATAATTGACTGTTTCTTATTCATCGCCACTTGTATTTCTTTTCTCCACAAAAGTAACAACCTCCTGTCATTTCCCCTTTTGTCGATTATTCTGCAAACACGCAAGATTTCCTTTTTATTATTGATTTTAGAACAAACGTTCGTTTATAATACAAACAAATGTTCCTATTCGTGGAGGCGATCATGATGAAGAAGTACATAGGACGAATTGTTGAAATCATTTATATGGATCGAAAAGGGAACATCACACAGCGTAGGATTGAGGTATTAGGGGTAAGACAGGGGAGAGTAAAAGCGAACTGTCTGAAGTCTGGTGAACTTCGTGTATTTAATGAAATGAATATACTGGCATCAAAACCCGTAGGTGAACACAATGTATCCTAACAATAATAAGATAACAATCGAAGAACGCACCATGATCCGTGATTATATTCTGCTGCCACATATGGAGAAGATGGTCCAGAAAAGTATTGATGAAGCTACATACTCCACCAATATCATGAAACGCTTATACGTCCTTGCCAGTCAGAAGATCCTTGAACAGATAAAGCAGGACATGAGGGGCATAAAGCTTGAACTTAAGAAACGGAATATCAAGATTTTAAACGAAGAACAATCTGATTTTGTTATCTACCATCATTATTATTGCCGTGGTTATGAGGATAAGTTTGGTATGACTCGTGATGTAATGCGGGCGGAGATCAGTGTGCAGTTGACTAAGTATATGTCTGAGTTAGCAAGGTTACTGAAAGAGTACTCTAAGTAAGTCCTTTTTTTCGTTATTTGAATAGCTTTTTTATTAGCTTAAATATATCAAATGTGGTCCGATTATAAACTTTATTGTAAACAGCTTTCTTTGGATTTCTAAGCCAGCCGTAACCACGAGGCATTTTTAATCCGGCACGATGTACTATCTGTCTTTTTATGCTAGTCCTTGCAGATATACGTTTCTTTAAACTGGGTCTACGCATTCCGAATTTCATGATATTCTACACCTCTCAACTGGATTCCCAAGCGCTTGAGAATTTCAAAAGGCTCTGCTGGCTAATTGCTGGCGGAGCCTATTTTTTATTCTGAGAAATCTTGTTCTTTTTCGTTTCCATCCACTTCAATAAATTCCACGACTTCTTCAATCCTGCAATTTAAATCCTCACAGATTTTCGCAAGGACACTCATTGCTACAAATTTTCCGCTGCTCATGTTTGCTAATGTGGACGAAGATATTCCCAGCTTATTTCTTAAATAGCTTTTATTTTTATCGCGTTTGATCAATGTGATATCTAACGGCTTATAACTAGGCTTAAGCATTTAACGTTACCTCCTGCAAACGAGCTATTGAAAGAATTATATCATAAATCAAATATTATATTCCACAACAAAAACAAAATGTTCGATAACTATTGACACTATGTTTTATTTAATTTATATTATGTTCAACAAGTCGAACAACATGTTTGAAAATAAGAACAAAGTATTTTAGAAGGGAGATATTCTGTTGTCTACAAATACTAAAGTCACCTTTGAGGTTGCAGGGAAAAGAGACCGCAGCGAACTATCCCTACCAATCCAGCATTTTATTGCTATGGATGACTGGATAAACAAACTTGGTCATCAAGCGTACATAGCGTGGCTTAAGTTTTATACTTACGCGGATCGTACTGAGTCCCAGCGATTTGAAGCATCGCTAACAAAGCTGTGTGAGCGTCTAGGGCTGTCGAAGGGGACGTTTTATTCAAAAGTCATTCCACCTTTATGGAATTACGGGTTTATTGATTTTAAGGAGCGTGATGGTTTCATGACGATTGTTGTATACTCCTATCCGCAGAATAGTTACGAGCTTGCCACGCGTCCGCTAAACAAGATTCGCGACTATGCTACGGAATGGGATTCAGTTAATCGTGATCGAGGAAAGGCAGGGGGAAAGAAATCGGCAATGTTGAGATCATCAGATTTGAGCGGTTCAAAAAATGAACCGCTTGAGAAATCCAATAATATCGGTTCAAAAAATGAACCGGAGGGCGGTTCAAAAATTGAACCCAATAATATATTTAAATCTTTTAATAATTCAAATAACTTGAATGATTGTATGGGCGATGCTGACGCATCACTTCACACAAGCGTGTATCAAGCCTTGAGGAATCATGCTTCAAAGAATTGTTATGTACTCAACAATACTCCAATCGGTTCCTGGTACATTGACGAGATGTACACGATGTTGGTCAATCAGTTCCCAAATCAACTTGATCCGGAAGTTGTCCAACTTGCCACAGAGTTATATTTCGACCGAGCGTGTGCAGTCACAATGCAGGGTGTGGTTATGAAGCTCGATCTGCAGAACCCAGTTGGATACTTTCGGTTTTGCTATGAAGACGCAATAAAGCAATGGAAAGCTAAACGTAACAACTGAGTATATGGAATAACGGCGGCTTTATTTAGTTATTTTATATAGAAATTTATATAGAAACTTATATGAATCCTAGTGTTTTCAGCGCCTTGGCAGGCGATTTTATATAGAAAGTTATATAGAGAGTTATATAAAAAATTAGGAGAGTGTTTATTATGAAAAATGTACGTCCTACTGATATCGGTTATGGTCTAGTGAAGGAAGTTGACTTAAAAGGTAAAGTGAACAAGTTTCGTTCAGTCGTTGGACGCTTGGGGGACTCAATTGACATGGGTAACTCTGTCGCTGCTGATGTAATTGTTATTGACGGTGTATCCTACGTTGTAGGGGATGATGTGTACAAGCTCGGTCGTAAACCTATCGTAGCCAATGAGACCGTGAGCCGAGCGAAAGAGGAAGCATATAAGGTTCTGGCGATGTATTCATTGGCAAAGAGGCACCAGGATAATGACGGTGGTGTCACAGTGATTACAGGGCTACCCTATCAAAATCTAGATGAGGCAGAAGAAGTAAAGGCGATCTTTGAGGGTGTCCACGAAGTTATTCTAAATGGAACAAAGCTTTCTATTAAAGTAGATCAGGCTATCATAGTATCGCAGGGGCTAGGGACATACTACACGCTTGTTAAGGTTCGTGGTAGTGACATCATGAGTAAACGTGTCCTCATTACTGATTTGGGATTTAAGACGATAAACTATCTGCCCATCAGTGGTGGTGAGATCGATGCTTTGACCGTAAAAACATCTCGCGAACTTGGTATTCAAAGTGCATATAAAAAGATTGCGGATGCAGTTAACCTGGAATATAAAACAGACTATAAATACTATCACGTAGATGAGCTGTTGGATGTTGGTGTGCCAAGGCAAGACGTGGATAAAGGGAAGTATTTTGAGTGTATTACAGAGAAGCCATATGTCATTGAATCCTTTGACGAGTACGCCAAAAGTGTTTGGACTGATCTTATCGATAAATACAGCAGCGCGTTCCTGGATGACCTCGATGAGGTTGTATTTGGAGGCGGTACCGCTGAACGTGTAAAGCTGCATCTTCTGAAATTCAAGAAACATTATTGCTCTATCATGGAGAATGCTCAGGATGCTCAAGTCCTTGGTTATGATGAGATCATTAAAAAGCTTTTGAGGGGGAAATAAGATGGCTGAAAGCCGGACGAAGCTACTGTATTTCGGTAAGCGCGATGATGCGATTTGGGAAGCCATTCAATCACTACCGAAGGGTGATCAGAACTATCACATGAAGGAGGCACTTAGAAGTTATTTTCTTTCAATCAGTGGTGTCACTACATCAGCTAAAGTGACGATCATACATAATGAGGCTATTCCTGATCCAGTCGAAGAAGATTGCACAGAGCAAATAAATATAGGGAAGCTATCCGGATTGATGATCCGGTAAGCAACATAAAGATTCTGCTGATATGTACTGGCAGGGTCTTTGTTCTATATCAGCAAACATTCGACATACATAAATATGAAAAAAACTCTTGATGGGAACATAAGTTCGTATTATTATAATAGGTAATATCAACCAGAGGGGTGACATCGTGGAAACTGTTTTTATTGATTGTCAATCTGTTAAAAATGTAAGAGAAGCTAAAGGTGTAATCATGGAAAATCTGAGGCTTTTAAAATCGCCTTGCTTTGTAGATTTAAATACAGTAGATGGAAAGAGACATTATTATGCCGAAAAGAGCAATATAGGTCTACAGGGAGCCGGGTGGATAGTAGTAGAAAGGAAAACATAAAAGATTTGTGTTAAATATTTCCGGAGTATATTACTCCGGAAATCCCCGGGGGAGAGCGGAATATCCGCATCGCTTACTCCTCTACTTCGATAACACTAAATTCGTGTAAGTCCTCCATGCGACAGCCTAATAATAAAGAAGCCAAGTATTCATCTTCAGGCTTCATTACTAATTCGTTGTTACAAAAATGAGAGACAATACGAGGGTGTGTCCCGGATCTCCTGGCATATTCCGCCTGAGTCCAACCCTTTTGTTTAATCCAGTAGAGCAGCAAGCATCTCCCACGGGAGATGTGTTTCAATTACATATATTCTCCTTTCAGAAGATGCTAGTCGATTTGTAGATGCTAGAGTAAATTGTAACACGAGCTAAAAGTGTCAAACAACACACCCGACAACTAGGAGGCAAGGCGCATGAAGATTGAGTACGTTAGTATTCTTATCGATAAAAGAACCGCAGAAATTTGTGATTCTTTCTTCAAAGTTCCAGAATGTCTTTATAATGATTTCATGAATGAATTATCACCAGTATCTCAGGATCGGATCTTACAATATGAATTAGAAAACACCTTTATAAGACAGACGAGAGAGGCAATAGATTTCGCATATCGAGCTGCACTCAAGGATGTTCAATTTGATAATGACCACAATGACCACGTTTTGACCACACAAACAATGAAAACACCGCAAATAGTGCATAAAAAGTAGGGCGAAAATTTCATGTAATTGCTTGTGCCGCAGGGGTCGCAAACATCGCAGGTACTGTGTTATTATACAATTTGTTTGGTACAATAGAAAAAGATGTGAAACTCGGCATCTGCCCGAATAAAGTTTTACGGATTGGATCTGGACGGCTGAACATTATTCTAGCGGAAAGAAGGTAGAGACGATGGAATTATGGTACACGGAGAAACAAACGCCGACTTTCGGCATTACGGCGAAAATACGGGAAACGTTTGTACATGAGAAGACGGAGTTTCAACAACTGGATATGATCGATACCGAAGAATTTGGACGCATGCTCGTCCTGGACGGAATGGTCATGACTACGATTAAAGACGAATTCGTCTATCATGAGATGGTCGCTCACCCCGCACTGAACACGCATCCAAATCCGAAGAAAGTGCTCGTTGTGGGCGGTGGAGACGGCGGTGTGATTCGTGAAGTCATCAAGCATCCTGGAGTGGAGAAGGCCGTTCTCGTTGAAATTGATGGCAAAGTTATTGAATATTCGAAACAGTACCTGCCGGAGATTGCTGGTAAACTGGATGATCCTAAGGTAGAAGTGCTGGTTAACGATGGATATATGCATATTATTGAACACAAGAATGAATACGATGTCATTATGGTAGACTCTACCGAGCCTGTAGGCCCGGCTGCTCCTTTGTTTGAGCGCGGCTTCTATCAAGGCATTTTCGAAGCGTTGAAAGAGGACGGGATTTTTGTTGCACAGACAGATAATCCTTGGTTCAAAGCGGACTTGATCCAGCAGGTGAACAAGGACGTGAAGGAGATTTTCCCGATCGTACGTGTATATGGTGCGAACATTCCGACTTACCCAAGTGGTCTTTGGACTTTCACAATGGGTAGCAAAAAATATGATCCGCTTGAAGTGGACGAGTCGACAATCGATGAAATGGATACGAAATACTATTCACCTCGCTTGCATAAAGCAGCTTTCGTATTGCCTAAATTCGTAGAAGACTTAGTGAAGTAAGGAGGAGCGATTAACGAATGAAACTGGATCAAGCTTATTCCGGCAACGTATTTATTTGTAGCTCCGACGATTACAAGAATTCCAAAGCCGTTATTTACGGCATGCCGATGGACTTTACAGTAAGTTTCCGTCCCGGCTCCCGTTTTGGACCTTCCCGGATTCGTCAAGCATCCGTAGGGCTTGAAGAGTACAGCCCTTACCTAGACAAGAGCATTGAAGATATGACTTACTTCGATGCTGGTGATCTAATGTTGCCATTTGGTAACGCAGGCCGCAGCCTAGAAGTCATCGGAGAGTATGTAGGCAAGCTTTTGGATGATGATAAATTCCCAATCGGTCTTGGTGGCGAACATTTGGTTACTTGGCCAATCATCCAGAAGATGCACGAGAAATACCCAGATCTTTTACTGATTCATATTGATGCGCATGCTGACCTGCGTGAACATTATGAGGGAGAGCCTTTGTCCCACTCTACGCCGGTACGTAAAGCTGCTGAAATTATGGGCGGAAAGAACATTTATCAGTTCGGTATTCGTTCGGGCTCCCGTGAAGAGTTCCAGTTCGGAAAGCAGAACATTAACTTCTATCCATTCGAGGTAGCTGCTCCGCTTAAAGAGGCACTTCCTAAGATGGGCAATCGTCCGGTTTACGTAACGATTGATATCGATGTACTGGATCCTTCTGCTGCACCAGGTACGGGTACGGCTGAAGCGGGTGGTATTACATCGAAGGAGTTGTTAGAGGCTGTACATCTGATTGCAAACTCTGACGTGAATGTTGTTGGCTGTGATCTGGTTGAAGTGGCTCCTGTTTATGATCCGACCGAGCAGACACAAATCGTGGCAGCGAAGCTGATTCGTGAGATGTTGTTGGGGTTTGTAAAATAAATGATTTCGACCCTCCCAAACCCTCCCTTGCCAGGGAGGGCCCCAGAGAGCTCCGCCCTCTGGACTCCCGAAATTTTGGCGGTTGGCGTTCAGTTGGTGGAGAGAAGTATGGGAGTGCGTAGAACCGGTCATTCCTTGGCTTCCCTTTGGGATCGCCATCGGTGACCTTCATACGAGAGGTTGCCTTACCAGCTATCGCTTGGTTCTGCTAATCTTTAAGATCGTACACGGCTCATCTCCCTGCTTCGCTGGGCGCTGAGCGTGAAACCTTTTAAGACCGTTAAGAACCTTTAAAAAACAAGCATCCCTTCTCTAAGCTTTGGCTATCGGGGGATGCTTGTTTTTTTGTTGCGCCCATCTGAACACACAGTTAATGCAAACCTTCATTTCCCTTGATGTTCCGGTGACAATCCAATAATAAGATTATCCATATCATAATTTTTGGAGGGACAGCTAGAATGAAACGGCCTTTTAGAAGAGCACTTGCCATCTTGATGTCAGCATTGATGATTACAGGAGTTTTGACAAGCGCTAGCCCAGCAACAGCACAATCCAATGCTTCAGAGGAGAGTAGCTTCAAAGTCGCTATTTTGCCAGACACGCAGAAGTACGCGCGCTATAAGAATGAAATTTTCCTGGCGCAAACAACGTGGCTCAAAGAGCATGCTGAAGAAGAGAACATTAAATTCACCTCACAACTGGGTGATCTAGTCGATCGGGTTGATGAGGATTATGAGTGGAAGAATGCCGATGCAGCGATGAAGGTTCTTGATCAAGCAAAGCTTCCTTACGGATTCCTAGCTGGAAACCATGATGTCTTGAAGCCAAGTCAGTATGACAATGAACGTGATTTGTCCAAAGAACCGTTCCTGCAATACTTCTCAACGAATCGAATGAAGTCTATCCCGGGCTTCGGGGGTAGCTCGGAGAATGGATTCAATTCTTATTACATATTTGAAGGAGCAGGCAAGAAGTATATCGCCATGTTCTTGGACTGGAGAGCGTCCGAAGAATCCTTGAAATGGGCACAGCGTGTGATCGACAAGCACCCTACCTACCCCGTAATGCTATTTACACATCAGCTTCTTAACATCTCGGGAGATAAGAAAGAAGCAATCATGACAGATCATGGTCAGTACTTATGGGATACGCTGATCAAGAAGAATGATCAGATTTTCCTTACTGTTAACGGGCATCACCATGGTTACGCACATAAGGTGATGCAGAATGACTATGGACAAGATGTTGTGATGATGGTTGTGGATTATCAGAGTGCTTTTCACGGTGGTAACGGCCTTATGCGTACACTTGAGTTAGATATGGCCAAGAACCGTATCCATGCTGAGTCATTCTCTCCATGGGTGAAGGGGATGTCTGAGGAAGAGAGAACAGTTTTTGATGAGGAAAAACTCGTCGATGACTTTAATGATTTTACGATCTCTATGGACTTTGAAGAGCGCTTCTCTGGATTTCAACCGGCAAGTGAAATACAGAAAGAAATTCCGAATGTAAGTGGAACACAAGCTCATTGGCGTTTTGAGAGTTCCGCTGCTTCAGAACATCAAGCTGTTGCAGGCAACGGAGCTAAAGTAGTACGTGATTTATCCAACCAAGGTAATGATCTGTACCGTAAGGATGAGGGTTCAGCCCGGCCTAATGATATGGTGTGGACCAAAGGGAATGCTCAAAATCCGAAAAGCCGCTCAGGCATTCGCTTTATCGGCGATAAAACACAGGATAAAGGATCTTACTTGCAGACATCCGATAATGCACCGATCAACAAGAATACATTTGAGAACGGATATACTGTAGAAGCCATTATTAAGCTTAGCCCTGATTTCCAGAGTGAGAAGCACTCCTGGATGGGGATATTGGGACGACTTGGGACAGGTAAAGACGCGGGTAAATTAAATGGAGATCAGGATGCACCCTTAGCAACGATGTCTGTTTCTAGTCTGCGTGAAATTCAGTGGGCAGCGTTTCCGGTGAATTATAACAGCGAGCATACCAATTGGTCATGGGAATTAGACGACAACTGGCACCATATTGCGATTGTAAATGATCGGGTTACAACGATCATGTATATCGATGGTGTTGAGGTGCTACGTAACCCTGATATTAGAGCTTATGGCCTTGCTTCTGTAGATAAGGCATGGATCGTAGGTGCGAGCCAGTATGAGAATAAGCTGGATGGTGTATTTAATGGCTGGATCAGTGAGATTCGTCTTGTCGATCGCGCTTTAGAGAAGAAGGATTTTCTGAAATAGGGGTTTATTTGGGTGAAACACAGACTCAAGTAAGATAAACTAAGAACCAGAACAATAGCTTGGTCCAACAGGGATCAAGCTTTTTTTCCTTCTTTTGCAGGAACTGAGTAATCTTCTTCTTCGTTAAACCGGCTTTGATCTGTAATTTTATGGTATGTTATGGCTAGTGAAAACGTTGGAGGGAGCGGATTGGCTTGCCTTGGAGAAGAATCATACCCATCATGTGTTTGTTGATTCTGTTACTAATATTCATGCTTAGTCGGTCAAATATCCCTCGAAATCTACTGATGTCAGAGGATGAGAAGACAGCTGCTAATTATGTTCAGTCTCGTGGTTATACCATTGAGGAGCATCAAGGAGCAGTATCTACCTACATATTAGAACAGTCTCGTCTGAATTCCTCGGGCGCATCTGCTTCGGGCAATTTACCGTACATCAAAACATGGAGCTTACAGGAGAACGAACCTGATAATTATTTTGGTAAAGAAATATCTTCGTATACTTTTATCGTTTCCGGTCACCCTTTGGATAAACAGTACAACACCCATACAAAAGTATCGATTATGATGGTAGATGGTAAAGTTGTTGGAGGCACATCCTCACCGGATGTAGATGCAGATGGGGGACCATATGATCTGGACGGCCGAACTCTCGAAGAAGTAACCGGTATATCCTTGGAACAATGGAGAGAACAATGGGATCAGAAATATAATAACTAAATGAAGTACCTGTCACGGGCTCATTATTTTCATGTAAAATAAGATTTACAACATATTTTCTATCCATATATGGTTCTGTATAAGCAATTCTATAGAAATTTGCAGAAATCCTCATTTGAATTGCCGTGCCATACTGGATATAGTAATACAATAGGTAAGGAAAAGAGGAACGTATCATGTCAGACCGAAAACAAGCGACCATCCGTCTTCAAAGCTTTCATGAAGGAGAGAATACGGTGCAGCAACTTCCCGCCGAGGTTATTGCCAAGGGAAGTGCGTTGTATGTTCGCTATGAAGAACCAAAGATGGGGCCGTATCAAGGAGAGACCCGCACGACCGTGAAGTTGACCCATGATGATTTGAAAATTATTCGTCATGGTGAGGTGCAGTCGGAGCAGGCTTTCAAGCTGGGGCAAAAACTGCCAGGCTTTTATCGTTCCCCTTTCACCTCATTTAATTTGTCTACGCACACCAAAAGCCTGAGTATCGATCTCAGCGGCATGACCGGAAGCGCTTCGTGGGCGTATGATCTATATGTGTTCGATGAGTTTTCGGGACACTTTTCCATCAGTTTGACTATTCAGGAGGCCCATGAATCATGACATTAAATCCACTCGATCACATTAACCAGCTCGTTGCTGAAGCGGTAGCAGATGCTGCTGTCGCGGCAGGGCTTGTGTCCCGCGAAGAGCTCCCAGCGATTACGTTAGAGGTGCCTAAGGACAAATCGCACGGTGACCTTGCTACGAATGCTGCAATGCAATTAACCCGGATCGCGAAGAAGAATCCGCGCCAGATTGCGGAATCCATTCTAGAACATCTAGACACCGGTAAAGCTTCGATTGAAAAAGCAGAGATTGCTGGTCCTGGCTTTATTAACTTTACGCTGAACAAGAGCTACCTCTATCCCGTAGTTGAACTCATTCAGCAAGAAGGTGAGAATTACGGACGTGTAAATACAGGTCAAGGGCAGCGTATTCAGATGGAGTTTGTTAGTGCGAACCCTACCGGTAGCTTGCATTTAGGACATGCCCGTGGTGCAGCTGTCGGCGATGCTCTCTGCAATGTGCTTGATTTTGCAGGTTATGATGTTACACGTGAGTACTACATTAATGATGCTGGTAATCAGGTAGTGAACCTGTGCAAGTCGATTGAAGCCCGTTATATGCAAGAGCTCGGTCAAGATGTTGAGATGCCAGAAGACGGCTATCATGGTGAGGATATTAAGGGATTTGCCAAAGAGCTAGTTGCAGAGAAAGGTGACTCCCTGCTCTCCATGTCTCCTGAAGAGCGGACCGCATTTTTCCGTGAGTATGGACTAGAGAAGGAACTTGGCAAAATCAAGCGCGATTTAGGTCGTTTCCGGGTTCATTTTGACGAATGGTTTAGCGAAACCTCTCTGTATGAGAACGGACTTGTTGTAAAGTCGCTTGAAGAGTTGAAGGCTAAAGGTGAAGCATATGACCAGGACGGTGCAACTTGGCTGCGCACAACGGACTATGGTGATGACAAGGACCGTGTACTTGTGAAGAATGACGGCACGTACACCTACCTGACACCGGATATTGCATACCACCGCAATAAATATGAGCGCGGCTACGACCGTATGATCAACATCTGGGGCGCAGACCACCATGGTTATATCCCACGGATGAAAGCCGCTATGGAAGCGTTGGGTAACGACCCAGCGAAACTGACTGTGTTGATCGCTCAGATGGTAAGCCTGTTCCAGGATGGCGAGAAAGTGAAAATGTCCAAGCGTACCGGTAAAGCCGTTACCATGGAAGATCTGATGGATGAAGTAGGCGTGGATGCCATCCGTTACTTCTTCACCATGCGGAGTATGGATTCTCATCTTGATTTTGATATGGATTTGGCGGTTTCCACGTCTAACGAAAATCCAGTATTCTATGTACAATATGCTCATGCGCGGATTTGCAGTGTATTCCGTCAAGCAGAAGAGCAAGGGATTGAGCTATTGCCTCTAGATAAGGTGAACTTGGGCCTTCTTACGGCTGAGCATGAGTATGATATTTTGCGCAAAATTGGCGAGCTTCCTCAGGAAGTGTCGCTTGCTGCAGAGAACTATGCGCCACATCGTTTGATCCGCTATGTTTATGAACTAGCGTCCTTATTCCACAGCTACTACAGAGCAGAGCGTGTTATTACAGAAGATGCGGAGCAGACTCAAGCTAGATTTGCGCTTCTTGGAGCGATTCGTACTGTTATCGCCAACGTACTTGGTCTCGTAGGTGTATCTGCACCAGACCGGATGTAATCACAGCCCTAGTGAATTATCGGGTCACAGACCCATCAAATTCCTGGGTATAAACCTAACAGCCGCTCCCCGATTATGGGGAGCGGCTGTTTATCTATGACAAGAAACGTCATGATCTGACTGGTTGTAAATATGAATGTCTAATCCTTTGAAGAGAATTCAATCTAGGATTACAGCTTCAATCCTTCTCTTACAAACTTTAGGGTTTGTACCTCGCCACCATCGGTCAAAGATCGACCTTTACGAAGGCCGACAGGGATGGAGGTACGCCGTAATAGTGCTTTAATTGTTGCTGGTTTGATATCAGGTTTCTGAGCAAGTAGCAAAGCGATGGTGCCGCTGACATGTGATGTAGCCATAGAGGTGCCGCTCATCTCATGATATTTACCATGTAACCAGGCAGATACAATTTTGTCTCCTGGAGCATAGATATCTACATACTGTCCTCGATTACTGAAGGATGGAATCTTACGGTTTCGGTCTGTTGCACCTACGGAAATCGTTTGTGGGTAACGAGCGGGATAATCCACAGAACGGCGTTTACCATCATTGCCTGAAGAAGCTACAATAATTACACCAGATTGATGGGCCTTGGTGACGACCTCTAGCAATGTACGGCTACGAGTTTGCATACCGAAGCTCATATTGATTATGTCGACACCTGTTCGAACACACCAGTCAATCCCCATGACAATATCCGACACAAACGCAGAACCGTTGTAGTCGAATGCCTTTACTGGATAAACTGTTGACCTAGGTGCTACACCAATCATCCCATGAGTGCTATTAGCGGCTGCGATGGTACCTGAAATATGTGTACCGTGGCCGTTGTCATCATAAGGGAGGGTTCCGCGATTGATCAGATTGATCCCTCTGGTCACTGAATTTTGAAGATCAGGGTGACTAAAATCTACCCCGGTATCAATAACCCCGATTTTGATACGATGCCCGGTAGAGAGTGACCAGGCTTGAGGTGCTTTGATTTGTTTGACTCCCCAAGGCACTCCGGGTCCGGCTTCAACGTTACCTTGGACGGCATGGATGTGAACTTGGCTGTCTTCCTCTATTGTTATATCTTGTTTGAATTCAGCCTCTATCCGAGTTGTATGGGAGGAGGGTGCGATAATGGAGTGAGTTAGAGGAGAATAACTTACATGCTGCCAATGGGAGGCGGATTCGGACAATTGTTTCCACTCTTGAACACACTCAATATAGAGCTTCGGATCATGAAATGTAAGGATCCTTCTTTCTTTATTTTGAGTGTGTTTTTGAGGGGCCGTCTCCATTAGAAGTGATTGCATGATCCGGGTGTAGTTCATGCCTGGCAATCCCCCTTCAAAGAACCGTTGCTGCAGTATTGTATGAATGCAGAAGGTTGCCCGAATGGGATGTTGCCCTTTTTCATGGAAATAGGCCTTGTTCGGCGTGTCAAAAGGTTACGACGAACATAATATAAACGGAGAGAACATAGGGGTTCTTTCATCTATCCCGTGAGGAGTCGATCCTTGGGGCGGATACAGTCAGAAGACGGGGAGAACCTCCCCGTCTTTTTCTCATGTTTCTAGGGAAATGATAAAAACTTGATTTTTGACTCTAAATAGGTTTTACTTAGTTTTGATAATGGATATGTTGAGATAATGATGATATGCAAGGTGAAGATTGCGTGAGAGGAAGTGTACGTCAGTGAGTAATCCGCTCAATTTAAAAATCGATCCAGACAAGATTCAGGAAATCCCAATGGTGGACCTGGCTTTTATGGTACTCAAAGCGGCTAATACGCCGTATTATTACCGTGACCTGATGAAAGAGGTAGCCAAGCTTCGTGGCTTTACGGAACAAGAAACTAACGAGACGATTGCCCAGTTATATACCGAGATCAATATAGACGGACGTTTTGCGTGCGTTGGTACTAACTTGTGGGGATTGAAGCGTTGGTATCCGCTTGAGCGTTCTGATGATCCGGTTGCGAATGCGAAGCGTCCGCGCATCATTAATGATGAGGACGATGACGATGATGATTTTGCAGAGGAAGAAGAAACGTATAGTGCGGACGATGCAGATGAAGATTATGATAGTGTCGATGAGGATTCGGACGATGATATCTATTCCGATGACGACGATGCTGACGAAGAGGTAGACGAAGAAGTCGTACTTGACGATGATGATTTGGAAGATGAGGATTCCGATGACGAGGACGATGAGAACTCAGAAGAAGACCCCGACGAGGAAGATCTGAACCGATAAATAATAGGTTTGTCACGCTGTAGAATTTCACCCAAGCATTGGGTTGGTTTGTGATGGGTTCTTCTCTTGACAAGGGGACAAGGCACAGAGTAAACTATTGCTTGGGCTTATGATTTGAGGACAAATATGTTTAATTATAAAAGTGCCCCGTTTCTTTTCGGGGTCACTTTTTTTGTTTTTAGGGAATTGTTGTAACTAATTAACGCAGCATTATTTCCGGATATCAAGGATCCCCGCGGGTTTATGGCGCCTAAATGTAACGAGTTGCGCTATTAGCTGACAGGCCGGCGTGATTCACCGGAAAAGCTTGTCATATGTCAATCGGTAGGCTCGCTTCTGAAATATGAAGCGGGCACCGTTCGTTTTTATCACGGTTTAATGATGAATCAGATGTAAAAGGGTTACCATAAACATCATATGTCGCCTGATTTTTTTGAATTTATTTAGGAGGGTTTTTACTGTGACAAAGTATATTTTCGTAACAGGTGGGGTTGTGTCTTCCTTGGGCAAAGGGATTACTGCGGCTTCACTCGGCAGATTGCTGAAGAACAGAGGGCTGAAAGTAACGATCCAGAAGTTTGATCCTTACATTAACATAGACCCGGGAACAATGAGTCCTTATCAACACGGTGAAGTTTTTGTAACAGATGACGGTGCAGAGACTGACTTGGATCTGGGACACTATGAGCGTTTTATTGATATTAATCTGTCGAAGAACAGCAACGTCACGACTGGTAAAGTATACTCTTCCGTTATTAGCAAAGAGCGTCGTGGTGAGTACTTGGGTGGTACCGTACAAGTTATTCCACACATTACAAATGAAATTAAAGAGCGTGTATTCCGTGCTGGTCGTGAGGCCGGATCTGATGTAGTTATTACGGAAATCGGTGGTACTGTAGGGGACATCGAGAGTCTTCCGTTCCTTGAAGCTATTCGCCAAATTAAGAGTGAGGTTGGCCGTGATAATGTGATGTACATTCACGTAACGCTAATTCCTTATATCAAAGCAGCTGGTGAAGTGAAGACGAAGCCGACCCAGCACAGCGTAAAAGAGCTACGTAGCATCGGTATTCAACCGAACGTTATCGTATGCCGTACAGAATATGAGCTTTCCACCGAAATGAAAGCTAAGATCGCTTTGTTCTGTGACATTGATCCGAATGCAGTAGTTGAGTGCCGTGATGCATCTTCCCTATACGAAGTTCCTTTGAACTTGCGTGAAGAAGGACTCGATGAGATTGTTGTTAATCATCTGAAACTAGATACACCAGAGCCAGACATGACAGAATGGGAAGCACTTGTTAACCGTGTATCCAAGCTGGAGAAGACTGTTGAAATTGCGATTGTTGGTAAATACGTTGCGCTTCACGATGCTTACCTCAGTGTAGTGGAATCCTTGTCTCATGCCGGATTTGATGCTAACGCAGAAGTGAAGGTTCGCTGGGTTGATGCTGAAGAGATTACAGATAGCAATGTTGATCAAATGCTAGGTAATATCGGTGGTATTCTTGTGCCTGGTGGATTCGGTGATCGTGGTATTGAAGGTAAAATCACGGCGATTCGTTATGCTCGTGAGCAAAATATTCCGTTCTTCGGTATTTGCCTCGGAATGCAGGTTTCCGTTATTGAATATGCTCGCTCTATGGTAGGTCTGGACGGCGCAAACAGCTCGGAGATCAACCCAGCTACTGAATATCCAGTCATTGACCTTCTTCCAGAACAGAAGGACATTGAGGATCTGGGTGGTACTATGCGTCTTGGGTTGTACCCTTGTAAGCTTCAGCCAGGCTCCTTGGCTATGGCTTGTTATGACGATGAACTGGTATACGAGAGACACCGTCATCGGTATGAGTTTAACAATCAATACCGTGAAGAGATTGAAAAGGCAGGCTTGCGCATTTCCGGTACGTCTCCAGATGGAAGATTGGTTGAAATCGTTGAGCTACCTGGACACCCTTGGTTCTTGGCAGTTCAGTTCCACCCAGAATTCACTTCTCGTCCGAACCGTCCACAGCCGTTGTTCCGCGAATTCGTCAAAGCTTCAATTCAGCACCGCTCTTAATTTAGAGTGCTGTAACAATAAATTTAAAGCCTTCCCCTTCTAGGGAAGGCTTTTTTTGATATTGTTCACATTTTAAAGCTTCATGTAACATCAGAGATTCTTTTCTTTATTAGTGGATACTAATAAAAAATGCGTATTTTGGTAGTTATTAAGGAAGGATTTTGCTGTTAACGGGCGAATACAAGTAATGTTCAGTTAAAGTGCACATAGGAACGATGACTTCGTTTGATATATAACGCTGATCAATGATGGGAGGTTGTAAAATGGACAATCATAAGGTGTTAATTGTAGATGACCAGAATGGGATTCGAATTTTGCTTATGGAGGTTTTTAGTAGCGAAGGTTATGAGACGTTTCAGGCTGCTAACGGCAAGATTGCATTGGACATTGTAAAGAAGAATGAGCCAGATCTGGTACTGCTGGATATGAAGATACCGGGTATGGATGGTCTTGAAATTTTGAAGCACATTAAACAGATGAATCCGGACATTAAAGTGATTATGATGACGGCTTATGGTGAACTGGATATGATTAAGGAAGCTACAGATCTCGGGGCGCTCATGCATTTTACTAAGCCTTTTGATATCGATGAAATGAGACTGGCTGTCAACATGCAACTCAAGAATAAAACGAATACATGCAGCTAAGTAAAGAATTCTGCATTCAAGCAGAATTCTTTTTTTTCGCCGGTGTGAGAAACGAAGTAGCTTTTTCCTAATTGCTTGTTTAGTATTTATTATGCGATGTGGTATAATACTATCGTATTAGAACGTCGGCTATATACTTAGACATAAACGACTATAGGAGGATGGACCATGCCATTAGTATCTATGAAGGACATGTTGAACAAAGCTCTTGAAGGAAAGTACGCAGTAGGTCAATACAACATCAATAACCTTGAGTGGACGCATGCGATTCTTGAAGCGGCAGAACAAGAGAAGTCGCCAGTAATTCTTGGTGTATCTGAGGGTGCAGCACGTTACATGGGCGGTTTTAATACGGTTGTTAAAATGGTAGAAGGCCTTATTGAAGACCTGAAAATCACTGTACCTGTTGCTATCCACCTCGACCATGGTTCAAGCGTCGAGAAATGTAAGGAAGCTATCGATGCAGGATTTACTTCTGTTATGATCGACGATTCCCACAGCCCAATTGACACAAACATTGAAACGACTAAGCAAGTTGTTGAGTATGCACATGCTAAAGGCGTTTCTGTTGAAGCTGAAGTTGGAATGGTTGGCGGTCAAGAAGATGACGTTGTTGGTGATGTTATGTATGCGAAGCTTGATGACTGCGTACGTATCGTTAACGAGACTGGTATCGACACACTTGCTCCTGCGCTTGGTTCTGTTCATGGACCTTACAAAGGCGAGCCTAACCTCGGCTTCAAAGAAATGGAAGAGATTTGTAATGCTGTTAGCCTTCCACTCGTTCTTCATGGTGGTACAGGTATCCCAACACATGACATTAAGAAAGCCATTTCCCTTGGTACTTCCAAGATTAACGTGAATACTGAGAATCAGATTGAGTTCTCTAAAGTTGTTCGTGAAGTATTGGCTGAGAAGCCTGAAGCTTACGATCCACGTGTATTCTTGAAGCCAGGTCGTGAAGCAATTAAACAAACAGTTATCGGTAAAATGCGTGAGTTCGGTTCCAGTAACCAAGCTTAATATTTTTGCTGTGCGCCTTATTGGTGCTGCAAATTAACATTGATTCAACATAAATGCGGACAGCCCTCTAGAGGGCTGTCCACTTCCATAGTTTTGGAATGGAGGACACACACCGCTAAGCCGGTGTTTTTCCATTTTTAAATGAAGGAACGAAAGATCAACTTTTTCTTATGAATTCATAATGACTTTACGCTTGTGATACACCCAAAATGCCGCCAGTAAGAATATTTTTGGCTGCGAAGTGATGTAGGGGGACCCTTAAGCTTATGGAAAAATTGATGATTAGCGGTGGACGCCCACTGCAGGGTACCGTGACAATCAGTGGTGCCAAAAACAGTGCAATTGCATTAATACCCGCAGCAATATTAGCGGAAACGGAAGTTGTATTAGATAATTTGCCGCTATTAAGTGATGTGGCTGTGTATGCAGAAATACTGGAAGAGCTAGGCGGGAAAGTTTCATGGGAAGGTTCTCAGATGAGAATTGATCCTTCCGAAATTAAATCTATTCCAATGCCTAATGGATCTGTCAAGAAATTACGTGCTTCCTATTATATGATGGGTGCTATGCTCGGAAGATTTAAAGAAGCTGTGATTGGATTACCGGGTGGATGTAACTTTGAACCACGTCCCATTGACCAACATATTAAGGGTTTTGAAGCGCTTGGAGCTACCGTGACCAATGAACATGGTGCGATTCACCTGCATGCGAAAGAGCTGCGGGGAGCGAAGATATACCTTGATGTGAGCAGTGTTGGGGCGACAATTAACATTATGCTGGCGGCTGCCAAGGCCAAAGGCTCTACAATTATAGAAAATGCGGCGAAAGAGCCTGAAATCATAGATGTTGCTACTTTGTTAAATTCCATGGGTGCAGTCATTAAGGGCGCAGGTACGGAAACGATTCGTATCGAGGGCGTTACTTCAATGCATGGCTGTCGCCATTCTATTATTCCTGACCGAATTCAGGCTGGGACTTATATGATCGCTGCTGCGGCTACCCGCGGTGATGTTGTGATTGATAATGTAATTCCGAAACACCTAGAAGCTCTTACGGCCAAGCTCATTGAGATGGGTGTAGGAATTGAAGAGCTAGATGAGAGTATCCGAGTTATCGGTAAAGAGCGTTACGAGCATGTTGATGTAAAAGCGCTGATTTATCCTGGGTTTGCGACCGATCTTCAATCACCGATGACGAGTTTGCTTACACAGGCGGAAGGCGTTAGTGTACTTAGTGACTTTGTATATAGTAATCGATTCAAGCATGTACCTGAATTGGTACGTATGGGTGCCAAAATTCGTGTTGAAGGTCGATCAGCCATTATTGAAGGTGGCAAGCTAAATGCAGCTAAAGTAAAAGCTACTGATCTTCGTGCAGGTGCAGCGCTAGTTATAGCTGGATTGACCGTTTCAGAAGGTATTACCGAAGTTAGCGGTGTGGAATTCATTGACCGTGGGTATGATCATTTAGTGACCAATCTACGGCTTCTAGGCGCTGATGTCTGGCGCGAAACGGTAGATGAATAGAATAGGGTAACCATCAGAGGGAGAGAGCCGAACTTTTTTGTGAGTAGCTTAAATAAAGTTCCTTAATTTGCATATCTCCCTTTGAATTGGGTAATCCTATTCCTAGTAAAGCAATCATAGATTTATAGACTTACAATGGCTGTGAAAGCCTTACTCAGAATCAAAAATTGAATAGGTGGTTATTGAATGGATTTACAAATTTCCGATTTGGAAGGTATGAAGCTAACAGATCTGTATAAATTGGCTAAAAAGTATCAGATACCTTACTACGGTCAGTTGAAGAAGAAGGAGCTTATTTTTGCTATTCTTCGCGCTCAAGCTGAACAAAGCGGCCTGATGTTTATGGAAGGTGTGCTTGAAGTTTTATCAGAAGGATACGGCTTTTTGAGGCCGATCAACTATCTTCCTAGTACCGAGGATATTTATATTTCTGCATCCCAGATTCGTAAATTCGATCTGAGAACAGGAGACTTAGTATCCGGCAAATGTAGAACACCAAAAGAGAATGAACGTTATTTTGGTCTATTGCAAGTCAATGCCGTCAATGGTGAGAACCCTGCCGTTGCAGCGGAACGTTTGCACTTTCCGGCGCTGACTCCTCTTTATCCGCAAGATAAACTAGTGTTAGAAACATCCCCTAATCAGTTGTCTACTCGTATTATGGATCTTCTTGCTCCTGTAGGTTTAGGACAACGCGGTTTGATCGTAGCTCCGCCGAAAGCGGGGAAGACGCTCCTCCTAAAAGAAATTGCCAACAGTATCTCAACAAATCATCCCGAAATTGAACTATTTGTTCTACTCATCGACGAACGTCCGGAAGAAGTAACCGATATGCAGCGCTCTGTAAAGGGTGAAGTGGTTGCATCTACATTTGATGAGTTGCCTGAGAATCATATTAAGGTTGCTGAACTGGTTCTGGAACGCGCTCTTCGCTTGGTAGAGCATAAGAAGGATGTTGTTATATTGCTGGATAGCATTACACGATTGGCACGTGCATATAACCTAGTTATTCCTCCTTCCGGTAGAACACTTAGTGGTGGTATCGACCCGGCGGCATTCCACCGTCCTAAACGTTTTTTTGGCGCAGCGCGTAACGTGGAAGAAGGCGGAAGTCTGACGATTTTAGCAACCGCACTGGTTGATACAGGTTCACGTATGGACGATATCATTTATGAAGAGTTCAAGGGAACGGGTAACATGGAATTACATCTGGACCGTAGATTTGCAGAGCGTCGTATCTTCCCAGCGATTGATATTCGTCGTTCAGGAACTCGCCGCGAAGAAGTGCTTCTTAATAAAGAAGAGCTTGATACCATTTGGGCTATCCGTAAAAATATGAATGACTCCGCTGATTTTGTAGAAGGTTTCCTCAAAAAAATGCGCGATAGCAAGACAAATGCTGAATTCCTTGCATCATTTGATGTCAATGGAAGCAACAACACATCGACACCGAGCCAACCTGCAAGACGCACCTCGCGTTCTTCTTCGACGGCTCCGGCGACACAAGCCTGAGTACCAGGTTAAGAATCAAGCTTAGAATAGGAGAACGACATGTATTTGGTTTATGCAGATGAGCAAGGAAATGTATATGATCATTCCGAACTGTATGGGCTTGCCCGCAGTGGTGATATGATTGTTGAGATATTAGAAGATGAATTGATCCCTCTACCGGAAGGCGCTACTCTTGTAGGACTGCCGAACACCCGGGCGATCGGAATGGATCCGGAAACGGGCGAGATGAAGGCACTACCAGGGAATGAGACGGCTGTCGGTGCTCTTTTGCCCCAAGGATATACACGCCTTTGTCTTCCTGGGTATGTAAAAACAGATAAAGAGTACAAACTACCGCTGTTTGGATACTCTGCTGTTGTGTGGAAGGATGGAGTCTTTTATACTGCTGCGCGTTTAACAGATGATCCTGAGAAATGGAATCCAGTCAATTGCGACCTGACTGAACTCGAGTTGGGTGTGAAGAAACTGACTGAGAAATATCCAGAGAACCGGCTGTATGAACACCTTTCTAACTGTGCGTTGGGTTATGAATGCTTGACGGCATCCAATACGTTCTTGAATCGCTGGGAAGGTGCTGTACCGGTATCTTATTCTTGTAATGCAGGCTGTTTTGGATGTATCTCAGAGCAACCGGATGATAGTGGGTTTGTAGCTCCTCAGACTCGGATGAACTTCCGTCCTCGTACAGAGGAGTTGGTACAGATTATGCTTGAGCATCTGAAGACTCCTGAATCGATTATTAGTTTTGGACAGGGCTGTGAAGGAGAACCCTCCACACAAGCGAAGATTATAATTGAGGCTATGCGCGAGGTTCGATCGATTACCGACATGGGGTACATTAATATCAATACGAATGCGGGTCTAACCGATCATATTCGGGGAATCGTGGATGCTGGTCTTGATTTGATGCGCGTAAGTACCATTAGTGCGCTTGACGATCATTATAATGCGTATTACAAGCCGCGTGGATATAATCTAGCTAACGTGGAGAAATCACTTCGGTATGCGACCGATCAAGGTGTGTATACATCCATTAACTATCTGATCTTCCCAGGTGTAACAGATCGTGAAGAAGAGCTAGAGGCAATGATAGAGTTCGCACGTCGTACGGGGCTTCGTCTGATTCAGCTTCGGAATTTGAATATTGATCCTGAAAGTTATTTCGACCTTATTCCACCAGCCCGAGGTGAAATTCTTGGCATGAAACAAGCCATTGAGATTATGCAAGAAGAGCTGCCAGATGTAGTTATTGGCTCTTATACGCATGTACCACCTGCAGGGATGGCTCGTCCGAAGAAAAAGCCGACCGTTATATAAATTAATAGTAGTATGATAAGAATAACTAAGAACTTATTAAGGGATCTTAGGGTTAAGCTTAATAATAAGTTGTGATGTACTGATTAGTGCGATATCTTAAAGAACTCCGTAAAGAACTTCGATGAGGTTAGGAGTATTCTGTACTTCAGTCGTTGTTTTCAGCTGGGCTATTGCACAAATAAAATGCACATGATATACTTTTTTTATGTGTCCAATTACTCTGAGTCCGCATGAGGCTCAGGGCGGAAAGAGGTGAAAGTCTAATGAGACAAGATATTCAACCGAAATATCACGTTACTACGGTAACTTGCGCTTGCGGTAACACGTTCGAAACAGGTTCTGTAAAGCCGGACCTTCGCGTGGAGGTTTGCTCCAACTGCCATCCATTCTTCACAGGTAAACAGAAGTTCCTGGATGCTGGCGGTCGTGTTGATAGATTTAAAAAGAAATACGGTATCTAATAATCAGACCCTTCGCCTTGTGCGAAGGGTTTTTGATTTATATTTTATAAATAAAATCGGTTTGCTTGATCGCCAACTTCTTCCGCTGGTTGCAATTTGGACATGCATACGATATACTTAATTTTACCGTGCTAGACGGGGAGGTAGCGGTGCCCTGTAACTCGCAATCCGCTGTAGCGAGGTTGAATTCCTATTAGAGGTATTGTCGATGTGAGGCTGGTCCCTGCGCTCGATGTTGACGGTTGGGTCTTCCGCAATGAGCACTTGTGAACCTGGTCAGGTCCGGAAGGAAGCAGCCATAAGCAAGTTCGCTTTTGTGCCGGAAGGTAGCCTAGCCCGAGTTGTTGCTCAGGATTGCCGCTCGGATCGCAATTATCAATAATAGGTGCACGGTAACTTATACCGAACACTCAAGCATCTCTGTCGACTGACAGGGGTGCTTTTTTAATGAATTAAGCCATGTACAAGTGAAGCCTTGTGCTTGGCTTAATTTTTTATTACAGGTTTACCTCGCGAATTATTATCTTATTATTTTCACAGCAAACGTTTTGCTGGGCTGGGGAAATTAGTATAGAATGTAGTATAATGAGTAAGTCGTTAATTGACGTAGTTGTACTGATTAAAAACCGCTTTTTTGTACAAAGTTTTATATTGTGATATGAGTAAGCAAATACTTTCTTATATCCTAAACTATGCGGCTTGAAAGCCGTGGAAGTGGAAGTTGAAAGAGGGTAAAGCAGAGTGGAACATATTGCGTTATATCGTGCCTGGAGACCCCAGTCGTTCCGTGACATGGTGGGGCAGCGGCATATTATCCAGACCCTGCAGAACGCGATCCGTGAGCAGCGAGTCTCCCATGCCTACCTGTTCAGCGGTCCCCGGGGTACAGGTAAGACAAGTGCCGCTAAGATTTTAGCCAAAGCCGTGAACTGCGAAAATGGACCGACAGATGAACCCTGCAACGAGTGTGAGGCGTGTCGCCGGATTACATCCGGTGCGGTTATGGACGTTCAGGAGATTGACGCAGCATCGAACCGTGGTGTTGAGGAAATCCGGGACCTACGGGAAAAGGTTAAATATGCGCCTACTGAGGTTCGTCGCAAGGTTTACATTATTGATGAAGTACACATGCTCACAACGGAGGCCTTCAACGCGCTATTGAAGACGTTAGAGGAGCCACCAGCGCATGTCATGTTTATATTGGCAACAACCGAGCCGCATAAATTACCGGCTACGATCATCTCACGCTGTCAGCGATTCGACTTCAGACGTGTTTCTCTAGAGGAACAGAGTGAACGACTAGAACGCATATGTTCAGAAGAAGGAATAAGCGCTGAGCATGAAGCTTTGCAGTATATCGCTCGGTTATCAGATGGCGGAATGCGTGATGCACTCAGTATTTTAGATCAGATTGCATCCTTTACCGGAGGTAAGGTGACCTATCAACAGGTTATGGACATGACCGGAGGCATTCCCTCGGAGCAGTTTAGTCGTCTGGCAGCAGCTTTAAAGCAGGGTGATGCAGGACTTGTGCTGCAGATGGTAGAACAATTTATGCAGGAGGGCAAAAGTGCCGACAAATGCATGGAGAACCTTTTGTATTATTTCCGTGATCTACTCATGATCAAAATGGTTCCTAATGCTGACAAGTTGACGGAGCGTGTATTAAATTCTGCTGATTTCACGGAGATGGCTGAGGCCTTCTCCAGGGAAGAGCTTTTTAAGATGATTGATACCCTGAATCGCTATCAAAGCGAGATGAAATACGCTTCGCAACCCCAGACATTGTTTGAGGTAGCCTTACTTAAATTGTGTGGTATACCACAAGGTAACGGTGGAGTGACTTCATATGGTGCAGTTGCAGGTGCCGCGGATGAGGGAGAATTGACCCGACTAAAGCAGCAGGTGGCTACACTAGAGAAAAAACTCGAGCGTATAATGCAAAAGGGTGTACCCGCAGCAGATGGACGCGATACTTCCAAACCGGCACCCCGTGCCCCTGCTCCAAAAATGGCCTCAACGGCCAAAAAACCGCAGCAGATGGAACAGTATGTAGCAGCGAGAACAGGAGAAGCATTCCAGAACGTACAGCGTCAATGGGCCCAGATCCTTCAGAATGTAAAGGAAGAGAAGGTTACAGTGCACGCTTGGTTTATGGATGGGGAACCTGTTTCTGTCTGGGAAGATAATGTCCTTGTTGCATTTAAGAATAATATTCACCGAGAAACGACTGAGAAGCCTGCTAATAAACAGGTGATCGAGGGAGTGCTAGAGTCTCAGCTTGGTAGTCCGTATCATTTGGTTACGATGATGCTGCGTGATTGGAGTGACGCCGTTGAAGGCGCCGGTAAGCCACCCGCAGAGGAATTAAAGCTGGAGCATGAAGAGGCCGAAGCCGGTGGAGAGAAGCCATGGATTGATGAGGCAATCCAATTGTTTGGAGAAGACCTCGTTGTCATAAAAGATTAGCACGTATTACCGTGCATTCCACAAAGGAGAGATGAACCCATGAATAATATGAACCAAATGATGAAGCAAGTTAAAAAGATGCAGGAGCAAATGCTGAAAGCTCAGGAAGAACTCGCAACCAAATCAGTAGAAGGTACTTCTGGTGGCGGTGTAGTTACAGTACAAGTTAGTGGTCATAAGCAAGTTATATCCATCAACATTAAGCCTGAAGCTGTAGATCCGGATGATGTTGAAATGCTACAGGATCTCGTTATGACAGCAGTGAATGATGCGCTTGCCAAAGCTGAAGAACTTGCTAACTCCGATATGGGTAAATTTACGGGCGGTATGAAAATTCCGGGCTTGTTCTAATATATAGGCAGAAGGAGTAGTTTGCATTTGTACTATCCCGAACCGATCGCGAAGCTGATCGATGCATTTACAAGGTTGCCGGGTGTGGGGCCAAAAACGGCTGCCCGC
>NZ_CP186006.1:195000-890000 GCF_049311625.1 Paenibacillus sp. EC2-1
TAGGGGAGCGTTGTATGTAGGTTGAAGGTGTACCGTAAGGAGCGCTGGACAGCATACAAGTGAGAATGCCGGTATGAGTAACGAAAAGATCAGTGAGAATCTGATCCGCCGAAAGCCCAAGGTTTCCTGAGGAAGGTTCGTCCGCTCAGGGTAAGTCGGGACCTAAGGTGAGGCCGAAAGGCGTAATCGAAGGACAACAGGTTGAAATTCCTGTACCACCGTAAACCGTTATGAACGATGGGGTGACGCAGGAGGGTAGTGACGCGGACTGATGGATGTCCGTCCAAGCAGTGAGGCTGATGTGTAGGCAAATCCGCACATCGTTAAGGCTGGGCTGTGATGGGGAGTGAAAATTATAGTAGCGAAGGTCATGATCTCACACTGCCAAGAAAAGCCTCTAGTCAGGTGAAGGTGCCCGTACCGCAAACCGACACAGGTAGGCGAGAAGAGAATTCTAAGGCGCGCGGAAGAACTCTCGTTAAGGAACTCGGCAAAATGACCCCGTAACTTCGGGAGAAGGGGTGCCCCGGTAGTGTGAATAGCACGAGGGGGCCGCAGTGAAAAGGCCCAAGCGACTGTTTAACAAAAACACAGGTCTGTGCGAAGCCGTAAGGCGAAGTATACGGGCTGACGCCTGCCCGGTGCTGGAAGGTTAAGGGGAGTGGTTAGGAGCAATCCGAAGCTATGAACCGAAGCCCCAGTAAACGGCGGCCGTAACTATAACGGTCCTAAGGTAGCGAAATTCCTTGTCAGGTAAATTCTGACCCGCACGAATGGCGTAACGATTTGGGCGCTGTCTCAACGAGAGATCCGGTGAAATTTTAATACCTGTGAAGATGCAGGTTACCCGCGACAAGACGGAAAGACCCCATGGAGCTTTACTGCAGCTTGATATTGGATTTGGGTACGATCTGTACAGGATAGGTGGGAGCCTAAGAAACAGGAGCGCAAGCTTCTGTGGAGGCGCCGTTGGGATACCACCCTGATCGTATCTAGGTTCTAACCTAGTACCGTGAACCGGTGCGGGGACAGTGTCTGGTGGGCAGTTTGACTGGGGCGGTCGCCTCCTAAAGAGTAACGGAGGCGCCCCAAGGTTCCCTCAGAATGGTTGGAAATCATTCGAAGAGTGCAAAGGCATAAGGGAGCTTGACTGCGAGACCTACAAGTCGAGCAGGGACGAAAGTCGGGCTTAGTGATCCGGTGGTACCGCATGGAAGGGCCATCGCTCAACGGATAAAAGCTACCCTGGGGATAACAGGCTTATCTCCCCCAAGAGTCCACATCGACGGGGAGGTTTGGCACCTCGATGTCGGCTCATCGCATCCTGGGGCTGAAGTAGGTCCCAAGGGTTGGGCTGTTCGCCCATTAAAGCGGTACGCGAGCTGGGTTCAGAACGTCGTGAGACAGTTCGGTCCCTATCTGTCGTGGGCGTAGGAAATTTGAGAGGAGCTGTCCTTAGTACGAGAGGACCGGGATGGACATACCGCTGGTGCACCAGTTGTTCCGCCAGGAGCATGGCTGGGTAGCTACGTATGGACGGGATAAGCGCTGAAAGCATCTAAGCGTGAAGCCCCCCTCAAGATGAGATTTCCCAGTATGTAAGACCCCTTGAAGACGACGAGGTAGATAGGTTGGAGGTGGAAGTGCAGCAATGCATGGAGCTGACCAATACTAATCGGTCGAGGGCTTATCCTACAAGCTTCACGCTGTGAAGCTCGCATCGAAAGCATCTGCTTTGGTCCGGTGTGAGTTACGGTGAAGCACTAATCGCAAATTCAAGTTTCGTATCTAGTTTTCAGGGAGTCAATCTCTGTAACTTGCATAAGGTTATGATGGAGAGATACCCAAGTGGCTATAAGGGGACCCTCTGCTAAGGGGTTAGACTGCGTAAGCGGTGCGAGGGTTCGAATCCCTCTCTCTCCGCCATTTATATAACCTGAATGTAATCCTGTATTGATATGGCGGTGTAGCTCAGCTGGCTAGAGCGTACGGTTCATACCCGTGAGGTCGGGGGTTCGATCCCCTCCGCCGCTACCATACATACCTGGAGGCTTAGCTCAGCTGGGAGAGCATCTGCCTTACAAGCAGAGGGTCGGGGGTTCGAACCCCTCAGCCTCCACCATTGAATTTTTAATTGAATACGCCGGTGTAGCTCAACTGGTAGAGCAACTGACTTGTAATCAGTAGGTTGGGGGTTCAAGTCCTCTCGCCGGCACCAGTTATTTTAAATGCGGAACTGTGGTGTAGAGGCCTAACATGCCTGCCTGTCACGCAGGAGATCGCGGGTTCGAATCCCGTCAGTTCCGCCATTTATTATATTAAATGGCTGGGTAAATGTGCGAAGTTAAATCGCTTCACACTATTTTTTTATTAAACTAAATATGGCTCGGTAGCTCAGTCGGTAGAGCAGAGGACTGAAAATCCTCGTGTCGGCGGTTCGATTCCGTCCCGAGCCACCTTTTAATCCTGGAGGATTAGCGAAGTGGCCAAACGCATCAGACTGTAAATCTGCTCCCTTACGGGTTCGGTGGTTCGAATCCATCATCCTCCACCAGTTTTATGAGCCATTAGCTCAGTTGGTAGAGCACCTGACTTTTAATCAGGGTGTCGAAGGTTCGAGTCCTTCATGGCTCATCACAGAAGTCGTCAACTATGTTGACGGCTTTTTTGTATATATTTCAGTTGACTGCTATAGATATGCTAAAATAATAAGAAAAAGACAAAGTGGTGGAGTCATCAATGACGGAGATAGAGCAAATACTGCAGAGTTTGAAGAGCACGCTGGGTATTCCTATGACACTTAAATCGTTGAATGAGCAAGAGTCTGAATTGCTGCTCGAATCTATAACAATCCCCAGTCTTCATAGTCAGACAACAAGTGATATTGGACCTTTTAATGAAATGAACATAAAGATACCAATGATAGAACAGTCGGAAGCAGGAATCTCTTATCATCTAGAGCAGGGTGAAGTGTGGTTTTCAATTCCTGTGAAGAATAATGTACCTATTATAATTTCAGTCCCGTCTGATAAGGTGACCGAGACTGAGGTGAAGCTAATTGGACTTTTATTATCTAATCTTGTTTATAACGATCCATCTACTAAGCTCCAACGGTATAGTAGTAAGGCAGAAGAAGAACATTACGCGCTTAAACTGGGAGAATGGCTAAACGAGCGCATAAAAGCTGATGAGTTATACGCTACTCTACCAGATGAGCTAGCTAATAGAATATCTCTATCGGAAGAAGTAATTCCTTTTTTACTTGTGAATGAAAGTGAGCATCCCACCGATACAACCTTCAAATCGCTTCAGAGGTTGCTTCGTAGTTATTTTGATGGGGAAGTTGTATTAGTACCTCTTCAGGAGAAGGCATGGCTTGTTCTTGCTGATCCGCAGCTTTTGGATGGTTTGGTAGATGAGAAGGAAGAGATTCCAGGCGAAGGAGATCAGGACTTACTGACACTCTTTTGTATGGGTCTATATGAGCTGGTATCGAATGAGTGGGTGGGTGACTTCCATATTGCCGCAATCCCAGCCATTAAGGTAGCCGAAGGTTTACCTTGCATGCTTAGACAACTTCGCGAAACGATGGTTATCGGACGAACTTTTCAAGTGAAAGAACATATTCATTTATCGACCGGGCTTCATCTGGAACGTTTGTTATTTAGTATTCCTGAAGTGCAGCGAAACCGCTTCCTAGAGGAGTACGGGAGCCACCATACAGATGTGTTTGAAGATGCCGAAACACTGTCTACGCTCGAAAGTTTTTTTGAATTAGATTGTAATGTTAGTGAAACGGCAAAGCGTTTGTATATTCACCGTAATACTCTTTTATACCGTTTAGATAAGATAAAACAAGAGACTGGACTTGATGTTCGGAGCTTCGGAGATGCTGTTTTGGTTAAAATTACTCTTCTATTGTATAAAGTGACGAAAAGAAAATAAGATTTTTGTGCAGATTGTGTATAGTCAGTCAGAAGTCTATAGGTTAATATTAAGACTATAAAATGTATTCGATTTCATAACACTTAATATGAGGGGGCAACAAGCATGGCAGGCGTACGTTTAGAGCACATTTATAAGAAATATGCAGGATCCGATAAGGCAACAGTAATCGATGTTAACCTCGATATTAAAGATAAAGAGTTTCTGGTATTGGTAGGACCTTCCGGTTGCGGTAAATCCACAACTTTGCGGATGATCGCTGGACTTGAAGAAATTTCTGAAGGTAAACTCTACATTGGTGACCGCGTTGTTAACGATGTAGCTCCTAAAGACCGTGATATCGCGATGGTATTCCAATCCTATGCCTTGTATCCGCATATGAATGTGTACCAGAACATGGCCTTCGGCTTGAAACTTCGTAAAGTGAAGAAGGACGAAATCGACAAACGTGTACGTGAAGCAGCAAGAATCTTGGATATCGAACATTTGCTAGAGCGTAAACCGAAAGCTCTTTCCGGTGGTCAGCGTCAGCGTGTTGCCTTGGGCCGTGCGATTGTCCGTGATCCACAAGTCTTCTTGATGGATGAGCCTCTTTCCAACTTGGATGCAAAACTTCGTGGTCAGATGCGTGCCGAAATTACAAAGCTGGTTAAGCGTCTTGAAACCACTTGTATCTATGTAACGCATGACCAAACAGAAGCTATGACGATGGGTGACCGTATCGTTGTTATGCAGGATGGTATCATCCAGCAGGCTGATTCTCCAGAACAGCTTTACAACAGCCCAAGCAACTTGTTCGTTGCAGGCTTTATTGGTTCCCCTACTATGAACTTTATCAACGGTAAATTGTCCGAGCAAAACGGAGGCGTATTCTTTACAGCTGAAGGTTTGAACGTTCAAGTACCAGGTGGTAAAGCACAACTTTTGAAGAACAAATCCCTGATTGGTAAAGAAGTTATCATGGGACTTCGTCCAGAAGATATTCATGAAGAGCCAGTGTTCTTGGAAGCATCTCCAAACACGATCTTCACTGCAAAAGTTGACGTTACTGAGAACCTCGGTCACGAAATGCTCTTGTATCTGAGTGGTTTGGGTGCAGAGACTGTTATTGGCCGTGTAGACGGACGTTCTACAACTCGTGAAGGTGATAACGTTAAATTGGCAATTGACATGAACAAAGTTCATATCTTCGATAAAGAGACCGAACTGAACGTTTTGTTGGGAGACTAATTCTCCGACAGTCGGGTTCCGAGAAAAACCGCCCTGTGAGGCGGTTTTTTTTGTTATTTCTATAGATGGACCTCAAAGTAGATTAGAAGATTTGTAGACGATAACAACAAGTATCTGATGATCACGAATTAAGTTTGAAGTTATGTCGAAGAAGGTTTTTAAATCGTAGCTGAGTACAATCTACAGAGAATATAAAAGTTACGATGATATGTGTTTGGATATATCAAACCTTACTAGAAAAACCTGGCAACATTGCATTTAGTGCTATTTTCCTTTAAGATATCAGGAAGTAAGGCTTACATAATTGATCTAAGGATAAGCATTTACATGAGGATGAAATGAAGTGTGTTATGCGGATTATGGCGGGTACATTAACTCCATCGGATTAAATATTTAGGTGGGGAGCTAGTCTGTATACTCCATTACTAACGATACATGTGTGAGCGGATCAACAGTTGGTTCGCGATATGATTTCTAACAACATACGGACGAAAAGGGGTATAACCATGGCCAAAAAAGTGAAAGTGTCTGAACTGGTACAGCAGTTCCAAATGGAGGTCATCTCCGGAGATGAAGGCTTGAAACGCCAAATAACAACAGACGATCTTAACCGACCCGGTCTGGAAATGGCGGGGTATTTTGAGTATCATCCACGTGAGCGTGTTCAGCTATTGGGACGGACGGAATTAGCTTTTTTTGCAATGTTAAAGCCAGAGGAGCGCAGAGATCGTATGCGGAGTCTCTGTACAGATGAGACGCCTTGTATTATTATTACTCGCTCGTTGGATGTTCCTGAAGAGCTAGTTGAGGTTAGTAATGAAACGGGTCTACCGGTATTGAGAAGCAGTATGGCGACAACGATTTTGACAAGCCGGATTACTGGATTTTTAGAGCGGAAACTTGCACCGACTACTACGATTCATGGGGTTCTATGTGATGTCTATGGTGTAGGCATGCTGATTACAGGTACAAGCGGTATTGGTAAAAGTGAAACAGCGCTCGAGCTTGTGAAAAGGGGTCACCGTCTTATTGCGGACGATGCGGTTGAAATCCGTCAGACGTCTGACTTCCAGTTACACGGTACAGCTCCGGAGTTAATCCGTCATTTGTTAGAGATCCGTGGTGTAGGTATCATTAACGTAATGACACTGTTTGGTGCGGGTGCCGTGCGAAACAATAAAAGGATTACTTTGGTTGTTCGTCTCGAAGCTTGGCAGCAGGATAAACAGTATGATCGTTTGGGTTTGGATGAAGAAAAGACACGTATTATTGATACCGATGTTCCTCTCGTTACCATCCCAGTTCGTCCGGGGCGGAACTTGGCTGTTATTATTGAGGTTGCGGCCATGAACTACCGTTTGAAACAAATGGGCTTGAATGCAGCATTGCAGTTTACGAACAAACTAACAGCTACAATTGCTGATGATATGGATGATCTGGACTAGGGGGGAATTGAATGTCTACATTGCTGATCGATCCGATCGCTTTCTCGATCGGATCGCTGCGCGTCCATTGGTATGGAATTATTCTAGGGTTGGGAGCTTTGGCAGGTCTTCTGCTTGTAATCCGTGAAGGAAAACGTTTTGGCATTCCACAAGAGTTCTTCATGGACCTCTTGCTCTTGGGTGTTCCTTCGGCCATTATAGGCGCGAGAATATATTATGTGGCTTTTAAATGGGAAGATTATAAAGATAACTTCCTTGATGTATTCAAGATTTGGAATGGTGGTATTGCCATTTATGGAGCACTAATCGGTGCTATCATATGTGCAATCATCTATGTGCGCTATAAGGGATATAATTTTTGGAGGATTGCAGATTTATGTGCACCTTCGCTATTGTTAGGTCAACTTATTGGCCGCTGGGGTAACTTTGTCAATCAAGAAGCATATGGTGGGCCTGTAGAAGAATCATTCTTACGCAATAGTCTGCACCTTCCTGACTTCATTGTAAACCAGATGAATGTTGATGGTGTGTTCCATCATCCAACCTTTTTATATGAATCCGTGTGGAACCTTGTTGGACTAGTATTATTGCTTGTACTTCGAAGACAAAAGTTTCTGCGTGTAGGTGAGCTATTCATTGGATATTTCATTTGGTATTCGATCGGTCGTTTCTATATCGAGGCTGTACGTACGGATAGCTTGGCATTCCAAGGTTCTTCGTTCCTTGAATCCATTATTAATAGTTTGTGGGCTCCAATGACCTGGATGGGATTTGAGCAAGGCTACTTAGATCCTGCATATGGAAACATTCGGATTTCTCAGCTATTGCCGATACTTATCGTAATTGTGGGAGTTATATGGATTGTTGTAAGACGGGTAACGGGAAGAGCGAATGAACGTTACTTAGACCCGATTGTATGTACTAAACCAGGATCGGGTCCAACACCAGAGGCAACACTTGATCGGAAACCACAGCAAGGAAACAAACCGCAGGCAAATCAGTCAACACCTTCTAACCCTGGTCCTGTGCATGATAAGAGTGCATCAGACTTGGTGGAAACTGCGGAATCTGAAAGATCCTCTAAGCATGACACTTCGATCAATAAAGATGCGGAAGACAAAAAGGAGTAGGGCAACGTGATTGAAACCGTACTATTTGATCTGGATGGCACCATTATTGATACGAATGATCTGATTATTGCCTCATTTATGCATGTCTTTGAAAAGGGACCTAATGGTCCCCTGACGAGGGAAGGTATTATTCCTCATATGGGAACGACACTGGAGTACCAGCTCCAGAAGTTCTCTGGTATGGAGGACGTTACATCTCTGGTTCCCCTTTATCGGGCTTATAGTCAGGAACATCACGATAACATGGTTAAGCCATTTCCTTATGTAAATGAAGTTGTGGAGTGGCTACATGCTCAAGGGATTTCTATGGGTATTGTAACCACTAAGATACGTCCGGGTACACTGATGACCTTAGAGAAGTTCAATCTGGATAAGTATATGTCTGCGGTTGTAACGGTTAATGATGTGGAGAATCCGAAACCGCATCCTGAGCCGGTGCTGAAGGCGATAGAAGCCATTGGATGTAATCCGGAAACGACCTTAATGGTGGGTGACAGTGCTGTAGATATCCAGTCAGCAAAGGCTGCTGGCGTTCAAGCTGCTGGCGTCGCTTGGTCGCTGAAAGGTGAGCAGGTGCTACGGGATTACGGAGCTGATTATATTTTGAAGGATATGCGGGACATTTATTCAATCGTAGGACAGAAACAGATACAGGAATAGGAGCCAAGGTGCAATGGCCAGAAAGGTAACTCGCCACCCTGTGGAAGGGCATAACGCGCTGTGGCATATATACAGCACAGTGAGTCCGTTCAAGGGTGTTAAGAACTTTATATTTGTGCAATTGGCCCGTTACTGTCCTGTCCTCCCGATGAAGAACTGGATCTACCGGAATATGCTCGGGATGAAGGTTGGCAAGCATACCGCTTTTGGATTAATGGTTATGGTGGACGTCTTCTACCCTGAGAAGATAACCGTGGGGGAGAACTCGGTCATAGGCTATAACACAACAATTCTGGCGCATGAATACCTTATACGGGAATATCGGCTTGGGGAAGTTATCATCGGTGAGAATGTATTGATCGGTGCGAACACGACTATTTTGCCGGGTGTGACGATAGGTGATGGTGCAGTAGTTGCGGCCGGCGCTGTCGTACATAAGGATGTGGCACCGGGTGCATTTGTGGGTGGCAATCCGCTTCGGGAGCTCAAACGGGTGACACCGGAAGATGAGTCAATTTGAGACAATGTGTCGTCACAGGTTCCAAAATAGCTTGTTTTATTGTAAAATGAGTAGGGCAAATAACGTAAAAAATAATTAATGGTCCCCTAGGTAACTGCCTTGTGGGGCCTTTTCGTTGGTAGGAACGTGTGAAATCACACACTGCCCGTATTGTTATGATAAAAAAACATGCTATTGTCTTCACGCTCTGTTGTCACTATCGTCAAGCTGAGCGTTTTTTTATATTATTACTTGCTGGGTCTGTTTCTACTCAATTTCACTAAAGGGGAAATTTAAAATATGGGAGCTACTCAAATTAGAAAGGAACGGCTACCGCAGCTTGATATTTATCGGGCACTGGCCATTCTGGGCGTACTGCATGTGCATGCGACCTCATTTGCAACGGTGGATGCGATTGATTCTCGCTTCTATTATATTATTAATTTTTTGAACATATTTTTTAAGTACGGGACACCTTCATTTATTTTTCTGAGCAGCTTTGTTCTGTTCTACAATTATTATGATCGTCCTTTGACGAGAAGCTTGATTACTAACTTCTACAAGAGACGGCTTTTGTATATTTTGCTACCTTATCTACTCATTTCGATCGTATACTTTTTCGTAAGACTTGATCAAAATGGATTGCTTAACAGTTCGATCGATTGGAGTGCACAAATACCTACATTCTTTGAGCGTCTGTCCAAGGGTCAGAACTATACGCATCTATACTTTGTGTTCATTAGCTTACAGTTCTATATTCTATTCCCGTTATTCCTGAAGCTATTGAAGTCTTCTAAATTCCTTGTGCGCTGGGCAGTCCCGATCGGGTTCTTGCTGCAATGGGGCTTTATCGTCTGGAATAAATACGAGCTGCATTATGCTACCAAAGGAAGCTTGGCGATTTCTTATCTAGCTTACTACTTGCTGGGTGCTTACCTAGCCATTAATTATGATAAATATAAAGTATGGTTAACCTCAGGCTGGAAGAAACAAACACGCCGTCAAAAGTCTGCTACGATTGCGCTGTGGGCTGGCTGGCTGATACTGGCTCTGACACATGTACAGATCTGGTATAACACACGTCTGCATGGAGCGAAGTATGACTCATTAGTATATGAATTCCTGTGGAATATACACACCGTCTTCTCCGCTATCGTATTAATGCAGGCTGCGAACTGGCTGTATAACAGTGGATGGAAAAAGATCGTTGCCCTTTTAACGCGGATTGGTGAGCTTTCCTTTGCGATTTACTTGATGCATCCGTTGTGGCTTAACTTTTATCGTGAGCATAAATTCGGTCTGAATCCAGTGACAGATGATTACTTGATTTGGGTTTACGGTGGTATGGTGACGGCTCTCATTGTGACTGCATTATTTGTACAATTAATAATGAAATATATTCCGGGTTCATGGGTGCTGCTCGGCAGTGTACCACGTTCCTTGAAGCCAAAAGATCCAGCCAAACAGGATTCGGGAAAGAAATCGGTTGGTATGTAGTTTTAAATAAATCATTGCACTTATATAATTCATAAAATGCTGGCATTGAGCCAGCATGAAGCCGTCCGGTTATTGGACGGCTTTTTTATTTATACTCTACTTGTTAGATAGGAGTAGGTTATAATAACAGGAGCAACCTGGTTTATTTTACCTTGGGGATAAGAGGCTAATTATTTGAAATAAGGACAAGTCATAAACGGATTGACGATGCAACTAAATGTATGGTAACATATGCAATATTCTTTACTTTGGTAGCATATTAGCACTTTAATGTGATAAAGAACAATATAGATTCGAGGTGTAACGTCATGTCTAAACCTAAAGGCTTTGAAAAACCGGCTGGCGTCCGTGATTATTTACCTCACGCGGTAGTGAGACTGCGTCAGATTGAGCACCAAGTCCTTGCCTGTATGGACCGGTGGGGATATCAACAGATTATGACGCCAACGATGGAGTATTACGATACGGTTGGAGTCGCAAGTTCAACGTCTGATCAGAAACTGTTCAAACTGCTCAACAATCGGGGAACGACGATGGTTCTACGTTCGGATATTACAGCTCCGATTGCCAGAGTTGTATCGTCTTTGCTGAAAGAGGAGCCACTTCCTATCCGTCTCTCTTACCATGCCAATGTGTTTCGTGCGATTGAAGAAGAAGCTGGGCGGGAAGCTGAGTTTTTCCAGACGGGTGTGGAACTTGTAGGTGACGACTCACCTGAGGCAGATGCTGAGGTTGTAGCTCTGGCAATTGAATCACTACAGGCCGCTGGGGTGGAGAAATTCCGAATCGCTCTAGGTCATGTAGGCTTCCTAAATGGGTTACTGGAAGAGGTATTGCCTGACAGGATTGAAGATCAGGAGAATCTAAAGCATGACTTGTTAGATCGAGATTATGTGGGGTACCGGAATACGATATCTGGGCTGGATCTGACGGATGTCCAAACCGATAAGCTAGAGGGCATCCTTAGACTTCGAGGCGGTCGGGAGATATGTGAGCAAGCGCTGGAGCTAAGCAGTGATCCATTGGCCCGTGCATCCATAGAACATTTATGCAAGGTGTGGGAAGTGATTGAAGCTTACAATGTCTCGGAACATGTGCTAATCGATCTGACGATGATCGGAGACTTCTCTTATTATACGGGAATGACTTTTGAAGGTTATGCTGCTGAGATTGGCTCACCTGTTGCAAGTGGTGGACGTTACGATAAGCTGTTACAGCAATTTGGACGGAATGTGCCGGCAACTGGGTTTGCCTTAAAGACAAATCGAATCCTGGATGGTGTTCAGGTCAAGGAAGCTTCGGAACAGCTTCCGGTATTAGTTCAGTATACAGCAGAGCAGCGTAAGGAAGGATTGACGCAGGCAGCTTTATTACGCAGCGAAGGAAGAGTGGTTGTTACTGCACTGATAAGCGGAGAAGATGAGGGATACTTGGCTAGGCAGGAAGATGCTTCTGAGCATGGATTACTTCATAAAGGCTATGCAGAGATTCTCACATTCTCATAAATGTAGACCTAAAGAAAGGAGGTGCGGTTCATGGCAGAAATTTTAAAAGTAGCTATGCCTAAAGGACGAATCTATAAAAAAGCATCTGAGTTATTTCGATCCGCAGGACTTCCTATTCCGATGGATGTGGATGATACGCGTAAGCTAGTTATTTCTTTGCCGGAGGCAGGAATGGAATTTATTCTGGCCAAGCCGGTCGACGTGCCAACCTATGTGGAATACGGGGTAGCAGATATCGGTATCGTAGGTAAGGATGTCTTGCTGGAAGAGAACAAGGATGTATATGAGCTGTTAGACCTCGGTATTGCGAGATGCCGGATGTCAGTTATCGGATTGCCAGACTGGACACCAGGGATTCAGCAGCGTGTTGCAACTAAATATCCGAATGTAGCATCACAGTATTTCCGTGAACAGGGTCAGCAGGTTGAGGTTGTGAAGCTGAATGGATCAATCGAGCTTGCACCACTGATTGGGCTTGCTGATCGGATTGTAGATATGGTAGAGACAGGACAGACGCTTAAGGAGAATGGACTTGTGGAGATGAACAGTCTGTTCGAAATTACAAGCCGGTTGATCGCAAACCGCGTGAGCTATCGGATGAAGAATGGCGAGATTCAAGCGCTGTGTGATCGTCTGCAAAAAGTGATTCTCACTGAAAAAAGCGTATAGAGACATGTAGGGCTGTATGAGCAGGAAGAGGAGAGGTAAGGGGGAATCTACGATGAAAGTTGTATCGGCACGTGATTTCAAGCTGCAACGGGAGAGCGATTACGGAACCCCAGCGCAGAATGAAACGGTGAAAAAGGTGGTTCAAGCGGTACGTGCAGAAGGAGATGCCGCGCTGCTGCGTTATACTGAAGAATTCGACAAAATGAAGCTTAAAGCGCATGAACTTCGTGTGCCAGAAGCTGAACTGAAGGCAGCTTATGATCATGTTGAGCCATCTTTTGTGACTGCTATACAGGCTGCGGCAGACAATATCCGAGCTTTCCACATGAAGCAGAAGCGTAATTCCTGGATGGATCTTCAGCCCGATGGCAGCATTCTTGGGCAGATCATCCGGCCTTTGAAGCGAGTCGGTGTCTACGTTCCTGGTGGAAAAGCTGCTTATCCCTCCTCTGTGCTCATGAATGTAATTCCGGCACAAGTAGCGGGAGTACCCGAGATTGTGATGGTTACACCACCAGCAACTCGGGGGATCGAGGGGATTGATCCTTACATTCTCGTTGCTGCAGCTGAAGCGGGTGTAACAGAGATTTACCGTGTGGGGGGAGCTCAGGCCATTGCCGCACTGGCTTATGGTACGGATTCGATTGCGCCAGTAGATAAAATCTGCGGTCCAGGAAATATTTATGTCGCTTTGGCTAAACGGGAAGTATACGGTGTGGTCAACATAGACAGTATGGCAGGACCTAGCGAAATTATAGTGCTGGCTGATGATACAGCTCAGCCGTCATTTGTTGCTGCAGATCTTCTGTCTCAAGCGGAGCATGATGAGATGGCATCGGCCGTACTTGTAACGCCGTCACAGGCACTTGCTGAAGCCGTATCCGCTGAGGTCGAGCGTCAACTTGAGTTGTTGCCACGTAGGGACATCGCTCGTGCCTCTGTGGACAGCTATGGGGCAATTATCGTAACAGATTCCCTGAAGGAAGGGATTGAACTGGTTAATCGGTTGGCACCGGAGCATTTGGAGATTATGACCGAAGAGCCGATGGCGATTGTGGGTCAGATTGAAAATGCGGGCGCTATCTTCCTTGGAGCATACAGCTCGGAGCCTGTTGGCGATTATTTTGCAGGCCCGAACCACATTATTCCGACGAATGGAACAGCTAGATTCTCCTCACCCGTCGATCTGGATGATTTTATTAAGAAATCGAGCATGATTTATTACAGCAAAGAGGCACTGCTTCGTGATGGTGAGACCATTATGGAGCTAGCTCGGCGCGAGGGACTAGAAGGCCACGCACGGGCAATCGCTGTTCGGCTGGAGCAAGAGTCAAATACAGGGGGGCAATCATCGTGAGCAGTTTTGAAGCAAAAGGGCGGACATCGAGTGTCAGCCGTAAAACAAACGAAACAGACATTTCCTTGAAGTTTAACGTAGATGGAACCGGTGTATCTGAGCTGGAGACGGACGTTCCTTTTCTAAACCATATGCTCGATCTATTCACGAAGCACGGTCAATTCGATCTTAATGTAAAAGCGAACGGGGATATCGAGATTGATGATCATCATACGGTAGAAGATATCGGCATTTGTCTGGGTCAAGTATTTCGTGAAGCGCTTGGTGACAAAAAAGGGATTAAGCGCTATGCAAGCGTATTTGTACCCATGGATGAGGCATTGGCTCAAGTCGTGATCGATATTAGCAACCGTCCGCATTTTGAATACCGAGCTGAGTACCCATCCCAGCAGGTTGGATCATTCCACACGGAACTGGTGCATGAGTTTTTGTGGAAGTTCGCACTGGAGGCGAGAGTCACACTACATGTTATCGTGCACTATGGTCACAACACTCACCACATGATTGAGGCGATATTTAAAGCGCTTGGTCGTGCGCTTGATGAAGCAACAAGCATTGATCCTCGTGTAACAGGTGTGCCATCCACGAAGGGAGTACTGTAACCCATGGCAATCGCAATTGTGGATTATGGTATGGGCAACCTGCACAGTGTAAGTAAAGCAGTGGAGCGGCTCGGATATGAGCCGCTTGTTACCGGAGATCGCGAAGAAATTTTGGCGGCGGATGGTATTATTTTGCCTGGTGTTGGAGCATTTGGAGATGCTATGGAACACTTACGTGAGACAGGGCTTGATGAGGTGATGAAGGAGGCTGCAGCTGGTACGAAACCACTGCTTGGTATATGTCTCGGCATGCAGTTGTTATTCACACAAAGTGAGGAGCATGGACGTCATGAAGGGCTCAACATTTTGCCTGGATCCGTTGTCCGGTTTACGGGTGGTGAGTACAAGGTGCCTCATATGGGTTGGAACCGTCTGCAGTTCAAGAACCCTGATCATCCGCTGTTTGCGGGGCTTGAGGAAGGGCATGTGTATTTCGTGCATTCATATCATGTCCTTCCTGAGGCAAAGGCCCATTTGCTTGCAGTAACGGATTATGGGAAGGATGTAACGGCAATCGTGGGAGATGGCAGTGTCTACGGTATGCAATTTCACCCGGAGAAGAGCGGAGAGCTTGGCATGAGTCTGCTGCGTAATTTTTTGGCGCTAACAGAATCGAAGGGGTTATAAAAAAAGAGGAAGCGGGGATGAACATGTCATCATTTATCATATATCCAGCAATTGATATTCTTGGAGGCAAGTGTGTCAGACTTGTGCAAGGTGACTATAACCAAGAGACCATTTACAACGATAGTCCACTGAAAGTTGCGCGTTCATGGGAAGAACAGGGTGGCAAGTTTATTCACTTGGTAGATCTGGATGGTGCAAAAGCAGGACATCCCGTTAATGATGCGATTATCGGTGAAATTGCTGCAAAAATGAATGTGCCGGTACAAGTTGGCGGCGGACTCCGCACCCTTGCTGATGTTGAGCGTCTGCTCTCTCTTGGCGTAAGCCGGGTGATTATCGGAACCGCAGCGATTGAAGATCGCGCTTTTACAGAGGAAGTACTGGGGAAATACGGGGACAAGGTCGCAATCGGGATTGATGCACGAAACGGCTTTGTTGCTACACGCGGCTGGCTGGAGACTTCTGAAGTTCAGGCTGAAGTGCTTGCCAAGGAGCTGGCTTCAAAAGGCGCAGAGACGTTTATTTTTACGGATATTTCTCGCGATGGCATGATGCAGGGACCAAATGTGGAAGCTATTGTATCTCTGGCAAAAGCAAGTGGTCGTACGGTAATCGCTTCTGGCGGCGTAACGAAGCTGGATGATCTTAAAGCGCTTAGTCAGCACCGTTCAGATGGTGTTGGTGGTGCGATTGTAGGTAAGGCACTTTATACAGGCAGCATTGATCTGAACGAAGCTGTAAACGTGATTGGATAGAGATCCATCGCTTTTTAGCTTTTTGAGTGATGTTATTTAAGATATTAGTCAATGGAGTGAAGATCTAGGGAAGAGGGCGAGAGAATGCTGGCTAAGCGGATTATTCCATGTCTGGACGTAAAGGACGGACGGGTTGTAAAAGGAGTTAACTTTGTCAATCTCCGTGATGCGGGAGATCCTGTGGAACTTGCTGCACTGTATGATCGGGAAGGCGCTGATGAGCTAGTCTTTCTGGACATCTCGGCATCTGTTGAAGGTCGTGCCACCATGGAAGAGGTTGTTCGAAGAACAGCAGGAGAAATCGCGATTCCGTTCACAGTCGGAGGCGGCATATCCTCAGTAGAAGATATGAAGCGGATCCTGCGTGCAGGTGCGGATAAAATAGGCATCAATACAGCGGCTGTGCGTCAGCCTGAGCTGATCTCGGCGGGTGCACGTCGCTTTGGCTCCCAGTGTATTGTTGTGGCTGTAGACGCGAAATACAATGAGGCATGGGGCGAGTGGGAAGTGTACACGCACGGCGGACGGACTCCATCCGGTATGAAGGCGCTGGAGTGGGTGAAGCAGGCAGAGTCACTTGGTGCGGGAGAGATATTATTAACGAGTATGGATGCCGATGGTACAAAAGACGGCTTTGACATTGCACTGACGTCTGCTGTATCCAGCTCCGTTGGAATCCCTGTTATTGCTTCGGGCGGAGCCGGAACTGAAGATCATTTCTATGATGTATTTACATCAGGCAAAGCCGATGCGGGTCTGGCGGCGACGATTTTTCACTATAAAGAAATTGCTATACCGGATCTCAAACACCAGTTAAAGCTAAAAGGAGTGGACATACGATGAGTGACGATATGAAACAGGATCTATCGTTGGAACAGATGATTGAGCATATTCGCTGGGACGAAGCAGGACTTGTGCCTGCAATTATTCAAGACGCTAAGAATAAACAGGTTCTGATGATGGCATATATGAATCGGGAGTCCATGAAGCTCACGCTGGAAAGTGGAGAAACGTGGTTCTGGAGCCGTTCGCGTCAAGAATTATGGCACAAAGGAGCAACATCCGGCAATATTCAATCCGTAGTGTCGATGGCATATGACTGTGATGGAGACACCCTTCTTATACAAGTAACGCCAAAAGGTCCTGCTTGTCATACGGGAGAGGTGAGCTGCTTCTTTAATGAGATTACGGTAGCTGGGGAACCGAGTCTTTCGGGTGTTGTAGATACACCAGCATTAAGTGATCGCTTTGAGGTGCTTGCGGAACTTGAGGAGATCATTGCGAAGCGTGAGATCGAGCGCCCAGAGGGAGCTTATACAACGTACTTATTCGATAAAGGCGTTGATAAAATCCTGAAAAAAGTCGGTGAAGAAGCGTCCGAGACGATTATTGCGGCTAAAAACCGTGATAACGATGAGCTGCGTCTGGAAGTTAGTGATCTCATTTACCATCTGTTAGTTCTATTGCAGGAGCGTAAGCTACCGCTTGATGATATATTGGATGAGCTGAGCCGCCGCCATGAACGGCCTCGCCGGGACTAGGGAGGCTTAGATTGGATGTATATTGACTACCATACGCATCATGCGCGCTGTGGCCATGCTGTTGGTGAGCTGGAAGAGTACGTAAAGCGGGGCATTGAGATGGGCCTACATCAGATTGGATTATCCGATCATATGCCTCTCATCCATGTAAAACCGGAAGATTATTATCCTGAGATGGCTATGCCTATGGAGGAGCTTCCTCGTTATGTGGAAGAGTGCATGACGCTGAAGGAGCGCTATAAAGGCCAGATTGAAGTTCGGGTTGGTCTCGAAGGAGATTATATCGAAGGCTATGAGCGGCACATCGAGAAGATCATTCAGGATTATCCTTGGGATTATGTCATCGGCTCTGTCCACTTTCTAGGGGAATGGGATATTACAGATTTTCGTCAAACCCATGGCTGGGAAGGAAAAGACCCTTTAGATGTATATCGCAAGTATTATGATGCGGTCCAAAAAGCAGCTGCGACTGGTCTTTATGATATCATGGGCCATCTGGATGTCATTAAGCGATTCGGCTTTAGTCCTGGCGTGGAACATACCGATGAAGTGATCGCTTTGGAACAAGCTGCGCTTGCTGCCGTCAGTCGAAGTGGAAAAGCTATGGAACTGAATGCATCGGGCTTATCGAAAGCCTGTGAGGAGATGTTCCCGAGTCGTAGAATGCTTGAAGAAGCAATCAGACTTGGCATTCCGTTAACGCTTGGTTCAGATGCACATCAACCGCAGAAGCTGGGAGAGCATTTGGACACAGCACGCGAACTTCTCGAAGAGCTTGGGGTTGAGAAGATCGCAACCTTTCAAAATCGGGTCAGGAAAATGGTTCTTTTGAAAGAATAGGACAAACCAATGTATAATAGGAATAAGTGTACAAGCAAATGTGGCTGTTTTCGTTACTATCGCATCCTCTGTATAGAGTTTGGTGCAGGTGCGGAGACGGCCTGCTTTGGTGATAGCCCCCTTTAGGAATAGACATCAAGCATGCATTAAGAATCGTACCTAACCACTTTCGGTATCCAGGAGGACCCAATGTATCATAAACTTCGATTATTCGCTGGCTCATCTAATCCACAGCTTGCAGCGAGCATTTGTGAAAAACTAGGTGCCCCATTGGGCAAAATGAAAATTTCTCGCTTTCAGAGCGGTGAAATTTATGTTCACTACGAGGAAAGCATTCGGAACTGTGATGTATTTCTGGTTCAGTCATTCTCGCATCCCATTAATGAAATGTTCGTAGAACTGCTTGTTATGATTGATGCAGCGAAGCGGGCCTCGGCTCGGACTGTGAATATTATTGTTCCCTACTACGGATATGCTCGTCAGGAGCGCAAATCGGCACCACGTGAACCGATCTCGGCCAAAATGGTAGCAGATGTTCTAACAACAGCCGGTGCGAATCGTGTGATTACAATTGATCTGCATGCACCAGCGATCCAAGGCTTTTTCAATATTCCTGTCGATCATCTTACAGCGCTTGATCTTATCACGAATTATTTGAAAAGCAAGCAGATCGAGAATCCGGTCATCGTCTCCCCAGATGCTGGACGTGCCACGACTGCTGAAAAGCTTGCTAGTCGCCTAGGGTCACCCTTCGCTATTATGATCAAGCAGCGTCCAGCGCATAATGAGTCTATCATTACGCATGTTATTGGGGATGTGAAAGACCGGACACCTATTATTATCGAAGATTTGATTGATACAGGTTCGACGATTGTTCATGTAGTTGAAGGCTTGAAGGAGCGCGGTGCAAGAGATGCTATTGTGTGTGCAACGCACGGGGTATTTTCAGGCCAAGCGCTTGATCGTCTTGACCATGCTCATATCGAAGAGCTTGTCGTTACGGACTCCATTGCACTACCTGATCAACATAAGGAATTTGTAAAAGTGTTATCCGTCGCTCCGATGTTGGCACAGGCTACAAATATCATTACTGAAGGTGGATCTATAGCAACATTATTTAAAGATGCCGGGGTGTAAAAACCGGCGTCTTTTTATCTGCAAATAGACGGTGTAACGTGTTATACTGTTGTGGATAGAGGAGCAAGTTAAAGGAGGTGTCTTGCTTCCGTGAATAGATATCAAGCCGGGTCAGATGACCCTCACAATATTATACCTATCGAAATGAATGCTAACTTTTTCTTTGATCGTGCGGTGAAGTCGCTTGATCGTTTCCAATATGACAAGGCACTGAAATATTTTCGCAAAGCTGTTGAATATGAACCGGAAAATCCGGTGAATCATTGCAATATGGCGGGTATATTATCAGAGACGGGCGATTATGAAGGCTCGAATAAGGTGCTACAGCATATTTTGGATAAAGTCGATTCTTCCATGACGGAATGTTATTTCTATATGGCGAACAATTACGCCAATATGGAGCTTTTCGAAGAGGCGGAAAAGGCATTGGTTACGTATCTGGAGGAAGACTCCAGCGGACAGTTTATGGACGAGTCAGAAGAGCTGATGGAGCTTCTTCATTACGAGCTCAACCGTCCTGCGAAGCTCAGCCGTATCAAGAGCCGCGAAGGCATGGTGGAGCATGAGCGTGCCCGTGAGCTGCTTGAAGAAGGGAAGTTCGCACAGGCTGTGAAAATGCTCGAAGAGATCGTGGCCGATTGTCCTGATTTCCTAGCAGCACGAAACAACCTGGCGCTTGCCTATTATTATATGGGGCGGTTCGCCAAGGCGAAGCAAACCATTGAAGAAGTGCTGGATCAAGAGCCTGGGAATCTGCATGGATTGTGTAACCTGGCGATTTTCTTTCAGCATGAGGGAAATACAGAGCAGCGTAACCGCTTAGTGGAAATGCTGGCCGCGACGATTCCTTTTCATCAGGAGCATGTATTCAAGCTGGCAACAACGATGGGCATCTTGGGTAAACACGAAGAGGCATACAATCATTTCAAGCGGTTATTAAAGGATGAGGAGTTCAGTAGCGATCCGAGTCTTTATCATTATACGGCGGTTGCAGCGTGCAACAGCGGACATTATGAGGTGGCAGCGAAATATTGGCGTCATGCTAAGAAGCTGGATCCGGAGTCCGTCATTCCGGATTTTTATCTCGCTCAATTGCAACAGCGGAAAGCGACTGGAACAGAAGTGATGAAGGTAAGTTATCATTACCACCTTCCGTTTGAGGAACAATTTAAACAGTGGGAGCATGATGGAGAAGTGATGACAGAGGAGGCGAAGCATAATCCGCTTATCCGCTCTTCATTCTTCTGGGCACTTCGCCATGGTGATCCCCACATTAAATTGCAGGTCATCCGTACGTTAGAGCTGATTGCAGATGATGAAGTGCAGCATGCACTTCGATCTTTCCTGCAAGAGCCGGGTGAGGATGCAGATCTGAAGGATGCAGCGCGCCTAGTACTTCAGCAGCTGGAGAGCAAACGGAGCCGGAATCAGGACCGTGAGACAGCAGCGAAGGGAATGGAAGTATTACCTGACTGGCATCCGACCTGGCAGGAAGTATTAGATAAAGCTTATCAGATGATGGACAAACGGGCAGATCATTTCTGGAAACGGGAAATGGAGACGCTATGGTCCGAATTCCTCAGCAAGCTCTATCCTGATATTCCGAATATCCGTAATATTTCGGGATGGGCAGCAGCGCTTGTGTATATGACGGCCAAGAAACGCGGACGTGCCTTGACGTATGAAGAAGTTGCAGCACGTTATGAAATATCCTCTTCTACTGTACGAAGATATGCACGGCAGATCGACCAAGCGTGCGAAAGTGATGAGCAGCACGATGAGAAGTTTCGTCCGTTTACAGAAAACATCTAGAATTAGGGTAAGATATTAAATAACTACATTGACGATATCCAAGGAGGCCTTCAAAATGTACAAATCAATCGTAATTGGAACAGGGCCAGCCGGCCTGACGGCAGCCATCTATTTGGCTCGAGCTAACATGAAACCACTCGTAATCGAGGGTATGCAGCCGGGAGGTCAGTTGACTACAACGACTGAAGTGGAGAACTTCCCAGGATTTCCTCAAGGTATTATGGGACCAGAGCTGATGGATAACATGCGTCAGCAAGCTGAGCGTTTCGGAGCGGAGTTCAAGAGTGCTTGGGTTGAGTCTGTTGACTTCTCAGAGCGTCCATTCAAAGTAAAAGTAGAAGGCATGGGAGAATTACTCGCTGAGACGGTTATTATCTCCACAGGTGCTTCTGCTAAATATCTCGGTATTCCTGGTGAACAGGAAAACGTCGGTCGCGGTGTAAGCACATGTGCTACATGTGACGGATTCTTCTTCCGTAATAAAAAAATTATTGTTGTGGGTGGCGGCGACTCCGCAATGGAAGAGGCTAGTTTCTTAACTCGTTTCGCTTCCAGCGTAACACTGGTTCACCGTCGTGATGAGCTTCGTGCTTCGAAGATCATGCAGGACCGTGCTCGTGAGAATGAGAAGGTGGAGTGGGCTCTGAACCGCTCGCCAATCGAAGTAGTAACTAGTGAAACAGGTGTAAAAGGACTTAAGGTCCTAAATAACGAGACAGGCGAGGAAGAGCTGATCGAAGCGGAAGGTGTATTTGTGGCTATTGGTCATACACCAAACACCGCTTTCCTTGGAGGTCAGATTACGACAGATCCAACAGGTTATATTCTCGTTAAGCCAGGAACAACGGAAACAAACATCCCAGGTGTATTTGCATGTGGTGATGTCCAAGATACGCGTTATCGCCAAGCCATTACTGCTGCAGGTTCCGGTTGTATGGCTGCAATGGACTGTGAGAAGTTTATTGAGGGTCATATGATTCATGACTGGAGCGAGACGCTCGACAAGTAATAGCTTTCACTTGAGACCAAGAAGCCGGGTAGCCGGCTTCTTTTTTTGTATGGACTTACGTGGTGAAATTTATAGTTCGGTAAGGCCTTATGGTACAATTTAAACAGCTTGTGTAACGGGTGATTTTAGAAGAATCGGAGGCTTTGTTAGATGGATAAAGCGATCAGGTTTAGAGCAGCTATTACCGTATTGTTTGGATTTATTGGCGTGGCGTTAGCTAGTACTACCGTGTATTTATTCAGAGTGGATCAGAATCATAGCAGCATTAGTGCACTTATGTTTCTAACGCTGTTATCAATACTCTTCACCGTAGGACACATGGCATCTCTATTTATAATGATTCGCAAGAAAGCAGAGGAAAGGGCATAATCTATGATCGTATACGAGCATAACAAGCTGAGCGTTCGTCATCTGAAAGAGGCCGATGCAGGTCTGCTGGTGAAATGGCTGAGTGATCCTCAGGTGTTAACCTATTATGAAGGTCGGGATCGTCCACACGATCTGGCGTTGGTGAAAGAACATTTCTATAATGGGGATGAATCCAATGTCCGTTGTATCATACAGTACGAGGGTCAAGATATTGGATATATTCAGTATTATCCTATTACTGATGAGGAACGGACAGAGTACGGATATGATGATTTTCCAGGAACGATCTTTGGTATGGATCAATTTATTGGGGAGACGGATTTCTGGAATCGGGGAATTGGAACTGAACTCATTACATCTATGGTCCGTTATTTGATCAATCATGCAGGGGCGGAGAAGGTTGTGATGGACCCACAGGCATGGAATGAACGGGCACTGAGGGTGTATGAGAAAGCTGGTTTTGTCCAAAAGAAATATCTCCAGCGTCATGAATGGCATGAAGGTGAGTATCGTGATTGTTGGGTTATTGAATACGCAAGCACGAAATGAGGAGAGACAATATTGAATAAATTTATTGAGAAAAATAAACATGCATTAATTGTTCTAGCACCTTTAGTATTAGGTTGGTTGTTTAATATACTGATTTATTACGTACCATTCTCAGGTATGCTGATCTGGACACTGAATCTCGGATTTGTGTTGTTCTGGTTCTGGGGAGGAAGGCAGTTTGCAAAGCTATCCATGAACAAGGTATATAGCTTCTTATTAGGCAACTCGATATGGTTTATATCCTTGTTACTCTATATATGGCAATTTCTTATATTGGATGATGCTGCTCGTAGCTTGGCTATTGCGGGCTTGTCACAATATTATATGTTGTTCATGCTCATCATCGGAACGCAGATTCAATTGATGTATTCTGGGGATATTAATTCGGTTGATATTGTACTCATCTCGTATGTTGTGATGCTGGTTGTGTTTACATTAGGGTTTATCTATCAGGTGGTTAGAGGTAAGGATGTTAAATCTTAAAAAAACGGCGATGGTCTCTCGGATTGAAATCGGGAGAGGTCGCCGTTTCTTGTTATAAATCTTGAGACAGTCGTACCATATCATATAGACGTATGCCATTCTCGTAAATTTCCTCATCATAATGACGGATGAAAAAATCTCTATCGATCCCCGTCATCCGGAATCCACATTTTTGATACAGTGCCAGTTGACTGACTCCTGTGCTACCCGTTCCAACTTCAATCGTGCTGAATCCGAGCTGCCGAGCGGACTGTAACGCATGGTTGACTAGTTGTTTACCAATTCCTTGTCCATGCAAAGATTCATCAACGGCAATATTAACGAGTTCTATTGTACCTGGCCGGGTGGGTAGTAGCACATATACTCCAACGATCCCATTCTCCAGTTCAGCAACAAAGCATTGTCCGCGCTGTATGTATTCTTCTACAAGCTTTTTCGAAGGATCCGCTAATAGTAGTAAATTCATCGGAGGCTGCTCGCTTGTCCCGAGTCTACGAATGTTTAAGTTCAGCAAACACTTTACAACTCCTATTCTATCCATAATGAAAAGAGAAACGAATGTTCAATCACATGAAGTGGGCTTTCGCATATATTATTATAAACTGTTCCGTCAAGGAGCATTAAGGAATAGACCTGCTAATGCCCCTGACAAAAACAGTACCTAAAATATGATTTATTAACAATCACACGATCTGCGTTTTCGCGGACGCATGCACTTATTCGTTGAGCGGTGGCGTCTAAGGCGGCTTCTTCTGTGGCAGTGTTTGCGATGGTGGTGACGTCTCATGCGGTTGCGACAAGGTTTGCAGCCATGTGAGTGATGCTCGTGGTGTTCATTAGCGCAGGATTGACTGCCCTGAGAGTGGTTACCGTGGGAGTGGTTTCCATCTGATGGATGACCGCTGCTATGGTGATGTCCGTGAGACTGGTTTTCATGAGAGTGATGATCCATTACGTGGTGAATATGAATATCTCTCACATAATGAATGGAGCCATCTCCGGATTGGATTACCAGATGGTCAGGAAATACTTGAAGCAGATTACCTTCCACATCACCGGGGCCTCCGCAGTCGACTTTTACCTGTCTACCTACTAAATTTGCGACTTCATACATGTTAACAGGCATACTCATTCTCCTTTCCGATTTCGTTACTTTAGCATATGCACCCCTCCCGAGAAGGGGACTGGTTTAATATAAGCGACTGTAATAAAGCGGGCCAAAGTCTATCGGCTATAAGGAGGGACAATTGTGACTTTGCCGATATACCAGATATTTATTAATCATAGAGAGCATGCCCTTTTGAAAAGTGACATTTGGTCTGAGCGGTTCGTTCATGCATCCATGTTGTTAGGAGGGAAACGGATTCCGATACGGATTCGCTACCGTGGCGGGCATACCCGTGAATATCCTAAAAAATCGTATGAAATTCGTACATCGCAGGCTACCTACCATTTTAATGCGGAATATGATGATCCTTCGATGATTAGGAATGCGTTATCCTTTAAATTTTTTAATTCTATACAAGTATCAAGTCCGGCTACGCAGCATTGTGTGCTTCATATTAATGAACGAAGTGCTGGGGTGTATCTGAGGATTGAGGGAGTGAATGCTTCCTTTTTCAAACGGAGAGGCATTCCGGTAAAAAGCATTATTTATGCAGTTAATGATGATGCTGACTTTACGGATAAAACCTCGTCGAAGAAGTCTATGTTTTCTGGGTACAGTCTAATCAAGGGTGACAATCAGGATCGCGTCCAGCTGTCTCGGTTCATTCGTTATATTCATCTATATAAGAGAGACGAGTTACAGAAATATTTAATACGTCATCTCGATATCGGCAATTATTTGCGCTGGTTAAGCGGGGCTGTACTTACGGGCAATTATGATGGTTTTAATCAAAACTATACATTATTTGAGCATCGTACGAGAAAGCTGTACGGTATTATACCTTGGGATTATGAGGGAACATGGGGCAGAAACTGTTATGGTAAACTTGTAGGCTCTAATCTTGTAAAAATCCATGGCTATAATAAGCTTACCGAAAAGGTATTATCATACCCAGAATATCGCCAGCAATATAAAACACTGCTTGCCCATTTAATCGACACCGTATTTACGGTACGCCGCCAGCTCCCCATTGTGTACCGGCTGTATAACCAAATTTCCGATGATATGTATAAGGATGCAAGCCAAAAGTGGAGTACTCAATTATTCGATGGGGAGCCAGATACAATTCGATATTATATTGAGAACCGACGTGAGGATATTTCAGATCAGCTTCGGAGTCTAGATTAAACAGGAATATCCATTATAGTCATATAGTTGTTAATACAAGCTAAGAGACGATAAAATGTGATGACAGCAATCAGAAGTAATGTTCCTAGAACAGCATGTAGAAGGGAGCACGCGAACATGGCTATATTCGGTATGGTAGTTGGAATTATCCTTACCTTGGCTTTATCACTCTTCATGGGACCTTTTGGCGGGCTTTTCATGTTTGCAGTCATGTTTGGTCTAGTTTTTAGTATGCATCAAAAGAACAAACTGATCTATGAGGATCTGCAGATGATTAAAGAGAAGTTAGGGATCGAGGATACGGATGACGTGTTGATCAGCAATGAAGAAATCGAGAAAGAGTTAGAAGAGGAATTCGAGAAAACAACCGAAACGGAAGATAAGGACAAATCATTCTGATGATACGCATCAAAAAAACCGTACTTTCCATATCCATGGGAGTACGGTTTTTTTGATATAGGTTCCGATCCCGTGTTTAATGTATTCTAAATATAATTAGAATTCCTCTAAAAGTATAGACTTGTAATTTTTGGTATTCATAATACACTACATACAAAACGATTGGAGGAATGTATATGTCATATTCGATATTTAAGGATACCATGTCAGATATGAGCTGGACAGAGATTCAGTGCAGCATCGATAAGGGGGCCATTGTATTATTACCTACCGGCGTGATCGAGCAGCAAGGTCCCCATTTGCCTACAGGGTCAGACATTTATGTGAGTCACTTGATCTGTAGAAAGATCAAGGATCAGCTGCAGAAAGACAATATCGAATGTCTAATTGCACCACCTTTTTATTGGGGGATCAATGCCATCACAGGTGCATTCCCCGGCTCGTTTACTTCGAGAAAAGAAACTGTGAAAAATGTGTTGTTCGATATATTTGAATGTTTAACCAGATGGGGAGTGAAGCATGTCTTTATTGTAGATATCCATGGTGACCCGATGCATGGGGAAGCGTTGTACGAGGGTATTATGGCTGGCCGTGAAAGTCTAGGCATAGACATCCGCTCGGTCATTTCTCACTGGATTGCGGAGGATTTGGGCATTCATCCGGAGAATGAGAATTTCTTGATCTATACGGTGGAAATGTCGCTAGAAGATTTCCCTGCACCGAAGGAATATCTAGATATCCATGCGGGCGAAGGTTCAACTGCGCAAATGGTTAAGTTTTTCCCGGAGTTAGTGAATGTGGACCTCGCTAGACAATTGGAGCCGGCAAATCTGAATCACGACGATTTGAAAAAGTGGCATCAAGGTGGCGAAATCGCTAGAAATATTACACCTCTTGGATATTTTGGTGCTCCTGCAGATTTTGAGAAAGAGGATGTAGATCATCTGAATTTAGTAGATGCTATCAGTAAGTTTGCAACGATTCGGTTAAAGGAGTATTTGAAGCGATGAGAAAGAAGCCCCAGTAGATTACCGGGGCTTCTTCACTTACACTACATTTTTTAAATATGCTACCCACTGTTCATATAACTCTGTCTCCGAGCAATGGAAAATCATCTGGAATCCTATTATTTAAGCGAATATTTAATGAAAAATAAAAATCATCAATGTTCTTATACCTTGAGTTCGCTTATACTAGAGACGGTCCGGGAATGACTTATCCTGAAGGATATATTAATGAAGCTGGAGGGAAGTGTACATATGAAGGTTGTTATAGATTTAAAGAAAGAGGACTTCTGGAATTTTAATAAGTTTGTCATGTTCAATATGCCGAAGTATAGAATAGCGATGTTCTTCAGTCTGCTCAGTATCCCTGTCTCATGTATTATTATCTCGAAGTTGCTCGGTTCTGGCTGGGCATTCTCTATTGTTGCCGGTGCGATCATTGGTGGTCTAGCTGATGTTTTGTTCGTGTACAGAATTAAGAGTAGAACGATGAAGATGGTGGTGAAGACGGGTGACGGCGTAGTCGGGGAGCATTTAATTGAAGTCAATGATAAGGGGCTTTATGATGCTACCGTGAAAAGTAAGTCTCACTGCGCTTGGAGTGATATCCACGATCTTAAGCAGGATAAGGACAATCTTTATCTTTTTGTTAATAGCATGCAGGCAACCATCGTTCCGAAGAGATCCTTCGCTAATCAAGCTGAGGAGCAAACATTTATCCAGCAGGTGGAGCAGTATACCAAGAAGCAATTTAATAAGTGAAGTTGAATCGAAAAGTCCCTCTGAGTTGAGAAAAGAACTTAGGGGGGCTTTTTATAATGTTTTTATAATGATGAGATAGTGAGATTTGAGGACATATTTATAGATTGTTATTTTTTTCACAAATTAGACTCATTCCACAAGGCACATTAGTTAAAATTTAGGTAAAATGAAATTGAGGAAAATATTAGATGGATTGATGTTTCCTCTAATAACCTGTATTGGGGATGGACTTCGTGAAGAAAGTATTCGTATTAGGTGGAACTGGATTTTTAGGGTATTTTACAATTAAAGAACTATTGAAACGCGGATATAAAGTATCGACAGTATCGCTGCCTCCCATGCCAACTGAAGATCTCTTACCTAGTGAAGTGGAGTGCAGGTTAGGAAACATCAATGATATGACAGATGATGAAGTTCTGGACCTGCTGAAAGGCGTTGATGGATTCGTATACGCGGCTGGAGCAGATGAAAGGGTTGTACCAGAAGCACCAGCTATGAAGTTCTTCTATGAAGCGAATGTACTGCCAACGCAGCGTCTTGCTCGGTTAGCAAAGCAAGCGGGTGTAAAGAAATTCGTATTGTACGGTTCGTACTTTGCTCACTTTGCTGAAGTGTGGACCGATCTCCCTCTGAAAGATAACGCGTATCCACGTACGCGACTGTTACAAGAAGAGGTGGCGTGCATGGAAGGTGAAGGAGCCATGGATGTAACAACCCTTCGATTACCGTATATTTTCGGCGTGATGCCAGGGCGTATGCCACTCTGGACCATGTTCGTAGACAGGGTCAAAGGCCAACAGATTGTTCCGGTTCTTGGTGGCGGTACGGCGATGGTAACTGCACAGCAGGTGGCGGAAGCGACCATCGGAGCAATGGAGTATGGTGCGCATCGAGGTAAATATGCGATATGCGGCTTGAATATGAAACACAGCGAGTTCCATCAGATGGTAGTGGATGCCCTGGGACAGACGGATAGTACCGTAACCGTAGTGCCGCTAGAGCAGATCAAGCCTGCAATGGAGCAAGTGGACGCTCAAACAGCTGCGGCAGGCAAAGAGCATGGCATTCATATGAGCGTAGCAGTTGCTGCTCAGGACAGAGATGCCTACCTTGATCCAGCGGACACGATGCAAGTACTGAAATTTAACGAAGATGATGTCCGTGCATCGATTGTGGAGACACTTCGCAAATGTGTGCAGGGCTAGATTATAGACGTAATACGAGAACCCATGGATTTCCACGGGTTCTTTTTTATTTGTATCTTTGTAAAAATGGGTAAAGGACAGGAGGGGGATATTGAAATTCGCTAAGCTCATTCCCCAACTTAGCTGATAGGAGATGGACTTCATGAAGAATGTATTCGTATTAGGTGGGACCGGATTTTTAGGTTATTTCACCGTAAAGGAATTATTAAATCGGGGTTACCATGTATCCACGATATCTCGGCATTCCATGCCGGTAGATGGTCTTTTGCCTCCTGAGGTGAAGCATAATGTTGGGAATATCAATGACATGTCAGATGGAGATATACTGGAAATGCTAAAAGATATCGATGGATTCGTATATGCTGCTGGAGCAGATGAACGGACACTACCTGAGGCGCCGGCGGTGAAATTTTTCTATGAGGCCAACGTGTTGCCAACACAGCGTATCGCCAGATTAGCCAAACAAGCTGGTGTGAAAAAGTTTGTATTGCTGAATTCGTATTTTGCACATTTTGCGGAAGAGTGGTCTGACATTCCTTTAAAATCTAATGCTTATCCTCGCTCAAGAATACTGCAGGAGGAAATAGCATGTATGGAAGGTGAGGGAGGAATGGATGTGATGAGCATTCGTCTGCCTTACATTTTCGGTGTGATGCCAGGACGGATGCCACTCTGGACGATGTTCGTAGATCGGGTGAGAGGCCAAAAGGTCATTCCAGTTCTGGGCGGCGGAACAGCTATGGTTACAGCACAGCAGGTAGCCGAAGCAACGATTGGAGCGTTGGAGCATGGTGTGCACGGTGGCAAGTATTCGATTTGCGGTATGAACATGAAGCATAGCGAATTTCACCAGATGGTAGTCGATGCTTTGGGACAGGAAGAGAGCAAGGTTACAGTGGTTCCACTAGAACAGATGAAGCCTGCAATGGAGCAGATTGATGCAAAAAATGCGGACTCAGGAAAAGAACAGGGTGTTCATATGAGCATGATGGCTGAAATACAAGACCGGGATGCCTATCTCGATCCCGCAGATACCATGCCTATTCTTAAATATAAGGAGTACGATATTCGTGCATCCATTGAAGAAACGCTTCGTAAATGCATTCAAGGATAGTTTCTAACGAAATGAAGAATAGTATATAGACCTCTTAAAGAGCTCACACTGTTTCTTGGTGTGGGTTCTTTTTCAGAGAGTAAACTTCTTATTAACTAAATCGTTAAAGATATATAAATTCAATTCAAAATGAGAATAGGTGATACATGTGCTTGATTATTATTTGTTTCCAATTTCGTATGCATTTCTAACTTTTCCTATAGCTGCATTACTCTGTGCTTTACCAATCCTAATACTGCAGTATAGGAAGCATGGTTATTTTAATAAAATTCGGGGATTGCTTCTGTATTTATTTCTGCTGTATTTAATGAATGCTTTTTATCTTGTGATCTTGCCCTTACCATCTTCAAGACATAACGAGCCAATGGATGTTGCCTCTTACATGCAGTGGATACCTTTGAATTTTATAAATGATATTGTGGCTGAAACCAAGGTCGTATGGTCCCAACCCTCCACCTATGTTCGGCTCTTGAAGGAAAGAGCGCTCTTGCAGGTTGTGTTTAACATTTTACTTGTTGTACCGTTCGGGATGTTCGTACGTTACTATTTGCGGAAAGGCTGGGCGATCTGTCTGGCTGCTTCATTTGGATTATCGTTATTTTTCGAAGTGACACAGCTGACAGGTATTTATGGCATTTATGATTATCCCTATCGATTGTTTGATGTAGATGATTTATTGCTCAATACCCTCGGTGGGATGCTAGGCTATGCCATTGCTAGTTGGATGTCCACACATATACCTCGTTTGAATCGTCTACATGCAGAGGTTGATTTGTCGCAGAAACGCGTCAGCTACACCCGTAGACTGATTGCTTTTGGAATAGACTGGCTGCTTCTTATGCCCGTTGTATTGCTGTTGTACGTTCTCCGAGTACCTCTGGCGTATTTCATGGTGACCACAGTGTATTTCATTATCATTCCGTATCTCAAAGAAGGAAAGACGCTTGGGAAATCATTTGTACGCATTCGTATTGTAGGTGAAGGCGAGAAGCTGAAGCTGCGTGAAATTGTTATTCGTAATGGACTATTGTATCTGGTATTTGGTGGGGCTCATGTGTTGTTTATGAGTGTATACAACTCTGGTATCCTCGGTGTGGTATACCTTCTTGGATTATTTCTGATGGATATGTATGTCTTCATAAATATCACCCTGAGCCTGTTAGACCGTAAACGCCCACTGCTTCATGAACAGAAGAGTGGAACGTACCATGTTATTGTTCGATAAATAAAAAGTCACTTCACCCTTCTTAAAAATTCATCATGGAGGACATTTCCACTGGGATATTTGTTACAATATGGAATTAGAGAGGGGTGGAGGAAATTGAAGAGAAAAATGATCTTTATATCGGCTGCCATTATTGGTCTGGTTCTGTTACCTATTAATCATCTGGGAAATTCGGTCGGTGATGATCTATTTCGATGGATTGGGATTTCTCCTTGGGCACAAGGTGACAGGTATGGGTTTCATTTACCGGTTATATTAGGCTCTCTCTTGCTAATCTTTGGAACAATTGGGGTGGTGAACATATATAGACCTCAATACCCCAAAATCATGAGCCGACTTATTCTTGGATATATAGCTATTATGCTTATCTTTCCCTTCGTAACAGAGCAGCTCTTCTTTCTAACGAAGTTCAACTCCACGAGTATTTCTTCTGTAGCCTATTCCAAAAAAGAAAGTCAGTGTAACTATTCTTCCGAAGGTAAGCAGGTAAAGGCCGTTTGTAAGCTTAATATATATAATTACGGGAAGCTCGAGCAGGCAACTATACGGCCAATCATGAATGGCTGGTTGGTTCCGACTGAATTCAAACCAAAAGTTGTTACACTTCACCCTCAATCCCAAACATTTTTGAACGAGGTGTTCTATGGAGAGCAGATTGAAGATACCGAACGTCAAGGTTCAGGGAGTGGTATCGGTCTAGAGATTGAAGTAAACGGTTACAAGAAAAAGTTCGAGTAGGGGGTCTGGATGATGATGAATTTGAACAGTAACAAACGGCTAATCTGGCAACTAAGCTTAAATGCTGTGATGTTATTTCTTTCAATTGTTGTATTTGCGCTGCATCACGCTCGATTCACACCTTCAAGTTTCGGCTTTCTATATTTTCTTGTTGTTTTGTGTTACGCAGGATTGGTTGTTGCTCTTCTTACCGACTTAATCACATCGGCTACGAGGCAAGTTTACGGGGAAATTGTTCATAAGGAGGGCCGAACCATTCATATAAGTAGAACGGATGGGAAGTTGAAGAAGTATAGAGTGATGGTGCCTGAAGTGCTCCAGAAGCTAGAGAAAGGCCAGTTCGTTACGATGTCACTAAGCAAACTTGCTCAAATCCCTCGATCCATCCGTATTGTTGAATCGCCAAGTGAATATGAGAATCTGCTTGAGGCCCGGTAAAGAGCCGTAAACCTGAATGATTTTACATAAGAGGAGGGAAATCTCATTCACCGGCTTATAAAAATACCTCTGCTCACACTATGGATGTTCTTGCTATACATCTCTACTGTATGTGCAAGCTGGGCTTATGAGTTTGTAGTTAACGATGGCAGATCATATATCGTCACTAAAGAACGGGTAGAAGAGAAACTCTTAGAGGAGTACGTAGGGAAAGTCACTTACTACTCCACGCAAGAGGGATACTATAACGGTAACTTCTCTAACTCATATCCTAAAGGCACGCAGTATTACGCCATACAAGGGATATCTCCTAATGAAGTCATCGCCATACAATCACAGACAGGGGATTACTACAAAGCTTACTTTGATCGAGAATATGGCGGCAGTGATGATTCGATTCAGCCTAAGCAGCATAGTGAAATAGCGGCAGAATATGAGAAAAAGGATTATAGTATTGTGATACTATCTGTGCTTTTGGCAGCATTTGTTGCGATGATTATTACAATATCTGCATCAGTGATTAAGAATCATAGAATATAGCATCTTAACAGAGGGGTACATACATGAAACCTATTCGGAATTCGGCTAAAGCAGTCATTATACAGAATGAGCGGGTATTGTTGACGAAGAATGTAGATGAAGAGGGCTTCTTCTATCTGTTTCCCGGTGGTGGACAGGAGAAATTTGAAGAGTTGAAGGATGCTGTTGTCAGGGAATGCATAGAGGAAATCGGATGCCAAGTTGAGGTAAAGGATATTATATTTATTCGCGAATATATCGGAAAAAATCATCAATTTGCAGATTCGGATGCTGATATTCATCAGGTGGAGTTTTATTTTGAATGTGTAATGGATAATCAGGAGGAAGTCTCTAACGGTCATAATCCAGACGAAACTCAGGTGGGCGTGGAATGGATCGAACTCTCACGTCTGCACGAGATGAGGGTCTATCCTTATGATCTGGTTAAACCTTTAACAGAAGCGATAACAACACCGCGATATATTGGTGACTCGATGTGATGGTATCGCATATCTGTTGTTATCAGAATTAACATGCATGAGTAAGGAAGCTCTCTACCACGCACCATCATCATGGTGCGTATCTTCATGCACAAAAAGTGCACTACAATAGGAAAATTAGTTGCCTACTCGCTAGTAAGCTATTAAGATAGGTACAGGAACATCGCTTTAATAAGCTGGATGTTTACGTATTCTCCCGCACTTTTCACTCCCGTGAAAGGGTCTACCCCCCATGTAGACGCAAGTTGTAATATCTCCTATAACAACTCCTTCAGTTAGATTTTAAACGTTAAGGATATCTTTGTTATATGTAGCTTGATTGAATGGAATTTAATAATTCCAATTTTTCCCTTACTTCAGATGAGTAAGGTTTTTTGAGTGGTTTTTATTACGATGAGGTGAGACTAGATGAGAAAGAAATTAGTTGGAATAATCGCATTGGTTACTTTGATGTCGATGTTTATGTTAGCAGGTTGTAATTCTTCCAAATCAGGTTTATCTGATTCTGGGAATAGTGCGGGCAGCGTAGATAAAAAGGACGAGTTGGTGTTAGCTTTTGGATCTGAGCCAGAGGCAGGCTTTGACCCTACAACCGGATGGGGGCGTTACGGATCGCCTCTGTTCCAAAGTACGCTTCTAAAGAGAGATAATCAACTGAACATTGTCAATGATCTTGCAACAAGCTATGAAGTAAGCGATGACGGCATGGAATGGACGGTGAACATTCGTAAAGATGTTAAGTTCTCTGATGGGGAGCCTTTAACAACGGATGATATCGTCTTTACATTTGAAACAGCAACTAACAATGGGTCGGTGGTAGATCTTAACCGTATGCGTAAGGTAGAGGCTGTGGATAAATATACGGTTAGGTTTACGTTGAAAGAGCCTCAATCCACTTTTGTTAATACCCTTATAGCAACTGGAATTGTCCCAAAACATGCGTATGGTAAAGACTACGCCGAGAATCCAATAGGTTCCGGACCCTATAAACTTGTGCAGTGGGACAAAGGGCAACAGCTTATTGTCCAAGCGAATCCGGAATATTATGATAAACAATCTTACTTCAAGAAGATAACCTTCCTATTCCTGAATGAGGACGCTTCATTTGCGGCGGCACAAGCGGGTACTGTAGATCTGGCCTATATACCGGCTGCATTTAGTAAGCAGAACGTTCCTGGTATGAAGTTAGAATCCATCCAGACCGTGGACAATAGAGGGATCGCATTTCCATTTGTAAAATCAGGTAACGTTACAAAAGATGGTCTGCCCATTGGTAACGATGTAACCGCAGATCCAGCGATACGCCATGCCATAAATATGGCTGTAGACCGACAAGCGCTTGTTGATGGGGTACTAGAAGGACAGGGCACGCCAGCCTATACTTCTGTAGACGGTCTTCCGTGGTGGAATCCGGAAACCGTGATTAAAGACGGTGATATGGCTGGTGCTAAGAAGCTGCTACAAGAAGCAGGATGGAAGGATACCGATGGGGATGGAATCTTGGAGAAGGATTCCCTGAAAGCGGAGTTCACCCTGTATTACTTGGCTAATGATGCTATCAGACAATCGCTTGCCATTTCTGTCGCTGATATGATGAAACCCTTAGGGATCCATATTAAATTAGAGGGCGGAAGCTGGGATATGATCGCTAAGAACATGCATTCAAGCCCTGTTCTTATGGGCTGGGGAAGTCATGATCCTCACGAAATGTATAACATTTATAGTAGTGAAGCGGCAGGAATTGATTACTATAACACGGGCTATTATTCGAATAAGACGGTTGATAATTATTTCGAGAAAGCTCTTCACGCTACGACCGAAGAAGATGCTCTAGAGTTCTGGAAAAAAGCTCAATGGGATGGAACAACGGGTCTTAGTGCTAAAGGGGATGCTGCGTGGGCTTGGTTAGTTAATATCAATCATTTGTACCTCGTGAAAGATGGACTTGATATCGGAGATCAAAGAATCCATGTTCATGGACATGGATGGCCTGCAACTGACAATATTGTGGAATGGAAATGGGCGAAGTAAGGTGCACAAATTAATAGATCGAAAGCTTGGCATATTCATTTTGTGGAAAGGATTGCGGATGGTGACTCTGTTAGTTGCTATTTGTTTCATATCCTTTCTGTTAGTGAAGAACTCCCCGATTGATCCCATTCAGGCCTATATTGGTGCAGATATGTTAAAAGTCAGCCCTGAACAGCGGGCAAAGATTGCTGAATATTGGGGAGTGGATCAGCCTGTCATGGTGCAGTTTTTTCACTGGGGTTCAGCTGTTCTGTCTGGTGATTTGGGAACATCGATGATTTATCGCCGTCCGGTTATAGAGGTTATTGGGGAACGATTCTCGAATTCCCTGGTGCTTATGCTATCTGCTTGGATATTATCAGGCATTATTGGATTTGTGATGGGTGTTGTAGCAGCCATGAAAAAAGGAACTTGGATCGATCGTTTGATCAAATGGTACTGCTTCACCCTAGCTTCTACCCCGACCTTTTGGATGGGGCTTCTTATTCTTATTGTTTTTGCTGTATGGCTCGGATGGTTTCCGGTTGGAATGGGGGTTCCAGCTGGGGTACTCGCAGAGAATGTTACACTGATGGATCGAATTCAGCATCTTGTTCTGCCTGTTCTGACGCTAAGTATGGTTGGTATTGCGAATGTGGCTCTTCATACCCGGCAAAAGCTGATTGATGTTCTTGCGAGTGACTATGTCTTATTCGCTAGAGCAAGGGGGGAACAAGGCTTTGTGTTATTTTGGCGACATGGATTACGAAGTGTGGCATTGCCAGCCATCACGTTGCAGTTTGCAGCCTTTAGTGAGCTGTTCGGTGGTGCGGTGCTCGCTGAGCAAGTGTTCTCCTATCCTGGTCTAGGACAGGCTACCGTAGAAGCGGGACTACGAGGGGATGTTCCTCTGTTATTAGGAATTGTTATCTTTACTACGATGTTTGTTTTTGTAGGGAATCTACTCGCTGATATAAGTTATCGCGTATTAGATCCGAGAACGAGGGAGGGGAGAGAGGTATGATTCCCATCCTGAAGAAATTTCATTTGAATCATAAGCAAGGGGCCCTTCTGAAGCTATTTATATCCGTCATTGCCATTGCCGTTGTAATTATAGGCGGTCTACTACTTGATGAGGGCAGGATGGTAACCAGTCTTGCGGATCGCAATGCCCCACCGTCTCTAGAGCATCTCTTCGGTACCGATTGGTTAGGAAGAGATATGTTCACACGTACGGTAATGGGGCTCACCTTAAGTATTGGAGTCGGGTTAATTGGAGCTATTGGCAGTGCGTCCATTGCTTTGTTCCTAGGGATGGCTGCGGCAACGATGGGGAGAAAGGCAGACCGTTTTATTTCGTGGCTCATTGATCTCTTTTTGAGTGTCCCCCATCTCGTAACCTTAATTCTTATCTCTTTTACACTTGGAGGAGGATTTAAAGGGATCGTCATGGGATTAGCTCTAACCCACTGGCCAAGCCTAGCAAGGGTTATTCGAGCAGAGGTGATGCAAATTCGGTCTGCTGAATTCGTTCAGGTGTCGCGGAGGATGGGCAAGCCCGGCTGGTGGATAGCCGTGAACCACATCATTCCACATATTATCCCGCAGTTTGTAATCGGTTTTATGTTACTGTTTCCTCATGTTATTTTGCACGAGGCGGCAGTGACGTTTATAGGCTTAGGTCTGTCTCCACATGAGCCCGCGATTGGAATCATTCTCTCCGAATCAATGCGGTATTTATCTTCAGGAATGTGGTGGCTGGCCTTCTTCCCGGGACTTTGTCTATTAATCATCGTGAGAATGTTCGATCAGATCGGAGAGACCTTAAGGTTGCTCACAGATCCTAATGGGAATCGTGATTAAACGGGTATACTGCGTTCAGTAGGAAGAGGAGTTAATTGAATGTCTATACTTGAAGTTGAAAATTTATCTATCTCGTTTAAACAGTATACAGCGGGTCTTAAGCAGACTAATCATAACGTTATATCTAGTCTGAACGTGAAGCTAGAAGCAGGTGAGATCCTAGCCGTTGTGGGTGCAAGTGGCTCGGGAAAAAGCTTACTCGCGCATGCGATACTAGGCATACTGCCAAGTAATGCTACGGTCAGTGGAGTGATGAGATTTGAAGGGGAAGAGCTCACTCCTGCTCGGCAAAAGGCGCTGAGAGGGAAGGATATTGCGCTTGTTCCTCAATCCGTAAACTATCTAGATCCGCTGATGAAGGTTGGCAGTCAAGTCCGTACGTCCGTACGAACTGGAGATGCTGTGGAAGCGCAGCGAGCGGTATTCGAACGCCTCCGCCTTGGACGAGAGGTTGAAGGGATGTATCCGTTTCAGCTTTCAGGAGGGATGGCAAGGCGAGTACTACTATCAACGGCTATGGTGAGTGGAGCGAAGGTCATTATTGCGGACGAACCTACACCGGGAATGGACCCGGTTGTCATCAAGGAAGCACTGAGTCACTTTAGAGAGTTTGCAAACTTTGGCTCTGCTGTCATGATGATTACGCATGATATTGAATCAGCGCTTCAAATTGCAGATAAAATAGCGGTATTCTATGCAGGAACGACGGTTGAGGTCGCGAGAGTGGAGGATTTTTCAGGTCAAGGCGAAGCCATCAGACACCCGTATAGTAAGGCTCTCTGGCGTGCATTACCCCAGAATGATTTCATCCCTATTTCAGGGTCTCAGCCTCATCCAAGTGCATTGCCAACGGGTTGTTTATTCGCGCCACGTTGTACTATGGCCACACCGGAGTGTCATCAGGCACAACCAGCAATGAGGAATCTCAGGGACGGAATGGTGAGGTGCATTCATGCAACTTAAAGCGAACAATATCGGATTTCGATATGATCGTGGTCCATGGTTGTTTCGAGGTGTAAATCTATCAATAGGACCAGGAGAGGTCGTTGGGGTTACGGGTCCAAGTGGACGTGGAAAAACAACCTTGTGCCGCATATTAGCTAGTTATGAGTCCCCCTTGGAGGGGGAGGTTACGTTTAACGGTGCTCCTTTAACAAAGAAAGGGTATCATCCTGTTCAAATGGTATTGCAGCATCCGGAAAAAGCGGTTAACTCAAGATGGAAGATGCATAGAATTCTGAATGAAGGATATCAGCCTGATGAAGCGTTGTTAGAATTGTTAGGAATTCAGCAGGAGTGGTTAACACGCTGGCCCCATGAATTATCTGGTGGAGAGCTACAGCGGTTCTGTGTTGCCCGGGCCCTGGGGCCGAATACTAGATTTCTAATTGCAGATGAGATGACGACGATGCTTGATGCGATAACGCAAGCGCAAATCTGGCAGGCTGTCACGGAAATTGCAAAAAAGCGAGAGATGGGAATTGTAGTTGTGAGCCATGAAGCGAAGCTCATGCAAAGGCTTTGTCATCGTGTGATCGAGTTTTAATGGTTCTATGTACAAAAAAAATCGCCCTTTGGGTAGAGTGGAAGCAACTAGCTTCCACTCACAAAGGGCGATTTTTTTATTTTCTAATCCTTTTGTTGCTCTTTCTTTTCCTGTACATGCTGGGCTACTTTTTCTTGGATTTCGGACTCTAATACCTGTACTAGATCGTCTTCAAGCTTTTGCTGGGGTTGAGGATGGAACCACTGAATGTCCCCATTATGAACAAACCCCTTGTATTCTTCTCCTTGCACTTGCAAAGAGAACTGTTGGCGCTCATGTACAGTATCTTCAAAGACGGGTTTTAGTGTAATATCTTGAATTCCTTTCGAGATTCCATAATGCCGCATTAATGAGTAGATGGTAGATTCAATCTTGTCCACCTTGTCCTCACCAATCATCTGCTGCGGATGAGGATTCAGCCAGAGAATCTCGTCATTATGATAGTGTCCTTTGAATTCTTCACCTTCAATCTTAAAAGTGAATGCAAGCCGCTCATGTACACGGTTCTCAAATAGGGTCTCTACCTCAAAATCTTCAAGTTCAGGATGCTTATTCTTGTCATCAGTCATATTGCATCTCCTCTCATGAAAGTATCTACTTAACCATTACTCCGGTTTTTGTATCATCCTGATTCATCGGACAATATGATTTGAGGCTGTCGTCATCGTATCATATTAATATTTACGTAAAGAGTGCGGAGAGCGGTCATTCCACTTCTCGCTGATGATGGTATGACAATGATCTAAGATTCGCTCAATCGTTTGGGTAGAGTTAGCAAGGATTCGTATGCAAAATCCTGGTATCGCTAATTTTGAAATTCCAAATGTGAAATCAGATTCGTTCGCCTGGATGGCTTCATATAGCTCATCGAGGAGTGTATTATCCATCTGTTCACTAACGGCGATCATGGAACCTAGGTGGGTATAGCCTTCCAGAAATCCGAGATCAGAAATGCTCTGTTGCTGCGGCATTAGTTTAATGTGATCAAACACGCCAAGCATACCGTCCCAATATATTTCCGTCACTAACTGGATCGTATCGTAGCTAAATTTCTCTCCGCTAGGAGACCAGCCAGGCGTGAGAATATCGGTATATAGGAACGTTGCACCGTGCTCCATATGAACAACTGTTTTCTGCTTATAGTGAGCATCCTGATACGCTATTAGTGGATCTGGAAGGTACTCTAAATAACTGCCCCGCTTCAAACGGATTTCCGTTTCTTGATAAGCCAAGCTTTTCGGCGTCTTATATACCTTGGTTGCTGATTGTGTAGTTAATGTAACCTTAGATCCTTCATCCGCAGAGATTTCCATTCTGTACCGATCGCCGTCCAAGTAACCTCCACCAGGATTTAGTAGATAATAACATACCTGTCCCGAATCGTCAGCATAAATGGGGCGCATTACCTTGAATGCACCTTGGAAGTATACTCGCTTGGCAACGGTTCTCCCTTTGCGGTCTTCCAGATCCATAGATAAAAAGCCCGTCCAATCTGTCATATTAAGCTAAACCTTTTAAAAAAGCATGCTGTCTAATCCATTCCATGACTTCAGGCAAGCCCTCATCATTTTTTAGGTTGGTAAAGAAGAAGGGTTTGTCACCTCGGAATACCTTAGTGTCCTTGGCCATAACCTCAAGGCTGGCACCGACAAACGGAGCAAGATCGGTTTTATTAATGATAAACAGATCAGATTTAATCATACCTTGTCCACCCTTACGAGGTATCTTCTCTCCTTGTGCAACATCGATAATATATATGGAGAAGTCAACGAGTTCAGGGCTGAATGTCGCCGCAAGATTGTCGCCACCACTTTCAACGAATATAAGTTCTACATCAGGGTGCCGCTCTATTAATTGGTCGATCGCCGCGAAGTTCATAGAAGCATCTTCACGAATAGCGGTGTGAGGACAGCCGCCCGTTTCTACCCCGATAATACGGTCCTCTGGAAGAACCCCATTTTGAATCAAAAATTTAGCATCTTCTTTGGTGTAAATATCATTTGTGACTACAGCCATTTTGATTTCATTCGCAAGATGGCGAGTCAATTTCTCTACAAGCATAGTTTTACCTGCTCCAACAGGTCCTCCGACACCGATTCTGATAGGATTCATGATAGCACTTCCCTTTTCAATTTTTATATATTAAGACATAAATATCCGTATATTCACACGTTCGTGTTTCATTTGAGACAGTTCAATACCTGGTGACACAATGCCGAAATCATCTTGCGTAAGCTCCAAGATGGTATCTACAGCCTTAGTTAATTCAGATATAAAGAGATGAGTAATGGTTTGACCTGCGGTTTGTCCAAGAGGAATGGCGCGGACTGCGTTTTGGACTTGACTGGAAATCGCAGAGTACAAATAGTAGAGGATGGTATCTTGCTTGGTTACGTGAAGTCCATGAGCTACCATCGAGAAAACAATCGCTGAGTGACCGAAAGCATTCTTATGCTTCACTTCTTCTCTATATTGTGAGAGTATGGGCATCCCATAAAGTGATTGTGTCAGCTTCAGCATTCGGTCCCCAATCATTTGGGTTCCTTCCCGAGTTTCCCTGGGTAAGTTTTGAACCGTTAATAGGCGATCTAGATGCCATATCTGCTGTATATCTTCGTTCACAAGAGCCTCATAAACGAGCCGTGAGGCAAGCCCGTCTGAATAAACGAGCTGCTCATGCAAATACACCTTCAACCATTTCGAGAATGTTTCCTGATTATGAACTTTGCCCTCCTGAATGTAGCTTTCAAGCCCAAAAGAATGGCTGAAGGCTCCAGTAGGAAAGTTCGAATCGCATAGCTGAAACAAAGAGAGAAGCTGGTTATTCATGACTGTGGCCTATATGGCGGAATGCCTGTTTGACCTTTCGATCCTCTCGTTTATAAGGAATAGCAAGCTGTTCCAGTAATTCCTCAACTAAATAGTCGTATTGAACGAGCATATCATTATCTTCAAATTGAGCAGGAAGATGGCGATTTCCTAGCTGGTGAGCGATGGATCCCATCTCATGAATACTCCTAGGTTGGATAACAAGCAGGTCATCTGATAGCACATCAATAACGATCATGTTCTTATCATCGATGTATAAGACATCACCAGCTACAAGATCCCGAGGTTCGCTCAGGCGAATACCCAGCTCGTTGCCATGATCTGTTTTTACTCGTTGGATACGCTTCATTAAATGTGCGCTTTCCAGATATACCTTTTCCATATGACGCTTCTCAATATCACGTTTATCCATTTGTTCTAGATTGGCTATAATTTTCTCAATAATCAATGTCTTTCACCTCAGAATAAGAAATATCGCTGGCCCATGGGTACACTATCGACCGGATCGCAGGTCAGCAATTCACCGTTTACTTTTACTTCATAGGTTTGTGGATCTACCGTAATATCAGGTGTTTCGGAATTCAACTTCATATTTTTTTTCGTGAGTGTACGAATGCCACCCACAGGCAGGATTATTTTTTCAAGTCCAAGTTTTTCGTGGACCCCATCGTCATAAGCTGCTTGCGAAATGAAGGTTGCTGAGCTTTTGGCTAATGCTTTTCCGAACTGAGCATACATAGGACGATAAATATATGGCTGTGGTGTTGGAATCGAGGCATTGGCATCGCCCATTAACCCTACAACGGCAAATCCGTTCTTCAGCACCATTTCTGGCTTTACTCCAAAAAACTTTGGATTCCACAGCACTAAATCGGCCATTTTTCCAACTTCAATAGAACCTACATGTTCGGAAATCCCATGTGTAATGGCTGGGTTAATTGTGTATTTGGCAATATAGCGCTTCGCCCGGTTATTATCTGCATATTGGCTGTCGCCTTGCAGAAGTCCGCGTTGTTTTTTCATTTTGTCAGCAACTTGCCAAGTACGTAGAACAACTTCGCCCACACGGCCCATGGCTTGGGAATCTGAGCTTACCATGCTGAATACGCCCATATCGTGAAGGATATCTTCAGCGGCGATCGTTTCTCTTCTTATTCTAGAATCTGCAAAAGCGATGTCTTCTGGTACAGAAGGGTTTAAATGGTGACAAACCATGACCATGTCAAGGTGTTCGTCAATTGTATTAACGGTGTAGGGGAGGGTTGGATTCGTTGAGGAAGGCAGGATGTTAAGGTAACCTGCTGATTTGATTAAATCAGGTGCGTGGCCACCGCCTGCGCCTTCCGTGTGGTACATGTGAAGAACTCGATCTTTTACTGCTGCCATCGTTGTTTCCATAAAGCCACTTTCATTTAATGTATCTGCGTGAAGGGCAACTTGAATGTCATACTCATCGGCTACTCGAAGTGCGTAGTCAAGGGATGAGCCAGTAGCGCCCCAATCTTCATGAACCTTTAATCCGATTACGCCAGCTCTCACTTGCTCGGCTAATGGTTCTGTCGAAGCGGCATGTCCCTTACCAGTAAATCCGATATTGATCGGGAGGCCTTCAGCCGCTGCTAGCATTCGGTGAATATTCCATTCACCTGGGGTAACCGTCGTAGCTTTAGATCCTGCAGCAGGTCCTGTACCACCGCCAATTAAGGTTGTTGTACCCGACGTTAACGCTACGTCTACTTGCTTAGGATTAATAAAATGGACGTGAGTATCGATGGCTCCAGCGGTTACAATTAAACCTTCACCAGCAATGATTTCTGTGGAAGTACCTATAATAATATCGATGTTATCCGTAATCAGGGGGTTACCGCTTTTACCAATCCCGAATATTCTTCCATCTCGAAGGGCTAAATCCGCTTTATAGATTCCGGTGTAATCCAAAATAATAACATTGGTGATGACCGTATCAGGCACACCATCGTTACGAGTTGCAAGAGGATGCTGGCCCATGCCGTCCCGTATAACCTTGCCTCCACCAAAGACAACTTCTTCTCCGTATGATGTGTAGTCCTTCTCGATTTGGATAAATAAATCTGTATCTGCCAGGCGAACCGAATCACCTGTCGTTGGTCCGTACATCTCAGCATATTGCTTTCGAGACATTCTAAAACTCATACTGAATCCTCGCTTTCTAATTTTCCATCGACTTTATTGTTGAACCCATACACACGGCGTTCTCCTGAAAAATTAATAAGCTGAATTTCTTTCCCGTCTCCGGGTTCAAAACGAACAGCCGCTCCAGCAGGGACATTAAGTCGTTTACCGTAAGCCTCTTCGCGATTGAATTGAAGTGCTTCATTAACTTCGTAGAAATGAAAGTGCGACCCGACTTGAATCGGGCGATCTCCTGTGTTCGTCACCGAAATCGTAAATATCTCACTTCCTTCGTTACAGATGATGTCTTCGTCTTTTAGGATGTATTCTCCCGGTATCATCGTTTGAGCTCCTTTCTAGTTAGCGTATCGGGCTGTGTACGGTCACTAATTTCGTTCCATCTGGAAAGGTTGCTTCAACCTGTATATCGTCTATCATTTCGGGGATTCCTTCCATAACGTCGTCTCTGGTCAAAATAGAGGCTCCGTACTCCATCAGCTCAGCAACGGTCTTACCATCTCTGGCACCTTCGATGACCTCATAAGTAATCAGGGCGACAGCTTCGGGGTGGTTTAATTTTAAACCTCTGTCTTTCCTACGCTTGGCCAGATCGGCTGCGACTACGATCATAAGCTTGTCAATCTCTCGTGGCAGTAAATGCATAGCTACAACCTCCTAAATTATTTCACAACGACAAGAACCCTCCAATCAGAGGAAAGGAGGGTTCTTGATATGAAAAATATAAAATTTCTTTATATAATTTCCCCTAAAGCCCGGTAAGTAAACGTTTCCTCTGAAGTTTAAATTTTTAGCCCATTTAAACTAGTCTATCATAAATGAAGCCCGAGATGAAGCAAAAAATATTGTTGTCCAATTTGCTACACATTTCGACGTTTGAGCCAAATCCACTAGGAGAAACTCGATGGGCTGTTGAATAAATAGGGTATGAATGTTGGGAGCTGAAGCTTGAAAATTAAGGAGGGAGTCCACTGATTATTCGGGAGACTGAGGAAGTTTTTGTGATGACAACACAAGATGACCATGCACATTTTTCAGAGGAAGTAGCCCGGGGGTTTCGAAAGGAATGGTTTCTGGGTGAGCAGTATACAGAAGACTGCCTGCTTGCCATCCGGGAGCATGATCGGAGCTGGATTCGCCTGGATGACATGCCGATATGGAATGATTACGCAGCAGTACCTTTCACATTTATTGATTATCCTGTATTACCGAAGCTAGTGATGTATGAGCTTGGTTTGGACGAAGTAGAGAAGATGAGTTCTTACGCAGCACTTCTGTGTAGTATGCATTTTGCGTCATTTTTCAAGTCTGTGCAGGGTGCCGGGCACGAAGCGGAGGTTGATTTTTATCAGCGAGAGCTTGCAAGGCAAGCACGATTAAAGACGATGCTGAATGATCCGGATGAAGCGATGATTACAAGACATTTTCAACTTTTACAACTCTGTGATGATATATCTCTATATATCTGTATGAACAAGGAAGGGGTCTCAAAAGAGCACGAGCACCCTTGGTTTAAGCAGGGCTTTAATAGCTTGGTAGATGGACAGAAATTCATTGCGGAATGGATCAGTCCCTACGAGGTTCGCATAGATCCTCCAAATTTGTTCCAGCAAGCGTGTAAAGTTCACCTGCGGCATAAACGTGTATCGAAACAACGGATTAATGAAATCGGAATTCATAAGGCTTATCTGGAAAGTGAGTGGACGGACCAGATAGTTAATTTTGTATGAGGCGCTTCTAGGCAAGGAAAAGTCATGTAAAAAGAGCATTGAAAAAAATTAGAAGAAGGAGAACTCCATGACATCATACCGGGGATCGGAGCATTATGATCAGGAAGCTTTCCTGGATCGATATTTGCAGCGGAGAAGCTGGAACGAGAATGCAAATGATACGCTTGAGAAGCCGATTATTTACGAAATAATGGGTGATGTGCGGCAGAAGTCGATTCTGGATTTAGGTTGTGGTACGGCTGCTTATGGTAATGAACTGCTGGATATGGGCGCGGTGCAATATACGGGGCTCGAAGGATCGGTTCAGATGGTCCAGCATGCTCGTCATAACCTAAAAGATCGTCTGAACAGTCATGTGATTCATATGGTCTTGGAAGATTGGGATGCGCCAGAGTCTGAATATGACAAGATTGTCTCAAGGCTTGTCCTACATTATATAGAAGATATTGATAAACTGTTCAAAAGTGTCTATCAGTCCTTAAAGTCAGGAGGGAGTTTTGTATTCTCCGTAGAGCATCCAGTCATGACATCCTCGTATGGCCTGACGAAACCCGAAGGGCAGAAACAGGACTGGACGGTAGATAATTACTTCATTACTGGTGAGCGTGAACAAGAGTGGCTGGGAAGCACAGTCAAGAAGTTCCACAGGACAGTTGAGGACTATTTTGGCGCGCTGATCAGGGCAGGATTTCTGGTGGAAGAGGTCCGGGAATCTCGGCCGAATGAACGGTTATTCAGCAATCGGGAAACGTATGAGCGTAGATGTAGAATTCCTTTATTCTTAATGATGAAAGGATATAAGAAGTAGAGAGAGGATTCGAAAGTAAGAGTGGGCGAGGGAAACGACACGTTGTAACACATTCTCTAAAGAAAAATTGAAGGCCGGCAATCCTAAGTATATGTAGGAGGGTCGGCCTTTTTCGTATGCATTTATAACGTGGCAGTTGCCTGTTGCAACCAAGATGATAGTTGACTAAAATCGACGGATTGACCTTTTTTTAACTTGATCGTCTTTCGTTCAGGAGGACCGTCGAATAATTCTTCCGGAAGGGTAAGCCCGCCTGTATTAAAGATGGTAAAGCTTACGGCATCTTTTGATGTGCTGATGACAGCAGCGTATTTACCACCCTTCAGGAAATGGGGTTTCTTGTACTGAACGCGCTCCTGGATGTCTGGAATCGTCTGATGAACAACCTCTCGCAGGCTGGAGCATAGCTCCCCCTGCCAAGGTTCTTTTACCGTTTCAATAAAATCCGTTACATCTTGGTTCATTGTTCATTCTCCTTTATACCTTCATGTGTTTTGTGAATGCATATTCTATTGTTACTGCTTGTTAATCATCCACGTCACACCGAATTTATCTACAACTTCTCCATAATAGGCACCCCATGGTTGAAGAGAGAGAGGATACTTACTTTCGCCACCTTGGCTAAGATTCGCATATGCCGTTTGAGCTTCTGACACATCGTCATAGGTTAAGGAAAGGCTGACACTGCGGTTATATGCCACGGGTTCGAACGAGTCGGATATCATTAATGTATTCGCCCCCGCCACGGTCAGCGCCAAATGCATAACTTTGTCCTTTATCGCCTCCGGTGTCCCTGGTGTCTCGCCAAATGTGGTGAGAAACTGAATTTCACCGCCGAGTGATTCAATATAAAAATGGGCCTGTGCTCTTGCATCCTCTGACATCATATAAGGGTTTAATTGTGCTCCCATGTTAACAACCTCTTTCTTTTTTTGAAATGTAATAGACCTATGGCTTCGTGAAATGAAAAGCTCTAACTTTGGTCTCTATGAATACAACGAATGGGAAATGGGGAGATCGACAGGTATACAAAAAATATTTTAAATTTTTAACGATTATCCGGTTTTGCTAGCAAACATTCGTCAGCACGCTTTTGGAGAAGATCACGCTCACGCACGTTACGTGTCAATATTGAAGCACGTAAGAACTCTTCATGAGCTTCATCATGGCGTCCAAGTTTCACAAGAAGGTCGCCGCGAACGCTTGGGAGAAGATGATAATTTTTCAGTGAAGGCTCGGATTGTAGCTCGTCGATTAATTGAAGTCCGAATGCAGGACCAAAGGCCATCGCAATTGAAACCGCACGATTCAATTCAATAACGGGAGAGGGCACGATACGTGCTAATGCTTCGTAAAGGGCAGCAATACGAGCCCAGTCGGTTTCAGTTGCGGTGCGTGCCTGTGCGTGACAAGCAGATATGGCGGCTTGCAAGGCATAAGGGCCAAGTGGATGCCCGAGTTTTCGGGCTTTTTCGAGAGAGGCCAAACCGCGCCGAATCAGCAGTTGATCCCAAAGCGCACGGTTTTGGTCCGTGAGAAGGATAGGTTCGCCTGTAGGATCAATCCGAGTTTTGAAGCGGGAAGATTGGATCTCCATTAGGGAGACCAAACCGTGGACCTCCGGTTCACTAGAAGCAATTTCAGCAAGGATACGTCCGAGCCGAAGTGCTTCCTGACATAGCTGAGGACGTATCCAGTTTCCACCGGAAGTTGCTGTATATCCTTCGTTGAACATGAGATATATGACCTCAAGAACGGTTGATAAGCGCTCCTTAAGTTCATTCCCTTCAGGCATTTCAAAGGGCACCTTCGCCTTGCTCAGTGTCCGCTTTGCCCGAACAATTCGTTGTGCAATGGTCGATTCAGGCACGAGGAAGGCCTGTGCGATTTCAACAGTCGTGAGCCCCCCAAGTAGACGAAGGGTCAGGGCTACACGAGCTTCATGGGATAGAATCGGATGGCATGTAGTAAAAATTAATCGCAGAAGGTCATCTCCTATTTCGCCATCCACCGTAATTTCTAGATCGTGTTCAGTAAATAATTCGTTATCCCGACTGAACTCTTCATATTTACGGTCACGTAGCTTGTTCCGTCGTATTAGATCGATTGCACGGCGCTTCGCTGTAGTCATTAGCCAAGCACCTGGATTATCTGGAATGCCACGATCCGGCCACTGTTCGAGTGCGATAACAAGAGCATCTTGGGCAAGATCCTCTGCTACACCAATATCACGAACCATACGTGCCAATCGAGCGATAAGCTTGGATGATTCAATTCGCCAAATCGCATCGATTGTTCGGTGTGTTGGAGATGAAGTCATAATTTCTTGGTCCTCGTCAATTGTTCACGGAAAGAAGCTTCCATCGCGAGCGTCTCCGGATTTTGGGTTAGATCGGTTGCCTCAAATACTTGTCGAAGCTCGATGACTCCTTCTCCGTATCCATGAGGATCAGGCATTCGCATGGCCCATTCGATGGCTTCTTCTCTCGATGTTACTTCAATAAGTGTATAGCCGGCGATCAGCTCTTTGGTCTCTGTGAAGGGACCATCGATGACCGTTGGCTTGCCGCCGGGCTCTGGATAGGAAATTCGAATTCCAGTTGAGCTTGATTGCAAACCATCAGCAGCGAGGAGAACACCCGCCTTTGCCAGTTCCTCGTTATAACGAAGCATAGCTTCAAGTAGCTTCTGATCAGGTACAATACCTGCCTCGGAGTCTTGGGTAGCCTTGACAATCATCATAAATCGCATATTATAACCTCCTATGTTAGTTACGTAGTTTACAATCCTCACTCTAAGAAACCGGTAGCTTGTCTTTATATTGACGATGAATAGAAGCCAATTAAATCGAAGTCAGTCAATATCAAAATAAACCAATCACCATAATTTGTAAATGAAGTTTTGAATAGAGAAGTGGGCATAGAAATAAAAAAGAAGGAGCTCTCCCTCAAGGAATAGAATTTCTTAATGATTGAATGAAGTAGATGGACGGGAGGTTGCATATATCCGTGAATGTGAAAATGTTATCGGAGAAAGCCTACGAGGTCTCCGGATTAAATATACAGAATATACAACATCAAAAATTCTGCGTATTTGATCTGGAGACGACCGGTATTCAGGTAGAGACAGAGCGGATTATTCAGATGGGGGCGATCCGTATGGACAGATCTGGGGTTCATCCAGAAGATAATTTCTGTACGTACGTCAAACCTGCTAAGCCGATCCCACAAGAGATCGAAACTTTAACGGGGATTTATAATGGTGATGTTGAGAACGCTCCAAGGCTGAAAGAGGTATACGATTCATTTTTAGATTTCGCGGATGGTTGTATCCTCGTTACTCAAGCTGGATATGAGTTTGATCTGCCACTCCTTGAGCGGGAGTGCGACCGTCAGGGACTTAAGATGCCTGCCAACCCATGTATAGATACCAAGGCATTATTTACGTATCTTCATCCTGAAGTGGAGGATATCATCTCAACAGACTTTTTGCTTTATTATTATGGCTTGGATAGTAAAGGCATACAGAGACATGATGCACTAGGAGACAGCATGCTAATCGGACAGATTTTCAGAGAAATGCTTAGAGAGCTAGAACTGCGTAACATCGAGCATCTTGAATTCACGAGACCGATTATTGTCAAACGATTTCAGCTTCCTCCGTTAATTAAAAGTCTTCAATCCAATCCACATCCTGGCCGGTTCCCAGCACTTACAAGGCAGCAGTATAATTTGTTTCTGAGCATTATCATTCTACTCCTCATTACATCTGCGCTTACCGGATTTGTAGATCTGATGACTTTCCGCCTAGTATGGAGTGGTCATATATCGGGTAACGGGAATCCGGGCTTACTTGTGGTGTTTATCTTGGTTCCCTTATATGTAGCGCTACTGGTATTAACGGGCATTGCCTCACGTTATTTCTTTATTGAGAAGATGAAGGACGGCGTGTACTCAGTAGCAATACTTCTCTTTTTGACCATAATGACGGGGGTTATAGCATTGCTTGCATATGGATACTATTATCGAATTTTCAGTGGGCTAGGTGGGGGGCCTGATCATACGGATTCGATGTTCGTTCGCTTCGGACACATTGATCAGTACACGAATACAGCTTTCATTAACATTCTGACATACAGTCTGGGATTGGTATGTTCTATGATCGCAGGGTATGTGGCGGCTTTGATTACTAGAAGAAAACATAATTGATCCTCGTTCTTGCTAGTGAACAACGTAAAAATAAACTCAAATTCATGATCTGGTGAAGCCCGCTTAAGGCGGGCTTTTATGATTGCACATCCCCTTTTCCAACAGCAAATTTATAGCTGCATTAATGAAAGAAAAAATTGTGTAGCGCTTCAAAATATGTTGCTTGCTCAGGCCAGGGGCGCCCCTATATGATGAATCCAAGCGGAAGAACGGGCCCGTAAAAACCGCGAACGCTTTTTATAGAAAGGGGGAAGGTTGTGAAAGCGGCCAGTCAACTGAGTAAGCGTAAATCTTACCATCACTTGCATGACCATTTTCAGCTGTATTTGATTATGCTTCCCGTCCTGGTTCACATTTTTATATTCAGTTATATCCCGATGTATGGGATAGTCATTGCATTTCAGAATTATTACCCAGGAAAACCTTTCCTTTCTTTTAGCGGAGGGGTGGACTGGGTTGGCTTCCAGCATTTCATTGATTTCTTCAATGGACCGTACTTCGGAAGACTGATGAAGAATACATTTTTACTCAGCTTTTATTTTCTGGTATTCGGCTTTTGGGTGCCGATCTTGTTCGCGCTTCTGTTGAACGAGCTCAGAAGCGGGATATTCAAGAAGTATGTACAGACCGCAAGCTATTTGCCGCATTTCATTTCCAATGTTGTAGTGGCTGGCATGGTATTATCCTTCATTAATATCGATGGAATCGTGAATGCCTTAGTAACGATGTTTGGAGGGGCGCCGGTAGCCTTGAATACTGAGCCCGGGTATTTCCCCGCCATTTATACCATCACGAGTATATGGAAAGCGTTTGGTTGGAGCAGTATATTGTACCTCGCGGCTATGTCGTCGGTTGATCCGCATATGTATGAAGCTGCTAAAATCGATGGTGCCAACCGATTTAAGCAAATGATTAAAATTACACTGCCCTCGATTCGCCCGACGATTTTTATCCTATTGATCTTCGCAATAGGCAATTTACTATCAGCAAACAGCGAATTTATCCTGCTCATTTATAATCCTATGGTTTATGAGACTGCGGATGTTATTGGTACCTATTTGTACCGTGAAGGGCTACTAGGCGGTAATTTTAGTTCTGGAACGGCGGTCGGGTTGTTCGTATCACTCATTAATTTCACGCTGTTATACACGGCAAACGCGCTTAGCCGCAAATACTCTGATTACGCCATATGGTAGGGGGAGTTCCATGATCAGCTCGTTCAAGAGAAATCCGAACAAGATCCGGCAGGGCTCCATTATGGTCGATATAATTCTATATGCGATTGCGTTAATGATCTGCCTGATTACACTGTATCCGTTCTATTACGTGATTATCATGTCCATCAGCTCTCCTCAGGAAGTTGCGGCCATGAATGTATTCTGGTTTCCCAAAGGGTTCTTCTTAGACTCTTATGAACTGATCGTAAGAGACACGAAAATGTGGTGGGCCTACTCTAACACGCTGATTTACGTCACGGCGGGGACCTTGCTGAACTGCCTTATGGCTGTTTTGGGTGCTTATCCGCTTACGGTGAAAAATCTAAAAGGGCGCAAATGGATTGTTGCCTTTCTCCTCATTCCGATGTACTTCGGTGGTGGCCTAATCCCAACGTACCTACTTGTGAACAAACTTGGGATGTACAACACAATGTTCGCGGTGATCATTCCAGGCATGGTAAGCATCTGGAACATCATTCTGGTCCGGACCTTTTTTACAACCATCCCTGAAGGATTGAAGGAATCCGCATTTATTGACGGTGCTTCCCACTGGCAGTTGCTATTCAAGGTCATTCTACCGATATCAAAGCCCATTATTGCGGTTATTGCCATTTATTCAATTGTTGGCATTTGGAACAGCTGGTTTGAGGCGCTGGTTTACTTGCCTAACGAGAAGCTCCACCCGTTACAGATGTATTTGTATCGTGTGGTTGTACAGCAGTCCGTAGATTTGAAGACGCTTTCATTAGAGGACACGAGAAATGCTGTAGCGAATATGCTCTCCAGCATCCAATTGAAGTACGCCATCATTGTATTCACAACGCTACCTGTTATTTTTACGTATCCTTTTTTTCAGAAGTATTTCATTAAAGGCGCTCTTCTCGGTTCGTTAAAGGAATAGCATTTCAAGAACATTTTGCACAATGCGAAAGAACATGATCAAGGGGGAATTCGTCCATGAATACTTGGAGAAAAACGTTGGTAGCTGCAATGGCCACAGTTGTACTGGTTGGATCGATCACAGCCTGCAGTGGTGACAAACAAAATGGGGACTCAGGTACGGCGGAATCAACTGGTAAGCTCCGGCTGCTCGGTCCGGCCTCGGCCAATAAGTATATCAAATTTGATGATAGAGAAAAGTATCCGGTGTGGAAAGAGATTGACAAGATGCTAGATGAAGCCGGTCTGGATCTCGATTATGAGCTGGTCCCGAACGAGCAATATGATGTGGTCATCAAAACAAGGATGGCTTCCGGGCAAGATCTTCCCGATATCGTAAATATATCAAGGCTTGATAACACAACGGTGCTGAATCTGGCAAAGCAGGGAGTCATACAAGACTTGAACCCTCTTATCGAGAAATACAGCAATGGCAACATCAAGAAAATGTATGATACAGAATTCCCGTATGCAAGAAAATCGACGACTTCACCTGATGGCAAAATGTATTGGTTCAGCAACCTTCACAAAAAGACATATCAAGAAAAGGACCCAGCTCCGGTCTCTTTAACCATGCTGATCCGCAATGACTGGCTCACAAAGCTTAATCTTCCGGTTCCGTCAACAGCGCAAGAGTATGTAGACACCTTGAAGCAGTTTAGGGAAAACGATGCTAACGGTAACGGACTGAAGGATGAAATCCTGTCCTATGATCCAGGGCTATTCTCAGGCTCGATTGCTCAGTGGTTTGGTCTCGGTTCGGATATTACAGCAGTAGACGTGGAGAACAAAAAGGTCGTATCTCCGTGGTATCAAGAAGGAATCAAGGATTATTTCCGCTATATGCAAGAGCTGGTGAAGGAGGGTGTACTAGATACGAGCCTCATCGGGGCTAGCGGTGAACAACGAACACAGAAAATGACAGAAAATAAAGTCGCTTCGCTTAGTGATTATAATCTGGCGACATATAATGAGCCCTTAATTAAGGGAGGCGGAGAGTATCTCCCACTCATGCCACTTAAAGCTGCGGATGGAATCGATCCTGCTGCGCAGCTAGAGCCTGAGTTTCTTGTGTGGCAGAAGTATGCAATTACTAAGGATTGCAAGGATGTAGAGGCTGCTATTAAATTTTTTGACATGATCTACTCGGAGCAATATGCAGATTTGCTGTACTGGGGAATTGAGGGTTTGACTTATAAAACCGATGATAGCGGCGCCAAGGTATTTATTAATAAAGGTCCGGATGAAGAACTAGCAAAGTCTGGGCAGGTCACGGGGCAAAAACTTTTCGGAGATACCGTATTCCCGCGTGTTCAATTCGCGAACCTCGAGTTTGAGCTTGCCAGTGTACCGAAGTACAAAGCAGATAATGAGCTAGAGATTTTGAACTATAAGCCGTATTTTGTAAATATGAATCATATCTACTTAGCGATTCCAGATGATAAGCAGCTAGAGAGAAAAACCAAGATTCTGACGAATTTGTCCACCTATTCAACGGAGCTTGCAACCAAGATTGCACTGGGTCAAAAATCGCTAGACGATTGGGATCAGTATATGGCGGAGCTCAAAAAGCTCGGGCTTGACGAGCTTCTCGAAATCGATCAGCAGTTGCTTGACAGATACAACAGCATCAAGTAGCCTAATTCACAATAAAATGGTAGAAATGGCAGACTCCTTACCGCGTGGATGATCTGCCATTTTTCGTATTTTGCCAAAGGAGGGGCGTCACTTGCATAAGAGGAGTTTCGGAAACAGTGCATATCGAAAAATATTGATTTCGTACACTGCCATACTTATTATTCCCATTATTGTCTTCAGCGTCCTGAGCGTGTACCAAAACATCAGGGAGGAGCAAGGGGAACAATTTAATAAGCACTCGGCGGATGCTAAGCGTATTGCTGCTATTGTGGATAATAAGCTGAATGAACTCAAAACTCTCGGTAAAACCATGAGCAGTGAAACTTGGGTGATTAAGCTAATGCAGAATACAAACGTATATGAGCCGGAGTTTGATCTGCTCAAAATGCTAGAAATCCAAAAAAATCTGAATCAGGATATCAATTCATTAGGCGTTCTTTCCTTTGGCATGGTTGTATTTCCCGAGAATGAGCGGATTTTGACCTCGTGGGGTACGTACGGAATAGATCATTTTTTTGAAAGTGTAGCTGTCTTTGATCCAGAGACCGAACAGGCGATCCAAAACTCACTTTTATCTCCAGACTATTTCAAAATCATGCAGCCCACAAAGATGAAGCTATGGGGGATGGGGAAATCGGTTATTCCGGTTGTTCAAAGCTTGGAGGTCGTGAACCATCCGAGGGCTGTACTGGTTTTGTTTATTGATAGCGCTTACTTTTCGGATTATTTGCACCGTTTTGGCGGCGCCGAATTTATGAAGCTCGTTATTTCGGATGAAAATTCGGTTGTTTACCAAACCCTAGGTGGGACGGACACGAAAGATTTGGAGGATACAACTTACACGATCTCGCTTTTATCCCAGGCGAGCAAGTGGAAGTACGATGTATATTATGAGAACTCCAGCTGGCGGTGGATTCACAACTTACTAGGTCCACTGCTATTGCTTATTTTGTTGCTGGCCGTGGGTATCTGCTGTACGTTCCTGTTAGCTAAGCTAACCTATCATCCACTTCGGGCTTTGCTGAATAAACTTTCGGGAATGCTCCAAGATGAAGATGCTAAGGGGGGACCTGTATACGGCTCAGAATACAGTTATATTGAGAAGTCGTTCGACCGCTTGCTTCATGAAAATCAGAAGCTGCAGCAATCGATGCAGGATTTTGAAAGTGCTGCGAGATCGAATATGCTTCTGCGACTGTTAAAGGGGTATTTTCCAGACGATCAGCATATGAACAGACTCCGTAAATTCGATATTCCTTACACGGACAACAAATATTACTGCACAATGCTGATAAGCTTTCATGCGATTCAAGATATTGCCGATTATGATAATCTGCGGAAGATAGAAATGATCACCATGATTGTCGCTCAGCAAACCATGCAGCGCTATCAGTTGGAGTATGAGCTGTTTGAGGTGACGAGCGCGGACAATGCGCTCATTCTCTCCTCCAGCGATTGGTTCGGTGAGGACGGGATGATCGAGCGGATTGCGGCAGAGGTAGCGTCAGTCATCGGACAGACGTGTGGATTTCAACCTGACGTTCTACACGGAACGGTGGAACAAGGTGTCGTTGGTATCAGTAAGTCGTATTATATGGCTCAGGAACGACTGCACTATGTTATTTTTTCAAGAGGACACATCGTCCCTACAGCGGTAGAAACCATTCCACATGCTGTGAATTATTATTATCCTACCGATTGGGAGGTACAGTTGATTCATAATCTGAAGGTCGGTAATCTGGATACGTCGATTCAAATTTTACAAGAGATCCATATGGAGAATGAGAAGCGGCAACTATCTGAGGAGTGTACGGTTAAGCTGATCTCCTTATTGATGGAGACGATGCTTAGAGTGCTGCAGGAGCTTAATCTCGATATCGGCATTTACGCTAAACAGTTTGACAATAGACTAGACGCTGCCGATCAAGGTGCCATGTGGAGTTACGTGTTCGAGGTCGGTACTTTAATCTGTGAAAGGAAACAGTATTCGAACTCCTCCTCCACGATGGAGGTCGGAAGTAAGATACTTCAATATGTAAATGAGAATTATACTAGCGTGGATATTTCGCTGAAACAGCTGGCAGAAATGTTTCAAATCTCGGTTTCGAGTGTGTCCAAGATCTTCAAGGAGTTTACGGGCATTAACTTCTATGATTATCTCTGCCGCTTGCGTATGGAAATGGCAAAGGGATTACTCCGAGAGAATAGCTGCAAAATCGATGATATTGCGCACCAAGTCGGGTACGAAAATGTATATTCATTTAAGCGTGCCTTCGCTAGGTATGAAGGCATTAAACCGGATGAATACATGAAACTGGCCAATTGAAAGATGTCAATCGGTCAAGAGGGAACCATAGAATAATTACAGGTGTACACAGAACTTAAGGGGCAGTCTCAGGTCATTCGACCTTTGTAGACTGTCCCTGTTCACTTTAAATCCAGCCTTTTTCCTCAGCGAGAGCAATGGCTTCAATCCGGTTCTTGGCTCCTAGCTTGCTCAGCAGCTCGGACATATAGTTGCGCACGGTTCCGTAGGACAGATGTAGAGTCGAAGCGATTTCGCTAGAACTGTTTCCTGCAGCTGCTAGCTTGAGAATTTCTCGTTCTCGCTCGGTCAGAGGGTTGGTTTCACGCATGGTGCCAAAGACAAGCTCTGGTGACACCTCCCGCCGTCCTTCCATGACGCGCCGGATCGCCTCGGCCAGTCGATCGCTTGGCTCGTCTTTGAGTAAGTACCCTTGTACACCCGCCTGAACTGCTCGCTCGAAATAACCAGGCCGGGCAAAGGTCGTAAGAATCATAATTCGGCAAGGAAGCTTCATCTTCTTCAGCTCCTCCGCAACCTCAAGTCCACTCATGAACGGCATCTCAATGTCGAGTAGGCAAACATCAGGTTGTAACTGACTTATGAGAGAGAGTGCCTCCTTGCCGTCTCCGGCTTGACCGACAACCTCGATATCTTTTTCAAAATCTAGCAACAGGGCTAGCGCACCTCTTAACATTCGCTGGTCCTCAGCAATGATCACTCGGATGCTCAACTAAGCTTCACGCTCCTTTCGGTTCGTAATGACAATGGGCACACGAACGGTGAGTAGAGTACCCCTCTCAGCCGTAATTCTCATCATCCCACCAACTAAGGCAAGTCGCTCAGCCATGCCTTTCAATCCATTCTTTTCCCTTGTATATCCATGATTATCGTTTGGAACTCCAACACCGTTATCCTTAACCAACAGCCGCCATTCTCCCTCAGACTGCTCAAAGCTGACGTGACATTGTGAAGCCCGGCTGTGCTTCACGATATTCGTTACCGCTTCCCGCAAGCATAGACTGAGAATATTATGTGCAGTGTCAGGGATGCCATCAAATCGCGGATTTCCCTCGTGAGTGAGCTCGATATCTGCACTTTGCAGAATAATCTTAGCTTCGTTCAATTCTTCAGTGAGAGTGGCGGTCCGCATATCAGAGACCAATTCACGTACTTGGCGAAGGGCAGCGCGAGAGGTATTCTGAATCTCCCGAGCTTCATGCCGGGCTTGTTCAATATTGACATCAACGAGCTTCTCTACGAGCTGACTCTTTAATGTAATAAGAGACAGCGTATGACCAAGCGTATCATGTAAATCTCGTGCGATTCGCATACGTTCTTCGCCTTTGATCAGATTGTGAATCTGCTCATTGGCCTGTGCGAGCTCCTTCTCGAGCTTCTGCCGGCTGATCATGGAACGTATGCCGAATGGAGATAGAAGCATGATGATCATGAAAGGAAGTGTATATAAAAGATTGATATTCCAGATCTCATCCATATGGTAAATAAGTGGAATGGTCTCAACCAATACAAATAGTATATATGCTGTTCTAAATTTCTGTTTATCTGTGTACCAGCCGATAAAGTTAGCTGTAAAAAAGCCCATTAATAGATAAGAGCTGCTGTAACCTATGCAGAAGATAAGAATGATTAGCATTTGAAGGAGGAGCCACGGGAAGAAAGATCGTTTCCCCTCTGCAAAGTAAAGCTGCCTATAGGTCACAAAAAACAATCCTACCATGACATACCCTATATATAGCTTCCAACCTGTTTCATAAGAAATCAGATTATAGATCGGCAAACTAAGATAGACGAGCCATAAATAAGGGAAGAACCCTAAATGACGCGGAAACATATGAAATGAGTGCCTCTTCATCCACCATCATCCTTACGCAGCTTGCTGCTTTTTTCGAATATAGGTGGATATTACCATAAACAACACCAAATATCCTGCCAAAAGTAAAATGGATTTCAACTGTGGCAGGTTCCCACGGATGATCTCCCAGCCTCCGCTGGCAAAATGATAAGAGGGCAGCCATTCCCCGACCACTCGAAGGAATGAGGGCAGAATTTCCATCGGCATCCACATGCCCCCCATGATTGCAAGAGCTAAATAGATACCATTGCTAACCCCGCTCGCCGTTTCCACACGCTTCATCGCTCCTACGAGTGTTCCTACCGCAAGAAATGGGGCAGAGGCAAGCATGATCCATAGCCCGCTTGTGATCCATTGCCATGCAGGCATATGAACACCATTAATCAGGTAGCCCGCAGCAAAAATCACGATAATAGAGAGCAGATGCATGACGGATTGCCCGAACATTTTGCCGAGGAAATACACACTTCCAGGTAGAGGCGTTACTCTCATATAGACAGACCAGCCCAGAGTTCGTTCCTGTACAAGCCTAATGCCCATCGACATAATAGCTGAACCCATGACACTGAAGGTTGTCATTGATATCAAATAATGTGCTTGCCATACTGCAGCATCGGGCATGCCGCTATCGACCACCCGAGTAAAGATGAAATAGAAGAGGATCGGCATCGCGAGGGACCAAAATATAAAATACGGATTGCGTGCAATACGCAGTAGCTCCATCTTGCATTGTAATATGATCAATCGTCCTGTCATCGTTATACAGCCTCCTCTTGTCTTTGGGTCAGTTGATCAAACGCCTCATCCAGACTGCCCATCTCTACCCTTACATCACGTACAGCCATCTCCTCACGGAAAATAACACCTAAAGCCTGATCTGTATTCTCTGTCACAACATGCAGCCTGCCTTCGAGCTCAAATATCTCCAATACACCCGGGACCTGATAGAGACGCTCCATAACCAAGTTCTGACCTGCCTCCACTACAAAAGATACCGAGCGCCGCGTGAGCTTCGCTTTGATACTTTCCGGATTGCCGTCTGCGGCGACGCTACCGTTATTGAACAGAATGATTCGGTCTGCCATATCGTCCGCTTCCTGCAGATAGTGGGTGGTGAATAGGATTGTCTTGCCTTGATTAGCTAATTGCTTGACGGTTCGCCAGAACAGGCGACGAGCAGTCGTATCCAAACCAACCGTAGGTTCATCGAAGAATAACAACTCGGGATTCCCGGCTAGTGCCAGCGCGAAGCTTAGCTTCCTTTTCTGTCCACCGGACATTTTGGTAGCTCGCTTGTTCAGCTCTTCATCGGTAAGACCCGTTAGCTGAATTAGCTGCGCCATCTCCATCGGATTCGGGTAGTAGCCTCGAATGAGTGAGATAATCTCTCTGGCCTTTAGACCATCCATAACACTAACCTCTTGCAGCATGGCACCGATCTTTTCCTTCACCTGACGATCCTTCGGATCGCTGCCGAATAGCCGGATTTCACCCTCTGTAGGGTCACTGAGTCCGAGCATCATCGATATGGCTGTTGTCTTTCCTGCACCGTTGGGACCGAGAATCGCTGTAATGGAGCCTTTCTCAATGTTGAATGAGATATGATCGACTGCCTTCTTGGCTCCGTATGTTTTTGTTACGTTCACAAGCTCCGCTATATAGTCATTCCTATGTTTTGTCATGCTTTTCGCACCTCCGATTTATTCCTTGGTTCTATCTTATCGAGTGCGGCATTTCGAGATTAGTAAATGTTGTCATGAATTCGAGGTGACAATTGTCATGAAAGCGTATTGTGCCAAATGATGTTTACCAGCATGAATTACGCTTCGCTGGAGCATACTAAATTGCTGTACCAATCAGATCTTTTCTCGTTTACCATCTGTCAGATGGTGTAAGTAATAAATATGTGTATTTAGATGTCCGGTATATATCCTGATATATCACCGGGCATTTTTATAGAAACAGGGGCCGGGGATAGTAGGGGATTGGAATAGGAAAGGGGCATACAGATGAAAAAAACATGGTGGAAAGAAAGCGTAGTGTATCAGATTTACCCGAATAGCTTCAAAGATTCGAATGGTGATGGTATAGGTGATCTACGAGGTGTCATCTCCAAGTTGGATTACTTAGAATACTTGGGCGTCAATGTGATATGGATATGCCCAATTTACGAGTCACCAGGTCACGATAACGGCTATGACATCAGCGATTATTATGCGATTAAGGGTCAGTATGGGACGATGGAGGATTTCGATGAGCTGCTTGAAGAAGCGCATAAACGGGGCATGAAGATTATGATGGATCTCGTGCTGAACCATACATCAGATGAGCACCCGTGGTTCCTCGAATCACGCTCATCTAAAGACAATCCGAAGCGGGATTACTATATATGGCGCAAAGGAAAAAATGGTTTGTATCCGAACAACTGGGAATCGTATTTCAGTGGCTCGGTATGGGAATATGACGACAAGACAGACGAATTCTATATGCACCTCTATGCGAAACAACAGCCGGATTTGAACTGGGAGAACGAGGCGATGATCGAGGAATTGTACGAAATGGTTCGCTGGTGGCTCGCCAAAGGTGTGGATGGATTTCGCTTTGATGCGATTGCACATATCGTTAAGGCTGTGGGCTTGCCCGATGCGGATAACCCAGATAACCTCCCCGTTGTTCAGGCTTACCAGTTGTTCTCTAACCTCGATAAGGTACATGATATGCTCAAAAAATTGAATGAGCAGGTCTTGTTCGAATTTGACATCATGACCGTTGGAGAGACGTCAGGTCTTGGACCAGAACAGGCTCTGGATTATGTCGGTGAGGATCGCAATGAGCTGGATATGGTGTTCCAGTTCGAGCATATGTACCTTGATGCTGCCTCAGGTGGTACAGGGAAATGGGACATTCGTTCTTGGACACTGTTAGAACTGAAGAAGATCATGAGCAGCTGGCAGACTATTTTGCACGAACGAGGGTGGAATGCTAACTATTTGAGCAATCATGACCAGCCCCGTCCGGTATCCAGGTTCGGTGATGATGGAGAATACCGAGTGGAATCAGCCAAAATGCTAGCTACCTTTATGCACATGCTGCAAGGGACGCCCTATATTTATCAAGGTGAAGAGATCGGAATGACCAACGTAACATTTGACTCCATGGATGACTACCGAGATGTAGAGACACTGAACTATTATGAGCAGTCGAGACTCAGGGGCCAGTCGGAGGAAGTTACGATGAATGCCATTCACAAGAAGAGCCGAGATAATGCGCGTACACCAATGCAGTGGGATGATACACCGCATGCTGGCTTTACAGAGGGTGAACCGTGGATCAAGGTGAACAAGAACTATAAGGATATTAACGTGAAGCAGGCGCTGGCTGATCCGAACTCTATTTTTCACTATTATCGGAAATTGATCTCAATTAGGAAGCAGTGCCAAGCAATCGTGTATGGTGACTATAAACTGTTGCATCCACTAGATACGGAGATTTATGCTTTTGTTCGGTCTATAGAGAATGAGAAGCTGCTAGTCATCTTGAACTTTTTTGACAAGAGTCCCGTATTTGAGTGGCCGGAGGATTTAAGAACAGATGAGAAGAAGCTAATGATCTCGAATTATGAGCCAGCTGAGGGTGAGGATCTATACCATCTAACTTTAAGACCGTATGAGGCGAGAGTATATCTGCTAGAAGGTGACTGTATAGAGCTGTAAATGTACGGCAAAACAAAAGTTCTTAATTGTCATAAAATACACAAATATTGTAGAACAACTAAAATACTGATCATCAACTAGCTTCGTTTCTCTTTGGGGAGCGGGGCTTTTGACATATATTAATAGTAACTGCAATAGATTAGGGTTATGTGATAGTCGATGGATGCGCTATCAATCATAGGCGATTCAGAGAATGAGATGCTTTATTTATAAGGTTTTTTTGCCCCTGATCGGGTGCCCAATCCCCCTCTACCTTCTCTTGACCGATAGGGTACCTTCAATTATAGTGGGTACAGTAGGAGCATTCTATTTTAGAGGGAAAAAGGTGGCTTGTAACATGTCTGAGAACATCTACGTTGGTGTCGATTTAGGTGGTACCGCGATTAAAGTCGGAATATGCAATCAAGAGGGTCAACTACTTCAAACGTATGAAGGACCGACTGAAACATCCAAAGGCGTGGACACGGTAATCGGCAACATTGAGAAGTATGTACGTCATATTGTGGAACAATCGCCATACAGTTGGGACCAGCTTGCAGGTATAGGAGCCGGGGTTGCAGGCTTTACGAACATTCGCGAAGGAATCATTATCTTTGCACCTAACGTAGGTTTTAAGGATGTTCCAATTCGTGCGCTGCTTGAGGAACGACTTGGCAAGCCAGTCAAAATAGATAACGATGCGAACGTAGCAGCTCTAGGTGAGGCTTGGAGCGGTGCAGGACGCGGTGTTGATAATTGTGTCTGCTATACACTTGGTACAGGTGTTGGTGGCGGCATTATCGTGAACGGAAAGATATATCAAGGTTCTAATGGTATGGCTGGAGAGCTCGGACATATCACGGTTGTACCTGATTTAGAAGCTATTCAGTGTGGCTGTGGCAAAATGGGATGTCTTGAGACCGTTTCTTCGGCAACAGGCATTATTCGTATGGCCAAAGACGCTGTTGAACGTGGCGATCGTACTTCCCTAGCTCTTGTTGATAACATCGCAGCAAAAGAAGTGTTCGATGCAGCAAAAGCAGGAGATGAAGTGGCTCTACGTATCATCAAACGTGCAGCATATTACCTTGGTAAATCGATGGCATCTGTTGCGGCAGTTCTCAATCCAGAAGCTTTCATTGTTGGAGGCGGTGTCTCCAAGGCTGGCGAAATTCTGTTTAACGAAGTTCGCGCTGTGTTTAATCAACTGACCCCAGAGCCTTTGCAGCGTGGAGTGAGAATCGTACCTGCAGAACTTGGCAATGATGCTGGAGTTGTAGGTGCAGCAGGTCTACATCTACGTTCATAATATTATAATTAGTATTCGCCGCTCTTTGTATAATGAGCGGCGAAAAGATCAACCGAATGGCTATGACTTAAACTTATAAGGGAGGGGAAGCTGATGCTGGAAGCAGCGGATCGCAGCACCACAACATCAATGGCCACCCTAATCATCATTACCGGCATGTCGGGAGCCGGGAAGACCTTAGCTGTACAAAGTCTGGAAGATCTCGGCTTTTTCTGTGTCGACAATCTGCCCCCTGTACTCATTCCCAAATTCGCGGAACTGATTGAACAATCAAAGGGTAAGATTGGTAAGGTTGCATTGGTAATCGACTTGCGTGGCCGTGAATTCTTCACTGCACTATCGGAATCACTTAATTATATGAAGGATCATTTCACGATTCATAGTGAAATTCTATTCCTGGATGCGACCGATTCCGTACTCGTTCAGCGCTATAAAGAGAGTCGGCGTCGTCATCCACTCGCACCTGAAGGCATGCCACTTGATGGGATTCGTCTGGAGCGCAAAATGCTGGATGAACTCAAAAATTCGGCAACACAGGTTATTGATACGAGCAATATGAAGCCAGCTAGGCTCAAGGAAAAAATCATTTCTCGATTCACTCATTTGGAGACCAATACATTGTCAGTGAATATTACGTCTTTCGGATTTAAGTATGGCATTCCGATTGATGCTGACCTGGTATTTGATGTCCGCTTTTTGCCTAATCCTCACTATGTTGAGAATCTGCGTCCCAACACAGGACAGAACAGCGATGTGTATGAGTACGTAATGAAATGGCCTGAGACGCAGTCGTTTCTAACCAAACTGCTGGATATGCTTCATTTTCTTATTCCGCAATACCGGAAAGAAGGGAAAAGCCAAGTCATCATTGCAATCGGCTGCACCGGGGGCAAACACCGTTCCGTTGCCATTGCAGAATATCTCGGTAAGATGCTTGGTGTGAGTGAGACAGAATCGGTAACGGTCAGCCACCGTGATTCTGATCGGGATCGGCATTAATAGAGGGAAGTGATGAACGTGGCTGAGCAAGCTAGGAAGCGCCCTCGCATTGTTGTGATGGGTGGAGGAACAGGGCTGTCTGTCATGCTGCGTGGCCTGAAGGAGAAGCCCCTAGATATTACGGCAATTGTAACTGTTGCAGACGACGGGGGCAGTTCAGGGATTTTAAGAAGTGAACTGCAAATGCCTCCACCGGGAGATATTCGAAATGTACTAACAGCGCTCGCAGATGTCGAGCCGCTGTTATCTGATATATTGAAGTACCGCTTCAGCACCGGCTCAGGACTGGCGGGGCATAGCCTCGGCAATTTAATCCTGGCTGCCATGACGGATATGCACGGTGATTTTGTCACGGCGGTTAAGGAAATGAGCCGGGTTTTTGTTGTTCGCGGACAGGTGCTACCTGCCGCAGGTGAGGCGGTTATTTTACATGCTGAAATGGAAGACGGCAGCATTGTGACAGGCGAATCTAAAATTCCGGAGGCCGGGCGACGCATCAAACGGATATTCCTTGAACCTAAGAATGTGGAACCATTGCCGGAAGCTCTCGAGGCCATTCAGCAAGCCGATGCCATATTGATTGGTCCGGGTAGTCTGTATACAAGTATATTGCCCAATTTGTTAGTTCCTAAGCTTGCAGAGGCCATTGTGGCCTCGGATGCAATCAAAATGTTTGTGTGTAACGTCATGACACAACCAGGTGAAACCGATAATTACACGGTTAGCGATCATTTGCAGGCGGTATACGATCATATTGGTCTTCATTTGTTTGATTATGTCATTGTGAATGATGGTGAAATTCCGTCACAGGTTCAGGATAAGTACGCTGAAAAAGGTTCAAAACCTGTACTCCTTGATCGGGATGAAGTAGAGAGCCGCGGATACAAGCTGATTGCAGATAAGCTAGTGCTATTCCGTACGTACTTGCGGCATGATGCCGATAAGTTAAGCAATCATATTTTCCAATTGGTGCAAGATTGGATTTTACGAAAGAGGTGAGACCCTTGTCCTTTGCGGCACAAACTAAAAAAGAATTAACTATGGTTGAAGGCCAGAGCTGTTGCGAGAAAGCTGAGCTATCCGCGCTTATCCGAATGAATGGATCGGTTCAGGTTTCGAGTAAAAAAATAGTGCTGGATATTTCGACGGAAAATGCCGCGATCGCAAGGCGCATTTATTCCTTAATCAAGAAGCATTTCCAGGCACATACTGAACTTTTGGTGCGTAAAAAAATGCGTTTGAAGAAGAATAACGTATATATCGTTCGCATTCCCGCCCGCGTTCAAGAGATATTAAAGGAGCTGCGGATTGTATCCGAAGGTTTCTTGTTTCAGTCCCGGATTGATGAGGAAATTGTACGTAAGAACTGTTGTAAAAGAGCTTATCTGCGCGGAGCCTTCATGGCAGGGGGATCGGTCAATAATCCGGAGGGATCATCGTACCATCTGGAGATTGCCTCCATGTATGAGGAGCATTGCCAAGCCTTGGTGGAACTTGCAAATGAATTTCATCTGAACGCTCGCTGTATTGAGCGGAAGAAGGGATTTATTTTCTACATCAAGGAAGGGGAGAAGATCATTGAGTTCCTCAATCTGATCGGTGCGCACCAAGCGCTGTTCAAGTTCGAGGATGTTCGCATCATGCGGGATATGCGTAACTCCGTTAACCGTATTGTTAACTGTGAAACCGCCAACTTGAATAAGACGATTGGCGCTGCTGTGCGGCAGATTGAGAACATCAAGCTACTCCAGCGCGAAGTCGGTCTTGAAAGTCTACCCGATAAACTTCGTGAGGTTGCCGAGATTCGTCTTGCCCATCCGGACATGAATTTGAAGGAAGTTGGCGAAATGTTGAAGGGAACGGTTAGCAAATCAGGGGTCAATCACCGTCTTCGCAAAATTGATGAGCTTGCTGAAAAGGTCAGAAATAGGTAAGTTTTTTTTAATCTAGTGTCCTGTATGTTAAAATGGTATAATATTATAAAATAGCATCGATTTTAAAGTTTTTTGAGATTCGATAATAGGGGGTAAACTTTACATGACAAAGCACCCAGTAGTCGTTCGGTTAAAAACCGGTTTGCATGCGAGACCGGCCGCGCTTTTTGTTCAAGAAGCGAATAAATACTCATCTGAAATTTTCGTGGAAAAAGATGATAAAAAAGTTAACGCAAAAAGTATCATGGGAATTATGAGCCTTGCCATTAGTTCAGGTACCGAAGTTCACATTAGCGCTGAAGGTGCTGATGCAGAGCAAGCGGTTACTTCTTTAGTGAACTTGGTAAGCAAAGAAGAATTAGAGAACCAATAATCGCATCCAAAAAAAGTCTTGTCGTGTGCAAGGCTTTTTTTAGTTTGTCATCATTACCCACGCAAAAAGGCTCACATGGGAAGCAAATCCCGTGTGAGCCTTTTGTACGCAAAATGCGCTTCATTTCGCCTACAAAACCTTCTCTAAGAAGCTGATGGTACGCTCGTTCTTCGGATTTCCGAACAACTCTTCTGGAGGACCTTCTTCTACGATGTACCCACCATCCATAAAGATAACCCGGTCGGCCACCTCACGGGCAAAGCCCATCTCATGGGTAACGATCATCATCGTCATGCCTTCACTCGCCAGCTTCTTGATTACGCCGAGTACCTCACCGACCATTTCGGGGTCCAGTGCGGATGTTGGTTCGTCGAAGAGCATGATATCCGGATTCATCGCTAGTGCACGGGCGATAGCAACCCGCTGCTTTTGACCACCGGAGAGCTGGCTTGGGTGTGCATCGGCTTTGTCGGATAAATCGACCTGTTCTAGTAGCCGAAGTGCGGTTTGACGTGCCTCTTTTGAGGTTTGCTTCCCGAGTTCAACGGGAGCGAACATAATGTTCTTTAACACATTGAAGTGAGGGAAGAGATTGAAATGCTGAAACACCATGCCGATGTTCTCACGCACCTTGTTGATATCCGTCTTCGGATCGTTAATATCGCGATCACGAACGATAACCTTGCCTGCTGTAATGTCATCCAGTCGGTTCACGCAGCGAAGGAATGTACTCTTCCCCGATCCGGAAGGGCCGATGACACAGACGACTTCACCTTCCATGACCTGCATATCAATGCCTTTCAGTACATGATTATGACCAAAGCTCTTCTTCAGTCCCTCGATCCGAATTTTACCCATGGCTTATCTTCCTTTCCATACGGTTCGCAATTTTGGTTAGAATCGTGATCACGATCAGATACATAAGGGCAACTACGAGCCAAATATCGAAAGATGCAAATGTTCTGGCAATGACAATTTTCCCGGATTGTGTCAATTCTACCAGACCGATAACCGACAGAATCGATGTATCTTTCAGTGTGATGACGAATTGATTGATGAACGAAGGGATCATGATCCGAATGGCCTGCGGGATAATAATTTTGATCATGGCTTTACGATAAGGCACCCCTAGTGAGCGAGCAGCCTCCATCTGGCCATGGTCAACAGACTGGATCCCGCCGCGGATAATCTCCGTTACATACGCACCCGCATTGAGCGTGAGTGTCAGGACGGCTCCTAGGAATAGCGGCATCGTGAAATCAAATGCTTGTGGAATTCCGAAATAGATGAAGAAGGCCAGTACGATTAACGGGATGCCACGGAACACATCCACGAACACCGTGGCGATGCCTCGAAGCCATTTATTTCGTCCAACCTTCATGAACCCGAAGATGAGTCCTACAATACATGCAAAGAATAAAGATATGATGGTGTAGAGCAACGTTTTTCCAAGACCCGATAATAGGGATGGTAGTGAATCTATAATGAGTTCCAAGCGGCCTTGTTTCGCAGCTACCTCTGCATTTTCACCTATGTATTTCTCTAGAATCTGGTCATACTCACCACTTGCACGGAGATTGGCAAGACCGGTGTTGAATTTCTCCATCAGCTCCGTGTTCTTACCCTTACTCACAGCAAATCCGTAAGAACCGCCCAATTCTTTCTGATCTTCATTAACAAGCTTTAGGCCATTATCCTGTTTGACCCCGTAGGCAAGGACTGGATAATCGTCGAAGCAGGCAAGGGAATTGCCGGTTTTCACATCCTCGTACATTTGTACAGAATCATCAAAAGGTACGATCGTAAATCCATATTGATTAGAGATGGACTCTGCAAAACTATAGCCTTCGGTACCTGTCTTCACAGCAACCTTTTTGCCGCGTAGGTCCTCATAGCTACTTACTGCATCTTGATCGCTGCGAACAGCCATGACAACGCCTGAATCGAAATAGGAATCTGAGAAATCAAATTTCTGCTTCCTTTCGTCCGTGATGCTCATACCCGCAATGACGCCGTCCACTTGATTAGACTCCAATGCCTGAACAGCCGCATTGAATCCGAGTGGTTTAATCTCGAATTTAAAGTTCTGATCCTTCGCAATAGCCTCCATCAGATCCATGTCGATGCCGACAAAATCCCCACTTGCATCCTGGTATTCAAAAGGGGGGAATGTAATGTCAGTCCCAATCTGATATGTCTTACCAGAGGCTGGCTCTGCTAAAGCAGTTGTTGTAAAACCAGGTACGCTGGCTGCAGTTAGGATCACCAGTGACAAGGTGAATAATAATAACCTTAATGATTTCATAGTGTCCTCCTCTTCTTGAACCTTGTTCTAAGTTAGTTACCCATAATGACCACTCTGTTAACAGGAATTTCCTAATTGTGAGAGTTGCCTCACCTAGAATAGGTATAGAGATGATTAGAATTGTGCTTCAATTTCGAATGAAAATAATGAGCAAAAAAGTTGTTATCCGCACAATATCAATGCAACATTTACCAATTTATGCGCGTTAGAAAGGTAAGGCAAGCATGACAGCGATGCCAATTCGAAGGAGGTCGAGATCAAATGAATGTTTGGGCTAAACGTTTGGGGTCGGTTATGATCGCAGGGGCGCTGCTTACAGGCGGTTCCGTATGGACAGGTGCTCTGGGAGCAGGTGAGGTGTATGCAGCAGAAGCTGCGCAGCAGAATCTTATTAAGGTACTGGGTAAGGGTGAAATCTCCGTAAAGCCGGATATTGTATATCTGTCGATCGGTGTAGAATCCTATGCAGAGACAGCAAAGTCCGCTCAGAAACACAATGCTACAAAGATGGCACAAATTAATACCCTGCTCAAAAAAACTTGGAAAATTGATGACAAGGATATCAAAACTGAGCAGTTCTATGTTCAGCCAAATTATAGTTACAGCGATAAAGAAGGACGCAAAGTACAAAATTACACTGCGGCGCATTCTCTTGAAGTAACACTTCGCGATCTAAGCAAGGTGGGTGAATTGCTTGATGCTGTCGCAGAAGCTGGGGCGAATAATATCGGCAATGCAAGATTCTCTATTGAGAACCGGGATGCATTTGAGACTCAAGTAATTGAAAAAGCGATGGCAAATGCGGACTTGAAAGCACAAGCTATTGCGAAGGCTTCCAAACGCCAGCTTGGTGCTGTTGTAAGCGTTGTTCAAGATGAAGCAGCGAACCGTGAGTTGTACAGCTATGGTAATATGGATATGGCAAAAGCAGAAAGTGCTTCGATTGCTGATGCAAGCACCGCTGTAAAACCAGGGGAAATTAAGCTCATCACGCAGCTGTATGTCCAATATGAAATGAAATAGGCTAATTTGATTAGCCCATTAAATACAAGAGCCGCCTAATTTCGCAGTATATGCGAGATTAGGCGGTTTTATTTTTGGAAAGATAGGAAATTATATTAATCTTAGGTGTGTGTCCTCATATGGAGGACATATCGCACTATTTACACTTTTAACCCTGCATGGTGAAGAATACCAAAAAGCGTGACAGGATAAGGTTCCAACCTGTCGAATAACTCAGAAAAGTGTTGTGTATAGGGTCAAAACAAGGTATAGTGAATATGCAAAAAACTGTACTTGTAAAGACGCTAAGCCATACCAATGGATATGGCTTTTTTCTCTTAGCGCATCTGATGATAATTGTATGACTGTACAACATGATGTCGCAAGAATAAACACCGCGAAAACGCGGTTGCCCTTTAAGGAATACGTCGGAAGACGTTTTTCTTACTTTATAGGATAGACTACTAATATTAACCGTAAGGGGATGATGGTGCACATGATTGAACTTGTCCAAATAGAAAAACAGTTTCAGGGACAAGCGGTCGTGCATCCGCTGTCGCTCTCCATTAAGGAAGGAGAATTCCTGACTTTGCTGGGCCCCAGCGGTTGCGGCAAGACGACAATCCTCCGAATGATTGCAGGATTCGAACAGCCAACGGAAGGGGAAGTATGGCTCGCTGGTCAGAACGTGACTGATATACCGGCGAACAAGCGAGATTTGAATCTCGTGTTCCAACATTATGCCCTTTTCCCGCACATGACCGTAGAAGACAATATTGCCTTCGGATTGAAAATGAAAAAAATGCCGCGTTCTCAGATCAAGGAACGTGTAGCGGAAGCTGTGGCTATGACCCAGCTTACTCAACTTGTGGATCGTTATCCGCACCAGCTTTCGGGTGGACAGCAACAGCGTGTGGCTATTGCCCGGGCGATTGCGAATAAACCAAAAGTGCTTTTGCTGGATGAGCCGCTTGGTGCACTCGATCTTCAACTCCGCAAAAACCTGCAGTCTGAATTGAAACATCTGCAGCGTTCGCTTGGCATTACATTTGTATATGTCACTCACGATCAGGAGGAAGCGATGATGCTATCAGACCGGATCGTTATTATGAATAACGGGAAGGTGGAGCAGATCGGTACTCCACGTGAGATTTACGCTAGACCACAAACCCTGTTCGCTGCAACCTTTGTTGGAGAGAACAATATATTCTCTTCGCGCGAAGGGCTTTTTGCTGTGCGTCCTGAGAAAATCACTCCGCTTCGCGGATCAGGTGGCAAGAAGACGGGCTTGATTGAGGATGTTCAGTACTTAGGCAACGTGCATAAATTGATGGTACAGCTCGAAGACGAACCAATGAGAGTAACCATAGCGCTTGACTTTACAGATGACGAGCCTTGGGAAGTCGGTGAAAGAATCGGCCTGAACTGGGATGCGAGAGATGAGGTGGGAATCGGGTCATGAGAAAATCTAAATTCCTCCTGACTCCTGTCCTGCTGTGGCTCTCCCTGTTCCTTATTGTACCGATGCTTATTGTAGTAGCCATATCTTTTATGCAACGTGATGTGCATGGAGATATCGTATTTTCCTTCAGCTTGGAAGGATACAAGACGTTCTTCGATCCGTTATATCTCGGCATTTACTGGGATACGCTTGTTCTATCCGTGTTAACCACGGTCATTTGTCTATTCGTCAGCTATCCGCTGGCCTATTATATAGCCAACGCCTCCCCGCGTATCCAGACATGGGGGCTGATCTTAATTACCGTACCGTTCTGGATCAATTTCTTGATTCGTACGTATGCTTGGGTACTTCTACTCCGAACACAAGGGGTTGTAAATACCGTTCTTATGAATCTGGGATGGATTGATGAACCTATGCAGATGCTGTATACAAAGGGTGCTGTCCTGCTTGGGATGGTATACAACTTCATTCCGTTCATGGTGCTTCCTATTTATGTGGCACTGGAGCAGATGGACAAGCGTCTTCTCGATGCAGCAAGCGATTTAGGTGCTTCGAAGTGGAGGGCATTCCGACATGTTACCTTGCCTCAGAGCAAATCCGGTATTATGACGGGTTCCATCTTGGTATACGTATCTACAACAGGCATGTTCGTTGTTACAGATATTCTAGGCGGTGCAAAATCGGCTATGATTAGTAACATTATTCAAGCACAGTTCCTTGGTGCACGTAACTGGCCATTTGGAGCTGCCTTGTCCGTTATTTTCGTTATTACCTCGCTGGTGTTAGTAATGTTATTTAATAGGGCCATGCAAGCCCGTCACCAACGATTGAAGGAGGGGAGAGCGTGAAGAAACGAAGTCACCCCTTACTTGGGATTCACTCATTCTTGATGATGGCTTTCATCTATGTACCGATCCTTATGATCGTGATCTATTCCTTTAATGATACACGGTTGAGTGGTAACTGGGAGGGCTTTACGTTCGACTGGTATGTTTCGCTGTTCAGTAACAGAAACGTTATGGAAGCTCTCATGAACAGCTTGACCGTTGCCGTGATCTCAACGATTGTATCCACTATTCTCGGGACATTAGCGGCTTTATCACTTCGTAACCTCGGGAGAAAGAGTCGGAGTGGCATGACAGGGCTGATGTACTTACCAGTCATTATCCCAGACATTATCATGGGTCTGTCGCTGCTTGTTCTATTCACGCAGATGGATATGCCTCTAGGTAAGACAACGATTATTATCGCTCATATTACGTTCAGTTTATCTTATGTGTATGTAGTGGTAACAGCGCGGCTTGCTAATATGGGTAAGCAACTAGAAGAAGCAGCGCTGGATCTAGGAGCTTCCCGGTGGCAGACCTTCCGTCATGTAACATTGCCGCAGATCTCCCCAGGTATTATCTCTGGCGCACTGATTGCATTCACACTGTCGCTTGATGATTTCATGGTTAGTTTCTTTGTAGCTGGGCCGAGCTCAACAACGCTTCCGATTTATATCTATGCCCAGGTGAAGCGAGGGATTTCCCCGGAAATTAACGCATTATGTACATTGCTCATTTTGGTGAGCGTAACGCTGATCCTACTTGCTCAATATGTACTTAACCGGGGCAATGGTCAGAAGAAACACAAGACATTGCCGATCTAAGCGGACGAACCGTTTTTCGGATAAATTTGTTCAAAAAAATGTAAGGCGGAAAGAGAGGAGATAGTGAATTGAAAAAATCGAGATGGACCCGTCTGCTGCTGGCAGGCGTGATCGCTACAATGTCGTTAACAGCCTTGGTAGCTTGTGGCTCCGAAAAGGAAACTCTGCACATTTATAGTTGGGCGGATAACTTTGACCCAGCGGTGCTGAAGGATTTTGAGAAAGAGTTCGATGTCAAGGTGACATACGATAATTACGCGAATAATGAGGACTTGCTGGCGAAGATTAAAGTAGGCGGTAGCGGCTATGATCTAATTCAGCCTTCCGATTATATGGTAAAGACCATGATTAATATGGATTTGCTGGAGCCGCTTGATAAGAACAACATCCCGAACATCGATAATATTGCGGATACGTTTAAGAATCCGGATTTTGATCCGGGCAATAAATACTCTGTAATTTATACATCCGGTGTAACGGGAATCGCATATAACAAGAAGTATGTTAAAGAAGAGATTAAGAGTTGGAATGATCTTTGGAACCCAGCTTATAAAGGCAAAGTGCTACTCCTTGATGACAATCGTGAAATGATCGGTATGGCACTCAAGAAGGAAGGTAAATCTAACAGCACAACGAATGAAGCGGAGATTAAGACGGCTGTGGATGAGCTGAGAACTTTACTCCCGAACGTACTGGCTTTTGATACAGACAACATTAAGCAGAAGATGATTCAAGAAGAAGGCTGGATCGCAACCGTATGGTCTGGTGATGCTTCCTTTATCGCTAAGGAAAATCCAGATGTAGCTTATGTTGTACCAGAAGAAGGGGCAACCATCTTCTCGGATAACTATGCGATTCCAAAAGGCGCGAAGAACAAAGAACTGGCAGAGAAGTTTATCAACTATATGCTAGATCCAAAAGTGAGCGCTAAAAACTATGAATTCATCGGCTACAGTAATCCGAACAGTAAAGCGATGGAGTTCCATAGTGAGGAATATCGTGCAGATAAAATGATCAACCTGACAGAAGATGAACTGAAGCGCACAGAGTGGCTGGGCGATGTCGGTGAGAATCTGCAGATTTATGACCGTTTCTGGACGGAACTGAAGAGCGGAAGATAAGAACCAGCACACTTAAGGTGCTGGCTCTGAAATAGTATAGAATAGTGATAGACCCGTAGGGGGACGCTTTGAGACAAAGTGTTCCTTCGTGCGGGTCTTTTTTTATAATTTTATAACGAATCGTTGATTGAATCTTATTAGCACGGGGACATTTCGGGCCGGGGCATATTCCCGGACACAGAATCTGCTATTTTCGTGATTTGGACCGAATGTGCTATTTAAATGGACGGTAGATCCGCTATGTGGTCATATTCGTTGATTTTACAGTTCTTTTTAGCTCCATAGTGGAACCTGTGTCCGATAGATTACGAAAAAAACCTTTTGAGTGAAATAACGGATTTGGTGTCCAATAATACGCGGTATGGCGGTCTTTATTGTTCCTAATTAACAGGAATCAAAATTGTCACCACGATTGTTACCTCTCTAACTAACGTGTTCCCTATAATGGAAATGGGTAATATAGTAAATGACCTTACTTATATATGGAAGGTGGATCATAATTTATGAATTATATAATGAAATATGGTGCAGCGGTTATTGCAACAGGCGTATTTTTGGGAGGATTAGGTTTAAGTGGACAAGCAGTAGATGCCAGCACATCTAAGACTGTAAGCTCGTTAGCAGCTTCTTCAAAGAAAGTGAATTCTGATATATCGCTTAAATGGAATGGTAAAGCATTATCGCAGAAAGGAATGCTTGATCGTGGTGCCGTTTATGTGCCAGCGACGGTCATTCGAGATGTACTCGGTCTTCCTTTGAAATATGACGCCAAGAACAAGGTTTATACGCTCGGTGATGGCTACAACAAATTAAGTGCGAATGTTTATAATGCGAATGAAATTTATCTTACGGTGAATGGATATTTTGCAGGAGAGCCAGGCGGTAAGATTGTAAACGGTCGGTTGTACATCCCTTACAAAGTGCTGAATGAATACATGGGTATTCAAGGACAATGGAGTCCATCTGCGAAACTGCTAAATATGACAGCGAAAAAACAAAATCCAATCACCATTAAGACAGAAACAGTGAAGAAGAAAATCCTAAATACAACAGCGGTTGTAAATTATCCAGTCATTAGTGGTTTAGAGAATGAAGAGGCCCAGACGAAAATCAACAATGTGCTGAAAAAGAATATGGAAAATGTGTTCGACGCAGCTGAAGGAGACGTGGGCACACTCCCTCCATCCGGAAGCGATTATCCGTATGAGTTCCAAGGGGACTTTGTTGTACATTACAATGCCAATGGCTTATTAAGCATCACGACAAGTGAATACTCCTATACAGGTGGAGCGCACGGGATGACCTTCCGCAATAGCTATACGTTCTCGCTCAAGGATGGAAAGCAGTTGAAGCTTGGTGATTTCATCAACATGCAAGGCAAGAACAAGCAGAAGCTGAACAATCTTGTCCTGAACAAAATGAAAGAAGATGGCGGCTACCTTGGCGGTTTTAAAGGGGTGCCTACAGATGCTCAGTTCTATCTGAAGGATAATGCAGCTGTTCTGTATTTCTCGTTATATGAATACACAGCATACGCTTATGGTTTCCCGGAGTTTGAGCTGAAGTTGAAGGAATGGAAATAGCAGTATTTGAGACTGTGAAAAATAAGGGGCAGAAGCCAAGAAATTGGCCTCTGCCCTTGCTTTATTTCGGTCTATTTTTGACTTCGCTCGATTGAAGGTCTCATTATTTCTCCTGAACGATGGGTGTATTCTTGCTGCGGAAACGGCCGAGTGAATAACCGAGTAATCCTGCTGCGAGAGCAATCAGGGTGCACAAGAGTACAAGGGTTAGGTCCGATGGAATATTTAGAAATAATCGGAGTCCGTAAAGAGGGAAGAAATAAATAAAGGAAACGGGGAGAAGTATGATGAATGATTTTGTCAAATAACCTAATGCAAAAACTAAAATACCCGCTATCCAGTACAGGGAAAACCAGCGAACAAAATAAGATTGGCTTTTTATTCCGAGCAACAGGCCAAGCAGAAATAGTAGTATGACAGCAAAGACAGATGCAACTGTGTGTTGTATATCAGGTGTATTTCCTTTAAACGCAGGAAGCATGTTGATTATGGAAAATGGGATTGAACAGAGGGGAAGTAGTAGAATCAAGGATAATCGGTTACCCACTAGAGTCATCACTCCGATCGCAATATTATTTAAACCCAATTATATCCATAAAATACATGGGGTGTCTAAATATTTCATGCCAAAAAGGCTAACATCCGCATATCAACGGATATTAGCCTCTTATTGTTGCAAAATGTTAGATACCTTGCGGCGGCGTGCTCTCAAGAACTTGGTCGATCAGACCGTATTCCTTCGCTTCAGCAGCAGTCATGAAATAGTCACGATCCGTATCTTTCTCAATACGCTCAAGCGGTTGACCTGTGCGCTCTGCAAGAATATGGTTCAGCTTATCGCGCATCTTCAGGATGCGGCGGGCGCGGATTTCGATATCCGTTGCTTGCCCTTGAGCTCCACCAAGCGGCTGGTGAATCATAACTTCACTGTTAGGAAGCGCAAAACGTTTACCCTTAGCGCCTGCATTCAGCAGGAATGCTCCCATGGAAGCAGCCATGCCGACACAGATGGTTGACACGTCAGGTTTGATAAACTGCATTGTATCGAATATGGCCATACCAGCGGTGATTGATCCGCCAGGGCTATTGATGTAAAGGTGAATGTCCTTCTCCGGGTCCTCAGCTGTCAAGAACAGCATTTGTGCAATGATGGCATTGGCAACTACGTCATTCACGTCGGAGCCGAGGAAGATGATGCGATCTTTCAGCAATCTGGAATAGATGTCGTACGCGCGCTCACCGCGGTTGCTTTGTTCAACGACCATAGGTATGAAACTCATATAAAAAACCTCCTCATTAAATGCATTCCTCATTAAAATACTGTTACCGTATTACCCACATAATAAACAATTTCAACCATAAAGTCAAAGAAAGTCAAACTATTGGGTAAAAAAAAGAGCCGTCATGGGCACTTGTGGGTAAACAATATATAGAAGTTATGAAAATAAATGGCGCGCCCGCGAGGAATCGAACCTCGATCTCAGGCTCCGGAGGCCTACGTCATATCCATTGGACCACGGGCGCAAAATAGCAACGAAGATGATTATACCGCATCTTTTTCGAAAAGACAAGAACAGTGCCAAAGATTCTAATAAGCATGGCTGATGAGAGCGAGACAGAATCCATCTGTATATGAAGAAATTCACACCTTTTGGGAGATACTGTATATGACTTTGACAGTTGTGTATCCACTTTAAGGACAACCTCTTCCTGATGCATAAGAATGCTTAGGGTTGAGAAATATACATTCGGAACACTTGCAACCTCCATAAATATTGGTTAGAATAAGGGTGGGACTTAAAACGCTTGACTGGGACATTTTGCGACCATCGGTAGAAGGTCCAAGACGAAGTTGCAGGAGTGGAAAGCATGCGTAACTTATTAGAATTACAAGAGCAGCTTCTGCCCGATCTCATGGACATTCTCAAGCGAAGATATACGATCCTTCATCAGATCATGTTATCTGGAATGGTGGGGCGCAGGACGCTCGCGGCATCACTGTCAATGACCGAACGTGTGCTGAGGGCCGAAACGGACCTACTGAAAGCACAAGGGCTCATCGAGATTGAGACGCTTGGGATGAGGATTAGCAGTAGCGGACAGAACTTACTTGACCAGCTTGAGCCTGTCATGAATGATTTGTTCGGATTAGCTGATCTGGAGGATAAGATCCGCGAGGCTTACGGGCTGCGTAAAGTAGTGGTTGTCCCCGGTGATAGTGAGTCTTCAGCTGATGTGAAACGTGAACTTGGCAGAGCAGGTGCAAGAACATTACTTAACTATGTCAATAGCGGAGACATCATTGCTGTAACAGGTGGATCAACGCTCGCTGAAGTAGCTGAGCAGATGTCACCGCCGTCAGCTGGTCCTTTAACAGGTTCGTGGTTTGTACCTGCAAGGGGCGGTTTGGGCGAGAGTATGGAGATTCAAGCCAATACTATCGCATCTAAGATGGCGAAGAAGGTAGGAGCCGAATATCGGCTATTGCATGTACCAGATCTGTTGAGCGACGATGCCTATCAGTCACTGGTTCAGGATCACCATATCCGGGACATTGTGAATGTGATACGTCGATCATGTGTTATTGTTCACGGTATAGGAGATGCTATGGAGATGGCTCACCGCAGGAAGCTTGATGAACCTTCAATTAAGGATCTGAAAGCGGAAGGTGCGATTGCCGAATCCTTTGGCTACTATTTCAGTGAAGATGGAACAGTCGTTCATCGTATGCTTACCCTTGGGCTAAGACTTGAGGATATTATGCGGACAGAGACGATTATTGGTATCGCTGGTGGACGAAGTAAGGCTAAAGCGATACATGCCGTGCTGAAGTTCGGACACGAGGACATTCTCGTGATGGATGAGGCCGCGGCTCTCGAAATAGCGAAGAGCCTGGACTAAACGGCAGGCATGAAGAACAATGACGAAGAGCATTCGTACTAACTTTGTTGTCATGATGGGCCTCACGGTCTGTCTTGAATAAATAAAAAACTTTCACTATATGGAGGGAAATACTCATGGTTAAAGTAGGTATTAACGGATTTGGACGTATTGGACGTAACGTGTTCCGCGCAGCGCTGGACAACAAGGATGTTGAAATTGTTGCAATCAACGATTTGACAGACGTAAAAACGCTGGCACACCTTTTGAAATATGACACAACACATGGTAAATTCAACGCAACTGTAGAAGCTAAAGAAGGCGCGCTTGTTGTAAATGGCAGAGAAGTTAAAGTATTTGCAGAGCGTAACCCTGAAAATCTTCCTTGGAGCTCCGTAGGCGCTGAAATCGTTGTGGAATCTACTGGTATCTTCACAGCTAAAGAAAAAGCTGAAGCTCACTTGAAAGGTGGCGCGAAGAAAGTTATCATCTCCGCACCAGCTACTAACGAAGATATCACAATCGTTATGGGCGTTAACGAAGATAAGTATGACGCAGCTAGCCATACAGTAATCTCCAACGCTTCTTGCACAACAAACTGCTTGGCACCATTTGCTAAAGTATTGAACGACAAATTTGGTATCGTTAAAGGTATGATGAACACAATTCACTCCTACACTAACGACCAAAACGTTCTTGACCTGCCGCACAAAGACCTTCGTCGTGCTCGCGCAGCAGCTCAAAACATCATCCCAACTACAACTGGTGCAGCGAAAGCAGTATCCCTTGTATTGCCTGAATTGAAAGGCAAATTGAACGGTATGTCCATGCGTGTTCCTACGCCTAACGTTTCCGTTACAGACTTGGTTGTTGAGCTTGAGAAGAACGTTACAGTTGAAGAAGTTAACGCAGCTTTGAAAGAAGCAGCTGAAGGCGCATTGAAAGGTATCATGAACTACTCTGATGAGCCTTTGGTATCGAGCGACTACAATGGTGACCCAGCTTCTTCCACAATTGACGCATTGTCAACTATGGTAATTGGCGACAACATGGTGAAAGTCGTTTCTTGGTATGACAACGAGTGGGGCTATTCCAACCGTGTTGTTGACCTCGCTGCATACATCGCAAGCAAAGGTCTGTAATTGATCTGATACACAAATCGAAGAGGGGTTCCTTGTGGCGCTCCTCTTTGATTTTGTCTTATGGAAACGTGTCAGCTTCTTAATAAGGAAGAGTCGTTTCTACTTGTTTATATATTTTCATGCCAGAGTACTGGGAAGAATAGATAGAACCGGACTCTAAAACAAAAGAGAGAGCAGCTGCGCTGTCGGCGAGGAAATAGTTTCTTAGGAGGAACGTGGAGATGAACAAGAAAAGTGTACGTGATGTAGAAGTAAGCGGCAAACGGGTGTTTGTCCGCGTCGATTTCAATGTACCCCTTGAGGATGGAAAGATTACTGATGATACTCGGATCCGTGAAACTCTGCCGACCATTAAGTATTTGGTAGAGAAGGGCGCTAAAGTCATTTTGGCAAGCCATATGGGTCGTCCGAAAGGTCAAGTGGTTGAATCCATGCGCTTGACGCCTGCAAGCGAACGCTTGTCTGAGCTTCTTGGCAAACCTGTCGTGAAGGCAGATGAAGCAATTGGGGATGCAGTAAAAGCTCAAATTGCAAACATGAAGGACGGAGACGTTCTCGTGCTTGAAAACGTTCGTTTTTATCCGGGTGAAGAGAAGAATGATCCAGAGCTTGCGAAGCAATTCGCTGAGCTTGCCGACCTGTTCGTGAATGATGCTTTTGGTGCTGCACACCGTGCACATGCATCGACTGAAGGAATCGCGCATCATCTTCCAGCTGTATCAGGTCTTCTGATGGAGAAAGAATTGTCTGTACTTGGCAAAGCTCTTTTGAACCCAGATCGTCCATTCACAGCTATTATCGGTGGATCGAAGGTTAAAGACAAAATCGATGTGATTAATAACCTGCTTACGCTCGCTGACAACGTCATTATCGGCGGTGGACTTGCTTACACGTTCTTCAAAGCCCAAGGTCACGAGATCGGTCAATCCCTGTGTGATGATTCCAAACTGGAAACTGCACTTGGCTTTATCGAGAAAGCAAAAGAACTTGGGAAGAACTTCTACCTCCCGGTAGACATTGTGGTTTCGGATGATTTTAGTGCGGACGCTAACACGAAAATCGTTGATATCGACGGCATTCCTGCAGATTGGGAAGGCGTAGACATCGGACCGAAGACGCGTGCGAAGTATGCAGAAGTGATCAAAAACTCCAAATTGGTTGTATGGAATGGACCGATGGGCGTATTTGAAATTGAACCTTTCTCTAACGGTACTCGTGAAGTAGCACAAGCTTGTGCAGATACGGAAGCTTACACGATTATTGGCGGCGGTGATTCCGCAGCAGCAGCAGAGAAGTTCCACTTGGCAGATAAAATGAACCACATCTCTACAGGTGGCGGTGCATCTCTTGAGTTCATGGAAGGTAAAGAGCTTCCTGGTGTTGTGGCACTGAACGATAAGTAGTAAAATTTCACGTAGAAGCGCTGTTGTCCTAGGATAACAGTGGGTTCTACTTGTATAGCGTAAGTTATCGCAAAGAATCGAACCCCAAGATGGGGGTGAGTAAAGGAGTGAACTGTGTGAGAACACCTATCATAGCTGGCAACTGGAAAATGTTCAAAACTGTTCCGGAAGCTAAAGCATTCTTCGAAGAAGTAAAAGGAAAAGCGGAAGTCGAGGGCGTTGAAGCCGTGATCTGCGCGCCGTTTACGAACCTTCCAGCACTTGTTGAAGCTGCCAAAGGTACTAGCATCAAGATTGGTGCACAAAACCTACATTTTGAAGAGAATGGCGCATTCACTGGCGAAATCAGCGGCGTTATGCTGCAAGATTTAGGCGTGGATTATGTCATTATCGGACACTCCGAGCGTCGTCAATATTTTGGCGAAACGGATGAGATTGTGAACAAAAAGGTCCATGCTGCATTCCGTCATAGCCTTCTTCCAATCGTATGTGTTGGTGAGAAGCTTGAAGAGCGTGAAGCTGGACAAACTAAAAATGTATGTAAAGTACAGACAGAAGCTGCTTTTGCAGGAATTCCTGCGGATCAAGCAGTTCATGTTGTCATTGCTTACGAGCCGATCTGGGCAATTGGAACAGGTAAATCTTCTACAGCACAGGACGCTAACGAAGTAATCTCTTACATCCGTGACCTTGTGAAAGGAATGTATGGTGAAGACGTTGCTGCTCAAGTACGTATTCAATACGGCGGTAGTGTGAAGCCTGAGAATGTAGCTGAGTACATGGGACAAAGCGATATCGACGGTGCTCTCGTTGGCGGTGCTAGCTTGCAGCCGGCTTCTTATATCCAACTCGTTGAGGGGGCGAAGTAAGATGTCAGCACCCAAACCGGTAGCATTAATCATCATGGATGGATTCGGTCTGCGTAACACGTCTGAAGGCAACGCGGTCTCTCAGGCGAACAAGCCGAACTATGATCGTTATTTGAAGCAGTATCCGAATACGACATTGACAGCTTGTGGTGAAGCAGTAGGTCTTCCAGAAGGACAGATGGGTAACTCTGAAGTGGGCCATCTGAATATCGGAGCCGGCCGGATCGTTTATCAGGACCTGACTCGGATTTCGAAATCGATTCGCGAAGGTGAATTCTATGAGAATGAAACCTTGGTTGAAGCGATTCGGGCCGCTAAGAAAAACAACAAGAAGCTCCACCTGTACGGTCTTGTGTCCGACGGTGGTGTCCACAGTCATATTGAGCATATGTTCGCTATGCTGGATCTGGCGAAGAAGGAAGATATGCATGAAGTGTACATCCATGGTTTCATGGATGGCCGCGATGTGGCTCCTGACAGTGGTAAGCAGTTTGTTAAAGATCTGCTTGCTAAAATTGAGGAAGTCGGTGTCGGCAAAATTGCTACGATTTCGGGACGCTACTATGCGATGGACCGCGACAAACGCTGGGATCGTGTAGAGAAAGCTTACCGTGCGATGGTATATGGCGAAGGCCCGAAATACACAGATCCGCTGAAAGCGATCAATGAATCTTATGAGAAATCGGTTTACGATGAATTCGTAGAGCCAACTGTTATTGTAGATGATCAGGGCAATCCGGTGAGTCTGGTAGAAAGCGGAGATTCCGTTATCTTCCTGAACTATCGTCCGGACCGTGCGATTCAGCTGTCCCAGGTATTTACGAACAAAGATTTCCGTGGATTTGAACGTGGACCTAAGTTCCCACAAGGATTGCATTTTGTCTGCTTAACCTTGTTCAGCGAAACTGTGGAAGGCTTTGTTGCATACAAGCCGAAAAACCTCGACAATACGCTTGGTGAAGTTCTTGTGCAGAACAACAAGAAACAACTACGTATTGCTGAAACGGAGAAATACCCACACGTAACCTTCTTCTTCAGTGGTGGCCGTGATGTAGAACTTCCGGGTGAAACTCGGGTGCTGATCAACTCACCAAAGGTTGCTACTTATGATCTGCAGCCTGAGATGAGCGCTTATGAAGTGGCAGATGCTTGTGTGAAGGAGATCGAAGCGGATAAACACGATGCGATCATCCTGAACTTTGCGAATCCAGACATGGTTGGTCACTCCGGCATGCTGGAGCCAACGATCAAAGCAGTAGAAACAACTGACGAATGTGTTGGTAAAGTAGTGGATGCGGTTCTTGCTAAAGGCGGCGTGGTACTTATCACTGCTGACCATGGTAATGCGGATATGGTGTTTGATGAGAATGGACGGCCGTTTACAGCTCATACAACAAATCCAGTTCCGTTTATCGTGACAGACGAGAACGTAACATTACGTGAAGGTGGTATCCTAGCTGATATCGCTCCAACCATTCTAGATCTAATGCAGCTGGATAAACCGGAGGAAATGACCGGTACTTCCATGATTGCATCCCGCAAATAAATTGATTTACTATTTAAAATAAATAACTTTAAAGGAGACTACACAAATGACTGTTATTTCTGACGTTTATGCACGCGAAGTCCTTGACTCCCGTGGTAACCCGACTGTAGAAGTTGAAGTATACTTAGAATCCGGCGCAATTGGCCGTGCAATCGTACCATCCGGTGCATCCACTGGTGTTCACGAGGCTGTTGAGCTTCGCGACGACGACAAATCCCGTTACCTCGGTAAAGGTGTTCTGAAAGCTGTTGAGAACGTAAACGAAATTATCGCTCCAGAAGTGATCGGTATGGATGCTTTGGATCAACTTGGCATCGACAAGCTGATGATCAACTTGGACGGAACTCCAAACAAAGGTAAACTAGGCGCTAACGCAATCTTGGCTGTATCCATGGCTGTTGCTCGCGCAGCTGCTGACGCTCTTGACCTGCCGCTGTATGTTTACCTCGGTGGATTCAATGCAAAACAACTTCCAGTACCAATGATGAACATCGTTAACGGTGGTGCTCACGCTGACAACAACGTTGACGTTCAAGAGTTCATGGTATTGCCTGTTGGCGCTGAAAGCTTCAAAGAAGCACTTCGTATGGGCGCTGAAATCTTCCACAACCTTAAATCCGTACTTAAAGGTAAAGGTTTGAACACTGCAGTTGGTGACGAAGGTGGATTCGCTCCTAACTTCACTTCCAACGAAGATGCATTGTCTTCCATTATCGAAGCGATCGAAAAAGCTGGCTACAAGCCAGGCGAAGATGTATTCCTCGGTATGGACGTAGCTTCCACTGAGTTCTTCAAAGATGGTAAGTATGTTCTTGAAGGCGAAGGCAAATCCTTCACGCCTGCAGAGTTCGTTGACCTGCTTGCTTCTTGGGTTGATAAATACCCAATTATCACAATCGAAGACGGATGCTCCGAAGACGATTGGGATGGTTGGAAATTGCTCACTGAGAAATTGGGTGACAAAATTCAACTCGTTGGTGACGACTTGTTCGTTACGAACACTGAGCGTTTGGAAAGAGGTATCAATGAAAACATTGGTAACTCCATCCTAATCAAAGTTAACCAAATCGGTACATTGACTGAAACATTCGATGCGATCGAAATGGCTAAACGCGCTGGATACACAGCTGTTATCTCTCACCGTTCTGGTGAATCCGAAGATAGCACAATCGCTGATATCGCAGTTGCTACAAACGCTGGTCAGATCAAAACTGGTGCACCATCCCGTACTGACCGTGTTGCGAAATACAACCAATTGCTTCGCATCGAAGATCAATTGGGTGAACTGGCTCAATACAACGGCTTGAAGTCTTTCTACAACTTGAAGCAAAAATAATTGAGATAGATGAAAGCCCAGCTCCTGTAATAGGGAGCTGGGCTTTTTTGCGTTGTCATGGGAGAAAACCTCAAAGGCTGCACACTATTGGTGGCTGCGTTGGCGGTGCGTGAATCGTCTCCGGTCGCTGTTAAAATCGGGAAACTGGAATGGAATAGTCTAAGGATGTTTCCCGATTTTAAATGCGAACGCGATGCTCCTCCGACCGATTCACGCACCTATTGCAGTGGAGAGGAGTGCAGCCCCTTTCGGGTGTCTCATGGGAGCGCAAAAGAAGCCCAGCTCTCTGTGGAATACATGAGCTGGGCTTTTTGGGGAGAAAGGGAGAAGGTCAAGGGCAAAGGTCTAGAGAGAATTATTTCCCGAGAAATCCACCCTCTGACCGAATCACCTGCCCGGTGATCCACTGTGAATCATCGCTCACTAAGAGGCTAATCCCTCTAGCGGCATCTTCCGGCAAGCCGATTCGTCCCATGGGGAACATGGGTAGGAAGTGTTCCTTCATCTCTTCGGTGATCCAGCCGGAATCTGTCGGCCCGGGGTCGAAACCGTTCACTGTAATATGGAGCGGAGCTAGTCCTACCGAGAGGGGCTCGATCAAACCAATCAAGGCGCCTTTGGTCATAATATATGCCAGGTTGTCTGGGTCAGGTCCTTTTGAAACCATGAATATTATCCGCCCAGGCGTGCCTTGAGGTTGGTGCTGTTCAAATCTTCTAGCGAACGCTGTACTGAGTAAGATCGTTCCACGATTGTTCACTTGGTAGTGTTGATCTAACAATCGCATATCAAGGCTCTTGAAATTAGAAGGTGCGCAGTAAGTGGCATTATTAATAAGGATCGTGGCGTGTCCGAGTGTCTTTTCCACCTGATCCATCATAAGTGAAGGCATGTCAGGGTTCGTCAGATCTGCCTCCATATGAGCTGCTCTTACTCCTAAACGCTCTAATTCTTCACACAATTGCTCAGGCCAATCCCTTTGCCCACCGTTCCCTTCCGTTTCATCAAACGCATGCCAATGTGTGAAGAAAATATCTATACCAAGGTTTGCGAGTGACCGACAGATGGCGGTTCCAATTCCCTTAGATCGGCTTGCGCCGGTAACGATTGCTATTTTGTTTCTTCTTTTGTTCATTTATTAATTCCTCCATTCATGAATAGGAGGATATGCAGGTAATGATCTAAGAGATGCGTATTTTTATGAATCAAAGACGTATAAACGTTGTTATTCGCAATGATTGGTGTATGCGTTCACCCCTGCGTATCCGTAAGGTAAAAGATATGAATACCAAAAAATATAGCAGATTTCGCTATACTCAGCATTCTATCGAATTGAAGAATCCCTACAGAATAATCCACATGACAGGTTCAAGGCTCCTTTATTCGCATCTCTCAATTGATCATAACGATCATCCTTGTGATGATCAATGTTTATTTAACAGCTCTAGCGTGATACTAGCTCATCATCTCAGTTCCATAGGGAATTCAGATTTATCAGAAATAGGACAACAATAAAAAAAGGCTGCATCTTTCACTCCAATAAGTAAAAGATGCAGCCCTCTCATCAGCAACCTTATTTCAGCACGCCATCAGCTTTCATTTCCTTCAGTAGCTTCTCCGCAAGCTTCAGGTAGTTATCCCATGCTGTATTGCGAGTAGTGTAGCCAGACTTGCCATAATCACCTGTGTTCTCGATTGCCGGAAGACCGGACAAGTCAAGCATGTCTTGTGTTTTCAATACTTTCGCTTTCAGCTCATCCATCTGCACGTTGAAGCCGATACGGGAAGGTTCATCATAATCTACACTTTCATACTTGGATTGTCTGTAGAACTGCTTCAGCTTTGGATCTTCGATCTCATCAGGTGTATCTGCAAAAATCTCATCATATCGAAGGTCTGTAATCTTGCCGTCTTTTACAACCACTTGTAAACGGCCTGTTAAACCGCCGCCTAAAACTTCCGCGATACCGTAGTATTTTTCGTTAGACGCCTTCTCTAGAGTGGGTGCAAGCTTCTCAGCCATAGGCACCATGGATTGTAAAACACTGTTGGAAGCACCGGATACAGTGTCTACTTCACCCGTAATGCGTTGTTCTGCCAGCATCTGCTCTTCCGCTTTTAGCACACCTTGAATCCAAGCTGCTCCTTTTGCCTCACCCATGGTAAAATTGTATGCGGACCAGCGTTTCGATACATTCTGGTAATAACGGTTGTAGTAGTTGGGGCGTGTCATTTCGTTAAATTCAATATGAACAAGCTTGTCTTTATCTTTGACTACCTCCAAAGTGCCTAAATGCCCCTGTCTAAAACGCTCTTCTGTCTTGTAGTAGTCTCCTTTAATAAGCCCAAGTTTCGGTTGAGCACTCCAATCGAGTTTTGTCATCTCTACTTCTTTTATAGAAGAACCGGTAGTGGAGTCAGTCTGCTCTGTATTCTTACCTGCATTAGCGTCTGCGCCAGCATTTGTTTCTGTTTTCTTCGGTTCAGCATCTGCTTTATCTGCTGTGTTAGAGCAACCTGTAAACATTGCAATAGTCATAAGTGCTGCAAGCATGGTGATGACAAACTTTATACGTTTCGATTTCATTCCTTGGATGTCCCCTCTGTTGTGTATATTGTGTCAAAAAATCTGCTGCTGAATGGAATCATGATTGTGACTATTGGATGTTTTCGGTGTCAAAATTTATGTATGCCCAATCAGTATCATTACTGTACCTTACATCTTCAAACTAGTAAGTGATTTTTTTCACAAAACAATAAATGCAGAAAATACTGCACGATCAGGAGTGATTTTATAAGAAAAGATGCGCATCAATTTAACAATCCCATGTTTTAGCATGGTTTTTTATGATTTCAATCATTCGAACCATTGATGGAGAAAGCCATTTATCTTTATGGTAAGTCAAGTAGGTTGATATAGACGAGTGTTGTTGTGGAAAAAGTTCCCCTCTCAGTTTATTTCCTTCTAATTCTTCTTTAACTGAAAAATAAGGGACCAGAGAAACGCCTAAACCATACTTCACGCATTGTTTTATAGCTTCTAAACTTTGGAATTCTATACTTTCTCTTATATCTAAATTATGAGTGCGGATGAATTCATCAAAAACTGATTTATAACTACATCTTAATTCGGAGTACAGTGCTGTATGAGATAGACCTTCATTTAGAGAGCTAATTAACACCATTTTTTCTCTTATCAGTCTTTCTGAGTAGAGTTCTTTTTGCATCCAACCATCTTTCTCCAATAATAATGCAATGTCAATTTCCCCACTTTTTAGACTTTTTGTCACGTCAAAATTCTCAAGTGATTTTAACACTAGCTTTACTTTAGGGTAGCTTGTTTTATATTGGAGAAGAATGGATGGAACTCGACAAATTGTTAAAGATTCAGAGATTCCTAAAGTTAACACTCCCTGTGGTTCTTTATCTATAGTTAATGACTGATTATACAGTTCTGTGATTTCTGTGGCGTACGTCAAAAATTCTTTACCATATTGAGTTAATATAACTTTTTTTCCTATTCGATCAAATAAGGGTCTGCCTAACTCCCTCTCTAGTTCTTTGATGTGAGTAGTAATGGAGGATTGAGCATAACCAAGATGTTCTGCTGCTTTATTGAATCCTCCTTTTTCAACGATCGTTTTAAATGTAATTAGATGTCGAATTTCCATATATAGATCTTTCTCCCTATGTTCAATTTTATTGAATTAAATGATCAGATATATCTATTTTACTAAATTGATAAAGGTGTGTAACCTAATATCAAGTAGTCAATATTCCAATGCGAGATAAAGACTTTATTTTTTATATAACAGCAGGAGGTAATGATCATGTCAGATACAAAGAAGTTATTTGAACCCTTTAATATAGGACGGATTACTTTAAAGAACCGAGTAGGTGTGGCTCCAATGACACGTATTAGTGCTACTGAAAAAGGATTAGTTACAGATAGAATGGTTAAATACTACAGATCATTTGCTGACGGTGGGTTTGGACTTATTATTACTGAAGGTACTTATATTGATGATAAGTATAGTCAAACATATCAGTTTCAACCAGGAATTGCTTATGAGGAGCAGGCACAAGAGTGGAAAAGAGTTGTTGATGCTGTTCACTCCCAAGATACAAAAATATTTATGCAGTTACAACATACTGGACCATTATCCCAAGGTAATCGTTTCGTTAATGAGACAATCGCGCCTTCATCTGTTCAACCTAAGGGCGAGCAACTTAAATTTTATTTGGGTGAAGGAGCTTTTAGATTACCTAGAGAAATAACAAAGGAAGAAATAGTTGATGTTAAGAAAAGTTTTGTCGATGCTGCTAAACGAGCTAAATCAATTGGTTTTGACGGCATAGAACTACATGGAGCAAATGGTTACTTATTAGATGCTTTTCTAACAGAACATACTAACAAACGTAATGATGAATATGGTGGTACTACAGAGAATAGAGTTAGGTTATTAGTAGAAATAATACAGGATGTTAGAGAAGCTGTCGGAGAGAACTTTACGGTTGGTATTAGAATCTCACAATCAAAAGTAAATGATTACGCATATAAGTGGTCAGCCAAAGAACATGATGCAAAAACTATCTTTGGAGCACTGGGAAAATCGGGGCTTGATTTTATTCATGTAACAGAGTTTGAAGCATGGAAGCCCGCATTCGACACAGGAAAAGATTCCCTCGCAGTACTTGCCAAAAAGTATAGTCAATTACCCATTATCGTAAATGGACAGTTAGAGAAACCAGAAAGGGCTTCTAAAATGATTAATAATGGTGATGCTGATATGGTTACTCTAGGAAAAGGAGCACTAGCTAATCATGATTGGGTAAAGAAAGTAAAAAATGGTGAGCCTTTAAAAGAGTTTGATAAAGAAAAAGTATTACACCCCGTTGCGGATATTAAAGATTTTGAATTGTAATTATATACTGCTAATGTTGTGATAGTAAATGAGATCAAGTAGAAGATAATAAATAAAAAGTACATCACTGCAGCAGTGATGTACTTTTTATTTATTATAAGGTGTGACATGAAAAATAATAAGTTCTCTAGTCTAAATCAGTATGAACCTCTTGAACGTGATTGCATAACTGGTCGTTTACGCCAGAACAAAGACAGCGCGATCTTAGCACACCATAACGAAAATGCTAGAAATAACAATGACCAGAGAAACGCAGGCACCATAGTAGACCTTGCTAGGTTCGCTGCATCCCCAGCACCGCTTGGTTGAGAAATTGCATATACCAGAAGTGAGAAAGGGCCCATAACCGACTCTTCCAGCGAGAGAAACGCCAGTAAAAGATAGTATGCATTCCGAATTCGTGTTCCTAGGAAATAGAAGACGAGTGTAATCACAACAAAGATTGTAAGCCATAGTAAACCATAGCCATTACGTACGAATAACAGAATCATGAGCACGGCGATTCCCGAGATCGCGAGCAATCCCTCTCCTTGTTTTCGTTTGGCATAGCCGTAGAACATGAGCACCGCAAATAATGACGCAGACATATAACCGGAGAGGGATACAAGTGTTGTTCTCCAGCCGGATTCAAGGACTGACAAGGTTGTACCGCTATGATCGGGATTCAGTGCAATGCTGAGTACGCGTCCGGATAGGAGCAAAGTCGTAACCGCGTGTCCGAGTTCATGAATCATGGTATCCATAATTCTGAACCAGGAGGAGAAGGGAATGAACCGGGTTAGGATTGCTGCCCCTAATAGATACAATATGGTTTTGAGCCACTTATTCATCGTACAACTCCTTTTCACTATAAAGCCTCTCTTCAATGGATGAGTGGAGACCTATCCTCGTAATTGGGCTGTCTTTAATAGGTTAAAGCTGGTTGTTCATAAGCAGCAGACAGCAGCCCTTTTCCTATGCTAAAATGGAACATATGTTCTTTGGTTACACGATATAACGGTTTCTAATAGTATAGATGCACAGTAAGAACTTGTAAAAGAACGGCTCAGCCAATAGGCGGGAATGGTATAATTGGTGGAATGATGGAGGTGCGAATTCATGGATCATATCAAGAAAAATAATAAAAGCAATATCGATCTTATTCAGCATACCATCGTACGTGACAATGATATTCGGTTCGCTGAATTCGAGCTGGGCGGTGAGGAGAGGAATATGCCTCTTCCAGCAAGAAATCCTGAAATAGATAGTAATGAAGGTCGAAGTGGAAGCGTCGATATGAAGCAAGAGAAGCGGTCTTTTGCGGAGCTTTCCACGGCTGATCTTAACTTTAGGGATGCGAAAGAACCTTCTGGGTCGATTACAGCGAAAAATTCTTCCGAGACATATGAGCATGAAGGGTACCAAAACTCTTCTGCTCCGTCCACCTCAGTAACCCCATCCTATGATGGCGTACGTTACTATTCCCGAGAACAGCAATTTGCCATGAGAGCCCGTGAGCTGGCGTGGCATGTGGAGCTGGAGCATCCATTTGTACCTTTTAAGAGTTATTGGCCTACCTACGATAATATGACTTCAGCACAGTATAAATGGTATTTCTATTGGCGTGAGGAGGTACGCTCAGGTCGTTATCCTGACAGTGATTTATCGTATTTGTTTCTATATATGTATGAGCTAATTAACGGGATTGGGTGGAGTAATCCAGCTCAAGGCTATCAACTGCTATGTAACGTTTGGAAGGCTTATAGGGAGCGATATTCTAAGCTGGACACCTATGCGAGAGAATGGTTGTTCGATTTCTCGTTGATACATGGCTTGGACATGCCGGTAACGGATACCTATAAAGGGATTCCGCGCAGCTTATCCAGTGAGCTGAAGGAGCTGGAGTGGCTGCGTAGATTATCTGCTCAGCCGATCCTGCTGAACTGGGACTTGCTCTCTGATCTGATGGACTATGAGCCTGACAAGAGTCGATTCTATCAGGAAGGTGGGCGTAAAGACATGAAGACGTATGGCCCGAAGGTGGTCGCCCTTGTCGATGCGTATCTTGGGAGAACGAGAGGCCAGCGTCTTATTGAACTATTCCGCCCTAGGGAGAAGAAGTCTGAAAGATACGTATTCCGTAGCGCTGTATATGACTATGATATATATGGACGTACGGCTACCGTTATGACGTTACCGATCAGCGAGCATCCGCCTCTTCGTCATTATATAACGCAGCTCATTCGGATGATGGAGAATAAACTGCGTGAACTTCGTGGATTCAAGGGAAGACTTCGTGGAATTGAAGTTGAGCCGGAAATCGAGGAGCTGGTAGCACGCTTCTTGAAGAAAGAGATACAGCCAGCCAGCGATGATTCCAAGGAGAAGGCCGCACAGCCAGAGGTGCAGATCGATGCTGCAAAGTTACGACGTATTCAGCAGGAGTCGGATGATGTTCGTGACATGCTGTTGATCGATGAATCGGAGACCTTAACGAAGTCGACAACGGGAGCAGAAGTCAGCGCGGCATTACAACGACAGACAGGAGCATCATCCGCATCTTCGGGTAATTCGGCGAGGTCTGCCCAATCTGTGAAGAAGACACAGAGGCGGGATGTGCCACTTCAGATGGATATTTTTGAGCTTGGTGAAGCGGTACAAGCTGTACAAGCTGAGTTAGCCCCTACAGAAGTTGACGGGTTATCTACTCTGAATGAAGACAAGGAATCAGAACTGCTGGACACTAAGGCTGAGGAGGTCCCAACCTTCACCGTAGATAACAAGAACTCCACGCCGATGGATGTACCATCTCCTGCGGGGATCATCTGGCATACGGAGCATCTGGATGAAGAGTGGGGAGAATTGGCTTCGCAACTTAGTCCAGTACATCTTGAAGTATTGTACGCGCTGAAATCAGGTCCGGACATGACCGCACTTCAAGCAGTTGCCGAAGGTGCAGGCTCAATGCCAGCCCTGCTAATTGATGAAATTAATGAGGCCGCGATGGAAACGATCGGCGATCTATTGATCGACGGCGAGACTCTCGTGGATGAATATATAACCATGCTTGATCAATTGATGAGGTGATCAAACGATGAAAGAACTGAAGATACCGAAGCGCCTAACCACCGCGCTGGTCAACTCACTGACGGCTGGGGTGGTCCCCCGAGTAGGACTTGAACATATTGCAGTCGGCCGTAAGCCAGAAGTCGAAGCTATATTGCGCGATATGGACAACATTGCGGAAGGCGGAGCGGCTTTTAAATTGATTACGGGCCGCTATGGCAGCGGAAAAAGCTTCCTTCTGCAGGTCATCCGTAACTATGCAATGGACCGTGATTTTGTAGTAGCAGATGCGGATCTGTCACCTGAACGTAGACTGGTTGGTACGAAGGGCCAAGGGCTTGCTACTTATCGTGAGCTCATGACCCATCTCTCAACGCGCACGCGTCCTGATGGTGGCGCGCTAGAGACGATTCTACAGAAGTGGATCGCAGCGATTCAACAGGAGATGATGCAAGAGACAGGGCTTCGTCCGGGTGATGCTGCGCTGAACGAGCAGGTAGAGCTGCGAATTTATGCAGTCACGAGCAGTATGCAGAATCTCGTACACGGATTCGATTTCGCGAAGGTGCTTGCAGCATACTGGAACAGCTATAAGTTAGGTGATGATGACCGTAAGCAGGCTGCTTTGCGCTGGCTACGGGGTGAATATCCGACAAAGACGGAGGCGCGTAAAGACCTTGGTGTCGGCGTTATTATCGACGATGACAGCTGGTATGACTATATTAAGCTGTGGTCAGAGTTCACAGCGGCAATCGGTTATAAAGGATTGCTATTATTCATTGACGAAGGCGTGAACCTGTATAAGATTACGAACTCCATCTCACGTCAGAGCAACTATGAGAAGCTGCTGACAATATTCAATGATACGATGCAAGGCAAGGCAGAGCATCTAGGTATATTTATGGGCGGCACGCCTCAATTCGTAGAAGATGAGCGGCGTGGACTATTCAGCTATGATGCCCTACGTTCTCGCCTGATTGATGGCCGTTATGGTAACAGTGGACTGAAGACGTATACCTCTCCAATCTTGAAGCTGGATATGCTCTCTTATGAGGAAATCCTCATCCTGCTGCAAAAGCTTAGAGATATTCATGCTCTGCATTTTCAATACCCTGCCATGCTCACAGACGAGCAACTGATCGCATTCATGCAGCAGGCAGTTTCGCGCTTGGGAGCGGAGGAACTGCTGACGACCCGTGAAGTCGTGCGTGATTTTATGGACCTTTTACACACACTGCATCAGCATCCAGATACTACTTTTGAGCAATTACTCGGTAAAATGGCATCGCCGGAATTACCTGCTTCAAAGGACGGGGCTGCAAAACCAGATGATGCGGATGACATGGGTGACTTCTTGGCGGAGTTTGAACTATGAGTGCGAACCCATTCGCTAGACTAGCGCCATTTATACAGGAGTTTATATACCGCAAACAATGGGACACGCTTCGCGAAGCGCAGGTTGATGCTTGCAGGGTGCTATTCGATACATCAAGTCACCTACTCATTGCTTCGGGCACAGCGTCTGGTAAGACGGAAGCTGCATTCTTCCCTGCGCTTACAGAGCTGTATGAACGTCCCTCATCCTCAGTTGGGATTCTGTATATCGGCCCGCTGAAGGCATTGATCAACGATCAGTTTGAACGGATTCAGGAGCTGCTGCGAGAAGGTGAGGTTCCCGTCTGGCACTGGCATGGAGATGTATCGCAAGCGGAGAAGACGAAGCTGATGCAAAAGCCTTCCGGTGTTCTCCAGATTACACCAGAGTCTCTTGAGGGTCTGCTCATGAATCGACCAAATGCGATACCAGCACTGTTTCAGGACCTGCGGTATGTGATCATTGACGAGGTCCATGCATTTATGGGGGCAGACCGGGGAATTCAGGTGCTCAGTCAGCTGACGCGGATCGAACGGATGGCCTCATGCACTCCTCGGCGAATCGGCCTATCAGCGACACTCAGCGATTATGAGACAGCAGCGGGCTGGCTTGCTGCCGGGACGCGTTATCCGGTTGAAGTTGTGTCGCCTCAGGGCGGCCGAAAGCTGCGAATTAGTGTGGAGCATTTCTCGTTCCCCGATGCGAGGGATGAGAAGCAGGCAGAGCAGCTGGAGCACGCGCAGAAGGCGTACTATGACTTTGTATACAATCATACCCACCTGAAAAAAGCACTCATCTTCACCAATTCCCGTTCGAACGCGGAGCTTACAACACTGGAGATGCGGCGAATTGCCGCGAAGCGGCAGCAGCCAGATGTCTTCCATGTCCATCATGGAAGCATCTCCGCCATGCTGCGTGAAGAGACAGAGGCAGCGCTTCGAAGCGGCCCTGGTCCAGCGGTTGCTGCGGCTACGCTTACTCTTGAGCTTGGCATTGACCTCGGGGAGCTGGAGCGAGTGATCCAGCTCGGAGCGCCATATAGCTGCTCTAGCTTTGTGCAGCGTCTCGGCCGATCAGGACGACGAGGGCAAGCGTCGGAGATGCTCTTCTTGTGCCCGGAAGAAGAGGACGAAGAGGCACAGCTTCCGGCTCGAATGCCATGGACGCTGCTGCGGGCCATTGCAGTCATTGAGCTGTATGTGCGGGACAAGTGGGTTGAGCCGCTGCAGCTTCGAGACAAACCCATGGGGCTCTTATATCATCAGACGATGAGTATTCTAAAAAGCATGGGAGAAGCTGAGCCTGCAGAGCTGGCAAGAGCGGTACTTACACTTCCTGCATTCCGAGGGATTGAACCAGATGAATATCGGATCTTTCTGAATTACCTTTTGCAGACAGACCATATTCAGCGTACTGATGAAGGTCCTCTGATTATCGGCTTGACGGGCGAAAGAATCGTGAATAATTTCCGTTTCTATGCTGTCTTTAAAGACGATGAGGAGCATGTTGTATATAACGGTTCGGAGGAGATTGGTTCGATTACAACGGTTCCCCCGCCTGGATACTGCTTCTCGCTTGCAGGTAAGCTGTGGAAGGTGGAGGAAGTGGATACGAAGCATAAAGCGCTATATGTTAAGTCATCGAAGGGCAAGGTCGATACCCTTTGGCTTGGTGCAGGTGGTGACGTACATACACGTATTCTTCGCAAAATGCGCGAGATTTTGGCAGATAACACGCTCTATCCTTACTTGGCACCCGGAGCCGTGAACCGATTGGAGAGGGCCCGGCGTCTGGCCCGCGAGAGTGGACTCTTGAAGTGCGCTGTCATTCCGGCAGGAGGCGACTCCATGTTTATTTTGCCTTGGGCAGGCAGTAAGCAGTTCCGTACACTAGAGCGTCTGCTTAAGCATAACCTGACGAAGCGTCTGGCGCTCCGTTCGGTCGTGCCGATGGAACCTTATTATATGGTTGTTGCGGGGAAGACGGATGCGGATCAGCTAATGCATGAGATCATGTCTGAGCTAAATGAGTGTGAATCGGTAGGGCCAGAGGCATTGCTGGATGCGAATGAAGCTCCTTATCTCGGAAAATATGACGAGTTTGTAGCGCCTGAATTGATCCGTAAAGCCTTCGCTATAGACGGGCTTGATCTGGAAGGTCTAACTGCGGTATTGAAATCAGAGTAAAACTATAAATTAGAGCACGGTCCTTATGACTGTGCTCTTTTTGTGCTGTTATCGATAAGCTAACTTGCTCTTTTTACACCGAAAAACGATTGAATCGAGCAAAATTGGTTAAAAACTTATGTGCTATTAATATTTGATCAATAAATGGGTTGGGGTGAAGTGAAAGTGATTGGAAAACTATTGAAGAACACCGTTTTTACTGTTTCAGCAGTCATCATTGCTGTTCTTGCAATACTTGGAGCCATTGTACCGCAAGCATTCGAGAACGCTGCTTCGTTCTTGTTTGATTTTACGACTAATAATTTCGGCTGGTTCTACCTGCTAGCTATATTTGTTATCATTGTGTTTCTAATCTGGGTGGCTGCTAGTAAATACGGCTCTATCCGTCTGGGCGGTGATAAGGAGAAGCCGGAATATTCCTTTTTCACATGGATTGGGATGCTGTTCTCAGCTGGTTTTGGTGTAGGTCTTGTATTCTGGGGTGTAGCCGAGCCGATGAGCCACTTCTTTACTACACCTTTTGCTGGAGTTGAGACTCAAAGTGTGGAATCTGCACGAATCGCAATGGGGTATTCATTCTTCCACTGGGGAATTAGCCAATGGGCTATATTTGCATTGGTCGGGCTTGTTATCGCGTTTCTTCAGTTCCGCAAGAAGAAGGATGGGCTTGTATCCACAGCACTTGAACCTGTGGTCGGCAAAAAAACGGTAGTAAAGAACACGATTAATATTCTGGCTGTTGTTGCAACGGTCATGGGGATAGCTACTTCCATCGGATTAGGTGTCATGCAGATGGGTGGAGGGCTGGAGTCGGTTGCAGGTATCAGGAACACTTCACTTGTTCAACTCGGCTTGTTAGCATTCATCTTCATTGCTTATATGATTTCATCCACCTCTGGGCTTGATCGAGGGATTAAATATTTAAGTAACCTCAATCTAGCTATGGCACTATGTTTCCTCGTATTTGTATTGACCATGGGGCCAACTGTGTTCATTATGGAGTCCTTTACGCTGGCCCTGGGGGATTACTTCACCAACTTTATTCAGTACAGCTTACGTCTACAGCCTTATGCCGAAGGGACTTGGGTTAGAGACTGGACGATATTTTACTGGGCATGGGCCATTGCATGGTCCCCTTATGTAGGAGCGTTTATAGCGAGAGTATCCAAAGGAAGAACCATTCGGGAATTTATTATGGGAGTTATGATTGTTCCACCACTCATTGCATGTCTCTGGATTGCTGCATTTGGTGGAACAGCGCTCTGGTTCGATCTGCATGAAAGCACGGGAATTGCGGCAGCTGTTAATGCGGATGTCACGACAGCACTGTTCAGTATGCTTGACCAATTACCACTATCAACGTTAATGTCTGTACTCTCAATTCTGCTGATTCTAACATTCCTCGTTACTTCTGCGGATTCTGCAACGTATATTCTGTCCAGTATGACAACAAAAGGGGATTTGAATCCGCCCATGCTTGCCAAAATTGTCTGGGGCGTGTTGATGGCCGCTATTGCAGGTGTGTTACTATTCACCGGAGGACTAGAGGCGCTGCAGACCGCTTCTCTGATTGCAGCCTTACCATTCACCGTGCTGCTTTTACTGCTTATTGTAGCCATGGGGAAATTGCTGCGTCGTGAACCTATACCGATACGAAAGGCTGATCTGAAACGGTTCCAGCGACTTGAAGAGGCTTCGAATAAGGATAAGGTGAATGATGTGACGAATTAAGTTATAGCGATTTACAATTTATTAGGTACTATGCTTATGCTGGAATGATAAAGGGAGCACTCGGGTGCTCCCTTTTGTTATGTCCGGTTATAGTTAAAAGTAAGCTGCCCCTCGATTGGATAACGATATGGAATCAGGGTCCTTCTGCAATGATGAGCTTGGTGTTTGTTTTTCTGAACTTCTGGATCATATTCTTATTCAGATTTGCATCGGTGACAAGGACGTCAATCTTATCAAGTGAGGCGATCGATACGGTAACATCCTTACCAAATTTGGTACTGTCTGCGGCCACGTAGATTTCTTTCGACATGTCGATGATCTTTTTGCGGGTGATGGCTTCCTCTAGGTTATAGTCGGAAATTCCCTTCTCTACGGTAATGCCACTTGCGCACAGAAAGGCCTTCAAAATATTTAATTGGTCAAAGTTAAAGATATAATCATAGGCTACGACAGATTGCTCGTTCAGCCTGATTTTACCCCCGATGATCACCAGCTCGACACTGCTGTTCATGAGTTCATTAACTACGGGAATGGAATTCGTAACTACCGTTAGGTTCTTGAAATGTTTAATATACTTAGCGATTTGATAGGTGGTTGAGCCACTATCCAGATAGATGCAGTCACCATCTTGAATAAATTCTGTACACTTAAGTGCGATTCTTTCTTTTTCCTCCAGATGACTAACCATCCGCTCGTCCATCGATGATTCAGCAAACTTCGATTCTACGAGTTTAACCCCACCATAGATTTTCTCGATCTTCTCTTGCTTGGTCAGAGTATTTAGATCTCGGCGCAGCGTATCAACGGAGATATTCAGTTCTTCGGTCAACTCTGAGATTTTCAGAACTTTCTTCAGCTTGAGGAGATCCATAATCTTCTGTTGCCTCTCAAGTGGAAACATACAATCACCCATTCCATGTTGTCATCTGTTGGCTGATATTTCAATCCTAGTGTACTCATAGCCACGCTTACATTCAATAGTCTCCCCTCCTTCATCCATTCATTTCGTTCTTATCACAGATAAAGTTGGTCAAGAGTTAGCTATAAGTTGGTAATCATATATGCATAATTTACGCAGAATTTACATGGAGAGAGATTCGCTTTTACACTTCGACTTTATACTGAGGATGTGTTTAAGGGGGGTGCAACGTTTGCTAAAGCTGCAAAACATACGCAAACAATTCGATGACAAAGTCGTTCTGGAGGATATTGATCTTGTCATCAATACAGGAGAAATCGTTTCTCTACTCGGTCCGAGCGGAAGCGGGAAGACAACATTACTCAATATTATTCTCGGATTAACGAAGCTCGATGGTGGATCCATTATTTTTAACAATCAGGATTTGAGTAGGGTCCCAATGAAGGATCGTGGATTTAATATCGTATTTCAGGACTATGCACTGTTCCCTAACCTGAGCGCTTACGAAAATATCGTATATGCCCTCAAGAATAAGAAGGGTCTGGTGACAGAGAAAGAGGTTCAAGAGTATATCGACTTTTTGGAGCTCACACCTCATTTGAATAAGAAGATTGGGGAGCTATCTGGTGGGCAGAAGCAAAGAGTAGCCTTGGCAAGGACGCTAGTAACGAAGCCCCGAATCTTACTGCTGGATGAGCCGCTAAGCGCTCTTGATGGTGTCATTAAGGAATCGATTAAACAGCGCATCCAGTCTATTGCTAGAGAGTTCAAGCTGACAACGATTATCGTGACGCATGATCCGGAAGAAGCACTGACCTTGTCGGACAAAATTCTAATTATTAACCAGGGCCATATTTCACAATACGGAACACCGAGGGAAATCATCAATCAGCCGAGTAACGATTTTGTGAAGGAATTCATTATCGGTCAGCTACAGATTAAGAGGCACAATATTTATAACTTATTCGGTGAGCAATATGCGTAAGGTGAAGCCCGAAATGCGAGTGATGTACTCACTCATCCTACTGATTTTTGCAGGTTTTCTGCTCGTACCTCTGGCTATCTTGTTCTTTCGATCTTTGCAGACGAGTCAGGGATTTGGTCTCTCGAATTATCTGACCATTCTCTCGAAACCGGAGTTACTTGTTGCCATTGGTAACAGTGTGAAGGTATCAACGGTGACAGCTGTAATCACGACGATTCTAGCATTTACATTAGCGTACGCGATTCACTGCACCAAAATTTATACTCCGATTAAAACCTTGCTACGAACCGGAATCGTTGTTCCAATGCTGCTACCAACCATTACTTATGGGTTCGCGATTATGTATTCCTTCGGGAATCAAGGGCTCATCACCAAAATCGTAGGGCAGAATGTATTCGAAATTTATGGCTTTAATGGACTGCTGATCGGCTATGTGATCTATACGTTGCCGCCAGCCTTCCTCTTAATTCATAACGCATTTAAGTACATTGATAAGAAATTTATTATTGTCTCTAAGTTGATGGGGGACGGAACGCTGAGAAGCTTCAAAAATACCGTGGCTCGGCCGTTATCCGGTTCTCTAGGGGGTGCATTCGTTCTTTCCTTTATCCTAAGCTTTACGGATTTCGGGATACCTGCTTCAGTTGGTGGTACATACTCCGTCGTAGCGACACAGCTCTATCAGGTCATGCTAGGTTCAATACCGGATTTCAATAACGGTGCGGTCATCGCGGTACTGATGCTGATCCCTGCTGTATTCGGGATATGGCTGCTTGGTTATCTCGAGAAGCTGAACTTCCATTATGACAAAACAAGCGAAGTGGAGCTACCGGAGCATAAAGTCAGAGATGTGAGCCTGGGTATGGTATCAAGCATCATTCTACTAGCTATGCTGTCCATATTCGTGGTTATGTTCATTGCGCCTTGGATGAATAGCTATCCTTACGATCTGACATTCACCTTCAAGCATGTGGTCAATGTGTTCCAATCGAGTGATTTATCCGGTGTTTACAAAAATTCATTGTGGGTTGCTGCTCTCACTGCTGTCTTCGGGACATTGATCGCGTACAGCTCAGCACTTCTGAATGTGAGGACTTCCTTGAAGTCGAGATCCTCGCTAGATGTGATATCCATGATGACCAACACCATACCCGGTATGGTGCTCGGGATATCATACCTGCTGCTCTTTAACGGTAGCAGTCTCAAGGGCACATTCGCCATTATTGTACTCTGCAACATCGTTCACTTCTTCACGACACCATATCTCATGGCGAAGAATTCACTCTCCAAAATGAATCCCTCCTGGGAGACGACAGGAGAACTGCTTGGAGATAGTTGGCTGAAGACAGTAAGACGTGTCATCTTACCGAATTCAGCTTCGACGGTGATTGAGATGATCAGCTACTTCTTCATCAATGCGATGGTAACCGTCAGCGGGATTATTTTTCTGGTCTCGGCCCAGACATCGCTAGTCTCTAGCAAAATCAAAGAGCTTCAGCATTTTGCGAAGTTTAATGAAATTTTTGTCTTGTCGATGCTGATCTTCTTCACGAATCTGATCATCAAGGTTGGATGTGATTATGCGCAGAAGAGGAGCTCTGTAAATCGCTAACAAGAAAAGATATTTCTGATCGAAGGAATTAGCTTCAACGGAGCATGCGGAATTATTCTGGAGAAACGGAGTGGTCACCTACAAGTTTTCCACAGGAAAACTGCATCGGAAGCATGTGCTTTGTCATTGGATTTCAACAATTAAACAATCATTCGAAGAAATCCAAAGACAACAGTGATCGGAAGAATAATCCGCATGCGAAGAGATGCATTACTGAAGTTCAGCCTCAAATACAACCACTAAAGGAGATGAATTCAATGTTTAAGACGATGAAGGGTATGTTGTTAACTTTACTGGCTGCAAGTCTGGTACTTACGATGGTCGGATGCAGTGGCAAGGCGGCGGGATCTGACAAGGTGGTCATTTATACGAATGCCGACGAAGAAGCGGTCAGTGCCATGGAGACTTCGCTAAAAAATGGAGGTTTTGAAGGCCAGTATGTCCTTCAGTCCCTCGGAACGTCCGAACTGGGCGGTAAATTGATTGCTGAAGGAAGTAAGATTGAAGCCGATCTCGTGACGATGAGTTCTTACTTCCTCGAAAGTGCACAGAGTAAGAATGCTATGTTCAAAGATCTTGAATTTGAAACGGGTGCTATCGATTCCTACCCTGCCTATTATGCACCAGTGCTTGGTAATACGGGTTCAATCTTTGTAAACACTGAGGTGCTCAAAGAGAAAGGGCTACCTGTTCCAACATCTATCAACGATTTGACGAAACCGGAATACAAAGGTCTGGTATCGATTCCTAACATTATGGATTCTTCAACAGCGTGGCTATTAGTTCAATCCGTGATTAGTCAGTATGGAGAAGATGGAGCAAATGACGTATTTAAAAATCTGATCGCAAATGTAGGACCTCACCTCGAAAGCTCTGGATCTGGTCCGATTAAGAAAGTTCAGGCGGGTGAAGTGGCTGCTGGCTTCGGTCTTCGTCACCAAGCCGTTAAAGCGAAGGAATCAGGCGCACCCATCGACTTTATCGATCCTTCGGAAGGAAACTTCTCGCTTACAGAAGCTGTCGCTGTTGTGAACAAGGATAACGAAACAACAAAATTAGCTATGAAAATGGCGGAGACAATCATTAAAGATGCAAGGGCAGAACTGATTAAGAGTTATCCGGTTGCTCTTTATGAAGGTGAGACGGTATCGGATGTGAACAAGCCGGCACATGCCATGAATTTTGAGAGCCCATTGACTGTGGAGCTGCTTAAGCAGCATCAGGACATTTTCAATGCAGCGAAGTAAGGAAGGTCAGTGGATACCACAGACATTTTGAGGAGGAGCGTGAAGCTATGAATACCTATAAACTTTTAACTCCTGGACCGCTCACGACATCGAGCACGGTAAAAGAGGAAATGCTCTATGATCGCTGTACCTGGGATGATGATTATAAAGGCATTACGCAAAAAATAAGAGCGCAGCTTCTAGAAATTGCAGGTGCGAACGAAGAGGAGTATACGGTCGTACTTATGCAGGGCAGCGGTACTTTTGCAGTGGAATCTGTGTTAACCTCTACCGTATCAGACGAGGATAAGTTGCTTATTATTACGAATGGCGCATATGGCGAGCGTATGGTTAAGATGGCAAGTTATCTGGGACTGAATTATACAGAATATAACGTAGAGTACAATGGATATCCGGTTGAAGAAGAACTAAGAGCGATCTTGAATGAGGATCAGGATATTACGCATATTGCGATGGTACATTGTGAGACGACCACAGGGATCTTGAATCCACTTAAAATGATCTCAAAGCTCTCCACGGCATATGGAACAACACTAATTATCGATGCAATGAGCAGTTTTGGTGGTATTGAGATCGATGTATCAGCGCTGGGAATTGACTATCTTGTTAGCAGTGCGAACAAATGTATTCAGGGTGTTCCCGGGTTTGGATTTGTGATTGCCAAGCTGGATAAATTGGAGGCTTGTGAAGGCATAGCGCGCAGTTTGTCGCTGGATTTATATGATCAATGGAAAGAGATGCATAAGTCCGGAAAATGGCGCTACACCTCACCTACACACGTCGTTGCTGCCTTCTCGAAAGCACTGGATGAGCTGGACGAAGAAGGCGGCGTATCCGCAAGATTTGCGAGATATCAGCACAATAATCAGTTGCTCAGGGAGCGATTGGCACAGTTAGGTATTCATGCATACATCTCGGATGAGAGGCAGTCGCCGATTATTACAACATTTTTATTTCCGAGCGAAGGGTTCAGCTTTGATGCGTTCTATGCGTATGTAAAAGAAAGAGGGTATGTTATTTATCCAGGTAAGCTGACGGATGTGGATACGTTCCGAATTGGGAATATCGGTGAGATCTATGAGGAAGACATTAATACACTGTGCAATGTTATAGAACAATACATGGGAGTGGTGAGCGTATGAACAAAATCGAAGGTGTAATCTTGGATTGGGCAGGTACTGCGGTTGATTTTGGATGTTTTGCCCCTGTGAACGTGTTCGTGGATATTTTCAAAAATGCGGGTATCGAAGTGACGATGGACGAAGCTAGAGCGCCTATGGGTATGCTGAAGATTGACCACATTCGAGCGATGCTCTCCATGCCAAGAGTATCAGCTTTGTGGGAAGAGAAGTACGGAAGAGCATTTACTGAATCGGATGTAGAGCATCTTTACGCTGAATTTGAGCCTGCGCTGATGGCATCTTTATCCGAGTATACCGATCCGATCCCGGGTGTCATTGAGACGGTAGAAGAACTGCGTAATCAAGGATTGAGGATAGGATCAACAACGGGATACACGAACACGATGATGGAGGTGGTTGTATCCAATGCTCAGGATAAGGGCTATAGTCCAGACTGTTATTTTACACCGGATGATACGAACTCTTGCGGGCGACCTTACCCATTCATGATCTATAGAAACATGGAACAGCTTAAGCTATCGGCAGCATGGAAGGTCGTGAAGGTAGGCGATACGACTTCGGATATTCATGAAGGTGTAAATGCAGGTGTATGGTCTGTGGGTGTAGCCGTTGGCAGCTCCGAGATGGGGCTGACCTTAGAGGAATTGAGTGCATTGTCGGCAGGTGAACAGGAAGCTGCGATTGCAAGAACAGAGAAGTCTTTTGTCGCGAGTGGTGCTGATTTCACGATTAGAACGATGCGTGAGCTTCCTGGATTAATTGATCGTATTAATGAGAGAATTGCGGCTGGACAGCGGCCTGGTCATGTTCAATTGCAACTAAAATAATGAGTACACAAGTGATCGCTGAGAGAAATCGCGGCGATTTTGCTATATAGGAGTATTCTCCAGCATATGGTAAAATAAGCAAGCGGAGTCGGCATAGGTGCCGCCTCTTTGCAGCCAATCCCATTAGCTGAGGTGAGAAGAGATGAGTAGAGTTCAGAAGAGAAAGAACGAGTTAGAGCGTATTATTTTTGTTGGCCGAACGTATGAAGAGTATATGCAGATGTTTGATCTTGGATTGCAGGAGCTAACAGGTAAGAACATTCTTGACTGTCCGGCAGGGGCGTGCTCGTTCACCGCGATTGGAAGTGGGAAGGGACTGAATATCACGGCATGTGATATTGCATATGATCATCCTATTGACGATCTAGAGCACAAAGGGCTACAGGATACCGAGCATGCGATCGAAACGATGGAAAGAGCAAAGGATATATTCATCTGGGACTTTTATGAGAATGTACAGGGACTTAGAGGGCATCGTGATCAGGCACTTCGCGACTGCTTGAAGGATATGAGGGAGCGTCCTGATCGGTATGTAGCTGCGACAATTCCAGAGCTTCCATTCAGAGATGGGCAGTTTGATTTGGTTCTCTCCGCGCATTTTCTGTTCATGTACGGGGATCGACTGGATTATGGATTTCATCGTGATGCGTTACGTGAGCTGCTGCGCGTGACAACAGATGAGCTTCGAATCTTCCCACTCGTAGATCTATCGGGTTCGAGGTATGAGTATCTAGATCAGATCATCGCTGAACTGCAGACAGAAGGATTGCAGATTGAGGAACGGCGTGTTCCGTATGAGTTCTTTAGAAATGCTAATTCCATGCTCTGTATAAGGAAGAGTTAGCGACTCTATATATAGAAAAGGCACAGACCTTAGAAAGACTAGGGTCTGTGCCTTTTTGAAATTTAGATACATTATTGATTGAAGTAAGGGCCAATTCCTGAGGATTGATTCAGCTGCAATAATTGAGAAACGGTCACGAATTGGTAACCTTGTTTCTTTAATGATTCGAGCACTTCAGGCAGTGCATCTGCCGTGGAAGGATGGATATCATGCATGAGAACAATAGAGCCTGGTTTGATATGATTTGCAATTTCTTTTTTCACGGCTTGGGCGTTTCGACTTTTCCAATCCAGTGAATCAACAGACCATAGAATGATAGGTGTATTTTGATCTTTTGTTACTTTTTTTACAGCGTCATTAATTGCACCATAAGGTGGACGAAACAGTGTAGGCTTTCTTCCAATCGCACCCTCAATACGTTCTGACGCCGTGGTTAGTTGCTTACGGACTTCGCTTAAACTCATATTTGCCAGATTCGGGTGGCTTTCAGAATGACTTGCGATCTCATGGCCGGCTTCGGATACTTTTTTTGCTATTTTCGGATAGTACTCGACCTGTACACCGAGCATGAAGAATGTAGCTTTTGCATTATACTTTTCTAACGTTTTTAATACTCGAGGTGTTACCTTCGGGTGTGGTCCGTCATCAAATGTAAGTGCCACATATTTTCCTTTAGGATCTAATGGAGCCGGTTGTGGGATAGGATCTTCTTTCGCTTCCTCATCCTTCTGAGAGATATTTAATGTATCCATAAGATCTTTATTCAAGTAATCCCGTAGAGATGTTAAGGGGATGTCCACTTCGATGGTTCCTGCAGCACCAGCTGCTACCTCAAATTTATCAAAGTATAGGCTAAATGCTTCATTACTGATAGACCATTTCCATTTTGAAGTATTGCTCAAGACTTCGTTCAGGAAATCATCGAATACATAATCTGCGACATCCTTTTGTTTCTTTAGATGTTCCTTTACATAGGAACTGATATAATCAATTGCACTTTTATTTAACGTCATAATTTCGGATAAAGGTATAATCTTGTTCTCCGTTGTATTGATATTAAATGCTTTCATCGATGCATTTCCGTTGGCTCCACCGGTGATTTGATAGGAAGTGAACACTAAACTGTACATATGATCATTGATTTTATTCGTATCCACTGTGATATTTAGCTCAGCACGGCGATCGCCGTAAAGCACTTCTTTATTTAACTCTACATCGTGTAGAAATTGTTCTTCTTGGTCATTAATCCACTTTTGAATAGGAGTATTTAGTTCCTTGGTACTGGCGAGAGGACTGCTGATAGACAAGATGTAATGTTTGGATTCTTTGGTTCGCGTTTCAATGTTTAGTCCAGGGTAAGTACTAGATGTAACTTTGATAGTCTCAATATCGTCGTTGTTTCCAGCTGTCACATCTTGCATAATGAGGTTAATTCCGATGATTGCACCAGCCAATAAAAGAACGGCAAATAGCCAAATCGGCCAACGCAATTTTCTTTTTCTTCTGTTCACTTCAAATCATCCCTTAATTTTTTCTAGTCATAAGCTTTAGGCCACTATTAATCGTACTATATATCGCCTATCATTTCAGACGTTAAAATATGGAAATTAATATAACGAAAATATCCTTAACCCGTCCGTGAGACAGGCTAAGGATATTTGATGTGTTTTGTGAAGATTGGCTAGTCTGGGGCGGGGTCATTTCAGCTTGGCTTGGAGGTAAGCGCGAAGTTCCCCGGCGAAATAACCAAGCATAAAGGTAACCATCATGACTAGGAACAGATAATACGTCTTCATGGGTGCCAAGCCGAATGAGATAAATACATCGGAGAGCCAGAAATTATAAGCGAAACTAACACCTAGTACGAGTAGGGCTGGAAAAGTGAGAATGATACGCTTCATGAGAGAGCTTTCTTTGCTTGCCGTAGATTTCATTGTACCTCCTTGAGAACAGTCGTTATATACATAACGTTTCGAAGGAGGAAGGGTTACGGTGGTAAGAGGCAGGGCTACGCTAACTAAGCTAGCACCTTACGGAATTCTTCCATCAGCAGCGGTACGATGTCGAACAAGTCTCCTACAATTCCATAGTCGGCTACCTTGAAGATTGGCGCTTCCGGATCCTTGTTAATTGCGATAATGACACGCGATTGACTCATGCCAGCGAGGTGCTGAATTGCACCGCTAATGCCGCAGGCAATATAGATCTCGGGCGTTACCACTTTGCCGGTCTGCCCGATCTGCAGCGCATAATCGCAATATCCGGCATCGCATGCGCCGCGTGATGCACCTACTGCGCCGCCGAGCAGATCTGCTAGATCTTCGAGCGGCTTGAAGCCGTCGGCGCTTTTCACGCCGCGTCCACCGGAGATAACGATCTTGGCTTCAGCAAGATCGATTTGGCCTGTAGTTTTGCGAACGACATTTTTCACAACGGAGCGAAGGGAGGGAGCTGGATAAGGGATGTCTACGATGCTAGGATCCCCGTCACTTGGCACAGGTGCCGCTGCTGCGATATTGTTCGGACGGATAGTCACAACCCATGGTCCGGACTGGAACGTACGCTTCTCGAACACTTTGCCTGCATATAGGGGGCGGGTAAAGGAGGCTTCGCCATCGTTAATCTCAATGGCTGTAATGTCGGAAATCTGACCAGCATTCAGAGCTGCTGCTGTTAACGGTGCAAGATCTCGCCCTATAGCCGTGTGACCGAATAGTACAACATCCGGCTGTGCTTCATGTAATGCAGCTTGAACTGCTGCCATATAGGCATCCGGAGAGTAGTGCTCCAGATCATCATGTTCGATGGTATAGATGGTATCCACCCCGTAAGGAAGGAAGGCAGAAGCGGCTTCTGCAATATTCGGTCCTACGAGTAAGATGCGAATGAGATCACCGTTTTTTGAGAGTATGCGGGCTGCACTAAGTGTTTCCAAGGCGACCTGCCGCAACTGTCCTCCGCGACATTCGGCGTACACCAGTAGGGTTCTGCTCATAACATGACCTCCCAGATTATAAATGAATGAGTCCATCAATCAAGTCAAAGGGGGTCCTTGTAAGAGGATGGCATGACGGACGGCCCCTAAGCCATACAATCAGAGTAAGTACATGGATAATGAAGCGCATATCACCGGATTCAGAAGTATGATATTAGACTTTGTTATCGGGTTAGATAACCTTAGACTGTGTACGAAGCAAGGATACGAGCTCATGTGCCATCTCTGCCGAAGTACCTTTTAGAATCTGTCCAGCGCTCCGTTCGGGTGGAAGAAATAGTTCTGACTGCTTCGTTGCAGCGATAACATCGTTCTCCGTGATGCCTAGGTCATCTAGCGTAAGTGTTTGGAAAGGCTTCTTCTTCGCTTTCATAATGCCGGGCAGGGAAGGATAGCGCGGTTCGTTGAGGCCTTGCTGAGCGGTGAATAGTGCTGGAAGGGAGAGTTCAATTACTTCAAGGTCACCCTCGGCATCCCGGTGAACTTCAGCTGTACCACCGCTGATAGAAAGCTTCGTGATAGAGCCTGTATGCGGGATACCGAGTAGACCGGCTAAGCGGACGGCAACTTGGCTGGCTCCTCGATCGACAGAGAAGTTACCGCCAAGAATGAGATCGGTCTGTTTGTTCGACAAATACGCATATAGCACTTTGGAGACGGCGTACTCGTCATCAGGTATACGTTCGTCAGAGATAAGAACTGCATCATCTGCGCCCATCGCAAGTGCGGTTCGCAGCGCTTCTGCAGTTCGAGCTGGTCCGACAGCGAGTATGGTCACACTCCCGCCGTGCTCATCGCGCAATTTAACGGCTTCCTCAACCGCATACTCATCGTATGGATTAATGATGAATTTCACGCCATCCTCGGCGATCGAACCATGATCGATCACAATTTTTTCTTCCGTATCAAATGTCTGCTTGAGTAATACGACAATCTTCATCAGATTTCACTCTCCCTTCAATTTGAACATCGAATGCTAATCCATGCTGCTTACTTCGCTCCAGTTGAATTGCCTACTCCTCACTCCTTGCTGGAAATGCCGTGCAGGAAGAAGCCCAGTGTATCATCAACCTGATCGCTTAACGGATACTTGGAGCCTGAGATCAGCCAGGAGGTTACGGCTTCATCCATAGATCCGAAGATGAGGTTACGTACCAGCTTAATATTTAGGCTAGGGCGAAAACAGCCTTCCTCCACACCTTGTTTCAGAATATTCTCGATGAGCACAATATATGGCTTTAGCGCACTTCCAATTTCTTTTCGCAGTTCCAGATCGCTCTGCCGCAGCTCAATCTGTGTAACATAAGCCAGCTCAGGATGGCCCTCAAGCTCAGTAAAGTGGATATAACAGACCTTACGCAGTGCTTCTACAGGGTCAGTAATACCTTCCACGCTCTGGTGGAACTTCTTAACCAGTTCTCCGAGCTTTTCTTGAAACAGGTGGATTAGGATATCCTCCTTACGTTTGAAGTAGAGATAGATTGTTCCATCGGCCACGCCAGCAGCTTTCGCAATCTTCGATACCTGAGAGCGGTGATAGCCATGCTCGGCGAACACTTTCAGGGCGCCCTGGAGTATAAGTTGGTATTTCTCATTTTTTTTAGTGGTCAATATGCTCACCCCGGTGTTAGTATACGTTTAAATTTTATGAATGAATACTCATTCATTTTCTGTTCTCATCATAAAATACGTCATAACCATTGTCAATGCAGTACTTGAAAGCGCTTTATATGTTGTCCTATTTTTGTGGCGAGCTTTGATGGTTGGAACACAGATTATGAAGAGTAAGGGGTTGATAAGGATGATTTGGCAGATCATTAATGCGCTGCTCTTCGCCTTGATCACCGGCTGGGCAGTCTACATGTTCGCTACGGTTGTGTATCGAAGGTATTTGTACATCCGTGTAGGACAGTCTGTGGATCTAGACCGAGAAATGAAGGAGCGACTACGCCAATTTATCATTCAGGTGTTCGGACAGAGCAAGCTGTTCAAGGACCGTAAGAGTGGAATCATGCACTTTGTTGTATTTTACGGATTTATTATTTTACAGTTCGGAGCTCTCGATATTATCTGGAAGGGACTAACCGGTCGCAATCTGCCGATTCCGGGTCACGAAATGTTTATTCTGATGCAGGAAATAACAGTGACGCTCATTCTTCTTGCAATAGGGTACGCAGCATACAGACGGTATGGAGAGAAGTTAAAGCGGTTGAAGCGGGGGTGGAAGCCAAGTATCGTGGTCTTCTTCATTGTCTCACTTATGGCATCTGTTCTGCTGACAATGGCTTTTGAGAGACTGAAGGAGGGACTGCCTGCATCTAGTTTGGCACCCATCTCAACGTCCATTGCCGCCCTGTTTACTTGGATGCCGAACATCTGGGTAACCACTAGCTATTACTTGTTCTGGTGGATTCACCTCATCATTCTTCTTTCGTTTCTCGTTTATGTTCCACAGTCGAAGCACTTTCATCTCATTACAGCACCGATTAACATCCTTGTCCGAAGAACAGAGCCAGCAGGCCGATTAAGCAAGCTTAATCTGGAGGATGAGGAAGCAGAGGAATTTGGCGTTGGTAAGATCGAGGATTTCACCCAAAAGCAACTACTGGATCTCTATGCTTGCGTGGAGTGCGGACGTTGTACGAATGTATGCCCTGCATCCAATACCGGCAAGCTGCTCTCGCCGATGCACATGATTGTGAAGCTTCGGGACCATCTGACGGAAAAAGGCTCCGTACTTACCTCGAGGTCCCCTTGGGTACCTGCTAAAGTGTTTGGCAATTCGGGCATACACCGGATGGAGGTAGCGGATGAATCTCTTGCCGATTGGAAGGGTGAGGGCATAACGGACATCAGCTCAACGATGGCTATTCAGAAGCGTGCTTGGCATCAGGTAGAAGGCGTGAGTCCTCAAGATGTGGAGCTGCTCGGCGGGGTCATGACCGAGGAAGAGATTTGGGCATGTACGACATGTCGTAATTGCGAGGATCAGTGCCCTGTAGCCAATGAGCATGTGGACAAAATTATCGATCTCAGACGTCATTTGGTGCTGATGCAAGGCAGCGTGCCACAGGAAGGACAGCGGGCAATGATGAACATCGAGCGCCAAGGCAATCCTTGGGGCATCAGCCGCAGTGACCGGAGTAAATGGGTAACGGAAATTGATCCAGGCGGAACCCTGGGGCTACAAATACCGACGGTGAAGGAAAATCCAGACTTTGAATACCTCTTCTTTGTCGGTTCCATGGGCTCGTATGACAACCGTAGTCGCAAGATCACACGTGCATTCGTAAGGCTAATGAACGAAGCGGGCGTGAGCTTTGCGATTCTCGGCAATGAAGAGAAGAATTCGGGTGATACACCGCGCCGGATGGGGAACGAACTATTATTCCAGCAGCTGTGCACAGAGAATATTGCGACATTCCAAAAGTATAACGTCAGCCAAATTATCACCGCCTGTCCACACACCTTCAATACGCTAAAAAATGAATATTCGGAGTTTGGCCTTACCGCAGAAGTCATCCACCACACCGAGTTGTTAGATAAGTTGGTGAAAGAAGGGCGACTCACACCAGCCTATGAGGTTCCAGAGACGATTACGTATCATGATTCTTGTTATCTTGGACGTTATAACAACGTCTACGACCAGCCGCGGGATGTGCTGCGGGCCATACCTGGCGTCAAGCTGAAAGAGATGGAACGCAGTCGTGAGAACGGCATGTGCTGCGGTGCTGGCGGCGGGCGGATGTGGATGGAGGAGGACGAAGGAAAAAGGGTGAATCTAGCCCGGACCGAGCAGGCTTTGGCAGTGTCCCCGACTCTGATCAGTTCAGCTTGTCCCTACTGCCTGACAATGCTGGAAGATGGAACGAAGGAGAAGGAAGTAGAGGGAAGTGTGAAGACGAAGGACATCGCGGAAATTCTGGAGTTATCGGTATTCGGTCCATCACCAAACCAAGAAGGGGAGGTTGTAATGAAATGAGTAAGCCTTTAACGAACAAAGGAATTACTGGTTCTGGTGACTTAAGTAGGAATAGGACCATTACCAAGGCTGCCGTTATCGGCTCGGGTGTCATGGGTTCGGGGATTGCCGCCCACCTTGCGAATGCAGGCATTCCTTGTCTCTTACTCGATATCGTCCCGAGATCATTAACCTCAGATGAAGAAAAAGCCGGGCTTACCCTAGAGCATCCTAAGGTGCGTAACCGTCTCGCCGCTACAGCCGTGGTGGGATTGACAAAGGCCAGTACAGCACCGCTGTATACAACGGATTTCGTCAAGCGGATTACACCGGGGAACACCGAGGATCATCTGAATCAGCTCAAAGAGGTGGACTGGATTATTGAGGTGGTTACGGAGCGGCTGGAGATCAAGAAGAGCATTCTCTCCCTTATTGATAGCGTGCGTAAGGAAGGCGCAATTGTCAGCACAAACACTTCCGGTATTTCCGTTAATGAAATGGCAGAGGATTGCAGTGAGGGATTTCGTCGTCATTTTCTGGGTACACATTTTTTCAACCCACCACGTCATATGAAGCTGTTAGAGATTATCCCGGGCCATGATACTGATCCGGAGATTACAGCCTTTATGTCAGAGTTCTGCGAGAAACGGCTTGGCAAGGGTGTTGTGCTGGCAAAAGATACACCGAATTTTATCTCCAACCGGATCGGTACGTATGGTCTACTCATCACACTTCAAGAAATGATCGAGAACGGATATACGGTAGAGGAAGTGGATGCTGCAACGGGTCCTGTGCTCGGGCGCCCGAAGAGCGCGACATTCCGAACGCTCGATCTGGTTGGCATAGATACCTTCGTACACGTAGCGAGAAATGTGTATGATAGCGTACCAGAAGGGGCAGAGAAGGATGCATTTACCGTTCCAGAGGTGATGAAAGAGCTAGTATCCCGGGGGTGGATCGGAGAGAAAGGCGGTCAAGGTTTCTACAAAAAAGTGAAGGGTGAGCATGGCAGCAAAATTTTATCACTCCATGTCTCTTCAATGGAGTACAAAGCTAGCGCCAAGATAAGCTCTCCTTCCTTGGATGCAGCTAAAGCTTCCAAGGGCGCTCGTAACAAAATCAAGGCATTCCTCGGCACAGAGGACCGATACTCGGAACTGGCGTGGAATGTGCTGAAGCAAGTGCTGGTGTACGCTGCGGAGAAACTCGGTGAAATCGCGGATTCCATTGAAGATATCGACAATGCGATGAAGTGGGGCTTTAACTGGGAGCTGGGACCCTTTGAAACATGGGATTTGATCGGCTTGCCGGCATCTGTACAGCGTATGGAAGCAGAAGGAATGACCGTTCCAGCATGGGTCAAGGACTGGATTGCTGCTGGAAACGAGTCTTTCTACCAACAGAAGGATGGAAGGTTATTTCATTATCTAAAGGGTGAGTACACCGGAATCGAGGAGAAGCCAGAGATCATCTCCTTGCAGACGCTGAAAGGTCAGAACAAGATCATTCGTTCGAATACAGGTGCGAATCTGATTGATCTTGGAGATGGTGTTGCCTGTCTTGAGTTCACCTCGCCTAACAATGCGATAGGGGCAGACATTCTGGTGATGATTCAGCAGAGTGTGGAGGAGGTCCTTGCTAATTACCGGGGACTCGTCATCGCTAATGAGGGACGAAATTTCTGTGTGGGTGCAAATCTGATGCTCATGCTGATGGAAGCCCAGAGCGGGGATTGGGACGAAGTAGATGATATTATCCGCTTGTTCCAGGGTAGCATGATGAAGCTGAAAGGGCTTGCGAAGCCTGTGGTGGCAGCTCCACACCGGATGGTGCTGGGCGGCGGTGTAGAAGCTTGTTTACCTGCGGATCGAATGGTGTTCTCAGCTGAAACGTATTTTGGACTCGTAGAGACCGGTGTAGGTTTAATTCCTGCGGGTGGGGGCTGTAAGGAGCTGGCACTTCGTATCAGCGATAGTCAGTCGGACCCTGAGGCTGATTTACAGCCAGCTATTAATAGGATCTTCGAGACCATTGCCTTGGCGAAGACATCCACAAGCGGACATCATGCCATTTCAATGGGATATGGACGGCAGACAGACAGTGTTGTGATGAACCCCGATTATCGCATTTTCGAAGCGAAGCAGACGGTTCTCTCAATGGATCGCGCTGGATATATACCACAGCAGCCAGGTCTTGTCCGCGTTGTCGGACGTGATGGCCGTGCCGTTCTGCATATGGGCGCGCTAGGCATGAGACAGAGCGGATACATTAGTGATCATGATCTCCTGATTGCGAAGAAGCTGGCGCATATTTTGACAGGGGGAGATGTACCTGCAGGTACCGTGGTATCGGAGCAGTATATGCTCGATCTCGAACGGGAGGCATTCCTCAGCCTGCTTGGGGAAGTGAAGACCCAGCAACGCATGCAGCATATGCTCGCAAAAGGTAAGCCGCTTCGTAACTGATGACCCATTTTAGGAAGAATGAGGTGAGTGACATGAGAGAAGCCGTTATCGTATCTCTTGCCCGTACAGCCGTTGGCAGGGCGAAGAGAGGAAGTCTTGCTGAGACACGCGCCGAGGATCTAGGCAAAGCGGTACTCGAAGCGGTTATTGAACGGGCACCCGGTCTTAAGAAAGAAGACGTGGAGGATGTCATTCTCGGCTGTGCGATGCCGGAAGGAGAGCAGGGGCTGAACGTAGCCCGGATCATCTCCTTATACGCAGGTTATCCCGTGACCGTACCTGCGCTGACGGTGAATCGCTTCTGTTCCTCAGGTCTTCAAGCCATTGCCTTTGCGGCGGAGCGAATTATGCTCGGTCATGCTGAGGTGATTGTAGCCGGCGGTGTAGAGAGTATGAGTCATGTACCGATGACGGGCTTTAAGCCCGCACCCCATCCGGGGCTGGTCGAGCAAATGCCAGAGGTCTATATGGGCATGGGTCATACCGCAGAAGAGGTGGCCCGCAGGTTTGGCGTCAGTAGGGAGGATCAGGATGCGTTTGCTGTCAGCAGTCACCGGAAAGCAGCGGTAGCGATTCAAGAGGGGAGATTTCGGGATGAGATTGTTCCGCTAAGCGTGAAGCTGACAACGTCTGATGATCAGGGGAGTATCCGGCGCAAAGCATTTATTTTCGATACCGATGAGGGGGTGCGACCTGACACTTCGCCAGCGGCTTTATCCAGGTTGAAGCCTGCATTCGCCCTTGGAGGAACCGTCACAGCTGGGAATGCATCACGGACGAGTGACGGTGCAGCGGCTGTTACAGTCATGAGCCGTGAGAAGGCAGAATCACTCGGTCTGAAGCCGCTGGCAACGTTCCGTTCTTTTGCTCTTGCTGGCGTTGATCCGGAGATTATGGGCGTCGGCCCTGTCGAGGCCATTCCCAAAGCGCTCAATATGGCCGGGATTACGCTGGATCAGGTAGATCTGTTCGAGATTAATGAAGCCTTCTCTTCTCAATGCCTTCACATTATTCGTGCACTGGATCTGGATGAGCGAAAGGTCAACGTGAATGGAGGAGCCATTGCTCTGGGGCATCCGCTGGGCTGTACAGGAGCCAAACTGACAACGAGTCTGATCTCAGAACTGAGACGCCGTGGTGGCGGCTTTGGTGTTGTGAGTATGTGTATTGGAGGAGGGATGGGTGCAGCAGGCGTGTTCGAGGTACACGGTTAGCTCATAAACGGTGAAAGGGGAAATCAAGCATGCGTGAGAATCAAACGAAGCAACCCAAAATCGCAGGCGGCGGATTTGTGATTGAGAACCCGGATATAGACCGGATCCTGACACCTGAGGATTTCACTGAGGAGCATCGTATGATTGGTGAGACCGTTCGTGACTTTGTTGAGGGAGAAATTATTCCGCAGGATGAACATATCGAGAAGCTAGATTATAACCTGACCGTAGAATTGCTTCGTAAAGCTGGGGATCTTGGCCTCCTGGGTGCCGATATTCCCGAGGAATACGGTGGTGTCGGACTCGATAAGGTAAGCTCCACGATTATTAATGAATCGCTTGCGAAAGGATCTTCCTTCGCCCTATCCTTTGGTGCCCATGTTGGGATAGGCACCTTGCCTATCGTGCTTTTCGGTACAGCAGCGCAAAAACATAAGTATCTCCCTGATCTGGCTACCGGAACCAAAATCGCAGCCTATTGCCTTACAGAGCCGACTTCTGGCTCAGATGCAATGAGCGCGAAGACAACAGCGCGCTTGTCGGATGACGGCGAACACTACATTTTGAACGGGTCCAAATTGTACATTACGAACGCCGGATTTGCAGATATTTTCATAGTATACGCGAAGATCGACGGGGAGCATTTCACCGCATTTATTGTGGAGAAGGGCCTTGAGGGCTTCTCGCTCGGACCGGAAGAGAAGAAGATGGGCATTAAGGGCTCGTCTACTCGTCCACTATTCTTCGAAGATGTGTTGGTGCCGAAGGAGAACCTGCTTGGTGAGATCGGCAAGGGTCACCGAATCGCATTTAACATTCTGAACATTGGACGGTATAAGCTCGCGGCAGGAACGCTTGGCGCAGCGAAGGAATCGATTGAGCTGAGTTCGGAATATGCAAATACACGTAAGCAGTTTGAGACACCGATTTCGAGTTTCCCGCTGATGCGTAAGAAGCTTGCGGAGATGAACATCACCTCTTTTGTGATGGAGAGCATGGTATACCGGACAGCCGGTCTCCTTGATGAAGCGATGCAGGACATCGACTACAGCAGTGATGATGCTGGCGCTCAGGTGGCAGCTGCTGTATCTGAGTATGCGATTGAGTGCTCCATTAATAAGGTGTATGCCTCGGAGGGGCTCGATTTCATCGCGGACGAAGCGGTTCAGATGCATGGAGGCTACGGGTACATCCAAGAGTATAAGGTTGAGCGGATTTACCGCGATTCTCGGATTAATCGGATTTTTGAAGGAACAAATGAGATCAATCGCTTGCTCATTCCGGGTACGCTTGTCAAAAAAGCGTTGAAAGGCCAGATTGCGCTTTTAGAGAAGGCTCAAAGCCTTCAGGGCGAACTGCTTCAACTTATTCCGGGTCAGACGTTCGAAGGTACACTTGAGCAGGAAGCTCATTATCTCGATATGAGTAAGAAAATTTTCCTCCTCGCTGGTGGTCTTGCCGTACAGAAGTTCGGTACGAAGCTTGAAAAAGAACAAGAGGTGCTCGCGAATTTAGCGGATATGATGATTGATATCTATGCTCTAGAGAGCGCACTACTGCGCACCCGGAAGCAGATAAACCGTACATCGGAAGAGAAAGCGGCTAACATGATTGAAATGACGCAGGTATGCGCCTACGAGGCCTTCCAGCGTATTGAAGCGATCGCTAAAGAAACACTTGCCTCGGTGGATACTGGAGATATGCTGCGTATGCAGCTCTCGATACTGAAGAAGCTTACTCGCAGTACACCTACGAATACGGTAGCTCTTAAGCGCAGCATTGCGGCACGTGTGGTACAGAACCAGCGTTATACCGTGTGATGGTGGATGTATTGCCTGAGCACGTAAGATAGGCGTTACCCTATACCGCTTCTGATTCATTACGAGATAGCCCACTTCTTAGATGAGAAAGGGCCGTGTAAATTTTCACATGGAGTAGGAGTGAAGGAAGCTTACAGCATCCCTCAGGAAAGGGTTGGTTTTGTATGAATGCAAAGCCTTGGCTGCCGTTTTACCCAACTGAAGTAGCCCCTACTTATGAATATCCGAAACAGAATTTGGCGTTATTTCTTGTAACATCTGCACAGAAATATCCGGATCGGCCTGCACTGTATTTTATGGGTAAAAGTATAAGCTACAAAAAATTACTAGAGTTGTCCTACCGGATGGCTCATGCACTTCGAAGCAAAGGAGTGAGTAAGGGAGATCGGGTAGCAATTATGCTGCCTAACTGCCCACAGGTGGTCATCTCCTATTATGGAACGCTGCTAGCCGGAGCAGTTGCTGTAATGACGAATCCGCTTTATGTGGAGCGGGAGATTGAGCATCAGATGAGGGATTCTGGGGCCAAAATAATGATCACCATGGATTTGTTCGTGAACCGGGTGGAAAAGGTCATGCCAGAGACGGAGCTTAAGCATATCATTGTAACCTCCATAGCAGATTATCTCCCTTTTCCCAAAAATAAATTGTATCCGATCAAGGCCAAAAAAGACGGCCCACTTCCCGTAGTCACTTATCGTGATTCCGTTCATTCGTTCAAGGCAGTTCTCGCTGCTGCAGCGGACATTCCCGTATGCGAGAAGATTAACGGTGATGTGGATTTGGCTCTGCTTCAATATACGGGGGGAACGACAGGTGTGCCCAAAGGGGTGATGCTTACCCATTCGAATCTCATTGCGAACACGCTCCAAAGTGCCCATTGGTGTTACAAGGTAGAAGAGGGAAAGGAACGCTATTTAGCGGCGCTGCCTTGCTTCCATGTGTTCGGTCTCACGGTACTGATGAATCAGGCGATTTACAGGGCGGGAGAGCTGCTTCTTGTGCCAAAGTTCGAGGTAACGATGATTCTAGAGCTGATCCGAAAAAGAAAACCGACCCTATTCCCCGGTGCCCCAACAATGTATATAGCACTCATTAATCATCCACGTATTTTGGAATATGATCTATCTTCCATAAATGCATGTATCAGTGGTTCGTCAGGGTTACCAGCAGAGGTGCAGGATAGATTTGAGGAGTTAACAAAAGGACGTCTGATCGAGGGCTACGGCCTGACAGAGGCATCTCCTGTGACACATGTGAATCCGATCTGGGAAAGACGCAAGCTGGGTACGATCGGGCTCCCGATGCCGGATACCGAGGCGATGGTGGTGAATCCAGACACGGGGGAAGAGGTGCCGATCGGCGAGCCTGGAGAATTGGTAGTTAAGGGCCCACAGGTGATGAAAGGTTACTGGAACCGCCCAGAAGATACATTTGATACAATCCGCAATGGCTGGCTATTCACGGGTGATATGGCGACGATGGATGAGGAAGGGTATTTTCGTATTATCGACCGGAAGAAGGATATGATCATTGCCAGTGGTTACAATATATATCCGCGCGAAATCGAAGAGGTACTATATGAACATCCGTCTGTGAAAGAGGCTGTTGTCATTGGCACTCGGGACGAATATCGCGGGGAGACGGTCAAAGCATTCATTGTGCTGAAGGATGACGCGAAGCCCGATCCTGAGGATCTAGAGAAATATTGCCGCAGCCAGCTAGCAGCCTACAAGGTACCACGCCAGTATGTATTCCGGGATTCACTGCCTAAGACGATGATTGGGAAGGTTCTGCGGAGAAAGTTAATTGAAGAGGAGGATGAGGGGAAATAACGGAGCATAGCGCATCATGACAGAGGCGAATCGTCCGCTCGTCCGCATGAATAAGAAGTATTTTGGTTAATCAATGAATAGTTAACGAAAATACGAAGAAGGGAGGTACTGTCCTTATGAATCATGCCGATACCGGACCAAGCATGTATCCGAAACCGAATGATGAGGAACGTGAGGCATATATACAAGCGATGAGCAAGGCTGCAGAGCCAACCTTCTGGGGATACCTGGGGTGTCAGATGGAGTCTGCAAGTGAGGAGGAAGTGGTTGTAACACTGGATGCAGAGCCGCATCATATGAATATGATGGGCATTGTTCATGGCGGTGTCCTGTCCTCACTGATGGATAATGCGATGGGGATCGCAGTCATGTTAGAGCGCCCTGGAGATCAGACGGTAACGAGTAATTTGAACGTTCACTTTCTAACTCCGGCAAGAGAAGGGAAGCTGACAGTGAAGGCAAGTATCGTGCATCGTACACGGCGCTCAGTTACGGTGGAATCTCGGATTTCACATGAGAATGGGGAGCTGGTAGCGATCAGCACGGGATCTTTTCGGGTCAAATAGTGTCAGGTTATGCACCCTCGTATGCAGGTTTATAGCAGGTAACATCCGTGGTCTGCCGTTCTTCGTTTGATGAAGAGGGAGGCCACTTTTTTGCGTTGTCAGGGGAAGTGAACATACTAGTAGTGAACTTCCTGAAATCACCATGTCTGTCTTGTCAATCCTTTGTAGCTATGCTACAATAAGAATGCTGTTTTTATATGTGAAGATGTAAGTATACTTATTGTAATAAATATTAGATGTCTACTCGTTTAGGAGGTGGAAGTAATGGGAATGTTTTTTGAGGTGCTGCTTGTTATTTTCTCGATCGCGTTGATTGCAATTGTTCTTCTGCAGAAAGGGAAAAGTGCAGGTCTTTCCGGTGCCATCTCCGGCGGTGCGGAACATCTTTTCGGTAAAACGAAAGCCCGCGGTATGGAGCTCGTGTTGCAGCGTGTAACGGTTGGTGTTGCAGCGGCATTTTTCATTCTAGCCATTGTCGTAGCCGTTTTGAAATAACTCACAAACATAACCTTCGCTTTTTCATCTATGGAAGAGCGGAGGTTTTTTTATTTTTTTCTCATATACATAGGATATGATGCTAAGGATACCCGGGATTAATTTCGTGTATACTAGGGTATGAGTAATAAGTAGGTAAACATTGGACGACATTTGTATTTTAGACGAACAGGTTTGCACGTTCCCTCGAGGTGATAATGATGATAACAGAAGAAAACATATTGGATTTAATGCGGGAAACCGATTATAAACCGATGACGTATCAGGAATTAGAGAAGCATTTTGGAATTAATGATGCGCAAGAATTTCGTGAATTTTTAAAGCTATTAAACGAATTAGAGGAATCTGGAAAGATCCTGCTGACTAGTAACCAGCGCTATGGTGTACCGGAGCGCCTTGATTTTCTGCGTGGAAGACTTCAAGTTCATGCGAAGGGCTTTGCCTTCCTCATTCCGGATGATCGCGAGCATCCTGATGTATATATCCATGCGAATGACCTGAAAAGCGCTATGAATGGTGATATCGTGCTGGCACGTGTTCATTCGAAGAGCGTCGCTGGTGGCAAGCTGGAGGGTGAGGTGGTTCGCATTGTGACACGCGCGGTTACCCAAGTGGTTGGCGTGTTCCAGAATCATGAGGCGTATGGCTTCGTTCTACCGGATGATAAGCGGATTAATCGCGATATTTTTGTACCCAAGCATGCGATAAATGGTGCAGTAGACGGCGTTAAGGTTGTTGTGAAGCTGGTGAGCTATCCAGAAGGACGCGCCGCTGCCGAGGGTGAGATTATTGAGATTCTTGGACATAAAGATGATCCAGGTATCGATATTCTGTCCATTATTCGGAAGCATCAACTGCCTGAAGGATTCCCAGAGGATGTGCTGGCTGCGGCGGATCATGCACCGGACTCCATTACGGAGGAAGAGATCGCACAGCAAGGCCGCCGGGATCTACGCGGACTGAATATCGTTACAATTGATGGAGAAGATGCTAAGGATCTTGATGATGCGGTTAATGTAGAGCGTCTGTCTAACGGTCACTATAAGCTTGGTGTACACATCGCAGATGTAGGCTACTACGTACGCGAGGGTTCGCCACTGGATATTGAAGCCTATAACAGGGGTTGTAGTGTGTACCTGGTAGACCGGGTTATTCCGATGCTGCCACACCGGCTCTCGAACGGGATTTGCAGCTTGAATCCTCAGGTGGACCGTCTTACATTGTCCTGTGAGATGGAGTTCGATGAGCAGATGAAAGTTGTGAAGCATGATGTGTTCACAAGCGTGATTCGCACGAAAGAACGGATGACCTACAATAATGTCCGTAAAATTCTGATCGACGAAGATCCAGAATTAATCGAGCGCTACAGTGATCTCGTTGAGGATTTTAGATTGATGCGTGAGCTGGCACTCAAGCTTCGGAATCGCCGGATGCAGCGCGGTGCGGTGGATTTCGATTTCGTGGAATCCAAGGTCATTGTGAATGAGAACGGTAAGGCTGTAGACATTGTTAAAAGAGAACGCTCTATTGCAGAGCAAATCATAGAGGAATTCATGCTTGCGGCGAATGAGACCGTGGCAGAGCACTTCCACTGGCTGAAAGTGCCGTTTATTTACCGGATTCACGAAGATCCGGATCAAGAGAAACTGCAGAACTTTATGGCATTTGCTGCGAATTTCGGTCATCACGTCAAAGGACGGGGCAACTCGATTCACCCGCGTGCACTTCAAAGCTTGCTTGAAGACATCCAGGGTACGAAGGAGCAGACCGTACTTAGCACGATGATGCTTCGCTCGATGAAGCAGGCGAAATACGATGCAGAAAGCACGGGCCACTTCGGACTTGCAGCAGAGTATTATTCTCACTTTACATCCCCGATCCGCCGGTATCCGGACCTTGTTATACACCGGGTTATTCGGGAAGTTATTGAGAACAACAATATATTGTCAGAGAAGCGTCAGGCGTATCTGGCAGAGAGAATGCCGGATGTTGCACAGCAATCGTCCGAGCGGGAACGTGTTGCAGTTGATGCTGAGCGTGATACGGAAGCTCTTAAGAAAGCGGAGTATATGCTGGATAAAGTCGGCGAAGAATTCGAAGGTATTATCAGCAGCGTAACCAGCTTCGGGATGTTTATTGAGCTGGAGAACACGGTTGAAGGCTTGATCCGTATGGGTGGCCTTACTGATGATTACTATCACTTCGATGAGAAGCACATGGCCCTGATTGGTGAACGGACATCTAAGGTGTTCCGGATCGGTGATGAGGTGAAGGTGCGTGTAGCGAACGTGAACATGGCGGAGCATACCATCGACTTCGAGATGGTGGATATGAAGCCACGCGGAGGTCGTGGTGGCAACCGCGGTGGAGCTGGAGCAGGCGCCGGAGGCCGCGGTTTCGGCGGTGGTTTTGGTGGTAATCGTGAAGGCGGCAATGGTAAAGGTGCCGGCCCTAAAGGCGGCGGACGCGGTAAACGTGGCGGCGATGCACCAGCTACTGGCGGCGGCGAGAACGGCAGCTATGGTGCAAGACGTAGTAAGGGCAAGCGCGGTACTGGCGATCCAGCAGCGCGTGGTAATGAGAGCGCAGGTCATACAAGTGGCGGGCGTGGTAAACGCAGCGGTGATGCTGCTGGCCAGTCCGGTTCAGCGAGTCAAGGAATTGCGATCAACAAAGGTGAAGCAAGAGCACCTGAATCGGCCGGTGGTGAAGAGAAGCGCAGCTTTGCTTTTGGCTCAGGTAAAGGTGGATATAGCTCGAAGAGCGGTGGAAATCTTGGGTTTGACCGTAACTCCCGCAGTGGCGGAAGCGGCAAGGGACGCCGGAAGAAGACAACGGGTAGTGGGATCTTCATCGGTGACGGACCTACTCCTGGTCAGAGCGCTGGCGATGAGAGCAGTGGTAACGGTGGTCGCAAACGGAAGAAAAAAGGCGGCAACAGCACAGCGGCTTTTGTACGGAAGAAGAAAAAGTAAGAAATGCTGATGGGAATAACCCCTGAAGTGATGTGGTCGGTGGATATCGGCTGCAAATGAGATATAGCGTGTCAAATACCCTGAAGTCAGAGAGATAGGGAACACGGAGCGGGTAAGAGCGGTTTCGTATTCTGCTACGAGTTGATCGAATCTGCTTAAACCCGCGGTCCATCTTGCATGTGAGAACGGCGCAACCGCCTGTCCTTTCTTGCTTTTGACCCATTCAGTTGGTACAATGGACTTCTGGTATGATTGCTGTTTGAGGCGGTCTTCCGGAAGTCCTTTTGATTAATAATGAAGTGATATGACGATGATAAGGAGTGAGACCATGGGTAAGAAAAGTGACGGGAAGGTTCTGGCCCAGAACAAAAAAGCTTCCCATGATTACTTCATCGAAGATACGTATGAAGCCGGTATGGTGCTGACAGGCACGGAGATAAAGTCCATACGTAATGGCCGTGCGAATATCGGGGATGCGTTTGCTACGATTCGAAATGGCGAGATTCATATCCATAACATGCACATCAGTCCTTTTGAGCAAGGGAACCGGAATAATCCCACAGATCCGACGCGGACCCGTAAGCTCTTGATGCATAAAGAACAGATTCGCAAGCTGCTCGGTCAATCCAAGCAGGATGGATACTCAATTGTACCACTTAAGGTGTACATTCGTAACGGTTACGCGAAGCTGTTGCTTGGTCTTGGTAAAGGTAAGAAGCAGTACGACAAGCGTGATACGGCTGCGAAGCGGGATGCTCAGCGTGATATCCAGCGTGCTCTGCGTGAGAAGCAGAAGATTGCGAGATAAGCTGAGATTTATATGAGAAGTATGAATTTGGCATGATGTTTAATTCATGGACATATCGTGTAATGATATAGACAGTGGATGGCAGCAATTAGCTGCTTTCCCTGTTAAATATATATCACTGTACAGCAGAATGTGATATACTAAGTGATATAAGAGATCGCTAAGATCATTGAAAACAAGCTTTAAGCTTCGTCATTCTTTCTTGGAGGGAAAGAATGCGGAATAGATCGATCTGCTATGGCTGATCGTCTTTGATCTAATCCGGAAGCCCTTTTGAGTAGACAGTTCACCTTATAAGGTAGTTACTGTTTCTCATATTAAGGGGGCGTTTTTGGATTCGACGGGGATAGTTCGGGCATGAGTAGCGGGTAGTGGGGACGCGTCCACTTCATCAACGCTAAAGCCTATTAAACGGCAAACAACAAAACAACTACGCTTTCGCAGCTTAATAACCTGTGAGCGTGCTCTCGCTCTGTATCGCCCATGTACCGGGATGAGGGCCCAACTTTAGTGGGATACGCTGTCACATCTCCGCCTGGGGTGTGCTGAAGAAGACAATCAGGCTGACCCAAAGTAGAGCCGGTTACGGGGCGCTACTCGGGTGACATCAAAACTGTAACTACACCCGTAGAAGCTTGTGTTGTCGTTATCTTCGGACAGGGGTTCGACTCCCCTCGCCTCCATACATACAATTCAAAATCCACAACCGAATGAGGTTGTGGATTTTTGCATTTTTACTAATTAGAACTTGAGTATGCTCTACATGACACGTTATAAATGGTGCCCTTTTATAGTAGCCGATGAATTTCTTGATCTCAGGAAGATCGGGGTTTGATATGAGGGCTCCGAACTGAGAAAGCAGTCATATCAAAGTATCTTTTGTGATGACGGTTTTTTTCTATTTCTCACGGTAGATATGAAAGATCTTGATTATAGTGTTTTTCGTGAAGAGTTCTAATCTCCTAGAGTCAGTTTGTTATTTGATTCGTTATCAAATCATGTCTGATTTTTGTGGTTCATGTTATATTATGTATATAAAAAGGCTTTTACTCGAATACATTGCTCAGTGCTACGAACTGCAATAATATGGGGAATTTAATGTTGAACTGCTTTCACTTACGGCAATTCTTTTGCGAAACGAGGGGGATGTAGTGAATTTGACGCGAATAGATCCAATAGAAAAATTAGAACTCTCTGTAAGAGCGTATAAAGCACTTCGTAAAGCAGGTATCAATGGGGTGGGCGATCTGCTGGATTTCCCAAAAGAAAACTTCCCAAGTCTGAAAAACATGGGGGTTAAATCTGTAAGGGAAATTACGGAAGTGATTGAGCAGATAGAAATTATCGAGATTGATCCTATAAATTGCAATGCAAACAAAAAGGCAGAAGATGATTTGGATGCATGGTTTATTGGAAGGGATGGCCAAAAATATAGAGACATCACTATAAAAGATATTGAACTGTCAAGGAGATCATTCAATTGCTTAAAGGGAGCTGGAATTGACTATATTTCCAAGTTGCTGGAAAATACAGAAAATGATCTATTTGCAATCCCTCATATGGGCGCAAAGAGCGTGAGAGAAATAATGGAAGTTATAAATCAACTTGTTCTTGAACCGGCACCTGCTGCTCAGAGCTCACACAATAATGATTCAGATTCCAGATATGGTAATATTTGTAGTTATATATTACAGGAAATTGTTAAGACGGTAGACGTTCATGCAGGCCAGCTATATGAGGAGATACTTCCGCTAGTTGAGAATTTTAATAGTAGGTTTATTCCATCAATATCAGTTGTTGAGATCGATGAGCAACTAATTACAGAACTTTATGGGTCATCTCTTTTGAGATGTGCAATCAAGGGTACTTTTTTGAAGCAACTAGAATCTAACCCTTATGGATTGGATAAGTTTAATTTAGTGAGGACTTTACCTTCATTTCTGCAGCACGAAGAATTAGCGGATAGTCTAATATCAGAACTTATACAGGACGGTGATGTACTTTGCCTAAACGATCAGAGGTACAGGCGGAAGTATCTAACGGCTCTTCAGTATGCCGCATCCTTGCCAAAATCTCAAGAATGTACTGTATTAACTGGAAGGCTATACGGACAGACGCTGGATGAGATAGGAAAGAGATTAAACCTTTCGAGAGAGCGAATAAGGCAAATCGAAAAGAAATGTATCCGTAATGCACCTACTCTTAGTGAGGATCTTTATGCACTTGTTTTTCAGAAATATGACATAGCAAAAGTAGATTTTCTTTCAGGATTCAAGGAATCTGAGGTAACATACAATTACCTTTCCATCACATATAAAAAAGGTGATAATCCCGTTAATGACTTAGTCACAGATTGTGATCTCCCCGACTATATTAAAAAGGGCGCAGAACGAATAATTTATAAAAATTACGTGATCCTTGGTAGTGAGCGAATTCTCTGTAGCCGCGATGAGCTTAGTGAATACATATTGCGCACAGCGGGCGTTGAAGGTCTTACCTTTGAGGAGTTTTCGCAATTGTATAAGATGCTTCTTGAAGATTTAAATCTTAAGGATAATCCTAAGTTTTCGGTGATGGATCGAGGTTATTCTAACAAATTAGCAGCAAGCAACCATGTTCTGTGGAAATATGGGCAAAAACTTCGCTACTATAATATTGATGCGTATGATTACGCAGATCTGCTCAATGGTCTTAATCTCAGCGATTATAAGAATGTGGAGTTCTCAACACGCAAATTTTTTCTGGAATATCCCGAGATAATGAGTGATTATGATATTCAAGATGAATATGAGTTGCATAATCTACTTAAAAAAATTTGCACAAGCGATGATTACCCACAAATACACTTTAAGCGAATGCCTAACATAGAGTTTGGGGTAGCAGACAGAGACAATCAGGTTATGGATATGTTATTGGCTCTCGCTCCAATTAAAAACACAGATTTTGCTGCAGCTTATGAACATGCTTACGGTGTATTGTCTCAAACAGTGCTGGCCAACTACATGAAAAATTTCGACCAGTATTTTTATTCGGGTATTTACAAAATAGATGTGCCTATGCTCTCTGGCATAATGTCTACTAGGATGAAGCAACTTCTGTCCAGAGAATTCTATCTCTTGTTCGATATTCGAAAGTTGTATGTGAACGAATTCCCCCAAGCTGATCCTAAATTGCTGAATCCGTACACCTTAAAGGCACTTGGGTTTCGGGTTTATGCTAACTATGCAATTAAAGACCAATATCCATCTGCAGCGGAGTACTTTCGTTCGATCCTTACTAAAGAGGAGATCGTAGATGCGAAGTCCTTTCCCAAGGAAGTGCTAAACACGATAGCGTATACATCCGAGGTTTATAAACTAAAAGCTTCGTATGATATTTTTGAATATGCACCATTAAAATATGTTCATTTTCGCCGGCTAAATTACGCTGGTGTAGAAAAGGAAGCCATACTAGACTATTGCTACAAAGTATATCAAGCAATTGATTCGCAATATTTTACTGTATATTCCCTGCAGCAAAAAGGCTTTACCCATGCCCTTGATGAGCTTGGCTTTGACGAATGGTTTTATGCTTCGCTACTTTCTGAAGATAAGGAACATTTTTCTTATCGTCGGATGGGAAAAAACAAGCTTTTCAGACGAGGTAGTGAGAATGTATCTCTGGTCGATTTTTTGGAGTGGATCCTGTATTCTAGTGAATCACTATCATTAGATGTATATGAGCTGACTGAAAAGCTATCAAGCGATTACAACATAAATTTCGAATGGTATAAAATAGTCGAAACAATTAAAGGTAGCGCAATGTACTATGATACTATAACTCAAAAAGTTTACGCTGATTACGATGTATATTTTGAGGAAATCTAAATCTACTGGGTGCTGGTGAGCTATTACTTGATAAATATGAGGAGGTATTAACAAAATGAGTTTACTTATAAAGGGTATTGAAAATAAAAGCGTTATACCAACATCACTGACAAAAAAGCTTTCGGTGGATAATCATATGCAAGCTTATGCCATACATAAGATTAGGCTGGATCAGCTGTATTATAATGATCAGAACGATCGTATTGCAACTTGGATCAGTCAGTACAAAGCGGAAAATAGAATTTTGGACACTGACGATAAAGAACAATATAACCAGATTATTCAAGGATTTATCACTGAAAGTAATCCAGAAGCATTGAAAAAAACACAAAACAATATCGAACTCATTGGACAACAAGAGGCTGGAGTAGTTTTGACAGATGGCAGAATCATTGATGGTAACCGGCGTTTTACTTGCTTGCGGAATTTGGAGCAAAAAACTGGACAGACTCAATACTTTGAGGCTGTCATATTAGAGCATGATATGGCTCACAATGCTAAACAAATCAAAATGCTTGAATTGTTGCTTCAGCATGGTGTAGACAAACCTGTTGACTATAATCCGATTGATCGACTGGTGGGTATATATAATGACATTGTAGAAAATAACCTTCTTACAGTACGGGAATATGCCACCAGTGTTAATCAATCGGAAGCAGATATCAGGAGAGAAGTAGAAAAAGCAAAACTAATGGTGGAATTCTTGGAGTTCATCAACGCCCCGAAACAATTCCACTTAGCTCGCACCATGAATCTCTCTGAATCACTAAAAGACTTGTATAGCATGCTAAGCAAGTTGAAAGATGATGATAGCCGTGAGGACTTGAAAAACAATGTGTTTGCTCAATTACTTATGGCTCCAGTTGGAGATACAAATAGATATATAAGAAAAATCGGTAAAATTGCATCAAATCCCAGAATTCTGAACGAATATCTTGCTGAACAATCAGAGTTGACTGAAAAAGTTTGTGATGCTGTGGAGCAGCACCCAATTACGACTGAAAAAGTAATAAATGAACATATACGTGCAAAGAAGGGAGTCCAATTAGAATTCGCCAGATCCACTGAGAAATGGATTAGTAAAGCGGACGGTGAAGCCAGTAGAAATCGTCCTGCACAACAAGCTGAAAAAGCATACGAAATGCTTGATACCATTGACATAAATATCTTTAAGAAAATGTCGGATGAGCAAAAAGATGATATTCGAGAAAAACTTGATTTGGTACAACAAACATTAGATAGCATTAGGGGAGAACTTGATGTTTAAGGATCTTTCTTTAAAGGCAACATATTCTTCTTATGAAGATAATGTTGGTGCATCTTTCTTTACCCCAACATTGTGTGAAAGCATCACTTATGACAGAGCTACGGCGTATTTTTCAGCCAAAGCACTAGCCAGTTATGCAAAAGGTCTTGAAGTGTTTGCACGTCGAGGGAACAAATGTCGCATGATTATTTCGGCTGAAGTATCAGAAGATGACTATCGGCAAATCAAAGAGGGATACCAGTTAAGGGAAGAGGTTAATCAAGGATTGTTAGAAAAGTTGAGAGAAACTCTTTCTCTTGAGGAAGAGCGCAATATCTCAAATATTGCCTATTTGATCTCTCTTGGGATTATTGATATTAAGATGGCTTTTACACGCAAGGGGATTTTTCACGATAAGTTTGGCGTTATGGAAGATGAAGTGGGCGATGTAATCTGTTTTCGAGGATCAAACAATGAGACTGCGGCAGCTTATAATTTCAACTATGAAGCGTTTGATATTACATGTAGTTGGCAGGCGTCAGCATTCGATTACTCTAAAATTACCAAAAGCAAAGAAACATTTGAAAAGCTGTGGAATAACAAAGCTGAAAATGTCCTTGTCTGTGATATGAGTCAAACCCTTCAACAAGAAATAATATCTCATAGTAAAGGGATGGTCATAGTAGACACTGCACAGCTTGAGGAGGATTGTCTCCTTTTGGATTATGATGAAGGGTTAAAGCTTGACATAAAAATTAAACCTTTGCTTCTTTTAAACAATGCAGTTTATAAGTTAAAGCTCAAGCGATATGTTGATATTGAGCGGAGCAACGAACATATTATTAGTTTTAAAAGCAATTTAACTTATCCAGCATACAAGAGAATCATTAATATTCTTGAACGGGATGCCCTAAAGCGAGACTATCGTTTCTTTACTACGCAACGACTCCGTAATTATATCGCCAGCCGCGAAATATATATTGAAAAGAGAGCGAATATTGGACTTTCGATAAAAGATCAAGACCCTAATGTGCATGCGCAATTTGCTGAGTATAAAGCGGTAGTCGATAGCGTTTTTTATCGACAACTTCGAGATAAGCAAATGTGGGATTCGTTTTTCATGTGTGTCATGAAAAAATCCAGTAACTTTTCTGTCCCCGGATCAGGAAAAACGGCATCTGTTTTAGGGGTATATGCATATCTGCAAGAAAAAGGTCTGATCAAAAGAATTGTTATGGTTGGGCCTAAAAATTCGTTTGGTTCTTGGGTTGATGAATTCAAAGCATGCTTTGGTACGAAACAGCAGGTTCAATTGTATAGTATACAAGATCCAAATTATCCTTCTTCAAAGGAGAAACGGCAAGCCATTCTATATGATACGGGAAATAAGAATCTTTTGTTGTTTAATTATGAGAGTTTAGGAATCTACCTGACAGAAATCGGAAAACTAATCGATGCAGAAACACTGCTGGTATTTGACGAAGTACACAAAGTAAAAGCTTTGAATGGCCGACGCGCTGCTGATGCACTCCAATTAGCGAAGAATGCTTCCTATACCATCGCTCTTACGGGAACTCCTATACCTAACTCGTACACTGACATTAGGAACCTGTTGGACATTCTTTATCACGATGAATATGCTGACTTTTTTGGGTTTTCTATTCCACAATTGAAAGACCCAAGTGCAGATGATATTACCGTTATTAATCAGAAATTACAGCCATTCTTTTGCCGCACAACAAAGCAACAGTTACAAGTACCGACTGCAAATCCAGATTCTTTTATCCAAGTATTGGCCAGCGCCCCTGAGAACGAATTGTTTCATATTTTGCTGTTAAAATACGTAAAAAATAAACTTGTCTTAATTATTCGTCTTTTACAATTGGAATCCAACCCACAACTATTATTAAAATCACTTAATTTATCGGAATTTTCAGATATCTTAGATATGTCTGGCGAGATAGAGGAATTTGATTATGTGGATTTTTCTAACGACGTGATTACTCTCATTAATAATATTGAAACCACAAAAAAATTTGATGCCTGTATAGAAATTGCTTTACAGCTTTATAGAGAGCACAAACCTTCAATAATTTGGTGTATATTTGTTGATTCTATGTTGAATATTAAGAGGTCCTTGGAAATAGTAGGAGTTCGCGCTGCTTGTATTTATGGGGACATAAGTATGGAAGAGCGACAAATGATCTTATTAGCCTTTCGTAAAGGCGAGCTAGATGTCCTAATTACTAACCCACACACTCTGGCAGAGTCTGTCTCTTTACACACTGTATGCCATGATGCAATATATTTTGAGTATAGCTATAATCTTGTACATCTTCTGCAGTCGAAAGATCGTATTCATCGCTTAGGTTTACAAAACAATCAGTATACACAATACTATTTTATACAAGGGATATTCTCAACCAAAGATGGAGAACCATATTCGTTGGATGAAAAAATATACCTCCGTCTAATGGAAAAAGAGCAAATCATGTTGGATGCGATTGAAAACGACACACTTGAACGAGGTAATACACCAGAAGAGGATTTAGATCTTATTTTTTCAGACCTAAGATTATAGATTAATTTAGTGTTCAATATAAACAATACTTAAACGAATCGATTGCTTATCAGTACGAGGTTTGTTATGGACGACATTCCCGAACGACTACCGTTAGCATTTAGTAAAGATGTCCGTTGTGAAACAAAAACTGAGGAAGTTTGAAGTAAAAAAAAAGAAAACCCGCTCAATGGCGGGTTTTCTTTTTTAGTTGTGAGCGTTACTAAATATTTTCTTTTGTTATAAATTATTAATCACTGTTAAACTGGATTTCTAATATATAATATATCCAAAGTTAACCAAACAATGGACTGAACAAAATGTAAATCGAGGTGTAAACATGTCAAACATAACCTACATGTGGGAGAGGTTTTGGTGTGAGCGTACAGAAACGTTTAGTTTGACTGAAAAAGGATACTTAGTAGATCCAAAATCCGAGTACGGCAAGTTTATTAATCTTAATATAAAAACAACAGAAGATATCTCGAATTTTACTTGCGTTGTTTTATTAGGTGAGCCTGGAATTGGAAAATCAGAAAGTATGAAGAGTTTAGTGTCTGCAGAAGATAACGAAGATAAGTTTTTACATATTAATTTGAGGTCGTATGGTTCAGAGGAGAGATTGATCAGAAGTTTGTTTGAAAATCCAATATTTTTGGAATGGGAGAAATCTAATGAAGATAATATATATATTTATTTAGACAGCTTAGACGAGTGTTTGTTAAGGATTAATCATGTTTCTTCCATATTGGCCGATGAATTTAAAAAATTTGATGTCCAACGTATATACTTAAGAATTGCTTGCCGTACCTCAGAATGGCCACATCAGTTAGAAAAAGACCTTGTCGAGCTATGGGGGAAAGATCAATTCTCGGCGCTTGAGCTGCTACCATTACGTGAAAAGGATGTTATTGAGGTAGTAAAGGACAAGGGCCTACACGTTAATAACTTCATTACTGAGCTATCTGAAAAAGATATTGTCCCTTTTGCAATCAAGCCTGTAACACTACAGATGTTAATTGATATATATCAGAGCAGTGGGAGATTTCCTGAAACACAAGGTGAAATATATCTTCAAGGGTGTCAAATCCTATGTGAAGAACCGAATGAAACCCGTAAAAAATTTGCCCATGTTGATCCAAGGAGAAGATTGACTATAGCTTCAAGAATAGCTGCATTAACTGTATTTACAAATAAATACGCTATAGGGTACAACAGAAGTATTCGAATTGCAGCAGAAGAAGATATTCATATATCTGATATTATAGATGGATCAAATAGAACTTTAGAAGATGTTTTAGTGTTAAATGAAAGTGATGTTCTCGAAGTACTCTCAACAGGACTTTTTACTTCGCGAGGAATTAATCGTCTGGGATGGGCTCATCAAACTTACGCAGAATATTTATCAGCGTTGTATATAGTAGAGAATAAACTGGAGCTAGAGCAGATAGTTAGCTTAATTAGGCACCCAGAGGACGGGCATATAGTTCCACAATTGTATGAAGTGGCTTCTTGGTTAGCATCATTTAATATAGATATTTTCAAGTATATCTGTGTTCATGATCCAGAAGTGTTACTAAGAAGTGACATCAAAGGCGCAGACGTTAAAGCAAAAAGCGAACTGGTTACAACCCTGTTAGATAGATATGACTCTGGTCTAATGCATGATGGGAATTATGAGATAAATCGTAACTTTTATAAGTTGAGGCATAATGATTTAGCATCGCAGTTAGAACCCTATATTATGGATAATTCCAAAGATTTAATAGTTAGAAGAGTTGCAATACGAATAGCCAAAGCATGTAACATAACAGAAGTAAAGAAATATCTTCTTGATCTGACATTCAATAAAAAAGAAGAATACTATTTACGTGTAGAAGCGGGTAAGGCCTTTATAGGAATGAGTGACGATAAAGGGATTTTGGAATTGTTTCCACTAATTCGTTTTGACCATGAAGATGATCCAGATGAAGAACTGAAAGGCATAATATTAAAGGCTTTGTGGCCAAATTACATTTCTGCTCAGGAGTTATTTTCATGTTTGAACTTACCGAAGAGGAGCAATTTAATAGGATTATATCGACATTTTATAAGTCATGATATCATTGAAAGTTTAAGTGATGAGGATCTACCATTCGCACTAAATTGGGTAGAACAATTCATTGATGTTCACAACATAAAGTTAATTATAGAAGATTTATTTCATGCAATTATGCAAAGAGCTATAGAACTGATAAGTATCCCATCAATTTTCGTACCATTTATAAGAGTGTTGAAAAAAAGAATTAAAAATTTTGACCGATTTGCATACCTGTCAAGATTGCATAATGATGAGATATTAAAAAAGACAATTATTACTGGCTTAATAGATGAAGTTGAAACGCCTTCTGATATGAGACACATCTCATACGCAGCTTTTTTACAGCCATCAGATCTTCCATGGTTACTAGAAAAAATAACTATCATAAAAGAAGTTGAAAGTCAAAGAGAATATGCAAGGGTTATAAACAGGGTATTTAACCCGAGTGATTACGAACATGTTGATTTATTAATGGCTGCAGCCCAGGAGAATGAAGTACTAACACAAGAACTTAGATACTACTTTGATAGCGTTCAAATAAACTCGGAAAATGGAAAAAAGCTAAAAGAAAATCACTATTTTTTAGAGGGAATTAGAGAAAAAAATAATCAAGCAGAAAGGGTTGAAATACCTTCCTTAACACAAAGGATTAATAAATATTTGACTCAAATTGAGTTAGGTAATGTTGAGGCGTGGGAACGTCTTTGTTATGAGCTTTCCTTTGACAAGGATGGCAATGGTTCTAGTTTACTGGAGCCAAATTTTATGAATTATTCTAGTTGGTTACAGTTAGATGTAAATGATAGAAAAAGGACTATTGATTGTTCTGAGATCTATATAAAGTTTATAAAATTAAAAAGAGATCAATGGTTTGGAGAGAAATTTAATAAATCATTTATAGCCGCTTATAAAGCACTAAGACTAATCTACGATTATAATTATAAAGTTATACTCGAACTAAGCAATGATGATTGGGCAAGGTGGTCACCAGTACTTTTAACGCAGTATACCGATTCACAACAAGAAAAGTTGATTCAGACACATCTGATTAAACTAGCATATTCAAGAAATTCCGATCAGATTATTTCAGACTTGCTAACTCTTATGAGGGAAGAGAACAAATCTCATAATAATATATTTGTGAATGAACTAATTTCTGATTGTTGGGATGAAAAAATGAAACTCATTATGTTTCAATTTTACAAGTCCAATGATTTGGCACCTCAATCTAAAAAAACATTACTTAAGGATTTGCTGATAAATAAAGTAAATGGTATAGAGAAGTATGTACTAACTGAAATCAAATCCGAATTAACTGCTGGTAACACAGAGAATAGACAAAAAATCATTTTAGAGGCAGTGGCACTTTGTAATTACTCTATACAAGGATGGAAAAGGATATGGAATTTCAGGACTACTCAAACAGAGTTCCTAAAAGAGGTTTTCTTAGCAGTAGCAGATGAGGGTCAATCATTGTTAAAACTTAATTCTATAAAAGATTCACTGCTAGCTGATTTCTATTTATGGTTAGTGAATCATTTTCCATATGAAGAAGATCCAAAGTATGAAGATGATGAAATGGCTCATTTTGTAGCTCCCAGAGAGAGTCTGGCTGAACTTAGAGATAATATTCTGAGACTTTTGAAAATGCGTGGAACTAAGGAATCGCAATTTGAATATCAAAGAGTTGTTCATGAATTGCCTCAACTGAGTTGGCTAAAATGGGGATTAGCAGAGGTCAATCTAGCTGTTAGACGCAATACATGGACTCCTCCTAGGCCTATTGATATTATTTTACTTACAAGTAATAAAGAAAAGAGACTTGTAAGAAGCGGTGAAGAGCTCCTTGATGTCATTGTTAATGCATTAAAAAGAATTGAAAAAAGGTTTCATGGTGTCACCCCTGAAGTACGTTCTTTATGGAATGATCTAGGGGATAATAAATTCACTCCTTGGAGCGAAAATGATTTTTCTAATTATATTAAGCAACGTCTAGATGATGAAATAAGAGGAAGAGGAATCATAACAAATCGTGAAGTTGAACTTCAACCTACATTAGGATCGGAAAAGGGCGAACGAACTGATATCCATGTAGATGCTATATTACCTGAGAATCATAACTATGAGAAAATAACAGTAATAATAGAGGTTAAAGGGAATTGGAATCCAGAGCTTCTAGGAGCTATGCAAGACCAGCTCTCTAATAGGTATTTGAAAGAAGGTAAAACACTTTATGGTCTATATTTGGTTGCATGGTTCGATAGTGATAAGTGGGATCCAAATGATCCTCGTAAAAGAAAAAGTTTAAAACACGATATTTCAGAGATGAAAAAAGTTTTACAGGAACAAGCGGAAAGGCTGTCAACTAACAAAATGATAAAACAATACGTAATGAATGTGACTTATTGATTACAAATATATACCACAAAACCCGCTCAATGAGTGGGTTTTGCCTTCCAAAGTGAGTATAATTGTTTTGTGGTCTGATATTCTATAATCATTCTGTTATTAAATGTAACGATATATAAATGGAATCGAAATTATGAACCTTTCCGGTCATCCACTAGTTCAATAACTTCTCGAATATCAGTCATTTTAAAAGACTCAGCAATTCTTACGGTATAACTAAATCTGATACTTTCCCATCTTCCATTGGTAAGTCCACTTAATTTGCAAGATATACATCGGATAGGCGGGATAATCAAGAAATAGAAAAAGGAATTTCACACTAGTGTCCTTAGACAAGGTGCCCTCGCTCTAATAATCCTCCACACGGCAGGAATATATACCCAATGTATAGAAGACTCTGTTTAACATCAATTTCAATATAGAGAGGCTCCTATGGACCAAGAGAAAATTATGATCATCGTTAAAGGTGATGACAAGACAGAGGATGTATCCTCATATAAAGCGGATCCTCCCATAGTAAGGATTGTATATAAAGGTTCCTCCAAGGTTTATACATATAAGTCGAGTGATATACAGTTACTAACGCCGACCGTTCAAGATATTACGGAGGATATGGCTGTTTTTCACGATAATTATCCTTTTTATAATGTAAAACGGGTGCTAGATTTCGGTCCAAAGATTCGGGTGTGTTTCAACAATGGAAGTATTCGTACATATGATAGGGAGCGTATTCAAGTTAGAAGCAGTAGTACCCAAAATGCTGAAGGGCGTCAGATTCTGGACTATTGGCGCGCGATTTCAAAATATGCAAAGAGTGAGGATGAACAGGGGAACAAGGAAGCTTTTTTGGCCAAGCAATTCGCAAAACTACATTATGTAGATCCGGATAGTGTCTTGAGTCATTATCTTCTGAAAAAACCTATAAAGAGCGATACCCCGGTTACAAGCAAGCCGATTTTTCCGTTTAGGTACAATTTGAGTCAAAGGAACGCGCTTGAGCAGGCTTTAAAAAGCACTATCAGTATTATAGAAGGCCCTCCGGGTACAGGTAAAACTCAGACGATCTTAAACATTCTTGCGAATCTTGCGGTTATGCAGGGGAAAAAGGTAGCGGTTGTTTCCGGTAACAACGCAGCAGTTCAGAATGTGCAAGAAAAGATGGAACGGCAAGGGTATCACTTTTTTGTAGCTAGTTTGGGAAAACAAGAAAACAAGAAAAAGTTTTTTGCCAATCTGCCAAAATGGGATGTATCGGAATGGACAAGTGAGTTGTCAGAGGACGAATTAAACGCCAAGCTACAAGATTTGGATCAACGTATTCATCGTTTAATGGAACTGGATCGGGAGAAGGCGAAGCTACTGCAGAAGCTGTCGGCTTATTTACTTGAACAAGAGCATTTTGAGCATTATTATGCTAGGCAGGATGTATCGCCGATAGAGAAGTTGTCATTTTACCGGCAGACACCAAAACGGATTATGGAGTTTATGAAGGACAGCTTCCTGGCTGTAGAGATGAAAAGGAAATATAAGCTCCTATACCAAATTCAAGTTGTTCTTCAGACATGGTTTTACGGATTTCAAACGATTGAAGGAGCAGGGGCTGGAGGTCATCTTGAATGTTCAGCGTAAATTTTACAAGTTAAAAGTTAAAGAGTTATCAGATGGTATTCAGGAGCTTGAGAAAGAGTTGGAGTCCCAGGACTATCAATATTTAATGGATCGCCACCAGCAGTTCTCCGAAACGCTTTTTCGACACAGATTACAGGAAAAATACCATAACCGTAAGGTTGTGGACTGCAATGAGAAGACATACACTCAGAGCAACAAATTTAAAACGTTTATCGAGCATTATCCTATTGTGCTTAGTACAACACATTCTTTGCGGAATTGTGTTCCTGAGAATTACTTGTTTGATTATTGTATTATTGACGAATCCTCGCAGGTTGATCTGCTGACAGGGGCTCTGGCTTTGTCCTGCTGTAAACAGGCTATTATTGTGGGCGATACCAAGCAACTACCCCATATTATAGAAAAAGAGATTGAACAGAAGATTCAGAGTCAAGCCACTCCTGACATGGATGAAGCTTATAGTTATATCAAGCATAATTTATTGTCGTCCATGTTGACTTTATATGGGGATTCCATTCCGAAAGTGATGTTACGGGAGCATTACCGCTGTCATCCACAAATTATTGAATTCTGCAACAGGAAATATTACGATGGCGAATTGATTGCTTTTACCGATCCGGGAATTTCCGAATCTCCTTTATTGATCTATAAGACGTCACCAGGCAATCATATGAGGGAAGTGACCCATGGAAAAAAAGGAAAGTTCAATTCCAGGGAACTTGATGTTATTGAACAGGAGATTCTGTTGGGATATCTCGAGGCGGCAGCAGGTCATAAGGATATCGGCTTTGTGACGCCTTACCGTAAACAGGTAGAGAAAGCGACTCAGCAGTTCACTGCTGACATTGAAAGCGACACGATCCATAAATATCAGGGACGTGAGAAGTCCGTCATGATCATGTCTACGGTGCTCGATCGGACGAGAGCAGGAGGCATGGGGATGAGCTTTGTTAATGATCCTTGCATGATTAACGTGGCTGTGTCCCGCGCACAGGAGAGGTTTATTCTGGTGACCGATCATTCTGTGTTTCGCAAGTATGGGAATGAATTGGGAGATCTCATGCGATATATGGAATATAGTACGCTGGATAATAACGTCGTGGAGAGCGAGATTCATTCTATATTTGACTTGTTATACAAGGAGTATTCTGATCATCTACAGGATTTTCGAGAACGCGTTCGTTTCTTTAATAAATCAAGGCATCGGAGCGAAAATATTATGCACGCATTGCTCGACCAGATATTACATGAGCCTATGTTTAAGGATTTTGAACTGGGGAATCAGGTTTTACTAATGAATTTGTTTACTGACCTGGAACGATTAAATGAGGAAGAGCGCAGATTTGTCCGAAATCGTTCTTCTGTGGATTTTGTGCTTTATCATAAACTGGACAAATCGCTAGCGCTGGCGATCGAAGTCGATGGATTTGCCTTTCACGAGAACAATCCTGAACAACTAAAGAGAGATGAAAAAAAAGAACGTATCTTCAAAAAATTTGGAATGGAATTAGAAAGGTTCCGTACAAACGAGAGCGGGGAAGAACAGAAGATTAGGGAGTTATTAAGATCTATGCTGTATAAGGTGGAGTGACTTAGTTGCGGGTTTTACCTTTTAATGTTCGACTCCCCTCATCTCAATACATAAAAACCACAACCACAGAGATTGTGATTTTTACTATGTTCGATTAAAAATGTAGAATCCTTAGCTATAAGTTTGCAAACCAAGACACCTCAATCAAAGAATGTCACATGCACGTTATGCTGAAGAAGGGCCTAGAGGTCCTTCTTTTTTTGCGTTCGGTCTTTTTCTGACATTTGTCATAACCGGCTTGTGACAACCCACACTAATTGGTTCTCGCACTTATTCAATATAATAAGGACATCAAGTAACGATAGAAGAAATTAGCGGAGGTTAGTACAAAATGACAAAGGCGATTGAATGTATAAATCTAGTGAAGAAATTCGGTAACTACTGTGCCGTTGATCATATGAATCTATCATTTGAGAAAGGTCAAATATCAGCATTGCTCGGACCGAATGGGGCAGGCAAGACAACAACCATTTCTATGATACTCGGAATGATTAAGCCAACATCAGGAGAAGTCAGGGTCTTGGGGATGCCGTCTGGAACAAAAGAATTACGGCAACGCGTTGGAGCGCTTTTGCAAGATGTTAAAGCAGCAGATGGACTTACGGTCAAAGAAGTGCTTCAATTGTTCCGCAGTTATTATCGTAATCCGATGTCGCTAGAGCGATTGTTAGACATTTCGGGTCTCCATGCGGATCAGAAACGGCGCGCATCCTCCCTGTCTGGAGGACAACGTCGTAGATTAGCCTTCGCCCAAAGCTTGGCGGGGAATCCAGAGCTTCTCCTGCTTGATGAACCAACCGTCGGAATGGATATCGAGGCTCGTGGTCGCTTTTGGGACACCATTCAAGCACTGGCAAATGACGGACGTACTGTGCTCTTAACTACACATCATTTGGAGGAAGCTGATACCGTTGCAGATCATATCGCAGTAATCGCTAGTGGCCAGGTTGTTGCGGAAGGGACTCCAGAACGTCTAAAGGCTCAAACAGCACTTAGAACCGTTTCATTTCGAGCGGCGAACGCGCCAGCAGAGCAGGAATGGCTCACATTACCGGGTGTAGAAAAGGCAGAATACAACGGCGAGCGAATTCGTCTGTATGCTCAAGAGACGGATGTATTGTTATTTACATTGATGCAGTCTGAATGGGGAATTTCGGATATTGATATACAATCAGCCAGCTTAGAAGATACATTCTTAAGTCTTACAGGTACACATAAATCAACGATTATACGATAAAAAACATTTTTAGGAGGAAAATAGCTATGTTACATATGTTTGTTGCCCAGACCAAAGCAGAAAGTTTACGAATTATCCGCAGTCCATTTTTCTTACTCTTCTCTATTGCGATGCCGCTTGCTTTCTACTTTTTATTCGCGAGTATGAATGGGGTAGATAAATCGATTCAATCAACAACTTGGGGTGTCTTTTCATTGATGTCGATGACTGCATTTAGTTTGATTGGTACAGCTGTATCTCAATTCGGTATCCGTCTATCGTTCGAGCATCAAGACGGGTGGGTACGCTTGCTGAAGCTAACTCCACTATCTCCTGCAGTCTGGATTGGCAGCAAAATTGTATCGCAAATGGTTGTTCACTTGATCGTCATTGTTGTTATATTTTTATCTGCTGGCCTTGTACATGAGATACAATTGACAGCCGGGCAATGGATTTTATGCGGATTATGGTTATGGATTGGGAGCATATCTTTTCTGGCGCTCGGTGCATTGTTAGGAACGCTTAATAATGCGAATACCTCCGTTGCCATCGGAAATGTATTACAGATGGGACTTGCCATTGTGGGAGGGCTTTGGATGCCGCTTAGTACTTTGCCAAGTTGGATGGGCTCGGTCGGCGAATGGCTTCCATCTCACCGTTACGCCAATGGGGCATGGAATATGATCGCTGGAAAAAATCCAGCAAGTATTGATTTCATAATTTTGACAGGTTGCGGTCTCTTCTTTATGCTACTATCAATCTATATTTATAATCGACGGGATGCGGTCTAATTGAATAGTGAGAAGTGGCGCCTCTTTCCAAAATCGGAAGGAGTCGCTCCTTATATTTTGTTAACAAATTTAATGATACCCATGTACTTTTTACTCTATGAGCCATCAAGTATACAGTGGCTTGGCTTTGTTCTGTTAGGCATATTCGTTCTATCGTTTCGACAATCTTACTTTTATGCAAAGTGGGCCACGCCAATAATGATCGTTCAGGTGGGTATACTTTTAATTCTAGCAGCTGTATTTCATCCAATGTATACGTTTATAGGTTTTATGATAGCTGCTCCACTGAGCAAACAAAAGCTGCCGATATTACTCTCTATAACGATCGCTTTCACTGTAGCTATGGGATTTATCGCTTTTCCTTATTTGGATCGGATGGGCAGCCTAGTATGGATAGGGCTAGTGCCTATGTTTGGCATCTGTATTCTGCCGTATATTATTCGAACTTCGACCAGATTCCAACAGAAGTCTGCGCGATTGCGGGCAGAATCGGCTGAACGAATGGCACAGCAGGAGGAGCGCCAGCGGATCGCACGTGAACTCCATGATACATTGGGCCATACGCTGTCACTAATCGCACTAAAAGGGGAGGTGGTTGAGAAATTGGTCAATCGTCATCCCGAGAGAGCGATAGAAGAGGCTCGTGAAATACGAGAAACGGCACGCGCAGCCTTGAAACAAATGCGAGAATTGGTTACGGAGATGAAAGTTACATATCTCGCTGATGAATATAAGCATGCTGTATCTTTATGTTCAGCTGCAGGCATACCGCTTTTATTTCAATATCAATCGATTTCAGATCCCAAACTTTCTAATGTAGGGACGGAAGACGATTTAGTGAACAATACGCTTCCGTTAACACCCTTGCAGGAGACGATTCTGGCGATGTGTTTTCGCGAGACGATTACCAATGTGGTTCGACATAGCCGAGCAACAAGTTGCAACGTTCTTCTAGACATTCAGGAAGGGGAAGTACGTGTATCGGTAAGTGATGACGGTATTGGGGCAGATAGGGATCAATTCTATACTAGCAGTAATGGACTCGCCGGTTTACGGCAGAGGTTGGTTATGATCGATGGGCGTATGTCGCTGTCTTCGTCCCCAGGCAAGGGGACGGAAGTCACCTTACATATACCTAGGGTAATACGAAATGAAAAGGTAGGTAGTGCTTAGATGATTCGTATTGTTTTGGCAGAAGATCAAAAGTTATTAAGGGGAGCATTGGCTACTTTACTCTCGTTAGAAGATGATATTGAAGTAGTCGGTCAAGCTGAGAATGGGGAAGAAGTGATGTCCATGATTCAGCAATATCAACCAGATGTAGCTGTTCTGGATATTGAGATGCCGCTGAAAACGGGGTTAGATATTGCGGAATTGGTTCAAAAAAATAAGTTAGCTTGTCGTGTCATCATCTTGACGACATTCGCGCGTCCTGGCTATTTCCAGCGGGCTATGCAGGCAGGAGTGTATGGATATCTTCTCAAAGATACGGGCAGCGACGAATTGTCCGACGCGATTCGTCGGGTCTATGATGGGAAGCGTGTCATTAATGCAGAATTGTCACTCGCGGTATGGGATGATCCATGTCCATTATCGCCCAGGGAGCGTGAAGTCATGAAGCTGGCTGCCCAGGGCTTAGTTCTTCAAGATATTGGAGCGCAGCTGTTTCTATCCTATGGAACGGTACGGAACTATATGTCAGATGCGATTGGGAAGCTTGGGGCGAATACACGAATCGAGGCGATAGATATCGCACGTAACAAGGGATGGTTGGACTAAGGCGCTAATTAAATGATACAAATTTTAAAATCCACAACCGAATGAGGTTGTGGATTTTTGCTATGTGTAATGAAACGCTAATTTTTCTCGATTCGTTATCAAATATCAACGTACACTACAATTTGAAAATCCCCGTATACTTCCCCTGCTCCTTTACGCCAATCAACGATTCTCTTAACATCTTATTCTACAATTCAATCGGGTACTCAAAGCTCGCCTTATACTTCTTGCGATATTCTGAGGGAGAGATTCCCTCCTCCCGGCGAAACGCCCGCGTAAAATGATGCTGATCGTCATATCCGAGCCTGTCTGAAATTTGCTTCATTGAATCGGAGGTAAACAGTAAGAGCTCTTGAGCTAGCTGCAGACGGAGCTGGGTGACGTATTTCATGGGAGATAGACATAACTCTTTCTGAAACAAAAAACGAAGATGCTCTTTGCTGAGCGAAACAAGCTTGGCAAGTTCCGTCAGTGACGGGCGCTCGTGCAAATGTTCCTTAATGTAGTCGCATACATCATAGACACGATTATCGTAAGTCACCGGCTGTTCAGGCAGCTTATGCTGTAACGATTGGAATAACTGATGGACCCACAGATTGCCTAAGGAACGAATCTTAAGATACTGACTCGTTTGCTTTATATCGAAAAAAAAGACAGGGTAGTCCTCTTTTCTTGTTTTTCCTCGCTCTGAGCAGTTCAAATTCTTTTCATTGAGACCATGAAGTAGGCGTTGAAAGTTATCCGAAAGCTGGAACCAAAGACTTACCAACTCTTCGTAATCGCGATGGTCGGAAAGAGTTGTATGGTTAGGGAAGCGGTATAAACGCAGCAGATCGAATGCACCCACTTTAGCCTCGCAAGCAAGCGAAAGATAATGAAAGGGTCCTTCGTTCCCGAGGGAAATCCATTTATGATAAGATTGCGCGGGAAGCGCCACAATATCGTATTTTTTTACCTCATATACGTCCTTGTTGAACTGCATCGTAGCGCTTCCTGACAACACCAGCCAAAACGTATTATAGGGCAAGGGCCCTTCGCCCGTATGTTTAAGACTAGAACGTCTCCATTCCTTCATCCAGCGTATGTTGATGTATAGATTATCCAAGGAACTTCGGTTATTCAATTCCATCTGCAGCATTTGCATGCCCCCTTATTGATGTCTTCTAATCGTGATTTCTCCGGGTGAAAAGTCGCGAGGTCATCTGTATTTTTGAAACATTTCCCCCCGTCTTTGGTACATCCGAATGTTCACCTTTATGTTAGAGTTAGGCACAAACCTGAATATTAGGGATATCTGATGAAGGCTGGTTATGAGAATGTTTAGCCTCGTACAAAGGCTTTTTTTAGTCCCATTATACATTGACATCCAATAGAGGGGGCCATTATAGATGAGTAATCATAATAGCAGTACAGGCGTCAAGCGTCCGAACGTTATCTGGATATTCGGCGATCAGCATCGCGGACAGGCATTAGGCTGCAGTGGAGATCCGAATGTACATACGCCAAACATTGATAACTTGGCAGCCTCCGGGGTACATTTTACCAATGCGGTAGCAGGGATTCCCTTATGCTGCCCGTGCCGGGGATCGCTAGTAACTGGGAAATATCCGCATCTTGCAGTACCCGGCCATGAACATAGGCTTCCATCGGATCAACTGACAATAGCACATGTCATGAACCAATCCGGATACAAGACAGCATACTTTGGGAAGTGGCATCTCGACGGGTTCAAAGAGCGACATGGCAGAGCAGCCTTTCATATCATCCCTCCGGAGCGGCGGGGCGGATTCAGCCACTGGGTTGGATATGAAAATAACAACAGCCAGTGGGATTGCTGGGTTCATGGCGGTGAAGGTGCTAATGCCTTCCATTACCGCTTGCCCGGCTACGAGACGGATGAGATGACTAAACTGTTCGTCAAATACTTGCAGGAGCGAGGGGACGAACAGAGGGAACAAGAACAAGATCAGCCTTTTTTCGCCGTATTATCGGTTCAACCGCCGCATGATCCATACATTGCACCGGAATCATTTCGCGGGAGGCACAACGCTGCCGGCATTAAACTAAGGCCCAATGTTCCGTCGATACCTCGCATTGAGGAACAGGCTCGCAAGGATTTGGTTGGATATTATGGGATGATTGAAAATTGGGACTGGAATATAGGACAGATCATGACAACGCTTCGGGAGAATGGGCTTGCGGAGGATACACATGTCATGTTTTTCAGCGACCACGGGGACATGCACGGTTCCCATGGCCAATTCCGCAAAATGTCACCGTGGGAAGAATCTATCCGTGTACCGATGATCATCAGTGGGGAGCAGTCGTTCTATGGGCGCCAGACAGGAGTATCGAACATACCGTTTAACCATGTCGATGTTGCCCCAACTACGCTTGGCTTATGTGGAATCGCTAAACCGGATTGGATGCAGGGGACGGACTTGTCGGCTTTAAGACTAGGTGGATCCATTCCAGAATTGCCCGATTCCGCCTATTTGCAGTCCGTCATACCGACAGGCCATGGCCACAGTGTGGATCGTCCGTGGCGTGGAATCGTCACAACGGACGGTTGGAAATACGTATGTCTGGAGAATACGCCATGGTTGATGTTCAACCTGAATGAGGATCCTTATGAGCAAGTAAATATGGCTTACAATTCCCTCTATAACCAGGAGCGAAAACGCCTTAACGACCGTTTGCGGCAGTGGGTAGCGGATACGGAAGATGAGTTTTTGCTGCCTACGGTTTGATACCTGTGTTACTTTTTATGAGGGCACCCGAGAGGGTATCTTTTTGTGTTTAATAAGCAACATAGTTTTGTGCATAAAAATCTCTAGCAACAGTCCTAGTCTAAAGTCTAGGACCAGATACCTCCTCAGACGGTTATGTCAGCTCAATAACGCAGATATAATGGACTTATAATTCAGAGCGTGATTGAAGCCAAGGGAGTGTTTGAATATGAAGGCAACAGAAGCGACTGCAGCGGCGCAGTCAGGGAAGGTGAATTGGGTGCTGTTTAACTCAAAAACCTATGCAACGATCCTCTATTTACTGTTAGCTCTCCCGTTAGGGATTATTTATTTTACAGTAGCGGTTACAGGAGTTGCATTGTCCATCGGCTTAACTCCGGTACTTATCGGAATCCCGCTGTTTTTTGGAGTAGCTAAGCTACTTAACGGGATTGTGAATTTTGAACAAAACATCATCAGACAAATTTTAGGGCTACCTACTCCTCCTGTGTCGTATACACACAATGGACAAGCGGAAACCGGTCAGAATTGGTTGAAGCAAATGGTGAGAGGCTTTGACGGAGGATTATTTATCCGAAATTTGCTTCTCGTATTCCTAAGATTTGTTACGGGCATCGTATTCTTTGTGATTATGATAACGGCCCTTTCACTTGGACTCGGATTTATTGCACTTCCCGTTGTGCATATTATTTTGATGAATGAAATGCAGCTGGATATTTTAGAGAATAGTTTGTTTAGCTATTTCCATATCGATTGGACATATAATCAGCAATACTTACTGTACGTAGGTGTTGGACTTATCCTTTTCTGGGTCGCGCTTCGTATTGTGAATGGACTGATGCAAATTCAGCGTAGAGTCATGTATGTGGATGAGCCATATCAGCAGTCAGTCATGACGCAGGATGAAGCCCCAATTGATGAACTTGTTCAATCTCAATATTATGAGTACCAAGCGGATCAACCCACGCAAGGGATGATGCAACCAGCCCATAGAGAGCTTTAGCAGCTCTCTTTTCAAGGGATCTTGGAGGTTGTAAATGCGGGGAATGATAAGTTTAAAGCAGCCTCTCCTTTCGGGAGGCTGCTTTTTTTTATGTAATTTATGAATTGGTTTGTTGCTCTAGCAGCTCTTTGATTTCAAGATACTGCGTATTCGTTATGTGTTGAGATTGATGAATAGCATCTAGTTTGTCTTCTATTTTTTTCAGGCGAAGCTGTGTTTCTTCTTGGGTTTGCTCGGTCTTCTTTTGAGTTTTGGAGGTATCCATAATGACTAATATGGTCAGGCCCGCGCTAAAGACGGTTAACCCTCTAGCGATTTGATTCAAATCGGGCTGTTTCAAGGCAATCAGGCAATCGGCAAATCCAGCTCCGATGAGTAGACCACCAATCGTGACAATCCCAGTCCTTTTCCATCGATCCAGAATGATATTTAAGGGTTGCTTCATGGGGTAGAGATCTCCTTCAGCTAGGTATTATAGTATGGCGATTATGAATCTATACTTACTAAAACACAAATATTGGAATAGGAAAAGGAGAAACGTTTAATAAGATAGGATGACTTTAAAATATGTCGCATTGCTTGGTTGCCCATACCCGTTGAAATGTTGCCTGTGATGTTTTTCATATTATGTAAACGGATTATAATAAATAATTACCACAACAAAGGGTTGTGCAAAAAGGAACAAGGAGGTTTGAATCTACTGACTTGCAATCGGTTTCAGGTAACATGCTGGCGAAGCTCTTTTAAGCCTTCGCTTTATGGGTTTAGCCATGATCTTTCGTGTTACGTTCTTGTAGATATGTAACACGGGTGTGGCGCACATGTGAACCGTGGTTATCCCTAGGTGTTGAGCTTGCTTTATGCTAAATGAGGTTTTTGTAGAGTCGTTTCTTTCTGTGTAATCGTGTTACTTTTCGAATGAAACGTGTTATCTATTCAGCACATGACAGAGGGAATAAGACAGCGAAAGAAGGTAGGTAAAGATGAGTAAGCATCTAGATACATATGTAATAAGAGAGATTGAGCTCCATGAGTTGACCTCGGTTATGCGTTTCGTACTGGAGATTATACGGGAAGTGTTTCCTATGCTTGACCCGAACCGCATTCCCCCGGATATGGCAGCATTTCAAGAGACTTATTATCGATCGGATACAGCGACCTTTCTTGCCGCATTCGATAAAGAAGGGACTATTGCAGCTACTTCCGCTTTTCTTCCGTATGATGATCGAATCCCTGAAATTAAAGGAAAATACGTAACGAGGGTCACTGCAGAGTTGGTTAAATGCTATGTTAAGCCGGAGCTAAGACATCAAGGTCTGGGGACGGAATTAGTCAAAAGATTACTTCCGATTGCTCGTGCCAAAGGGTATGAAACGATGTATTTGCATACGCATCGATTTTTGCCAGGAGCCGTACCCTTTTGGGAAAGACAAGGATTTCAAATCCAGCTGGAGTCATTTGATTCCTTTGAAACCGTGCATATGGACAAGAGACTGAGATAAGTTAGCAGGATAAGCATTTCCAGATTGTTCGTTCGTTATAGTGCCTAACCGGCCTGTCCAATAAGCAAATAAACGAAAGTCTTATCAAAACTCAAAATCTAAACTTTAAGGAGAGTTACATCCATGACAAATCCGCCTAATCGTTCATTTAAATCGACTTACCTGCTAATCATTATGCTTATATCTTCTCTTCTAGTCACTGCATGTAACGGAACGCCTTCGGGTTCGGCGGCAGCAGAGAATAGTAACAGCTCTCAGGCCGAGGGAAAGATCATTCGATTCTCGTCTGCTAACGATATTGGCCCACTCAATCCCCATATGTATGCTCCAAACCAAATGTTCGCGCAAAATATGGTCTATGAATCACTTGTTAAATATGTTGATGGGAAAGTGGTTCCTCATCTGGCTGAGAAGTGGGAGATCTCAGAGGATGGGAAGGAGTATACGTTCTTTCTTCGTCAAGATGTTAAGTTCTCTGACGGTTCTGACTTTAATGCGGACATTGTGGTTAAGAACATTAACGCAGTTTTGGCTAATAAAAAGCGCCATAGCTGGCTAGAGCTAGTGAATCAGATCAAAGATGCAACCAAAGATGGAGAATACCGTGTAACCATCTCTTTACATAACCCTTACTATCCGATGCTCCAAGAGCTAGCTCTTATCAGACCCCTTCGTTTCTTGGGAGAGGCGGGATTTCCTGCAAGCGGCAATACTTCGGAAGAGATTAAGGCACCGATTGGAACTGGACCTTGGGTCTTGACGGACTACAAGATTAATGAATACTCCGAATTTAGTGTTAATGAGAACTATTGGGGAGAGAAACCGAAGGTAGATCAAATTCGCATTGCTGTTATACCTGATGGGGAATCCAGAGTTCTGGCATTTGAAAATGAAGAAATTGATGTGATCTACGGTGATGGGAGCATCAGCCTGGATTCATTTAAATATTTGAAGGAGACAGGCAAGTACGAGACAGCCATTTCTGCCCCTCTCTTTACGAAATCCATAGCCATTAATTCAAGTAAAGGGCCTCTTCAAGATATAAACGTCAGAAAAGCGATTGAGCACGCCTTCAACAAACAATCAGTCATCGACAATGTGTTTTACGGTACGGACAAACTTGCGGATACCCTATTTCCAGCCGACTTTCCGTATTCTAACGTGAATCTGACGCCTTATACATACGATGTGAGTAAAGCGGAACAATTGCTGAATGATGCGGGTTGGGTATTACCTGCGAAGAAAGAGTTTAGAGAGAAAAATGGAGCTGTACTAGAATTGGAGCTCAGTTTCGATAGTGCTAACAATGTACATAAATCTATCGCGGAAGTGCTGCAAGGTGATCTAAGGAAGATTGGAATTCATGTGAAATTAATTGGCGAAGAGAATCAATTATTCGGACAGCGTCAAACAAACGGTAATTTTGACATGATCTTCAGCGATACATTCGGCATACCGTATGATCCTCATGCAATGGTATCATCCATGCGAATACCTTCACATGCTGACTATCAGGCACAAGTAGGATTACCAATGAAAAAGGAACTTGACCAGAAAATTGAGGAGGCACTACTAAGTACAGACGAGGAAACACGGCAAGAGCTATACACCTATATTCTCACTACACTTCATGAGCAGGCTGTGTATCTCCCAATATCGTATGGTACGAACTTAACGGTCTATCATCAGAACATTAAAGGTCTTCAGTTTGGACAAATGAATAGTGAGATCCCCTTTGAGAAAATGGACAAGGAATAGGAGTTAATGTGGGATGGTCAGGTTTATTGTAAAGCGAGTGCTCAGCATCATACCCATTCTATTGGGCGTTTCTATAATTACATTCCTGCTTGTTCGTCTCTTGCCCGTCGATCCAGCTGAAGCATATTTAAGGTTATCCAAAATCCCTATCACCGATGATGCAATTCAGCTTGTCCGGACAGAACTCGGATTAGATCAACCGCTGTTTATTCAATATGTGAATTGGTTAAGCGGTGTTCTCAGACTGGACTTTGGCAACTCTTATATAAGTAATAAGCCTGTGTGGGATGAAATCTTAAATTACCTCCCGGCAACACTAGAGCTTACATTCTCATCAATTGCTCTTGCATTTATTATCAGTCTGCCGATCGGCATCTTCTCAGCACTGTATAAAGATCGAATGTTCGATCACTTTAGCCGGACACTCTCATTTATAGGAGCGGCTACACCTAGTTTTTGTCTAGGATTTTTGCTTATTTACATTTTTTCATTAAAGTTAGGCTATTTTCCTGTATCGGGGAGGGGAAGTATACTGCATCTTATTCTACCTTCCCTCACCCTTGCCATGGCATCCGTAGCCGTGTACACACGGATGCTCCGAGGCAGTACGATGGACGAATTGCATCAACCCTATGTTCTTTATGCCAGAGCAAGAGGGGTTCGAGAGAAACTCATTATCGGAAAGCATGTGCTGAAGAATGCCATCACCCCCCTGATTACAACAATGGGTATGCATATCGGTCATAAATTAAGTGGTTCAATTATTGTGGAAAATGTATTTGCATGGCCAGGCATGGGACGTTATTTCGTCAATGCTTTGTCTGCTAGGGATTACCCGGTGATTTTATGTTATGTGGTTCTTGTTACAACGATTATTATTATTTGCAATTTATTAATTGATATTTTTCATGCGGTTATCGATCCGAGGGTACGCAAGAGAGGAGTGTACTAGTATGGATGCCGTAGTGTTCAAAAAGCTGGTAAGTAATAAACTAACAGGGATCAGTTGTCTTATGCTTGTCCTCATGCTTGTTCTAGCGGTCTTCGCACCGTGGCTTGCGCCACATGATCCCAATTTCGTTAGTCTTGAGCATAAACTGGAAGGGCCTTCATCTACATATCTGCTTGGTACAGATCACTTAGGAAGAGATATTTTATCCCGCTTGATTTATGGTACACAAATTTCACTCGGGATCTCATTTATCGTGATGCTGTTGATTATTTTAATCAGCGTAGTTGTTGGAACGTGTTCGGGGTATATCGGCGGAGTGATGGATCGTATTTTTATGCGTTTTTGTGATCTATTCATGGCATTTCCCAGTCTGATTCTGTCACTCGCTATGCTAGGTATCCTTGGGCCGGGCATGGGCAATGTTATTTTTGCTATGGTGATGTCTTACTGGGTTTGGTACGCGCGCTGGATCCGAGGCATGGTTATTACAGCTAAGCAGCAGAACTTTATTTTAGCAGCCAAAATTGCTGGAACGCCAAGTTATAAAATCATTTTATTTCATATTATCCCTACCATATTACCTCCAACCATTGTACTGGCCACTTTAAACTTAGGGAGCATCATTCTAAGTATTTCGGGTCTTTCATTCTTGGGGCTAGGTATTCAGCCGCCTATACCGGAATGGGGGGCCATGCTAAATGACAGTAAGCAATTCTTGAAGAGCAGTCCGTTGCTGATGCTATATCCGGGTGTATGCATTATGCTGGTCGTCATGGCTTTTAATTTTATCGGAGACGCTTTGAGGGATGCGTTAGACCCTCGCCAAGAAAGAATTGAGGTTAAGTAAATGAACAATTCCATCGTTTTAAATGTCGAGCACTTGCATATTCGTGTTTCCACGCCACAAGGAATGAAGAAGATTGTGAACGATGTCAGCTTTCAACTGAAAAAAGGAGAAGTATTAGGTCTTGTTGGAGCCAGTGGAAGTGGTAAAACCATGACTTGTCTGGCAATTATGGGCCTGCTCCAAGAGTCAGCAATCATAGAGCAAGGATCGATACATCTGGGGAGTAGAAATCTACTTCAATTAAATGCCAATCAAATGAGAAGTATGCGCGGTAAAGAGCTTGCAGTCATCATGCAAAACCCGATGAGTGCCTTCAATCCTACAATCACGATTGGTAATCATTTTATAGAAACTCTTCGTGCACATGGTTCATTCTCCCGTGTAGAAGCTCATGAAATGGCCGTGACATATCTCGCCAAAACAGGTCTTCCTCATCCCGCAAAAATAATGGATCAATATCCGTTTCAATTGAGCGGAGGGATGCTCCAGAGAGTGATGATTGCGATAGCGATGTCTTTACAGCCAGCTGTATTAATCGCCGACGAGCCGACTACGGCTTTGGACAGTGTGCATCAGGTGAAACTGCTAGAACAAATGTATTTATTGTGTCAGGAACAGAATACAGCAATGCTGCTTGTTTCCCATGATCTTGGCGTCATTGCATATATGGCAGATGAAGTGATGGTCATGAACAATGGGCGTGTTGTAGAAAAAGCTCCGGTAGCTAAGCTATTCGACCAACCAGAGCATCCGTATACTCGTATGTTGCTAGAAGCAAGACCTGGAATGGGGACAGCTATACCTGAATATGAACAGCCGGAAGTTAGGTAGAGGTGAGAATATGCTTGAATTATTAAATGTGAACAAAAGTTATACCCTGGGTGCGGGAAGCATGTTTAACAACAAAAAGCTAAAGGTGGCGGACAACATATGCCTAACCTTAGACCAAGGGATGTGCCTGGGTCTGGTTGGAGAGAGCGGCTCCGGTAAAAGTACACTGGGAAAGATGATCCTTGGTCTTGAGAAACCAGATCAAGGAGAAATCCGGTTCGAAGGAAAAGACCTGGTGACCATGAGCAAGAAAGAGCGTTTAGTCGTTCGTAGAAAAATCCAAACCGTATTCCAAGATTGTTATAGTTCATTAAATCCTAGATGGCCTATTTACGAATCGATAAGTGAGCCTCTAAGAAATTTCGAGAAATTAAGTGCCCGCGAAGAGAAGAGAACGGTACAAGAATTATTGGTGTCGGTTGGATTACATCCAGAAGATATAAAAAAGTATCCTCATCAATTCAGTGGTGGGCAACTACAAAGAATAAGTATTGCACGAGCCATTGCATTAAAGCCCAAGTTGATCGTGCTGGATGAGGCAGTCAGCAGTCTTGATGTACTTATCCAGCATCAAATCTTGAAACTGCTAGATGAGTTGAAAGAGCGGTATTTGTTGTCATACCTATTTATTTCGCACGATATTATGGCGGTCCGTTCCATCTCAGACCAATTGGCTGTTATGAGCAAAGGACAAGTTGTCGAAACAATCAACTGTAAGGACCCACTTTCTTCTATGAAACACCCTGTATCTAAGCAGCTCCTGGCATCTATTCTCCCCAGTCACCCGAGAGATCGAAATAAAGCGAGACTGACTCCATCAAAGGGTGAAATGCAAGAGCCTTTCCTAGAAACGAATGTACAACAACGGATCGTAAGGAGTGGACAAACATGTTAGAAACGGAACATAGCTATGAGGTATGGTGGAATAATGAAGCTGGCGAATCCCTAATGGAGGAAGGACATAAAGAGGGCTGGATGCAGCTCATTTCAACCTTGAAAGAAGAGAATTTATCGGAATATTCCGTTCTGGATTTCGGTTGTAATCGAGGTGGATTCTTAAGACTTCTTCACCAAGTTAAACCGTATAAGGACGCGGTAGGCATCGATTTAGGACAGAAATCCATAGAGATAGCCGATGAAAGAAAAGGGGATTTACCGATTGATTATATCGTATCGGGGTCACCGGAACAGTTTGAAGGTAGGTTCGATCTTGCTTTCTGCTTGTCGGTCATTTATTTGATCGATGACTTAAAAACCCATGCATGGAAATTGAGCAAAGCGCTAAAGCCTGGCGGAGTTTATTATGTAACCTACATGGATCTAACGTCTAACCCCAGCGGGGAGTTTTATAGAGAAGAGATCGAAAAGTACAGTCATTTAAAGGCCAATATGCATACCCTTGACGATATTGCTTCAGCCTTTAGTCATGAGGGATTTGGAGTAGAGCTTAAGCGAAGAGTGCCGTCTGATTATATTTCAGTTTCTAGCAGTGAGAAATATTTCAAGAGCCTGCATGATGAGATGACAGCGGCTTATGAGAATAGTTATATATTTCGATTTACGAAGTTGTAAAGAAGGAGGTAGGGTGCAGTGGATGATTCGTCATTAAAGAGATTTGGTGTTTCAATGGAGGGGCATTTGCTTCGAAAGTTTGATTATCTAGTGACACAGAAAGGATATACCAATCGATCTGAAGCTGTACGAGATCTTGTGCGAGATGCGCTTATTCAGCAGTCATGGGAAATGGAGGAGCAAACCGTAGCTGGGAGTATCCTTTTATTTTACAACCATCACCAGAGAAATCTGCTTGAAGAGCTGACCAATATTCAGCATGATATGCACGATAACATACTGGCTACAACTCATTTTCATCTAGATAAATCGAGCTGTCTTGAACTCATCATCGTAAAAGGAAAAGCGAGAGATATCAAGCTTCTGAGCAACAAAATGACTAGTTTGAAAGGGGTGGAATACGGGAAATTTATAGTGGCCCCAGTAGAGCAAGTATGAGTTGAAGAAATGCACGTATAGTTATAACTTTTGTTACATCGAATTGAAGGCTAGTCCACCAAAAGGTCTAGCTTTTTTTGTTATACAAAAAATTACATATCCAAACTAAAAATCCATTTTGCTCCATCCAATTGTATCGTGATGACCATCGTCAGATGAGTACTCGTTCCTAGTTATGAGAAGTTAGTCACAGCTTGCAATAAATTTACGTTGTAGAATCAGTAACCATATGGTGAATATAACCATTTTATAAAGTCAAGTAATCCATAGGAAAGAGGTGAAGAGAGTGCATTTGATCCCAGTTGAGAAGGAAAAACTACTCATCTTTCTAGCGAGTGAATTAGCATGGAAGCGAAAAGCGAAAGGTCTTAAATTGAATTACCCCGAAGCGGTTGCTATTATTACTAGTTTTATTTTTGAAGGGGCAAGAGAAGGAAAGACGGTAGCTAAGCTGATGGAAGAAGGGAAACACGTATTAACAAGAGAGGATGTTATGGACGGAGTTCCGGAAATGATTGCCGATATTCAGGCAGAAGCAACTTTTCCAGATGGAACTAAACTCGTTACAGTCCACAACCCGATTTTGTGAAGATTAGCATGAGGGTTTGAAAGCGTTAACAACAAATCTTGTTAAGAAATAGCATCTAAAACCAGGGGAAATTAAAAAGGGGGATAGAACAAATGAGTGATCAAGCTGTAGCAAGTGATTATATCGTACCCGGTGAATACCGCTTAGCAGAAGAACCTATAGAGATTAACGCAGGCCGCATGAAAATTAAGATTCGTGTAGCCAATACCGGGGATCGACCGATCCAGGTAGGCTCACATATTCACTTTGTGGAAGTGAACCGCGAGTTATCATTCGAACGTGAAGAAGGTATCGGCATGAGGCTGAATATTCCAGCAGGTACTGCGGTTCGATTTGAGCCAGGTGAAGAGAAGGAAGTTGAATTAACCGAAATCGGTGGTGCCCGTCGTGTATTCGGGGTTGCAGATTTAACCAACGGTTCAGTTAACAACAGACAAGAGATTCTAAATAGAGCTAAGGAATTAGGATATAAAGGAGTTGAATAGACGTTGAAATACAGTAGACAGCAATATGCTGCCAATTACGGTCCAACGGTTGGCGATAAAGTTCGCCTCGCGGATACGGATCTATGGGTAGAAGTCGAGAAGGACTACACCGTTTACGGAGAAGAGTCGATGTTCGGCGGCGGGAAAGTCATTCGTGAAGGTATGGGACAGAATGGTACGAACACTCGGACTGAGAATGTTCTCGACCTTCTTATTACAAATGCACTTATTCTTGATTACTCAGGAATTTATAAGGCAGATATCGGTGTGAAAGATGGTTATATCGTCGGCATCGGTAAAGGCGGTAACCCAGACATTATGGATGGAGTTACTCCGAATATGATCGTTGGCGCAGCTACAGAAGTCATTGCTGCCGAGGGCAAAATTGTTACGGCTGGCGGAATTGATACCCACGTGCATTTTATCAATCCGGATCAGATTGACGTGGCTCTCGCTAATGGGGTAACAACCTTGTTCGGCGGTGGGACTGGACCAGCGGAAGGATCTAAAGCGACAACCGTCACTCCAGGTGCATGGAATATAGAAATGATGTTAAAAGCAGCTGAAGGCTTTCCAATTAACGTTGGATTTCTAGGAAAAGGCCACGCTTCGTCTCTCGCTCCTCTCATCGAACAAATCGATGCGGGTGCAGTCGGTCTGAAAATTCACGAAGACTGGGGAGCAACACCAACATCGATTGATCGCAGTCTGACAGTAGCAGACGAAGCGGATGTGCAAGTTGCTATCCACTCGGACACACTGAACGAAGCAGGATTTCTTGAAGATACACTTCGTGCCATTAATGGCCGGGTCATTCACTCTTTCCACGTCGAAGGTGCTGGAGGCGGACATGCTCCAGATATTATGAAGATGGCTGGTCAGCCGAATGTTTTGCCTTCATCAACGAATCCAACAAGGCCGTTCACGGTAAACACGATTGATGAGCATCTGGATATGCTGATGGTCTGTCACCACCTTAAGCACAACATACCCGAAGATGTCGCATTCGCGGATTCAAGGATTCGTCCGGAAACGATTGCGGCTGAAGATATTCTCCACGATCTGGGCGTGATTAGTATCATGTCAACGGATGCTCTTGCGATGGGACGGGCTGGGGAAATGGTTCTTCGCACATGGCAAACGGCAGACAAGATGAAAAAACAACGTGGTGCACTGCCTGAAGAGAAGAACGGATCCGATAATATTCGTGCTAAGCGGTATGTAGCAAAATATACAATTAATCCCGCGATTGCACAGGGCATCTCGCATGAAATTGGTTCCATCGAAGAAGGGAAATTTGCCGACCTTGTTCTGTGGGAGCCGAAATTCTTTGCCGTGAAAGCCGATCGAGTCATTAAAGGTGGATTCATTGTTTCTGCGCAGCTTGGTGACCCAGGTGCATCTATTCCGACACCACAGCCAGTGATGTATCGTCGTATGTTTGCCGCTTACGGAAGTGCGATTTCTAGTGCCAACATTACCTTTATGTCGAAGAGAGCGATTCAGCAAGGAGTGCCAGATAAACTTGGCTTGAAGCGACGCATTGGGGCTGTGAAAAATTGCCGTAATATCGGCAAGAAGGATATGAAGTGGAATGACGCGACGCCGGATATCGACATCAATCCAGAAACGTACGAAGTTAAGGTGGATGGGGAACTTATTACGTGTGAACCGTTTGAGAAGCTCGCTATGGCCCAAAAATATTTCTTGTTCTAGAAGAAAGGTTCAAGTGCGCGGAAAGAGATTCGGATTAGGTACTATTGCACGAAGTTAAAGGAGGGCAAAAGGATGGTTATTACAACGACAAAAGGAAATCTCAAGGATTATACGTCTTCTAATAAAAAGATTGATTGGATTGAGTTGGAATGGGAAGAGCTCAATAAGCGAATCTTGCGCAAACAAACAGAAGGCGGTAGCGATGTCTCTATATCACTCGATAATGGAGGTCATCTGCATTATGGAGATGTACTGTATGAAGATGAGGATACCTTGATTGCCATTCGTACAAAGCTGGAGAAGGTGTATGTCATCAAGCCGAAGACGATGAAGGAAATGGGGAAGGCAGCTTTTGAAATAGGTAACCGTCACACGCCTTGTATTATCGAGGATAATGAAATTCTGGTCCGTTATGATCATACGCTTGAGAAATTAATGGATGAAGTGGGGGTTACCTATGAACAATCAGAGCGGAGGTTCAAAGAGCCCTTCAAATATAAGGGACATCAACACTAATCCGTGGTTCCTTCATCTTATTCAAATCCATGATTCCGCGTTTCCAACCGGTAGTTTTGCGCATTCCTTCGGCATGGAAACCTATATTCAGGAGGATCTCATTCGTAATGAAGATGATTTAAGAGAATTTTGTGAAATGTATGTTCGTCATAATCTTGCTTCAACGGATGCGATCCTTGTTAAGGAAGCCTATGAACTAGCAGGAAAGTTCGACAAACAAGGGCTTATCCACCTCGAAAAGATATGTCATGCCATCAAGTTATCTCCCGAGACAAGGAAGGGTAGTGCGATGATGGGTAGGCAATTTCTACATATGGTATACCCATTACACGAAGAAGAATTGCTTAAGTTCTGGTATGAACAATTAAAAAGCAAGAAAATCAAGGGTCATTATCCCGTGATATACGGCATATATACGGCAACTTTAGGCGTGGATCTGAAGATGGCGGTTGAAACATTTCTCTATTCATCCATAACAGCACTTGTTCAAAATGCTGTCCGTGCAGTTCCTTTGGGGCAGATGAGCGGAGTCAAAACGACCTTCTCCTTACTACCTGTCATACAAGAAACGGCAAGGCGAGTCATGACGCTAGACTTGGACGATCTCGATAACAATTCTATTGGGCTTGAGATTGCATCCATGAAACACGAATTTCTTCATTCACGTTTGTTTATTTCATGATATGCACGGATATGTCAAGGTGCACAGTAGGTCATTGTTGAGGTGAAGGTCCTTCAAATCCCCTTCACCAGTCAACAACGTACCTTGATACGTAACGGACTCATATCTAGCTAATATCATTTCATGATACCGGGATATACTTCTTTTCATATGGTTGCACCCAGATGAGAAGAAGTGGCCCCTTAAATGAGGTCCTAAGATGATTATACTGGATTCTCTCAGCGTATCCAAATGAGTGACTTTTAATTTTTGTAAGCATAAATAGGCCGAATTGAGATTTTAAATCATGTATAGACGAGGAGATTGTGAATATGAGAACAATACACCTTGGCATTGGTGGACCCGTTGGTTCCGGTAAGACAACGCTTGTCAAAATCCTTTCAGAAGCACTGAAAGATCAATATAATATCGCTGTTATTACCAATGATATTTACACGAGAGAAGACGCTGACTTTCTGATCAACGAGAAGGTTCTTGAACCCGATCGCATCATCGGTGTTGAGACGGGCGGTTGCCCTCATACCGCAATACGTGAGGACGCGTCAATGAATTTCGAAGCCATTGATGAATTGAAACAGCGATTTGAGAACTTGGATATTATCCTGCTAGAAAGCGGCGGCGACAATCTATCGGCAACTTTCAGTCCTGAGTTAGTGGATGCCTTTATCTATGTAATTGATGTTGCCGAAGGTGGAGATATTCCGAGAAAAGGTGGCCCTGGTGTTACCCGTTCCGATTTACTTATCGTTAATAAAACGGATCTTGCCCCTTACGTTGGCGTAGATCTTGACAGAATGAAGAGTGATACGAAGAAGTCTAGAGGCGAAAGACCATTTGTTTTTGCAGACATTAAAACGAAAAAAGGCCTTGAAGAAGTCGTTTCCTGGATTAAATCTGATTTATTACTGGAAGTGATATCGGATGAGTCTGCAAAACAGTTCAATTAAACGGCTGAATCACAATGGCTCTTTATCATTAACGTTTAACCATCGCGGGAACAAAACAATCATGATGAATTGTTACCAGACTCCCCCGCTTAGAGCGAGTAGAGCCATGTATCTTAATCCTGCTAAGCCATCTGAGGCAACGGTATATATGGTTGAAACGTCAGGTGGCCTTCTGGCAGGGGACCAAAATCAATTTCAGATCGATGTCCAAGAAGGAGCACATGTCTGCCTTATTCCACAATCTGCGACCAAAATCTATCCTTCATATAACGGAATATGGAGTACGCAGAATATTGACGTGACGATCGGCACAGGTGCTAGTCTTGCATGGAAAACAGAAGCAGTTATCCCGTTTGAAAGTGCAAAATTTAGTGGGAAAACGGTTGTTCATATGGCACAGGATGCTGCGCTTCTGTGGGGTGAGATTCTATCTCCAGGCCGTGATAAGCGGGGAGAGCAATTTCAATATCATGATGTAAAAACAAATTTTCAAGTGTGGATGGATGAGGACTGTTTGATTTATGACGCCCTCTTATTTTCTCCTGACCACATGAATCTTGGACAACTAGGTTTGCTAGAAGAACATTTATATATCGGATCATTGTGGTGTGTGTCTCCTAAGCTACAGCAAATGGACATCCGGGAATTAAATGAAAAACTTCAGCGGTTTGAACATATTCAGGCAAGTGCCGCGCTGCTTGAAGGAAAAGCAGTGAATGTCAGATGGCTGGCGTCAGACTTGGTGTTATTAAAACAAGAAATGAATAACACATGGGATGAGCTTGCCACCTACTTGGCATGATCTTGCGTAAATGCCTATACAATCTAAAATATATTGGGAGTGAAAGATTTGGTTAGTAGTAGTATTCAAAATAATGTTCAGGTGGGACAGCGCGGAGCATCCAATGCTCGGGCCTATGTGCTCCTCTTGATCGGTATCGCTGCACTCGCATTTACTGCCCCTTGGGTAAAATTATCGAACTTCGAACCAGCAACATCAGCGATACTACGCTGTTCGATTGGGCTTTTGGCATTACTCCCATTTGCCTTTAGAGAAGTGAAAAAGATCGGTGCACTCAACAAAAAAGGTATTCTTCTTTCAATTCTTGCAGGATTGTTTCTCGGAATTGACTTCACAGCATGGAACTATTCCATTTTCTACGTCGGATCGGGTATTGCCTCGATTTTGCTGAATCTTCAGATCATTATTTTGCCGGCGCTTGCATTTTTATTTGACCGGGAAAGAATCCCTAAAACTTATTTTATTATTGCTCCAATCATGATATTAGGTGTAGTCATGTCTGGTGGTGTGTTTGATGGTGGTGGGACTTCGGAAGGGCCAGCCACGATCTATGGAATGAATATTGCTATTCTTGGAACGATTGCTGGTATGGTATCTGGGGTGTGTTACGGGATTTACCTCTATACGAGTCGTAAGGCAACTAAAGTGAATATGGGTCAGATTGTCCAGCCTATGGTATGGGCGACAGCTGCTCAGTTAGTGGCTCCTGTGATTTTCATGACCTTTTTCTCCGATCGCGGTTTTGATCTGACTCACGGAGTTTTGGTCAATGGTGCACTTCCAATGAATCCAGAAACGACCCTCGGTGATCCGATTACTGCAATGAACTGGGTATGGATGCTTGTTCTGGGTATCGTAGGGCAAGCTATCGCATGGACATTTGTTCAGTATGGTTCCGTTCGGTTGAATTCGACCATTGTTGCGGGACTCCTGTTGCTTAGTCCAATTTCTACGGTTGCTATCATCTCTATTATCCTATTTAGTGAAATACCGTCTGTTATTCAGATTCTGGGCGTCGTTGTAGTCCTTGGAGCGGTAGCCTATCAGAATAATCTGCACGCGGGAATCATGAAGAAATTTAAAGGGGAAACATCGGCAGGATTACCCTAACGAGTAAAGTAACGATTATTAAATTTAAGTTCTATTATTTCTATTATTATAGAAGCTTTATGAAATTATCGGACAGTAACACAGTCGCATGTCATCAAACATAGCTAGAAAGATCCAGCGAAAGCTGGGTCTTTTTTTGTGCAAAGTTTTCTTGAAAATTACTTAGCTGCTTGGGTATATGGATATCGTTCGCATTTGCGAAAGCACAAAAACTACACTATAATCTAGGCTAATCCACACATCGTTAGGAGGAAATGATGGATTTTATAAAAAATCAACTAGATGGCTATGGACTGAACGAATCTTTAACGGGTGTTCTATCAAATCTGATCATGGCTGTTTTTATAGCTTTGATCTGCATATTAGCTAACTTTATCACCAAGAAAATTGTGCTGAAGTCGATTACGCATATCATCAATAATAACCGGTATACGTGGGACAATATTATTTTGGAGAAACGAGTATTTCATAAGCTTTCACATCTTGTCCCAGCCATTATTATCTATTCTTCGGCCTCTATTTTTCCGTTCTATCAAACTGTAATTGAAAAATTGGCCGTAACTTACATCATTATCGTAACGATTACGGTGTTTAGTGCGTTACTTAATGCTGTTGAAGCTATTTATCGTACATTTGAGGTTTCCAAGATCAGACCGATTAAAGGATATATACAGGTGACAAAGATCTTCTTGTACATTATTGGTACGATTGTGGTGATCTCAGCCCTTATCGGTCAGAACCCTGTAATTATTCTTAGCGGACTTGGTGCCTTATCAGCTGTTCTGATGCTGGTCTTTAAGGACTCTATACTAGGTCTTGTCGCAGGTGTCCAGTTATCATCCAATGATATGGTTCGGGTCGGAGACTGGATTGAAATGCCTAAGTATGATGCAAATGGTGATGTCATTGATATTACACTGAATACGGTCAAGGTCATGAACTTCGATAAGACCATAACGATGCTTCCAAGCTACGCCCTGATTTCAGACTCCTTCAAAAACTGGAGAGGTATGCAAGTATCCGGTGGGAGAAGAATTAAGCGAAGTATCCAGATCGATACGAGCAGCATATCTTTTTGTACCCAAGAAATGATTGAGGAATTTCAAAAGATAGATTATCTTTCGGAGTATATCACGACAAGATTGGAAGAAATCCATACGTATAATATAGAACATGAGATTAATATGGAGAGTAACGTCAACGGTAGACAGCTAACGAATATCGGTGTGTTCAGGGAATACATTCATCAGTATTTGAGAAATCATCCTAAAATTCATAAGGATATGACGCTGATTGTTAGACAGTTAGCGCCTGGAGATAACGGGCTGCCGCTAGAGATCTATGCATTTAGCAATGATATTAACTGGGCGGCGTATGAATCACTTCAAGCTGATATCTTCGATCATATTTTTGCAGTTGCGCCGACATTTGGTCTTCGTGCCTTCCAGAATCCTACGGGCCACGATCTTGTTCATTTACAAGAGAGTAAAGAATATTCGCGTGAGTATTGAAGACATAGAAAAGGCCTGCCCTTATTAAAAGGTCCCGCCATCGTTAGATAATGCTAACGAATGGGGGACCTTTTTGGATGTCTATATTAATAAGTAAGTGAATCAACCGGCTCAAAGCGATAAGCCCATAAATACCCTTTCGACTCTAGAAGAGAGGAGTCTGATTGCTCTGCTCCTTCAATGATAATACTGTTGTTAGATTTCATGATGTATCCATCATTCATTCGTTCGATGACGATGGGAATGTCTAGCTCCATGAACAGCTGCCGCATGCGATAGATGGTATTGTACAGATTCGAGAGCGCACGCTTTTCCTCTACATTCGTCCAGAGATCATCGACAATTCTCCATTTGTAGCACAATTTATTCTCATGAAGTAAGAAATAGAAGAACAGCTCCTCCGTTATACGAGTAGGCCATTTAACGAGTTGCTCGCCCTTTTTGACATATGATTCTCCATATAACTGGACATGCAGCTCCTTTTTACTCGAGAGTTTGGGCTTCTGGCCATAGTATTTCTGAAGGCGCTCATCTAGCCGTTTAACCATATTTAAGGTCATTGGCTTCAGGATATAATCGATGGCTTGTACACGAAAAGCCTGTACGGCATATTGCTGGTGAGCTGTTGTAAAGACCACGGGCACGTCAATACCTTTCTCCACAAGGCTTTTAGCGAGCTCGATTCCTGTCATCCTCGGCATTTCAATATCTAGTAAGATGGCGTCCACCTCAAGCTTCGGTATTTCTTCTAACGCATCGAATGGCGATGTAAAACAACCTACAATTTGAAATGGGCCATAGGTTTCAAGCAATCGTTCATGCAGGTTTAATATCGGTTTCTCATCTTCTACGATGATGATCTTCCACATGTTCTTGTCCCTCCTTCAGGGGAATGGTTATATCAATGGTTGTTCCTATGCCTGGTACAGAACTGATCTCAAGGCGTCCATGGGTGAGATCATGTACGCGGCGGCGTACATTCGTAAATCCGATGCCGCTATGCGCATTCGCTCCCTCCATCAGCTGGATACATTGGGTCGTGGACATGCCTACACCATCATCGGCAACCTGTATGTTTAGTAGTGAGCCTTGTTGAGAAATCGTAACCTGAACATGTCCTGGACCTTCTTTGTCGAATAGGCCGTGGCGAATCGCGTTCTCAACTAAAGGCTGTAAGAGCAGGCTCGGGATCCATACGTTCTCTGCTCTAATGGATGGGTCGATGTCATAACCCAAGGTTAATCGTTCACCAAATCTAGCCTTCTCTACCTCTACATAAGCCTCTATCGTTTCCAGTTCCTTCTGAAGAGAGGAGAACTGGGCATCCCTACTCGTTTCAAATATATATCGTAGATAAGAACTGAGCATGGTTAGAAGATAAGCTGCACGCTCTCCATCGGTGTAGCAAAATGAAATAATATTACTGAGTGCGTTGTATAGAAAATGCGGCTTGATCTGCGTCTGCAGAAAGGCCATTTCATAATCTATTGCTTTATGCATAAACAGCTTTGTTTGTTCCGTAGCATTCAGGCGTGCCATCAAGGTCTCTGTCGAAAAAGGCTTCATTAAATAGTCATTAGCTCCAGAATCAAAGATCATCTCAATATGTCTAGGATATTCGGAAGAAATCATCATCAAGATTGGCAGTTCCATTAAGGAGGCTCGTATACGGATTTGCTGAAGCAAATCCAGACTGTTCATGTCGCCCGGAATAATATCATCAATGACCATCATCGCGATTTCTGGATGATTATCGTAATATTCAAGCGCATCCTTCGCCGTATAAGCAACTCGGACCTGGTACATATCTTTGAGCATTCCCCTTATAACTTCTGCATGAACCACATTGTCTTCCACGAGCAGGAGGGTCTTTAGCTCTCGCTCTTCTTGGGACAACGCAGGGGGGATGTTGTAATCGTGCTCTTCTGCATGAGTGGGCTCTTTATAGTCGCTGAAAGCAAGTCTGACGGTGAAACAGATGGCGTTCTGCATACGTTCATATGTAATACTTCCGTTCATCTGCTGAATCAGCTCTTCCGTCAACATGAGTCCCGATGAGCTTTGGCGTTCATCATTCATTGTTGTCCACTCGCGTGAAGCTGCTACTTGAAGCAGAACATCGTTACCAACCTGTTCGGATGTAATGGTTAGGATGTCTTCCGCAGTTTCATGGGATATTTCTGTCATGACGCGGATAAGTATTTGTGTCAGACGCTGCTCATCGGCCCATACGTAAAGCTGATTTGAAATATGTTCGTTTATTTCGATTTTCTTCTTCGTAAATGTAAGCTGCATCAATTGAATGACATGAAGCATGACCATCCGTAGATTGGTTGAATGAAGCTGGACTGCATAATCATCAAATCGCAAGCGAGTAAAATCGTGAAGATCTCTCAGTAAATAAACCATGTTCCCCATGAGTTGCTCAGCGATGTATAATTGCTCGCTTTGCTTCTCGTAATTCTGTTCACGGGTAATCGTCTTCATTAAATGAATGGCATCATGCAGAGGTCTTTGCAAATCCTGTGTAGTGACTTTCAAAAAAGCATCTTTCGCATCGTTTGCTTTCTGCAGTTTAGCGGTTAATTGTTCCGATTCCTCAGCCCGATTCATTAGACGGATGCCAAGAAAGATATTCATGGTCATCATAAATCCGATCAACCCGATTCTGTTCAGATCATTGCGACCCGTAAAATACAGGTTATCTGATGAAGAACTTATAGCGAATATGGCTAGAAATAGAAGCATGAGCATGAGGATGATTGCTTCATTTTTCCGTATGTTAATTCGATCTTTGACCGTCAAATAAAAGATGCGAATGATGATGCTGAGGAACAATACATCATTGTAGTAAAAGAACAGGTACTGTGCGCCTGATACCGTTCTGGCCGGGAGAACGGCATTTAACAATGCATAGACCAGGAGCGGGAGAATAAGCAGAAACAGCGTTTTTTGCTTCATAATAGAAGGAATCATTTTAGTAATAAAAACAATAAGCAAGAGTGATGTCAGGAAAGTAAGGGTATCTTGCAAGCGAAAATAGAGTTCGAAAGGAAACGACGGGAACTGATGGATTAATAGTCGCTCTCCTCGCAGTACAATAACAAATGCTAAGAGCAGAAAGTGCAGTCCGCTGTACAGAAAAGCTTCGTCCTTCGTTCTTAGTAAATAGATGGTTAGATGGAACACACTGAACAGCAATAAACATAAAGTCGCGGTCCATTCCAGTGAAAGATCCTGATTCACATCTTCCTTCATCAGTTCGGCATCACCGATATCAATCGGTAGCACGATACCGCCTCTAGTGTTGTAGAAATTGGATGCATGAATGGTGATAAGTAGCTGGCGTGCGTCTGGTTTAAAGTACACCTCATAAGCTGGATTCTCCGGTAAGGTATCTTGCTTATTCTCCGCGACCTTCCCTTTTTCCGATATGGGAATCCCATCGACATAGATCGTGTGAGCGGACCAAATATTCCGAACACGAAGTCCAATCTCAGACCAGGAATCGGGTAGATATACAATTAATTGATAGGTTCCCCACTGCACGTTGGATGCCCAAGGGCCGGGCACCTCTAGATTATGAGCTTCACCGTCAAAATCTGCTGGGGAGACAAATGAATCGGCTGTGAACTTCCAATCACCGGCTAACGACACGGATGGTGAATCTGACAGTGCTCTTAGGTCTAGCACACCGTCAACGGCTTTGATCTTGGCGGGATTTGCACCTTGGTCACTAAAAATCATATACAGAATGGCAATTAAGGCACATGCGACACCTACGTAACCAATCCATTTTTTCATGATGTCACGCCCCTATGTTTCACACTTCTGTGTGTTTAAGATTTCTTTTAAAGCTAACAGATGATATCGGTTGTGTTTGAGAGATTTTTGAGAGATGTCTCTGATATTTTTATATTAGAAATTTTTAGAAGTTACTAACTTACAGAATAGGTGGAACAAATGAAGAAAAAATGGATTTCAATGATCGTGGCATTCGTGTTCATTGTTGCGAATACTTCAATGGCATATGCACTATCACCGGTAGCAGAGGTCTACTACAATGTGGGAACAAGTTCATATGACTCTAGTGATTTTGAGAGTCAATTAAATGAAGCGGTTAAAGCTAAACTGATTGCCGCAGGCGTAAATCCTAAGTATGTGTCTATTATGGATGCGAGCGCAGACCCAGCAACAGTAACGGATACAACATATGTACATTCCGGTTACGACAGTTGGTATATGGGATATAACGAACCGCTTGTTGAAACGGCGGATTATAATCATGTTCAGATCTCTAATAATGGAAAAACGTTGACCTTTTACGGTTATACCGAACCTGCTTATAAGGATTTCATGCTGACAAGTGGAAGTCCTACAGGTAAGAAGATCATCACTTTCGACATGGATGAGTCCAAAGTGGACTATCACAGTATGGAAGGCGGAGGTTTTCTATTCAATACGAAGGTTGATGTTGACGGGAAACTAAGCGGTTATGCCATTTTATATGTGCAAGGTGCTGTGAAAGTTTATAAGCTGAATGGGGTAGATCAAAAGCTGCTGCATAATGAGACTGGAAATCTCTTGAGTGGGATGGATGGCGTCTCGGAAATCGGTCATTATACCAAAGGCTCAGCAACGAACCACAGCATTAAAATTGTTGCAACCGGTACGAAGGTGAGCATGTGGGACAACGGTGAATCCATTATTAATGGATTGACCCTTGATACGGAGTACGGGGATGAGTTTGGTCCAATCGTTAGCCATGTAAGTCATAGCTGTGGAATCATCTCGATTTTTGCATTTGATAATATGAAATTGTATTCGACTTCTACCAAGACGCTGGATGTGGCTGTAGACAATATCCGTTGGGAGCCAAATGCACCCTTGCGTTATGTTGTGAATATTAACGATGATCCTAGCGTCAATCTGGATGGAGGAACGAACCAGTCTGCTCTAGGCGGCTCATTCAATAACAATGGCGCGCAGTATGTGGGCGTAACAGATGCCACTTATACAGAAACGGATCAAGCTTTTATTGACAGCCTTGCTCATGGTGGGCTGCATGTCGACGCCGGTCCAACCAGCACAGATATCATTAATGCCATTGCTGATCGGATCGTTAATCAGATTACTACGAATTATAAAGATGCTATCTTGGCAATCGAAACAGCTGAGAATAAGACAGATGTGAAGTTTAATGGTGGCGATTCGAAAGGTGCAGTGCAGAACAATCTCACACTGGAACAAGACGAGGGTGTAACAACAGTCTGGTCCTCTGACCAGCCATCGATCATCGCACATGACGGAACCGTGACGAGACCAGTTATTGCTCAATCAGGAACGTACGTAACATTAACAGCGACCATGACTAAGGATGGACTTACCAGTGAGAAAACATTTACCGTCTATGTGAAGGCAGCAGAACCAGCTCCATTAAAGACGCTGTCTGCTACAGCAGGAAATGGCCAAGTAACCTTGAAATTCCCTGCTCTAACAGGGGCTACAAGCATTGTTGTAGAGCAGTCTACAGATGGTGAGACATTTACGCCGGTAAGTTCACTTGAGGAGCTGGATGCTTCCTCAACGAGTGCAACCATAACGGAATTAACGAATGGTACAACCTATTATTTCCGATTGAATGTCGGATCTGGATTTTTTACAGGCGTGTCTAATGTTATTGAAATTGCACCTTCACAATCTTTGACTACGTTGTCGGCTACAGCAGGAAATGGTCAAGTGACCCTGAAATTCCCTGCATTAACAGGGGCAACAAGCGTTGTTGTAGAGCAGTCTACAGATGGTCAGACCTTTACACCAGTAAGCTCAGTTGAGAAGCTAGATGCTTCTTCAACGAGTGCAACCATAACGGGATTAACGAACGGTACAACTTATTATTTCCGCCTTCAAGTTGAGTCAGGTCCGAATGCAGGCGTGTCCAATGAGATTACGATCAAACCTATGGCACCGCCAGTAACGGTACCTTCAAACCCTGAGACTTCTGCTCCTGGACCTTCTGTTCCTGTAGTTCAGCAGCCTACCATGAAGACGGAAGTTATCGTATCCGATTCAGCGAATGGTGGTAAAGTCGTTCAGGATCCCATCACCAAATTAATCGGAGACAACTTGAAAGTATCCGGTAAAATTAAATCGGCAACCGGTCAAGAACTTAATTTGCCGAGTGTGCTTATGAGTAAAGATGGAAGCTTTGCGCTTCCGAAAGTAGCGCCAGGATCTTATATTCTGTCTTTGAATGTAACTGCACCTAATGGAGAGAAGCTGGCTGGTCCTGCTGGCAAGCTCATTGTCGATAGTAACGGAAATGCTAAGTTATCTATTGATCTGGTCGATCCATATGGAACGATTCTTGATGAGGTAACAGGTGAGCCCGTTTCAGGAGTAGATATGAAATTGTACTGGGCAGATACGGAACTGAACCGTTCCAAAGGAAGAGTCCCAGGCACAGTGGTTAAACTACCAGAGTTGCCGGACTTCTCGCCTAACAAAAACCATAACCCGCAAATCAGCACAGACAGCGGTCAATACGGCTGGATGGTATATCCGGATGGAGATTACTACTTCCTAGGTGAGAAGAATGGATACACCATGTTTGATAGCCGTAAAGATAAGCGTGAAGAACGCTTTGGGCATGACAGCTATATTAAAGGTGGCCTCATCCATGTTGGTGAGACTATCGTAAAATTCAACTTCTCCATGCAGCCGAAAGTAAAAGCAGCAGGGGCGCATAAACCATACATGGTAGGCTATCCTGATGGTACATTTAAGACAGATCGTGGCATTGTCCGGTCTGAGGTCGCTGCGATCTTGTCTCGTTTATATACACCGGCAGCGAGTTCGAAGAAAGTATCTTACTCCGATGTAAATGCTAAACACTGGGCAGCCAATGCAATCACGAAAGCAACTAACAACAAATGGATGGTTGGGTTGGGTAATAACACATTTAAGCCGAACAAGCAGATTACTCGAGCTGAATTCGTCCAAATTCTCACGAATTTGTATTCATGGGATGCAGCTCAGGAAAGTTCCTATACAGATGTAACGGGACACTGGGCTGAGAAAGCTATTGCTACGGCTGAGAAGCAAGGAATCTTGTTCGATTATACGGAGAAGACATTCCACCCGAATCAGCCGATTACAAGATTAGAAGTGGTTCGAATCTTTAATCAGCTGCTTGATCGTCAACCGTGGGATATTAAGGTAGCGCAGAAGTGGACGGATGTTCCGGAGACGCATAACAATTATTCGGACATTATGGAAGCATCGATTCCACATCCATTCGAGCTGTTTGAGACTGGAATTGAGAATTGGAAGTAGAATTGATTTCATGAACAAACTAGTTCAGCACAAATTTAATTAACATCTATAGTATTTAATTGAGCTCAGCCATATGTAAGTGGCTGGGCTCTTTGCTATCCCTTTACTTCCGTTATCAACTTGACAGATACATCTGAAATAATGAAGATAGAGGGCAAGGGAAACGATTGTCCCGGACTTGCATGAACAGAACAGTCTACTAGGGGAAGGATGAGTATCCAATTGAATGAAGCTTATTGGTTAATGAATGTCCGGTTGGAGAGCGGATATCGATATGAAGCAGGTCTAGTTACAGAGACCGTGACGGAGCAATGCCATATCTTAATTGAAAACGGTTACATAAATAAGATTATCCCATACACTACAGCAGTGACTGACAATCTGCCGAAGAAGGACGCGGCAAACCTGCTGGCGCTGCCTTCATTTATTGAAAAGCACTGCCATCTGGATAAGACACTACTCGGCGATTCGTGGAGAGCAGTACGACCTGCCTCAAGTATATTTGAACGATTCGAAATCGAGAAAAGTGTGCTTCCGACTTTACCGACATCGCTACAAGAGCGGGCTGAATCGTTGCTAGGCCAGTTGCTGCAAGCGGGTTCCACTCACATTCGTACACATGTCGATATTTATCCGGAGGTGGGACTAAAACATCTGGAGGCCGTTCAAGAGGCACTATCCACCTACGATGGGAAGTTGTCGCACGAGATCGTAGCGTTTCCGCAGCATGGTCTGCTCCGTACCAACAGTGCGAATTTGGTCAGAGAAGCACTTCGCCATGGAGCCGGATTGGTTGGCGGTGTTGATCCGGGAACTGTAGATGGCGATATGGAAAGATCACTGCAGCAGATGATGGATATCGCGGTCGAAGCGGACGCCGATGTAGATTTGCACCTACATGATGGGGGGCATATGGGTCTTGCGACCATTAAGCGACTTGCTGCACTCACGGAAGAAGCAGGCTGGCAGAGCAGAGTGTCGGTGAGCCATGCTTTCGCTCTGGGAGATATGGCTGGAGCGGAAGCGGATGAAGTCGCGCAGATGCTTGCTGAACTTGGCATAACAATTATTACGAGCGTGCCGATTGGCAGGGCCATCCCTCCGGTTAACTTCCTTCATGAGAGGAATGTACCTGTAGCCGTGGGGTGCGATAATATTTTTGACTCGTGGTCTCCTTTCGGAAACGGAGATATATTGGAGCGTGCGGGCCGTTTGGCAGAGCGTTTCGGAAGAAGCACGGAACTGGCATTGGCTGAAACTTTAGGGTTTATTACAGGTGGAGTTACCCCGCTGAACTCAGAAGGAGAGCAGGTGTGGCCAAAAGTAGGAGACGAAGCGAGCATGGTACTCGTTGAAGCAAGCTGCTCTGCGGAAGCTGTGGCGAGAAGGGCGAAGCGCCAAGCTGTGATGTATCAAGGGAATATTGTTTCAGGTACACTGGATTAATGAAGTGAGAGGGTGTGCCTAGCCATGAAAGCTGCGATTATTAAGAAATATGGTAAACCAGAAGTGCTACATATCAATGAAGTGGATGAGGTTTATCCTGATCGGAACGAAGTGAAGATTCAAGTGCGGGCAAGTTCAGTGAATCCGGTTGATTTCAAAACCAGATCGGGAAGCATATTCTTTATGTCAGGTTTTAAATTTCCAAAGGTGCTTGGGTCCGATTTCTCTGGGGTCATCACCGAATGCGGTGCTGGAGTCAAAGATTATGTTCCTGGGGATGAGGTATTTGGATTTACCAATGCCGTTACAGAAGGGGGTGCATATGGCCAGTTTCTATGCGTTAACACCTCGATCATTGCGAAAAAACCAGCGAACTTCAATTTTCTTGAAGCAGGGGTTATTCCGCTTGCGGCCTCGACCGCTTATCAAGGTCTCTACAAAGAAGGGGGAATGGCTTCGGGGATGCGAATCTGCATAACGGGTGCCACCGGCGGAGTGGGTCATCTTGGGGTGCAGATTGCCAAGGCTGCGAACTGCCATGTTACAGGAATCTGCCATTCTCGTAATAAGGAGCTTGCTCACCAGTTTGGATGCGATGAAGTACTTCCGTATGACCAGATTCAGTTGGAGAAGATGAACCAGCAGTTTGATCTTATTTTCGATGCCGTGGGCAAATATAATTATTTCACCTTTAGGCATTTACTGAACAAGGGCGGTACTTATGTATCCACCGTACCCTCGTTTTCCACTGTGTTCAAGCCACTCCTATCTTCCTTATCAAAATCTAAAAAGGCGTGTCACTTTTGGGCAAAATCCAAAACGGCGGATTTAACCGTGCTCTCTCGTCTTTCAGAGCAAGGGGCATTAAAGCCCTTTATAGAGAGTGTTTATACTATAGAAGAAATTGCAAAGGCGCATGCCCTAAGTGAGACTCAGAAGGTCAGAGGGAAGATAAGTATTGAGGTTGATTTCTAAAATAACAGAATAACCCATAGGCAGAGACTTCACTACAAGTCTCTTGCATACGGGTTATTTTTATATAAGGTGTAATAGTGTGGCAGCGTAAATTCAAAACTTAATCGTCCTCGGGTATACGCTCAATCGCGGTAAAAAACACATCCAAAAGCTCTTTATCAAACGTATCTCTTATGTATGCTCTAATCAGGTCTAATTCTTCCTTGGTATCGTACTCCAGGCATGCTCGTCCCTCGCACCATAACACTCTGCATGGATATTGCTGCGCTACTTGCTCAATCACATGATCCTGCTCTACACATTCACGGATAGCTCCTGTCAATTCTCTCACATCCTATGATCTAGTGTTATTTCCGGCTATAAGCGTTGTTATCTTTATTATTCAAATTTTAAATATTTTTTCGACGACATTTGTCACATATGATATTTTTAAAATCGGTTGTAACGTTTATCATCATTTACGGATATATAACTTGAGGAGGTGAACAGATGCAGGACACCGAGGAATTATACAGGGAATATTCGACCCAAGTTTATAAATTCGTATTTAGTCTTTGTCATCATCATTTGTTGGCAGAAGAGATCACCCAAGAAACCTTCTATAGAGCGGTAAAGTCGATACATAGATACGATGGAACTTGTAAAGTATACGTCTGGCTCTGTCAGATTGCGAAGCATGTCTGGTACCAAGAGCTGGACAAGCAGAAGAAACGACCCTCTGACACATTAGAAGACCCTTCTCTAACGGATTCGTATACGACGGAATCACAATTTATTTTGGCTCAGGACAAAATGGAGTTATTCAAACAGCTTCATCTACTTGATCCGAATACGAAAGAAGTGTTGTACCTGCGTTTGACCGGAGAGTTTACCTTTCGAGAGATTGGAGAAATTCTCGGAAGGGATGAAACGTGGGCGAGAGTTACCTTTTACCGGGGAAAACAAAAATTGATGAAAGGAAGATTATCATGAAATGCGATATGATTCGGGATCTATTACCATCCTATATTGAGAAGCTTACCTCGCCATATAGTAATGAAGAAATCGAGAAGCATCTAGACTCCTGTGAGGCGTGCCGCCAGTTTCATAGAGAGATGAGCGATGACGTAGCTTTTGGTATGCCTGTTATGGATCAAGGAGAGGCAGAAACCGTAAATTATTTGAAAAAAGTGAAAAAAGTGAACAAGAGGAAGCTTATTCTCTCGATCTCTACGGTGCTGATACTGGCTGCAGCTGCGATTTGGCTGTTTGCTATTGGGACAGGGGTCTCGTCTAAAGATGTAGATATTGCGTATAAGAAAATAGGTAGTCGACTGGAGGTTCATCTTGCTTTGGGGAACGGCAAGGACTTGCTGGTCTCAGGAAAAAGCAAATTTATTTACGATGAGAATGACAATGTTATTGGGCATGAATCAAGGTACATTCCTAGAGGTGTGCTTCATAACCCGCTTGATAATGTTGGTAACGAGTTTACGTTAGGGACGGAGATCCGGAATGAATCGGATTATACACAAACCTTGATTATCGAATTTAAAGACAAAGAGATGACGTTTATTAATGGCGTGTTGGTAGAATGAAGGGTGCTGTCATAGCTTTAAATTGAAGTTTACAGATCTGAAATGGTTGATCTCCAGATATATGTTATATTAGGCCAAGTAACTGCGTTTTAACGAATATAATATACATTTTGGAGAGAAGAGAGCTTGAATAAGATGATCATCGGTATGACGTCCGCAATTGTATTGTTGTTCGTAATCCTTATCGCAGCAAGTTTTTATTTCTATAACGTAGCTATTGCTAGAGCCTCGAAAGACTTTTTGAGTGAAAGCCCCGATCTACAGACCAACCCTGAGATTCAAGAGATGCAGGATAGCATTAGTGCAGACAAGGCATGGTGGGAGAATCAGAACTTCGACCGTTGGCATATGGATTCGGATGACGGAATTCCTCTGCAAGCATACTACTTGGCTGCGCCCACGCCTTCTGATCGAACGGTTATTATCGCTCATGGATATGCTGGTAATGCTACTCAAATGAATGCCTACGCTCGAATGTATTATGAGAGACTCGGATATCATATTTTGTTGCCAGATGCTAGAGGGCATGGTGAGAGTGGTGGAGATTATATTGGTTTTGGCTGGCCTGAGCGTAAGGATTATATGAAGTGGATTGAACGTGTGCTAGAAGTGAACGGAGAGGATACGCAAATTGTTCTCCATGGTGTCTCGATGGGTGGAGCGACGGTGATGATGACAAGTGGTGAGGACTTACCCTCCAATGTCAAAGCCATTGTTGAAGATTGTGGTTATACCTCGGTGAGAGATGAACTGAAGTTCCAACTAACTCGGATGTATCATTTACCTGCATTCCCGATTCTAGAGACAACCAGCTTGTTAACCAAGATTCGAGCAGGCTATTTCTTCGGGGAGGCTTCTTCTCTTGAACAGATCAAGAAATCGAAGACACCGACCTTGTTTATCCACGGAGATATGGATACATTTGTACCGACAGAAATGGTCCAGACCTTGTATGAGAATAGTCCGGTTGAGAAAGAGCTGTACGTTGTGCATAATGCGGGACATGGAGAGGCTTACCGAATGGACTCGGAGGAATATGAGCGGATCGTGTCTGATTTTATCGGAAGATTTGTGAAGTAGATGCTAAATATAATAACCATGACAGCGCATGCCGAAATTTGAATGGCATGCGCTGTTTAGGTTGGTTTGGAGTTTGGAATTCGTATAATGATTAGGGCGCATAACGTTTGGCTTTATGCATCCAAAAAAGAGCACCATCGTTGGTGCCCTTAGGCTTTCTTAAGGCTTCTAATGATAATTGCCAGATTCATTTTCGCTGAATTTGCCATTGCTATCATGCTGTGCTTGCTTCCGGCGGTCATTGCGAGCCTGTTGTTTCTGCTGAGCATCGAGGCTGTTTACAGGTGTTTCTTCTAATGCTTCCACCGTGTTGATCAGGTTCTTATCTGGTTGATTCGTACTCAAATGGATAGGCCTCCTTGGATGTTACTTGGTTATGAATGTATTATGTGTTGGCTTCTACTTAACTATGCCCTTCTTGTGTAAGTTTTGGTGAGTTACGCTAATCGGCATAACATGATTAGAAACTTAACCCATTGCTTGTATTTAGAATTAGAGGCAAATCAATAGTTCTTCGATCTAGATGGAATGTAACCAAGAAGATAGGGGATGACGAATATATTTAGATGAGCTTTTTTGTGACAATGTATTTTCATAAAGGAAGGAGAGTGCACTATAAAAATACAGAAAAGGAGTGACACATGTCATGACAAGCTCATATTATGGTACACGAGTACCAATTGCTTAAAATAAATCAGATCTTTTAAATTTAGCTTAGGGTAACTGGGTAACTTCAGAATATCTTTTTAACTGAATTCAATTCCCATTCCAATAGCAATAGTTATGTTGAGCAGATCGTTCGAAATAGTGAATATCTGTTGGAGACAGTATTAACGTTTATCACTATTGAAGAAGGGCAGTGATAAGAGTGGTGAAATTTATTGATTTGAATTGGGGGACAATATTGGGTTTGTTTGGTGTTTATAATATTAAATATTATGGAGCAAAAGGAAATTATGATCCCTTGACTAAATCTGGCGAGGACGATACAAATGCTATTTTAAAGGCAATTGAAGCCGCATCGAGTGTCTCAGGTAAGGTTTTTTTGCCACCTGGGAAATATAAGATAAATAAAAGTATTCTTATTAAGCGTGGTGTGCAATTTATAGGGGCTGGAACAAAGCATACTTTTATTTATGGGACATTAGGTGGTGAGTATAATTCAAATAAACCTGTATTAATTGCTCAGTCTGAAACGCATATTGAAGGTATAAATATACCTAAATGTGATATGGGTGTTGGAATTAATTTTGAAAGCACCAGAACGTTTGATGTAACTATCACTAACAATTTCTTCGATCATTTATTTGTTGGTGTTTATGTTAATCAGGGCTTTCGATCAATTCATGAAGATATAATAATTTCTCACAATCGATTTGAGCGTAACACGTATGCTGTGATGGTTGATAGAATGCAAAACTCTAAAATTTGCTTTAATATTATGAACCTAAACACTAGAACTGGAATTCAATTTTATGGAGGGAACAGGAATCTTATCTCACATAACCGTATTTTTAGTGGGGTTACTGGTATTAACTTTCTGGCCACAAAAAACTTAGCTTCTTCATTAGGTATGATCTACGGAAATATTATAGCCCATAATCATATGGAGAAGTTTTCTGAGGAAGGAGTCGGGTTTGATGTTCGTGGTAATGATTTCGTTAACGGTGGAGCTCAAGAAGTAGATACAGTGTCCTCTCTGTTTACAAATAATGGGGATTATGGAGTAATCTTAAGTAGTTTGAGCTGGACCGGAGTCGGAGGTCCCTATGCTGGGTATTTCATGTCTTTCTTAACAGGTAATCAGAAAGGAGTCTGTTGGACGATTAAATCTCAAACAGATGGACGATTTATCTTAGAGGGGATGTCAGCAGCTATTCAGGGAACGATCTCTGTAGGAGATAAAATTCTTATAGGAATACAGGCCGTTGATAATCAAATAGTAAACAATTGGATTAATTCGCCTAGTGGGACTGCTTCAATCTCGCTGTGGGGATCAAGTTATGGTACCATAATCCAAGGAAATCAGTGCATCGGGAAAATTTCTGTATCTTCATTACATGGAATCGGTCGAAGTGGATCTGTTGTCACTCCTCCGAATGGAGACTCCTTGCCAGCGCCTTGTGAGAATAATCAAATAAAAGATAACAAAGTGAGTCGTGGGAATATTCATCTTGAGATGAAAAGATACGGTAGTGCAGCTCCTTATTATTCTATCGGCAATATTGTTGAAGGGAATATTATACAAAATGGAAGTATAGTGTCGGAATATCAGGATGATTTAATTCGTGACAATATCATTATAAACGGTACTCTTATTTATGTAGCACAAGTACGTCCCTTTTTTCCAAAGAAGGGTGATAGTTACTATGACAAAACACTAAATAAACCAATATGGTATGATGGTACAAACTGGAGGGATTCTATAGGTGATATAGTCTGAGCTAGTATATATTCTATTTATTAGAAGTTTATTTAAAGTGGACTATATGATAACAACAGTCTTAATTTCTTGAAACCAATAGTTTCAATATTTTAGCAAACGTTAACTACAAGATTCATGTTTAAAAATTGTTGTCTACCGTATCAGTGATAAGGTTTGTCATGAAAAATAGTAACTAAAAACAAAAGTATGCCGGCATTTCAGGATGAATGTTTGCTGAAAACTTAAATTTACCATTTTTTATATAGCCTAAAAGAGTATCTATATAACTTTACATGTGCTATAATCAGTATATCGAAAGCGATCACCTAACGAATTCACATAGCGTAGAGGGTTATTCTTGAGACGACAATAACCTTGTACCATATGTGAATTTTTATTTTTTTAGAGATTTTGTAAGAGATTTTTTTGGGATAAGAATGGCATGTAATTTAAAATTAGGTGGTAATTATATTATGCAAACAGGTACAGTGAAATGGTTTAACGCGGACAAAGGCTTTGGTTTTATCGAGGTTGAAGGCGGAGAGGACGTATTCGTACATTTTAGCGCAATCGCTGGTGACGGATTCAAGTCTCTGGATGAAGGACAACGTGTAGAATTTAACGTGGTTCAAGGCAACCGTGGCCCACAAGCCGAGAATGTTGTAAAACTCTAGATTTGAGAAATGATCCCCAAACGTATCGTTTGGGGGTTTTTTTATAGAAAGGTGGCGGATATTTATGCAGGTGTTTGAGGACTGGAATTTAAAGGTGAAGAAAACATTCAACGCTACAAGTAACAAGGAAGTATTGACTGTGTCTGAAGCGGGGAGCTTGCTTGGTCTATCTAAAGACCAAATGAAAAGCTATGTGGATCAACATAAGTTGACTAAAGTTCCGATCATGAGAAGTGTTCACAGGTACCTTTTGCTGAAGAGTGAAATTGATAAGATTCTGAAGAAGATCTAATATAATGTTCATAAATAGGATAGACCAATTGCAAAAACCCGCTCAAATGAGCGGGTTTTTATTCTTGAATGGCATCAAGCACCATGGTAGTTAGTTGGTTCACAGTATGCTCATTTATTGGCCGCTGAAGTTCGTACATATCAATATGGCTAGCTAAGCGGGCTGTTGTGTCAAAATGCCATTTTGTTAACCCACTATCTTGGAGGAGGGATTTACGGTATGTATGGCGATATAGAAGGGGTAACCTCTCTAACTTCTGAATCGCTCGAAACTGAGGCTGACCACAGTCAGTCTTGATGAGTTCAAATATACCGGCTAGCGGGAGGGTATCGGAGGAGAAGTGGGATTCCACAGGAATCGCGAATTTGGTCTCGCGTTCGAACAGTGGACGGAATTGATTCGAATCCATACCAAAGGTATCGAGACTTTCCTGCCAAAGCTTCTGTTGTGGATAAGCGGGTGTTACATAGGGAATATTCTGATCATCCAGTGTAACGGCAATAACGTCATCCGTTAATAGCTGGTAACCTTGTTGCAGAAAAGACGAAGCCAGCGTCGATTTACCGTGTCCGGAGTGACCAACGAATGCGTATGCTTTTCCGTTAATGACAATTGCACTACCGTGCAAAGGTAAGATTTTTCGCTGCATCAAAATAGCACCCATACATGTTCCAAGCACATATAAGCGGATTTTATCTTCCTCGGCATCCTTTTCGGGGGAAATCGAAATGGTCGTTCCATTTTCTACAGCAAAAATAGCTAGATCAGGAATCCTGAACATCACCATATTCTCCGTACATACGAATGTTTTCGATTCGATCGAGAGCTCTGACCATTTGTTATTTAAATTGGCGTAGCAGATCACGATATCGGCGTTATGATCAGGGTTACCTAGTTGCTGTACCTCTGGTAAGGGGATAGCGCTATGTATATAATGCCCAAAGGCCGTATATAGGTTTTTGTTAAGAGTCTGAGTCACGGTCCTCACTCCAATGCTCAAATTACGTTATAAAAAAAGGATAGCCCGTATACCCATCAAGGCGTATAGGGGCCGTGGTTACTTAGGAGATAATAGCTTTTAAGGCTTAGCTGAAGTTTGTGATTTCGTCCGGATCTGGTTGAACTCCGTCTGGAATTGCTTTACCAGGACCAGCCATCGTCATGTTAACATCAAGAACTTCCAAAGTGGGAACATTCCATTCTTTTTTCATATGTATATTTCACCTCCTTTCAAAAGTTTTTCTGTAGAAATCGATATAGGATTAAACTGCGCATTAACAGCTTAATGGGCGGTTGATAGGCTTGATCAGGCTCTAAGCCATGACGTGCTTCTGCTAGAGCATCGTGGATGACAGACATATTTACAATTTGCTTCATTCGAGAATCGTTGCTCATTTCATCAAGTTCATTAATAAAATCAGGCCAGTCATTTAATAATCTGTGGATAGAATCAGCTGCTTGTATCCCTCTTGTTCGTTGATTTAGCCTTATAGTATCCGGGAGAAATCCTTCTGTAGAACGCCGAATTAAAGCTCGATCCATACCATCCTGAACGAATTCCTTCATAGGGGTTGAAAGGCAGAAGCGGATAACCCGCAGATCATTAGTTGGATCATGACTCCACACCGAGTAACGAAGAGAGAGCTTGCAACCACTTGTTCCAGTGATACTCCATATGTTTATTCGATTAAAATGCTGCCTTCTTGCCTCTAACGGATCTTTTGGTACATCCACAGTAGAGCCGATTCCAATGAATCTTGGGTCACTAAGTTTATCAAATATACCGGTTTGTTTAGCAAAATCCGTATGAATTACTTGCGGAATATCTGCAAAAGTAGGGGGAGGCTTTAATCGGTCAATTACGGGAAAAGCTTTACGTCCAACCATGGAATAGATTCGTTTACGACCGAGTCCCATGTTCCCCCCATACCGACGAACTTCCCTTGTTAGACGCAATAGGTTGAGTTCCTTCATGAGTTTAGCGTAATAGTCGATAGCAGAACCCCAAGAAATGCTGTAATTCCCTCTGGCTCCGTTAAGGAGAATGCCGATTCCACGCTGCTGAGCTTGTTCATAAATCCCTCGTAACCAAAAGGTATTATCAAAGAACTTATAAGGTGACTCCATGATATCGAGCCAATCATCGATTTCTGAGAAAGAGCTTCGTCCATTGAAATTTAAGTAATTTTCGTGAATATTTCCGACATACTGAACCGTCTGCTCTATGAGAGGCCTTTCGTCTGCAAGTCTGCGCTTGGGTGTCCAATCCACAAATCCATCCTCTGGAACATAGCTGAAAGTATGAAGTGTGCGGTTATCTTTCTGCAGAGCTTTGGCAGCGAAGCTGGCAACAGAACCTGAGTCCAACCCCCCGCTAAGATGTGCCCCTATATTCAGCTTCGTCCGTCGAATCCTTGAGTTGACCGCTGTATGGAATACTTCCTGAAATGCCTCCACATATTCTTGCGATGACGCAAGCTTCAAAGGAATTACATCTGAAAGGCTGTGGTATCTGGTTATGGATACTCGACCATTCTTAATGGATATGGTATGAGATGGCGGAAGCTGCTCAATATCTTTATAGATTGAAGTTGCCACATCTGGTGGTTCGAAGACACCAGTGATCGCAAGAAATTCAGCTAACCATAGCTCGTTAAGCTCTTTATGTATATAAGGCAAGGATAATAAAGGGTTAATAACCGTACAAAAGGAGAAAAGCTCCTTATTCCGGTGATAGTATAGCGTTCGTGCACCAGAGAAATCTCTTGCTCCAAAAAGGGTCTGATTGCGTTCATCCCAGATCACGAAGGCGAAGTCTCCAACAAGTCTTTCCGGCATTTGTTCGGACCAGCGTTCGTAAGCGAGTAGGAGAATTTCACTGTCGGTCATATCGGATCGAAGGACTCTAGAAACCTGTAGCTGTTCCATTAATTCTTCTCGGTTATCAATAATGGCATCTGCTGTAATGGCGAGACCCCGGACCGGATCATAAGAAGGTAATATCTCAAGAGTAGATTGTTCAGTAATCCACTGGGCATGACAGCCTAGCATAATGCGGCCTTTGTTCCAAGTCGCACTTTGATGAGATGGATACTTCCTTAAAGCCTCCATTACAAGTCGGCCATGCTCCATGTTGACCGGTTCTCCATTAAAACGATATATACCGGCAATTGCACTCATTTGATTCCTCCGTTATGCACGTTACAGTTAATCGAAATGTTGATACAATTTGTATCGCAAGATCATTATATAACAAGTATACGAATTGTATCAATGGTTTTTAGAAGTTTATTTTTATGATCACCTTGATTTTCGGCGGAATACTATCAGACACATTAGATAGGCAAGGAGCACACCGAAGGAATCGTTAATGACATCATAGATCCGACCGCCTCGGAAGAAAAATAACTGGAGAATTTCAGTAGTGGCTGCATAGATGACTGAGAAGTAAAAGGCAGATTTGTATTTTCCGAAGGCAGATGAAATAAGAGCAAGAATGAAGAAGCCGGCAAGATGGCCTATTTTTCGCAAAATCCACTCCTTACTTGACCATTGAAAATCGAACTTCATCAGTTCTGACCAATCGGGGGTCGGATTAAATTTAAAATCGACAATATGGTATTTGATCAGGAGATGGAAATTCACTGAGCAAGTAAAGACAAACAGGACGATGGCCCATAAAAATGTGATAAAAATACGCATATAGTACTCCCTTTTGAAAGCGCTTCTATTATATGTAACAAATTTTTGGGAAACGGTATGGCATTTCTCTAATAGATTTAAACCTTAAATTACACTTAGACGAATGTTTCAGTTTTGTAAGAGAGTGTCGATGGGAAATGATATAAATTGACAAATTTAATAAATCTAATATTAATTATAGTATTGACATGATACAATTTGTATCGTAAATTATGGGTTGTGAATATACATTATGTATCGTAACGCCTTGATAAGGCGAATGCAATTATTACTTGGAATACTTCAGATTAGATGGGGGCTAAGAGTATATGGAACTCAAACAGTACTTTAGGATCATTCAGAAAAAATGGTGGTTAATCACGATCATTGTAGTCATTGCGATGGTAGCAACAGGTGTGAAGAGTTATTTTTTCACAACTCCCATCTATGCGGCTAATGCGAAACTTATCGTTAACCAGTCCTCTGGCGAGGGAGGGGCAAGCCTCAATGCAAGCACAATCCAGACCAGTATTTTTCTTATTAATTCTTATAAAGAGATTATTAAGTCTTCCGCAATTATGAATAAGGTTGTCGAACAATATCCTAATTTGGGGGAGAGTGCTTGGCAATTATCTGCGAAGATATCTGTCACATCTGCGAACAACTCACAAGTTATGAATTTAGTTTATCAAGACACTTCCTACAAGAATGCCGCTGAGATCGTAAATGCAGTTTCTACCGTGTTCAAAGAACAAATACCTAACATCATGAATGTTGATAATATAACGATCTTGAGTGAGGCAGATATATCTGCATCTCCTGCTCCAATTAATATCAATCCAATTATGAACTTGTTAATTAGCTTTGTGGTTTCTTTAATGCTAGCGATCGGTCTTGTACTTCTCCTCGATTATCTTGATGACACACTGAAGTCGGAAGCAGACGTGAATGAGCTATTGGACATTCCTGTGCTCGCAGTTGTAGGAAAGATGAGCAGGAGTGATTTGAAGAAGTCTGCAAGAATGAAAGGAACGCAAAAAACAAAAGTAGGTGAGAGCCAGTATGCGACGATCAATCAATGATAGCAGTTTAATTGTATCTATGAACCCCAAATCACCTATATCTGAAGTGTATCGCCTACTTCGAACAAAAATTCACTTTGCCTCTAAAGATCAGGCATTGAAGACCCTTATGATCACATCAACCCAGGCTGGAGAAGGAAAGACTACGACGATCAGCAATTTGGCAGTTACGTATACACAGGAAGGAAAAAAGGTGCTTCTTATTGATGCGGATATGCGAAAGCCCTCACTCCACCGTGTATTCTCCCAACCTAATCATCAAGGCTTAAGTACATTATTAATGGGACAGACGAGTGTAGAAGATTCAATCCAAGAAACGATCATAGACCAGCTATTCTTACTCCCTTCCGGACCGATACCTGCAAACTCATCTGAGCTTTTGGATTCAGTAGTAATGCGAGAGTTATTAGAACTATTCAAACAGCAATATGATGTGATTCTCATCGACACACCATCGGTTCTCTCAGTATCCGATAGTGTCATCGTTAGCGCGTTGTGTGATGGAGTTGTAATGATCGTTGCTTCGGGCAAGGTGAGGAAAGATCATCTGAAGAAAGCAAAAGAACAACTAGATCATGTCAATGCACGAATGTTAGGCATAGTGATTAATAAAGATGTGAAGTAGTCCTAGTAATTAACAGATTATCTCTGAATTAATGGCTGAACAGCCTCAGAAGCAAAGGTAATGTCTACTGCACCTCTTTCACTGTAGACACTCGGTCACGCTGTGGGTCTTAAGGACCTTAGACATTATTGTCGAGGGTGTGATGTGAGGACGGGTTGAATGCCCTTATTAGAAAATTTAGCTATGTCCTTTTCTGTGGAGAAGTACACAGCTAGGCTTTTCTACTACATAAGTATCATCCTGATATGTGTATCAAGAATAAATAGAGATGGGTAGTGAATGAAGAATGAGGAAAGTTAAAAAGGCAATTATTCCTGCTGCCGGTTTAGGGACGCGATTCTTACCTGCTACGAAAGCGATGCCGAAAGAAATGCTTCCGATTGTGGATAAGCCTACAATTCAATACATTGTGGAAGAGGCAGTAGCGTCAGGGATTGAGGATATTATCATTGTAACAGGAAAAGGTAAACGTTCCATTGAAGATCATTTCGATCATGCGTTTGAGCTAGAAAACAATTTGTTTAGCAAAGGGAAGTTTGATCTGCTTGATGAAGTGCGTCGCTCCTCTAATGTAGATATTCATTATATACGTCAGAAGGAAGCCAAGGGACTTGGTCATGCTGTTTGGTGTGCTCGTAACTTCATTGGAGATGAGCCTTTCGCTGTACTCCTCGGGGATGATATCGTACAGTCCTCAAAACCTTGCATACGACAACTCGCGGAGCAGTTCGAGAAATTGCAGAAATCAGTAATTGGTGTTCAAACCGTACCCTTCGAGCAAACACAGCGATATGGGATCGTTGCTCCATTAGAAAGATTCGATCGTTTATATGAAGTGGATTACTTTGTAGAGAAGCCTCAAGCAGGTCAGGCTCCATCCCGTTTAGCGATCATGGGAAGATACATATTGACGCCAGAAATATTTGACTTTCTTGAGCATCAAGAGGAAGGTGCCGGTGGGGAAATTCAGTTGACAGATGCTATCCAGAAACTAAACATGAGCCAAGGAGTGTATGCTTACGATTTTGAGGGGATTCGTTATGATGTGGGAGAGAAACTTGGATTTATTATGACTACCCTTGATTTTGCACTGCAGAATAATGAACTTCGAAAACCATTGCTGCAAGGTATGGAAGCCATTATTGAACGAGAGCATCTTAGTAAAATAAATCGTTAATGAGGTGAAGATAAGTGTCTCCCACTCCGCAACAACGAAACGAAATAGAAGTTGTACTCGAGGGGAACTCGATTTATACAAATTACACCCCTGAAAAGGGGAAACCTAGAGTCTTGTATCTTATGGTCAAGCGGATTTTAGATTTCATCTGCGCACTGATCGGCCTCATTTTGCTAACTCCAGTTTTTTTAGTCTTAGCTATATTAATAAAGCTAGAGGACCCAAAAGGGTCTGTTTTTTTTTATCAGACACGCATCGGTAAGGATGAGAAGCCATTTCGGATGTACAAGTTCCGATCTATGGTCTCGAATGCTGAAGAGTTGTTGGATAATCTTCTAGCTCAGAATGAAATTAGCGGTGCGATGTTTAAGATGAAAGAAGATCCTAGGATAACAAAAATCGGAAGGATTATTCGTAAGACTAGTATGGATGAACTACCCCAGCTCTGGAATGTAATTCGTGGCGAGATGTCGCTTGTAGGGCCAAGACCCGCATTACCGAGAGAAGTTGACCAATACAGTAGTTATGACAAATTGAGACTTAGGGTTATTCCAGGATGCACAGGTTTATGGCAAGTGAGTGGAAGAAGTGAGTTGAGTTTCAATGAGATGGTGGAACTGGATTTACGTTATATCGAAAAAAGAGGATTCATTTTTGATTTGAGAATTATTTTGCAAACAGTAAAAGTTATGTTTTTTTCTAAAGATGCTTTTTAACAAGGGAGGGACTAATCATATATGGAATTAAATTCAAAAATTTATGTTGCTGGCCATAGAGGATTGGTTGGATCTGCTATATTGAGGGCCTTGCAGAGCAAAGGATATCATAATTTAGTTTTGCGAACGAGTTCAGAGTTGGATTTAAGGAATCGTGAAGAAGTAGATCGTCTGTTTGAGCAAGAAAAGATTGATTATGTATTTTTAGCTGCTGCAAAGGTGGGGGGGATCGCGGCTAATAATGATTATCCGGCTGATTTTATACGAGATAACTTATTAATCCAAACGAACGTTATTGATGCAGCTTATCGTTATAATGTCGAGAAGCTCTTATTCCTGGGTTCTACATGTATCTATCCTAAGTTTGCCCCACAGCCACTTAAAGAGGAATATCTACTCTCAGGAGAGCTAGAGCCAACGAATCAGCCATACGCAATTGCTAAGATCGCAGGGATAAATATGTGCCAATCTTACAATCGCCAATATGGAACGAAATACATATCTGTTATGCCAACTAATATGTATGGACCACATGATAATTTCGATCTGAAAACCTCACATGTACTACCTGCATTGATACGAAAATTTCATGATGCTAAAGAAAATAAAATTCCTACTGTTGAGGTATGGGGCACTGGAAGTCCAAAACGTGAATTTCTTCATTCAGATGATTTGGCAGAAGCATGTTTGTTTCTGATGAATCATTATAATGATAGTGAAATTATTAATGTAGGTGTCGGAAATGACATCTCTATAAAAGAGCTAGCAGAACTTATTAAGTCTATTGTCGGATATCAGGGCGAAATTGTATTCAATAGTTCTATACCTGATGGAACTCCTAGAAAGCTTGTAGATGTCACAAAGATAAATAATCTTGGGTGGGAAGCCAAAATTTCATTAGAAGATGGATTACGTTCCGTATATCAGTCCTTTAAAAATGAATATTTGATTGAACAATAATACTAGGTTGTGGAGGAGTTAAACATGAAAAGAGCGTTAATCACTGGAGTAACCGGGCAGGACGGTTCTTATTTAGCTGAATTTTTATTAGAAAAGGGTTACGAGGTATATGGGCTTCGGAGACGCACAAGCACTCCCAATTTTGAGAATGTGGAACATATTAAAGATAGAATTAAATGGATATCAGGAGATCTGACCGATATGGCATCGCTCATTGAAGCCGTGAAAATATCGGATCCAGATGAAGTGTATAACTTAGCTGCTCAATCATTTGTAGCCGCATCTTGGCCGCAACCTTTGGCGACTGGACAGTATACTGCGATTGCTGTTACGAACATGTTGGAAGCTGTTCGAATTATGAAGCCAGAGGCTAGATTTTATCAAGCATCAAGTTCTGAAATGTTTGGGAAAGTGGTTGAAACTCCTCAGAAAGAAACAACCCCTTTCTATCCAAGAAGTCCATATGGTGTTGCAAAAGTATATGGTCATTGGATAACAGTGAACTATCGAGAAAGTTTCAATATGTTTGCATGTTCTGGTATTCTGTTCAACCATGAATCGCCAAGACGTGGACTTGAATTTGTTACAAGAAAGGTTACTGATGCTGTTGCTAGAATTAAACTAGGACTTCAAAGCGAACTCCGGATGGGGAATTTGGATTCTCTTCGAGATTGGGGATTTGCTGGAGATTATGTAAAAGCAATGTGGCTGATGCTACAGCAAAAAGAGGCGGATGATTTCGTAATATCTACCGGAGAAATGCATTCGGTAAAGGAACTTCTTGAGATTGCTTTCTCTTACGTAGGACTGGATTATAGAGATTATGTGGTGATTGATCCTGAATTCGTGCGCCCTGCAGAAGTTGATCTCTTGCTGGGGGATTGCTCAAAGGCGAAAGAGGTATTAGGCTGGGAGCTTGAAGTCGGATTTAAAGAGTTGATTCAAATGATGGTAGATGCGGATCTTATAAGAGTACAGCAAAGTCATAATAATGCGGTAATGGTATAAAAATAATAATTTAAAGGTTATCTCTCATTGAGGTAACCTTTTTAATTTTAACAATTGGAGCAAGATCATATGTCACAAGCAGCTGTTCAAATAAACGTAAAAAGAACCCTATTAGCAAATGCAACCTGGCTATTTGGCGATAAAATTATTCGAATGATTTTAGGTTTAAGCGTTAGTGTCATAATGGCTCGAATTTTAGGTCCAGAAGAATTAGGGAAATGGAATTACGCAGAATCATTTTTCGGTATGTTCCTGGTGTTAACGACTTTAGGATTTGATGCAATTGTAGTTCGTGAATTAGTAAAAGACAATTCTAAGGCTGGAGAAATCTTAGGTACAGCTATTGGATTGAAATTTGTTGGGACTTTACTTGCAGTCACAGCATCGTATATAGGTATTTCTTTGCTGAGACCAGATGATTCAACGATAAAAGCTATCAATTTAATCCTTGCAACAGCTTCCATATTTCAATTATTTGATGTTATTGACTATTGGTTTAGATCACAAATGCAACCCCAATATACTGTTATAGCAAAAAACATAGCTTTCATAATTAGTTGTGTTATCAAAATAATATTATTACTAAATTACGCCTCGATTGAATTCGTTGCCGTCAGTGCTCATATTGAATTTATTGTAGGAAGTTTGCTTTTATTGTACTTCTATAAGAGGAAAAAGCAACATCTACTCGGTTGGAGACTAAGTCCTAGCAGAGCTAAATCGCTCATGACCCATAGTTGGCCTTTAGTATTATCTTCATCAGCGATATTTGTTCAGGCTAGAATTGATCAAATTATGATTGGTGAAATGTTAGGTGATGCAGCTGTAGGGCAGTACTCGGTAGCTCTACGCCTCATTGAAGTTTTAGGGTTCATTCCAGTAGTCATTTCTACTGCCTATGCTCCATTAGTGACGAAGTCTAAATTGGCTAGTGAAGTTGAATATAAAAGAACGCTATCTAATGTGTATAGAATGATGTTCATTTTATTTTTAATAACGGCCATTCCTATATATTTTTTATCTGATCAAATCGTAATTGTATTATATGGCATGGACTATTCACAAGCAGGTTCCTTGTTATCGCTATTTGCTATTCGATTATTTTTCACGAATTTTGGCGTTGCAAAAAGTCTGTTTATTACGAATGAAAGCTTATTTAAATACACTTTAATTACTTCAGTCGTTGGAGCAGGAACAAACATCATTTTAAATTATTTGTTAATTCCGGTAATGGGGGTCACTGGATCCCTTGTTGCGACAATTTTATCGTTTACCATTTCTATATTTATCAGTGATCTGTTTTTCAAAGGCAAAATTAGAGGCAATTTATTATTAATGCTAAGATCAATCATGACATTTTGGAAATTCAAAACTATGTAAATGAAGGTTGGAGATCGAAATGATTCAAATTAAGCCGGTAATAGATCATCATTCAGTATGTAATTATTGCTCTCAGCCTGTCTATAACAACAAAATAATATGGCAAGGAATTCATGTTTGTGTGCATACCATCTGCGAACGATGTAATAAAGAAAATATAGAAGATCTGAGTGTAGGGCATGCAACATATTTACCTTATAAAGTTGATTTATCTGGATATGTACTAACAGGGAATGAAAAGGCAAGGAAATGGCTAGGTGAGCCTTTTAGAGAATCATTACAGAATCCAACTTCAGATACTAAAATAGCTGTCAAGATCAATGGAAAGAGCCAACATAAAAGGGTTATTATTTTAAATTGTATTGACTATCTTTATGGTCATTCACTACTAAAGTTGCTCAATGCACAGCGAGAATTCGAGAATAACCCTGACTTCGCTCTTATTGTTATAGTCCAGAAAGCATTAGAATGGATGGTTCCTGATTTTGTTGCTGAAATTTGGACGGTTAATATTTCTTTTAGTAATGCAAGAAACTATTATCCATCCTTAAACGAGAGCATAACTAATGAACTTGAACGTTTTGAACAAGTCTATGTCAGTCATGCTTATTCACATCCAAGCAAATTTAATATTGAGCAGTTTACGGGTGTTTCAAGTTATAGATATGAAGCTACTGCACAACAGCGAGTATCATTTATTTGGAGAGAAGACCGTTTTTGGATCAATAATTACTATGTTTCCAAAGTAGTTCAGAAATATCCAAACTTAAAGAAATTTACAAAACCAATACTATATTATCAATACTGGAAAGTGATTCGATTGTTTAAGATGTTGAGAAAATCATTTCCCAATCATTTATTCACGGTTGTTGGTTTAGGGGATACAGGGACTTTCCCGGGCTGGATCGATGATTGTAGAACTACAAGCTTTGATAAAGAGACTGAAATTCTTACTTGTGAGATATACAGTCAAAGTCAGGTGGTAATAGGTATTCATGGTTCTAATATGCTTCTCCCCTCGGCTCAGGCAGGTATGACATTAGATTTAATGCCAATGGATCGATGGGGAAATTACGCTCAAGATATATTGTTTCAAGAACATAACAATAAAATAGCATCTTATAAGTATAGATTTGTCCCTGTAGGGATAAAAACCAAGTCGGTTGCGAACATTATAAAATTTCAGTTGAGTGGTTATAGTCATTTTTCAATGCAGATGAATGAAGATATGTTAAAAAATAAAATGATGGGATTATCATGATTAACTTTTGTGGTAATTTACATCTAAACTAAAAATATGGTGATGAATCGATGATTAAAAATGTATCATCTTATTTTACTTACTCTAACAACGCTCTAATTCTAGCCTCTGTTGGCATAGTTCTATCTGCGGTATATCCGGTGTTTAGCGTTATAATGATTCCCTTATTACTAGCACCTTTTTTGCTAAAACCCAAAAACTATATTTTTATTTCTATTTTTCTATCTCCTATATATATTGGATTTGGAATTTCTCGATTTTTCCCGTCTATTGATTTTGGATCAATAGATAACATAGTAAAGTGTGGATTCTTATTTGGTGTTGGGTTGCTACTTTTACTTTCAAAGGATCAACAAGTGATAACACCTTTTTATGTAAAGATTACACTCATCATATCTTGTCTGACGAGTATAAGTATTTATAAGGCGGCATCGTTCTCAGATGCTTTTTATTTTTTGAAAATATATACTCCATTTATTTTGTTTTTAATAACAGTTAAGTATTATAAAGAAATTAATTGGGGGAAAGTACAAACATGGATTGTTTTTTTCATTGCGGCTAATTTTTTTGTATCCATGTATCAGTTATTCATCGCACAAAATTCTCTTTTTGATGTTGTCAGAGCGAGTGGATTAGCACCTTCAAGAAATACTTTTTCCATGTTTATGGTTATTATGTTTGATTTCTTGTTTGTTTGTATGACTTTGAGACAAACTGAAAAGAAACTCGGAATTAAAAATATCGCTATGATCATTGCAATTATGGCATTAGTTTTACTCAGTTTTTCCCGTGGTGCTTGGGCTATTTTCGGAGTTACTGTAATAGTTCTTTTACTATGGCAAAAAAGGTTCCTTATATTTTCAATCCTTTTGGCTGCGGCAGCAGGACTTATTGTTTTTTCGTGGGGGGAAATCCAGCAAAGACTAGTATTTGGGGCAGGTACTGAAGAGCACAGGGGGATAGTATCTGCTTTTTTGCTGGAACGAGTAAAAGAGGCGCCTGTATTTGGTCACGGGTTTGGATGGTCGCAGAAATTTATGATAGATAATGATCTAGGACTCATACAGCCCCATAATGATTATGTTCGATTTTTAGTTGATGTTGGGTATGTGGGAACTGCAGCAATTCTTCTTCCATTTATACTAATTGTTTTTAGGATGTTATTTTTAATGAGGATTACAAGAAAAAAACGTATCAAGACCCTTGCGTTAATTACCTTGCTTTCAGTGTTTCAGATATGTGGTTTTATGCTTGTATATAACACTTTTGATATGTTTTACGCAACAGTTTCATTTGTATGGTTCTTTGCAGCAATAACAGAAATGGAGCACAGAAATATAAATAGAGGATTCAATAATGAAGATGTATTTCCAATAAAGACCTAATAGTAAGGTTCTAAATTGTATAGAAAGCTGATTATATCATAAATAATGTATGAATTAGGGTGGGGCTATGTTATCCAAGGTATTGTATATTAGAAATTTTGCTAACAAAGTAAATCCAAAATCATATAACTTACAAGAAATAGGCTTCGGAAAGGCTTTAATCAAGAAAGGATTCGATTGTGATGTTATTTATTTTGATAACAATAATAAATTGAAGATTGAAGAAGTGTTTCAATTTAGAAATAATAAACTAAGAATACTTTGGATGAATGGTATGAAATTTTTGAATAATGGTATTTTTACAAAAGTTTTAAGAAAGAAATTTTTGGATGAGTATGATTTAATAATAACAACTGAATACAATCAAATAATGACGTTTTTTTTGTCAAATTTATGTCCCGAAAAATTAGTCCTATATCATGGGCCATACGGAGATAATAGTAATAAAAAAATACAGTTATTATATGATTCATTTTTCTTGCCGAGGATGCGAAAGAATATAAAACTGAATTTTTCTAAATCTGATCTGGCAAATAATTACTTAATGAAAAAGGGTTTTAAAGATGTTATTACTTTAGGTGTTGGTTTGGATACTGAACATATTGATGAAAGAATTAATTTAAATAAAGAAATAGAATCTAAATTAGAAAAAGTAAAAGATAAAAAAGTCTTGTTATATATTGGCGTGTTAGAAGAACGAAGAAATATAAGCTTTCTATTAAATATATTAAAAAATATATTAACACTTAACAATGAAATAAGATTGATTATCGTCGGTACAGGGAGAGAGGACGATACAAAAAAATATTGGAACTTTATTAAAAGTAACAATCTTGAAGAGAGTATCATTTATTTTGATAAAATTGAACAAAGAGATCTTTGGAGAATTTATGAATCAAGTGATGTAATGTTATTTCCGACAAACTATGATATTTTTGGAATGGTGTTGTTAGAAAGTATGCATTTTCAGGTGCCAATAATATCATCGGTAAACGGTGGATCATCAACTCTTATTCAACATAATATTAATGGACTGATAATAGATAAGTTTGATGTATCATTGTGGATATCTGAGATACAAAGATTGCTTAATGACAGTGGACTAATTGCACAAATTAAACAAGCAGCAGCAGAAACTGTGAGAGAGGCCACATGGGACCATATCGCGGAAAGAATGTTAATGCAGATTAAACACTGATGTGAGGCGATCAAATTGAAAAAGGTTTTACTTGTCCATAATTACTATCAGCAAGGCGGCGGGGAAGACAAGGTTTTCGCTCAAGAAGAAGCCTTATTAAGATCGAATGGAATAGAAGTAGAGTTATATACAGTACATAATGATTTAATTAATAATCAAACTTTAATGAATAAAGCGAAAATGGCATTGGACGCAACTTGGTCGAGTACTGAGTATAAACGAATTAAGAAAAAGCTTATGGACATGAAACCTGATGTGGTTCATGTCCATAATTTTTTTCCGATAATCTCCCCGTCAATTTACTACGCCTGTAATCATTTAAATATACCTGTAGTTCAAACCTTGCATAATTACAGATTAATGTGTCCAGCAGCAACCTTCTTGAGAGAAAACAAAGTATGTGAGAAATGCATGACTGGGTCATTAATTAATTCAGTGATAAATGGTTGTTATCGAGGATCTAGAGTGCAGACAGTACCTCTTGTTACAATGATTTCTTTAAACAGAATGTTGGGTACGTGGGGTAACAAGGTAAATCGGTATATAGCGCTAACTGAGTTTTCAAAGAGGAAATTTATTGAGGGTGGTATACCAGAAGATAAGATTACTGTAAAGCCAAATTTTATATCGACTAATGATAATACCGAGTCAATGAGAACCATAAATCAGAATTATTTATTGTACGTTGGCAGAATATCAGCTGAGAAAGGTGTGAGAAATTTATTAGAAGCGTGGCAACATATTAAGGATCAGAAGAACATGAAATTACTGATTGTCGGGGAAGGGCCGGAAAAAGAACAGTTGTCTATGTTATATGCACACAAGAATGTGGAGTTTGTAGGTAACCAGCCGTCTAATAAGGTATTAGAATATATGAAGGATGCAAAGTATCTGATAGTTCCTTCAATTTGGTATGAGGGTTTTCCCATGACTATAGTTGAAGCTTATTCAGTAGGTACACCTGTAATTTGCAGCCAAATAGGTTCTTTACAAGAGGTTGTGCATAATGAAGTAACAGGCTTTCATTTTGTACATGACGATATTCAAGATATACAGCGGGTTATTGGCGATGCCATTAATTATAAGGATTATTACAGCATGCGGGAAAAAGTTATCGAGGTATTTCAGAATAACTATACAGAAGAAATAAACTATAAACTGCTTGAAGATATATATAGAAGCGTCATTAAGGAGAATAATAATGGACGTACAGCAAAAGCCAAAATATAGAGTCGGAAAAATTATAAATTCTAATATTTCAACATTGAGTTTTAATGAAACGATCTCGGCAATCGAAGCTTGGATTAGTGAAAAACATAAGCAGTATGTTTGCATATGCAACACACATTCGCTTGTAACTGCGAGTAATGATAGCACTTTTGAAGAAGTGTTGAATCAAGCTGGGTTATGTACCCCGGATGGAATGCCCTTGGTTTGGGCACTAAAGTCATATGGGTATGCGGGACAGGAACGAGTTGATGGTCCAAATCTGATGTTGAAATTGTGCGAGTTGTCTAAGATGAAGAAATATAAAATTTTCCTTTATGGTGGAACAAAGGATACTCTAGCGGAGTTAACCCAAAAGTTGCTTAAGCAATACGAAGGTATTGAAATTGTAGGCCATCATTCTCCACCCTTCAGAAAGATCACAGAGGAAGAAGATGCTGAAGTTGTGAAGATGATTAATTCAACTGAAGCAGATATTGTTTTTGTAAGTCTTGGTTGCCCGAAGCAAGAGTATTGGATGTACGATCACAGAGATCGAATTAATGGAATTATGATAGGGGTTGGCGCAGCATTTGATTTTATTACTGGAAGTATTAAGCGACCGCCATTAATCTTCCAAAAACTTGGGTTAGAATGGTTGTTTCGTTTATTAAAAGAACCTAAAAGATTATGGAAACGTTATGCCTATAACAATCCGGTATATGTATATCGGTTTTTAAAAACCTATAGAAAAAACAAAAAATATATAGTAATGACAAAGGAGTCTCTGGAAAGAGGCTCCTTTTAATTTGGAGGAGGGATAAAGGAATGAAACTGGTATTGTTGTCCGGAGGATCGGGCAAACGATTATGGCCATTGTCCAATGATGCGAGATCCAAGCAGTTCCTTAAGGTTCTAGAGAACGATGAGCATGAGCTAGTCTCCATGGTACAACGTGTTTGGGGACAGATCGCGGCGAATGGATTGTCAGAATCCAGTTATATTGCAACCAGTAAAACTCAAATTGAGATTATGCAAAGCCAGATTGGTATGGACATTCCTCTTATCATTGAACCTGAACGGCGGGATACGTTTGCAGCAATTGCTTTGACGGCAACATATCTTTATTCCCATGTAGGGGTTAGCTTAGACGAGGTCGTTTGCGTATTGCCGGTAGATCCCTTTGTAGAGAATTCCTTCTTTAATGTTGTAAAGCAACTGGAGGACGTGTTAAACCATTCGAATGTTGAACTTGCACTTATAGGAGTTAAGCCAACCTACCCGTCTTCAAAATATGGTTATATTATTCCGTTTGAATCTCATCTGAACAACAACGATTCAGAAAAATCTGATTATCTTGCTGTGAGTCATTTTCAGGAGAAGCCAACTGAGGAGATGGCGAAACAGTTAATAACTCAGAATGCACTTTGGAATTGCGGTGTTTTTGCTTTTAAACTACGTTTTTTAATTGATCTACTCCAAGGTAGGGGGTTGCCTATTCAATATGAAGGAATGTGTCAGCAATACCAGATGTTGCCCCAAATTAGCTTTGATTATGAAGTAGTAGAGAAAGCCGAAAAAATAGCTGTCGTTTCTTATGATGGGTACTGGAAGGACTTGGGTACCTGGAATACATTAACCGAGGAAATGCAAAATCGTCAAATAGGAAGAGGAATTATTAGTGATGATTGCGAGAATACACATCTTATAAATGAAATTGACATTCCTGTTTCCATTGTTGGATTATCCAATATTGTAGTTGCGGCAAGTCCTGATGGAATTCTCGTAACAGATAAAAGTGCAAGCCCGCGTATAAAGGATTTTATTAATTTCAATCAGGGACCAATGTACGAAGAGAGACAGTGGGGATGGATTCGTATACTTGATGATCAGACTTATGATGACGGCCGTTGTGTAATAACTAAACGAATAGGTATTGAAGAAGGTAAGAATATAAGCTATCGAATGCATTCTAGCCGTGAAGAAGTATGGACGATTGTAAAGGGAGACGGAGAATTTATTCAGAATGGTAATTTTATGCGGGTAAAGGCGGGCAACATTCTGCATCTTCCAATGAAGACTCTACATAGTATTCGTGCTTTATCTAATTTGGAGATTATTGTAGTACAGAGCGGTGTTGAACAGGAAAGAAATCAACTAATAGAGCTTTATCAGAGTTGGTGTGAAATGGCTGAGCACTGCATAAAAATGTGATGTTCTAATATATTATGAAAACAATTTGCTATTATATCTCAGATTATGGTTATGGTCATGCAACACGCAGCATTGCCTTAATTCGCTCATTGCTTCAGTATGCGCCGAAAAAATATCGAATAATAGTCTGTTCGAAAAAAACACTTCCATTTATCAAGGAATCATTGAAGTGCCAAATCACAGATAACATTCATTATCATAAATGCGACTCTGATCTGGGGTATGTGTTAAAGAATGGTTCTATAGACACCGACCTAACTTTTTTTAAATCAAAGTACTTAGATTATATGCGGACACTACCTATTGAGATCCAAAGTGAGGCTGAATTCATAGCTAGTGAACAAGCAGATCTGGTGATATCTGACATATCACCCGTTCCCATTGCCGCTGCAAGGATCGCAAAGGTCAAGAGTTTGGGGATTTCTAATTTCACATGGTATACCGCGTATAGAAATATGCTTGATCATAAATATCTTCAACCCTTATATAGCGCATATTCCCAAATGGACAATTTCATTAGTCTAGCAGGCTCCAATGAACCACGTTGGTGTAAGGGAGTAGTGTCGATAGAAGCAGATTTTTACTGCCGGAAGCCTGAAGTAAATGAGGTTCAACGCATAATCAATCAGTTGAATCCGGAACGAAATAAATACATTATCTATTTTGCCCTTGGTATGAGCATTCAGGCGGGCGGTCTTGATTCTCTGAAGATGTGGAAAGATGATTCATGTGAATTTGTGGTGTCTAGCAATATGAACATGTTAGGTAAGAATATTCATTCGATACCGCCTTCTTATACGGAGTCTCAAAATTATGTTGCTGCTGCAGATGTCATAGTTACTAAACCTGGTTGGGGAACTGTGGGAGAGGCGGTATCACTTTTCAAACCTTTATTACTCTTGAATAGAGATGTAATGATTGAAGATCAGAATACGATTAATTCGCTTATCGGTAGGCACCCATATCAACTTATGTCATGGGAACATTTAAAAAGTATGAATGCCAAGGATACATTTACAAGGCTTGTTGCAAGACGGAAAAGAAATTGGAACGGAGATAGCGAGTGGCATAAAAGGAACATTGTTAAGATTGTTGATCAACTTGTGTAGCATAGCAATTAGGACATGTGGCAAGGTACCGTAGAGAGGGGATAAGAAAGTGAAAATCAGTGTAATAGGAACCGGATATGTTGGCTTAGTATCAGGAGTATGTTTCTCTGAGTTAGGGAATGAGGTTGTTTGTGTTGATAAAATATCCTCAAAAGTCGAATTGCTTAATGATGGGGAAGTACCCATCTATGAACCAGGGTTGAAAGAGCTCATAGCCAAAAATAAAGAAAAAGGCTGTCTTAGATTCACAACAGATTTGACAGAATCTGTACAGAAGTCTGATATTATTATCATCGCTGTTGGTACCCCCTCATTACCTAACGGCCAAGCCAATTTAGGTTTTATTGAGCAGGCTGCAATGGAAATTGGAAAGTCTTTAAACGGTTTTAAAATTATTGTAACGAAAAGTACCGTACCGGTTGGCACTAATGAGAAGATTCAGGGAATTATTGAGGCTAACTCCAAGCACCCTTTTGAAGTAGCCTCCGTTCCAGAGTTTTTACGTGAAGGGACTGCGGTGCAGGATACTCTTCAGCCTGATCGTATAGTAATTGGAACATCCGGTGAACGGGCGAAGCGTATATTGGTAGAGCTGCACAGCCCATTAACGGATAATATAATGGTTACAGATATTCGCAGTGCTGAGATGATTAAATATGCTTCCAATGCTTTTCTTGCTACGAAAATATCCTTCATTAATGAAATTGCTAATATTTGCGAAAAAGTAGGAGCCGATGTGACGCAAGTAGCCTCAGGAATGGGCTACGACAAGCGTATCGGCTCCTCTTTTTTAAAGGCAGGGATTGGTTACGGAGGGTCATGTTTTCCTAAAGATACCCAAGCATTGATCCAAATAGCAGGGCAAATGGACTATAACTTCAAATTATTAAAATCAGTAGTTGAAGTGAATCGAGATCAAAGGTTTAACATCATTCATAAGCTTGAAGCAGTAATGGATTTAGCAGGTAAGACAATTGCTGTTTGGGGACTTGCGTTCAAGCCGGAAACTGATGATGTTCGAGAATCGCCAGCTTTTGAAATTATTGAAGATTTATTAAACAAGAATGCAAGGGTGAAAGTTTTTGATCCAATCGCTACAGAGAACTTCAAACAATCATTTTCACTTGATGTAGAATACGCTAATAGTGCGATTGAATGTGCTCAGGGTGCGGATGCATTATGTATTTTGACCGAATGGAAAGAATTTCAGGATATAGCTCCCAAAACAATTCAATCTTATCTTAAACATCCTGTTCTTATCGATGGTCGAAATCTGTATAGTGAGATGGAACTGTCAGAAACAGAACTCATCTACTATTCCGTTGGGCGGCCAAATATGAACAAAGGACAAAAAGAACAGAGCCCGATCTTGTCATTTTAATGGTTGGAGGCATACAAATGAAGACGAAAGATCGCTCACCTGAATTTGAATTTATGTTGTTATGTCTTCGGGATGATATACAAGTTGATGGAGCTGAAATATCTCGCTTAAGAATAGATTGGAGTGCATTTCTTGATTTGGTGAAACATCATAGAGCCTATTCTATAGTCTTCTTGAAATTAAAAAACATAAGTTCATATTCAACAATAATCCCGCAAGAAATAATGGATAAACTTCAACAGCTATATACCAAAAATGCATTTAAGATGCTTCAGCTAACAAGAGAAATGGGAGTTTTATGTAGAAAATTTACAGAGAATGAAGTACCGCTCATCATATTAAAGGGCCCGGTCTTGGCTTTGTCTCTTTATGGTGATGTATCAAGAAGAACTTCAAAGGACCTAGATGTATTTGTTGATGTAGACGATATAAACAAATCAATTGAAATTTTAACAGATTCCGGATATGAAATGAAAGGTGAACAATTGTTAGATAATTGGTTGATTAGGACGCATCATCTATCATTCATTCATCCAGAGCATCAATCTGAAATTGAGTTACACTGGCGTTTGAACCCAAACCTAGGGGGAACACCTGCATTTAAAGATTTTTGGGAACGCAAAAATGAAATTTCAATCTCGAATCAGACCTATTATTATTTAGGAAATGAAGACCTATTGTTATATCTTTCAGAGCATGGATCACGACATGGATGGTCTCGACTCCGCTGGTTAATGGACATTGACAGGTTACTAAAGAATCACACAATAAATTTTGAAAGACTTCAACAAATTCTGAAATATTATAAAGTGAAACACTATGTGCAGCAGGCAATCCTCTTATCAAATTATTTACTGTTATCAGAAATATCAGTAGGAATTAGCACAATAATTCCTATGGGGAAATCTAAGAAGCAACTTGAGAAAGTAATAAAAAGGATAGAAAGAAACCATTATTCAACTGAAAGTATGGATTTGAAGCATGATTGGTATTTCTTCTTACTTATGTCGAGTGGACAAAAGCTGCACTATGTACGTATGTTATTTACACCCAGTTCAAAAGATGCAAGCATGCTTCCGCTATCGAAACGGTTTCATTTTGTATACTTCTTATTGAGACCGTTCTTTTTAGTTGTGCGGTTTATGAGACGTACCTAAATAAGGAGGTATCTTGCTTTTTAATGTTAGAGAAGACTTTCACAACTAGATGTACATATATAGAAGACAATTTCAAAACTCATATTAGTTAATCGAAGCAGTTAGAGATTGAAGAATGTATTCTCCCGATCCCATCCCCCCACAAGCCCATAATTCCTCACAAACCATGTATACAAATTGGCACGCCATTGCTATAATTGATACATACTGTATCGTTATAGTTTAAGGGGAGGTTCAAGTCCATGAGCGTTGAAATCATCACAGCGGACGATCTTATCGTACAATCCGAAGGTTTCCTAGTAAGTGATATGGATGGCGAAAAGGTGATGCTGAGCATCGAGAACGGAAAGTATTACAACTTAGGTCTGATCGGCGGCCGGATCTGGGAGCTGGCTTCTACTCCAGTGACTGTTACGGGCATCGTTGAGCAATTAGTAACGGAGTATGAGATCGAACCTGAGGTATGCGAGCAGCAAGTTCAGACATTTTTGAAGCAGCTTATCACTGAGGGGCTTGTGCAGGTGAAGCAGCAATAATGCGTCTCTATAGAAAATTACGCAAGTTTATATCGTATCCCTTAGATATGAAGCGAATGTTCTTTGAAGCGTATTTCTACTTAGCCTGGGGGAGGGTGTTCAAGCTTCTTCCCTTCTCTAAGGTAGCACCATCTTTAGGCGAGCGCATGAAGGAGACTCCCGTTACAGGTTATACGGAGCAGGATCTTCTGCTACTACGTAAAATCTCCAGATCAATTCATGTGATGAGCCGCCTAACCTTATGGGAGAGTCAATGTATGGTTAAGGCGGTCGCCGCGATGAAGATGCTGGAGAGAAGAGGGATTCCGAGCACACTCTATCTGGGAAGTGGACGGGATGACAAGGGGCAGATGGCTGCTCATGCCTGGCTTCGCAGTGGTCCGTATATTCTTACCGGTAAAGAAGGTCATGAGAGGTATGCTGTTGTAGGGATTTTCGGAAAAGATGTACAGCGAGCGGCTCTATCGCCCATGAGGCGGTGAACGGATCATCCGCACAAGGAGTTTTGTATATTGAAGGATTTATTTTATTTTATTCGTAAAATGCACCATTTCGCAGGCGTGAAGCTATACATAAATATGATAATGACTTTGTTCATTAGTTTACTTGACGGCATAGGAATCTATCTGATCGTTCCTCTCCTCAGTATCATAGGTGTATTTGAAACGAATCTGGATGGGATACCGCTGGTCTCCACATTGCAGAATTTCATCAATTCGTGGTCGTTTGAATTGAATCTGCCCATGATATTGGCGTTATATGTCTTGATCGTTGGGGGACAGGCACTCCTTCAGCGGAGTCAGACCTTATTAAACGGAAAAATTCTGCAGGGCTTTATTCGTACACTTCGAGTAGAGACGTATGAGGGATTACTGCGGGCGAAGTGGGAGTTCTTCTTGCGCAGACGAAAGTCGGACTTCAACCATGTTATGACTAACGAGCTCGGGCGAGTCAATTACGGAACCTCTTTATTCTTACAGATGATCACTTCTGCACTGTTCACGGTAATACAGATAGGTCTTGCTCTATGGTTGTCACCGATGTTAACGCTAGTTGTACTCGTTAGCGGTGGGCTGCTTGCTCTATTCGGGCGAAGGTTTATTAAGAAATCGAAGCATATTGGAGAGCAGACAACAGAGTTGTCTAAGTATTATTTTGCAGGAATTAGTGATCATTTCAATGGGATTAAGGATATCAAAAGCAATCGGCTCGAGAAGTCTCATATTGACTGGTTCAAAAATCTATCTCGAAAAATGGAGCAAAACTTCATCCAATTCGGCAAAATGAACTCTTTGTCCCAGCTCATCTATCGCCTCTCTTCGGTTATATTGGTTGCCGGCTTCGTGTATCTCGCGCTTGAGGTGCTACATACACCGGCAGAGCAGTTGATTGTCGTTGTTCTTATCTTCTCGCGTCTGTGGCCAAGGTTTATTAGTATTCAATCGAATACGGAGCAGCTTGCTTCTAATTTCCCTGCGTTTCAAGCCATGCGCAAGCTACAGATGGAATATGAGACCGGTCAGGAACTTGGGGATGTGACAGCTGTTTCTAAACCGCATGAGTTTCGAATGGAGCAAGGCATCGAATGCCGGAATGTTGATTACCGGTATGATCCGAATTCATCTGTATATGCACTGTGGGATATTAATGTCCAGATCCCTGCGAATCGCATGACTGCAATTGTAGGTAAATCCGGTGCCGGCAAAAGCACACTGATCGATATGCTCATGGGACTCATTCAACCGGAAAAAGGTGAAGTCTTGATCGATGGTGTATCGCTTCGCGATGAGCAGCAGCTTCTTGGACTGCGCGGGGCTATCGGTTATGTTGCGCAAGATCCTTTCCTCTTTAATGAGAGTATTCGGGATAACTTGAAGCTCGTTGCTCCTAATGCAGATGACGCTGAGCTATGGGAAGCATTGAGATTCTCTGCTTCGGAAGAATTTGTGCGCAAGCTTCCGCAAGGGCTCGATACGGTAATTGGGGACCGTGGAATCCGTTTATCTGGGGGCGAACGTCAGCGTGTCGTGCTTGCAAGAGCCATCTTGAAGCGTCCGTCGATTCTTGTATTAGATGAGGCAACAAGTGCGCTGGATAGTGAGAATGAAAAGCTTATTCAAAATGCGTTAGAGCTTCTCAAAGGTAGCATGACGATTATCGTTATTGCGCATCGCCTGTCTACGATCCGCAATGCGGATCAGGTTATTGTGATGGAAGAGGGAAGTGTGATCCAGCAAGGCGGCTATCATCAATTGTCCCAGGAGAGTAAGGGTACCTTTAAGCAGCTACTGAATTACCAGACTGGTGTTCAGGTGTAGTAACCTAGTAGGCGGCTGGAGTCGTCAGATGGAGCCGTCCTTTCAATTGGAGAGGGCGGCATCCTATTCCCATTTAGTGGTCGTATCTATCTTCGCCTGAGCATGCTATAATCAATATATCGAAAGCAAGCAGTCACCTAACGAATTCGCATAGCGTAGAGGGTTATTCTTGAGACGACAATAACCTTGTACCATATGTGAATTTTTATTTTTTTAAGAGATTTTGTGAGAAGTTTTTTTGAGAGTAAGAACATATGTAATAAAAAATAGGTGGTAATTGAATTATGCAAACAGGAACAGTGAAATGGTTTAACGGAGAAAAAGGATTTGGCTTCATCGAAATCGAGGGCGGCAACGATGTATTCGTACATTTTAGCGCAATCGTAGGAGACGGCTACAAATCATTGGACGAAGGCGACCGCGTCGAGTTCAATATCGTAGATGGCCAACGTGGCCCACAAGCAGAGAATGTTGTAAAACTCTAATATTGAGTAGGAGAACCCCCACAGTCATATGGCTGCGGGGGTTCTTTGTCTAGTTGTACACATAAATCAAACAAAGCCCCGCATTAGCGGGGCTTTGTCGTAACTAACCAATAATCTTTTTCAGCATGCAAGTTGAAATGGGAGAGAGAACAAACTTACCTGTAAATAAGGATTACTGTGTCGATTTAGGTGTGTTCTCAGGAACGGTTCTAGCATGCGTAGCTTGCTCGAAGGAATAAGCAAGGTCAAGCAGCTTCTGTTCGCTGTACGCTGTGCCAAGGAATGAGATACCCGCAGGTACGCCTGCTTCTACAACACCAGCAGGTACAGTAACTTCAGGGAATCCTGTAGCAGATGCTACATAACTAGCAGCATAGGTGTCGTAAGCGTTGCAGTCATAGCTAGGATCTTCTTTGTCAAAACGGTTTGAAGCAGGGCAAGACATCGTAGGGAATACGATTGCGTCTAGTTTGTTGTCTTTCATGATTTTTTCGATTTCTTTACGAGTCTTTGGCATTTCTTTATTGACGATGTTCTTATATTCTTTGGAATTCAGGGTATCTGCTTGTGCAAGTGCTGTCTTCAAACCTTCAAGACGTGCAGGGTTTACAGGTGTTGCTGAATTCATAACTTCAGGAGATTCACTGATATCGATGACCTCTTGTAGTGTCTTAGGACCGTTACCAGGAATGAAGCTCAGGTATTTTTCGAATTGGCTTTTGAATTCTGCATCACCAACAGGTCCAAGTACTGGAGTCCAGAGATACTTCGTTTGATCAGAGAAAGAAACAGGAACAACAGAAGTTCCCATATGTAACATCGTAATAATCGCTTGGTTCGTAATAGCATCGATCTCTTCATTGTCACCAAAGAAATCCGTTGCTACACCGATACGTGCTGTCTTCAGTGAATTAGCGTCTAGTGCAGTAGCATAATCTTGAACATATTTATCTGCGTGTTTTGTAGCTTCATCTGCTTTATCTTTTCCAGCCATAGCTGTGAGCAGGGTACTTACATCTTTGACACTGCGTGCCATAGGGCCTGTTACATCCAGGGAAAGAGAAGAAGGAATAACACCGTCACGGCTGGTCAAGCCCAGCGTTGGACGAATTCCTACTAGACCGGTAACATTGGCAGGACCTCTGACAGAACCGGAAGTGTCCGTTCCAAGACCGAATACAGCAAAGTTAGCTGCAACAGCTGCAGCACTACCGCTGCTAGAACCAGATGCATCACGATTCAGATTGTAAGGATTAAGTGTCAAACCACCCATGGAGCTATATCCTAGTCTGCCGTAAGAAGCAGCAAGCTCAGACATATTGGTTTTGGCAATAACAATCGCACCTGCATCGATCAACTTTTGTACCGTATACGCGTTTTTAGTAGGATAAATATCCTTCAGAGCTACGGATCCAGCTGTTGTAGGCATACCCACCACGTCATAGTTATCTTTCACAACAAATGGAATACCATGAAGGCTACTTCTAGGTCCTTTGGTTGCGCGCTCAGCATCGAGTGCTTGTGCTGTTTCAAGAGCTTTATCATTTATAGCAATGATGGAATTGATTGTTGGGCCTTGTTTATCAAAGGTTTCAATACGATGTAAATAGTATTCAACCAGTTCTTCCGAAGTAATAGTATTGTTATTTAACGCATTTGCAATTTCCTCAATGCTTTTCTCAAATGGATCAAATGTTGTTTCCCCCGCTTCGGCCTGTGCCTGATTCCACGGGAACAAGGATACGACTAGCAAAATAGCTAGTAGACCTTTCAAATTAAACAGTTTGTTTCTCACGTGTCTACCTCCTGATGTCTGTTTGTAGTTCGTAGTACTTATTTTGTTTTTTTCTCCCCCTTAGTATCTATCGTCCATAGTCCCGGAAAAATGAATAGAATCCGACAAAAGAACCTAATATTCGATTTTTCATTCGACAATATTTAACAAAATATGATCTTCTGCCGATAGTATGTAATAGAGAAAAATACATCTAAGGGTAGAAAACGGAGGAGAGACATCTTGAGAAAGAAGTTGCAGTGGAATTTAAAGATTCAACTACTGGTTACGATGGTTGTTCTGGTAGTGCTGTCTACGCTATCGCTGGGCATAGCCGTAGACCACAAAGTAAAGACAGACATGGAAGAAAATTTCTATGAGGCTACCCGCAAGGAAATCACGCAGGTTAGTGGTGCCATGAACCTGTATTTCAATACGGTGAATGAGTCGGTTGAATACTTTGCGAATTTACCTATTGTGAAGAAGATTGATAGCTCGATTACCTCTTACATAGATGCAGAAGGAGAAGACGGAACTATACAGATGACCCCATCCAAAAAGGGTGGTATGGAATCGCAAATTTATAACTCTTTTTTGAATTACGCGAATACGCATCCTAATGTTGCTTATATTTACATGGGAACGAAGGATGGAGGATACATACAATGGCCGGAAGGTACATCGAACGAGAAATTTGACCCTAGACCTAGAGCTTGGTACACACAGGCTATAGAGAACCCGGATAAGGTCATGCGTTCTGGAGCTTACGCTTCCTTTACAGGAAACGTTCCGATTGTCAGCTCTTCCGTTACGATCAAGGATAAAGCCGGGAATGTTGTCGGGGTTCAAGGTGTGGATGTAAGCTTGGAGTCACTGACCAAAACAATCAATGATATTAAGATCGGTAAGACCGGATATGTTATACTGGCTGACCAAACGGATACGATTCTTGCAAATCCGAGGAACCCAGAAACGAATTTCAAAACATTGAAAGATCTAAATGTGAAGGAATTATCTGAGATCGACAAGATGGTGGATAAGAATTTTGACATCACGATGGATGGTAAGAATTACACCGCAAGCGTGTATGTGTCACCAGAAACCGGATGGAAATATATTTCGATGATGGACAAGAGTGAAATTGCCGAATCCATCAATGCTATCCGAAAAATCATTTTCATTATCACAGCGATTATTACGCTTCTCGCAATGGGAGCTTCCTTGTTATTAGCTGGTGCAATTACGAAGCCGATCAATGCGGCAGTATCATATTTGCAGCAAATCGGTAGTGGCAATCTTGCAACAGAAATTCCTAAATCGATGTTGAAAAAGCAAAGCGAAGTCGGTACGATGGTCCGGGCGATTAATGATATGAAAATGGACATTCAGAAGATGATCGGTGGGATTTCTGGTTCAGCACATATCGTCTCACAGTCAGCGGTCAGTCTAAAAGACAGCATGGATCAGACGCAAATGGCTTCATCACAAATTACGGAGTCCATTATTCAGCTCTCCACTGCCTCCAGTGATGAAGCGAATACGGTTATGCAAGGCTCAGAAAAGGTCGAGGAGCTCGGCGGAGCCATCGATCAGGTTACAGGCTCCACACAGGAAATACTGAGACTGGCTCACCATACAAGTGAACTGAATCAACGGGGAATTGGCATTGTGCAGGAATTGGTAGGTCGCTTTAATAGCACGCTTCAATCCTCTGAGCAATCCGTGCAGGCAATCAATGACGTGAACGACAGTGCAGGTGAGATCAGTTCCATTCTGGTCACCATCCTTGAAATCTCAAGACAGACGAATCTGCTAGCTCTAAATGCTTCTATTGAAGCTGCAAGAGCGGGTGAGCATGGACGAGGCTTCGCCGTTGTAGCTTCCGAGATCCGTAAGCTTGCGGAGCAATCGGCCTCTGCGGTGAATGATATAGGGCAGATTATTACGAATGTTAACACCCAGGTAGGAGCAGCCGTTCAAGCGATCGGATCCTCTAGGGAGCTATTCATCAATCAGGAAACCGCAGTTCGGGAAACAGAATCGGTCTTTAATGATATTATGGTCTCTGTAGATAGCCAGATGGGTAAGGCAGGACAAGTTAACGATCATATCCAAGTGATGATTGCAAAACGTAATGACCTCATGGATGTCTTCACGAATATCTCTGCTATTACCGAGGAGAATGCTGCGATCACACAAGATGTATCTGCGGCGGCTGAAGAGCAGCTTGCAACGATTGATAATGTGGCTGGTTATCTGAATCAGCTTAAGGGACTTTCCAAGGACCTTGAAGAAAATATTAAGAAGTTTACGATAAATAACAAGTAATCATGGGAAAATGCTGCTCAAGAGGTCACTCTTGAGCGGCTTTTTTTATAGATGTATACTGAAGATGGAAGACGGGAGGCTCTTGGAGCTGTACCTTGCACTAGTAAACATGACATTCCCATATAGTGGTCGTATCTATCTTCCCCTGAGCGTGCTATAATCAATATATCAAAAGCAAGCAGTCACCTAACGAATTCGCATAGCGTAGAGGGTTATTCTTGAGACGACAATAACCTTGTACCATATGTGAATTTTTATTTTTTTAAGAGATTTTGTAAGAGATTTTTTGAGAGTAAGAACACATGTAATAAAAAATAGGTGGTAATTGAATTATGCAAACAGGAACAGTGAAATGGTTTAACGGAGAAAAAGGATTTGGCTTTATCGAGATCGAAGGCGGCAACGATGTATTCGTACATTTTAGCGCAATCGTAGGAGACGGCTACAAATCATTGGACGAAGGCGACCGCGTCGAGTTCAATATCGTAGAAGGCCAACGTGGCCCACAAGCCGAGAATGTCGTAAAACTCTAATATAGAGCTTTAAAAGATCCACAGCCTTAAGGCTGTGGATCTTTTTTTATTGTTTATAAAGCAAATGGTAAATTTGAGTATAACAAAGTCAAAATGCGTATATTGCTGGGCTGGAAAGCAAGGGCCTATAATATGAACAAAAGAAAGCGTTTTCTTTAACGTCCGAATTGATAAAGGGGGAGAATGATAAGTATGAAGCTTTTCTTTAAGAACGTATTACTGGCTACTTTGGTATCTATGTTAGTTGTTGTTACTGCATGTAGTAGTGCCTCGCCAGACAAAACGGAGGAGAACAATTCGCTTGATCAAGCGGATGCGGCTGACTTCAATCCGATGAGCAAGTATGATCCACCAATCGAACTAACAACCGTAAGATCGATATCAAACATTAAGTTTGATGAAGGGGAAACGATTGATAAGAATGCTGTGTACGATGCTTATGAGAAAGATTTAGGTATCCGCATTAAAAACCAGTGGGTAGCGGAGAAATACTCAGAGAAGCTGAAGATTAGTATTGCTTCGAATGATATTCCGGACTTTTTCAGAGTCAGTGCAGCTGAGATGAATCAGTTGTATGAAGCAGATATGATCATGGACATGACGGAGTATTTTGATAAATATGCTACAGAGGCGACAAAGAAATGGTTCACTCTTGATGGAGGACGCCAGTTGAGCACGGCAACCTTTGATGGTCGGCTTATGGCCATCCCAGCTACGGATAATCCGTATAACTCTTCCAATTACCTATGGATTCGTAAAGATTGGCTTGAAAAAGTAGGTTTGCCTAAGCCAAGTACGATGCAAGATGTGATCAAGATTGCTGAGGCGTTTGCGAAGCAAAATCCAGGCGGAGCAGATAAAACTTATGCTTTTGCCCTGAATAGTGATTTTATTGCGAACGGAGCTTATGATTTACAAGGATTTTTCAATGGATACCACGCTTATCCTAACTACTGGGTGAAGGATAGCAACGGTAAGCTGAGTTTCGGCTCGATTATGCCAGAAATGAAGCCTGCACTAAAGCAGCTGCAGGATATGTATAAAGCAGGATTGATCGATCCAGAATTTGCTGTTAAGGATGCGGATAAAGAGAACGAGCTTGTCGTAAATAATCAGATTGGTATGGCATATGGCGCTTTCTGGCTAAGTATTTGGCCACTTCAATCCGCAGCTGTACAGAATGATAAGTTGGTACAGGATTGGGAGGCTTATCCGATTGTTTCCGCAGACGATAAACCAGCTAAATCATCTACGAATATAGGGGTTAGCAGTTATATCGCTGTATCTAAGAAATCCAAAAATCCAGAAGCCGTCATGAAGATTATTAATAAATGGGTTGAAGTACAAACGGACCTGAATGATAGCAACAAGGTTTATATGTTTGGTAAATCCGGTGTAGATAAGAGCGCGTTACTGTGGAAGATCAATCCAACCACCTTCTTTGCACAAGATGAGAACTTGTATGCAGGTCAGCTCTTACCAAAAGCTATTGAAGCAAAGGATCCATCTCTGCTCGGTACGAATCCAGAAGTACGTTCGCGCTATAACCGTGTGCAAGATTACTTGAAGGGCGATTTATTCAACTGGAACGAGTGGGCAATCAGTAAGCCTGGGGGCTCCTTTGCCATTATGGATCAATATAACCAGGAGGGTCGTTTCCAAGTGGATGAGTTCTACGGGCCACTCACACCTAGCATGATCGACAAGAAAGGAATATTAAACGAGAAAACAAAGGAAATCTTCACGAAGATTATTATGGATAAAGCATCCGTAGATGAGTTTGATAAGTTCGTAGAAGAATGGAAGAAGCTCGGTGGCGAACAAATGACCAATGAGGTCAATGAATGGTATGAGCAAGTGAACAAGTAAACATTTTCGGTGAAAAAGAGATATTCGGTAGATGGGTGATTCACTCGTTTATCGAATATTCTCTTCTTCTAGCTGTTATTTTTTACGGAGGGGATATAGATGCTTAAGTTACTGCGGAATGAAAAGCTACCCTTGCATCTCATGCTCGTGCCTAGCTTAATTCTTCTGGCTATATATGCTTACTGGCCAATGGTTGGAAGTGTTATGGCATTTCAAAGATTCATACCGACGAAAGGTATATTCCATTCCCCGTGGGTAGGGTGGGATAATTTCACCTATTTGCTGGATCTTCCGGATACCAAAAGAGTAGTTATTAACACGCTTGTCATCGCGTCAATGAAGATTGTTGTCGGATTAATCGTACCGATCTTCGTTGCATTGCTACTGAATGAGGTTAGAAAAAACTTCTTCAAGAGAACTTTTCAGACACTTGTGTATCTACCACACTTTTTATCATGGGTTATCTTGGGTGGGATACTCATTGACCTGCTGTCACCTTCGACGGGATTGGTCAATTCTTTTCTCGGGGTGTTCGGTGTTGATCCGATCTTCTTTCTCGGGGATAATCAGTGGTTCAAATTCGTGATCGTTAGTTCGGATGTGTGGAAAGAGTTCGGATTCAATACGATTGTATATTTAGCAGCATTAACAGCGATCAATCCTTCATTGTACGAAGCTGCTGAGATGGATGGTGCGAGCAGACTTCGTCAGACATGGCATATCACACTGCCGGGTATGCTGCCGATTGTGATCTTAATGGCTACGCTCAGTATTGGTAACATATTGAATGCGGGCTTCGATCAAATCTTCAATTTGTACAGTGCGCCTGTATATGAGTCCGGTGATATTATTGATACGCTCGTTTACAGACTTGGTATTTTGCAGGCACAATATGGTCTTGCAACTGCGGTCGGCTTGTTCAAATCCATTGTGTCGATGATATTGATTTCGAGTTCATATTATATGGCTTATCGATTTGCTAATTATCGCATTTTCTAGTGCTGCGGAGGTGAGAACACATGATGTACCGCTTTTCTACAAGAAGAAAAATATTTACGGTGTGTAATTATATCTTTTTGTTCGTGTTATCTATAACTTGCGTGCTTCCGCTATTGCATATATTAGCACTCTCATTTAGCTCAGGAGCAGCAGCATCGGCTGGTGTTGTAAAGTTCTGGCCCGTTGAATTCACACTCTCCGCGTATCTCAATATACTTGATAAACCGGAGTACTTGTCTGCATTTTGGATATCGATCCAACGTTTAGTGATAGGTTCGTCACTTCAGCTGTTTATGTCGATTACGGCAGCTTATCCACTTTCAAAAGAGTCTTCCTATTTTCGTTTTCGAACACCGTATGTGTGGATCTTTGTCATAACGATGCTGCTAAGCGGGGGCTTGATCCCATGGTTTATGACGATTAAATCAACAGGTCTAATGGATTCCATCTGGGCGCTCGTTATCCCGTCAGCTGTTCCTGTCTTTAATGTGATTCTCTTATTAAACTTTTTCCGTGGTCTACCGAAGGAAATAGACGAATCAGCACGAATAGATGGAGCAAGCCACTGGACGATATTGTGGAAAATATTCGTTCCGCTCTCACTTCCAGCGTTAGCGACAATCACTTTATTTAGTATGGTTGGGCATTGGAATAGCTGGTTTGACGGATTGCTGCTGATGAATGATCCATCGAATTATCCACTGCAATCATTCTTGCAGACGATCATTATAAGTAAGGATCCGCGCTTCTTAAGCGCTCAGGAAGCACAGCTGCTCCAGCAATTATCGGATCGAACAAGTATAGCTGCGCAGATCTATATTGCAGCATTACCGATATTGCTTGTGTATCCGTTCCTCCAGCGTTTCTTCGTAAAGGGGATTGTTATGGGTAGCGTAAAAGAGTGATAGGTCCGTGGTGATGTAGGGAAGGAGATTACATAACACATATGAAGCCGCTTCGCCGATCTTCATCCATATTCTCACGGCTTGTCCTTGCTTTTATTGTTGTCCTGACTCCTATTTTTATCATTATGCTATCTATTATTTATAGTGGAATGGAGGATCTGCGAAGCAAGATTTCAGAATCCATAATGGATCGAAGCGCCAATACGCTTCAGGCACTTCAGGTTGAAAGTGAACGAATCTTGAAGCAGTTACCTGAATTTGTTCTGGATAAAGATGTGCTCGATCTGGCGATTAACGGGAATAGCCTGAATGACTATGAGAAGGTGACGTTAATTAAGTCTATCCAGCGCAGACTTACCTTGGTGAAGGAGTCTAGTCCACTGATTTCAGAAATAAAGCTGTTCGTTCCTTCCATTGATCGGACAATTACGGACAAGAATTTCTTTACTTCCATTGATCACGCTGAGTTTGATGCGATGAGAAGCCGTAATGAATCCAAGGGAAGCTGGATGGAATGGAATGGAGATATGTGGATTCGATTTCATTATGGGGGCACGGCTGCGACAGGTCCTTTATTTCTTGTAAGTGTCCAGTTGTCTAAATCCCAGCTACATGAGAGCCTCTCAACGATCTATCCAACCTTTGATGGTCAGGCGATCATTATGAACCCTGAAGAGGGATGGTGTATGGAATGTAGCAATGATGATGTAGAACGGATGGATCGGCTGAAATCCTATTTGAAATCCAAATCAGAATCCTCAGGTATTGAATCGGTTTCCTTTAACAAGGAGCGTTATATGGTAGCTTATCAATACTCGTCACTTATCGGAGCTCATATGGTGGTATATGTACCAGAGCAGGCCGTTCTGGGGAGTATGAAGAAGTATGAAGCAAGATTATGGATGCTGTTTGCAGCTTCGCTGCTGCTAATCATTTTGTTCTCCTACTGGATCTATCGCATCCTTCATCGACCACTCAAGACATTACTCATTTCATTCCGGCAAAACTATCAAGGTCACTTGAATCCGATTCCCATGCCTACAAGGAATGATGAGTTCACCTATTTATATCAGGGATATAACTCGATGGTAGGAAGATTGGATGAACTCATACATGAGGTTTATGAGCAGAAAATCATCAGTCAGCGGCACGAGTTAAAACGACTGCAATCACAGATTAATCCACATTTTCTCTATAATTGTCTGTTCGTATTGAATCAGCTGATTCTAACGGGTGATATGGAGGTGGCTTATCGCTTCTCGCTTTCCATCGGTCAGTACTTTCAGTTCATGACCAGGGACGGTGCAGATGAGATTCCATTAGAACTGGAGCTTGTTCATAGCAGGACGTATGCAGAGATTCAAGAAACTTGTTTCTTAGGTCGTGTGGAGTCCCATTTTCCTGAGGAGGTTCCGTTAAGTAAGGATTTGATTGTACCCCGTCTTATTTTACAGCCCGTACTTGAGAATGCTTACAAATATGCTTTTGGTAAAGGTCAGTCTGGTGGTGAATTGCGAATATGTGCGGATGCAGATGAAGAGTTTCTGAGGATTACAGTTGAGGATAATGGTGCAGCGCTTTCGGATGCTGATATTACTAGGTTACATGAACGCATAACATCTGTGTTGTCACACCAGGAAGATGTATCAGGCCTACAAAACGTACATAGACGTATTCAATTGAAGTTTGGAATGGATAGCGGACTATCTTTCAGTCGGTCGAGTATGGGAGGCTTGAAGGTGACGCTAAACTTTCAATGGACATCATCATAATAGACAGGCGGGATACTTGATATGCATCGTATATTGGTTGTTGATGATGTTCCAATCATCGTAGAAGGATTAGCTGAATTGTTACAAGATGAGGAAACACTTGATCTAGAAATATACAAAGCTTATTCAGGCATAGAGGCCATTGAAGTGCTTAAGATGAACCGGATTGATATTGTTCTATCTGATATTAAAATGCCTCACCTAGAAGGTATAGCTTTGTTTGAGATCATTAAAGTGCAGTGGCCTAACTGCAAAGTCATCTTCTTGACTAGCTTTAACGATTTTAACTATGTGCAGAGTGCACTAAGCTTGGGGGCATTTGATTATATCCTGAAGACAGAGGAGCAGTCCAAGATTATTCATGTTGTGTCCAAAGCGATTGAGGCGATCGAGGAGCAATTCGCATCGGAGTATTTGATTGAGAAAGCACAGCAATATATGCAGTTAGCGATTCCCTCACTGCAAAAGCAATTTTTGCTGTCATTGCTAGAGGGGAAGGAGAAGAGTCGCGAACGAATCGAGCCTTATTTTGAAGATATGCGGATCTCTCTAAAGAGTAGATTTCCCGTTTACTTACTAGTGGCGAGAATCGACAGCTGGCGTGCCGTATCGATCAGACCTGATCAAGAATCACTTCTATATGCGGTTCAGAATATTGTTGAGGAATGTTTAGGTGAGCGGGTGTTGTTAACTGCCGTAATTTATGAGCGTTCTAAGATCGTTTGGTTCATTCAACCACGGCTGGTGCAAGATGGTCCTATCGATGATGAGGAATGGGAGCGGGTCTTTTATTTAATAAAAGGAATGCTTGAAACGGTTCAAGACGTGTGCTCAAACTTACTCAAACTGCCTATTTCTTTTGTGTTCGGTAATGCCGCTTGTGATTGGACAGCTATATCTGAGAGATTCGATCAACTGATTACCTTACTAGCTAAGAAGATAGGAATGCAGAGTGAAGTGCTTCTAATTGAAGGCAGTGGTAAAGAAATGATCGATAAGGTGGAGACTTCAGACAAGGTAGCAGGATTCTCGCTTCAAAGAAAAGTCAATTTACTCGGTTACCATTTGGAAAATGGGGAAGAGCAGGCTTTTTCAGCAATATTGGAAGAACTGCTTGCTATTATCATGGATGAGGATGTCCACGATTTCTTGAAGATGGAAGTCTATCATAGTATTTCTTCATTGATGATGTCTTACATGAATAGGTATGAGTTAACCTCAAAGGTTATGAAACATGTTGCTCCTGATAAATTGCTCGGTACAGAGACGATCATCTCGTGGACAGATTTAAGTGACTATTTTCAGGAACTGGCACAGTATATATTCCGCTGTAAAGAGAATGAATTGGACGAAAATGTACATATGATCGTGAGCAAAGTCCGGGAGTATATACAGACGAATATGGACAAGAGCATATCGTTAACCGAACTTGCGGAACAGGTTCATCTCAATCCATCCTATCTGTCACGTCTATATAAAAGCATCACAGGTTATGGCATCACAGAGTATACGGCTTCCCTCCGCAATGAGAAGGCAAAGAAGCTGCTCAAAGAAACGAATATGAAAATTCAGGATATATCCAATGCTGTTGGCTATCAATCGGGCGTAGCTTTTATAAGATTTTTCAAAAAGCACAATGATATTACACCACAAGAGTACCGAAACGGGAATTAAACCAACCAATTCGTGATGACGGAGGGATATTTAATGATCATACATGCGGATCAATTCGGAGTGAAGTCAGGGAAGGGGTATGACAATACCTTAGCGGTAATCTTTGCGCTGGAACATTCCCGGCAGTTTGAACAAGCAGAACTCGTATTTCCGAAGGGGGAGTATCACTTTTACCCAGATCAAGCTCATGAGAAGCAATTGTTTATATCCAACCACGATCAGGAAGGATTGCGCCGAATTGTGTTTCCGATATTTCAAATGAACAACCTTACGGTGGATGGGCAGGGGTCGGAGTTTATTTTTCATGGTCCAATGATTCCGTTTGTTGTAGAGGACAGCAATCATATTGTCATTAAGAACTTAGTCATTGATTGGGAGCAACCGATGTTTGCACAAGGGATAGTCACGCGTTCGGATGCTGATTCCTTCGATGTTCAAATATCGCCTCATCAACCTTACAGGTTGGAACGGAATCGGATTCAATTTAAGTTTGGCAAATGGGAACCTGTGTGGGGGATGAATGAATTTGATCCGAATACAAATGCTCCTGCCTATCAAAGTGGTGATCGATTCGGATGGGGGCGAGTGCGGGATACGCATGTAGAGGAAGTGGAACCGGGAGTTATCAGATTCCATGGACTTGGCCCATATATTCCACGAGTGGCGAACATTGTAGCTCTGCGATTTGGCAGAAGGGAGAACCCGGCATTCTTTATTAACGGTGGAGCTCACATCAACCTCGACACGATTTGTGTACATCACGCCCCCGGGATGGGACTAATCGCACAGAAGTGCGACAGTATTCATCTGCATCGTTTTGAGGTCAAGCTGCGCGAGGGGAGTGAACGGATTGTATCAGCCACAGCGGATGCCACTCACTTCGTGTATTGTCGGGGTTTGATTAGGATTGAGCATTGTTTATTCGAGAATCAGTTGGATGATCCTTGTAATATTCATGGCATTTATGCCAAAATAACCGAGCGTTTGCGTGATGATCAACTCCTTATAGAACTGGCCCATGGTATGGCAAAAGGGATTGAGATTGCTGGAAGTGGTGACGAATTCGCTTTTGTTAGTCATGAGTCGCTACAGACATATTCTAGTGCGAGTGTAAAAGACGTGAGGTACCTAAATAAGGATTATATGATCATCACATTTGATCAGCCGCTCTCGGATCGTGTACGCATAAACGATGTGGTTGAAAATCTGTCATGGGCTCCTGACGTGATCATTACACATAATATCATTCGGGCGAATCGTGCACGGGGGTTATTGCTTACAACATCTGGCGATATCCTGGTAGAGCATAATAAGATTAGTGTACCTGGATCAGGAATCAAAGTATCCGGCGATGCAAACTCTTGGTTTGAGTCAGGTGCGGTTAAGCAGTTGTCCATTCGTCATAATGAGTTTATCGACTGCAACTACTGCTGTCCGGACTGGGGGAGAGCGGTCATTGATATTGACCCAGAGATTGAAAATCCCGAACAATTCGAGGGATACTACCATCGTAACATTTCGATTGAGCATAATCGGTTTGTTGCCTTTGACACGGGGATTATATATGGATTATCCGTGGACGGACTCACATTTGCGAATAATGTAATAGAGAACAGCGGAGCCTATGAACCGCACCATGTGATGCAATATCCAATTGAGCTAAAAGCATGTAAGAACGTAAGCGTGGAAGGAAATCATTTCGCGACAGGTAAGTTAGCGATAGCGAAGATCAACGATCAAGAGGTTGATATCTCATAAGAGGTTTATTTTGTGATTACGTCTTAAATGGGGCTATCTTAGGGAGGCCCCTTTCTTACCAAGAAAATATGCCATATAGTGGTCGTATCTATCTTCCCCTGAGCATGCTATAATCAATATATCGAAAGCAAGCAGTCACCTAACGAATTCGCATAGCGTAGAGGGTTATTCTTGAGACGACAATAACCTTGTACCATATGTGAATTTTTATTTTTTTAAGAGATTTTGCAAGAAGTTTTTTGAGAGTAAGAACACATGTAATAAAAATTAGGTGGTAATTGAATTATGCAAACAGGAACAGTGAAATGGTTTAACGGAGAAAAAGGATTTGGCTTCATCGAGATCGAAGGCGGGAACGATGTATTCGTACATTTTAGCGCAATCGTAGGAGACGGCTACAAATCATTGGACGAAGGCGACCGCGTCGAGTTCAATATCGTAGAAGGCCAACGTGGCCCACAAGCCGAGAATGTTGTAAAACTCTAATAATCAAGATGCCTACTTAGGCTCTATATAAAAAGACCCGCTCCCAGAGCAGGTCTTTTTGTTGTTTTCTGGAGGCAGAAACCTTCAACAATTAGTATCTATCGACTATAGCCCCTAAAGTAGCTCCCCTTACATAAGGTTGCCCAATAAGGACTTGAAGTTCTTTAGCTGTCCCGGTAACGACCACACCCAGAATACGAACATCACTCGCATCCGGCTTTTCTTTATCTTTCTTCAAATAGTTGTAGATTCGGTTGAAATCATAATGGTATTGACCCTTTAACTGAATACCCATTTCTAAGGCATCCAGGAATTTTTGTTCGGTTATCTCCGTTGTTGGTTCTGTTGGAGAGATGCCAAACCCATGAGCCCATGATTCTGAAAAGGGAGTAGAGTAACTTTTATTTCCGTTTCCATCGATATAAGGCTCTAAATATTTTTTGTTGTCGTATGTATCTACCCAATACCAGGTCTGGATTAGACCGGGAGGTGTCAATTGCTTCACTTCGCTTAAGGAATAACTTTTATCAAAAGAAATGGCCATTTCGACGAGCTTTGCTGGATCCATCTCCTGAAGCAAGGGGAGATCGTTTAGGACTTTGTCGTTATAATCGATTTCCGGGATGTAGAACATCATCTCTCGTTGTCCGTTTAATCCGTTATAACTTCGTGTATACTCATAACCGTTTTCTTGCATGTAAGCATCAGGCAGTGAGACGCTTTGCTTGATATCCCCAGACAAGGAATTAAAGTTTAGGAAGGGTAAGACATTATAACTTGTTTCTTTATTAGACCAAGGTATGATGACTCCCTCAATTACTTTAGCCGTATAGATTTGCAATGTACCTGACAGAAATCCGCTGTTTCCTGATAGGGCTGTTTGCACTTCATTTGGACCAGTGATCCGTTTATAAGCATACTCACTGTCCATAGCACGCTGGAAACTTGCACCCGTTAGTTGAGTGTTACCAAGCATTAAGCCAAACAAAGCGATGACAGATACCAGTACTGAAATACTCGTCGTTCGTATGATAGATTTCCATTTTGCTTTCTTAATTACTTTCGTGAAATCAACCTCATCATCTTTTTGATATGATTCGTTCACTGCACTTCACTCCCATACTTTTTTTTGAACTGTTGCCTTGCTTGGTACAGCGCCGCTTTAACATGTTCCATCCGCATCCCGAGTAGCTTTGCAATTTCCTTATACGGCAGCTCCATTTCATATTTCATAATGAGCAGCTGTTTATGCAGTGGCATGAGCTGAGAGAGAACAGCGTCCACCTCTTCTTTCTTTTCACGCTGTAACAGTGCATCTTCCGGAAGTTCGGAATCCGGGATGTCTATCGTTTCCACCGGAACCGTAATCCACTTCTTTCGGCGGCAGAGATCGTAATAGCGATGAATAGCAACCTTATACATCCATGCGCCGAACTTTCCGTCTTCAATCGAATCAATGTATGAGAAAGCTTTATAGACCGTCTCTTGTACGATATCCTCTGCATCAGATGGAGAAGCGCCCAGACGAATCAGATATTTCCGGATTTCATTTAGCTTGGGTTGCAACATTGTATATAGCCTTCCGGTGTCCATGCTTCACCACCTTTCATAGGTATAACGGGTGGATATCTGAAATGTTAAGAGTAGTGCGAAAATTTTACAGTTAGAAACAGAGAAGGCGATCGCGTCGAGTTTAACATCCTAGAAGGAAAGCGGGACCAAAAGCCGATAATGTAGTAAAACTCTAATATAAAGTAAAAGGAACCCCAACAGCCATGAGGCTGTTGGGGTTCCTTATCTAACTACAATTACAAATTGTCTTCGTCACGAATATCGCCGACGATTTCTTCTAGTATATCTTCCATTGTAACGAGACCTATGGTCGCTCCATCCTCACTCGTTACAGTAGCCATGTGAACACGACTTTGCTGCATTTTAATGAGAACATCTTTAATAGATGAGTTCTGCAAAAAGCTAGGCATGTTATGAATATATTCGTTCATTCTACATTCTCGTCCCGCAGCCATACTTGTCAGCATTTCTTTGGTGTTAATGAAGCCGACAAATCGGTCATGTCCCTCTTCTGTGACGGGGTAGCGGGTATAATCATGTGCAAAGATAATTTCCATCATCTCATCATGAGACATATCCTTTCTTAAGGTGATAATCTGTTCTCGCTTGATCATAATTTCTTTGAGTACTCGTTCATCAAATGCAAAAATGTTCTCCAGATAATCAAGTTCCGTTTGATTGATCTCTCCGCTCTCATAACTATGAGTCACAATGAGTCTGAGCTCCTCTTCGGAATACACCGTCTCGTGCCCAGCAGGCTTTACACCAAACATACGTAGTAATAGTTGTGCAGAGCCATTTAGGGCATAAATGAATGGATACATGATTTTACCGAACCAATAAAGCGGTGTAGCCAGTAGTAACGTCATCTTCTCTGCAAACTGTATGGCTAGTGTCTTCGGTGCCAATTCACCGATAACGACATGCAAAAATGTAATAATAGCCAGAGCGATAGTGTAGGATAGTGCGGTTGCCACAGCTGCGGGTACATTAAAATGATCGAAGATCGGATGCAGTATTTTTTCAACTGTCGGTTCACCAAGTGCACCAAGTACAAGCGCAGTAATGGTAATACCCAGCTGACAGGCTGAGAGATAATAATCCAAATCATGAGCTACCTTTTTAGCAGTTACTGCTTTTTTATTCCCCTCAGCAATCAGTTGATCGATCCTCGACATCCGTACTTTTAATATCGCAAATTCAGCTCCGACAAAGAAAGCGGTTAGTCCAATAAAAACAGCGACTAAAACTAAGTTTAATGCAATTATTCCATCCAATTCATTCCCTCAATTGAGGGATTCACCTCCAGAAATTGTTCTTACTTTCTTTCATCAAGAGAATCCCTCTAGCTATGAGGAACATACTGAAGAATAACTTGTTTGATCTGATAGTTATCCATCTCAGCTACTGTCCACACAAATTCTCCATGTTCAATAACATCACCGACTTCAACGGTTGTGCCTTTCTGATACTGAATCCAGCCTCCAATGGTGTCCATCTCTTCATCGCCATCAAACGTAATTTCAAACTGCTTCACCAGTTCGTTCAGGAGGACGCGGCCGTTAATCAAATACTCATGATCTCTTGTTTTCTGTATATCAGCTACTTCATCTGCATCAAATTCATCACGAATTTCGCCTACAATTTCTTCTAATATATCTTCCATGGTAAGAATGCCTGATGTACCGCCATATTCATCGATCACGACGGCCATGTGCACTTGTTGCTGCTGCATTTTGATCATGGCATCCTGTATCCGCGTGTTTTCAATAACATGGGGAAGTTTCCGGATGAAATCCTCCATCTTGATTTCTTTTTTAGCAACAATATAGGGAAGCATCTTTTTTACATTCACGATCCCTATAATTCGGTCCTTATCAGCCGCTTCTGTGACGGGGTAACGGGAGTAATTGTATTTATCTAGAATACGGATGATTTCTGTATACTGCATATCCTTATCTAAGGTAATCAATTCTGTCCGTGGAACCATAATGTCCTTGGCAACCCGTTCATCAAAAGAAAATACATTATTCATATAGGCAAGTTTCGTTTGGTTAATCTCGCCACCTTCAAAGCTTTGATTCATAATAATTCGAAGCTCGTCTTCCGAATATGCTTGGTCATGCTCCGCTGGTTTTACACCAAATCCCTGAAGGAGGATGCGTGATGCCCCATTCAATGCCCAAATAAATGGATACATGATCTTGCCAAACCAATACAATGGTGCAGCAAGCAGCATCGTCATTTTCTCGGCATACTGAATTGCTAGCGTCTTAGGTGCCATCTCACCCACTACTACATGTAGGAAGGTTACGAAGATAAAGGCTATAGCATACGAAGCAACAGAAGCAATCGATCCTGGTATATTTAGATAATCAAATACGGGATATAGTAAGCGTTCAACGGTTGGCTTTCCTAGAGCTCCAAGACCGAGGGCAGTAACGGTTATACCTAATTGACAGGCTGAGAGGTAGTAATCGAGATCGGTGACGACCTTCTTTGCCAAGACTGCCTTTTTATTACCTTCGGCAATGATTTGGTCAATTCGAGATACACGTATCTTAACAACAGCAAATTCGGATGCAACGAAAAAGGCAGTTAATCCAATCAAAACAACGAGCAAAAATAAATTCGTAATAGTTACAATGTCCAATGACTTCCCTCGACTGAGGGGTTCACCTCCAAAGATAGTTTCATTCTAAATGATACCAATACTCTATTTAATGATAGCGATTCTTCCTCCTCTTAGTTAAGAACTAAACCATACAGTTACGTCATGGTTGGATTGTTTCAACAATACCATAAAATCATTCCACTTCTAAATTTCCGCGTATTACAATTTTGTAAGTGAACTGTAAGCTAAAACACTAGTAAGTCGTTTTCACATTTCAATAGCATCAGTTATTTAAGCGGGTTCTAAAAATGTATGCGCATTCCTATTCATGTTATAATGGTGTCTAATCGTCATCCTATTAATTATTGAGATTGTCGATTCATTCTGGGGCTGGGTCAGGAGTGTTGTGAAAATGAGGTATAATATATGGCGTCCGATCATGTTAGTCTTGGTCGCACTGATTACGAAGAGTTTTGTTACTAACCTCTGTATGTTGTTTGGTATGGCGCCTGGAGCGGCGGAGAACCTTGGATATGCGGGCATGGTGGTAGCTGCACTGATTATGTATAATCGAATTACGAAGAGTCGTCGCAAATAGAACAATTTCAGTAGAATGTACATATCGGCAAAAGAGCACCTTTATAAGGTGTTTTCTTTTTTTATAATGATGTATAAGGAAATGGAGTGACTCCTATGGCAACGATTGAGGATTTTGGAAAGTTTGATATACGTATTGGTACGATAGTGAAAGCGGAACCTTTTCTGAAAGCACGAAAGCCTGCTCTAAAGCTGGAGATTGATTTTGGTGAACTTGGGATTAAGCGATCCTCTGCCCAAATTACGAAAAGATATGAACCGGAGCAGCTTATTGGCGAGCAAGTGGTTGCCGTTGTGAATTTTCCAGTGCGGCGGATTGCAGGCTTTGACTCTGAAGTGCTGATTCTTGGCGGTGTTCCTGAAGAGGGGGATGTCGTGCTATTAAAACCAGGCCAGACCGTTCCGAACGGTACGCCGATTGCTTGATGTGATTCAGATCTGGTATGTCGTCATCTTCGTGAAATGAAACCTTTTGCCTGAATAGATTGTATTAAAGGGTAAATGTAAAATGATGAGGAGGGATTGAATCTTGGGAATTTTGTCGAGATTTAAGGACATTATGAGCGTCAATATAAATACCTTGCTTCATAGAGAAGAGAATCCGGAGAAGACGATTCATGAATATATGCAGAATTTAAGCAGTGATTTGGGAAAGGTCAAGGCTGAGACGGCTTCCATGGTAACAGATGAGCGAAGAGCGAAGAGAGCACTGGATGAATGTATGGCTGAGATCAAGAAGCTGGAGCGTTATGCGGAGAAGTCTACAGAAGCAGGTAATGACGGGGATGCTCTAAAGTTTCTGGATCGAAAGGCGGTGCAAGCAGAGAAGCTGGGTAAATTACAAACAGCCTATGATCAGGCGGCTTCCAAAGCTGCCATGATGAAGCAAATGCAGGATAAGCTTGTATCGGATATGGCACTGCTCGAAGCACGTCATACCGAACTGAAAGGGAAGATGGCTGCTGCAAAGGCACAGCAAGCACAGAATGATCGTCATGCTAAGACGGCATTCGATGCCATGGAAGAGAAGGCTAGTCTGGCTCTCGATGAGGCACTAGCATTAGCCGAGCTTAGAGCAGGTACGAAGAAAGATGACTTGGATGACCTGATCGCACAGCTGGAGAAAGAGCAGAATGAACGATAAAGTGGGGTGAGTAGATGCCGGTTATTGAATACAAATGCCCGAACTGTGGCAGCGGCATGGTCTTTGACAGTGAGACAGGAACGTTATCTTGTCCCAGCTGTGGAAGACATGACAACATCGAGAGTATGCCCGATCCGCTTGTCACGAATGTTTTTACAGAAGATGAAGTCAGTGAGTATCACTGTACCAGTTGCGGTGCTGTTATTATGACGGAAGCGGAGACGACGGCAACCTCTTGCAGCTTCTGTGGCTCAGCGGTTGTTCTGGGGGACAGACTGACGGGGAAGCTGGCTCCGGCGAAGGTGATCCCTTTTTCAATCAGCAAGGAAGAAGCAATGAAGGCGTTCAAGAAATGGTGCAAGAATGGCCTTCTGACACCAAGTGGGTTCATGACTGCGGATCGCGTGAAGGGGATTACGGGGATCTATGTACCATTCTGGTTATATGAATTACATAATAAAGTGCAGGTTCAAGGACACGGGACAAAGGTTAGAGTCTACACCCGAGGGGATTATCAGTATACGGAGACGCAGCATTACGAGATTTACCGTAAAATCCGACTCAATTATGTGAGAGTGCCAATTGATGCCTCAGAGAAAATGAATGATGAACTTATGGATAAATTAGAGCCTTTTCCATACGAACAGCTCAAAAGCTTCAAGACCCCGTATCTCGCAGGCTATATTGCGGAAAAATATAGTTATGACGAGAAGGAGTTACTGCCGCGTTCTAAAGATAAAATCAGAGGGTTTATTGAGCAATATATCTCGTCAGCGGTGACGGGCTATACGACCGTAAACTATACGAATAAGCAGATTGATACGTCGGTGAAACAGGCCGAGTATGTTCTGCTCCCGGTCTGGATGGTACATTATGACTTCAACAAAACAGAGCATACCTTCGCGATGAATGGTCAGACCGGCAAGGTTGTTGGCAAGCCTCCAATTAGCAAAGCGAAGGTGGGAGGATGGTTCGCTGCAATTTCCGGCGTCTCCTTCTTGGTACTTAGGCTCATCTCTTGGATGATGGGAGGCGAATTCCTATGAGCATGAGAAGGTTCCGAGCGGTGATTGCCTTGTTGCTCTTCCTGGTTGTTTATGTTGCTGCTCCAGCGGGGATGAGCGCGGCTGCAGTCGAGATGAAGCCATTGATCTTTGATAAAGCGGAGCTGCTCAGTCAGGAAGAGCGGGAAGAACTCAATGTGATGGCGAATGAATACGGGGCTAAGCGAGAAACGGACATCATCATCCTTACAGCGAAGCGTGCTCCCAATGACGACTATGAGTTAATGACGGAGAATTTCTACGATGAATACGCACCCGGATATGATAAGAAACATGGGAATGCTGTGATTCTGACACTCGTGCTAGATAGCCGAGATGTACATTTAGAAGGTTATTATAAAGCTGAGAAATATCTGGACAGTGGTAGGCTCGATAAGATCCGTAACAAGATTACACCCGCTTTATCCAGTGGCGATTACAGCCAAGCTTTTGAACAATATATTAAGACCGCCTATCGCTATATGGGATTTGAGCCGGGAGTGAATCCTGACAACATCCTGTTTAACATCTGGTTTCAGCTTGGAGGAGCGGTGGTTATCGGAGGTATTGCCGTTGCGGTGATGGCTTATCGTTCCGGTGGTCGCGTGACCATCAATCGGCGTACTTATGAGGATGCAAGCACTTCGGGGATTGTGGACCGGGAAGACCGTTATATTCGAACAACGACAACGAAGCGTAAGATTGAGCGTAACTCTGGTGGAGGCGGCTCGGGTGGCAGTGGAGGCGGTGGTGTCTCCCGAGGTGGACATTCGCATAGCAGTAGCAGCGGGAAATTCTAAGGGAAGGAATGATATAGTATGGGATTCTTCAGAAATCAATTTTCGAATGTGGTGGAATGGGAAGAGTTTAGAGATGATATGATTTTTTGGAAGTGGAGCAATCGGGAGATTAAAAAAGGAAGTAAATTGATTATCCGTTCCGGTCAAGACGCGATTTTCGTGAATAATGGCAAGATCGAAGGGATATTCGAGGACGAAGGGACGTATAGCATCGACTCGGAGATCATCCCCTTCTTATCGACACTAAAAGGGTTTAAGTTTGGTTTTAACAGTGGGATGCGGGTGGAAGTCTTGTTCGTCAACACGAAGGAATTTACCGTTCGTTGGGGGACGCAGAATCCAATTCTAATCCCTACACCACAGCTTCCGGGCGGGATGCCGATTCGTGCGAATGGTACATTCAATTTCAAAGTGACGGATTACGTTACGCTGATTGATAAGATTGCTGGGATGAAGGAGAGTTATCTGGTCGAGGATGTGAAGATTCGGATCACCTCAGTGCTCGATCAGCTGTTGATGAAGTGGATTAGCCGGGAAGGTAAGGACATGTTCAACTTGCAGGCGAATGCATCGGATATCGCTAGAGGTATCCAAGAAGATTTGGATATGCAAGTGATGGATAACGGGATGACCATTACAGGCTTCCAGGTTATGAGCTTCAATTATCCGAAAGAAATCCAAGACATGATCACGAAGACAGCTTCCCACGAAATGATCGGTAATCTGCAGAAGTATCAGCAGGTAAGTATGACGGACGGCATTGCATCCGGCAAGGTGAAGGGTGGCGGCGCTGCTTCGGACATGGCGGGCATGATGATGGGCATGAATATGGCCAATGAGATGATGAAGAATATGAATCAAGGTCAGAATCAGGGACAGAAGCCTGCCGCTGAGACTCAGCCATCGGCACCTGCTCCTTCCGCTTCTGAGGGTAAGAAGCCGAACTTCTGTCCGAACTGTGGTGCGAAGAACGAAGGCGCTAATTTCTGCCCGAACTGTGGTCAGAAGTTGGGTTAGGTTTGAGCGATCTAACTTTAAGAGTTTAAGAAGATTCTAAACGCTACCGGCGGCATTGAAATGGTTTTGTTGTTGAATCACCACTCGCCTCCATAACTTAAAACCCGCTCATCTGAGCGGGTTTTTCTCTGTTATTGTTCGTGTTCAGGCTTTTCCGCGAGCCAATCCTCCAACGTTGCTACTCGTTCAGGATGGAGATAGCTTCTGGCAAGAAAGCCTGCACCATGTGAAGTCATTGGATCTTGATCTGTTGGTTGGTAACGTAAGTCTACACTCCAGCGCACTTCATCCGATTCGTTAGGTGTTGACATATGCAGACAGCGATCGTTAAAGAGAATTGCGCTTCCACTCGGAACCGGCAATACAACGGTCTTGGTGTTCCCTAATTGGTTCTCATTTAATGCTGTGTACCCTGTGCCAGTAATGCTTTCGTGATGCCAATCTAACAGCTTCGTGCGATGGGTCTTCGGTTTAATATGCAAACACCCATTTACCTCGTTGGCATCAACAAGAGGGATCCAGACCGTAATTACCGGATTAGAGTTAGCATCGGGCCAATACGATTTATCTTGGTGCCAAGGTACCGCTCCTGCAGCAACTTTTGGAATCTTGGGCCTTGTATTATAGACCGGATTTGAAAAAATCTCACCGCCGATTAAGGATTCCACAGCATCTAAAATTTTGGGGTTGCTCATTAAATGGAAGTATCCCGGAAGTCTGTCACGCCAACTTCTTCCGAATTTAAGGAACTCTTCTGAAGTCAAATTCGCGAATAATTCGGCTAATCTATATTTAAAAGGGCGGTGTTCCAAGGTATCACTAATCAGTCCTGCTTGCAGTAATTCGTTGGCGATTTGGGATACTTTCTGATCCATTGCCTCTCTTGCAGGTTCCAGTTCTTGATCAGACAGTAGGTGGGGAAGCACAATATAACCTTGCTCATTATAAAAGTCAGTTTGCTCTTTAGTTAAACTTCCGTTGTTTGATGGGTTGATCATGTTATTAGCCTCCTTGTGAATACAAGTAATTGGGTTAATAGTAACAAGGGGAAGGGGGATATGTATTTAGATATCAGTACGATTGTTTATCAATACTTCCGGTAACATTGTGTTTAATAATACCTGTGCTTTTGTTACGATATCGTCATGGAAGGGAGGAAAGAATTTGAATGCTATCGTTGATATCACTCCTGTCATTCGAGTTGCTCATCATTATAAATTCCATCAAGAAAAAACGACTGGTGATCCGGGTCGCTACGGTTATTGTTACGCTTTTCATTTCGTTGAAAGTGGAAGAGGAGAGATCATGGTGCCGCCATATTCCTATTCCATTCAAAGGGGAGACCTGATCTTTATACCTCCAGTAAGGGAGCATTCTTTCCTTTCCGATCACGAGAATCAACTCGCTACATATAACGTTTACTGTGAGCTCTGGTCAGACAAGCCTGTTATGACTGAAATTCACTTAACATGGGATATATCAAAACTCGATGAGATGTTATTAACGCATGTGGTCGATGGTACGGAATTAGAAGATGTACCGACAGTCATTCCGTTACAGCATCATAGCCGACTGGGAGAGATCTTTACGCATATCGTGCAGCAGCATCAAAAGAAGGAGGTTAACTCCAATGTAATCGCAAGTAGTTTATTAAAAGCGTTTATTCTGGAGGTTGTTCAAGTCTTGCAAAATAAGCCGTTCATCGACCCTAGAATTAAGATTATCGTGGAACGGATTCAGAGAGAGGCAAGTAGCGGGTGTGATTACAATAACTGGCTTGAATCAAGCGGGTTGAAAAAAACGCAATTCCATCAGTTATTTAAGCAAACGACGAACATGTCCCCTAAGGCTTTTTGGACCAAGAATGTTATGAAGCAAGCTGCGGTCTCATTGATGGAGAACAACCTCTCCATTACGGAGGTAGCTAATATTCTGGGATACTCCTCCATTCATCATTTTACTAAACAATTTACAGCTTATTATGGTATTTCGCCTACGAACTTTCGTAAGCAACAACAATGATGGACCTTGATTTGTACTTAAGTGCTATAGACGGAGCAAATATCTTTGAGATAACTTTTGAATTTTTCGCTGTAATGCGCTTGAACATATTACGGGGCAGTATTTCCAATCTGAGCCTGAGTGGCGCGATGGGCAATGTTTCTATTCGGAATTAAGTACCTTGCAGCGGCTTGATATTGCTCAAAAGTGGGAAGCGTGGCAGAAGCAGAAGGGGTAGCGTGAGGAAGGGGAGGAGGCCTCCGATAATCACAAGGAAGGAAGTTGTGGTAGCATGACTCAAGGTGTAACTGGAACAATTGGCGGACAGACAATCCGCTATATGTTAGAAATCAATGGAGTATGCAAACTATCCGGACACAGAAGCTGTTATTTTGCTCAAAACACCCTATATTCAACTGTTTAAAGGTAACAACGGCTCCTGTGTCCGCTAACGCTCTCAAAGAGACAATATTAGCGAAATAACGGAACGTCAGTCCGCCAAACAAATTGCGCAGCATTTATTTTCACACGAACCAAAATTAATTAGTGACTAACTAAACGAAAGATGCTATACTATATACAAGAGGTAAGACACACTTTACTTAATACCAATATAGAACATAATGATAGGGGATTTTAATTAAATGAATATTCTAGTTGTAAAAGCAAATAACCGTCCAGCTTCCGAAGCTGTATCGAGCAAAATGTATGAAACTTTCATGGAAGAATTGAAAGGTCTTAACGTAACTACTTACGATGTATTTGAAGAAGATATGCCTTACTTCGGTCAAGATCTGTTCAACGCATTTGGTAAAGTTCAAAGCGGCGCAGAATTGACAGATGTAGAAGGACGTATTTTGGCTGCGAAACAGAAAGCTATGGATGCTCTTACAGCAGCTGATGTTGTCGTATTCGCATTCCCACTGTGGAACCTGACTATTCCTGCGAAACTTCAAACATTCATTGACTATGTATATCAAGCTGGATTCACATTTAAATATAATGAGCAAGGCCAACTGGTTAGCATGATGAACGATAAGAAAGCTATCTTCCTGTCTGCTCGCGGCGGAATTTACTCCACTCCTGAAGTAGCTCCACTTGAAATGGCTGTAAACTACATGCGTAATGTTGTAGGTGGCGTATTCGGTATGGAAATCATCAACGAAGTGGTGATCGAAGGTCACAATGCCTTCCCAGAGCGTAAAGATGAAATCATTAACGATGGTATGGAAAAAGTTAAAGAAGCTGCAGCTGCACTTGCTAAACAACTCGCTTAATTAATCCCAATAACATAAAGACGACCCGAGAGATCCGGGTCGTCTTTGTTGTATTCTCTTGTAGGTAAGCTGCGTGAATCAAAAAGGATTCAGTACATGATAGAACACGTTTGGCGAGGCCATGCGATAGTAAAAGCTACACCAGCCAACCCCTTTGTTATTCCAACGATTCGTTGTGCTGTACACTAATCGTTCCTGCTCCAGTTCCTCAATTCTCTGGATACGTCCCTCTACAAAATCCATAATTCGAATTGACGCCGTATCCAATCGAGAGATTACACCGCCATAACGAATATCGATGACTTCCCATCCGAAAGGCTTGAACATTTGAAGCCACTGGGTACGGTGTGCAGCGCGTAATTCCTGAACCGATTGCGAAATCTCCGGCAATACGTTCTCAGCAATATCTTTTAGGGCGGCAGTATCCTTCTTATCATAGGCTTGCTTGAGACGAATACCGATCTCACTTTTGCGTTTCAAGACCGCACTTAACTTCTCAGGCATCTCAAATAGATAATCCAGATCAGCGTTCGAGTCTCGTCTCGCATGAATGCTCTGCTCTAGCTTTTCATAATGGTTCGCAAGTTCAAGGCCTTCAATTTGCTTGTCAAACAAACCTAGAAGTACATCCTGATATAATAAAAATTTCGAAGGGTTGCTCTGTTTGGAGTTATTCGGCTCTTGACCCGGTATTTCGTCCAGGTCTTTCAGTTGTAGGAATGTCTCTCTGTCAATGCCTGTACAGAACTTAACTCGCTCGGCAAGGTGAGCTTCAGAGGGTTTCTGTTCTGAGTATGCATGCTCTGCATAGAGCTGTAGGCCAAGTAACGCGGCAAAAGGATTGCCCTCATTCCCGTCATCTCCCCACATCGTAGCGTACACTTCGCGAATTCCTTCTTTTTTGCACACCTGCAGTGCTACATCAGATGCGTTCAGGGATAAGCCGTAATTGACCCCAAACGTGTTGAAGATCCATACTGCTCCCGCGAAGATCAAGTTACAACCAAGTGGTCTGTGCTTGCCAATCAAATTCTCATAATCTTCTGCCTCAATATGGTTGTAATCCCAATACACCATATCCACATCCTTTGGTATACGGCGGGACATTTCTTCAGGTATAGAGGTTTCTTTGTTGTAATAATCTTCACCATTACCTGAGGCAAGCTTCAAGAACATATCGCTCCACATCATAGGCTTCAATCCCCGGCTGCGAACGATTTCGAGCACTTTATCCAAATGAGAGATCATGATGTTGAAGCGGGTATCGTAACCGTTCTTGTCTAAGTACTTACCTCGGCCAAGTTCCTCGGCTTCGTCCATTCCGATATGAATTTTTTTGCTGCGGAATGGTGCGCTGGCTGCCACGATCATTCGCTCGATCAGTGAATTTGTCTGCTCACTTCCGACGAGTAGCGCCCCTTTGGTATCCTTGTAATGTCTGACCGGCTCCCACTTCAGAAATTCTTCTAGGTGGGCAAGGGTCTGGATGCTTGGAAAAGCTTCGATGCCGAATTGATCAGCGTAATCATCAATCTCTCTTAGCTCTTCTTGCGAATAGCGTCCCCGCATGTATCCGAAATAAGTTTCGCCCTCGATCTCATATGTATCTTCCATGTATAGCATGACCGTGTTCATACCCATGAGTGCCATTTTATTCAGCATTAATTTAAAGCTATCTACCGTAAATACGGCGTTACGAGATAAGTCGAACATCGGCCCAATCTCGTCAAATTGCTGCTTCTCTTGAAGGTGGAATGAATTGCTTGTGCGGCTATGTTGGATGAGTAAGCCTAGACCACGGAAAAATTGATGTTTTCTTTCATAGCGAATGTAGGCATGATTCTCCTCAAGACCGACTTCCAGACCACCTTGTGAGGCTTCTACTCGAACTGGAATTCCATCCTCACTGAGCTCAACTTTAACCTCATCTAACAAAGACTGAATACCGGGCATGAGATTCGTAATATCGCCCTCGAAACGAAGTTTCATTGTAACATCTCCTTTGCTTAGCATGATTTACGAGATTAAACATTATATCATTATAATGTTTAATCTTATTGGAATGCAGAGGGGAAATCAATCATTAGTTTCGCTAATGATTTGTTATAAGATTTATGTAACTTTGGCTCACCGAAAGAGTTATTTCTTTATAGGAAATGAATTTGGATAAAGAGTGAATATGACTTGTAACACATGGAGGTTAAGATATGAGAAGAAGATGTCTAGTGATTTTCGCTGTGTTTTTCATGGTGCTGATAACTGCTTGTAACCGTAGCGAGGAGCCTAAGATCCTCTTAGATAACGTGGAGGAAACAGGCCCCTCTTCTGAAGTGCCAATTGAAACATCTGTTAAGATTGATAAGGTCTATACCGATGCCAAGACCGAAAATGGATGGTGGGTTGTTAACGAAGACGCAGAAACTTTAACGATCTATGTTGAAGCGCAGAATGTGGATGCGGTCATATTTTGGTCTGCACCGACTGGTACGGAGACGGGGAAGGAAAGAGAGTTAATCGGTTATGATGTAGATGGAGATGATGGATGGTCTTTTGAATGGAACATTAAGGGTCGAAATTTCCATCATCATATTGGGGTTCAGGCTTTAGGAATGGACGGTAGTTCACTTGCTAGTGAGACTTTTAATCTGCATACCTTGAGTGAATACGATAACTGAGCTTTTTTACGATTGGACTTTGGGTGTTGAGCATGACATCATGGGTATATAGAACTCAGTATAAAAGGAAGTAAGGATATGAATTATGATGGTTTACAAAAATTAGTCTCCTCCGTTGATCTTAGAAGCTGCCTCATCAGCCAAGACGGAGCAATGGTCTTCGAATATTATCGCGATCAACAGGCTGAGGATAGGCCTGCTAAGATTAACTCCTGTACTAAAAGCATTGTCTCTGCATTATTCTGTATCGGTATGGACCGCGGACTAATCCCAGAGGTGACGACACCAGCAGCTGCATTCTTCCCCAAGCTTCAAGCATCAGATGATAGCCGGAAGCAGCAGATTACGTTAGAACATCTGCTAACGTTAACGGCTGGTTTCAATTGGACTGAATTCGGCGGGCAAAAATCCTTCCCCCGGATGACCAGATCACCGCACTGGGTTGATTTCGTATTGGAGCAGCCGTTATCCGACACACCCGGCACACGCTTCGAATATAATTCGGGTGTCTCCCAGATGCTATCCGCAATCCTATGTGAGGTGACCGGCATAACAACCGCACGGTTTGCGGAGCTGCATTTATTCGGGCCCCTTGGTATCGAGGATTATGAATGGGAGGTTGATCCTCAGGGCGTGCACACCGGGGGTTATGGTTTACGGATGAAGCCTGCTGATCTTCTGAAATTCGGCCAGCTTTATCTGCAAAAGGGGCAATGGCAACAAGGGCAGCTCATTTCTTCAGAGTTGGTCCATCGCTCTGTCCAGCGGAGCATTACGGTAGACCCTCCATGGTCCGGTGGGTATGGCTGGCATTGGTGGGTTGATGCATTCCCAGCTACTGACGATGGACAAGCTTCCGGTGCTTCTATGGATTACTTTTACGCGCGAGGCTTTGGGGGACAGTTTATCTACGTGGTTCCACAGCTGAAGACGGTCGTCGTCCTAACGGAAGATAAACGTAAGAAAGACCGGCACAAGGTTGACGTATTCCGGGAGTGGATCGTTCCTCTGTTGCTTGATGGAGTCGGCAGATAATATGAAGTCATTGATTCAATGATCAACGGAATGTGAGTCCGGTACGTATTATGATTTAGAATAAAGCGAGTCTCTACCTACGGGTTGCTGCCAGCAGCCGAGCGAGGTAGGGGCTTTTTTTGATGGTTATAATGAATACTTTTTATGAAAATATTGACAATTACATAACAAATATAGGCTTATCCGTTTACAAATGGCTCCTATAATAACAATCAGATCAGGTTAATTTTTACAAACAAAATGATTCGAATGCTAAAAAAAGAAGGGTGACATGAGCCAATGTTGATGAAGAAGGCGTTCGTGGTTTCGATGGTTACAGCTGCAGTAAGCACTTCAGTTGTGGGTGCGGTATCGGCTGCACCAGTAGCGAAACCGGTAGCTGCGGTAAAAGTTCAGCAATCCTCGTTAAAAATTAACGGTAATGCCGTTTCGGTTCGCACGATTGTCAGAAATGGTGAAACGCTTGTATCTGTACGGGATCTGATCAAAGCACTGAGCGCGCAAGCTGATGTGCGAAGTGGAATAACAACCATCAAGTTGAATGACCATACAGTGGTCCTCAAAACCAATTCGAAACAAATCATCGTCGATGGCAAGGCTTCAAACATGTCACAACCCATGACGAATATTGAAGGCTCAAGTTATACAGCGATTCGTCCGCTTGTTTCTGGCCTTGGTGGCACACTGGTTCGAAATGCGGGAGCTATCGAGATCAGAACGGTAGAGCTACTCGAAGGGGCAGAGAATCCTCGTTTTGCAGGAGCAGGCAAGATGATCGCCTCCAAATCGGATGAGAATGGTAGAACAGATTATCTAATCGATACAGCTAGCGGCAAGTATGATTTGCTTCTAACAACAAGTGGTGGATCTGATCTGGTAGTTTCGCCTAGTGGAGATAAAGCAGCATACTCCTCAGCCGAAGGTGCGGTTTATGTACTGGATCTGAACAGCAAAGCCTCCACGCTCATCACGGATGATAACAGCATTAAGCCAGAACTTGTATGGTCCGCAGACGGAAGTGCGATCTACTTCCTGCAAGGAGATAAGGGATCGGTTATTGCCAAGCTCAGCTTGAATGACGGATCGATTACGAAGATCGTTGAGGATAAGGTGGACTACAAGGAGAACCTGAGTGTATCGCCGGACGGCAAGAAGTTTATCTACACGGTAACGACATTAGGTAAAGTAACTTCAGATACGACTAATATTGATGAGGATAATGTATCCATCGATTTCTCATCGAATCAGGTGCAAATTAATTCATTTAACAACGATGTATCGAACTCAAAAGCTGTAAGTCTTACCTCCTCAACGGATGACAAAGTTTTTGTTGTATCGGGTGATGGCTCGAAAGCTTACTACGTAAGTGTGCCTTCGACGGATGAGAAAGCCACGCTTATGTCTGTAGACAGCTCACAACGAGTGACAAAAGTTTTTGCAGATAACGATGTGGAGCAACTCGTTCTACATAACAATAGGCTGTATGTACTGGCCGCACAGGACGATGCGAGCAGCGTGATTTATGCCATCGATACGTTGACTGGCAAGCAAACCAAGCTGTATACCGTATCCTCTGACGTATCTTCTATAGCGGTTTCAGTATCACAAATTGCAATCGTCAAGAACGATCAAGTTTTTGTGAGTGCGGACAACACTTGGAAACCCGTTACGAAGTAACAGAAATAACATCTAACACGAGTTGATCAAGTCCAAATTCATTTAATTATGATTTTCCATATTGAGAGGGGTTAATAAACGATGAAAAAATGGATGAAATCTTTAACAGCAATCATGGTAGCCGTATCTCTGGTCGGCGGCGCTTCTTCCGCTGCAGCAGCAAAAAGCAATGTGAAAGGGAACATTGTCATCAACGGGTCTTCCGCGCTCCTTCCGCTTACGCTTCAAGCAGCAAGTGAATTCAAGAAAGACAATCCGAAGGTTAGAGTTTCTGCTTCTGCCGCGGGTTCCATCACAGGCCCACAATCAGTTCGTAAAGGGATCGCTGATATCGGTGCCGTGGACTGGGATGCTTCCAAGGACGTGCCGGGCTTTAAGAAATTTGATGGTTTAGTAGCAAATCCAGTAGCAGTAACGGTCTTTGCCGCTGTAGTAAACCCGAATGTCGGTGTGAAAAGTCTGACAACCAAACAATTGCAAGACATCTTTTCAGGTAAAGTGACCAACTGGAAAGACGTTGGTGGGTCCAATGCCAATATCGTTGTCGTGAACCGTAAATTCGGTTCCGGTACACGTGTTAACTTCCAGCAGAAAGCTTTGGATGGTAAAGACTTCATGAACAAAGGCGATAACTACAAGGAAGTTGGCTCCAGTGGCGATATGAAGACAACGATTGAGACAACGCCTAACGCAATCGGTTATATCGACCTTCCTTATGTAACTAGCAAGATGAAGGCGATTGGCATTAACGGTGTGGACCCAACGGAGAAGAATGTATTGAACGGAAGCTACAAAGTATGGGGGATCGGTTATTTCATGACAAAAGGTCAACCAACAGGTGCAACCAAAGCGTTCATTGAATATATCCAGAGCAGTAAATTCCAGAATGGTTCATTGAAAAAGCTGAAGTTCATCCCACTTTCTGCAGTGAAGTAGACGAATCCATAGCCTGTACAAATGATAAGGAAGAGAAGCTAGCTAGAGCGTATGGACGCCAAGCTGGCTTCTCTTGTATGAGAGGGAGATTGCAATATGATGAATATGAATTCCGAGGCGAAAAGCATAACCGCAGCTGAGCTTGGTCACAGAATTGGCGCAGCTTCCGGTACGAAATTCGACCGAAAGGCACGTCTTCGATGGTCGAATAGCCTTTTTCGAATACTCTGTATATCTAGTGCTTTGTTTGTCTGTCTTGTTCTATTCAGCATTTTGATTCTGATGCTGCGGACAGGGGTCTTAACTTTTTCTCAAGTTTCATTTAAGGAATTCTTCTTCTCTACCAATTGGGACCCTGAAAATGAGCATTATGGTGCGCTGACCTTCATTCTAGGAACCCTCGCGTTAACCAGTCTCACGATGCTGATCTCCATCCCAATCTCTGTAATCATTGCGGTATTCTTGGCTGAAATGACACCGAAGTGGTTGCGTAATTTACTGCGCCCGGTGCTTGATCTGCTAGTTGGCATTCCATCGGTCGTGTATGGATTTTTAGGACTTACCATCCTCATTCCGTGGCTGAGAGGCATTAGCGGCCATGATCTAGCAGATGGACTATTAGCGGCGTCGATTGTTCTTACGATTATGGTACTTCCAACGATCAGCCGAATTAGTGATGATGCCATCTCCGCCGTTCCTAATAAATATCGTGATGCAGCCTACGCGCTTGGCGCGAATCGTTTCCAGACAGTTATCCGAGTGGTGCTGCCTGCTGCTAAGGGTGGAATTATGTACGCGGTCATACTGGGCATGGCCCGGGCTATTGGTGAGACGATGGCCGTTGTGATGGTCATCGGGAATACGGCGCAATTGCCGAACAGTCTGTTCACTCCAACTGCCGTATTAACGAGTAATATCGTGATGCAGATTTCGAGCGTGGAATTTGATTCGACCTGGAACTATGGCTTGTACATGATGGGCTTTATCTTGCTTGCCATCTCACTCCTGATGATCGTAGGGGTTAGGATGCTACAGAAGAGAGGGGGACGTTACTCATGAGTTTGAAAGAGCCAGCAGATTCGATCCCCTCTTACTTTTTTGGCAAACGCAGAGGTTCATCTGTCGTGTTAGATCGGTTGTTTACCGTGCTTGTATGGGGTGTTGGTATTGTCGTTATTTTATTTATCATCGGGTTACTATTTCTCTTGCTGGAAAAAGGGCTTCCGAAGCTTAGCTGGGATTTTCTCTACGGATTGCCCAGCGAGATTGAAGAGGGTGGTGGGATCGGACCCGCCTTGTTCAATTCATTCTACGTACTTATTATTTCGCTCATTGTCTCCATCCCGATTGGAATGGCGGCAGGTATATACTTGGCTGAGTTCGCTCCGAACAATAAAATCATTGAGGTTATCCGAATCTGCGTTGAGGGTTTATCGTCTGTTCCGTCCATTATCTTTGGTCTGTTCGGGATTGCTCTATTTGTTGAATTCTTCGAAATCGGACTTACGATTCTTGGCGCAGCGATCAGCCTTGCTTTTCTGAATCTGCCTGTATTGACCCGTGTGACGGAGGAATCGATTCGCGCTGTTCCTGTGGAACTTAGAAATGCTTCCTTTGCCCTCGGGGCAACACACTTACAGACGATTCGGCGTGTATTGCTGCCGGCTGCGATGAGTGGAATCATGACGGGGATCTGTCTTACTGCAGGCCGGGCTTTCGGTGAGAGTGCTGTCATTATTCTGACTGCCGGTGTATCCACGTCGGGAGAAATGTGGGATTTCAGCTTGTTCTCGCCGGGTGGAACGCTTGCGGTTCATCTCTGGTATGTCCAGTCGGAGGCTATTGTTCCTGATGCACAGGAAATTGCACAGAAGACGACAGCTGTACTGATCTTGGTGGCACTGCTTATTAACATTGTGTTCCGTGTACCGCTGTGGCTGAATTCACGGAAGAATAAAGCCTAATTGTTCAAAGACGGATGCATACCATATTAACTATTTCGCCCCGGGAGGGTACGTTATGCAGGCATTCATTGAAATGAATAAACTCAACTTATTTTACGGAGATTTTCATGCACTTAAGAATATATCGTTTACAATCCCTCGGCTTGCCATTACCGCGTTAATCGGACCTTCTGGATGCGGTAAATCGACATTGCTACGAACACTGAATCGGATGAACGACCGAATACCAGGAACACGGATCGAAGGACAAGTTGCTATTAGTGGTACAGATATTTATGCAGATGAGGTTCCCATTGAATCTCTACGTCAAAAGATCGGCATGGTATTTCAGCAGCCCAATCCGTTTCCCAAGTCCATCTTTGATAATGTGGCTTTTGGCCCCAGACAGCATGGTATTCGTAATAAGAAAATCCTTGATGAAATTGTTGAACAGAGTCTTCGTTCCGCCGTACTGTGGGATGAGGTCAAGGACAGTCTGAAACGTCCAGCGTTAAGCCTCTCTGGAGGACAACAGCAGCGACTGTGCATTGCACGTGCACTTGCCGTTGAACCTGATATTTTGCTTATGGATGAGGCTACCTCGGCGCTCGATCCTGTCTCCACCTTTAAGATTGAAGAGCTGACACATGAGCTGAAGGAGCGCTATACCATTGTGATGGTCACCCATAACATGCAGCAAGCAGCACGGGTATCACAGGAGACGGTATTTTTCTTGAATGGCGAAGTGGTGGAGCATGCAGCAACTCAGGATTTGTTCTCCAATCCGAGAGACTCAAGGACGCAGGATTATATAAGTGGACGTTTTGGTTAATGACATAACGCGAAAAAATGCCCCAGTCATTGAATGTGACAGGGGCATTCTCTATGGATAGAGCTAAATGGAGCTAACACTTGATGCAGCTTCAAGCCGGACGATCTTCTTCATTAATTTTTTTAGCATGACTGAGGCTTTCACCTTAAGTGGCAGGCTGTCAGAGACATGAAGCTGGTAAGCTTCCTGGAGGATAGCTGCCTTGAGATCGGTAGCTGTTTCGCACGGCATATTAAGCTCATTATAGACACTCCCATATTGAAGGCATTGGTGGGTGTCGCTTCCTGCGGTAACCGGCTTGCCAAGATCCTTGGCAAAGTGCCTTACTCGTTCATGATTAATATCACTTCCGTATTGATACATATCCTTTGCATTGAGATCGAATGCGTCTAGACGTAGGAGTTGATTACGGTCTAAATGATGCAGCGGTGTGGTTTCACGGAAAGGATGAGCCCCAATTTTGAGCAGGGGCAACGATTCTGCTAAATCCATTAGAGCATCAAAGGAGATGAACGATCCTTTTTCAGTGTAGTTATCCAATTGATGGCGAGTCTCTAAGATATGCTCTTTCTGCCCAATCAGTAGGATATGGCCGGTTTCCTGAATATCGACTTCCATACCGGGGAAGATCTTCAATCCGTTAGCCTCGTAGTATTCGCCATTGTAAGGAAACATACGATCAAGCTGCTCATATACTTCGTAGAAATTTCTTGTATTGAAATGCTCGGTTAACGCAAGCGCGTCCAGACCGTTGGCTAATGCTTCTTGGATCATTTCCTCATAATAAGCGGGCGAGAAATCGGATGCCTTGGATAATTTAGCATGGGTATGCAGGTCGATTTTCATTTAGGTGAACACTCCTTGTTAAATAGTTAAGTTAAGTTCTTGCATAAAGCGGTTTAACCGATCCAGAATAGCAGAGCCGTATAGGCCGCGGTTCCAGATAGAAACACCATATCTCGTGCTGAGATGCGAAGATGAGACAACTTTAGTTTCTTGGAAGCTGGGTTATTCATTCCGTAAGAGAACCCACGAGTCTCCAGCGCTTCTACCGTGGTGCGGGAACGTTTCGCAGTTGCTAACATCAATGGGAAAAAAGACAGAACGAGCAGTTTTACATAATAGGTAGCCATTCGCCAGTACATAAAGCCGTGGCGGTCTGGTGCCTTCCCTCTGAGTCGATAAGAGAGCAGAACATTTCGAAATTCCTCAAAGAGTACAGGCAGGATTCGGTAACCATACGAAAGGCTGAATGAGAATGTGGCAGGCATACCGAGTGCCAGTAGACCGTCGCTGATCTTCTCCGGGTCCATGCCAGAGAAGACAGTGATGCTTGCCAGGGAGACAACCGAGAGCTTCAATGTTAATTTCAGCAATGGCAATGCTGAGCTTACATCTCCGCCGAAGAAGAGGGAGATGATGAATAACCAACCGACCTGCCCAATGAGTCCGAGACATAACACGATAATAATAAAGGGTGTAACCCTTGAGAGGATGGTTGTGATGACCATCATAAGGAACAATCCAGCGAGCACGGTAATGCTTGAAATGAACCATGGCGCTATCGCGAAGAACAGATACCAGATTAGCATCGCCCTGGGATCGAGCCTCGACAAGGTAGCATGGCCACTGCCGTAAGCTGTGTTCATCAATTCAAGCTGGATTCGTTCGATTGTAATTTTGTTAACCCAGTTGCGGACAAGCTGCATCTTGAGGATTCTCCTTTCCGGTAAGGATTCTATACATCTGCTGGGCGAAACGTTCAGGAGAGCTGCTTGATGAGTTCATGCCCAGCCTTACAGATAGATCCATCATCTGTGTGGGCGCAAGGCCGGCTTTTTCGATCAAGGTAGCATCCGAGAAGATTTCATCTACGGTTCCATCGCCTGCTACGGTACCTTCATTCATAACAATCACCCGGCTTGCCCACTGATGGACGAGCTGCATGTCATGTGTGGCGATAATGACGGTACGTACATGTTCCTCAAGTTCCTGAAGTGTGCCAAGGAGCTCTTCACGAGTGGCCAGATCAAGATTAGCGGTTGGTTCATCCAGAAGGATAACCTTAGGCATAATGGCTGCCCCGATCGCCAGAGAGACACGGCGCTGTTGACCGCCACTGAGGAGTCTGGCATCGCGATCTTTTAAGGGCATTAGTCTAAAGTTATGTAGCATTTGGTTCACCTTGGCCTCCGCATCTGGATAACGGCGGCTTTTCAAGCAATAGGCCACTTCTTTATGAACATTGTCTTCAATGAACATATCCTCAGGATTCTGAAAGACAAATGCAACATGTGAAGAAAGTTGTTCAATGGATAAATCCTTCGTTGATTGCCCCATAACCGAGACGGTGCCTTTGGACGGCTTAGCTATGCCGGCAATCAGTTTCATGAGAGATGATTTACCTGCGCCGTTATTGCCAACAAGCGCAATTCGTTCACCTTCATATAAACTCAGATCAATGCCCCGAAGTACTTCATGTTCGGCTTTTCGAATCGTTCGATAGCTTAGTCTTGTCTGGTTGAATTGTATGACAGGGCTGGTAGGGTAACGTTCAGTTGGATTAGGATCTTCCTGTTTCAGACTTTGCTCTTCATGAAGGGTCTCTGTTAAAGAGCTATCGTTATAGAAATGTAGAAGCTCTCGAAAATACTTTTCTGCGGATTCGGCAGTTACGGGATAAGGAAACAGGGTTCTTAAGCTCGCTTCTGTCCCCAAATTGGCAGCTCTACCCGTGCTCTCGTGGTGTTTCGTCAGGGCTGCGGAAAAATGCACGGCTGCCTTCGTCACCTCAGGCGGCTGGATGCCAAGGCGCTCTAAATCTTCGAGACTGTTCAGCGCCTCCATAACGGGACGCTTCCACAGCACCTTGCCCTTCTCCATCAAGCAGACCTCATGGCAATACTCAGCGATAAACTCGGTATGATGCTCTATAACGATAATGGTCTTTCCATATACCTCATTCAGTTGACGCAATACCTCATACACTTGGCGTGCATGCTGTGGATCCAGCTGAGAGACCGGCTCATCTACGACAAGAATGTCTGGCTCAAGCGAAAGGGCTCCCGCCAAAGCGAGCAGATGCTTCTGTCCACCGCTGAGTTCCCATATGTAGCGCTCCTTCAGGTGGGTCAGGCCACAAATTTCAAGTGCGCGTAAGCCCATGGTCCGGTAATCGGATAGACCGTAATTTAGTGGAGCGAATAAAGCTTCATCTAGCACAGTGGGGCGGACAAGCTGATTGTCAAAATCTTGATACACATAACCTACCTTTCGAGATAGCTCTGCGACACTGTGCTCTTCGGTGGACAGCCCACAGATCTCAACCGTGCCTGCATAATCCCCCGAATAATAATGAGGAATCAGTCCATTGAACAATTTACATAAGGTGGATTTACCGCATCCGTTGCCACCTATAATCGCGGTAAAGCTGCCGCGCTGAATGGTGAGAGTAGCTCCATTTAGCACAGATTGCTCTGAACCGGGGTACACAAAGGATACATCGAATATGTTGACGATTACGTCGTTATCATCTACGAGTTGATTGTGTTTAGGCATGCGGTAGATCTCCTGACGGTTTGTCTTTAGTGATATTACGGTTTCGCTTGGAACGCATAAGTGCAAGGACAGCAATGGCTACAACGGCTGCAACAGCTATGCTGATCCAGATCGCCCCTACACCGAATCGGTCTTCAAATCCGCTGTCCCATTCTCCGAAGTTCCAATCCGTCTCGGAGAGCGACTCTGCTCCGAAAGCGGCGATGGCTAAGATGATTCCGATAATGATGATCTTAGGGGATATCATACCGGCAGATTCGTATTGGGTAATCTTTTGACGTGGTCTGATCCCAAGCAGTGGCTCGATTTTTCCATACAGTCTTGGAACTAGATACAAAGTAGGCAGAAGAGCAAACAGAATACCGGAGAAGAGGACATCATTGAGGAAACCTACACCTTCCACAAGGACAACGCTTTGCGCAAGTCCAGGCACGGCTTCGAATTCTTCAACACCGATCCAGACCTTACCGATATCCACTAGCGAGCTGCAGAGTTGATGAATCACAACACCGGTCATTGCTGCAATTCCTACATGGGCCCGTTTTGTCGGATCTTTCACCATTCGGCCAGCAACGTACATCGCAAAGGAGAAGGTAAGGAATTTCTCAAGTTCGCCCAGGCCTCCGAATTGACCAAGCATAAGCTCACCGAAGATCACTTCCCCAAGCGCTGCACCCACAGCAGCATAAAATGGATGAAACAGCATACAGAGGGTGAGTGGAATAAATGCGAAATATTCAATGGATAGCTCAATCGGTCCTAGCTTCAACGAAGGAATCAGTTCTGTGAACATGTTGGATAAGCCGTAAAGTGACATGGATAGAACAAAAATCATCATTTTTTGTGAAGAAGTGAGGGTGTAGACCCTTGAATTACGAAGCATGAAGAGGAGCCTCCTTGGTATGGGATTTGTTTCCTAGTATAAGAGGGGATTATTAAAACTAACGGGGGAGTATGTCAACGTAGTGTAATATTTTTTACATTATGTTAATGATGAAATAAAACTTACATAACAATCATGAATTAACATGGACTGTAGAGATGAGCGTAGAAGGAGTGCGGCCCGAGTGATAAATCTGTTTCCACTAAAATCTGAACTTTCACATAGTCAGCTTAAGATTGCCCATTTTATTGAACGCTGTCCTGAAGAGGTTCTGTTCATGACGGAACAGGAACTGGCAGATCGGCTTGGCACAAGCATCGCAACGGTATCGAGGTTCTGGCGGGCCATTGGTTATGAGAATGCAAAGGCGTTCAAAAGGATGCTTCGAGAATCAACAGATACCACACCCGCTGTAAAATTAGAAAAGACGATATCTCAGATGGATGCATCCAGTCTACCGTTAAAGATGTTAGAGCAGGCGAAGCATCATCTTCAAGCTACGATGGAGAGGACCCGTCCGGATGAGCTAGAGCAGGCGGCCATGCTGATGGCCGGGGCCAGAAGGGTGTATGTATATGCGCCAGGTCCGTCTCTTTCGCTAGGAGAATTATTAGCTTATCGCTTGTCGAGGTTTGGCATGTCGATTCGGATTATGGCAGGAAGCGGTCATGAGTTATTAGAATCTCTTGCACATTTGGAACAGAATGATGTGGTACTAATCTTCAGTTTTACACGAATGCTGCCTGAAACCGAGGTCATCCTCGATTGTGTGAGTCGCACGGACTGTTCTGCCGTTATGGTCACGGACCGGGAGGATTTCAGATATGGAACCTGCGCGCAGGTGTCGTTTTATGTCAGCCGAGGAGACATGGGGGAATTTCATTCCATGGTTACACCACTACTACTCGTGGAGCAGATTATTCTCAGCATTGGGATGTTGAATAAGGAGAAGGTAATGGAGAGATTGGAGTGTCTCGGGCAACTAAGGAAGCGGTATGCAGATAAATTGCCGAGGGGGAAGGCTTAGGGGGAATTATGTCGTTTAGTGGCAGAACCACGCAGGAATAAGACCAAGATACGGAGAATAAAAGGGAGTTCATCTCGGAGCTTTTCTTTTTGTAACTCACATAAGAGGGGAAGAGATGCGCTAATAGGTAAGGAGGTAGAGGATGATTGATACGCATCATGAAAGATAAATTTGTAATAATCCTCGTCCTAGCCACCCTTTTCGTCGGTTTCATCATGACGTTATCAGCGGAACCGAATTATGGAGAGCCTGTGGTCAAGCAAGGGGTTCTGGATCTGAGAGACTGGGATTCTCGTGAACAGCCTTTATTCTCTTTGGATGGGGAGTGGGAATTCTATCCGGGTCAATTGTTGAAACCAGGAGATATCACGGGTAATTCGGGGACGAGCCGTTTCATTCAAGTTCCGGGGAAATGGGACAACTGGTCGGATGGAAACGGTATTTCCATGCAGGCTAAGGGATACGGCACCTACCGGCTTGTCGTTAAGAATGCTCCTCAAGGAGAATTGTTAGCGGTCATCAAAAACTATGTTCGATTTGCAGATAAGCTATATATCAATGGAACATGGGTAGGCAGCTCCGGAGAGCCTGCTGCAACAAGGGAAGAGTATACACCGCGAAACGTTCCTTATACAGCGTATTTTAAGAATATGTCTAACGAGATCGAAATTCTGCTTCAATCCGCTAATTATGATTATAAAGAGGGTGGAGTAGCAAATTCCCTGTACTTCGGTCTAGCCAAGGATATTCAAGTTCGGAAGGGCATGCTAACGGGTTTGGACATATCGGGGGTTATAATCTGGCTCTTTATTTCAGTGCTCATGCTCGGTATGTATTTTTGGTTTCATCGAAATCAGCTATTACTTCTATTCGGTATTTACTTCGCCATGTTTGCCGTGAGTGTCTTATCGAATGGAGAACGAATCTTGCTCCAGTTACTGCCTGGCTTGCCATTTGAGCTGGCCTTTAAGATCAAATTGATGTCTGTGTTTGCAGCTCCGGCCCTGTTCTTCCTCATATCGTGGAAGCTGCTCGATAAATCTCGTATCCGCACCCTCATCCTAGCTGAGACATCCCTCTTGTTTCTTTATGTTGCAGTCATTGCGGTGCTGCCTTTCCGGATGTATTCGCAAGCACAGGATATTATGTACATGGGAATGACGCTTACCCTAGGAGCGTTGGTCTGTTATTTGGCGATGATATATATGAAAGGACACTATGGACGACTGAACAAAAGACAGTTTCAGCTGTATTTTGCATCAGCATGGGCGCTGCTTATGCTTGCCTTGAATATTATTCTAAGTTACGAAAATCTGACGTCTATCTTTCTTAACAATGCAATCGGATTCTTGTTCTTGATTTCGGTCCTTGCCTTGCTTATTCATCAATATGTTCAAGCTTATCATGATATGGATACATTGACGAAGCGATTGCAGCTTGCTGACCGAATGAAGGACGAATTTCTATACATCACTTCACATGAACTGAATACCCCATTGAACGGCATTATGAATGTATCTCGGGCTTTACTTGATGAATCTTCCCGCAGGGTGCAGGGGCCACAGGAAACGGAACAGCTGCTAATGATTCGAAATACGGCTTTTCGCATGTCGAGTATGGTCAATGATATTATTGATGCTACACATATTCGGCATGGTCAGCTGGATCTTCGATTGGCACCGGTGGATCTGGTAAGCTGCATATCTGTTGTGATGGAGGTTTCTCGTTTTCTAGCGAAGAGTAAGAATATTCAGATGGTCCCCGCAGTCAGTCCGGAGGCGAGATATGTATATGCAGATGAGGGCCGGCTCACTCAGGTGTTGTATAACGTGATTCATCATAAATTGACGGATGTGCATGAAGGAGATATACATATATCCACGGTGATTGAGAACGGACAAGCTATCATTCGGATCGAGTCTGACGGAGATTCATCGGATCGAGGCCATTCATCTGATGCTCAAGCACAGGAGAATGGATTTGCAGCAGGTCTAACTGTGGCAAGAGAGCTCGTGGAGCTCATGGGGGGACGAATCACTGGAGGTCATGAAGTAAGCATTCAATTGCCACTAGCTGAACAATCGGTAGCCAGTGGGGAAACCGCGGCAACAGCAGAGGGGCTACTGAAGAGGGATACATTACTAACAACTGATTCTGAACAATTTATGGAGGGAACAGCACGTATTCTGATTGCTTCTGCAAATCCGATCGATGTAGAACATCTATTCAGCATGCTTACGACGGAAGGTTACAACACCTATTGTATCGGAAGTGCCCAGAAAGCTTACGAGCAGATATCAGGAACAGATCGGCCTGACCTTGTTCTAGTGGATGTGATGTTACCCGAAGTGAATGGGTTTGAACTATGTCGCTGGATTAGACAGGACTTTACGCAAACAGAAATGCCGATTCTGCTCATTAGCTCTCGTAGCACTTCGGCGGATATCGAGGCTGGAATTTCTGCAGGTGCGAGTGACTTCATTACTCGTCCACTTGATCCGGGAGAAGTTAGGGTTCGTATTAACACGCTGCTAGCAATGAAACGGCTTGTCAGAGAGGCAGCAGTGAATGAAATGGCGTTTCTACGATCACAGATTAAACCGCATTTTATCTATAATGCTCTGGGTACCATCATGTCTTTTTGTTATACGGATGGGGTACGTGCAGGTGAGTTGCTTGGTATATTCAGCCGATATCTGCGAAGTATTTTCCATCTAGACAATACCGAGGATACCGTCAAGCTCAGCAAAGAGCTGGAATTGATCGAAGCATATGTTGATATTGAGAAGGCGAGATTCGGTGAGCGGGTAAATGTCGAGTTCGATATCGATAGGGAACTTTATCATTGTAATGTAATGCCGCTGACGATTGAGCCGCTTGTGGAGAATGCTATCCTGCATGGCATAACGAAGCAGCTGGACGGTGGGACGGTTAGACTGGGGATACATAGAGACGGGGTATTCGTCCGTGTCGTTGTTGAAGATGATGGTGTGGGTATGACGCCAGAGCAGATAAAAGGCATGCTTGATACGAGTAAGCGAAAAGAAGGAGTAGGTTTCCGTAACACCATGCGTAGAATTGCACATATGACAGGAAGAGCACCCGTTATTCAAAGTGAACTGGGTCAAGGCACCCGTGTGACAATCTGGCTTCCTCTATTATTCTCCGAAGTATAAATTCTTATAATTACATAAAGCAGAAGTTGTCTCAGTAGTCTTTACTACGATGGGACAGCTTCTTTTTTTGTTTGTGTTAATGAAAGTCTATACATGGTTGTTAAGTGTTTGTTAAGCGGTATTTTGTAGAATTTAGTCGATTAATAGCAGAGGGAGAGATACATGCATGAAAAGAATAAAGAAAGTCTTCAGTATACTGCTTGGAATTGCGATTATTATATCGTCATTTTCCGGTGTTCGTGTAAGCGAGGCATTAGCAGAGTCATTTCAAAAGCCCGGATGGGATGGCTGGAAAGGAACGTCAAGGGCGGTGAAAGAGCGTGGACCCGATGGTCGGATTTTTGTGAACGATTTGGCAAGTAGCAGTATACGGGTATATGACAAGGACGAGAACTTACTTCAAACCATTGGCGAAGTCAATGTAAAAGGTTCGGATAACAACCATTTTAATTATCAAGCTGACATTGCTATTCATCCAAATGGGGATTTGTACGTGGCCGATCGATGGAACTATCGGGTGCAAGTGTATAGAGCTAATTCACCAGATGGATTGTATGCGTATCTATCTACCATATCCCTGTCATCGGATGTACTTAGCGTTTCTGTGGACTCCAGTGGTCTAGTGTATGTTACGGTTGATGACCGTTCTACTCAACAACCGATACGTGTCTATGACAAAGACGGCGTGTTCCAGTATGGTATTGATGCATTTAGTGCGATGGACGTCGCTTTTGATTCCAGTAATCATATGTATGTAGCTAGTTATTGGGGCAATGTCATTTATAAGCTTACTAAAGATGAGAGTGGCCTTTATGTAAAAGATCCTGATCAGTCGAAGGATGTATTTTATGGAGATTATAATCCGAATACAACTAACAATACAGGTAAGCTTAATCTTCCTATCTCCGTTGATGTGGGACAACAGGGGCAGGTCTATATAAGCGATACAAAAGGCGTGCATCTCGTTGACAGTAATGGCACCTTTCAGAAGAAAGTAGTCAATAATGCAGGAGGGATTTTTTATAGCCAAAGAGTTCACGTCTTGCAGGATGGACTCTTATGGATTGCTAACTATTCGAAGGGTATTGCTGAATTCGATGCTGACGGTAATTATATACGGATGCTTGGGGAGTTCGTAATTCCTAACGAAGCACCGGCTGCGCAAAATGTAGACCTTCATTCATCAAATGTGTATAGGGTCGGGAATGTGATAGAAGGCAGCTATGAGTATAGTGACAAGGAGAATGATAGCGAAGGTATTTCCAGCTACCAATGGTATATAGCGGATGACCAGCTTGGGACGAATAAACAGATGATTGTGGGAGCAACGGAAACCTCGATGACGTTAAATTCGGACTCGCTCAACAAGTATATCTCTTTGGAGGTCACGCCTGTAGCTGTTTCAGGTACAACGCTGGGTACAGCTGTAGCATCACCATTTTATGGTCCGATTATGGAGTCCAATGAGGAGCCTGTCGCAAGTGACGTTATCGTCACAGGCGCGGTTCAAGCAGGCGGAACCTTGACGGCAACTTATCGTTTTAGCGATGTTGATGGAGACCCAGAAGGAGAGAGCAGCTACAGATGGTACTATTCCAGTGATGCAAGTGGATCGGATAGAACGTTAATCGCTGAAGCTACAGCGAAGACACTCGAACTTCAGGAAGAGTGGCTTGGTATGTACATCTATTTTGAAGTGATGCCGGTGGCAACAGAAGGAATCCTTGCAGGAAAAAGTGTAATGACACCCGCGATCGGACCGATTGGCGCTGCCAATTTAGCTCCTACGGCCCGAGATGTGAAGATCACGGGTGAAGCACAGGTAGGTCAGACGTTGATGGGAAGTTATGTTTTTGATGATGCAGACAGCGATGTAGAAGGAGAAACCTTCTTCAAGTGGTATGTATCTGAGGATGCGAACGGAACGAACAAGACTGAGATTGAAGGTGCATCTACTCAGAGTTTGGTGCTTCTGACAACCTCACAAGGGAAGTATATATCCTTTGAAGTGACACCGGTAGCGGCTACCGGGACGGAGTTAGGTTCGCCGGTACAAAGCCGATTAACTTCAGCGGTTGCTAAAGCTGCAGGTAGCAACAGTGGAGGTAATACAGGAGGTAGCCCGGGAAGTTCCAGCGGTGGTGGCAGTGGCGGTGGAGCTATTGGTGGCGCGGGTAATCCAAGTTCAACGCAAGAAATTTTAGTAGACGTAGAAACCGGTATAAGCGGAAATATCGTATCGAAGACCAAGGTCCTGCGAAAGACAGAAGCTGATGGGAAGAAGAAAGACCATGTAACCTTACAGCCGAGTGTTGTGGAAGAGGCACAGGCTAAGGCAAAAGAGCAAGGAACGAAGGCGATTCGAGTTGTGATACCAGATGTACGCGATGAAGTATCTGAAGTGAAGGTTGATGTGCCGAAGGCGTCACTACAATCACTTAAATCAGATTCTAATGATCTGGAGCTATCGACCGCAAATATGAGAATTATGATTCCTGGTGATTCACTAGCGACATTCACAGATGATCTCTACTTCCGATTCATTCCAATCAAGGAGCAAGCGAAGCGTCTTGAAGTGGAAGAAAGGGCCAAAAAAGAAGAGATCATTAAAAAAATCGCTCAAAGCGATAACCTTTCGATCTGGGGACGTCCCATGACGGTTGAAACCAACATGGAGAATCGTCCGGTCACCTTATACATGCCATTAGGTACGCTCCCATCTGATGAAGCTAAGCGTAAAGATTTACTGGATCATCTAGTAATCTTTATTGAGCATGATGATGGTACCAAAGAGCTTGTTCAAGGTGAACTTAGCGAATTCGCACCAGGTATGCAAGGGATGAAGTTCAACATCAGTAAATTCAGTACGTTCAGCATGGTGTATTTGCCAGGCTGGAAATCGGAGCAGAATTTAAGCGGTGCACATAAGGTATACATCAAGGGATATAATGATGGAAGTTTCCGTCCACAGTCTGCCATTCTTCGGGCGGAGCTTGCCGCAATGCTGGGTCGTAATATGAGGATTGACTCATCTAGTAAACGCCCTATTCAATTTAAGGATGTAGCAGACGGATACTGGGCGCTTGAAGAGATTAACCGCACAAGTCAGAGTGGTATTATTGCTGGTTTCAAAGATGGAACATTCCGTCCGAAGGCCGTAGTTACGCGAGCACAGATGGCGGCAATTGTCGCCAGATGGGTGTCTAAGGAGTGTGAGCTGGATGCGAGCGCATTCGCAGCGTGCGGTAAACCAAGTGGGGTTAAATCATTCGCGGATGTAAAAGATAACTACTGGGCAGCAGATGAGATCCAGATTGCCTCTGCATTTGAGTTCATGGTGGGTAATGCCGATAATACGTTTCGTCCGGAGGATCCATTAACCCGGGCAGAGGCGGTTAAGGTAATGAATCGCTTGTTTAAGCGGGGCCCACTCTATGGTGACTTGACGCCGACGTTCTCAGACGTATCTTCCGGTAACTGGGCGTTTCATGAGATTGAAGAAGCGGCAACAGATCATCTCTGGTACATGGAGAAAGATCAAGAAGTGAAAGAGAAGAATAAAGATAAAGAGTAATCAGTGCAATAAAGGGATAGGAACTAGATATATAACAAAAAGGATGAGTCATGCTAAGAGATTATCTCTGTATGCAGGGGCTCGTCCTTTTTTATACTAGCCAGATAATTTTAATTTAATCAATGTTAACGAAGGAAGTATTCGACAAATCATTCAATATTTCATTTAAGAAAATTAACTCTTCACTACTATATTTATTTACAAAACTTAAGAAATTTTTGTTTATTTCTTCGTGGAGCATTCGATGTAAATTACATAGTTCATTCCCCAAATCAGTCGTTTTAAAATAGATATCCTTATTATTATTCGGTACATACTCTTTCGTGATCAATTTTTTTTCCACTAACTTTCTAGATATTTTAGTTATAGTGCCTCTTTGCATGTTTAATTCTGTGGCAATAGTAATCCCTTTTATGGGTTGATGTTTTTGGATGCAATCTAATACGTGCAACATCAATATAGTAATATCCCGTAAAATAATTAATAGTTCTTCATTTTTACAATTTTGAATTAACCAAGTTTTTTCTTTATCCTCTTCATTGTTTTTCTCGATTAATTTTATATATCCATTTAGTATATTTTTTTGTAGTTTATCCATATTTCATTGTCCCTTCATAACCGAATATTGATTATTATAACCTGTAATGTTTCCAGTAAACAAATTTGACATTCAAACTATAATAACTTATTATTGTTTCCAGGAAACAAATTTAGAGGTGACTAATTATGAATACAGTATTAGAAACAATCATGGATCATAAATCGATAAGAAAATTTAAAGATATTAAATTAACTGATGAGCAAATCACTACAATTGTAAAAGCTGCACAAATGGCACCATCATCACTTTTTATGCAAGATTATTCCATTATAGGTGTTACTGATCAAAAAATTAAAGATCAACTTTATCAATTAACAAAAGGACGTTGGGTAAAAGAGAACGGGCTATTACTTGTTTTTTGTTCAGATTTACATCGAATAACCGTTCTAGCTAGTGCTGAACAAAAAAAGAAACTAAAATTAGCTCATAAATTCGGTCCTTTCAAAAAAATTTCCACGATTAATACATCTTTAGCGGCTCAAAATGCTACTCTTGCTGCTGAATCAATGGGATTTGGTGCTGTATATAGTGGCGCAATAGCTGAACATGAGAAAGCTGTAAAAAAAATCTTAAAACTACCGAAAAATGTTGTTCCTTTATTTGGTCTTTGTATTGGAGCACCAGATAGCATACCTGATCAAAAACCTCGTTTACCATTAGAGGCTGTGTATTTTCAAAATGAATACATTCAAGATGAGGTAGTACAAAAAGAGATGCTTATTCAGTACGATGAGACAATGAAAAATTATTATGCATCAAGAACGGATAATAAAAGAGTAACCACTTGGTCTGAAAAGTCTCTTGATCAAATAAATGAAATACCAACTTCCAAAATAGGCTTCATAGTATTCGCGCTAAAAAGATACTTCAATAACAAATAATTTCTCTGAATCGAGGGAAGAATTCAATGAAAAATAAATCAAAAGATGAAAATTATCCCAAGTTAGACAAGCTGCAACATGTAGTTATTTATGTTGATAATTCACAGGAATCACAACGTTTTTATGAAATGATTTTTGATGTACAATGTTCAGCCACGGCTCATCCAGATAGTAGTGCGGCCATGCGAATTGTAGGAAATACAATGAAATTTTATAGTTTTGGATATTATCATCACGATATTTGCTTAGTACAAAATCCCAAAGTGACTGTAGATCATGAACAATGGAGTCATTATACGCTTAAATTAGCAAATGGAGTTAGCTTGGATGAAATAAAGAGGCGATTAGAATCCTCTCACGTGCCTTATTTCGAAGGCAGAATGTTACCAATATTAACGAATGAGAAAGAAAATGCAATTCATTTTAAGGATCCAAACGGGCATGTAATTGAAGTAGTTGCATAGAAAGGACAAGAGATTTATGGCAAAACAAATGAGCAAATTACAGACATATATAAGCTCTTTATTAAAGAGTAAATTCGTACGTGAGTTAATATTGTTACCTTCAACACTATCGGGCAGGAGACAATTAAATAAAACGGAAGAATACCCTGTAACTAAACCGTCATTAATTTCGCATATCGAACGAGTTGCTATATACGTGTCTGATTTAGAGTATTCTATGAATTGGTATATAGAAAAGTTAGGCTTCACTTTAGAAAGTATTACAGATCAGATAGAGGTTGAGGCATTACCGAATCAAACAATTCGTTGTGCGCTTTTAAATACAAAGAATCAAAGGAATGCTCTTGTTTTAGTAGAGAGAAAAGATGCTAGCGGAAAAAAACTTCGTCCGTCTACTAATGGATATTTTCATATAGCTTTTGAAATAGAGGAGCATCGTACCTCCTTTGAATTTGCTCAACGTTTAAGAGAAAAAAATGTATTTATTAGCTACGGTCCAGTAAAACATAGCCATGATGGAGATGGTGAGATTGGTGGTAATATCGCAGTTTATTGTTTAGACCCAGATAATCATTATTTAGAATTCTTTTTTGATATGGATAAATATGAAGAAAAAACATTTATAGTAGGTTAAAGGTAGAACATGATTATGAATGAAATAATCGCTTGGCTTGCAGTGATCAGATGCAGTAGAGCATCCACCGGAATATTGAATCGATAATCGAAGGAGCACCTATGACCACAGCCTTAATAGTCGACGATGAAGAACATGCACGTCGTATGCTTGAACTTTTTTTGAGGAATATGAATGTCGAAGTGATTGGCCAATCAAGCAATGGATTTGATGCGATTCATCAATTGAAGCAGATGAGTCCAGATGTTCTGTTTCTTGATATCGAGATGCCTGAGATGAATGGGCTGGAGCTTACTGAGCTAGTGCGAAATGAGAACAGTGATGTACATATCGTGTTCGTAACAGCATATGATCAATATGCTATTGCGGCTTTTGAACATGCTGCGATAGATTATTTACTCAAGCCGATAGATCCAGATAGATTGGCGAAGACAGTTGGAAGAATAAGAAAAGAGAGCGAGCGTTCTATACCTGCGATCTCGAAGGAACCGAGCAAGGGAGATGGAGAAGGGGCGCCTAAACTGCTGATTCAGCTATTCGGTTCTTTTACCGCGAGTGTGGATGGAGGCCAGCAGATGAAGTGGAGGACCTCGAAAGAGAAGGAGTTGTTCGCTTTTCTAGCTAATCAAGAAGAAGATAAGCGAATCCATCGTGATCGTATTATTGAATGTTTATGGCCAGAAGAGAGTTATGAGAAGGCTAAGATATACTTGCACACCTGCATCAGTCTCCTTAGGAAGAACCTGAAACTGATTGGTCTTACAGGCATTGTCCAGTATGAGAATGGAAGCTATTATCTGCAGCCAGAGCAGATTACGGTAGATGTGAGGATGTTCCGGAAGCGGATCAAGGAGCTTAAACAAGTGGCCAATCTTGATCCCGTGGATATTGAAGAGACTTTGGCATATCAGGTGTCTCCATTTTTGCAGAATGATCTGTATGCATGGGCTGAACCGGAAGCTAAAGTACTTGAGAATGCAGCATATGCATGGAAGCTCAGCTTGGGTGAAATTTATCTGCAAAAGCTAGATTATGATAAAGCCGTAGATACGGCAAACTCTGTGATTGATAGTTTTCCATATGATGAAGAAGCGTATCGTCTGTTGATGAAAAGCTATTCCGGACTTGGAAAAAACAATCAGGTTCATACCGTCTATCGCAATCTAGAGAGTAAATTGGAGGAATTGCAAGTTCGTCCATCGGCACAATCTCGCATTCTTTATGAGGAAATCTGCAAATAAAGCCATAGCTACATACTATTTAATGTTTGAGGTCCATGATCGAGTGAGATGGGCCTCTATGTCATTCCACTATATTTCATCAATATCCCCTGATTTATGATATTTTCCGTTATAATAGATGGTAATTCGATACGTGCGTATATACATTGTTATTTGAAATTAGTAACAGACACAAAGATGAGGAAAATGCATCTAACTTCGATTTCACACGTAATATGTGTTATGTCCTAAATTTACTTGTAAATCGCTTTTGAATCGCTGTACTACGAATGGATGATGTATCGAACGCGTGGGGGAGGTGTATGTTGCTTGAATGGCTCGAAATCCTTGAAGCTGCTCTTACTTGTTGCTGGCGTTGCAGCTCTTAATATTGTGATGTTATCACCGGGTCTGCTAGGTGTAGAGATCGGAGGGGGGAATGCTCTCCAGACCGCTCTTGGGGTCACGGTGTTGTTTATGAGTCTTTTGATCCTGCTGTATGGCAGTTATGTTCTATTGTTGAAACGCCCTACGATCGTCATAGCTCCTGTTAGGGATCTGAAATCGCGTGAGGATTACATCGCTGCAATTCACGGGTATCGCAATGTGAAGGTATTAAAGAATGATATCGCGCTAGCTTTGGAGCAGTTAGATCGTATCGAAAAGAAGAAGCTGACGCTATTAAATGTGCTTAGGCAGCGGTTTGATGAGGGGGAACTGAGCTATCGAAAATTCTATTCGGTCATTATAGAGGTCGAGAAACTCTTTTATCTGAATATCACAGGAATTCTGAATAAGCTGGGCGTCTTTACGGCTTCTGACTTTGCAAATATGGCTACTCAGCACCGATCTACACAGCGGTCTACGAATGTAATGAAGAAAAAAACAGAGCTATATGATCAGTACCTGGCCGCTGTAGCGGGATATCTTGACGGTAACGAGGAAATTTTGCTGAAGCTGGACCAGTTATTATTGGAGATATCTCGGCTTGGGAGTACCGATTATAATGACGTTGAAGAAATGCCTTGCATGAAAGAAATTGATTTATTAATTAACCAGACTAAATTATATAAGCAATAAGAAAGGGGATAAGCATGGGTAAAGGTAAAGCATTTTTTGTGTTAGCGACGATTGCAGTGGTTGTCTTTATCATCGTATATGCAGGGGTCAACCTTACGTCTAATTTAGGCAAAAGCAAGACCGAGATAAGCTCAGAGGATGCCGCCAAGAAGCTGAATAAAGTATACGGTAATATTTCAGTAACGACGGCTGAACCAGTCAAGGGACAGATCGACCTCGATCCGGTAGCGATTGGGGATTCACTTCCCGATATATCGAAATATCCGATTTCTGTGCAGAACACAACAGATAGCTTCGTCGAGATTTTCTCTTCTCCAGAGAAAGCAGGAACCGGCATTGATGGATGGTTAAATGAAGTCGCAGAAGAATTCAATAAGTCGAATACGACGGTGAATGGTATGCCTGTTTCTGTGAAGATTCGCAATATCGCATCAGGAACCGCGAAAGATTACATAATCTCAGGTAAATATGTACCCGATGCATTCACCCCTTCCAATGAGTTGTGGGGAGAGATGGTGAAAGAGAGTGGGGCCAACATCGAGCTTGTATCCAAGCGACTTACCGGTAATGTGACCGGTGTAGTCACCAAGAAGGCTAAATACGATGAACTTATTAAAAAGTATGGGTCTCTAAATCTCAAGACACTAACGGATGCAATTGCCGCGAATGAGCTGGCTATGGGCTATACCGATCCTTTTGCTAGCTCAACGGGTCTAAACTTCCTCGTAACCGCCCTTCGTACCTTTGATAGCAGCGATATGCTTGGCGAGAAGGCGGTGCAAGAATTCGAGAAATTCCAGGCGAATGTACCTTTTATTGCGTCCACAACGATACAGATGCGTGATGCAGCGAAATCGGGAATGCTAGATGCTTTCGTTCTGGAGTATCAGACTTTTGTGAACGCGGCAGATTTGAAGAGTGGTTATGTGTTCACTCCATTTGGTGTAAGGCATGATAGTCCGTTGTATGCTGTTGGGAATGTCCCTCAAGAAAAGCAGGATATCATTAAGGCATTTGCCGAGTTTGTCGAGCAGGAGAAATATCAGAGTCTAGCGGAGAAAAAGGGCTTTAATGGACTTAATGACTATCAATCCGAGATGGATGCCATTGAGAGCAGCCTTTTGCCTTCGGCTCAGAAGTTGTGGAAAGAGAAGAAGGACGGCAATAAGCCAGTTGCAGCCGTATTTGTAGCGGATGTATCCGGAAGTATGGATGGTGAGCCGCTCAATCGTTTGAAGGAGTCATTATTAACGGGGCAAAAGTACCTCGGCAGGGACAACAGCATTGGCTTCGTCTCCTACTCTGACAGTGTGTCGATCAATCTTCCCATTGCAAAATATGATACGAATCAGCAATCCATGTTCGTTGGAGCGATTAACAGTCTACAGGCGAGTGGAGGCACAGCTACATTTGATGGCATAGTCGTTGCGATGAAAATGCTTCAGGATGAGATTGCGTTAAATCCGGATGTGAAGCCGATTATTTTTGTCCTTAGTGATGGGGAGACGAATAAAGGGCATTCACTTGATGATATCAGAGGGTTGATTGAGTCCTACAAAATCCCGGTGTATACGATTGGATATAACGCAGATATTCAGGCGCTTCAGAGCATATCCAGTATTAATGAAGCAGCGAGTATTAATGCAGATACAGATGATGTGGTCTATAAGATCGGTCAGTTGCTTAATGTTCAGATGTAGATGTAATTCACTATACAACACTTGAGGAGGGGTTGCGGTTGTCATTTACCATGGAGGTTATTAGTGAGGAAAAGATTAAGACGGCTATTGAAGAACAGATAAAGCCAGAGCCTGAAGAGGTTAGACAATTGAAGGAACTTGCAGCTAACAATGTACAGACCATCATCGATCTGGATATGGATTCATTGGAGAAGCGGAAGCAGGTGCTGCAATCGATTGATAGCTTCGGTATGAATACGATGAGGTCTTCCTCAGAGAAGAATTCCCTGCTGCAAGTATCTGTCGGCAATCTATCCAAGACGGGCGATGAGGGTGGTCAGGTTGCAAAAGGTCTAACAGAGCTGCAGCTCCAATTGAAGGATTTAGACCCGAGTCTCGTGGATTTTGCCAAAAGCGGTTTCCTAGGCAAGTTCTTTAATCCGCTGCGGAGTTACTTTGCTAAGTATCAGAAGGCCGATGCAGTCATCTCTGATATTATTGTTTCCTTAGATAAGGGCAAAACCGTACTGAGAAACGATAATACAACCCTTGAGATCGAACAACAGGCACTTCGGGATCTCACCAAAAAACTTCAGAAGGAAATTCAGCTTGGGATGCTCATGGATACGGAAATTGAATCCCAGATCGAAGCAGCGAAAGCGCGCCAGGAATCTGAGGATAAAATCCGGTTCATAACAGAAGAAGTGCTGTTTCCACTGCGTCAGCGTGTCATGGACTTGCAGCAAATGCTGGTCGTGAATCAACAGGGCATCATGGCCATTGAAGTTGTCATGCGGAACAACAAAGAACTGATTAGAGGCGTAGACCGGGCCAGAAATGTAACGGTATCTGCTCTGAAGATCTCGGTGACCGTGGCGAGCGCGCTGTATAACCAGCGAATCGTTCTGAAGAAGATCGAGCTACTCAATCAAACGACAGATAATTTAATAATTGGGACTTCAAGAATGCTGAAGGATCAGGGTGCCGCAATTCATAAGCAATCGCTTGAGACGAGTGTGTCCGTGGACACCTTGAAGCAAGCCTTCACAGATGTGTTATCCGCACTGGATTCAATCAGCACTTACAAGCAGGAAGCTCTGCCTAAAATGCGTGACACGATTCTCCAGTTTAGAGAACTGGCGGATAACGGAGAGCAGCAGATTCACCGCTTGGAGCGAGGTCAGCAGTTAGGTTTATAGAGGGAAGGGACACCCCAGGGTTGGGGTGTCCCTTCTTTGTATACATTTGTGGATGGTAAGCGTAACAATGTGCATTCGGCATACTTTTATAACAACCGGACAGAGAGTTCGCTATTTACTAAAATGTACCCATTATTGGGTAACATGCGGACACAGAATCCGTTATTCGCTCACTCAGGCCGAAATCGGCTTGTTATATAGCTAATAACGACTCTCCTGTCCGCGTACATACACAAAATGATAAAAACAGAAAAATAACGGATTGTGAGTCCGCAAACCGCAAACCGCAAACCGCAAGTGGTCCTTTATCCATTCATATAGGAGAGGGCTAGGTTTTTGCGATATTGGCTCGGGCTTACTCCTTCTGCACGCCTGAAGGCGCGGCTTAGCTGGCTTTGGTCCTCATAACCGATCCGCTCGGCAATTTCTCGAAGGCTTAACGTGTTGTTCAGCAGCATCTGTTTCGCAAAATCGATCCGGCTCCGTCTCACAAACTCCATGGGTGCAGTGCCTAGCGTCTCCAGGAATAGATGGCTTAACTGGCTAACACTGATATGAACATGATCTGCAAGCTCTTGTAAGTGAAGAGGCTGATCCAGTCGTTCTCTTACATAATCACACACCTTCATTACACGGTGGTCGAAGCGCAGTGGTTCATCGGGAAGCATGTGCCGGACGGTAGTCATCCACTGCTGAATCCAGCGATAGATAAGTCCTTGTAGTCCGCAATAATGTATGGGGATATCCGTATGAAGCAGATATGTATTGGTTCCTTCGTTATTATGATGTGAGGCTTTCGCCTCGACAAGTTCACCTAAATGATTAAATTCCTCTACAAGTATGTTCCAATTCGCAATCCATTTATCTAGCCGATCAGACGGCTCTAGTCTTACTAGGGTGGGTAGCCCGTATAACGAAACGAGATCCATACTGCAAATCTTCAGGTCAGCGCAGAAGGATAGGTAGTGAATACGGTCTTCAGAGTCGCGAGGAATCAGCTCGAATTGGGTATTGGGAGGACACATAATCAGATCTCCACGGGTTGCCCATCGCTGTTCCCCATTAATCTCGATCTGGAGTTGTCCATCTAATACAAGCCATACTAGGGTGTATGGAACACGCATATGGCTCACATAGAAGCTAGAATGCTTGTTCATATTACGTATCCAGTGAACACGCATAGATAAATAATCGATATGAAATGACTCATTGAGGACAAACACGAAGTAGAGCCCCTTTCATAGAGATATGACGGTCATAAGAAATGTCAAAAAGGCAGTAGTTAGTGCCATAGTAAGACGGTAATCTTGCATGTTAGGATGAGTCTTATAAAGATACACATTCACCTGAAAAGGAGTTTCTTTATGCAAAAACCTAATATGATATACATTATAACGGATGATCTGGGTTATGGCGATTTAAGCTGTTACGGGGCTCAGCAGTTCGCAACACCTCATATTGACCGATTGGCGGAAGAAGGAAGAATGTATACGGATGCCCATGCATCTTCTGCTGTATGTACGCCGTCTAGGTACGGTGTTATGACAGGCAGATATTGCTGGAGAGGCAAGATCAAGAGTGGTGTTCTTCACGGGCACGACGCATCTATTATAGAAAAGGACCGCAAGACACTGCCCTCATACCTGAAAGAGCATGGATATGAAACCGCTTGCATAGGAAAGTGGCATTTAGGCATGGATTGGGCAAAAGTAAACGAATCACCTGAGAGATTTGATTATAGTCAGCCGATTCAAAATGGACCTGTGTCATGTGGGTTTGATTATTACTTCGGGATATCCGCTTCCCTTGATATGCCACCGTACTCTTTTATCGAGAATGATCGTACGGTTGGAATACCAAGTATCCCGAAAGACCCCGAGGATTTCAGTCAGCGAGGGCGCGGTGGGTTGATGGTTCCGGGGTGGAAGGATGAAAATGTTCATCCAGTGTTGACACAAAAGGCACTTGAATTCATTGAACAAACTACGGGAGTAGATCCGTTCTTTCTCTATCTACCTTTAACGGGTCCCCATACGCCATGGAGTCCGAGTGAATCCTTCCAAGGTAAGAGCGGAATTGGACCTAGAGGCGATTTAATACTGGAAATTGATGATACGGTCGGACGCTTAGTGAGTTTACTAGAAGACAAAGGCATTCGAGACAATACGCTGATCGTCTTTACAAGTGATAACGGTCCTGATCCGTTCCGCGATGAGATCACTGTTCATGGTCATGATTCTGCGGGACAGCTGCGTGGTCAGAAAGCAGACATCTGGGAAGGGGGGCACCGTGTTCCCTTTATCGTAAGCTGGCCTGGACATATTCCCCAAGGAACGACTAGTGAGGAGCTTGTCTGCCTGACTGATTGGATGGCAACATGCGCATCTATTCTGGAGGACGAATTACCTGACAATGCGGGAGAGGACAGTATCGATATGCTTCCAGATCTGCTTGGGCAGGCACTCGATAGTCCACTTCGAGAATCCGTCATACTCCAGTCATATGATGGGATGCTTGCTCTTCGCCGGGGGGATTGGAAGTATATCCGAGGAGCTGGTGGTGGTGGATTCGACCAGCAGGCACGCAGCATTATTGGTATTCCACATACGCCAGACCGAGAAGTAAGATCAGGAGATCCACAGGAGCAGCTTTATGATATAAGGGATGATATTCGCGAAGCAGTGAATCAATGTAATGAGTATCCATTGCTAGTGAGCCAGATGAGGACTGAGCTAGAGAGGCTTGTGGAAGCAGGACGAACCAGGCCTGCACGGTCGGCGAGAGCATAATGACCCCGTACCACACTTTAAAGGTTCTATATATGGAAGTGATAATACGAAAGTCGAGTTACATATAAGGGGCGAGAATATGAAGATTCCATCAAGTCCAAAACGCAAGCCGAATGTTGTTTTCATGATTGCAGATGATCACCGTGAGGAGGCCATAGGTGCATTCGGCAATGATGTGATTTCCACACCAGTACTCGATATACTGGCATCTGAAGGAACGTCATTTGGAAATACCCATATTTTTGGTGGTCTGACCGGAGCAGTGTGTGCACCTAGCCGTGCTTGCGTAAATTCAGGCATGTCTGTCTTTAATGCGATGATCGGCAGAGACGTGATGTCTTGGGATCATAGCGTGATTATTAGGCCAGATGTCCAGCTTATGCCGCAAGCGCTGCGAGATGCAGGCTATTATACACATGCAATCGGTAAATGGCACAATGATAAAGGAAGCTTTGCCCGTAGTTTTGATGGTGGAGATAAGCTATTCTTTCACGGCATGAGTGAGCATACGGAGGTCCCGGTTCAGGATTTTGATCCTGATGGAAAGTACCCAATGGAGAGGCAGTATGTGGAGAATACCTTCTCAACCGAGTTGTTCACGAACGCGGCTGTAAGTTTTATAGAAGACTATCAGGAGGAAGAACCGTTTTATCTGTACATGGCGTATACAGCGCCTCACGATCCTAGAACTTCACCTGAGCCTTATGCGAGTATGTACGATCCGAAGGATATTCCACTACCTTACAATTATAAGGAAGAGCATCCTTTTGATACGGGAGATATGACGGTTAGAGATGAGCACTTGGCAGCACTCCCTAGGAACGAAGATGAAATTCGTCAACATATTGCTGATTATTATGGGATCATTACTCATCTGGATACCGAGATTGGCCGTGTGGTTGCAGCACTGAAGGCGAAAGGAATCTACGACGATACCATTATTGTGTATACGGCCGATCATGGCATTGCAATAGGGCAGCATGGTTTGATGGGTAAGCAGAATATGTATGAGCATAGTGTGCGGATTCCGCTTATTGTTAAGGGACCAGAAGTGCAAGCGGGCAAAAGAGAGTTAGCTCCTGTCAGCAACATCGATATTTTTCCGACGCTTATGGAGTTGTGTGGTGTTTCGACTCCACCGGAAGTCGAAGGGATCAGCATGGTGACAAGCTTGATTGGAGACAACAACGCTAACTTGCGCCGTGTCGTATGCTCTGTATACCGCGATGTCCAGCGCATGGTGACCGATGGAAGATGGAAGCTCATACGGTATTACTATTCCCCAGCTACAGATACAGGCGTTACTCGTCTGCAACTATTTGATCTAGAGAATGACCCATGGGAGACGAAAGATTTGTCAGCAGAGGATGCATATAGAGAAGTCTTGGAGCGACTTGCCGGTGAATTAGCGGCATGGATGCGCAGCCATAACGATATTTTGCAGGATGAGCCTGTACTACTTCCTCAATGAGGATAAAGGAGACGACGAACATGAAACAACCGAATATTGTATTTATTATGTCCGATGACCATGCTGCTCATGCGATGAGCTGTTATGGAAGTAAGGTGAACACAACACCGAATATTGATCGCATTGCCAATGAGGGTGTTCGTTTCGATAACTGCTTCTGTACGAACTCCATTTGTTCTCCGAGCAGAGCTGCTATTCTGACAGGGAAGTATAATCACTTAAATGGTGTAAAGTCCATTGATGAGCATTTCGATGGGAGACAGATGACATTTCCGAAGCTACTTCAAGAAGGTGGCTATCAGACGGCTATGGTTGGCAAATGGCATTTGGGACACGGCGGGGATGCAGATCCCACGGGTTTTGATTATTGGAATGTTATTGTGGGACAAGGCGATTATTATGATCCGACATTTATCGAGATGGGGGAAGAGAAGCAGTATAGCGGCTATGTTACCAATCTAATTACAGATCATTGTCTAGACTGGCTTGGGAAGCGGGATGAGAGTAAGCCGTTCATGTTAATGTGCCATCATAAAGCGCCGCATCGACCTTGGGTGCCGGATGAGAAGCATAAGCATATGTATGAGGATGTGGATATTCCAGAGCCGGAGACCTTCAATGATGATTACGCAACGCGTTCACAAGCAGCGGTTGAAGCCAATATGCGGATTGAGGATATGCTGGAAAGTGACACAAAAGGGAAGCCACCGGAAGGCCTGACGAAATTAGAGGAGAAGAAATGGAAGTACCAGCGTTATATGAAGGATTATCTGCGCTGCGTTGCGTCCATTGATGATAATGTCGGCAGGCTGCTCGATTATCTGGATCGTGAAGGATTGGCTGAGGATACAATCGTTATTTATACATCAGATCAGGGTTTCTTTCTCGGAGACCACGGGTGGTTCGATAAACGGTTTATGTATGAAGAGTCACTACGGATGCCGTTCGTCGTGAAATATCCTCGCTCCATTAAACCGGGCACCGTAACAGATGCGATGAGCCTCAATGTGGATTTTGCCCAGACATTCCTCGACTATGCTGGAATTCAAGCACCTCCTGACATGCAGGGATATAGTTTGCGTAGTGTCTTAGAGGGCGAAACACCGGACGGATGGCGAACATCGATGTATTATCGGTACTGGATGCACCTTGATGATCATCATAATGTTTATTCGCATTACGGCATACGGACGCATCAATATAAGCTAATCTATTATTATGCGGAAGCACTAGGTACTGCAGGTTCCAGGGATGAGAACAGACCCCCAGAATGGGAATTGTTTGATCTTACGCAGGATTACTGCGAGATGAACAATGTCTATGGAAATCCTGACTATGCAGAGATCACGGCTCAGTTAAAAGAAGAACTTGCCGCACTGCAAAGAGAAGTACTGGATGAACCGGTGAAGCAGATTGATTAAAGAGAGATTCGGTACGAAGGTGTAGAGACATTTCACGGTAACATAAAAAAGGCGACCTCATATGGGTCGCCTTTTAATATATAATAGATGGCGCGGTAGACTTAACTTCTGCTTTCTACCTCTCGTTGAAAGGCAACAATCCATTCGCCTTGAACTGCCGCATAACCGGTATCTCCTTCAACCACGAGACCGTACAAATTCTTCACATCCAAATATTCATTGCGTTCACCATTCTCGAACTCTAAGGTGATGTAGTAATACGTTTTGGATGAATTGTGAGAATGCATCATGTCATGATTGTGGTGATGATTCGTATGATTACGAACCTCCATACGTTTGGAAACAACTTTAGCATATATGGATTCTTGGGGTGAGGTGGCATTCTTGACATGGCGTGCACCACTGGAGATGAGTCCAACAATAACAATGACGAATACAATAACAATGAGAATGGGAACAAGCGTAAACATGAAATCAAATCCTCCACCGAAAGATGGTCCTGGGGAAAGCATGCTGCAATTCCTCCTGTCATTTATCTAATTGGATAATCTGTATTGTTTATATGTACGGTGAAATAGATCATTATGTTTCAAAATATGAGAAAAAAGGGAATGTAACTATTTACATAATAAATCGACATAAAGGACGATTTAGTCGTGTTTTTTTGACATGGCATGTACCATCTGCGATAATATAGTAAATAACACCGAGGAAATGAACATATTTCGGTGATGACTAACAGAGTATGTGCTTATTATCACATGCGAATAATAAAGACTTAAGAGTAAATAAAAAAGAGATCTCCTCGAAAGGAAATCTCTAGATCTCTATATGTGGATTAATTCCATAATCCTGCTTTTTCTAACTTTTTCTTACCATTGAATGCCACGATAATTAGGAATACGTTAACGACGAGCATAACTGCAAGGGCGTAAAGTACAGGCGTATAAGAACCTGTTGCGTCAAACACATATCCATACACTGGTAGAGCAACAACAGATGCAACAGCCAAGCCTAGAGCGATGTTCGCATAAATCTGACTGTATTCTTTGTTTCCGAACAGAGCTGATGTAAGCAAAGGACCTAAGGTACCGATGGATGCAGCTACAAATCCGAAGATAACCATGGCAATGGAGAACATTGTTGGGTTCTTAGCAGATGTTAGTAACATAATTACTGGAACCAATCCAAGCACCATCGCAAAGATTGCTGTGTTTCTCGCGCCGATTTTGTCGGTCAAGAATCCGAAAGCCAAAGCACCAATTAGTGCACCAAACATCCAGCCTGCCATCGCATTACCTGCGAATGTACCACTGTAACCTAATTCTTTGGTTGCGTAAGTTGGAATGTGCTGGGCAATACAGCCGACAGCAGTAATGAAGAAGAAGAATACAATGAGTGCATAGAATGCAGATGATTTCTTAGCTACTTTAAGTGAGATTCCTGTTTCTAGTGCAGGTGTTTTATCCACTGCTTCATCATTGCTAACTTCATCAGCTCCATAAGGCTGCAATCCTTTTTCTTTTGGAGACATTCTTAGAGTAAGGAAGATAACTGGGATAATGATTACCATGACACCCAATCCAATAATGAAATACGTGTGTCTCCAGCCTTGGCTAATAATTAAGCTACCAACGATCGGTTGAAGTACAGCACCTAATCCGCCGGATACTGCCATCATAATACCAATCATTAGACCTTTGTTCTTCTTAAACCAATTGTTGATTAGTACAGGGCCTGCCATTTGGGTCAAGAATACGGCACCAATAGCCATAGGAATGGAGAACAAGTACCAGCCCCATACGGAATTCATGAAACCGAACATAGCAAACGAACCAGCTTGCAGTACAGCTGCAATAATTAATACCGTACGTATGTTGTATTTAGCCATTAATTTACCAGCGATAGGTAGGAACACCATGGTGACTATGGCAGCAATACTGAAATAGATCGTCAAACTTCCCATTTTAATACCTAAATCTTCGGTAATTGGTGGTAGGAACAACCCACCAGAACTGTTAAGACCGCCTCTTGTCAAACCGACCATAATGGAAACGCCGATGAGTACCCACCAAGCCCAGTGGAATTTCTTCTTGTTGTTATTCATGTTAACTCCTCAATTCGCCCGAAAGGGCATTATATAATATGACTTTATTTATAAGATAGGAATGCTCTCTAGCACAGAGCATTCCTATTTTATTATTGGGATTAGCGTAGTTTAATAGATCCGCCATCAACCATAATGGTTTGACCTGTAATATAAGCTGAATCCTCACTTGCTAGGAATACAGCTACACGTCCGATGTCGTTTTCTAGTTCACCAAGTCTTCTCATTGGGATCTTAGAAAGCATACCTTGGTAGTACTCTGGGTTCTCTTCAGCCCATTGAACCAATCCAGGTGACTTAGCAATTGGAGCGATGATATTTACATTAATGCCGAATGGACCGAATTCATTTGCTGCAACGCGAGTAGCTGCACGGATAGCTTCCTTAGCAACTGCGTACGAAACTTGATTCACGTCTCCGTTAATGCCAGCGCCCGATGCAAAGTTAATGATGTTACCTTTAGTTTCTTTAAGATAAGGTAGGGCTGCTTGCATCAAGTAGAACGTTGGATAGAATCCAGTGTCGAAAGATAGATCGAAGTCTTTCTGTGTTGTGTCCGCAATGGAATTCATACGGGACGCATGTGCATTGTTGACCAAGATATCGATTTTGCCAAACTTCTCAACAACAGTCTTCACGATATCTGCCAATTTGTCGTGCTCTGCCAGGTTCGCTTGAATGAAGATGGATTCAGGTGCATATTCTTGTAGCTCTTTAATCGTCTGGTTACCAAGCTCAGCATTCAGATCGATAATAGCGACAGTTGCGCCTTCTTTAACGTAAGCTGTTGCAATACCTTTACCAATACCGCCACCAGCACCAGTGATAATTGCGATCTTGCCTTCGAGTCTTTTCATGGATGATATCTCCTTTACAAGAAAATGATAGTGGATGATATAAGCATCTCGATCTATGAATGCGCTTTCACTAAGTCTCACTAAGGCAGGATTCGGTGGAAGTTCTACCTTTCGGTATCCCAATCACATTCAATAATCCCAATCTTAGTGTGCGCTTCATGTAGCAACATTCCAAGTAATCGGGATACTTATTTTATATTGGTTACTTAATGTAACCATCTTACGCCTTAAATACTTATGTGTCAATCTTGTGAATAAAAGAACTTGCAGTGCACTTTGTCACAAGGAAGAAATTGTATGATATAGTGGAAGAATTGAAGAAAAAACGAATAAATTCATAACCTTGTTATTAAAAGTACCTAAATATATTGGTATTTTCCAGATCTGGAGGTGTTCGTAATGACTGAAGAGGAACAGAAATATGAGTTAATCAAAAAGGTAGAGAAATGCTATGAAATTATATGCAAAAAGTGGATGGGGATTATCATTCATACCTTAATGACTGAACCCAAGCGATTCAGTGAGATTCATGTTGCTATACCAGACTTAAGTAAACGAATGCTAAATGAACGGATGAAAGAGTTAGAGGATTGTGGACTTGTTTTACGACATGTCATTACAGATCGGCCTGTCAGGACAGAGTATTCATTAACTAGAAAAGGTAATGAACTAGGCTCCTCACTTCGAATGGTTGAACGCTGGGCCGAGAAATGGATGTAACGAAGTGGATTTTTCATATATAAGTAACAGCCCTCAACCATAGGTTGTGGGCTGTTGTATCCGAGCTGTTGTGGAAGAAGTGTTGAAAATGATGGGATCAAGGTTATTTCTGCTTCATTAGGTTTACAATACCCATAGCAACTTCTAATTTACGCTAACAAGAGGTGTTTTCGCGAATGTGGTATTCGAAATCGAAAGAAGAGGTCCTACAGAACTTTAAAGTAACCCCAGAGGCAGGGCTTACCTCGGAAGAAGCGAGAGCCAAATTAGAGGAATATGGCCCTAACCAATTAAAAGGTAAACCGAAGAAGAGCATGATCGCGTTATTCTTCGCACAGCTTAAGGATATGTTAATCTATGTGCTCCTTGGTGCAGCAGTTGTTACACTAATCGTTGGAGAGTTCGTGGATGCGATCATTATTTTGGCTGTTGTATTGTTAAATGCAGCAATCGGTGTGTTCCAAGAGAATAAAGCGGAGAAAGCGATTGAAGCATTACAACAGATGACCACCCCTAAATCACTTGTCAGACGTGATGGTGAAGTGAAAGAGATTAATTCCGTAGATATCGTTCCTGGGGATATTGTTATTCTGGATGCAGGCAGATACATACCTGCAGACATACGGTTAATCGAGAGCGCAAATCTTCAGATTGAGGAATCAGCCTTAACAGGAGAATCGGTACCTTCAGATAAAGATGCTAATGCGCTCCTTGAAGACCCCAAGACACCTCTTGGTGATATGTCTAACATGGCCTTCATGTCCACCCTGGTTACGTATGGTAGAGGCGAAGGGGTAGTCGTCGGCACGGCCATGGATACGGAAATGGGTAAAATCGCTGGAATTTTAGATGAAGATACAGAGCAAATGACTCCACTGCAAAAAAAGCTAGAGGAACTCGGCAAAATATTAGGTTACATTGCTATCGGGATCTGTGTGCTTATTTTTGTTATCGGCCTTATCCAAAAAAGGGATCTGTTCGAGCTGTTCCTGACGGCAATTAGTTTAGCGGTTGCGGCTATTCCCGAAGGACTTCCGGCCATTGTAGCTATCGTATTAGCACTTGGTGTGACGAGAATGTCGAAGATTAATGCCATTGTGAAGAAGCTGCCAGCCGTTGAAACGTTAGGCTCTGTGAATATCATCTGTTCAGATAAGACGGGGACATTGACACAGAATAAAATGACCGTTGTCAAATATCATACAGCAACCCCACTAGGCGAGGAGCCACCTGTCGAGCTTATCAAAACCTTTGTTTTATGCTCAGACGCTACCTACGAGAACGGACAAGGTACGGGTGATCCTACCGAGGTTGCACTTGTTATGTACGCAGAACAGAATGAAATACAGAAAAAATCGCTAGAAGCGGAGTATAAACGGGTATCTGAGAAGCCATTTGATTCCGATCGAAAGCTGATGTCCACCTTGAATCAGACCCGAAAAGGCTACCGGGTACATACCAAAGGGGCCATTGATCAGCTTCTTAAAATCTCCTCTTCTGCTGTTGTAAATGGAGAGGTTGTACCCCTAACTGAGGAGTTGAAGCAGCAATATCTCGCAGCAGCAGAGGCCATGTCGGATGATGCTTTACGGGTTCTAGCTGCTGCGTTTAAAGACACCGATCAGATTCTGGAACCGGATGAGATGGAGAAGGATCTTACCTTCCTTGGCTTCGTGGGTATGATTGATCCACCGAGACTGGAAGTAAAAGACTCCATCCGAGAAGCGAAAATGGCCGGTATTACGCCTGTGATGATCACGGGCGATCATAAGAATACGGCTGTTGCAATTGCGAAGGAACTGGATATCGCCACTTCCATCGAACAGAGTATGACAGGCGCAGAAATTGATGAAATGTCTGATGAAGACTTTCAGAAGAGAATTAAGGATATCCGAGTATTTGCCCGTGTATCCCCTGAACATAAGGTGAAGATCGTTAAGGCCTATCGTGCGCAGGGAAATATCGTATCCATGACAGGGGATGGAGTGAACGATGCGCCTTCCTTGAAGAATGCCGATATTGGCGTTGCTATGGGGATTACCGGAACTGACGTATCCAAAGGTGCAAGTGACATGATACTCACGGATGATAACTTCACGACGATCGTGCATGCGATCAAGGAAGGAAGAAACATCTATGCGAATATCAGAAAGACGGTCACGTTCCTGCTGGCTTGTAACTTCGGTGAAGTCGTTGCGATTTTAGCATCGATTGTGTTCTTCTGGCCCTTGCCGCTCCTGGCTACACAAATTCTCTGGATTAACCTTGTAACCGATACCCTGCCTGCTATTGCGCTTGGTGTGGACCCGGGCGAGGATGATGTAATGAAGAAGAAGCCGAGGGATCCTAAAGAAAGTTTCTTCGCAGGTGGTGCAGCAATCAATGCTGTCCTTGGCGGAATTCTCATCGGTAGTTTAACCTTATTCGCCTTCTATTTGGGGTTGCGAGAGCATGGGTATAGCCTAGGGTCCGACAATATCTCGGAGGATGCAATGACGTATGCACGTACAATGGCCTTTGTGGTGCTTGCCGCATCTCAGTTGTTCTACGCATTCTCGAAGAGAAGTGCAACGAAATCGATCTTCCAGATCGGGTTGTTCTCCAATAAGCTGTTAGTTGGTGCTGTTATTGCAGGGCTTCTGCTGCAATATATTTCGATTAGCATCCCGTTCCTTGCTAATGCCTTTAACGTGCAGAATCTTCACCTTGCCGATTGGGGGTTAGTCATTGGACTTGCGTTACTCCCGCTTCTCATTAATGAGATCATCAAGGTATTTGTGCGTATGAGAAGAACAAAGGAAGCGTGATGTAATAAAAAGAATAATCCAAGTCATAAATCAGTGTAGAATCGGCTGATTACACACTCGAGATCGATCTGTCATGCAGTTAAGAATGCCCTACATGTTAGCTGATGCTTCCATGTAGGGCATTCTTTGTTTATGAAGTCTTATTATTAACTCGAGACCGTCATCGATTGCGTTCGGCATGAGGTGACCAATGGTTGCTCACTCACGTTCCCGAATGCATCTATAGCATGGACTGTTAATGAATACGCATGATCTGGAAGTAAATCCGGCAGTGTCAGCGTGATCTGCTCAACTAGTGGATAGTTATAGTATTCGGAATAGGCTAAGTATGAATGAAGTTCCTCATTCGTTGATGCATCACACAGTGTAATCTGATAGGAATGGACGAGTTCATTGTCAGTTGCCTGGTCAAAGGTAATGGTTACAGAGTGTGAAGTCGTTAGGTCCATCGCTACATGAATTTCCGCAGTTAAAGGGAAGAAGGGAGCTTCTTGATCTCGATCTTTTCTATAGATGAATGACTCTGAGGTGGCGGGTAATGACACGACCCATGCCTCATCAATCTCTCGTTCATTCGCGAAGTCGAGACGATGGATAACAACTTGATCCTCGTACACCTCTACAAGACAGCCCTGACAGAATTGCTCATGCCCTGGGGGGAGATTGCCTTGAAGCTTGCCTCGTTCTACCTCCATATAGCTAAGTGATGCTGTTCCGACCGAAGTAAAATATTGCTGATGTATACTGCGTGGATCATTCAGCGGATAATGAGAGTGACCGGAGAATGTAATCACTTGTGGATAAGGCTTTAGTGCATCCATGAATGCCTCTAGGTTATCCACAGTCCCCCATTCCTCACTACCGTATACCGTATCCGTTAAAGGCTGATGCATGAACACAAAGATAGGACGATTCGGTGTATCCGCAGAGGCTGTTTGAAGCTGCTCACTGAGCCATGCAATCTGCTCAAGAGAGAAATGGCCTGGTGTTATATGCTGTTCGGTACCCATGACGATAAAGTGATAGCCTTGTATGACCTCGTGATAATAGAGGGAAGGCATACCCGTCTTCTCCAGAAAAAGAGCCTGTGCTTCTTCGGTGGGCAGTCCGTTCCAATAATCGTGATTGCCAATCGCAATAAGCGGTTGCGCACTTGGAAGCTTATGCTTGCGGAATACCTCCATATTCCGATCATACTCTTCTGCATACCCGTTATTCGTTAAATCTCCTACAATAACAAAGGCATCTTGATGAGGTGCGCGATTATTCAACTGGCTCAAAGCACGTTCAAACTTGGTGATACATCCGTCTCCTGTCGGAGCGATATGTACATCACTAATGACGGGAAAGATAAGATGCGGCTGTTGATTTCGTGACATCGATAGAACAGCTCCTTTTTATTGTGGTAATTTTATGTATGCGCTCACAACTACAGTTTATTTCCTTTTGCTTCCTTTGAACAGCGTTGATTTCATGAATGAACTAATTATTGACTATGTATGATTTAACATAGAGTTATAAGGATGAATGTAGCTTGTTTCATTGACAGAATCAGGGTGCGGTGATATTCTCAATCCAATCAAGAGGGGAATCCGTCTGGCATATATTGTGGAATTCCCACGTGACAAGAAGCTCTTCACATGAAGAGTTTTTTCCATTTCAAACGAAAAGAATGTGATGACTTGAAGCAGGCTCATTTACGAATGAATGGCTTTCTAAATAAGTACTTTTCCGGAGAGTCGATGGATTACAGGCAGATTTTTGCCTTGTTTTTACCGATTCTGATTGATCAGGCTTTTATTGTCGGACTGAATCTGGTGAATACGGCTATGATCAGCTCATCAGGAGTGGGAGCGGTTAGCGCTGTAAATATGGTTGACTCGCTGAATGTATTTCTGATCAACGTGTTTGTGGCTGTGGCGACTGGGGGGACGGTCGTCGTGGCGCAGTATAAAGGAAGTCGTAATGACTTGATGGTGTCACGGGCGGCCGCTGGTACAGTAACCTCTGTTGCGCTAATCTCAATAGGCGTTGGTTTATTGATTATGGGATTACATGGTCCTGTACTTCATCTCCTCTTCGGATCAGCATCGCCAGATGTGCTGGAGAGTGCCCGAATCTATCTGATCGGGAGCAGTGCTTCTTATGTAGGGATTGCAGTTGTTCAGGCTGTCTGTGGTGCCTTGCGGGGAATCGGAAAGACAAGGGCATCACTAGCGCTTTCGCTCATTATGAATCTGATGTATGTTGCGCTTAATGTAGTCTTCATTAACTTTTTGCAGATGGGTGTGCTAGGGATGACCATCGCAATCAATATCGCTCGCTATGGAGGAGCTGTCTGCGCCCTGTACTACTTGTTCAAAGTCGATGCTACGCTGCATCTGCGTGTCCGGGATCTGTTTCATTTCCCGCTATCTATGCTTCGTAAAATTATGTTTATCGGGATACCATTTGCCGCAGAGCAGATGTTCTTTAACGGTGGGAAAATTCTAACTCAGGTGTTCATTGTAAGCTTGGGGACGTATGCCATTGCCACGAATGCAATTGGCGCATCTCTCGCGATGGTCTTCCAGATCCCTGCAAGTGCCTTGTCTTTAACCGTAGTTACGGTCGTAGGGCAGTGTATTGGGAGCGGGAATATACCTGATGCAAGAAAGTTCATTAAGTCTTTTCTCTGGCTCGGTGCCTGCTCTTTGGCGTTAACTGGCCTTATATTGATGCCATTGTTCCAGCCTCTCGTTGGATTGTTTAATCCTCCAGCCGAAATTGTGGATGATCTCTTCTTACTCCTATTGATTAATACGCTTGTCCAGATTCCGCTCTGGCCGATTAGCTTTATTCTACCTTCCGCGCTACGGGCGGCAGGTGATTCGAAGTTCACATCGCTTACTTCGATGATGACGATGTGGTTGTTCCGGGTTATTTTTGGTTATGTTCTCGGCATTGTGATGGGCATAGGGATTCTGGGTGTCTGGATTGCGATGAACTGTGAGTGGGGTGTGCGTGGAGCTCTCTTTCTATGGCGTTTCCGCGGGAAGAAATGGTATGAGCATAAGCTAATCTAAATAACGGTTGTATCCAAACCAACAGGAGCCTTGCATTAGGAACCGGTTGGTTTTTTTGTTATTACTTTCGTTAGGATTGAATCGTTTCTCTTCCTTGATGTCATATGACAACAATCATGACAATCTTCACTATTTGGCGAATGTATATTTGAATATAGTTAAGAGGTTAATCCAGAACAACATCTGATGTTATACTTAATAGAAATAATACTTGGAAAATTATCTCATATAAGTCCTTATGTAGCGTTTGGATGACATACATGCTAGCGGGGAGTGCGGCGATATGATCGAAATGCCGGGTTATCAAATATTAGAAGTTATAGGCTCGAACGAGGAGGTCCTCATATTCAGAGTGCTTCGCGATGAGGATGGCCTGTGTGTGATTGCCAAGACAACCTATGAAGAGTATCCAGGCGCTCACGTGATAGACACTTTTCGGTACGAGTATGAGATGCTTAAACGTCTAGGTGGGCGAGGGGCATTGCAGGCTTTTAGTCTAGAGTATGTGTCGAACCGGCCTGTTCTTTTCTTGCAGGATATGGGGGGGAAGACACTTGAACATACCTTGCATTCGCATGGGATGTCATTAGAGCTGCCTGATCTCTTAAGCATTTCCGTAGCTGCGGCTGATTGTCTTATGAAAATACATCGTGAGAACGTTATACTTCACGAGATCACACCTTCCTCTCTATTAGTGAACCTAGACACGCTTGAAGTAAGGTTCGTTGATATTCGTTTGTGTTCTACAGACCAGAGCAAGAGTCCGTTATCAATGAAAAGTGATCGGCCAGACTCTGTTCTGCCGTATATATCCCCGGAACAGACGGGAAGAACGGGGATCACACCTGATTTCAGATCTGATTTCTATTCACTTGGTGTAACCTTCTATGAATGGTTCTCTGGGAGTTTGCCGTATGATACCCAAGATGCTATGGATATCGTATATCGTCATCTTGCTACGACGCCGGAATCACTTCACCATCGATTTCCATGGATACCCGAGGCGCTCTCTGGCGTTATCGCGAAATGTATGGAGAAGATGCCTGAAGCCAGGTATTCCAGCGCATTCGGATTGAAGTCTGATCTCGTAGAATGTTTATCTAGATATGATGTAGTAGGAGAGGTAGAATCTTTTGCACTGGCAAGTCAGGATACGCCAGAGAGATGGACAGTCCCAGGGAAGTTCTATGGTCGCCAAGCAGAACAGCAGCAGTTGAGAGATGCACTAGAGCGGGTTACGAACGGCACTACTGAGGTAGTGTGGATTCGAGGTAGTGCGGGAATCGGGAAAACGTCTTTTGTAGGTGAGGCTTTTCGAAAAGAAGCTCCTTGTGAAGGCTTTTTTGCTATGGGGAAGTCTGATGCCGGTCATACCCCTCTTCCTTACGATATCTGGATTGAAATTATAGAGGGTTTAGTCACACAGCTTCTGATGGAGTCTAAGGTGCAGGCTGAAGTATGGAAGCTCCGCATATTGAATGCATTAGAGGGATTCGGGCAATTGTTAATCGATCTTGTTCCTAAACTGGAATTGATTATTGGTAAACAAGCTTCTGTGCCAGCACTGCCACCAGCGGAGGGGAAGAATCGGCTACATCTTCTTATGAATCGGTTCATTAAGCTGTTCCTCCATGAAGATCGTCCATTGATCTTGTTCCTTGATAATCTTCATGCAGCTGACGAAGCTTCCGTGCAGTATTTAGAATGCCTTCTGGAGGATCGGGAAATGAGGTATCTGCTGGTGATTCTAGCTTACCGTGAGGAAGAGGTTTCGCCAGAACATCATATCATTCGTCTGAAGAAGCAGTTTCAGGAACGGGATATTGTGATGCGTAGTATTCAGATAAAGGCCCTTGAACTCGAAGATTTGAAGCAGTTACTCTATGATGCGATGCATGCTGAATCAGCAGGGGAGAAGGATCTGGAGGATCTCGCCGTGTTGCTACTGCATAAGACAGAAGGTAACCCTTTTTTCCTAAAGCAGTTTCTTCAAGATCTGGTTGACGATAAGTTAATTGTGTTTAGTGAATCCAGTCGATCCTGGGAATGGAATTTGGAGCTTATTAAAGAGATGAGTGTTCCCGATAATGCGGTTGCATATCTATCGGATAAGTTGAAGTTATTTCCGTACAGAACCGTTTATGCGCTTAGTCGAGCCGCTGTATTAGGAAGCAGCTTTGATCTGGACATGCTCTCTTCGATTACGAGTATTCCAATACAAGAACTTTCCGAAGTGCTGAGTATCGCTGTTCGTGAGCATTTGCTACAGATTGTCAGCGGTGGAGATGAGGTATCAACTTCCTATAAGTTTCAGCATGATCGAATTCAGCAAGCAGCATATGATCTTGTGTTCGAGGCTGAACGTCCTGATCTACATATGAGGACAGGGCTAATTCTGGTGCAGCGGATTAAATGTGGTCATAATATTAATTTATTTGAAGCAGTTGATCATTTGAATCAGGGCGGGGCTTGGATAGATTTTGCCGAAGTGAAGTTGGAAGTAGCAGATCTTAACTTGCAGGCAGGCATGATGGCGAAGCAGTCCACAGCATACGAAACATCGTTAAGATACTTACGCTGCGCTGCGTCACTACTTGAGGAAGAGAACTGGGATCATGACTATGAACTTACCTTTCAGATTTATCGGGAGCTAGCGGAAGTCGAATACTTATGTTCGCATTATGAGAGGGCAAATAAGCTGTTTGATATGCTGATTAGTAAGGCGAATACAAGCTTGGACCAAGCCATTGTCTATAGTGTGAAGATTCAGCTTGAGTCAGCTTTTGATAACTACAAAGAAGTGATATCCTTAGGCCGAAAAACATTGGATTTGTTAAATGTCAGTCATAATTTTGATCCTAGTTCATTGGAATTAACATTTCAGTGGTTCCGCCTAACTCGAAAAATGAAGAACCGTTCGATAGAATCGCTGGGCACCCTCCCACCGATGACGGATGAAGCCCGTAAAGTGGCTATGTCCGTGCTAGTTTATACGTCGAATGCCTGTTTTTTTGTCAATCGAAAGGCCTGGCTTTCTTCGACCTTCACTATGATTGAATTGACGATTGATTACGGTCTGATGCCAGAGTCTTCAATTGGGTTTATAGGGTATGGGATGTTCTTGTATTATCATTTCCGTCACTACGATCAAGCTTATCACTGGGGACTGCTTGCGTGTCGCATATCCAAGCCTTATCCCACACTGTATATGAAGACAATTTCTTCATTTACCATGTGTTACGATAGCTGGCGTCGTTATGACCCAAGCGTACTCGATACATTTACGCAGTATGCAGGAAAGGTTGGGCTTGAATCGGGAGATCAGTGGCATGGTAATCAGAGCATTCTGATTAACTGTGGAGCTCTTTTTCTATGTGGTCATCCACTTGGGATGATCTATGATCGACTGATAGCGCACTCAGGAGAGCTACTTAGGCATGATAATAGTCTTCACACGAAACAAGCAACCGTATTTATGGCTATAATTATCCGTTTGACGGGATATCGGGCACCTAACGATCCATTTAACATAGAAGATGTAACTCTTGAGGACTACGCACAATCAGTCCATGGGGATGAGTTTAATTTAATCGCGGAGCTCGTCTGTACACTTCATTATCTTCCTGGATATTTGTTTGGTCGGTATCGTGAGGCAAGTGAGGCTTTGAAGAGATCAGCTGAGATTTTGGTGGCCCGCGAAGGCTACAAAGATTATGCTGTTCAATACTTCTATGAGTCGTTAGTGTGGGGGCAACTTTACGAAGATGCTTTACCTGAAGAGCAAAAAGAGATCAAGATAAAATTGCGCAAGCGTCTGAAAAAAATAAAACAGCATGCTGACCGCTGTCGGGAAAATTATTTACATAAATACTTGTTGATTAAAGCGGAACTATCGAGGCTGAATGATAAGAATCGCTTAGCAGAAGAGTTGTATGAACAATCCATCGAAACAGCTCGTAAGTATGGGCATATTCATGATCTGGCGATGGCTGCCGAGTGTTACAGCAAATATGGTCTTCAAAATGGGAAAATGCAGATTGCAAAAACGTATATGACTGAAGCGCATGAAGCTTATCAGAAGTGGGGAGCGACAGCGAAAGTCTTGGATGTGGAACAAAAGTATGGGCATCTATTGAATGCGAGACGAGAAAGCGGACTTGAAAGTGTTGATTACCTCTCGGTTGTCATGTCTACGCAGGCTTTATCAGGCGAGATGGAGATGAGCCGTTTGCTGGAAACGTTGATGCATATTATGCTCCAAAATTCAGGAGCAGACTCCGGGGCGCTTCTTTTTCTCCATGAGAACGGCTGGGTTGTCGAAGCTTATGGAACGTCAGAGGAGATCTATGTGAAGTCAGTCCCCTTAGAGGAGGATCCTAGCTTGGTTCCATCAGCCATCATAGCTTATGCGGCAAGAACCAAAGAGGAAGTTGTGCTGCATCATGCGGCCAGAGAAGGGATTTTCTCACGAAATGCGTATGTTAAGAATAATGCATTGAAATCAGTCCTGTGCCTCCCAATCATGCACCAGAAGAAGTTAATCTGTCTGCTCTATATGGAGAATAAGCTGTCTTCAGACGTATTTACTCCGGAACGACTCGATGTTTTAAGGCTGCTTGGTTCTCAGTGTGCGATCTCTATCGAGAATGCGAGACTCTATTCGGGGATTCAGTATCTGAGGGATAATCTGGAAGAGCAGGTTGAAGAAAGAACACGGAGACTGGAACGGTCGATGCGCGAGACGTCGGCGGCCTTGGCTGAAGTTTCCGTGTATGAAGAGCGCAACCGGATTGCTCAAGAGATACATGACATTGTGGGACATACTCTTACATCAACAATTCTTCAGATTGAAGCCGGAAAAAGACTCATGCAGAAAGACCCGGACGGAGCTGCCATCAGGTTGAAAGAAGCACAGGATCTAGTTCGCCACAGCTTAAATGAAATCAGAGGCTCTGTCCATATGTTGAAGCAAGACAAGTTTGCTGATCTTGGACAAATGCTGAGTCAGCTGATACGTGATGCGGAGCGGAATACAGGCGTCATTATCGAATCGGATATTCATGATATACCTGAGCTGTCTGCCGCGTATAAGAAGACACTCTATCATGCACTTCAAGAAGGCTTAACTAATGGGCTCAAGCATGGTGGAAGTACGGAATTCCGCTTCCGTTTGGAGATTGCTGATGAGAGTCTGCAGTTTAGGCTTGAAGACCGCGGAGCAGGCTCGAGTCATATCGTCATGGGGTTTGGTCTAAGAACGATGAAGGAACGTGTTGAACAATTGAACGGCAGTTTATCCATTGACTCACAGCCTGATCGGGGCTGTTTGCTGAGTATCGACCTGCCGTATCCTATGCAATGAACTGGGGGGTAGGGAATGCGGACGATAAAGATTGTAATCGCTGACGATCAAATGCTGACACGTGAGGGACTCCGAACCATTCTGGATTTAGAGGATGATTTTGAAGTTGTAGGTGTGGCGAAGAACGGAGAAGAGGCTTGTGAATTAACGGAGGTGCTACAGCCCGATCTGGTATTGCTTGATATCCAAATGCCGATCATGGATGGAATAAGTGCATTGAAACGGATTAAACACAGCTGCCCTAATATATTTATTCTGATTTTGACGACCTTTATCGAAGAGGATTACATCGTTGAGGGCATGGCGAATGGAGCAAGCGGTTATATGCTGAAAGATATGGACGCGGATAAGATGATTACCTCCATTCGAGATATTGTATCGGGACAGTTCATTCTTCCAGCTGCTGTAGCGGCGAAATTGGCAGGCAGACTGAACCGTTTTACCGAGGATTATGCACATTTTCAGCGAAATAGTCTGAGTGTAATCAAGCTTACCGAGCGAGAGGAAGAGTTGGCACAACTCATTATTAAGGGGCTAAATAACCGTGAGATCGCCGATACCCTGCATATTGCTGAAGGTACAGCTCGTAACTATATTAGCAATCTGTACGGCAAATTGGAGGTCGTTGATCGGGCGCAGGCCATTGTGCGTCTTCAAGCGATTATGTAAAAGTGCTTGTAAAAAGAAGCTGTCCCAAAGATCTAGCGATCTTGTGGGATGGTGTCCTTTTTCTATCCGTTGAAAGACGCTACGTGTACGAAACATTCCTCCCATCGCTGTTGCCATCCAATTTCTTGAACTGGTTTTGGACAAGGGGGAAATTGGTTGGCAAAGGCGACCGCTCTCGCTTGTCCGGAATCGCTTCGTCCCCTCCGCTACTTTGTGTATGTCCTTCTTAAAAAATGCATCAATACAAAGAAACAACTCTTTCGTAAAAGGAATTTCTAAGCCGTCATCCTAAAAAGAGCCATTCATTGAGTTAAGGGAGAGAACAAGTTCACAATTTTCACTCCATATTGTCGCTTCTGAATCTGTTTTTTGCTTACTTTTATATCGAAATTCCAGCTTACGTTTAGCCTCGTATATGTATATTTATCCTTCTTGTCATACTGTTAGTGATCCAGCGCTAATTGCATGCTTTATCGCTGACACGAACAAGATGATCGGATGGAATGTTGTCCTCTAAGATCATTGGCGATCTGATTTAAATGGATATCTAAGCACGAAATAGTGGAGAGAACGAAACGATTCCGGAGCAGCGGTAGCGGTCGCCCAAAAGGTTTCCGAAGGAAAGCTAGCATCGGAAGCATATGCTGTGCCCCCTAATTCCTTCCTTGGAAGAATAATTTCAGAAATTTGGGGGCAACAGCGAGGGTAGGAACGTTTCGTACTCGGAGCGTTCTTTCATGCAGAAAGAGGCTATGTCCAGTAGTAGAAATCGAACCTAATTATCCCCACATCCCGATAAGCAGGATACCGCAGAGGATAACAATAGAACAGATAATGCGTTTCAATCCTTGTTGCTCCTTCAGGATGAAGATGCCGAGGAAGGTAGCAAATACTGTTCCAATCTCCCGTAGGGGACTAATATGAGCCATCTGCGCTTGCTGCATCGCAAAGAGGAACAATAGATAAGATCCAGGATTCAAGACAGCTCCTAATAAAATGGTTGAACGATTGACTTGCCACTCCCGCCGAACAGCTTTGGATCGAATGACAAGAGGTGTCAGGCCTGCTACAAAGCCAATATTCGTAATTTCCAGTAGTGCCAGGGGAGAGATGTTCTGCAAGTTCAGTTTATCTACAAAGACATAACTGGTTGTACATAGGCCGACACACAGTGCCATGACAAAAGGCTTCAATGTCTGCCACTGTGTTCCAGACTGCGTACGGCGTGATCCAAGTCCACTCAGCATGATGAACCCACTAAGCATACAGAGGACTCCGATCCATCCATAAATAGAGAGTGATTCATGCAGGAATAAGACCCCGATGATCGGTACAAGCAAGGTGCTGGTTCCCCGCATTATGGGATATATCTGTGATAAATCGCCAAGCTCATAAGTCTGAGATAACAGCCACGAGTATACGGATTGTAGGATTGCCGATAGAAGCAGCAGTCCGTATGCACCTAGTGGCAAGGGATTTTGCCAAAGCTCTATAATGAGGTTCGGTAACAGTAGGATGGTGCACATCATCATGATCATCCATAGAAAAACGCTTTTGTTCAGGCTTCGCTTGGTGAAGAGGCTCCAGACTGCGTGAGCCATACCGGAAGCAATAACGAGCAGAATAGGTATCAGCATGATATCTTCACTTAGGCTTTAATCGCTGTGCTAGGTTCATGAGTCGGCTGATTCGTAATAACCGAGCCATCAACAAGCCGTAGCCATGTCTTAAAGTTCGACTCTCCCGCAGTCAGTTGGATCATGCGCGCTCCCCGCAAGAACCCTTCTTGACCATAGGTGTTATAGCCACTTGCCCGTCCGTAACATAGACGTATGCCATGCAGTGTGCCTTCAAAGTCATTAATGTGATCGTGTCCACAGAATGTACCTACAACGTCACCCATCTCAAGCATCGCGGTAAACAACCCGGAGTTGACGGGAGGACAGCAGATCCGTTCAAACTTATGACCATAACAAGTCTGCGTATCCCAGACTTCTTGATATTCTGGCAGTGGAATGTGGAAGAACGCAAGGGCAGGCGTCTTGCCTTCTTGGTCTGATGGGTTTAAACGCGCCGACTCCGCGGTGAACCAGTTAATCTGATCTCTGCGAATCCAGTCATACCCGGGTACATGCTGAAGTGGAGATGAATTTCCAGAGTCCAAAAAGTAAAGATTAGCTGCTGCTTTTCCTTCGGTATCAACCAGTTCAAGTACATAGTTTCCTTCCCCTGTAATCTCCTCAGGTCCAGCTTGAACGAAAGTATGCTGGTGTGAGGCTGCTAGTTGAACAAGCTCTTGGCGAGTGATTCCGCCTCCGGGTTCACTATCGTGATTGCCAAATACACATGCCCATGGAATACCTCTCTCCTCCACAGCTGCAACGGCATCACGGAAAGCCTGTTCTGGATTCTGACATCTAACATCGCCAGGTGCAACCCCACCTGTATATATGATGTCTCCAGTCAGAACAACGAGATCAGGTTGTTCGAGGTCCATGGTTATTTCCATGAGCTCCCGTGTACGCAAGTCCTCGTCTCTTCCATCCATATAATGAAGATCGGTAAATTGCATGATTTTAAATGTTCCATCTTGACGAAAGGATAACTGACGACTCATAAAATCTCCCCCTTGGGTTCATGTTTATTAAAATGTTGATTTTGTTTAATTCATGTGGTTTTTCGTTGATTGTATGCCCTATATACATGATTGTCAATCCATATTTTACACTGCGTTTACAAAACAGCATACAAGTTTGACAGGAAACCACACAGAACTATACACTGAATGAAAACAACAACAATACACACAAAATCGACAAATTACTCATAATAGGAGGAATCAGGATATGTCCTTAACCTACGAGGAACGCAGGCAGACGATTCTCGCCCAGTTAAGTACAGAGGGGAAAGTGCAAGTTCATGCACTTGCCGAAATATTTAACGTCTCGACGGAAACCATTAGACGTGACCTGGACCGACTTGAGAAAGAAGGAAGACTACGCAAGGTGTACGGAGGTGCGGTTCAGACGCGTTCTGAATGGATCGAGCCGACCTTCATAAAGCGCTCTGAAATGTATCGAAGTGAGAAGCAATCGATAGGCAAATTAGCTGCCTCTCTTGTTAAAGAGGGGGAGACCGTCATTCTCGATAATGGAACAACAACCTTGGAAATCATGCGTCAACTAAAGGACCGTGCGGATATCACAGTTATTACGAATTCTGTTCCGATTCTTGCATGCGCATTGGAAGACTTTCAGGGGAAAATTATTTTTGCGGGTGGCGAAGTGAATATGAACTATCAGGCAGCGACAGGAGCCATTGCTCATCAAATGCTGGATCAGTTCAAAGTGAATAAGGCGTTTATTTCAGCAGGTGGAATCTCACTCTCTGAGGGGATCACCGAATATAACGTAGATGAAGCTTTATTATCACGAAAAATGATGCAACGAACGGAGGAGGCCATTCTCGTTGCAGATCACTCCAAGTTCGGTGTTACGACATTTGCTCATATAGCTCCCATCGAACAGATATCTATGATTGTTACGGACTCAGGCTGTTCCGAAGAATGGGTTGAGGCACTGAACAAGCTGGATGTTGAGGTTCTCCTGGGATAAGACATAGCTTGATTGATCATAGATTCTAGCACAATCACACCCCAGTCAGTATTCATATAATAGATTATCTTATCTAGCTGGGGGTGAAGCTACTTGAGCAGATTTAATCGAGAGATTGTGAGTCAGACTTATTCTAATCGAGTGTTACGATCAGAGTTTGATAGAAATTGGGTAACATCCATTTCGGAAACCGGCTATGTCATCTACACGGCTACTTCTAATCATGCAAAAGTGGAAGTATTACTTGAGGGTGGTTCGGGCAAACGTCTGATCTTCCGCAAAGGTGGCAAGGTGCTGGTAGGTGGTGGCGGAGTGAGCCACTACAGTAAACCCCATGTCGTTATTAGTCTGTGAAAGTGAGAAAAGAGACAGATCGGAGATATTTCTTCGATCTGTCTCTTTTTTATACCTAAGTAAGGTAGAGAATCGTCGTATTCTGCGGTCGAAAAGTATCAAATATACAAGAATGAAATCAGAATTTACATGGTTAGCCCTTACCCCATGATATAACATAGGGGTGAAATCGATGGCTGAAGACAGTATTCAGAGGGGGCTTTAAAGTGGCAAATATTAAAACAGAGGCTATTTTTTATCCGGACTATGCAGGATCGAAGGCTTACCGTATTCCATCCATGATTACAACGAGTAAAGGGACCATTATCGCGGGCATTGATGCTAGAATTGCCGATTCTACAGACAATCCGAATGAGATTGATGTGTCGATTAGACGCAGTGAGGATAATGGAAAGACGTGGGGACCGATTCAAAAGCTCGTTGAGTATGCTGGAGAAGGGCTTGATGGGGCAGCGGCCATCGATACTGCAATCCTGGAGGATGAAGAAACGGGAACGCTAATGATGATTTTCAGTCATACACCTGGCGGAATTGGACTTCATGCTAGCGATACGGGCGTCGGTTTTGACACCGCTGGACGCAGGAAGTTATACGACCTTGGGGGTCAAATGTTCTTCCTCGCTGAGGATGGTTCGGTACTGGATACTGAAGGGAAGACGACAGCCTACCGTGTAGATGAGCAAGGTTATGTATTCCTTGATGGTGAAGCCAGAGGAAATATATATTATAAAAAAGGAATTGATCCACAAGAAAGTCTGTTAGAGGCTCGGACATCATTTTTACAGATCATACGAAGCAACGATGACGGGGTAACGTGGTCTAAACCAGAGGAATTGAATCCGAAGGTGAAAGAAGAGTGGATGCGGTTTATTGGGAGTGGACCAGGTCGCGGTATTCAGATGAAGAACGGTGAGAAGGCTGGGCGATTGTTATTCCCCATCTATTTCTCCAATGAAGGCAGACATTTGTCATGCTGCTGTATCTATAGTGATGACCACGGTGTAACGTGGCAGCGGGGAGCATCACCGAATGACGGAAGACAGTGGAATGGCGAGATATTGACGGCGGAGACGATCTATGACGGCAAGCACTATTTGACGGAGTCCCAGCTTATTGAACTGCCGAGCGGAGAGCTTACATATTATATGAGAAATCACTATGGATTACAGAGAACAGCTGTTGCAACCAGTACCGATGGTGGAGAAACGTGGGGCGAGATTACGTTTGATATGACACTTGTAGATCCAATTTGCCAGTCTAGTGTGATTCGCTACCCAGATACTGGAGATGGTAAGGTGCGCGTGCTCTTCTCAAACCCAAATCACGAGGATTATAGAGTTAAAGGAACGGTAAGGCTTAGTGAAGATGGCGGAAAAACGTGGCCTTACAGCAAGGAGATTGAAGAAGGCGGTTTCAGCTATTCTTGCTTGACGGTGTTGAGTAATGGAGACATCGGTATTCTATATGAACACTTATATGATTCCTCCAACTGGAATAACATGAACATTCAATTCGGAACATTCACGTTAGATTGGTTGAAATCGTAAAGGGCTTGGCCTAAAGGTTTACACCTTCGAATAACAATTCGGGGGTGTATTCTTTTTTGTCTATAAAACTAAAGGAGTTAGCATCATGTCATTATTTTCCTTTGACAGACATGGAGTGGATTTTTTATAGTATATGTAACCGGTTACGGAAACATGGTTTCGAAGATACAAAATAAGGAGAGGAAGTATTGAACAATAACAATATTTATCTCATCTGAAAAGAGAACCCATTGTCATAAATGTGGAACCGGTTACACATTTTTATACAGGCATATCATTTACCACAATTGCGGAAGCTGATAATTGTGTATCACAAGTTAAAGTAACAATACAGATGGTATGTCACTTTGCAGCAAGTATGTTTGTAACAAAATTCGGTGCACAAAATGCCGTCACTACAAGGTTGTAAGATTTTATGAGCTGAGCATAAAAGGCAGGCGAATGTTAGATGCTAAGGAAAGAATTAGATGCATTGACTCCCGAATTGTATATTGAACTTCGACGAAAAGTTGAATTTGAAGATTACTCTATTGAAGATGTTACTCAAGCTTTAGAAAAAACACTCTTTTCCGTTGTTATATATGATGATGACGTACCTGTAGGTATTGGTCGAATTGTAGGCGACGATCGGATTGTGTTTTTCATAAAGGATGTCGTGGTTGATCCGAGCTACCAGAATAAATCGATTGGTACTGCGATCATGAAAGCTTTGATGGAGTACATTGAGGGAAAGGCCTGCAACAATGCCTATGTAGGTTTAATGTCTACACCGAATAAAGAAGGTTTTTATAAAAAATTTGGATTTATAGAGCGTCCAACCGAAAAGTACGGTCATGGGATGGTCAAGTTTGTAAATCGCAATATTGATAATTCATAGGGGGATGAATGAACATGTTGAAAAGACCAATTATTATTGACACAGATCCAGGAATTGATGATGCAGTAGCCTTGGCGATTGCCCTATATAGTGAAGAGTTAGATGTAAAACTCATTACAACAGTCGTTGGGAACGTTGGCCTTGATAAAGTGACTTACAATGCTTTGAGACTTCTTAAATATTTCAAGAAGGAAGTTCCGGTTGCCATGGGAGCAGCAGCTCCATTGATTCGTGAAACAGAAGATGCAAGTGATGTGCACGGTGTTAGTGGAATGGAAGGCTTTGATTTTGAAGAACCTACAAATGATCTGCTTCTTGAAGAGAATGCGGTCAATGCCATGTATAGAGTGATTAAAGAAAGTAAAGAGAAAGTAACGCTTGTTCCAATTGGTCCTTTGACGAATATAGCACTATTGTTGAAGGTGTATCCTGAAGTGAAAGAGAACATCGAGGAAATTGTTCTAATGGGTGGATCGGTCACTCGTGGTAACAAAGGCGTGATGTCCGAATTCAACATTCATGTTGACCCTGAAGCAGCTCAAATTGTATTTGATAGTGGAGTTCCTATTGTGATGGCAGGACTAGATGTTGGTTTGAAAGCCCTTGTACTGCCAGAAGATAGCGCGAAGTTGGAAACAATGAACGATGTTGGATTTATGCTTCACAGCCTCTTTAAACGGTACCGTGGTGGCAGCATGAAGACAGGTCTAAAGATGTATGATAGCTGTGCAATTGCCTACCTATTGAAGCCTGATATGTTCGAGACGGTTGATACCTACGTTGGTGTGGAGTTGAACGGTAGCATGACAGCGGGAGCAACCATTGTGGACTTGAAAGGATATTTGAAAAAGCCGAACAATGCCAAAGTATGCCTGGATATCGATCAGCAGATGTTTCGCGAATGGTTGCTCGATAGCCTGAGCAAATGCAACTAACTACCGACACCTAAGGAGTGCTTACGACGATGGATTTAATTATGTATGGATCTGCGATATTGGCGATTTGTATCATTGTATATATGCTAATCAAGCAGATGGATATCAAAATAACTCTATTCTTTATCGGGATTGCATTGATGTTTATCGCAATTATGATGGGGAATGGAATTAGCGCAAAAGACTTTGAGTCAACAGGAGCCGTATGGTTAGATCCACTGCTCGCGATCACCGATCAGTTTAAGTCATCCCTGACTTCAGCCGGCTTTATCATTCTCGTGCTTGGTGGATATACAGCTTATATGTCCTATATTAATGCGAATGATGTAACGGTTAATGTACTAACTAAACCACTAGGGAAAATTAAATCGGTTTATGTTTTAGTACCCGTTGTTTTCTTGCTCGGTAACTTATTGTCTCTGGTCATTCCAAGTGCATCGAACTTAGCGATTATCTTGCTGGCGACGCTATTCCCAGTATTGAAAAAAGCGGGTATGTCTACTCTGTCTGCAGCAGCGATCATCGCAACATCTGCAACGATTGTACCTACGCCAATGGGTGGGGACAACGTGGCTGTAGCAACAGAGTTGGCACAGCATGCTATGTTCGCGAATATGACAGTAACAGATTATGTGTTCCGTTATCATGCGCTGGTATCCATTCCTACGCTAATCGTCATCGCGGCTACACATTACTTCTGGCAGAAACGTATGGATAAAAAGATGGGTATTGATACGGACCATGCGGAAGTGGAACTGAAAGATGTACAGCTAGTATCTGGTGGTAAACTGTTCACAGCTGTATATGCTTTGCTTCCTGTACTTCCGATCCTGTTCCTGATCGTTATCTTTATTCTTCAATCCGTATCTGATCTCACGATCAATGTGAGTGTTGAAGTTGTTACCTTGTTATCCTTCGCTATTGCGATTATCTGTGAATTGATTCGTAAAAGAACGCCGAAGGCTGTACTTGATGGTACAGAGCATTTCTTCAAAGGAATGGGTGGCGCAGTACCTATCGTTGTTCTTCTCGTTGCGGCATCCGTATTCGTTACAGGTCTTAAATCCATCGGGATTATTGAAGCGCTCGAATCAGCAATGGTTGGAATTCAAGGCTCCAACCTTGGATTTATCCTTCCGCTCATTCTCGTTGGACTAACCGCTCTGATCGTTATTCTAAGCGGAAGCGGAACGGCACTCTTCTACTCCATGGTACCGCTTATGGTACCTCTTGCTGAAGCAGCTGCCATTAATCCGATTGCTGTTACAATTCCAATGGGTCTGTCTGGTAACCTGTTAAGAGCCGTTTCTCCAGTAGCTGCCGTTGTACTGATCGTTGCTGGATCGGTGAAGAAGAGTCCAATTGAGATTGTGAAGCGGACATCGGTACCGATGATTGTTGGTGTGGTCTTTATGTTCGTCCTTTCCATGATCATATTCCTGTAAGAGCATCATCTTACCGTAGCAATAAGCTATTAAATTACGTATACACAAACAACTAAATTTTGTTTAAGAACAGCCACTGACGAAGATACGTCCAGTGGCTGTTCTTATTTTTTTTAATGGAGCTATTCAATGGAGGTCGCTATAATAATGAAATAGAGTTTGGGCCAAGTGAAAGAATAAGTTCAGACAGGGGTAAAGGGAGAGGACAGATGATGTTGAGGATAAGTGATTTCAAGATAGCTCCAAAGCGCCTTTGGCCTAAGACCTTACGTGGTAGACTTAGTATTCTTCTCGTGATTAGTGTCTTGATTCCCGTCGTATTGATTGGATTTATATCTTTTCAGTGGATGTCTTCGGTCCAAACCACAAAGATTGATGAAGATTTAGCGAGCAGTGTTACGTCTGGAAGAGAATCTATTGAACGAATTCTGAACAACCTCAGTGATGCCTCTCAGATGCTTACATTTGATAGTAGTACTGGACAAGATGTCATAGAGTTCCTTCAAGCAGAAACGCCGTATGACCGAGCTGTGCTTTTTAAAGCTATTAATAAATCCATGAATCTCATTAATCTGTCGAATCCAAGTCTGGGACAAATGATATATTATTTTCCTGAAGAAGAGACAGTATATCGGTTTGAGAATATGCCAATAACGGAGCATATAAATCTCGAAATACTGCCATTATTCTATCAGGCAAATCGTATTGCTTATTATGGTCCACATCCATCGGTAGCCAAGGGGGCCGAAGACCGGCTTGTCTTCTCGATTATGCGTGAGGTAAGCGACGACTTTCCGAATACATATGTATATGTTGAGACTAGGGCAGACAACTTCAAGGAAATATTACCTCCTAGTCAGCTTGGAATGAAGGCGCTTTATTTTCTTGTGAATCCGAGCGGAGAGGTAGCGTACAGTAACGATCCTAAGCTTGTCTTTCTAGGTCAGCCGTTGTCAGCTGCGAACAACTTAAGTGAGAATTATCAAATCTATGAATCTTCTAACCGAAATGGATGGACCCTTGTGATGGCTGTTTCTAAGCTCGAGTATGAATCGGAAACGAACAAATGGCTGAGGCAATACATCTATATTTCAGCATTATCGCTTGGCCTTGGCTTGATCTTTGCTATGGTCATCTGGCGTATGGTGTATCGCCCACTTCAGATCATCACGAAGGAAGTTCGTTTGTTTACCGGACAACAACCCGTTGATTCTCCAACGGTTCAGACGGGGTTGGATGAATTCGATATTCTGTTAGAGCGATTCTACGATATGCGGAATAGACTTATAGAGTTGATTGGGGAGATCAAATATGAGGAAAAGCGTAGAGGTGAAATGGAGATTGAAAAATTATTAGTTCAAATTAATCCGCACTTTCTTCATAATACGCTAAATACGGTCCAGTGGCTGGCACGCATCCACCGTCAACCGCAGATTGATCGCTTGGTCTCGATCTTTACGCGTGTGCTGCATTACAACTTGGGAAAGCAGAACATCATTGTTCGAGTTAGCCAGGAAGTAGAGGCGCTGTCCAATTACATTGAACTGCAGAACATCCGATATAATTATATATTTCAAGTAAAAGTGGATGTCGATCCAGTTTTAATGGACGTTGCTATTCCCCGTTTTATTTTACAGCCTTTAGTTGAGAATGCCTTGTACCATGGACTCCCTGATGATAAGGGGGAAATATCCGTTGTGATCCGTCAACTGAATGAGAACCAGTTCGAAATGCGTGTGTCGGATAATGGGACAGGCATGGATCAAGAGCAATTGCAGCAATTGTTAAGTGAAAAAGGGAATAAGGAACATAAAGCTGGGCTCGGGATTGGGCTGAAATACGTGATTAAGTTAATTGAAGTTTATTATAAGGAACAAGCGCACTTTGATATGCAGAGCGAACAAGGCAAGGGGACGGTTGTGTCGCTAATATTACCGCTTCACATTGAAGGAGTGTCATTTGATGATAAGAGCAATGATCGTAGATGATGAACATTTAGTTCGTGTCGGATTAAAAATGACGATGCCATGGGACAAGTTCGCAATTGAGGTAGCAGGTGAGGCCAGAAATGCCGAGGAGGCACTCGCACTGCTCGCGAAGGAATCATTTGATTTAATGTTTATTGATATTTCAATGCCTGGGATGAATGGTCTTGATCTTCTAAATGTAATCCGTGCAGAATATCCGGATGTTTCAACCGTCATATTGACCTGTCATCAGGAATTTGAGTATGCACAGAAAGCACTTCGCTCTGGGGCTATAGATTATTTAGTGAAGACCCAACTGGAGCTAGACGTTATGGAGCAAGCCCTGGAGCGAATCGTTTCGCATTTAGCTGAGGTTGGCGTCCAGCAGGATGTAGCTGTGAAGCAAATTGAGCCCGCCCATTCATACGAGAGTTTGAAGGAGTTATGGCTTCAGGTGAAATGGTTTATGGATGACGACTTGTTCATTCAGATGGTAACTTCAATGGATCAGCATAAAGGAGAAGTCCCTGCTTCTGTACTTCAAGAAGCCTCTGCATACTGGACAGATTGTCTTCCGGTTTATGGGGATATTTTTGAACAGGAATCGATAAGTGAGGAAATAGACAAGCAGCCTATTCTGCAGTGGTTAAAGGAAACTCGGAAAGCAGTGGTTGGCCGGTTGATCCGAACGAACTATACAGAGGAAGTAATCAAACAGATATTACTTGCGGTGGACTTTATCCATCAAAGTCATGGAAAGCAGCTGTCCCAAGCAGAATTATGTGTATACGTAAGCATGAGCCGTAGTTACTTCAGTAAATGCTTTAAAGATATAATAGGCGTCTCATTCGCTACATACATTCAAAATGTTGGTTTGAATCGTGCTAAACACCTTTTATTAGAGACGAACTATCCCGTTTACCGGATCGCTGAAGAGGTTGGATTTCAAGACGAGAAGTACTTTAGCAAGCTATTTCGGGAACGGACAGGCTTGTTGCCAAGTCAGTATCGCACTAGCATGAGATGATGGATCGAACGTGTGAATGAAGCGCAGGCATTCAGCCGGTTGCTTCTTTTTTTTGCAGTGCTTACGGGGGAAAATAATCTATTAATGGTGTGTTAATTGTCTTGAGCATATCCTAAGTCGGCATAATCTGAGCACAAATTTCACCGATAGTGAGGACATTCGACTTTCCCGTGCATAGAGATAGCGGTGGTATACTTTGCTCAGAGATGAATTAGACATCGCTTAATCGCGAAAATGAAAGGGGTTTCAGAGATGAAGAAAAAGGGGACAATATTGCTTTTATCTCTTATGTTACTTTTGACTACAGCATGTTCGTCTGGAACGAAAGATAGCGAGAAGGGGAAGGCAGAGGAAACTCCTGCAAAGGTGGAGAACGCAGATCCGTTCGGTCCTCTTCCTGAGAAAGTAACCATAAACCTGTCGAAAAGTGAGGGGGACATCAATCTAAATCTGCCTTCAGGCGACACAATTAATGATAACGCATGGACACGGATGATAGAAGAAAAGCTGCAGGCAGATTTAAACTTTGTATGGACCGTAAAAAGAGGAGATCCGTACACTCAAAAGTTAAAGCTTGCTATTGCTAGTAACGACCTTCCTGATGTCTTTCTTGTAGGGTTTGATGAGTATTTAGAGCTCGTTAAGAATGATATGATCGAAGATTTGACGGGCGTAATGGATGCCTACGCTTCCGAAGGGCTAAAGGAAATGTATACCTCGGATGGTGGTAAAGCACTCGAAACCATGAAGGTAGAGGACAAAATCTATGGTATACCGTCCATGGGAACCATTGATAATAACTCCCCGGTTGTGTGGGTACGTCAAGACTGGCTCGACAAGCTTAAGCTAGAAGCTCCAACGAATATGGAACAATTGAAGAAAGTGACAAAAGCATTTATCGAACAGGACCCGGACGGCAATGGTCAAAAGGATACGACGGGGCTTCCTGGACAAAGCACCTTCTTCAAAGCGGATATGTTTGCGTTTGATGGAATTTTCAATCAGAATCAATCGTTCCCCGGGTACTGGATAAAAAATCAGAGTGGAGAAATTGTATACGGCTCCACTACACCAGAAACGAAAGAAGCGCTCGGTATCCTTCGTGATATGTATGCGGAAGGTCTCATTCACAAAGAATTCGGAGCCATGAAATATGATCAAGCATCGCAGTTGGTTGTAAGTAATAAGGCTGGTATTTTCTTTGGCTCATGGTGGGCAGGTTGGTCCCCGCTGTCTGACTCGGTTAAGAATGATCCGAACGCGGTGTGGCGCGCTTATACGGTAAAGGCATCTGAAGAGGGTCCTTATTATGCGAAACAAGAAAGACCGATCGGTAACATTTTGGTTGTAAAGAAAGGCTTCGCGTATCCAGAAGCAGCTGTAAAAATCATTAACTGGCAAATAAAAATGCAATATGAAGATAAATCAATCGATCCATACAAAGATCTTGATCCGCAAGTACACGACAATGCACTTCCAATCGATATCCAGTTGTGGCGTGCAGACGAAGTACTGAAACTGCATGAGTTGGTCATGAAGATTGCAGCTGGCGAAACTATCGATGAAGCAACTTACGATGGGCCTAAATATTTGATCGAGGATGCAACAAAGGTAGCGGAACAATGGATGAAAGGCGAAGATTGGCTGAAACAAAACGCAGATAAATTCGGTGAACCATTCTCCCGTGTCAAAGGCGTTGAGCCACTCGTAGCTGAGAAGAATATCGAGCGTGTATATAGTGAGTTCTACAGCAAGACCAAAACAATGGAACGTAAATGGGTGAACCTGACGAAACTTGAAGAAACAGCATTTATGCAAATCGTATTAGGTAATAAGCCACTCGATTACTTTGATGAGTTTGTAGCAGAGTGGAATAAACAAGGTGGAAGTCAAATTACCGAAGAAGTTCGCGAGCAGTTGAAATAAATCCCGTAATCAGTAGCCAAGAGCCTAGATCAGGTTCTTGGCATCTGATGGCTTAGAAGGAGGAACCCATTGATCATGAAAAAACGAACATCTATGCATTACCACCTGATGCTCTTCCCTGGGATATTACTTCTGCTGATTTTTAGTATTTATCCGATGTTTGGTATCGTTATTGCATTTCAGGATTTCAGCCCAGCTAAAGGGTTCTGGGGTTCCGAATGGGTAGGACTAGAGAATTTTAAGTACATGCTTGAGATTCCAGATAGTAAGCAAGTGTTTCTAAACACCATATTTATTGCCGTTATGAAAATTATCGCTGGATTAGTTGCTTCTCTGACTTTTGCTTTGCTATTAAATGAGCTCAGAGTTCGATTCTTTAAGCGTGCTATACAGACTATTGTGTATTTGCCTCACTTTATCTCATGGGTATTGATTGGTGGAATCGTAGGACAGATGCTGTCACTCGATGGAATTATCAATCAGGGGTTAGAGTATATCGGTGTCGAGCCCATCTTCTTTCTCGGAAGTAACGACTGGTTTCCATTTGTCATCGTAGGAACCGATGTTTGGAAAGAGTTTGGCTTCTCTGCCATAGTGTTCCTGGCTGCGTTAACCGGTATTAATCCGGTCATGTATGAAGCTGCAGAAATCGATGGAGCAACAAGATGGCAGAAATTACGTTTCGTAACTCTGCCTGCAATTTCGGCAACCATCATTCTAATTGCGACACTTAGTCTTCAGAATGTATTGAATGCGGGATTTGAACAGGTATTCAACCTGTATAACACGCTCGTGTACGAGTCTGGCGATATTATTGATACGTATGTGTACCGAATGGGTCTTATTGAATCTCAGTATGAACTGGCTACAGCTGTAGGTACACTGAAATCCATCGTGAGTTTGATTCTGATTTACATTTCATATCAGTTGGCTGCAAAATTTGCGAATTACCGAATTTTTTAGCGGGACAGGAGGATCACATCTATGGTTTATGGAAAAGGAACGCTCAATCGTGTTGTCGATGGAGCCATTCTAGTTATTCTATGCGGCATCGCTGGCCTCAGTTTGTTTCCGCTGTTACATATCCTTGCCATTTCATTTAGTGACAAATCAGCTGTTGCCGCAGGGTCCGTCATTTTATGGCCTAAAGGTGTAAACTTAGCTGCTTATCGAGCTGTGATTGAGGATGGAGCATTCTTTACAGCTTTCTGGGTTTCTGTGAAAAGAGTACTCCTCGGAGGGATCATTCAGTTCGTCATGACTGTTCTGATGGCCTATCCGCTCTCACGTGAAGTACATGTATTCCGTTCTCGGAATGTTTATATGTGGTTTGTCGTATTTACAATGTTGTTTAGTGGTGGGTTGATTCCTTGGTATATGACCATCCGTGATTTGGGCTTGCTCGATTCTATATGGGCATTAATACTCCCAGGTGCAGTTCCCGCCTTTAACGTGATTATCTTGATGAACTTCTTCCGGGGGATCCCGAAAGAGCTGGATGATGCGGTCACCATTGACGGCGCTGGACCTTGGCGCACACTACTGACGATATATGTCCCACTGTCCTTACCAGCTCTGGCGACGGTTACGCTGTTTAGCATTGTGTTCCATTGGAACTCTTTCTTTGATGGACTTATTCTGATGAACGATCCATCGAATCAGCCTTTGCAGACGTATTTGAATCAGATTGTCGTTCAGTTTAATAATTCAAGTGCGAACATGACCGTTGATGAGATTGAGAGACTTGCGAAGCTTTCGAACCAGACTGTCAACTCAGCTAAAATACTTGTCAGCATGATCCCGATATTAATTATCTACCCACTGCTGCAAAAGTACTTTGTTAATGGATTAACACTAGGATCTGTTAAAGAGTAGTGGTGTCAAGAACATATGGATCAGAGTAAAGATGAATATATACGTAATGTAAGAGCAGCCTTTATTGGCTGCTCTTTTTTTGTCGACTATTGACAGCCTCAGGAAATATGTTCATGATTCGTGGGAGAAATGTGCTAGTGGATCTAACTTTAGAGGAGGAAGAATCTTTTGGCTGATAATGTACTATTGCAGACACTTCGTTTGAATTATATCTATTCTGAAAAATATGCATTTCCCAAGGGCTGGAGCTATTATGAGTCATCCATACCGTATTCCATGATTCGGTACATTGAGAAGGGGAAAGCATCGTTTACGATCGACGATACCCTCTATCAGCTTGAGGCCGATGATATTATTTATATTCCCGAGGGATGCAGGCTTGAATGCGAGGCTTTGACCGATGACTTCACGTTTATTAGCATCCGCTTCTCAGCGGCATTTTCGCTAAGTGATAGTGATTTCTGGTCCAGTATTATGGGCTATGATACCAAAATCAAATGTACGGACCCACTCATCAAGCGATTTTTTGACAGCATTATTCAAGAGAAGGATTCCTCAAAGCGGGGGAAGTTTCTATTGCTGCGAGGTTATTTGGAGATCATCCTGGGCTATGTGATCAATTCCTCTGATACAGCATTTAACCGATCTGACAAGCCGAAACCGATCAAGCAGGACAGCAGTAACAATGGCAACCGGGCTCAGATCGTTGTCGATTATATGATTCATCACTTTGACAAGAGCATCAGCATTGAAGAAATGAGCAAGATGGCTAACATGAGTTCAGCAACGCTTCGCAGATTGTTCAAACAGCATACAGGCAAATCCCCCAGTGAATTTCTAATCGAGCTGAAGATGACCGTAGCTGCACGCAAAATATTAGAGACCGACGAACGCATATCAGACATCGCCTATATGGTTGGCATCGAAGATCCTAACTACTTTTCAAGGGTATTCAAGAAGCATTATGGGGCAACTCCACATTCCTACCGTCAGTTAGCAAGGGATTAGGAATGTGAGATGTTTGATAAGTATGTGATCGATTTGTGCTATTTATGATTGGATTACTATGTTTAAGTATCCTGAAATATTAGCTATTGTTAGTAATGTAGAGATTGATCAATCGTATTTTGAAAGCGGATACTCTTATACAGATAGGAGTTTCTGTGAGGTAATTGAAGAAGGGAAACTTCGCGTATTTTCTTCTGAAGTCCTTCTAAGTAAGTTGGGTTTGTGGGTAGCACTTTCTGATTACGTGTTTGATTTATTCTATTCAGAAGAGAGGTAGGTCAAGATACATGAGGAGAACACGAACCTTGATATTCACTATATTCTTGATGTTATTCACAGCTGCCTGTAGTAAAGAGCCTGAGGCTTTGCCGCCACCTAGCACGAATGGAGATTTACAAGGTGAAATTGTGTTGTGGCATTCTTTCACACAGGGAGCCAGGAATGAGTTTATGAAGAATGCGGCTGATGCTTTTATGAAAGAGCATCCCGGTGTAAAGATCACGATTGAAACATTCGCCTGGTCTGAATTTTATACGAAGTGGACTACAGGTCTTCAATCTGATCAGGTGCCAGATGTCAGCACGGCTTTGCCGAATCATGTGGTGGAGCTGCTCGATGCCGATGCCATTATTCCTATCGATGATGTGATTGATAATATCGGAAGAGATAGATTTTATGAGGCTCCGCTGAAAGAAGGCAGCCTGAATGGAAAGAACTATTCCATTCCGATTTATTCCCACGCACAGGTGATGTGGTACCGCAAGGACCTGCTAGAGAAGGCGAATCTGGAAGTTCCTAAGACATGGGATGAGCTCTTCGAGGCTGCGGTTAAGCTGAATGATCCACCGAACGTGTATGGCTTGTCCGTTCCTTTGGGCATGGGGGACATGCTAGCAACCCGCTTCCTTAACTTCTATGTCCGTTCAGCTGGAGAAACCCTCATCACAGAGGACGGGAAGGCGAACTTGACGAGTAAGGCGGCTATTGATGGGATTAACTACTGGGTGAATATGTACAAATCTACATCGCCTAATGGGTCGTTAAACTTTAAGACCTTAGATCAATCCACGTTATTCTATCAGGGCAAGACTGCTTTTGATTTCAATAGCGGCTTTCATATTGGCGGGGTGAAGACCAATTCACCAGACTTGATTGACGATATCGAAGCAGCACCTATGCCAAAGATCCATGCCGATGATCCAGAGGTGGGCATTGAAACTTCGAATATTCCAATGATCGTATGGAAGAATAGCAAGCACCCTGATATTGCGAAAGCTTTTGTTGAAAGTTTATACGAAAAAGATAATTACATCGATTTCTTGCACTCGGTTCCAGCGGGAATGTTACCTGCGATGAAGGACATTGCTGAAGATCCTGCTTTCCTTAATGAACCAACGATTCAAAAGTTTCGCAGTAGCGTTGATATCATTAGCAATGCAGTGAACAGAGGAACGGCAATCGGAATGGAATATGAACCTACGCTTCCATCCGTGATTGTCACAACGCAGAACGTAATCGAAAAAATGTTCCAGAATATCATTTTGAAGAATGAATCCGTACAGGAAGCTGCGGAGAAAGCAGAAAGAGAATTGAACGGTTTGATTGAAATATCGAAATCGTAAAGCGGGGTGAGACAGGTGAAAGCGATGAGTGCTAAATTCAAGAACATGAACATAACCGGCTTATTATTTGTTATCCCAGCAGCATTGGTCGTCTTCCTACTACTGATCTATCCGATCCTATCGAGCATCTACTACAGTTTTACCTCTAAGCACTTGATCAAAGCAACCTACGACTGGGTATGGCTGAAGAATTTCCAATTCGTGCTGACGAATCCGGATTTCTATACTGCATTTCTTAACTCGATAAAATGGACGGTCTTCTCTATTGCAGGGCAATTACTTGCAGGGTTTGCGACTGCTCTTGCCCTGAACAAAATCCCGAAGTATTCTGGTTTTTTTCGAACACTGCTCATTATCCCATGGGCATTCCCGGCAATCGTTATAGCATTCTCATGGAAATGGATATTCAATGATGTATACGGTTTCATTCCAAATCTGTTAACAAGCATGGGCATTACAGATTATAACGTGAACTTCTTTGCGGATCCGGGATTTGTATTCGGGGCTGTTGTGTTCATCAATATTTGGTTCGGAGCACCCTTATTCATGGTCAACATATTATCAGCACTCAAGACGATTCCTTCAGATCAATATGAAGCTGCGGTGATGGATGGAGCAACCGCTTGGCAATCATTCTGGTCCATTACGGTGCGTCATATCCGGGGAGTCATCGGGCTGCTGCTCGTGCTTCGAACGATTTGGGTATTCAATAACTTTGATCTGCTGTACTTGATTACAGGCGGAGGTCCATCGGATCTGACCACGACCTTGCCGATCTTTGCTTATCGGGCAGGTTGGGGCATGAAGCAACTGGGGGTATCTTCTGCGATCACCATCATTCTGCTGTTGTTCCTACTGACACTGTGTTTCTTTTACTTTAAGCTGCTGAATAAATGGGAGAGGGAGGATCACTAATGACGAACGTGGGCCGTAGCAAAATAGGTATAGCAATGCTGTATGTGTTTCTCTCTCTAGCATCGCTTGTGGCTGTATTTCCTTTATTGTGGATCATCTTATCCTCTTTCAAATCTGCTGGAGAAATGGCTAGTCATCCGTTATCGTTCTTTCCTCAAGTCTTTACATTTGAGTATTACGACCGGGTACTGAACAACCTCAATTTCACGACCAACATTAAGAACAGTATCATCATATCGTTCGCGACAACACTTATATCCATTGTTATTTCTGCCTTAGCTGCTTACGGGATTGTTCGGTTCTTCCCCAAGGCAGGAAAAAAGATGACCAAGATGTTAATCACCACGTATATGTTTCCACCGATTCTACTTGCAGTACCTTATTCCATCATCATTATGAAACTAGGTCTGGTGAACACATTTCTCGGACTGATCATTACGTATTTGTCTTTCTCAATTCCGTATGCGGTCTGGATGCTGATCGGTTTCTTCCAGACGGTTCCGCTAGAGATTGAAGAAGCTGCCAAGGTAGACGGTGCAGGAAAGATGAGAGTGTTCATTCAAGTTGTTCTGCCCGTGGTGTCGCCTGGTGTCGTAGCAACAGCCATTTACACGTTCATAAATGCATGGAATGAATTCCTGTTCGCGCTTCTATTAATCAGCAGTTCTGGCAAGATGCCAATATCGGTTGCATTGTACTCGTTAAATGGCTCTGAAATCCTCGATTGGGGAGAGATGATGGCTGCTTCTGTTATTGTCATTTTGCCTTCGATCGTATTCTTCATGCTCATTCAGAAGAAAATTGCGGGCGGCTTAGCCGACGGATCTGTGAAATAGGTATCTAACATGAATACAAGATAAATATAAAAAAGATGGATATGGAAGGAGTTATTAAAGTGAAGAAACAAGTGAATTACGGTATCGTAGGTACAGGATATTTTGGAGCAGGGTTAGGTCGATTGCTGGATGAATTGGAAGGGGCAAAGGTCACTGCCGTATATGATCCTGAACATGCTGAACCTGTCGCGAAAGAGCTGAACTGTGAGGTGGAGCCAAGTATTGAAGCGCTGTGTAAGAGAGCAGATGTGGATGCAATTATTGTAGCTTCACCTAATGGATATCATAAACACCCTGTGATTTGTGCTGCTGCGAACGGAAAGCATGTGTTCTGTGAAAAGCCGATTGCTCTATCCTATGAAGACTGTAATGAGATGATCGCGAAGACGAAAGACAAAGGGCTTATTTTCATGGCGGGGCATGTGATGAACTTTATGCATGGTGTGCGTACAGCGAAGCGGTTAATCAACGAAGGGAAGATTGGTGAGCTTCTATTCTGTCACGCAGAACGTAATGGCTGGGAGGAACCTCAGGAGGAAGTCAGCTGGAAGAAGAAGCGGGAAATATCCGGGGGACATCTCTACCATCATATCCACGAGCTGGACTTTATTCAATTCTTGATGGGACCCGCAGAACGCGTATCTATGATCGGTGGTAACGTAGCCCATCAGGGAGAGCGGTTCGGGGATGAAGATGATATGCTGCTTATTTCGCTGGAATTCGCGGGCAATCGCTATGCAACCCTGCAATATGGATCGGCGTTCAGATGGAGTGACCACTATGTGAAAATACAAGGAACCAAAGGTGCTATTCTTATCGATCTACAGGATGTTAAAGTTGTACTTAAGACTCCTCAAGGTGAAGAACGGTTCTTGCTCCATGAGAGTCAAGAGGTGGATGATGACCGTACCCGTATTTACAAAGGCTTAGAGATGGATGGTGCGATCATGTACGGCAAGCCTGACCGGACACCTCCGCTGTGGCTGCAAGGTATTATGAAAGAGGAGATGATCTATTTCCATAACATCATGCAGGGTCACGAGATTGAGGATGAGTTTAAGCCATTGCTGGATGGAACAGCAGCCAGAGCATCTATTGCAACTGCCGATGCGCTTACGTTATCGAAAGAAGAGGATCGAAAGGTAAGTGTGAGTGAGATAACGAATAAAGAGGCGGTGGCGAAGTGATTTTCGGGAAAATTTCAGACGCTGGGAAGTATAAGTTTGATCATCCAGCCCTTCAAAATGCAGTCGAAGATATGATGTACCATCTTCATGAAGCGGCGCCAGAACAGAGTTCTTTTAAGAAAAATGTGGCTGTCTTTACAACCACCCCGAAGGCAGAGAAGCGTTACGAGGCACATCGGAAATATATTGATATTCATGTTGTTCTGGAAGGTAAGGAGTATGTAGAGGTTAGTCATGTAGAGCATCTCGTAGACCAGACGGAGTATAACGCAGAATCGGATATCTGGTTCGGGGATGTTAAGGCAGACGCCAAGTTTAGCGGTTACTTAGAGCCGGGATATTTCCTAATTTGTTTCCCAGAAGATACACATCTGGTTGGTGCACATGAGGATACAGCTGAAGAAGTGCGCAAGATCGTTTATAAAATCGCCATCTAATCAAAGGCGCTGTGGAGGATGAGGAGATATGAGTACAGGGAATGTTGCTGCATTTGAAGGTGTTTATGTAGCCATGTATTCTGCATATGATGCAGAGGGCCGCGTCGATGTGGACCGAGTGAAGAAGCTAGCTCGTTATTATGTAGGAACCGGGGTAAAAGGTTTATATGTTGGGGGAAGCTCAGGCGAAGGCATATTGCAGAATGCAGAGGAAAGAAAGCAAGTCGTAGAGGCTGTTATGGAAGAAGTGAAAGGCGAGCTGACCGTGATTGTCCATGTAGGTGCGAACTCTACAATGGAAAGTGTGGAGCTGTCGCAGCACGCGGAAGCATGTGGAGCCGATGCCATCTCAGCGGTCCCATCGATTTATTATCGTTTATCCGAATCTGCCGTGGAGAATCACTGGCAGCATATGATTGATAGCACGAATCTTCCTTTCATTATATATAATATTCCGCAAACAACAGGTTTCCAATTGTCCGTGAATCTACTCAAGAAGATGGCGCAGCAGGAGAAGGTCATCGGTGTCAAAATGTCAGGGGAGAGTACATTTGAACTCCAGCAGTTTAAAGATGCAGGTGGTGATGACTTCCTTGTATTCAACGGACCGGACGAGCAGTTCTTAGCGGGAAGAATCATGGGCGCAGATGGCGGAATTGGCGGTACCTACGGTGTGATGCCAGAGTTGTTCTGTAAGCTAAACACGCTCTATAAAGAAGCTCGCTTGGAAGAGGCCAAGGCACTTCAAACGGAGATCAATGCCATCATTAAGCAGCTGCTGAGCTATCCGTCCTTGTATGGGGCTTGTAAGTACATATTGAGCCTAAGAGGCATTGAAACAGGTCATCCGCGCTTGCCTATGCTGCCTGTTCGTGAGGAGGATCATGCATCCTTGGCGGCGTTGAATCAGAAGATTGAAGAGACGATGAAACATATCGTTTCTGTGTAGAGGATCGAGAATTAGAGACCCGTGACCGGGTCTCTTTTTTTGTGGTAACGTTGGTTTACTGCACTTAGCATTTTGAAAAGTCTGGAGATAAAAACACGTAAGTGTCACATTTTTCTATTCCTAATTGTTATATAGGTGCTTGAAAGGAGGTGCTCATTTTGGAATCCACATATCACCAAAATACGAGAAGTAGTGATCATTTAGATGTAGAGAATACGGTTTTATCCATCCAACAAGGTGAAATAGAGCAATACAGAGTCATCATTGAACAATATCAGAAGCAAATGTATGTGTATTGCTACTATTTGTTAGAACAGACTGAAGATGCACAGGATGCAGTTCAAGATATTTTTGTAAAAGCGTATCAGCATTTGGATAACTATAAGCAGACCGTTTCTTTCTCGGCATGGATGTATAGGATTGCTTACAACCATTGCATGAATCTCAATAAGAAGAGGTATCGAGATATCCGCCTACTACAGGTGTTCAAGAATACATATCAAACGATTATTTATCCTAGACGGAGTTCGATAGAAGAAGGCTTAGAATCTTTATTAAGTCTCTTATCTTTTAAAGAGAGACATCTCCTGCTTTTACGTGCTGTTGAAGAATACTCATTCGAGGAAATTGGACATGTCATGAACATCACACCGGCTAACGCGCGGAAAAAATATGAGCGTATTCGAAAAAAGCTTGTTCAAAAAAACGAAGAAGGAGGTTACCTTCATGAACAATCACTTAAAACAACCAGATGACGAGCTTGTTGGAGTGATCAGCATGATTCGCAATAAAAAAAGTTCAATCGATGTTACGGATCAGGTGATGTCCCGGATTTACAAACATCAATCAGATCACAAAGGAAAGGTAGGTCTGAAGAAGAATTTCAAAGTGACAACGATTATTGTAACAACAGCATTTATGATTATGGTAGGGAGCGCCTTTGTGTCCCCAACGATGGCTGATTCTCTGCAGCAAGTACCCGGAATGAAAGGGATTTTCAAAATTGCGGGTGATTTGGGATTGAAAGTAGCCTCGGAACAGAATCTAATGGATACGCCGAATGTAAGTGTCGTTCATGATAATACCACTTATACGGTTCCGGAATTAATATTTGATGGTTCACGCGTGACTTTAAGTATTGAGCGTTCCAAAGCGGATAGCGATATACAATATGATAATCGTTTGATTGATGCGATTAACAAGATTGATATCAAAATTAATGGTCGCGATTTACGGAAGTATGATTCCGATAAAGGTAGTAGCATCGGTATATTTCTAAAGCCTGGAGCAACGGATGATTCTACATTTATCGAATTTTCGGATCTTCGAAATCAGAAGGGGATTCCTTTTCCAGATGCCTTTGAGTTAACGCTTAGTTTCAATGTAGAGGAATCCAAAGACCCCCTATTATTCACTATACCTGTAGTCAAGAATAATGAGAATATTATTGAAATGGTACCCAACGAAACAAGAACGCATGGGATATACACATTAACGATTAGCAAGATTGAGCTCTCGCCCGTAACGACTAATATTACGACTAAACTATCCCTGACGGGTGCTAATGATTCATTAAAGACAAGCATTGATTATGATGTGTTTGATGAAAAGGGAAATCAGATTAAAGTGATCAGTGGGAATGGATCTGGAGGGGATGAACGTATGTCCGATATGCGATTTGAACCGTTCACCACGACACCTGAGAAATTGATTATTAAACCCTATCAATATGAAATAAGCGATAAGAAATCGGGGCAGTTTGTAGTAGATGAGAATGGAGAGGCGGTTAAGCATTATATCCCTGAACTTGATTTTGAGATTCCGATTGAAGAGTAGATAGGGATAAAATGAGTGTGAATAATAATGTTATATCTTTTAGAGAAGGCCAACTATGCATGCCTTCTCTTTTTTTGTTCCATACACTAGAACGCTTGTCCGATATTTACAAGATTACGCAACATAAACGATATAGGCTGGATGGGAATGGACAAAAGATGAAGAACGACCGCAGCGGAACTCGTCATTCCAAAGTCTCCTCTTAACAAGGTTAATGGGTCTTGGTAGTCTTTCGGGTCTGGCATGTCCAATCCGTAACTTTCCCTGATTCGATCTATCGTCTCTTGATCCAAAGTAGATTCTTCCTCAGCATATGCATTCGTGGATATCGTTCCTAATGCTAACAAGAGTAGTAGGAGAGGGATGATTATTAATTTAAGATTTCGCATGGTTTCCTCCTTATCTAGAATATTTACCTGTAACCAACTGTCTTTACTCAAATCATACATATTAGTATAGTCTATATTCAAATACCCTTTACAGTGGGGACTTCAATTCGTGGATTTTAGGTATTTGCGGGGAATTGTATAGACTATCATTAAGACCAGAAAAAAAGCTGTCCTCTTGGTAGAAATACCTACACGGAGGACAGCTTTTTGACACCCTAAATTATAGTCATTCTTTCAATTTAAATCGATTAGACATGGATTCAAGCTCTTCGGAAAAAGCATTAAGCGATTCAGCTAAAGTACTAAGCTGCTGCATCGAAATAAGCTGTTCCTCTGCGGCTTTAGAGACACACTGGGCAGCGACAGAGGATTCATTGGCTGCTTCGTTCATCTCACTAAATGATTCGGATATACTCTCTGCTTCAGCGGACATCTGCTCGGCTGCTGCTGAGGCTTCCTGGATGCCTTCCACGGTTTGCCGAGTGAAAGCCAGAATATCTTGAAAGGTCTCACCCGTCTTGTTTATGTATATAACACCCGTTTCGGCTTCCGTCTCTACACTGCGTACGGAGGAGGATGCGATACGGATCTCCTGTTGGATCGTCTCGATAAGATTCGCCACGGCGGAGGCGGATTCATTCGATTGAATAGCTAGTTTGTGAACCTCAGAGGCAACAACAGCAAAACCGCTTCCGCTGCTTCCTGCTCTTGCGGCTTCAATCGAAGCGTTTAGTGCCAATAGATTAGTCTGTGAAGAGATATCCTTCATGGATGTGACAATGCTCGTGATCTGCTCCGAATAACGATTCAAGCTGCGGATGGAACCTGTCATATCAGCTATCTTCTCAACGATGGCCTGCATTTGCTTCTCTGATGATCGAATTAATTGGATGCCGGACTCTGCCTTATCTAAGGTGCGGGAAGAAGTTTCGAATGCATTTGATGCAGTGCTAGCAACTTGCTGAACACTAAGTGCCATATCTTCCATCGCTGATGATGCGCTGCGTATGCTATACGCTTGATTATCGCTGGAAGCCGCTACTTTTCGAATGGATGTTGTCGTCTGTTCAACGGCTGCCGTTGTGTTGTGTGTAACGGACAGAAGCGTACTGGCGGTCTTGTTCATCGTTCTTGAACTTAGCTTTAAGCTGCTGATCAGATCTTTTAAGCTGTCGATCATCTTATTAAAAGATGAAGCCATTAAGCCATTCTCATCTCGCGTTTGTACGATTAGAGGCTCTCCGGTTAAGTCACCTTGGGATGTTGTCATCGCACGATGTGCCACTTCGATGGTCGGCTTGGCGACATGGCGAGCAAAGACAGCGACGATGGCTGCGCCTATGAATAAGCAAAGGGCAAGTGTCCATAGGATAGTTCGTAATATGGTTTGTTCCCCAGTATTGTAATCTTGAAGATAGGAGCCGGCAGCAATCACCCAGCCCCATGAAGGGTTCTGCACGGCGTAAACGATTTTTTCTGCTTCCTCGGATGCCTTGGAGTCCTCAGCATTCGCATCTGTGGGGAGGGGCCAAAAATAATAGGTATACCCTCCGCCATTCTGTGCAGACGTGATGACATCCCGGATATAGAACTGCCCGTCACTTGTCTGACTATCACCAATATTGTCACCTTCACGAGAGGGATGGGCAAGAAGATTACCTTCAGTATCCAGTACATAAAAGTACCCATGCTCTCCCAGATCCAGGTTGGGGTTAATGACACGACTACCGTCCGCCCTCTTCTCTCCCAGAATGAGATGCTTGAATTGTTCCTGTGCCTCTTCCAAGGTTAGACTGCCTTTGGTTACGTTTTTGTTCAGAGTCGTCATGATTTCGGATGCTAGGTGGACATTGTTCATAAGCTCACTTCGTATTAATGCATTCGTTTCATTAGCTGCAGTTCGATAGCTGATGAAGCCGAGTGTAAGAACAGGAATGATGAGGAGCAGCATCATGGTGGACAGCATTTTCATTTTGAGAGAGTAGAGAGGGTTAATAGATTGCATAATCTGTATGCATCTCCTGTCGGTACCGGGATATATTTCCACATAACTATAATGCAACAACTAGGGGGATGTGAAGTAGGAAATATCTTAATTTTGAAATGTAAGAGATATAATTTTGTGTTTTTGGTGGATTCTCTTTAAGCACCTCCAGTAATGTATAATTATGGGTGTTAAATAGAAGGGATGAGGGATATGAAAGCAATCTATAAGAAAACAGTGAAGGCTATAGCTTGGAGTGTGATAGGTCTTATTTTGTTAGTTTTTGGAATTATATGTTTGATTGAAGTTATCATTTTCGGCTCGCTTTTGCTTGAAGAGATATTTAAGTGAGATTTAATTCTAGTTATTTTCATGATGAGGACAGAATTAAGGTTGTCATTTAAGAGGATAGCTATTAATATATACATAGATTAACGATACATAGATTTGCTAGGTATAGGAGTGACAGAAGACATTGGCGATTAATAAAGAACTTCTCAAAGGAAGCACGGCGATATTACTGCTCAGTGTGCTGAGCCGAAAAGAAATGTACGGTTATGAATTGATCAAGGAAATAGAGAAGAGCTCGAATGGCGTGTTTGTGATGAAGGAAGGCACACTCTATCCCATACTACACACACTTGAAGCAGAGGGATGGTTAGATGCGTACTGGAGTCAACACGATGGACGCAAACGGAAGTATTACCGGATAACCGATCTTGGCCGAGGTCAGATCAAGGAAAAGACGGATGAGTGGATACGATTCCGAACCGCTGTAGATACCGTTATCGGGGAGGGGAGCTAATCGATGATAGAGAAGGAACTTATTGTTCACCAGTTCCTAGACGATGTATGTCGGCATGTCCGGGCCAAGGAGCTTCACTCCGAGATTCGGGAGGAGTTAAGCGGGCATATCGCTGATCGGGCGGAAAGTCTACAGCTCGAAGGATATTCGGAAGAGACGGCTTTGAAGGAAGCAGTAAATCAGATGGGCTCATCTGTCGCTATCGGCAAAAATCTGCAACATGCGCACAGGCCGTTACTGAATTGGAAAATGCTTGTGATTATTGTACTGATGGCCATCATCGGTATATTTGCAGCGTTTAATGCGCAGTCTTCGCCGGGTCACTATTTTAATACGGTTGAGAAAAAGGCTTTGCTTACAGGTATTGGTTTATTGGTACTTGTGGGATTCTATTTCACAGATTACCGAAAGCTGTTGAAATATGCGGATGCGATTTTCTTTATGACACTTGGACTTATGGTTTTCACACTACTCAATGGGTTAAGCATTAATGGTAGTAAATCGTATCTCAGTCTGGGATCTTTCGGCATCAATGTAATGGAGCTTTCCCTTCTTCTTTTGCTCATGTCTTTAGCTGGTCAAAAAAGAGAAAAGCTGCTTGGATGGTTCGAAATGTTCATTCAATTGATGTATCGTGGCCTAGTGCCGGTATGGCTATTTATTACGGGTGGTTCTTTATCGCTCGGTCTGATCTACGTAATCGGGTATTTATTGATAACTTGGTATACTAACAAGAGCAGGAAGCAATTGCTTATCTTGGGGCTGCCTGTAGTTGGACTATTCACTCTTTTTCTATTTCAAGTAGGTCAAGTGCAGGATCGAATATCATCTTTTTTTAATCCCAAGCAAGGTGAGAACTTTCAATTGATTCAGACCACAGAAGCAATACGATCAGCTGGATGGGCCGGACATGGGTTTGCTGCAAGGAACGATATGTTGCCATATATCCAGAGTAAATCCTTATTCCCATATCTCATATACTGCTTCGGCTGGGGAGCTGCGATTATCATCGGATTGCTTGTTCTGCTGTTCTTGATAGAAATCTGGCGTATGACCACTTTACTCCAAGATCCAGTTGCTCAAAGAGTAACCATTGCATTTACGACCGTACTCGCCTTTCATATGCTATGGCCAATTCTGATGGCATTCGGCATGGTTCCTTTTGCGAGTATCGAAATACCTTTCATTGCAGGTGGTTCATCGCAAATACTTTACTTTGCAGCGATGGGTATTGTTCTTTCCATGTACCGTCGTAAAAATATGCTACCAAGTGCACAGGTGGCGGCTTAATCATATGAGAGGTACTCTTGTAACAGAGGCTTGCAGATCCAATCTGCAAGCCTCTGTTTTTTGGTCTGCTTTTCAGGTGAAGATCATCTGATCTCATTCTTGCCATACTGTTGTCAACAAGGTTGGATTATGCTGTGTACACAAACAACATAAGCTAACTAAATTGATCACAAAGGACGGGATTCAGGTTGAGACAATCACAGAACAGAATAGGAGTTGTTATTACAGGACTTCTCCTGGCCATTCTTATGGCCTCCATGGATAACACAATTGTGGCAACGGCGATGGGAACCATCGTTGGTGAGATTGGAGGGCTTGATAAGTTCGTCTGGGCCACCTCTGCTTATATGGTTGCGGAAATGGCAGGGATGCCGATCTTCGGTAAATTGTCTGATATGTACGGTCGGAAGCGGTTTTTTGTTTTTGGGATTATTGTATTTATGATTGGATCAGCCTTGTGCGGAACAGCAGAATCCATCGTTGAGCTCAGCCTATATAGAGCGGTTCAAGGTATTGGTGCGGGTGCGATGGTATCTATCGCTTTCACAATTATGTTTGATGTTGTAGCACCTGAGAACAGAGGGAAGATGACAGGAATGTTCGGTGCACTATTCGGTCTATCGAGTATTGCTGCACCACTGCTCGGTGGTTACATTACAGAACATATTGATTGGGTATGGATTTTCTATATCAATCTTCCTCTCGGCTTGATTGCCTTCTTCCTCATTGTGCTGTTCTACAAGGAATCGGCAGAACACTCTAGACAAAAAATCGATTATTTAGGTGCCACTCTGCTCGTAGGGGCTGTGATCTGTCTGATGTTTGCCGTTGAGCTGGGAGGTAAACAGTATGCGTGGGATTCACCGCAGATCATCTCTATGTTCGCTGGATTTGTGATCCTTGCCGTTCTACTTGTATTTGTGGAAAAAAGAGCAGTCGAGCCGATTATCTCATTCCACATGTTCCGAAATAGACTGTTCACGACCAGCAATCTTGTCGCAATGCTTGGCGGTGCAGCATTCATGACGGCGTCTATGTTCATTCCGATCTATATTCAAGGTGTGCTAGGTGGTACGGCCTCGAACGCCGGACTCGTTCTTCTTCCAATGATGGTCGGTTCGGTTGTGACAGCGACTGTAGGTGGATACTTAATGTCGAAGTTTCCTTATCGTTCCATCCTCATTCCAACCTTGTTGATTCTAATTGTGGGCCTCGCACTTTTGACAGCCCTGAATACGGCGTCACCGAGATTTCTCATCACAGCGTATATGATTCTAGTCGGACTCGGCATCGGCGCCTCTTTCTCGGTGCTCAGCAGCGCTGCCATTCACTCGTTTCCAGCAGCGCAGCGGGGAGCTGCGACGTCCACACTCAACTTTAACCGATCTCTCGGAATGACGCTTGGCATTACGATATTCGGAATTTTGCAAAGTCATTCGCTCACAGGCAAGCTTACAGAGGCCTTTGGGAGCAACGGTGCTGCTAACAAGTCTTCGGCTAATGTGGATTTTAGCGATCCGTATGTATTGCTGAATCCAGCTATTCGTGCAACGATGGATAGCTCCACACTTCACACGATTACGGAAGGACTGTCTTCATCCATCGCCGGAACGTTTGCATGGAGTCTTATCCCTGCGGTTCTGGCGCTGGTCTCCGCATTTGTCATGACCAAGGAGAAGCTAGATCCGGAAGCGGAGCAAGACGGTTACGCCGCTTCTCATTAATGAAGGTCAAGGATGCATGATAGCGACATGTCTCTATATATGCATCTTGATCATTTCTATCCTGATCATCTATCCCCATATGGACAGTTGTGGTTTATGATGAAAGAAATCGATTCCGAAAATGGGGGAGCGAATCAATGAAGTTCGAACGACTCATGGCCATCACAATGATTCTATTAAACCGTAGACGTGTGCAAGCACAGGAACTCGCAGATAAGCTGGAGGTTTCACTGCGTACCATTTACCGTGACCTCGAGTCACTTAGTCTTGCCGGGATTCCAATTGTGTCGTATACGGGAATGGAAGGCGGTTATGAAATTATGGATAATTTCCGTCTTGATCGGCAGATGCTGTCGCTAGATGAGCTGATAACCCTATTTACTGCGCTTCGTGGTCTTCAGTCTACCCAGGCACTGGACCCCTCGAATATAGATCGCCTGCTTGAGAAGGTAGGTACGTTAGTTGCTCATGCTGAGCAAGGACGCTTCGCAGACAGCGATCAAGTACAGGTTGATTTTACGCCTTGGAGAAACAGTGAAGCTGAACGAATAAAGTATGAATCGGTACATCATGCGGTGAAGAATAGGAAATTAATCTCCTTTTATTATATAGATGCTCAAGGCACTGAAACAGAGCGTACTATTGAACCGATGGGTCTTGCCCTGAAAGGATACGCATGGTATTTGCACGGATATTGTTTAGAACGAGAGGATTACCGGACATTCAAGCTTTCACGTATTCGTGGTCTTCAGGTACTTCAAGATGATTTTGAACGCCGTGAAATGCCACTTTCCGTTATGAATGGGCCGTGGAAGAAGCCGGGAAGACGAGAGATGATTCATCTTGTGCTTCGGATCTCGGGGGATGCTAGGGTGTATGCGGCTGATCATTTTGATGAGCAAGAGATTGAGCGCTTGGAGGACGGTTCCTTGATTGTGCGGGCGACCTTGCCTCACGAGAAATGGGTCTTAAGCTTCTTATTGCAATTGAAAACCGATGTGCTCATTTTAGAGCCTGCTCATATCGCAGCAGAGGTACGGAAGACGGCACTCGAGATCGCAGCGTTGTATCAAGATTCAGGACACACGGTTTCACAGTGTGTAGTAAGCGAAGAGAAGAAGCAGAGCTCTGAGAGTTAAAATGTTTTAGAGCATTAAGAAGATAAGAATATTGCTAGAACGCAAAAACCCACAGCTTTCATGCTGTGGGTTTTTGCGGTTGATGTTTATTCAAACGAAGGGTTGCCCGTCAGATACTTCTCGGTCAATACAGACAAGAGCTGAATGCCGACTTCGTTCTCTCCACCTTCAGGGATGATGATGTCAGCGTATTTCTTGGAAGGTTCAATAAATGCCTCGTGCATCGGCTTTACCGTCCCCAAGTACTGATCATGGACAGACTTAATGCTTCTGCCGCGTTCCTCGATATCACGAACTACCCGGCGAAGAATCCGTACATCAGGATCGGTATCAACGAACACCTTAATGTTAAGCAGCTTGCGAAGATTTTCGTCAGACAACACATGGAGTCCTTCAATAATGACAATGTTTCTCGGTTTCAGCTCTAGCGTTTCATCTTTGGAGCGGGCGTGAACCGTGAAGTCATAGACAGGAGCGTAAGCAGGTTTCCCTTGTCTAAGAAGCTCCAGATGCTCAATCAGAAGTCCATTGTCAAAGGCAAAAGGATGATCATAGTTGATCTTTTCACGTTCCTCAAAAGTAAGATGAGGGTTGTCCTTATAATAATTATCCTGAGATATGAACGTTACTTTTCCAGGTCCGAGTCGGTCGATGACTGACCGGGCCACTGTTGTTTTACCGGAACCTGTACCGCCGGCGATACCAATAATGAGCATGATGTTTATCGTTAACCTCCCTAAGGTTGCATGCTTTGCAATTCTGTATTTTATCATAGTGCTTGTGCTTTTTCACGTTGAGACGAGCTGGAACCTTAAGGGTATTATTCCCTTCATTCAAATAATATGAAATACTAATCTTATATCGAAAGGAGCGTTAATCGAATGAGCACAGATTTAAGCCTAGTAGATGTATATAATGAGACCACTTACAAGATAACTGGACATGGGAATAGAGATGTTCAAGTGTTGAAGCAGGCTCTGGAGTCCTTTGAGGGGACCCTGAATAGTGATATGTATGGAAAGGGCACACTAATCGAGGATTTTCAATACAAAATAGCGAATGTTCTCGGCAAAGAAAGTGCCGTGTTCTTCCCCAGCGGTACGATGGCGCAGCAGATTGCTCTGCGGATATGGTGTGATCGACAAGGGCTGAAGAAGGTTGCATATCATCCTTTATGCCATCTGGAGATACATGAAGAGGACGGATTGAAGGAACTTCATCATATTGAGCCGGTGCTGTTAGCAGATCAAGACCGTTTAATTAAGCTGGATGATATTCTACATATGAAAGAAAATATAGCCTGTCTACTGCTCGAATTACCGCAACGGGAGATCGGTGGACAATTGCCTGACTATCAAGAGCTTGAAGAGATTTCTTCCTATTGCCGTGAAAAAGGCATTAAGCTGCATCTAGATGGAGCAAGACTTTTCGAGATCGTGCCTTATTATGAGAAATCAGCCGCAGAATTATGCAGCTTGTTTGATAGTGTCTATATCTCCTTCTATAAAGGGATTGGAGGGATTGCAGGCGCTATCCTTGCGGGCGAGGAGACCTTTACGAATGAATCGAAAATATGGAAAAGACGTCACGGCGGAGATCTGATCAGTCTGTACCCTTATATTCTGAGCTCGGATTATTACTATGATCTAAGAGTGGGACGGATGGAGCAGTATTACGAGGAAGCGAAAGAGCTGGCAGGGTATTTTAACCGCTGTAAAGCTGTTTCAACCTTACCAGAAGAGCCTGTATCGAATATGTTCCACGTTCATTTCGAGCTGCCCAAGGAGAAGGTAGAGCCGATCCTGAAGAGCGTTTATCAAGAAGCAGACTTGGGGATGGTAGCTTATCTTAAGGATAATAGTGTGGGCGGTTGCTACAGTGAGATAAGTATTGGCGATCGATATACTGATATACCAAAGGAACGTTTAGAGAAGGCTTTTCATTTACTGAATCGAAAGATGGCAGAAGTGAAGAGTCGCTAAGACTAGATATGGATGCAGCATAAACAAAGAAAGGGCCGCGGGTTTCGCGGTCCTTTTTACGATTTCGTATACAATGTCAGGTGAATCAGTAGCGCTCTGACACCAGCTTCGCTTGGGTGAACAGAAGGAGATAGTCACGTCCGCCTGCCTTGGAATCTGTACCGGACATATTAAAGCCACCAAAGGGATGCGTGCCCACGAGCGCACCGGTACATTTGCGATTGAAGTATAAATTGCCGACATGAAAATGTCGCCTTGCGGCTTCCAGATGGGCCCGGTTGTTCGAAATCACCGCACCTGTTAAGCCGTAGTCCGTGTTATTGGCGAACTCCAGCGCTTGCTCGAAAGATTGAGCCTTGGTAAAGGCAAGTACAGGGCCGAAAATTTCCTCTTGGGAGATTCGCGCCCCGGCATCTACATCAGCGAAAATCGTCGGCTCGATGAAGTACCCACTCGGATCACCGGTATTACCGCCATAAACCAAGCGGCCTTCCTGCCGTCCAATCTCTATATACTCTTGAATCTTACGATATGCTTTATCGTCAATCACGGGCCCGACTTGTGTTGCTGCTTCCGCAGGGTCTCCTACTACTAGCTTACGCGTCCGGTCCACGACCTTCTCGATCACAGAATCATATACATCTGCGTGGATGATAGCTCTTGAACAAGCAGAGCATTTCTGACCGGAGAACCCGAATGCTGAGGATGTGATCGCGTCTGCCGCAAGATCAAGGTCTGCATCACGATCTACGATGATCGAATCTTTACCGCCCATTTCAGCGATGACCCGCTTGATCCAGCGCTGACCGGGAGCTGTTCGTGCGGCACGTTCGTTAATCCGTAGACCCACATCACGCGAACCGGTGAAGCTGATGAAGCGGGTCTGTGGATGATCCACCAGATAATCACCGACCTCGCTGCCCGGTCCCGGCAGAAAGTTCACAACACCCGGTGGCAGGGACACCTCTTCCAGCAGCTCCACGAATTTAGCAGCGATCACGGGAGTTGTACTGGCTGGCTTCAAGACAACGGTATTGCCAGCGACGATGGAGGCGGCTGTCATGCCTGCCATGATGGCAAGTGGGAAATTCCAAGGAGGAATAACAATGCCAACACCGAGAGGGATGTAATACAGCTCGTTATCCTCGCCACTCAAGCTGGTGAGTGGCTGTGAGAGACTAAGTCGCTCCATTTCACGCGCATAAAATTCAAGGAAGTCGATGGCTTCAGCTGTATCGGCATCGGCTTCGGCGCGGGTCTTTCCAGCTTCAAGTGTAAGCATGGCTGAGAATTGGAACTTACGGCGGCGCATGAGAGCAGCGGCTTTATACAGGTATCTGGCACGTTCTTGTGGATCGGTTAGCTTCCATGCTTCGAACGTTAAGGACGCAGTCTGAATAGCTTTCTCGGCAAGGGCAGTATCTGCCTGTGATACCACACCTACGATCTGATCTTTGCGGGCGGGGTTCACGGATAGGACTGTTGTTTGTGTATCGATTCTTTCCCCACCGATGATTAGGGGATACCTATTCCCGAGGATGGCTTCCGCCTCCGAAAGTGCAGTATCGTATGCCATGCAGTTTAGCTTATCTGAGAAATCAGTGAACGGTTCATTTCGAAACGGGACTCTCATGGGGTACGACTCCTCCCTTAGATGTACTGCTATTAGAATATGAAGGCTGACTTAAAATCCGAAGTAAAACCTAAAAAATCCTGCATATTTCCTTGAAAACAGCATTTCTTAACCATATAAGGGACCTGAAAGGGGAAACGGTATGGACGGCACAGAATTTTACCGAAAAGTACTGCTCACGGTGGCCGGCAACAAGATCGTGGAACGTTTGACGCTCAAATATGGTAGGAAAATGGCGCGGAAGTTTATCGCAGGGAACACGCTTGAGGAAGCAATCACAGAGACAAAACGTCTTAATCAGCTAGGAGTTATGGTTACGCTGGATCATCTTGGTGAGGGGATCACTTCTTTGGAGGAAGCGACTGGATACAGGGACCAGTATATTCAGTTGTTGGAGGGGATTCATGAGCATCAAGTGAATGCTAACGTATCTTTGAAGCCGACACAGATGGGACTTTCCTTGGAGCCAGAAGCTTGTTATACCAATGTGAGGTCTGTTGCAGTTCGAGCGAAGGAGCTTGGTAATTTCGTACGATTGGATATGGAGGATTCCTCCTTTACGCAAGCTACGATTGATATGACCTTACGGCTTCATGCGGAAGGACTGAGTAACGTGGGCACCGTTCTTCAAGCGTATCTATTCCGTACAGATGATGATGTAAAAGTGTTAATGAAAGCAGGTGTTAATCTACGACTGGTCAAGGGAGCTTATAAAGAGTCTGCAAGTATTTCATCTCAGCGTATGAGTGACATCATTGAACGTTATAAAAAGATGATTAAGCAGCATCTTGATCAGGGTCTGTATACGGCGATTGCGAGCCATGATGACCGAATTATTAATTGGGTACAAGATTATGCTGCTAAGAATCGCATCCCGAAGGATGCTTTCGAATTCCAGATGCTGTATGGGCTGCGTATGAATGATCAAGCTGAGTTGGCCCGTGAAGGATACCGTATCCGGTGCTATACGCCATATGGGACGATGTGGTATCCGTATTACACAAGGCGCTTAGCGGAGAAGCCTTCGAATTTAATGATGGTGGTCAAAAATATGTTTAAGTAATGCACAAAATGTCACCCTAACACTTGTGTGACGCTACGCGGACGGACTGTTGTTCCAATCGCTGTTGTCTCCGCTACTTTGAGTGGAATAGTTACCATAGTCTTTTCTAAAAGCACGAAAAAACGCTCCTTCATAGGAAAGGGAGCGTTTTTCTATATTTCATATTTAGGTACATAAATTCAGCTTGAGGTGCTGACTTTTATTTCAAATTAACTGTGATGTCACCATTTACACCCTTCACGGTTTCGGCATGAAGAATATCCGTCAGGAAATTCAGTGGCACATAGACGTGGTTTTCATGCAGAACAGGTGCTGCGCCGAGTTTGTGTGGAGCCATTTTGCCGAAGAAATAGCTGTCTTTCCCTACGGTTACAGAAGTCCAAATCGCATCTTTACGGACTTCAACCGTTTTGGATTTGTTGTTCCATTTGACGTCAAATTGCAAAGCGCGTACCACATCCGCAAGCGGAATCATGACCTTGCCATCGTCCGTTGTGAGCGTGGATTTCGCCTTAATCACAGTACTTTCACCATTCGTATTGGTGCTCGGAAGATCGAAGGTGAATTCAGGCGTTCCGGTCGAACCCGGAGCGATGCTGTACTCCTCAAAAACAACAACAACTTTACCATCGGTAGTTACATAGAAGGACTGGTCGTTGCCAATTCCCTGAAAGCCGTCTTCCCCTTCAAAATAGTTCTCAGCATCGGCTGCAATAGCCGATTTGATTTTGGAATCAATCATTTGCTTATAATCGTTTCCGAACAGATTCTGAAGCGTAACTAGAGTAGCCTGCTGCTCATCTAAGAAATTGTATGTGTCCACACGTAGCGCAGGGGAGTTGCCCGTTGTAATTTCAGTGTTCACTTTCAGGGAGATCAGATTTGGGATCGTTCCTGTGCCATCTGCTGTAAGCTCATAGGAAATATTAAGTTCGTATGGGCGCATGGTTTGACCATTTTGCTTCGCAGTTTGAGCCATTTCCTTAGCTTCTTTTTTCCAGTTAGCCAAGTCTTTAGAGGCATGCGATTCGATAATATCATTCAATTGGGCCTGATATTTGGCATCCTTCAATCCTTGGAAGACAGGGATCTGGATGTTCGTTACGAGTGCAGGCTCATCAGACTTCAAGGTTTTGTAGGTAAGGATTGCCGATGGATTCGAAAGAGCAATGGCCTGAGGCTCGGCTGTTGTCTGCGCATGCACCTCTGTCATGAACGCGCATGAGCCGGCAAGTAGAATCACACCGCTTAAACCAGCAGCAATGAACTTTTTCTTGAGTGGTGTTGTCGTTGAGTGGATTGTCATAATATACAGCCTCCTATTATTTAATGTATTCGTGGCTCACCAGCACCTCTGAGAGGACTTCCGTTGGAATGATGAATTCCGCCACACCCATATATCCTGGTGCAACATCGTATTTGTTGAAGGAAATGACCAGCTTGCCATCCTCGTTAATGTAAAAACTCTGATCCTTAGCGATGTGCTCAAAAGGAGTTACAGGATCAACTTTGGAAGGTTCAACCCAGTAGATCTTGTTCGGGTCATCCTTCATTTGCTGAACCATCTGTTGTTTAATATTTTCGCTGATTACTTGAATGAAGCTATCATCTTTAAACAGGCTTGGCAGCGTAATGACAAGATTCTCCTGTTTGTCGATCGTGTCGTAAGTCCGCGTCTCATTCGAGGAGCCTGCAGTGGTTACCACATAACGAGATAAGGTTAGCAGACGCTCATTATTCGTTACGACTTTATAGCCGCTGTCGAGACTCATATGCGCGTCTCCTGATTTCTCTAACTCTTCCACTTCGGTTTTGAAGGATTCATACAGTTTCTTATTCTCCTCCGCATACTTGCTGTTCAGCGATTCTTGCAGCGGGTCATTATCTAGGCCGGTAATGGCAGGTGTCTGAATATGAGCTTCGGAGGAGTCATTTCCTTCTCCATACCCACTGATCGTAATGACTTTAACCAGCTTGCCAATGACGGGGACATCTGCAACAGCAGAGGCAAAAGCAGGACTCGTATTGATACCTGTTACGAGCAGGATGGAAGCTGCTGCCGTGCCTACAATAGACTGCACAGCGGTGCGGCGCTGTTTCCGCTTTTTGATAGCTCGTTTGACGATGCTATTTAATTCGTCTGGAATCGGAATGTTTTCGTGTTGTTTTTTCATGTTGTGTAATTTGTCATCCATGAGGATGTACCTCCTTGAGCTGATCTTCATTTAAACGTATCCGCAGTCGCTTCAATGCCTGGTATAATCGGGTCTTCACCGTATTGGTGTTCTCCTGAATGACTTCCGCAATATCTTCGATTTTCATATCTTCAAAATATCTGAGTATAATGACCGTTCGGTATTTCTCCGGCAGATCATCTACGGATTCGGTTAGATCTAGATTGGGATACGTATCACTCTGACCTGGCAGGAATGATTCCAATATCTCATCTTCCATAACATGTACATGCTTTTGTTTTCTTAAGAAATCAAGAGAGGTCGTGACGACAATGCGGTAGAACCAGCTCTTGATTGAACCCTGATTTTGTAGTTTATCGATGGATAGGAATGCTTTATGGATTGCGTCTTGTACGATGTCGAGAGCATCGTCTTTATTTTTAACATAACTGTAGGCCAGTCTGTAGATGCTCTCTTGATGTTCGGTAATACAATCCATAAGAAGCTTCTCCTGTTTCCGGCCACCTCTCATGTGCACATGACACTCCTTTGTTGCGCGCGCAAGCGATCCATTGCAATTGGTTTTCACAGGCAAGACGTATGGGGGGTGAAAAAAGTTTGCGCAGTGGCAGAATTTTTTCGGGAATAAGAATAGACCCCAAAAAGGGGTCTGGATTGTTCCAGTTATATTCCTTAGCTTACATCTCAAATTTCTTCATCACAATAGCGGAGTTATGCCCTCCAAAGCCAAAGGAATTCGACATGCCGATGCGTACATCGGCTCTTCTGGCTTGATTTGGGACATAATCCAGATCACAGGCAGGATCCGGCGTATCCAGATTAATGGTAGGGGGAATGATTCCTTCCTGCAAGGTTTTCACAAGAGCGATAGCTTCGGCCCCGCCGGAAGCACCGAGCATATGACCCGTCATCGATTTATTAGCTGTTACAGGAATGCGGTAGGCATCCGGTCCGAAGACATGCTTAATGGCGGCGGTTTCTGAGCGGTCCCCAATCTCTGTACTCGTTGCATGAGCACTGATCACGTCGATCTGATCGGGGGAGAGATAAGCTTCTGCAAGCGCCAAATTCATCGCCCGGGCCGCTCCATGACCATCCGCTGGTGTTGCAACCATGTGGTAAGCATCAGAACTTGCGCCATACCCAATCACTTCACCCAAAATCACTGCATTTCTACGGAGAGCATGCGTCAGAGATTCCAATACGACAATGCCGGCACCCTCAGCCATAACAAACCCGTCCCGTCCTGCATCGAAGGGGCGACTCGCTTGCAATGGCTGATCATTTCGAGTGGACAAGGCCGTTGCATTCGCGAAGCTGGCAAGGGATATGTCTGTAATTGCGGCTTCAGTTCCTCCTGCCAGTATGATGTCGGACCTTCCCGCTTGGATGTTAAAGAAAGCTTCTCCGATGGCGGTATTGCCGATTGAACAAGCGGTTACTGGAGCTAGGGACGAGCCTAAAGCTCCGTACTTGATGCTCACTAGAGCAGCCGCCATATTCGGAATCATCATCGGAACGAGGGTGGGGCTGATCCGCTCCGGTCCGCGTGATGACAGCGTAGCACTCTGATTCATTAAGGTCTGAATTCCTCCAATTCCGGAGCCAATGTATACACCCATCCGTTCCCGATTGATCTGATCAAGCTGGAGGCCAGAGCTGTTAAAGGCTTCATCTGCTGCTGCAAGTGCGAACTGGCAGAAACGGTCCATTCGCCGTGCCTCTTTGAGACCAAATCGTTCAATGGGATCAAAATTCCGAACGCTCCCCGCAATCTTTACCTTTTGCTTCGTTGTATCAAAAGCTTCTATATGTGAAATGCCGGATTGTCCCTGTATCAGTTGGGACCAGAATGTTTCTACATCGTTACCAAGTGGCGAAATGATCCCCATACCTGTGATCACGACTCGTTCCATAAGATCAACCTCCAAGAATAGATAACTTGTTATTCATAAGGTTATGATGGCACGTGTATTATCCTATTACAAGATACGGTTTATCCTAGTATAATTAATGCCTGCCATTAAGAGAGGAAAGGAAGGTCATGATGAATTCACAACCCCGTCTTCAAGCGTTATCAGCATTTTTGAAATCTCAGCGGGCCAAAATCTCCCCGGAATCTGTAGGTTTACCAGCAGGGACCCGGAGAAGAACGCCAGGACTGCGGAGAGAAGAAGTGGCGCAACTCGCTGGCGTTAGTACAACATGGTACACCTGGCTGGAGCAAGGAAGGGACATACAAGTCTCATCATCGGTTCTGGATTGTGTAGCTAACGCACTGCAGCTCAGCGTAGATGAACGTAAATATTTATTCTCTCTAGCCTATGAATCAAGTGCGAACTCCTACACGCATAAACTGGATGCGGCTCAGATGAGTCCATCCCTGCACCGAATTATTAAAGAACTCCAATGTTGTCCTGCGATTATCTCTGACCGGATGTGCAACATTGTTGGGTGGAATAGCGCTGCTGCTCAAGTGTTCATGGATTTCGAACGCATCCCGCCAGAGGAACGAAATATGATTCGTCTATTGTTCACGCGTAGGGAATTTAAGCGTCTAGCGGTGAACTGGGATCAGTTTGCAAGCGGATTTCTCGCGATGTTTCGTTCGTACTATGGACAATACGTGGAGGATAAGTGGTACGAATTGTTTCTAGATGAAATGAAGAGGGCACATCCCGAATTCACTCGTATGTGGGAGCAGAGTCAAGTCAGTTATGCCCCTGAGGTGAATCTTGAATTTAGACATGCGAAAGCCGGAAAAATGATATTTGAACTTACATCCCTTCATGTCTATGGAAACGATGATTTACGCTGTAGTATCTACACGCCTGTGCCTGATACGAATACAGAGGCGAAGATGCGGCAGTTGACAGAAGAAAGGGCATAAGGGTAACCCTTATGCCCAATCTCTCCGTAGCGTAAATAGATCTTTAAGTTCGTCAGTTGATAACTCGGTAATCCAGCCTTCGCTGCTTGAGATGACGTTGTCACTGAGCTGTTGCTTACTCTCCAGCATCTCATCGATTCGCTCCTCTAGCGTACCGAGAGAGATGAATTTGTGCACTTGCACATCCTTCGTCTGTCCCATGCGGTAGGCGCGGTCGGTCGCCTGATTCTCAACGGCTGGATTCCACCAGCGGTCGAAGTGGAAGACGTGATTAGCAGCCGTCAGGTTGAGGCCGACACCGCCTGCCTTGATCGAGAGAATGAAGACGTTCGGCTGTTCAGCGGCAGGCAGTGTGCGGGACTGAAATTGATCGATCATCCGGTCACGTGCGGTCTTGGAAGTACTTCCGTTTAAATAGAGCACAGGCTCGCCAAGCTCTTGCTGCAATACCTGCTGAAGCATCTCTCCCATTCCGATGTACTGGGTGAAGATAAGGCATCGTTCGTCTTCCTCACGCAGTTCCTTGACCATCGACAGAAGTCGTTCCAGCTTAGAGGAACGATTGATTAACGTCTCTGTATCAAGTTTGCGGCCGGAATCCCCCGTAATTTCAGGAAGAGCCTCCTTCGTCAGCAGCATCGGATGATCGCACAGCTGCTTCAGCTGCGTGAGTGCTGACAAAATGGCACCCTTTCGCTCAATCCCCTCCAGCTTCTGCATTCGTTCCATGAGCTGATTCACGCTCTGATCGTAGAGCGCGCCTTGCTCAGTCGTAAGATGAATATATGTCTTCATCTCATTCTTCTCCGGCAGATCCAGCTGGATCGCCGGGTCTTTCTTCTTGCGCCGCAGCATGAATGGCTTCACTAGCTTTTGCAGATCAGCCGTCTTCTGCTCGTCATGATCCTTCTCGATTGCTTGAATGAAACGGTTCGTGAAGGCCCTCAGATTTCCGAGATATCCCGGATTAATGAAATCATATATAGACCATAGCTCAGACAGTCTATTCTCAATAGGCGTGCCGGTTAACGCAATACGGTGCTTCGCCGGGATGCTGCGGACCGCCATAGATTGTTTTGTCTGAGCGTTCTTAATATTTTGAGCCTCATCCAGGCAGATCGCTTCCCATTTGAACTCTTTAAGCAGCTCCTGATCAAGCGTAGCGGTGGCATAAGAGGTCAGGACAATGTCGTGATGACTTGCTTCCTCCTGGAATTCCTCACTACTGTAACGCTTGCTTCCATAGTGAAGCATAACCCGAATGGATGGAGCGAAGCGGCTCAGCTCCTTCTGCCAGTTGCCGAGCACTGAGGTTGGGCAGATGAGAAGCGAAGGTAGCCTTGATTCCTGATCGGTCGTCGTTTCTTTCACATGTAGCAAATAGGTGATGAATTGAACGGTTTTACCGAGTCCCATATCGTCAGCAAGACAGGCACCCAGTCCGAAACGCCGCAAAAAGGCAAGCCAAGCATACCCCTCACGCTGATATGTTCTAAGCTCTGCTTGAAGGCCCTCCGGTATAGGTAGCTCTGGCCACTCGTTCTGTCTTTGAAGCTGACTGATCAGTCCTACGAGATGCTCATTCAGCTCAACTTCTAGCTTAATGCGTGCAGGATCTTGGTCTTCTGGTGCCTGATCTCTGTTATCCGGTGCATCTTCATTTCCGAGTAAGTGGAGGTGAAGGATGTCTTGGAACGACAACCCTTGCGATGAATCCATCCCTGCCATGGCCTGGCGGATCTGGGCCACCAGTGCAGGATCGAGCGCGATCCACTGTCCGCGGAAACGAACAAGTCGCTCGTTCCGTGCGACAAGGGCTGCGAACTCTTCTTCGGTGAGGCTGGTATTGCCAATAGCAATGCGCCAATCGAAGTTAACGATTGAGTCAAGTCCGAACAGTGAATTTCCTGCACTGCGCTCACTGCCTTCTCCAGATCGAACCTTGGCGCGAAGCTTCGGCTTCTTACGAGTAGCTGCTTCCCACCACGCCGGAAGTAGCACCTGCCAGCCCGTCTGAAGCAGACGCTGGCTGTCTACTGTCAGGAACTGCCACGCAGCTTCATCGGATAAAGCGGAGCTGATGATGTCTTCGCCGTGACTAGCTAGCATATGAGCGGGGAGCGCAGCGCGCAGGCGCTCAAGCCAAGCAGCGGAACGCTCGTGAACATGCGGTGTCCATAGTTCTGGCCACGAGCCATAGGCACTGCCGTCGTCTGCCAGCCGAACGGGACAGAGCAGAGCAGGGTCGTGCTTGTCTTGAAGGACAAGCTTAAGGCGCCATTCCGTCTCTTCCTCATCCGGTTCTAGTAGTTGAAGGAGTGGGCGGAAGGGAGCCGTGTCCGGTTTCCAGCCAATAGCAATAAGCCAAGATTGTGCATCCATTCCAGCTGCTGCAGATCGATCTCTCGCGAAGAGAAGTGGATATTCCCGGCGTAAATCAGCGGATTCCGCTTCTGTTCCATAGCATATGTCGAAGACAGCGGCGGAGAAAGCCGCGCCTAATCCTTCTCCAAGTAAGGGATCATCCTCTAACTGTGCTAAGACAGCACGTCCTTCCGGATTGATGGCCTCTGGGTCCCAAGTCCACTGTAGCTTTCCAGCTTGATAGGCAGTAAAGCTTGGAACAAAGGCTCTTTGTTCAATGCAATTAAGGAGCATGGGAGCAAGCTGAATAAAAGGTGCACTTTCATCCCCCCACACCCACTCAATATGACTGAGCAGCTTCATCCCAGCAAAGAAAGGAATGACCTGCTCTGCAGGAAGCAGTACAAGTTCAACATCCTGAATCTGCTGGACTTCCAGCTCCGTTCCATATATGGACTCTTCATGCCAAGCGAACAGTCGCTGCTTCAAATATTGTCCAGACAGGTAGCTTTGCGTTAGAGATGAGCCATAGATGAGCGCATCTCCATATGCGCTTAATGTAATCTGGACGGTGATGGTTTCGGTATGATGGCTCATGATATCAGTTTTCCTCTCCGAAGCTCTTCCTGAAGTGCCCGAAGACGGCTGTGTCGTCCAGCGAATGTGGTAATGAAGGACTCCCAGCGTTCTTCTTGCTTCATTTTTTTGTACAGCTTGGACAGCCGCTTAAGCAGCTTAACTGCTGATTTATAACTGGATCTATTCTTCTGCAGGACGTATCGTTCTACGGCTTGATGGAAGAAGGGCAGCAACAGTTCTGGTGCATGCTTCTCAATCGGTTGCAAGACGCTGACACGGAATTCTAACGGTTCCCGTCCTGTACTGAGCTGATAGTCCATCCACTCATGCCACTTTCCGTGGGCAAGCAGCGTTTCCTGGTAGATGTCCCTGGAGTGAGGTAGCATGTCCACAAGCGTGTCCCATAGGTATTGCTCGGCTTCAGGCAGCTCCTGAACAGCTTGATCCCAGTAAGCCATATAGCTGTTCAGCTTATGATTTCGGTAGTTGGCTAGTAGTGGTCCAGTCTCAGTCAGCCATTTGGTTAAACGAGACCAATCCTTCGCTTGAGAAAGCACCTCAAGGTAATGGATTAGATGTTCTGGCTGGATAAGGAGTGCTTTATCGGCTGCACGGAGTAAATCAAAGGCTTCTTGGTCCTGCAAAAGGTAGAAATGCATCAGACTTTGAGCAAGCATGCCGGCAGCTCGTGAATAGGTGCTTCCAAGTTCAGCTTCAGCTGATTTTAAATATCGTAGTTCATCAGCATACACCTCTGTATCCCCTTGATGAAGATGGAGCCCGTACTCCCAGAACTGTTTGTAAATATGGGAGAAAAAAGGATGATATCGTGATTCGGTCAGCATTTTACTTCGCAAATAAGTGAGTGTCTCGCTTACGCGTGGTGACTTCCCGGCATCGCCTTGAAAGGAAAATTGCCCGGAGATGAATCTTTGGTCAATATCCTTCTGGAGATCATCTGCAGCGATCTGAACGTGGTAGCCCATAAATAGGCCAGAGCCAATTCCCTGGTTCGGTGGTTGCTTGACGAGCTTATCCAAAACAAAGAGACGGGCGTGAAGCTCGAATAACGGCTCCATGCTTCCCGTCAGGGAAGGCATGATGCTGTAGATGGCCTCCAGCGCATTTCTGGAGTAGAGCGAGTTTAAGGTATTGACCCTAAGCGCTGCGACACATTGACCAAATAGTTGATGCCAATTTGAGATGGGCATGTCCGGTAGACTGCGCGCTTGCTCCCGAATCGCTGTAAAATCGTCCGATTGTCTGTTCTTAGACGCGGCTGAATTCGGGCCAATATCTAATTCATCCGAAGATGTCACACCAGCCCGGATGAGCGTGGTGGAATGCGCGTTTACGAGCGCGTGGACAGAGCGCCCCTGCTTGCTCGCAGCTTCCAACAGAACGGCTACCATATGCTTGCACTTATGTCTGACCGGACAGGTACAGCGGCTATCCTCAAGTGTTCCGGGAACCAGGTTCACGAAATAGTCGTCAGTTCCACGAACGACCGCTCTAATGCTCTCTTCACTGGGCATATCTAACTGTCCTACCCGGCCTTGCTTGTAATATTGAAATCCGCGTTTGATCGTCAGATCGGTAAAGTACGCGGCTGTATTGTGTATGAGTGTCTGCCACTCTAGATCATCCAGCGGCTGGATAAGGTTCATAATGAATCCATCTCCCGAAAAGCGAATAGTTTTACGGACTCTAATCTACCATATCCAGACCACCGAATAAATAAGTTGGTAGAGAAAGGCATGACTAGAGCGGAATATATTGTATGATGAATAAAATGGGAATTGATCATATCCAGAGATAGGGTCATGGATTAATTGGATAAGAAACGGAGTATTCTGTTCATGAAATATGATTGTTTGATTGTAGATGATGAGACTGTTCTCGCGGAAACGACGTGCGAATATTTGAATATGTTTGATGTGAAATCGGCCTTCGTGACGGACGCTACAGCGTGTATGGATTTTTGGAAGGAGCATGAATCCTCTTTAATTCTGCTGGATATTAATCTGGGCAAGGACTCCGGATTCGATCTATGTAAACAGCTGCGACAAACCACAGAGGTCCCGATCCTCTTTATTAGCGCCCGTTCAAGTGATGACGACATTCTTATCGCTCTGAATATTGGTGGTGACGATTATATTCGGAAGCCCTATACATTAAGTGTGCTTTTGGCCAAAATCAAAGCCGTTCTGAAAAGATATCAGGCCAGCACGGTTAGTCTGCCCAAGTCCACTTCGACAGAAGCTGTCGTTATGGATGCCGACTTATTCCGTATTTGGGTGCATGGCGAAGAGATCCGGTTAAAGCCACTGGAATTTAAGCTGCTTGCGTATCTGCTTGAGCATAAGAATCGGGTGGTGACGAAGGACGAGCTATTCCGAAATGTATGGGGAGACGTCATCACGGGGGATGGTACTTTAAATGTGCACATCCGCCATTTGCGAGAGAAGATTGAGAAGAATCCGAACGATCCGGAATATATCAAAACCGTATGGGGAACGGGATATGTATTTGAGGAGCATAATGAATGAGAATGAAGCGAATCATCGCCATCATGCTTATCATACTTTCCGTGGGTATTCTTATATCCTGGCAGGTGGTGGAGGAAAGCGAATGGGATGCCGGAGTGGACATTATTGCTGTTAACGAAATTGTTAAAGAGGTCGAGGCTTGGTGGGGACATTTGAATCAGGCAGACTTTAGCGATTTGAAGTTAGAATTTGCCGTGTTAAGCCTAGACGAGCAGGTATTGTTCAGCACATCGGAAGCTATAGCCTCCACGTTAAACGATGCGATTCGTAACCGGGATACCGTTGCTGATATTAAGCAAGGGCGCACGATTGTCGGAAAGTTAATTATACCGAATGACGGTAGCCGTGCAGCCGAGGAAGCGGGCAGACGGATTTTTACAGTGGCCTTCTTCATCTATACAATGATTGGACTTCTATGCGTTTTTTACCTTGTATACGTGAACCGGACGGTTATGCGTCCATTCCGGAAACTGCAGCATTTTGCACACCAAGTCGCCAGAGGACAACTGGACACACCGCTTGAAATGACTAAAAATAACTGGTTTGGCGCGTTTAGTGAAAGCTTCGACATCATGCGTGTGGAGCTGGCAGCAGCACGACAGAGCGAGTACGAGGCGAACCGGAGCAAGAAGGAGTTGGTAGCGAGTCTTAGCCATGATATCAAGACACCGCTGTCTTCTATTAAAGCTGTAAGTGAGCTGATGCTGGTGCTAACAGAGGACGAAAAGCAGCAGAAGCAGCTTCGAATGATACATAGCAAGGCCGGACAGATTGATCTGCTCGTAACCGATATGTTCCATGCGACACTGGAGGAGCTCGAGGAGTTGAAAGTTACGGTTATTGAGGAATACAGCACGGTGCTGACTGATATGATCCAGAATGTAAATCACTATGATAAGATCAACTGCGGCGTCATTCCGGACGTCATGCTTCTCACCGATGTGAGACGTCTACAACAGGTGTTCGATAATGTCATTAGTAATGCCTACAAGTATGCAGACACTGCACTTCATCTTGAATTTCAGCTAACCGAGGATGAGGATTATCTGGAGATGAGCATTATGGATTTCGGACAAGGAGTACCCGCAGATGAGTTACCGCTTCTGTTTAATAAGTTCCAGAGGGGGAGTAATGCGGAGGGACTTGGGGGATCTGGGCTCGGACTCTATATTTCCAAGTACTTAATGGAGCGGATGCAAGGCGATATCTCATGTCACAATCGGGCAGACGGTTTTACCGTTAAGCTTAAAATCCGGCTCGCCTAAAAGAATTAAGAAACGGTTAAGGATTAGACAAAGCTCCATTAAGAACTGTTTTTGTATGATAAGGCTGTCATGGAAGGTACAGTCTTATTTTCATATATAGGAGTGGTTAGTGTATGTCGAAGGTTATGATATCAACGCAAAAGCTGTGCAAAACATTTTCACGGGGTGGCCACCAGCAGCATGTGCTGAAAAACGTGGATCTTCAAATTATGGAGGGAGATTTCACCGTCATTATGGGAAGCTCCGGTTCAGGTAAATCGACACTATTGTATGCTCTCTCTGGCATGGATAAGCCAACACTCGGAGACATTCACTTTAATGGTCGTAACATTGCCAAACTCAGTAACGATCAACTGGCAGTCTTCCGGCGGGATCACTGTGGGTTTGTGTTTCAGCATATTTATCTGCTAGATAACATGAGCGTGCTGGATAATGTGCTGGCAAGCGGATTGCTGCTGAGCCGGAACAAGAAGGCCATCGTTAAGAGGGCCAAGGAGCTGCTCGCTCGGGTTGGTCTGAATGAAGGGGACCTCGCAAAGTTTCCGTCTCAGCTTTCCGGAGGGGAAGCACAGAGGGCGGGTATCGTACGGGCATTGATCAATGAACCAGCTATTGTGTTCGCGGACGAACCGACAGGAGCTTTAAACTCCGCTTCGAGCAGCAGTGTGCTGGATATTATGACTGAAGTGAACAATGGAGCACAGAGTATTGTAATGGTGACCCATGATATCAAGACCGCCCTGCGCGGAAACCGCATCCTGTATTTACGGGATGGCGTTGTATGTGGTGAGCTGAGAATTTCGTCGTTTGGCACAGGAAGTGAAACGGAAAGACATGATAAGCTGACAGCGTTTCTTGACGAGATGGGGTGGTGATCATGAGAATTCTGAATCTGACTACCGCCAACCTCCGAAGAAGCAAAGGTTCAGCCGTGTCGCTTGTAGTGCTAATTCTAATCGCAGCCATGCTGCTTAATGTAGGACTTGGTATTTTTGTGAAGGTAGGACCATTTTTCCTTGATAAAGTTGAAGAGACGAAAGGCCCGCACGCCATTGTAATCCTCCATAATGATCTTTATAAACCAGAATATAATGAGTTTTTGAAGGATCAACCCCAGGTTACAGAGGTGGAAACAGAGAGCATGGTGTATATGGGGCAGGCGAGTATCCAGATTGGTACAAGTGAGCTGGGGCTGGCGACCGCTTTTTTAAACAGGGATAATCCACGTCAGATTGCTCCATTTGAGCCGATTGAGCAGATCGAAGTACCCTCGGAACAGGCAATATACGTACCACTACCCTTAAAGAGCGGGGGCTATGAGTTAGGAGATACACTTACTGTCACGTATTTAAATCAAGAATATCGATACACTGTGGCTGGTTATTATGAATCCACTTCGTTCGGTATGGTTAATGCGGGAGCGCTGAAGTTTTTTCTGACGGATGCAGGCTATAAGAAGCTTGAAGAAGCCATTGGAGAGCTTGCGGGCAGCAGCATGTTATCGATTAGGATGAAGGATCCGGAGCAGTCAACCGGACTGCTAAGTGATTTTAAATCGCAGACTGATGTGCAGCTTTCTGGTGCTAACTCTTTTTTTAAGACGAATGTAATTGATTTTATAGGCATGTCAATGTCCAGTACGATGATGATAAGCATATTTGCGATGCTACTTGCCGCTTTTGCTTGGATTATCGTGATTGTTGCGCTAATTGTCATTCGTTTCCGGGTCGTCAATAGCATAGAGGATCAGATGATTAACATCGGTGCATTGGGAGCGCTGGGGTATACGAGCAGACAAATTACTGCGTCCATGGCGCTTCTGTTTATGCTGCTCGGCGTTACTGGGGCTGTGCTGGGAATCGGGTTATCTTACGCCGTTTCACCTTGGGTGGATGGATTAATGTCCAGCTTGGCGGGACTCCATTGGGATAGCGGGTTACATTTTGGTGTCGATATGATCAGTATACTGACCGTATTATTTCTGGTACTGCTAGTGACTTTGCTTGCTAGTCGGCGTATTAAAAAGCTGCCTCCTGTCATCGCGCTCCGCGGCGGGGTGAATACGCACAGCTTCCGCAAGAACCATTTTCCACTGGGCAGTTCACGGGGAGGACTCCAGTTCGTACTCGCCCTTAAAACCATTGCTACAAATATGAGGCAGAACGGAATTGTAGCGATTATTGTGGCAGGAGTCACATTTGCATCGGTATTCTCGGTTATTACGTATTACAACATGGCGGTGGATAAGAGCGCACTTTACAATATGACGGGGACAGAGTTATCCGATGTTGTGGTGAACGCACATCCGAAATCAGACGCATCCCAATTATTCTCGGATCTGAAGAATGAGGTGGAGGTTGCCAAAACAACACAATTGGATATGGTGATTTTAAGCTTAGAAGGGGAAGATGCCGTTGTCCAAATATCGGATGACTTCGGTCAGATGGAGAACTTGTCTGCATATAAAGGGCGAATGCCACGGTATGATAACGAGGTTGTAATAACAGGTGTGTTATCTGACATGCTGGACAAAGGGATAGGCGATACGCTTGAGATTGGTCAGGATGGTGTCGTCGGAAAATACCTGGTAACAGGCCTCGCACAGACGATGAGCAACGGCGGACGGATTGCATTTATGATGCTGTCAGGGATGCATCAACTTGATCCTGATTATGAAATTCAGAGTCTGAATTTATATTTGAAGGACGGGTATGAGAATGTCGAGCCTTTTATTGGGAAGCTGAAACAAGACTATGACGGAAGGATTGCCCAGGTTCAAAATTACCGTGAACTCGGGGATGCACAGATGGAAACCTATACGGGCGCCATTACATCACTTATGATGGTTGTGCTAATCGTAACGATGATTGTCGTCAGTCTTATTCTATACCTTGTTATACATGCGATGATTCTGAAAAGGAAAAAGGATCTTGGTATCTACAAGGCGTTAGGCTATACAGCTTTTCAGCTGAAGACACAAATTGCCCTGAGCTTCGTCCCTGTTGTAGCCAGTGGTGCAGTGCTGGGTGGTGTTCTTGGTGGATTGGGTACGAACCCGATGTTGTCCATGCTTCTGTATAGTGTAGGGGTATCTAATGCTAAGCTTGATGTTCATCTGCCTACAATTATTCTTCTGTGTGTGGCAGTCACTCTTTATGCCTATATCATCTCGATGTGGGCGGCGCGGCGAATCAAGAAAATCTCAGCGTACAGTCTGATTGTGGAATAGAAAGATTACAGTAGAAAGCCCCGGAACCCCGGGGCTTTTTACTTTTCCTCACGTATAAAAATTTGAATAGGCTAGAATCAATAACGCCGATTTCTCTTTTCATCAATATAGAGCTCTACCGCTGTGGTAGCCCGGATTAAAAATTTAATGAGAAGATACAGTGCATATAAGCCGAGCAGCATGAACAGTCCATTTCCAATGAACATCAGAGCCGGCCACAAACCAAACATGGAAAATCCCATATCCACTTTCATCCCACCTCCTTCTGGAATCTTGCTTATAGTAGAAATCTGACTTATTCCACAATTTAGAAATTTAAATCTAACTTTAACATAATTCTTGAAGGGTGAGGAGGGAAAAAGTGTAAGGTTATCATTTAAGTTCGCTCGAACCTGCTATCGATCCTGTCACTGCCGTTTCGGCTTCTCTAAACTTTACGGGGGCCATACCATACTTCGCACGGAACACCCGGTGGAAATAAGAATAGCTTGCGAAGCCGCAGGTTTCAGCAATTTCTTCTAGTGTCATCGAGCTGTACTTGATACGCTCGACCGCAGCGTTTAGCCGGATTTCCAGTGCATACTGGATCATCGTTTTGCCGTAGCATGCTTTGAACAATTGAACTGCACGGGATAGACTGAGTCCGACATGAGCAGCCGCCTCTTCGAGTTTGAACGTGACGGTAGCGTGTTCTTCAATAAATCTCTTTAAGCGTAGCGCCGTGAATGCAGAACGGTCCGCGGGTTTTGTTTCCGTAATCGCACGATCCAGACAAACACATAGTCCCCGAAGCAAATACCCGATTAACTCTAAATCCTCTTCAGGCCCACGTCTTTTCTCAAGGAGCAGTTGTCTCCATAGGCCTAGCAGGTGATCGTCAATACTAATGTGATTGACCTTATGACGTTTCACACGTTTCCACCAAGAATCAATCCAATCCCCATCGCAAAAAATATAATAATCCCCACTGGATATACGTCCGTCACTCTGTTCTTCCGTTACTCGAAGCTCATACTCATCTCCAGGTTTAAGTAATAGTAAATCTCCAGCTTGAAGACGATAATCCTTGCCGTTACAGCTTGCAACACAAGAACCCTCCGTTTGCAGGCGAAACAAGTAGGTGGTCAAGCCACTCTTATGGCTGTTGCAGTAAGGTTCGCTGTGATATGAGTAATCGCATATTAGTAATCTAGCTTCGGTCATCATATTACCTCCAACCTAAATAACAAGCAGATAGTTCATGTTTTGACAATATAGTTTATGTTCATTGTAGCTTAGTCCCATGTATGATGGTATCAAATAGAGCAATGAAATTAAACTTTGAATAGAGGTGTCCTTCTATGAGAAAAATGGGGATCGGATTGCAATTGTATACACTGCGTGATGAGACTGCGCAGGATTTCCGAGGTACGCTGCGCAAGGTAGCAGAATTAGGCTACGAAGGCGTTGAATTTGCAGGTTATGGAGATATTCCAGCAGAAGAAATGAAAACGCTTCTTCAAGAGCTAGGACTTCAAGCTATCGGAAGTCACGTTGGATTGCATCTGCTTCGTGAGGACCTTCAGAAGGAAATAGATTATCTAAAAACCATCGGTGCCAAATATATGATGTGTCCTTATGTTTCACCTGAGGATCGTTCGAATGCAGAAGATTGGAAGAGTCTGTTTGCATTTCTAGAGGACGTTGGAACGGAAGCACGGAAACAAGGTCTGGTGTTTGGTTACCATAATCATGCCTTTGAATTTGAAGATAAAGTAGGCGACTCCTTCGTGTTCGATGCGATGTATGAAGCTACTTCTCCGGAAGCCGTTCAAGTTGAGATGGATGTGTGCTGGGTACAATTCGCAGGTCAGGACCCGCTTGTTTACATCCCGAAATATGCAGGTCGTCTGCCGCTTCTTCATTTGAAAGACTTCAGTAAGGACGATCAAGGCGAGATGAAGACGCTGGAGCTGAGCCAAGGATCCGTAGATCTGCCAGCCGTAATTCAAGCTGCTTCGGATGCAGGAACGCAGTGGTTAATCGTGGAGCAAGATGTATGTCAGAATCCTCCACTTGAGAGTGTATCAAATAGCCTTAACTGGTTGAAGAATAACTATCTGAATCAATTTTAATCGAACCCCTAAAGGAGACCATTCATTATGAACAAAATTAAAGTTGCTGTATTCGGCTGCGGTGCTATCGCACAGCGTAGACATATTCCTGAGTATGCCGCGAATTCTAACGTAGAGCTGGTTGCATTTGCTGATCCGAACAAGGAACGCGTAGAAGCAGTTGCAGAGCAATATGGTGGAACAGCTTACACAAGTTATGAGGAACTGCTAAAGAATGAGAAGCTAGATGCGGTTAGTGTATGTACACCTAACTATTTGCACGCATCCATGAGTATTGCGGCAGCGAACGCTGGATTGCATGTATTGGTTGAGAAGCCGATGGCTACGACAGCAGAAGAAGGACAACAAATGATTGAAGCTGCTCGCAGGAATGGCGTGTTCTTAATGGTGGGACACAACCAGCGTCTAATGCCTCCACATGTTAAAGCGAAGGAAATTCTTGATTCGGGTAAGCTTGGAAGAGTACTTACATTCCGTACTTCATTCGGTCATGGTGGACCTGAGGGCTGGAGCCTTGATGGACGTGATAGCTGGTTCTTCCGTAAAGATGAAGCGCTTATGGGTGCGATGGGTGACCTTGGTGTGCATAAATCCGACTTTATCCGTTATTTACTGAATGACGAAATCGCTGAAGTGGCTGGTTTCATCGGTACCATTCATAAAGAAGGAACCGATGTAGATGACAACGCAACTTGTATTGTCCGTATGGAAAGTGGCGCAATTGGAACGATCATGGCAAGCTGGACACACTACCGTTCCGGCGATAACAGTACAGTGCTGTGGTGTGAGAACGGGGTAATGAAGATTGGCGCAGTCCATGGGGACGAGGTTATCGTTGAACTGACGAATGGTACAGTGGAGACTTACAAAGTCGGTGCGATGGCAACGAATGAGAAGCAAGTTCCAAGTGGTGTTATTGATGCATTCGTGGATTCAATTCTGACGAACACGCCTCCATCCATTTCCGGTGAGGAAGGACTGCGCTCACTGAACGTGATCTTGGGCGCATTCGAATCACAGGATACAGGAAAAATTGTAAAGCTGTAAGTGAGTTCATTAAGCTGAGGAGACTCTCTTTCAGGAGACACATCTTCACTCGGAAAAGGCAGAAAAAGCAGGCCGCTCAAGGGTTATCCTTGAGCGGCTGTTTGAGTTTTGTTGTGCGATTTATTTTGACTAGATCATCATATTTATATAAATAGCTTAGCAACCGGCGTGCCTTCCTCAATATCGGCTTTCATCTTCAGTAGATAATTCTTCGTACGCTCATCCATTTCACTTTCGTTCACGAACTTCGAGAAGTAGATGAAGGAATACGTGTTACGGTAATCCATGAAGAAAGGAATCCGTTTGATCCAGTCTTCACTTAGCGTATTCTCCTTAAGATAGCCATTCATGAAGGAGTCGATGAAGCGGACGGAAAACTCGGCTTTACGTTCCTTAGGAACGGTCTGTACAGCATGATAGATGGCAATAGCGATATCGTAAGCGAACCAATGATATCCGGCATCGCCGAAGTCGAAGAAGATGATCTCGCCGTCTTCCACATGGAAATTATTATGATGCAGGTCATTATGAATAATCCCGTAGCTGTCCCGGTCCTTCGGGAACGTTTCTAGAATACTCATATATTCATTCCACCTTACATGCACCTTTTCTCCAGCGGCATCAGGGAATGAACCTGTGAAGATTAACCCTTCATTCCACTGCGGGAAGGACATGCGATGAACGAGCGAATTAGGATTGCTCTTACCAAGCGCATGCATCTTGCCCATACCACGTCCCCATTGCTCGATCACATCGAAATCTGACTCCAGATCTGTCATTGGTTTACCTGGAGCCTTGGCCAAAGCGATGACATAATAGTGCTTCGTCCCATGAGATACTTCCTCAATGAGAAGACCATCCCTGGATTTTATAGATCCTGCAATGTGTAACCCGTTCTCTGCTAAGTAGGCCATCCATGTCAGTTCTCTGATGACGGAAGCTTTATTGTATTTGGATGCATCTAGAAATTTCATAATGAATCGGTGATCATCCTCACCGATATATTCGTATACATTCTCGCTAAATCCTCCGAGACTTTGCAGGGAATAAGAGCCTCTGCCGAATTTTTGAGCCCCTTGATCCAAAATAGCCTGTTCCATTTGAAAGCCCTCCTTTACGCTGATCTCGATAGGGTCGCTTCTATACTCATCCTACTCGGATGGCAACTCGTATCTGTTATTCACAAGTCTAACGAAGATGGGGACAGGTTGCAAAAATGAAAGCTTATTTATGCGAACATTACCATCGCTTTCAGGAGAATTACGCATCGACTGGACGATTTTATCCCTAATGATTCATCAACTAATCATTTACTCGGATAACCACTGTACTCTAAGATAGATTTTAAAAACCGAAAGACTGTAAGCGTTTGCCAGAAGAAAAGAGCGAATAAGACGACATGTATAGGAATGCAGGTACTTAGAAATTGGGGTGAAGTTGTGTGAAAAGATGGCTCGGTAAATCGCTCAAACATAAGCTGTCACTGCTTATTATTATTGCAACGATGGTTCCGCTGCTCTTCCTCGGGCTGTTCTCTTACAATATGGCGGGCGGTATTACTGAGGAAAAGGCGAAAATATCAGGGATGAACACGCTGCGCCAGCTCGATGCCTACTTAGTTACCATGGCGAAGGATGTCGAGAATATGTCGCTGTTTCTAATCGGGCATAGCGAGGTTCAGAGCTATTTAAAGTCAAGAGAGAGGGAGAGTAATTATACACAGCAGACATCCATTATTAGTTTTTTAACGAATCTTGCCTTCTCGAAAGGCTACATCGCCAACATTATTATCGAGCCCCTTGGAGCGAAACAGCCGATATCTCATAAGTCCCTGCTTCGTTCCGAATTTATTGACATTACAGAGGAAACGCCAGGGTACTACAAGGAACATCCCAAATGGTGGTCTAACGTCCACCGACAGTGGACATCGGATGGAATGCGTCAGGTCATTACCCTAGCAAGGCCGATACGTAGTACGGATAAGTATAAGCTGATTGGAAATGTTCAGATCAATGTGGACCAGGCCGTGATTGCGTATCAAGTTAGACAAGCGGCACTGGAGAAGAGTGGTTTTGTCCTATTGCTGGACGAGCATGACCGGATTATTGCTGGCCCGCCCGATATGGAGACGAATATATCGCTATCCACCTTCTATCCGGGGATGGAGAAGATGGAGGGGTTAAGCGGAACGCTGAACTATGGTGAAGGATCTGGTATGAAGACGGTGCTCTATAAATCCGTATCCGGTGTGAACTGGAAGCTTGTTGGTATTATTCCGGCAGCAGAATATCGTTCCCAGAACCAATATGTTCTGACGCTAACCGCTGTTGCCGTCACAGTTGCAATGCTACTTGTTGTCATTCTCGTTGTTTTTTTGATTCAAAAAATTACAAAACCGTTATCCACTTTGACCAAGTTTCTCAAAAACTCAAGTCCTGAGGAGCCGCTGCCGGCAATTCCTGTTACGACGATTGATGAGGTGGGACAGCTGGTTATCAGTTATAACCGTCTAAGTTCGCGGATTGTGAAGCTGACGGAGGAAGTGAAGCTCAGTGAGTCTCTTAAAAAAGAGGCGGATATGCAGGCGCTTCAGGTACAGATTAATCCGCACTTTTTGTACAATACACTGTCTTCTATTCAATGGCTTGCCTTGATGAATAAAGACAGCAAAATTGCCGAGATGGTCGGCTCACTTAGTGATTTTCTAAGATTTAGTCTGAATAATGGACAAGAATACTGCTCTGTTCATCAAGAGATGGAGCATGTCCGGAATTACGTAAACATTCAATCGATCCGATATCCTGATAAGTTAATCTTTCTTGTGCATATGGATGATTCAATAGCTGAGCAGAAGATGCTCAAACTGTTGCTTCAACCGCTGGTCGAGAACGCGATGCTGCATGGGATTCTAAAGAGGGATGGAGTAGGAACCATTACGATTCATGTAAGCTGTGATGAAGACGGCATTCATTTTACGGTAGAGGACGATGGTGTTGGCATGAATGATGAACGTCTGTCTTGGCTGCGTGCTCAATTGGAGCTACATCCCGCCCATGAGCAAGAACGACCTCCCCAAGGAAGCTACGGTCTTCGTAATGTAAACAACCGGCTATATCTTCATTATGGCAAGGATTCTGTACTGCGAATTGAAAGCACGGAAGGGCAGGGGACACGGGTGATGTTTACGCTGCCAGTCCTGTAAAAGTGGAGAGTTTGACATCGATAATGAAGTGAAGGGAGTTGAGCAGGGGTTGAAGGTGCTGATTGTAGATGATGAAGTGATTATACGAACGGGGCTAAGTACGGTGATCGATTGGGAGAGCTGCGGATTTTCGGTGCTGCGACCAGCGGCATCAGGGGAGGAAGCCTTGAACCGCATCACCGAAGAGCAGCCGGACATTATTTTTACGGACATACGAATGACAGGGATGAGCGGGCTTGAGCTGGCTCGCGAAGTGATGAATGAGCACCCTGATACAGAGATGATCGTGATCTCCGGCTTCGATGAGTTCGTATATGCTCAGCAGGCGATGCGGGAAGGTGTTAGTGAATATCTGCTCAAGACAAGTCGCCCCGATGAAATTCTGCAGGCAGCCGTTCGGGCGAAGTCCCGGATTGAACAGCGGAGGCAAGGGGATGAGGCGGGTAGGATACAAGAACGAGAAGTTAACCGCCATTTTCTTAGAAGGATACTTACGACAGACTCACATCTAGATGAGCAAACGGTATCCGAATTAGGGGATAGATATCCTGAACTGAGCATTACACCAGGACAGCATTTGCTGCAGGTCTGGATAATCTCCTTAAGGCACAATTCAATTGGAGAAGAGAAGTCTTCTGTGCATGAGGAGCTCTATCCGATATTGGGTGAGAAGCTGACCAGACGATTACCCTATGGATGTGAGTGGATCGAATGGAATCATGGAATTCTCCTCGTCATCCGGATTGAGGCGATCCGGGAGGGAAGCATTCGGTTGGAATGTGAGCTGCGAGAGCTTGAGGAGGAACTTAACTGCACTACCTTTGCCGCATGTGGGCAAGCCGCTACGGACGTAAGTGAACTACGAACGGCGCTCGAAACGGCTAGAGATACGTCGGCATATGGATGGCTTCTAGGCTACAAAGGATACGTACGATATGTTGATATCCGTGAGCGCAAAGGTATGAGGTCTGTATGTACGATGGATGAGGAGAAAGAGCTTGCAGCATGGCTTCGAGCTGAGGACTCTTTGGTGCTGAAGAGGGGGATTACGGAGCTTTTGTCACGTCTCCGGCAGGACCCTGAGGTGACACCGAGCTCTGTTCAGGCGTATCTGCAGACCTTGATTGTAGCGGGTCATCGCTGGCTGGAACGAGCAGTGCAGTCCATTGGGCGTACCTATGAACCACCAAATGGATTGAAGCTGGATTTGACGCAGCTTACCCAAAGTCCAGAGAACGTACTTCTAGAGCATTTTGAATCCATTATCGCGCGGCATACTGAGCTGGTATCTGGCATGAGTCCGGTGCAGCGGGCGGTTAGCTATATTCATGAACATCTGGGACAAGGTCTGTCACTTCAACAGGTCGCAAGGCATGTACATATGAATTCGAATTATTTTAGCGAGTTATTCAAACGGGAAACGGGCATGAATTATATCGAGTTCGTGACTGAGGCCAAGATGCAGAAAGCCATGACACTGCTTCGGGAAACGCCAGCTAAGATTAGTGAGGTTGCGAATGAAGTGGGCTATGAAGATCTGAAATATTTTAACAGGCTGTTTAAAAAATTCACGGGTCTGACTCCTTCCGACTATCGCGCAAAAGCTGAAATTTAACCCTCTATGGACTGAAATATGTCCCCTACGCCCCTACAGCCTCCTCTTCTATACTAGGGTTATTCATGTAATCAAGGAGGGTCAATGATGAAATCAATACAAAAAATGGGTCTTGTATTAATTATGCTTACTATGATCTTGGCAGGTTGCGGGTCATCCGGAAGTACGGATCCGAAACCTGAAACCGCTAACAAAGGAGAAAAAGTTAAACTAACTGTCTGGCATAACTTTGCCGGCGATGATCTCCGGGCTAAGACAGTACGAAGCTTCATCGAGCAATTCGCACAGGATAATCCAGATGTTGAGCTTGATGCTCAAGCGATCCCAGTAGACGGCTACAGACAGCGTCTTAGTACGGTTGCTGCTGCGAATGAATTGCCGGACTTGATGTTCGTTTATGCAGGAAGTCACTCGGCGGAATTGTATAAAGCCGGGCTACTCCAGCCCATTACGGATGTACTGAATGAGCATTCGGAATGGAGAGATAAGTTCCTGCCAGGCGCTTTTGATCCATTTATGTTTGAGAAAGATCAGATTTATACAGCTCCACTTGCCATGTCGGCCACTTCAATTCTGTATTACAACAAAGCTCTATTCGATAAGCACGGCGTTAAAGTTCCAACAACTTGGGAAGAAATGATGACCGCAGTTAAGGCCTTTAATGATCAAGGTGTGACACCGATTGCCCTAGGTAATAAAGCTCCATGGGTCGCACAATCAACGATTATTGGCTCGCTAGCGGATCGGGTAACAGGAACGGAATGGTTTAAGAATGCCGCAGCGCAGAAAGGTGCGAAGTTTACGGACCCTGAATTCGTGGAAGCACTGGGGTATTTCAAGCAGCTGGTAGATAACAAAGCGTTCCAAGAAGGTGCGAACAGCATTGATAATACGCAAGCCGAGCAATATTTCATCCAAGGCAACGCAGCAATGATGGTGAGCGGTGCTTGGACCCTTACGAATCTGGCTGCTTCGGCAACAGAAGATCAGATGAAGGACATTGAAGTAACCGTTCTGCCAGCCATTCCAGGAGGCAAAGGCGACCCGAATACCATTACAGGTGGAGCAGGCGGTGGCCTTGCACTGAGCAAACGGACCGAAGGTGCTGCAAGAGAGGCTGCTCTGAAGCTGATCTATACGGTTAGTGGACCTGAGGCGCAAAAGGCGATTGCGGAAAGCAACTCGATGGTGATGTACGACACGGATGTCGACCAAGCCAAAGTAACATCGCTGTATTACAAAGCATTTAACTTGGTGAAGACGACAGGAATTACCCCTGTATACGATGCGTATTTATCGGCCGAAGCAGGTGAAGCGATCAATAATGGACTACAGGAAATTATGATGGGTGGAACGCCTGAAAGCGTGGCGAAGAAGCTTCAAGATGCACAGGCCAGATATACATCGGAGTAATGGAACTTCTAAGGGTGTCAGAGGAAAGGAGGAAGTCTTAAGTGCCTACAGCTATTCGAAGTAAAGGATTTATTGCTCTAGCTCTGCTTCCGGCGCTTCTGCTATTCCTGGTTTTTGTTATCATTCCGGTTTTCTGGTCGGCATATTACGGCTTCTTCAACTGGAAAGGACTCGGTGAGGCCAAGTTTATTGGCCTCGGCAATTATAACGAAATTTTGCATGACCGGATATTCTGGAGGGCGCTGCGTAACAACCTGATTATCGTGGCATCATCGCTTGTAGGTCAGATCCCGATTGCGCTTATACTAGCAATTATGCTGCTTAAGAATTCATTCTTTTCCAGATTGATTCGCTCAGCTGTGTTCATGCCTATGGTCTTATCAACGGTTGTCGTAGGTCTGATCTGGGGTTATATCTATCATCCGCAGTTTGGACTTGCGAACAAGGTGTTGGAGATTATAGGGCTCGAATCTTGGACACGAGCCTGGCTGTCTGATCCGAAGTTCAACATGCTGGCGATCTCTATACCAATCAACTGGAGCAACATCGGTCCGTACTTGGTCATCTTTATAGCAGCATTGCAGAATATCTCCCCTGAGGTGAATGATGCAGCCCAAATCGACGGTGCGACACGGTGGAAGAAGCTCATCTTAGTCACCCTGCCTATGATTTGGGGGACTGTGGTCGTCACCATGGTTCTCTGCATTTCGGGAAGTCTGAAAGCATTCGATCATGTCATTGTGATGACAGGCGGGGGACCCGCTCAATCTACGGAACTGCTTGCTACGTATATGTACAACAATACATTTGATGTTTACCGATACGGATACGGCTCTGCGGTGTCAACCATGATTATGATCATCAGCGCGTTGCTGCTGCTTATCAATTATGTACTGACTCGTAAGAAAGCAAGTTGATGGAAAGGAGGGGGCCTGTGAAACAACAGACACTTTCAACGAAGACAGCTGGAGAACTCGTATCGCCTAGCCGAAAGATAGCTGCAAAAGGACTATCCGGAGCCTTAAAGCTGCTGCTGCTAGTGTACGCCTTGCTTACGCTGTATCCACTGTATTGGTTGTTTATTAGCGCATTTAAGACAAACCAGGATTTCTTCAACAATCCCTATGGATTGCCCCTGGTATGGATGAAGGAGAACATCTTCCGAGCGTGGGAGATGGGGAATATGGGAAGGGCGCTCATGAACTCTACGATCGTTACTATTGCCTCTGTTGTATTGACGATTGTGCTCAGTGTCTTGGCAGCATATGTACTGGCCCGGTTTCAGTTTCGTTTCAAAAAGGCCGTGATGGCACTGTTTCTGGCCGGTATGCTTATCCCGATCCATAGTACACTCGTTCCGTTATTTCTAATGATGAAAGAGATTGGACTGCTTAACACCTATGGTGCGTTGATCTTACCGTATACGGCTTTTGAGCTGCCGATTGCGATATTCTTAGCGATGGCATATATGGCTTCGATCCCAAGAGAAATTGAGGAAGCGGCCATGATTGATGGCAACGGTTGGTGGGGGATATTCGGGCGGATTATCCTGCCACTCTGTACCCCGATTGTAGCGACCATATCTATTCTTGCTTTCCTGCGCTTCTGGAATGACTTCTCCTTCGCGCTTGTGTTCATTAATTCGCAAGCACTGAAGACACTGCCACTGAGTCTGTCTCTGTTCTCAGACGGCTTCGGAACGGATTACAGTCTTACAATGGGAGCGATGGCGATAGCGGTAATTCCAACGATCGTCATTTATCTGATCCTGCAGGAGCAGATCATGAAGGGTATGGTGGCTGGGTCGATCAAGGGGTAAGAATCGCTCATTATTAATCTTAGCTCTTCAGTCACTCCGAATGCGGATCATTCTTCCGATCGCTGTTGCCCCCTGATTTCCTTGAATTTTGTTGTAAGTGATGAAATCCGGGGACAAATTATGCTTTCGAAGTAGCTTTCTAATAGAAAGCTTGTATCTTCTCCAGAATGATTCCGCCCTCTCCGTTGTAGCAGATCAAAGTCACTCTAAATTTATTAATGAGCGATTTCTTTTGGTATAGGGTTTAAATGTAGGTAGCGCGAAGCAGCGGAGAGAGTAGTTACTATAGGCACTTCGTTCCCATAGCGATTAAACACAAACAGGGTATTCCCAAGGTCAGCTGACCTTGGGAATACCCTATTGTTTTGTTGATTCTAAGAACGAATCCGGTGAACCGTAAACTGCCCAGTGGAGGCATGGAGCTTGCCTGTCACTTGCTGTGGATCAACCTTGTGATGCCGCTCTACGGCATAACGGAACTCATAGAATCCGCCAAGAGTAGCTTTGAAGTTCGTTTCCCAGTAGTTCGTAAGAATCCATGCATACGTGGAAGGCTTGCTGTCTTCTTCTTGCATCAGATGAAGCTTCCGAGGCTGGTGCTCAATCGAACCGAGCTGTAGAAGCGGTGTATCGGTCATCGAAACGGCAAGTGCTGTTTGATCCTTAGCCGAGTACCAGAACAATCCTTCCTGTACTGCGGTGTAATCAAGGCAACTACCTGGAAGCTGATCTTTCCATGGACGAACGAGACAGCCAGCTTTTTCTACATACAGCTCTGCATCTGAGCCCATAGAGAATGGAAGTGCAACATATACGTTCTCTGGAAGCCAGACGCTGTCCTTATGGAAACGGACGGACACCTCGACACGAGGTTGGTTGGCGAACATTTTAATATGAAGGGCATAGTAGGTGAGGCCCTTCACCTTAAAGACTAGCTCCAAAAGTGCGAACAAAGGTCCATTCTCTAGTACTTTTACCTGACTGAGTCGGCCGATATCTCGCTGTACGTTGGTTCCTTTCCGATTACGCCCCATGCGAGAACGTGTAGCATGTACCTGGGAAGGATTGTGTTCGTCTTGAGCAGGCGTCACTTCATAAACAGGAGTGAACGGCTCGTATTTACGGTTCACATCCAGTAAATTCGTAGTAAGAGTCTTATCGATCCATGCAGTGATACCTTCGTTAAGTGCCCATTCAATTCTCATGGATTCCGATTCAATGAAATCCTCACCAATTGTAATTGGAGAATTTGATGCAGGTGGAGACCAGATATCATATACTCCTTCACATGGAATGGGCTCGATATTACGGGCAGTGACTGTTTTTGCAAAAGGTGACTTTGCATCCGATTGCTGCAGCGAACGAATATGCAAGATGCGTGACTCTCCAGGTGAGAGCGTCAGTTCCGTAACGATTACTTGTGTATGCGACAACTGGTATGGTATCGATTGTCCTGTTTTTTCATCAACAAGCTCGAACTCGCTCTGTAGAATGACATTTTCCCAACCATCCAGCGGAATGCTTACAAGTAGTGTTGCCTCTGCTGATTCTGTATTAATGACCTCATAGCGCATTGGTCGATGAGGGGCAAGTAGAGCACCGTGACGAGCAACAAGTACTTTATCTAATGCGCGGTGAGCCAACTTACTTGCTTCAGCCGCATATGACTGCTTGCGAACTTCGAGCATTTGTACCTGTGGGTGCCATGGTTCATACACGGAAGAATGGTATCCCCAAGTATGCTCTGCATACATCGTCAGTGCCTGTGCTGCTTCGTCAATTTCCGATAGGCTTGCTGTCTCATGGTTAGGGTCTAAGCTTTTCACTTTACGGAGTGTACGCTGGGCATCACGGTAGATCTGGGTATGCATCGCTGTAGAAGCAACCCCGTCAGTCCACCAATCTGGCCAGTCTCCCCGGTGCACAGGTATGGAGGACAAGTCTTCCTGCTTCAATACCCCAAAAAATTCGGACAGAGTAGCGAGCTTAATTGTCACCTGCTCACCATATTGTTCGTTCCACTCGGTTATCCATTCCGCAATCTCAGCGTTCGGCGATGCGTTGTCTGTTCCAAGACCGGATACCATGATCGGTACGAAGTTATATGGATATTTCTCCTGTTCAAGATTTGATAAATATCGATTGATCCGTAAAGAAGCGATATCGTTATGACGAGGCTTCGGTTCCATGAGATAATGCTCGAGTTCGTCTTTAATCATGTATTTACCGAGTGCATTTGGACAGAATCCTAGCTCATTACCGAACATGTAGTGCTCTCCGTTCCAGACGAGCAGCTTGCCACCGTCTGGTGCTTCCCACCAGAATGGAGTTTGCTTGCGGCCAAGCGGATACATTCCGTGATGCGTATGGATGCAAGAGAATAAATTATCGATATTGTTCTGAAGTAAGCTTGAAGCATAACCCCAGCTGTATCCGTTGATGTCTGCAGTCATTGCACTATCGATTCGGTGGCCGAACGACGCTGCGTACTGCTGGGCTTTGGCGTGATTCCGAAGAAGTAGATCAAAGTCAGGCAGTTCGGTCATGTTCAAGTAAGTACCGGATAGTTCAATATCGCCCCGTAGTATTGCCTGTTGAAAAGCTTCCTTTTCGGCAGGTGTCGCTTCTTCAAGAAACTTCTCTACAGCCCAGAAGGTTTCACATGTCCAGCGGAATGGTTTCCACTCAGGATGCGTGCCACTGTGAGCAGCATCGGTAATCTTCAATGCTTGGCGAATAAAATCGACGTGATATTGTTCGATTCTTTCCTGACGCTCTGTATAACCGATATCCGTATGTGAATGATGAATGACATAGATTGTCCAGGGACGGACCGGTTTAGGTTCGTCTTTGATTGAATTACTCATATTAGATAACCCCCGATGTATTAGATAAGGAAGATGATAGATCTAGGTTAAATCGGCTTTTCGAACAATTGATGAATCCCTTGAAATACGGCGGACATTCCGTCTTGTAACGGAAGGATTGGAATAGAAAATGTCTCACCAAGAGCGTTCTGCACCTCGTTCTCCCAGAGAGAGAAGCTACTTGATATCTGTCCTCCAAGAACGATTCGGTGTGGGTGGAAGGCAGCGATATAAGGCAGCAACATGTCTCCAAATCTTCTTCCGTATTCATGGAATAGATCCAGAGCCGCTTCGTCTCCGTTACGAGCTGCGAGTGCAAGGTCTGCAACATCAGAAATGTTGGAGATCATACCACGTTCCGAGGCCATTTTCAGAATTCCTCTTCTTCCAAAATAGTCATCTATGATCCCGTCGCGGTAAGGCTCAGCGAAGAGCATACCCGTGGGTGGAACACCGTTCTTGTCTTGGATGATCTGTCTATTCTCGATAAAGGATGAACCGAGCCCCGTGCCAAGTGTTAAGCAGATTAGTCTTTCGCAAGGGAAGCGCAGGCTGACACCTAAACCAAACATATGGGCATCATTCCCGAAGCGTATATCCGCAGAAGCTAGCGCGTCTGGAATTTGGTCCGGAGATGTCTGCTTCAGTCTCGTAAATTCTGCTTGAAGTAGATTGCGAACAGACAGGTCATACAGTGCTTCATATTTATCAACGCCCTGAAGGAGTGCGACCCCCTCCTCATAATCGAACGGGCCAGGGAAAGCGAATCCGATCTGGATTGTATCTTCCCTGAATAACGGCCCGTAAGTGGAGATATAGGAGCCCAGTAATTCGAGACATACGCTAGCCAGTCTAGAAATAATGCTGGGCGCAGCATCTTGAGATTGGGAAGGTCGACTAAGGAATGATCCTTGTAAGACCTGCCCATTGACGAGAAGTACGCCCTTGATAACTGTTCCTCCAGCATCCAGTGCCAGTGTGATTACGGCAGGCATTCTGGATGCCATACTTCGTTCATTACCGGAACACATCGGAGGTCTCCTTGGATGAGGTCCATGAAGGTGGAAGAAGGGGCTGGCTCCAGTTCGGATTGACTCTTGCAACGATAAGTGTGCAGGTTGAACCAGACAGGTTCTCCAGTCGGTACTTCCCAACACTTGCTGGAATGATATAGGCTTCCGCGTATCCCCATTCAACCGCTGCCTTTTCGTTATCTATAGGCACGAGACGAACCCGCTCACCATCGACTAGATTGAACATAACAAATTCTCCTTGCGTATCTCCCTGCCATGTATCTTCTAGAGAAAGTCGGTTAACTTGGAACAGAAGATCATCGCGTTGTCCAAGTAATTCTTCTGTGTTATTACCTTGGCTGCTGACAACCTTAGGCCGAGCAATCAGTCCTTGTTCTACAGCAGGCGTATCCATAGCGTCGTTAATATTATGTTTGGCATGCTCGCCATTTAGAGGGCGTGGCTTACCGTCACGATCCAGACGTAAATAATCATAAATTTTAAAGGTAAACCACCAAGTTGTTGACGAAATCTCCAGCACCAGATTGTTTTTGCCGGAAGTATGAACCGTTCCAGGAGGGATGAGATAAAGCTCCCCGACCTGTGACTGGTACTCGTTCACATAGGAAGGTAACTCAAGGGGTGTTTCGTCTTGATGCGCACGTTCAACCGCTTCAAGTAGATCTGCCCCTGTCACGCCTTCTTTAAGTCCAAGACATACTTTGGCTCCTGGCGTATTCTTCATAATGTAATAGGATTCCTGCTGTGTCATATGCTCGTTAAATTGTGATTCGACATATGCCTGCTTGGGATGAACCTGAAGGGACAAGTCTCCACCTTCCATGGTATCCAGGTAGTCGAAGCGAATCGGGAAATAATCACCGAACAATTCTACATTGCGCTGTCCCATGATGTCGTAAGGCGCCGCTTCCATAAGTAAGGTAAATGGTAACTCGGCAACGGTATCTTGTACTTGGAGGAGAAGTGTGTTCTCCGGAGCAATTGGTTCAAAGCTCCATGCGCAGTTAGGCCATTCTTTAGGAAGATCAACTAACTTGTTCAAATATTGTCCACCCCAGATGCCGGGTGCAAAGAACGGTTTCACCCGAAACGGCTGCTGAGCAGTCTTGAGCAAGACATCCTTTAGAGCTTCTACAGGAAGAAACACTGGATTTTCAGGGTTATTTAAATCCATGTAATAGGCTTGTTGATTCAGGCGATCCGTATAATATGCCAACCATTCACGGCGGTAAGATTCCCATACTGGCCATTCAAGAAACAAGCAGTTCTTATAGGTTTCCACTTTGTCGGTGGATTCCCCGAAACCAAAGCTACCCATATGTTCTGCATGTCGCAACTGTTGATTTTCCCGAGAATAGTCAGCGAAGAAATAAAGATCAGATTCTCTGCTAGCTAACATAGCTGCTCCCGGACCGCATAATACATAAATGCCGCCCTTGCTGTCGATATCAATAGCTCTTTGCGCCAGAGATGTCTTTGCATCCGTCTGGAAATATTGAATAGGGCGCACATGGTTGCCCTTATAGCCGAATGCACGATTATCTGTTAAATACGGGGCCATTTCTGACCGAAGTTCGGATTCTTCTTTAAGATAATCGGATGTGAAGTCATAGGAGAAAGGAATCTCTTCTTCTTCACAAGCTTGTTGAAGTGGATGGAGTAAGGAGTAGAAATCAGCTCCATGGGTCCCGTCGAGTATGATCCGAACAGGCCGATTGTCCTGCATCTCTTTATAATTAGAAATCACAAGTGAGCACCAAGAATCTACACCATTGTTCATAAATCTAGGTCTATCTTGGAAGTCCACATGGTTAATTGGATGTGATTGAAAGGTTGATAAAGTTGTCATATTAAGTCCTCCCCCTCCGAGCTAAGCTTACGCTCTTATTGTAGAGGGAGTAGGGAGGAACGTCTTTATACAAAGAGGAAGCTTTTTTGTACAATAAGGACATGGGGAGTATTACTATGGGGATGAATCGAATCGTCCTTCGGTAAATTGTGAACGTCTAAATCTTGCGGGGGTCACACCGAGCTTCGCTGTGAACACGCGTGTAAAGTAGTGTACAGATTCAAAACCACATACGGCTGCGATCTCTTTAATCTGCCTGTCTGTGTTGAGAAGAAGATCCTTAGCCTTTTGCACACGCTGCTCCTGAACATAATGAACAAAAGACTGATGTCTGTATTTACTGAACAATCTTGTCAGGTGTCTAGGGGTAATATGCTGATGGCTTGCGACCCTCAGTAGGGTTAGAGGCTCGCTTAGATTATCTTTAATGAAAAGTTCAGCTTGATGGACGATGGCGGCCCCTTCATTGGTTTTCTTTGTATTATCGGATTCAATAGGTAGTTTTGGAGCATGAGCGACAAGGATGGAGATAATTAAAGAAACAGCTGTACTTTGCAAGGCAAGTAACGGATAGGACTTCCCCGGTTCAAACAAGGCTATGAGCGAATCCCATAATAGCGAGGTTGGCTGCATGGCTGTCTCGTGGATTACAGGTGTACCCTGCTCAGCAAGCAATTCGAACGATTGTCTATACATTTCGCTGCAAGCCGATTCCTCTGGCTCAAAGGCAACATAGCACAGCGAGAGGCCCTTCTGACTTTTGATATGATGCAATTTACCAGGCCTAGAAAGAAAGATAGTACCAGGTTCCAGTTCATATTGGATATCATCTTCAATGTAAGACCCATGTCCGGCCATTACATAACAAGCCTCGAAGAATGAATGCTTGTGCTCTGTATTATCAAAATGCTGAGGCATGAACCCCCAATAGTGTATATGTGCCGCTAGCTCTGCTTGCTCAATATGGTTTAAGGAATGATTCATCTCGGCATTAGCTCGTTTATATAAGTGGATAAGGGGTGCTTTGTCTCTAATCATAGTAGAACAAACCTCCTTCGCTAATATGTTGTCTATAGTAGGGTCTAGTATGGTTAAAATAATGAAGAATGCTTGCAATCACAGTGTAATCTATGTTTTTTTATTGTAAAGGAAATTTAGTTGGTAAATTAGTGCAACATCGGGCGAGGGTGTTGCGTCAATAGACTTGAAGCGATCCAGTGATCTTACTTCTTATGACAACTTAGAAAGGATGATAAACATGAAGAAACATCTTAAAAAGTCAGCAGCAGCACTTCTAGTATCAGCTTTGGCAGTATCCGGTGGAGCGGCTTATGCAGCACCAAGTGCGGATGTGAACCAAGATTCTCAGAAAGCCGAGCTGATCTCAGCCATTACAAATTATGCAGTAAGCATTAATGGTAAGGATGCAAAAAACACCGGGTTTATGAATCAAAAGACGAAGGAGATCATGCTCCCTCTTCGTGAAATTGCAGAAGCTTTAGGTTATGAGATCAAGTGGAACAAAGAGGACCGTTCCGCTGAGCTTACGAAAGAGAATACACCTGTATGGAGTCTCGTACAGACCGATAAAGATGAGTATAATGAGAATAAAATGCTCGTGAAACTCGGTACGGCTCCAGTAAACAGCGCCGGTACACTTTATGTACCAGCTAAATACTTCAGCGATGTGCTTCACCATGGTGTAGCTATTGAAGGTGCGCGTGTAGCCATTACGACCGAGGGATCGGAAGTAGAGGAAGCGAAGACAATGAAAGCAAATGGTGTTATTACTGCAGTTCACAATGATGAGAACCGTAAGGCTGTTCATATTAATGGTGCAGGACAAGACGGTATTATTCTGAATGTGGACGAGAATACGGTTATCTTGAATGCAGCGGGTGAGAAGATCGCACTTAAAGATCTGTCTCTCGGTCTTGATATCGAAGTGGTACACAGCCTTGCCATGACAATGAGTCTGCCAGGTCAAACGTATGCTTCCGAGATCAAAGTGAAGCAGGATTCCGAAGTGAAGGACCTGATCGGAACTTCAGGAACGATTACTCCTAACGAAGATAATACACAAATTACAGTTAAGGGCTTTGGTATGACGGAAGCTTCCCCATCAGAGGTTGTTCTTAACCTGTCTGATAAAACGGTAATTGTGGATCAAGACGGCAAAGAAGTGAAGGCAAGCCAACTGAAAAAGGACGATAAGGTCCTTGCTTTCTTCGGTCCTACACTGACGAAGAGCCTGCCACCAATCGGCAACGCTGTTAAAGTTGTTGTTTTGAAATAGTAAGTAGGACAAAGTAAGACTGGAAAGAAGCCTGACCGCGTGCGGTCAGGCTTCTTTCTCGTTGCCGGTGTTGTCGTTTAGGTGTTGAATCGAAGGAATCAAAGGAATAATTAGGGTGAAAGACGAATACTGTACAGCATTATCGTTCCTTGATCTTACCGTATAGGAGGAAGGCGCATGAAGCGCAGCTGGATGAACTCGCCGTATGCATTTTCGCTCGGAATGTTTGCGATGATGGTTCCAAGTCAGGCATTTAGCTCGTTTTACAGTTATTTTTATGTAGATAAGCTGGGGCTGGGTATTGGACTGGCTACACTGGCAAGAACCATCTTTCTCATCTGGGATGCCGTCAACAATCCTTTATTCGGGTATTGGTCAGATCGAACCAAGACGCGCTTTGGACGCCGCAGGCCTTGGGTGTTCGGTGCCATTCCACTGTTTATGCTTACGTTCATACTTATATTCTCGCCTCCCGATGGGTTATCGGAGAACGGTTTGTTTACATGGTTTTTGGTAGCTCTCATTCTGTATGAGGCTGTGGCAACTGTATTGTGGGTCAATTATGGCGCGTTATTCCCGGAGTTATTCCGCGGTGATCGTATTCGTGCAAAAGCATCAGCAATTCAGCAAGGCTATCAGGTGGTTGCCCTGCTCATAGGAACAGCCCTGACTCCTATTTTGTTTGGCATGATGGGCTTCTCTAATATGTCGATACTGTACGCCCTAATATTCGGTGTTTTTATGTTCTTATGTATGATGAGTGTCAGGGAACAGGCAGAGGTGATGCCAGGTGAACCGCCTAAGCTAGTAGAGGCCTTTCGTCAAACGCTAAAGAACAAGAAATTCTGGGTGTTCAATATCTCGAACTCATTTGCCCAGACCGTGAATGGATTGATCAGCTCCATCATTCCGTTTTACGCCAAGTATGTTCTGCAAATTCCCGAGAAGCAAGTATCGCTCCTGCTCGCAGCTGTTTTTATCTCTGTCATACCGCTTGTCTTTGTCTGGTACTTCATTATTCGCAGAATGGATGGGGTAAAGGCGTGGCGCCTATCCCTTGTGGTATATGGTTTGTCGGTTATACCGCTCTGGTTCGGTTATGATCTTGTGAGTGGGGTGGTTGCAGGGACTGCTGTCGGTTTCGGGCTTGCAGGGTTCTTGGTAACACCAGCGATGGTGGGCGGTAATATCATTGATGAAGACGCTGAGGTAACCGGGCAGCGAAGAGAAGGTATATATACGGCGGTAAGTGGTTTTATTACCCGTTCAAGTGGACTTATCTCAGCGTTAGCTTTTTTCGTGGTCGGTATGATATTCGGCTATGAAAGTGGGGATAATCCGGGGTCTGATCCTGAATCAACGTTTCGGTATTTGATTAGCGTCATTCCATTTGGTCTACTTCTCATTTCTGTTCTGATCTCTTTCTCAACAAAATTTCAGTTTCATCATAAAGCAGGAGGCTCCCTTGATCATGGACAAAAGACTGATTATAAACTGTGATGATTTCGGCCAGAGTGCAGCGATGAACAAGGCTATAATGCACATTTTAGAGGAGGGTAAGGCATCGTCAGCCACGATTATGGCTCCAGCCCCCGGGTTTGAGGAAGCAGCAGCCTGGAGCGCTAGGCGGCATCAGACAAATGTAGGACTTCATCTAACACTGACGAGCGAATTTGAGGCTTTACGATGGAGCAGTTTAACAGGACACCCATCACTGCATGATGAATCTGGGTACCAGTATCGTACGGTAAAAGAGTTTGAAGAGCGGGCTGAGACGAAGGCCGTTATAAGTGAGATCCATGCACAGTATGATATGGTTCAGAAATCCGGAATCCAGATAAGCCATGTCGATAATCATATGGGGAGTCTGTATGGGATCGAGACGGGTCGAAGTTTTCTGCCCCAGATGTTCTGGACAATATCACGCTGGGGCCTGCCTTCACGATTTTTCCGCTATATCTATAAAGAAGACCCTCTTCTAAGCTCACTATCCGATATTGAACGACCCGTAGCTCTTGCCTCCGGGCTTGCGGACACCTTCGGTGTACCGATCCCAGATTACCTGCTGTCCCATCCCTTCATTAAGCAGGAGGAAGAAACCTATGAGAGCTTTAAACAGAGTATCCTTGAGAAGTTATATAAGCTTCCGGATGGTGTGAGTGAGACTTACGTTCATCCCGGAGCAGACGATCCTTGGAGCATAGCGAACATTCCGAATTGGGAAAAAAGAGTATGGGAGTACCGTCTCCTCTTCGATGACGATTTCACATATACCTTGCGTGATGCAAAAGTAATTCTAACCGATTATCGCTATGTGCAGGAACATCTGAAGCGCCCGCGAGTGCGGTCGGCATTAAGACTTTTGCAGGTGCTTTTAAAGAAGTAGGAAGAAGATCATTCATGTAACACGCTCGCCATCATGCAACTTCTAAGATCAAATGAACGTTTAGAGAAGATGGAGGTGTTGCAGTTGAGCATGTTTAAGAAGGTAAGGTTTTGGCTTTCTCTCCTTTCGTTGATTGTGATTATATTGAACATGACAGGACAGGACGACAAGAATTTGTTATTTTTCTTTACAGGTCCAGCAAATATGTTCACCTTAGAGTATATAGGTAATGATCTGTCGATGGGGGTTCATTACTTGCTGCACATTGTATTTTGGTTCATTGTGGGTTGGGTTGTTGACTTGCTCATCTCGCGCTTCAGAAGAAGCGTGTAAGCTTGCAATAAATAAGTAACAGCTTAAAGGATCTGCTCAGGCCATATGGTCTGGCAGGTCCTTTTTGGTGATGAATATTACATCTTTTGTTATAAAAAAATTTCCATATAAGCATTGACCTGCGGACAATTGTCCGTTAGAATAAAAAACGCATTATCGGACAATTGTCCGTATATAGAACCTAAGGAGGATAAGGTCTTGGATATGGGAGTGGGGCCAAGTTCGGCCAAGATTGATGTAACGAAGTTAAAGAGAGGGCCGATTGTAGCTGCACTCATCATTGGCGCATTCGTTTCTATCTTGAACGAGACGCTGTTAAACATTGCTTTCCCAAGCTTGATGGAGCAGTTTGGCATTGGGGAATCAACTGTACAATGGTTATCAACATCCTACATGCTTGTTGTCGGGATACTGGTTCCGGTAACGGCGTTACTTCAACTGTGGTTTACCACAAGACAGATGTTTATAGGCGCAATGACGCTATTTTTGGTAGGTACCATTATATGTGGTTTCGCACCTGGTTTTGAGGTGCTGTTGGTTGGTCGTATTTTGCAAGCGTTCGGAACAGGTCTTATGCTGCCAGTTCTGATGAATACGATACTTAGTATTTATCCGCCTCAAAATCGGGGAGCGGCGATGGGGATGATCGGACTCGTTATTATGACAGCCCCTGCGATCGGACCAACGCTTTCCGGGTTGATCGTGGATTCAATGGGCTGGCGCTGGTTGTTCTACTTGGTTATTCCGCTGGCTGCATTCTCTATTGCTTTTGCGGCAATATTCTTGAAAAATGTATCGGAATTGACGAAACCGAAAGTGGACTTTGTCTCCATTATTCTATCAACCATCGGTTTTGGTGGAATTGTATATGGTTTCAGCAGTGCGGGAGAAGGCTCTTGGTCGGATCCAAAAGTCGTGTGGTGTATCACAGCAGGTGCGATTAGCTTATTGCTCTTTGTGTGGCGTCAATTGCGCATGAAGGAACCTATGCTGGATCTGCGCACCTTTAAGTTTCCTATGTTCTCACTGGTAACCGTACTGATGTTAGTATTAATGATGAGTATGTTCTCCACCATGATTATGTTGCCGTTGTTCCTGCAAAATGCTCTTGGATTAACCGCTCTGTCTGCAGGGCTTGTTATGATGCCTGGTGGTATTATCAACGGACTGATGGCACCCATCACAGGGAAGCTATTTGATAAATTTGGACCAAGGGTGTTAATTATCCCTGGATTAGTTCTTCTATGTGTTGCGATCTTCCTGTTCTCTCGCGTTGAATCTTCATGGACAGGTGGTTATGTCATCTTCCTTCATGTTATGATGATGATTGGTATTTCTATGGTAATGATGCCTGCTCAAACAACGGCTTTGAATCAGCTGCCGCGCTTGATGTACCCTCATGGTACAGCGATTATGAATACATTGCAGCAGGTAGCCGGGGCTGTAGGTATGGCACTCTTTATCAGCATCATGACAGCAGGATCCAAAAATTATGTGGAGACAACCGGAGATTTGAATCCGGTAGAGGCAATGGTTGCGGGTCTTCACAGTGCGTTTATAACTGGACTCGTTCTTGCAATTATTGCTTTGGTGCTGGGCTTCTTCGTGAAGCGTACAGCTGCACCAGTTGAAGAGCAGAAGTCAGCCGCATAACAGGTTCCTGTTTTCAAGTAGAAAGGGATGCAAGCATGACTAGCAGAAAAGAGAATGACGCTTTAGGTCAAAAGATCTTAGATACAGCGCAATCTTTATTTAATCAATACGGAGTCGAGGAAGTTTCCATGCATCAGGTTGCAAAAACGACAGGAATCGGTCAAGGGACTTTATACCGTCGTTTTTCAAGCAAGAGCAAAATTTGCTTCACCCTGATGGAAGCTAAGATCGACCGATTTATTGACGAATTGGATGTTTATCTCCGCAGTAGTGGCGAGGAATTGGTTGCCCTTCGGCTCCGGACAATTATGTATAGGGTAGTGCTCCTTATCAATGAAGATCTGGAAATGCTAAGGATTATGCTCATTCCTGCTCGGCTCGAGGACGCTAGAAACACGCTGGATGAAAATCCACCCTTCATTTATCTACGTACACAGATCCAAAGTCTTCTAGAGGATGCGGTTGAGCGAGGGGAAGCAAAATCGCTTGATCCGTTTGTCACATCCATACTGCTCTCTACACTTCCTCGTGCGGATATCATTCTTTATTTACGTGATATGGGGTATAGTGCAGAAGAGGTTGCTGAACAGTACTGTAGGAGCTTTATAGATCCATTGTTTATTCATACATGAGCAATCTTATATCTTTGAAGCCGTTCCTTTTGGGGGACGGCTTTTTTCGTGATTTCATTTTCAGTCTCTGAATAGGTGAAGATGGGCACAATTAGTGGAGTTGGTATCCTTGGGTTACTAACTGCTTCTCTCCCCCCCCCCTATGAGATGGAATCATCTTAAAGTATGGGTGTAAGTTGGAAGATATAAACGAAAGGGTCTTCTCTCTACTTTAAAAGTGTGGGAGGTTCGCATAATCAAATGTGCGAGTCGCGATATATTATATATAGAGTGTTATTATGGAAAATTGGGTAATGGAGACAGAGTATGCCTTAATTATTCCTTCTTAAATTCCATGGACTATTCCACAAAATATTTGTGAGAATTAGAGGAATATTATAGGTGGAAACGAATGATTACAGTACCAGATATGACATGCTGGAATTCGAAAGGTAATGGTGATGAAGACATGGACGTGAATTATCGGGTTGAAAAAGATTTCCTCGGTGAGAGACAGCTTCCTGCTCAAGCTTATTACGGAATTAATACAGTCAGAGCAGTCGAGAACTTTCCCATCAGTGGAGTTCCTATACATGCAGAGCTAATCTCTGCGCTTGCAGAGGTGAAGAAGGCTGCCGCTCTTGCTAACATGCAGTTGGGTTTACTTCCGAAGGGCATTGGAAAAGCGATTGTTGATGCGGCCGAAGAAGTGATTGAAGGACAGTTTCGATCTGAATTTATTGTGGACTCGATCCAGGGTGGAGCGGGTACTTCTATTAATATGAATATGAATGAAGTTTTAGCTAATCGTGCACTGGAACTGATGGGCAAGGGAAAGGCTGATTATTTCTTTTGCAATCCTAACAATCATGTGAATATGTCACAGTCAACGAATGATGCGATTCCTACCGCAATCCGAATAGCGGCGTATCGTTTAACACAAGATCTGCTCGTAGTATTCCGGGCCCTTGTTAATGGCATTAACGAGAAGGCAAAAGAGTTTGACCATGTTATCAAAATGGGCCGGACCCATCTTCAGGACGCCGTTCCTATCCGTTTAGGACAGGAGTTCAGTGCTTACGCGAAGGTGCTGGGCAGAGACATTGGGCGTATTGAGCGGGCAGCTCAGGGTTTGCTCAAAATAAACATGGGGGCTACCGCTGTGGGTACAGGCCTCAATGCTCCACTAGAATATATGGAGAGTGTGGTTAACCTGCTTAAGGAGCAGACCCAAATGGATCTGGAACAAGCAGAAGATCTCGTGGATGCAACGCAGAATACGGATGCTTATCTTGAATTGTCAGCAGCGCTAAAGGTATGTGCGGTCAACGTCTCCAAGATGTGTAACGATATTCGTATGATGGCTTCAGGGCCGAAGGCAGGTTTTAATGAATTACTTGTGCCGCCAAGGCAACCAGGCTCCTCGATTATGCCTGGTAAGGTGAATCCAGTTATGGCAGAAGTGATGAACCAAATCTCCTTCCAGGTGATGGGCAACGACCATACGATCTGTCTTGCATGTGAAGCAGGACAATTTGAGTTGAATGTTATGGTACCTGTAGCCGCGAACAACTTGATGCATTCCATCAAAATTCTAAAGAATGGAATGGATGTATTCTATAAGAATTTAATCGCAGATCTGCAAGCGAATATCGACAGATGTAAGCATTATGTGGACACAAGTTATGGCATCATCACCGCCCTGAACCCGCATCTTGGCTATGATGTCGCTTCAAGACTCGTGAAGGAAGCGCAGCAGACAGGCCAGACTGTAAAAGAGATTATTCTGGAAAAAGGTCTCCTGACCGAAGAGCAGATTCGTGTCATACTGGACCCATATCATATGACTTCACCCGGTATTGCCGGCGAAGAGTTCTTACTTAATCAATAACAAGGCACATCACGCTATACTGAGGCAAGCCCCCGGTCTTATGACTGGGGGCTTGTTGTTAAGTGAGCTACCTTCCCTGTAGATACGAATTTAAGGTAAAGGGATACTAACAGTGAGGAGATGATTTAAGGAGCTTGTGCAATATTTCAAAGTAAAGATGGGGGATTAATACCTTGCTAGAGAAGGGTTGTGTCTAAGGGCTGTCCCACTCGACTACATTCGTGTGGAGACAGCTTTTTTTGTGGGTGCGCTTACAAGGGGGAGGGAGATAAAGTTAAAGGTTAGTGGGTATGTCCCATCCATACGTAAAGCGCCATTAGTCCAAATAGGAATATACAGAAGTTAACGCTTACAAAAAGAGAGCGAAGTACCGGAGAACGGTGAAACTGGAAGGGGGACTTATAATTGTCGCTGCCTTCAATGAGGAACATAATGAGTAGAGTATGAACAATTGTGTGGCCAATGATTTCCTTGAATCCGAATACTGTTGTTGTCATTAAAAATACACCTGTTAGAACGAGAGCGGTAAATCTATTCATAATGCCAACTACGAAAGCCCAGGCTAGTCCTAATTCGATGAATGCGCTGATCAGGACGAAGTTCTCAACGGTAAAACCCATCGTTGGGATGTGGTAGTCGTGCATTAAAGAGTAGGCCAGATCTGCAATAGCTAGCTTCTCCATGGCGAGCCAGGCTAGAGAAACTCCTGTAAATACATATAGAACTGGTGCGGCTGTTTTTTTCCAGCGAGTGTTGTATACACTGAGATAATAGATGATGCCGGGATAAAATAAATAATCAAGTGTGTGAAAGATACCGTGCTTTTGTGTGGCGTAGGTGTACAATAAAAGAAGAGCGATACTGGTAAGAATTAAGGTCTTTCGGTGAAGGAGTCCAGCGATGGCTAAGCTAAGTAGAAGATATACCCAAATGGAATCTGCAATGAATTCCGGAGAGAGGTAAGTGCCGGTAATAAGTTGTAGAAGTAGTCCTAGACCGATACCTACTCTTAGAATGAGCAACCTTCGGGGTTTGAAGCGGATTAGCCACGTTTGGATTCGCCTCACCACGGGGATACGATTCAAATAATCGTGGAAAAGCGTCGAGAGCAGCAATACAGTAAACGTGAAACCTAGCCAAAATAGAAAGGTAGGGGTGATCACTTCAGCCATGGGCTTGGGGATCGAATTGCTGCCTTTAGCGAACCATTTGACGTGTAGAAACATGTTGATTTGTTCTGTGAACCATACATTCATATAAGCTGAGTACCTCCTTGATAAGGTGATTCCATACAGAAACGAAATGCTCTTGTTGGAATCGAAAATTGTACAATATCCAAATCATAATCTTTTTTCGCCCATAATATTACATTTTATAGAAACTTATCCCTTATTGTAAGTATTTATCCCTAATGAGCAATGAAAGTAAAATATTTTGTAGAATGTTGTCATAGTGTAGGGTATTAGAGAAATACAGACACAAAAAAGAGAGCTCTCGGGTTAGAATCCCGATTGAGCTCTCTTTTTGTTTGTTTTTGTGGAGAAGACTGTGAGAGTACTAATTAGGTGCGCTGGGCTTTAATGGCTTCAACTGCGCTTTCGAGTTTATTGTTGAGAATCCACTCTTTTTTTGAAACCTCTTTAAGCATTTCCCGAACACTGTTATTGATGATTAAAAGATCGCTGAGAGTCATTGGGGGGGGATTTGCACCAGGCAGGGTACCAAGTACATACTGAAGCTTCTCTCCCTCAGCATTAAGAATGTGGGCAAGACTGATTTCTTCAAGGGCAATTGAGGCGAGAATAAGATTAATGGCTTCGTCAAAGGTTACGGAAATGATAGGAGTTATATTGGGGATATTGGCTTGAGACATAGGGAATCACTCCTTTGCAAATAAACACTAAGGTGATTATATGCAGAGATTCCCCTTTATACGCCGGATTTTTTGAATATCGACAATCGTTAGGCAAGACGATATATAGACCACACAATGCCGGATGAACTGCCTCCCCCGAGATTCAGTCCGATTGTCAATCCGTTTGCTTGATAGAACAGGCCAAGGACATCACCAGCATTTAATTGGACGTCTCCCGCGAGTGTAATGGTTCCATTACCTAGTATGGTTCTTAAGTTTAGAACCAGTGCAATATTTACGTTCAGGAGCGGGAACAAGCCACTTACGAGATTGGTTGCAGTCGGTGATGTTCGACTTATGACGAAAAATGGATTAATTCCAGCACCTAGAGACACGCCGATAGTGGCAGAAGTAATGTAGTTGATGGTTGCAGCAAGTGAATAATAGCCCGTGGCCGGAACAGTATAGTTTCCTGTAGTTGGATTGAAGTCTGGACTTCCATAATACGGACTTGTTACAGTCCAGTTCGTAATTTGAGTAGTAGAAGATACAGTTAATGAAGAATTAACAGCAGAAAATCCTGTGGCATTGAGATTGGGCCCTGTAGCTCCAGTGCTTCCAGTGGCTCCCGTGGCCCCAGTAGCCCCGGTGGCCCCAGTAGCCCCGGTGGCACCAGTGGCTCCGGTAGCGCCAGTGGCACCGGTAGCACCAGTGGCCCCAGTGGCACCAGTGGCTCCGGTAGCGCCAGTGGCACCGGTAGCACCAGTGGCCCCAGTGGCACCAGTAGCTCCGGTGGCGCCCGTAGCTCCGGTGGCCCCGGTGGCGCCCGTAGCTCCGGTGGCCCCGGTGGCGCCCGTAGCTCCGGTATCACCAGTGGCACCGGTAGCGCCTGTGGCCCCGGTAGCGCCAGTGGCTCCGGTAGCTCCAGTAGCTCCAGTAGCGCCAGTAGCTCCAGTGGCACCAGTGGCACCAGTGGCACCAGTAGCTCCGGTGGCGCCCGTAGCGCCGGTGTCTCCGGTATCACCAGTGGCACCAGTAGCACCAGTGGCACCAGTAGCGCCCGTATCACCAGTAGCACCAGTAGCACCAGTATCACCCGTAGCTCCGGTGTCTCCGGTAGCTCCAGTGGCACCAGTAGCACCAGTGGCACCAGTAGCGCCCGTAGCACCAGTGGCACCAGTAGCGCCCGTAGCACCAGTAGCACCAGTATCACCAGTAGCTCCGGTAACTCCGGTAACTCCGGTTGGCCCAGTGGCTCCGGTAGCACCGGTGTCGCCCGTGGCACCCGTAGCACCGGTAGCGCCAGTATCTCCGGTAGCTCCAGTAGCACCGGTATCGCCAGTGGCACCAGTAGCACCGGTATCTCCAGTGGCTCCAGTGTCGCCAGTATCTCCGGTGGCGCCTGTATCACCCGTGGCACCAGCAGCGCCGGTATCGCCCGTGGCACCCGTAGCACCCGTAGCACTCGTAGCACCCGTAGCACCGGTGTTTCCAGTCGCTCCGGTTGCCCCCGTGACGCCAGTAGCGCCTGTGTCTCCAGTGTCTCCAGTGGCGCCGGTAGCACCGGTGTTGCCCGTGGCCCCAGTAACGCCAGTCGCTCCGGTGACTCCAGTAACTCCAGTAGCACCAGTATCTCCGGTGACTCCAGTATCGCCATTGTCTCCAGTCGCTCCGGTAGCTCCCGTAGCGCCAGTAGCGCCCGTGTCGCCCGTATCTCCGATAGCACCAGTCACTCCAGTAGCTCCAGTAACTCCCGTGTCGCCGGTATCGCCAGTGGCCCCAGTGTCTCCGGTGACTCCAGTAGCTCCGGTATCACCAGTAGCTCCGGTATCACCAGTAGCGCCGGTAGCTCCGGTAGCCCCGGTGTCGCCCGTGGCACCAGTAGCGCCCGTGTCACCAGTAGCGCCAGTAGCGCCAGTAGCTCCGGTATCGCCGGTGTCTCCAGTGGCACCAGTGGCACCCGTAGCACCAGTGGCACCAGTAGCTCCGGTGGATCCAGTGTCACCAGTGGCACCAGTAGCACCGGTAGCGCCAGTGGCACCTGTGTTGCCGGTAACTCCAGTAGCACCAGTAGCGCCGGTGACTCCAGTAGCTCCGGTATCACCAGTGGCTCCAGTGTCGCCAGTATCTCCGGTGGCGCCGGTAGCACCGGTAGCGCCTGTAGCTCCAGTATCTCCAGTAGCGCCTGTGTCTCCAGTGACGCCCGTGTCACCCGTGGCCCCAGTTGCGCCGGTGTCGCCAGTAGCGCCCGTAGCGCCAGTAGCACCAGTAGCTCCGGTGGATCCAGTGTCACCCGTGGCACCAGTAGCGCCTGTATCTCCAGTGTCTCCGGTCGCTCCAGTAGCACCAGTATCTCCGGTGACTCCAGTAGCGCCTGTAGCACCAGTAGCTCCAGTATCGCCAGTGTCTCCAGTCGCTCCGGTAGCTCCCGTAGCGCCAGTAGCGCCCGTGTCGCCCGTATCTCCGATAGCACCAGTCACTCCAGTAGCTCCAGTAACTCCCGTGTCGCCGGTATCGCCAGTGGCCCCAGTGTCTCCGGTGACTCCAGTAGCTCCGGTATCACCAGTAGCACCCGTAGCGCCGGTAGCTCCGGTAGCCCCGGTGTCGCCCGTGGCCCCAGTAGCGCCAGTGGCACCTGTGTTGCCGGTAACTCCAGTAGCTCCGGTGACTCCGGTAGCACCAGTATCTCCTGTGGCACCGGTATCGCCAGTAGCGCCCGTAGCACCAGTGACGCCAGTAGCACCAGTAGCGCCGGTGACTCCAGTAACTCCAGTAACTCCAGTAACTCCCGTGGCACCGGTAGCGCCAGTGGCACCGGTAGCGCCAGTGTCTCCGGTAGCACCAGTAGCACCAGTATCTCCTGTAGCGCCTGTAGCTCCAGTATCTCCAGTAGCGCCAGTAGCTCCAGTAGCGCCAGTGTCTCCATTGTCTCCAGTGGCACCCGTGGCACCCGTGGCTCCAGTATCACCAGTAGCTCCGGTGATTCCAGTGGCACCAGTATCTCCGGTGTCACCAGTATCACCAGTAGCTCCGGTGATTCCAGTGGCACCAGTATCTCCGGTGTCACCAGTATCACCAGTAGCTCCGGTCGCTCCGGTTGGCCCAGTGGCACCGGTATCACCCGTGGCACCAGAAGCGCCGGTGTCGCCCGTGGCACCGGTGACGCCAGTAGCACCCGTAGCGCCGGTAGCTCCAGTAGCACCAGTGTCTCCGGTGGATCCGGTATCTCCAGTGACGCCAGTAGCACCTGTGTCTCCAGTGTCTCCAGTGGCACCAGTAGCTCCGGTTGGCCCAGTAGCTCCGGTTGGCCCAGTGGCTCCGGTAGATCCAGTAGCACCGGTAGCACCGGTGGCGCCGGTGTCTCCAGTAGCTCCAGTAACTCCAGTAACTCCCGTGGCACCGGTAGCTCCAGTATCTCCAGTATCGCCCGTGTCGCCCGTGGCACCAGTGGTACCAGTAGCGCCTGTAGCGCCAGTGTCTCCGGTCGCTCCGGTTGGCCCAGTGGCACCAGTAGCCCCAGTAGCTCCGGTGTTTCCCGTAGCGCCCGTGACACCAGTATCTCCTGTAGCTCCGGTATCCCCAGTAGCCCCAGTAGCCCCAGTGTTTCCTGTCGCGCCAGTATCTCCAGTGACACCAGTGTCACCCGTGGCCCCAGTTGCGCCGGTGTCGCCAGTAGCGCCCGTAGCACCAGTAGCGCCCTTAGCACCAGTATCTCCGGTTGGCCCAGTGGCACCGGTATCGCCCGTAGCTCCGGTAGCACCGGTATCGCCAGTGGCACCAGTAGCACCCGTAGCACCCGTGGCTCCAGTATCGCCAGTGGCACCAGTAGCTCCGGTATCTCCGGTAGCACCCGTGGCGCCTGTATCGCCAGTGGTACCGGTAGCACCCGTAGCACCAGTGACGCCAGTAGCGCCGGTGTCTCCAGTGGCACTCGTAGCGCCGGTGTCTCCAGTCGCTCCAGTAACTCCAGTAGCACCTGTGGTACCGGTATCACCAGTGGCCCCAGTAGCTCCGGTAGCACCAGTAGCACCTGTGGCACCAGTATCACCAGTAGCTCCGGTAGCACCGGTATCGCCAGTGGCACCCGTAGCGCCGGTGTCTCCAGTCGCTCCAGTAACTCCAGTAACTCCCGTGGCACCTGTATCTCCGGTAGCACCCGTGGCCCCAGTGGTGCCGGTAACTCCAGTAGCTCCGGTGCCTCCGGTATCTCCGGTTGGCCCAGTAGCACCCGTATCGCCGATGTCGCCCGTGGCACCAGTATCACCAGTATCACCAGTAGCACCGGTAGCACCGGTATCGCCAGTGGCACCAGTAGCACCAGTGGCACCAGTAGCTCCTGTAGCGCCAGTATCACCCGTAGCTCCAGTAACTCCAGTAACTCCCGTGGCACCCGTAGCACCTGTGGGACCAGTATCACCAGTATCACCAGTAGCTCCAGTAGCTCCGGTAGCACCGGTAGCTCCAGTGGCACCAGTAGCACCGGTATCTCCAGTGGCTCCAGTGTCGCCAGTATCTCCGGTGGCGCCTGTATCACCCGTGGCACCAGCAGCGCCGGTATCGCCCGTGGCACCCGTAGCACCCGTAGCACTCGTAGCACCCGTAGCACCGGTGTTTCCAGTCGCTCCGGTTGCCCCCGTGACGCCAGTAGCGCCTGTGTCTCCAGTGTCTCCAGTGGCGCCGGTAGCACCGGTGTTGCCCGTGGCCCCAGTAACGCCAGTCGCTCCGGTGACTCCAGTAACTCCAGTAGCACCAGTATCTCCGGTGACTCCAGTATCGCCATTGTCTCCAGTCGCTCCGGTAGCTCCCGTAGCGCCAGTAGCGCCCGTGTCGCCCGTATCTCCGATAGCACCAGTCACTCCAGTAGCTCCAGTAACTCCCGTGTCGCCGGTATCGCCAGTGGCCCCAGTGTCTCCGGTGACTCCAGTAGCTCCGGTATCACCAGTAGCTCCGGTATCACCAGTAGCGCCGGTAGCTCCGGTAGCCCCGGTGTCGCCCGTGGCACCAGTAGCGCCCGTGTCACCAGTAGCGCCAGTAGCGCCAGTAGCTCCGGTATCGCCGGTGTCTCCAGTGGCACCAGTGGCACCCGTAGCACCAGTGGCACCAGTAGCTCCGGTGGATCCAGTGTCACCAGTGGCACCAGTAGCACCGGTAGCGCCAGTGGCACCTGTGTTGCCGGTAACTCCAGTAGCACCAGTAGCGCCGGTGACTCCAGTAGCTCCGGTATCACCAGTGGCTCCAGTGTCGCCAGTATCTCCGGTGGCGCCGGTAGCACCGGTAGCGCCTGTAGCTCCAGTATCTCCAGTAGCGCCTGTGTCTCCAGTGACGCCCGTGTCACCCGTGGCCCCAGTTGCGCCGGTGTCGCCAGTAGCGCCCGTAGCGCCAGTAGCACCAGTAGCTCCGGTGGATCCAGTGTCACCCGTGGCACCAGTAGCGCCTGTATCTCCAGTGTCTCCGGTCGCTCCAGTAGCACCAGTATCTCCGGTGACTCCAGTAGCGCCTGTAGCACCAGTAGCTCCAGTATCGCCAGTGTCTCCAGTCGCTCCGGTAGCTCCCGTAGCGCCAGTAGCGCCCGTGTCGCCCGTATCTCCGATAGCACCAGTCACTCCAGTAGCTCCAGTAACTCCCGTGTCGCCGGTATCGCCAGTGGCCCCAGTGTCTCCGGTGACTCCAGTAGCTCCGGTATCACCAGTAGCACCCGTAGCGCCGGTAGCTCCGGTAGCCCCGGTGTCGCCCGTGGCCCCAGTAGCGCCAGTGGCACCTGTGTTGCCGGTAACTCCAGTAGCTCCGGTGACTCCGGTAGCACCAGTATCTCCTGTGGCACCGGTATCGCCAGTAGCGCCCGTAGCACCAGTGACGCCAGTAGCACCAGTAGCGCCGGTGACTCCAGTAACTCCAGTAACTCCAGTAACTCCCGTGGCACCGGTAGCGCCAGTGGCACCGGTAGCGCCAGTGTCTCCGGTAGCACCAGTAGCACCAGTATCTCCTGTAGCGCCTGTAGCTCCAGTATCTCCAGTAGCGCCAGTAGCTCCAGTAGCGCCAGTGTCTCCATTGTCTCCAGTGGCACCCGTGGCACCCGTGGCTCCAGTATCACCAGTAGCTCCGGTGATTCCAGTGGCACCAGTATCTCCGGTGTCACCAGTATCACCAGTAGCTCCGGTGATTCCAGTGGCACCAGTATCTCCGGTGTCACCAGTATCACCAGTAGCTCCGGTCGCTCCGGTTGGCCCAGTGGCACCGGTATCACCCGTGGCACCAGAAGCGCCGGTGTCGCCCGTGGCACCGGTGACGCCAGTAGCACCCGTAGCGCCGGTAGCTCCAGTAGCACCAGTGTCTCCGGTGGATCCGGTATCTCCAGTGACGCCAGTAGCACCTGTGTCTCCAGTGTCTCCAGTGGCACCAGTAGCTCCGGTTGGCCCAGTAGCTCCGGTTGGCCCAGTGGCTCCGGTAGATCCAGTAGCACCGGTAGCACCGGTGGCGCCGGTGTCTCCAGTAGCTCCAGTAACTCCAGTAACTCCCGTGGCACCGGTAGCTCCAGTATCTCCAGTATCGCCCGTGTCGCCCGTGTCGCCCGTGGCACCAGTGGTACCAGTAGCGCCTGTAGCGCCAGTGTCTCCGGTCGCTCCGGTTGGCCCAGTGGCACCAGTAGCCCCAGTAGCTCCGGTGTTTCCCGTAGCGCCCGTGACACCAGTATCTCCTGTAGCTCCGGTATCCCCAGTAGCCCCAGTAGCCCCAGTGTTTCCTGTCGCGCCAGTATCTCCAGTGACACCAGTGTCACCCGTGGCCCCAGTTGCGCCGGTGTCGCCAGTAGCGCCCGTAGCACCAGTAGCGCCCTTAGCACCAGTATCTCCGGTTGGCCCAGTGGCACCGGTATCGCCCGTAGCTCCGGTAGCACCGGTATCGCCAGTGGCACCAGTAGCACCCGTAGCACCCGTGGCTCCAGTATCGCCAGTGGCACCAGTAGCTCCGGTATCTCCGGTAGCACCCGTGGCGCCTGTATCGCCAGTGGTACCGGTAGCACCCGTAGCACCAGTGACGCCAGTAGCGCCGGTGTCTCCAGTGGCACTCGTAGCGCCGGTGTCTCCAGTCGCTCCAGTAACTCCAGTAGCACCTGTGGTACCGGTATCACCAGTGGCCCCAGTAGCTCCGGTAGCACCAGTAGCACCTGTGGCACCAGTATCACCAGTAGCTCCGGTAGCACCGGTATCGCCAGTGGCACCCGTAGCGCCGGTGTCTCCAGTCGCTCCAGTAACTCCAGTAACTCCCGTGGCACCTGTATCTCCGGTAGCACCCGTGGCCCCAGTGGTGCCGGTAACTCCAGTAGCTCCGGTGCCTCCGGTATCTCCGGTTGGCCCAGTAGCACCCGTATCGCCGATGTCGCCCGTGGCACCAGTATCACCAGTATCACCAGTAGCACCGGTAGCACCGGTATCGCCAGTGGCACCAGTAGCACCAGTGGCACCAGTAGCTCCTGTAGCGCCAGTATCACCCGTAGCTCCAGTAACTCCAGTAACTCCCGTGGCACCCGTAGCACCTGTGGGACCAGTATCACCAGTATCACCAGTAGCTCCAGTAGCTCCGGTAGCACCGGTAGCTCCAGTGGCACCAGTAGCACCGGTATCTCCAGTGGCTCCAGTGTCGCCAGTATCTCCGGTGGCGCCTGTATCACCCGTGGCACCAGCAGCGCCGGTATCGCCCGTGGCACCCGTAGCACCCGTAGCACTCGTAGCACCCGTAGCACCGGTGTTTCCAGTCGCTCCGGTTGCCCCCGTGACGCCAGTAGCGCCTGTGTCTCCAGTGTCTCCAGTGGCGCCGGTAGCACCGGTGTTGCCCGTGGCCCCAGTAACGCCAGTCGCTCCGGTGACTCCAGTAACTCCAGTAGCACCAGTATCTCCGGTGACTCCAGTATCGCCATTGTCTCCAGTCGCTCCGGTAGCTCCCGTAGCGCCAGTAGCGCCCGTGTCGCCCGTATCTCCGATAGCACCAGTCACTCCAGTAGCTCCAGTAACTCCCGTGTCGCCGGTATCGCCAGTGGCCCCAGTGTCTCCGGTGACTCCAGTAGCTCCGGTATCACCAGTAGCTCCGGTATCACCAGTAGCGCCGGTAGCTCCGGTAGCCCCGGTGTCGCCCGTGGCACCAGTAGCGCCCGTGTCACCAGTAGCGCCAGTAGCGCCAGTAGCTCCGGTATCGCCGGTGTCTCCAGTGGCACCAGTGGCACCCGTAGCACCAGTGGCACCAGTAGCTCCGGTGGATCCAGTGTCACCAGTGGCACCAGTAGCACCGGTAGCGCCAGTGGCACCTGTGTTGCCGGTAACTCCAGTAGCACCAGTAGCGCCGGTGACTCCAGTAGCTCCGGTATCACCAGTGGCTCCAGTGTCGCCAGTATCTCCGGTGGCGCCGGTAGCACCGGTAGCGCCTGTAGCTCCAGTATCTCCAGTAGCGCCTGTGTCTCCAGTGACGCCCGTGTCACCCGTGGCCCCAGTTGCGCCGGTGTCGCCAGTAGCGCCCGTAGCGCCAGTAGCACCAGTAGCTCCGGTGGATCCAGTGTCACCCGTGGCACCAGTAGCGCCTGTATCTCCAGTGTCTCCGGTCGCTCCAGTAGCACCAGTATCTCCGGTGACTCCAGTAGCGCCTGTAGCACCAGTAGCTCCAGTATCGCCAGTGTCTCCAGTCGCTCCGGTAGCTCCCGTAGCGCCAGTAGCGCCCGTGTCGCCCGTATCTCCGATAGCACCAGTCACTCCAGTAGCTCCAGTAACTCCCGTGTCGCCGGTATCGCCAGTGGCCCCAGTGTCTCCGGTGACTCCAGTAGCTCCGGTATCACCAGTAGCACCCGTAGCGCCGGTAGCTCCGGTAGCCCCGGTGTCGCCCGTGGCCCCAGTAGCGCCAGTGGCACCTGTGTTGCCGGTAACTCCAGTAGCTCCGGTGACTCCGGTAGCACCAGTATCTCCTGTGGCACCGGTATCGCCAGTAGCGCCCGTAGCACCAGTGACGCCAGTAGCACCAGTAGCGCCGGTGACTCCAGTAACTCCAGTAACTCCAGTAACTCCCGTGGCACCGGTAGCGCCAGTGGCACCGGTAGCGCCAGTGTCTCCGGTAGCACCAGTAGCACCAGTATCTCCTGTAGCGCCTGTAGCTCCAGTATCTCCAGTAGCGCCAGTAGCTCCAGTAGCGCCAGTGTCTCCATTGTCTCCAGTGGCACCCGTGGCACCCGTGGCTCCAGTATCACCAGTAGCTCCGGTGATTCCAGTGGCACCAGTATCTCCGGTGTCACCAGTATCACCAGTAGCTCCGGTGATTCCAGTGGCACCAGTATCTCCGGTGTCACCAGTATCACCAGTAGCTCCGGTCGCTCCGGTTGGCCCAGTGGCACCGGTATCACCCGTGGCACCAGAAGCGCCGGTGTCGCCCGTGGCACCGGTGACGCCAGTAGCACCCGTAGCGCCGGTAGCTCCAGTAGCACCAGTGTCTCCGGTGGATCCGGTATCTCCAGTGACGCCAGTAGCACCTGTGTCTCCAGTGTCTCCAGTGGCACCAGTAGCTCCGGTTGGCCCAGTAGCTCCGGTTGGCCCAGTGGCTCCGGTAGATCCAGTAGCACCGGTAGCACCGGTGGCGCCGGTGTCTCCAGTAGCTCCAGTAACTCCAGTAACTCCCGTGGCACCGGTAGCTCCAGTATCTCCAGTATCGCCCGTGTCGCCCGTGGCACCAGTGGTACCAGTAGCGCCTGTAGCGCCAGTGTCTCCGGTCGCTCCGGTTGGCCCAGTGGCACCAGTAGCCCCAGTAGCTCCGGTGTTTCCCGTAGCGCCCGTGACACCAGTATCTCCTGTAGCTCCGGTATCCCCAGTAGCCCCAGTAGCCCCAGTGTTTCCTGTCGCGCCAGTATCTCCAGTGACACCAGTGTCACCCGTGGCCCCAGTTGCGCCGGTGTCGCCAGTAGCGCCCGTAGCACCAGTAGCGCCCTTAGCACCAGTATCTCCGGTTGGCCCAGTGGCACCGGTATCGCCCGTAGCTCCGGTAGCACCGGTATCGCCAGTGGCACCAGTAGCACCCGTAGCACCCGTGGCTCCAGTATCGCCAGTGGCACCAGTAGCTCCGGTATCTCCGGTAGCACCCGTGGCGCCTGTATCGCCAGTGGTACCGGTAGCACCCGTAGCACCAGTGACGCCAGTAGCGCCGGTGTCTCCAGTGTCTCCAGTGTCTCCAGTGGCGCCGGTAGCACCGGTGTTGCCCGTGGCCCCAGTAACGCCAGTCGCTCCGGTGACACCAGTAGCGCCGGTGTCTCCAGTAGCTCCGGTGACTCCGGTAGCACCAGTATCTCCTGTGGCGCCGGTATCGCCAGTAGCGCCCTTAGCACCAGTGACGCCAGTAGCACCGGTAGCACCGGTGTCGCCCGTAGCTCCAGTAACTCCAGTAACTCCCGTGGCACCAGTAGCGCCAGTGTCTCCGGTAGCACCAGTATCTCCTGTAGCGCCGGTGTCTCCAGTGGCACCAGTGGCTCCAGTAGCACCCGTAGCGCCGGTGACTCCAGTGGCGCCGGTAGCTCCGGTGTCACCAGTATCACCAGTATCACCAGTAGCTCCGGTCGCTCCGGTTGGCCCAGTGGCACCGGTAGCGCCAGTAGAGCCCGTAGCTCCGGTATCACCCGTGGCACCAGAAGCGCCGGTGTCGCCCGTGGCACCAGTGACGCCAGTAGCACCCGTAGCGCCGGTAGCTCCAGTAGCACCTGTATCTCCAGTAGCACCAGTGTCTCCGGTGGATCCGGTATCTCCAGTGACGCCAGTAGCACCTGTGTCTCCAGTGTCTCCAGTGGCACCAGTATCTCCGGTTGGCCCAGTGGCTCCGGTAGCTCCAGTAGCACCGGTAGCACCGGTATCGCCAGTGGCACCTGTAGCACCCGTGGCACCAGTAGCACCGGTAGCGCCGGTATCGCCCGTAGCACCCGTAGCACCCGTGGCACCAGTATCTCCGGTATCGCCAGTGGTACCCGTAGCGCCAGTATCTCCGGTAGCTCCTGTAGCACCAGTATCTCCGGTATCACCAGTGGCCCCAGTAGCACCAGTGTCACCAGTATCTCCAGTAGATCCAGTAGCTCCAGTAGCTCCAGTGTCACCAGTATCTCCAGTAGCTCCAGTAGCTCCAGTGGCCCCCGTGGCCCCAGTTGCGCCGGTGTCGCCAGTGGCGCCGGTATCGCCAGTGGCACCCGTAGCGCCCGTGTCTCCTGTAGCTCCGGTGTCACCCGTGGTGCCAGTATCACCCGTGGCACCGGTGTCGCCCGTGGCACCTGTGTTGCCGGTAACTCCAGTAGCGCCAGTATCTCCTGTAGTGCCTGTAGTGCCAGTAGCGCCAGTAGCGCCAGTAGCGCCAGTAGCACCCGTGGCACCAGTAGCGCCTGTAGCGCCTGTAGTGCCAGAAGCGCCAGTAGCACCCGTGGCTCCAGTCGCTCCAGTAGCGCCGATGTCTCCAGTCGCTCCAGTAGCGCCAGTATTTCCGGTGACTCCAGTAGCACCGGTAGCACCAGTATCTCCGGTATCGCCAGTGTCTCCAGTGGCACCCGTAGCGCCAGTGGCACCTGTGTTGCCGGTAACTCCAGTAGCACCAGTGTCACCCGTAGCACCAGTGTCACCAGTAGCGCCGGTGTCTCCAGTAGCTCCGGTGACTCCAGTAGCTCCGGTAGCGCCTGTAGCTCCAGTATCTCCGGTATCACCCGTAGCGCCAGTGTCTCCGGTGACTCCAGTAACTCCAGTAACTCCGGTAGCTCCAGTAACTCCCGTGGCACCGGTATCGCCCGTAGCGCCAGTATCTCCTGTAGCGCCGGTATCGCCAGTAGCGCCCGTGTCACCCGTGGCCCCAGTTGCGCCGGTGTCGCCCGTGGCGCCGGTATCGCCAGTGGCACCTGTAGCTCCAGTATCTCCTGTAGTGCCAGTAGTACCAGTAGCACCAGTAGCGCCGGTATCGCCCGTGGCACCCGTAGCGCCAGTGTCTCCGGTAGCACCCGTGTCTCCGGTAGCTCCTGTAGCGCCAGTATCACCAGTATCTCCGGTAGCACCCGTAGCCCCCGTGTCTCCAGTATCTCCAGTAGCGCCCGTGGCTCCGGTATCGCCAGTGGCACCGGTAGCTCCCGTAGCTCCAGTAGCGCCGGTATCGCCAGTGTCTCCAGTGTCTCCCGTGGCACCCGTGGCTCCGGTATCGCCCGTGGCCCCAGTAGCTCCAGTAGCCCCAGTGTCTCCGATCGCTCCGGTTGGCCCAGTAGCACCAGTATCTCCTGTGGCGCCGGTATCGCCCGTAGCGCCCGTATCTCCAGTATCTCCAGTATCTCCAGTAGCGCCAGTAACGCCAGTCGCTCCGGTAGCACCAGTATCTCCAGTGACGCCAGTAGCGCCGGTGTCGCCCGTGGCACCCGTATCGCCAGTATCTCCGGTGGCGCCTGTAGCACCCGTGTCGCCCGTAGCACCAGTAGCTCCAGTGTCTCCGATCGCTCCGGTTGGCCCAGTGGCACCGGTAGCGCCTGTAGCTCCGGTGTCTCCAGTAGCGCCGGTGACTCCAGTATCTCCGGTGACTCCAGTCGCTCCAGTAGCTCCAGTAGCACCGGTATCACCTGTAGCGCCGGTGTCTCCAGTAGCGCCAGTAGCTCCGGTGGCACCCGTGGCACCCGTGTCCCCAGTGGTGCCGATATCTCCAGTCGCTCCAGTAGCTCCCGTGGCACCAGTATCGCCGGTGGCCCCAGTGGCTCCAGTGGCCCCAATGGCACCAGCAGCTCCGGTAGCTCCAGTAGCGCCGGTGTCGCCCGTAGCTCCTGTAGCGCCAGTGTCTCCGGTCGCTCCGGTATCACCCGTAGCGCCCGTAGCTCCAGTAACTCCAGTAACTCCCGTGGCACCGGTAGCGCCAGTAGCGCCGGTATCACCCGTGGCACCCGTGTCCCCAGTGGCACCTGTATCTCCGGTGTCTCCAGTCGCTCCGGTATCGCCAGTGTCTCCAGTCGCTCCGGTAGCCCCCGTGTTTCCAGTAACACCAGTGTCCCCAGTGGCACCTGTATCTCCGGTGTCGCCAGTAGCACCCGTGGCACCAGTGTCGCCAGTAGCACCCGTGTCGCCAGTAGCACCCGTATCACCACCTGCAGGTCCTGTTGGACCCGTAGGGCCTGTAGGGCCAACAGATATAGGAATAGAGAGCACGCTCTCAAGTTTGTTTACGAGAAGGTCTTCTACATTTCGGACGCTGTCAACAGTGTTTCGAATACTCTCGTTGATGGCCAGCAAGTCTGAGATGCTTGCCGAAGGAGGTGGGGCACCTGGAAGTGTACCAAGTGCGTACTGAAGTTTTTCTCCTTCTGAGTTAATAATGTGGCTAAGTCCCAGTTCCTCAAGTGCAATGGAGAGTAGAAGGAGATTAATAGCGTCTTCACGGGTAAGTAAGATATTCGGAGAAAGATTCGGAATATTAGATTCGGACATATCTCCAGCTCCTTTACACAGACATGGAATATCTTATGCCAGAATCAATCTAATCGTAATGTTGTCTATCTATAAAAATAAAAATCCGCATTCATAAGATTCACATCATTAAGCAGGAAAAGCAGCGAACTGCTGCTGGATTAGGAAGTGATAATCTGAGACATCTTTGAATAAGTATAGGGGGCGGGATATATCTGAACTAAGCCATGTCTTTATGAGGTGGCTTAAGGTTATATCATTTGGAAAAGGAGGACGACAGTGCAGGGAAAAAAATTATCATTATGCATGATTGTCAAAGATGAGGAGCCTTGGATTGGTCGTTGTCTTACAAGTGTAAAGGACATTGTTGATGAAATGATTGTGGTAGATACCGGATCAACGGATCGGACTCCGGACATTGCTCGCTCATTAGGAGCGGGCGTTTATTGTTTTCCTTGGACTGGAGATTTTTCGGAAGCAAGGAATTTTGGACTCGAAAAGGCTTCTGGGGACTGGATCCTTTGGCTCGATGCTGATGAAGAAGTAGATGCTGGGGACGCGCATAAATTAAGGCAAGTGCTAGAACATGAGAACAGCAGCCTCGCTTTTATTGAATTGATTAACTTTTATGGCGAATCTCCACCCGATCTATCCAGAGTATACCGGATTGCTCACCATCGTCTGTTTCGTAATGGTCTAGGATTGAAATTCAATGGAGCTATTCACGAACGATTAAATGTAGACGAGATACCCGGAAGTACCGATGAAGTCATGCAGCTCGATGTTAAAGTGTACCATTACGGATATATGGATCAGGTGACTCAGGGCAAGTCGAAGTATGAACGTAATCTAACGATGTTACTGAAAGCGGTGGAAGAGCCGGATCCAGACCCCTGGGTCTTTTACCATTTAGCGAGCGAGTATTATCGGGTTGGTCAATACACAGAAACGTTTGAGTATATTAATCAATCTATCATTCAGTTCTTGCGTAATAACTTAGCCCCACCATCGATGTTATATAAAATGAAATATTCTTCTTTACTTGCAACAGGGAGCTATGATGGAGCATGGCCAGCCATAGATAAGGCAATCTCCATGTATCCTGATTATGTCGATCTTCATTTCTATAAAGGTGTGATACTTCTGCAAAAAGAGATGGTCCAAGAGGCGATACCTGTCTTTCAACACTGTCTAGAATTAGGGGAAGATAACCTTGATTATCTCACGCTGAGGGGAGTAGGTTCGTTTCAGGCGTGGTTTTATCTTGGTCAATGTTACGAGAAGGAAGGACAGCTTGAGCAAGCAACAGATGCTTACCGTAAGGTATTGTCGCTATCTCCTGATCATCCTGAAGCCCAACAGGCGTATACGAAAGTTCAAGATAAAATACGTGAGAAACATACGAAAGTGGAAGAGAGTAGAATTACGATCAGTTTATGCATGATTGTCCGACAAGAAGAGGATACGCTTGGAAGACTACTGGAATCGGTGAAGGATATCGTAGATGAGATTAATATTGTAGATACCGGTTCAACAGATAAGACGAAAGAAGTAGCACGTCAATATACCGATAGGGTGTTTGATTTTAAGTGGATCGATGATTTCTCGGCTGCTCGAAACTATTCGTTCTCTAAAGCAACGAAGCAGTATGTACTCTGGCTCGATGCAGATGATGTACTGACAGAACAGGATATCGAACGGTTTAAACACCTGAAACAGACGATGCCTATAGTAGATCGGGTAACCATGACTTACAATCTCGGGTTTGATGCGGAAGGAAGAGTCACAACTAGCTTACGACGAAACCGCCTCGTACGAAGGGAATGTAACTTTCAATGGATAGGGGCTGTACATGAGTATTTGGCTGTAGGCGGAACTTTTTTAGATAGTGATGTGTGTATCACCCACCATAAAGAAAAAGTATACACAGATCGTAATCTTCAAATTTATCGTAAGCGACAAAAGGCAGGAGAGAAGTTCTCGACAAGAGATCTGTATTACTTCGCTAATGAATTAAGAGATCATGGCTTTCATGAAGAAGCAGCCTCATATTACGAGAAGATGCTGGATACCGGGGAAGGCTGGATTGAAGATAATATTCAGGCTTGCCTCAAATTAGCCGGATGTTATTCGAAGATTGGTAATGAACGAAAGAGGTTTGAGGCGTTGACCAGAGCCTTAAGTTATGAAATCCCTCGTCCTGAGGTTTCTTGTGCAATCGGGGAATATTTTTTTGGGGAGAAGAGGTATTCGATTGCGATCTTCTGGTATCAACAAGCCACTGAAATTACTCCACCGAGTACGATGGGCATAACGAACCGGAATGCTGCAACATGGTACCCTCATCTTCAATTGTGTTTATGTTATGACCGACTTGGCGATTACAGAAAAGCTTTCGAGCATAATGAGCAGGCGCTAAGGTTTAATCCAACGCATCAAAGCATGCTGTACAACCGCAATTATTTTCGTGATACGCATCAATTAGTGCCCGAAGAGTCAGCTGATTAAAGAGGAGGCTTAGGCCAAGTGAATAGAACAAGTATTATCATATTGACCCATAATTTAATGATGTTAACTCGTCTTTGTCTCGATAGCATTAGGCACAACACGGATGAACCTTATGAAATCATCGTAGTAGATAATGGGTCGTCGGATGGTACCGTATCTTATTTACTTGGCCAGCCTGATATAACTTTGATTCGGAATGAACATAATTTAGGATTTGCAAAAGGCTGTAACCAGGGATTAGCGGCAGCGACTGGTGACACCATTCTGTTCTTGAACAACGATACAATCGTAACGCCAGGATGGTTGTCTCGTATGCTTCGATCCCTTTATAGCCATGACCACATCGGTATGGTAGGACCGGTAAGTAATCATGTGAGTGGACATCAGCAAATCGATGTCCATTATAAAAGTCTGGATGAAATCAATGACTTCTCCGCTAGGCATGGCGCACAGTTTGCTGGTGTCTCTATGGATACGAGGCGGGTCGTAGGCTTTTGTATGCTTGTTAAGCGTGAAGTGCTTGAGGAAGTTGGGGGTTTTGATGAACAGTATGGATTAGGTAACTATGAGGATGATGATCTATGTTTGCGCGTTATTTACAGTGGTTACCGAATCCGAATTGTATATGATTCATTTATTCACCATTTTGGTCATATGACGATGGCAACCTTACAAGAATCCAGTTTAAGTGAATTGCTTGTCCTAAATAGGGAAAAAGCTAGTCAGAAATGGGGGAGTGAGATTCATGAACTCCTTTACAAAGAGGCAGCAACATTAACAATTGTTGTTCCTCTTAGAGACCGTACGGTGGCATCGCATTTTCAGAACATGATACATAGCGTAGGACTTATTGCGGATGAATGGATTGTGATTGACTACAGTGGAGTTGGGGAGGACGAAGCAACGCCTTTGGATTCCAGTAAACCGATCAAGTTAATACAAATGAAGAGCGAAGAAGAATTGTTATGGCCACATATTTGTAGTACAGCCACGCAGCACTACCTACTCTGGATCAGTCCAGAGGAGATAGTTACGGATCTTGATGTAAGAAGAATACATGGTCTAAAAATACAACTGGATGACACCGTTGATGGCGTGTCAGTTCTGTTTGAACAGGGTGGTGGGTTGTCCATTGTTAGACGGGTACGGATTGTGCGCCGTGAGACCGAATTCGATTGGAATGCAGCAACTCAAGAATTTGTGATGCGACCTTCTGCTGTAGTTAGAAAAGGGGATATTACAGTTAGGTCACAACGTCCCCTGGCGTTATAGACTGTTGTAATCATACGGTACTATGGATTACTCATGCTCACATTCATCGCAGCATTCTGGATCTTCGCAGGAGGAATGATCACAATCAGGTTCACAATGATGTCCGCAATCTTCAATTAGTGAAATAATTCGATCTAACTTACTAAGGCTCAAGTACTGCTCCATGTTCACATCTTCAATTAGATGGGAGACGGCATGATTAAACCGGATATAATCTTTGGTTTTTACACAGTGATTATGATTAGCAAAGTGAACAAAAGATTGAATTTTCTCAGCTTCTGCATTAAGGATATGGGAAATGGCGAGTTCACTCATAGCAAGGGAACTGAGCAGGAGAGAAAGGGTCTCCTTTTTGGTAAGCGAAATTATGGGGGTTATATTTGGAATGGATGGTTGAGACATGTATAGACCTCCTAAATGTTATTAAACTTTGTTTACTTTTTAACTGTATGTCTAGGAGAGATTGTCTCATGATTACAAATATATCCAAGTCAAAAAATATACCAGCATGATCCTTCTGATTTGTGCATATGTTTAACTTGGAAATAGCTTGATCTTATATCCGTAAGCTCGTCATCAATAAATGAGCAGAGGTGATTGAAATGAAATTTGAATCCATTCCTGAAAATCTGCTCGATGAGATACAAAAGTATGCCAGCATCGATGCATTCAGGGAATTGGTTAAAGCCGTAGCTTTGGAAGAAGCCGCAATCGCTCGATTCATTCAAGCGGAGGCTAACAAAATTGAAGCTTTTACCGGAAAGGGTAATTTGTTTCCAACATCACCAACCAATCAGCAGATTACCGATTTTCAGAATGCGGTAGGGAGAGTGCTTGAGGCGCTAAATGAGAAACAGAAACTTCTTATTCGAATGATGGAATTGAGTAGGCGATTAACCACACGGGATGTGGATCAAGATGGATAAATCCAATACAAAGTATGCCGGGAATATGATTGAAGAGGAAATGAAAGTGATACAATCCGCGACTTTAGCGATTATGAGTATGCACCAATTGATTCGATCCACGCAGCGTCTGTCTATTCGAACTCAGCATCAGGCTGCCTTATTATTAGATAGTACGAAGGAATTGGCTGCACAGCGCTACAATGCTTATCTGCTGGCGGCTGACTTGAGGGAGCGCCGAATGAAGGTGAAGCGGGTCTCTTATAAAGTGGAGGCTATATCTAATAAAGTGAAGATATTTAACCCTAATTCAATTGTTACAATAAGAAAAAACAAGCAGCGCTGATAAACAGTCGCTGCTTGTTTTTTTGTAGTTTGTTACGTGATGTTGACACCTGCACTTGCATATCCAGCAATTGTAGTTGCTAAAGCAATTCCTGTAGTAGTTACAGAGAATACCATGAGAAGACGTGATTGCGCCGGAACAGGTACATTAATACCAGTTGTGATGCCGAAAATACTTTGCCCTATGGTTAAAAGACCCGTTAGGGTTGGTAATGGTACGATAGCACTGGCAATTGGAGTGAAAATATTATTAGGTGCTGTAGAAATATAAAGTTGTGCAGTAATATTTGCGTTGCCCAAGAGTGTGAGAGCAGCAGTTATGCTGAAGTATGCAGAAACGGACGTGATCGTTCCGGCTCTAGGCACGGAGAATGCAAAGTTTAAGAGGGTTCCGGCGGCTCCAGTCAAATCAATAGTTGCTCCGGTAAGAGCGACGCCAGCAACAGAGTTTCCGAATCCAATGAGCCCTGTAGTTCCGGCTAAACCTCCGACTAATGTTGTTAAAGCAACTGGAAGTCCAGACGCGAACGGAATGATTGCACCTGCTCCATCTTCTCCATCTTCGCCGGTAGCCCCAGTAGCCCCAGTAGCCCCAGTAGCCCCAGTAGCCCCAGTAGCGCCCGTAGCCCCAGTAGCGCCAGTAGCCCCAGTAGCGCCAGTAGCCCCAGTAGCGCCAGTAGCCCCAGTAGCGCCAGTAGCCCCAGTAGCGCCAGTAGCCCCAGTAGCGCCCGTAGCACCAGTAGCGCCGGTAGCACCAGTAGCGCCTGTATCCCCAGTAGCCCCAGTAGCACCTGTAGCTCCAGTAGCCCCAGTAGCACCGGTAGCTCCAGTGTCACCCGTAGCCCCAGTAGCGCCAGTAGCACCTGTATCCCCAGTAGCCCCAGTAGCACCTGTAGCTCCAGTAGCCCCAGTAGCACCCGTAGCTCCAGTGTCACCCGTAGCGCCCGTAGCACCTGTAGCACCCGTAGCACCTGTAGCTCCAGTAGCCCCAGTGGCACCAGTAGCCCCAGTAGCTCCAGTAGCTCCAGTAGCCCCAGTAGCACCCGTAGCTCCAGTGTCACCCGTAGCGCCCGTAGCACCTGTAGCACCCGTAGCACCTGTAGCTCCAGTAGCCCCAGTGGCACCAGTAGCTCCAGTAGCCCCAGCATCACCAGTAGCTCCAGTAGCTCCGGTAGCCCCAGTAGCCCCAGTAGCGCCAGTAGCCCCAGTAGCTCCGGTAGCCCCAGTAGCGCCCGTAGCCCCAGCATCACCAGTAGCCCCAGTAGCTCCAGTAGCTCCAGTGGCGCCGGTAGCCCCAGTAGCCCCAGTAGCCCCAGTAGCACCTGTAGCTCCAGTAGCCCCAGTGTCGCCAGTAGCCCCAGTAGCACCTGTAGCGCCCGTAGCACCAGAAGCGCCAGTAGCCCCAGCGTCGCCAGTAGCGCCAGTAGCTCCAGTGGCACCGGTAGCGCCAGTAGCCCCAGCATCGCCAGTAGCGCCCGTAGCGCCAGTAGCGCCAGTAGCACCTGGATCTCCAGTAGCTCCAGTAGCCCCAGTCGGACCAGTAGGACCTCCTGGAGGTCCAGTTGGCCCTGTAGGACCGGTAGGACCAAATAGAACAGAAGCACCTAATGCACTATCCAATTTGGATTGAAGGAACAGTTGGTTTTTGACTGTAGAGTCGAGCGTGGCACGAACACTTTGGTTAATAGCGAGTAGGTCGCTAATTGTTGCTGGGGGTCCAGTTAACCCCGGAAGTGTACCTAAAACGTATTGCAGTTTCTCTCCTTCAGCGTTTAGTATATGGCTTAATCCTAATTCCTCAAGAGCTATGGAGGATAGGATTAGATTAATAGCGTCTTCTCTAGTGACTGTAATAGTAGGAGTAATATTAGGAAGATTTGCTTGAGACATAGAACCGCTCCTTTCTATCAGGGATTTAACAACATTGTATTCATCGTAAGAGCAAGGGTTCGGTTAAATGTACTAGGCAAAAGCACAATTGCAGGAGGAGACAGGATTCTCATATCTAAATTCTAAGTAAAAAGATCATAAGAATGATAATGAACTATAGACATAAGGATGTTAGAATAGAAAAATATGGACTAATAAATATACAGCATGATAAATGAGGTATGTCACGTGGAAAGCTCATACATAGATTTAACGGATGAAGAGATTATACGGGAATCCAAACGAAAATGTAGAGACAGGGGGATGGCACCAGATCAGGTGCCGATACTCACTGATCGTTTTACTCAAGAACAACTAGTGGCAAGACAGAAGCTATATATGGACTGCATAGAGGTTATTCACTTCTTCGTGGAGAAGTTTCTGGCGTCTGTATCCGATTCTTCAATCATCATTTCAGTTACGGATTACCAAGGTTATATCCTCGAGGTCATGGGAAGTTCTTCTATTATAAATGAGGTGAAAGGGCTTGGTATTGAACCGGGGGTACGATTCAATGATGATGCTGGAACGAACTCCATGGATTTATGTCTTCGCAGTCAGCGCCCCTTCCAATTAATCGGCCCGGATCATTATCACGATTTTCTTCAGCAACTGGCTTGTTACTCAGCTCCGTTCTATTGTCAAGGCGAGAAAACGGTTGCAGGCACGATATCGATCATGACAGACATGGAGACAGCCCATCCTCACCTTATGTTAATACTGCGTACGATTGCTGACTCCGTAGAGCGAGAATTAATGCTTCGTAAGCAGAATAGCCAGCTTCACATTTTGAATCAAATGCTCTTGGATACGAATTATTACGGTGTAATGATTACAGATGTAGAAGGCAAGATTGTTCAAATCAATGATATCTGTATGAATATATTAAGTCTTAACTCAGAGGATAAAGATGCTTACCTTGGTTCTTCCGTATTCGCTATTCATGAAGTGGGTTGTTATTTCAGCCACGTCATTGAACATCAGACTCAGTGCATAGGTGAAGAGATACTGATAACGGACAATGGAAATGTGCGCTACTATATCCTTGATGTACTTCCTGTATATAATCATTACGGTGTCTTGACCCGAGTTGCGGGAAGCCTGCGTGACATTACCGAGATGAAGAACACGGAGGAAGTGCTAAGGAATACAGAGAAATTAGTCTTTGCGGGCCAGATTGCGGTCAGTATTGCACATGAGGTGCGGAATCCTTTAACTACGGTAAAAGGCATGCTCCAGCTGTCCAATCAGGATGCGAATCTGCGTCATTATAAATTAATCATGTCTGAGATTGAGCGAATGAACCTGATCGTTGGGGAATTTTTGATTCTTGGTAAACCGCAGGCTATTCATTTCAAGCAAGAACAGTGTGACACCATATTAAGAGAGGTATTGAGTGTATTTGGAATTCAGGCTGCACTTAATCACGTAGTGATTCGGACAGAGTGTGTCCAAAGTCCGGTGATTACATGTGATCGGAATCAGATCAAACAGATTTTTTTGAATATATTGAAGAACTCGATAGAAGCACTCCCTTTTGGCGGCAATATTGATATCATACTGTATGAAGAACGCGGTTATCAGGTTATATCCTTCGTAGATAATGGATCAGGCATGACAGAAGAAGTGCTGCAGCGGATTGGTGAGCCATTCCATACGACGAAGTCGGAGGGCAATGGGCTGGGTATGATGATCGTTCAGAAAATCCTGAATACCCATAAGGGTCATATGCTTATCTCAAGTACAGTAGGGGAAGGTACGACTGTAAAAATACATCTCCCACTGAACTGAAAAACAAACGCCAGCTTACCTAAGCTGGCGTTTGTTTTATATAAAGGCCGTCTCACACTTTGAATTCGGCATGGGCAATATGCGATTGTTCAACTTGTATGGTGGTGTGTTGTATCTTAAATTTCTCTTCGATCAACGTTATTGCCTGTTGAAGTACTTGCTGACTATCCACATGATCCTCAATGACGAGATGACAGCTCAGGGAGTCGAGTCCGGAGGTGATGGTCCAGATGTGCAGATCATGGACATTTGTAACACCGTCAATATTCTTCAGGGTTTGAGTCACTTGCTGCTGATCTATCGTAGCTGGTGTACCTTCCATGAGTACGTGAATGGTCGTTTTGATCACATTCCATGCTCCCTTCAAGATGAGCAGGGCAACAAAGACGCTGACGATTGGATCGGCAATATACCACCCGAACGCCCACATGAGAAGTCCAGCTACAATGGCTCCGACAGAGCCTAGAGCATCTCCGATAACATGAAGATATGCACTACGGACATTAATATTGGAATGGATATCACTCTTCCGAGTTAAGGACCATGCGCTGAGAAGATTAGCAAGAAGTCCAATGGATGCAATGAGCATCATAGAGCCGCTGGAAACAGTAGGAGGTTCTGTGAACCGCTGGTATGCTTCCCAGCAAATAAATCCGGCAATAATAAAGAGCGAAATTCCGTTGAAAAGCGCGGCTAAAATCTCAAACCGGTAAAATCCATAAGTCTTATTGGGTGAAGCGGGTCTAGTGGCGAACCACATCGCTACCAGACTGAGAACAAGCGCTCCAGCATCACTAAGCATATGTCCAGAATCGGAGAGAAGTGCCAGGCTGTTCGTAATCAGTCCTCCGAAAAATTCCAAAACCATAATGCTTGCAGTAATAACAAGGGCGATGATAAGTCCTTTGGCATTATTCTTGCCTCCAAATCCATGCGTATGCTGATGTCCGTGGTCGTGTCCGTGATGATCATGACGGTGTGAATGACTCATCTTTATTTCCTCCAGACTTATATTTGTATATGATCAATTATTCATATACATTATGTATTACAATTCGGTGGAATGTCAACTCATCATTTTTTGTTCGATTAATGGGGGTTGCGCATGTACTCCTCCGGTGTTTTGCCAACGATGGATTTAAAATCCCTAATGAAATGAGACTGGTCATAGTAACCCAGATCCACAGACAATTTCACAAGATCATCATATGTTTTGTAATCCAATCTCTCAGCTGCATGTTGCAGCCGATACAGCTTGATGACCCATTTGGGGTGTACACCAACATACTGACTGAACATGCGTTGAAGTGATCTTTTGTTTAACTGGGCAAACTCACATATCTGTTCAACGGATGTGAGATCAGGGCTCTGGATAATATGATCTATAATCCGATTGATAAGATTCACCGTATTGTCAGGTGTAGGCAGGCTAGGGAAGAGTAGTTGCTCGATATTCGTTACCATACGCTCCGGTTCTTGTTGTGATAGGACACGTTCCTCTATTAATGTAGGGTCGATATGGAGTACGTCTGCAGTTCCAATGGATTTACCTGTAAGACTAGAAATAGGCTTTCTAAAAAAAGGATAAAATCCCCCTGGCTTAAACTTAATACCAAATACAAAGCCTTTACCCTCCAGATGATGCGAATGAACGCCTTTGGAAACACCATAAATCGCTGTTTTACCAGGCTCTACAACGAGATTGACACAAGGATTAGGAACGACATCCTGATCATGTGGAGGCATCCCAGTTAAGTCCCAATGAATAGTCCAGTAATGCTTAATAAACGGGCGGAATGTTTCGGAAGGATTGTGACGAGTAAGATTGAATTTGCTGCTACCGTTCTCTCTTAGGTTCAGTACGCCCAAGCTGGGTTTGGGTGGATAAGTGGCCATAACCGATTCTCCTAACCTTGTGGTATTGTCGCGTTTTTACAATACTCGCTCTATTTAACAGGATATACTCATCTTATCAACGTAAAAAGAGTCTAGTGAACGTATTCTTTTATGAAAAAGGAGTCGATCTTGTGGAACTGAAGTATGATTTCTATATTAATGCGGATAAGGAGAAAGTGTGGGATACGCTGGTTTCCCCTGAAGGCACACGGAGTTCGTTTTTCGGCTCAGTCCTGAAATCATCCTTTGTGGTTGGTGAGCCGTTCGAGTATGTGGGTCCAGGAGCTGAAGGTGATGATACGGTTCATGTATATGGTACAGTGGTGGCCTATGAGCCCCAGCAGAAGCTGAGTCTTATCGAGCACCCCGGACCTGCTTATCATTCGAATCACGCAGAGCTTGAGTCGAGGATGACATTCATACTGGATATGGTAGGGAATTGTACGAAGCTGACCCTTGTTAATGATCACTTTACAGAGGGGCACCCCTCATATGAAAAAGCAGCTGATGCATGGTGGATGATTCTAAGTAGTATTAAAACGTATGCAGAAACAGGGAAGACGCTTGATTTTGGTTGGTAGAAAAGAATAGTTAATATATAACCACTCCAACGGAACGAAGTTGGAGTGGTTTAGTCATGTCTAGAGGAAGGAAGCTTGCTTAGCTCTCTAATGTTATTCTGGAGTTTCGAGGAGATAGGCCAGTAACCTTTTTGAACATTTTGGAGAACAGGAATGGATCATTATAGCCAACAGATCTAGATATATCACTAATGGATAACTCTTTATTCTTGAGTAGTTCAGCAGCACGATTCATCCGGTATTCAAGCAGGAAATTTTGGAGGGATGAGCCGAATTGAGCCTTAAAAAGTCCAGATAAATAAGTCCTATCGAGACCGACGAAATGTGCGATATCCATCACGCTAATTTTCTGGCTATAGTTGTTCTCGATAAATTCTATCGCTTGATGCACATAGATCTCCTTGGAGACCGAAGGCTTAGATTGGGCTGATGATTCAGGAGAGTATTGAATGAGCTCTGCCATCAGGCGGTAGAGAATGCTTAGACCAAGCACATCTCGCATACGCTCTCTACTGATTTCCATGAGTTCGTCGTGATAGGTTTCAAAGCTGGAAGGGCCCAGCGTTTCTTGTCTATTATCAATTTGGAAGATCGGATGCTCTGAAGACAAATGCGATCTCTGTAGGAGAGACTTAGCATGAAGCCCACGAAATCCGAACCAAGAGTAGATCCACGGGTCTTGTTCATCAGCACGATAGTATACCACTTTACCTGGAGGAATAAGAAATCCTTGCCCTGCCTGCAGATGATAAGTTTCCTCGTTGATAGAAAAGACCCCTCTGCCACTGTGGATGTAATGAATAATGTAACTATCTCGAAGCCCGGGACCCCAGGAGTGGCAAGGAGCACATATTTCTTTGCCGAAGAATAATAGACTCAGGTCCATCTGTCCCTGTGGTACTGAGCTAGCGAGATCCACATGAATGCTTTGCATCTTGAAGCGCACCTCCTGCATGAAGAGCTTGTTAAGCTTTAGCTATATTCTAATATAAAACGGTCAGCGTATGGAGTTAGAAATTTTGTGACGAAGTATGTAGTTGATTACCTAAATCTGCATAAGAGAGGGTTAAAATTCATCCTCATATAGCCGATAAAATGTAATAGGCCTTAGTACTTCATAGGACTTATCCAAGCGCTTTTCAGGTGCATAAACAAGAGAAATACATCAACATTTGGAGAAGGGTAGGAAATCAGAATGAGTCAGCCTTTTAACATCACAATCAATGAGGGAACCAAGACCATGGACATGATGGTGAGTGGTACGTTCACTGCACAAGATTACGAGAATTTTGTAAAGGATTATATCGCCAAAACTTCATCCATCGATGCAACACAGTATTTGCTTGAAGTGGATTGCAGAGCTATGGATTTGCTTACACCAGGAGAAGTGGAAAAATTGCAGGGGTCATTTACAAGATATAAGGAAACCGGATTTCATAAAGTAATCTTTATCGTTACACAGGCTCAGTCCATCATTAAGATGCAATTGGGACGCGTAGCTCGCACTGCAGGGCTTACAAATAGCGAAGTCGTTGTAAAATAAAACTTACTGAATGGAGCTCTGTAGATGCAGCGTATTCGATTGAAATCCATTGATATCTATCATCCGGAACATTCGGTAGATAATGAATTTTATATTGCGCATTACAAGGAGAAAGGTCGGGATATTACGGGTTTCCTGCAGCATATGGGACGGGAAAAACGTTATGTCATCGACAATGATGAGGAAAACAGCCTCACTATGGGGATCGAGGCTGCGCGAAGAGTGCTTGAGAAGGCTGGGCTGACCGGAGAAGATCTGGATATGATCGTGTTCTCGACGCAAGTTCCGGAAACAACGTATCCTTCCAATGCGATGTTCGTACATGCTGCTATTCAAGGAAAGACGGATGCGATTGTGATGGATTCTAATGCTAACTGCGCTGGCATGACGGTTGCCGTGGATCAAGCTAGTCGATACATGAGTCAGAATTCAGACTGCAAAAGAGCACTAGTGATAGGATCAGATTACAACACGCTGCTCTGCAGCCCCGAGGATGAGATCACGTATGCCAACTATGGTGACGCTGCATGTGCCGTTATTCTTGAGCAGAGTGAAGAGGATCAAGGGTTGATTGATTGCCAGTACTCAACGCTCTCTATCCTCCCCGATAAGATTATGTATCCGGAGCAAGGATTGGCCAAGATGGTACGAGGTGAAGCCCAAGGTAAATCAATCAAGTGGCTTCCTTTTGACGGACATCTAGCGATGCCGCCAACCTTTGTATTACTAGATAAACTTCTGAGTCGTAACTCGTTAACGGCTAATGACGTAAAGGCCTATTGCCTTTCACAGTTCGCTATGGGTAATATCGTGAAGATCCAAGAGCATCTTGAGTTAGATGACTCCCAAATTGTTTATGTTGGTGATCGTTTCGGTTATACCGGGACGAGCAGCCCGTTCATTGCGCTTTATGAAGGTATTGAAAGTGGACGCATCCAGCGTGGTGACATCGTTTGTTTCTGGACCATAGGTTGTGGATTTCAGTTAGTGGCCATGCTCTGGAAATATTAATAAATAAAGGGCAGCCCCCAGTAGATATTGCTGAGGCTGCCTTTTTTTATTATATGAGTTAAACTCTCGTACTGCTCGCTTTATATCCCTTACCTATGAGTTCATGAACATTATGGATCGTTACATATGCTTGCTCGTCAATATCGGACACCATGTTCTTTAGTTGAACGACTTCTTGTTTACTGATGACGATATATAACACCTCTTTGCTGGATCCGGTATAACCACCGCGCCCTTCAAGAATTGTCAGTCCTCTAGACATAGTGGTCGTAATGCTCTGCAGCACTTGGTCAGGTTGGTTGGAGATGATAAGTACGGCAACGCGTTCGTTTAACCCTTCCACCATGAAGTCGATAATCTTAGCACCTACATACACGGCAATGAGTGTGTACATGGCTTTTTCCTGACCGATGATGAGCACGGAGCCTAGAATGACGGCAACGTCAATGATCAGCATGCCTTTACCAAGGCTCCACCCCCAGAAGGAATTAGCCAGCCGGGCCAAGATTGCAGAGCCTCCTGATGTACCACCGGTGCGGAATATGAGTCCAAGTCCAAGACCGACGAACAGACCTGCAAATAGTGCGGCAAGAAGTGTATCTGCGTGAGGGGCAACCTCAAGAAATTCCGTTAACCGGAGAAATATAGACGTTAATATGATAGAGATTAAGGTGTAAATCGTAGTTTTCTTGTCGAAATAACGGTAGCCGATGGCGAGTAAAAATCCATTCAATATAAAGTTGACCACACTCGGAGACCATTCAAATAAATAGTATGTAACGACGGTGATTCCGATAATACCACCCTCAGATAACCGATTGGGTATAGAGAAGTAGTTGATTCCAATGGCGAATAATAGAGATCCTGCAATGAGTAATAAGGCATCTTTAAGATGTTGTTTTGTCATAAGGTAGCGCCTCCCACATGACATTGTACACCAGTTAAGCGAAAAGGGGCACTGTGATGAAATAAAGATAATCATCAAGTATGAAGCGCTTGCTAAATACTGTTCTGGAGTTATGATTTAAGTAGATGGTGCTGCTTGTTAGCGGCAATAATCAAATCGGAATCCAGCGGGAGTGTGCTGTCTATGACAGATCGAAATCATGTTGAGCAGATTCGCATCGGAATAATTGGTCCTAAAGTAATCGTGGATAAGATGATGAAGGTGATTGATACCTTTCCCTCCTTTGCACCTGTACCGCTTGCGTTTGAGCATGAAGACGAGGCGCCAATCCTTGCGGAACAGGTTAGTGGGGATGTTGAAGTGCTGCTCCTCTCAGACCCCCTGTCCCACCGTAAAGTGAAAGAGAATACGAAGCTGAGGATGCCTGTGCATCATGTTCCAGTAACGGATGCTGGATTATATAAAGCGCTCTTCTTTGCGCAGGGATCTGGACAGCTTAAGACGGGTATTTCTGTAGATACATTGACCGAACTAATGGTAAGACGAACACTTAAAGATATGGATATTATGACCTTAAAGAGCATGATTTATGACGGACCTGCCTATGCTTCGATCATGAATCTGACATCCTTTCATGAGACGAACTACCATTCGGGGAAGTGTTCCATCGCCTTTACAGGTATGGTATCGGTAGCAAACGCGCTTACGAATAAGGGAATACCGAATGTATGGCTGCTTCCCTCTGAGCAAGATATCATTGTATCTTTGGAAAGAGCCTTATTATCTACAACCTCACGCCGGAACAAGGAAGGGCAGATTGTTGTCGGAATGATTAACGTAGATGATTTTGGCACACAAGCGCTGAGACGAAACAATGAACATGAAGTGCAGAAGCTGAAGCTGGACATTCACCGCATGGTGCTCGATTATGTGGAATCTCTAGACGGATATCTCACTCATATGGGCGGAGATGAGTACTTGTTCTTTACAACCCGTGGGATCTTTGAGCGAGAGACGGGGGGATATAAGACAATTCCTCTAGCCAAAGACGTGAATAAGACGCATGGAATATCCCTCAGTATCGGGATGGGATTCGGACGCACAGCAAGCGCTGCAGGTACAAGTGCGCGAATAGCCATGAGAAAGGCTAAGGAAACAGGGGGGAACGCTTGCTTTATTGTCCGTGAGGACGGCAACTTGATCGGTCCATTGGAGATGGCAGACCCTGTTCAAGACGTATTATCTTCTACGGATGCATCCCTGATTAAGTATGCAGAAGATGCAGGAATGACAAGTGCTTACCTTAGTAAGCTGCTTCATCAGCGTGCCCGTTTTGGCAAATATGAATACAAGGTGCATGAGCTGGCCAACCTGCTCGACATAACTGTGCGAAGCGCACATCGCTTGCTGCTGCTCTGGATTGATAACCATCTGGTAGAGATATCAGGACTTGAGAAAGTTCCCCGTGGTAGACCGAGACAAATATTCCGATTCACTTTTTTACATAAAAAATGATGATCAAGCTTAGCTCTTGTCCTTAAATGTTTAGGGGATAAGTATCGGTAAATCATACTCTCAGGGTTCTCTATTTAAAGACGATTTAAAGATTTGTCCTTATATGCATTCACTCGTTATGATGAAGGGGAAACCTAATCAGAAGGAGATGAATGGACATGAGAACGGTTGCGGAATTAGAAGCAAAGCTTGCTGAGCCATCAGAACAACTAATTGCTGATTTGAGTACAATTGAAGGAGATATCCTCATTCTAGGTGTCGGTGGAAAGATGGGGCCGAGTCTTGCGCGACTGGCTGCCAATGCTGTCAAAGAAGGCGGATTGAATAAACGAATAATCGGAGTTTCTAGGTTTACGAATGCAGAGGCTAGACGGGAGCTGGATGAAGCCGGAATAGTAACGATTTCATGCGACTTGTTGAATGATGAAGAGTTACAGAAGCTACCGGATGCACAGAATGTGATCTACATGGCAGGGAATAAATTTGGTACAACAGGCCGTGAACATTTCACATGGGCTATGAATGCATATCTTCCGGGGCGTGTGGCAGAGAAATATAAACATTCAAGAATCGTTATCTTTTCATCAGGAAACGTGTATCCGTTTTCATCGATAGGTAGTGGCGGCGTAAATGAAGCGGTATCTCCCGAACCACTAGGTGAATATGCGCAGTCTTGTCTAGGCAGAGAGCGAGTATTTGAATATTTTGCTCATCAGTATAAGACACCGATGACGATCTATCGTCTGAATTATGCTATTGATATGCGTTATGGAGTTCTACTTGAGCTCGCTAAATCTATTCATGAAGGTCGTCCAATAGATCTTACGATGGGACACGCGAACATAATCTGGCAGGGGGACGCGAACGAGATGGCACTTCGTTGCCTGAAACACTGTACTAACCCACCGGAAATCATGAATGTAACGGGTCCGGAGACGATGTCAATCCGCTGGGCTGCAGAGGAATTGGCTAAACGGATAGGGAAAGAAGTGAATTTTACAGGGACAGAATCGGAGACGGCACTGCTGAACAATGCTTCAAAGTCACACCAGTTATTCGGTTATCCTAAAGTCTCACTATTGCAGATGATCGATTGGACAGCAGAATGGGTGAAATCGGGTGGAGATACATGGAATAAGCCAACCCACTTTCAAGAGAGAAAGGGGAAATTCTAAATGAGCGGATTGAATCGTTTGTCCTCAGAGAAAGCACAGGCACTTGCAGAAGGTCTTGTTATTCCAGCGCATCCGCTTGCTCTAGATGCTAACCGCAAGCTCGATGAGAGACGCCAACGCGCACTGACAAGATACTATGCTGCATCTGGCGCAGGCGGGATTGCCGTTGGTGTGCACTCCACCCAGTTCGAAATTCGCGATAAAGGAATTGATCTTTATGAACCCGTTCTTCGTCTTGCAGCAGAAGAAGTTGAGCGTGCGAAACTGGAGCGACCTTTCATTATGGTGGCAGGCGTCTGCGGACCAACAGAACAAGCGGTGGATGAAGCGCATATTGCCCGAAATTTGGGGTATGATGCTGCACTGCTGAGCATGGGAGGTCTTTCAGATTTAAGTGAAGAGGACATACTAAAGAGAACAGAGCAGATTGCATCAATTATGCCTGTGATTGGGTTCTATCTGCAGCCTTCTGTTGGTGGGAAAATCTTTAGCTTTGATTTCTGGCGTCAATTTGCCGAGATTCCGAATATTGTAGCGATCAAAATGGCACCATTTAACCGATACCAAACGATTGATGTGGTGCGGGCTGTGTGCTATTCCAGCAGACGGGATGACATTTCCCTGTATACGGGAAATGATGATAATATCATCATTGATCTGCTCACTACGTATCGTTTCCATGTAGATGGCCAAATCGTTGAGAAGCCTATTATCGGAGGCCTGCTCGGTCATTGGGCCGTGTGGACAAGTAAAGCAGTGGAGTTGCTAGAAGAAATTAAACAGGTTCGCGGAGGGGCTATTGCTCCAGAATGGTTAATAAGAAATGTTGAGGTCACCGATAGTAACGCGGCCTTCTTCGATCCGGCACACCAATTCCATGGCTGTATTCCAGGTATTCATGAAGTTCTTCGAAGACAGGGCTTGCTTAAAGGAATATGGTGTTTGAACCCGAATGAAACATTATCACCGGGTCAGTCAGAAGAAATTGATCGTGTGTGTAGAGATTATCCTCATCTAAATGATGATGATTTTGTTAAAGAGCATTTAAATGATTGGTTGGCTGAGTAGAAGGCCAGTCTAAACACCAAGATGAACGGGGGAAACGCTGTGCGTTTTAAAGATGTGTTCTCAATTATTGGACCGAGTATGGTAGGTCCGTCCAGCTCCCATACGGCGGGCGCTGTTCGAATAGGTAGGGCAGCGCGGCGCATTTTTGGAGCGTTTCCCACTCAAACAGAAATCGTGTTTTATGGTTCTTTTGCCGACACTTACCGGGGGCATGGGACCGATCTGGCGGTGGTCGGTGGTTTAATGGATTTTGCTACGGATGATATGCGTATTCGTGATTCCATTACGCTTGCGGAAGAGGCAGGAATGAAGTTGACCTTCAAGACAGCTCAGAACGTAGCCTTTCATCCCAATACGGTCTTATTGAAGCTGAAAGATGACAACGGCCGGGAAGATGTCGTGGTTGGTGCTTCGATTGGAGGCGGCAACGTTGAAATCTTAGGCGTGAATGGATTTGACGTGAAATTTACGATGAATTATCCGGTCTTAGTTGTATTCCATCAAGATACACCGGGTATGGTTGCTCACATTACCAAAATTCTTGGTAGTGGTGGGGTCAATATCGGATATATGGATGTGGATCGAAAAGGCCGAGGTGGAGAAGCTATTACGGTTGTGGAGACTGACGAAGCGGTGCCTAATGATCTCATGGAGCATATTCGTGGTTTAGGTCATGTTCATCGAGTCGTCTTTGCGGATTTGACGTCAGAGGAGGGTGCAGAATGAAGTTCTCTACACTACAACAGCTAATCGAATGTTGCCGTGAGGATGGAGTTACGATCGGGCAACTGATGCTAAGTGAGCAGGCTAAGGAATCGGGAAAAAGCGAAGAGGAAATCTTTAAGCAAATGGCGGACTATTACAACATTATGAAGGAAGCAGTACATCGTGGCATTCACGAGCCTGTTCCATCCCGAAGTGGCTTAACCGGCGGTGATGCTGTCCGTATCAGTGAGTACATGCTGAGCGGAACAGCTTCCCTTGGTACGGAAGCCTGTACCGCGCTTGCCTACGCTCTTTCTGTCTCTGAAGTAAATGCCTCTATGGGTAGAATTATTGCGACCCCTACGGCTGGATCATGCGGTATTATACCGGGTGTATTTGTCAGTTCGCAGGAACGATTCAAGTGGGATGATAAACATCTTATTATGGGATTGTTCTGTGCAGGGGCGATCGGTTATGTTATTGCGAACAATTCATTCATCTCTGGCGCGGAGGGTGGTTGTCAGGCTGAGGTAGGTTCAGCCATTGGTATGGCTGCTGGTGCACTTACGGAACTGAGAGGTGGGACGCCGGAGCAGGCGGTACATGCAGTCGGTCTTGCGCTTAAGAATTCCTTAGGGTTAATATGTGATCCAGTCGGAGGTCTCGTTGAGATTCCATGCATCGTAAGAAACGGATTCGGCGCCGTGTCAGCCCTTGCTGCTACCGATATGGCACTGGCTGGTGTTCGTAGCGTCATTCCTTCTGACGAAGTGGTTGGGGTGATGCTTGAAGTCGGGACCGCAATGCCTGCGAAGCACAGGGAGACCGCTCAAGGTGGACTTGCACAGACACCTACAGGGAAGAAGATATTGAAGGATCTGTATGGAAAGGGAAGCAAGAATGTGAAGGAGAAGGGCGCAAAGAGTACCCAGAAGGAGGACGAAATAAAGTGACCTCTCTTCGGATCGGATTGATTGGCCTTGATACTTCACATGCGATTGCATTTACAAGACTGCTTCATGATACAGAGGAGCCCTTTCATGTCCCTGGAGCCCGAGTAACGCTGGCATATCCGGGTGGGTCACCTGATTTTCATCTGAGTATTTCGCGGGTCGATGGATTTACCAAGGATATTCAGGAACAGTACGGTGTTCAGATTGTGGAAACTCCAGAAGAGGTAGCAGAGCATAGTGATGCCATTATGCTCATAGCTGCAGATGGACGGGTTCACTTGGATTTATTCCGAAGAATAGCTTCTTACGGTAAACCTGTATTTATTGATAAACCGCTAGCCCTTCGGTCATCTGAAGCAGAAGACATCGGTAGAATTGCGAAGAGACATGCCATTCCAGTCATGAGCTCTTCTTCTTTGCGTTATGCGGCCAGTTTAAGTGAAAAGCTGTTCAAGGAAGAGATGGGGGCGATCATTGGAGCAGATGTACATGGACCTATGGAGATTGAGCACACCCAATCTCGTTATTTTTGGTATGGTATTCATGCAGCTGAAATGCTCTACGCCATTATGGGGTCTGGCTGCAGAGAAGTAGCGGTGGCCTCAACAGAAGGGCATGACCTGATCATAGGAACTTGGAACGATGGACGATTGGGTACTGTGCGTGGAAACCGAGAAGGGAATTACAAATTCGGGGCGTTGATCCATCGTACCCATGGAAGTGATTATGTGGATGCAGCAAGTTCAGGAAAGCCGTTCTATGCAGATTTATTGGAGCAGGTCATTCCTATGTTTGCATCCGGTCAATCGAGCCTTCCATTCGAGCAGTCTATTGAAGTCATTCGATTTCTAGAGGCGGCAGAAGAGAGTAGAGCCATAGGAAATGCTGTAAAGCTATAGCTTATTAATGACCTTCCTAATCTCTCATTACATCATAACGGAATACATCCAGTTAACCCTTCCCTGATATGGGAGATTGGTGAAAGTGTCAGGGAAGGAAAATGAGTTGTTTTGAGGAATGATTTCGTGCGGGAATCAGTCCTTTTTTTTCTGTATTTCTACCTCTTTAGCATTTTCCACACGACTTAAACCCTTGATACATAGCCGTTTTTTGATATTTTGCGTAAGAAGTAATCACGAAATCACAGGCTGGTGAAATACAATTCTTTACCAAAATTGAAAGCGCTTTTATGATGTGGATGGGTAGAAAAATGAAACCTCGCACTCGGAAAAAGGTTGTCTACCATTTGATGTATTTCAACCTCAAATAAAGCGGGGTGGTTCATCACGAAGGGAGGCAGTTCAGTACAATTTCAGAAATGGTCTCTAAAGTTGCATGAGATGTTGATTAAAAATGCTGGGGGTTAATCAAACGAGATTTTACAAAGTTTCACCATTATTATGGATGATCCATTAGGGAGGAACAGAAATGTCAAAAAAATGGTTTAGCATGGCGCTTGTGTTAACGATGCTTGCATCATTATTAGCAGCTTGTGGTGGAGGCGGTGGAAGTAAAGAACCCGCACCCGAAGCAGGGGGCAATACACCACCTAAAGAAACAGCACCTGTAGATCCGAACCAATATGGAGATACGGGCGGTCTGACACTGCCACTGGTCGACAAGCCTACCAAGATTACTTGGATGCTGCCAAGTGATAAAACAGATCTGAACACATCGCTCATTGCGAAAGAGATCGAGAAGCGTACAGGAATCACTATTGATTTTCAGGCTTATTCCAAGGCAACTTTTCAGGATAAGTTAAGAGTAGTTGTAGCTTCAGGTAAACTTCCAGATATTTTCCACGGACTCAGACCGAATGAGCTGAAGAAGATCGGCAAGCAAAATGCGGTTGTAGCGATTAACGAGTATGCGGATATGCTCCCGAACTTCAAAAAATTATACATGGAAGAGAACCCATCGGTTCTATCTTCTTACGGTGACGAGAAGGGGAATTTATATGCCTGGCCAATTCACAACCTGAACCGGGATGTAAACCATGGCTTTATGTACCGGAAGGATATTTTTGATGAATTGGGCATTAAGGAATGGACGAATACAGAAGAATTCTATCAAGCTTTGAAGACGCTGAAAGAAAAGTATCCAGATTCATATCCTTATGCATCCAAAAATAAAGAGTACATTTTCCGTGACTGGGCGTACGGTTGGGGAATCGGTGGTGCGAACTATCCGGTTTATTATGATGAATCAGCTAAGGTGTGGAAATTCGCAAGTATTCAACCTGAACATAAAGAGATGCTAGACTTCATGAAAAAGCTGTATACAGAGGGGCTGCTCGATCCTGAATTCCTGACGGATACACAGGAAAGCTGGACTTCCAAAATGACAACAAGCAATAAAGCGTTTGTAACGTACGACTGGATTGGACGTCTTGACATGTTCTACAACCAGATCAAAGACACGAACCCTAAATATGATTTGAGATATGGAAATCCGGTTGGACCAACGGGTAACGGTATGAGTCTTCCGAAAATTGATGCCGGCTTTGGGATTACCGTAACGAATAATGATAACAAGGAAGCTGCCTTGAAATTGCTCGATTATCTGACTAGCCCATCCGGTGCAACGCTCGTTACGATGGGGGTAGAAGGTGAAACGTTTAAGATGGAAGGCGACAAAGCTGTTTATCCTGAGCTGACCGATGTGCCTTTAGTAGATATCAGCGTGCTCGAAGATAAGTATGGTCTGTGGCTCGAAGGGATGTACTTGAACCCAGATAGAAGAAGTGTGTATTACAACTTTACCGAGAAGGAACAAGAGGCTCAAGACAAGCGTATGAACGCGAACAGCTTTGAACCACTAGACCCGGTACTTAACTTTACCGATGCAGAATCCGCTACAATTGCTGAGCTTCAAGTGAATCTTGAGAAGAGCTCTAATGAGTTTAATTCCAAGTATGTCCTGAACAAAGGTTATGGAGATGCACAGTGGGCTGAATGGCAAAAAACGGCTGCTGCTCAAGGCGCTGATAAGATGGTTGAGATTTTCAACGCCGCACAACAACGTTTCGATGCATCCACGAAATAATAACAACAGCCTTACGGCTATCTGATTGGTAACTATAAGGGTGAGTGCAGCATTCGGGAGGAGTTGCCCGGGTGCTGCTCCTCATCTAAAGGAGGGAACATCATGGCACGCGCCGGCATCGAAACAGGCAGGGAACAACCACCTAAAAGGACGGCTACAGGTCGGAAGCTAACAGCATTTCAGCATATGAAACGCGATCGCCAGCTATTGATCCTGTTTATACCGTGCTTTTTATTTTATCTGATCTTCCGTTACGGACCTTTGTACGGCATGCTCATTGCTTTTAAGGATTATAGTGTATTTACCGGAATAATGGAAAGCCCATGGGTTGGGATGAAGCACTTTATTAACTTTTTCAGCGGTCCGGACTTCTGGCTGTTGTTCAAGAATACCCTAACACTTGGCGTGCTTTCACTCGTTTTTTCATTTCCGTTTCCGATCATTCTGGCTGTTCTGCTCAACGAGGTGCGGATCAAATGGTTCAAAAAATCGGTACAGACGATCAGCTACCTCCCGTCCTTTTTGTCCGTTGTTATCATTAGTAGCATGCTGATTGACTTTCTATCACCGAGCAACGGTATTATCAACCAGCTTCTTGCTGCATTAGGTTTTGAGAAGACTTATTTTCTAATAGATCCGGCATGGTTCCGTCCGGTTTATATCGCTTCCGACATTTGGACCCATACCGGATACGAAGCTATTATTTACATGGCTGCTATTGCAGGAATTAGTCCTTCGCTATATGAAGCGGCCAAAGTCGATGGTGCCAAGCGGCGTCATATGATTTTTAGGATCACGATTCCAGCTCTTATGCCGACAATTATTATTATGTTTATTCTGAAGACTGGCCAAATGCTGCGCATCGGCTATGAGAAGGTTCTCTTGCTCTATAATCCGATGACGTATGAAGTGGCAGATGTGTTCTCTACTTTCGTTTACCGGAAGGGGATTCTGGAAGCCAATTATAGCTATGCCGCAGCCGTAGGGTTGTTTGAAGCCGTCGTAGCCATGGTGTTGCTGCTCTCCTCGAACTTCATGAGTAAAAAGATTGGAGGGAATGGCTTGTGGTAAGTAAAAAAATGAATGTAAAAGACTTCTCGCTGTTCTCTGTTATCAACGGGATTATCATGTTGTGTCTCTCGGTGGTTATCCTGTATCCGATCATTTATATTACGGCGGTTTCATTTAGCGACACGGCGTCCGTGCTTCAAGGGAAAGTAACATTACTGCCCAAAGGGTTCAATCTGGATGCATATGCGCAGGTGCTTAAGGATGATCGTATTCCACGTGCGTATCTTAACACGATTTTCTATACGACCCTTGGAACAACGATTAATCTGTTGTTTACAGCCGTTGCGGCTTATCCACTGGCTCGTAAAGACTTCTTCGGTCGTAAGTTCTTCTTGTTAGCAATCATTCTCACGATGTTTCTGAATCCAGGTATCATTCCGAATTATTTGATCGTACAAGAATTGGGACTGATTGACACCGTATGGGCTTTGGTTCTACCGAATGCAATCTGGACTTTTGAATTGATCATTCTAAAGAGTTTCTATGAGAATATGTCGGAATCGCTTCGAGAGGCTGCTGTAGTAGACGGGGCATCAGAATATCGTATTCTGTTCCAGATTATCATCCCGTTATCTAAACCAGCACTTGCTTCGATTGGACTTTTCTACTTCATGGGCCATTGGAATAGCTTTTTTATTCCGCTAATTTATTTGAATGACTCTACGATGTATCCACTTCAAGTCGTTCTGAGAGACATGCTGATCTTCGCAGATAACAACAACAATACGAATCTCGTGGATGCTGCCGCGCTCGCTCCACAGGCGATGAAGAATGCAACAATCGTCCTGTCGATGATACCGGTGCTTCTCCTTTATCCATTTGCACAAAAGTATTTTGCCAAAGGGGTTATGCTTGGTTCCGAAAAAGGGTGACGTACAGCCGGGTTGAGTATAACATGGTGTTAATGAAGGGACATCAAGAGAGGTGATCCGTGTGAATCGATTGATCGCTAACAGAGGACTGTTGCAAATTTTCTTCGCTCTGCAGCTGGTCGTCGGCATCATGTTTATATTCAACTACATCGTATACAAGAATTCGATTTCTGGCATATACGAGAAGGTGACAGAGAACAACCGAATGGTCATCAAAAATATTATTCAGTCATTCGATAGCAGCTTCACTTCCATTAACAACCTGATGTTTAACATTCATGCGCTGCCGTATGAGCAGATTATGGACAGTGATGGCAAGCCGGATATGGAGAAGGTTCTAGATCTGCAGGACAGTCTGGGCCGTATGGTGTCCACGATGGATTTTGTAGAGGATGCCATTATTACTTACGATTATAAGCTGGCAATTACTCCACATGGAACGAGTAGCATGGAGGCATTATTCGACCGAAAATACATGTCGGGTAAATATAACTCCGTATTCTGGATCAATTTCCTTCGCTCGGAGCATGATTTCACCGTGTTTCCTGCTGAAACTTACTCTGAAATGACTGCAGGGCATAAGAAGAACCTCATAGTAGCGGTGGATAGCAGCAATATTCGAATGTCTAATAAGAAATTGATGGTACTAATCAATGTAAACAAACTATTAAACAGTATCGATCTAAAGGGTATGATCCCAGATGCATCCCTCATGGTGCTTGATGAGAACCGAAATGTTATTCTCAGCACAGAGAAGGACTTGGATCTGGTGAAAATTCTGAACGATGTGTATTTCAACCCTTCAAGCGAGGCGTCACTGACGCATGAGAATTTCGAATATAACTTTTATAAGTCGGATTATAACGGATTTATTTATATTAATAAGCTACCTTACAAGTTTCAGAACATTCACTCGGTGACAAGTGCGAACCAATGGATCATGTATGGTGCAATTGTGCTGGCAGTCATTTTGTCAGTCCTACTCAGTATCTATCTATATAGGCCAGTGAAGGGGATACTGAAGATTCTTGGGGGTTCTAATGTTAAGGGTAATGATTTTGTGAAAATCCAGAGTGGAATTGTCAAAATGCAGCGGGAGAACGAATCTCTTAAGAGTCAGATGGGACTTGTGGATTCCGAAATTCGCAGAGGTGTGTTCTTGCAGACGCTTGATGGATATCGACACTCTGAAGAATATGAATTACAGATGCAGAATCATTATGCCTATTTATTTCAGCGCAGATACTTTGTCATGGCGGCGATTTATCTTCAACCGGTAGAAGTTAGTGAACAGCTAGAACTGTCGGTGGAGGAAATGACGGAACTTATTCAAAGTGGTGTTCAGGAGAATCTAGCTCATGTCGTCGTATTTCATGAGGATCATCTTAAATTTCTAATGCTTATGGGAATGGATCATCCGTCGGATCGGAAGAAGGTACTTCAGCATTACGAGAACTATATTCGGCAGGTTGAGAAGACAACCTTCAGCTCCTTTAAAGTATGGGGCTGTATTAGCCGAGTCTTTGACTCGAAGATTAGCAACTGCCGCGAAGCTTACCAGGATATCCAGAATGGTTTTCTGTATCGGAACGTTAACAGGAAGGAATGGGTGACAGATACGGAAGCCATTCGTTTTGTACCGGGGATTCATTTTCCACTGCAAAAAATGGAGAAGCTGTCTAACTGTCTCATGACCGGCAAAACGGACGAGGCGCTGGAGATCGTCGATAAAATTATTGAGGAAAATGCAAGTTTACGCATTCACTATCACCAGATGCTACATATTGCGCAGTCGATGTTTTTTATCGTACTTAAACAAATTAATTCATCGGAAGATAATCGCCAAGAGTTGTTCCGTCTGGAAACAGAAATCATAGAGAAGCTGCATCGTGCTTACAACTATCAGGAAATTCGCGAGGTTCTGATGGAAGGGCTGCGACGGATCGCTGCCATGCAGAACCATGATTCGAAGAGTAAGTTGAATCCGGCCTTCATATCCCAATATATTGAGCTTCATTATATGGAGAATCTGTACTTGGATCATATGGCTGAGGTGCTAGATACCAGCTCGAAGTATTTCTCGAACTATTTCAAAAAGACCTTTGGGGTTAACTACGTGGAGTATCTTAATAAGGTTCGATTATCTCACGCCAGAGAATACCTAGAGAATACAGATCTCAGCATAGCAGAAATCGGTGAGAAGACGGGGTATACGAATTCTTCCACATTTACAACAACGTTTAAGAAGTACTGCGGAGTTTCACCTAGTGAATATCGAAAGAACACAGGGAAATAGGGTGAGTTAGGAGGAACAAAAGATGATGAAAGCAGTTGTCGCACAGTTTGGCAAGGTAGCCATTGCAGATATTGAGAGGCTGTCTCTTCCGTCTGGACATGTACGTATTCGTACAGAATATTCGGCTATTAGTCCTGGGACAGAAATGAGTATGATTAAGAATTCTAAAGAGCAACAGATTGTAATCGGTTACAGCGCAGTGGGTATCGTTGTGGAATTAGGTGACCAGGTCACGGGTCTTAAGGTGGGACAACGGGTTGCTTGTTATGGAGCGCCATATGTACGCCATGCTGAAGAGCTTGTAGTACCGTCCAATCTGACAGCAACTGTGCCAGATCATGTAAGTCCAGAAGAAGCGGCCTTTGCAGGACTTGGAGCGATTGCCATTCATGCATTACGCATAGCGGATCTCCGGTTTGGAGAATCGGCGGTTGTCGTGGGTCTTGGTATCTTGGGCCAGATTATCGCGCAAATATCTTCAGCAGCCGCGAATCAGGTGCTAGGCTTGGATCTGAACAGAGATCGGGTTCTTCAGATGCGGCAGCATATCGATCATGTGTACAACAACCAGGAAGAGCTGGAGAAGCAGATCCTAGTTACTACAGGTGGCTATGGTGCGGATAGTGTGATTTTGTGTGCGGGTGGTCCGGGAGAAACGTTAATCAATTCGGCATTGAAATGGATCCGTGATAAAGGGAAGGTTGTGGTTGTTGGGGATCTGACCATGAATTTCTCGCGTGAGCTGATGTTCGGCAAAGAGGCACAGGTGCTTATATCAAGGGCTGGAGGTCCCGGGCGTTATGACCGGGGATATGAATTTGACAATAAAGACTACCCCATGGGCTTCGTTCGCTGGACAGAAGGAAGGAATGTGGCGGAATACATACGTCTGCTTGCGGAAGAGAGACTAGCGATTCAGCCGCTAATTTCCCGAATCGTTCCGCTGGATAATGCGGTGGAAGCTTATGAGCAATATGGTCCGTCGTCGACCATTATGGGGACCGTCTTCAAATACGATATGTAGTATGCGAACATCTTCTGTTATCTTCCCGAGAGGTACCTTACGGGTATGCTATAATCATAGCAGGCATCCTAGGATGACAGGGAGGTGAAGCTCGTGGAAGTGACGGCACAGGAAGTTGCAGAGTGGATGGTGAATGAAATCAAGTTCACAGGCACACTGCGACAGGAAGATGCGATTGAATACGTAAAGTCACACTTCGGAGAGCAGTTTGTTTTTGTTAATGATAACGGGAATTCATCGCTGTCCAAAGACGTGAAGAAGGCATTTCGGAAACTGCACGGTGGCCGGATTGCATGGGATCGAGATGGATTCTTATGGGCATGGACATAGGCTAGAACGAGTGGATAAACCGGTGGCATGAAGCCATCGGTTTTATTTTCGTTCACGTATAGACGTGGGGCGCGCGGTTCGTTAAAATATGTTCATTATTCCGAAATTTAGGAAGGTGGGGGAGTGGATGGATATGTTAACGGATACTTGGCGCGTCATAGAAGGAACAACGGAGGTATCACCTGAAGAAGTACATATGGATTCAAGGCAGCTGGGGAAGTTAGATCAACATTTTCAGGAGCTGATCTCGCAGAAGAAGATTCAAGCAGCGAGTTATCTCGTAGCCCATGAGGGCAAGGTTGCCGCCTGGAGATCGATGGGAGCACTCCATGGAACAAGCGGTGAAGGGGAATTACAGCCGGATTCGATAAGGAAGTTATCCTCAATTACGAAAGCGTTCACAAGTGTATCCATTGTGAAGTTGATAGAGGATGGTAAACTGTACGTCGACCAGCCAGTAGCTACTATACTCGAAGAGTTTAATAATCCAATGCACCAGGGAATTAAACTGTACCACCTTTTAACACATACATCTGGTATTATGCCGGTTAATGGATATTACAATGAGCCTTATCCGCGTGAGTGGTGGGGTGCGGGAGGCATGGAGAACTGGATTCCCAAAGTGCTGCAGGGACCGCTCGTATGTCAACCGGGAGAAGCTTATAACTATTCAACCGTAGGATTTGCCCTGCTTGGAGAGATTGTTACTCGTGTATCGGGCCAGCGGTATGAAGAGTATGTGAAGGAGCATATTTTGCAGCCACTAGGTATGAATCGGACCTTCTTTGATGTCCCTGTAGAACTTCATTCCGAAGTGTGTACGGTGGATGAGCGGGATGTCGAGCGGCTGTCAGACCAAGCATGGGATGCCTCGCTGCCTCCACGTTCGGACAGTGGTCTATACTCGACCTTGTATGATATGTGGAAGTTCGGACAAATGCTGCTGAATGGAGGAAGCTTCGAGGGTCAGCGTATTCTAGGGAGAAAGTCGGTAGAACTGCTGACCCGGCGTCATTTGTTCAATGTTCCAGCTTACCACTGGGGCAGCATGATTAAAGATAAGGGTCATGCCCTAGGGCTTGATCTTGCGATTGATCATCTTTCTTTCGAGTCGCAAGGAACGTTCCAATTAGAAGGTTCGGGAAGATCCGCGTTATTCGTTGATCCGGTTGAGAAGCTGGTTGTCGTCTTATTCGTGCCTTCTGTGTATTCGTGGATTCCGGAGTCTGTGCTGGGTACGAAGCAGATTATTTGGTCGAGTTTGAAGTAAGTAAGGAATAGGGTGATTAAGGTAGTTAGGTTATTAGAAAGTTACAATGCAGGGTGCCTAGAGGGCTCCCTGTTTTTTTGTTTATTGGAATTCACTCTTTTTAATAGAGAACGATATTGGCATTTTTAATTTTTTATTCAAAGCGTAACCAAAATACACCGAATGGTGTTTGTTATATTAATCGACAAATTTTTACCATTAATAAGTTCTAAAGGGGGTAATGTTCAGCTATGCGAAAAATCTCTGTGTTATTTATGGTTTTAATTTTACTACTTGTGGTTGCTTGTGATGAACCAGCAGGAGACACCAAACGCATAGAACAATTAGATTTGAACACCTATCTAGAATCGGTGGAAATGCCGAAAAATCTTTCAATTACCTTTGATTCAACAAAAGTGTCTACTGTAACTTCTGCGAAGAAGTACACGGCTACGTTTCTTGAGCTTGATCCAGACACGGTAGCTAAAGAGCTTCTGCGTAATGACATCACTGAACAAAAACCTATGGCTGAAGGTCTATACTTCATAGCGAAATCCTCCTCTATGGATGAATACCTTACTGTTTTAGATGGTGGAAGGAGCTTTGGAGTTAAGGGAGCTACGAATGGTGGATTGAGTTATATGGTAATCAAAGACGGTGATCAGAATAAACCAGAATTAATTGCTAATACCATTGGACCACCAAACACGACAGAACAATTTTTTAGAAGTATGAGACGAAGTGATTATTCATCATCTGCGAACCTATCCTTCGCATGTTATGCTGAAGCATTGGCAAGTGTAGAGCATCTTATGTCATCGATTGGCTTGTCTAAACTTAAACTCGTGGAATCATACGCTATGGATCTGAAGACGATGAAAGAACATTATAACTATTACCTTGAGGAGATGATGAATGAAGAGGAAGTGAAATCGTATGATTTTACTGTAGAAGACGAGAGCTACAGGTTTTATTTTCGCCAACAAATCGATGAACTGCCTGTGAATAGTACAATATGGTTTCTGGGCAAGGGTACTGCGGAAGGTGCTGCAGGTAATGTTATGAGCAACAATCCGATCCTTACTGTTACGTATCAGAAGGATGGAGTTAACAATATTTCAGCAAGACATTTTTTTGATATTCCTAAAGCTAAGTCTGGGGAGCCTGAATCTTTAATCAGTGCAGTGGATGCCATGAAGATATTACTAAAGGAATATAAGGATCTAATCCTAGAGGAGGGAACCAAAGTATCCTCGGCAGAACTTCTCTATGTGTCTGTTCCCGTTAAGGGAAAAGAGGAAGAAGCTATATTTGATTTGATACCTGCCTGGGTATTTACGATCACCAAACCTCAGTACGCAAATGACAAGGGCATAGGAAACTATCAATCCGATGATTACGGTCAATATGTTGTCAATGCAATCACTGGTGACAAGCTGTCGGGAATGAGGTGATATACAGTTGAAACAATTCTTATCCCTGACGGCAACGAACTTCTACCGGTCTCTATTCTCGGGACGTTTTGTATTCAGCGTCCTTGGTGTTATAACTGTACTATTCTTGACATCCTTCGGAATGATGAATTCAGACTCCGATGTCGTATCCGTATTCATGATATCTGGTAGCGGAAATATGGTACTTATTATGGGCGTTTTACCTTTGCTTCCATTTGCCATGAGCTTTGCAATGGAGTGGGAGGAACGTTCTGCAGGCTTTTGGATGATCCGTACAGGGATTCGTAATTACGCTTTATCTAAGGTACTTGTTAGTGCGATTACCGGTATATTAGCTACCTTTTCAGGTATCTTGTTATACGCTATTCTGCTCCTTGTTAAGTTACCTTTATACAATGCTTTGAATAGTTCGGGAGATCCGTATGCCCCATTGTTAGAAGCAGGGATGCCAGTAACTTATCTTCTTAGTTATGCTCTTCATATATCGTTGTCATCGGCTTTATTCGCCGTAGCGGCACTTTGGATTTCTGCGTATTTTCCTAATCCCTTCTCAACTTTAGCAGCTCCAATTGTACTTTATTTTATTCTCTTCCGATTAACAAGAACATGGGGGATACCGGAATTTCTTAGCTTAGTTTGGATTGTGGAAGGACCATATCATGCGGGGTCACCTTTATTGTCGCTGCTTCTTAAGCTTGGGACTGTAATTGTTCTATGCTTGTTGATGGGATATGGGACCGTAGTTCAGATTCGCAGGAGGGTGCAGTATGACTAATTGGACAACAATATGGCTATGTGCCCGTGTTAATTTACTAAAATGGTCAGTGACACCTCGGATGTATACGATTGCCGCTATTATTTTGGCATTTGCGATTTGGATATTTGCTTGGATATCTGATTACGCATCTGCTGTAGGTGTGAATGTAACCCCATGGGTGTTCCCTTATTTACTGACGATGCCTATTATATTTATGATTTATGGAGTGCTGACAACATTGTTGTTTAGTGACGCACCATTTACGGACAGTCATACTCCTTTTCTCATGGTACGCACGAGTCGAAGAAACTGGGTTTTAGGACAGCTTCTATATATATTAATTACGAGTTTCTTATATACTGCCTTTTTTGTTCTTATGTCGATGGTGGTGCTTATTCCGAATCTGAAGTTCTCTTTGGATTGGGGAGCTGTGTTGAAGACGCTTGCATATGATCCAGGAAGTCCTGCTAAGTACAATATAGAATCATATTCTTATATAAAAGATCCAGTCATCAGTATGTTCTCTGCTATGGAGGCGATGCTGATTAGTTTCGGTTTGTTCTGGCTTGTATCGTTATTTATGGGTGTACTTATCTTTTGTTTCAATGTAGTGCTAGGTAGACTAAGCGGACTCATTGCGGCTGGTGTATTTACATGTATCGCTTACTTTGCCGTTTATGTCGGAAAACTATCTTTTGGAAATATGGTTTACTATATATCACCACTCAGTTGGACAAGCATGTTCTATCTGGATTGGGGAAATACAAGTTCAATGCCAACTCCATTGTATGCTATAAGTTGTTTGTTCGGGGCTATTGTACTAATGAGTATTATTTCAGTAAAAGTGTATTGCATGAAGGATGTTGATGTTCAGGAAAGGAGATCCTCCTTATGACGGTTAATATAATAGAAGTTACGGACGCCGTGAAGCGATTTAAGGAAACAACGGCATTAAATCATGTGTCCGTTACATTTGAGACAGGACGAATTCATGGGGTTATTGGCCGTAATGGATCGGGTAAAACGGTCCTGTTTAAATGCATCTGTGGATTCATGCAGCTTAGTTCAGGTCAAATTTTAATCAAGGGACAGCCTGTTAGGCCAGCGGCAGCGCAGGACATCGGCATCATTATAGAAGACCCCGGATTCATCGGCTCATTAAGTGGATTTAAAAACTTGAAATTACTGGCGTCAATACGTCGTGAAATATCGGATGATGATATTCGCCAGACGCTGATTCGAGTAGGGCTGGACCCTAACAGTAAGAAGCATGTGCGTAAGTATTCACTAGGTATGCGCCACCGGTTAGGTATAGCTCAAGCAATAATGGAGAAACCCAAGCTGCTTATCCTGGATGAACCAATGAATGGACTGGATAAACAAGGCGTACTTGAGATCCGAGAGATTCTGAAGGAACTGAATCGGCAAGGTATTACTATTATTCTATCATCCCATTATGCGGAGGATATTGAAGTGCTCTGTGATACGGTGTGCGAAATGGATGGCGGCGTACTAACACCTATTAGGGGATATGAATCCACAGTTTCCTAAATGATAAATAGGCAATAAAGTAAACGGCGATTTCGCCGTTTTTTATTGTGTTCTATTTCTTCTCCACACTAAAGATGACAATTTTAGATCAGCCTTGGGGTGAACTGCGGTGATACAATACAGTTACCGACCTTAAGGAGGCGCGCTTGCGTGAGCTACATGGATTGTTTTCAGAAGAGTATCGATTATATTGAGGAACATCTTCAAGACAAAATGACGGTGGAGGAGATATCCGCCATTGCAGGATTTTCACCGTACCATTTTTATAGACTTTTTGCCGCATATGTCGGCTTGCCTGTCATGGAATATGTCAGAAGGAGACGTCTAGCTCACGCGGCGGCTGAGCTGGCTAAGGGAAAGCGGGTCATTGACATTGCGATGGAGTATGGATTTGAGACGCATGCGGGATTTGGTAAAGCATTTCGGAAGGTTTATAGCTGCTCCCCAGAGCAGTATCGTAAGCACTCGAGTGGACAGATTCCGGGTAAGGTCGATCTTACCCTATATAAGAAACTTCAAGTTTCAGGGGGCGTTATATTGGAGCCAAGAATCGTAACGAAGCCGGAATTTAGCATTATCGGCTATGCGCTTGAAACCACGGTGGAACGAGATCGTAAGGATCGTGAAATTCCAGCATTCTGGAGCCATTTTGATATTACGGGACTAGAAGCCAAGCTGTATGAGTTGGTTCAGCCGAAGGAGCACGGTGAGTATTTTGTATGCTTTCCAGTCGACATGGAGACAGGTAGTTTCACATATGTTGCTGCGGTTAAAGGAGATGAGTTGCCGTCTGGAGAGGAAGGATTGTTCAAGGGAGTGGTGCCGGAAGCAACCTATGCGGTGTTCACGACGCCCCCGGCCGATTATGCCAATCAGGGATTCGTACAGACGGTGGCTGGAACATGGAGATATATTTTTGAAGATTGGTTCCCTAGGTCGGGTTACGAGTACGCTCCAGATAAAGTGGAGTTTGAATTCTATGATGAGCGATGTCATGAAGAGACGGGAGCCGTTATGGAGATTTATATTCCTGTTGTGAAGCAGGTGTAGATGTAAGCGTGCAGACTAGTATCTGCACGCTTTTTATATGGAGTGTGATCCCAAAACGCAATACATGGTAACAAAAAAGATGTACATAAATGGTTGACAGCTAAGCTTAAATAAAGTATCTTTATACAAGTTGATATTAACTATACAAAAGTTAGTTAATTGAAAGGGGTAAGCTTAAATTGTTTATGTTGTAGCGATTTTTTTTGGGATTATATCTTAATATAAAGATTTTTGAAGTGAGTATATGTATCACCATAATATATAAATAATGGAGGAAATAATAATGAATATGGAACTCGGTTTGCTTATTCTTCGTCTGGTTGTCGGTTTGTCTTTTGCAGCGCATGGTGCGCAGAAATTGTTCGGTTGGTTCGGTGGTTATGGTCCAAAGGGAACAGGAGGCTGGATGGAATCCATCGGTATTAAGCCTGGTGTAACCATGGCTGTGCTTGCGGGTCTAATGGAGTTTGTCGGTGGATTGCTGTTTGCTGCAGGATTCTTGACGATTCTGGGTGCTGCACTAATTATCCTTGCGATGCTTGGAGCGATTGTGAAAGTTCACGGACAGAACGGTTACTGGGCAACGGCTAATGGATATGAGCTGAATTTACTCATTATTGCGGTGGCACTCGCTGTTGCTTTGATGGGTGCAGGAGCATATTCGCTCGACGCAGTTATTTTTAACTAAAAAGATCGTAGTATTGATTATCAGCCAAAAGAAAAACCGCTTTTGTTGAAGTGGGTCCCAAAAGTTAGACGCAGTTAATTCATTAAGCAGTATGTGTGGAATGAGTTCGGTATTGTACCGGACTCATTTTTGATTTTTGCCTTTATTAAACTTAATTGATTTCCAGTTTATTCTGGAAACAACCAGATAGTCCACTCTCTTAGAGACTATATTCGGGGTGACTATGCCTCTTACAGCCAAACCAGTAGCAGTCGCTGAGCACCGAAGGCTGGAAATGCATCGGTGGAGTATATCCCACGGATATACGATGCTGAATCTGATGAAAGTGGTTATTCTCAGCGACTAGTTCACGAATGCGTTCTTCACGATCGACCAAGCTCCAGTGTTCGTCTTCACTTGTGTCCATTTGTATTTCCTCTATTAGTTTCAGGTTATCATCTGTTATTTGTTGAACTGAAGTTTCTATTCTATGGTGTTGTCCCATTTTCAGTAAGGAATAAATATACCGGTCCACCCATACAGGCTCCTTCGCATACTCATCCCAACTTTTTTCGAAGAATACAACAGCTTGCCCGTATTGTTTCATTTCCACATACAACTCAGCAATCTCTACATCACCAACGTAATCATCTGTCTCATGGATCAGTGCATCTAAAATTCGTCCTGCTTCATTGAATTGATTTAAATCGATCAGACATTTAGCATAAGCATATTTGGCAAGTTCGCTTTTATCGGCTGCCTTGGAGAAATAGAAAGCGGCCTTTTCTACATCATGAAGCTGGTAGAAGGCAATGGCTAAATTGTAATATGCAATAGGAGATGACGGATCAAATGAGACTGCTTTTTCCAGAGCCCGAACAGCCTCCTGCCACTGCTCTAAATTAAGATAGGCCTCCCCAATTAGGCTATACGGAAAGTGGGAGCTGGGATGTAAGGACGTGCACTCCCTTAGAAGCTCAATAGCTGGCAGATCTCCGCACTCCCAGAAACCCTCTTGATTTCGGATACCCTCTGATATGTACAGAAAAGCCAAGTTATTCAGTGACTGAATATTCCTTGATTCCTCGACAGCTTGTTTGAATAGAAGCAAAGAGGAGTCATAGTCGTTATTTTCAAGCGCCTCAATGGCACGTAAGTTTGTTGTTTTATTCATGTCATAACACTCCTAATGGATACAGTATATAAATAAGGTCCACTTATATTATATACTTGAGATAATATTCCAGAAGGGAGGGGTACTATATGGTGAGATTGATAGCTCGCTCCATGCAGGTTTGTGCGATAAGCAAGGCGGTTGTATGTATGGAGCCTATGATTCATAACCGCTAATAAATCCGAGATGGGTATATTAATTATCGTGCAGACTTTGCGACCTTAGAAATCAACTACTTTTTAAGGAGCAGAGCGAGTATGAAATATATGAATGCGGATGAGGTATTCCCGGCAGAACTTCTGAAGGAAATCCAGAAATATGTGAATGGTGGGATGATTTATGTCCCGAAGCCGGAAGGATCAAGAAAGAAGTGGGGAGAGAATACGGGTGCCAGAGTCTATATAAAACGCAGGAATGAAGAGATTCGTAAGCAGTATTCCGGCGGTATATCGATGGACCAACTGGCAGATCAGTTTTGTCTTTCTTTTGAAAGTATCAAGAAGATTGTGTATGCCAAGAAATAAATGTCGAGGGCCACGCTGAAGTATGGAAGCTGACGTGGCTCTTTGTGATTTCATCTCAACATGACTTATGTAAAACATCGTTCTAATCATTCCCTACCTATCATCTCGGAGATAACTACCTCACAATGGAGTCATCGTGTTAGCCATGTGGGAGGAATGAAGATGAAGCCATTTTTTCAATTTGATACCGCTGCTCACAGGAATTCGTTATTGAACCGGGCAAGAGGCGTCGCGCTTTCGGCGCTCCAGCAGTATGATTTGGCATGGGAACAGATTCAATTTATCGGACTTTCCGATACGATTACATATAAAATAAAGACAAGCACCGGGGAAGCTTACTTGCTCCGAATTCATTCGGATCACATGAGCCAAGAAGAGATCATCTCCGAGCTTAAGTTTCTTCAGGCGCTGAACCAATGCAGTGATCTAGCAGTCCCTGTCGGCGTGGTAAGCCGTAATGGAGCACATGTCTTGGAGATGGAGACAGAAGCAGGGTATCGCCGTCCGTTTATTACGATGATGCACTGGGTTGAGGGAGAACATGCTAGTGGTGAAATTACAGAGAGCCAAGCTTATTACATGGGACGATTGATGGGGAAGCTGCACGAGGCAGCTGTAAATTTCATTCCAGCGTCTGATTTTGTACGTCCTACATGGGATGCTGACAGTTTCAGAAGGAAAATGAATAGATTAGAGCGATATCATTCGTGTTTTCTCTCACCCGAGGGGTGGGCATTATATCAGGCTGCGGCCAACAAGATTGTATCAGAGCTTTCGATCATGCGACCAGAAATTCATAACTTTGGATTGATCCATGCAGATCTTCATCCAGGCAATATTGTTTTTAACGATGGAATGCCTTATCCGATTGATTTCGGAATGTGTGGTTACGGGTATTTTCTGTTCGATATGGGTGGGGCGCTTGTGGGGCTTCATACGAAGCCAAGGCATGCGTTTATAGAAGGTTATAAAAGTGTCCGTAATCTCGACAACGATTACTTAAAGCAGCTGGAGTGTTTTTTCATAATGGCTATGATTGAGAACTATTGCCATCACGCCTCTGATCCAAGAGAAACGGATGGATTGGTTCAAGAGCAGCCACTTGCCCAAGCATACATAAAGGCTTATTTGGAGGGAACACCTTTTCTTTTGAATGCAATCGAGCTTGGAGATACTTGTTAATATCTACGACATAAGGAGTGACTGCGAAAATGTATGAACTGAAAACCAAACCAACAGATCACAGTGTTCTGGAGTTTATCGAGAATGTAGATAGCCCCAAGAAACGTGAGGATGCGTACCGGCTGTTGGACATTTTTACGGAAACGACAGGTTACGAAGCGAAGATGTGGGGACCGAGCATTATCGGATTTGGCTCTTATCATTATAAATATAAGACCGGACACGAAGGAGATGCACCGCTCGTCGGATTTTCCCCTCGTAAAGCGAAGATCAGTCTGTATTTTGCTACAGGAGATACAAAGCGTGATGAGTTGTTAAAGGAATTCGGAAAGTATACCGCTGGCAAAGGGTGTGTATACATCAATAAGCTTGCAGATATCGATACGGACGTGTTGAAAGCCTTGATTAACCAATCCGTAAGTTTCTTGAACGAGCTTTATCCGAGTCATGAATAGTAAGATGCCGAAAAATAAGACAGGAAGAGGCCTCAGATTAAGAAATCTGACCTTTATCCTGTCTTATTCTTTTATGGAGCCAGATTCTTAATCTGGTCCATGGTTTCTTGAATGTTGCTCAGCGTCTGCGCCATTTCCGTGTTCTTGAAATCGGTGATCCCGTTCTCGATTTGAGTTCGATACTCGTCGATCTGCCCGCTTAAGGTTTCGTTATAGCCGACTAAAGTTTCGTGAATGTTCTGGGCAAATGCAGGAGCTTCTAACCCATTGAACTCTGCAATTTGTGTCTTCATATTCTCCAGTTGCTCAGTTAACTTCTCCTTGGCATCAAGGTTATTCGCAGCTTCCTGTGCCAGATCGGGAATCGTTCCAGCGAACTGAGTTGCTTCGTTCACAAAGGTAGTAGCCTGTTCGGTGTAGTCCAGCGAATTGTTTACTTCCTCTACTAGCGAGCAGCCGGATAAGAATAGGAGCACAAGGGTGATCCCCAGCCATTGTTTCATTGATAAACCTCCTGGTAACAAGAATAGTGTGCTTAGTCTTCTATTACGTAAGAAAAGAGCGTATGGTTCGAAGAAAGTGTACTATTTGTTACCCGATTGGAGGGTTTGTTGAAAATGACATAAGGGGCTAATAACGCTTGTCGCTTTGGGTAGGATCTACATTGTCAAAAAAATCTCCGAATCGCACCGATCGCACTCATGATCGTGATGATCAGCGTCCCAAGTACGGCTGCTTCAAATTCAATCCCTTCCGATTTTATAGGCTGAATCACACTTGTACCGGGACCAAGCAGTTCGGTATTCACGTCTTTTGCCGGACCGGTATTGCCGCACAGCAGCGGGCTTAATTGTTTGTTTTGATTACCAGCAAACACGACATACTCTTCTCCACGCTCAAAAAAGGTCCAAAAATTCGAGTGAAGCATGACTATGGATTGCGAAGAATCTCCTTTCCACCACTTGGACACCTGAAAGGTTAGAATATTATTGGATTCAGCAACAAGAGTGCCCTTGAATGTAAGTGTAGAATACTCCATTTCCTCAATTACAGGCCTTGGGGATGCGCATTTTAATGCAGAAACGTCCGGTATACGGAAACCAAGTATGATACTGAGAGCAAACACCGTAACAGCAAGCAACTGAACCCCTTTTTTCATGATGAACTCCCCTTTAAACACATATTTTATATACTGACGAACGGCTAGTTTCAAAGTTGCAGCATTAGATTACAGTTGAAGGATTTATTTTAAATTTCAATAAGCGGGTGAAAAAGTGCCTTTTCATTCATTCAATGCAGGAAGTAGGTGGTAGCTTGCAGAAGATGAGGTAGAGGAATTAAAACGCTTTCATAACTTCAATATGACAATCTAGAAGGGGAGAGACTTCAATCATGCCAAAGTTTGAAACTCGCATCGTTAGCTCATTAGTTAAAATATTTCCTGACCAAGAATGGACTGAACATGAAACGAAGCAAGGGAGCGCTCTGTTAAATGAGACGTTTTCCTTTCAAGTTGCCTATCGCACAGACGGACTGCTTAAAGGAATTCAAGTACGGATTGAGTCAGCGTTATCCGAATCGATTTCGGTAAGGCGGGTAGGCGTTGTTCCTTCTGAATTACCTGTATTTCCAGACCATGATGAACACGTCCTGCGGTCTACGCCGGGACTATATCCTGACCCCCTGTATCCCTTAGCTGAAGGTGAGACTTTGGCTGCTTTACCAGGACAATGGCGGGCCATCTGGATCACCGTAGAACCGAGTGGTATGGTGAATCCAGACAAATATCCGATTGTAGTTCATTTGGAGAATGCCACAGGCGAATCCTTAGGGATGGAGAAGTTTGAGTTGGAATTAATTCCAGCACATCTGCCTGAGCAGAAATTGCTGCATACGGAATGGTTCCATGTAGACTGCCTTGCAACGCAGTATCAAGTCGAAGTATTTAGCGAAGAGCACTGGCAACTAATAGATCGATATGTGGAGACGGCTGTTAAACATGGAGTGAACATGCTCCTTACACCTTTGTTCACCCCACCTTTGGATACAAAAGTAGGCTGGGAGCGTCCGACCGTTCAGTTGTTAGATGTTGAGGTGTTGGATGGGCAGCGGTATAAGTTTGGCTTTGATCGATTAATGAAATGGGTGGATTTATGCCAGAAGAACGGAATCCAATATTTAGAATTCTCTCACTTGTTCACACAGTGGGGAGCGAAGCATGCTCCAAAGATTATGGCTACTGTAAATGGGGAGTATAAGCGGATTTTTGGCTGGGAGACGGATGCTGCTGGCGAAGAGTACTATAGTTTTTTAAAGCAACTCTTGCCGGAGTTAACATCTTGGATCAAAGCACATGGGCTAGAGAATAACAGTTATTTTCACGTTTCGGATGAACCGAATATAAGTCAGCTCGAATCATACGAGAATGCCAGCCGAATTGTGCGGGAGCTGCTGCCTGATTTCCCGATCATTGATGCCTTATCCGATTATGACTTCTACTCCAGAGGTTTAGTACAAATTCCAGTACCAGCGAATGACCATATTACAGCTTTTCTTGAGCATGATGTAACTCCTTTGTGGACGTACTATTGCTGTTCTCAGGACAAGGGAGTATCTAACCGGTTCTTCAGTATGCCTTCTGCCCGCAACCGTATCCTGGGAATTCAGCTCTACAAATATGATGTCACAGGATTTCTGCATTGGGGCTACAACTTCTGGTATTCTCAGTATGCTGTAAAGATGCTTGATCCGTTTCAGGTTACAGATGCGGATGCTGCATTCCCTTCTGGAGATGCCTACTTGGTGTATCCAGGAGCGGAGGGACCTATTGAATCTATACGTCTTGAGGTGCTTCAAGAAGCTTTGCAGGATTTACGTGCACTACGTCTGCTTGAAGAGATCTATGGACGCGAATATGTACTGGATGTGCTCGAGGAAGGGCTAGAGGAGCCGATTACATTCAGTAACTATCCACGAGACGCCTCATGGTTGTTGTCAAAGAGAGAGTGGATCAACAGCCGTATTCAAGCGCATTACGCAGTACATGCGGAAGGCTAGAGAAGGTCTACTGTATCGCTGATCTATGGTCTGAAAATATAAAAAAAACGGCTGCACAAGTTTGAAATCTTGCGTAGCCGTTTTTTTACTAAATATCCATTTGACCGTTCTCACTCAAAGTCCTAATTCTTCTTCTATTCCCCTCATCATCTCAAAAGCACCAGAGGAGATATTGGCACACACTGCAAGCTTGATTTCTGCCTCAGGGTAATATGCGGAGTGAAAACACACGCCAGGATCATAACCCATCACATGATACTTATACACTGCGTTGTTCTTCATCCCGATCCACACGCCGTATCCGTAACAATTCCCATCTTCCTCTTTAGTGTGAGGAGTGAGCAGCTCAGTGGTCATATCCTTACCTAACAGCTTGTGATTCATGAGCGCATCCCACAGCTTCATCATATCCGGCGCCGTAACAAAAGCTCCACCGTCCGAACCACCTTGTACCGGTAGAGAATAGATATTCGTCCTCCAAGTGCCATCTTCATGATCGATGTATCCAATCGCGGTATTACCAGGCAGCGCGTCGAGCGCGAAATAACCGGAATTTCTCATGCCTGCCGTGTCGAAAATCCGTGATTGTACATAGCATGTATATTTCATACCGCTAATATTTTCGATGATTAATCCAAGTAGAATGAACCCTGTATTGTTATATTGAAACCGTTCGCCAGGAGCAAACTTCATCTGACCATGCTTGAATAGGGGGAGGAAATCGTGAAGTCTGCGCATATGGTACATTGGCTGTTCAACCCACAATTGTTCAAAGTCATCCATGACGTCTTCATCAAAATAATCCGGTACCCCCGACGTATGCGTCAGAAGGTGACGTATCGTAATATTCGTATCGAAATGCGGAAATGATTCGTCCAGACATTCATGCAATCTAGAATCCAGCGAAAGCTTCCCATCCTCTATAAGCTGACAAATAGCAATGGAGGTGAAAATTTTGCAACCTGATGCAATACCGTAACGTGTCTCTGTGTGATTACTCAGTTGTTCTGCCCGATTGGCGTAACCGAAACTGGAGTCTGCGAGGATATCCTCATTCTTACGCACAAGGATCGTTCCTGAGAAAGCGTTGTTCTTTTGAATATGATCAATTCTCGACAGTAAATGTTCAGTCATAGAGTGACCTCTCTTCATATGTAATAAAAAGGCAAGCGGGATCTCTATTTCACGAGGATCTGCTTGCTGATTAAACAGCGGGATGCTGCACTGCAGTGATCGTCTTATTCTTGCCGCTTCGTTTGGCTGCATAGAGCATGGAATCAGCTTCGGAGAATATAGCAGCTTTTCCACTTCCGTAGCGATAAGAGGCGAGTCCAATGCTGACGGTTACGTTCTTGCCGTTCATTTCATGATGGCGTAACATTTCGACCTGTGCTCGAATACGTTCGATGGAATCGAACGCCTGTGCTGGCGATTTATCTGCGAAGATTACCGCGAACTCTTCCCCGCCGAACCTTGCCGTAATATCATCTGGAGATAATATGTACTGTTTCACGACCTGAGCTACACGTTCGAGAATAATATCGCCAACGGCATGTCCGTATGTATCGTTCACTTTTTTGAAATTATCAATGTCGATAATGGCTAATTGTAGGGGTAACTCATACTTGTCACTTTGGGCAATCAGATTGTCTAAGTATTCATGGAATGTCTTATGATTATATAAATCCGTCAGTGCATCGAATTTAGTCTGTCGATCCATGATGACTGTTCGGATGAGTAGATCCTGTTCTGATTGAATTGCCTTGCCTAGAAATCTAAGCAGATCTCGTCGCTGTTCTAATAACCCGTACAATATGCCGAAGGCACCCAGCATGACAAGAACATAAATCATGAGGTCGCTAATCGATGTACGTTCATATAACTGCGGAATCGTGAGGTATAGAACCGTTAAACATACCGCTGCAGATGTCAGAGCAAAGACGAGTTTGCGATGTTCATCATAGATTAAAGACAGCATTATCGGAAAGAGTAGTACATATTCGAATCCGTCTACGGTTGAATATGTAGCAATCAGAATGGAGGCGAGTCCGATCCCTGTTGTGATAATAAGATAAGGGTGCTCCCATTTTAACCGAAGGATAATAATTTCGACAGCTCCCATGAGGATAAGCTGTAAGACAAAAGGGATCACCACATCATAGATAATATATTCATTGATTTGAAGCATTGGTTGACCGATCATAATGAACAAGGCTGCAAGCTGGGTCATCAACGATACAAGGACGATAATCCAGTATGTATTCATAATTCTTCGGTTCCACAATCTGCGTTGGAGTTGCATCCATTCCAGCTTGTTCATTTGATTCTCACCACCCTTGCGAGGTATATCACTATGATTTTAATGTAAAAAAATGTAAAATTATACTTTGGGTATACTCATTGTAATATAGGAAATCAGAATAATCTACAACATTTGGAAAAGGATCAAAATAGCTGTAATAATGTTAGCAAGAAGCATGGGATATCAAAATTCGCGACATTTTTATATGTCGTAATTGGAGAGATATATTCTATATGTTATTCTTGAGGAATGGAGTATTCCAAGTGGTTATGAACGGAAGGAGGATCATGCGTGACTCAACAGAATGAAATATCTTCTTCATTATATGAGCTCTTAAATGGGATGAATCTGGAGGACAAACAGCATGAGGCAATGATGCTACTAACCGTAACCGAAGACCTTTGGCCGCATACGGCGATGGTGAGTGTAGGAGAGGTTATTGCAATAGATCAGAAGACATTGCGACTGTCTCTTTGGTTGGGCACACAGACAACAGGAAATATTATCCGTAGCGGTAAAGCTACGCTGGTAGCTTTATATGATGGAGTTGCTCATTATGTACGTCTAGAGCTATCCAAGTTGCCTGAGCTTTCTATGCCTCTTCATCCACGTGAACGCTTTGAGGCCAAGGTCGTTTGGGTTCGAGAGGATACGGCCAAATATGCTGAGATAAATTCGGGTGTGAAGATCACTTTAAAAGATCCAGATGAAGTACTCATTCGCTGGAGAGAGACAATTCTGGAACTCCAGTCGTAGTGGGTAAAAACGGAATGATTGACGAATTCATCCGAGGATAAATTTTGGTCGTATGTTATATTTTTCATCATATTTGCATAATATAATAAAAAAGATTTCTCACAAAATATGACTTCAACATTTGCCATTACGCTCTAAGTGTGATAATATAGGACTATCGAAATCGACCTGAATTCACATATTGTAGAGGGTTGAAATTTCAGGTAACCTTGTACAATATGTGAATTTTTTTATTCGTCTACGAAGTAAAAAAAGGTCATGTAAATAATCTTCAAGGAGGTACACCCCATGCAAACAGGTACTGTTAAATGGTTTAATGCAGAGAAGGGCTTCGGTTTTATCGAAGTTGAAGGCGGAAACGATGTATTCGTTCACTTCAGCGCGATCCAAGGCGATGGCTTCAAAACATTGGACGAAGGCCAACGCGTAGAATTCAACATCGTTGAAGGAAACCGTGGACCACAAGCTGAGAACGTTGTAAAACTGTAAGACCAAAAAGGCGGACTGCCCTTAATGTGTAACATTAAGGGCAGTTTTGTTTTATTATTCTGCGACGAGGACAAGGAGGAGTGTTCATGTATTCGCGTAAGAACGCAATGGAAAGCATCCCCGAAGAAATGACAGAAGTATGGTCATGCACGAAGGATGATTGTAAAGGTTGGATCAGGGATGATTTTGCATTTGAAACAGAGCCTGTCTGTTTGCTGTGTGAGTCTCCTATGGTGAAAGAAACGAGAAAGCTGCCCTTGCTCGTCAATACGAATAAGAAGCAAAAGTCCCTTAGTAAGGGAATCCTGATCGATCGGAAGTAGCGGCTAAGACCAGCGAAAGCGATAGGTACGGTCGGTATCTTTTCGAAGATGTACGAACTTCCGTAGCATCTAACGATGCTCCGTTTAAATTTGACGGAGCTGGTTAGTAATATATGTTCCGTTTTTTAGACGCAGGGGCATGTAGAAGGTGCGGAAAGCGCATAAATTCCAAAGGAGTGAACCGTATTGAACACGCAAAACGAGGTACTGAAACGCAACATTGACAACATGATCATACAGGAGAATCAGGAAGGCTTGAATGACCAGGAGAAGTTCATCATGCAGAAGCTGATGAGGGACAAATATCAAATGGAGCATGAGAGCAAATTAGAGAACAGTGAAGACGATAACGCGAACAAGTAAGGATTTTACTTTAATCCGGTAACGAATGACTGTTTCATATAAAAGGCGTGAACAAGCGGATTTATCTGCGGTTCGCGCCTTTTTTTGATTCCGCCATAAATATCGTATGAAAGTGCTGTCTGATGCGGAGTTTGAGGATATTTAGCGATTAATAGGGAACAATTTACATTAATTGGTCTTCCATTGTAAGGATAAAACATGTAATCTATGAAAATGTTAACTAATAACATGTGTATTAGGATCTCCTAACAAAGGAAGTGAATGTATGGAAGTTGAATCCCTGCTCCAGGTGGAGAAACTGGCACGAAAAAAGATGAAGATTTTTAAACAAAGCAAGATACGCTATTTGGCACGGTCAGCACTGGCAAGTATGTTCATCGGGTTTGGGGTCATTGTTGCTTTTAAGACCGGAAGCTTCTTCTATGCAGAGCATTCCCCATTTACGTACCCGATGGCAGCCTTAACATTTGGATCAGCTATTATTCTGATCGCTTACGGTGGCGGTGACTTGTTTACGGGAAATACCTTTTATTACTCGTATTCGGCTATTCGTAAAACGCTAAGGTGGATAGAGGTTATTAAGCTTTGGATTACAAGTTATATTGGCAATATTCTTGGTGCATGTGCATTTGCGCTGTTGATTTACCTAACGGGGTTGTTTAACGATCCTTCCGTGAATGGTTTCCTGATGGGTGTAGTAGAGAAGAAGATGAACGCCCCGGTGGTTGAATTATTCTTCCGTGCTATTCTGTGTAACTGGTTGGTCTGTCTGGCCTTCTTCATTCCGATGGGACTGAAAGGTGACGGTCCGAAGCTGTTTGCCATGATGCTGTTTGTGTTCTGTTTCTTCATTTCTGGTTACGAGCACAGTATTGCTAATATGTGTACCTTTGCGATTGCACTGGTGGTAGAGCATCCTGATACCATCTCGCTTGGTGGTGTATGGTACAATCTTATACCAGTAACCTTGGGCAATTTGATCGGTGGCGGTGTGTTCATGGCGTTTATGTATCATTATGTGAATAAGCCGTTTATGGATGAACCTTTAGATTAAAATATGAGAACACAAAATGGAGCTGTCCCAAAAGTAGATTTTCCTACTTAAGGACAGCTCCTTCATCAATTGTTATAGAAAAAAGTCGAAGGCAGGCTCGATAGGAGTTCTTGTCTTCGACCTTTTTAATTTATTGTCGCCTACTTTAGCAGATTGTGGGCAATTGAAAGCCATCCAACCTCAAGGCTATTTTGGACAAGACCTGAAGCAGAAAGTGTCGGTGCCAGTCGGTATCCCTCATCACTTTGAAGCAGCTGCCGTACTTGCTGTTTTTGACGAAGCAGCGGAGAGAACGAAACGATTCCGGACCAGCGGCAGCGATCGCCTAAAAGCTTTCAGAAGGAAAGCTAGCACCGGAAGCATATGCCTTTGCCCCCGAATTTCTTCATTGCTAGAATAATTATCGGAAATTTGGGGGCAACAGCGAGGGGAAGAACGTTTCGTACGCGGAGCGTCTCACACAAACAAACGAGGCCATCCCGCAGATCATAAATCTTTTGGAACAGCCTCTTATATATATATTATAAGTTCTTGAGACGCCCTACTGAGCAGGCTCCAGCAAAGACAGTGTCATCTCGATTTTGCGTGTAATTTCCTTCTGCCATTTCTTATCTCCTAGCTGAATGGCAAGATTGAGCAGGTCCAGGTAATCGTCAACCTGCAAGTTGCTTCGTTGAAGATTAGAATTCATAGGGCTCGGGTTCTCCTTTATATATGTTATCTCGATCAAATTCTCATTGTATTCTCAAATGCCTGGTAATGATAATCATTATCACAACCTCTTCTAATCCTTATTATAATGTGTTCTCGCTGGATTGCAAGTTATATTATGCAAAATGCTCAGATTACGAAAATTGCTGACGATACTTCCGTGGAGATATTCCTTCCTGTTTAGTGAAACAGGAGGTGAAATAGGCGGCATGATTAAATCCGACCTCTTCTGCAATCCGGCTCACACTCTGATCGGTCTGCAGAAGCAACACCTTAGCCTGCTCAATTCGGTAGCGGAGCAAATATTCAACAGGAGAGCATCCGAACTCCTTTTGCATACAGCGGGCAATATAGACGGGATGAAAGTTGATGTTCTCCCCGAGCGTTTGGGCCTTGAATTCCTCTCGAAAGTGCTCGCGTAAGTATGTAGCAGCTTGTTCCGCGCAGGAAGAGGACGGGGAGGATACGGACGTATTCCTAGCGGCAGCGAGCTGTTCGATCAGTTCTTGAAAGAGTAGCTGCTGTCTCCATAGTGATTGAATGCGGTGCCCGTTTTGGACAAGTGCGGCAAGGGAGTCGAGCAGATCATAGACTTTTTGCGGTTGTGGTAAATTGCTGAACTGAGGAACGCGAATAGTGAAGTAATTCGAAGTGAAAGGCTGAAGCTCTGGCAATTCTTCTTTCTTGGGCACAGTACAGTGCTCATCTAAGCTCCACAAACCTGAGGACTGAAAATGAAGCCAATAATAGATTGTATCCTCAGTGCAGCCTTGTGTCGGATAATGATGGGCATCCGGCCGCAGAATTAAAAACGATCCAGCTTCGATATCGTAACCCAGTTCATTCTCAGAGACATACAAGCATCCCTGACGAACGACAAGTAGATCAAATACACCTATATTTCGGCGGTTAGGGTGTTTGGCTCCTATGTTTGCTGTTGTTGTTCCACTGATGATGTATTCAGGAAGAGGAGGGACTGTAAAGTGAAGAATGGTCATATGCTAAATTTCTCCCTCTTTTTTGAAGTTTGAATCTTTATAATTCTAGTTCATAAAATGATACTTTTAAAACAGTATACCATCTATAATTAGAAGCTGTTATAAGCAACTATGCTGGCAATAAGATTCAGCTCGGGGAAAAGGTTGGAGGTTTGAATATTGGATAAAGGAAAGAATAATTTTACATTATGGGTTCTGGCATGGCCGATCTTTATTGAGTTGTTTCTTCAATTTCTATTAGGTGCGGTAGATACACTCATGGTAAGCCGGATATCAGATGATGCGGTTGCTGTGGTTGGATTCTCGAATCAGCTGTTCCAAGCAATGACAACGCTATTCATGACCGTGGCAAGTGGTGCGGGGATCCTGATTGCTCAGAAGCTGGGGGCATTTAAAAATCTAGATGCGCGAAAAATCGGTATCATGGCTCTAAGTGTTAGTACAATTATTGGTGTGCTTTTGAGCGGTGTTTTATATATATTTCCAACACAGATCGCTTCTGCGCTGCAGCTTCCAGATCGACTGTTGCCACTGGCGGATACGTATATTTCGATCGTAGGCGGAGGTATGGTTCTGGTCGCTATGATGTCTACAATGAGTACGGTTATTCGGAACACAGGCAATACGAAAGGGCCGATGTATACGGCGGTCGGGATGAATATCATCCACGTATTCTTGAACTACGGATTTATATTTGGTGCATTTGGTCTTCCGCAATGGGGTCTGATGGGTGTAGCCATATCCACAGTGATCAGTCGGTTATTGGCTGTGGTCATCCTCATGTTCATGTTCGTGAGGTCCTTCGAATACCGCATTCGCTTAAGAGAGTTCCGTTTATTTGATAAGCCGCTGTTCAAAGAAATCATAAATATCGGCTGGCCGCTCGGTGTGAACATGTCTTGCTGGGTATTCTCTCAGCTCATTATTTATACGTTCATTGCACAGCTCGGGGCAATCGAGCTTGCTGCCCGGACTTATATGAACACGCTGGAATCCATGTGTTTCTTGTTAGGAATGTCTATTGCAACGGGAGCCCAAATCCAGATCGCGCATCTGTACGGTGCAGGACGGACAAAAGAGGCTTATAAGGCGGCGTACCGTGCGTTCGGTGTTGGTTTTATTTTTGTGGGCGTGAGCGCGCTGGTGATCTACGTGTCTGGAGCTCAAATTCTGGGGTTGTTTACACAGGATCCTGAGATTATCGCAATCGGTGTTTCCTTGCTTGGACTGAACCTGATCCTGCAGCCGGGTAAACTGCTTAACATGACGCTCGGGAACTCGCTGAATGCACTCGGAGATACCCGGTTTACGATGTATATTTCACTGGGCTCGATGTGGGTCATCGCGACAGGGATGTCTTATCTGCTCGGTTTACACTATGGATGGGGACTGGTCGGGATTTATTGTTGTATGATTACGGATGAATATGTACGTGGTGTGCTGTCATTCTTCCGCTGGCGTGGTCAGAAAGTGCTTAGGAAGGCAGAGGCCCAGAAAAGCGAGTCTCATGAGACAGGACCACAATCTGCATTATTTGAAGGTGTGTGATAAATATCATACCAAACTCATTTTTGCTACAATGGGTGATAGATGCATTCATTCAAATAGCAGGAGGAATCAATGATGAATATAAATGAAGCTATTCGTACACGCCGCAGCGTGGGTAAAGTGAAGCAGGATGCCGTCCCTCAGGAGAGTATTGAACAGATCTTGGAGGCGGGTACATGGGCACCTAACCATAAGCATACAGAGCCATGGCGTTTTTTCGTCTTGAGAGAAGGTGGGCGTGAACTGCTTGGGAACGCTTTGGCTAATATCGCAGTGAGTAAGGCAAGTGGGAAGACAGAGGAAGATCTGGACGCTGTTCGTGAATCGGCTAGAAGTAAAGCAATGCGTGCACCGGTTATTATTGCTGTAGCTGTTGAGCCATCAGATGATCCTAAAGTAATTGAGCTTGAAGAATATGGAGCTGTATTTGCGGCTATTCAAAATATGCTGCTTCAGACACATGCTCTTGGGCTTGGTGCGGTGTGGAGAACAGGGGAGCCTTGTTTTCATCCCTTGATGAATGAAGCATTCGGCCTTCGCGAGCAGGATAAGATGCTGGGATTCATCTATTTGGGTGTACCAGATATGGAGCCTAAACCCGGTAAGCGACAGGATGCAGCAAGCAAGACGGTATGGGTCGAGGAGTCTGTTGAACGTTTGAACGGGTAACGAAAGTGAGCGAATCTTGATTCACATGAAGGTTTTTTTCATAGCGATCTATCTTGGTATGGGATTTTCTAGTATAATAGACCTATGTTTGTCGGATTATGACTGCTCTGAAATGTTAGAGTATACATAGGGGGATTAGATTAAATTGAATTTTCAAAAATGGGACATGGGGAGTAAGATGATATTCATCGCCTCATGCGCTGCATTCATCTCATTCTTTTTTAAATGGGTGGATGTTGGGTTCATATCACAGAACGGATTTACTCAGGGGGCTGTATTCTTTATCCTGCTGTTTGTATATCCATTTCTAATGGTGATTCGCGAGAAGCGGATGAACAAGAAGCTCAGTTATGTTATGGCGATCCTTGGGATTGTTTTTGGGATTATTTATATATCTTCTAAAACGGTTGATTTCCTCAGCTCCACCATTAATGTGGCTTCCAGTGGTCCGTATCTATTTATGGCTGCTAGTGGACTACTGGCGCTGGGTGTGTATAAGCGCAGAAACTAGCAGTAATGGCATGAATGAGAATAATTTAAAATCCAAAGTAGACGAGTCCAGAAGAGGGCTGACCGACATGCAGTTCAGATTGCATAGGTCAGTCCTTTTCTGTATTCATTAGTAGATGAACTAAAGAGGATATTGAGAAGATTTAAAACTTTTTGAACCATATCCATTGGTAAGTCGTACTATATCGTAGGCTTATAAACTAAGGAGGGGTATTATTGAATAAGAGATTATCTTGGATATTAACGGCTTTACTGGTACTCATGCTAGTCATTCCTACTGGTGCAATGGCATCTAATGCGAGTGACAACGCGGTAACACAACCAAAACAAGGGGTAGAGAAGATCGCAGCGGAGAAAGCGAACTTGCTCACCAAGACATATGGGACGGTTAGTGTTCAGTATGCATTAATGGATAACGGTAAGATCACGGTATCAGGTCAGTCAGGTTTGAATGATATTGAAGGAAAGCAACCGCTGACTAAAGATACGATGTATGGTATAGGGTCCACAAGTAAAGTATTCACGACAGCAGCCGTTATGAAGTTAGTCGATGAAGGGAAGATTAAGCTAGATACTCCCTTGATACAGTACATACCTGAATTCACGATGAAAGATGAGCGTTATAAGCAAATTACGCCGCGCATGTTATTGAACCATTCCTCAGGGCTGCAGGGCTCCAGCCTTAACAACGCCTTTTTGTTCGAAGATAACGACACTTATGCGCATGACAACCTGTTGAAGCAATTGTCAACACAGACTCTGAAGGCCGATCCAGGTGCATTCTCTGTATATTGTAACGATGGATTCACTTTGGCTGAGATACTCGTGGAGAGAGTCAGCGGCACGAACTTTACCACATATATTCATAAGAATTTTACAGAGCCTTTAGAAATGAAGCATACGAAGACACCGCTAGATGGACTCGTATCGGATGAGTTCCCTGGTCTTTATTATCCAACATATCAAGGACAGCTTCCGAACGAGACGGTTAACGTGATTGGAACCGGTGGGATTTATTCCACAGCTGAAGACTTGGTAAGGTTCTCTCAAATTTTCACAGGGCAGAAGAGTGGTATCCTCACTGATACTTCGGTAAAGGCGATGGAGCAGGCGGAATATAAAAAGGGATTATGGCCAGCGGAAGCAGATAATTCATTCGATTACGGCCTTGGCTGGGATAGTGTAAGGTTATTCCCATTCAACGACTATGGGATTAAGGCTATCGTTAAAGGTGGAGATACGATTCTGTACCATGCTTCTCTAGTTGTGCTTCCGGAGAAGAACATGGCGGTTGCAGTGTTGTCATCTGGTGGCTCTAGTGCATTGAACCAATTGTTCGCAAGTGAGATTCTGCTTCAAGCACTGAAAGAGAAGGGCGAGATCAAAGAGATTAAGCCTGCCAAGTCATTCGGCAAGCCAGTAAAGACTGCTATTCCTGATGACGTCATGAAACAAGCAGGAATCTATGGTTCGATGGGGCAACAGGTTAAGATTAGCCTTAGCAAGGATGGAGAACTGACGTTAACTACAGCACTTACTCCAGATGATTCAGGACTCAAATACGTTTATACGGCAGAGGGAAGTTTCATCAGCGAAGATGGTAGTTCTAAAATCGATTTCGTAACGAAGAATGACCGCACTTATTTGTGGGTTAGAGAATATACAGCGGTTCCGGAACTAGGACAGATGGCGTTATCTCATTATGCTGCTGAGAAGCTGGGGGACAATAAAGTGTCTTCAGAGATTGCGGAAGCTTGGGCTAAGCGGGATGGGAAGACCTTCTATCCTGTGAATGAGAAGTATACTTCTCTTATTTATCTTCTCACACAACCAACACTTACGATTGAACTTACAGAAGATCTACCAGGTTATTGGGGAGACAGAAAGCTTACAGGATTGAACACCGCTGCGAGCCAGCTTCAAATTCCAGGTATGGGCGGACGGGATATGGCTGAATTCCGTTTCTATACAGAGAATGGAGTGGAACATCTTGAGGCTGCAAGTGGTATCTATGTAGGAGAAGAGAAAGTAAAACCTCTCTATACTGGAAAGAAATCGACGGTTACACTTAAAGATGATGGATATGCTAGATGGTTTACCGTACCTGATAAAGCCGCTGGCAAGACAATGATCGTCAAATTGCCTGCAAAAGGTGGTTTTGCGGTATATGATGAACAGGGAACATTGGTGAACTTTACCGTTGTTAGTGATGGTAGCCAAGTGAAATTACCTGAGAATGGAACGATTGTATTTGCAGGAGCAGCAGGTTCAACATTCGGTATTACTTTGAAGTAAATTTTCGGAATTATGTACCGTTCATACTATCATTTCAAGGCTCATTCCTCTGGTTTTCTTAAAGAGGAATGAGTTTTTTTGATTCTCTTCAATATATTTGGATTAAATGGTAAAATTTTAATGATGTGATAAAGGATTAGGGGGATGCGGCAACTTATGAGTGGGGAAGGCGATAGAGGCAAGCTGTCTGACATACAGCTAGTTCGGGCCATGGCGATTATGGGTGTTCTAGTCGTACATGCGACTTCGTTTGCAACTGTTGCAATGAAGGAATCAAATCTTTATGTTGTGTATAATTTCGCTAACATTTTCATGAAGATCGGCACACCCGTATTTTTATTCTTGAGTAGCTTTGTACTGTTTTATAGCTATTATTTACGCCCTCTTGATACAAAGCGAATCGGGAATTTTTATAAAAAAAGACTTCAATATATCGTAGTTCCATATATCCTGTTTTCAGTGTTTTTCTTTTTAATACGCCATTTCATGTATTATTCGGATCGCTCTCTGGAAGAGACTGTGGAGAAGTTTGTGGTTCAGTTATTCACCGGAAAAGCCTATACTCACTTATATTTTATATTTATTAGCGCTCAATTTTATATCATGTTTCCGTTATTCTTGTGGCTATTTAAACGGAAGCCTAATCTTGTGAAATGGGCTATACCTGCGGGATTTATAATACAGTATGGATTTGTAATTATGAACAAGTATTTCTTAATTGCCGAAAGACCTGCGAGCTGGGCACTACACTATATGTCTTATTTTATGCTAGGCGCTGTCTTAGGAATCTATTATCCGAAACTGAAGGGATGGCTGCAGATCCACAAACAAAATGCAACAGGTTCCCGGTTGCTAGGCTGGATTATGTTATGGGCAATATGGCTATCAGCGTCACTAGGCCATGTATATGTTAATCATACCGCTCGCTTGTATGGTGTGAATTATGATTCCTTGTTGTATCACACTCTTTGGAACATTCAGACGATCACGGCAGGACTTGTGGGGATCCAGATAGCTCAAATATTACTCAGGCATGCAAAATCATGGCAAACTGAAATGATGACAAGGCTTGGGGAGCTGTCTTTCGGTATTTATCTCATTCATCCGTTATTCTTACTAATATATCGCGAATTCCCACCAGAGACTGGATTCTCGCCACTCATCCATCTGTGGTATCTCGGAGGGTTTATATTTGCTCTTGCAGCATCATGGGTGGTAGTGTCCTTGACCGTACGCTGGATGCCTAAGTCATGGATTGTATTTGGTAAGGTGCCTCCTGCGAAGCGGAAATCCCGCCTTGTACCGGATAGGGGAATCACTTCGTAGTCAGATAATCATGAAAAAAAGCAGGTCACTCAGAGGATTTCTCCAATGGGTGACCTGCTTTAATGATATTGTCAGACATTTATTCCTTCACGATGGTTTTCGTGCTGCGGACCGTATCAATTGGACGCACCATGCTCTCAATCTGTTCGCGCTTCGGCTCTAGGAATGGAGGCAGGGATAATTTCTCACCCAGTGTCTCGTACGGCTCATCTCCCATAAATCCGGGTCCGTCGGTAGCGAATTCGAACAATATTTGCGGCGCAACACGTGAGTACAATGATTCGAAGAAATAGCGATCCACATGGCCGGAGTTCCGGAGCTGGAAGCTGTCCAGACGATCAATCCATTCGTTCAGTACGGAACGATCTTCTACGCGGAAGGCTGCGTGGTGAACCGTGCCGAAACCTTGACGTGCTCTAGGTAGAACGATGTTATGTTCAACGATGACCTGAGCTCCGTTACCGCCTTCGCCAACTTCGAACAGATGATAGGAGCCTGATTGGTCAATCTCTTTAAATAATAGAACTCTCTCCATGATCTCTTTAAAGTTCTCAAAGTTGGACACCCGTACGAAGATCGGGCCGAGTCCCGTAATAGCATATTCCAATGGAACAGGACCATTCTGCCAAGGTGTACCGGAAGCGACACCCTCATTATGTTCATCTGAGATCAGTTGATAGTGCTGATCATCGAAATCAACGAAGAAAAGTGTCTTCTTCCCGAACTGCTCTTGAATGCCATTGTGTCTCACATTCAGGCGGTCAAATCGCTCTACCCAATAAGAGAGTGCAGCATCACTTGGTACACGGAATGAAGTTTTAGAAATCTCATCTGTACCATGGATTCCCTTCGGTATACCTGGGAAGTCAAAGAATGTCATGTCTGTACCGGCACTGCCTTTATCATCGGCGAAAAATAAGTGATAGGTCTGAATATCATCCTGGTTGACGGTCTTCTTGACGAGTCTCATGCCCAGAACATAGGTGAAGAACTCATAGTTCTTCTCTGCACTGCTGGTGATGGCTGTTACGTGGTGTATTCCTTTTAATCCGTTCATAATTGTATCCTCCAGTTATATATTTGATAAAATCCTAATTGTTGACTGTGACGGTTATCTTTGTATTAAATATCTTTAAGTTAAGATAATAGTAACATGTGAATCTATTTTCGTCAAATTTCAATAACCAAACCAATCTAACTTGCGGGTACGTTAACCAAGCGCACTGTTGTTTGAGTGAAGATCTGGGAGTTGATATACTATATAAGCGGCATCAAAAACCGTAAACAGTTTATATAGTCCAGGAGGGATTCGTATGACCAACCCAGTAAATAAAGCTTTTACCGATGGGCCTACGCTACATGATGGCATCAAGATGCCTTGGCTAGGACTCGGTGTATACAAGACCCAAGAAGGCGAAGAAGTCATCCAATCCGTTAAATCGGCTATTGCTGCAGGATATCGCAGTATCGACACAGCAGCCATCTATGGCAATGAAGAAGGTGTTGGACAAGCGATTCGTGAGTGCGGCGTACCTCGTGAAGAGCTGTTTATTACAACGAAAGTATGGAATGAAGACCAAGGCTACGAGTCTACGCTGAAAGCATTTGAAACAAGCCGTAAGAAACTTGGACTAGAAACGCTTGATTTGTACCTCGTTCACTGGCCTGGAAAAGATAAATATAAAGAAACCTGGAAAGCGCTGATCCATTTGCAAAAAGAAGGTCTCGTTCGTTCGATTGGCGTCAGCAACTTCCAGATTCACCATCTGCGTGACATTATTGAAGATTCCGGTGTCGTTCCAACCGTCAATCAGGTGGAATTGCATCCACTTAACAACCAAAAGGAGCTGCTTCAGTATGCACGTGATAACAATATCGTGCTGGAAGCATGGAGTCCACTAATGCAAGGGAACCTGGATCAACCGGTTCTAACTAAACTAGCAGAGAAGTATGGTAAGAGCACAGCTCAAATCGTGCTTCGCTGGGATCTCCAGAATGGTGTCATCGTTATTCCAAAATCGGTCAAGGAACACCGGATTCGGGAAAATGCAGACATCTTCGATTTTGAGTTGTCTGCTGAAGATATGGCATCCATTGATGAGTTGAATGAGAACAAACGCTTTGGTCCGCATCCAGACGAATTCTTGTTCTAATAATTTCTTTAAAAAAGCAATCAGGCCGATCAAGGATTACCCTTGATCGGCCTGATTTCGTTTAGCTGATAGATTATTGGTCTGCGGCTTGTTTAGGCGCTTTGGGCTTCACAACAACCCGCTCATTGCCCATCATCAAGACAAAGACAAAGGCAAGGACAGCCGGTACGAGTGCCCAAGTGAAAGCTTGTGCGATGGAGTCAGCCAAGGAAGATATGGCATGCTCGCGTACCGCAGGAGGCATCTGTTCAAGTGCCCCTGATGACATGACTGTATCTGGGTTAACAGCTACACCTTCCGGTGCGTTCCCGCCTGCCATCCCAGTGACAAGCTTATCCGTAAACACATTACGCTGAATGATACCGAATATCGTGATACCAACCGTCATCCCGAGTGAACGCAGGAAGGAGTTGGTCGATGTAGCGGCACCCCTTTGACGGGCATCGAAGTTATGAATCGAAGCCATGCTAAGCACCGAGAAGGAGAAGCCTACCCCGAAGCCTGTTAGCACCATGAATAAGGTGAGCATCATTCTAGACGTCTCAGGTGACAGCGTGCTTAAACAGAAAATCCCGGCAACAAAACAGAGTGATGAGAAGATCATAATGTTGCGGAAAGTTGTTCTGGTTGTCAATATACCGCCGATCTGACTACCGAACACACTTCCGATCATCATAGGCATCAAGATGAGACCGGAATTCGTTGCTGTCCCTCCATATACACCAGACACAAATATCGGGATATACACAGTAGCGACAATGAAGCCTGCACCATAGCAAAGAGCAATGATATTACTTGAGGCGAAGAGACGCTTCTGGAACATTTTAAATGAAATGATTGGCTCGGCTGCTTTGGTCTCTGTAATTAAGAATATGATCAGCAGGACGAGGAAGCCGGCGAACAAGCCAAGAATCTGTGGAGAATCCCATGCATAAGTGTTCCCGCCAAGTTCCAGACCGAACATGAGACAGATGATGGCACCGACAAGGGTTGCGGCACCCGTCCAGTCGATTTTTAGTTTGGCGTGAGACAAGGTCTCCTTATAAGAAGTCATGATGAAGATAAAGGATACGATCCCGATCGGTAGATTGACATAGAATACCCATTCCCAGCCGATGCTGTCTGTAATAAATGCACCAAGCATTGGACCGAGGATACTCGAGGTACCGAACACTGCACCGAGTAGACCGGTCATTTTGCCGCGCTTCTCAGGAGGGAATAAGTCAAACACAATGGTAAATGCGATAGGCATAAGCGCACCGCCACCGATTCCCTGAATTGCACGGAAGATAATGAGTTGTGTCATATTTCCGGCCATACCACATAGCATGGAACCTACCAGGAAGACGACGAGTCCAAAAATGAAAAAACGTTTGCGTCCGTACATATCAGATAACTTACCGAAAATCGGTGTACCTGCCATGACGGCAACCATGTAAGCTGAAGTAACCCAGACGATCTGATCAAATCCACCAAGGTCCTCTACAATGGTGTACATGGCCGTAGCCACGATGGTGTTATCCATGGCCGACATGAGAATCCCGAGGAGCAGTCCAGCTACCACGAGTTTGATGTTACTTTGTTTAGCGTTCATATAATGTTAACGGCTCCCTTTCTATGTATACTTTTATATAGATAGTTATTATATTTTAGCTGGATTGCCAAGCTTAAAGCAAGAAAAAACGTTAGGACCTCCAATTTATACCAAAAAACCAGCCCCTGAGTCAAAGGACACAGAATAGCTGGCTTGGGGTCGGTCTAAGGTTCTTGTAATAAGGTATGAAATTCGGCCTATTTTTTGAGAGGTAAGCCTTCTGGCACACTTGCTGCCTCAATCGTAAAATCATCGTAATTTACAAGGATAAAGATCTCTTCCTTCTTCTTATCCTTAATATATCCATTGAGGCCAACCGTATGCGCGAGATCAGGCGGAGATATGGTATGCTTCGTAAACTCCACTTCAACCCCGTATTTCTCATCAAAATACTTGGCGGCAGCTTCCTCCGATAATTGAACCGTTTGTTCATTCTGGTCCGTCATTTGTTTACAGCCTCCTAAAAGTAGCAGGATTAATCCGACAAGCAGCAAATATGTGAATAATGACCTTTTTCCCATTTATTCTCCCTCGTATATCCTAATGTTTACCAATAATATTATAATGTATAGAAGCGATTCCTTACTATGGTAAAAAGGGTGGAATTATGGGCGACAAATATATATCAGATAAATTATATAATAAAGCATCCCAGATCGCTTACAATGACGTGCCCCCAGGAAAGCTTACTGAAGATGGACTGGAAGGCTGGAGCGTGGTAGAGCCTGACGGAGCGAAGCTACACCGTGCCTCTGGTTTTGATGCCATGGTGCTGCGTAACGATACGACTGAACAGGTCATTATCGCTTACCGGGGTACGGAAGCGGGCGGGATGAATATAGCAAAGGGAAAGGATATTTATACGGATGTTGTCGATGTCGTTGGAGGCAGACCGAAGGATCTGGAGAACAGCATGGATCATCCCTGGAAGACGCTTTGGAATGATGGGCCGTTTAAGCTTGCTGGCGATAAGATACAATACGAGAACAATCAGTTTCATCAAGCAGAGGAACTGTATGATGCTGTCAAAGATGCTTATCCGAATGCAGACATTTCACTGACCGGGCACTCCCTGGGTGGAGGGTTGGCACAGTATGTTGCGGCCCGTCAGGACCTGCCAGCGGTAACCTACAGCGCACCAAGCACACTGAATTCACTTTCAGATGAGCTGGCGGCAAAGGTTACGAATGGGGATTTTGACCATCAGATTATTAACTATGTTCACCCTAGCGATTCTGTCGGTGCTGGTGGTGTGGGGGAGTATGATCGTCACATCGGCTCGACCTATTATCTCGGAAGCGACTTTGATACAGCTAACGCAAAGTACAACCAAATCTTGAATATTCCGATTCCACTGCGTGGCAGTGTGTTAGGCGTGGGCTTGCCATATTATAATCTGGAGATCGATACGGGGAAATATTACATCGGGGATATGCGGCGGTTCTATGATTCAGTTATCAACGGTGATACGAACTATCATTCACCTTCACAATATAAATTCGATGAGAATGGCAATTTAAGAGGACCACTTGTAGACCGCTTAACGGGAGCGACACTGGACGGATCTCCACGAGCCACAGCTTATGCTGCAGCAATGGAAGCAATGGCGAGATTAGTACAAAACGGTGGCAATGGGCTGAGAGCACTGCTAACAGGGGGATTAATAGGTGCTGCTGGAAGCGGAGGGGCACACGGCTTAATTCAGCTTACACCAGAAGAACTACTTGCAGCTGCTAAGCAGATGCGGCAGAGTGCAGAGGGATTTTCGAGTGAAAGCCGTAGTGCTGTTTATTTTATTGAAACGAATATTCACTCAAGTGAAAGTCGTTCCCTGACCCCTGTTGCTGAGAACACAAGCGCAAGTCTACGCGGTATTCAGCAGTGGTACGAAGCAGCTATGCTGGAGATTGCGGATTATATTGACCGGAAGGCGCAGGATTTCATTCTTGCCGATGAGTCATAGATGAAGAAGATGCAGGAGGGAGATGAATGGCATAATGAGCCGAATTTCGGTACAGGTTGATGATTTAAGAAGAGCCATCATGCAGTGTGAGCAGCTTAGGCAACGACTGTTGCAGCAGGTCACCACGGTAAGAAGTATCCATGCCCGCCTGCAGGACTGGAGAGGGAAATCTGCAGAGGAGCTAAGCAGCAAGATGGAGCTTTTTATGCAGGGAGCTGCTCTGAAAATTCAGGAACTGGAGCAGCGTATCCGCGAGCTGGAGGCTTATATCAGCCGGATGCTCGAAGCAGACAGAAGTCTGAACTAAGATACTCGATTATAAATACATAACAAAGAACCGCGCCTATTTGTAGATCGTACAGCGCGGCTCTTTGCTATGAAATTTTTAATTAATATGATTGCATTGAGCGTATCATTTCCTTCATATTCCTGAAGATGATGATTAGTAGTTTCTCAAGGGTCTTTTAGCGCCGGCCTGCTGGAACAGGAGCTTCTTTTGTGCCCGGCTTCATAGGTGATCCACACAGTGGACATGCCTTATGTCGGTTAGCTCTATCCGAGCCTGAATCCATCCGCTGCCAACCCCGGCAACCCGAACCGGTGCAGAGCCAAGCCCGTACAGATTCGGTGCGTCTAGGCTTATCTTCGACTGCTTTAAGGGAGGGGCTAGGCTTAACCGGCACACGAATGCTCTCCTGATGGGAGTGGAAGTCGGATTGTCCGTTAGCACGGCGGCTAAATTTGTTTCCAGTGGTAGAATCTCCGCGTCTGAATGAAGATGATCCACTTGCAGCGCTAGTGCTGCCTGCTCGTTTCCAATCACCACCGGAACTATTCGTACCACCTCGGCGTTCTTTCTTCGCTGGTTCCGCACTTGGAATGTGGAATACGCTCTGAAGGAAACGGGATACCTCCACTCTCCGTCCACGATAATAAGCGGGTGAGCTAATGATCAGCTCATCTCTAGCCCTTGTAACGGCAACATAAGCTAGACGACGTTCCTCTTCCAGTGCAGCTCCTCCCTTGTCCTGCTTGGACGTTAGCGGGTGGTTATCATCCCTATGCTCAGCTTCCAGTGATGACGTATGCGGAAGAATACCTTCTGAAGCGCCAATCAGACATACAGAGGGGAACTCTAGCCCCTTTGCTTTATGGATCGTCATTAGCTTCACGGCATCGGCAGTGTCGTCTTTTTTGCGGATAGCCATTTCTTTATGAATCGCGATGAGGCGATCGACGAAATCGATGAATGCACCCACATCTTTGAAACGCTTAGCCGAGGACTCCAGTTCATCGAGTCCTTCCTGAATGAACTCTTTATGCATCGTTAAGTCCTGTGCTCCATCAGCTTCGAGGTACTTATCGTAGAAGCGGAGCCTTATTTCTCGGACTGCATCTGCCGGTTCCATGGCTTTCAAGGCTTTGACCAACTTGGATCTTTCCCGAATTTGCTCAATCTGAAAATCTTTAAGACCCGGGTAAGAGATCAGGTGGGAAAGGGGACCTTTCTTGGGACGTGGAGCATCCATTTCACGAATAAACGCAATACCTTTTTCTCGATTGATATACAAGGTGTTCAAAATTCCTTCCATTGCCTTGAAGTCACGCCGATTAAGGGAGAGGCGTAAATAATCGATCACTGGCTTGACCATCCACTGCTCGTAGAACAGATCACCTTGCTCGAAGTGAATAAACGGAATTTCCTTCATGACAAGCTGTTCGAATACAGCTCGGCTGTTGTTCGATGTACGATATAGAATGGCATAATCGCTGTAAAGCCTTTTGCCGCTGCTTACTTCTTCAGAGATATGCTTCAGAAGCAATTCCGCTTCTTCATCGGGATCTCCAGGGCGAATATATAAAGGAACACTTTCGCTCTTACGTGTGGACTGGAGCTTCTTCGTTCGTCTGCGCTTGTTCTCTCTAATGATCTCGTTACCCAGTCCAACGATGCTTGAGAAGGAGCGATAATTCACATCTAGTGTGACGACCTTGGCGCCGGGAAATGTCTGATCGAATTCTAGAATAAATTCATTACGTGCACCGTTAAAGCTGTAAATCGTCTGGTCATCGTCCCCAACAACCATGAGGTTGGCATGAGGTTTAACCATCATTTTCAGTAGCTCGTAAGGGAGAAGACCGGTATCTTGGAACTCATCAACCATGACATAACGATAGCGTCGTTGTAAGGAAGCGAGTAGACCTGAGTCAGAACTCAGCAGACGGAAGGACAGGACGAGAATATCATCAAAATCCATCTGTCCGTTCTCTTCCTTCCATGTTTCGTATCTGGCGAAGATTTGTCTTTGCTCGACTTCTGCTGGCGTGTTTGCTGGCAGTTCATCAAGACCGATCATATTCATTCGGTAGGCGGACCAGAGGGATAGAAGCGTTTCTGCTTCATATCCATCTTGGAGTCCCATTTCCCGAAGTATTCGCTTAATAATAATCTGCTGGTGTCTTGCATTGCTCAGGATTTCTTGCCGGAATCCACGAGTTCGTAGCAAGTATAGAAAAAAGGAATGGAAAGTCCTAGCGGTTACTTTCGCCGTTTCTCTAGGATCAAGCCCTGGAAGGCTCATAATTCGCTCCTTCATCTCAGCGGCAGCCTTCGAGGAGAAGGTTACAAGCAGGATGGAGGAGGGAGTTACCCTCCCACAGGCCATTAGATAACCAGTTCTACTAACGAGAACAGAGGTTTTGCCAGAACCGGCACCGGCTAAAGTTAATAGAGGTCCGTCTTGATGTCGTACTGCCTCGATTTGTGCTCTATTCAGATATAATCCTTGCTCTTCCAGCCCGCGGAAAAAGGCAGCATCTCCAGCTTGATTACTGACCAGCTCAAGACTGCTGTGGGAAGAGGCAAGGTTCGCGAAAGGAAGGTCCTTCCGTTCACTTCCGAGTGGGCGTTTATAAAAAGGTATGGATGTCATTTAACTCACCAATCATGAATGATATAATAATGCCTACTCAGTTTACCGGATTACCGGCATCGTGGCAAAGGAAATGCTCTCCCTCATATCGGGATATTTGAAGAATGGAGGGACAAACAAGTGAATGTACTCATTGTTATTCTGCTGCTCGTTATCATCGGTTTGTTACTGCATATCAATAGTAAATTACCTTCGAACAGGTCGAAGGATAATGTTGCGGAAGCGATGGAAAGAGACCGGAAAGCGCGCGAGGAGCGGATGGCACGTAAGAAGGGAACACTCGATTAGAACTGATTATACTTAATATCTAATCAATTGAATAAGTTATATTCATATGAAGGTTTCTGTGTACAGAGACCTCTATTTTTTTGGAGATAAACAAAAAAATTCACACGAAACACACATGAAGCTCACTGGATATTCACACCAAAATATAAATTATTTGATACATTATATCTAATTAATTCATTTGAATGAGCTAAAGGAGGAGTCTGTACGCTAGTTAAGTATATTCAATCTTCAGTAGGATTAAGTGTAAGGGCTTACAAATGAAAAGAGGGGGCACATTTATGAGAAACTTTAGAAATACTCGGTTTATGTTACTTATTTCGACGTTCCTTGTTTCACTTTTACTCTCTGCATGCAGCAGTTCAAATGGTAATGAAGTAGGGTCAGGATCAGATGAGAAGCCAACCGATGAAGGAACCACCCCTTCCACTGAACAAGTAACGATTAAATTCATGACACCATGGGGCGAGAATGAAGTGAAATCTCGACTTGCAGATGCGTTAGAGGCGAAGTATCCGAATATCAAAATCGAGCATATCGGTGCATTTGCATCGGCTGAGAAGATTCAGGAAGCGAATGCTGCCAATAACTCGCCGGACATCATGCTCGTAACAGACCCGTTCGTAACATTACATGATTTGGAAATGACGTATCCACTAGATACTCTAATCGCGGAAAGCAATCTGGATCTGACCAAATTCCGTAATGGTGCAATAGATGCTGTTCGACTGCGTGATCCCGAACAGCAAGGCCGGTTACTCGGTTTACCTTTTGAAGACGTCATCGTAAATTTATATTATAACAAAGATATTTTTGATAATTTGGGTGTTGAATACCCAAGTGAGACCCCAACATGGGAAGAAGTGCTCGATAAAGCTGCTAAAATTGCAGGAAAGCATGGTGACGGAAAGTATGTAGGGTTGGCCACGAACGGGCTGTCGCAGTCTATGCTTCAGTTATCTACGCCAGGTACGAATCCTGAAACTGGAGAGATCATGTTCGATAAGGACCCTGCTTTCGCAAAATATTTTAGTCTAATCCAGCGCGTTGTTAGTATCCCAGATAATGTTCCAGCAGAAGAAGAGAAAGAGAACTTTGGCTTCGATAAAGGTAATGTGGGAATGGTCTTATCTTTTGTTAACGCCGCTGCATTGTACGCTAATACGGAGGGCTTGAACTTTGGTATGTCTGCATACCCAAGTTGGAGTGATCTTCCGGGCGTATTGCCGAACAATATTCCGCTAACCTTAGCCATTAATCCGAACAGTGAACATATTAAAGAGGCATTCCAAGTGTTAGAGTTTGCTGTTTCTGACGAGAACCAGATGAATCTAGCGATCGGTGGAGCCCCACCGGTTATTAAAGATCCAGAAGTGCGTCAGTACTTAGCAGGTAAAGACTTTGTAGGGGTGTATAATATTGATGCTGCCTATAAAGGAGAACCAGCAAAACCAGTATTCTCACCGTTTGGCCCTGATATTTTCTACTATGAAGCGAATATCATTAGTGATAAGACTGCAGAGTTTGTTAAGCTGAGAGGTAAGGAAGATGTGAATACATTCCTGCGTAAAATGACGGAGGAGTACGCTGCAATCTTAAAGGAAAAAGAAAGCAAGAAGTAATACGGAAATCAATGAATGAATATACCAATTGATGATAAATAGAGAGAAGCAAGCTTGTCTTTGACAGGCTTGCTTCTTTTTATGCATTCTCCCTGTTTGCGGTGAGGCTGTTAGATGATAGAATAAATGGATATTGAATATACTAAATTATGGGAGGGGAGGGAAAATACCATGAACATTCTAATCGTTGAGGATGATGAATCGATATGTAACATATTACAATCATACTTAATGAATGAAGGTTGGACGGTATACACCTCAGAAGATGGTAATGATGCTCTGCAAAAAATTCATAACTTTAAAATTGATTTGTTGATTCTGGATTTGATGATTCATGGCATACCGGGGGAAGAAGTGTGCCGAAAAGTGAGGCAATCTTCAAGCATGCCGATCATTATGATTACATCCAAAGCTCGTGAAATCGATACGATCAATGGTCTTAATCTAGGTGCGGATGACTATATTACGAAGCCATTCCGGATGAAGGAAGTCATCGCTCGAATTCGTGCGCTGGAGCGAAGAATGAATATGCTCTCTGTGAATAGTCGAACGGTGATGCGATTTAATAAAGGGCGACTGGTTATTAATTTTGAATCCAAAGAAGTCTATCTGAATGGAAAGCTCGTAAACTTAACGGTTACTGAATTTAAGCTGCTCAGCGTCTTGCTCAAAAGCCCTAATAAACTGTATAGCAGGCAAGATTTATCTTATGAAGTTCAAGGTTATCGTGATATCGGAGATGGAAGAACAACAGATACCCACATTAAGAATATTCGCAAAAAAATTGAAGAGGATCATAAAAATCCAGTCTATATTGTAACTAAAATTGGTGCAGGGTATAAATTTACATTTCATCCGGATGAGGACTACTAATGGGCTTGAAGCATAGATTTCGACAGACGCATTATGTTCTTTTTATTACCTTTGTTGGGACGTTCGTGATCTTCATCTCGGTGGCCTATTTCTTATTCAAATTCACTACTGATCGTTCATTAGAAAACTATAAGATGACATTCGCCAAGGATCAAACACAGAAGATTGCTTTTGCATTACGTACGAATCTTGAACCGGGTGGCCTAACAAGCGAGATGATAGAGTGGTTGAAACAGGTAGTCAGTGTGTACTCCATGGACGTGCGCTATTATGATGCTGACCACAAAACCATTTTGTATGATTCATGGCCTGAGGGTAAGGAACTGGAGAAGCCTTTCACAGCGAGCAGTCCGGTTTATATCGATGGTCAGCTGATAGGGGTTCTGGATACTACGGTTGATCTTAATGACGATTATAATACACCAACTTTGTCACTCTTCTCGTCTAAGACATGGAAAGGTAGCGGTGCTGCTGCCGTTATTCTTCTCTGTTTAGCCGCTTTTATTTGCTATTCTCTGTCCAAGAGATTATCAAAGCCGCTTCGAGTAAGCAGCCTTCAGGCAAAGCGAATTGCCGGAGGACATAGGGAGACTTTAATACCGGAGACCGGTACAGAAGAGTTAAGACGACTCATTGTTTCTATGAATAAGCTCGTAAAAGATTTGAATGGGCAAGAACACTGGCGTGAGCAATCGATGCAAGACTTAACACATGAGCTGCGTACACCACTTACTTCGATGTTATCTAGAATGGAAGCGCTTATCGATGGTATTTATCCAGCGAACGAAGAAAATTTGAATCGTATTTATGCTGAGATTGATCGGCTATGCCGCCTCGTAGATGATGTAGAGAAGTTGTCAGAAGCAGAAGGGGCTAAATTCCAGCTAGATATTGAATTTATCGATATACGTAATCTAGTTAAGGACGTCTATGAGAACTTAATCTTTCTAGCAAAAGCCAAAGATATTACTTTTAATTTACATACGGTTTACATACCTTGTCCTGTTGAAGTAGATTCGGACCGTTTTGTCCAGATTATGACGAATATTATTTCTAATGCAATCAAATACACGCCGGTTGGAGGGATGATTGATATAGGGGTAACGATTGACTATAAGGACATGATCACCATTTATTGTAGAGATAATGGAATCGGAATTTCGGAGCAGGACTTACCATTAATCTTTAACCGCTTTTATCGGGCGGATAAGGCCCGCTCAAGAGATACAGGTGGTATTGGAGTTGGATTGAGTATAGCGAAAGCACTTATTGAAGCTCATGGGGGAACCATTCATGCTGAAAGTAAGCTCGGTCATGGCTCGATGTTTCGAATAGATATTCCAGAAGCGCGCCTACCAAAAAACGAAATGATGGTAAGCCAGTATTCTAATTACTAGTTGTGACGGAGGTTTTACTTCATAATGAAAAAAATATTCCGCTTGCTATTCCAAAATCCATTACTCCTTATTTATCCGATTGTTTTGGATGCGCTATCATTCGCTATTGGACTTATGATTATCGGATTTATTGGTGCTCCTTCCACATCCATGCGTCTCATTCTGGAGATGGGAATTCCGTCCGTCAGTTATGTGAGTAATATACCGCAGTTTGTTAATCAAATGCAGTTCATGGGGGATACCGTATCGGTAAGAGCATGGATTCCTGTGCTAATTATGCTACTACTGATGGCTTTTGCTCAAGGGGGATATATAGCCTCTGTGCGTAATGTTGTGGAGGGCAGTCCCATTTCAATTGGTCAATTTATGAAAGATGGTAAGAGAAACTGGGTACGCTTTATCTTCTTGTTCATGATCATAACCGCTGCCAAAACCGCAATGACGACATTGCTAGCAGCATTTTTAGGCGTTATTGGTTTGTTTCTTTCTCTTGTTGTATTTGTGATTCTTCGAATCCTCTTTATTTATGTGGAAAACTGTATTGTGGTGGATCAATTGAATGTTGATGCGGCTTTTCGTCAGAGTAGACGTTATTTTAAAGCATCGAGCTTTAATACCACAGGTATTGTTATTGCGATGATGGTCAGCTCGGCGATCATTAGCTTGGTCATTCACCGCTTGTGGAGTCCGGCAGCTATTATTGTTGCGATTCCGCTTTGTGCAGTAGTTCTGAGTGCAATCCAAATTGCATTTATGCAGCAGATGTGTCAGGTCAAGCGGTTGCATGGGAGTATGGAATAAAGAGAACTACATATTAACATCATTAACTCTATTAACAAGCAGTAAGGACAAGCATCCTTACTGCTTGTTTGCGATTTAGATCATCACATGAAATACGCAGGATCTTCACACCAGCTTCACAACAGAATTGTTACGATAAGAAAAATTGAGAGGGGGGCTCTATGTGATAACCAATTCGATGATTAAACCAACCCTTAGACAAACAGAGTATCAGGGCTGGGAATTCGGGCTGTTCTTGCATTTTGGCCTACGTACATTTTATGAGGGGTATGTTGATTTTGATAAACGAGCAATGTCAACTTCAGAATTCAACCCCGTGCAGCTAGATTGTGAGCAGTGGATTCGAACAGCCAAAGAAGCAGGGATGAAGTACGCTGTCTTAACAGCTAAACATCATGATGGTTTCTCCAATTGGCCGTCGAAGTACAGTTCGTTCACTGTGGCACAGTCACCATGGAAAGAAGGAGCAGGAGATGTTGTTCAGGAGTTCGTTGATGCTTGCCGCAAGTACGATGTAAGACCAGGTTTGTACTATTCTCCATTCGATGGCTCAGCAGATTTCTATAACCAGGATGCCAAGGCTTATGATGACTACTTCGTGAATCAGATTACAGAGCTGCTTGGGGACTATGGAGATATTGATATATTGTGGTTTGATGGATGTGGATCTGAGGATCATGAATATGACTGGCCAAGAATTATCGGAGAAATCCGCCGATTGCAGCCGAATATATTGATCTTTAATATGGGCGATCCAGATTTTAGGTGGGTAGGCAATGAAGATGGGGTGGCACCTATTCCTTGTTGGAATGTAACCGATGCAACCGAGTTCTCAATTTTAACAGAGCAGAAGGATGCATTAGGTGAACAGATATGGTTACCTGCAGAATGTGATGTTCAGATGCGGGCGAATTGGTTCTATAGCGATAGTGACGAGCACACCGTCAAGAGTCTAGATGAACTGATGGGTCTGTATTATTCCTCGGTAGGCCGAGGTGCGAACCTGTTATTAAATATTGGACCGGATCGAGAAGGCCTATTACCAGCAAAAGATACAGCTCAGCTGCAAGCGATGGGTGAGGAGATCCGCAGAAGATTCAACAATCCGATCGCAACCATTGAGCATTGTTCACCGAATAATACGGGATGGTCTTATGTGGCTGAGAAACCGCATTTAATCGATCATATCGTCCTTCAAGAGGATTTAACGAACGGAGAGCATGTTCGCAGTTTCCGAATTCATGTTACGACTGCCAAAACAGCACGGTCCATTACAGTGTACGAAGGTAGGAACATTGGCCATAAAGCGATTATACGTATTCCTGTGATAAAAGCTCGGGGTGTACAGTTAGAAATCATGGATAGTGAAGGTGTGCCTTCGATCCGTGAGATGGAGATCTACTATGTGGGGGAAACCTATGCTTCCGAATAAACAATTGAGGTTCAATAAGGATGGCTTTTTCAAAATTGTACAGTTCACCGATACCGAATACTTAGATGATGATCACGGATTTAATGAGAAGACCGGGAAGATGATGCGGGATGTTATTCGTGCTGAACAACCTGATCTGATTGTGTTCACCGGTGACGTTATCGGGAGTTTACGTTGTGTAGATCCAGAGCAGACTTTTCGAGATGTGGTGTCCGTAGCGGAACAATTCAAGATTCCATGGGCAGCTGTTTTTGGCAACCATGATTCTGAGGCAGGCATTACACGGAATCAATTAATGGATGTTCAATTAAGCCATGAGTATTGTGTTGCGAAGCCGACAGAAGAGAATCTTAGTGGTTCAGGCAACTTTGTCTTGAAGGTGATGAGCCGTGAAGAGAAGGCTAGCGCAGCACTTTATTTTATGGATAGTGGCAGTTATTCAACGCTTGGGCATGTGGGTGGATATGAGTGGATCCATCAAGACCAGATTGAATGGTATGTCACACAATCAAAGAATTGTACTGATAATAATGAGGGGATATCGCTTCCGTCTCTGGCTTTCTTTCACATTCCACTTCCGGAATATGATGAGGTCTGGGACACGAAAATCTGTTACGGGGAAAAACGTGAAGGGGTTACCGCTCCGCGTGTGAACAGCGGCCTTTTTACGGCGATGCTTGAGATGGGCGATGTGATGGGGACTTTCGTTGGACACGACCATGGGAATGATTACTTTGGTGATCTGCACGGGATCAAGCTTTGTTATGGCAGGTCTTCAAGTTACATCTTGTGGGGCAAGGAGATTCCAACAGGAGCGAGAGTCATTCAATTACAAGAGGGGGTTAGATCATTTGATACCTGGCTGCATCTTAGTGATGGAACCGTCATATCAGAACAACCAGAGCATCAACCTGTAGGTAAGAGTTAAGTGGAAATGCTCTTCTCATCCTGTTTGTGGATGGGAGGAGCAATACCCATGCTCCATTATTTCATGTGAGGGGGAATTGATGATGAGAAACAAGAAAATCTGGAACGTGCTCATGATTATATGTCTTATGTTCACTATTTTTGTAACCGCTTGCAGTAGCTCGGATAATACCGCCAATGAACCGGAGAGTACGCCTGAAGTTACGGATAATAGTAAAGATACAGGCACAGATACAGAGGATGGCACGGAAGAGGAGCCGGCTGTACCTACCAAAGAATTTAGCAATGAACCTGTGACAATAAAAATAGCGACGCCTTGGGGAATCGACTATTTCACACCGAGAATGATTGACCCGATTCAAGAGAAATTTCCCCATATAACGGTTGAGCATGTTGACTGGAATGGAACGGCTGAGAATATGCAGGAATTAAGTGCGCAAAATATTGTTCCTGATATTGTATTGGGTTACACCGGTCAGGCGCCATTTGAAGAACTTGAGATGGTGTTCGGTCTGGATGAAATGATTCAGGAGTACGGTGTTGATCTTAGCGGTGTGAACCCTCAGATTCTTCAGGAATTACGTTCCCGTGATAAGGAAGGACGCTTAATTGGTCTTCCAGATGCCGGGGATGTGCTCGCACTGTACTACAACAAAGAAATTTTTGATCTACTAGGTGTTAATTATCCATCTGAGAACATGACGTGGGATGAGCTTATTGACCTAGCAAAGCAGTTGACCGTCAAGAAAGATGGTGTTCAGTATAGTGGTCTTGATTTAGGAGCTATGCCAACAGCATTATTCAATCAATTATCGATGAATTATACAGATCCAGAAACGGGTGAAGTGTTATTCGATAAAGATCCTAAATTTGCAAAGATGATGGAAGTACTTAAGAAATATTACAGTATACCAAACATCTATAATCCAGAAGAAGAAAATAAGTTTGAAGGCAAAACAGCTGCAATGGTTGTGAATTGGCACGGATTTTTAACTTGGTTTGGTGGAGCTGTGGAAGAGAGAGTTGAGTATGAGAAAAGTATGGATATACTTCCCGTTCCGTCATTTGCGGACAGTCCGGGGTTAGCTCCTAAACCAGGCGCTCATCCTTGGATCATCAATGATTTCAGTGAACAGAAAGAAGCAGCGCTGCAGGTGTTAACATACGTAATCTCTCCTGAATACCAGATCCAATATCGGATGAGGATGGGTACTCCTTCCGTATCCTTAAGCCAAGAGGACGGGGCATTGTTCGGTGCAGACGATCCAACCTATACCGATAAAAATGTGACTGCGATGTTCCAGAATACATTTGCAGAACCGCCAGCACGTAAAAGTCCTTGGGATCGCCATGTTGCGATCGGTGAAGCTCTTAAGAAGTTCGCGACTACGGATTTGAACATAGCTGAATTTACGCGTGTGTTGAAGGAAGAATCCGAAATTAAGATTAAGGAAGAGCAGTCCAAAAAATAAATTTTGGATGTATAGGGGGAGCGTTATATGAAGCTGAACCGCGCATTAGTCCTACTGTTCGTGTTTATTTTGTCCATATCGATGTTGTTATCAGGGTGCAGTACAGATGATGGTGGCAAGCAAGAAGATACAGCAGATTCGGTGTCCGTGGATACGCCGTCTACGGATACACCATCCACAGATGCAAAGACAGAAGATGAGCAGACCGTATCAACAGATGAGGTTACAACGATCAAGATTTTGTATCCATGGGGTCAAGATGCTTTCGATAAGCTTTTTAAGGACATTGATGAGAAGCTCCCTAATATTACGATTGAATTAGTTGACTCCCAGGCACAGTTAGAGCCATTGCAAGAGCTGAATGCCAAGCAAATCGTTCCGGATGTTATGTATGCGAATTGGGGAATCGATGCGCTGCAGGAGCTGGATATGATTGAACCGCTGGATGAGTTGGTTGAGAAACATCAATTTGATCTGAGTGGTATAGACCCTTCCATCATAGCTTACTGGCGTTTAGTGGACTCGGAGGGCAGGTTACTAGGAATGCCAACAGCGAGTGACAACTATGCGATGTATTACAACAAAGAGGTATTTGATCTGTTCGGAGTACCTTATCCAACAGGTGATCTGACATGGGATGACATGGTTGATCTTGCGAAGAAATTGACAGGAGAGCGTGATGGTATTCAGTACCATGGGCTTGAGATGGGCCCTGGATTTGCTGGAACCGAAGCCACAGTACCTTTAAAGCAATTAAATGTGAATTTAACAGACCCAGAGACAGGCGAAGTGTTGATCACAAAAGAACCGGCAGTGACGAAATACCTTGAGTTGATGAAGAAGTTCTACAGTATTCCTGGCATTTACAGTAGTGATCCTGAAGTGAGGAAAGATTACTCTTTCCAAAATAAAAATGTCGCGATGATTGTGTCTTGGCCAGGTTACATCAAATGGGGCGTTGGAGATCCGGAAGTGACGAAGAATTTTCATAACGTACCTGTACCGGTATGGCCGGAATTACCGAATATCGCACCACCTTCATTCTCCCATCCTTTCATTATTAATAAGTACAGTGAGCATAAGGATGAGGCTTTTAAAGTGCTCGCAGAGTATGTATCCCCAGAGCATCAGACGAAGTTAGCTCGAATTGGGGACCGCCCTGTACTAACTGATCGGAAGGTATACGAAGAGTTTGGTGCTGAGCTTGATGTATACGACGGCAAGGATATTAATGCATACTTCTCGCGTGAGCCGGCTGTTCCCAAAACGATCAGCAAATGGGATAAATATGTCGATCTTTCAGGAAGTCTTATGAAATTCTCGGAGTCAGATATGAACATTCCAGAGTTTCTAAGGGTGTTGCAGGAAGAGTCTGAGGCGAAGATCAAGGATGCCATGGCCAAAGGTCAATAGCGTATTTGTACTTAAAAAATGATGCTGAACAAAGAGCAAGTTTGTCTACTCAGGACAGACTTGCTCTATCTATAATGGCCTTTGTCGAATGGTAGGGGATAAGACAATATTCACACGAAACACACATCATCCTCACACTACCCCCACATAAAGGTTGATAAGATACAAATTAAGGTAAAATGCTTGGGAAAATGGCGGGATCATGTAAAGGAGGAAATTCCAGTGTCGAGGATTATATTTAATCATGTGCACAAGCGTTACGGAAAATATAAAGAATATGCGGTGAAGGACTTCAACCTCGAAGTAGAGGATGAAGAATTTCTTGTCTTTGTAGGTTCTTCAGGTTGCGGAAAGTCAACAACCCTACGTATGCTCGCGGGATTAGAGGATATTTCAGAAGGCGAAATTTACATTGGCGATACGATTGTGAATGATATGCCTCCTAAAGATCGCGATATATCGATGGTCTTCCAAAACTATGCGCTATACCCGAATATGTCTGTCTACGAAAATATTGCCTTTGGTTTACAAATGAGAAAGCTTCCGAAGCATGAAATTGAGTCATCCGTGAAACGGGCTGCCCGTGTACTCGAAATTGAGAATTTCTTAGACCGTAAGCCAAGAGAGCTATCCGGTGGTCAGCGTCAGCGGGTTGCACTGGGCCGGGCGATCGTTCGTACACCGCAAGCCTTCCTTATGGATGAGCCGCTCTCCAACCTCGATGCTAAGCTGCGTGTGCAAATGCGTTCCGAGATTATTCGTCTTCACAAAAAGATCGGTGTCACGACGATTTATGTTACCCATGATCAGATCGAAGCGATGACAATGGGTGATCGTATTGTGGTCATGGAAAAAGGTATTGTTCAGCAGGTCGATACACCGGAGGTCATTTATAATGAACCGGCTAATTTGTTCGTAGCTAACTTTATTGGAAATCCTCCGATGAATTTTGTGAACGGTAAGATCGAAGAGCGTGATGGGTTCCTTGAATTCCATACGAAACGGTTCGGTCTCAGACTGACAGAGAAGCAAGCACATACAATCAGACAACTGAACCTTGTTGACCGTGGAATCATTATTGGCATGCGTCCTGAGAACATTAGTTTCGAAGAGATTATGTTGGAAGCGTATCCAAAATCAATTATTAACGGAACGATGGAACTCAGTGAGTTTGTTGGGTCGGACCGTTATTACCATATGAATATTGGACTTGAGAAATATTTAGTTGCTCGTGCACACCCACGCTATCACTTTGACGATGGAATGAGAACGGCTGTGGCTGTGGATATGAATAAGGCATTATTTTTCCATAAAGATACAGGGATTCTATTAACAAAGTGATGGAGGGATACGAATGGTAAAGAGAAGTAAATTTCTTAACCGATTATTGCTCGTTATCTTATCCGTAGCCCTAATAGGCAATCCGGTGTTGCCAGGTAACGCACAGAGTGATTCCAAGACTGCAGAACCAGGCAGTGAGGGCACATCTACTCCAGATTTGCTGAGTCACGAGCCTTATTTCTATACGATTTCGAAAGAATGGGAACAGAAGAAAGTACCGATGGGAACGAAGGAGCTTGAGATTGACGCTAAGAGCTATCATGCGAAATCGGATGACGCTGTCGTCTCCGTTGGCTCATATGAAGGTGAGAATGATGTTTTGTTATGGTCTCAGCCTAAGGGATGGGTTGAGTACAAAGTAAATGTAGATCAAGAAGGGCTCTATGAGCTTGCAACAGATTATCATCCCTTTCTTTCAAAAGACGGGCTCGGACGACAGTCCGTGATCATGAGTGTCCAGATCAATGGAGAATATCCGTTTCGTGAGGCCCATTCCATATCGCTGGAGCGTCAATTTTCCGAGGTGAAACCTGAGAAATTTGATGATGAAGGCAATCAGCTTCGCTCTCTAATTGATGAGGAAGTGGGTTGGAAAACAACTTCTTTTCGTGATTCCGAAGGATCTTACAGCACGCCACTGCAGTGGCATCTAAACAAAGGCGAGAATACGATTCGGATCGAGACGATCCGGCAGTCGGTTGCGCTTAAATCGTTTCGTCTTCAAGCTCCCAAGTCCATTGCTAACTATGAAGATGTAAAAGAAACGTATAAAACGACTGATGCAAGTGAGAACAAGGAACCGATTGTCATTGAGGGTGAACAGTTCAGTCTGAAGAACTCATCTTCCATTCAAACACAATATGATCGGAGTCCTTTATCGCAGCCGAAGTCACTTGATCTCGTTCGCTTTAATACGATCGGGGGATCGGGGTGGAATAAAGGCGGTCAGGCGGTAACCTGGGATTTTGAAGTTCCTGAAGATGGCTTGTACAACATAACCTTTCGCGTCAAACAAAATTTACGTAAGAACGCTACTGTATTCCGCAATATTTACATTGATGGGGACATTCCATTCACTGAGCTAAAGAATTATCCATTCCCGTATAGCAGCGATTGGAAGAAGGTATCGCTTGGGAATACGGATGGAGAAGCATTTGATTTCTATCTCACCAAAGGAAAGCATTCCATCAGGATGGAAGCCACGGTCGAACCATATATCTCCACTATAGCTGACATCGATCGGATGTCTAAAGAGCTTCGCGATGTGTCTAGAGAGCTTCGTATTGCTACAGGAAATAGCAGTGATGCTTATCGTGTATGGAATATCGAGAAAGATATTCCTGGCATGACCAAAAGACTGGAAGTACTGAAGGATGAGTTCAACCAACTTACAGAGCGAATGCTCACGATTAATACGGTGCGAGACAACGTATCCCAATCTTTTAACTCTAGCGCCCGGGACCTAGAGGATTTATTGAAAGATCCGAATGAAATTCCGTACAGTCAGTTAACCATTGGAACGATGCAAGAGAAGATTGAGGCCCAGCGTGTGGATTTGATGAATTCACCTCTGCAAATCGATCGGATTTATGTAGCAGTCCCCGATGCAAAGCTTCCTAAGATTGAAGCGAATTTCTTCGAAAAGTTATGGAATTCAATTGTTACGTTGTTCTATTCGTTCACAAGCAAGAACAAGCTAGACCGGAATGCAGAGGATGAATTGAACATCTGGATGTTCAAAGGCCGCGATTATGTAGATGAACTACAGCAGCTTGCCAATGAACGATTCACACCAGAGCATGGCATTAAAGTGAATATTAACTTGGTACAATCAGCGGATTTGGTTGTTCTCGGTAAAGCCGCCGGGATCTTGCCTGATATAGCGATTGGGGTACCGAGTGCATCCATTTTTGATTATGCACTACGTAACGCGATCTACGACTTTACGAAGTTTGAGGACTCGGATGAAATGATGGATCTATTCCATCCAGGCATTATGCAGCCGTATCGTTATGACGGTGGTGTGTATGGGATACCTGAGACCAATAACTTTAACATCATGTTCTACCGTAAGGATATTATGAATCAGCTTGGCTTATCGGTTCCGGATACTTGGGAAGATGTATATAAGATTCTGCCAACGTTATTGCAGAACGAGAGCAACTTCTACATTCCACCGGATAATTTCTCATATCTGTTCTTCCAAAACAATGTGGAGCTGTATTCCAAGGATGGTCTGACAAGTGCACTGAATGAACCTAAAGCTTTTGAGTCGTTCAAAGAGTGGACGGAAATGTTCAATGTGTATGGTATGGAGCGTCAAGTTAACAGCTTCTATCAACAGTTTAGGGATGGAACAATGCCTATCGGAATTTCAGATTTCAATACATACATGCAGCTACTTGTCGCAGCACCGGAAATCATGAATGAGTGGGCGATCGCTCCTATTCCGGGAACGAAGCAGGAAGACGGTACGATTACAAGATGGGCTGCTGCGGGAGCCCCTACAGCGAACGTTCTATTTAACGAAACACCGGAAGAAAAACGTGAAATCGCTTGGGATTTCATGAAGTGGTATATGTCCGAAGATATCCAGACCGAGTTTGGACTGAATCTGGAGCAATATCGCGGTGAGACTTTCCGCTGGAACTCCGCTAATGTTCGTGCCTTCGCCAACATGCCATGGAAGCAGGGTGATCTTAGTGTGATCTTAGATCAATGGCAATGGATGCAAGAATGGCCGAATGTACCAGGAGGTTACATGACAGCTCGTGAACTCGGTTTTGCATGGAACAATGCAGCTATCGATCAAATGAATCCTAGGATTGCGCTCGAGAAGGCGGTTAAAGAAATTAACCGAGAAATGAAACGTAAGCAACAAGAATTTAATTACGTTGATGAGAATGGCAACGTATTGAAGAAGATGGATCTGATTCGAATTACAGAACCTTGGAAAGGAGCGATTCTGAATGACAGATAATGCGACAGCCCTTTCTAAAAAGACGAATGAAACTCCAGCCAAGCTCGGTAAGACGAAACCAGGCATCTCGGAACGAATGAATTTTTTAATGAAAGAAATGTGGAGATATCGTTTATCCTACCTGTTTATTTTACCGTTTATGGCGATGTTCATCATATTCATACTCATTCCTGTTATTTCAGGTATTCTGCTGAGCTTCACCTATTTTAATGCCTTTGATTTCCCTTCATGGCGTGGATGGCTCAACTACCAGAATTTATTCTCACAGGACATTATTTTCTTGCAGTATGTATTACCGAACTCATTTAAATTTGCTGTATTTGTAGGGCCTGTCGGATATATTCTTGCGTTCTTGTTAGCTTGGTTAATCGCACAGCTGCCGAATACGATGCGTACTTGGTATGCACTTGCCATGTATGCACCATCGTTATCCGCAGGTATAGCGATGACCGTAGTTTGGACGGTTATGTTTACCGGGGACCGATCGGGTTACATTAACAGCTTTTTGCTCAAGTGGGGACTTATTGAGAAGCCGGTTTTATTCCTACTCGATAAAGACTACTTGCTTAACATTATGATTGTGGTCTCCATTTGGTCATCCATGGGTATCGGGTTCTTGGCGATCTTGGCCGGTATTCTTAACGTGGATCGACAATTGTACGAGGCCGGACGAATTGACGGGATATCAAGTCGACTTCAGGAAGTGTGGTACATTACGGTACCGATGATGAAGCCGCAGATGATGTTTGCGGCCATAATGGCAATTGTTCATACGATTAAATCCGGTGGTATTGGTGTTCAATTATCGGGTACGAACCCGACCCCGAACTATGCGGGACAGTTATTAATTGACCATATTAATGATTATGGATTTATACGGTTTGAGCTCGGATATGCGAGTGCGATTTCTATCGTCGTTCTTCTGATGTGTTACGTGTTAAGTAGATTTTTCGGTTATTTATTTGCACCGAAGGAGGATGAATAATGCAAGAGGCACGGATGACTGCCATGCAGCGGAAATTAAAGATAAAATGGAGCGATTTCGTATTAGCTCTGAGATTGATCGATCGAGCACAAATATGGATTGCCATCTGTTTGTTGCCGCTTGCCATTTTCATGCTCCTTCCACTCGTGTATTTGTTCAATCATGCCTTTAAGCCATTGCATGAGCTGTTCATGTTCCCACCCACATTTATTGTTAGGGAGCCAACAACAGGGAACTTCTCGGAACTGTTTGCCATGACAGCAAGCACGATTGTACCGGTATCCAGATATGTATTTAACAGTATTGTCGTCACCTTGTTATCAAGCGTTGCGATGGTTATTACAGGAGCGATGTGTGCTTACCCGTTATCCAAGCACCCATTCCCAGGGTCCAAGATTGTACTAGGATTAATCATGCTGTCATTGTTATTCGCGACAGAAGCCATTGCGATTCCACGCTTTATTGTTATTCAAAGCTTAGGGATCATGAATACTTATTTAGGGCATGTACTGCCTCTAGTTGCTATGCCAGTGGGTGTATTTCTATTGAAGCAGTTTATGGACCAAGTACCGAACGAACTGCTTGAAGCTGCAAAGATGGACGGTGCGAAAGAATTCACCATTTTCTTGCGTATCGTTATGCCAATTGTTACACCTGCGATCGCTACGATCTCGATCCTAGCTTTCCAATCGGCATGGGGGAACATAGAGACTTCAACGTTATTCATGCAGGAAGATTCCATGAAGACACTGCCGTTTTATATGGGCACATTAACATCTGGCCTTAGTAACTCGGTAGCTAGACAAGGAGCTGCTGCGGCGGGAGCGTTGATTATGTTCTTACCGTCATTGCTAATCTTCTTGATCTTCCAAAGAAAAGTGATCACGACGATGGCGCATTCGGGGATCAAATAAGCAGAGGAATAGGGAGGTGTACCATGCACAACAATCAAAGCAAATCGAAATATGTGCTTTGGCTAGTCTGCTTGATTGCCTTGACTGGATTCCCGATGAAAGCGAGTGCTGATGTTCCTTATCGTACGTTCACAGAGGATAGTTATGGGCGTACGATTATGACTCAATCTGCTTATTCTCCAGTCGGCGTTATAGCGCAGGAAATTCCAATAGTCAATGATAAAGGTGAGGTTGAATATTCATCACTGCAACGACCTCAGGACTTATTCATAGCGGACAACGATGATATTTATATTGCGGATACGGACAATAATCGGATTGTTCATCTGAGTGAAGATGGTGAATTTATTCGAGCCATCACCGTACCAGAGAGCCCGTTAAATCAACCACAAGGTGTGTTTGTAACAGATAATGGTGATATTTTCATCGCCGATACAGGAAATAAGCGGGTTGTACATCTGGATAAGAACGCGAAATTACTGAAAGAAATTGGACGGCCTGAATCAAGATTCATTAATGAATCTTTCGTATATGAACCGACGAATATGGTGATTGATAAACGCGGTTTTATATATGTCGTATCCAAAGGGAGTTATCACGGGATTATCCAGTTTACGCCCGAAGGGAAGTTCGATCAGTTCTTCGGAACGAATAAAACAGAAGTCACGGTCATGGACGTTATTCGAAGACAGTTTTACTCGAAAGAGCAATTAAGTCGTCAAGTACGACTATTGCCTGTAACCATCCGAAATATCGATATTGATCAACAAGGCTTTATTTATACGGTATCCGGTTCCAAGACAGAGCAAGTAAAGAAGTTGAACATTCGCGGCGAGAATATATGGAAAAAAATGTCATTCAATGATCGATTGTTTTCGTTAGCTACTGTAGAAACCGATGAGAAGATCGAAAAGCAGCTTACCGATGTATCTTTAGATCAAAATGGGAACGTAACGATCATTGATAAGTCGCGTAACATTGTTTCTCAGTATGATGCTAACGGAACCATGTTGTTCTACTGGTCGGGACGCTCTGCGCTAGGGAATTCGTTGGTTGGTTTAACCGCAGCTCCTGTTGCCGTAGAGACGAATTCGAATAAACGCCTTTATATTCTGGATGAGGCGCTGAACCTCATTCAAGTCTATGAACCGACTGAATTTGGAGCTACGGTTCATGAAGCGTATCGCTTGATGCAGGAAGGTAAGTATGCTGAAGGGGAGCAATATTGGGACAAAGTTCTGAAGTTGAATGCTCACTTCTCCCCGGCATATAAGGGAATCGCGGAAGCAGCATATTCACGCGGTGAGTACGAACGTGCTAGAGACTTGTTTAAGCTTGCAGGGGATGGTGAGGGGTATTCTGATTCATTCTGGCAAATCCGGTTGCAGTGGTTCCAGAAGAACTTCTCGACTTTGGCGAATGGTGCTATTATTGCGGGGCTCTTGCTTTGGTTGTATTTAAAGCTGAAGAAAAGACTGAATTTCCGAATCATGCCCGAAGCGAAGAAGCTAAATAAGCGAACCTGGTTCCAGCAATTAAAGCATGTATTCTACATTTTGAAACATCCGATTGATGGTTTTGGAGATTTGAGATACCTGAATAGGGGTGGCTATATTAGCGCCTTCATTATTCTGATCTTAACGGTAATTATGTTACTCGTGAAATCATTCTATACGAGCTTTACCTATAATCCGGTTCCGGTCTATGCCAAAGGGTCAACCTATATGCTGACGATCTTCTTAGCCGTATGGTTCTCATGGGTGATATGTAATTATCTCGTAGGTTCCATTAAGCAAGGTGAGGCGCGGTTCAAGGATGTATTCGTCGGAAGCTGTTATTCCTTATTCCCAGTCGTGTTGTTCGGGATTCCACTTGCGCTTATTTCGAACATTTTCACACTAAGTGAAGCATCTATTTACAGCTCCATTGAGGTAGGTATGCTCTTGTGGAGTGGGCTACTATTCTTCTGGAATATTCAAGCGCTGCAGAACTATGGCGTTGGTGAGACGGTACTGAACATTACACTTACGGTCATCACGATGACCATCATGTGGGTGCTGGTATTCATCTTAATCGGACTTACATCCGAATTTGGTAACTTCGTTTACACGATCTATCAGGAGGTGTCGATGTGATGCGCTTATTCCGCTCCAAAAAACTATTAATGGTAGCTGCGATCTGCGTCTTATCCGCGTCGACGCTCGGCAGTTTCATCTTTGCTAAATCCGATTCAGCGGATAAGAAGCAGCCTGAAACGCAGACCGAATCTAAGACAGCAACGGAATCCGCAGCTCAGAGTGAGACCAAGGTGGAAACGCAGACCGCAACACAGACGAAGGCTGCAGCACCTGCGAAATCGAGTGGGAAGCTACCCGATGAGACTCAATTCGAGCAGATAGCGGAGAATGGAAAGTTATTGCTCAGAGTAGATAAAGCTTCAGGTCACTTTACCGTTACGAGCAAAGCAACTGGCGAGGTATGGCGATCATTTCCGAATCCCAAAGACTTTCAGGATAAGCTGAATACAGATGCATGGAAGCTGCATCTTGCCTCCCCGTTCATGTTCCGCTATGTGGAGTTTAATCTGCGTAAAGATTTGCTGAAGGAGACGAACCTTTATGCACAAAAGGGTGTAATCAGCCAATTTGAAGCAATCGATCAGGGCTTTAAAGTAGTGTATGAAATGCCGGACTTGGGCTTCATCATTCCCATAGAAGTAAAGCTTAGCGAGGACTTTGTGGAAACAAAAGTATTAGCTGAAGGTCTGGTGGATGAGAAGGTCATTCCGAAGGAAGAACCAGCGGCAACGACCGTGGATAAGAACGGGAAAGAAGTTAAGGCACCTAAGCCGAAAAAAGATCCAATGGCTCGCCTTGCATCCATTCGGTTATTCCCTTTCCTGGGTGCACAGACCTCGAATGATGAAGATGGCTTCTTATACATTCCAGACGGCCCGGGAGCATTAATTGATTTCAGAGAACGTCGTGCAGGGACACAGAACCTTTATACGGAACGTGTCTACGGTGACGACTGGGCATACAGTAACCGTAATACCATGTCAGATCGTAATCCCATTACGATGCCCGTATTCGGGATTAAGTCGAATAAGCAAGCGGTGCTGGGCGTCATCACGGAAGGTGAGGAATACGCGAATGTGGTTGCAGCACCTTCAGGATCATTCAGTCAATTTAACTGGGTTGCACCGGAATATCAATATCGGTTCAAGTTCTTTCAACCGACAGATACGAAGAAGCAGAACGGATACTTGACGTATAGCAAGGAAATTACGAAGACGGATCGTGCGACTCGCTATTACATGATTGAGGAGAAAAGCGAGGAGATCAGTTATGTAACACTTGCTGAACGCTATCGGGAATTGTTGATGAAGGAGTCGGCAATGAAACCGTTAGAAGGCGATCAAGCAAAGCTGAGGCTTCAGCTGCATCTGCTCGGTGGAGATACGGAAGATGGATTTCTGTGGGATTCCTACCTGCCTTTAACAACGACCAAAGAGGCCGAAGGGATTGTCCAAGAGTTGTCTGCACTTGGTGTAGATCATATGGATATCACTTATCTTGGATGGCAAAACGATGGATACAGTAAATTTGGTGGTGACTTCCCTGTACCCGATAAACTTGGTGGTAACGAAGGGATGAAGAAGTTTACCAATTTTGCTCATTCAAAGGGCTATAGCGTTTATCTTGATGCCTCTTCCTATACGTACAATAGAGGCGGGAAAGATGGATTCCGTAAGAATAGAGATGGTCTACGTGATCTAGCGTCTTCGGTCATTGAATCGATGAACTGGGATAGCAGAAGTAAGACATTTGTCAGTCCGCAGTTCATGAAAGGGGTTATCGAAGGAGATCTGGAAGAAGCGAAGTCGTTAGGCATTAATGGCTATTTATTCGGCCAAGGAATTGGAACGTTCTTGAATACGGACTTTAATGAGAATTATCTAACATCAAGATTAGAGTCAAAAGAAATTCAGAGCGCTTTGTACGCAAAGGCAAAAGAAACCTTCGGCAGTGTCAACGGATTTAGAGGAAATTCCTACACCTATCCATACATTAGCCATATGGACAACATGGCCTCTAATTTCTCCTATGATTTGTTCGTGGATCGTGTTGTACCATTTGCTCAAATTGCGCTGCATGGTCTTACAACATACTCATTCGAGTATGCGAATCTAAGCGATGATTACGCGGACAATTTCTTGAAAGGGATTGAATATGGTGCGGTTCCTTCATTTGTCGTAACGAATGCTTCTTCACAGGAGCTATTGAAATCTCTTTCTCTGCATGAGTTCTACAGTACGAACTATAAGGACTGGATTGATGAGATCGTGTCCCAGTATCAGAAGTACGAAGAGGCGCTTGGGGATGTACAGAACGAGTTCATTACAGGACATCGTGAAATTGTAGGCGGCGTATTCGAGACAACTTACAGTAATGGTAAGCAAGTTGTTGTGAACTATAACAATAAAGAGGTTCGTGTAGGCAACCTGGTTGTAAAAGCAAAAGATTATATCGTAAGCAAAGGAGGTGCGTAATATGGCCCCTAGGCGAATACTGTCTGCAAAAAGATCACGTAAGCTTGAAGGGGCATTATTTATCGCACCATGGCTGATTGGCTTTATCGCTTTTCTAGGGTTTCCGCTAGTCTTCTCACTCTTTATGAGCTTTCACACGGTCAAAATATTACCGAAGAAAATCGTGTATGACTTCGTTGGTGTTAAATATTATCGTGAAATCCTGTTTAATAGCTCGGACTTTTACGATAAATTGATCCCATATTTTCAAGAAGTCGTGATCATGATCCCGGTTATCGTTATCTTTGCCTTGATGATCTCCATCATGCTTAACCAGAAGCTACCTGGTCGATTCCTGTTCCGTGCGATCTTCTTCTTGCCAGTCATCTTCTCTACAGGTGCTGTCCTGATGTCCTTTATTAATCAAGGGGAAGGAAACTTAGGCTTCCTTGAACGTTTTAATATTGGTGGTTACATGGATATGTTCCTGGGAGATAGTTCTTGGGCGAAACCTGTAAAGACCGTATTGAATCAGTTTGTCCTCGTATTGTGGTATTCCGGGGTGCAAATTTTGCTCTTTATTGCAGGGCTTCAGACCATTTCGACTTCGGCCTATGAATCAGCTCGTATCGATGGCGCTTCGCCGTGGGAAGTATTTTGGAAAATCACACTTCCAGCCATGTCACCGTTCATCCTGCTGAACCTAATTTATACTGTTGTCGATATGTTCACGTTCCCTTCCAATCCTGTTATTAGCTTAATCAATACGGGGAACTACGGATTTAACAGTGCACTAGCATGGATTTACTTCGCTATTATTCTTATCTTCTTGGGAATTGTCATTCTCATCTACAGCAGAATTAACCGGAAACATACCGGAGCAAATCGTTAATGCGGAAGGGAGGCAGAACATGAAGGTTGACTTAGCGACGCGTGTGAAACAGAAGGTCACGACGAAACGTGGATTGCGACAAGTGAAGTACACCATTCTAGGACGAGAGATGAATCAAGGGCTGTTATTTAAATTAGTCTTGTACGGAATATTCATCGTAACCTCCTATGTGTACATGAACCCGATATTAAAAATGCTTGTAAAAATGGTCATGAGTGCTAAAGATTTAATAGACCCAACGGTTACATGGATTCCATCATCGGTTTACCTCGGTCATGTGGTTGAAGCATGGAAGCTGCTGGATTATCCCAAGTCACTTTCCATCAGTCTACTGATAGCGATTTCAACCGCTGTACTACACTGTATTTCGTGCGGGTTAGCAGGCTATGCACTAGCGAGGCTGGATGTCCCATTCAAGAAGACGATTCTATTCCTTGTCTTCTTGGCATTCATTATTCCGCCGCAAGTTGTTATTTTGCCTACGATTATGGTGTATACCAAGCTCGGACTGAACGGTCATTTATTAACATTAATTCTGCCTTCTATCTTTGGGTTTGGAGTTAAAGGTGCATTGTTTGTTATCATCTTCCGTCAATTCTTCTCTACGCAGCCCAAAGCACTGGAAGAAGCGGCTCGAATCGATGGTGCAAGTGCAATTAGATTTTACATGCGAGTCATGTTTCCTCTGGCAAGACCAGCGATTCTTGTTGTCCTGTTGTTCTCGTTCGTTTGGACTTGGAATGATACGTACTATCCTAGGATGTTCCTTGGTTCAAGCGGTGATATGCCGCTTGCACTTAAGATGTCCTTTATCGACAGTCAGTTAACAACATTCATATCGAATGGGGGGTTGCCTGAATATTTGGCAGAGCCGATTAAGATGGGGGCGAGCTTCCTGGTTATTTTACCTCCGTTAGTTCTGTATTTAGTTGCACAGCGATACTTCGTTGAAAGTGTTGAGCGTACTGGTTTGGTTGAGTAGAAACGAAAACTATTTAAGAGGTAACACATAATGAAGCGTGAGTGGGCCTAGAGTAGATTGCCCACTCATGTAATCTATGAAGGGAAAGTTTAAGACAAGAGGGGAAGGTTGTTGCAAAGGATATATAAATGTAGTGTTCTGTTACTGGTCAGTCAGAAAACTAGAAGAGGAGTTGACGATTAAGATCAAGGAAGAGAAGCAGAAGAAAGAAAATAGTTAAGTCTTTGTCCGAGTTAGAAACAATCGTATTTAAGTACCTGAATATTTAACATAGCTAATAAATTAGGTGCAAGCTTCCTGGCTAATTTACCTCTAATAAAATCTGTACCTAGCGCTCCAGTGTACTTTGTTGATAGTGCCATAATGTACAGGTTTGAAGGAATCTGTATGAAAAATTGAGGTAATACAGGAGGATAATAAAATGAAGAAAAGGTCCATCTTTCTATTCATTACTTTTGTATTTATGCTAACAACATTACTTTCAGGATGCACTGGGGGCGGAAGCGATGATCCGGTAACGAAGGATCCGGAAGTTGAAGCTACAACAGAGCCAGCTGGGGACAACGAAGAAGCTACACAGGAAGAAGAAATCGACTGGACGAGTAAAGCAGTTACCGATTTTAGTGAAGAAACAACTCTAACAATTCTGCATGTGTGGGGGCCCGAGTCGAATAATACGTTCATGAAGCCTATTGAAGATAAGCTCCAAGCAGAAGGTAAGAATATCAAAGTGAACTGGATTGGAGGCATACCTGATTCCAATACATTACAAGAAATAAACGCTAGTGGTGTCGTGCCAGATATTATTTATACATCCGTTGGAACGGCAGCCTTAGAAGAACTGGATATGATTGAACCGATTGATGATTATATGAAGATATATGAAATGGACACAAGCCAGATTGATCCATCGGTCATATCTTTAATTCGATCCTATGATGATAAAGGTTCCATGATTGGTGTACCTACGTTTGCGGATACGTATACTCTCTTCTACAATAAAGAGATTTTTGATATGTTCGGGGTGCCTTACCCAACAGATCATATGACGTGGGATGAGACGATTGAGTTAGCTAAGAAGCTAACCGGTGAGAGAAACGGAGTACAGTATCGTGGTCTTGAAATTGGTTACGGGAACAGCACAACGGATGATTCTCTTGCGCCTCTGAAAGAACTTACTTCTAAATTCGTGGACCCTGAAACGGATGAGGTGCTGTTTACGAAGGACCCAGGCATAACCAGATATTTTGAGCTGATGAAAAAGGTTTACAGTATCCCAGGAATGTTTGAACGTGATAAGGAGAAACAAGATAGCTTCTATGTCAGCGGGACAGCTGCCATGCTCGTGTCTTGGCCGACATTCCTAGGATGGGGAATCCCTGAGAACGTTCGGGCAAATACGAATTCGGTCCTTCTTCCGATTTGGGGAGGCGAAGATAAGTTCACACCACCAACTCAGGCACATATGTTTATTCTGAATAAGTACGGTGAGCAGAAAGATGCCGCTTTCCAATGGATGAAGGAATTTGTAGCGGAAGATATCCAGATGCACTTCGCCATCGGTGGGCAACCAACGGTACTAAGAAGTCCTGAAGTGATCGAAGCCTTCGGTAGCGAAAAACAAGATGTGTATGCAGGCCAAAATGTAAAATCGTACTTCCCTCAGAATGCAAGAATTTTGGAAGGCAGACAATCTAAATATCAACGTATGGCTGAGAATTTTCTGGTCAGTAAGTTAAACGAATTTGCTTTGTCAGATATGAATATCGCAGAGTTTTTGCGTAAGGCAGAAGAGGAATTAACGATTAAGATCAAGGAAGAGAGGCTGAAAGTAGAGAAGTAGAGCTTCCGTTATAAGTGAAAGGAAACTAGATGATAAAGGGGATTCACATGAAGAGAAAATCAATATTTTTAATCATTACTTTAATACTCTTGCTAACAACAGTACTCTCAGGCTGTAGTGGTAGTGGTAGTGGTAGTGGTTCGGGAGAGACAGAACCAGAGACTGTCACTGAAAGACAATCAGAGGGAACGGAAGAAGTGGAAGGTACTGTAGAAGAAGAAGTGGACTGGGCGAGTAAAGCGGTTACGGACTTCAGCCAAGAGACAACGATAACGATTCAACATGAATGGGGTGCTGATCTGACCTCTGTCTTGATGAAGCCGATCGAAGACAAGCTCAAGGCAGAAGGAAAGAACATAACGGTGAATTGGATTCAAGGTAGTGCGGATTCTGTAGCGCTGCAAGAATTAAATGCTAGTGGTGTTGTTCCTGATATCATCTATACATCAGTGGGGGTGTCCGGCTTACAGGAGCTTGGCATGATCGAACCAATAGATGATTATATGAAAATATATGAGATGGATACAAGTCTGATTGATCCATCGGTCATGTCCTTACTTCGCTCATATGATGAGAAAGGCTCTGTAATCGGGGTTCCTACATTTGCGGATACATTCACACTATTTTATAACAAAGAAATTTTTGATATGTTTGGAGTACCTTACCCAACAGATCATATGACATGGGATGAAACGATTGACCTTGCGAAGAAGCTGACTGGAGAACGAAACGGAATACAATATCGCGGTCTGTCCATAGGGCATAAGAATAGTGTGACTAACGATACACTAGCACCTCTGAAGGCGCTTACTTCGAATTTTGTAGATCCTGAAACGGATGAGGTCATTCTTACGAAGGAGCCAGCAGTCACGAAGTACTTTGAGCTGATGAAGAAGTTCTACAGCATCCCAGGCTTATATGAACGTGATCCAGAGAAGCAGGCAAGCTTTTTTGCTAATGGTACAGCTGCGATGTTAGTATCTTGGCCAACATATATGGAATGGGGAATTCCTGAGGAGGTACGGGCCAACACGAACGCCGTTCTCGTTCCAATCTGGGGAGGAGAAGATATGTTCACACCACCAACCCAAGCGCATATGTTCATCTTAAATAAATACAGTGAGAATAAGGATGCAGCATTCCAATGGATGAAAGAAGAGGTATCCGAGGATATGCAGACGTATTTCTCTGCCAATGGATTCCCGACCGTCTTAAAAAGTCCTGAGGCGATCGAAACATTCGGTAGTGAGAAACAACAGGTGTATGAAGGTCAGAATGTAAAGGCATATTTCCCTGAGAATGCAAGAGTCTTAGAGGGAAGAAAATCGGAATATCAAAAAATGGCTGAGGATTTCATCGTAGAGAAGTTACCGGAGTTTGCAAATTCAGATATGAATATTGCAGAGTTTTTGCGTAAAGTAGAAGAAGAATTAGAGATTAAAATTAAGGAAGAGAAACTTAAAGTAGAACAAGCGGGCTAGGATCGTACCCGTTGCATATCATTGGGTTAAGAACCTGAGGCTTAGCCTCAGGTTCTTAATATATGACAGGAGGGGGAAATTGGTTATGTATGATAAGCTTCCCGTGTTAAGCCCTGAGGAAACCATTCCGCTCTTGCAGGATCAGTTCTATTATCCACCTTATATTACGCTGGCTCATATGTATAAACCCCCGACAGGCTGGTTTATGATCCCGCAGGAAATTAGCCAATACCAGCTTTTATATGGAGTCGATGGGGTAGCAGATAACATGATTAACGGTGTGAAGTTTCCAGTTGAAAAAGGAGATATTTACATCATCAGACCGCATGCTGTGCGTTCATTACAGCCATCTAAGCACAATCCCTATGTAGGGATTACTATTTCATTTCATTTTGGCCTATCCAAGTCTCCAATCGATTCAATACTCCGTGGGCGGGATTATATGAGAGGGCATGATTCCGAGGGAATGTTATTAGGTAAACTCATCACTTTAATCCAGGCCACCCAGCAGCAGACATTAACAAGCAATATGCTTGCACAAGGGTTACTACTGCAAATACTATATGAACTTTCGGATAGCAACGCTGTAGAAGGTCCGGAGAAACCAACAACCAAGATTAATGCGAAAATGGTGAAGATATGTAATTACATTAAAGAAAACTACAATACAACAATTCGTTTAGATACACTTAGCGAGATGACAGGTCTCAGCAGAAACTATATTATACGACAATTTCGCAAGTGTTATGGGATGACACCGTCGGATTATCTTGCTACGATCCGGATCGAGAAGGCGAAGCAGCTTGCTCATGAAACGGATCTCTCGATTAGCGAGATTGCCAATCAGGTTGGATATAGTGAGCTACACTCTTTTAGTCGCATGTTCAAAAAACGGATGGGAATCAGCCTTAGTCAGTTCAATGCAACACTGATATCGTCTCTAGATATTGTCTCCCCCCTAGAAGAGTAGGGGGTTATTTTTGTTATAAAAGTGTTACTCTGGGCTAAATACTTCCCATGGCTAGGCGAGTAAACTATGAATTAAGAATAGGTTAGAAAGCGCTTTCTCAGCTAGGGATCTAGATTTAGAATGAGCTTGCTAATGGCAAGGAATCAGGACGGAATGGATGTTGTATATCCTGAAATCATTCTTTTCTGATTGGTTTTTTTGAATTTGGTAATGTGATTATAGGAGGGGTATGTATGAAACGAAGAAATGCTAAAAGTCTGAGTCTACTTATTATCATGTGTTTTCTGTTTATGTTTGTGCTCGGGGCATGTTCTTCTAGCGAAAGCGGTGATGGAGCAAGTGATTCACCAGTGACAACAGAATCGACAGAGACAGGGGAGAACGCAGAACAGCAAGAAGAACAATCAGGGGAGGAGCCGGAACCTGTAGAAGTAAAGAAGTTCACCAATGAACCGGTTACGTTAAAAGTAGCCACTCAATGGGGCGAGGAGAACTTCATGAACAATTTTGCTAAAGATATGAAGGAACTCGTACCGCATATTACATTCGAATATGTAGATTGGAATGGGACTGCTGAAGGGATCCAAGAGATCAACAGCAGTGGGACGATAGTTGACTTATTAACACCTAACCTCGGGGTCGACGTATTACTTAATCTGGATATGGTACAGCCACTGGATGACATGGTGAAGGAGTATGGGATTGACCTAAGCACCGTTGACCCTTCGTTTCTTGCCCTGATTCGCTCACAAGACCCAGAGGGACGACTAATCGGATTGACAGGTAATGGGGGGATATATGGTTTCTTCTACAATAAAGAGGTGTTTGATCTATTCGGGGTTCCTTATCCAACAGATAACATGACTTGGGATGAAGTGATTGAGCTTGCTAAGAAAATGACAGGGACCCGTGATGGGAATCAGTATATCGGTTTGGAGTTCGGACCAGATACAGTAGATGCCGCGCTGTTACAGTTATCTACCACCTTAACAGACCCGGGTACAGGAGAAGTACTTCTGTCTAAGAATCCGGAATTCACTAAGTATATGGAGCTGATGAAGAAGATTTATAGTATTCCGGGGATTTACAACCCTGATGAACCGGATAAATTTATACAAAAAACAGCGGCTATGGAGATTAACTGGCACGGTTTTCTAACTTGGTTCGGCGGAGAGACACCGGAGGAAAGAGCTGAATTCAAGAAGGACATGGACATCCTCCCGATTCCTTCATGGTCAGACATTCCGCAAACCGCACCAGCAGTTCATACGGCACCTACCGTAATTAACCCATATAGCGAGCACAAGGAAGCAGCACTTCAAGTACTGCAAGCGATTATTTCAATAGAGAATCAAACAAAAGCAACACGGAAGGGTACAATCCCAGCTACCTCGGATGTTGAAATCCGCAAGCAATTCGGTGCAGATAATCCCGATCATCAAGGTAAGAATGTTATGGCCATGTTTCAAAATGAGTTCGCACTTCCTGCTGCTAGAGCCAGTGTATGGGACAAATATGTTGATCTGAATGAAGCCATGAAGAAGTTTGCGACTTCAGATATGAATATTCCAGAGTTTATTCGAGTACTTGAAGAAGAATCTGCGATCAAGATTAAGGACGCTAAGAACCAACAGTAAACGCATCACGGGCTGACGTGAATATACGGAATAGGAGCGAGGAGATTATGACAGAGTGGATGCATAAGGAAGGCTGGACTCTCGTTTTTAACGAAGAATTTGAGGGTCCAGAGCTTGATCAGACCAAATTCTCACCGTATGGGTTGTCACACTGGAAGACTTTAGAGGAGGCAGAGGCCACATATCAATTCCGTAATAGCTGTATCGTTCTACAGCTGCCTGATGAGCATCAGCGTGTGTCGGCTATTGTTACAGGGATGCGAGATGGATTGCACCGGTACGGTGATGATTTAGGGCTTAACCATCATGATCGTGCCTTCATGAATTTGGTGACGAAGTATGGTTATTTCGAAGTGCGTGCGAAGGTAGCGAAAGGAAGTGGACTGAATTCAGCTTGGTGGATGATTGGGTTTGAGAATGAGAAGGAGCAGAATGCAGAAATTGATATTTTTGAAATGCTAGGAAAAGATACGCATCTACTGAATACGACACTCCATGCGTTACGGGATACGAAATTGAAATATGCGCATATCCCGTATCGTACAGATGTGGATTTATCTGAAGATTTTCACGTGTATGGCTTTGAATGGGATGAATCCGGCATGAAATTTTATCTGGATCATGAGTTATACTGGGAAATTGATCAGTCACCGGATTATCCGATGGTTACCTTGCTTCAGATTAATGATGGGGATGGGGGATGGATTGGTGAACTGGATCGCTCCATTCCTTACCCGAAGGAGTTCCTCGTTGATTATTTAAGAGTGTATAAGCGTGAAGGTATGCCTATGGAGCTCATTCCGCTGGAGGGTACGGAAGGCAATCTTGCTCGCTATGCTCTTAGTGGTGTAGGTAATGACATTACATGGGGAGATCTATACAACGCTCAATCGCATATTTGTTATATTAATGACGGTGATCCGAATACCGCATTAATAAGTAAGCCAGGGGAGGCATTGCCTCACTATATCTATCTGGATTGGATGCAGCCACATATATTTGATACGATAACTTTAACGACACGAGCTGGTTTGAATCAGGGACCCACACAGTGGGACATTGAAGTATCATTAGACGGTATGAACGATTGGTGTAAAGTTGGAGAGTCAGGGTTAGTTGAATGGGGTAACCGTGAGGATGAGGCCGAAACATTCGAAGTTAAGCTGGATCAAGTCCAGCAAGCCAAGTCCGTTCGCCTGGTTATTCGCGCATTTAATGGGGAAAAGGTGACAGGAGCATATCTCATTCAGGATATCGCCGTTTATTTAGATAGCAAGAGGTAGCATTTCTCGTTAAAAGTAAACAGGCCGCTCAAGGGTTTATACCCTTGAGCGGCCTGTTCGTTTAGGATGCTTAACATATCTATTACCGCTGCCGTGAAGAGCGATGTAAGCTCGATTTATGCGCATAGATCACAGCTTTATCAGCAATAAATGCAGTGAACATTAAGAGAAAGACTCCATAGGGAAAGCCAGTACCATCAAGACTTGGGACAAGCCAGTCAGCTGTGATGAAATACAGCAGTGTAAGCAGTACAGGGAGCTGTCGCTTTAGACGGTATTTCCATACAGACCACACGAGGCCACCGACACCTGCGTACAGTAGCGTTAGCCGTACTAAATCTAAAGCTGATTGGACTACACGCCGAGCTTCCTCCTGATCGAACCGACCAGCATACTTCGTTGAAACTCCACCGAATATACTTCTGTATAGATGAATAATGGGATTACCTTCGATAAAGCGTGCCTCTAACCAGAGCGGGGCAATATTCCACGGGCCAGGAAGATACATCAGCTTCTCGAACAGGGGGATACTGAGCCACCATGGTGACAAGACCAAGAGATATCCGAGTGTAATCAGCAGTGTTCCTCCAATAATGACTCTCCATGGACTACGATATACCCGCCACAGGACGATAAAGAGAACGGGGTACAGTAGAGCCTGTAGATTGAAATAGGCCACAAAAGCAGTAAGAATACCAGCAGCGGTATACCATCCTGCTTGTTTGAATTCAAGGGCACCAATCACTGCACATACGAGCATGAGCATCAGGGTCTGCATCGTAGTATCCGGCAGGATCAACCGGACCACGCCATATGCAGGCCAGTAAAGGGCATAGATGGTACAGGCTAATAATGCCGTCGAGGTATTGAACATATATCTACACAGAACAAATACCAGATAGACAGAGAAAGCATGAAACAGGCATTGAATCAAACGATAGGCCGTGAGCGCATGTCCATCATCTCCGAACAGTTTGGTTAGTCCGGCTATCATGAGCGGTACGCCGGGCATAACTACAGAAGAAGCGCCCTCATGGTCTAGTTGACCAATCATGGAGGCACTCGTTAGATATTTTTGCTCCATTTCAATAATGGCGCCTTGAGGCCCGTTCTTTCCGCCTCCAATAATCAACAGACACGACATGAGGAAAACTCCAGCAATAATCGCAAGCAGCAGTTTTCGATTCATTCGACTCAGGGACCAAATGGAAAACAAATTGTCCACTCCACTCTATGTGATATCTCTAAGTGCTTCCAATTCATCTCATTATTTATGAACCGGATTCTCCCTATATATTAAAGAAATCCAGATCAAATAAAAAGACTCCGTTGTCAACGGAGTCTCATATCGGACATCCATACGGTATGTCGTTAGAAACCGCTATGATATTTCGAATCCGTGGATGAGCGGTTTTTAGACGTCCCGTCCCGGCGTTTCTCTTCCTGCTTCTCTAAATTCAGATCTTCCATGGGGATGGGGTCGACATGCTTCTCGCTCTCAAATCGATCGAACAGACTTTCCTCTTCTGTAGGATACTGTTCAGGGTGATCTGTGTTTCCGGGTCCATTGTGTAGCGGAAGGTCCTTCTTTTTGTCGGCCATTAATCTCACCTCATTTTGATTGATACTTTATTTATACCTTTTTTTAGGAAGCATCAAACATCTTGAGATCAGCTTATGACTCGAATCCAGCTGCTGGTTGCTGCTGTTCCCGAATACGCTGTTCCATATAACGGATGAAGATTTCTACAAGTTCGGGATCGAATTGGGTTCCTGAACATCTTCTAAGCTCAGCAATTCCTTCTTCGTAAGTTTTCGTATTCTGATAGGGTCTTTCCGTGGTCATTGCGTCAAAGGAATCAATAACCGTGAGCATTCGGCACAGTTTCGGTATTTGAGTACCCTTGAAGCCATGTGGATATCCACCACCGTCATACCGCTCGTGATGAAGTTCAATATAGGGCACAAGTTCTTTGAATTTCTCATTCGTTTCGGCAATTCGTTTACCCCAACTTACATGACGTTTGACCGTTTCCCATTCATCTGGCGTAAGTTTATCTTTCTTATTCAAGATTCCCCAAGGTATTTCAAGCTTTCCGATGTCATGAATGAGCGCACCAAGCACAAAAGTTCTTCGCTCCGTACTTTCTAACTGGAGCACTTCACTCATTTCTACCGCATAGCGGAATACACGTTTCGAATGCTTAAAGGTATCGACATCTTTATAGAGGAATAGCTTTAGCTGCTGCTCTATATCACGTACATCTTCTGCGAAATCGATTTCATATTCTTTTGACGAGCCACTTCCATAGATGTGCACGGTGTTCTTGCCTTGCTTCTTGGCATAATAGAGCGCCTGATCAGCGAGATCGACCATCTGTGCTTTATCATGGATGTCATCTCGATAACTGGCAATTCCAGCAGAGAAAGACAGACAGCCAGCAGGGAAGATTTCAACGCCTTCAAAATAGCTATCGTTCAGCTTCTTACGGAGACGATTCATGAAATGCTGAGCTTTGTTCTCGTCGAAACCAGGCATAAGAATCGTAAACTCTTCTCCACCAAAACGAGAAGCGGTGACCTCAGCCGGTTCACATTCATTCTTCAGGAAGTCACCTAGAAACCCGAGTAGTAAGTCTCCTTTCAGGTGACCGAACTGATCGTTGTATTTTTTAAAGTCGTCGATATCGATCATAGCTAGTGAGAGAGCAGTTCCCGAAGTTTTTGATTTCTTCATTTCGGCATCGAGTAAGTTCTCGAAATAGCTGTGATTGAATAAGCCGGTTCGCTGATCTTTAATCGCTTTCTCCTGAATTTCGTTGTACATGGTAAACAGTTGCTTAAATGAGTAAGAGAGCATGGTGCTGAGACCTATAAATAATGCTAGTCCAAAAATTCCGTTATACATGATTAAAATAGACAGAACCAAAGAAAGAATGAGCGTACTGAGATAAACGAGTAAAGTATCTTTAAGAAAGCCATTAAGTATCTCGATGAGAGATCCTTTATATAATAAGTAGTAATAGAAACCAACTAGTCCTACATTGATCGCAAAATATACGGTTAGTGTAATGACGTAAGCTAAGATATTCGCATTTTCAATAGGTCCTTCATGGCCACCTAGTGTTTCAAAAATGAATGCAGAGCCTGTGATCATCATGGAATAAATGGAGAAGTTTACAAGGTGTTTCCACCATGAAACTCGTCTCTCATATACTGCTGAGATAATAGAGCTGAGCAGTAGAATAGATAAAGTGAAAGAGGTACCATAGACAAACAGAGAAGCTAAATATACGGATGAATCCATAGATTGCTTATTGCCTTCAGGAGGTAGCTGAAATGTATAATATTCAAGTAATAAGCAAGCTCCGAGCATAGCATAAATCCATATCCAATCCATCATTGAATAATTAACAAAATCCCAATGATGGTTATACAAAAACACAGAGACGCCCACTAAGGTGATAAAAATAGCTAGCAGATGGCTCGATTTAAGCTTGCTAATATGAGAGAAACTGAGTTTTGACATAGACACTACTTCTCCTTGGCATACATTGATGATGTCTCCATATTTTATGATATAAACCTTGGCAATACAATGTGATAAATAAAAAAACAGGCTGATATCAGCCTGTCTTTTGCATTATTATCCAATCTTGTAACCGGAAGTCAAAGCAACTACGACCGAAGCTACGATAATAGCATTAATAACAATACGGGAATACTTAATTTTATCTGTCTTTTTCATGTTTAATCCCCTCCTTTCGAGAAATCGTGAACTCGAATATATTATGAATTTTGAGGTTCACCAAGATTAGAGCGTTTAGCATCAGATGGATTTTTGCTAGGTGTCATTAAATGAACGATGTACAAGAAGATGCCAAAATTCATCACAATATCTCCAATGCTGATCGCTTGCGTTCTGGGATATGGAGGAGACAACGGAATGATATCACCTAGAAAAGGAAGATTGGTTGAAGCATCCATCAAGAAGTGTTTTGAGATTACGGCACTGCTCTTGAGCATGTCCACATAATAGGGATCAAGCACAGATGCAGCTTGAAGTGAAACAGGCATTCGCCCTCCATTTGCAGCCATGACTAAGAAGTTAAGGAATACTCCAAGTAGAACGAGGGTAAACCCTTTTTGATTACGGTTCATCCACAGAAAGATCATTCCGATAATATAGATGAGTATAAAGGCGTAATTACTTGCAGATGCAAGTGCCTGATTGTTATCTTGGAAACGGAAAATAGCGAATTGGATGATTAGTAGTAGTGGGAAGATAAGGCCGCCCTTTAGTTTGATCTGGCTGAACTTCAATAGCCCGTTACGGATGCCTCCTCGAAGAAATCCAACAATCAATCCTATGATAATACCGTCAAAAACCATGGGGTTTCCTTCTTTCATGTGACTATAATTTGTGTAATGGATCATTATATTGGTCTATCTCGACATTTATAGATTATTATACCAGCGAAAAAAGCGAGATAACATCTTTTTTTATAAGATAAGAGATAAATATTTTTAAATATGTCTTAACATATCAAAAAATGGTTTGGGCACACTATATATAGTAGAGGAAAAAGACATATTGCGCCTAACAATGAAGCGAAGTGTGTTTATTCATCACTTTACATAGCCATGGGGGGTATAGTATAATGAGTGCAGTGATTAATGAAAGTAGCTACAGGGTACTAACCGTAAGAGAAGGAATTTTCCTTCATTTACGTAATGGATCACATCACTAAGGTTAACCTTAGTGAGTGGATGTAGATAACCCGGTGAAACATCGGTAAATGAGCTAAGGAGGAATTACGATGAAAGAAATCACACTGAACGTTGAAGGCATGTCATGCAACCATTGTGTTAACTCGGTAGAAGGCGCGCTGAAAGAGGCGGGTATGAGCGGCAAAGTAAACCTGGCGGCAAACACCGTGACGGTGGAATATGACGAATCTAAGGTAACTGTGGATCAGATCAAGGAAACAATCGAAGAACAGGGATACGATGTCGTATAATTGAATCATTCATATCGACACCCGTCAGGCTCATAAGAGTCTTGCGGGTTTCTTGTTGTATAATGGATGAATGAAGGTTTAAGGGGAATAAGTATATAAACGAAACTAGGAGTGATGATCCAAGTGAATGAAACTAAGAATGAAACGATATCTTTACTTATGAATCATCGGTCGATTCGTAAATATACCAATCAGCAGGTTACAGAAGAACAACTAAATACGATTATTGAGGCAGGACAGATGGCTTCCACCTCAAGTAACGTTCAGGCATATAGTGTTATCGCCGTCAGTGACCCGGATCAGAAGCGGGCATTATCGGCTCTTGCGGGCAATCAGGCATATATTGAAGAATGCTCGGTGTTTCTCGTGTGGTGCGCAGATTTATATCGTCTGAAACAAGTAAGTGAGGTGCATATGGAAGAACAGCCATCGTATGTGGATTCGACTGAGAATTTCATCGTGGCAACCGTTGATGCGGCACTGGCTGCGCAAAATGCAGCTATAGCTGCTGAATCGATGGGACTAGGAATTGTCTATATCGGCGGCGTACGGAACCAGATTGCTGAATTTGCAGATCAGCTAAAATTGCCGGATCTCGTGTATCCACTGTTCGGCATGTGTGTCGGATATCCTGATCAAGAGCCAGGTATTCGCCCACGTTTGCCACGAAGCGGCGTCCTACACAAGGGAACCTACAACGTAAAGCAGACGCTAGAGGCGGCTGCTAACTACGACAAGGTATATACTGAATACATGCGTGTACGAAGCGGCGATAAGCCAGCTGCAGCTTGGTCGCAATTTATGTCTAAACGTTTAGCAGAACCAGTCCGACTTCATATGAAGGATTTCTTGCAGGGCAAGGGATTTATGAAGCGTTAGAAGCACAGGGCGGTAATTGTTTCTTCAAAATAACAGCACATCCAAATGGATGTGCTGTTATTCGTTACACGCTCTTCCGGTTATTCCTCGTCTCTGCAGTGCTCTTCAGCGATCTCGACGGCGGAAGTGAATTCCTCCTCGTTATGGGAGGCCAGCTTATCTCCGTATTGATCAAGCCGATCTGGGCTGCTGGATGGTCCGTCGTTCTTCGGTTTGTTGTTTCTTCCTGTCATGTGTGGAACCTCCTTGGAATGCTGAATTATGTCCGGGACTCGTTTTAGCCGCAGTATTCCGGCCAACGTTTAGATTGTTCCGGTGCTTGGCTTAATATTCATGTACTGGAAGGACCGAAGCATAAGCGATTGTCTGCCTTGGGAAACGCGTGTTAATATAGTAGACTTGTAGAATCATAGAACATCAATTCATAGATAGAGATTGGAATGGGGGGAAGACATTGAAGCTGGTATCTTGGAATGTTAACGGCTTACGAGCTTGTGTCACAAAAGGATTCATGGATTATTTTAAACAAGCAGATGCTGATATATTTTGTGTTCAAGAAACAAAGCTCCAGGAAGGGCAGATTGAACTGGATCTAGGCTCCGAATACCAACAATACTGGAACTATGCAATCAAGAAGGGCTATTCTGGTACAGCTGTATTCACTAGAATCGCTCCACTGTCGGTTTGGTACGGGATTGAGGAGAACAGCGAGCCGGAGGGCCGGACAATCACCCTGGAATTTGAAGATTTTTATCTAGTGAATGTGTATACGCCGAATGCGAAGCGCGATCTTAGCCGACTGGATTATAGACTGGAGTGGGAGGAGCGGTTTCGCAATTATTTGCAAAAGCTGGACAACCTTAAACCTGTAGTGGTCACTGGGGACCTTAATGTCGCTCATGCTGAGATCGATTTGAAGAATCCAAAATCCAACATGGGGAACTCCGGCTTTACACTCGAAGAGCGTGGTAAGATGACAGACTTGCTGGCAGCCGGATTTATAGATACCTTTCGTCACCTGTATCCAGACCGCACAGACGTCTACAGCTGGTGGTCGTATATGGCAAAGGTGAGAGAGCGAAACATTGGGTGGCGTATCGATTATTTCCTCATGTCATCACAGCTGGAAGAGAAGCTCGTTGATGCGGCAATCGATTGCCATGTGATGGGTAGTGATCATTGCCCGATTTCGCTAACATTAAGAGATATTCCTATAGTGAACTAATTAAAAATAGACGTTCAAAAGCGCCCCTCTATAATCCATAGGAGGGGCGCCTTTTTTCTGTATAATGATTGCATTTCACAATAATTAATGCGTACTTAAACCATAAAATCTCCGAGCATTATCGTACAACATCTGCCGAGCCTTTCTCAGGTCTATCCCCTGAATATCAGCCCAAGCTGCCGCTACATCTGCTGTCATGCGGGGATGTGTGACTCGACCTTCAAAAGGACCTTCGAATGGCCAAGGCCCATCGGTTTCCGTCATGACCTGAGTTATCGGATATTTCTGTGCAAGAGCACGAATCTCGGGTTCATATAGAATATCCGGGGTGAAGGAGATGAAGTATCCTGCATTCGCCATTCGGCTGGTCGTTTCAGGGGAACCCTTGAACCAATGGAAGTGTGCGGACGTAACACCGTGCTTCTCCAATAAGTCACAGGCGATATCGGCGTCTTCGTAAACAGCATGTAAGACGATTGGCTTGTGATGTTGTTTGGCGAACATAATAAACTGCTCCAGCAAATCCTCGTAAGGACGATTGTCCCACGCTTCACCGGCAGCTAACGCTTCAATCCTAGAGTAGTACGGAAGTCCGACCTCACCCACGGCAATCATGTCATTCACATGGTCCTCCATGAAAGAGAACAGGGCCTGAATTTCATCTATAGATGGAGCAGGCTGTTCGGGATGGAAGCCGAACGCAGGCTGTACAAGTTCATGATATCGGCGAGCTAGCTCTAGGTTTCGATGGGAAGACTCCAAATTCATGGATACAGATATGACCGTCTCTAAGCCGCTATTTTGCAAATCCTTGAGTATAGTAAGCTGCTGATCTTCTGGATACGTATCCAGATGAATATGGGCATCAATTAAGGGCGAAAGGTCATCGTATGTCATTTCTTTAGTTCCTCCCGCATCATCGACGAAATCGCACCTTTCATCTCAAGAAAGGCTGGATCGGATAGGATGTTCTCACGCCTTGGTCGAGGGAAGGGAACATCGATTTTTTGTAATACTTGTGCAGGACGGCTCGACAATACATACACCGTATCGGATAGAAGCAGTGCTTCTTCAATATGATGCGTAATCATCAGAACAGAGCGGCGGTTTTCTTCCCATATATCAAGAAGCCAGTGCTGCATATCACTGCGTGTCAGCGCATCTAGCGCACTGAACGGCTCATCCAGACACATGACTTCATGCGGGCTCATCATCGCTCGAAGGAATGCAGTTCTTTGCTGCATCCCCCCAGATAGCGTATGGGGATAAGCTTGCTCGAACTCGGAAAGACCCGCCCGCTCAATCCAGCGGCGAGCCTCTTGGATTGTGTGCTCCTTATCCATACCCGCCAGCTCCCTAGGGAGAAGAACATTGTCTAGAACAGTTCGCCATGGAAAGAGGGCAGGCTGCTGAGGCATATAGGCAATGCGACCTTTTTGCCCGGTTACATCTGCGCCATTCATCCAGATGCTACCCGCATCAGGGGCAGTCAGTCCGCCAATAATATGAAATAACGTACTCTTTCCGCTGCCTGACGGCCCGATGATGGAGACGAATTGTCCAGGCTGAACAGCAAGTGAAAGACCATCCAGCACCTGAATCTCCTGCTTGCGTTCACGGAAAGTTTTATAGATACTGCGCGCTTCCAGAGCTGGAGGAGCGGACGATGAATTCAATTGGCCATGATGATTTATAGGATGTTCAGGGTTCTGTACGGTTGTCATCCAGAACACCTCCCTTGTTGTAAATAGACTGTTATTTATCCTGCTGTGGACTCCAGCGAATCAGTCGTCTCTCCAGCAAAGTAATGAGTGCAACCATAAGTAAACTTAATAGGACAATAATAAAAATAGCGACAAATACTCGGTCCGTACGATAAGCGGATTTTTGCAGGAGCATGAAATAGCCGATGCCCTTTTCAGAGCCGATCCATTCTCCAATCACGGCACCCATGACAGAATACGTTGCTGCAATCCTTACACCGGAGAAGATGGAAGGGAGGGCGTGAGGAAGCTCCAGTTTACTGAAGGTTTGCCACTTGCTAGCACCTGCCATCTGCATATAGTTGAGCATGGTCCGATCAGTCCTTGCTAGACCATCCATGGCAGCGACCGCGACGGGAAAGAAGCAGACAAGTGTAATGACAATGACTTTGGGCAGAATTCCAAATCCGAACCAGATCATCAGAAGAGGTGCCAGCGCAATGGTGGGCACATTTTGACTGATGACCAGAAGCGGGTAGAGAGCGATTTTTAGCCACGGGATTAAATGTAATGTCAGCGCAATGACAAGTCCTACGGTTGTTCCGATCACGAATCCGATCATCGTCAGCTGAAGTGTGGCGACCGTATGTCCAAGTAATCCTTCGGCACTGGCGACCGCTTCTTTCGCAATGTTCGAAGGTGGTGGCAGAATCCATTCTTCGATATGAAACCAGGATACAGCCAGCTGCCAGCCTATCAAAAAGAGAAGAACCGCCACAATGGGCGGCCATAGACGATTCCACCAGCTTGTCATGGACGGTATTTTTCAGTCAGCTTGTCCATGCTGATTCCAGTGGGGTATTGCGCTATTTTCACCTGGGATATAACACCTGGGCAACCAGCCTTAAAGAGCGCCTCATGCATGTCATTCACAATCTTGAGCAGATCGGGCAATTCTCCTTCTAGTGTGGTCTCCAGTGCATTTACCTGATATTTGACGCCCGACTCCTGAATGACCCGGATGGCTTCATCGACATAAGGAATGGTGTCCCGGCCATCAGGTGTCTTCGGAATAACTTGAATACTGAGTAGTGTGCTTGCCATGATTGGTTTCATCCTTTCATATTTCAAGTCAAATGACTTCAGATTTCATAGATATCGCTTCGCCTACGGAAGCTCTGGCAAAAACTCATTCGTAAACGCGCTGTTAACCTCGAGTTCTTTATCTAGCAGCTTACGTTCAAACATCCAATCAGCATAGCCTTTCCAGACGCTTTCTTTCTGTTCTCCCCAGCGTGCAGCATCATCCTGATAACGTGGGCTCAGCCATTTCTGGCTTTCTAGCACCAGCTCTTTATCCAGTTCTGGCACAGCCTTGGAGAGAAGGGCCGCAGCTTCCTCAGGTTGCTTAATAGCGTAGTCATAACCTTTGGCTGTGGCCCGCATGAATGCTTTAACGAGTTCGGGGTCTTCTTTGATCATTTTCTCATTCGTAACGAGTACAGGTGTATAGTAATCCAGTGCTTCCGAGTAATCCTTAACATAGATCATATCAAGGTCGTCGCCACGAAGCTTAGCTTCAATCCCAGTCCATGCGTAGAAAATCCATGCAAAATCGATGTCTCGTTTCACGGCTGTGAAATAATCGGCATCGCCCATATTGATTATTTTTACCTTATTAACGTCTGCGTTATCCTGCTCCATAATGGATTTCATCACAGCTTCTTCAACAGGAGAACCCCATCCTCCGTAAGCTTTACCTTCAAAGTCAGCTGCTTTCTTAATATTGCGGTCCACTGGGGCTGCAAATCCGGATGTATTGTGCTGAATCACAGCAGCAATGGATACGAGTGGCACACCTTGCGTCCGAGCAAGAGTAACACCTTCCTGATAGCTGACACCAAAGTCGGCTTTACCTGAAGCAACCAGGGCATCGCTGCCCCCAGCACCAGGCTGTACAATCTTGACATCTAGGCCTTCCTCTTCATAATATCCAAGGTCTCTGGCTGCGAACAACCCAGTATGGTTCGTATTAGCTGACCAATCGAGCATCAGCTGAACCTCACGAAGTTCTTTGGGCTTATCCGTTCCTTTAGCTTCCTCGTTGTTCGGTTTCTCCTGATTACCGCATCCGGCAGCCATAAGTAGTACAGCACAGATCATGATCAAGGCCATCCATTTCCTATTCCTCACCATTTCTCTCTCCTTCTGAACAGTAGCTTCATGAAGTATAGGCAGCGGCCATCCTTACGTGACAGCAACACCTCATTCATCCTAATCGTATAAAAAAAACGTCCCGAATAATCGGGACGTATGACGAGCGCAAAAAGTTGTTAGCGTATATAATACGCTTCATCCACATTCCTACGCTGGCATTACCCAGATCAGGTATAACGGTCAGTATCTTTAAGGGATACAATCTCAGCCGGCCAATTCCAGCACCCCGGTTCTATGAAGTTGTTCGGTATAATTTAACTGAGCAATTTACATGATGCAACATGCTCAACTACGTGTATTATAGTCTTGGTTTGAAAATATGTCCAGAGAAGCAAGCTTAGCGATTAGCGCTGGAAGAACTCAATATTTTCCCCTTCAGGGCCATGGATAAAGAAGTAACGGTGTCCATTTGGCAACGTAACAATTTCTTCGTCTAGATATGGAAGATCTAACGCTTTAACCCTTTCATATTCTTCCTCAATATTGTCTGTGCTTATGGCAAAATGATGCACTGTCCCTTCGGCAGGAAGGGAATCGCTGTATCCTTGTACAAGCTCAACCTCTGTCTCATCTTGGCCGTGGAAACCTAGAAAAGCTAGCTCAATGACACCATTCGTATGTGTCAATCGTCCTTTGAGTTCCAGACCGACAACTTCGGTATAAAAGGCAAGAGTCTTCTCCATATCCCGCACTACAATCCCTACATGATCCAGTCTTCTACGTGTCATTTACCAAGCACCCCTTATATATGAAAGTTAATAAAATTAACAGCATCATAGCATGTATTACTTAGCTGTCAAGTAGAGCTGGCATAGGGTTATTTTGAAGTACCTCTTCTATGGGGATACACGGTAAGCCATTTCTTTTTTTGCTCTAAAAAAGGTTCAGATTTGGTGAGGCGGGTACACTATGAATACAACCTATAGAACTAGAGAGGAGCAGGAGAAATGGATAAATCACAACTGGAGCAAAAAATCACAAAAGCACTGGATGAGAACAAATTCTGTACGTTTGCTACAATTGAAGGAGACAAGCCAAAAGCAAGATATATGGCTTTGTTTCATGAGGGTCTAAGTCTGTACTTGGCTACAGACCGCAAGACGCATAAGGTTGAAGAACTTGAGAATAATCCCCATGTATTCCTGCTTGCTGGATTTGAGGCTGGCGGAACGAAAGAAGTTCTCGAAATTCAAGGAATGGCATCCATCACTAAGAATGACGAACTTCGTCAAAAAGTATGGAACGATGACTTTAAAGAATGGCTTGAAGGTCCGGACGATCCGGATTATGTGGTGCTTGATATCGAACCATATCGAATTGAATATACTGCGCCAGGTCAGCAGCGAGAAGTATGGGAGAAATAGAGTTGGAGTAAACTTATGAAGATCCGGATCTAACGTATCCGGATCTTTTTTTTTGTATATTATAGTCAAATAAGGGGGAAGTTCTTCCATGGATAGGCTCATTTCTTCCACTTTCCCGTTCTCATCTTTACTTCATGATGGGTAGAAAGTATCATTGGATTTAATAGGGATTATAATCCAATAGACCTAAAATTTACATCACGATATGACAAGCCAACCTTTTCAGGGGGAACGCTTATGAAATGGATTCAAGAGATTAGAACACCGCTTCAACTGGCTGTGTTGTATCTATTTATTCAATGGATATTTATCATTTGTTTACCATCTGCTGTCACGATTCACACTCTATTTGTGATTATTGCGCCATTAATCGCTTCTTGCTATCTAGCACGAGTTGCCTCAAGGCATGAAGGTAAGCTAAGGGTGTTTTGGTTGCTAATTATGATGGCTTTAATCTGTGAAGGTTTTGCTCAGTTCGCATGGGCACTACCGTTATGGATCCGTGGTGAAGGATATGGATTTAATGTTGCTGAGTTGTTGTGGATTTCAGAAGCAGTATTCTATACCGCCGGACTCGTGTATTTATTTCGACATGAGCAAGGGGTGCTTAGAGGTCTACGATTCTTGTTCGATATTATGATTATATTCATCGTATTGATGTCAATAAGCTGGGAATACATATTGAAGCCATGGCTTTTGGATGACCACTATACAGGTGATGGCTCGATGCTATGGATGGATCTAGCTTACCCCGTGTTTGGTATGATCCTGATATTTTTTACGATAGTTCTCTATTCTAATGCCAAGCAAGTTCGGCGTGAGGTGGCGGCGTTCCTCTGTCTAGGAGGAGGAGCTTTTGTGCTGGGGAACCTGATTTATCTAGTGAACGTTAATTTAATGGGACAAGCTTCGAGCCCTTATCTGAATCTGTTCTGGACTTCAGCGGTGTTCCTTATTAGCTTCGCAGGCTCTCATTCCATACCGAGACTGTGGACTGCCAGGCCATTTAAGGAGAGAATATCGGCAACGAGGGCTTTTTTTGTGAAATACCTGCTTCCTTACGTGGTGCTTGTAAGCTTGCTTATCTTAACCTTTGACCGATTCGGTGGATGGGGTGGATTGTTTACAGGTCTGTCGCTGAGTATCCTGCTTATCATCGTGCGACAAGTCCTTATTCAACTGGAGAATGATCGTCTGCTGGAGCGCCTGCACGATAGTCTAAGACACAGTGAGTATTTGGCGCATCATGATGACCTTACCGGTTTGTATAATCGCCGTTATTTCAATGCTCGGCTAATCGAGGGAATCGCGGATGCGGATCGTCATGGGAATAAGCTAGGGCTGCTCTATATGGATCTGAATCAATTCAAATTGATTAACGACAATTATGGACATCGTGCCGGTGACATGCTTATTCAGATGGTAGCCGAGAGACTAGGTTCACTGAACAGTGAGCGGCTAGTTTCCTCTCGTCTGGGTGGGGATGAATTCACTGTTATTGTCTATCCTCCGGTGGATGATAAAGAACTGATGGAGTTGGCCGATCGTATAAGTGACTTGCTGAGTAGACCATACAAGCTGGATGAGTATGAAATACATACGGGATCAAGCATTGGACTTGCCATTTATCCCGATCATGCTTCAGATGATCAAGAACTTATTGGACGAGCGGATGCTGCGATGTATACTGCTAAAGAAAATGGATTAGGATGGCAGTTTTATACGGAATCTCTACAGTCACCTCACTCATAAAATTGTTAAAAAACTACAAAGGTTTGTGGTTCAAATGCCGATAAGTAGTATAGGGAGTGAGCTTGCTGAGGAGGACAAATATGTCATGCTATAACTGCATCGCTATAGAACCAATTGAGGACAACGGAAAGATATTTATCCGACCGGCAAGTCCTGAATTAAACTTGATATTTATTGAAAACGGATACGCGGTAGAGAAGATGGAAAATAGTTGCGCTATTCAATACAGAGATCGTGAGGCTATGCTCTCCTTGCTGAAGCTGTTACAAGGACTTCCCTTATTCATTCGAGAGAAGTTGAAGTTTTGTGTAAAGGGAGAAAATGAATCCGGTTATCAGCAACACTGGACTCCTCTTGACCAATTTGAAGAACGTATGAAGCGCTATGATGTGGTCAACATTATTCTGGAGAAACAATTCACAAGTTATATGCAGCCAATTGTGGACCACACAGAAACGATTGTAGCTTATGAGTTCTTGCTGAGGTCAAGTGAGTCGGGCATTCCATTTCAGCCTAATATGCTGTTTGAAACGGCACGCTCAACCGGTCTACACTCTTTTCTAGACCGTGCAGCTCGAATATCCGCGATTGAGACAAGTGCGATATGGTTACCCAAGGGTGTGAAACGATTCGTGAATTTTCTTCCCTCCTCGATATATAAACCGGAGTTCTGCCTCAGTCATACCTTCGAGACGATTGAACGGTTATCACTCGAACCTAAGGACTTTGTGTTCGAGGTTGTCGAAACAGAACGGGTTGATGATGTAAGGCATCTGCAATCGATCTTCGATGTATACCGGCGTAACGGAATATCCGTAGCCTTGGATGATGTAGGAGCAGGGTATTCGACACTTGAACAGATGATTCGATTGAAGCCTGATTACGTTAAGATTGACCGAGGCCTCATTGATCATTGTGATGAGAGTTTAGAGATGCAGCAAAAGTTGACGAAAATAACAGATATCGCTCACAGCTTTGGCGCCAAAGTGTTGGCTGAGGGTATAGAGCGGTGGGAAGAATTCGAATTCTGCCGAGGGATTGGTATGGAGCTGGCTCAAGGATATTTATTCGGGAAGCCTGCAGAAAGGCCTCCAGTGGACCATGAGAATGAGGGCTGTATAACGATTTAGAAATGGCGAATGGTTTAGCATCAAATAGTAGAGCGTACCAGGGGTTATCCTGGTACGCTCTATTATTTTAGATGAAGGTTGTAAGGGGGTTATGAGGAGGTTGTAAGTTTCAAATTGACCGAGACAGCATAGTGATCTGAAGGATAGACCCCTTCAAGTTGATCACGGTAGACCTGAGTTTCAATCATTTGAATATCGGATGTTGTGAAGATATAGTCAATAGGATCACCCTCGGTATCTCCTTTGAAATCATGGAAGGTACAGCCCACCGGCTCATGGAGAAGGGAGTAAGCACTGTTTAAATGCTGTTCGAGGAGCTCAATTTCGGGTTGATCTGGATAAGCATTTAAGTCACCCATTAGAATGACCGGAATTTGTTCTTTATCGCGTAGTTGTCTCATGTGATCCAGGATCAGCTTCGCACTTTGTTGTCTTGCAACAACTCCCATGTGATCAAAGTGTGTGTTCATGACATAGAAGCGCTGACCTACATTCTCTTTACTCTGAAAGAGCCCCCATGTGCATATACGAGGAAGTGAGCTGTCCCAGCTTATGCTTCCAGGTACTTCAGGTGATTCAGATAGCCAGAATTGTCCCTGTTCTAATAGAGTTACTGTGTCATGTCTGTAAAAGATTGCACAGAACTCATCGTAATCGCTTTCAACACCTGTACGACCAGCACCAAATCTTCGGTAGGCAGGTAAGGATTCATCCAGATTTGTTAGCATCTCACTTGTTCCTTCCTGTGTACCAACTATATCAGGTGTGGCCTCTGCAATGACAGCTGCTGCAAGATGTTTACGATGAGGCCAGGCGTTGCTTCCGTCGCTCGATACATTTACGCGCAAGTTGAATGTCATCGTGGTGATACTCATGTCTACTCATCCTATCTCTTCTGTAATGGGTTCATCACTCTACCTTTCAATGATATCATCACCCAAAAGATTGTACGACTGCAAGATTGGTGTACCGAAAATTAACTTGAATCATGCTACATGATCTCATTAAACAAGGGCTATTCCACGCTGTACGCGTCGAATGGCCCTTGTTTAACGGAATAAATTAAAATGCTTTATATATTGAATATGTAATGCTCTAAATTATTCATAGGGTCTGATTATTCATGCCGTAAGAGATGCACTCATTAGTTCTATCAGGCTTACGCTACTTACGATAGAGAAGCCTTGAGCACGGTGAATCCGTAAGCCGGTAGCTTCACCGTCAGCTGCCCTTTATGGGATTGAATGGATTCACCATCGTTCCAGAGATTCATCCACTTCTGGTCATGGACAGGTATGATGACAGACTGGGTAAACTTATCGTTGTTGATAATCACCAAGATGGATTCATGATCATCCTCACGCAGATAAGCGAGCTTTCCTCCCTGGTTCTCAGCTATAAGGAATTGGAACGTACCTGTGCGCAGAACGGTATGATCTTTACGCAGTTTGATCAGCTTCTGGTAGAAAGAGAATAGATCCTTATCCTGCTTGTTCTCATCCCATTGCATACATTTGCGGCACCCTGGGTCTGGTCCACCATCCATGCCGATCTCGTCTCCGTAATAGATACATGGTGTACCGAAGTATGTGAACTGAAATAGGGCAGCAAGCTTCATTAGACGCTTATCGCCATGTGCGAGTGTAAGCAGGCGAGCTGTGTCATGACTATCCAGCAAGTTAAAGGCAACTTCACTGGCTTGATGGGGATAACCGGCTAGTTGCTTGCCTAGCATGAAGGAGAATTTCTCAGCATCAACCGTGCGTTTAACGAAGAAATCAAGGACGGCATAGGTGAATGGATAGTTCATAACGGCATCGAATTGGTCGCCTTCTAGCCAGATGGAGGACTCATGCCACACCTCACCTAGAATATAAGCATCCGGGTTGGCTTTCTTCACGACCTTACGGAATTCTCGCCAAAATTCATGTCCCACTTCGTTCGCTACATCGAGACGCCAGCCGTCGATTCCGGTTTCTTTGATCCAATACTCGGCTGATCTTAATAGGTATTCCTTCACTTCAGGATGATGCGTGTTCAGCTTCGGCATTAGCGGCTCGAATGAGAAGGTGTCATAAGTTGGGATACCGTCCACTACTTCCAGTGGTAGGGAGCGGATATAGAACCAATCCTTGAATCGGGACTGATCACCATTTTTTTGTACATCGACAAAAGGAGCGAAGGTTCTGCCTGAATGGTTGAATACCGCATCCATGAGGACGCGTATTCCGCGTTCATGGCATAGCTTGACGAGTTTTTTGAGTGTATCTTTATCACCGAATTGTGGATCGATCTTCATATAGTCCTCGGTATCGTACTTATGGTTGGTCGTTGCAGTGAATAAAGGGGTGAAATAGATGGCATTGATGCCGAGCTCCGTCAGATAATCCAGATGATCTATGACACCTTGGAGATCTCCGCCGAAGAAGTTGGTGGGTGTTGGCTCGGCACTTCCCCAAGGGAGGGCGCCATCTGGATCATTACTTGAATCACCATTCGCGAAGCGCTCAGGGAAAATCTGATAAAAGACTGCGTCCTTTACCCAATCTGGTGTTGTAAACACATCTGCTGGATTGATGAATGGAAATTCAAATAGCCGATCGGGGTTCCCAGGAGGTTCGCTCAGAAAATCATATTCTGTCATCCAGCGCTTCTCCTGACCTTGCTGCAATAGGAATCCATATTTAAGTCTGCGGTAGGGCGGTTTCACTTCACACGTAAAGTAATCAAATAGCTCATCAGAGGACAGCTTTGACATCGGTATATATTCGATGGTTTGGTCCCATAAATATTTATCACCTGTTAAAGCGTATACCTCGGTCAGGTCATTTTTTTTCGCACGAATTCGAAGATGGATCGTCTGGTTGTCAAAAGCGTAAGACCAGTTTTTCCCTGGACGATGATAGATTGCTTCTAGGAACATAAAGAAGTCCTCCTTAGAAAAATAAAAAAGATACACCCAGGACTAAGTATAGCCGAGGATGTACCTTTTAACAGATAACATTGCCTTTAAGTTGTAAATTTAATGAAAATATATCATGACTTATTGTAAGACACAAGCGGTGAATACACTGTGAATCGTGTTATCGTTGAACGGAAGCGTATGTCTTCCAGCCTCCATCTAGATTCTTCACTTGGAATCCGTTCTCAGCAAGGATTCGGGAAGCAAGATAACCCCGAAGTCCAACTTGGCAGCTAACATAGAGGGTCTCATCTTTTGGAAGCTCATGCATACGGTCCCGTAGATCGTTCAGGGGAATATGGATGGAGCCCTGGATGAATCCAGCGTTCCTCTCAGCAGGTTCACGGACATCAATCAGTGTAGCACCAGCTTTCAGCAGATCATCGATTTCATGCCATTGGACCGTGTCAACCTGCCCATCCATAATATTGGACGCTACGTATCCAGCATAATTGACCGGATCTTTGGCAGAAGAGTAGGGAGGAGCATATGAAAGCTCGATCTCCGTTAAGTCGTGAACATCTAGATTTCCCTTTATCGCCGTCGCAATAACATCCATTCGCTTGTCCACGCCATCTTTGCCTACAGCTTGCGCTCCATAAATTTGTCCATTGTCCGGATTGAATAATAGTTTCAGTGCAATAGGATACGCCCCGGGGTAATAACCGGCGTGGGAAGCAGGATGAATATGAATCGCCTGATAAGGCAGACCGAGCTGCTTGAGCTTCTTCTCGTTGCTGCCGGTAGCAGCCACGGTTAAATCGAATACCTTAGCAATCGAAGTTCCGAGCGTTCCCTTGTAAGGTGCGTTCTTCCCGTAAATATGGTCGGCTACCAAACGGCCCTGGCGGTTTGCTGGCCCAGCTAGTGGAATCATCGCAGGGCTCTGGTGTATATAATCCGTAATCTGAACGGCATCACCGATTGCATAAATGCTCTCATCATTTGTCTGCATATATTCATTAACGATAATTCCGCCGCGTTCACCGATGTTTAGCCCTGCGTCTACAGCAAGTCCATTCTCAGGTCGGACGCCGATGGATAGGATGATCATGTCAGTAGATACCTTCTTACCACTGGATAGCTCGATTGTTTTTCCTTGGTTGGAGAGCGCTTTGACACCATCTTCAAGAATCAGAGTAACTCCTTTTTCCTTCAGATGAGTATGAACGATAGATGCCATTTCATAATCGAGAGGCGCCATCACTTGATTGGCCATTTCAATAAGAGTGACCTTAACTCCACGATCCGCCAAATTCTCCGCCATTTCCAATCCTATAAATCCACCCCCGACCACAACCGCTTTGGCAGGTTTACGCTGGTCTACATATTGCTTAATCTGATCGGTATCAGGAATATTGCGTAAAGTGAAGACGTCCTTGGCTTCATCCAGACCTGAAATATTCGGAACAATCGGCTTAGCTCCAGGAGATAAAATAAGGTGATCGTAACTCTCTGTATAGACTTCTCCAGTAGATAGATTTTTAATCGAGACGGTCTTGTCTTCGCGATGAATAGATATCACTTCACTGAGATTACGGATATCCAGCTTAAATCTGTTGCTCATTCCTTCAACGGTCTGTACCATTAGCTTGCTGCGCTCCTGAATTGTTTCTCCAATATAGTAAGGCAGACCGCAGTTGGCAAATGAAATATATTCACCACGCTCAACCAATACAATGGTTGAGGTTTCATCTAATCGACGTAATCTAGCGGCGGCCGAAGCTCCACCAGCAACTCCGCCTACAATAACAATTTTCTTACTCATAATTTATCCCTCCAACGATTTATTTAATACCCTTGGGGGTATAATAACATATGCACGACTAAAAAAATGTGACAAATATTTGATCGCATATATACGCTTCATATTATAATAAATGTCGTTCGAATCGAAGACGGATTTGAACAAGCGACATAATATAGACTTGACTAAATACCCTCAGGGGTATATATTATGGACAGGTGATATATAATTAGAATAAAGGGTACGACAATATATAAGAAGAAGGATAGGAGGAACAAACATGATGGATTACAATGATCAGATGAAGAACCGTGTTAAGCGTATTGAAGGACAGCTTCGTGGTATTTTGAAGATGATGGAAGAGCAGAAGGATTGTAAGGAAGTGATCACCCAGCTATCCGCAGCACGGACTGCCATTGATCGGACGATTGGGGTTGTTGTCAGCTCAAACCTTGTAGAATGTGTACGTACTGCGGAAGAGAACGGCCATAATACGGAAGAACTTGTGCTTGAAGCGGTAAACCTGTTAGTGAAGAGCCGTTAGTCTTTGGAAGGGTTGACACCCCTTTCTGTATCCTTTAATATACCCGTATGGGTATATAGATGAAGTGACTAACCATATTGATATTTAATTTGAGGAGGAATTATAAGATGATGAACGCCGATAAAGTACTTGATGCTAAGGGATTAGCTTGTCCTATGCCGATCGTGAAGACGAAGAAGGAAATGAAAGATATGGAGCCAGGTCAGGTATTGGAAATTCACAGCACGGATCAAGGTGCGAAGAACGATCTGGCAGCTTGGGCGAAATCAAGTGGCAATGAACTTGTCGAGCATACGGAAGACAATGGCGTGCTGAAGTTTTGGATTAAGAAGGGCTAAAATATTTTTTTACACTATAATATACCCCTTGGGGTAATTAGGGATGTAATAAGGAGGATATAAATACGTGTCTGATACGAAAAAAACAACAATTGTGCTGTTTAGTGGTGACTACGATAAAGCTATGGCGGCTTACATTATCGCTAATGGTGCAGCAGCATACGATCATGAGGTCACTATTTTTCATACATTCTGGGGACTGAACGCCCTTCGTAAAGATGAAGATGTCATGGTTCCGGTGAAGAAGGGATTCATGGAGAAGATGTTCGGTAAGATGATGCCAAGAGGCGCTGATAAAATGGGTCTTTCGAATATGAATTTTGCTGGTATGGGGCCTAAAATGATTAAAGATGTGATGAAGAAGCATAACGCCGTTCCTCTTCCACAATTAATTGAAATGGCTCAAGAGCAAGACATAAAGCTGGTGGCATGTACGATGACGATGGATTTGCTTGGACTTCAAAAAGAAGAATTGCTGGATAGCATTGAGTATGCGGGTGTTGCAGCTTATCTAGCGGATGCCCAAGATGGCAATGTAAACTTGTTTATCTAATGAACAGAGGGCAAAGCCCTGTGTAAGGAGAGGGATTCGAACTTGGATTATCTCAATATGATTTTAATCGCGCTTATCGTATTATTTTTACTCAAACGTATCCTCCCAGCCAAAGGAATCCGTCAGATCAGTACGTCTGAGCTGCGTCATGAATTACAAGATCATCATAAGCAGTTCATTGATGTGCGTACACCGGGTGAATATTCCGGCAACCATATCCGCGGGTTCAAAAACATTCCGCTTCAGCAGCTATCCCAGAAGACGGGAGAACTGTCTAAAGACCGCGAGGTTGTTGTCATTTGTCAGAGCGGAATGCGCAGCAACAACGCAAGCAAACTGCTGAAGAAAGCAGGATTTGAGAGAGTGACGAATGTTAGAGGCGGCATGAGCGCCTGGTCATCGAAATCATAGATTAATGGAGGTTCTAGGATCATGAAAGAGATCACACCGAAGGAAGTAGAACAACGGCTAAACGAAGGTGAAAGTCTGGATATCATTGATGTGCGTGAAACCGAAGAGGTAGAAGCAGGTAAGATCCCAGGTGCGATTAACATTCCACTTGGACTCGTTGAATTCCGTAAGCAGGATTTGGATAAGTCTAAGGAATATATTATGGTATGTCGTTCTGGTGGAAGAAGTGGTCGTGCTACAGAATATTTGGAGAGCCAAGGCTATAATGTCATCAACATGGCCGGTGGTATGTTGGCATGGGAAGGCAAGACTGAGTAATAACAGATGTAGTAACAATTAGAAAAACAGCTTGATCGGTGCGTTCAGCACCATTTTTTTCGAAATATATTATACCCCCGGCGGTATAAAAACAGGAGGTACTTATCATATGAATTCGATTCAATCGAACGTTATGTTGGACGCCAAGGGATTGGCTTGCCCGATGCCCATCGTAAGAACCAAGAAAGCAATGAAGGATATGGATGCAGGTCAGGTTCTGGAAGTACAAGCAACGGATAGAGGCTCAAAAGCAGACATGAAGGCATGGGCAGAAAGTGCAGGTCATCAATATCTAGGTACGGTTGAAGAAGGAGAGGTGCTGAAACATTATTTGCGTAAATCCTCTGATGAAGCAAAAGAGACGCATTCCTTCCCTCACGTGGCGGATAACGCACAGTTAGAGCAGAAGCTTCAGTCGGGTGAGCCCGTGGTTGTGCTAGACGTCCGTGAACCTGCGGAATTCGCCTTTACGCATATCCCAAATGCGATTTCGATTCCATTAGGTGAGCTGGAAAGCCGTCTCGGGGAACTGAACCAACAAGACGAAATTTATGTGGTATGCCGCACTGGAACGCGGAGTGATCTGGCTGCTCAGAAGCTGGCATCTAATGGGTTTGACCGCATCTTTAACGTTGTGCCCGGTATGAGTCGTTGGAGCGGCCCCGTAGTCGATATGAATTAACGATAGAACGATGACCCTTAAGCAGTGAATTCATGAAATGAAATAATATCGAGCAAACATTAAGGAGGAATATATAATGGCAGTCATTGAAATGCAAGCGAAAGAAGTTGCGGAGAAGGCAATCTCTAAAGAGAAGATGTTCATTCTGGACGTTCGGAATACAACGGATTTTGAAGATTGGAAAATCGAAGGCTCCAATTTCGAATATTTGAACATCCCCTATTTTGATCTGATTGATGGCGTGGAAGCGATTTTGGATCAGATTCCGGCGAATCAAGAGGTACTGGTTGTATGTGCTAAGGAAGGATCATCTATTATGGTGGCTGAGATACTATCTGAGCAAGGACGTACCGTGGGGTATCTGAAGGGCGGTATGAAGGCTTGGAGTGAGCACCTTGTTCCCGTCAAGGTCGGCGATCTGAAGGATGGCGGTGAGTTGTATCAGTTCGTACGGATCGGTAAAGGATGCCTTTCCTACATGGCTGTTTCCAATGGTGAAGCGGCGATATTTGATGCAACACGTATGACAGACACGTATATTGACTTTGCCAAAAGTGTAAATGCTGAGATCAAGCATGTGTTTGATACGCATTTGCATGCGGACCATATATCCGGAGGACGCTCAATTGCAGAGAAGACAAATGCAACTTACTGGCTCCCACCAAAAGATGCTGGAGAAGTGGTATTCAAGTATCAGCCACTAGAAGATGGAGACGAAGTGATGATTGGAAACACCAAGATCAGCATTGAGGCGTTATACTCTCCGGGGCACACGATTGGCTCGACTTCATTTGTTATCGACGACCATTATCTACTGACAGGTGATATTTTGTTTATCGATTCGATTGGTAGACCCGATTTGGCTGGACTGGCTGAGGACTGGGTTGGGGATTTGCGTGAAACGCTGTATTCCCGTTATAAAGAGCTCTCGGATGAACTGCTTGTACTACCAGCTCACTTTATGATTATGGAAGAGCTGAACGATGATGGTACCGTGGCGAAGACACTGGGTGAGCTGTATGCATCCAATCATGGACTTAACATTGCCGATGAGGAAGAATTCCGTAACATGGTTACGAAGAACCTTCCGCCGCAGCCGAACGCGTATCAGGAAATTCGTCAAACGAACATGGGGAAAATCAATCCGGACGATGAGAAACAACGTGAAATGGAAATTGGACCGAACCGCTGTGCGGTTCGATAACAAATATAAAATATAGGAGGATTTATGAAAATGGAATCTGTAAAAGTATTAGACGCTACAGGCCTAGCATGTCCGATGCCGATTGTTAGAACAAAAAAGGCCATGGTGGAGCTTGAGTCAGGTCAAGTGCTTGAGATTCATACAACCGATATGGGATTCAAGAACGATCTTTCTTCTTGGGCCGCAGCCGGTGGACATGAGCTTGTGAAGCATGATACAGAGGGAAGCATACTGAAATTTTGGGTTAAAAAAGGCTGATATTTAAGGGAACCGAAGCGGTTCCCTTTTCTAAACTGAAAAATTGAAATTCTTATAAAGAAGGAGGATGAAAAGATGGATATGAGCTTTGCATATATAGTTACCATCTTCTTAATTGGATTTATTGGCTCTTATATTTCTGGGATGGTTGGTATCGGAGGTTCTATCATTAAATATCCGATGCTGCTCTATATCCCACCGCTGTTTGGACTGGCGGCATTTTCCGCACATGAGGTATCAGGTATAAGTGCCGTTCAGGTATTATTTGCAACGATCGGCGGCGTGTGGGCATATCGAAAAGGTGGGTATTTGAATAAGACGCTTATCATCTATATGGGGGCTGCTATTTTGATCGGTAGCTTTATTGGAGGGTTCGGCTCCAAGTCGATGAGTGAGGATGGTATTAATATCATCTATGGTATTCTGGCTTTGACTGCTGCGATCATGATGTTCATTCCGAAAAAAGGTGTGGACGACATTCCCATGGATCAAGTCAAATTTAACAAGTGGCTCGCAGCCGCACTAGCCTTAATCGTTGGGATCGGTGCAGGTATTGTAGGTGCAGCTGGAGCGTTTCTGCTCGTGCCAATCATGCTAGTCGTGCTAAAAATTCCGACGAGAATGACCATTGCGTCCTCACTTGCTATCACATTTATATCTTCAATCGGTTCTACGGTTGGGAAGGTTACGACGGGTCAGGTCGATTATTTTCCAGCATTGATTATGGTCATTGCCAGCCTCATTGCATCGCCGCTTGGCGCTTCCGCGGGTAAGAAGATGAATACCAAGGTACTGCAGATTATATTGGCGGTGTTGATTTTGGCGACAGCGATCAAGATATGGCTCGATATTTTGTAAGGGGCAAGAATGGTTAATAGTATAGAAGTACTTGAAGGAGGTTAACCATCATGTCCATCAATGAAAAGATTCTATTAGCTAACCGACCGCAAGGTATGCCAGATCAAAGTACCTTTTCGATGCAGGAGGAGCCCTTGCCTGTACCCCAAGCTGGGGAGGCCCTTGTCCGCACGTTGTATCTATCCGTTGATCCTTATATTAGAGGAAGATTAAGTGAGACGAAGAGCTATGCTGAGCCTTACCAAGTTGGTGAAGTTATCAAGTCTGGTGCCATAGGACAGGTTATGGAATCGACAGATCCGAAGTATCAACCCGGAGATATTGTAGCTGGGATCTGGGGATGGCAGCGTTATGCAGCAGTCGATACATCTACGCTTCGATCTGTTGATCCGAAGATGGCTCCAATTACAACAGCACTTGGCGTTCTTGGTATGACTGGACTAACGGCCTATTTCGGACTGCTTGATATTGGTCAGCCGAAGGAAGGTGAGACCGTTGTGGTGTCTGGTGCAGCAGGTGCTGTCGGAATGGTTGTAGGGCAGATTGCTAAACTTAAAGGGGCTAGAGTCGTAGGCATAGCGGGTTCGGATGAGAAGAACACGTATCTGAAGGAACAACTCGGATTTGATGCGACAGTTAATTATCGTACCGAACGGGATCTGAAGACAGCACTTGAGAAGGTATGCCCGAATGGGGTGGATGTGTACTTCGATAATGTGGGTGGAGAAGTATCCGATGCGGTACTCTCACGGATTAACAAGAATGCCCGAATTCCAATCTGCGGTCAGATTGCGTTATATAATCTGGAGAAGCCGGATCAAGGTCCACGGATTCAGAGTCTACTGCTTACGAATACGGCTTTAATGAAGGGGTTCCTTGTCGGTGACTATTCCAAGGGATTTCCAACAGCTATGGCTGATCTGGCGCAGTGGGTATCTGAAGGCAAGATTCAATATGCGGAGAATATAGTAGAGGGCTTTGAGCATACCATTGAAGCCTTTCTAGGGTTGTTTGCTGGAGATAATCTGGGGAAACAACTTGTGCATGTGAGTGATGTAACGAAATAGAATGCGTTAATAGCATGTTGATATAGCAAGAAAGCCGTCCAACGACCGTGGACGGCTTTCTTTTATGCAAATAATGAGAAATAACTCGCTACTTTTACGTTACACTACCCGGTGCAGGATACGTAATCTCCTTGTATTGGCGGTACATTGCCAAGCGCCAATGGGTGATCATACCGTAGGCAAGGAGGAAGAACAGCGCTGCTGTCTGAGGAATGGAGATGAACTCCTCGATATAACCATGAAGTAGTAGACGCACAGCCAACAGTCCGAGCAGAATATACACAAAGCTACGAGAGCGTTTGATGAAGACTTGGTCATCTCTTTTCTCGAATTTGGTACCACGAATTAATGGATACGAGAAGATGAACCATCCAACTAGAAATGAAAGGAGTCCCCATAAGATAGGAATTCGCACATCAGGCTCGATAAACATCAGAAATCCAGTGGTCATACCGAGCGGTGGGATAATGATTTTCTTAACAGTGACAGGACGATTGCTTGCTTTCATACGAATGAAGATAACCGCTAGCGCCATGACCAACATACCGATCGTGGTGCCTATTTGAAGAATTGGGGAATTCAGATCAACCACAATTCAAGACCTCTTTCCATTATAAATGTCACATACCTATGTATAGATGATTATAGCACATAACATGAAGGGAAGAGGAGAGTGCTTATCTTCAATGCATAGACTTTTTTGGAGGCTTGACGTTGATATTAAGGTGAGCTGGATCTAACCACTGAATGCAGCTTCCGCTTGTATGATGGCTTTATTCATCGCCTGGGAAGGATTCTTTATCATTGGGCCGTGTCCACACCCAAGTAGGGAAGGCTTAAACGCTGCAAGTTTTTTTGCACTCTGCAGGGCACTCTCCTTATGCCATGTGGCCATAGCAGGGAAGGGGAATAGCAGCCGGATTACACCGGATACAGCGAGTCCTGCACGGGTCTGCCAAGCATCCCCAGCGATAAGAATACCGCTTCGCGTATCGAGATAAGACATATGGCCTGGTGTGACCCGGTGTAAAGATAGCTTGAAGGGAACCAATCATTTCTCCATCTTCAAGTAAACGGCCAGGACGAGTTGAAATACCTTTCGGTATGCTACCACGGATGGGCGTCTTTGGTTCACCAGCTTCAAGTGTATGATTGCCAGTGAGCAAAATGGAGTCTCGGCGCGAGATGATCACTTCAGCTTCGGGAATCGATTGTTTTAGGCTGTCGAGGGAGCCGACATGATCTTCGTGAGCGTGTGTAAGCAATATCCGTTTGATAGGCTTACCCGCAGATGCGGCCGCTCCCAAAATCCCTTTTTTACAAAATGACATACCGGTATCAATTAAAGTAAACCCGTCGTTCTCTTCTACAAGATAGACATTGATTGGGAACAACCGCGGTAGAAATGCTAACTGTGTTACTTTATCTTCAATCGTAATTTTCATTCAAATCCCCCACTTTCAAAACTAATATTATTAACAATATAACTAATATCATTAGTTTTAACAAGATCCGTTTTTAATTTTTTGAATTTGAAATTAGAATAAAAAATGTTTAAAAAATAGAAATATTAATATATTTTCCAAAATTTGAGTGCAATTTTGTTATGTTTGAGTTACCATAAAGTTATGGATACGGAAAAAAATGTAGATTTGTGAACCAACGACACAGAAGAAAGTGAGGCTGTGCTAATGGATCTGTACAAGCGTATTGTTATATTCTTGCTTATGTATACCGTTTCTTTATACTTACTATTCATAGCGAGTCAGCATACACCTTATCTGCTTCCCGTCATATGGTTTGCGGCTTTGATCTTACTTGTATGCGGCGTTTGTTATATCTTTCACCATTATGTATTTCGTCCTAGGAGAAAGAGAAGTCGATAATTGTAAATGATATATTGGAAATTCTACTGTCCACATGGGGACAGTTTTTTTGTGTTTATCCCTTCGTGGATATCGATTTATAAAATAATAAAACGTTATGCTATTGAAGTCAGTCTAATGTTACAGATCGAAATAATAAGGGGTAGCAACAAGGGGGAAAGCTCGATATGGAAGATCGAGAGCTGGCACAAGCCGCCTGTAGAGGGGATGAAGCTGCATTTCATGCCTTAATTACAAGGCAGAGGAGACGGTTGTACGGCATAGCTTATAGTTATTTGCATAATGAGAATGATGCGCTTGAGGCTGTTCAGGAGACCGTGTGCCGGGCGTGGAGTAAATGTGGGCGACTCCGGAATCCGGAGTTGTTCGTTACCTGGCTCATTCGAATATTAATCAACTGCTGTGTCGATGAGCAGAAGCGAAAGAAGCGTGTTATTCCATATGAGGAGATCCAACAGGAACACGCGAAAACGGGCGAGATGGTGAATGACAGCAAATTAGACTTAGAGCGAGCCTTGAATCGGATGAAACCTAAATATCGACATGTGCTAATTCTGAAATACTATCAGGATATGACGGTAGCGGAAATTGCCAAGGTGCTTGAATGTCCGGAAGGAACCGTGAAGACAAGACTTTATCAGGGATTAAAGCTGCTGAGGCAAAAAATCGAGCCAGGGGGTGCAGCAATCCATGTATGAAAAAGAAGAACAAATGCTGAAAAGTTACTTTCAAGATGCTGAGGCGTGTCACCCGGATGTGTCAGATGAGAAACTAGAAGCCGCAGTTCAGGAAGGGATTCGTAGAGGGAAACAGCTCAAGCGATCCCGCATCCGGTACAAGGGGTTGAGCCTTCTTGCGGGTGCTTTAGCCGCAGTCTTCCTGCTGATGTGGGGCGGATCACTACAGCAGACGGGTCAAGTCGAACAAATGGCTGCAGGGCCGTATCCGTCGTTACAAGGGCATAGCTTTGAAGAAGATAAGATATTGAACACCGCTAATACACAAGGGCTGATTCAGCCCGTTGGAAAGTCTGTAAGCCAGGGAGATTACACGGTAACAGTGGATGGTGTCTTAATTGGATCACATCAGTTACGGGTGTTCTACACAATGGAGAATCACTCAGACAAGAATGTAATTGTAAGGAACACCACTCTTGAAGATACAGATGGATTGTTTCCGATTTCTTATAGTTCAAGCACGCAAGGAGGCAATGAATTTGAACCAGGGATACATCGTCTTCAAGTCGATTTCTCATTTAGTAAGGAAGAACAGTTAAAGATGTTTATGAATCTTATTTTTACTGTAGCCCCAGCTTCTGCGAATGCTCGTTATGGGCATGAGGCAGAGGGAGAAGAGAAGCTGAAAGTGAGAATAACGCTGGATCTCGATACCCATCAGAATTATATTCGGACGGTACCTTTAGATGAGGTCGTTGAGATTGAAGGACAGAAGATGAAGCTGCAAAAGGTTGTATTTTCTCCGACAGGTATTGTCCTAAAGACGAGTATTGATCCCGAGAATACAATGAAAGTATCCGGTCTGTGGGAAGGCTATTTAGATTCAGTGACGGACGGGAAGTCCACAAAGTTAATGAGCCCTTTGAGCATGGGCCCAGATGAGAATGGAGAACAAACCTACTTCTTTGAGGGTACCATATTAGAAGCGCCGTATTCACTCACTTTAAAGGCTAGTGGTCTTCATGCCGTCGATCCTGCTAAGCTGAAAGTGGTGGTGGATACCAATCAGGAGGTTGTGCTCAGCGCTCCGGATGACAATCTAAAGTTCGGCTCATTTACGAAAGATAAAGGAGTGCATACCTTAACGCTTGATTTTGACGAGACCAGTGAACGATATTTCGGTAGTGTAAATGTTTCTGATACATTTATCGACGGGGATGGGAAGAAGCATGAGCTTAGTGAGTCGGCAGAGGGAGTCCGATCTACGAGTACGTCAACGGAGAACGGAGGGCGTAAATCAACCGAGTATCTGTACCTGAGACCAGAGGATTATCCTCAGCCGCTCACGTTTACACTTAGCAGCTACCCAGGTGTTATTGAGAAGAACATTGAGGTGCCTATTATCGTTCAAGGACAGGATGTTAAGTACTGGAGGTCAGCTGTCTTAGACGAAATTCCGAAGCCGGAAGGTGCCAAGGAAGCAGGAGTTGTCGCATCCGGTAATCCGAATATTCGAATGGGCATTCAATATGATCTTAAGAATATTGGAGGAGAACAGGGGCTTTATACACCTACAGCATATTTTCAACAAGTAGAAGCTGACGGATGGGTGGAGATGGAAGACAAGCGAATGGGTCATGTTCATTTTTTTGAGAAAGATGATGCCGTTGTAGCTATTGAAGTCCGTCAGGATGAAATTATATTGTATGAAATGGAAGAGGGCAAGACTTCTCTCTAACCATAACGAAAAGGAACGATCCTTGAATAAGGACCGTTCCTTTTTATTTTGTTATCTGGGGCCGAAAGAATCAGATAACGTTATTTTCGAAATTCCGTAGGAGAGCTCCCTTGCGGGCCTTTGGCATCGAGTAGCTCGATAATGGCTTTCGGAACACCGTTCAGAAGTAGCCACTGACGCAGCGTTTCAATGGCACGGATATGTCCGTGACCTTCGTCTTTCCAGGTGAGGAGTTCAACGACTTTGATGATAAGGGCCAGTAATTCCGTGTTGTCCTGTTCTGTTTTCTCAGCACGAACCTTCTGGTAGACGGCTTCCTTCTCCCAATCGAGTAAAATTTCCTCTCCGATGGTTGGTTTCATGAGTGTGTATCCGTAATCGCAATTTGGACAGCGAATGCTCCTAAGTTGCTCTTCTTCAAACGTTACCTCAATATTCTCTTGGCATTGATGACAAGGGAATTTGACTTGGATGACCGAATTCATGTCTATCACAGGATTTCCTCCTTGAAAGTGCAAGTTAGTAGGTATTTAATTCTTACCCATAACTTGATCAAGGGACCCATGTTTCTTATTCCGTAATTACATAAACACAACGACAACCTCCACTTGCGAGGCATTCGGTTCGTTCAACCTTCGCTTGAAGCAGAGATGAGAATAGCTCCAGTTCACAACTGCAAGCCTTGTTATATCGATTGGCAATTTGGGAGATGGGGCAGTTATGTTCTTTAATCACATATTTGCCTTGTTCGGTTTGTTCACACTCCGCCATGTACCCATTATCATTCTGAATATCTGTCAGGGTTTGTACCCGGTCAGCTAACGGTTTGCCTGCAACTCCCGATTCATAGCGTTGCAGTAACTTGTCACGCCTGCGCTCAAACAGACGAGCAACCATACCATCGCCGGCTTCTTCTGCTAGTTCATCTAGCAGATCCAGTGTTAGCGTGGAATACTTGTTCGGAAACAGCGATTCTGCATGTGGTGAAAGACGGTACAGGGCTAGTGGTCGACCCATCGGTTGACGAATCAGCTCGGTTTCAATGACGCCTTCTTTCTCAAGACTACCCAAATGGCGTCGAACAGCCATTTCAGTGACGAGAAGTGCAGATGCGATCGATTTGGTGCTGAGTGGTCCCTTCGTCTTTAGCATATGAAGAATAGTATCCCGGGTGGACAGATCCTGTGTGTGTTCCATCTTGATCACCACCTGATTATATTGATGAGAAGTTCCTTATGAGAATTATTATCGCTTATCCGTGGGGACCTGTCTACCCGAGAGGAGATGTATATATCCGACTGAAGCTGCAATTCGTGAAGATAATATATGTCTATGGGGAGAAAGTATGTCTGGGGTTGCTTCTGAAATGACAACACCCCGTCCTTCACGGTATGCCGTGAAGGACGAGGTGTAAGAGATAGCTAGAGATTACTCGGTAACATCGAGTACATCGTAAATGAGCCATTGATTATTTTTCTTTTGTAACCAGTAAAGGTTGGATGAATGATAGGTATCACCATCAAAATGATTGGTTTCTTCCACAGAAATGATGGCATCGTTATTTTGGAAGTAGACAATGCGAGAAGAATCCGCATTTAATTTGAAATCTACTTCATCGATCATTCCTGCATCTATAAGAGTTTCCATGATTTCGAAATAAGGAGAGTTAGGAAAGAGCGCTGAATAGAAAAGCTCGATATTCTTGTCATTCAACCCTTTATAATGGGTATCCATCGTAATCATGAGTAACTCTTTTGTGGTCTCAGGTACTTCCGGTTTGGCTTCGAGAAGACCATCTGAAATGTGGTACTCTAGGTCAAACATATCATTGTCATATTCTTTCCATTTGCCAGAAGCGTCTTTTTTCAAGATCACATCGAGATATACGGTAAAGTCCCACATGAATGGTCCACCTGTGCGCTGGTAGTTCTTCTCAACTGTAGCGTGTACAGATGATCCTGCAACCATGACGTCATAAACGGACGTGGAAACCTTGTGTTGGTAAGCGGCTTGTTCTTTATAGTTGTTCTCATAATCCTTATATGATGGTGATTTCGGATGAATAGCTGTTATCGCTTGTTTATAATCGCCTTTTGTCTCCGCGGCCGCCTGATCTTTATAAAGCTTCTTCACTTCAAGGCCGATTTGGTTCGTGATTGTCTTGCGATCAATCTTAATTGTGCGAGCTTTGGCATCCCATTTGACAGGGAGTCCTGTAGACTCTGCCACGAAGCGAAGGGGTACAAGTGTGTTTCCGGACTGTGTATAAGGGGCAATCGCCAGCTTTATTTTCTGTCCGTTTACATAAGCGATGGTTGATCCAAGCTTCATTTGTAGCTTTTGGTCAGCGAAGGTACCGGTAACCTGTTTAGTTGTGTTATTCCAGTTGACGGTATATCCAAGGGCCTGGAACAAAGGGCGGAACTGAACGAAAGTAACACCGTTCTTAATAACGGGTGCTGCTTGAAACTTGATTTCTTTACCGTCTAAGAATACACGGATTTGGGCTGGTGCTTTTGCAGGAGCCGCTTGAACGGCACTGGTGAATACGAACAGCATAGCGAATACTAGTAGTCCAATTCTTCTCTTTATCATAACTGTTAACTCCTTCATGTTGAGTAAAATAGAGGTATTAAGTCCAGCGGTAATCATACCCGACAAACCCAAGACCAGCAATACCTTTCGAAACATGTAAATATTGGATTATAATAGGGTTCAGTATAGAAACGATATTTTTGTGAAATAAACGCAGGAGGGGGTCAATGGAAGGCTGTGCGGGTTAATACAAAGTAATGAAAGCAATCACTGTTATCTTTTTTATAAAATAAAGGAGTGTGGCCGATTGTGACGATGCAATATTTCTATATAGGAACCTATGGTTCCGCTGATAGCAAAGGAATATATTTGGGTGCCTTAAATCCAGAGAACGGTGAGTTGAAACTTCTGGATGGAACTGCGGGAATTGAGAATGCGACCTATTTGGATTTTGATGAGCTCCATCGGGTATTGTACGCTGTCAGTGAGGCAGGGGCTAGTGAAGTAGTTGCGTATAGTGCAGATCCAGAGACAAGTAAATTAACGGAGATCAGCCGCACATCGACGGATTCTTCGGGAACCTGCCACGTATCTCGCTCGCGTGATGGTAAGCACTTGTTCACGACGGGATACAGTGATGCACGTATTACCGTGCTTTCGCTTGAAAATGAGGGTGCCGTGGGAGAGATTACTTCTATTATCCAGCACAGTGGACGAGGCCTAATTGATGATCGTCAGTCTGAGGCGCATCCACACTCTATCTTCCAAGATCCACAACATAAATATGTAATCGTTAGTGATCTGGGGATGGACGAGGTCATTCTGTATCGCCTTGAGGACGGTAAGCTTGTCACCCATAGGGAGATCACTCTGCCACCGGGGGCTGGTCCACGTATGATTGCATTCCATCCGTCAGGGCAATGGGTGTATGGGGTGAATGAGCTGAATAGCACAGTGACGGTCTATGCTTATGATGCAACATTTGGAGACTTAAAGATGCTTCAGCATATCTCCACTCTTCCCGAAGATGTGGTTATGGATAATAACACAGGATCTCATCTTCTGGTGACGCCGTGCGGACGTTTCTTGTATGCATCCAACCGTGGTCATGACAGCATTGTTCAGTATGAGATTGATACGGATACAGGGATGCTGCGTGCTGTGAATTGGGTTTCTTCCGGAGGAAAAACACCGCGCCACTTTAATCTACTTCCGGGCGGTTATTTAGTAACTTCCAATCAAGATAATGGCCTCATTGCAAGTTATAAGATCGATAAGAATACAGGACATCTGGACGCGACCGGACATACCATTGAGGTTCCACATCCAGTGTGTATTTGTCCAGTAGAGAAGGCGTAATTACCTATATAAAAGAGAACCAGGCCGCGCAAGGGTTTGTGATCCTTGCGCGGCCTGGTTTTTGTCGTTTAATGATTTTTAACAAAATAATTACCTAGCAAATATGTGATTTCCGATCTTTACCGTACGGGGGCGCGACAACATCCATTTACTGGATGTGATTTTCGGATTAAAGTAGTAGAGAGCTTTCTTGGACGGATCGACACCACGAACGGCATCGAGAGCCGCTTTATAGGCCGTCTGACTCGGTTTCAGGTTAAATTGTCCGTCCGTTACTACGGTGAACGCGTTCTTCTGGTAGATAACGCCCTTCATCGTATTCGGAAACTGACTGGATTTGAATCGGTTCATAAGGACCGCGCCAATAGCTACCTGTCCTTGATAACTTTCTCCACGGGCTTCACCGTAAATAACTTTAGACATCATATCAACTTCATATTTACTCATTGAGACTTTCTTGAGGGCTCTCCATGTGGCAAGACTAGTCTTGCCATCGGGATACATCCCATTTTTCTTCTGATAAGCGATAACTGCCGACTTCGTACCCGGTCCATAATGTCCATCGATCGTACTACTGTACAATTTAAGCGTCCGTAGACGATATTGAAGGTCCCATACATCTTTATTGGAATCACCGTATTTGACGGCTTTCTGAGCCTCAGCTGTGTGAGACATGCCCATTGTTGTGTTCACTAGCAAGAGAACAATAAGGATCGAAAGTACTTTCCATTTTTGTTGTGCGATTGTAATCATCTCCTTCCGGTAGAATTATAAGGATGGAGGAAGTGTGGTACAACCGCCACAAACTGGTAATCCGCCGCAGACCGCACGGTGTTTGGGACCGCGCCGATTCAATTTTTCTTCGAGGTAAGCACACTTGCATAGTGGAATCAACTGTAATTATACATAGGAGGTAAATGCTGTATGAATGCTACTATACTGCTTGTTGAAGATGATCTTTCCATTGGAGAGATGGTTGTGAGTTACTTAACTAGTGAGGGTTTCAAGCTTATACATGCCCATGATGGGGAAGAAGCGCTGGAGATGTTCAGCCGGCAGACATACGATTTGATTCTGCTGGATCTTATGCTTCCAAAATTAAATGGTATGGACTTCCTGCGTCAGATCAGAGCGAAGAGTCATGTCCCCATTCTTATTCTGTCCGCAAAGGGTGGAGAGGCAGACAAGGCAATTGGACTTGGATTCGGAGCAGATGATTACATCGCAAAGCCGTTTTCGATGATCGAACTTTCAGCAAGGGTGAAAGCCGCGATTAGGCGTGCTACACACTATGTAGATCCATTTCCGCAGTCCGAGTCTCGTGTGATTACAGTGAACGAGTTATCCATGAACATGGATAATCTTACGGTGAGCAAGAAGGGCGTAGAGATTAAACTGACTGCGAAAGAACTGCAGATTTTACAGCTTTTTTTGACGCATCCGAACAAGGTGTTCACGAAACAGCAAATATTCAATTCGGTATGGAATGACGATTATTACGGTGATGAAAATGTCATTAATGTTCATATGAGCCGGCTGCGAGAGAAGATTGAAGATCAACCTTCTGCACCTCAATATATTAAAACACTGTGGGGAATTGGCTACAGGCTGGGGGAATTCTAACATGGGCCCCACACTATTGCTTCTGGGTATGATCGTAATCCTCGGGACTTTGAATGTATACCAGTATATAGCCCGAAAGAATACAGCAACTCATCTGGAATATATCACCGCGAAGCTGGAGACCGTGATGAATTCCAACCGAGAAGAACAAGTGCTGCTCGTAACACAGGATCCTGGTATGCGTGAACTGCTAAATACGATCAATCGGCTGCTTGAACTGAAGCGTCAGTATGCGTTGGAGTTTACCCGGGCTGAACTTGCGATGCGCAGAATGCTGGCCAATATTTCACATGACTTAAAAACACCACTTACGGTGGTCCTTGGTTATATAGAGATGATAGCCAGTCATCCGAATATGGACCCTGAGCAGCAGAAGCATTTACTTCAAAAGGTTCACGCTAAAGCTGTAGAAATTGTGGATCTGATCAACCGTTTCTTTGATCTGGCTAAGCTGGAATCGGGTGACCAAAATATCCCGCTGACGAGAGTGGATATGAATGAGGTGTGTCGCCACAGTATTCTAATGTTCTATGATCTGCTGGAGTCGAGCGGACTTACAGCAGCTATTGATATTCCAGATCATCAGATCTATGCCAGAGCCAATGAGGAAGCTCTAAGCCGGGTGTTTGATAATCTTCTCTCGAATGCAGTTCGCTATGGAGGGGATGGGGAGAAGATCGGCATGACCCTACGTTGTGACGAGAACGATGTATACGTGGATGTATGGGATCAGGGCAAGGGGATTAGTGAGCGGGATCAGCGGCTTATTTTTGAACGAATGTACACGCTTGAGGATTCGAGAAATCAATCGTTTCAAGGCAGCGGACTTGGGCTGACGATAACCAAAAGACTTGTGGAACAGATGGACGGAGAGATTATTGTGCGGAGCAAACCATTTCAATCGACCATTTTTACCCTAAAACTGTCCAGACTAGCTTGAACAGATACATACTTAAGAGATTCGTAAGAATTGCGCAATAAATATGATAAGGCTTATAGCTAGAATGTAGTTAAGAAGCAAGTAATGAGGAGGAGCGTAAGCTATGAGTTATATCGTTAGCACTCGGCATGTCACGAAAGTCTTTAAGGGTAAAGAGGTTGTATCTGATGTCAGCATGAACATTCCTGAAGGGCAAATCTATGGATTTCTCGGACCGAACGGTGCGGGTAAGACAACGTTTATGAAAATGCTGCTTAATCTGGTGAAGCCGACAAGTGGAGAAATTGAGTTGTTCGGAGAACGCCTGACTCCCTCCTCGGTTGAATTATTTAAGCGGATTGGCAGCATTATTGAATATCCAATTTTCTACGATAAATTAACGGCGCAGGACAATCTAGAGCTGCACTGTGAATACATGGGGCTATATAATCCCAAAGCAATTAGCGATGCACTGGAGCTGGTGAAGCTTACTTCAGTGGATGGTAAGGCAGTTGGAGAGTTCTCGCTTGGTATGAAGCAAAGACTCGGTATGGCAAGAGCAATCGTGACAAAGCCCGAACTGCTCATTCTAGATGAACCCATTAATGGCCTTGATCCAGCAGGGATTAAGGATTTCAGAGATTTGTTTCAAATGCTCAGCCAGGAATATCGCATGACTTTATTTATCTCCAGCCATCTACTTAGTGAAATTGAACAGGTCGCTGATACGATCGGCATCATTCAGAATGGTATTTTTAAAGAGGAAGTTTCGATGAATGACCTCAAGAAACGTAGTTCAGATTATATCGAAATTGTTACCCCGGACTGCCGGAAAGCTGTATTTATCCTTGAAAATAATTTAAAGATTAAGAACTTTAAGGTGATCGGGGATCACACCATTCGGATTTACCAAGCTGGTATCTCGCAGCCGGAGGTATCCAAGTCACTCATTCTGAATGATATAGCAATTGAGTCTATTCACCAAAAACGTACGTCGCTTGAAGAATATTTTATCGATCAGACGGGTGGAGGGGAAAAATATGCTTAAGCTAATGAGGCTAGAGATGAAAAAGCACAAGCTCGGATGGTACTGGAGAGGCGCTGTGATTTCATGCCTGTGTGTCATCATACTCATGGGAGTCTTGCCGATGATTGATCAGGAACTGGAAGATGCTTTTGGTTCATTTGAGGAAGTCTTTACAGCGATGAGTATCTTTGTAAGAGTTATATTCGTAATCATGGCATCGGTTCTGATTGGGAGGCTCATTATTAGTGAGTATAACAACAAGACGATGACGGTCATGTTTACGTATCCGGTACCTCGGAAGAAAATAATGTTGGCCAAAATATTGTTGATCATGAGCATCACTCTATTCTCCCTTCTGATCTCAAACGTGTTGGTAATCGGTGTATTTCTGGTTCTGAACTCCATGCTTCATATGCTGCCGGGAGTTCCAACTAAAGAGCTTCTCTTTCATCAAGGGTTAGATATCTTCATTCAGGGACTATCCGCAGTTGGAATCAGCATGGTGCCTTTGTATTTTGGAATGCGTAAAAAATCAGTATCTGCAACCATTGTTTCAGCAGTGATCCTCATCTCACTCCTTAGCTCCAATAATGGAGGTTTCTCCATCAGTTCTTTTATTGCGGTTCCCATCACAATCGGATTGATTGGTTTGTTTATTGCTTATATGTCTTTTAGAAATGTGGAGCATGTGGATGTTGTTTAACAGGAATATTCCTCGCCATGTGGAAATGTCATAGATGAAGTATGGTATCAAGGTGGAGGGGATTTGGTATGTACAAGGTGATTATATTTGATTTCAATGGGACACTCGTTCAGAGTAAATACTTGGTCGTGAAGCTGATGAACGATCTGGCAGGTAAATACGGATATGAGAAGATTAAAGATGAGGATATTGAACATCTGGCATCCCTTTCGATCAGGGAACGGCTGAAGGTGATGAAGTGTCCGATCTATAAACTGCCGATGCTTGTGGCTGATGTGAAGAAGAAATACAAAGATGATGTGGTTCATCTGGATATTGTGCCAGGTATACGTGATGTTCTTTCCGAGATAAAGGTACAGGGGACCACGATAGGGATTCTATCTTCCAACAGCGAGGACAACATCCAGAAGTTTCTGGGGATTCATGACATCTCGATATTTGATTTCATATATACGGCAAGCAATATATTCGGTAAAGAAAAGGCGCTTCGCAAGTTACTGAAGGAACGTGGTATTTCTAAGGATGAGGTGCTCTACATCGGAGATGAACTTCGCGATGCGGAAGCTTGTATGAATTCGGGGATCGCTTGTGCGATGGTCACATGGGGATACGACGCGGAGGAACTGTTGCTTCAAGGCAAGCCTAACTTTCTGGTTCATGAGCCGAAAGAACTTTATCATATTTTAGCTTCTGGATAATTTTATAAAAAACGTTTGACAGGTTGCAATGAAGTCATTAGAATAACTTATAACATACTAAACAGGTAGGAATTATAAAGATTGTTCTCACCGTATGAACGGAGGAACACCCGAAAGATGAAGCAGATACGGCTCAGGGGCCGATTTGACCTCATTCTCCGGGTTTCCTCCGTTCTTTTTTTGTATTCCATGTTTAGTAAAGAAAAGTAGGGGAGTGATTCCATATGAAAAATGTATTGAAACGAGGAGTCTTGATCGGTTTAGCGGTAATGATGACGGCGGCCTTGGCAGCTTGCGGAACAGACAAAACAGACACTCCCGCATCCGCAAAAGACAGTGAGAAGACAGACGGCACGGAACCTAAAAGTATCGAACTCTTAAATGTATCCTATGATCCGACACGAGAATTGTACGAGAACTATAATAAAGCATTTGCAGCTTACTGGGAGAAGGAGAAGGGACAAAAGGTTACATTCCAGCAGTCCCATGGCGGGTCCGGTAAACAAAGTCGTTCGGTCATCGACGGCTTGGAAGCCGATGTGGTCACATTAGCGCTTGGATACGATATTGATGCGATCCGTCAAGCGGGGTTAATTGAGCAGGGCTGGGAAAGCAAATTCGAGCACAATAGTGCTCCTTACACTTCGACCATTGTATTTCTGGTACGCAAAGGCAATCCGAAAGGTATTAAGGACTGGCCGGATCTAATTAAGGAGGGCGTGGAAGTGATTACACCGAATCCGAAAACATCCGGTGGCGCTCGTTGGAATTATCTTGCCGCTTGGGGATATGCATTAAAGGTCAATAACAATGATGAAGCGAAAGCTGAAGCTTTTGTGAAAGAGTTATTTACGCATGTACCTGTACTGGACAGTGGAGCCCGCGGAGCAACAACAACTTTCGTGGAGCGTCAGATTGGTGATGTGCTGCTAGCTTGGGAGAATGAAGCGTACTTATCGATCAACGAGCTCGGTCCAGATAAATTTGAGATTGTGAATCCCTCGGTAAGCATTCTGGCAGAACCCCCGGTAGCTGTGGTGGATAAGATTGCTGATAAGCACGGTACACGTGAGGTGGCTGAAGCCTATCTGAAATATTTGTACAGTGAAGAAGGGCAGGAGATTGCCGCGGAGAATTACTATCGTCCTACGCTCGCAAAGGTAAAGGATAAATTCAAAGATCAGTTCCCTGCGATTGATCTGTTTACACTGAAGGATATATTCGGAACTTGGGAAGAGACGCAAGCGAAACATTTTAACGATGGGGGCATATTCGATAAGATTTACGTGCCCGGCAGCTGATCAGCCAAGCAGGCTGAAGGCAGGAAAGGATGAGGAATGATGGCTTTACTACGTACCCGGAGCAAAGGACAGCGTCAAGTGCTACCCGGTTTTGGAATTGGGATGGGATTCACTGTGTTCTATATGAGTCTAGTCGTGCTCGTCCCTCTCTCGGCGCTACTTCTTAACCATACGGGGCTTACCTGGAGCAAGTTCTGGGACATTGCGACTGATCCGCGTGTGCTCGCTTCCTATAGGGTTAGCCTAGGGACCGCCGCACTAGCCGCGTTGATCGATACCTTCCTTGGCTTGCTGCTGGCTTGGGTGCTCGTCAGGTATGAGTTCCCGGGCAAGCAGCTCTGGGATGCCCTCATTGATCTTCCGTTTGCGCTTCCGACTGCCGTTGCAGGGGTGGCACTAACTGCGATCTATTCAGCGAATGGTTGGATCGGGTCCTTATTAGAGCCACTTGGTATCAAGGTGGCCTTCACACCACTTGGCATTACACTTGCCCTGATGTTCATTGGTATTCCGTTTGTCGTAAGGACGGTTCAGCCTGTGCTGCAGGATGCAGAGCGGAATGCAGAAGAAGCAGCCGCAACGCTCGGGGCAGGACGCTGGCGAACGTTCCGTATAGTAATCTTTCCTTCACTGGTTCCACCACTGTTAACTGGATTTGCACTAGCCTTTGCACGTGGTATCGGAGAATATGGTTCCGTTGTATTCATCTCCGGCAATATGCCCATGAAGACTGAGATCGCCCCACTGCTCATTATGTCGAAGCTCGAACAGTTTGATTATGCTGGAGCAACGGCTGTTGCGCTATTACTGCTACTTATCTCTTTCCTGATGTTACTGGGGATTAATTTACTGCAACACTGGACGCGGAAGACCACTCGTTAAACAGGAGACGAAGGAGGAATCTAAGATGACAGCAACCATACCGCTGGGGATGGGAGGAATACGTGGTGGAGCTTCTTCTTCTCCAGCGACAGCAGAAAAACCTTGGGTAAAATGGACGCTAATCAGTGTTGCAGGGATAGTGATGTTTTGGCTGATTGTGCTGCCACTCTTGGTTGTACTTACTGAAGCACTGAAGAAGGGTGTGGACGTTTATATCGCGGCTTTATCCGATCCCGACGCTCTCTCAGCGCTGCGCCTTACGCTGCTCGTGGCTGCGATTACCGTTCCGCTAAATACTGTATTCGGTGTTATTGCAGCTTGGAGTATGACGAAATTCAGCTTTCGGGGAAAAGGTCTGCTCATTACACTTATCGATCTGCCCTTTGCTGTTTCTCCAGTGATTGGTGGATTGGTCTTCGTTCTGGTCTTTGGCCGGCAAGGATGGCTTGGCCCCTGGCTTGCTGATCATGATATTAAGATTATATTTGCACTGCCTGGTATTGTATTAGCGACACTATTTATCACCTTTCCTTTCGTTGCGAAAGAATTGATTCCACTTATGGAAGAACAGGGGACGAAAGAGGAAGAAGCGGCAGTTACCCTTGGTGCGGGAGGCTGGCAAATATTTTGGAGAGTCACACTTCCGAATATTAAATGGGGCCTGTTGTACGGTGTAATCTTGTGTAACGCAAGAGCGATGGGGGAGTTCGGTGCTGTCTCGGTTGTATCTGGACATATCCGGGGACAGACGAATACACTGCCGCTGCATGTTGAGATTCTGTACAATGAGTATCAATTCTCAGCCTCTTTTGCCGTAGCTTCGCTCTTGTTGCTTCTGGCTCTGATTACATTGCTACTCAAAAATTGGTTTACACGAAAAAGTGCCCATTGACAGCTGTTTCCAGACCATGCTAAGTTTAATTCATACTAATTGGGTTGGAAAACAATGTTATTTAAAAAGACCGACTGTTTTCGGATGGAACGTCTAATAATAAGTAGTTATATCAAGGGCATAGCCCCCGGTAAAGGAGGCGGTATCCATGGCGAAACCTTTAAAGGTAGATGAGGAGTGGCTGGAGCGCATTGCAAGCCTACTAGACGACATGGAGTTCGGTTCACTGCATATCGTAGTGCATGAGGGACAAATCGTCCAGATGGAGCGGACGGAGCGCAAGCGATTTGGAAATACGTCCTCTGGCGCCGTGCCGTTAGAGAAGCCCGGTCATCGTACAACCAGACAATCAACGCCCTCACCTCGTTCGGGGATAAAGTAGTACAGAACATGTTAAAAGGACTTCCAGAGATTATCCTCTGGAAGTCCTTTTAACATGAGCTAGGCGGGAATGCCGTAGCGACGCATGTCCTCAACAGCGACTGGCGCGAGCTTCACGCTATCATTCATCCACGCTGTGCTGGATTAGATGGTGTAGGTACTGCTGGGGAATTGTCCCGACCAAGCCTGCGACTTGCTGTTTCTTTTCTCCCGGTTGCTGGAACATGACGTCCTGCCTTAGCGAGTCCGTAGATCGGCATATTGTTGTAGACCGATTCATGTTGTCCTTGCTGCACGATATACGTTTCATGATAAATACCAACAGAGCCGTCCGTTCCGATGCTGCGATTGAAGTTTCTCCAAGCTTTCAGATGCTTGTCTCCATGTCTTGCGTAGTGTTCCAATTCCTCAAAGGATCTCCAATATTGAATGAGGCTTACCCCGCGCCACGATAAATGCACACTTCCGTTAAGAAAACCAAGATCTCGGTTCATGTACAGTTCACGAATCATGGGGCCCATAGCAAGAAAGACAGGAAGCCATTTATGAATGGCCCACACACGGTTCACTCGCATTCCAATAATAAACACAACAAATGATTCGTCCATCTCTGCTGTATAACGGCCAGGCACGACTTTACCCAAACCTATTCCTCCTTATCATTTAACTTCAATGAATCTAAGCTGGGTCTCATAAAAGCTGAGGATATCCTCTGATGCATACAATTGTGAGGTAAGAAAAGCACCATAGAATACAGTAAACAGAAACTGAATAGCTTCCGGAATGGAAATTCCATCTTTCAGCGTCCCATCCTGCTGGGCTTCGAATATACATTGTTCGAATAAGGCGAACATATTTGGCGATTCTGATCCTATTTGCTCATGACCGGGGAATAGGAGCTGGATTTCAGCATGGCTTAGCGTCGGCATTTCGGGGTGCATCTTCATCTCTGCCAAGAATGAGATCAGACTGGGCATAATTCCGGGCTTTTCTCTTGCTTGATCCGAAACACCGACCAATAGATGCCGGACAGCGTCGAAACCGCGCAGACTCTGCTCCTGGATGTCAATGATTTTGCCTGTTAGCCAGACACGCATGTAGTACAGCAGTAGATCCTCTTTTTTGCGGAACATATTAAAAAAAGTAACTCGGGACACCTCTGCCATCCGGCATATGTCCTCCAGCATGACATCACGGAATATGCGATCTTCGATCAGGGACATGGAAGCTTCATATAGAGCGATCTTGGTCTTCGCTTTCTTAAGCTCCCTTAAAGGTATTGGGGGTATCATCATGAGGGTCTCCTTATATGAGTTGTTTATGACTATTTTTAACTTATGTTAATAAATTAACACGAGTAAAGAATTTTGTCGAGATTGAAATTAGAACATCATTCTTATTGGTGAATCCCCACAATTAAAAAACGCCCTGCGGGCCATAAATAGACCACAGGGCGAAGCTAATCATATTGTTTGTTAAGATCGATTTCTACCACCTGAACTACTGTCACGAGGAGGCAGAGGATCAGGATAGGACGATGAGCCGTTCTCAGCGATGGGATGTTCTTCGGTGCTACGTGCCGATTGCTGTGTATACATCTTCAGCAGCTCGGGGTTACCCGCATAAGGACGTTCTTTTCTCGAACGTGTGGAAGTAAACCAGAAGCCTGTAAGATAAAGTAGTGCCTGCACAGCGAGCACGTAAGGGGATGCCTGAGCCCAGAATAGGTTGAAGAGTGCAGCAGCAGCGATCAGAAGATGGAGTCCATAAAAGATAACACCGAGGGAACGGCGTTTGGAGTCCATCAGCAGCCGATAAAAGGATACTGTGGCGATCATACAAGTAAGCCATAGAGTCCATACTTGGAGATTTCCCCATGCGTCAGGGCTTCGAAGTTCAGAGATTAGATGAAAGGTCCAGAGTATAGCAGCGGAGAAAGATATGCCGGGTACAGCTGGTTTTAGTAGCATCCACAGGCCAGTTCCCCAGCCCGGGTTCTCAATTCGTCGAAGAAGCTCACTGCGTTCTTTCACGAGGAGATTCATCTCTCGTTCTAATGTCTTACTTAGGTGTGGCAAACGGGAATCGTCTCGTTCATGAAGATAAGTATCAATCTGCTTCAACAGATCAATGGTAAGGCGATCTGCGGCTTTACATTCTTGCAAGAGGCTCACAAGATGCTCATCAGATATATTGTCATCTTCAGAGCGATCAACAACGGCGGTAAGAGGCCCAGCTAACTGTGTGTAGAGTGTCAATGACTGGCGTATACGTTCAAGCGTCTCCATTCGGGCCGCTTGAAGACGTGCAGCACAGTATATGTATAAGCCCAGGAATACGGCTGCTGCAAGCATCACCGCTAGCAGTCCTTCCATCGAGCCGAAAAATGTATCTATCCATTCAGCAAGGGACAAGCCGATCCCTCCTTCTATATTCTACTTTCACTATTGCACAAGAAAGGTCGGATTTCAAGACAAGCCACTCTAAAGAATCGTATTCACTTGTCTATTAGGGAAGAAGGATATATCCAATTTGGCACCTTTCGATTTCGTATTCGTAATCCAAAGATTTTCCTGAGGGAAACAAATTTAGCTGTGGTCAAAACACGAAGAGCAGAATATACTGAAAATATATACAGGGTTTCAGATTTTTGGCGGTTTGGAAAGCTTACTTTTACATGTGGAGGGATACGCATGAATACAGATATACAGATTGAAAAGGGCCCCTTAAAACGTGCCAAACTGACTATCGGCTACGTTCTGCTGTTTCTTTTGGCCGCTTGAAATAATGCAGCACACCATGATTGGAGTTATGCGCAGGATGGACGAACAAGAATAAAGGCTGCCGATTGCCGGCAGCCTTTTATTGTATGAAGTAATTACGGGGTAATGGTGCGATCCGACATTTCTTTCCATGATCTGTAATCATGAATGGCTATACCATTATAGGATGGAGTCTTGCCTGCTAGTACGTCGACAAGCTTGAGTTGTTCATTCATGAATGCTGTGCCCTCTTCATAGAAGGTAATGAATGCACCTTCATTGCTAGCTTTCGTTTCAACTGCAATGATGGCTTTCTTACCGAGCTCAGTCGCTTCTGTCATTTCTGGCAGAGCTAAGTTGTGAATAGAATTGGCCTGATCGCGATAAGCCATAATGACGACGGCATCTACTTTGGACAAGATCCAACGGCTCATGCTCATGGAGTTGTCCGGTAGGTTGTGTGTATGAAGCCAGAATGGAATATCGGCTGTAATTGGAAGATTCAACTCTTTGGCACCCGCAACAAGGAAGGAGATACTGCTCTGCCATTGTTTCATAAGAGCAGAACGGTTACTATTCCATTCTCCAAGCACATGTGGCTCAACATCAATATGAATACCCTTAAAGCGCTCCGATGGAGCAGCAGAAGTCTGATAGTCTTTAATCCAATCAATAAAGGTTACCAAACGGCTGCGCTCAGAATCAAGTGCCCACTTGGGCGATCCTCCAAGAATATGAACTTCGATCTGTTTCGCTGTAGCTTGGCGTATGAAGCTTTTATAGTATTCTGGACGCACATCCTGATTCATCTGTAGGTAGATTGTAGTAACACCATTGGCAGTTGCAAAGGATAAAATGTCCGCAGCAGAGTCTTTTATCATAGGCGTATCCCAAAACCAGGTTGATTTCTGTTTTGGCTGGGCCTGAGCATTACTAGAGGGTGTATTTAACCCTCCTAGCAGCAGTAGACAGCAAGCAAGCACAAGGCAGAGACGGTGTTTGGTTTGTTTTTTCATGGGGGTCAAGCTCTCCTTACAACATATTTTGATAAAACGAGACAGGAGGGACTAAACTACATACAAGTCATTGTTATTCGACATACATGAGCGAAAAAAGTCGCGTGGCGTAAGTCATGATTACGAAAAAAAGTTTCGCAATTATGCATGTCTATATATACTATCGGAGAGACTATTGCCGTTTTGTATAGTTCTATGGTTGTTTTACAGATAGAAATATCAATTGTGAAAGTTTGAAGAATGTTCTTTACGGATAAGTAATTTAGAAAGAAGGGTATTTAGACTCCCTAGTACCGAGATTGCCAAAAATACGATAGGATAGTCATCACAGGAGAAAGGGGCAATAATGATATGAATATCGCAGTAGTTGGAGCAGCAGGAATGATTGGAAAGCGAATTGCAGAAGAAGCTTTACGGAGGGGCCATCAAGTTACGGCAGTCGTTCGAAATCCGGACAAGCTTAGTGAGTATAAAGAGAAGATGAACATTGTTCGTGCAAATGCAGTAGACCCGTCCTCGATTGCCGAAGCGGTTAAAGGGCATGATGCAGTGATCAGCGCTTACGGGCCGAAATTTGGGGAAGAAGAGGAACTACTTGAAGCAGCTCGAGCTTTAATTGAGGGGGTACGCCGTGGTGGTGTTAGGCGCCTTCTCATTGTTGGGGGTGCAGGCAGTCTGATTACAGACAGTGGGGATGCATTGATGGATACACCAGAGTTCCCAGAAGAACTACGGACTTTGGCGAAGGCACATGCGGATGCTTACGGTATTTATCAAGAAAGTGACCTCGAATGGTCTTATTTGAGTCCAGCTGCCATTATTGAACCAGGTCGGAGAAGTGGACAGTTTCGCATTGGAATCGATCGGTTGGTTACGGATGAGAGTGGATCAAGCCGTATTTCCGTAGAGGATTATGCAGTTGCCATGCTTGACGAGCTAGATGACCCGCAGTTTATAGGGACTCGGTTTACGGTAGCCTATTAATCAATGAAGCTTCTTGATAATGGTTGATTATTAATGGTAATGATAAGAACGCTGCCTCTACAGACGAAATCGACTGATAACGTCTGTAGGCAGCGTTCTTTGTTATAAGAGATCAATTATATAATAGTCCAGCAGAGTAGCGGGATTACAAGGGCGAATAGAGGTGTTGTCAGCGACTGACTAGTAAAGATCTGCTTACCCCAAAAGTACATTAGGAGTAGGAGCGCTCCAGCTCCCCCGCGTATCCAGATATTATCTGTATCACCTTCAGTAAATAACGCAAAGAACATAACTCCTGCTGCAACGGAAAAGGCGGCTTGTTTCATGCGGCTTAATGAGGGGAGAAGGGCAAGTATGGCATCGGCAGCAAGAGAGGCAATTAGGCCATAACCGTATACCCAATGTTCAAGTGGGATTGAGACACCAAGGATGGACTCAGGCCGGCTGGCACCAGATGGCCATAACCAAGATAAGATAGTCAGCAGTAACAGAATAGCACCGGCACTGGCTAGCTTATTCAGTGCATAAAACCCCATATCTCTGCGCCCAGTCAAACGATTGTTACCGGAGTTCATCATGCTAACCTCCATAAGGTTGGTTGTATTATTCTTTCTGACAGTATGCTAATTGTTTCAGTTCTGTGAAATTGTCCTCATATGGAGGACTTTAATGGCTAATATAGCTGTGGATACATTCTCAGAGCACAAGGGATATGTTAAAATGAAAGCGTAATCAAAGTGAATTTAGTATTTCGAAACCTGTGGCTAAAGATCTTGCCGTAACCCTGAAATAGAAGGGAAGATAACTCCTCGGCAGGGCAGAAGCTGCCGGTTATTCCAGGAGGCGAGAGCGTGATGTTTGAAGGTTTCTCGGAAATGCAAAATGTAATTAGTCGCATGCACACCCACACGGATTTTGATCAAGAAAGTGAGTACTATCGCTTAGAATTCGGTTGCGAACGGTTTAAGCATTTCTCCGGTACCGAGGTAGACGATCATCGAATCCGCGTGAAGGAGGAGCCATTTTTTCGGTTGAAATGGTGGAAGCATTAATTGTTCTTATGTTAAGGAACAGTAAGAATATGAATCTGTTAAGCCCGGAGAACTCCGGGCTTTTTTATGCTGTTTCACGTTACAAATTGATAAACGGTAGTGGTGATGTTCCAAATCGTCAGAGGGATCAGATTAAGGTTGGTTTGTCCTTGTATGGTGGACGAAATGCAGCTCGCTCATTGGTGTGTCCGTACCAAATATCGAGCATCACTCTCCTCCTTGGAATCGCCTCAATATTTACAGGGCTGCTTTATCTCTATGCAGATGCCCAGAAGGAAGTGCGGTTAAGATATGAATTTCGATTAAAGAGGTGGTTTATTGCTCGAAATCATCTGCCGGATTGGATGGATATGGTAATATATCCCTGAGTAGATGTTTTAAATGAAGGGGGGACAGACATGAAGCCAGTGAAACGGTCGAAACTTCGTCTGTGGGCGGGTAAGCGATATTTTATGTACCGTCGTTATTTGGAATGGATGATGAGTCGGAAGACTTTTGCCGAGCAGACAGAGCAGTCTCCGTTGAAATATCTAATATTTACGCACAATACACCGCTCTATCGTCAGGTAACAGATCAACAATTGGTTGGAGAAAGGCGTTCCAGTGGCAGTCAGCTATATCACTATGAGGTATATGAGAAGGACCATCGCTTTACTCAAGAAGTCTGGGGTGGATATGCCAGACATAATACCATTGGCCGTAGAGCATTTGCGCTAGATGGGGATCTTGTCGCAGATGAGGTCATTACAGAGAATCATGCACTCATGATGTACTCTCCATTGTTAACGGAGGTAAGTTCGCCTGTAATTGTTGAACATATATAAGACAAAAGGAGGTGTAGAATGACACAAAGACAGCTGATCTTTATATGGAGTTTCTTCCTTTCACTCTTGTCCATTTATGCCACGCTACGACTTCAGTATAGCTGGCTTATTACCTTAGAAAATTCAGGCCCGCGAACTTCTAGGGGATTTAGCTTAGACCTAATTCGTCCTATAGCTAATCCTGCGATTTTCTTATTGGTTCAGCCTATGGTTCTGTTTATATTGCATAGTGGACTACATTGGCTAATCTATCGTCATCGAGTTGATCGTTCTGAGGAACAAGGGATGTCACTTCTTCTGCTTCTGCCTAGACGAGACTCACTTCGAATGAATGGTATTAGAGTACTGCTATATGTATTACTTGCTGGACTATTTATGTTCACTCGTTACATTAATGGGACCATACCTTCAACGATCATCGTACTATTGCTCGTTATTCAGTATGGATGGTGGGTTCTAGAGTGGGAGAAAGGCGTACGGTATAAGGCTTCTTAGCATTGACAAAAGCGGAGACGGATTGATAACATGTTACTAAATCAGATGAATTCACTATGAATTTGTCTAAATAGGTTACGACCGGACCACCGGAGGACTTTACAGTAATCTTGTGAAGTCTTTTTTTCTGGATAGCGGCCGAAAAAGCCCGTCCTAAAGAAGGACAACAATAGGACTGAACGCCAACAAGGCGACATGATAATGAACCTATAGGGGGGATAATAATGGCTAAAGCCGTCATTATTAACGGTAGTCCGACAGTCGGATCTCGACTGACTGCCATTATGGATTTTGCAGAACAACGTCTAAGAGATGCTGATTTCGAGGTGACGAGAATCGATGTGGGCCAGCTGCCACCGGAGGATTTGATTCACACGAAGTTTGAGAGTGAACATATCGTAAAGGCAAATGGACTCGTTGCAGAAGCTGATGCGGTTATTATCGCAAGCCCAGTATATAAGGCTTCGTACACGGGTGTGCTTAAGACATTTTTGGATCTTATCCCTGAAAAGGGGCTAGCGGGAAAAATCATTCTGCCACTATTTATCGGCGGAAGCTTAGCACACTTATTGTCCATCGACTATTCACTTAAACCGGTGCTGTCATCCATCGGTGCTCGTCATATTCTAGGCGGTGTGTATGCGGTTGATGCACAGGTAGCTCGTACAGAAGATGGCGGCTTCGATATGGCAGACGTACTTTCAGATCGTTTGAATTCTGCTGTGGAAGAATTAGTAGAAGAAGCATGTCTAAGAATCAACAGTACAAGCAAAGCTTGAAGTAAGCAGTAAATCAGAAGTTTCAAGATGGAGGTATGATATGCAAAAGCTAGTTTTTTTTGTTGGTGTGGCTGGAACAGGTAAAACAACGGTTGCGAAGAAACTTGCAGTCCGCATTCCTGCGGCATTTCTAGATCGTGATACCGTTGGCGGACGATTTGTTGAGAAGTTCTTAGAAGCAAATGGCCTGGACCCGAATGATCGGGATTCCGCATTTTATAAGGAACATCTTCGTGATCTAGAGTATGATACAACGAAAGATATTTGTATTGAGAACCTGAATGCAGGACAGAACGTATTTATGATCTCCCCGTTTACGGCTGAGCTGAAGAACCGGGAGTGGATTGAAGAAGTTATTTCAGCAGCAGGTCTAACAAAGGCTGAAGTTGATGTGAAGGTTATTGTAGTTACGCTTCAGGATATGGATTTACAGAAGGAGCGTATTATTGACAGGCAGACCGAGCGCGATCAATGGAAGCTGGATCATTGGGATGACTTTAAGAAGCGTGTGGATTTTGTTCCTGAAGTCAACTGGGATATCCCGCAAACTTCGATTAAGGTGTTCGACAACAGTGGAACACTAACGGATGAGAAGGTTGAAGATCTTTATCAATTCTTATTGAATGAGAATGAGAAATAAATAGCGATGGATATATGATAGAAGCGGCGGATTCCTGAAGAGTATGAGGGGAGTCCGTCGTTTTTCGCTTATGGGATATCTGTTATATTGGAATGGATTGGAACCAATACCCACCGTGCTAAAAGGCGGGCAAGAAGGAGGGCGGAAAAGATCGATACTTCCACCTTAAATGCTTATTTAAGAGCCGTAACTTTGCTTAGAGATCGAATACCTTCATTTGATCAATATCCATTTAACTTGCCAGCGGTAGCGATGCTTGATGAACTGAAATTCCATCCGAAGGTAACGTATATCGTTGGGGAGAATGGGATGGGGAAATCGACATTGTTAGAAGGGATTGCAGCTGCTCTAGGTTTTAATCCGGAAGGAGGGACGCTGAATTTCTCATTTGCTACGGAAGAGACACACTCAGATCTGTACCGATATATTCGAGCGGTAAGAGGTGTACGTAAGCCACGAGACGGATTCTTCTTCCGTGCAGAAAGCTATTATAATGTGGCCTCTGAGATTGATGCATTGGAGCGTGAGCGCCCCGGGCTGTATCAATCCTATGGTGGAAAGTCACTGCATCAACAATCACACGGGGAGTCTTTCTTTGCTACCTTTTTACACCGGTTCAGCGGGAATGGGCTATATATAATGGATGAGCCTGAAGCGGCGCTGTCTCCATTCCGACAGATGGCGCTGCTGACCCGGATTCATGATCTTGTCCAAGACAACTCACAATTCATTATCTCGACTCACTCGCCTATTCTGATGGCTTATCCAGATGCCCGGATTTTGAGACTACATGAAGAGGGAATTGATGAGTGTAGTCTTGAAGAGACAGACCACTTTATGATTATGAAGGAGTTCGTCAATAACCGTGAGATGATGCTGCGAGAGTTGCTGGCGGACGATTAGAATGGAGTGTAGTTTATAAAAGCTTTCACTGATGCCGGATCAGTGAGAGCTTTTTCAATTAAATTAATATGTTATTCATTTCATATTATAGTACAGTTATTCGAACTAGTTGTGGTATAAATAATGAAAATACAATGAAAAATAATGAAAATCCCATTTACAAGTTTGAATATTTGAATTAAAATTGAATAGTAACTTGGAGGTGAATGATTCTGAAACACAGTCATGATACGAGTGTGGAGATGTTAATGGACGTGTACCGCGAGTTATCAGATAAGATGACAAAACACCGTGTGGTCTCGTTTCTCAAATATCTTAGGAACAATGATTTGAACCTGAATCAGTACTCGATTTTGAGTTATATAGATCAGCAGGGGCCATGTCTTCCTCTCCAATTTGCAGAGCATCTCGAACTTAAAGCGGCTACGATTACATATTTGGTGGACTCACTTGAGCAGAGAGGGCTAGTTCGTAGGACGCCCAATCCTCGGGATGGTCGCAGCCATTATGTTCATTATACGGATGCTGGACGGGAGCTTGTACAAGGCGCACGAAGTGAAGGCGATGAGAGCATTATGGAATCCTTTAAGCAGCTTGATCAGGATGAAGCTGATATGCTCTACATTATGCTGAATTTACTGCGTCGTAAGTTATTTACTTGAAATGAATCCAGTTGATGAGGGTCCCACCTTAAGCTCGCTACATGAAAGAGCGCTGAGGTGGGCTCTATGTTTTATACACATCGATTGACAATCTGATTTATGTTTGGAGGCAGCTTGTGAAAACACAAAAACAATCATCTTTTTGGCTCATCATGAGCGCAATCTTCTTCGGTAATTTTTTGGCTGTATTAAGTATCACAACCATCAATGTCACCTTTCCCGTAGTGATGCATACATTCGGTGCAGAACTTAGCACGGTGCAGTGGCTAATGGCAGGTTATCTGCTTGCTACAGGGATTGTTGCCCCGGTTGTTGGTTATATGGGCGATCAGCTAAGTTATAAACGGTTGTTTATTATTTCGCTAATCGGCTTTATTCTATTCTCAGCCCTGTGTGCTACCGCTTGGAATATTGAATCACTGATTACATTCCGAATTATTCAAGGGATATTTGGCGGGATGATCATTCCGATTACGATGACGATTATTTATCAAGTATTTGACCGTGAGCGTCAGGCCTACGCAATGGGACTCTGGAGTCTAGCGTCCATGCTGGCGCCTGTAATCGGACCTACTCTTGGGGGCTGGATGGTTCAGTATTTTGGCTACAAGTCCATATTTATTCTGAATGTCCCCATTGGAATTTTGTCTATTTTTATAGTGGCTAAATTCATTCCATACTACAAATTAAGTGAGAAAAAGTCTTTTGATACGCTCGGATTTCTATCTGTTGTGATCAGTAGTTCATTCCTTCTGTTGTCCGTTAGTCACGGCAGTGAATGGGGATGGGGTTCATGGAAGACGGTATCGCTGCTAGCGATAGGGGTTTTGTTACTTAGCTTCTTTATCGTATGGGAGTTAAAAACAGCATCACCACTCCTTCAACTGAGAGTATTCCGTTTTCCACGGTTTCGCTATAGCTTGATCTTAAACTGCATTGTGACCGTTTCGATGTATACAGGAACGCTTCTCGTTCCGCTCTACTTACAAACAGTACTTATGTTGTCCCCGATGGAGACAGGTCTTATCATGCTGCCAGGAGCGCTTGTTATGGCTGCAGCGTCACCGATCATTGGTAAGTTCTATAACCGGATTGGTCCATTCAAATTGGTGCTAGCAGGCATTCTGATCATCGTGGCCGGTTCTGCAGCATTTAGCAATATTACGGCAGCTACCTCGATCTACACGATCGCAGGTCTTCAGCTCGTTCGTTGCCTTGGCATAGCGTTATGCAACATGCCGCTTACGAATGCAGCGATGAGTGCAGTCTCCAGTGAATATTCTGGGCATGCTTCGTCGATTACGAACTGGGCACGTCAAGGACTAGCGTCTTTATCCATCGGTATATTCAGCGCATTGATTGTATCAAGAACATCACATTATGTGGGTGAAGGCGTTATGAATCAACCGATTGCGATGACGATGGGGATCGACGATGTATTCCTCGTAGGTACCGGCATTGCAGCTGTAGCGGTTCCCTTAACATTTTTATTGCGGAAAAAAGGAAAAACGGCAGTGGATCTAGCTGTGTAAGAAGAGTTTTTCAACTGTGAGCTTGAGCCACGCGGTATACTTTGGTTGATGCCAATTCATTTAAAGGATGAGTCATTGAGAGGGGGGACCCTTGTATATGACTCATCCTTTTTTGTTCACAGGTGAATGTGGACAAATAGAATGGGGAGAGAATCAGAGAAAGCCTAGATTCACAGGTCATTTTATTTTGTTACAAACTCGTTACGGTGATGTCATTATTATCCGTTATGATTGTGGTACGCTTGGAGCTTCTGAATAGATAGTTAGTAGGAGGTATATATGACATTCATCCGTAAACTATGGGCGTTCGGCATACAGCAGGCGCTGTCGTGTATTTTTCCAGTGATCATCTTCGCTACACTTGCGCTGACCAAATATATAGAAGTTCCGGGACTAGCGCGTTATGACCTGATTCTGATCATCTGCCTGCTCGCTCAGATCGGCATGGTAGTCTTTAAGCTAGAGACATGGGATGAACTTAAGGTTATCTGCGTGTTCCATGTGATTGGGCTTATGCTGGAGCTTTATAAGGTGCATATGGGGTCTTGGTCATATCCGGAGGAAGGCTGGAGTAAAGTTGGGGGAGTGCCACTGTATAGCGGATTCATGTATGCGAGCGTTGCCAGTTATATTTGTCAGTCATGGCGCCGAATGAACCTGCGGATAACCGGGTGGCCATTACCGATGCTGACTGTGTTAATAAGTGCTGCTATTTATGCTAATTTCTTTACACATCACTACATATGGGATTTTCGTTGGGTGCTGACTGCACTGCTCTTTATCGTATTTTTCAGGACGGTTGTGCATTTTGATGTGCAAGGTACCACCTATCGGATGCCGCTTACGTTGTCTTTCTTGTTAATCGGATTCTTTATCTGGATTGCAGAGAATATTTCAACGTTTCTAGGTGCTTGGACATATCCGGGACAGGAGAAAACATGGAGTTTGGTACATATCGGGAAGATAAGCTCATGGTTTCTACTGGTTGTGATCAGTGTGATTATTGTAGCACAGCTGAAGCACCTAAAGATGGGGATAGGTGGGAAGAGGAAGGAAGCACCGAAAGGAACGGTATTGTGATTTCATAGATGTTGATAGCATCTTAAGAATGAGGTATTCTGTTGTTATTAGTGATGATAATGATGGAGTTAACAATATAGATAATGGATGAGACATGATATGAGAGGAGAGTATTCAGATGAAGAAAAGATCGCTGCTATCTTTACCTAAAGGAATCGGGTACTCTACCGCTGTTTTCTTTGATCTATCCAATCACGGTAGAAGTATGTCCAAAACTGGATGCATGAGCGACTTTTATCCTTTGATTGGTTAGATACGACGAGGATACAGTGGGCATAAACACCACAGGTCGCTACCTGTGGTTACATAGTTCTCTATGAACACCGCAGGTTTTCTGTGGTGTTTTTTTGTATTTTAGAAGAAGAAAAGGGAGATGACAAGGCTATGTTATTAGAAGGAGAACGTATTGTTGTAAAAGAAGTAGAGGAATCCGATGCTAAATCATTGTTAGAGCTTGAGGTGCAAAACAGAGACTTTTTCCAGCAGTTCACCGGCGTGAGAGAGGAGAGCTTCTATACATTTCAGGGGCAAATGACACGAATTCAAGAAATGGTTGAGCTCGGTAAGGACGATAAGGGATATATGTTTGTCATTCGATTGAAGGATACAGATCGCCTGATTGGGGAAATCACTTTATCAGAGGTTGTGAGAGAAAACCTGCAAAGCTGCTGGATAGGTTACTTTATGGATAAAGATCATAATGGAAAGGGATATATGACCGAGGCGGTTAAGCTGGTTTTGCAATACGCGTTTGAAAAATTGAAATTTCATCGAATTGAAGCTGGCGTAATGCCCCATAATATGGGCTCGACCCATGTATTATTAAAGTCTGGATTTCATAAAGAGGGCATCGCTCGAAAGAACGTTAAGATCAATGGGAAGTGGGAAGATCATCAAACATTAGCGATCCTTAATGAGGAGGATGAAGAAGTTAGTTCAATAAGCAGCTTCTAATAAAGCTTAAGTGTATCCAATTGATTTCATAATGTTACACAATATAAAACCTCCGTACCCTTTCCAAAAAGGAAGAATACGGAGGTTTTTCGTTGTGTTTATATTATAGATCGTCGAATCCATTGTCGTCGCCGACTTTACCGTAGTTACGGGACTTCGCTTCGAAGAAGTCTGTCTTGGTTGCGTTCAAAGCTTCGTCGGAGAAAGGTTTAATCCAAGGCATGCAGTTTACATCTACGCCTTCATAAGCTTTTTCCATACCCATCATCTTCAGACGACGGTTCGCAATGTATTTAATGTAATCGGACAGCTCGTTTAGATCGATGCCGCGAACGTTGCTGAGTGTGTAGTGAGCCCAGTTTGTTTCGAGTTCAACAGCACGGTCGATTGTGCGGTACAAGTAGTCCATGTTCTCTTTGGAGTTCAGTTCAGGGAAATCAACAAGAAGCTGCTTGAACACTTCAGCGAAGAAGTAGCAGTGTTGGTTCTCGTCACGCTGAATGTAAGAGATCATCTGGCTTGTCGCCATCATCTTCTGGTCACGTGCCAGGTTGTAGAAGAAGGCGAATGTGCTGTAGAAGAAGATCCCTTCGAGAATCAGGTCAGCAACCATGGATTCGAAGAAAGTCTGTGGTGATGGATTATCACGGAAAGACTGATAAATATCTGCGATGAAACGGTTGCGGTCCAGAAGAACCGGATCATGCTTCCAGTATTCAAAAATCTCTTTCTGTTCTTGCTCCGATACGATTGAAGAGAGAACGTAAGAGTAGGATTGGTTGTGGACAACTTCCTGTTGGCCGATGATTGCCGAGATCGCTTCAAGGGAAGAGTCGGTAAAATAGCGCTTCACATCGCTAACGAACATTGTCTGCATGGAATCAAGCACAGCCAGCAAGGAAATGTTAATTTTGAATGTGCGCTGTTCTTCCGGATCAAGGCGTGGGAACTGCGATGCATCTTTGGACATTGGAATCTCATCAGCGATCCAGTGGTTCAAGAGTAGCACTTTGTATAGTTTGTACATGTGCGGCATACGGATGTCGTTCCAGTTCAGAATACCTGAACATTCACCTTCGATGATACGAGTGGATTGGTTAGGGGCTTCGGTATTAAATATTTTTTGCATTTGCATGCTTAATCTCTCCTTGGAGGCCGGATATCTGGGACGGAAATCCCCTCTACAGCCGCTGTTGTTACCCCTTTGCTTGGGGTCTGGTATTCATAACAAAGGCGGACGTAAACTCTTCCGATGGGATATCCTTAGCCGATGTAGTCTTTAAATGATTTAGTTAGTATATTCAATTGCTGGTTTGCGGATCGCCCGCTTACAGCAGAAGGATGGACGAAGTAACATAAACAACTCACAAGTTATGCACTAACCCACAGCGTATCCCGTAGGGAGAGCGCTCTGAGCAGGTATGAAAGGTATAGAAGCACAGAGTAACTCACAAGTTATGCACTAAAATAGCGCAAATCCCAAAGGGAGGGCGTTCTTAGCAGTTAGTAACTCTAAAGAACGCCCATGTAATTCACAGGTTATGCACTAAACTCACAGCGATTCCCGAAGGGAGAGCGCTCCAAGCAGGTAGTAGAGGTAAAAAAGCGTAAAAGTAACTCACAAGTTACGCACAAACTTGGAGCAAATCCCAAAGGGAGAGCGTTCCTAGCAGTTAGCAACACTAAAGAACGCCGATGTAACTCACAAGTTACGCACAAATGTGGAGCAAATCCCGAAGGGAGAGCGTTCCTAGCAGTTAGTAACTCCAAAGAACGCCGATGTAACTCACAAGTTACGCACAAACGTGGAGCAAATCCCGAAGGGAGAGCATTCTTAGCAGTTAGTAACTCCAAAGAACGCCGATGTAACTCACAAGTTACGCACAAACGTGGAGCAAATCCCAAAGGGAGAGCGTTCTTAGCAGTTAGTAACTCCAAAGAACGCCGATGTAACTCACAAGTTACGCACAAACGTGGAGCAAATCCCGAAGGGAGAGCGTTCTTAGCAGTAAGTAACACTAAAGAACGCCCGTGTAACTCATTATCTTCGCTCTAAAGTAGAGCGTTCCCGAAGGGAGTAAGCGCTCCTTACACCAGCAAGCCGTACCTCAACCCAAATCACTCCTTAATCGAAGCTCTATTTCCGGGTGTCCAGAGGGCAGAGCCCTTGGGGCCCTCCCTTGGAAGGGAGGGTTTGGGTGGGATCGAAAAAGGGTTTATTAAAGCTTTTAACTAGCACATGACTCACATTCTTCAATCGTAAGCGCACGGCTACGTACATAGTAAGTCGATTTCAAGCCGGCTTTCCAAGCATGAAGGTGAAGTTCCAGGAACTCAGAAGCCTTGATGTCCGGACGAACGTACAGGTTGAAGCTTTGCGCTTGGTCAACGTGACGCTGACGAGCGGCTGCCATTTTGATGGACCAGTTCTGATCGATCAAGAAGGCTGTTTTGTAATACCAGATCGTCTTCTCGGACAGGTCCGGAGCTGGGTTAGCAATCTTGTAAGTTGTTTTCTCTTCATAAGAAAGAAGTTCGTACAGTGGATCAATACTTGCCGTAGAGCCAGCGATGATGGAAGTCGATCCGTTTGGTGCGATCGCGAAGAGCCATGCGTTACGAACACCATTTTGCTGCACTTCTTGCTGCAGTTCACGCCACTGTTCTGTTGTTACATATTTGCCTTCATGCTCACCATCGGTGTAACCACGGAACGTGAAGTATTCACCGCTCTCCCAGTCAGAACCTTTGAATTTCGGATAATGACCTTTTTCTTTGGCCAGTTCCATACTGGATTTAACGAGCAGATAGTTGATTTTTTCATACAGACTATCGTTATAGGCAACCGCCTCATCGGATTCCCAGCGAATACCCTCAAGAGCCAGCAAGTGATGCAGACCGAAGGTTCCGAGACCGACTGCGCGGTATTGGCTGTTCGTGTATTGTGCTTGCAGTACTTCGATATTATTGATGTCGATAACATTGTCGAGCATACGCACCTGAATGGGTACGAGACGTTCGAGCACACCCGCTGGAACTGCACGAGCCAAGTGAATGGAGTTCAGGTTGCAGACAACAAAATCACCAGGAACTTTGGAGATGACAATGCGAGTCTGTCCATCCTTGGTTACAAGCTCTTCTTGTTCCACAACGGTAGCCGATTGGTTCTGCATAATTTCAGTACACAGGTTAGATGAGTAAACCATACCGTGTGCGGAGTTCGGGTTAGCGCGGTTAACCGTGTCACGATAGAACATGTACGGTGTACCGGTTTCTAGCTGGGATTTCATAATACGTTTCATGATGTCGATGGCTTGAACCGTAATACGGGAAAGCTGTGGATTCGCTACAGCCTCTGCATATTTTTCACGGAATTTGCCTTCGCCAAGTTTCTCGTCATAGAAGTCTTCCAGACCGAGCGGACGACCGTTCTCGTCTTTCCAACCCATTACTTTCTTCACTTCGTGCGGGCAGAAGAGACTCCACTCATCACGAGCTTCAACAGCTTCCATGAACATATCAGGTAGACATACGCCGTGGAACACGTCATGTGCTCTCATACGCTCGTCACCATTGTTCAGCTTCAGATCCAGGAAGGCAAGGATGTCTTTATGGAATACATCCAGGTAAACGGCAATTGCACCTTTACGTGTACCAAGCTGGTCTACGCTAACAGCGGTGTTGTTCAGCTGACGAATCCAAGGGATAACGCCGGAGCTTGTGTTCTTATGTCCACGAATGTCTGAACCACGGGCACGAACCTTTCCAAGGTAAACGCCGATGCCGCCACCCATTTTGCTGAGACGAGCTACGTCCGTATTGGAATCAAAGATGCCTTCAAGTGAGTCATCCACAGTATCGATGAAGCAGCTGGACAGCTGGCCTGCTACCTTCTTGCCGGCGTTGGACATGGTTGGCGTTGCTGCGGTCATATAGATATTACTCATTGCCCAGTATGCTTCTTTAACAAGGTCCATACGTTTCTCAGCAGGCTCTTTGTGCATGAGGTACATGGCAATAATCATATAACGCTCTTGCGGAAGCTCCATCACACGACCATCAAAATCAGTAGCAAGATAACGCTCAGCTAGTGTCAACAGTCCGATATAGTCAAACAGCAGGTCACGGGTATAATCAATCGTTTCTGCGAGTTCTTCAATTTGTGCTTTGGTATAGCATTCCAGAAGCTCTTCACGGTAGATACCTTTTTGCACCAGCTCAGTAATGAGAGGATATAGGTTACCGTATGGCTCGTCCGGATAAGCTTTGTAACGACGATGGTTAGCCGCTTTTTTATATAAGGATGTCAAAAGCGAACGAGCCGCTGCGAACTTCCAGTTCGGTTCTTCTTTAGTAACAAGCTCGAGTGCCGACATGGTGAACGCATTGCTGATCTCCTCACCAGTTACTTGTTCGCCACGGAGTTTAGAATTCACACCGCGAAGCAGTTGCTCCTTATTCAGCATGTCTAGTTCATTCAAAATCCGATCGGCATAAACAGAGAGGCGATTTGGATCAAAAGCTAATTGACGGTTGTTCGGTTTAACTACGATTTGGGGCATGGGTAAATCCTCGCTTTCTTAGGGGGAAATGGGAAAAAGAACATTAAAAAAACATTTTCCAAACCTTAGGAAGGTTGAAAATGTTCGTATGCGCTGTGGGTGAAGTGTGCATAGTAGCTTGAGCCGCCGTTTTAGGGCTCGCTGATATGTACAGACGCAGTAAGAGAACACTTTCCTAATTTCCCGTAGGATAGGTGTTGTACTTGCATACAGGCAGGTCTCCTGACTTGGGGTATAGAGTTCGGCGCCTTCCCAAAGGTCTAGCGTTGTAGCCTTCAGTGACTTAAAGCCGAAGTCATCTCAGAAACGCAAAAAATGCGATCTAAAACCCTTTACAGTGGCGGGACCGTGATGGATTTGCACCATGCTTCCCTATTAAGTGTGACAACTCTATGAAGTGTCAAACACCTGCATACACTATATTTGGTTGATGTTTATTAAATTTAACCCAATATATTGTGTTTGTAAACTCTTTTCTTAAAAATAGACGCAAGGTGAATTATAGCAAATGAGGAGGGAAATCGCCAATCTGCAATCCGCCAAAAGAGGGTGAGATTTCGCACATTTTGACGAATTACGACCTTTTCTAAGGAGATACACGCTTTATGAGTCATTGCGTTTGAGAGCATTATTTGAACGGGAATCGGTTCAAATGAGAATTTGAAATGATGTCCTAGACTGGTACAATAATGTTATGTAAAAGCCTATATTAGGAGGTTATCGTCCATGGCCATTGCTGAAGTAACTATCATTCCGATTGGAACGGCTACAACAAGCCTAAGTATGTATGTTGCAGAGATGCAGAGGGTGTTGCAGAAGCAGGAGAGAATCTCATATGAATTGACGTCAATGAGTACGATTATCGAAGGTGAATTGAGCGATGTATGGCAGGCTATTGCCGCGCTTCATGAAGCACCTTTCTTATCCGGTGCCAAGCGTGTATCCACATCTGTCAAAATCGACGATCGCCGGGATCAAGCTTCATCAAGCAAACAAAAGCTACAATCTGTTCAAGACAAGCTGGGTGGTTAACAAGGAGAGGACATGCTTTCAACTCCTTTCGGTAACCTAGCTATAAAGGGATAATTAGCGCAGCTCTCTGATATGGGGGCTGCGCTATTTTGTTATTGTTGAATTGACATAATTTACGGTACATTCACTCCTTGCTACTTTTAAAAACCTCATACTGGAGGATATAACCTTATGGTATTTTATGTGTTTATATATTAAGCCTATTAAAAATACCATCGCCATGAATTACTGTAATACTGGTGGGTGGTACGTAATATACACATATTAAGTCTAAAAGTGGCAGGGAGCTGAGTATCATTTCTATCGAATTAGCAACCATTACAGCAGTATTTATTATTGTGATATCTAGTACCTACCCGTTCTTATACTGGAGAAAAACAGGGAGTAATCGGTATCTTAGCGTAGGGTATAAACTCGTTTTTCTCCTACTATTTATGTTGTTATCTGCGTTGCTACTTCATTCAATAGTCTGAATAAATAGAATGAAATACCAAAAAGAGCTGCTGGTCTGCAGCTCTTTTATATTTATTATTCAGGCATAATCCATACAATCTCAGCGATACGAACGAAGAATTTTCTACCTCTAGTTTCGATAATGACATGATCTGGTTTTACGCCAGCAACGCATCCTTCCACGCTTCCGCGTGTCGTTTCAATAACAACACGTTTTCCCATAACCGATTGTAATGTTTCTACAACACATGGATCGACAGGATATACAACAAGTGGTTGCGTCATTTGAGGTGCTTGGTGATGGTGGTGCATTGGGTGTTGATGCATTTGATAATGATTCAATGATTTCACTCCCATATTTAAGTTATACCCTAAGGTATGCTTCTGCCTAAAAAGTGTGATGGGCGGGATTGTAATCAGTACTAATCTTATTTTCAAGTTAATATGCTAATGAACAAGCTATTCTTTGAAACTTTCATAGTATGAAGTAGAAAGGCAGCATCACTAAGTTCATATCAGAAAGGTCGTGGGCAAAATGGCTTGGAGCATGATTTTTGAGATGGTTGATCCGAAGTTGTTAATGGTCGTAGCGGCTTGTTGGGTTGTTGGTTATATTCTGAAACAGACCCCGAAGGTCCCCAATTGGAGCATCGTGTATTTTGTGGTTGTGTTCGCTGTACTTTCCGCGATAGGTATCATGGGCTGGGGGGTTGAGGCGATTGTTCAAGGAATTCTGACGGGGGCTTTCGCTGTATTTGGCCATCAAGCTATGAAACAGATGAGAGACAGGGATAAGTGAATAAGGTATTTGTGTAAAGCGAGACTCCTTTGACCGATATAGTCTTAGTAATCACATTTGAGAATTCAAAGGAGAAGCAGGTATGAACGTATATGATTTTACTGGCACATTAATGAGTGGAAGAGAAGTTTCGCTTGAGGAATATAAAGGGAAAGTCATCCTGATCGTGAACACAGCAAGCCAGTGTGGATTTACTTTCCAATATGCCGATTTACAGCGGCTATATGATCGGTACAAAGAGAAAGGATTTGTTATTTTAGGGTTCCCGTGTAATCAGTTTGCAGAACAAGAACCAGGTACGAATGAAGAAGTAAATACCTTTTGCATGATTAACTATGGTGTTTCCTTTCCAATGTTTCAGAAAGTTGAAGTGCGTGGGGAGAATGCTCATCCGTTGTTTAAATTCTTATCTGCATCCAAACCATTTGAAGGCTTCAATCCATTTCATTCTGTAGCCAAATTGTTAACAGCCATGTTAAATGAGAAATACCCGGATTATCTACCTGGAGATTCAATTAAATGGAACTTTACGAAGTTCTTGATCAGTGCAGAGGGAGAAGTGATCAAAAGATTTGAGGCGACTACGGACCCATTAGATATGGAGCAAGATATCGAGATGCTGCTGCAATCCTAATATCAATGATTGAAGACAAGTCTTAGGACTTGTCTTTTTTTATTAGGAATTATGTTTTCTGATTTGGACGTCATGATTGCCGAAACGCCCTGACCATTTGACTCCAGCAACATAAGATATGATGTGGCTAAAACAAAGGAGGAATGAAATCATGGGTGAAGTTGTTGGCGGATATGGCGTAGGTGGCGGATACGGTAGCGGAGTTGGAGCAATCCTCGTATTGTTTATCCTGCTTGTAATCATCACAAGTGCATTTATCTAATAAGGTATAGTAGTTCAAAGAAACCCCTGCAGCCTATGCTGTCAGGGGTTTCTATCAATAGTTTCTACATATTTTATTTAGTATATTGTCTTTCAATCCAGCAAATGTAACCACCTTTTTGCTTGATAATATAACTTCCAACCTATTATTGCCGAAACGCCCTGACCATTTGACTCCAGCGACATAAGATATGGTGTGGTTAAAAACAAAGGAGGAATGAATCATGGGTGAAGTTGTTGGAGGATACGGCGTAGGTGGCGGATACGGTAGCGGAGTTGGAGCAATCCTTGTATTGTTTATCCTGCTTGTAATCATCACAAGTGCATTCATCTAATAAGGTATAGCAGTTCAAAAACCCCTGACAGCTTAAGCTGTCAGGGGTTTTTTATCACCTCATCGAGGTATCGTTATTCAGTATGTTATCCTCCAACACAGCAGATTTATCGCCGTACTGTTTGATAATATGACCTTCGCCCCAATTACATAAAGAATCGAGTATGGATTTAAGACTCCATCCATATTCGCTAAGCTCATATTCCACTTTTGGGGGGACTTGATTGTATACGATTCGATTCACGATCCCGTCATGCTCAAGCTCTCTGAGCTGCTGCGTTAACATTTTCTGAGTGATTGCAGGCATGAGTCGTCTCAGATCACTCGTCCGTTTTTTTCCATGGGTTAGATGGCATAAAATAACGCATTTCCATTTACCTCCGATCACCTCAAGTGTAGCTTCAACGGAAATATTGTATTTTTTCTGTGTCACCGGATCAACTGCCTCCATATCTTTTTATCGTCATAGGTACTTTTTAGTGCCTATAGCACTTTAAAGTACGTACTGTTCATTTATATTCACAAGATAGATAATAACATCACCCGGCCGGTGAATACCATACAGGAGTGGAACAGATGTCGCAGGACAAAAAGCGAAGTGTTATGGCACTCATTGCCCTAGCCATAAGCGCTTTTGCAATTGGAACAACAGAATTTATTAGTGTGGGACTTCTCCCTATGATTGCTGAGGACTTAAATATATCGATTACCTTATCCGGGTTAACCGTTACTTTATATGCTCTAGGCGTTACATTTGGAGCGCCTATATTAACATCGTTAACAACAAGGGTTTCACGTAAAACGCTGCTGATGTGGATTATGCTTGTCTTTATCGCAGGCAACAGCCTTGCTGCACTTTCGAGCGGTATTGTCATGCTGCTTACAGCCCGTGTTATTTCAGCACTTTCCCATGGCATATTCATGTCTATTGGATCGACCATCGCAGCGTCACTCGTACCGGAGAATCGCAAAGCCAGCGCGATTGCAACGATGTTCTCCGGACTTACAATCGCAACAGTAACAGGCGTCCCACTGGGAACCTATATAGGGCAGCAAATCGGTTGGCGAGCTGCTTTTATATCGATTGTCATTATTGGTCTTATTGCTTTGATCGCAAATATGGTATTGGTTCCATCGCATTTAGGTAAAGGCAGCAAAATCTCTTTTCTTGATCAGGTTAAACTGATTACCAATAAGCAGCTGCTCACCGCGCTCATCATTACCGCACTCGGATACGGAGGAACCTTTGCTGTATTCACTTATTTATCCCCTTTGCTTCATGAGATAACCGGATTTAAGGAGACATCGGTCGCTTTTATTCTTCTGCTCTATGGTGTCGCTATCGCAATTGGTAACATCATCGGAGGGAAGCTCGCTAATCGAAATCCGCTCTCAGCTTTATTTTATATGTTTGCTATACAAGCTGTTATTCTCTTTATTCTGGCTCTCACGGCACCGTATAAAGTGGCAGGGTTAATAACCGTCCTAGCTATGGGGTTACTGGCCTTTATGAATGTGGCCGGGCTTCAGGTTTATGTAGTTACGCTGGCGGAACGTTATGTACCCAAAGCCGTGGATATCGCATCCGCTCTTAACATCTCTGCTTTCAATGCAGGGATAGCAATAGGGGCATATCTAGGTGGAATCGTTACGGCTCGTATCGGCTTGATTCATACAACATGGATTGGTGCTCTCATGGTGCTGGGGGCTGTTGTTTTAACGGCATGGAGTCGTGTTCAGGAGAGACAAGCTCACGACACTAGCGCTGCAGGAACAATTCAGAATTCGTAAAATATCAACTAACTTTCAGGAGGACATAATGATGACACACAATTTACAAAGCAAAAGCACCCTAAACAACGGTATTGAAATGCCATGGATGGGACTCGGGGTATTTAAGGTGGAAGAAGGAGTAGAACTAGTTGAGGCAATTAAGTCTGCCGTGAAACATGGATATCGAAGTATTGATACGGCTGCGATCTATGGCAACGAGCGTAGTGTCGGGCAAGGCATCCGTGAAGCGCTGGCAGATAACCAGCTTACAAGAGAAGAGTTATTCATCACATCCAAGGTATGGAATGCAGATCTCGGATATGAATCTACACTTAATGCTTACAAGACAAGCTTGGATAAGCTGGGTCTAGATTATTTGGATTTATACCTCATTCACTGGCCTGTGGCAGGTAAGTATAAAGAAGCTTGGAGAGCCCTGGAGACGTTATATAAAGAGGGGAAAGTCAAAGCAATTGGAGTGAGTAACTTTCAAATGCATCACCTCGAAGATCTATTACAAGATGCTGAAATTATACCCGTTATAAACCAAGTTGAATTTCATCCGTTCCTGACCCAGAAAGATTTACTAAGCTATACAAAAGAACAGAACATTCAGCTTGAAGCTTGGTCTCCCTTAATGCAAGGTCAACTTCTGGATAACGAAGTGCTGAAAGGTATTGCCGATGCACATAATAAATCTATCGCTCAAGTGATATTGCGTTGGGATTTGCAGCACGGTGTAATCACCATTCCAAAATCTACGAAAGAACATCGGATTATTGAAAATGCATCAGTATTCGACTTTGAACTAACCCTAGAAGAGATGGAGCAAATTGATGCATTGAATCAGGATCACCGTGTTGGTCCGGACCCAGACAACTTTGATTTTTGAGTTCGCACAAAAAGGGACGGTCCATCTATCTATCTCTAGGACCGTCCCTTATTATTAAGATAACCTACTATTGTAGTGTGTTATTTGATGTTCAATCAGAATGGTGAAGCCATTTGGATATCCACTACATTCACTTCCGCAATCCGGCCTGGTGTTACAATAGTCACTTGGCTTCCTTTAGTAGCCATAAGTAGCTGGAATCCCAGTGGAGAAACGATCGACATGCAGTGACTGCTCGGATCAGAATCCTCCGGCATACATAGTGTGTAGGAGATAACCTGTCTAGTATCAACATATTGTAGTGTAACTGTGCTCCCTAGAAAAACGAAATCAGGGCAAGGAACATCCTCACCAGTTGTATGGCTATTCAGGTGCTGCTCCAGCTTGAACATATAACGTTCAATGAAAGCTCTGGTGTTTTTACGTTCCCGTTTAATCCGAACATCTTCGGTAGGGGGGAGATATTGATCGAGAAAGAGCTTGAGCTGTTCGTCAAAAAATGATAACTGGGAAACGAGTGTTTCTCTAATGTTGATCTTCTGCAAATTCAAATTCATCGTCAATCTCCTTTACTCGTACTATGGTTCATCGTAGATTGAGATATAGCAAAAATGAAATATGATGCTTTTACCAATCCATTTCATCAATGATCCTCCCTGATGTACAAATGTTCACTTCAAGGTTCCGAACATGGTCTTCAGGATAATCTCGACAATTATAAATATTAGAATTGCGGTTGAGATGCAGGATACCGCAAATATGAAGATGCCTGCCCGATCTTTAGGTTTCTTTCCTTGTTCGGTTTTAGGAATAATCATATAAACATCCTCCGTATTCATAATCTTAATGGAAGGAACGTCTACAGTGATATACCGATAGCCTCAACCTCCTATTTAGCAGCCCGGACAAGAAATGTTACATTTAATGTAAAAATATTAGCGATAAACATGAAGGCATTTCGTTTGTGGTGTACAAACGAAATGCCTTCATTGTGGCTGCCGGATCTATGGCTCCATTATGCCACAAAGGCAGGGAATCGACAACATAAATGGCATGATATGTATGTTAAAGGGTGATGTAACATTTAATTACTTTTTTGATCCATCTAATGAATGTAAATATAGACGTACCCTGCAGAATACTTTCTGCAGGGTACTTAATAATTCTGGCGTTTAAGCGCATATATATTTAACCCCTGACGGCCTAATAAGGCACTACCAGTCGGTTCCTTGTGATTGAAGTTTAATATCGGGAACATTACTTCCAATACAACAAAAGCCCTGCCTCTCTTTCGTCCTTGCGGCTCCGAAGACCGCTCCAGTGTGAATCAGAAAACCAACATCTTTAAACTCTTACTTTTGGGTTAGAAAATAGGAATTTTTCTCAACTTCATGTGAGAATAGAAATTCTTGATGCGAGGAACTTACGGGGTTAAATATTAACTTACATTAAATTATCATATCATAGAGCGCGAGAAAATACAAGGGATATTATTTTATACGAGTAATATGCAACAAAATCGCTTGATTTTTTTGTCGATTCCAACGATATTCAATATATAGGTAAATTATACCTAATTTCTATCAATTGGTTGCGATCTACCCTACAACTCTGTTTATACCGGCATCATATTATTAATTGCGACGAAAGTAGGCATTTTATGGAACTTTATAAGTCCTTCTTAAGACAGCTTATCCGTAATTATTTGATTGGTTCTTTAATTGCGGTACTTGTAGTGGGTGGTGTGCTGCTGATAACCACCTTTGAGGTTTCTTATATTGAAGGAATACGCCTGTTAATGATTATGGGTATTTCGTTTCTGATCATGGTTGTCGCAGAAATGTGTGTATTTATGAGGCATCTTCGTTTGATTAAGGAGGCGTTAACTCAACCGAGTACGGATCTGCGATCCTTGGAAGCGGCCTATCTTCAAGCACATCTTATGCCGCGGCGGGCTGTTTACCGGATTTATGGGCCACATTTATTAGGATTGTCTTTACCGGCCATACTTATGACGATTTATATGCTGAACCATGGATTGTTGAGTATTCCTTCATTTTATATTTGGCTAGCATCCCTTGGGGCTGTATTGATTGCCAGCTGTCATGCAATGATCGAGTTTTTCTTAACCGTGGCAGCCATTCGGCCAGTGGTGAAAGAGCTAAGAAGACAGGCGTTGTCTCGATATGGAGTTGATTTTTCGCTTGAAGGACATGTGTTCACTGCGATTCGTACGAAATTTTTGCTTAGTACGATGCTCATTGGAACGTTTCCATTATTTCTGTTCAGTCTTGCGGCTCAGATTAGGCTAGAGGAATTTGATGAGATCGTATCTCAGGAGTACTGGGGATGGGCTGGAGTTATTCTATTGATTGGCGTAGCTTTTGCCTATATAGGGGCACTGCTCCTGACACAAGATATAAATCGTCCTATCCGTCAGATGTACCGAGCTATGAACGAAGTGAAGGAAGGCAATCTCATTCAGACTTCTAATCTATATTCAGATGAATTCTCCACTTTAGTTGCTGGTTTCAACATGATGGTTCGTGGTCTGCAGGTGCGTGAGGATCGTAATCGGAAACTGCTCGACAGTTACTTTGCTGCGCTGGCTGCTGCACTGGATGCACGAGACCCCTACACAGCGGGGCACAGCTTTCGTGTTGCCGAGTATTCGGTGCTTCTTGGAAAGTTAGCCGGGCTATGTGAGGAAGATATTGATCTGCTGCATAAGACCGCCCTGCTTCATGACATCGGAAAGATCGGAGTGAGGGATAATGTATTACTAAAAGAAGGGCGATTAACGGAAGAAGAATTTACACAAGTGAAATCACATCCGGAGCAAGGGGAGAACATTTTGCGCCAGATTGAACCAGCAGATGCTATGGCACCTTACCTGGAAGGTGTACGTTCCCATCATGAGCGCTTCGATGGTCGCGGCTATCCTGACGGGTTAAAGGGAAGAGAAATACCACTCTATGGACGCATTATAGCGGTTGCGGATGCTTATGATGCGATGACATCCGATCGCCCTTATCGGAGTGGTATGAGGGCATCTGAAGCGCTGAACATTCTAGAAGAGGGCCGGGGAACGCAGTGGGATCCCGATTTTGCAGGTATGTTCGTGAATTATATGAGGGCTACTAAGGAGAGCGCGTAAGAAGCTTAACAGCGATGTGTTCTGCTCTAGATCATCATAATTGTCAGAACCATACGACAGTATGTAACTATAATAACAGGGCACCCCTTCTTAACTTAGAAGAGATGCCCTGTTATTTTTAATTACTTCATGAGCTTATATTGGTCATTGGTCATTTCCAGTACTTCATCCATACCGGAGGTGATGTATACTTTCTTGTCCTTTGTAATAAACAGAGCCTCCACATGATCTAACTGTTCCGCGAATTCAAGACCACGATCAAGTCCCATAGAGAAGATGGAGGTAGATAACGCATCAGCATCAACTGATTTTTCTGTGAGGATGGTGACACTGCTTAAGTTATTATCAACAGGATAACCCGTCTGCGAGTCTAAAATATGGTGATAATATTTGCCGTCTTCCTCAAAGAAACGTTCATACACTCCTGAGGTCACAATCGTCTGGTTCTCAACTTTTAGGTTGCCAATGGGAATACCGCGTGTAAGGTCGGGGTCTTGAATACCGATGGTCCATTTACGACCGCCAGGCTTCTGACCAAGAGCAAGAACGTTCCCGCCAAGATCAATGATGGCACTATGGAAGTCATTGTCCGTCAAATATTTAGCAATGACATCTGCGGAGTAACCTTTGGCGATACCACCGAGGTCTAGAATCATGCCTTTTTGCTTCAGATATACTTCACGTTTATCTGGATTTAGCTCGATCAGATCATACTGGCTTAGTGGAATCAGTTTATCAATTTCGGCTTGATCAGGCACATGCGCACCCTCATTACCTATATTCCATAAGGAAACGAGAGGTCCGATTGCAAGATTGAAACGGCCATCTGTCATCTTGGAATAATCATAAGCTTTTTGGATGACACTAAAAGTCTCCTCAGACACTTGAACAGGTTTGATACCAGCATTACTATTGATCTTATAGAGCTCACTAGTGTTATTAGTGCGACTCATCTCAGCGTCAATCTTGTGTAGAAGCTCCTCAATTTCATTGAAATGCTGATCTGTGATTCGGCTATCATAAACCTTCACCTGAACGATGGTGTCAAATATATAGTATGACTTCTTAATGGGATCTTTGATTTCCGTCTGTTTACTAGTGGTCTTATCATTCGAATTTATGGAATTAGGGCCGGCGTTTGAACATCCCCCAACAATTAACAGGGCGGATAGGAGCAGAAGCAACGGAGATAGCTTGTTTTTTTTCACATCAATTCCTCATTTCCACCTGGTTTCGACTGGATTATAGCAGAGCCGACTGACGCGGGGATGTGAGACTTCTCATATTTTATTTAAAATTTTGATTAAAATTTTGGATTTGGTGATGATTTTGTGAAATCATTCTCAAAGGTGCAAAAATGGTTGTTTCCTACATTGAAGGATTGCCGGAGAGTGAGTATAATGAGGACGTCTAAGATTTATATAATCAAAAAATAAGGAAGATGCCTATGAAACGCGGTGACATGGTGCTGATTTCAGTTCTACTGGTAGCAGCCCTTATATTTCTTGTTCCGAGATGGTTAGGTGGAAGCGAAAGTGAAAAAAATCACAAAATTCCATTAACGGCAACAATTACGGTAGACGGCCAATTGTATAAGACAGTGGAGTTAACGGAAGAAGAACAGATCATTGAGATCAAGACGGATCATGGACTGAATATTCTAAAAGTACATGATTATGGCATCGAAATGATCGAGGCAGATTGTCCAGATAAAGTATGTTTAAGTTTTGGCTTTGTTGATAAGAAGAACCAGAGCATTGTTTGCTTGCCGCATAAAGTATTAGTTGAGTTGGAAGGTACTTCGGGAGGAGTGGATCAGGATGAAACCGACGCCGTTGTCAATTAGTGATTCAGCATTAATGCTAAAAAAGACAGTCATCATCGCCATATTTGCGGCTGTAGCTGTTGTCCTCAGTATCGTGGAATCATTGATTCCCGTAAACCTGTCGGTACCCGGTGCTAAGCTTGGACTTGCGAATATTATGGTGCTGACCTGCTTGTATTTCCTTCGTGGAAGAGATGCCATCACATTAATTGTGTTGAAGACCGTACTGACTGCAATGATTTTCGGAACCTTCTCTAGTTTCTTGTTTAGTTTGTTTGGTGCAGTTTTCAGTTTCGTAGTGATGTATGGACTTCTTAAGATAAGTGGAAAGAGATTGAGTCTGATCGGAATCAGTATCGCTGGTGGTGTGGCACATAATATTGGCCAATTGACCGCAGCTTCGATTATTTTCAAGACTTCTTCCATATTCTATTACTTACCGGCATTGCTGTTAACCGGTATCGTGACAGGTATTCTGATCGGGATCTCAGTTAGATATTTGGTGCCGTCTCTGTCGAAGTTATCTTTATTTGCTGGATTTACAGATTAATATACGAAGAACGAGAACAAGAGGGGGAGCTTGCGTGGATAAACCTGAACTTCATAGTCAAGATCATATGGAAGTTAACAAGTATGAGCGTGAAGGTGCCCCTCAAGCTCCAGCTGTATTAACACTTCAAGAGGTTAGTTTCTCGTATGACGGAGAGTCGGAGAATATCCGCTCCGTTAGTTTAACGGTAACGAAAGGGCAGTGGGTGAGCATTGCCGGGAGCAATGGGAGTGGTAAATCAACACTATCCCGGCTGTTTAATGGTCTTTTGTTTCCGGATGATGGGTTAGTTGAAACAGGTGGACTAAAGCTTATACCTGAGCATTTGAGCGCCATACGTCGTAAGGTAGGTATGGTGTTTCAGAACCCAGATAATCAATTTGTAGGCAGTACGGTAGAAGAGGATATCGCCTTCGGACTTGAGGGCTTGTGTATGTCTCGCTCAGCTATGAGAGAGAGAATTGATCGCTATGCAGAGAAGTTTGGTGTTAGTCACCTGCTTGGCAAGCACCCTTCGGAGTTGTCTGGAGGTCAGAAACAGCGAGTAGCGCTCACCTCCGTGCTAGCAATGGAGCCAGAGATTCTGGTACTTGACGAAGCTTCCTCCATGCTTGATGAACAGGCCAGAGGAGACTTAATTCGAATCCTGAAATCGATGCATGAGGAAAGAAGATATACGATTTTGTCGATCACACATGATGCGGACGAGATTATGGCTTCGGAGAGAGTGCTTGCGATGCGAGAAGGCAAAGTTATTGCTGATGTATCCCCTAGAGAATTGTTTGCGAACAAGGAACTGATGGCACTGTGCAATTTAGAGGCCCCATTCTCACACAAGCTAGCGCAGGAGCTGGAGGCACGTGGAGTGCACGTAGGGCGATCTGGTCATGAACAGGAGCTGATGGATTTCTTATGGTCATTCAATTAGATCAAGTATCTTTCGATTATGATGCTCGAAGTCCTTGGGCGAGTGTGGCTCTTCGTGATATTCATCTTGATGTAGAATCGGGCGAGTTCATTGGTGTAGCTGGAACGACAGGATCTGGGAAATCAACGATGCTCCAACTTTTTAACGGTATTATTAAGCCGACTGCAGGCACGGTATCTGTGCTGGATGTTACGATTCGAGCAGGAGAGAAGTCCCCGAAACTGCGTGAACTGCGGCGGCGAGTTGGATTGGTATTTCAGTTTCCAGAGCAGCAGATGTTCGAAGATACAGTCGAGAAGGATATGTGTTTTGGACCGATGAACTTTGGCGCAACGGAAGATGAAGCGAAGCAACTTGCTTTGAAGGCTTTTGGCAAAATGGGTCTTGCTCCTGCATTATTGCAGCGCAGTCCGTTTCAGCTAAGCGGTGGGCAGATGCGTAAGGTGGCTATAGCATCTGTACTTGCAATGGAGCCTGATATTCTCGTCCTGGATGAACCAACTGCTACGCTGGACCCGGTTAGCAGGAAAGAGCTTATACAGCTACTGGAGACGTTGTGCAAGGAAGAAGGAAAGACGATCATCATGGTTACACATCGTATGGATGAACTGCTAGAAGCCGCAGATCGCTGGGTTATCCTTCACGCTGGGCAGTGTGTCTTTGATGGTACTGTTCGTAAGCTAGCTGGCCAGCTGGACCTCATGGAGCAGTATGGCATGGCTGTGCCGCTTCCACTTCGCTACTGGAGCATTCTGACTAAGCGATTTGATCTTGAGCACGAAGAGCCATGTATTACCGCTGCTTCTTTAGCAGAACGGATTGCGGCTCTTAGGAGTGCAGACATGAGGGAAGTGAGGGAGGATCATGCGTGAGAAGTTATTAATCGGAAGAAGCATTGATACAGGCTCGTGGATTCATGCGCTGGATCCACGAGCTAAACTTGTATCTATGCTTCTATACGTTGTAGTGATTGTTCTTGTATCCTCATGGCCTGATATGCTCATGACGATCATTTTTTCCATCCTGATGATGTGGAGTACACGAATTTCGTATAGATACTACATCAAAGCAATGAAACCACTGCGCTTCCTAATGATATTTATATTTATTGTTCAGCTTCTAACCGTTAAGAGCGGGGATATCTGGTTTCGTATTGGTTCATTAACGCTATATAAAGAAGGATTGGAATTGGGGCTACTCAGCGTGCTGCGTATGGCTCTTCTAGTATCATTTACAGCCATCCTTACCTTTACGACAACGCCAGGCAAGCTCAATTTGGGATTAGAGGGTGTTCTAAAGCCGTTAAAGCATATCGGGCTGCATCCAGAACGTTTAAGTCTCATGATTAGTATCGCACTTCGGTTTATCCCGACAATTCTCGATGAAACTTACAAAATCTTAAAAGCTCAAGCATCCCGTGGAGCAGATCTGAAGGAACTGCCTTGGAAGGATAAAGCTAAGATGCTCGTTTCCTTGCTCGTGCCTGTAACGGTCAGTGCCTTCCGCAGGGCGCAGGATCTCATTCATTCGATGGAGTCTAGAGGTTTTGTCATAAACGAACCGCGTACCAGCCTCTACAAGCTCACATGGGCATTTCAAGATACCTGTTATCTACTATTGTTCATTCTGTTAGGTGTTGTTGTTCTACTCGTATAATCTGATCGTTCTCCTTCGGTATATCCCAGAAAGAAGGGGGAGCGAAATTCCGTATTTTGTTCTAGTTATAGAAAAAGGTGTCTGAGCAGCCGCTGTATAGGCTGCTCAGACACCTTTTATTTGGATTGTTTTAGATTAAGCTGCGGTGAAATATTGAAGAAGGACGCCCAGATCTTGATGTGCAGGAAAACGGGATAACTGCTGGATGATAGCTTCTGCACGCTCTAGAAACGAGTGACTGAACTGAGCTGTCTTCTCAAGCGCTCCACTTCGCCGTATGGCTTCGAGAGCCTGCTGGATGTCAGCCTCAGACGAATCCCGGCCGATGGAGCGTATCATTTCGGATAAAGCGGGATCTTGCAAAGCATACATGACAGGAAGGGTCACCTGACCGTGCCGGAGATCGCTTCCGGCTGGCTTGCCAAGTGTCTCAGCGTCTTTTGTAAAGTCCATCAGGTCATCCTGAATTTGAAAATGAAGCCCTAGGCATTCGCCAAATTCATATAACAGGTCTGCCGTCTGTGTGTCACAGCCCGAGGAGAGGGCGCCGGTCCGCAGACACGTCGCCATCAGCTGGGCGGTTTTATTACGAGATTTCTCCACGTATTGTTCCAGTGTTTGATCGTAATCAAAAGCATGAGACATTTGTTGATATTCCCCAATGCACAGCTGTGTGCTAGCAAGTGAAGATAAATCATGAACATATCGTTCCTGATCGGAGGAATAATGCGAGAGCAGCTCAACAATACGTAGTGACATATAATTGCCGATGTGAACCGCCTGACTTACACCTGTCTTCAAATGCATGGCTGGCTTTCCCCGGCGCAGATCCGATCGATCAATTACATCATCATGAATGAGGGAAGCGGCATGTATGAATTCAGCTGCTGCTGCAAGCTGCCATTGTTTGCGCCCAAGCGGCTTAGGACCGAAGCGAGCACCCACGAGCACCATAATTGGGCGAAGACGTTTACCGCCAGAGCGGATCAAGTCCAGCACACTTTTGGCTACAATAGATGAACGGGGAAGATCGGGATCAAATTTTACAATGTTCTCGATTTCCCGGTTTACCCGGTTAATATCTATGCTCAGTGCTTCGTGCAGTTTCATCTCGGATTCCTCCCCGCTACATGGCTCTACCTGCCTGCTTGTGCTTAAATTCTCCACACAGAAATGTCTCGAATTGTTTCGTTAGATCTTCATCTACGAAGCGTCCTTCAGCTAAAGCGATCTGCTGCCGTTTGAGTACAGGAGACAGATAACACACAAGATCGGTCTCGCGGTACTTAATGGCTAACTGTAGATAGAAACTGTATAGATAGTCACCATCTAATATATGTTTGGTCAGTTCGGGATCACTGAAGGAACAGTTGCGATGACGCTCCTGTGCCATGTAGAGCAAGCTGTAGAGGGCCATTAGAACCGTCTGCCGCTCAGGCTCCAACTGATGAGGATCCAGCACGTCAGCCATCCGGTTCATATCACGACAAGGAACATCGAGAATGATTCCGGCGATTGGGGACCATTCTTCTTGCAGTAGACGGAAGGTATCGTTCATCAGTCGAGAATTCATAAAAGCCCACTCCTTCGAAGACGTTTTGCGGATCAAAGTCCTTAAATAATTCTGTAGTTACAACGGAAGTCATATGCAATATGACATGCACATGACTTCCGTCTTATCATCAATATCGTTTCCTAATCAGTATACAAGTACCATCTTTTCACCAGAGGAACGTTCTTCCAATGTTTTTTGAGCCAAGGTAATACGTAGTAGTCAAGACCAAATGTGCTTCCTGCTCCGCCAATTGTTGCAATACCAGCAGTTACGAACCATAACATTTCATAAGGAGCCATACCGGATGTCCAGATCATAACACCCATTGCGATGGTACCAATGGAAGCTACGGCTGTGAACAGACCAGCGATAAGCATTAGACCGAACACGATCTCAGCTGCAACCATGCCGACTTGGAATACAGATGCAAGACCTGTGTAACCGCCATCTGCTGTATAGAAGAACATATCCATAAATCCACTTACCATGTCACTGATGAATCCAGGTACCGGCAAGGCTTCAACAGCATCCTTGGCAGTCGATACTGCAGAAGCAGCAGTTTGTGCATCTACAGTCTGAGTAACAGCCTCTACTGCTTGGCTGGCTGCAGTTGTTCCATCTGCTGTTGGAGCAGGCGGAATTAAGAATATGCGGTTCGGATCATCGATAATTTTAAGCAGCTTCTCCCAGCCTTCTGTCAGCCACATAACCCCAAGATAAATACGAAGTGGAACGAGCCAGAAATTCGGGGAACGCTTCGAGAAATGTCCTCCGACGAAGCTTCTACGGTTATTAACATGGAAGAACTCATGCATCATATAAGTCCATACTTTATTGAATCCAGCAACGGTAAACAGGTAGAACATATTAATGAAGTGTTTGGACAGCATCGCCATAAATCCGGTCAGCATGAACATTTTATTCGGCAGTCCTACATTTGCGACACCGTAGCGGCTACCGATGCAGACCATAGTTCCATGGAACGCTGGTTTATAAGATTTCTTGGTTCCGCCTGTAATATCTGCGTGCAAGTTGTGTGCGATGAGTGGAGCAGCATGCTCAGCATTCTCAACCATTTGCGGTACAGGGCGAGTCTCCCCTTCAGGGATGAAGAAAATGTTATCGCCTACGATGTACACATTTTCGTGATCAACACTTTGCAGCTTGTCGTTGGTTACGATACGCTTACGACCTTGTTGTTCAAGATCCAGGTTGCCAACAAGATCGGAACCTTCAACACCAGCAGTCCAGACAATCGTACTTGCAATGATTTCTTTGCCTTCTCCAAGAATGACGCGGTCTTCACCAACACCAGTAATTTTAGCTCCGGTGATGATCTCAACACCCATTTTTTGAAGACGTTTCTCGGATTTAGCAATCAGCTTATCTGGCAGAATTGGCAAGATTTTTGGTGCCATATCTGCAACAACGAGTCGAACTTCTGATTTATCGATATAAAATTCTTTGCACAGCTCATCGCGGAACTCAGCCATTTCACCGATAAGTTCGACACCCGTAAAACCAGCACCTACAACAACGAAGGAGAGTTTGGACTTGCGTACTGCAGGGTCCAGCTCTTTAGCTGCTTCACGGAAGCTGTGACGAATTTGTTCTTTTAAGCGAACAGCATCTTCAAAGGACCAGAGGGTAAATGCATTTTCCTCTGCGCCTGGAATGCCAAAGAAGGTTGGCTTACAGCCAGTACCAATGACCAGGTAGTCATATTCATAAACAGCTGTATCTGAAGTTAATTTCTTACCATCGAAGTCGATGTTATTGATTTCATCCAGTACGACATTTACATTTTGCCCTGCAAATATCTTTTTAAGATCAATCTTTACCGAATCCTCTGGTGTCCGGTTACATGCTACTTCATGAAGTTCAGTCAGCAGAGTATGATATGGATTGCGATCGATCAGTGTAATCTGAACATCTTTACTCTTTTTAAACTTTTTAGCCAGCTTTTTCGCTGTTAGAACGCCGCCATAACCGCCGCCTAATAAAACAATCCTTTTCACAATCGTCACCTCATTAGTTACAGTGTGTTATAAAGGGCAGAAGCGGGAGATAACTCCCGATCTTCTGCATGTAGTCTATTCTTTCAAACGATTATTTAGCTCCTTCAAGTGCCTTTTCAGCCAGTTTGAAGTATTCTTGAACACCGATGGAAACACCACTAATTCCATCTGTTTTACCTTCGTCGTTGAAGCTTACGCTACCTACACCTTGGTTCTCAAGGAAGAATTGCTGTGCTTTTTGAACTTGTTCGTGCCATTCAGCTTGAGCACCGCCTTTTTCCTTCATGCCATATTTACCTTCTTTGGAGAAGTCTTGTTTGTCTTCACCTGCTGCGTTAACGCCGCTAAAGTAAGCTGCAACAACTTTACCGTTAACAACGGTCAGATCAACGGTTGATTTCCAGCCGCTGTTTGCATCCATCTCACCTTCAGCGTGATAGGCACCATCTTTGTATGGACCAGCTTCAGTTGGGCCAGCCTGCAGTGCTTTTTGAGCAAGTTCTGCGAACTCGTCTACGCTGATGGAAACACCGCTGATTGCGTCTGTTTTACCTTCATCGTTCACTGTAATGGCTTTAGGGTCTTGCTTCTCGATCAGGAACTGCTCTGCTTTCTCAGCTTGTTCATGCCATTCAGCTTGAGCGCCGCCTGCCTTCATGCCATACTCACCGGATTCAGATACAGTTTTCTTATCAGGTCCGGCTTTAATATTCGTAGCGTTCCAATCCACGTCAGTGATTTTTCCGCTTTCTACTTTAAGGGTTACATTGGACTGCCAACCCGATTTTTCATTCATTTCACCTTGTGCGAAGTAAGTTCCGTCTTTGTATTCTCCTACTTTTACATCACCAGCAGGTGCTTCCGTTTGAGGCTTGTTTGCATCGTTCGCTTCGGGAGTTTTGTCTCCTCCACAACCTGCGAGTAGACCGCCAAGGATCAGTGTGCCGGACAAAATGATGGACAATTTCTTTTTCATACAGATGACCTCCACTATTTATTTAATATTTTGGTGAAAAATATGGTATTAAAATGTTGAAACATTTTAACAACGTAAGATATTCCCGGAATACGGCGCAAAACATAGTACCTTATTCCGTTCTAACGTGATGAGGCATATGCGGCTTTTTACCCGGTAAAAGCTTGGAAAGGTGAGTCGGTATGACTACCATTCGATGGAATCTTAGCATATAAAAAAAGACTTTAATGTGAAAATAATCACTAATTATTTAAAACCTGAGTTTTTAATTAAAATTTAATTTATTTTTAGGCGATATCAGGCTCGAATTACTGAAATGAAAGGCTATTTAGGATTCAGATGGGAGCGACTCGGGTAATCCCAAAATATAGAGAATGACGAATAGAGGAGTGAATAGGAATGGATAACAACGTATTCAAAGGGAAATGGAATCAACTCAAAGGTGAGGCTAAGAAGCAGTGGGGCAAATTGACCGATGATGACCTTGATGTAGTTGCAGGCGAAAAGGATAAGCTGGTAGGCAAGCTTCAAGAACGTTATGGACATTCCAAAGATGCGGCAGAGCGCGAATATACAGATTGGAGTGCCCGTTTTCGTGACTAGAAGGCACTAGATCATCAGGCAATTTGATTCCATCAAAGGAGCGGACTTGTCATGTATGGTACCAAGGTTGTGACTGGTAAGATAATCGAAATTCGTGATGATACGGTAGTCACCTTACATGGCGACACCGTCAGTACTTATCACCTGAGGTATTATAAGATGATAAGTGAAGAGCCTCTTCTGTTGATGGAAAGTGAATGTGCCGAATTAGAAGTGGGGCTCACATCGGATACAGCAGTCGATTCTAGCGGGTGGTTTCAGAGCGAGTGGAAGCCGCTTGTGTCTAGGTTGTCAGCTTTGATGAAACGTGTGAATCGCGCTTAGAGCAAGGGAAAAACGGATGCCGCTTTTAATAAGCAGCGTCCGTTTTTTTTGTATTACTGGAAACCGATGTAAGCGGGTGCATACAATATTTTCTTTACCTTATTGACAGTGGAAGATGCGGGTGTAGAATGGGGTCAAAGAGAGTTTGATCAGCCAATATAAGACATCAAAGGAGTGTATCCCCATCAAGGCTGTAAGAGTTATGCACAGACCGCATCGGGTGGTTTCCAGTCAGCGAAAACACTTGTTAACAGCTACTTGGGAAGGAGTTCCGGCCGTCATCTATCAGACGTTGCTAGGAGGACCGTTCTTAACAGGTTATCTGCTGTATTTGGGTGCTGAATCAAGAGAAGTTGGGTTTGTGCTTGCCGTTACGACGTTTTTTAATGTTATTCAGATCTTGGCAGCTTATTTGATTCAACGGTTACAGTACAGGAAGAAATCAATGATTGTGTTTACCATCTTAAACCGATTAATGTGGGGTGCAACGGGAGTTATACCATTTGTCTTTGAAGAGAAATGGTGGATTCCTACGTTTCTGGTAATGTACATGGGTGCTTTTATTACAGGTACAGTATCAGGGATACTCTGGACTTCGATCATAAGTGACATGGTTCCAGCTAAGATTCGGGGGCGCTATTTTGGCATTCGAAATACGATATTGAATGCTTTAGGCGCGCTCGTTCTGTTTGTTGGTGGGGTGATTCTAGATCGTTATCCGGGTGGTATGGGCTTTCTAATCTTGTTCATTATTGCGTGGATTGCTATCGCGGCGAACTTAACATTATTCTTCTTTTACCCGGATCCACCATTTGAACGTTCGAAAGAACGGAGATTTTGGCCGATGGTACGAAAGCCACTCTCGGACCAGCCATTTATTAAATCTACACTATTTCTAGGGGCATGGTTGTTTTTACAGACGCTTGTCGTCCCACTATACTCTTATGCTATGCTAGATGTACTTCATATCTCTTATTCCGTTATGTCGATTATGACCGTAGTTCAGACTGCAATCATGATGGTGGGATTCTATGTGTGGGGCAACTTGAATGCACGTTTCAGCAATCGGACATTGTTATATTGGACGCTTCCTTTGATTGCTATGTCGTGTATGTCATGGGGGCTCATATCTATTCTACCGATCATTCCGGTCCTCGTGCTGTCTCACATCCTTTTAGGTGCTGGAGTCGGTGGGTTCAATCAGTTAGCTTTTAACTTTATGATTGGGGATACACCGAAAGGCGAGCGACCGATGTTCATTGCCATGTATTCAGCAATCACAGGGCTAGCATCATTCTTAGGTCCTCTGATTGGTGGGCAAGTATTCAAATGGATGGAGGATACCCCTTCATGGATTCAGCAGTACGGATTTCAGACCATTGTTGGCGTAATTATGCTGCTAACGGCTTTTACACTCGGACGTAAAGTACTTCAAGCGGCGTAGGGACTAAGGTTTTTATTACTTATAGTAGGGAAAAAAAGGGGGAGCTTCCATGGGGATGACATCACTCGTTATGGGAGCGACGGGACTTGTCGGACGTCAGGTGACCCTGGAGCTGCTGAATCGTGATCACATCAGCGAAGTGCGGCTTCTGGTTAGACGTCCGATAGACATCGTCCATCCCAAAGTGACAGTGATTGAGACAGATTGGGACAAGCTGGATCAGTATGAAGCAGCTTTTGAGGGTGTGCATAGTGTATTCAGCTGTCTAGGAACAACGATTAAGAAAGCCGGCTCACAACAACAGTTTCGCAAAGTTGATCTTGACTATGTGCTTGCAGGAGCCAGACTGGCCAAGCAGGCGCAGGTACGTCAATTTCTCGCTGTGAGCAGTATGGGCGCTGATCCCAAGTCTAAAGTTTTTTATAGTCGGGTTAAGGGGGAAATGGAGGAGGCTTTATGTTCCCTGCAGTTTCCGGGACTCCATCTGTTTCGCCCATCACTCTTACTTGGAGACCGTGCTGAAAGCCGGCTGGGAGAAAATTTGGCTTCTGTGCTCATGACGAAGCTGGACTTCATATTTAAGGGGCGCCTTGCCTCGTACCGTGCTATACCGGCTTCCAAGGTTGCGAAAGCTATGGTTAACATTTCGATGACCAATACAAGAGGAAATCATGTATATCCGAACGAAGTTATTCATGTACTGGGCGAATGATTGCAGATCATTTATGATGGAATAAGAAATATGGTTTAAGAAAGGGGAATTACATATGACGAAGAATATTATATCGACTACGAAGGCTCCTGGAGCGATCGGACCGTATAGCCAAGGTGTAGAAGTTAACGGGATGGTCTATACATCTGGTCAACTCGGTTTAAATCCAGAGACAGGGGAGTTCGGAGAAGGCGTTGCTGAACAGACAAGATACTCGCTTAATAATGTAAAGGCAATTCTGGAGGCTGCTGGAACAACACTGGATCAGGTAATCAAGACAACGGTATTCTTGAAGGACATGAATGACTTTGCTGCGATGAACGAAGTGTATGGTAGCTTCTTCGCTGAGCCGTACCCAGCGCGAAGTGCTGTTGAGGTGGCTCGTCTTCCGAAGGATGGTCTTGTGGAAATTGAGGTTATTGCGGTTAAGAAATAGTTTTTTCTAAATAGGTAAGGGAGCTGTTCCACTACACGACTGAAATGTCCAATCGTGTGGTGGTAGCTCCCTTTTGTTTTAGTTGCGCGCTTTATTTCGAGTGAAGAATAACCATATCGAATAAATGAATAAGACAGCAGCCAGAATAAAGGCAGTGAGCAGAATACGATCCACATCCTTATGTTCAACGGCAATGGCGATATATGCCCAGACGAATACTAAAGGCAGGATGCTGTCACGGCTAGGATAACTAATCAAAAAGGCTATAACTGCGCCAATACATAGTAAGGTAATACTCCAGCCAAGCTCCGTAAGCCCTAACGGGGACCATCCATTTTTATGAATAACGATTCCCACATTGACTAGAAATGCGGCACAGATCCAACCTAGATAAATACTGAAGGGGAGTTTCACAAGCAGCTTCTCTCCGGTTGTAGGATACGCAATATGGCGCGTTTTTCGGTATATGATACCCACTGAAATGACAAGCAGCAGCATCGCGATTACGGACCACTCGATATAAAGGTAATGCCATAGGAAAAGCCATGTCATATTGAATACACAACTTAGAATAAACCATACACCGATGTGACGAATTGAATCACGCGTACCAGTGTCTCTGCGTATTTGGTAGATAACAAATCCACCCAGCAGTAGATAAATTAAAGACCATATGATAAAAGCATAGCCTGCAGGAGTCATATAAATATAATACATATCCGATATTTCTTTGGTACTACGACCGCCGAGTGGAAGCGCATTGGACAGGATATTGACGGTAATAACCGCAGCATAGGCTAGAGCGTTCCACCATCGAAAAGGATTGGTTCGGTACATGAAAACTCCTCCTTATAAGGTATGGATGATTTTATGATGGATATTTTCAAGGTATTCACGATTCATTCACTATATTGAATATACCCAAATTCATTGAAATCAAGCCTTAACTTAAAACGAAGGTTACACGGATTGTTCTTTTCGGTAATCATTAGGTGTCTGGCCCTCAAGCTTCTTGAAGACTTTGCTGAAATACTTCTCGTCTTGATAACCAACCATCTCAGCGATTTGAACCATTCTTAGATGAGGGTTGAGAAGCAGTAATTTTGCCTTATCTATGCGTATTTTTCCAAGAAAATCGGATAAGGTGACGCCAAATTCCTGTCTGAATTTACGAGAAATATATTCCCTACTTAAAAAGAAACGTGATGCAATATCCTGCAAAGAAATCTCCTCATGATACGAATTCTCCAAGTAACGCGCTATGTCATGGATAATGTGATTTTCCTTCGAATGCATTGGAGTCATCATTCTTGATGCTGCATGAATACGCCCTGTAATTTGCGTCTTCCAACGGTCCCAAGAGAGCATCCCCTGTTCATTGAATGGCAGGGGAGAAGGGAGGTCTTGAGATATTTCATCATCTTCTACAGGTGTCTGATCCCCGGTTTCTTCTGGCTCAGTCCATGCATGTTGTAGCCAATCCAGCTCCGCATTCCAGCGGTTAAGATGTTCGGGGGAGACTGCCCCTTGCTTCTGTACTTCGACTATCCATTGATTGACAGCAGATTCAATCTGTTCTTTATGGCCACTTAGGGCAGCTAGTCGGAATTTCTCTTCGAAGGAACCCATTCTTAAGTTCCTAGCACCACTGCTCTCTACACAACGTCCATTGTGGATACGGGAATCATTAATTAGCAAATTACGGCACCAGAGTGATTGTTCCGCCTCTTGGTATGCCTTCGGCAGATGCTCAGGGAAATCTGTTATGCTTGCTATCCCAAAGTGGACATAACGCCGAAGCGTGGAATAAATGCCATTGTTTATCTCGTTAAGAATCGTTGATAAGAAATTGGTGTCACCCCAGTAGAGAATGATAATGATGCCTGGTTTATCCATATGGCGGAAAGCTGTTCCTGTATCCTTTAGCATCTCATTACAAATATTGACCAGCGTGAAGGCAAGAAGGTCACGCCGGTTTCGAAACTTAGAAAGAAGATCTATGTCGAAGTGGATATCACTAATGACTGCGACAGAACAGGTATTAATATGGGCTGGAAGCGGTATTCGATCTTTGAGCTGTTCAATTCGCGAATCCTTATTTCCTTGTCCCTGAATCAAGTCTGTCCAAAGACGCTCTATATACAGTGGCTTCATCTGATTCATTTCAATCTTTTGAATCGTATGAAGGTGGCGTTTCTCTTCGTCACGGTACCAAGACGTTGCTGCTTTTGTGAGCGCTTCGTTTAAGGCAACGGGGTTGACAGGTTTCAGTATATAATCCATCCCTCCATGGAGGATCGTATGTCGAACGTATTCAAAGTCATCATACCCACTGACGACAATCACTTTGATCTCTGGCATATAGGCATGAATCCAGGTTAAGAGCTCGGTCCCATCCTTACGGGGCATACGCATGTCGGTTAATACAATCTGGGGAGTGTGCTCCTGGATCAATCCTATAGCTTCTTCACCATCGGCAGCTTCTAGAATTTCCGTAATTCCGAGCTCTTCCCACCGTGCTAATAATCGAATAGCGTCTCTGACGTGCTTCTCATCATCTACAAGTAATGTTTTCATCTCCAGTTACACTCCCCTTACGTTTATTTCTAAGGTAACAGCAACACCTTGGGGTTCCACATTCTCGACGGAGAGCAGAGCAGTATTATCGGAGTACAAATTAAGCCGCATCAACACATTGTTCAGTCCAATGGAATAGCCGGTATCTGCTTCCTCGTTACTGGAGACATGAAGAAGCATGTTCTGAAGCTTAGTCAATTCTTCAATATCAATCGAAGCTCCGTTATTCTCTATCCGGATGTGGAGACGGCCATCTTCGCTAACATTTGTTGAAACAGTTAGACGTCCACGCCCTGCTCGATTATCCATTCCATGTTTGAAATAATTCTCAGCAATAGGCTGCAGAATCATTTTAGGAACTGGCGCCCCGAGGCATTCCGGATCGATATCCCATACCACCTCAAGCTGATCACCAAAACGCTCTTTCTGGAGCTCAAGATAGAGCTCAAGATGATTAAGTTCATCTCGAAGTGTAACCATTGCCTCACTGTTCCGCATGTTATAGCGCATGATATCGGCGAGAGAGGACAGCAGTGAATAGATTCGAGGGACGTTATGCTGAAGAGCTAACGTACCAATCGACTGCAATGAATTATATAGAAAGTGAGGGTCGATCTGTGCCTGAAGCGCTTTTAATTGGTTCGTCTTATTTGCAATTTCAAGCTTGTACTCTCGCAGAATTAGGTTATTGATGGTGTCCATCATCTGGCGGAAGCGCCGGGCTAATGCTCCGATCTCATCCGGGCTTTTTACATCGATTTCGATGTCGAGCCGGCCCGTCTGTACCTGATTCATGTAACTTGCAAGTTGCTTGATGGGTTTTGTAATACGAATTGAGATCCATAGTGTCCCGAAAATGACAGTTAGAAGTGCTAATGCCGCAATAATGACATTAATGCTTGTCAGCTCCGTAGAATTCTTATACAAAGACTGGTGCGGAATTTGTTTCACCAAAGTCCAGGGGGCGAATGACACATCGAGCTTTTCGTATATACTCATCGCCTTACTGCCATCATAATAGCCCCTCTCCTTAGAAGAAAGTTCATTCAACAGCATTTTGTCGTTCAGTGTTGTTCCAAGCTCATCTGGATTTCCGCTGTATATCACCAAACCCTTGTCATCGATCAAATACAACTGCTCCTCACCTTCAGCGTAGAGCTGCTCGCAAATTTCGTTAATGCTGTCTAACTTCACATCGATCGCGAGTAACGCCTGCTGATCTTTGGAGGGGATATTCGTAATTGAACGATAAAATGTAAACACATTCTCATTAGACAAGTCAGCCGGTCTTGGCGTGAAACCGTAACTGTGACTCATATGTACAGGCTCAATAGCGGTATCACCTGTTCCGAAGTCCTCCAATCGGCGGTATGACTCTGAGCGATATTCCCGGCGGGGGACACCGTTCGTAACTTGGGTAGATTGATAGGACAGATTGTTATGAAGGTATACCTGATAAATATCCCGATTCGTGATCAAGATGGTTTGAAGCATGGTATAAATTTCAGCAACTACTCGGTAGTTATCCGGACTAAGTGCTAGGTTACGAAGAAAATGAGGATCAGAGTATACGGAAAGAGAAGCACGATTAATATTATTTAAATAGTTGGACAAGTTCGTTTTCCCTTGGTAGATAAGCCGCGCGTTTTCATTCACGGTCTGCTCCTTCACGGATTCCCGGGTATGAAACAAGGTGATGACAAGTGACAATAGCAAGGGGATGGTTGTGACGGCAAGCATGAATTGAATAAGCCTTGTACGAATACTACGCATTTTCATAAGGTCACCTCAGTGTTTCAACTTGGAACAGATCAAAAGGTCAATATATTACTCCTAATGGTTCATGATCCTCAGTGTTTTACAGCTCTAGACTGCAGGATAATGGTATTACATATTAACCAAAGTATAGAAAAGGGGGAGATCAGTATGCAACGGAAGAAAGCTTCAAGGTGGATACAACAATTCGTTTTCGTGGGACCCTCCACCATTTTTTTCGTTCTTATCATGATCGTTCCATTCCTGCTGGGCTTGTATTATTCATTTACCAACTGGAACGGGGTATCGGATCAGGTCAAGTGGGTCGGCTTGGACAATTTTATAACGATTTTCACGAATGATCCTAAATTCAGAGATGCCTTTGGATTTACGACTCGATTTACGGTGCTTGGGGTCATCTTTACGAATTTGCTCGGTTTTTTCTTAGCTTATTTACTGACAAAGCCTTTGAAGACCCGAAATGTGCTCAGAACGATCTTCTTTATGCCGAATGTGATCGGCGGTTTATTACTTGGATTCATATGGCAGTTCATTTTTGTGAAAGGGTTTACAGCAATCGGCAACTTAACCGACATTTCCTTCTTTACGCTGCCTTGGCTGGGTACAAAAGGCACGGCCTTCTGGGCTATCGTCATTGTATTTGTCTGGCAAACTGCTGGTTATTTGATGGTGATCTATATTTCGTCACTTAATAACGTACCTAAAGATATTCTGGAAGCGGCGGAAATTGATGGTGCAAGTCGTGCTCAGGTGCTTCGGACTATCATTCTACCCCTTGTTATGCCAGCTGTCACGGTCTGTATGTTCCTGGCCATCTCTTGGTCATTCAAAATGTTTGACCTGAACCTCTCCCTGACCAAGGGAGGACCATTTGGCTCTACGGAATCGGTTGCAATGAATATTTACAACGAGGCTTTCACGAATAGCCGTCTGGGCCTTGGAACTGCTAAAGCGGTCATCTTCTTTATTGTTGTAGCTGTTATCACAAGTCTGCAGGTTCGGTTCACGAAGAGTAAGGAGGTAGAAGCCTAATGGATACGATCAAAAAATACAAGGCTACTACGCTCATTACAGAAATGATCATGATTGTTATCGCGCTATTGTTTCTGGTTCCATTCTACTTTCTATTTGTAAACTCGGTTAAGACCTTCGGTAATCTGCTTACCGACTCAGCTGGCTTACCCGTAACCTTGGAGTGGAGCAACTACTCCCGTGCCTGGACGATTACGAAGTTTCCATCCGCACTCGTGAATTCGCTCATCGTTACGGTAGCGAGTAATCTATTGCTTGCTCTGTTTAGCGCCATGACCGCCTATCAGATGGTACGGAGGAATACCCGGTTTAACAGACTGCTCTTCGCGATGTTTGTGGCAGCGATGGTCATTCCATTCCAATCGATCATGATACCACTTGTTAAAGTAACGTCAACACTTGGGCTTGGTAACAGCTTGTTCGGCCTTATCGTGTGTTATTTGGGATTTGGAGTACCACTGAGTGTATTTCTGTTTCATGGATTTACGAAATCAATTCCGCTGGAGATTGAAGAGGCAGCAACGGTTGACGGCTCAAGTCCTTATGGGGTATTCTTCCGAGTTGTATTTCCGCTGATGAAGCCGATGTTCGTTACGGTCATCATTCTGAACACATTATGGATTTGGAATGACTATCTACTTCCATCCCTCATTCTGACCTCAGCGGAGCTACGAACGATTCCGATCGCGACATTCGCTTTCTTCGGACAGTATACGAAGCAGTGGGATCTCGCCTTGCCTGCCCTTGTGCTTGGTATTACACCAGTCATTATATTCTTCTTGGCTATGCAGAAATATATCATTGAGGGTATTACGGCAGGGGCAGTTAAAGGATAGGGGATAAATAGTGGTCAATTCCTTCTCCCTCTTTTATCAATATTGTCTCTGATGTTTAGGAGAAGGGTTTTCTATACTGAAGAAGTAAGCGAAATGATCATTCATATTAGATACGGCTATAAACAAAAAAGGGAGGATTCACTGATGAAGAAATACAGTAAATTTGCACTGGTTATGTTGCTTGCCTTTTCTACACTTTTGGCTGGTTGTGGATCGAAGGATGAAGGTAAGGAAACAGCTGGTGATCAGAATGGAACTAAGACATTAAGAATATTCCAGTTCAAGGTTGAAATTGCGGAAGCGATGAGTCGAATGAAGGCTGATTATGAGAAGGAACACCCAGGTGTTAAGCTGGATATTCAGACTGTGGGTGGTGGTTCCGACTACGGCGCTGCATTGAAGGCACAATTTGCTTCTGGTGAGGAGCCGGATATTTTTAATGTCGGTGGTTACAGAGATCTAGATACATGGCTTGAGAAGCTTGAGGATCTATCTGATCAACCATGGGTTGGAGATGTCGTAGATGTAGCTAAGGAACCTATGACAAAAGACGGGAAGTTGTACGGTCAGCCCATGGCTATTGAAGGATACGGATTCATTTATAACAAGGATTTATTCGCTAAAGCGGGAATTACAGAGCTTCCAAAAACCATAACAGAACTGGAAGCAGCAGCTCAAAAGCTGCAAGAAGCAGGTATCACACCATTTGTAAATGGTTATCAGGAAACTTGGATTTTGGCTAACCACTTGCTAAATATCGGCTTTTCACATCAGCCGGACCCGAATGCGTTTGTCAAAGGTCTGAATGAAGGTACTGAGAAAATAGTAGGCAATCCTGTATTCGATGAGTGGATTAAATTGTTTGAACTTACTACGAAATATGGTCAGAAGAATCCACTGACAACCGATTACAACACTGAAATTACAACGTTTGCTAGCGGAGAAGCAGCGATGACTCAGAACGGGAACTGGACGCAAGTACAGATCGATGGTATCAACCCTGATCTGAACATTGGATTACTACCAATGCCGATTAACGACAATGCGGAGCAAAATGATAAACTTCCGGTAGGTGTACCGAATAACTGGGTGGTGAACAAGAATTCCAAGATGAAGGAGGAAGCTAAAGAATTCTTGAACTGGCTAGTCACCTCGGAGACGGGTAAGAAATATATCACAGAAGACTTTAAGTTTATTCCTGCCTTTAAATCCATTAAAGCCAATACCGAGCTGTTGGGTGATCTGGGAACCGATGTGATGAACTATAGCCAAGAGGGTAAGGCGCTAAGCTGGGAGTTCAATAAATTCCCTGACGGGGGTATGAATGAGTTTGGCAGTCAAATGCAGGGGTATGTAGCAGGTAATGTTGATAAAACGCAATTGTTCGAGGCCTTGGAACAATCATGGGCAAGTCTGAAAGCGAAGTAAGAACCATCACTACTTGGATAGAAGCATAAAGAAGAGGTGTCTTAGCTTACCGTTAAACGGAAGCGGACACCTCTTCTTGTTATTATAATGGGAGGTTGAACGGATATAGATGAATCCTGTTAATTATTTCGTATCAGAAGATAAACAATGAGGCCTACAACCGGGAAGAATAGCAGCCCTAATACGATGAGTAAAGCATACTCAGAACTTCTTCCCCTGGCTTGTGCATCACGATAGCCCCAGACGCAGATTGCAATGTGAAGTCCAAAGAGCAGTAACGGAATTAATAACCCGAAAATTCCTATAATACCAACAGCGGTACCCATATCCTAAATCCCTCCCCGTACAAAATGTTATAATAGATATTTACGAAGAGAAAACCAAAAAGTGTCATAAATATAAGGAATTATCCAAACAAGGCGATTGTTTATTTTAATTGGATATTGTTTTGAAATTAGTCCGCTTTCGTATAAAATAATAATAATATCTGTAAAGCAGGAAAAAGACAGGAGACAACGATGAATCAACCGCTGTATGGCGTATGGCTAGGAGACGCATTTTTTTGTTTTTCCGGTGAAGTATCGGAACCCAGAGTAGACGCATGGAGCAGAATCATAAGGAAGTTGCAGCTGGAAGACGGAAGTCGTCCTTTTGCACATGCTGCACTTCGATTGGCAGAAATGAGATATCCTGTCCAATCGGCAGTGGTCAAGAATGTGAGGCGCAACGAGCGCAAAACCCTCGGAGGTCGAACGATGGAAGGTTTAGCTCTCAGTCCAGGGGATGCGTTCAATATGCTGTTGTCGCTAGATGCTGATCTGTATCAGAGTCAGGGTCTAGTATTGGGAGAAGAAATGGAATACTGGGTAACAGCAGCTAAATTTGCGCTCGAACTACAGCTTCGAGGGAGAATTTCGCCGGGAACGGCTGAGGTTCCTACGGCTGGACGCCGACGTAGTGCATCCATGCATGTAATCAAGGCCGTATGGAAGCCGCAGCTAATCGGTGAAGATGCTGAACGCTTTCTTCAGTTAGCTGGGAATATACCACCCATATGCATCGGAGTTCCCGCTGCACTTGCTGGAAGTGAACCCGCTACACGGGAAGAGGCAGGAGCTATTGTACTTTACTCTTTCCTCTGCTCTGTCATGGATGCTGAAGCGAGAGAAGCCGTTAGGGCAATTGAAGGAAAGCTCTCTTCGTACTTGCGAGATTACCGCCGTGGGCGTTCGCCGCTCACAGAGTTGTGGTGGAATAGTCTGCTTACGGTAAGCCGTGAGATTGCGGTACAGGGAGCTGCGGAAGAAGTTCATGAATTGGTTCAAGAAGTTGAGGTTGCTGGGCATACGGCCCTTCCTTATACGGAGGGCGAAGATTTGCCGCCGGAGAATGGGAGTATTCGATTAGGCCTTCGTCTGGAGCCTCCGCTTACAGACGGGCAAAAGGACTGGCGTTTATCTTTTTGGGCTGGAAGCCGTGAAGATGAAGGGATGTTACTGCCCGCTCGCAGTATATGGAGCAGCCGAGAGAAGGATATGTTAGTTCGAGGACGTATTTATGCATCGGTCCAAGAACAGCTGTTGAACGCTATTGGAGAAGCCGCTGAACATGCAGCAGAGCTGTCTGAGGGATTGTCTGGCCCTGCACCGGAAGGCGTGATACTGCCGCTTGAGAAGCTTTCTTCCTTCATGAGGGAATCTGTTCCGAGACTCACACGTGCCAATGTTACGGTTCAGATGCCATCCAAGTGGAGCCGGGAGGGGCGTCGCCGCGTAGGGCTATCATTAAAAATGATGCAGGAATCCTCTTCAAGGGTTGGTGTAGACCATCAGCTGCCCGTTCTCGGCATGGAGCATCTTGTGTCTTTTGAGGTATCCGCAGCTGTAGGTGGGCAGCAGCTCACGAAGGAAGAATTAACGGCGTTGGCAGAAGCCAATATGCCTTATATAGAGTTTCGAGGCGAATGGATTGAAGTGGACCTGAAAGAGATTAATCAGGTTCTAAAGTTTATGAGGAAGCATGAGAAGGGTGAAATGGAACTGTCAGAGTGGATGCATCTGACGGCAGAAATGGACGGAGAGCGCATGTGGAAGGGGCTCTTTATCGAGGAAGTGGAAACGACAGGCTTGCTGTCAGCACTGCTCGATGGAGAAGGAGAGCGCCGTTTGCCTACTCGTTCGATTCCTTCATCGCTTCACGGTCAGTTAAGACCATATCAGGAGCGAGGTTATCAGTGGCTTAGTGTGATGCGTGATTTAGGTTTTGGCGTGTGTCTTGCTGACGATATGGGTCTTGGTAAGACGATTCAGGTTATTACTTGTCTGCTAGACCGGAGAAGGGAAGAACAGCAACTAGAGAAGGATGAGAATGAGGATAAACCGCGGGAGCAGCTCTCTGAACGTGAAACGGCTCTTATGCGCAGCGGCGGTCCTGTATTGATTGTCTGTCCTACTTCACTGCTCGGAAACTGGCAACGTGAAATTCAGAGATTCGCACCAGATCTGTCACTATACATTCATCACGGAGTAGGGCGTTTGCGAGGTGAATCGTTCCAGCTAGAAGCGCTTCAATATCATATTATACTCACCACCTATCATTTGGCTGGGCGTGATGGCGGGGATCTATCGGCAATAAGTTGGTCTAGTGTGGTTCTTGATGAAGCTCAGTATATTAAAAATTATCGTACGAAACAGGCGCAAAGTGTGATGAAGCTGTCCGCACCACATCGAATCGCTATGACTGGTACGCCAGTTGAGAATCGACTAGCAGAGTTATGGTCGATCTTCCATTTCCTTAATCCGGGTTACTTAGGTTCGTTCAATGCCTTCCGGCAACGCTATGCGTTAGGGGAAGGGCAGGAGGAGAGATTGCAGGAGCTGCACAGACTGGTATCGCCATTTATGCTGCGCAGACTTAAAAGTGATCCAGATATCCGTAAGGATCTGCCTGAGAAGCTGGAGATGAAGTCTTACTGCCCACTTACAGAGGTGCAAGGGGCTATGTATCAAGCGGTAGTCGACGAAATGATGGGACAGCTTGAGAATCGCTCGGGAATGGCGCGCAAAGGTTTGGTGCTGTCCTCACTGACGAAGCTCAAGCAGATTTGTGACCATCCGCAGCTGCTGCGGGGAGAGGACAACCGTTCAACCAAAATGGAATCCTCGGGTAAAATGCAACGACTACTTGAAATTCTCGATAGTATTGCGGATGTGGAAGAGTCTGCACTAATCTTCACACAGTATGTGGGGATGGGGGAGATGCTCGTGAAGTTCTTAGCGAAGCGATATGGCAAGGAACCCGCATTTCTTCACGGTGGAGTGCCCAAGAAAGAACGTGATGAGATGGTCCGTGCTTTTCAAGAAGGGGAAGGTACAAGCTTCTTCGTGCTTTCACTGAAAGCAGGAGGAGTCGGCCTGAATTTAACACGTGCCAACCATGTGCTGCACTATGACCGCTGGTGGAATCCGGCGGTAGAGAATCAAGCGACTGACCGAGTGTTCCGAATTGGACAGAACAAAAATGTACAAGTGCATAAGTTGATCAGCCAAGGAACACTTGAGGAGCGGATTGACGAGTTGATCGAGCAGAAGAAAGCACTGTCCGAGCAAGTGGTGGGGTCCGGTGAGACGTGGCTGACTGAAATGTCAGATGGTGAACTGCGCCAATTGATCGAACTCCAAGGACAGGATTGGATGTGACAAGCGAAGCTGCTCTCTATATAAGTTTCATGCGAGATAAAGTTTGCAGGAAGGAAGGGTGGATGCTGCGATGGTGACGCCGGAGGAACAGGAGAAGTTAAAGCTGGAGTTTAGACCCGGATTGCTAAGCGGAACGATAGTGGGTGATCCGTCTGCTGAAGTCAGTATTCCTTGCAAAATGCTGACTTCGGAAGCCAAGGAAGGCTTGCTTCGCCGCCTTACCAGCGACCCGCAGGCGCTCTATGGCCTGCTGCAAGGTCGTCCAGCCCCATGGCTGGACGAATATGTCCCTTCATCCTTACTGGATGAAGGATCGGCCGCGCGCTGCACCTGCGGGCGCGCAGCCTGCGAGCATGTCGCAGCCGCGCTGGAAGCCAGCATTCTGCGGCTTGCGGCGGAGCCGCTCCAGCGGCTGGCGCTGCTGAGCCTGCCGCGGGAAGAGCTGCTGGCCCGCGTCTTTGACGCTTGGGCCAAGGCAGCCCCGCCAGCGACAAGCGGCTCCGCCGGGGAAGCGGCCGCCCGGCCGAAAGAGAAGGCCGCACCCGGCCCTTCTCTGGGCGAATGGCTGGCCGAGGCAACGGCCGAGGGCCGGCTCCATCGCCCTGGGCCGCTCATGCAAGAGGTGGAGCTTAGGCTAGCGCCGCCGCCTCCACCGGATCAGCTTGGGCCGGCTGGGGACTGGGCCGGCCTGCTACCTCAAGTGCGCGGCGCATCTAAGGCGCTCGGGCTGGTTGTTCGCCAGACAGCGAACACTGCAGAGCGCCGCCGCCGCGCGCTGAAGAAGCCTTGAATGCTAATCGATATGAAGCAGATAGAAAACGAGTGAATAGCCGAAAAAACGATGTGTCTGACGCATCATAGGGCTTTTTGCCAAAAAGCTGTCATTTTCTGTCGTTATTCGATTTGTCCCTCCAAAAAGGAATAAGGTACAATGGACATCTAAGAGATACAGGACGAAAGGGAGACGGATAATGAGCAGATTTAGAGGGAAAAGAGCACGGCAGACAAGCCTGATGATATCTTCTCTAATGCTTGCAGGAGCACTTTTGGCCGGCTGCCAATCCGAAGGATCAGGAGCGGCTGAAGGACAGGAGTTGCAGGCACAGGCTGGAGGACAACAGGGCGGTACACTACCTGGGGCATCGGATAACGGTGGACAAGCTGACCCTGTAATGGCAAAGCGCAGTGAGAATTCCCTTCAAGCTACAGCTCGTGAAGAGGATGGTAAGCAGATCGTGACGAATGCGGAGTCGGTTACAGTGATCGTCAACAAGCAGCGAAGCTTGCCTAACGGGTATGAGCCGACAGACTTGGTGGAACCGAATGTACCATTCTCATTTAATGAGCCACATGAGAAGCGGAATATGCGGAAGGAAGCAGCCGAAGCGCTGGAGAAACTGTTCGCTGCTGCGGATTCAGAAGGCATTGAGCTAAGAGCCGTATCCGGTTACCGGTCCTTTGCAAGGCAGAAATCGGTTTATGACAATCACGTGGCTACTAAAGGTGAAGCTGAAGCCTCCCGTATTAGTGCGGTTCCAGGCACGAGTGAGCATCAGACCGGCCTTACGATTGATGTCTCTAGTCCGAGCGCAGGTAATGCATTAGATCAGTCCTTTGGTCAGACAACAGAGGGCGTATGGCTTGCAAATAACGCTCCGAAGTATGGTTTTATCATTCGTTATCCAGAGGGACAGGAAGGCATTACGGGATATGTCTATGAACCATGGCATATTCGCTACGTTGGTGAAGACCTCGCTCCGGATATTGCCGATAGTGGCCTAACGCTTGAGGAATACTTCGATGAAGAGAATATTAAATTGTAAGTATAAGGCATATACAACATAAAACCCGAAGCCAGAAAGGCTCCGGGTTTTGTTCTGTGTGCAGTGCTGTCTTGCAATAGGCATTCGTTATTTATTCAGTGGTGAATCTTCATAGCCTGGATCATCATAACCGGTGTCTTCCATTTTGGAGATAATATTCATGCTATCAATTAATTTCTTGGTCTTCTCGTCTCCATATTGGTAGAGATAGGTGTACAACTCGATGGTGCGATCATCGAATTCTTCGGCTGCATCATCATGATCAGCAGATTTAAAGGGAACAAAAGTACGCTTAAACGCGTATTTATCACTTTGGCTCACTTCATCCATTAGATCTCGCAGTTTGGTGAGCTGCTCATCATTCATACGTACGACAAATTCATTGGAATCATTGGGGACGTCCTGAATCAAGTTATGGGCTACGGAAACATAATAGATTTTCTGGTCGTTCATCATTAGAATCCCTCCGTGTCCCGGATTGCCCAAAAGGCTCCCGGTGTTAATTTTTATATAAGAAAGTATACGCATTCATGTATACTTGGCTTATATTTTAATAGAATCGATCTCTATTCTTCCTTTTCGAAGAAGCAGATTGATTTCAGAGTAGCATTTAAACTATGTTTACACGGTCATGGTAGGCATGAAACAAGAGCCTATTCTGGTAACGGCTTCCTTTTTCCATCAAGCTAGTAAATTTGGTATGATAGAGTCACCTTATTGGTTAAATAGAAGTGGGAAGTTTAGGCATGGAGTTAACTACATCAACATAGTGTTGTGACAATGAGATTATATAACCCGGAAATATTGGCATAGAGAAATGAGGAGGAGACACGTATGAATATTTTGCAGAAGTTGAAAAACGGAGCCAACAAAGCAACGGAAAAAGCTCAGAATGTTGTAGAGATCAATAAATTGAACAGCCAAATTTCAGATATTGAGCAGAGGAAAAGCTCCTACTATTTAGAAATGGGTAAGGTGTTTTACGAAGGATATCGTTCTAAAGATATGTCTATAGCCGAGAAGGAAATGGTGGACCTTGCTAAATCATGTGATAGTCTGCAGGAGCAGATTGATGAATTACGTAACCGGATAGCCATATTGAAAAACGAACGGATTTGTCAGTGCGGCCGTACGGTTGCACTCGATGCGATCTTCTGCCCTTACTGTGGTAACAAGCTTGCCGATCTGACGGTTAGACCTGAAGCACGGACGGAGCCGAAGGAGCCTAAAGCAGAGCGTGACATCTTCTTCTCCGAGGAAAGTGTAACTTCAGAAGTAGACGATGCTCCATATGTTTACCGTCCAGATCTTGAGAAGCATGAAGCTGAAGTCGATATAGATATGGATAAGGATATGGATACGGATATGGAAGAACAACCGTATTATGAGGTGGAGGACGAGGAAGCTCGCCGTTACGAGGTGGAAGAGCGAGAGCGGGAGCGCAGGCATCTGGAAGAACTAGAGCGTGAACGAGAGCGCCAATTGGAGCTTGATCGACGTATTCGTTTCTGGCAGGAGAACAATCAGACTCAGGATAACCTGCCTAAAGATGGAGAGGTTCGAGAGACAGTAAAATGTCAAATCTGCAGTGCAGATTTGCCGAAGGGCTCCAAATGGTGTCCAAGGTGTGGGGCAGAACAGATCTAAATAGCTTCACAGTTAAAGCCATAGTGCGCGAGGATTGTGGAACAAGCGAACGATGGTTCGTTCAGGCAGCTTTGGGAGGACAGGAGAATGGAACAGTTATTGAATCATTTGCGCAACTTGGGATTTACGGAAATTGAGTCAAAAATAATGATCGATCTTGCCGAGCATGGCCCAGCTGGGGGATATGAGGTTGCGAAGCGCTTGGGAGCATCTCGTTCCAATGTGTATGCAGCTATGCAGCGGTTGGAGCGTCAGGGCGCGCTGCAACGTGGTGAAGGGGAACCGGTACGCTACAGTACGCTGAAGCCGGAAGAATTAACGCGGATGATCTCTGGTAGAGTCGAAGCATCTCTTGCCTATGTGGAGAAAAGCTTACCTCGACCAGAGGGCCATGCTGCCCCTTTTCATAGCGTAGAAGGCGACAAGGAAGTACTTGAGCTGGTTGCTCGAAAGCTGGCTCAGGCTGAGAATGAAATTGTCGTTGATGTGTGGCGTGAAGAGGCAACATTGCTGCGTGACGAGCTGAAAGCGGCAGAGAATCGCGGGGTTCGGGTGCTCTGGGCTTGTGATGGTCCAGATAATGGTCTATCCCGAACACTAGCTTGGAGTGGTTGGAAGGGAATTGAAGAGCGGAAGCATGGCGGACGCAAATTTTCTTTTGTCATTGATCGAGAATGGTGCATGCTCGGTATGCGCGGAGGAGAAATGGAGACACAGGCTGTAGTTACTGCACATCCTGTTATGGCAGAGCTGCTCTTGCACCATTTTTCACAGGAGATGGTTCTATTCGAGTTAGAGCAAGATATGGGGCGTGAACTTGAAGACACCTACGGTCCCCATTACGGTCGTATTCAGAGTAAATACATCGCTTCTGACACGGAAAACGTAGATGAAGTAACGAGAGATGAATCAGAATAAGAAACAGTTGCTTGCAATTATGCTTTTTTCGAGGAAAAGGTTAACTTTATCATTTCTTCAAGCAAGTAATTTGAATACACTGGATATACTATCTAGGGATGCGCCGGGAGTCGATCCCGGCTTTTGCCGTTATTTGAAGAGATAATTCTAATATACATAATCTGGCCATAGCGATCACTTCTGATTGCAGGACAGACCGGCCTATCAAGCTGAGGGAAAGGGGAGACTTGAAAATGGAATGTATCGTTCGTTTTACGGTGGTGTATAAAGAGGGGCCCAAGAAGCTGAGGGGGCTGATCTTCGTAGATGAAGGCAAACTGCCAGATAAGAATCAAGTGCTTGAGATGTTTCATGATATGGAATATAAAGTGGTCCCGGATGAGAATGAAGAGCTTTTGTACAGACCAGCAGATCCCAAAGCTGCTTACCAATATATTCGGGTGAACGAACTGGATATCGGTCAAGATAAATACACGGAGGACCGAAATTTGAAATCGATTGTAGGTAATCTGCTCCCGAAGCGACCCGGCTTATAATTGATGATCTTTTAGCTGTGCTATAAATATCCTCTTGCTATAATAGTTGTAATGGAAGGGGATAGCGATGTTTATTGTTGTGGGAATTCTAATGTTATTGATCTATGGGTTGCTTGTCTATTATATAGGTCAGACGCTCTGGAAGTGGATGAGCCCTAAGTCATCCACGCTCTTCAAAGTCCTATATATTGTTGTGTTGACGGTTGTAGCAACGTCCTTTATTTCGGGTCGTTTTCTTGGTAATTTAACCGTGTTAAATATCATTGGCTCCTACTGGATGGCCGTATTCTATGTACTGATCATACTTCTCCCGATCCTGCATGTCGGCTTATGGGTGATACGCTTGACTGCCTTTCGCGGACGCAATATGGAGAAAATTGCAGGGTATGTAGCTATAATCGTGATGGTTCTAGTGATCGGGTACGGTTCATTTAACGCCTACAGTCCGACAGTCCGGTCGTATGATATCCAAATCGCAAAGAAGGCTGGATCATTAGACGAGCTGAATATCGTGATGGCTTCCGATATGCATTTTGGATTGCTTTCGGGAAAAGCTCATGCAGAGCGAATGGTACAAGAGATCAATGCCCTGAAACCAGATATGGTTTTGTTTCCTGGTGATATTATCGATGATGACCTTGATGCCTACTTGCATCAAGGAATCGATCAGATTCTGGCGGGTGTTACAGCGCCGTATGGTGTATACGGTTCCCTAGGGAATCATGATCGTTTCGAAGGGGAGATCACAGAACTGATTGATGTTCTTGAGCGTAGTGGAATGACTATTCTTTATGATGAAACATTAGCTATAGATGATCTCACTTTGGTAGGAAGACGGGATAAACAGGACAAGAACAGAGCAGAGTTATCCTCCATCATGCAAGACACAGATCTGCAGAAACCGGTTATTCTTCTCGATCATCAGCCTAATGCGCTAGGAGAAGCTGAGCAGCAGGGAGTGGACCTTGTGGTTTCTGGACACACGCATCGTGGACAAGTATTCCCCGCACATTTGATTACTCAAGCGATGTTTGAAAACGATTGGGGTTATTTGCAAAAAGGTCAGCTGCATTCGATCGTTTCGTCAGGCTATGGATTCTGGGGACCTCCGATTCGTCTTGGCTCTCGTTCCGAAATCGTACAGATTAAAGTGAAATTCGGACCGTAATCAAGGAAGTCCTATTTCGTCCTATTTTAATTCAGGAAACATAAACTTCCTGAAATTTTCACTTTATTTTTTTATTCATAATAAGGTATACTTCATTCATTCACGAAATGTAAATTTCATAGTGTACGTTTCTCGTATATGTGCAGGAATTGGCCAGCATGTTTCTACCCAATCACCGGAATGATTGGACTACGGGATGACAATAAGCAGATTTGTTCGGGTCATAGACAATGATGAGGACATAATCTTGGTTCGTTGTTCAAGCCCATTTGTTCCATATACCGGTTCGGTAGAGGGACAGGTGGGTTTTTTGAAATGTCAGAAAGTGTCATTTCTATTTTACATTATGGTGATTAAAGCAAACTTACAGAACACAGAGGAGGGGCATCATGCAATTGCTGCAGAACAAAGTCCGGGAGGAAGGAATCGTACTGAGTGGACAGGTCTTGAAAGTAGACTCATTCCTGAACCACCAGATGGATCCGGTGCTAATGAAAGAAGTGGGTCGTGAATTTGCGCGCCTGTTTCAAGAGGAGAAAATTACTAGGGTGTTGACGATTGAATCGTCAGGTATTGCTCCTGGTATTATGACGGCACTTGAGTTGGAGGTCCCTATGATCTTTGCTCGGAAGCAGAAATCGCTAACCCTTCGTGAAGATATTTATGTGGAAAAGGTATACTCTTTTACGAAGCAGGAGAGTAACGATATAACCGTATCGAAGAAATTCATTCATCCAGGTGACCGCGTACTTATTATCGATGACTTCCTTGCTAATGGTGAGGCTGCATTTGGACTGGCTCGGATTGTCGAGCAGGCTGGTGCAGAAGTAGCGGGTATCGGTATCGTGATTGAAAAAGCATTCCAACCAGGCGGACGGTTGCTGGCAGAAGCGGGCTACCGTGTTGAATCGCTAGTACGTATCGCTGCATTGGACAACGGCGAAGTTACGTTCGCGTAATGTATAAATCCATTATTCAGGAGGCTTTCAAATTCCATGGAAGAACAGAAGTTGTCCAAGCCAGAACCCATTTTTGATAAGCGTCGTCACCCTGTAAAAACATTATCGCTAGGTATTCAGCATGTTCTAGCAATGTATGCAGGCGCTATTATCGTACCGATGATTGTTGGTAAAGCTCTTAGTTTGACCACTGAGCAGTTAACTTATCTGATTGCCATCGACCTGCTCGCTTGTGGGCTTGCAACATTGCTTCAGGTGTTTGGTAACAAGTATTTCGGTATTGGACTTCCAGTTATGCTAGGTTGTGCATTTCAAGCTGTGGGACCGATGATTATTATTGGTTTGGAACATGGGATGTCTGTTATTTACGGTTCCATCATCGCTTCGGGTTTATTCGTGGTTCTGTTCTCAGGATTATTCGGTAAACTGATAGCTGTATTCCCGCCGGTTGTGACCGGCTCAGTAGTCACGATTATCGGACTGACCCTCATTCCGGTCGCACTGACGGATCTTGGTGGCGGACAAGGTAGCGAAGATTTTGGTAGTCCACTTAATTTATCATTGGGATTTGGAGTTCTACTCTTTATCATACTTATGAATCGCTTCTCCAAAGGATTTCTGAGATCCATTTCGGTATTGGTTGGTCTCATTCTTGGAACGTTGGCAGCGGCAATATTTGGTGGACTGGATATGACTCCACTTCATGATGCAGGCTGGTTCCGTGCTCCACAACCATTTTACTTTGGAACACCGGAATTTAAGCTGGTTCCCATTCTGACCATGATTTTGGTGGCGATTGTTAGTGTCGCCGAATCTACAGGTGTATTTATGGCTCTTGGTAAAATTGTTGATAAAGATATTTCCTCGAAGGATCTATCTCGCGGTTATCGCGCGGAAGGGCTTGCTATCGTAATCGGTGGTATTTTCAACTCTTTCCCATACACAACTTACTCGCAGAACGTAGGCCTGATTCAGATGAGCCGTGTAAAGACGCGTGATGTTATTGTCGTAGCGGGTAGCTTCCTGATCCTGATCGGATTCCTACCTAAAGTTGCGGCATTGACGCAGCTTGTGCCAGCTTCGGTATTAGGCGGGGCTATGGTTGCTCTGTTCGGAATGGTTGTTTCCTCAGGTATTCGTATGCTGGGGGATCAAGTCGATTTGAACCGTCATGAGAACCTGTTCATCATCGCCTGTTCCGTAGGTATGGGTCTTGGTGTGACAACGGTGCCGGATCTGTTCGCGAAGCTTCCGGATTGGATTCGTATTCTTGCGGATAACGGCATTGTTGCCGGTAGTTTGACAGCGATTGTTCTTAACCTGATGTTCAATGGATTAAAACCTAATAAAGCTGGTTCTCGCCATACGGATGAGACAGCAGAAGGGCATGCCGCATAAGCGGATGCCCTTTTTTTGTGACTACATCTTTGCAATTTGCTTCTCGGCAAAATGACCGATCCAAGGGAGTTTGAACCATCTGCCCTGAATAGCGTGGAACATAAGCAGTAGCCATAGAAGCACACTGATTAAGCCGAGAAGAGCGGATGCTAGCAGACCGATGATGGGTACAGCCCCTGATAACACATGGGCCAAGGCTAGAATGCCGAAGGTCAGCAAAGATTGAAGCGCGTGGAACATCACGTACCGGCTTCTTTTTTCCAGTGCAAGAAAGAGGATTCCACCGACCATCGGGAAGAGATAACACAGGGTTGCAGCAAGGTTCTCAGGGATTCCTGTGGACGATTTAAAGGGAGACATAACAACCAACTCCTTGTCTTAAGGCAAGCTACTATACCATATGAGCGTCTTGGACAAAGTATGATGGATAAGAGCAATAAAGATGGTGTATATCGTTATGATTTTTTTAAAAGAAGCGAAAAAAGCAGATCCAAGGCACCTGTTAAGATGCTCGAATCTGCTGGATGGTCATTTGAGATTTTCTTTCAGAACTACACAGCATTTGAAGATGATTACTCAGGATGGGGATCGCTTGTGTACTTGGGTGTAAGTTTCTGCTGTTTACCATGCCCGGTCTCTTTGACGATCAGCCTTTCGTCAGTACGGCCATCATGGTGATTCTCGAATTCCAATTCGGTTAGGCGCCACTCTGTTGCACCAAGGATAGGGTCAGCAGGAAAAGACTCTCCTCGTTTAAGACGTTCCTCACGTCCCCATTCATTCGTGTAAACACCGTCAACTTCAACTTCCTCCCTTGAAATAGGAGGCATTTCATTAAATTTATCAGACATAGCGGTACTCCTCTCAGGCTGTGTATTATGATCCTATGTTTAACGTATCCAGAACGTAAGGGGAATATCCTGCTGTCTTGTTTATGCTTTTATAGCTTTCAAAATAAACTGCTCTAACAGCATCCGTGGGTTTTTCCAACGGCTTACATGGCTATCTTGGGTGAAGACAATAACGGTATCCAGTGCCGGAAACAAGTAGATCTGTTGACCGCCATGACCATGCGCGAGAGCGAAACACTGTCCATCCATTTTTCCAGTCCACCACTGAAATCCATAATCACCGAAAGCAGGGTAACCATTAATCTGGGGAGCCAGCGCTTCTTTGAGCCATTCCTTAGGGATCACTTGCTTCTCATTCCATCTGCCTTCATGCAGACAACATTGACCGAACTTCGCCATATCCCGTGAGGTAAGATACAAGCCGATATGTCCCATGCTGTGTCCCTCGGGGCTTGGAGTCCAAGCGTAATGATTGATATCTAGTGGCAAGAATAGTTGTTCTTTTGCATAAGTTAGGGCATCCATTCCTGTGGCTTCGCTTAGTGCGACAGACAGAAGGTGGGAATCCGTGCTTCTATATTGAAAAGTCCCCATTTCTGCTTCCATAATCGGAAGTGCTAGAGCATAGGAAGCCCATTTTCGATTTCGGTGAAAACGATGAATCAGCGGCTCTCCGAGCTTTTTTCCAGTCTGCCATGCGAATCCGGAAGTCATTGTAAGCAGATGACGGAACGTTATACGTTCAAGCAGAGGATGAGTGCGGCGCGTTGCATAATTCTTGAGTAGTGGGAGAACAGGAGTATCAATAGACGGCAATTTGCCTTGATGGACAGCCATACCAAAAAGGGTGGAGATAAAGCTTTTAGTGGCAGATCGAAGATCATTAAGCGTACCCGCATGATGATTGCCGTAATATTTTTCTTGAATGAGTTTACCGCCTCGGGAGATCAGGAAACTGAACATTTTGGGATAGCTGCGAGTAATGGTCTGATGTGCTTTTTCAAGAAGCTCTGAATTACAGCCTTGCTCATTCGGCTCTGCGGTAGGAAAGGCAGGGACGATGGCAGCAGGTGTTGTGAGCACGGGTATAGGTTGTTCCATATGCTGTGTCTCCTTTTTGTTTAGCATAGACGGGCATACATACATAGGTATCTTAACCAAAATAACGATCACATTCGGCTGTTACAAATTTATTTTGCCCAAAAAAACATTTTTTGGGAAAGATGAAACAAACGATGGAATATGATACAATAGATTAATGATTCAAATACATGCCTTTGTGGTATGTAAGTGTCAGATGCATTGGTAAGTTGCTGAATATCAACCTATCACCGCTAGAACTGCAGTCAGCATAATTTAACAGGGTAGATCTTTTTCGGCATTCTCTTAAACGGAGTTATCATTTTCCACGTTTTGGGAGGGATCATCATGGCAACGAAAGGTCACAATGAAGTTAAAGAAAGTCTGCGGGAAATGACACGTATTTTCCGGCCAAAGGATCCGAAAAAATTTGTAAAGGAGTATGTCCGGAAGTATCATATTATGGGAGGATATGAAGAAGAGCTTACTCTTGTTGTAGAGAATGAGCTGGGAAGACTTAATTCTTCCGTATCTTAAGACAACTTCAACCCGCATAAGAGAAACCATTTGCATGCTTTTCATAACTTGAATTCTTCATAAGATTAACTACTTTAAACCGTTTTTGGGGCAATCGCCTTGATAAACGGTTTTTTTGCGTCTACTCACACATATATTGTTAGCGATCCCCTTTGCTAATGCGAGAACGGGAATATGCAGCAGAAGGAGTGTGAGGGAATTGAAGATCCGGGTTAAGAGCAAGCAGGAAATTGAATATATGCGGAAAGCAGGTCGTATTCTGGCTGATTGTCATCGAGAAATATCAAGATGGATCAAGCCAGGTGTTACAACGCTGGATATTGATGCAAAGGTTGAAACGTATTTGAAGGAAGCAGGTGCCTCTCCGGAACAAAAGGGCTACAAAGGATTTCCGTTTGCTACTTGTGCTTCCGTTAATGAAGTTGTGTGTCATGGATTTCCGAATGATAATCCATTACAACATGGGGATGTCGTTACCATCGATATTGTAGTGAATAAGGATGGATGGCTTGCCGATTCCGGTTGGACCTATGCGGTATCAGAGGTGAAACCGGATGTTGCACGTTTGATGGAGGAAGCCAAGACCGCTCTATATAAAGGGATAAGTATGGCTAAGATAGGAAACACCTTGGGGGATATAGGATATGTAATGGAACAGCATGCTTTAGCTGGAGGTTACGGTCTTGTTAAGCCATTGGTTGGACACGGCATAGGTCAACATATTCACGAACCGCCTGATGTACCTAGTTACGGTGTTCGAGGAAGAGGGCGAAGGCTAATGGAGGGAATGGTCATCACTATAGAGCCTGTGCTTACGCTTGGTCCATCCGGAGCGGTCTTCTGGGAGGATGACGGATGGACTATTTCATCAGCAGATGGTAGTGTAGGGGTTCAGTTCGAGCATACAATTGCGATCACCCGGGAAGGCCCTTATATCCTAACAGAATAAAGAGAGAGGGCACGTCCCTCTCTTCATTATTATATGAATAAAAGTTTCAAAACAGCCATTCAGTCCATATATATACATAATGTTATGCTTGCTGGAAATTGTCGATGTCAAGATTAGAGGAGGGGGGCAAGTTATGAAAGAAAACTATGAAAACGGTTGCAAAATCAGATACAGCGCGACTTTGACAACTTTTCGAACAATTTGTGAACTCCCTGTGAATGATTGACAAAAGATGACCTTAAACTTATATTTAATAGGTGATTGCATTAATTGACAGGATTATTTCATCCGTGATACTGCAGGTAGATTACCGCTGTTTGCGCCGGATGGTAATCTACGAAAATCGGAAAAGTGGGGTAGATCAATGATGAAACGGTGGCAAACTGTAAAACGTCTCCTTCCTTTGTTGGCCGTGTTTTCTTTGCTCTTGTCCGGCTGCGGCCGTGAGGACTTGTCGGTATTGAGACCACAAGGTCCGGTAGCTGAGGGGCAATTGGATTTAATCAAGCTTTCGATTTCGATTATGGTGGTTGTAGTCATTGTAGTATTCGCCATAGCGACGTACGTGCTGATTAAATTCCGCAGAAAACCAGGACAACAAGAGGTTCCGGAGCAAGTAGAGGGAAGCTTCAAGTTAGAGATCATTTGGACAGCGATTCCACTTGTCCTAGTTCTCATACTTGCGGTTCCTACGATTCAAAAGGTTTTTGCTTATGGTGAGAATGATTGGAACGACAAAGATGCATTACAGGTTAAAGTTACATCTCATCAATTTTGGTGGGAGTTTGAGTATCCACAATACGATAACTTGAAGACAGCTCAAGAGCTGCTCATCCCTGTGGATAAGAAGATTGCTTTGCAATTGAAGACAGCTGATGTGCTTCACTCCTTCTGGGTTCCTTCCCTTGCGGGTAAAATGGACACCAACACGGAAGGTAGCGTCAATAACATGACGATTAGCACACCAAATGCGGGTACATATATCGGGAAGTGTGCCGAGTTGTGCGGAACATCTCACGGCTTCATGGAATTCCGCGTGAAAGCGGTTGACCAGGATTCATTTGACAAGTGGATTGAAGCTAACAGAGCGCCAGCCATACTCCCAGAGGACACACAGCTTGCTGAGAAGTTCAAGACTAACTGTCTCTCTTGCCACGCTGTGGGAGATCAAGGCGGATTCTCCGGTCCTAATCTAACAGGTATAGGATCGCGTGAAACTGTAGCGAGTATCTTGCTGAATGATACGAACGGTGCAAAAGGCTCGAAGCCGGTAAAAGACAATCTTGTGGAATGGCTGTCCGATCCAGAGGCTGTTAAACCAGGCAACCTGATGCCTGCTCCTAAAGATCTCGGATTCAGTGATGAAGAGATTGAGCAGATTGCCGATTACTTGGCCAATTATAAATTGGAGTATTAATACAGCAAGAACTTTTAAAGGGGGTACCAATCTTGGCTCATGCTCATGCTCATAGCCATAGCGTCAAGCGCTACTCAGGGTTGATGGACTGGCTAACGACCGTTGACCACAAAAAAATCGGGGTATTATACCTGCTCGCGGGTGGTTTGTTCTTCGGTATCGGTGGTATTGAAGCGATTCTAATCCGGATGCAGCTGATCAAACCGATGAACGATTTCGTATCCGCGCAAGTGTTCAACGAATTGATTACGATGCACGGAACGACAATGATCTTCCTAGGCGTTATGCCGATTATCTTCGCACTAATGAATGCAGTTCTTCCGTTACAGATCGGTGCACGTGACGTCGCGTTTCCGTTTCTTAACTCGCTCGGATTTTGGACGTTTTTATTCGGCGGAGTCTTACTGAACCTAAGCTGGATTATGGGTGGAGCCCCAGATGCGGGTTGGACGTCATACACGCCATTATCGAGTAGTGATTACAGTACAACTCACGGTGTTGACTTCTATACCATAGGCTTGCAGATTGCAGGTCTGGGTACATTGATTGGTGGTATTAACTTTCTGGTAACGATCATTACGATGCGTGCTCCAGGAATGTCATTCATGAGAATGCCAATGTTCACATGGGCTTCATTTATTACTTCTGCAATGATCTTGTTCGCTTTCCCAGCGGTTACGGTTGGTTTGGTTCTCCTGAGCTTCGACCGAATTATTGGGGCTAATTTCTTTGATGTAGCAGCGGGGGGAAGTCCCGTACTTTGGCAGCATATATTCTGGATCTTTGGTCACCCTGAAGTATATATCCTGATCTTGCCTGCTTTCGGTATCATTTCTGAAGTTATTCCAACGTTCTCTCGTAAACGGTTGTTTGGATATAGCTCCATGGTGTTTGCAACGATCTTGATTGCCTTCTTGGGCTTCATGGTTTGGGCTCACCACATGTTTACAACAGGACTTGGTCCGGTTGCCAATGCGCTATTCTCCATTGCAACAATGTTGATTGCGGTACCAACAGGTATCAAGATTTTTAACTGGCTATTCACCATGTGGGGCGGACAAATTCGTTTCACCAGTGCAAACTTGTTTGCAATCGGCTTTATCCCGACATTTGTAATGGGCGGTGTAACCGGAATCATGCTAGCTTCAGCACCAGCTGACTTCCAGTTCCACGATACGTATTTTGTTGTAGCTCACTTCCACTATGTAATTGTAGGTGGTCTGGTATTTGGACTATTCTCCGGATTGCATTACTGGTGGCCTAAAATGTTCGGTACTTTGCTTAATGAAACGATTGGTAAATGGACGTTCTGGACCTTTGCTATCGGTTTCCATATGACGTTCTTTGTACAGCATTTCCTTGGTTTGCTTGGAATGCAGCGTCGTATTGTCACCTACCTTCCGAACCAGGATCTCGATTTGATGAACTTCATCAGTACAATCGGTGCTTTCCTGATGGGAGTCGGTGTTCTGTTATTCTTGTATAACATTGCTATTACATCACGTAAGCCGAAAGATGCTCCGGCTGATCCTTGGGAAGATGGTCGTACTTTGGAATGGAGTATTCCTTCTCCACCACCAGAGTATAACTTTAAACAGATTCCTCTTGTACGTGGTCTGGATGCTTTCTGGAAAGAGAAGATGGCAGGTAACAAAGAGATGACTCCGGCTGAGCCGCTTGGTCCGATCCACATGCCTTCGCCAACAATCTTGCCATTTGTTATGGGTCTTGGTCTTTTCATTGCAGGACTCGGATTTATGTTCAGTGACGAAAAGTTCACGAACTCATTCATGAGTTTTATCTTCAATAATTATCTTGTTCTGATTATCGGTCTTGTGATAACGTTCGGCGCAATGCTTGTACGTTCTCTGTTTGATGATCCAGGCTATCACATTGATCCTGAAGAACTGGAAGAGGAGGGGAAAGCATGACATCCGCACACGCAGAACATGTAAACGGAGAACTTCCTCACGAGCCTGAAAAAGCGACCTTGGAAGGCCGTAATAAAGTGCTCGGCTTCTGGCTCTTCCTTGGTGGAGAAGCTGTTCTCTTTGGTACATTGTTCGCAACGTTCCTAGCATTACGGAACCAGACGAATGAAGGGCCAACAGCTAATGAATTGTTCTCACTTCCGCTTACTGGGGTGGCGACATTCATCCTACTATTAAGTAGTTTGACCAGTGTATTCGCTATCCAAGCGATGCACCGTCACAATGTGAAGTCTCTAAAGATTTGGCTTGCTGTTACCGTCGCTCTCGGTCTTGCATTCTTAGGTATTGAGATTTATGAGTTCTATGAGTATGTAGTTCATAAGAATTTCGGAATGACAACAAGTGCGTTTTCATCAGCGTTCTTTACGCTGGTTGGCTTCCACGGTGCTCACGTAGCATTCGGGGTAGTATGGATTGGATTATTGATCGGTCAGCTGTTTACTAAAGGCCTTACGGTTGTTACAGCACCGAAGATTTATGTGTCTGCTATCTACTGGCACTTTATCGACGTAGTATGGGTGTTCATTTTCTCAGTAGTATACCTACTTGGAAAGGTGGGCTAAACAATGACTGCAGATCAACAGCAATCAGAACTTCATGGGGTTAAGCATCGTCATCGTCATGAAGGACCACAGAAACATGTTATCGTATTTATCTTCTCTATTGTGTTGACAGCGATCGCCTTTGCGATGGTTGCTGCCGGTGGGATAAACCCAGTCTTTACGGTAATACTCCTTTTGGTGATGGCCGTACTGCAGGTGTTTGTACAGATGGGGTATTGGATGCACTTGAAAGATAAAGGTCATCTCATGCCGATCCTGTTTATGGTTGGCGGATTCTTCGTCGCTAGTACAGCTATTGTCATGGCATTGTATTGGGTTTGGTGGTAAAATAAGAAGAGGTGGGCTTTGCGCCACCTCTTTTTTTCGAAATATTAAATTGGCATGAGACTCAGAATCAGTGGGCTGATGCTTCCCTTAGAAACGGTTACCGTCTGCGATTTGGACGGACAAACCGTTTCTCTCTGTTAGAAGGCCCTTGTCACAATTTAGACAGAATTTCCACCCATTAGGGGAGGTTTTTGGCATGCTGGGTTTAGAATATTTTTCGTTTGCAGCAAAATGGAGTCCGCTGTTTCTTGCATTCATGTTAATCGTAACAGCAGGTTACTTCTTAATTACGGGTCCGCTTAGTAATCGATTTAAGGGGAGTGAGCCTGTATCCGCTGGCAGAAAGACACTCTTTGTTTTTGGAATGTTAACGATGTATATGGCTCAGGGTGGTCCGATAAATCTATTGGGTCATACGATGTTCTCATTTCACATGGTGAGTATGGCGATGTCTTATTTAATGGCGACACCGCTATTGATCCTAGGCATTCCGGTATGGTTATGGCGTGAGATCGATCGGAAGAATCCGTTTAAGAAGCTTGCTTTTCTGACGCGTCCGATTGTGGCTGCAGTCGTATTTAACGGCTTATTTTCGTTCTACCATATCCCTGTTATCCATGACTTTGTCATGTTGAACTTTTGGGTTCACCGTTTGTACTATTTATTACTGTTTATTACATCGATCACAATGTGGTGGGCGATTATACAGCCAATCCCTGAGAAGGACAAGACTTCGGGCCTGATGAAGATGGGATTTATCTTCTTAAACATGGTTCTTCTGACTCCAGCATGTGCATTGATTATCTTCTCAAGTGAACCGATGTATGCAACTTACAGTGATCCTAACACATGGGCTAAAGCAATGGGGTATTGTGTGCCAGGAGATCCCTCCATCTTGCTGGAACAGTTCGGTGGACCTTCCTTTTTTGGATATTTGGAGCCAGGGATTGACCAGCGGGTCGGCGGAATCATCATGAAGTTTTTCCAAGAGATCATCTTTGCATCTATGCTGGCTTATGTATTCTTCCATTGGTATAAGCGTGAAAATAAAGAGGATGATCCAATGCCAACGGAGTTGCCAGTTAGTCGTATCAATCAAGTGTAATTTTTAAGGAGGATGTTCATGGATTTATTCTTTCTGTTTCCTACCATCAGCACCACATTTATCGTAATTAGTGCTGTGCTTGTAGCAATTGGATGGAGACTAATCATCAAAGGCAAGAGAGATGAACACAAGAAGGTGATGATCTGGGCTGCCATTGCAGCGATTATCTTCTTTATCATTTACTCATCAAGAACAGTGTTCATTGGAAATACAGCGTGGGGTGGACCGGATAACTTGAAACCATATTATCAGGTATTCCTCATCTTTCATATTACGCTGGCTACGGTTGCTGCCGTATTTGGGATCACGACACTTGTTCTTGGGTTCAAGGAGAAGTACTCGAAGCACCGTAAATGGGGACGTGTAACCGCGACGATCTGGTTCTTTACTGCGATTACCGGAGTTGCCGTGTATACATTGTTATACCTATTGTACCCAGGCGGTCATACGCAGCCGGTATGGAAAGTTATTTTTGGAATGTAGCATTAAAGGCTAGAGAACATAGGAGAGGCTCTTCCTTCTGTAGAGAATTCTACAGCTGGACGGCCTCCTTTTTTATGCGCAAATTTGGAATAATTAGGGTTGACAACGATAAAACAGGACTATATACTGTGTATAAAGATATACACAGTAAGCACAGATAAGCACACCTATATACACACCGAATGAAAGGGTGAACCGTGTTGCAGACCGTCAGCCAAGCGATGAAGATCATATCTAAAGATTTAAGGAACGACAAACTGCAAATCGTGTGGACCATTATATTTATGCTTTATATGGCAACGGTATTAAGTTTTTTTGTGAACAGTATGTTTCAAGAGCCTGAGTTTGTAAATCCTTTTGCGGACTTTTTGATGCTTGTATTCATTCCAATGCTTGGATTTATCTTCTCACGTAGATCATTTAAATACTTAACTGAAGATTCATACACACAGATGCTGTTCTATTATCGAAGTATTCCAGTGCCTACAGGGGCCGTTATTATGAGCAGAGCGCTTATGGGGTTAGGTGCTTTTATCGTGAATGGAACTATTTTTTTCGGAGTTACTTACGCGATTGCATCTGATCTAAGGGCCAACATGAGTCTGGCAAGTTATGTGGCTTTTGGACTTACATGGATCGGTATTGGAATTTTGATTAATGGGTCTTATGTATACTTCGAATGTATGAAGAATGGAAAATCATATTTCTGGACTAACTTTTTATTTACGCTGGTGTTTGCAATTAGCATTCTAGGATTGTTTTTGGTAGGGTTCCGATTTAGTCTGTTTAACTATCTAATAGACGTATCAGGTAAGTGGAAGCTTCTATCTCCCTATATGTGGGGGTCACTGATCATAGGTATTTCAGGATATGCACTGATGTGTCGTCTGACTTACAAGCGGATTAGGCTTAGAGATCTGTCATGATGAATGATTTAGGAATGCATTGCAAGTCCATGGAATATGTAGACAAGGTGAGGTGAAATAGGTGCGAATCCCGATTCAAATTAACGAGCACAGTGCTGAGCCCCTGTATCACCAGATTGAGACGCAATTAAGATCACTTATTATAAGCGGACAGATCGAGGAGGGGACACTCTTGCCATCGATAAGGGAGTTTGCCAGCGGACTGAATTGCAGTGTCATTACAGTACGTCGGGTATATCAGGATTTGGAAGGCGAAGGATTGCTGAGAACAAGACAAGGTACGGGGACATTTGTTGCCGGAGTAGGCGATCAGACGCGAGAAAGATTTAAGAGAGAAACGATTATCGAGGTTCTAGAAGCTGCTGTCGAAACGGGACTTTCCGTGCATTGCAGTGAAGAAGACTTGAAAGCCATGTTTATGGAGATTGTACAGCGTAAATATCATAAGCAAAAAGGTGGTGAAACTTAGTGGAACCCCAATTGATTGAACTACGTAATGTCACAAAGCGGCGGCGTACTAAAAATATAGGTCCGATAGATCTTTCGATTCCAGAAGGATATATTATTGCGCTAGTAGGACCGAACGGATCGGGAAAGAGTACGATCCTTAACATGTTAATTCAGACCGTGCTCCCAGATGAAGGTGAGATTACTTGGTTTGGCGAAACCAATTCTAATGGCCTTTCGATAGATATCCGTCAACAGATCGGCTTCGTTCCAGAGCAGCTAAGTACCGAAGAGAAGTATATGACAGCCGAAGAAGCAGCGGGCTTCCGATCCAATTGGTATAACAGTTGGGATGGTTATTATTTTGATGAGCTATTATCCAAGTTTGAGGTACCTCGTAGTGTGAAACTGCACAAGATGTCCAAGGGAGAACGACGAAAGTTCGAAATTGCTGCAGCTCTAGCTCCTAGGCCGAAACTTCTACTCTTGGATGAACCGTCATCGGGGCTTGACCCTTTTGCATGGAAGTTAATGATCGATCAGCTCCGAAACTGCATGAAAGACGGAAACACCACTATTGTATTGTCTACTCATGTAGTTGACGAAATCCGTAGGTTAGCTGATTTTATTGTCCTCATGCATCATGGGAAAATGCTCGGTATGGTAGAAAAGGATGGACTGCTAGACAACTGGAAGGAATGCTGGGTAACGGGGGACTCTTTATTGGTAAGTGAACTGCCGGGCATCGTGAGTTTTAAGCAAGAATCAGCAACCACGGTATCTTTTGTCACAACCGAATGTTTGGAAGTGGAGGAGATACTACAATCTGCTGGAATACCATTTATACAGACACGTAGTTTGGAGTTAGATGAAGTTCTAGGCTTGTGGATCAACGGGAATAAACCTGCCGGCGTGCGGGATTAAGAGAGAGGAGATCATACAATGCAACGATTGAAATTAGAAAACGTGGTTAAGGTTTATGCTGACAAAACAGCAGTCAATCAGATTTCACTTCAGGTGGAAGAAGGGGAAATATACGGTCTACTCGGAGCGAATGGCGCGGGGAAAACGACAACGATGCGTATGGTGCTAGGGCTGATCTACCCTGACGAAGGAACCATTCTATACAACGGACAGCAATATAGTAAAGATCTGCGCCGCATCATGGGATATCTTCCAGAGGAGCGTGGATTGTATCCCAAAGTAAAAGTAAGTGAACAAATTTCGTACTTGGCTCAACTGCGTGGGATGTCCGCTAAAGATGCAGATCAGAGTCTTCGTTACTGGCTTGAACGCTTTGAAGTACCGGAATATTACAATAAGAAAATCGAAGAGCTTTCCAAGGGGAACCAGCAGAAGATGGGCTTCATTGCTGCAGTTGTTCACAATCCAGAAATATTGATTCTTGATGAGGCGTTTAGTGGGCTAGATCCCGTGAACGTGGAATTGCTGAAGTCAACAGTGAAAGAGCTTCGTGACAAGGGTACTAGCATTCTATTCTCTACACACCGGATGGAGCATGTTGAGGAGCTGTGCCAGAACATTACGATTTTGCATCGTTCTAACACGGTCGTAAAAGGTAGTCTGAAAGAAATCAAGTCCCGCTACCCGCGTGAGGAAGTGGTGCTAGGTACTTCTAATGAAGTAAATGGGCTGGAAAAACTGCCAGGTGTAACGGGAGTTAACCGCACAGAGGATGGCTATTCTGTTCGAATCAATGATGTGAACGCAGCACAAGCCATTCTGAATACAGCGATGTCACAAAGTGTAATCCACCGGTTTGAAGTGAAGGAACCAACGTTAAACCAAATATTCATTAAGGCGGTAGGTGAATCCAATGAATAGTATGTGGACTGTAATTCGATTTACATTTATGAATAAGGTAAGAACGAAGTCTTTTATTGTCTCGACGCTAATTTTTGCACTTCTTATTACCATCGGTATTAATATTCCATTCTTCATTCAATTGTTTAGTGGTGATAAAGCAGAAGGACCAGCCAAGATTGGTCTTGTGTATGAACAACAACAAACTTTAGCCGAAGATCTGACCCAAGCGATGGGTGGTCTTACAACCAATTTCGAGCTGGTGGAATACGATAAGCTGGATGAAGCTGCCTTGAATAAAGATGTAGCTGATGGAGTTATCGAAGGGTATATTCAATTTCAAGCACAAGAGGGAAGTAAATTCCCGGCTGTAATTTATAGTTCAGAAGATGATGTTATTAGTCCAGAGCTTCAATCTACACTGCAAGCTGCGCTCCAAGGACCTAAGACCCGCAGTGTAGTAGAAGGGTTGACCCTCACAGATGAGCAGATTAAAGAGATTAATACCCCTGTTCAGATTAATGCTCAAAGTGTCAGCGGTTTAGGTACTGGAGAAGAGAACGGTACGCCTGCTGAAAAAGCAGAAGATGAAGCCATCAATTACGTAGTTGTATATGCACTGGTTATTTTGTTCTTCGTCACGCTGATGGGAACAGGAAACATGATTGCGTCGGAGGTTACAACGGAGAAAAGCTCCCGTATTATGGAGATTCTCATTACAAGTGTATCTCCACTAAGTCAAATGTTCGGTAAAGTCATCGGAATGTTCTTACTCGGACTTGCACAGATTGCTGCTTTTGGTGTGGTTGTCGCTGTGAACTTGATGCTTCCGCACAATGTTGATGCATTATCATCCCTGAATTTAGATTTGAATGCTGTTGATCCAATGTTACTCGTATTCGGGCTTATCTTCTACATTTTTGGATATTTCCTGTATGCCGTTATTTACGCAGCTGTTGGTTCCATTGTGAGCCGTACAGAAGATCTTGGTCAAGCGATTATGCCAATTACGATGCTGTCGCTTGCAGCATTCTACATTGCAATCTTCAGTCTCGGTGCACCGAACTCTACGCTGATGAAGGTAGCATCATACATTCCATTCATATCGCCAACGTCGATGATCGTCCGTATCGGTCTTGGGGAACCACCACTGTGGGAAATTCTCGCATCCCTTGCGATTCTGATCGTATCGATCTTACTCTTGGGTTGGTTGTCAGCGAAGATCTACCGCACCGGTGTTCTCATGTACGGTAAGCGTCCTAGCTTGAAAGAGCTTGGTAAAGCGATGAAAGCTTATAAGATGTAGAACATTGTGTGATGTTATGGTTAGATTAGTGAGAAAAGTGTACTAATAATTGAAAATTCAAAATATATGAGAAGTTATAGCAAATACACCAGATGCAATATTGCTCTTAATCAAAATCCCCATGTCTTTTGGGGATTTTTTTATTTTGAAAGTATGTAATTACAAGAAGAAAAAGAGCAAAAGAAAATATTAACTTTTATTTGAATGATAGTCTTAAAATGACAAAATTAGTAGATAAGTATAATTTATTTCGATTTACCATTAGTAAATATTTGGATATAATAGTATTCAAATATAAAAAAAGAAATAAAAAGGAAGTTATATGGGGGGTAATTATGAATACTCTTGAGGAAAAAGTAATGCTGTCATTAGTTAATAATCGTGCGGATGAGTTGCTTGAAATTAATAAGTACAAAATTGAATGGAGCAAGATGGAGGGAATCCTTAACAATCACAAGTTATTACCATATTTTTATCAGGATTATAATCAGTTTGTACCTCATGAACAAAAAGAAAAATTTGAAGATTTATACAACATACATTGTCGTAAAATAAACGAAATTTATCACACCTTGTCGGCCATTTCTGCAATGATCAGTGATGATAACTTAAATGCTGTAATTATAAAAGGTATCGTTTTGTCTAATATGTTACATAACAATCTTTACACTCGTAGTTGTTCGGACATCGACATTTTAATAGATATTAAAGATGTGTCTAAAATGCATACATTACTAATTGAAAAAGGTTATTTTCATGCTTGTGGTAAAAGGTCTGCTTTTGATTTTAGCGATGGATACAGATATCTTAACGTACCGATGAGGAAAGATTATGACCACCATGAATACTTTGAATACTATTACTATTACGAAAAGGATAAATATATAAAAATTGAATTACAAGTTAGTATTCACAAATCAATAATTCTTCCCGAGCTAATCAGTGAATTCATGAGTAATACCGAAGAAGTGACAGTTAAGGACCTTACTGTTGTGACTTTAAATAAGAATTACACTTTATTGTACTTACTTGAGAGTGCTTACAATGATGCGGAATGGTTTCATAGAGGACCTCGGTTAAATAAATACCTAGATATTTATTTGTTAACCAAGAGCATAGAAGTTAATTGGGATGAGATATTGAATTTATCTTATAAATATTCAATTACACTTTCAATACAAAGCGCCTTAAAAGCTATGAATGAAATTTTCGAAGATTTCATATCTGAAGATATTATTAGTAAGTTTAGTTCATCTAACAATATGCTTCAAATCAACTGGGAGATCGGAATAAAAGAACGCCTCTTTGAAGAGAATCAATTAAGACAAAATAGGCTGTTGAGGAATTTAAAACAAATTTGCTATAGCGAGAGTAACATCAATTGGGGCAGTCCATTACATGTTCAGGATAGGCCGTGTTTAATGGTGTCAGATGCTAAATATAATTTTAATAACAAATGTTATATAGATGGATCCGCGGAAGATACCCTTACTTTTATATTACAAATAGACCCTTTAATGATGAGTAATGTGGAAGATTACCAATTGGTTCTGAATTTTATCGATCCCACACTTGATTCCAATGAATTTTACTCAGTAAATGTAGAAATTTCATTTGAGTCTGGATATTACATACAAGTGGAGGAGCAGGGAAATGTTGAACATAAATATGACCTGGTGATTAAGAATAATACAATTGAAATTAAAATACCAAAAAAATCGATTTTAACAGTTGAGGGCAAGGCTGCATTTTCGATTATGTTAAAAGAGAAAGTTCATGAAGGTATTTTTCATTGGTTAAGCCCGTACTGGTTTGGAGATAAAAACATTTGGCGTACTGCTACTCTGCTCAAATTATAGTTATGTATAGGGGGATATATGATACAAGTCCAGAATTTACATAAAGAATATAGGCAATCTAAGCGTTATTCAGGTTTTTGGGGGGTATGGAGAACATTAGTAACAAAAGAATATACAAGTATTAATGCGGTGAAGAATATTTCTTTTACTTTAAATCAAGGGGAGTCAGTTGGATATTTAGGTCCAAATGGAGCAGGGAAGTCTACTATGATTAAGATGCTAACAGGTATACTGGTACCAACATCAGGGATTGTTGAAGTTAATGGACTAGATCCTTGTAAACACAGATTAGAAGTAACGAAAAAAATCGGGATTGTCTTTGGACAAAGAAGCCAGTTGTGGTGGGACATACCTGTCAGGGATTCTTTTGAAATACACAAAAAAATATATAAAGTATCTGATAGCCTATACAAAGATACCTTAGACATGTTTATTGAGTTGCTTGATATGGATTTTATTGACAAGCCGGTAAGGCAATTAAGTTTAGGACAAAGAATGAGGGCTGAAATAGGATTAGCTCTTATACATAATCCAGATATTCTTTTCTTGGACGAGCCAACAATTGGCTTAGATGTAATTGCAAAAGATAATGTACGGGGTTTCCTGAAACAGATTAACACAGAGAAGAAGGTATCCATTTTATTAACTTCTCACGACTTAAAGGATATTGAAGAGGTTTGCCCTCGATTGTTAATCGTGAATAAAGGGGAACTGATTTACGATGGTTCAATAAGGAAGTTAAGTTCTTTAGGGACTGAAGGAAAGTATATCACGATTGAGTTTTACAAGGATCCGGGAATTATACATTATGAAAATGTCACTGAGATAGCAAACATGGGTAATAAAAGGACATTTAAATTTAAGAAGGATGTTAATAACATAATTGATTTTATACATAATCTATCTAAGGAACATGTTATTGTTGACTTTTCTCTAAATGATTCTGATATCGAAGACGTAATACGTAACTATTACAATAGTTTGAATTCTTCAAAGAATAATTTGGTGGAGACAGAAAGGGCAAGTTTGGTGAGTATATGATTCGGTACTGGATAATTTCAAAAAAATCATTCAAATCTAATATGATGTATCGATCAGATGTATGGCTGCGTATTATAGGGAATTTTGTTTTCATACTCATACAAACATCAATATGGAAGGCAATATTAGGGGATAGAGTAGTCGAGGGAGTTCAACTTAACGAAATGATAACGTATTCAATATTGAATACAGTGATTTCTATTTTGCTAATGGATAATATTTTAAGAGTCATCGATACAAAACTTAAGACGGGTAATATTGTAAGTGATTTAACTAAACCTATTAAACTACCAGTAGTGTTATTCTTTCAAGAGCTGGGAAATGTAATGTTTCAAATTGTTTTTGTTTTAATACCAACTATTACAATATCTTTACTTTTATATGATATGAGTTTGCCCAACAACTCAATAACTATTTTTTATACACTTCTAAGTTTATTTTTCACACTGATGATTTCTTTTTTAATAGGCTACATAATTTCGCTTATTGCTTTTTGGTTTCTGACAACATTTGCGTTGGAATGGATGATTGGTGCTCTTATTGTGACATTCTCTGGTTCATTTCTTCCTCTATGGTTTTTTCCAGAAAACTGGCGAGTAGTTGCAGAGATACTTCCCTTCCAGTTTTTGAATTTTGTCCCGTCTGCAATATATCTCGAGAAGATCACTGGGACAGGAATAATAAAGGTGCTAGCAGGAGGTATGTTATGGATTCTCATTCTAGGAGGATTAGCAAAATTCTTATGGTATAAGGCAACGCGGAGATTAATAGTCCAAGGAGGCTAACAAATTGCTAGGAACTAAGTTGGGAGTGTAAAAATTTGAATTTAAGCCTATTTCTTCACTTTGTTAAATTGATCATTAAATCCCAAATGGAGTATCGGGCAGACTTCTTATTGGGTGCGTTAGGGCAGGTCATTGGTTATGCCGCTAAATATTTAGTTATTTGGTTATTAATCAGTACGTTTGAGGAGATCAATGGCTGGGGATGGAATGAAATCGCGTTCTTATACAGTTTTAATCTGTTAGCATATGCCTTAGGAGCATCTTTTACATATACACCGATGGGGTCCCTAGAACAATTTATTATTAATGGAAATTTTGACCAATATTTAACCAAACCATTGCCTCCTTTCATATATTATCTGGCACGTTTGTTTAACATTGGGTATGTGGCTCACATATTTATATCATTAGCTATTATGATATGGGCTATTTCACAATCTCATGTAGATTGGTCAGTAATAAAAATAGGTTATCTTGTTTTAGCTATAATAAGTGCTTCCTTTTTACATGGAGCTATTATTACTTTTATTGGAGCAATGTCATTTACGTTTATAAGAGTAAAATATCTATTCAGTATATACAGTAAAATGAGAGAGTTTATTGCTTATCCTATTTCAATATATGGAATTGCCCTTCAATTTATTCTCACCTGGATTGTTCCGTTGGGGATGATTAACTACTATCCAAGCTTAGTCTTATTAGAAAAAAGCGAACAAGGGATATCAGCAGATTTTTATGGCATAATCGCCATTATTTTAGGTCCATTGTGCTTTTACATTTCTTACAAGTTATGGAATAGAAACCTGAAAAGATATGAAGGTGCAGGCGGTTAAAACTAAACTAGAGGAGGCACTTTGATGAGAGGAAAGTTTGTAGTAATGATTGGTATGGATGGAAGTGGAAAGTCGACGGTTTTACAGTCTTTAATAGAACGAGGTTTAAAAGTTGCGGACTGGAAAGATCTCCGTGAATATGAGGAAATTAGTTATTCGGCTCCAGAAGAGCCTCATACAATAAGAAATCGTCTAAAACCACTGAGCAGGTCTTTATTTGTTGCAAGTCATATTGTTGCAGAATACGAGTATCTTATTGAACCAATCATTAATAAGGGAATATCAATTGTATTGGATTCTTATTACTACAGATCATTGGCTAAAGAGGCCATTTACGGGAAGAATGATCCCATATTTCATACAATCTGCACATCATTGCCACAACCAGACTATATCATTGATTTAAAAGTGGACCCGGAAATTGCCTTTGAAAGAAAAGTAAAGGCTAGAGCAGGAACTTTAGGAGTAAGTGAGTTTTTTAATGAACCAACGTTGAGTGATTTTATTAATTTTCAAAAAAGAGTGAGAGATTTGATTAGTATCTACACTAATAGAATTCCAATCATGGAGATTGATTCAAGTAAAAAACGTGAAGAAGTGCTAAGAGAGGTTATGAGCTGCTTGGGGGGAATTGGTTTTTCAGAGAGCTTAATTGCTACTTAATCATAATCATATACATAATGTTGACTATTGAAAGGAGGAGTGCTGTGGAAATTTAATATTATCTTTAATAACTTAAAACTAATATTAGGGAGTGTTTTAATTTATGATATGGGATGAATTTATAAGTAGGCTTGAGAATGAAATAGACTGGGATAATACAACATTGGAGGAATGTCAAAAGCTTGAAGTAATTCTGAAAGAATTTTCTCGTTTTCCTGAACAATTAGAATTGAGATGTAATGAGATTATCCATAATGATGAATTGTTTGAAGCATATAAAAGACATATGGAATATCCTCGTATTACAATGGACAAGTTTATACTGCATATGGACAAGGATGACAGATTTAGAGTTAGGTTACATAGAATAAAGGCAAAGAAGCTCAATGGAGATACAGTGGCCAAAGTACATAGTCATAAATGGGTATACTCAACAATAATATTAAAAGGATCATATTTAGAGAATACATGGGATGTTATATCCACGGATGATTTAACAGAAGAGGCTGAGTTAAAGTACACAGGAAGTAAAGTGCTTAAGGTAGGAGATACCAATTCCGGGCTTGTTAATGTTGCACATCAAACTTTAAATGAAAGTGATGATGAGCATTGTATCTCTTTATTTGTTAGAGGTAGATCTTTAGAGGATGCAGCGAAAATATATAATTTGGAAAACAACACCTTTTATTACACTTATAGTCCAGATGAATTTGTGAAGATGGGACTGGGTTATATCGGGAAATTAAACGCTGAATTTCATGGATAAATCAAATGATTAATTTCGAGGGTCAACCGATAATGGTTGGCCCTTTGAGTCAATAAAACTATACATATAAATTTAAAGAGGAGCAAAGAATTGAGAAAATTCAAGGATGTAATTCATGGGACTATTAATATTTTCGATGAGGATATATATGGTTTGATACTAACAAAACCCTTTCAGAGATTAAAGCAGCTGAAACAACAAGGGAACACATTTTATAAACTGAACGGAGCAGTACACGATCGTTACTATCACTCTCTTGGAGTATACGAGAATATGAGGAAGCTCATTAAAAACTTGAAGAGTAATGACGCGATCGATATCACTTTATATGAAGAAAAAGCTGCTCTAGTTTCAGCATTATTACATGATCTTGGTCATGGCCCCTTCTCTCATTGTTTCGAAAACATAACAGGAATATATCATGAAAAATGGTCCTTAAAAATCGTAGAAGAATGTAGCGATATTAAAAATATTCTTCAGAGAACGCCAGGTCTGATTGATGATGTTCTGTCAATAATTGCTCGTACTGATTCTAAGCCATTGATTCAAGAATTATTATTTTCCCAAATTGGTGTTGATAAATTGGACTATCATCTCAGGGATTTGTATTATTCAGGGATTAATTGCGAATCTTACAATCTAAATAAATTAATTAATGGACTTCGAACACATAATGATTTATTGGTTATTACGCCGGAAATAATTCAGGAAGTCGAAAAATTAGTAACGATAAAAAGGAGACTATTTGAAGAAGGTTTCGGTCATCCTGACGTAATGGGGAAAGATGTTCTATTAAAACTCCTATTTAATAGAGCAAACGTTTTATTTAGTCAAAATAAACTAGTTAGGATATCAGCTCCCTTGCTTCCACTGATTGAGGGGGGAATGTGGCCTATCAATGATTATCTGAGCTTAACAGATCAGACTATCGTTGATCTAGTTGAAGAATGGAAGGAAAATGATGACAGCCTTCTTTCGAATTTATGTAAGAAATATTTGCTACAAGATTCTATCGGAATATCTTGGATCGAGCTGAATGAGTGGCGAAAAAATACAGTTTATACAATTACAGAAGTAGTCACTCAGGAGTTAAAGTATGGATTCTATGAAGGGGGGATCAAGGTTCTTCAATCAAATGAATTGGCAGATATAGAGGAATTGTCCAACATAGTAAGAAAATATAAACATGAAGAAGTGAAAAGTTATTTGTATTATTTACAGTAGTGCATGTACTTGTATCCGTTACCTTTTTTAATGATTTTTTGAAATTCGTGGTGAACCATAATAAATCATAGATTAATAATATTGTTGGGTGGAATACATTAGAATAAAATACTAAGTGGTATACTATATACTAGCCAAACATGAAGTCTTATAAGTAAATCGCATCCGTCTGATGAAGTTTTTGTAATTGATTTTTAGTGATTTGGAATTAATTATAAAAAGTGAGAATGGCGATAGTTAGATTAGGTACCGTTGAAATAAAACAAGATCCTGGAGGGATTTTGCTTGTTAAAAAAGTGTTTTCTCATCTTTAAGTGGTGGATTGTTGCTTATATCGTTTTAGGATTTTTTCTGCAGTTTTGTAATACCTACGGAATAATGGTTTTTCAAAAAATACTAGATAAGGTATTGGTGGTCAATCAGCTTGAAGAACTTATGCAACTGCTTATTCTTTACGGGGTATTGCTTGGTGCCTCCACGATAATCAGTTATGTTGTTGAGTATCCCCAAGTGTACTTATCGAATAGTATTTTAGAGCGTCTTAAAGTCATGGCATTAGGCAAAGTCTCAAAAATTGATTACCGCTCCTATCAAAATATAGGTACTGGAGAAATGATCAAGGTAATTGATAATGGAGCCTCTGCAGGGATGAACATGATTTATTCCTTCTATTTGAGGATATTTCATGAGTTATTGCCAACGATCATTTTCAGTTTATTATTTATCAGTTTTTACAATATCAAGATCATGTTCGTTATTGCTTTTGGCTATCTTGTTATTTTTGTGCTTACCAATATACTGTTGAAATTCTTATACAATATCAAATCATCCTTACTAGTCAGCCAAGAGAAGATGTCAAAGTATTCCATAAGAGGCTTCATGGAGCTTGTCGTCTTTCGAGTGAACAAAAGATATGAAAAAGAAATCAATCGCCTGAATATGACGGCAAATGATATTGTTAAGAAAAGTGCTCAAATCAGAATGATTCATGAATCATTCTTTGCTATCTTCGCTCTTTTGGTGAACATCATTAAAATTATTGTGTTGATTGTCGGCGTGAATAATATTTTAGCAGGAAATGCTTCGATTGGTATGATCGTGGCACTGATTATGTTTATTGATAAAGTATATATGCCAGTTGCGATTTTCAATGTCATCTATGTCGATTACAAATTGAATAAAGTGACCTACAACAGATTTGAAGAATTCTTAAACTCACCTGAAGATAAAAACTTAGAGTCTGGAGAGGAATTAAAAAGTTTCTCTGGTGCAGTTAAATTCGAAGATGTGACATTTAGTTATGGAGATACCAATTTCCTCAATCATATTTCTTTTTCAATAGACAAGGGTAGTTCTGTAGCGATAGTAGGGTTAAGTGGAAGCGGGAAGTCGACGATTGTTAAATTAATGTTAGGGCTTTTGAAGAAGTCATCTGGGAAAATATTGATTGATAATCATGACATTGATAATGTTAAACTTAACAGCTTTTACGATCATATTTCATATATCTCTCAAGAAGCGCCGATATTTGACACTTCCATACGCAGCAACATTATTTTTGATGAGAAGATACCTGATGATGAAATATATGAAATAATGGATAAAGTTCATCTTAAAGATAAAATCCTGAGCTTCCCAGAAAAGCTTGATACATTAGTTGGCGAAAAAGGAATGAAGTTATCGGGTGGCGAAAGACAAAGATTAGCATTTGGTAGAATCATTGCACAGAGAAGAAATTTAATAATCCTTGATGAGCCAGTATCTGCGCTTGATAATATAACGGAAAAAAGTATTATGGATACGATTTTAACGCTTTATAAGGAGAAGACAGTAGTCATTATTGCGCATAGACTTGGTTTTGTGAAGAATGTAGATAAGATTCTACTTGTCAGAGATGGAATGATTGTTGGAGAAGGCAACTTTGATCACCTCTATAACAACAATAGTTATTTCCAAGAACTATGGAATAAAGATTCCAAGAACGAAGACGATAGTGAGTTGTTATCGAGGGTTTAATGTTATGCATTTGAAACTCTATTATGGGAAGATGAAGGAGAGTCTAATATGAAACATTGGAAAAGATCACTCTTATCGCTCATCATTTCTGCAGGCATGCTCGTATCAGCAGCTCCTGCATGGGCTGCTCCACAACAGATGGCATTGAAAGTGAATAATCAAAACGTTGAGTTTACGATGAATGTACCAATCGTTGATCAAGGTACTACCATGGTCCCTTTGAGAACAACGCTTGAGGCAATGAATGTCAAGCTGACGGGTGTGCAGGATGGAAACATCTCGGTTGTTATTAACGGCAAGAAGATTACGTTAAAGAGTAAGACCAAACAGATTAATGGCGTAACCTATGCACCGATTAGAATCGTTGGTGAAGCTGCTGGCTACGAAGTGCGCTGGGACCAGAAGTCCCGCACAGTGCTCCTGCTATCGAAATCAGTTAAGGAAGGCGCACGTGGCTTCATGTGGGAAGTGAAGAATAACGGGAATACCGTTTATCTTGTCGGATCGATTCATATTGCTGACGATAGCTTTTACCCTCTGCGTTCTGCCTTTGAAGAAGCTTTTGCGGAAGCGGATTATCTCGGAGTTGAGATTGACATCAGCAAAGCGGCAGACAAAGAGCAGCAGCAACTGATTATGAATAAGGGGACGTATCAGGATGGTACGACACTGAAGGATCATGTTTCCAAAGATACATATGCGAAATTAGGAGAAATTCTTAAACAATACGAGATGCAGCCTAATGCCTTGGACGCGTTTAAGCCATGGGTAGTTGAGACGACCATTAGTAGTCTGAAGTCGATGGCAGCTGGCTACAAAGCCGAAGCCGGTATCGATTTATATTTCATCCAGAAAGCGATTGAACGCAAATTGCCGGTCCTTGAGCTGGAGTCCTATCAATCCCAACTGAGCATGTTCGATGGCTTCTCCAAGGAGCTTCAAGAGAAGAATCTGAAATCTACATTGGATAATTTCGACACGCTGGATGACAGCGTAGGGCAATTGACGGATATGTGGAAATCAGGGAATGATCAACTGTTGCTCGAGTTCACAAACAGCATGGCCGTTGACCCAGAGTATAATAAAGCGATGCTGATTGACCGGAATCTAGGCATGGCTGATAAAATCGATGGTTATCTGAAGAGCGATAAGAAAGCAGAGTATTTTATCGTAGTTGGCGCAGGCCACTATCTGGGTGAACATGGAGTTATCAAATTGCTGGAGGACAAAGGGTATGCCGTCGTACGTAAATAGAGGAGAGTACAACCTTTATTAAGATAGATTTAAAAACCTTGATGACCAGACAACAATGGGTTATCAAGGTTTTTTTGTGGGGAAATATTGAACGCGCGTTATTACTAATCAATCGCTCAGAGATAAAGAGACAGCATCTCTTTTGTTCAAAAAGCACTAAAGCGGGTACTTACATTTAGTTGGTAAAGAGATTTATGATCTAAATTGGAGCAAGAAAGGTGACGAGGATGCGAAATTCAAAATTTTTAACAGGCATTATTTCGATAGCTGCTGTCTTTACACTATCTGCATGTGCAGAAAACGGTGATCATACACATACTCCTAATGAAGACTCGACAAATATTGAAATGAATGAAGGACATGGATCACATGATGGTATGAACCATTCTGGATCAGGGGAAGTGCCGAAGGATTTAGCTGTTGCTGAGAATCCAACCTATCCGGTGGATAGCCAGGCGATTATTCAGACAGATCACATGAAGGGGATGCAGGGAGCCGTTGGGATTATTACAGGTGCTTATACCACAACGGTATATAGCGTATCTTATACACCTACTACGGGTGGTGAACAGGTAAAGGATCATAAATGGGTCATTCATGAAGAGATTGACAAGCATGGAGAAGAACCTTTTAAAGAAGGAGACGAGGTTACTTTAAGAGCAGACCATATGGAAGGGATGGATGGCGCTACCGCGGTCATCGATTCTGCTGAGGCAACAACTGTTTACATGGTGAATTACAAGGATACGGAATCTGGTGAGGAAGTTACGAATCATAAATGGGTGACAGAAGCGGAGCTATCACCTGTTGAATAAGAGGGAGACACCTGAACTCATTAAGCATCTAAGTATCTAAGTATCGTACTTTTGTACAAGAGAGCTTGTATAAGAGATCAGGTGAACGTGTCTACAACTCCATAGCTTTCCATACATTCAAGGCGGCCCCGGTAACGACGGCGGCCTCTTTGAGTTGTCCTTTAGAGAATTGTGGGGTGTACTTGGGGTAGTAGTAGGCATTTTTCATAGCAATATCCGTAGCTGTCTCGAAATACATCTGACTAGAATTGATCAATGCTCCGCCCAGAATAACCTTCTCTGGATGAAAAATATTAATCAAGTTAGCTAGTCCAATGCCGAAATAAGTGGCAGATTGGCTGAATAGTTCCTGCGCGTAGGAATCACCCGAACGCTGAGCCTGCAGCAGTAGATCGAAGTTGATCTGCTCTGGCGGGACTTCTTTATGTTGAAGCAGAGGGAATCTACCCATCTTCGCTTGTGTCTGTGCTTGCTTCTCCAATGCTTCTATGGAGGCATAGGCTTCGAGGGCCCCGTAATTGCCAGAGTTGTTTAACCTTGGTCCATCCGTCTGAATAATCATTTGTCCAATGGAGCCTTCCATATCCATGGTTCCATGGACGATTCTTCCGTGTGACATCATCGCAGAACGCAAGCTGACTCCGGCATGAACATATAGTGCATGCTGAATATTCTCATGGCGAAGCGCCCATTGTTCGCCCATTAATGCAGCATTAGCGCCATTCTCAAGGCGAGTTTGCCATCCTGTTTCTTTCTGAAATAAATCACAAATCTGAATATGAGACCAACCCTTAGCTGGGAAATACAAAGGATCGAGAATAGTACCAGCCGAACGATCCAAGGGACCTACAGCTCCAATTCCAAGGCCGAGTACTCTCTCAGGTGCAATGCCATGATCTCTAAGAAACATTCGAATTTGACGAATGGTGTATTCGAAGAAACGCTCAGGGGTCATTGCTTCATCCATACGCCAGTGAATGAGTGACTTCGGGTTCAGATGCATATCAAACAGCCCAAGCGATGAATGAATCCTCGATACTTCGAGTCCGAAAATATATCCGTAGTCAGCATTAATTTGATACAAGATAGGTCGTCGTCCACCTCGGGATGGGCCTAAATCAGCAGCTTGAATCAAACCTTCCTCGATCATTTCCTCAAGCATACGGGTTAGAGTACTGCTGGTGAGATTCGTATATGCTAGCAGGTCAGCTTTTGCTGCCGTTCCCTTTTCAGCGATGAAAGAATAAATGAGTTTTTTAGACGATGGAATGTTTTCATTCTGCATTCGATTCTCCTGATTCTCCTTGAATTGAATTTGCGAATTGTTATCCTGATTATAGCGGATGAATAGTGCTTTTTCCACGGCTTACTTAATACCATATTAGTATAAAGTGCGATGAGTATAACAGTTAGTTATGTGAAATAGAATTTACATCATTTGTTTGATAGCCTTTTTTATCCATTTATTATATTTTGAGATCTGATTTTACTAAAGTTTATTCCAAAATGAAATAAAGGTGGTACAATGGAGTTAACGAATGAAAGGAGGTGGAGATTGATGAGTATGACGCGTGATAAATGGAGCATGGTTTTGCAGCTGTTTGCGACCTTTTTTCGGATCGGTCCTTCAACTTTTGGTGGCGGCTATGCGATGATTCCAGTCATCGAGAGGGAAATCCTAGAGAAGAAACAATGGATTGATGAGAAGGAAATGGCGGACATGGTTTCACTGTCAGGATCGGCACCAGGAGGTGTAGGGGTGAACGCAGCCGCATTTGTTGGATATCGAAAAGCTGGATTAGCTGGCGCTGTAGCAGCCGTTGCAGGAATTACGCTTCCGACATTTTTGATCGTAATAGCACTAAGCGTCTTCTACCTCCTCTTCCATGATAATCCTAAGGTCGAAGCGGCTTTGCAAGGGGTGCAAGGAGCAGTTATTGCCTTGATCCTTATGGCTGCTTATCGGATGGCGAAACAAGCGGTGTTTGATGTGGCAACAACTTTCATGGCGGTTAGTGTCGTCTTAATTTTGCTGCTGGTCCCAATCAGCCCGATATATATGATTGTGTTCGGCTTACTAGCGGGTATTGTGTTGGTTAAAGGAAAGGAATGGATCGGACTTAAAGTACGCACGGAGAAAGAGCATAAGTCTGTATCCAACCAAGAGTCGATCTATCCGGAATACTACATTTAATGGACTTATTGGAAAGAAGGAGAGTTATGCTCTGGGAATTATTTATTACCTTTTTAAAAATCGGCTTCGTTTCTTTTGGCGGGGGATATGCGGTCATTCCATTGATTCAATATGAGGTCTCTGGTAACGGATGGTTAACCATGACAGAGTTCCAAGAGGCAGTCTCACTTGCGGGTATGGCACCGGGACCTATCGCCACGAATAGTGCCACGCTGATTGGCTACAAAGCTGCTGGACCGCTTGGAGCGATCATGTCGACCTTGGGGATGGTACTTCCATCTCTAATTATTATCATCGGACTAGCGGCGCTTTTTTTTCGCGTGCAAAATAACAAATGGGTTAAATCGTCTTTTTATGGGCTAAGGCCTATTGTAACGGGGCTTATTGTCTATGCAGCTATTCACTTTGGTTTTTTGGGAAAACAGGAATCCGTTATTTCCTGGGTGAGTATCGGTACTCTCCTGATCTGTGGGGTTAGTATATTCCTCTTGTTAAAATATAAATTTCATCCATTTATGCTTATTCTTGCGGCAGGGGCCGCAGGCATCGTATTATTTTAATAGATTGAATTTATTTCGTTACTTTCAAAAGTTATGAGAGAATTCAGTGTACTATAACGATCCTTGGAGGCATTCAAGTGAACAAACCAACATCCTGCTGTGCAGGTACCAGAGAACAAGTCACATTGCAAAAATCGGGGAACACGCAGCAAGATGCAACGGTGGTTGAAGATGTGAGCAAGCCGAGTTTAGATCACATGGTAACGATTCCTGGCGGGTCTTTTTCGATGGGAACAGATACGAAGGAAGGATTTCCAGCGGATGGTGAGGGACCTGTTCGTCAGGTTGAACTGGATTCTTTTCAGATTTCTCCGTATGCGGTTACAAATGCAGATTTTAAGCTTTTCGTGGATGCCACGGGATATATAACAGAAGCAGAACAATTTGGCTGGTCCTATGTCTTTCATCTGCTAGCTTCAGAACAGATCAAAGAATCGGTTGCGAATGTGCCTCAGGAAGTGCCTTGGTGGCTCGTAGTAGAGGGGGCTTACTGGCGTACGCCAGAAGGTCCGGATTCTCATATTTTGGACCGGATGAATCATCCTGTTATCCATATATCTTGGAATGATGCAGAGGCTTACTGTAAATGGGCAGAAGTTCGACTTCCAACGGAAGCGGAATGGGAGTATGCAGCTCGAGGAGGGTTAGAGCGGAAGACATATCCTTGGGGAGACCTGCTAAAAATGAATGGCGAGCATCGTTGCAACATTTGGCAAGGGAAGTTCCCAACCCATAACAGTGCCCTTGATGGATATATTGGTACAGCTCCAGTTGATGTCTATGGACCGAATGGATATGGACTATATAATATGTCAGGGAACGTATGGGAGTGGTGCAGTGATTGGTTTAGTCCTGCTTATCACCTTAAGACAGCGGCACATAATCCAGAATATAAGCAGGCAACAGGAAGACGATCCATGCGTGGAGGCTCTTATTTATGTCATAGATCCTATTGTAATCGTTATCGAGTAGCAGCACGAAGCTCGAATACACCAGATAGCTCAACAGGTAATTGTGGGTTCCGAGTGGCTCGGTCGCTGACTCCATAAGCAGTGAGTTTGGATTACAAGATAAGGAGGAGTGCAGTATGATGAGTCTGCATTCCTCTATTTCTATAGGAAATTACATTAATTGTTCTTATTCCTCTCATAGAAATACTTGCAACAAAAAAAATGATATGATAATGTATATGTGTAACCGGTTACACATGGATAAGGAGATATGATCATGGCGACAATTAAAGAGGTAGCAATCACCGCAGGTGTGTCTGTTGCGACAGTTTCAAGAGTACTGAACCAGAACGGATACGTACACGAAGATACTCGCAAGAAAGTAGATGAAGCGATTCGTCAGCTGAATTATACACCGAATGAAGTGGCGCGTTCTTTATATAAGAGAAAGTCGAAGTTAATTGGATTGCTGCTTCCGGACATTACGAATCCATACTTCCCACAGTTAGCTCGGGGTGTGGAAGACCAGATGCAGGAGAACGAATACCGTTTGATCTTCGGGAATAGTGATGAAAGCCTGCAGAAAGAGATGGACTATATCCAGACCTTCGTACAAAACAATGTCGTGGGTGTTATCTCCTCAACGAACGATCCTGATGCTGACATTTACACCGGGTTAAAGATACCGGTTGTATTCTTAGATAGAACCTCGAATGATCGTCCTTCCGTCTACGCCGATGGTCGAGAAGGTGGCGGGATCGCTGCTCGCGAGATTGTACAGCGTGGTAGTAAACGGATCATTGTATTGCAAGGCCCAGCGCATGTGCGCCCCGCTATTGACCGTTTTGAGGGAGCAATTGAGGTTCTGGATAAACAAGGTGTTAACTATAATGTGCTTGAAACGACATCCTTTTCTTTAACCGAAGCCGAAGATTGGGCTCAGGAATTATTCCGTAAGTACCCAGACACGGATGGCATTATAGCGAGTAATGATATGGTTGCATCCGCTGTATTGCAGGAGGCGCATCGGTTAGGGAAAAGGGTGCCGGAAGATGTACAGATTATTGGGTTTGACGATATTCCGTTAAGCAGACTGCTCGCCCCATCCCTATCTACTATTCATCAGCCGGCTTATGAAATGGGGCGCGAAGCAGCGCGATTGCTCATTCAGCTTATTGAAGGCGAGCATGTAGAACGAAACAGTATGAAATTCCCTGTGGAGTTTATAGAACGACAGACAACAAGAAAGGTTGATTAAGAGATGACGAAAATAACGGTAGTAGGCAGTGCTTCGATGGATTTGGTGGTATCTTCAAATAAACGTCCCGTTGCAGGGGAGACCGTGCTTGGTAATAGCTTTAAGACAGTCCCTGGAGGTAAGGGAGCCAATCAAGCTGTTGCTGCAGCTAGACTTGGCGCAGAAGTAACGATGATCGGGTGTGTTGGCGATGATCATCTGGGAAACTCGATTTTGGACAACTTCAAATCAAACGGTGTGATCACAGATTATGTACAACCGATTGCTGGTATGGAGAGTGGCACAGCTCACATCATATTGGCTGAGGGAGATAACAGTATTGTAGTCGTTAAAGCTGCCAATGATTGTGTTACACCGACTTATGTTGATCAAGCAGAAGAGGCTATTAAGGGATCGGATATCGTCATGATCCAGCAAGAAATTCCCGAAGAAACCGTCGTTCATGTCAGCGAAATGTGCGCAAAGTATAATGTTCCGCTTTTGCTGAACCCTGCACCTGCTCGATTCGTACCGCAGTCTGTTGTTGAACAGGCCGCTTATATTACGCCGAATGAACATGAAGCAGCTATTCTATTCGGTGATGAGCCGCTGAGTGATGTATTGCGCCGCTATCCGAATAAGCTGTTAGTAACAGAAGGTAAGAACGGAGTCCGTTATTTTGATGGTACAGAGGAAGTTGTCGTGTCTGGTTATACCGTAAATGCAGTGGATACAACGGGTGCGGGTGATACGTTTAATGGAGCATTCGCAGTGGCATTAGCAGAAGGAAAGAGCCTGAAAGATAGCTTGAAATTTGCGAATCGTGCAGCATCACTGTCGGTTACGAAATTTGGTGCCCAAGGCGGCATGCCAACCCGCAGCGAAGTTGAAAGTAGTCTCTAAGAGATACACATGAATTTTGGGTCACAACTTGAATGAAAACAGCCTGCTTTCCTAGATATTGTCTAGGGAGAGCAGGCTGTTTTATATTGGAAGATGCCGCGCATGCATTGTGATGACTTTAATCTCCCTTGCGTAGATGGGAGGGAGGGCGTCCCTTTAACGATTTATATACTCGATTGAAAGTTCGAATACTTGTGAAGCCGCATTCCATTGCAATGTCTGTAATGCTTAATTCTGTGGATTCCAGTTTGATTTCAGCGAGAGATATACGAACGGTGTTCAAGTATGTCTTAAAGTTGAACCCAAGTGTGGACTTAAAGGTTCGACTGAAATGATGGGGATCCATATTGAAATGCCGGGCAATCGATTCAAGTGTTATTTCTGAGCAGCAGTTGTTTTCTATATAGGACAGGATTTTCTGCATCCGTGCTCTTTGCTCATGAGGCTCCTTATCCTTGGGAAGTGTAGGGATGTATCTTGGAAGGGAGCCACATAGCTGAAGCAGGAGACCCTTAATGACCATGGTATATCCAGTCTGGGTGTCCTTATTCTCTTGAAGAATCGAATACATGAGATCAACTAAATAGGCTGTTTCCGCACTTTGCGACAAGTAAGGAGTAGCGAACTGGAAGTCGCCAGGCCATATACGCAAGGAACCAAGCAATTCCGGTTTGAAGATCAGGATAAGTACCCTTGAATCTTTACCCTTGTCATGTTCAAAGTAATGGATGTCATTGCTACCACATACGACAAACCCACCTTCTCTGACAAGCTGTTTCTCTTCGTTCACTCCGATCCATATTGATCCGGATTCTACATAGATGAGTTCAACTTCCGGATGACAGTGGGAATGGTAGCTGATATTGTTCTGAGAAATGACCGTGAGCGGCAATTCGCTCTCGAAATGCCAATCCTGATAAAAAAACTTCATACTACATGTTCACCACCAGACATCATAGGCATCAAAGGAAGTATTCCTTCCGGCAATTTTATCATAGATATGCATCTAGTTGTCCAGAAGTAAGGGCTTTATTCGCTCCTTTATATAGTCATAGCTCGGTCTGGCATCCTGCTTCGCATAAAAGCGGAGTGCATCCACCGCTTTGAACAGCATGTAGCAGCGAAGTCTTTCCTCGAAATGAGGAATATCTATATCGTGTGACCTACATATGTCTCGTACTTTTTGAGGGAAATCCAGAGCAGGCCACCAAAAGTGCAGACCGGCAACGTCAAGCATGAAATCACCATGCATAGCCATTTCCCAATCTACGATACCTGTAACCTTGTTACCGTCTGACAGCATATTTCCTAAATGAAAGTCACCATGCACGAGGAGCGGGCTCTTTGGAGCATATTGAAGCAGTTTCATCATCGCCGAGAAGCCCTCCTCGAATAGGGGACGCTCCAAGAAACTCTCGTCATATAGCCGTGTCCAATCTTGATAAAATCCGTCTGGGTCAATCGCAAAAAACTTTTCGATGGTCTCGGTCCAAGAGGTAGATGTGGTACTGCCATCTGGCCCGATCCAGCCATAACCTTGGATATGGTTCATGTCCAACTGTCCAAGTTTAACCAGTTGTCTGGCAACATCCGTTAGTATAAATTCTTGCTGGGATGGGGCAAAGGTACTTATCGGATTTCCGATAGCTTTCTCTGTGATCGAGAAGAATCCGCCGTCTATTTCTCCAACCTTGATGACCTTGGGAATGGGGAGACGCGAACCATAGGCTTCATACATATAGTTTGCTTTCACTAATGAATCTTTGTTTTCTTTAAAATGGGCAACGTACGCTTGCCCCTCCCATTCGAAACTGAACACTCTGCTAAGTTCCCCCATCTCTATAGGGGAGAGATTAGCTATGGTGCTGCCAAGAATAGCTGTTAAATATTCCTTAGCGTTTTGAATGTCCATACTTAATTTAAACGACTTCACAAGATCATCTCCATTCAAGTAGTGTGATGAACTCGGTCAAAAGAACGCAAAAAAGTCGTGACGAACCCTACATAGGATCAGTCACGACTTTGAACCGCTTTTAGCAGTATACACTAGCCCTGCTAAGGCGGTACATTCCAATCGCAGTTATGATGATCGAGTTCTTCTAAGCATCTATGCTTGAGCATGCCATGAGAAAGAAACGTCTACGGACGTGTCAAAAATCTTAGAGCATTCGTATCAAGCATAGGCGTTATTCAATTATTCATTATTGAATAACTGCCAAGAACACGGTCATCATCATCATGATTGGAACACCTCCGTTGATTAATTAGGTTATATTGTAGTTCAACATATCTAGAAATACAATACCTGAAATCAAGCACTTTACAGAGTAAAAGGCCGTCCGACCAGTGGCTCGGCAGGTTCACATTTGCTCTTCATGTCATAGTAACTGCCAGAATCAGAAGAGAGATGGAATGCCCACATGGCCTCCAGCACATGATAAGCCACATGGCCGCTGGCACGGTGTTTGCGTTGCAACAGCAGAGCTTCAGCCATATCCGCCGGGCCGATTCCTCGGTTATTGCCATCATATCCGTGAATTAAAGGCTGCTTTGTCCAATCGGATTCTCCAGATTTACGGTACATGACTGTGCCACCAAATCCATTGGGGTCAGGCACAAGTAGGCTGCCTTCAGTACCATGAATTTCGATATGAGGAAGTGAACTGCCTCCGAAAATATCGAAGCTGGTAATCATCGTTGCGACAGCACCATTATGAAATTCCATCGTACCCGCGACATGGGTTGGAACGGTTACAGGAATGGGTTGACCATATTTTTTCTCACTCGTAATGATCCGCTCTGGTAGAGCTTTACTCGTAATACCAGCCACTCTTCGAATAGGTCCGAGTAACTGAACCAGTGCGGTCAAGTAATAAGGGCCCATGTCAAACATCGGTCCGCCGCCATCTGCGTAATAAAATTCAGGGTCGGGATGCCAGGACTCATGACCGCGGCTCATCATGAACGCAGTAGCCGCCACTGGTCGACCAATGGCCCCTTCAGTTATTAATTTCAGAGCGGTCTGAACTCCAGCTCCCATAAAAGTATCAGGTGCACTTCCAACAAGCAAACCATTTTTCTCGGCTGTCTCAAGCACTGCCTGTCCTTGTTCGAGCGTCAAGGCTAAGGGCTTCTCAACATATACATGCTTACCTGCTTCCAGCACCTGCAAGCTTACCTGAGCGTGAACGGCCGGAATAGTAAGGTTAATCACAAGTTCAATCTCTGGATGGGCCAACAGCTCTTCGGCCGTGCAAGCCAAAGGGATATCATACTTATCTGCCTGAATTCTGGCTTTATCCAGATCAAGATCGGCACAGGCGATGAGTTCTAAGGTGCTGAATTTTTTGCCGTTTTCCAAATAGATCCCACTGATATTTCCACAGCCAATAATACCTGCTTTAATGGTTCGTTGTGTATGCATATCGTTATCTCCTCTATTTCTTCTCAGCCATCTTGAAGCCTTCTGCGGCCCATAGCAGTCCGCGTGCCATTAATTCCTTAACGCTCGGCATTTCAATAATGCTCGCCTGATGGCCAAGTGAGTTGTAATATACTCTTCCATGCCCCCAACGCTTTGTCCAGATTACAGGCATATCTACAGCCTTATTGAATCGGTGAGGGCCGTCCGCGATCGGGAAGCGGGTTGTGGCAAGTACCTCGACTGCTGGGTCTACGTGCAGATAATATTGCTCTGATACGACAGTGAAATCTTCAATTCCCTGAACAATCGGACTAGAGCTCTGTTTGATCTCCACCGTATACTTCACGTTGTCATTGCCGGGATGTGCAACCCACTGGCCTCCGGTCATGAATTGCCAATCTACATTGTTGCGGAACGAATCACACATCCCACCATGACATCCTGCGAGTCCTGTACCGCCCTGAACAGCAGCAGATACGTTCTGTACATATTCCTGAGGAATTTCGCCCATCGTCCATACAGGAATGATTAGATCTAATTCCTTCAGCTTCTCCCCATCGGCAAAAGCATCAAGTGTATTCGCAACCTCTACGTGGAACTGCTCTTTTGTAAGCATATCTGAAAAAATTTCAGCAACCTGTTGCGGTTCATGACCATCCCAGCCGCCCCATACAATCAGTGCTTTTTTCATGGTAAGTACATCTCCCTTTGTTGTTATAATTCTGAAATCTTCACCCAGCGTCGTTCTTCTATGGAACACTCGACCGCTTCAAGTACTGCCTGACATTGAACACCGTCACGGAAATTCGGCTCGGGCTGTCTGTCTTCTGCAATAGCGGTCGTGAACTCTAACATTTCGTGTATAAAAGTATGTTCGAAGCCAATGGTGTGACCTGGAGGCCACCAAGCTTCAGCGTAGGCATGGGGAGGATCTGTTGCCAGTACGCGGCGGAATCCCTGCACATCCTTATCATCTGAAGTGAAGTAGACATCAAGCTCATTCATACGCTCGAAATCAAATTTCACACTGCCAAGACTGCCATTAATCTCAAAAGAATTCGTGCTCCGGTGTCCGGCTGCAAACCTTGTTGCTTCGAAGCTACCGAGGGCTCCGCTTTTGAACCGAGCCATAAATAAAGTGGCATCATCCACGGTTACTTTGCCTTTTGGAGCATTCTTATTACCCTTGGCACTTAGTCCCGTCATTACCTCTGCCAATGGCCGCTCTTTAATGAAAGTTTCGCTCATTCCGATCACCTCGTCTATTTCACCGACAAGATAATGGGCAAGATCAATCAGATGGGCGCCAAGGTCTCCGTGAGAACCGGAACCAGCAATATCCTTTTGTAATCTCCAGACAAGTGGGAACGCCGGGTCCATGATCCAATCCTGCAAGAACCAAGCCCGAAAATGATAAATGGTTCCAAGTCTCCCGCTCTCGATAAGTTTTTTGACAAGCTGAACAGCAGGGGAGAAGCGGTAGTTAAATCCGGTCATATGCTTAATTCCTGCTTCTTCTGCGGCGACTAGCATATCTCTAGCATCATGTAGGCTTAGTGCGAGAGGCTTTTCACAGAAAATATGTTTACCTGATTTTGCGGCGGCAAGCGCGATCTCCTTATGTGCATTACTAGGTGCATTGATATCAATGACATCAATATCATCTCTTGCAATCAGCTCTCTCCAATCGGTTTCTGTACTCATCCATCCGAACTGGGAAGCGGCAAGTTTAACAGCATCTTCATTACGACCACATATCGCCGTCATTTCCGGTTTTACAGCATCAGGGAAAAACATAGGCAGGGAACGGTAAGCGTTGCTGTGTGCCTTCCCCATAAATTTGTATCCGATCATACCGATGCGAAGTTTTCTCATCATAACCTCCCAAGTTGAAGAAATGGTGTAGCGCTTACATAGAAAGATTCTTTCATTATAAAAAACAATTCAATATTCCTCTCGCCAGTTTATGTTTCTTGGTGGACAAAAATTGTTGTAAAGGCGTTATTTTTTGATTATAGGGGTACATAAAGATTGAAGAGAGAACGACTAGAAGCTAAAGGGGGATGTTTAGTTGGATTCTGTATTGTACCTAATTATTACGGGGTTATATGTCGTATTGTTTGGTGTTGGGATCGTTTTGTGGAAACAGGATTCCTCTCACCCGATCCGTTATTTGTTGTTTATCGTCACAGCAGCGCTCATATGGGATAACGGTATTATGGGTATTGGGAAATGGATTGGAGAGGGGGAAATGTTAGAGCGTATGAACCTACTCCGTTTCTGGTTGCATGCCTTCTGCACACCACTACTGACTGTGATCTCACTAGGTCTGATGCAGCGATCTGGTATCCAATGGGCTCAAAGAGGTATAGCCATTTGGGGATCTTGGATTTTCACAATTGTACTTATTGTGCTAGAGCTGGTTACGGAAACTTTTTCTTTAGCGATTAAGCCTGTATTGGAGTATGGAGCTTTGCGTTATGTGCCCGTAGAGAAGGGGAGTGGTCCTCCGCTTATGGTTCTTCTGATCTTGATTCCGTTGTTTATAGCAGGAGTTACCCTCTGGAAGAGAAGGGTCACTTCTGCGTTGTTCTGGGGGACACTCATTATGACCATCGGTAGTGCCGTTCCTATACCGGTAGCTAGCTCTGCAGCAACCAACATATTTGAGTTGGTGCTGATTGCATCACTGTGGCTTTCTATTCACAAAACAAATACACGCTTGGCAATAAGCTAAAGTACTGCCATACATGATCCTGTTAGGTCTCATAGACTTAGCAGGATTTTTTGTTTTTTTGTACAGAGGGGATTGGCTTTCAGCAAACACTCAGCGGGGCCTAAGGGTGTCATAATCCTGCCCTAAGTTCATCCTCAGGTTAGGGTTCTATACTTCGATATGTAAGACAAAACAAATCTAAGGAAAGGAAGAGAGATTATGAAACAGAAGCGGGGATTGTCATGGCTCTTGATAGGCTTATTGGCAATTGTCATCCTATGGCTTGGTATTAAAGCAGTTAGTGTGATCGGTCATGTAGGGCATAACGAGTTGTCTCGCGGATTTGCGCGGGGGCATGAGTTTGGACATAGAGGTGGTATTTTCAAGGCTAGACCTCATCTCTTTATGGGACCGATGAGTATACCAGCACTCGTTATGGTATTCATAAAAGTCTTCTTACTTGGAACATTTGCTGTCGTATGGGCGAAGGGACGAGGACTGCTTAAATGGGCAGGAGCTCTGCTCACTGGATTGTCATTTATGAGCTTAATGACACCATTTTGGGGACTTGTTGTCATGATTTTGTTGTTCCTTGCACATGGCAGAATGAACCGATTGAAAGAAAATTATGGAGACATGCCTGTTGTTGTAGTGGATCATTCTGTAACTGGGATGAACATGCCTATGACATCGTCATACGAACGCGGAAGAATGCTTGATGAATGGGAGAAGCGTAATCATAAGGAGGAGAATGAATAATGAGTATTTTCGGAAAGCGGAATTAGCGATTGAACGTAACGAGGAGTCTATTGCAGAAATTGCTGTACAGGACAAGCTGTATCATCAGCGCTTAGTACAGGAATATGAAGGACAAAGAGAAGTCATACGTCAGCAGGCTAATACGCTAAGAGAACAGATTGTACAGTTAACGGATATGCATCAAGATCTACAGAATCGTTTATTCTTTCTTGAGTCACGTCTTCAAGCTGCTCAAAGTGTAAAAGCTGCCTCATCCACCATTGGAAGTCTTGATCAAGAAAAGTTAGCAAGAGGCTTTACACGAGTGGAGGAAAGGCTCCGTTATTTAGAGATGGGTGTCCATTCGCAGCAAAATGGTTCAGCTGCGTTAGATCCGGCAGGAAAGCTTGATGCTTATGAATCACAAGAAACAATCAAAGCTGAACTTAACAGAATTAAAGAGTCCCAAGGAAAGAAATAAAGACGATTAACTAAAATCGATACCCATGTTGGGGTATCGATTTTTTGTATTAAAGGGAAAATAAATATTGACCTTAACGTTACGTGAAGGTGTAGAGTGAAATTGTCAGGAGGTAAACTCATGGAATATACCGTTCAGAAACTTGGAGCGCTTGCAGGGATAAGTACGAGAACACTTCGCTACTATGATGAGGTTGGAATTCTGAAGCCGACTAGGCTAAGTACAGCTGGTTATCGTATTTATGGGGAGGCAGAGGTAGACCGATTACAGCAAATTTTGTTTTACAGGGAACTAGGGCTGCCGCTAGAGCAGATTAAAGAAATCATGTCCTCTCCTTCTTATGACAGTACCGCCGCCCTAAGGCATCACCGTGAGCTGCTTCAGGACAGACGAAGACAGTTAGATCTGTTAATTAAGAATGTGGACAAAACCATTGCTTCAAGAGAAGGGAGAATGAGTATGAGTGACGAAGAGAAATTCGAAGGATTTAAGCAGACGATGGTCGATGAGAATGAGAAGAAGTATGGCAAAGAGATTCGTAAAAGTTATGGTGATGATGCCATTGATCAAACGAATGCCAAGCTGAAAGGCATGACTGAACAGCAATATGAGGAGGTTACTCGGCTTGAGCAAGAAGTAAAAGCAGTTCTATCGGAAGCTTTCAAGCAGGGAGATCCAGCAAGTGAGCTTGCACAAAAGGCAGCAGAACTTCATAAGCAATGGTTGACGTTTTATTGGGATGAATATAGTAAAGAAGCCCATGCAGGTCTAGCTCAGATGTACGTCGATGATGAGCGATTCACAGCATACTATGATGCTGAACAGCCTGGAACAGCCGAATTTCTAAGAGATGCCATCCTCATCTATACAAATATCGAACAGTCCTAGAAATATGATGAAGAACTTTAGGCCATCCTAATTGATAATGATCAATAGGGATGGTCTTGTTGTATATCAATCCCTGTACATTTACCACAAATAACCACTTGTTTTGTAGGGAAGTTTACAGGTTATAATATGATTTTCAGAATGTTATTTTAGGACTAGATTATACAACGAGAGGAACATCATATGGAGCAGGCAATTCAATATTTTATTGATACTATTAATGACTTTATCTGGTCGAAACTGTTAATTGTGATGCTGATCGGTGGTGGTCTGTATTTCACTTTTAGAACGCGATTTATGCAGTTTCGTCTATTCCCAGAAATGCTTCGTGTCATAAAGGAATCCAAGGATAGTGAACCTGGTAGCATTTCTCCTTTTCAGGCGTTTGCCATTAGTATGGCGGCCCGAGTAGGTACAGGAAATATTACCGGTGTTGCGCTCGCAATATCACTGGGGGGACCTGGGTCCGTATTCTGGATGTGGATTATTGCGATTATTGGATCGGCATCGAGCTTTATTGAGAGTACTTTAGCGCAGATATACAAGATTAAAGATCATAAGACAGGCGGTTTCCGCGGAGGTCCAGCGTATTACATGCAGCTAGGATTGAACAAACGCTGGATGGGGGCGCTTTTTGCGGTGCTCATTACGTTGTCCTTCGGTCTTGTGTTTAATGCGGTTCAATCGAATACGATAACCATTGCATTTGAGAATTCATTCGGTGTTAATCGATTCACGCTGGGGATTATTATGGCTGTGATTTTCGCGGCTATCATTTTCGGTGGTGTGAAGCGAATTGCGAAATGGTCCGAGCTGATTGTGGTAGTGCTGGCTGTAATTTATGTTGGTACAGCATTGTTTATTGTTCTCATCAACATAACCAAATTGCCAGATGTACTTGCACTTATCGTGAAAAGCGCGTTTGGTTTCGAGCAAGCTTTCGGTGGAGCTGTAGGGGCTGCGCTTATGAACGGGATCAAGCGTGGCTTGTTCTCTAATGAAGCGGGTATGGGTAGTGCGCCGAACGCTGCTGCCACTGCAACGACAAGTCATCCGGCCAAGCAAGGGTTAATTCAGTCTTTGGGTGTATTGATTGATACGCTGGTTATTTGTACAAGCACCGCGTTTATTATCCTGTTCACAGGAGCTTATAAACAAACTGGACTGGATGGAATCGAACTCACTCAAGCAGCGTTAGGAATGCAGCTTGGTCCATGGGCTTCTGATTTCCTAGCGATCATGATCTTCTTGTTCGCGTTCAGTACCCTGCTAGGAAACTATTATTATGGTGAGACGAATATTGAGTTTCTTAACTCCAAGCGGATTTGGGTCTGGATCTACCGAGCGTGTGTGCTTGGTATGGTTATCTTCGGCTCTGTGACGAGCGTGCAGCTGGTGTGGAATATGGCTGATTTGTTTATGGGATTGATGGCCATCGTCAATCTGATCGCAATAGCCTTACTTTCCAAATTTGCCTTTGCGACCCTTAAAGACTATATGAAACAGAAGAAAGCAGGGCTTGACCCTGTCTTCACTAAGAATAACATCAAAGGTCTCCACAATGTGGAGTGCTGGGATGAACCAACAGACAATAAATAATCATATGAATGATTAACCATATAAACGCTGTATTCTGTAGCTGATTGCTGCGAATACGGCGTTTTTTGTATTGTAACAACTAACTTATTCATGAAATAGGTGTTATACAAGTTGAACAGGATGGAGGGATGACCTAGATATGAAGGATCATGATAATGATGAATCAGTGGGGTTCACGGCAGATTTAATGGTACAGAGAAAGAGAAGGATTAAATGGAGAAATAGGATAAGAATTAGTATGAGGCTTATAGCGATTTTCTTTATCGTTTCTTTTGTATTCTTAATATACAGCTGGGGAACCTATTTTTATTATGAGAAGTCCGGTAAGAATTTTCAGTTCGAACGTGCTGTCGTTACCTTGACCGAGTTGAATGGACATAAGATAGATAAAGAACTTGGATTAGTGAGGTTAAGCCCGATGCTTAAACAATCGGTCTCCACTAAAGTATACCGACAGATCGGAGAGCGAAGAAGGATCGTAGGTGAGCTGCACGCGGAACAAAGCTTGTTTGGTGAACTGAAATATACTGTGAAAGGTATTTCACAGTATTTGGACAATAGCGGATTAGACCTTTGGATGCCGATGACAGTTATTTATGGTGGCGGAGATACGGATCGTAAAAGGGAGAAGGAAGATAAGTTAGAGCAGTTAAGTCATATCGAGGATGGATTTGTAGCAGAGATGAGCTTCACCTTAAATAAAGCCGTGCCACCCCAGCAGCTTGCCGAGCTTTTGGCTGACTATAATCTGTGGATTACGGGGATGGCTATGTATTCAGGAGAACTTCAAGAAGTGAAAGTATCTAATTATTCCTCAGCAGGAGATTCGATTAGTGCACCTCACCTAACGTTAAGGCCCTTTTTCAGTTACTCGGAAGATGGATTAGGAAGAGTAGAAAGCCTTAGTATTACGAGCGATGATATAGATCTCGCGGTAGAGCAAATGCTGAAGGATCTGGAGTGGCTGACAGCACATGTAACCTACAATGGAGTTCTTGAGGATCAACAGCGCCTCGCTTTTATAAAGAAACACGGTGTCCAAGTATATGGTGCAGTCGTTACAGGTCCGGTTAGAGAGCTGGAAAAGTTAAAGGATGTACCTGAACTTAGCAACTTTGGACTGGGCCAGATCGAAGTGTGGAATTGGCATTAAGTAGATCTTGCCCATATCAGATGAACCATCCCGCCATAATAGCGCTCAGTCTTCATTAATTCCACATCAGAAGAGCGAATAATACCTAGAATATCTCGATTAAAGTGACATCCAGATATACGGCGGGCAATCGGATTCAAGATATTCTGTGTTGTACCAAGCAGCTTGTTGTGGCTGATTCCATGCTCAAGAAAGCAGATTTCACCACCCGGTTTACACCACTGATTCATTTTATTTACGACGTGTAAGGGATCATCATATCCGCAGAGTGACAAAGTGGACACAACAGCATCGAAGGATCTTTCGGGTAGTTGAAGCTTCTCGATGTCTTGCTGCTTGAATGTCACCTTGAGATCTAGCTTAGAAGCCATTCGTTGTGCACTTCTTAGCATTTCAGGACTAAAGTCAACGGCAGTTAGATCGACCGTATCCGAATTGTAATAAGGAAAGTTAGCTCCAGCGCCGACTGCAAGCTCCAGCACGTTTCCATCTAGATGTTGTAGCAGACGGCTTCTCCATACGCCGAGCGTACGTTGTCTGCTATTGCGTTCATACATGGCGGCCTGTTTGTTAAATTTACGAATCAGTGCGTTTTTATCCAATGGGAAGACTCCTTGTTATCAAGACATAAGAAGATCGGATGCAAGAAGGCATCCGATCTTTTGAATCAGCTCTGTTTTATTCTCGCGGAAGTCGACGAGCGACACCGGAGCTGATCGCTGCTTTAACAACGAGCTCACGGATCGCTTTTACAACGTTCTGGTTAAATACACTTGGTATGATATATGAAGAATTGCGCTCTTCATCCGAGACCGCAGAAGCGATAGCCTCTGCAGCTGCAAGCTTCATTTCTTCGTTAATGGTCGTAGCTCTGCAGTCTAATGCTGCACGAAAAATACCCGGGAAGCAGAGTACATTGTTAATTTGGTTCGGGTAATCAGAGCGCCCCGTAGCAATAACGGACACAATATCCTCTACTTCTTCTGGACGTATCTCAGGTGTTGGGTTGGCCATAGCAAAGACAATCGGATTATCCGCCATAGACTGCACATCCTCGCGTTTTAGCAGACCACCGGCTGAAAGGCCAATGAAGACATCGGCTCCTTTAATGACTTCCTGTAAGGAACCATGAGTCCGGTTCGGATTGGTGTTCTCAGCATACCACTGCCACATGCTATTGTTGTAGGTGTTTCCGGATACTAGAGCACCTTCTCGATCTACACCGATAAGCTCTTTGACTCCGGCTGACAGCAGTATTTTGCTGCAAGCAACACCTGCTGCCCCAATACCACACACGATAATCTTCACTTGGTCAATGGACTTGCCAGCGACTTTTAATGCATTGATCAGTGCTGCATACAGGACAACAGCAGTTCCATGCTGATCGTCATGAAAGACGGGAATATCAAGCTCATTACGAAGCCGATCTTCAATTTCGAAGCAGCGTGGAGACGCGATATCCTCCAGGTTAATCCCACCAAAGGCGGGTGCGATTGCTTTAATGCAGGAGATAATCTCTTCGGTATCCTGTGTATCTAGACAGATAGGAAATGAATCGACACCGGCGAGCTGCTTGAATAGCATCGCTTTTCCCTCCATAACAGGCATGGCGGCATAGGGGCCTATATTACCAAGACCTAATACCGCGCTTCCATCGGAGATAACGGCTACCGTATTTCTTTTGATGGTTAAAGTGTAGGCTTTCTTTGGATCCTCATGAATAGCCGTACATACCCGGGCTACATCGGGTGTATATACACGCGACAGATCGTCACGATTTTGAATCTTTATCTTGGGTTGAGTTTCGATTTTGCCTCCCAAATGCATAAGGAAGGTACGGTCTGAAATATTAACTAGACGAACACCTTGCAAGTTCTTGACAGCAGTAGTGATCTTACCGATATCAACGCTATCGGTTACCGTGATCGTGATATCTCGTACAGTGGTATGTCCGCTTGCTGATATGACATCGATGGCGACCATATCGCCACCCGCATCAAAGATCGTCGAAGCGACCTGTCCGAATTTAATTTCCTGCGTGTTCATTTCAAGCCTGAGAATGATGCTTTTTCCCCCGAGTCCAGTGTTCTCCATGGTTACCTCCATCATTGTATTCAGATAACTTGCACTAATCAGTTCGTGATTGAGCATACGGATTCCTCTATTTAGCTTATGTAGAAGGAGTCTGCTAATTTAATGCAATTGTCTGTGTTTGTATCGAAATTAGGCATGATAAGCCTTAGTACTGAGGATGTTATAAGTGTTACCATTTAACATGTATAGATGCAATGACATTTATCAGTGTGGCTCTTTCTGTGATACAATGACGGTAACATATGGACTAGGAGTTGAAATCGATGGACAAAACATTAAACGAGCAGGAGCTTGTCGACTATATTGTAGGACAGACAAAAGCGACTCCACAGAACATTCGCCTTGTGATTAAGCATGAACAAGCGTTTATAGAAAATGCACATAAAGGTGCCAAAGGCGATATCGACATCGACAGCGATGATCTTGTGGATTATGTAATGAGCCGCAAGGATGTTAAGCTGGACGAGCTTACGGTAGAGAACATCTTGGATGCGGAGATGGAATACCTCACGAAAAAAGGCTTTGTAAGCTATATGGATTAAGCGTTATGAATGAAGTAGGTTCATGTCTTCCCTGGTGGGGTTGCATGGGCCTTTTTTATATTTACATAATCTACGACTTGGACTGACATTGTCCGAATGTTCGAAATGTACAATGATATAAAAAGGGTCTTAGCCAGCGGGAGTCACATGGTGTGCGACCTCATCGGTATACACTGCTTCGGGCGTACAATGAGCGAAACCGTGAGCAGAGCGGAGGTGCACCGTGGAGCAGCGACCGCTAATCGAGATAAAGACTGTCTTATAAGCAGAAGAACCTGTATAAGACAGTTTTTTTGTTATCTAATAAAAGAGGTTTAGTAATTCATAGATGGATCTTTTGTTAGCGAATAAATAAGGTATAATGTTGGTAATGAAAGCGCTACTCATTACTTGTTCATAATCGCGGTGCAATGAAGCAGCATTATTCTACTTAAGAAAAGCGAGGTTGCAGAATGAAACGTTGGATTGGAATCGACATTGGTGGAACAGGAATCAAAGGAGCATTGGTGGATACGGATGGTAACATGACAGAGCCGATAGAAGTGAGGACTCCAGCTCTGGAAGGTAGTGAACGTATTTTGGAAGCGGCTACAAATGTAATACGTGCACTTGAACAACAAGCTGAAGGCGCTGAAATTATCGGAATTGGTATCGGTACTGCTGGCCGAGTAGACCGTACGACGGGGAGCATTATTTACGCAACAGATAACATGCCAGGCTGGACGGGTACAGAAATTAAGAAAGAAATGGAGAGTCGCTTTCCCTACCGTGTTTCCGTTGAGAATGATGTGAACGCGGCGGCTTGGGGTGAGGCATGGCTTGGTTCAGGTAAAGGGGTCCATTCTTTTATGCTCGTTGCGCTAGGCACGGGGATTGGTGGAGCTTTCGTTTACGAAGGAAAGGTACTGCCAGGTCTGCGCGGTGGATTTGCAGAGATTGGTCACCTCATCGTGGATAAAGATGGAGCTGCATGCACTTGCGGCCAACAGGGATGCTGGGAGACCAAGTGCTCAGGTACAGCGCTTAGCCGGATCGCGAAGTCTGTGAATCCCGAGTGGAGCAGCAGATACCTCGTACAAGCTTATGAAGAAGGTAATCAGGAAGCTACTGCAGCGATGGACGTATATTTGTCCGATCTGGCAAGGGGACTCATCTCTGTTCAGCAAGCATTTGATCCAGAAGCAATTATTCTGGGCGGTGGGGTATCTGACGGTTACCTTTCGTGGAGTAAGGAACTAAATGACAAGCTTCAAGAGATGTGTGTGCTGCCTGTACGTCTTGCCAAGGCGGAACTAGGAAACCGGGCTGGTATCATCGGTGCTGTGAAGTGGGCTATGACGGATCAAGCAAATTAAGAAGAGAAGGAGAGGTTTGCATGAATGTTGCTATTATCGGCTGCGGAACCATGGGTACGACTCATGCTCACAATCTAGGTAAAATGCCAGGAGTGCAGGTGTCCGGAGTTGCAGACTTGATACAAGATCGTGCCAATCGAGCGGCGGCTGTGAGCGGGGCTAAAGCTTACACGGACTGGGAAGAGATGCTTGAGAAAGAGAAACCCGAAACGGTTGTTGTATGCGTACCCTCATTTTTGCATAAAACTTTTGTTCTTAAGCTTGCTGAGCGCGGACTGCATGTCATCTGTGAAAAACCTGCTGCGCTGTCGCTCGAAGATGCCAAGGAAATGGAAGCAGTATGTAGCAAGCAGGGCGTACGGTTGTTTATCGGACATGTGGTTCGCTTTTTCCCGAATTATCGAAATGCCTATGATCAGGTGCAGTCCGGTAGCATCGGTGAGGCCAAAATGGCACACTTCAAGCGTTGTGGTTCTTTTCCGCAAGGGGTAGATCAGTGGTACCATGATCACACCAAGAGTGGTGGTGTCATTATGGATTTGATGATCCATGATATCGATTATGCGAGTTGGTTGTTTGGTGATTTAGAATCTGTGTATGCATCGATTACGAAATCATCCAAAACGGAAATGGAATATGCTCAGGTAACGATGAAATTTGTAAGCGGGGCCATTGCCAATCTGACAGGCTATTGGGGTTATTCAGGACCATTTACGACTCAATTTGAGATCTCAGGCAAAGAGGGTATCATCCGTTTTGATAGTAATCAGATTCAGGCTGTTGATGTACGAAGAGCTTCTAGAAAAGGTGGACAGAATTCAGCTGTTCAGGTACCATCCAGCCCTACGCTTCACGATCCTTATTACGATGAGGTACAGCACTTTATTCAGTGTATTCGGGAAGGTAGTGAGCCGATTGTCAGCGCAGCCGATGCTTGCCGAGCTGTTGAGATCGCCTTGGCTTGCGAACAGTCAGCTAGTACAGGACAACCTGTTCGTATGGGAGGGGTAACGTCATGAACAAAATGAAAGTAGGGTTTATAAGCTTTGCTCATATGCATGCTGTAAGTTATCTGAATGCCATGCTTCAGAGAAATGACGTTGAAGTCATTGGCATTGCGGATGAGAATGCTGAACGTGTTGCTCCATTTACGAATCCCCGTGGAATCGCATATTATGAGGACTATAACGAGCTGCTTGCACAGGATGTGGATGCCGTTGTGATCTGTTCAGAGAATGCCCGTCATGCGGAGATTACGCTTAAAGCAGCTGAAGCTGGCAAGCATATTCTTTGCGAGAAGCCGCTTGGCTTATCGGAAGAAGAAATGCTTCAAATGATTCAGGTATGTAAGGATCAGGGCGTTCAGTTGATGACGGCATTTCCCTGTCGCTATCTGACATCTGTTCGCCAAGCGAAGCAGGCGGTTGATGTCGGCCTAGTCGGAGAGATTGTGGCGATGAAGGGGACGAACCGCGGCACGATGCCTGGTGGATGGTTCCTTGAGAAAGAACACTCCGGTGGAGGAGCTGTTCTTGATCACACCGTTCATGTTATGGACTTGATGCACTGGTTTACAGGGAGTGTAGTAGAGGAAGTTTATGCTCATGCTGAAACGCTGTTCCACGATACGGATATTGATGATGCAGGTATGGTGCATGTGAAATTTGCTAATGGCGTATTTGCCGTACTCGATCCGAGTTGGTCCCGTTCCCGTAGTTTTCCGACCTGGGGAGACGTGACTCTAGAGATTATTGGAACCCAAGGCAGTCTCACCATCGATGCTTTTGCTCAGAAGAACGACGTATACAGTGATGCTGCGATGAAGGCGAACTGGAGTTATTGGGGAGACGATATGGATATCGGACTCGTGAACAGTTTTGTGGATAGTATTATTCAAGGTAAGCCTGTTCAAATATCAGGTGAAGACGGTTATCTGTCTGCTCGGGTGGGGCTTGCTGCTTATGAGTCTGCACGTACGGGTAAACCGGTCCAATTAAAGACGTTGTAAGGCTAACAGAGGGCCTCCATATTTATATTTAGATATCTCATTAAGAAGAGCATTCGTGAAGCAGTTAGCTTTATGAATGCTCTTCTTTCTATGTTGTGAAAGGTAAAGCGGCTGTAATTATTGCATAATGTAGGCAACTTTGAACTCGCTGGCTGCGTTTTATATGAAAGGGGGGAAGCCCATGATTCGAAAATTGATCTTGCTTGCGCTAACCAATCTGCTCGGAGTCACTTTACTCACGGGATGTGATAAATCCAGTTCAGAAGCTTGCTACGCAGGTGTCCTGACCATAGACGACCAAGAATATCTGTTGAGTGGCGATGTAGATAACAAGGACTTCACAGTCGGAGAAAAGTTAGGAGAGGTACAAAAGAAAGTAGATCCCGATGTTTTCCCGAAAGAAAGTTTCTCATCTAACATCTTAGCAGTCGGTGAAGAGATCTATTCCTCGAATGAGGATAGCACTATTCTGATCGCGAAGTGTGAGAATGGAGAATACTTAAAGTTCCAGCGGCGGGGTGATTAGTGTTTGATAGATGACGTAGTTGTTGATATTCAGAGCACCTTTGACTGTTTCACTGAATAAAGCGCTAGAAGTGAAGCGAGTGAGAAAAGAATCTATACTTCCGGTGAAACTTTTTAAAAGATATCCTATCTTTTGGCGAATGCTATGATTATTGCTGTTAACATGATGAATTAACTCGCAGCAGCGGAACGAACGAAACAATTCCGGAGAAGCGTTAGCGGTCGCCTTAAAGCTTTCTGAAAGAAAGCTACTTCGGAAGCATAATCTGTCCCTGAGTTTATACAGTTTGAAATAAATTCAAGGAAACTCGGGGACAACAGCGATTGAAGGAATGTTTCGATCGAGGAGCGCTCTCCCAAGCAGAAACATAACAAAAAAACAAAAAGGACGCCTCCCCGGCCAATGATCTGACCATAGGAGACGTCCTTTTTTAACTTAATACTAAGGCATTAGAACCAAACGAGATAAATCACAGCCGCTAGCACAATACGATAGATCGCAAACGGCACGAGCTTGACCTTGTTAATCAGCTTCAGGAAGAAGCGGATGGAAATAAGAGCGAATACGAATGCACTAATAAATCCAGCGATAAAGAATGGCAGTGCGCTTACTGAGAAGTACTCTAAGTTTTTTACAAGTGACAATAGACTTGCACCGAACATAATAGGTACGGCCATGATGAACGTAAAGTCCGCTGCGGCACGGTGGCTCATCCCGAGCATAACACCACCGGAGATCGTCGATCCCGAGCGTGAGAAGCCTGGCCATAGGGATAAGCACTGGATAAGACCCACACTGAAAGCTTTCTTGTAAGTAATCTGGTCAACCGTTACGATACTCGGCTCTTTTTTGCTGAACTTGTCCGCAATGATCATGAAGATCGCACCGACTACAAGGCCGATTAATACCGTCTCAATTGAGAATAGATGATCATCGATATAATCCTCGAACAATACGCCAAGGATACCTGCTGGAATTAATCCAACGATAACTTGAGTCAGTTTCAAACGACCGGTTCCGGCAGGAGCACCTTGATCTGGCTTTTTGCGTTTGATGTTCAGCAGATCGAGGAAACGGTCTTTGAACACGACGAGTACGGCGAGAATGGAACCAAGCTGAATGACGACTTTAAAAGTATTGGCAACATATTTAGTTAGGAACTCTTCAGATTGCAGCCACATATCGTCGACGATAATCATATGGCCTGTAGAGGATACAGGAGCGAATTCGGTCAAGCCCTCCACCATACCGAGAATAATGGCTTTAATAAACAAAATAAAATCCATAAACACGAACCTCTCCCTTATATCAAATAATAGTGCACATCCTAAACTTAAGCAGATCTTCTTCGTTTGCGGATAAAGAGAACAACGAATACAACAGCTGCTATGGCAATAACGGCATAAGCTATATTAGAGTATACATCCATGAAGGCCAGTATGTCTCCCCAAGACTCCCCGAGAATAGCCCCAAGCGTGACGAGCAGTACGTTCCAGATGAGCGTCCCTAGCGTTGTGAACAATAGAAACATACCAAATTTCATATTGGACATCCCTGCTGGAATGGAGATTAGACTTCGGATCAAGGGAATCATACGGCAGAAGAACACTGTCCAATAGCCATACTTGTCAAACCACGAATCCGCTTTGTAAATATCCTCTTTTTTTACTCTTAAAATATGACCCCAGCGGTCGATGATCTTCTCAAGTCTTTCTACATCAAGAAGTAATCCTATACCGTAAAGTATAACAGCTCCAATCACGGAACCAATAGTAGCTGATAGAATGACACCGGGAACCGTAAGATCCGTGTAAGTGGTCATGAACCCACCAAAGGTCAATATTACCTCAGATGGAATCGGCGGAAATACGTTCTCCAGTGCGATCATCAGGAGGATACCGAAGTAACCGAACTGCTCCATAAAATGTGTAATCCAGTTTTCCAAGTAAGTACACCTCTTTCAAATGTTTAACCTATCCATTCATGATCCATATGAATTGTTTTTAAATCAGCGCCTTTTTCAGTTTGCGCAGGTACTGGCTTCGAATGAAGAGGAAATATAGGACCTGTGCAATAAGAAAGCCAACAAGCACAATGCCCATCTCTGCTGCAATCGATAAGAAGAAGTAGCTTTGAAGAGCTATAAAAGCGAAGATACTATGAAGTATCGCTGTGCCAATCGGTACGAAGAACAGGAGGGCTAGCTGCCCTGTGACAATTCGGCTGAACTCTCGATCTGTCAGTCCCATTCTGGACACCGTGGCATAGAATCGGAAGTCATAATCCAAATCTGCATATAAGCGGAAATATAAAAAGCTTCCTGCGGCTATGAAGAATACAGTTCCCACTAGTAAGGCAGCAAATAACATCATACTATATAAGCTGCTCTTTAAGGCAAATAGCGTTCCGCTAACCGTAAGGGCATACGGCTGATCCATTTCATAACGAACGGCTCCTCTTGTAGAGATGTGAGAGGCAATGCCTTCCGTTTCTTGAAAATCTTCTACATAGAAGCCTGTATAATGATCCGTTCTCAAGGGCGAGGAGATTTGACTGAACCGTAAGTCGCTAACAACAAGTCCACCGAATAGAGAATCCTCATCCAGCTCAGGCAGCAAGTATTCAGGAATCGCGACATAGCGAGTATAGCCAATCTCATTAATCTCAGTTTCCGAGTCCTGGAGCATATAGGTTGCTTGTGCACGCTCCCGGATATGAGTTCGGTTATTTTGCGAATTGACAAGTACAAGAGCATCGTTTCCACTTAAAGGTTCTTCGTCAAAGGGGAATCCAGCCATGACGGCGGCTCTACGGTAGTCAGAGAATGACACCAACGGCAACTGCTCTGGTGGATCCTTCATCGTTGATGATTCGACGCCGACATATTTAACGGGCAGTGACAGCGACTCGAACGATATGTGTCTTTCTGTTAGGTCATGCCGAATTTCTTGCAGATGCTGTTGTTCCATCGAATCACCTGCTTTAGCCATATAGCCAATGGCAGCAGGATAGTCCTCATTAAATTGTTTTGTCAGCACAGGAATGGAAGCGAACACGCCTACGGAACAGAAAGATACAGCTAACACGGTCGTTACCATAAATAACATCTGAGCATTATCCTTTAAGCGAAAGTCCAGGCTCGAAAGGGAGATTAACCGAGTTCGGTTCCAAGTGAAACGCCTGCTGTGCTTGAGCAATCGGATCAGGAAAATACTTAGCTGTGTATATAATAAGTAGGTTCCAATTATGGTCATTAAGGTCACGGGAAACATGCGATACATTAATGAAGCTGCAGTCGTGGTTGCTGCCAAAGTATAACTGATCAATAAGAGTGCTGCAGCAACCAATGACAAGAGTGGTGATACTTGTGCTTCAGGCTTCGGCTTAAGTCCTGACTGAAATAGTTCAATGAGTGTATCTGGCCGAAGTATGAGAGATGTAAAGAGAGAAATCATAACGAACAGCAGCATGTAACCTCCTACCGTTAACCCTATGGCTTGCAGTGATAGGTGAAAAGGTAGCGGCGGGACACTTAGAAAGACGGAGCCTGCCATGAGAAACAGCTTGCCTGTAATGATCCCGGATATGATTCCGGTTAAGATGGAGCCGATCCCGATAATCATATTTTCTAGAAAGACCATGATATTGAACTGACGCTGCGTCATCCCGTGCATGAATAGAACGCCAAACTCACGTTTTCGTGTTTTGAGAAATGAGCTTACTGAATACAGCACGAAAAAAAACGAGAATACGTACATGATCAGCTCAGCCCCAACCATAGCTTGCAGCACCACAGGATATAACATCTCATCACGGATCTCCGGATTAAAGATGAACAAGGCGCACACAAAGAAAATCATGACCGAAAAGGAGCTGCTCAGAAAATAGGCGGCATATGTACGCTTGTTCCTGACAACATTCCTAAAAACGAATTGCCGAAAGGTCATGGTTTCCTCCTCCAAGAAGTGCAAGCATGTCGATGATCTTCTGGAAGAAAGCCTGACGGTTATCTCCGCAATAGATCTCATTATATAACTGGCCGTCCTTAATGAACAAGACACGATCACAGTAGCTAGCAGCTACGGGATCATGTGTCACCATAAGTACAGTGGCCGAAGCCTCTTTGCTCATGCCAGACAGGGCCTGCATTACATCCTTGGAAGCTTTGGAATCTAGATTACCTGTCGGCTCATCTGCAAGAATAAGGGAGGGCTGCTGAATCAGTGCCCGTGCGATAGCAGTTCGCTGCATTTGGCCCCCTGAAATTTCATAGGTACGTTTGTTTAAAATGGACTGGATTCCGAGCTTTTCTGTAATCTCGCTCAGCTTTCTGTCCATTTCACGCAAGGGCTCACCATCTAAGGTTAAAGGGAGAACAATGTTCTCAGCTACCGTCAGCGTATCGAGCAGATTGAAATGCTGAAACACAAACCCCAGCTCACGCCGGCGGAACAGCGCAGCTTCCTTACGATCCAAAAGATGCGGGTTTCGTCCATTGATATTTACTTCACCAGCTGTCGGTTGATCGATGGTTGCGATTAGGTTGAGCAGTGTTGTTTTTCCACTACCGGATGGCCCCATGATGCCCACGAACTCACCTCGTTCGGCGGAAAAGTGAATATTATTCAGCGCTTGATGCGCCACCCGGCCTTCGTAAATTTTGGTTAGATGCTGGACACTTAGGATGGCCATCCTCGTTCACACTCCTTGCTTTGTATCTTTATTGTAGGACAGTGCATGAAGCTAACGCCATGGTGATAACTTACAGTTACCTTACAACTCTGTAAGGTTCAAGTATTGCGAAACAGAATACGGACCGTAGTTCCCTCGCCAACCGTAGATTCTATAGACAGATCATGGCCAAGCTTGCTGCAAATCTGCTTCACCAGATATAGCCCCATACCGGTAGATTCCTGATAACGTCGTCCGTTCTCCCCAGTAAAATAAGGATCAAATACACGCGGTAGGTCGCTTGCAGGAATACCGATTCCTTCATCTCTAATTTCTAATATAACGTCTGTATCTTGGCGGTAGCCTTTGAAATAGATTTTTCCCCGTTCAGATGCGGTGTAACGAACGGCATTCGTAATCAGCTGGGACAGGACAAAGGACAGCCATTTTTCATCGGAAGTCACAGATAGGTCTGCTTCGATATCTATGGAAGGGAAGATTCGGCTGCGGATAAACAATCGTTTCTGCTCTGATGCGGCTGACCTTACAATCTGCTCCAGAGGTATTGTTTCTACATAGAAATCTCGCTCGAAAGTATCTAGACGAGCAGTATGAAGCACAAGGTCGAGCCCTTTCTTAAGCCGATCCAACTCGTCCCCGATCGCTGTTGAATCCGGGTCATCCTTCTTCTGCAGGATCAGATGAATGACGGATATCGGAGTCTTCATCTGATGAGCCCATTGATTGATAAACTGGATATGAGATTCAATTTTATGTTTATAGTTGTGCAAATCGGTGGTGTAGTGCCGAAATTGGCTCCGAAGCACCTGCTGCAGTGCTTCGGCGAGCGGGGTCTGGGAAGGATCACCTGAGAATTCTCCCTGAAACGGTTCAGGGGAGGCATGAGGATGTTCCAATCGGGTGTAGAAAGATCGGTTAGCGATGTAGCGGAAGACAAGATAGCCGATGAGCAGACAGCCACTGATCAAGCATGCATAGATGCTGACCTCCATATTTCGGAATCCGTCCAGCCAATAAATAAGAGTGATGATAAGAAGCTGAGTAATGTATACAAAGATCAAAGGACGCTGTTCACGCAAAAATAACTTCATATCTACACACTCCAATTCGGACTAAGGCGATACCCTCGTCCTCTGATTGTCTGAACACCATCTTCAATACCAAGCAGAGCGAGCTTCTTACGTACACGGGTGACGTAAACGTTAAGGGTATTGTCATCGACAAAGGCTTGATCATCCCATATCTTCTCAAGTAAACGGTCCCGGCTTACAACTTGTCCGGATCGCTGCATGAGCTCATCCAGTATTTTAGCTTCGGTGTGGCTAAGGTCAGTCTGGGCATTGCCGAGGGTTATAGAGAGTCGTTCAACATCCAGTGTCAGACCGTCAATGGTCAGTGTTCGATCATTATTGGTAGCAGCGTATGAGCCGTAGGCTCTCCGGAGCTGACTTTTGATTTTGGCCATCGCAATTTCGTAGTCAAAAGGTTTGGTTATATAATCATCGGCACCATTCTCAAGCGCCATTACCTGATCCATCTTGCCATCGCGGGCAGAGATAAAGATGATGGGGCAGGTGGAGATGCTACGGAATTGGCGGCACCAATAATAGCCATCATACTTAGGAAGATTGACGTCAAGAAGAACAAGCTGGGGGTCATAGGCTTCGAATTGACTGCGTATAGTCTCGAAGTCGTTTACAGACTGTGTGATGTAACCGAATTTATGAAGATGCTCTTTGAGTAGGCTGACCAGGTGAACGTCATCCTCAACGATAAATATTTTGAACATATCGAAAATCCCCTTCTTCAGGCATTAACAAGTGTATTTGACTGTAATTGTACCAAATTGTCGATGACAAAGGAAAAACGTCACCTCTAAGAACGAGTTACCGTTTCTCGTGATTGAATATTTGTAAGTTGTTTTATAGAATCATGTAACAGAAGTGGAGATTAGAAAGAGGAGAGGATCAGGTAATGAAAGAACAATATAGTCAGCTTTTCGAAGTATTGAAACTGAAGAACGGCATCGAGCTCAAGAACCGAATTGTTATGGCGCCGATGACAAATTACTCCTCGAATGAAGATGGAACGGTATCTGATGAGGAAATTAACTACTATATTCGCAGATCGGACGGAGCAGGTATGGTCGTTACTGCATGCACATATGTTACGGAGAATGGGAAGGGATTCCCAGGGGAGTTCGCAGGAAATTCAGATGACATGGTTCCGAGCCTGCGCCGTCTAGCAGAAGCTATTCAAGGTCAGGGAGCGAAAGCTGTTCTACAAATCTTCCACGGTGGACGTTCCTGTCCGCCAGAGCTAGTACCGGGCGGTGATGTGGTAAGTGCGAGTGCCGTAGCTTCAGTAGAGCAGCCAGATGTGCTACCACGTAGTCTTACGGAATCTGAAATCGAGGGCATTATCCGAGACTTTGGGGAAACAACCCGAAGAGCGATTGAAGCTGGTTACGATGGTGTTGAACTTCACGGTGCGAACGGATATCTATTCCAACAGTTCTTCTCGCCTCATTCTAACCGTAGGGAAGATCGTTTCGGTGGAAGTGTAGACAAACGAATGACCTTTGCCTTAGCGGTGGTTAACGAAGTGAAGCGGGTTGTAGCAGAGCATGCCAAGACACCTTTCATTATAGGATACCGTTTCTCTCCGGAAGAGCCGACAACACCTGGCATTACGATGGATGACACCTTGAAACTGGTGGATACATTATCAGATCAAGGACTGGATTATTTACATGTTTCTCTGATGGACTATAGATCGAAGCCAAGAGTGGGAGCGGATGAGAGTAAGTCCCGCCTCGAGTGGATCGTTGATACTGTTCGGGACAGAGTACCCGTTATTGGTGTAGGTGGTGTTCATACACCGGATGAGGCTGTAGAGGTGCTGGAGACAGGCGCTGTGCTTGTCGCACTTGGTCGTGAATTGATCATGGAGCCTGATTGGGTATCCAAGGTAGCTGAAGGACGAGAGTCTGAGATCAAGACCACGCTGAGTAGGGAAGACCAAGAACGGTTGGTCATACCTGATCGGTTGTGGCACTACATTATGGTTCGGACGGGATGGTTTCCGGTCGAGAAGTGACGATTATTATAGTGAAATAAAGCCGCGGATGAGCGATAATAGCTCTTCCGCGGCTTTTTTACTGTGGTTGTATTTATAAAGACAGTCCTTCATTGGTTAATGTAATGGAATGGAGACGCGAAACATAGAGCCTTCGCCAAGCTTGCTATCTACGTCAATCGTACCGCCATGGGCGATTGTGTGATTGCTAGACCAAGACCCGAACCTCCGTATTTGCGACTTCGAGAATGATCACTGCGATAGAAACGTTCAAACAGATGGGGCAGATGATCGGCAGGTATGCCAGGTCCATTATCATGTACGGCCAGAATGACCTGGCTGGCGTTGTTGGTTAAACGAATCTCAATCCTCCCCTTCACAGGATCGGTGTGCTGGACTGCGTTATGAAACAGGTTCAGGATTACTTGCTTGAATTTGTCCGGATCGCATTGGCACACCAAATCTGGCTTCAGATTAAACATGAGCTGACGATCACCCGCGAGCATTTCCATATGAGGCTGCAATTCCCTTACGAGCAGATCAAGTTGGATATCTTGCTGCTTAAGTTCAGGAGCGCGGTCAAGCTTGGCAAGAAGCAGCAGATCCTCGATCAATTTCTTCATTCGCTTCGACTCTCCGTGCATACTGCGCAGAGCTGCTTCCAGCTGTTCAGGATGATTGGCGGCTCCGCGGAGCAGCACCTCTAGAAAGCCGTGAATAGAAGTTAGTGGGGTCCGAAGTTCATGGGATGCATCTGCGATAAAGCGACGCATTTGCTCTTTGGATTCGCGCTCTGCACGAAAGGATGCATCTAAACGTTCCAGCATGCCATTGAATGACTCCGCCAGTCGGTCGATCTCCACCTGACCTTGATTTGTTGGAAAGTGGTCTGCGAGATTCTCCGCATCCGTTCGTTTTACGGTCTCTACCATATTATTGAGTGGATTTAAGGTTTTACGCAAAATGGGTAGATAGAGTAGAAGACCTCCGGCCATGGCGAGTAGGGCAAGTATAGTAAAGGTTAAAAGCTGACGCAGGATAACCTCTTTAATGGGAGCTGTGTCTTTTCCCATTTGCAGTAATCCCACGGAATTTGAAGGACTGCCCGCAGGGAGAAAGACAAGTAACTGCTCCCCCTCATTAGGGTCCTTGGCTACACGGTACGTTGCGGGTTTTCGTTCCTTTATCTCATCTATAATAGAATTATAGGTAGCACTGTCCAGTTGAGGCGCACTCCGTCCTGAAGTGATCTGCAGGTCATTGACATGGCCGTCCGAATCTACGAAAGCTAGGGAAGTGTCAGGCAGGAAGAACAGGGGCCTTTCTTTATTATCAGGTGTTCTATCCTGATCTTTGTTATTTATCTGGCTCGTATGCTGCTTCTCCAGTATATTTCTAGAATTATTCCAGACGTCTCTTGGCACAGACCGGAGCTGAGTAATCATTGCATCAGCCTGACTACGGTACATTACATTTTGCATCAATACATATTGCAGGAATCCGATCAGAATGAGAAGAATAGCAAGAACGAGCAGAGACCTGGATAATAGTTGAATTCTCAGCGAACTTGGCTTTTGAAATAATCTCCTTATGCCTTTCATGGAAGGTCTACCCGGTATCCAGCTCCCCGAAGAGTACGGATAAGGACATGTTCCTTATCACCCAGCTTTTCACGAAGTGAGCGGATATACACCTCAACAATGTTGTCCTCCCCACCAAAGTCATAGTCCCAGACGATATTGAGAATTTTGCTCTTGCTTAACACGGTACCATGTTTGGTTACTAATAGTTTTAGAAGATCGTACTCCGTGGGTGAGAGAGTAAGTGCCTGTCCCAGATACGAAATTTCTTTCTTCCGGTCATCTATTTGGAATGGTCCAATGTTTATCTCTCCAAAAAGATACGGGAATTGATTGCGGAGCCTTGCCTGAATTCTAGCAAGCAGCTCCTCGAAGCTGAAGGGTTTGATCATATAATCATCTGCGCCTGTTGTCAGCCCTCGCACGCGGTCATCCACCTCATCCTTTGCCGTAAGCATGATAATAGCGGCCTCGTGCTTCTTCTCCTTTAATTGCCGACATACTTCAAACCCATCGATTCCCGGCATCATAATATCAAGGACAATGACATGAGGATTGAACCGCTCAGCCAATTGAATAGCACTTATACTATCCGTCGACGATTCAACAATAAATCCTTCACTTCGGAGCCCAAGTTCGAGGAATTGAAGAATATTCGGCTCATCATCGATTATCAAAACTTTAATACCTTCTATATTATTCACTTTATATGCCTCCGTCATGATTTCAGCTCTAAGATTTTAAGACAACTAACAACTATGATACAACGCAAGTCTGAGGATTTCCTAAAAGTAAACTGAATGCAAGCTGAAAAGCAGTCCAAATAATACTAGTATAGCCATACTTGATAATATCTTAAAGTTGTATATTATGAGTTCAAGAGACAGAAATCATACAAAATTGTAAGGAGGAGACAGGACATGAGAGGGATGCTATATCCGCCCGAATTGCAAGTCAAGGGTTTTATCGATGGGAGGAAGATTTCGGAGTTGAAGCCAATCGGCTTATCGGGAGAGGGCTCTGCTATTACACGGGTAGGTCCTTTATTTTACTGGTCCTGGTTTTACACACCTCTTGAAGGCTATGTAAGATTGCACTCGCATCAAGGATTTGAAATTATCACCTATATGATACAAGGCAGGGCAATTCATATAGATAAACTCGGCACGAAAAGCGAAATAGATGCCGGCGGCTTACAGTTAATGCGTTCTGGTTCTGGAATTCAGCATGAGGAACGGTTTATTGGACCGGATGCTGAGGGATTTCAGATATGGTTTGAGCCTCTTCTCAGAGATGCATTGAAGCAAAATCCATCTTTTCGACAATATCGACACTGCGATTTTCATATCAAGCGTGAGGATGGTATCGTTCTAAAGACAGTCATCGGTGATCGATCTCCTGCTGATGTATCTGTGGACGTAAGAATGTACGAGGTTCAACTTCATGCTGGCAAAATGATAGACTATTCCTTGCAGACTGGGCGTATATTAAGCGCACTTGCCATCCGAGGTAGTGGAAGTTTTAGTGGACAAGCGGATGGGGAAGAGTTAAAGTTTCGCCATGAAGACGTTGTGCTCCTCAGTTCCGATACCGAGGAATCCATCCAGCTGACGGCCGCTGAGGATTTACGAATGATTTTAATTGATGTTCCAGAGAATCCGGGTTACTCACTTTATGCTAAGAGGCCTTAAAGCGATAAATGAACCAAAATTACATTTAGAGGATCGCCTCCACATCTTCGTGGGCAGGCGGTTCTTTTTTTATATTCCATGGAAAATATACGAAAGTATCATTTCAAGAATAATCCTATATACCCACCATTATGTGCGATTTGCGACAAAAGTCCTAGTTAATTACAAAATTTGGAGGTCTTTTTTGTGAGAATGGGAGCATGCCGTCCCGGTTTTAGCCTGTCTATAATGGGGGACGGGAAGACGAAGATCATTATTTCGACATCCTAGAATCTTTACGACATCAGGAGGAAAACATCATGATGAGAATGAATTGGAAAAAAGTAATGGCTGGGGCGATGTTGTCTGCAGCAGTTATGAGTTCTTACACATACGGATCAACAACGACTTATGCAGCAACATCAACTGCTCAGGTCACTGTACAGCAGGGACAAGCGAAAGGGAATGTTAATTTAAGAAGTAAGCCATCTACATCGGGTAAAATTGTTGCGCAGATTAGAAAGGGCGAGAAAGTTGAAGTTATCAACAAAACCAGCAGCTCTTGGTATGAAGTAAAGACAAGCACTGGGAAACAAGGCTATGCTTCTTCAAAATACATCACAGTGAGCAGCTCCAACACTGGAAACGGTGGAAGCTCATCTAACGATAATAGCAATTCGAATACGAATAGCTCTGCTGTTATCGAGAAGGTTATCCAGACAGGTATGAAATACTTAGGCACACCATATGAGTATGGATCGGACCGTAATAATACCAAAACGTTCGATTGCTCAGACTTTGTCCGTCAGGCATACTTGGAAGGGGCTGGCATTAAATTACCGAGCAATTCCCGCACCCAAGGTGCTTGGATCAAAGATAAAGGAACAGATGTCAGCAAGATCAGTCAGTTGAAGCGTGGCGATCTAGTCTTCTTCATGAGCTATAAGGGCTCCTCTGCATCTAATTATGCAGGTATCGACAAGTCCAAAGAACGTATTACCCACGTAGCTATCTACTTAGGAGATAACAAGCTCTTACACACGTACTCCCAGAAATCGGGTGGTGTATTGGTCGGCGATTTCAGTAGCTCTTGGAAGAATCGTGTCCTCTTCGGTGGAAGCGTACTTTAAAGCTATAGCAATATATATTAAACGCGGAAGATCAGGTTTAAACACCTGTTCTCCGCTTTTTTTATATTTGCAATTGTGGATATAATTTCGTATGGTGTAACTTAATCATAATCCAATCAACGAATGTTGGATAAATAGGAGTGACATCTTATGAATGGACAGAATCGTTCCGATATTAAACCGGGTATTGAAGTCGATATTGTATTGAAGCAAGATCAGCGGACAGGAAAGCTGACACGCGGTATAGTGAAGGATATACTCACTAACTCTCCTCGACATCCGCATGGCATTAAGGTCCGTTTACAGGACGGACAAGTCGGTCGTGTCCAAGCAATTCATACCACATAACCCACTAAAGGACATCTTACGAGATGATCCTTTTTTTTATGTGGAATGATAGTTACATACATACAAGGTTTGGTTTTTTGTTGTTAAACATATGGGGGATAAAGGAATGGAAGATTAACAAGTAAATGTAAAGTGAAAAATTAAGATCCATGGAAAAATAAAGGGTGATCTTATGTTTAATTGATCCTTAAAACGGTTGAACCTTATATATATTAGTAATAATACATGTCTCTAATAAATGAAATCAAACAGGATTTAGATGATTAGATGGATGGAGGTGGAACATAGATGTCGTATTCGGTAGAAGAATTATCGCGCTTGTCAGGTGTCAGTGTAGAAACATTGATTTACTATGATGAGATAGGCCTGCTGAGTCCGATCCCAACAACCGTGACCGCAAACGGATCTTCGATATATGAGGAGAGTCATCTGTTAAAGTTGCAGCAGATTATGCTTTGCCGTGAGGTAGGTTTAACCGTTGATGAAATTAGAGCACGGATAGGACAGAAGATGGATAATACCGATAAGTTATCGTTCCACAAAGAGCGACTGCTTGGCAAGCAGTACCGTATTCAGGTGTTGATCGATACAATTAATTATACGATTGATTATTTGAAGCGAGGAAACGAGCTATCCCATCAGCGGCTTTATGACGGCTTCGATTTAACGTTGCAGGATCAAGAGAGAACCCAGACACCTTACAATAACAGCACGAAGCCGTCAACCACTGAGCATTCGGAGGAAGCTAACCCCAAATGGTCCAAAGATGATTATCTAAACACCCAAAGAGAAGCGGATCGGATCTATATCGATCTGTGTAATGCTCTGGAAAAGGGTGAGGATCCTGGTAGCCCATCCGTCCAAATGGTCATCAAGCGTCACTATGAATGGGTAAGTCACTTCTATACCCCTACCAAAGAAATCTATAGCGGGCTTGGTGAGCTTTATGTGGATCATGAAGATTTTAAGCAATTATATGCTGGCTACCATCCTCAACTAGCACAGTATCTACGTGATGGCATGAAGATCTATGCGGAGCAGCAGATGTAATAACATGTGGAGAATTTATAATTGTTCCTCTAAAATGTGTACAAACTGTTCAAGGAATTGTTGGTCCTCTTGATCAAAACGGCTCTTTAGCGGACTGTCTATGTCTAGCACGCCATATAATTGTCCATCTTTTAAGATAGGTATCACAATTTCGCTATTGGATGCGGCATCACAAGCGATATGCCCTGGAAACTGATGGACATCATCGACAACAAGGGTACGAAGTTCACCAGCTGCTGTTCCACATACACCACGATTCATGGGAATACGAATACAAGCGGGCAGTCCTTGAAACGGACCAAGTACAAGCTCTTTGCCGTCATAAAGGTAGAATCCAACCCAATTGATATCTGTTAGAAAATGATTAAGCAGTGCTGACGCATTGGCTAGATTAGCCACGGCGCTAGGCTCATCGTGAATAAGTGCTTTAAGCTGTTGAAGGACTTGGGAGAATTGTTCACTGCGTGTGCCCCCATAGGATATATTTTGGAACATATGCATCTTCCCTTCTTGGATGTAGTGACTAATCTTAATTAATTTAAGATAGTACACCGCTTGGATGGCGTCAAGCATCAAGGTCTACGCCAACAACGATTACTAGGATCGTCTGATTCCAGATTAATCTGGCGGGGTAATGATTGTTGATACCAGGCCGCAGCCTGAAGAGTGGAGGGAGAGAACGGAATGCGTGCAGATGTACAAAACTTGTTTATTGGCATTCATATGCTCTATCACGCCCATGAACGGGATCTTACAATAAGTGATATGCAACCCGAGTTAGAGCGTCACGGTTATAAGGTTGCTGATCGTGAAGTGAAGCAGGAGCTTGAGCGGTTGACGGAGGAGAATTTCTTGACATCTCACGGTGATGGTTACAGCATCACAGGTGCAGGAATAGAGGAATTTAAAGAAATTCAACGAAAACTGAAAGAGCTGAGTGATGAGGTGCTTAAACCGGTAAAACGGAAACAACCAGATACTATAGCTTAAACAATGTTTAGATTAGGCGGATTTCAGTCCGCAGCGAAACAGCCCCCGAAAGAGTGCTACCTCTCTGGGGGCTATTTTTTATACGGTTCCGAGGGAGTTATCTTGGAAATAATCCATTTCACTCTGCTCGGCGGCAGCTTTTGGTTCTCGTATGCCTATATACTCATTCAGGAAAGAGTGAATTTCATCGCGATATTGATTCGGTCCAATATGATACGCGTTGGCATGAATTGCACCCTCGATAAGTACAAGCTTTTTAGGGCCTGGTTTTGCATCATACATTTCTAGACTCATTCGAGTGGGTACATAGGTGTCCTTGGTGCCGTGAACGAACATCACCGGTATGTGACTATTACGTACAGAGCGGATCGGGCTGACTTGCTCAAAGCTAAAGCCAGCTTTTTTTCGGATTCGATTGTTGACCCATTGAAAAAAAGGGACAGAAGGAATTTTGTTGATTTTCGTTATTTGATGCTTCATCAGATCGGTCAGATCAGAATAAGGGCAGTCTGCAATAACAGCTTTAACCTGGGGTGCAGCGATGGATAAATACTCTAGGACTGTTCCGCCTCCAAGAGACTGACCATGAAGCCCAATCTTGGTATCCACACCATGTTGCTCTACAAGCCAATTTACCCAGGTCTGAATGTCGTATTTCTCATAATAACCATAGGTGGTAAACCGTCCTTCACTTTGGCCATGCCGACGTTGATCAATAAGAAGAACGTTATAGCCTTCATCGGTGAATATATCAATGAACTGAGTGGAGACGGCCCTGGATCCCGTGTATCCGTGTACGATAATCATCCAGTGCTTGGAATCAGGAAACGGCTTGATGGCCGCACCACTTAACTTCAACCCGTCAATGCTTGTAAGTACGATTTCTTGTTTATCCAATGCTTCATAGCGATCTCTGCTGTACAAGCCGAGGCCTTCAAGGATGGAGAACAGATTAAGATCATTCTTTACCCTCATCTGGGTGATTTGCACATATCCAAAATGAGTAATACCTGCCGCAAGTGCAGCTAACAATGACACAATGATGATCGCGATATACATTAAGAATGCTCCTCCTCTTCATCCGTTAGATTCAGCGGGGACGAGGGATCTAATATTGACGGGAACGTTCCGTATGACTCAATATAGAAGCGACTGCCCCGGTGACTTGACTAATGAATCATTGTAATACACAGACTAGTATCACCGAAAAGTTAAAGGACAAGTCAAGTTTTTTTAACATAAGATGATTAGATTGAACTGTACATAATTCAGTGGCGGCTTGGGATGTTTAGTTTTTCTGGATTGGACTAAAGGAGTGTCTATTGAATGTATCGATGCCATGGGAGCATCCCGGAGCTTCGGGGGAGCAGATTACGTCTGAGAAGGTTATCCGTGCGTGATGCGGAACATTTGTATCCTTGCTGGGCTGACGAAAGAACAGCGCGGTACTTGTATCTGCCGCCCATAGTTGATCAACAAGATGCAGAGGCTCTGATACTGCTGCTTAATGAGCTATCGGAGTCCGATGATTCCATTCGCTGGGGGATCGAACTGAAAGACAGCGGGATGATTATCGGGAGTTGCGGATTTAACGGATGGCAGCTCGAAGGCGCCTATCGAGGAGAATTTGGCTGTGAGCTGGCAAGTTCATATTGGGGCAGAGGGTATATGCAAGAAGCGGCTTCCTTGGCAATTGGATACGGATTTCAAGTCATGGGACTGAATCGAATTGAAGCCTTGTCGGATGTCCGTAATGAACAGGCAAGTCGATTCTTTAGAAGGTTCGGCTTTGCTCATGAAGGCATTCTTCGGCAATATAGGCATACAAGTTCAGGATATGTAGATGTTAATGTTTTCTCGCTGCTTCACATGGAGTGGGAGCGTGAATCATGGAGTCCTGACCTTTAGTCCATACTAATGTTTGAAAAATGATGTCTGTCCATCTCCCGTTCAAACCACTATAATAGTAATATTGCGCAAAATACAGGTAAAGGCGCTCCTGCACACAGGAAGCGTCTTTTACTTGATAAATATACACTTTGGCATCATTCGGATAGCCAATTCTTATATTTCCTAAGAGGGGCTGTCTTTAAGTAAAGGAGAATTATGGGTGAATACTTTAAATCAAACCAAACGCGGCTTCATTCTTGCAGGAATACTGCTATCGACTTTTCTTGCAGCTATTGAAGGTACGGTTGTTGGTCCAGCAGGGCCCGCAATCATCGGAAATTTCGGCAGCGTTAGCCTGATGAGCTGGATCTTCACTTCCTATCTGTTGACGATGGCGGTAACAACACCGATCTTCGGAAAAATTAGTGACCTATACGGACGTAAGCCCGTGTTCTTGTATGGATCTGTACTATTTCTTATTGGTTCGTTATTATGTGGCTTTTCACAAAGCATGACCCAGCTGATTATATTCCGTGCCATACAAGGTATTGGTGCAGGTGCAGTTATCCCTGTTACGTTTACGATCATCGGGGACATCTATAAATTAGAGGAACGCGGGAAGGTTCAAGGCATGCTTAGTTCCGTATGGGGAATTTCTTCGTTAGTGGGTCCGCTGCTTGGCGGCTATTTCGTTGATTACTTGTCTTGGCGCTGGATCTTTGGTTTTAACGTTCCATTCGGTCTAGTCTCGATTTGGCTGATCTATCGTTATCTTGATGAGAAAAGAGAAAAGCGCCACGTATCAATTGACTTCGCTGGAGCTGGGCTGTTTACGGTCGGCATGACGCTGCTATTGTTCGCTCTGGCGGCAGGTGGACAGGCCTATCCATGGTCATCACCAATGATGCTAGGCATTCTGATCACATCGGTTGTTCTGTTGGTTGCCTTTTTATTCGTTGAGGCTAAGGCAGTGGAGCCTATGGTTCCCCTCAAACTGTTCCGTATCCGGGATATTTCAGTGTCCACCATTGCCAATTTGTTAGTTAGCGCATTGTTAATTGGATTAACTACCTATCTTCCTCTTTGGATTCAAGGGGTAAGGGGGGGAAATGCAACATTATCTGGTCTTACACTCGCTCCGATGTCTATCGGCTGGTTGTTCGGATCTGTTGCAAGCGGAAGATTAATTATGAAGACGGGTTCACGAAAAACGGCGCTGATCGGTGTTGTTGGATTAGCTGCTGGAGCGGTAGGGCTTGCCTTTACACATGAAGGAACTCCACTTATCTTGCTGTTCCTATTTACATTTGTATACGGTTTGGGCTTTGGTTATATATCTACACTGTTCTCCATCATCGCGCAATCTTCTGTTAGCTATCAGCTGCGCGGTGCATCTACTGCGCTAAACACATTCATTCGGACTTTAGGACAGACCGTAGGGGTTGCTGTATTTGGTACGTGGCTTAATAGTGGTATAGCAAGAAGGATTGCCGCAGAGCCATCCGGATCTGAGATTAGCGGAGATGATATCAACAAGCTGCTTACACCGCATGGTGATGTAAATCTTCCGGCTGAATCCAGTGGGTTACTGAAACAGGTGCTTGAGAGCAGTCTGAACTCTTTGTTTATTTTCATGGCAGTTATTGCATTAGTCTGCTTTATCATTGTTGCTCGTTATAATAATCGGCCACCTATGCCAGAGGACGAAGCGGCAGATGGACCAGATGAGCTCCCTGCTTCTCCAGCTCAACATTAACATCCCAAAAAGGCTGATCCTAACGACTCCTAATCAGGAGTTCTGGGATCAGCCTTTTGATATATAATCCTGTAATCCAAGTACATTTCAGATAAAGCAGGACAAAGACCGGCGAGAATAAACCCGCCGGCAAGTTTGTGCTATATTTCACTTTCTCATCAATGGTGAGAGCTTCTCAGCTTGTTTTCCTAGTCTTTTTAGAAGATGGATCATCTGATCTTTCTCTTCTTCCGATAATCCGCTGAGGGCAAAATGAATCCGTTCCGCATACTGCGGGTATTGCTCGTTCATCAGCGCTTCTCCTTCAGGAGTTAGCTCAGCGTAAATCACTCTACGATCTTTCGGACAAGGTCTGCGAAGCAGGTATCCCTTGCTTTCTAGTTTGTCGATAACGTAAGTGACATTTCCGCTTTGGAGCAGCAGTTTGGCACCAATTTGTTGAATGGGTTGAGGCCCTTTGTAATAGAGAACTTCCATAACCGCAAAAGCTGTAGGGTTGAACCCTTCGATTTTGCTACCGGCTACAGCATGTTCGCTTACACTCTTGAATGATTTGGCAAAAACCCGATATAGGTGCAATGACAACTGTGTATCGCGTTCATGTGACAGAATCATGCTTCTTCCCGCCTTTTTGGTCATGCCATAGATTTTCAAATTGCTTGAGTATAGATTACTCTAATCTGTTTAATAGGAACATGTGATTTATCACAATTAGACTTATTTTTTATATTTAAAAATAAAAAGGCCTGCTCATTTCATTCCCATGGTCAGGGGGAAACCCCTCCTTGAGACCGATACGCCATCAGATTCCGAATTCTATACTAAACTTACCAATAATTTGTAATGGTTAAGGGGATGGAATGATGGATCAGAATGTACACAAGAATAGGAGTAACAGTCTTACCCGCAATCGAAATTTCATGATGCTGCTTGCTGCACAATTCGTGTCCAATCTTGGGGAGTGGTTATACTTAGTCGCTCTTCTGACTATGGTCGGACTAAAGTGGAATGCAACCCCTTGGGAAATCACGGCGGTAACGTTAAGCATGGCCCTTCCTGTTCTGGTCGGTGGTCCAATAGCCGGCGTGATTGGGGATCGTTTTGATCGGAAAATGCTCATGATTGTATCGGATTTGGTTAGAGCGCTAATACTGGTAGGCATCCTGTTGTCAGGAAGCCTATGGCAGGTGTATATATTACTCGTCTTAAAAGGACTGATGGATGTTCTGTTTTCCCCGGCGAAGAGCGGAAAAGTGAAAGAGGTTGTACAGCCGCAGCATCTTGATCAGGCTGTTACTTTTAGCTCATCTGTGGAGCAGATGATGAAGATCATTGGACCAGCATTAGGCGGGCTTGTAATGGCTTTATTTGGTATACGGATGTGCTTTGTGGTGACATCTATTACTTTTCTGATATCAGCACTTCTATTGATCGGTGTTCAAGGAAGACCTAAAAACGCTTCTGTGGGAGGAGTGGGGAACGGTATCCCTACCGAGGCTTCCAAGTCGGATACAAAATCATTTTGGCAAGACATCAGTACCGGATTATCTGTTATTTACAGTATGCCTCTTCTTCTGAGTGGTCTCGTGACTTTGTGCTCCGTGCTTTTAGTACTGCAGATGGCAGATACTCAGACCGTAACGCTGTTCCGGATGATTCCTGGAGTTGCAGACAACATGCTAGGATACTGTATTTCTGCCAGCGGTTTTGGTACGTTGTTAGCCGTTCTGATTGTTCGCAAAATAGGATGGAGCACGCTTAGTAAAATGGGTGTCGGTGCAGCTGCAACGGGGATTGTATTTGCCATTTCTGCAGTCGCTGTCGTATCTCCATTGCCTGAGGCTATGGTTTACGTGATTCTCTTTACTGCCTTCTTTTTAGCGGGAGCAGGGGGCGGATTTGTATTCATACCGTTCCAAATGCTGCTGATGAAACGAACTCCAGAGCATATGACAGGTCGTGTCTTTGGGACGGTGGGAAGTTTGACGAGCGCGGCTGTTATCGTTGGACCGATGCTTGGAGGATTCTTAGTCACTGCTTGGGGTCCTGTTATGACCTTCATCATTTCTGGTATGGGCACAGCTATGCTCGGATTCATTCTGATTGCACTTAAAGGCAAGATTGAGCGGAAGGACAATAACACCTTGGACGAAAGCTTACCAGTTCAAGCGGTGAGGGAGTCAGCGCTCTAAACAATCGGTTGTAACAATTCTACTTCCCCTGCGTAATGATTAGAGATGCTTTATTATGAAGTTATATATATAAACACATGAATGGCAAGGGGGAAGCGTTATGATGGAAATAGGTAAACAATACGGTCCACTTGTGCTGGAAGTCGATATTGAAGAAGCTGGTTATGAACCAGGACGTCCACGTATTCACAATATACATTTCAACGTTTCAGCGGGTGAACTGCTTGGCCTGATCGGACCGAACGGAGCTGGCAAGAGCACGACAATCAAGACGGTGATGGGGCTTCTTAAAGACGCTAAGGCCGAAGTAAAGATTGCGGGTAATCCACCGAGATATGCATATGTACCAGAGCAGCCTGTCTATTATGATGATCTCACACTATGGGAGCATCTCGATCTAGCAGCAGCTGCTTTTGGTCTAGACGATGACTATTTTGAGAAGCAGGCTACCCGTCTACTTCAGCAATTCGGTATGGAACATGTACGTGACGGACTGCCGGGCGGATTCTCCAAAGGGATGAAGCAGAAAATGATGCTTATGATCGGTTTTTTGTCTGAGCCAGACATTTACATTGTGGACGAACCCTTTATTGGACTAGATCCGCGTGCGACGAAGGATTTCCTGACGCTGCTGGACCAAGAGAGGCAGCGTGGAGCTGGAATATTGATGTCTACACATGTACTGGATACAGCGGAGAAGATTTGTGACTCCTTTGTACTTATCTCTGGAGGTCGTGTAACGACGAAGGGGAATCTAGAGGATATTCGCAGCGCCGCCGGGCTGTCAGGAGCTTCACTCTTTGATTGTTTTGATGCGCTTATATGAGAACTCCAATACATAACCCAGGGCGGCTATTTAGACGGCGGATGCTTAGCCACTGGAAATATCAAATCTCGGTGATGAAATCGATGGTCGATTGGACCGTCATGCTATACATCTTAATCCCTTTTCTATTTATTGGCGGGGGGTTATATATGGAGCTGTGGACCTCGCCTCTTCCGGCTTGGATTCCATGGATACCTCCTCAGATGGCAGCTGTTCTTCTATTATATATGTTCTCGGGCAACATTCTCTTGTTCGTTGAAGAAGGGGATGTGCTTTTTCTGAGACAGCATCCTGATTGGATGAAGGGCCTCATGGTAAGAGGCATATGCTACAGTCTAATCATTACAGGGTTAAAGGGTATGTTGTTCTTTCTAGTAGTACTACCCTTTCTATACCGAGGTTTTGAACTGGATGCTGGAACATTGACAGTGTGGGTCATGCTTGGCTCGGCAGTGGCATGGTGTACCAATCTAATCGTTCATCGAATACGAGTTTCTTGCTCCGGGTTGAAACAATGGATCTACTCGATGATACTGCGAGTCGCTTCTTTTTCCTTCTATTTGTTACTGGTTGAATGGCTGCCGAATATACAGGATGTAAGCTTTATTGCAGTATGGCTGCTCTTGATCGTTGTCATTCTATTTCTAATACAACGTAAGATTTCCATGAAGGGCAGCTTTATGGCTGATGTTAGAGAGGATGCCCGTACGCGGATGTGGTTTACGAGTAAATTACTTGTACAGGCTGTAGGTCAAGTGCCACGGGTCAAGAGTAAGACATGGATATTCCGAAAGTCAGGCCGTATTTACCGATCCAGCAGTCCAGATAAGCGCTTTGCTGAAGCAGGGGTCAAAACATTTCTTCGAAGTTCAGAGAACCTGCTGCTCTACGCACAGTTCTCTGTGGTGAGTATACCGGCTGTATTATTTCCACCGGCGATCGTAAAGATAGTTATATTCCCTGCTCTGATGTTCCTAATGGCTTACTTGCTATATCTGCGCTGGAACGCGTTTGCGGAAGATGAATTCTCATTAGTTCTTCCCTTCACGGGAGTACAGCAGAAAGCTGCTGGTACACTAGCGGTTCGCACATTAATGATCCCTCCTGCGTCTGTGATCTCGCTCGTGCTCGGGTTGTCTTTATGGCCAGGCCTTATAGGAGTGCTCGCGGCTGTACCGCTAACACTGTTATGTGCCATCGTCATTCCTGCATTTTTTTCATTCCCAGTCGTGAAGCGAAAATATGACTAGACCAAATAACAAAACGCGCCATTCTTCCTTAGCAGAGGAAGTAAGGCGCGTTTTGTTATTTAGACCATAATACTAGGCTCGCAGCAGAGGGGCTGATTCAGCTGCATGTTTCCCCGCCGTGTAGCCGGTAGAGAAAGCGGCTGTAATATTGTATCCACCTGTATATCCATGGATATCAAGTACTTCGCCACAGAAGAATAGGCCTGGCATTAATTTCGATTCCATTGTTTTGGGTTGAATTTCTTTTAGACTCACACCGCCTCCCGTTACGAAGGCTTCTTTCAGGGATCGTGTTCCACAGGCACGGAATAAGAATTTCTTTAGAATCGTTGCCAATGCTGTAATGGAGGCTTTAGAGACACCGCTGCAGACGGTGTCACCGTCTATTACCGCCTTAGAGAGCAGCAGAGGGATCATTCTTTCCGGTATCCATCCCTTTAAGACATTTTTGACAGCTTTTTTAGGTTCTTGCTCCAGTCGATCTTTAAAAGCTGATTCCACCTCGGCAAGAGAAAGATCTGGGAATAGATCGATAGCCATATCTACATTTACGGTATCGAATTTGCGCTGGACCTGCCTGATAAACTGGCTGCACCGCAGCGCAATTGGACCAGAAACACCGAAGTGTGTAAACAGCATGTCTCCTCGGTGGGCGATAACTCGCTTGCCTTTTGGGTTCCAGACAGATAGCTCAACATCTCTTAGTGATAGTCCTTGGAGTTCTTTCGAAGCAATCCAGGTTTCAGTTGATACAATGGGTACCTCGGTTGGATAAAGTTCGGTGATTGTGTGACCTGCGGAAGCGGCCCAAGGATAGCCGTCACCTGTAGAACCAGTCTGGGGAACCGATTGACCTCCAGTAGCAATAATAACGCAGGGGGATGTATACGTTTTTCCTGATTTCAATTCTAAACCGGCAACCTGTCCGTCTTTATAAAGAATCCGCTCAACAGGACTATTCGTTTTTATATCGGTACCTAGCTCTTTCACTTTACCAACCAAAGCATTAACCACACTTGAAGCTTTATCTGAGACAGGGAACATACGACCGTTGTCTTCTTCTTTTAAAGGAATTCCAAGTCCTTCGAAAAAGGACATAATGTCACGGTTATTCCAGTGCTGGAAAGCACTATATAAAAAACGTCCATTTCCAGGTATATGCTGAATGAGTTCATCGGTATCTTTGGCATTGGTTACATTACAGCGTCCACCACCTGAAATACCTAACTTACGACCAAGTTTATCTCCTTTATCGATCAGTAGGACAGATGCTCCCCGCTCGGCTGCAGCAACGCAAGCCATTAATCCAGAGGGGCCTCCTCCTACAACAATAACATCATATTGTGACATGTTTTCTCATAGCTCCTTTAGGGGTAATTCACGTATACATAACTTCTATTATAAACACAATCTGCACATATCCCAACCTATGAGGTAAGAAAGGAGGTTTGAGGATTATTTTCTTTTTCGCATAATTTTACAAGTATTGTAATCTTATGTCGCCTGTGATTTAATCAACATTATCAGAGGCTTTAAGCAATTGGGGTGATGAAGCGTTGTGTTAGTTGCATTTAAAGACATACTACTACAGATCATGCTGTCCGGTGTGTTCACCTTTCAGATTTTACTGCTCTTTAGTAAGCAATATAATGCTTCATCAAGAAATACGGTAGAGGATAGACAGAACTATGAAAGTCTCATTGTTATAACTTGTGCGGTAAGTATTCTGCTCTGCTTCGGATTATCGACTCCTTATAATGGGCTGTTTCCGATTAACTTAGGGATTCTACCACTGTTTGTCGGCATTTTATATGGTAATAGAATGTCCGGCGTGTTGTTGTCGCTGCTGTATGTTGGCTGTCATGAGCTTATATTCGGATTCTCTATAACAGGAATTTTGCTTCATACGGGACTGCCAATATATCTCCTTCTATTCTTTTTCTCACCTCAGTTTAAACAGAGGACCGTCATGGAGAAGATTGGATGTCTTTGGATTGGACTGATTCCAGCCTTAATTATTGTTGTAGCTTCACCTATTTTGGAAGGCAGAGTTATTGATTCGGGTCACACCTCAGAGATGATCTTGATGACATTTTTATATGTTCTTTTGAGCATTTTTAACGGAGCACTTCTTATTTATTATATTGAAAAAGTGTATAGTCGCATTTTCCCTGATGTTCCTTGTCGAGTCGAATCGGATAAGACACTACTTAAGCAACTTCTGGACATGATTCCTTTGGGTATGGCCGTAGTGGATCGAAAAGGCGATATAGTGATGCTAAACGAGCATTTGGTTTTGAATTACAAGCAGAACTATCCTCATTTACGCGGGGAGGATTTTATCGGCAGAGCCTTTTATGAAACGTTTGAGGGAGTAGGGCAACAAGATTTCTTGAAACAACGAATTAATAAGGCGATGCAAGGAACCCGTTCTAGCTGGGATTCGATCCGTACAGGCGGCTCTATTTACTCGGTAGGAGCTTTTCCACTATATGATTCAGATACTCAGTATATTGAGCATTCGGTGGTAGTGGTACAAGATATCTCCGAGATCGAAAAGCTTAAGAGTGAGCTTATCAATATTGAACGTCTAAGCATGGTCGGTCAAATGGCTGCCAGTATTACACATGAAATTCGAAATCCGATGGCAGTTGTACGTGGGTTTCTTCAACTGATGAAAGAGAAGAGTCCAGAAACCTTGGATCATTACTACCGGATCGTGATGGATGAGTTGGACAGGGCAAATGGAATAATTAATGACTTCCTGTCACTCGCACAGAATCGTATTGCTGAAAAAGAAGAGTGTCATATTCATGACATCATCCATGAGCTCAGTCCTCTGCTGTGGGCAGATGCCAATCTTCGCGGACAGAGCATTGATCTGAGACTGGGTAACTACGTCCCACGTCTTCATCTTAATGCCAAGGAAATGAAACAATTGATACTTAACTTATGCCGGAATGCAATGGAAGCCATGGATGACAAAGGAGACTTGACAATCGAGACTCGTATGGCGGGGGAACGTGTAGAGCTTCGGGTTAAAGATACAGGATTCGGTATTCCAAAAGATAAACTGGATCGTTTATTTGAACCGTTTTATACAACGAAGAGTAAAGGCACAGGGCTTGGACTTGCTCTATGTATGAGTATCGTTCAACGTCATCATGGGACCATCACGGTTCAATCCGAAGAGGGCGTAGGGACTACGTTTACAATTTCGTTTCCTCTAGTGGATAGGGATAAAGAAATGCTGCTGAAGCCATAATAAGTTCAGAATTAAGTTAAAGGAGGCTTTCAGCATGAGTAAAAGTAGTAACTCTAAACAGCAGGATCAACAAAAACAACAGAACAAACAGCGTCAAGGTGAAACGATTCAAGATAAAAAGCTAGACGGCGTCGACCGTCCTTCAACCTAGAACCTAAGTAGTCTAGATGTTTGGAATAGGGCGGAATTCCTCTTAGGAATCCGCCCTGCTTGTCTTGCTTTCACCCTTAGGCATTGTATAATATAGAATAGCGTAAGATGTTATTATACTTAACAAGATGTTTATATAAGGAGTGAGAGCAGCATGGGTATGTCTTTTGACCGATATATGCGTGATATGGTTCAACCGATGCGGGATGAGCTGACAAGTCTAGGTATTCAAGAACTGACAACACCTGAAGAGGTAGAGGAGCAGTTGCAGGCAGCGAAAGGAACAACCCTTGTTGTTATCAATTCGGTCTGCGGATGTGCAGCTGGTCAAGCACGTCCAGGTGTAGCGCATGCGCTGCAGCACGAAGTGACACCTGATCATTTGTTCACTGTTTTTGCAGGTCAGGATAAGGAAGCTACTGCGAAAGCTCGTGAGTATTTCGCACCCTATCCGCCATCTTCACCTTCCATCGCGTTGTTGAAGGATGGGGAACTGGTTCACTTTATCGAACGTCATCAAGTAGAGAATCGTTCTGCAGAAGAGATTGCAGCCGATCTCACAGATGCATTCGATCGTTACTGCCGATAAATCGCCAGTAAAGTATTAGGCCCCGGAGCATTCGGCGTTTTCCGAAGCCTCGGGGCTTTTTTGTTCCATCCCACCGTTGTTCAAATACGAAAGGAGTCCTCAGGATGAGTTTACAAGAACAAATCATTGCTGAATTAGGTGTGAAACCGACCATTAATGTGGAGCAGGAAGTAAGAAAACGGGTCGACTTTTTGAAATCTTACGTAAAAGATTCTGGTACATCCGGTTTGCTGATTGCGATCAGTGGTGGATTGGATAGTGCTGTCGCAGCCGGGCTCTGCAAACGGGCTACCGATGAGCTAACTGAAGAACTCGGTAAAGAATTTAAAACGCTGGGCGTATTTCAACCCTACGGAACACAATCCGATATCGAGCATAGCTATGAGACAGCAAAGGCATTTGATCTCAAGTATGTTGTAGAGACAAATATCGAAGATACGGTAAATGAGATTGCTCTTGAGGTAGAACATGCATTAAAGAATATCGGTGTTCATCAGCATATTAGCATTCCTGGCAAAGGCAATGTGAAGGCAAGAACTCGAATGGTTATGCAGTATGCACTTGCCTTTGAACAACAACTCCTCGTGGTGGGAACTGATCATGCTTCAGAAGCAATCACGGGCTTTTATACGAAGTGGGGAGATGGCGCAGTAGACATTACACCACTTAGCACATTGAACAAACGTCAAGTTCGTCAGCTAGGCGCTTATTTGGGAGTTCCACAGTCTATTCTAGACAAGGCACCAACAGCGGGACTTTGGGAAGGACAGACGGATGAGAAAGAATTAGGAATTACTTATGAAGACAACAGTGACTATCTTGAGGGTAAGGACATCTCTCCAGCATCCCGTGAGAGACTGGAAGGTCTTTACCGGAAAACAGCACATAAACGCAACGCAATTCCAGGAATTTAAGTATATTTCCTGAATGGTCCCCCGGAAGCAAGCTATCCGGGGGTTTTTGTGTATATATCCACCATTAAATATAAGCTGTCTCTCTCTTTCGCATGCAGCGAGTCACTGATACAATAGGGACATGTGTGCAATGAAGATCGGATTTCCAGAAGGAAGGAGCGGGAATACTTGATTTATGGAATCGGACATGATGTGCTTGAGATCAGGCGTGTTGAACTGTTAATGGGAGGACCCCACGGTCAGAAGTTTATGGAGAGGGTTCTAACTAAGGCAGAGCGGGCTCTAGCCGTTAACAAAGGTGGAAGTCTGACCGAGTTCGTCTCTGGGCGATTTGCTGCTAAGGAAGCAGTGAGCAAAGCTTTTGGTTGTGGTATTGGTAGGACGATCGGCTTTTGGGACATTGAAATACTACCAGATAAGCAAGGAAAACCGATAGTCACGTTATCATCTTCCGCTTGGTCCCGATTGGGGATTGGTGAACCGGATTCTTATGCACTGCATTTGACCATCTCGCATCAGACAGAGTTGGCATCAGCATTTTCAATCGTCGAGAAGCTAGGATGAAGTAAGGCTACAGAAGGGAAATACAGAAATGAATAACATAGAGCAACAACGATTTTTTAGCCGTGAGCTACTGGATTGGTATGGTAGAAACAAGAGGGATTTACCTTGGAGGAGACACCGAAATCCTTATTATATTTGGATCTCAGAGATTATGCTCCAGCAGACCCGTGTCGATACGGTCATTCCGTACTTCAATCGGTTTATTGAGAAGTTTCCGACGGTTGAGTCACTGGCAGATGCGCCAGAGGATGAAGTGCTTAAATGCTGGGAAGGGTTAGGTTATTACTCCCGTGCTCGTAATCTACAGCATGCAGCCCGTCAAGTGAAAGAGTTATATGGTGGCGTTATGCCAAGCGGCAAGGAAGAAGTATTCGGACTCAAAGGAGTAGGCCCCTATACGGCTGGTGCAATCCGAAGTATTGCATTTAATATTCCTGCTCCAGCTGTTGATGGCAACGTAATGAGAGTCTTGTCGCGTTACTTTCTAATTGAAGAAGATATTATGAAGGGCAGCACCCGTTCACATATGGAAGAACTGGTTATGCAATTGATCCCCGAAGGAAGGGCATCGGATTTTAACCAGGCATTGATGGAGCTCGGAGCACTCGTATGTACACCGAAATCACCGAAGTGTCTCACTTGTCCAGTGATGGAACACTGTGCAGCAAGATTGGAAGGCAAGGAAGAATCACTTCCTATTAAGACGAAAGCGAAGCCTCCTCGTCCAGAATACCGAGTCACCGCACTCGTAGAAGGGACGGGTGAATATACAGGGAAAGTGCTGATTCGTAAACGTCCAAGCACAGGTCTGCTGGCTAGTATGTGGGAACTTCCACATATATCGGTAGCTCAGGATGGTGGAGCGGCGGTTGTGTCTCTTCCGGATGAAGCGGCGATGGACAAGCTTGCAGGAGACTTGAAGGAAGAAGGAATCCCGATTCAACCTGTAGGTCATTTCATGAATGCGGAGCATACGTTCAGCCATATTCACTGGAATATGCGTGTGTTTAAGTGTGAGTGGCGTGATGCTGCTAGTAATAACTTATATGCTGCAGAGAGTGCTGCTGCTTACGATGTGAGTTCAAGAGTAGTTGGAGCTGGTGAAGTAAAGTCCGCTTCTGATGTTCAATTCCGCTGGATTTCTCCCGAGGATATGGAATTATACGCATTTCCGAATGTATTCCTGCGTATTCTAAATCAATATTTTTCTTCCAAGTGAATTAATATTTTAGATTTTAGTGATAAACAAAAGAAAGAGCCTCCGGTTACCCGGTGGCTCTTTCTTGTTATACATAGGCGAAATTACTTCGCGTTGTCGTAACGTTTGCCAACTTCTTCCCAGTTTACAACATTCCAGAAAGCGGAGATGTAATCAGGGCGTTTGTTTTGATATTTCAGGTAGTAAGCATGCTCCCAAACGTCCAGACCGAGGAGAGGTGTTTGACCTTCCATGATCGGGCTGTCTTGGTTAGGTGTGCTAGTTACAGCCAATTTGCCATCTTTCAGCACGAGCCATGCCCAGCCGCTACCGAAACGAGTTGTAGCTGCTTTAGCGAAATCTTCTTTGAATTTATCGAAGCCGCCAAGCTCGCTGTCGATTGCTTCAGCCAAAGCGCCGGTAGGATTGCCGCCACCGTTTGGTCCGATGATTTCCCAGAAGAGGGAGTGGTTCGCATGGCCGCCGCCGTTGTTACGAACCGCTGTACGGATGCTTTCTGGAACAGCGTCAAGGTTGCCGATGATCTCTTCCAGGGATTTGTTCTGCAGTTCAGGAGCGTTCTCAAGAGCTGCGTTCAAGTTTGTTACATAAGTGTTATGGTGGCGATCATGGTGAATCTCCATTGTTTGTGCGTCGATGTGTGGCTCGAGCGCGTTGTTTGCGTAAGGAAGTGCTGGTAATTGAAATGCCATAATGAAAATACCTCCTGTAAATTGGTTTTTTTGAATATATGAATAAAGGCCGCCAACTTATGGGTAAGCCGTTATCATCCATAAGAGAAATATGTAATTCGCTTACTCTTCATATATTAAACCTTTCCGGGGGATTAAATCAACTTTTATGTTTGAAAAGTCAGAATCGTGCATATTATCTTCAAAATCTTTCACTGTTACAAGTGTACCCTGCAAACTTTATGGTGAATTCCTCCGTTACATGTATATCTGCAACAAATCCATGATTGAATATAGTGAATCTGAAAGGAGCATTTAATACATGGTTAATAAAATGGTCAAAGTGACAACAGCCATTTTTCTGGTCACAATACTGGCTTCTACAGCACAAGTCAAAGCTGCGTCAAACAAAGAGTTATCGACATCAAAGATACCATCTACACCTAAAGTGATAAAACAATTCAGTGATGTAAAACTGGGTGATAGTGTCTCTGCAGCACTGGAACATGTGGATGTGTGGCAGCAGGAGAGCGGTCCTGTGGCGGTATTTACACTGAAGTATACAAACGGAGGAAAAAACACAGCACGTCTTGTCTCTTATTTTCCAAAAGTGGTGGTCTCAGGCTCTGTAACTGCGGCAAATCCGGTTACCCGCGATATGACGAAGAAGATGATAGCCCCGGGTCAAACTATAATTGTGACCTATTATGCCAAGATCAGCACAAGTTCCTTATCAGGCATGAAGATCGCGATGGATGTATGGAATCCGAAAGTTAAAGGGTATTTGGAGCGAGCAGGAGCGTATAGAGTGACGTCGAACTATTCACCTGCTGTGGAGACTGGAGAAAGCATGAAGCTGACGCTCGGCGGAGCACCGATTACCGTTCAGACGGAATCTCTGCAAATCATTAAATATAATGGTAAGGTCATGGCTAAAGTGGGATTGTATGTTACAAATCGCGGGGGGAAAGCGTGGTCAGACCATAGCTACACACCATATTTAGTAACAAATAACGGAACTTCGTTCTTGCTTCATCCAGAAGCTGGAAAATCAGATTCCACGATTCAACCCAAAGAGAAGAAGCTTGTTTATTACATAACTGAAATTCCTTCCTATCTTAAAACGACCGACCTGCGTTTCTTATGGACGGAGAACGATGAGACGCTTAAGCTGACTTTGCCTGTTGCTTCCTTCAAACTCCCTACAGCTACAGTTCCCAATTGGGATATTGCACCTGGAACTGTTAAGACCTTGACACTCCGAGGTAATCGAGTGGATGCAAAGGTCGGTCAGACAACTGTACGAGCATCCGGTGATCAAGCGATGTGGAATATTGAAATGGCCTTTAAGAACAAAGGGAATAAAACCGTTGAAATCCCGGACTATGAGTTCGCGATCAAAGCATCGGAGGGCTCATTCTATCCTTACATATCAGATAACAATAAGAAGTTAACACTTCGACCTTCCGAGGAAAAAACGATCTCGATTGATATTTCTCTTCCGCTTCATCTCAGGCAGGACCTTCTAAAGCTGCAAATGATAGAACCATCTGGTTTCGGTCAAATACCATCTAATCCGGATGAAACTGGTAACACGCCAGAAGCCACTGATACTACAGGCACAATGAACTTGCCAATTGCTTACTTCGGCCTTCTTTACCAAGCAGAACATAAAGCATCCATCGGTGTTGAATACAGCGCCCAGACTGCGAATGGGTTCGCGTATACGCTGGAATCGATCCAGCGCCTCCCTTGGCAGGAAGTCGATCTAGTTGTTGCAAAATTACGTCTTCGCAATACGCATGAATCGAAATCCCTTCTATTGCCTGATTTGAAAGTGAACGTAAATGCGGATGAAAAGACGACTCTGGCAAATTCCGAGGTTATTGCGGACGAGCAGGGCTCCTTGATAGGCCCAGGAGCATCGACAGAGATCTATGTAGTGACAAGAATTCCTTACATTAAAGACATTCGTTCACTTCGGTTTGAACTGTTTACGCAAAAAGACACGGCAAAGACCTCATTTCTTAACCTGACAACTTCAGGCACGATGCAATCAATCTATGTATTGGATAGAGGGCAGTCCTATTTAATCGAAACACCAGGCAGACGAGCTGAGGCGCAGGAACGGCGGACCATTATTTATGAAGGAGCCGATTCTGACATCATATACTCTGAGCTTACCATGACTAGCGGTGAGCAGCGCCGGGTGCAGGCTGCACAGCTAAAAGGGTACTTTCAAAGCGCAGACGGTAAAATTTATGAAGCAGACACGGTGCAACCGGAAATCGCTCTTCAGCCGGGTGCTAAACAATTGGTTGTCTTTTGGGCAAGGGTGCCAAAGGGTACTGCAAATGAAATGAGTCTTGCGCTTGGCACTGCAATATCCGGTGGTAAGCTGGCGGAACCGGGCAAAGATGCAACGGGTGTTTTTGGCGTGAAGAAGCTGCTGTTAAGTCCAGCGAAACCGGGGGCGAGTTCTTCACTGTCCCAATTAAATTGGTTTCCTTATACGATTTCCGTTTCGAAAGCGGTGGGCCATCTGCAGGAGGGGAGCTCATCAGTTTCGCTCAATATCACTTTTGATATAAAACGCTCCGAGGGGTTAACCGTTGCTGATGCGGGTCATAAGCTGATTCTAGTTATTAAAGATAGTCTTGGGCAGACACAGGAGCACACACTTACGCCAGGCACAGACATTCAGGTTCCAGGCACCCGGACCGTCCAATATGTACTGACAGATGAATTATATAAGAAGCTCAAAGGTGGCTGGTTTCACTTAACACTGATCGATGAATTCCAGAATGAACGGATAACGCTTGGCAGCCAAAGTTATAACGTGACGGTTGAGCTGAATCAAGACCCATATGAAGACAAGTAGAATAAATAACCAGAAAGGAACGCGACTATGCTGCGTTTGGAAAATGTATCACACAGCTTCAAAAACGGGAATGAAGAGCTGAAGGTACTTCATCACATACAGTTTGAAGTTCGAAAGGGCGAGATGATCGCTCTGCTTGGCAGTTCGGGGTCAGGCAAGTCCACTTTACTCAATCTGATGGCGGGTCTGATGAAACCGACAGAAGGTCATATATATATTGCTGACCAAGATATCGTCAAGTTTGGAGAGAATAAGCTTGCTGAATTTCGGCGCAAACATATCGGATTTATTTTTCAGGCATATGAACTCATTCCTACGCTAACCATTCGGGAAAATGTAGAGCTCCCACTCGTTTTTCAATCTATTTCACCATCTAAACGTCGTAAAAAAGCTATGGAGCTCCTAGAAATGACAGGAATCGGCGATAAGGCGGGACTGTATCCGTCTCAACTGTCCGGAGGACAGCAGCAGCGTGTCAGTATTTCACGTTCACTGATCACCGAGCCCTCTGTTATTTTTGCGGACGAGCCAACCGGTAATTTGGATACCAAAACAGAAGAGGAAATTATCAGTATTATGATGAGCCTGAATAAATCGATGAACACAACGTTTGTTATCGTAACCCATGAGATGGAAGTCGCTGCTCAGATGAAGAAAACGATCATGCTTCGAGACGGCTTTTTGGTGCAGCCAGAGAAACAATCACTTAATACATCAGAGTATAGGTCGCTTGATGCTGTCCCGGTCTTATCCGGTATGCCGACCCATATGGATGAGGGGGGAGATGACAACTGAGACTTTCAGACAGCTTGCGGCTGGCTTGGGGGCAGATTAAACGCCGTAAAGTAGTTACTGCATTATGCATGACGGGCATTTCAATCGGTTGCGCGGCAATAATCGTCGCCCTTAGCATCGGTAATTCCGCGCAGAGTTATTTGGAGAAAGAGATCATAGGGAGCTTGAAGCTTGATGAAGTGAATGTTAGTCCTCAAAGTTCAATTGGGCCAGGCGGTAGTGGTGAATCAAGTGAATCAGAGGGATGGGACCGAGGCTTGCTTACAGACGACAAGCTTCAAATCATAAGAAGGTTTGATCATGTGCAATCCGCAATTGCTACTAAACAAATCGGTTATTTCCGATCTATATCAGCGGATAATCTGATCAACGAGAATCTGTCTCTTGTCGCAATGGACCTTACCCAGCTCAAAGAGCAAGGGAAAACGTTTAAGCAGGGTGGTCCTTTAGAGCAGATCGGAGCTGTTGTTTTCAACTACGGTTCTACAACCGGATGGATTGATGGTCAGACCCGTGAAAAGTTGAATCAGATGCTTAATGCGGATCCCGCAAATCCGAAGTTGTGGGAGGAACGGCAAAGATATGAGAATGTACCTTCGGATATGCTCGGCAAAACCATCCAAATGGAGCGGATGGATAACGAAGGACAGATGATACTCAGTCCGCAGCTTTATGTAGGGGGTGTACTTGATGTTCCCACAGGAATGAATCCCGAATATGCAAGTTATGACCGTCAGGCGTATGTTTCCTTCGAAACCGCTGAGTGGCTTAGTGCCAGTCTGATGCCAGAGGTTAGCACAGCCTTAAAGCAGCGAGTCTACGACTCCTTGACAATAAAAGTTAATGATCCTCAGTACATTCGACCACTGGAGGAACTGATTCAGAAGCTGGCCCTGAATGCGAGTGATAATCTGGCAATGCGCGATCAGATAGCCTCACAGATTAACACCTTCAAAGCGATAGCGCTGGGTATTGGTGTGTTTATTCTGTTATTGGCCTCCATATCCATCATAGTGGCTATGACGATGTCAACGCACCAGCGTCGACGTCAAATTGGCATTATGAAAGTTCTAGGTGCCAATATGCCGCAAATTCGCAACATGTTCATTGTTGAAGCTAGTTTTCTTGGTTTTTTGGGTGGTTTATTGGGGATTGTGTTTGCTTACTTGATTATTAATGGGCTCAATTCATTCATTATTGCTTCTGCAGGAATCTCCGGGCTACAGATCATTATTACAATGGGCACGCTTCCCATAGGCATTGCATTTGCGGTGATGACTGGGATTATCTCAGGTATTTATCCCGCGATCAGCGCGGCGAGAACGAATGCGCTACTTGCGATTAAGCGGGATTAGGAATTGTTTCTTAAAAGGGAGCTAAAGAGTATGAAGAAGATCATTAAATGGACGATATTTATCGCTGCGATAGCTTTTGTGGGCTATTGGGGATACGGGCAGGTGGTGAAGCCAACAGCGCCTTCTGATCCTGTGATGGAAGTGCCTCAAGTGATTTCATTTCCTGTGACAGAGGAGAATATTATGAATTCCGTGCAGGTTAAGGGACGATCTGAGTACGGACGAGAAACGAATGTATACGCACCTTTTGAGGCGAAGGTTGGGTCTTGGAACGTGCAGAATGGTCAGCAGATTAAAAAAGGTGAAACTCTATTTAATCTGGAGCAAAAAGGAATTCGTCAGCAGCTAGAGCAGAAGGAGGCGGAAATGCAGAAGCGGAAGCTAGAGAAGGAACTAAAGGAGTTCATGTTAAATCAGGATTTGGACAATGCACCGATGGGAGCTACGGAAGCCGAACGACTTAAAGCGTTAGCCGAACAGGAAAATGTACGGCTGAGCAGCCAGTTGGATGAGGTGAACGAAAGTATTGAACGTCAGGCTATGGCTGACTTGCAAGACAAATTAAAGAAGTCGGCTTACATATCACCGGATTCAGGGATCTTTCTGTTTGATAGCTCGCAGCAGCAACAACCTCAATCGGTGAGCGCAAATCAATATATTGGCAAGATTGTAGATTTAAACTCCTTACGCTTCGTTGCATATGTTGATGAGAATGACATATTTAGTATTAAGCCAGGAATGGCTGTAGAGATAAAGTTACCTTCGATTAAGGATACCCGTTTAAAGGGAAAGGTGCTGGAAGTAGCAAAATTCGCCGAGACCGTCGCTCAGGAGAAACAATCATCCCAGACACCGCAGTTTAAAGTCATCATCTCTTTACCTAAGAACGACCTCTTAATCGGTGGTCTTACGCTTAATGGTGAGATTGTGACTGTACAGAAGGATAAAGCGATTGTCGTTCCAAAGCTTGCTGTTCAGACGGAAGGTGGGGTTTCTTACGTAATGATAGACAAAGGAGAGGGACTAGTTGAACGGCAGGAGATCAAGATTGGTTTGATTACATTGGATAAAGTAGAAGTGTTATCTGGGCTTAAGACAGGAGATTCCGTGGTCCTTCAGTGATGAAAATATGAAATATAAGAACAGTGCTTTTTCCAGAGATTAGCTGGGGAAAGTGCTGTTTAATCATTATAGACACCCATAGATCCGTATTTTAGTTTTGGTGGACAATGATGGGTGTTTTTCCATGGCTAAAAATGTAACCGCTTAATATAAAGCGTTTTCATAAGAAAACTCGTGAATTCTAGAGTAATATGTGGTTTAATGGACAAGAAAGCAGGATTTTCGCATTTTTTGTAGTAATTATAAATGTTAGGTTTGCATTAACGGAATACTAATGTTGTAAGCCGCGTAAACCGCATCATGCTAACGAAAAGGGAGATTTTGAGATGCATGTTCGTTCCTTTCAGTTGAGTGACTGTAACCAAGTAACTGAGCTATTACAGATTGCTTTGTCGGAAGAATGCTACGAAAATACGATGGAACCTTTCTCCAGACAACTTGCCTGGGATTCTGACTTGATTATGATAGCAGAAGAGAATGGCGAAATTGTCGGTGCCTTGATTGGGACCATTGAACGTAATCACGGTTGCTATTTCCGGATTGCGATCCATCCAGATTACCGCAGACAGGGTATTGGAAAAGCTCTTATTGAAGCGATGGAGCAGCGGTTCCAATCTCGTAAAGTCAGCCGGATTCTTGTTGCCGGAGACGAGCATAATGCAGCAGCGATGCCACTTTATGAAGCTATGGGCTACGGTGCTAATAAAATCCTGACATCATTCCAGAAGCTGAGTATCGTAAGTCAGCCGTAATGATCAGATCGGATTAAACGGGTTCTTTCGGCCTTTATCGAAATTATACGCTTGAGCCGGGAAACGACATTTATTTCTATATGAAGCATATCTATCGACCGTTGCAAATGGGAGAAAGATATGCTTTTCTATTAATGTACCATTTATGTATTTGGTGCCTCTAACAGAGGTAAACTTGATAGTAAAGAAGGTGTAGCATGGGACAGATCATTCCTCCGGGTTCCGGTGATCATGAAGATGTACCGAATCCCCAAGAGACAGGTGCCGAGAAGAACAGCTGGGTGACAGAACTATGGGATTGGGTCAAGACGATTGCCATCGCATTTTGTATTATGGTTCTTCTGAACATGTTTGTCTTTAATCTGTCTATGGTTAAAGGGGAATCAATGCAGCCGACACTGGAGGCGTCCGAACGTCTATTTATTAATAAATTGGTTTATCGGTTTGCTGATCCGGGCCGTGGTGATGTGATCGTGCTGAAGGATCCAAGCAATGGTCCTGACAAGAAAGAATTTCTTGTAAAGCGAATAGTTGGCCTGCCGGGAGACACGATTGAAGTCAAGGGACATATCCTTTATGTGAATGGAGAAGCGCAGGAAGAATCATATACGGATGTTCCTATCGAGGATCCTGATTTTGCTCCTGTTACCATTGAGGAAGGTCACTATTTCGTTATGGGAGACAATCGTCATCATCGTAAGAGTAAAGACAGCAGGGAGTTTGGTAGTGTAAAGGAATCAGACATAGTAGGACGAGCCGAATTCATTCTATGGCCACTATCCAAAATAAAAGGACTATAAGTTTTAATAGGAAAGGAGGCGCTGGAGATGACTTCACGACTTGGAGCCTATGCTCCTTCGGCCTCTGTGTGGGAGGATCTGAAAGAAGAACTGAAGCAGGCCGCACCTAGTCTAGGTATTGATGACATTGGGTTTACTTCAGCAGATCCGTTTGTTTCACTGAAATCGATTTTGCAGAATCATAGGGATAAGGGATATGAGTCCGGGTTCGAAGAGTCTGATCTAGATAAAAGAGTTACGCCGTCTCTTCCGGGAACCAAACCAGCGTCTATTATCGCCATTGCGGTTGCTTATCCGTCCAAGATGAGTAACCCACCTAAATCCGAACCGGGGAAATATCGCGGCATTATGGCCCGTTCAGCTTGGGGAAAGGATTATCACCAAGTACTGCGGGATGCGATGTCGAGGCTTGAGGCGTTCATTCGTGAACGAGTTCCAGACGCGGTTCTTGAGAGCATGGTGGACACAGGAGCCCTGGTAGATCGAGCTGTTTCTGAACGTGCTGGCATCGGTTTTAGCGCCAAAAACTGTGCGATTATTTCTCCGAAGTTTGGCTCGTGGATTTATCTTGGTGAGATGGTTACGAATATTCCTTTTCCTTCGGATTCACCTGTAACGGAGGACTGTGGAGAATGCACGAAGTGTATTGATGCATGTCCTACGGGGGCGCTAGTGGGACCAGGACAGCTAAATGCGCAGCGATGCGTTTCTTTTTTAACCCAGACAAAAGGATTTCTAGACGAAGAGGTTATGCGTAAGATTGGTAACCGGCTTTATGGCTGTGATACCTGCCAAATCGTCTGCCCTAAGAACAAAGGCCTGAACTGGACACATCATGAAGTACTGCAGCCGGATCCGGAAAAGGCGAAGCCTCTTCTTCTTCCGATTCTTGATATGAGCAACCGTGAATTTAAGGAAACATTCGGCGATACATCGGCAGCGTGGCGGGGAAGAAAACCGATCCAACGTAATGCTGTTATCGCGCTGGGTAACTTTAAAGACGTTTCGGCCGTACCAAAGCTTAGCGAGGTACTGTTGAAAGATCCGCGCCCAGAGCTGCGCGGAACCGCCGCATGGGCTCTGGGCCGTATTGGAGGCGAAGAAGCTTTGAACAACTTAGAAAAAGGCATGAAATCAGAACAGGAAGAAACCGTACGCGAGATGCTTAAACAAGCATTGAATAAATTACAGCCAGAGAGCAACGCTGGGGAACAGGAAAGCGTCCCACATGTTGCAGACGCTAAAGCTGTGGTTGAAGGTGGAGTAGCTGAACAGGACGTGTCTGGAATGGAAATGAACACTCCGGTTAGTGATGCTCCCAAGGGGGCCGAACCAATGGTCACCCCAGCGGCCACCCCAGCGGTAGAAACGGAAGTATTATACTATGATGAGATACACACGCCTATCGGGACATTGACCGTCGTAGCAACTGATCTTGGTGTTTGCTTAATTGAATTCGGTGCTTTTACCGTTAAGGAGGCTGTCCTGCAGCAATGGTCGCGTACCTGGGCTGGAGGAGTTGGATATGAACATAGCAAGGAGCGGCTTGCTGATGTATCGTCCCAGATGAAGCAATATTTTGATGGGATACTTAAGGAGTTTACGATACCGCTTGATATGCGTGGTACACCATTTCAACTTCAAGTATGGGAAGCTCTTAAGGAAATTCCCTATGGAACAATTCGTTCATATAAAGATATAGCTGAAGCTATTGGTAGACCCAAAGCAGTGCGAGCTGTTGGAGGAGCTAACAATAAGAATCCTGTTCCTATTATCGTTCCTTGTCATCGTGTTCTTGGGTTGGATGGTACGCTTGTAGGTTATGGTGGGGGATTGGAAATTAAGCGTTCTTTACTGATGCTAGAGGGATCTATTCCAGATCGCAAAGGTCTATAGAAATAAGCTTAATGGGTGACTATGAGGCCTGCGTTTTTTCCATTTGCTGTCCCGAAAAGGACATGCTATGATAGGTTCGTATACGCGCCAGTAAATGGTAAATATTAGTATGAGCTAAAGGTGGTCAAGTGATGGAAATTGTTATTCCGATTATTACATTGATCGTGGGTCTGGTAGGGGGATTCTTTATCGGTGTATTCTATCTCCGTAAGCAGTTGGAGAAAATGCAGAACGATCCACAAATGCTGCAGAAGATGGCTAAACAGATGGGTTACAATCTGAATGGTAAACAAATGCAGCGTGCACAACACATGATGAAAAATCAGCCGGCACCAGGCAAAGGCCAGGCACGCAAGCGTAAATAAAGTTTAATGAGTATAGCCGTTTGTTTTTTGGGGAACGGGAAGGGGGAAATACCGTGGCGGGCGTGAAAGATTATGTTAACAATAAAGTTTTAGAGCAGCGTGAGCAGATAGAGTACCATGTTGAGCAGATTCTCAAACTGATCGGTGAAGATACCGAACGGGAAGGATTGCTTGAGACACCTGCCCGCGTGACACGGATGTATGAAGAGATTTTTGCCGGTTACGAAGTCGATCCTCGTGATGTGCTAGGCGTTACATTTGACGAGCAACATGAGGAATTGGTTATTGTAAAGGACATTGTGTATTATAGCCAGTGCGAGCATCATATGGCACCGTTCTTTGGTAAAGTACACATTGGTTATGTACCTAGTGGCAAAATCGCAGGTTTGAGTAAACTGGCACGCCTCGTTGAGGCCATTACTCGCCGTTTGCAAGTACAAGAGCGTATTACTTCCCAGATCGCAGACATTATGGTTGAAGTACTTCAGCCGCATGGCGTGATGGTCGTTGTGGAAGGTGAGCACTTGTGCATGTGTGCACGCGGAGTGAAGAAACCTGGCAGCAAGACGATTTCATCTGCCGTACGTGGAACATTCCAGAGTGATTCAGCTCAGCGCGCTGAGTTCTTGTCTTTAATTAAAGACTAAGAAGAGACTTAGCTATCGATTGAGTGTTATAGAAAAGGCTCCGCCGAGTTTTCGGTGGAGCCTTTTTTGAATACATAAATGCGCAATAAAAGCTTAAAATGGCTGCCACATCAGTTTCTTTGCCTTTTCGAAGCGTTTCTCGGCCTCAGGCCAGAATACAACGTTCCACCAATCATTAATGTATTCTTTACGGTTATTCTGGTGCTTGAGATAATAAGCATGCTCCCAGACATCGAGTGCTAGAATGGGTACGACATCCCACTGGGATAAGTTTTGATGTTTCTCAGCTTGTAATATTTCTAGCCGGTGACTGCGAGGACTCCACACCAGAATCGCCCAGCCTCCCCCTTCGACCTTGTCTGCTGCTTCGGTAAATTGTTTTTTGAATTGATCATAGCTGCCGAAATCTTTTTTGATCTGTTGCGCAAGGTCTCCGTTAGGAGTACCGCCTCCCTTAGGATTCATAATGGTCCAGAACAAGGTGTGAAGATAGTGACCTGCACCATTAAATGCAAGTTCACGCTCCCAATGCTTCACTAGATCGAAGTTTCCACTTTTACGGGCTTCCTCAAGTTTTTTCTCTGCTTTATTAAGTCCATCTACATAGCTTTGATGGTGCTTGTCATGATGGATTCGCATCGTTTTCTCGTCAATGTAGGGCTCAAGTGCATTGTATGGATACGGAAGTGGGGGGAGTCGATGCCCGCCGATTGGAACAGCCAATTGATTGGGAGGGGAGGATGAAACGCTTTGTATAACAGCTTCAATCTCTTCTTGCTGAAATGGTGTGGCTACAGGTCCCTGCGGTTCGGCAGGCATGTGTCCATGCTTTTCAATAAGTCGCTGTATAGCCCCAGGCTGGTTAAGCTCATTAAGAACCTCAATGAAATATTCTGATTCTCGGATGATATGGAGTAATACGGTGTCGGCAAGGGGGGGCTTTTGTACAGCAGGACTGTTATCTTTCATCATATATAGCTGGCGTATAAATTCTCTTGATTGTTCAAGTGAGACATGAAGAATTCGTTCAATTTGGGCAATGAGCTGTGGGGATAGTGGTCCAGAAGTAGCCAGAACCTGACGAAGTAGTTGTTCGGCAGCCCTTTCGGTTTCCCCAAATACGACTGCCCACTCATTCAGCAGCTTAACGTAGGGAGGCTCAAGATCAGGCACGATAGCTTTAATGACTTCCGTATGCTCCATTTCTTGCTGCTTCCAGAATCGTATCTCTTCCAAAATTCTTGCTGGGAGCATAGCTCCATAAATATACAGCATGCGATTCGTTCCTCCTGTCATAATCTTCACTATGAAACTATATTCGACTTACAGCATGTATTATGAAGTTAGTTTGCATAAACAAGCCCGTAACATCTCACCGCGATGCTACGGGCTTTAATAAACAGCTCTTATTACTATTCTGTCACTGTGCTTCCGGGTGGATCTAGTTTCCCTAGGAAAGTAGATACCCTGCGTAAATATTCGCGTGGATACTCACGGAATATAAGTTCGTGACGAGAGCCTTCCACAATCCACGAATCTGAATCGGGATGTGTTTGATTGGAGGCAATCTTCTCAGCAATTGGATAAGGGGCTTTATCGTCATTTGTTCCATGTATGAACAAGGTTGGGAACGGATAATCATATGATTTCACTTCGTTATAAGGAATCTGATCTAGACTAGTACCGTTCAACACAGGGAATAGTAGTTCCAGAATTTCGAGCGAAGGATGACGAGGCAGATCGATTTGGTTTTTGATGTTGTGATATAGGGTGTCTGGCTCCAGCAAAAAAGTACTGTCCAAGATCATCGCATCCACATCTTTCGTTTCGAGTCCAGCTTGTAAAGCCGTTCCGGCTCCCATAGAGAAACCCCATACTACGATTTGCTTCGCACCGCGTTGCTTGGCCAACTGGATGGCACCAAGAAGCTGGCGTTTCTCTTCTTTGCCCCCGGTGGCAACTTCTTTGCTGGTCTGTGAAGCAAAGCCGTAATCGAACATCAGGACATTAAAATCCAAGTTGTGAGCATAGTGGGCTAGGTCGTACATAGGAATCCACGTCTCCTCACGATTGGCTCCATATCCATGACTCAATACAATCGTTCGTGATGAATCCGTGGCTGGAATATACCAACCACTAAGTGTTTGCTTTCCATCAATGGAATGGAAGAGAACGTTCTCGTACTCCACCCCTTTGGCGAGCTTAGGGTTTGAATACAGTGGTGCAACACTAGGATTCGACAGTACCCAAGCGATATAGGCATGTAGAGCTATAAAACAAAAGATTAGAAAAAAAACAACCGATAGTATGAGAGCGAGCAAAATATGTCTGAACCGGATCATGCGGGCTGAAAGCCCGGTCGGCGTATCATTCAACTGGGAGAGTGGGGCGTTGTTACCAGTGATCATACTCATGAGTGGCCCCTCCTTACCATGATATCTTACATTAAAATGAAAACGTTAAATTATTATAATCGTAATGCTGGGAATGGGTTAAGTCAATGTAAAATAAGAGATTGTTAGACAAATGTAAAATAGGATTTTCAGTTTACTTCCCGACTATTTTTTCTTATAATTCTTGTAACCAGGTTTCATGTGATGAAACAAGAGAGGGGCAAGTGGGATGGAAGACCGTAAATTAACGGTGCGTGCTGTTGAGCGTGCACTTGATATATTAATGTGTTTTACGAAGAGTCATGAACTGGCTTTAACGGAAATTTCCTCTCTGATCGGACTGCATAAAAGTACGGTTCATCGGTTGATGACCACACTGGAGGATAGAGGTTTTGTCGTTCGGGATAGCAGAACGGATAAATATCGATTGGGTATGAAAGTTTGGGAACTTTCCACACACTTATCTCATAGTGATGATCCAGCCGTGTTATTGTTGCCTGCTATGGAGTCTTTACGTGACAGGCTTGGGGAAACGGTAAGTCTCTATCTTAGAGACGGGGGAGAGCGTATTCGAATACAGGCCGTACAGAGTAATCAAGCGATACGCAGGGTTGCTCAAGTGGGGGCACGTTTGCCTTTATCGGTCGGTGCCTCAAGCAAGGTGCTGGTTGCCTATGCGTCACCCTCAGATCAAGAAGAACTGTTGAATGCTCCGGACTGGCCTCAATCTATTGATCGTAACCTCTATCGGCTTCAGTTACGTGAAATCGTTGAGAAAGGTTATGCGATCAGTATTGAGGAACGTGAACCAGGTGCTGCTGCTGTATCTGTACCGATTATGGATCGAAGTGGGAAAATCGCCGCGGCATTATCCATGTCTGGCCCGGTTAATCGACTTTCGGCAGATACATTAAGAGAATATGCACCGGTGCTGAAGGAAGCGGCACGGGAAATGGGGCTAATGCTTTCATAAAGTATATTAAAAGAGAATAGAGTGAATGACGAGATTGCCCCGAATGTAAGAGCTCTGATGAGTATAGGGGCTATGTTTCGATTAATAAAAGCTGAAAAAGCAGGCTGCTTAAGGGATTATCCTTGAGTCGCCTGCTTTTTTTAGATGAATGACGGTTTCCTGATTTAACCTGATAAGAGTGATGCGGTAACGATAAGGGCAATAAGTCCAATCATAACAGCCCAAGCCCTTTTGTTCGCAAAGTTGATCGTCCAACCAATGCCAAATCTCTTCTCTACAAAAAGGGAAGGATCGTACGGATTATAATACAGACCTCCGAGCTTCCAATAAGCGTCGTCATCGTAAGGCTGTACAGGTGAAGGGGTTCGCTTGGGTCCAATGCGGCTTCCACCTTGCCCAGTTATGACAGTCATAACTAGAGCTCCAATAACGATGAGAGAAGGGACAAGCAAACTGACAAGGGCGAGCATCTCGGTGTCGAAGCTCAGCATCATATTTAGCTGAATAAAGGAAAAGAGCAAGATGATAATAAGACTGGTCATGATGTTGAAGAAGGACCATCTCCGGCGGAAAATCGCGTTACGCGCAGCCGAACCTTCCGGATCGCCGGGATTAATCTGCTGTTTGCTCTTTAGAATGGACCAATTGATGAATACAAACGTTATGATCATGACAGCTTGCATGATGTTTGGGAATAGGACGGTAAGGACCGATTTGTCAGCATATCGGATGACATTACCATCGAAATCAAACTTCATAGGCAATAGGTTAGGGATGTAATCATAGTAGGAGAGGATCCAAACTGCACTGATGACCGTAATGATCCCGTGGATGATAAACCAACGGTTGGAGAATACAAGCTTTTGTTGTCGAAAGTTTGTTTGAAGCGCAAGTTTTTGACGTTGCTGTGGAGTAGCTGGGAAATTAGCTTTTAAGTTTTTCATTTTGAAATGGAAGGTCACATTCATAAGTAATGAGCAGATGACCATGCCGGTGATACCAATGGCAAACACAATTTCTTTTGAAACCGCAGGCCATGACATGATGATAAGAAGGCAGCCGGCAATGAGGACGATGTATATCAAGCTACTTATTCCCGCGTACTGTCTGCGTAGTTTTCGCAGAGGCTCGCTATGAAAAGTCTCCTCGCTTATCGTGACGCCAAAGCTCAACGTTTCTCTCGTGAAATACGGCATGAACACAAGTGATGCGAGCAAGGGGAGAGTCATTAACACAATAATTAGTGTTGAAATAACATACATAGTTATTCTCCTTCCTTCGTATGGGTGATCTCTTCGTGCATTTCTGAAACAACCTGCAAAATCTGATCTTTACTCATGCCACGACAGATGGCTTCTGCAATGATTGGTTTAAGATGACTACTACGCTTCTCTTCATATTCTGGGGTGATCTCTGGAAGACCGTCTGGATTAACCACGACGCCTCTTTGGCGGTGTACCTGGATGAATCCGTCCTGCTTGAGTAATGTGTAAGCTTTGTTAACTGTGTGAAGATTGATTCCAATATCGGATGCAAGGCTTCTGACAGAGGGGAGAGGTTCACCTGGACTTAAATCACCGCTAGCGATTCCTTCAATAATCTGATTGATAAGCTGGGTATAGATCGGTACTTCTGATTGCATATCAAGCTGAATAATCATTTAAACCCCTCAATTCGTTATATCTGTTATAGTTGAAGTATAACACGTATACTTTGAAAAAGGAAGTAGATGAATGGAGTCATTTTCGACTTATAGTACAGAGACAACACAAAACGCCTGCATCAGCAGGCGTTTTGTAATGAAACGTTATGTATTAGCGTGTCGAACGTTGTGCTATGTTTTTCTCATTCATTTTCTGAGTTAGAATTTCATGAAAAGTCACTGGTTTATCTGGCGACTGATCTTTTTTCGTGGTGTTCACTGTTTGTGGCCGCGGATATTGATGATGAAACGGTGCCATCGTGGATATCGTTAACATGTTCATGATCCTCCTTACGCTTGAGCGACTGAAACGAACGCAATGTTTCTTAATTGTTAACCTTCGCAGTACGCTTCGAAACGTTATATTCCAAATTCAGGAGAATAGTCTTGGTAAAAAGTTTAAAACAGAAAAATCCCCATTTCCTAATCAAGGAAATGGGGATTTGTTCCTGAGGCTATAGAACCTCAGTGTCTATTAGTTTTGGTTATTTGCGATCATCTGACGAAGTACCGTTTGTAGGATACCACCGTTATAGTAGTAGTCCACATCGACCATACTATCGAGTCTAGCGATCACAGGGATCTCGAACGTCGTACCATCTTCGCGAGTAGCGATGACGGTCAGATCTTGACCAGGCTTCACATCATTGCTTAGGCCGACGATATCGAACGTTTCGCGTCCATTAAGACCAAGGCTGGACCATCCATGGCCTTCTTGGAACTGAAGTGGCAGAACGCCCATACCTACAAGGTTGGAACGGTGAATCCGCTCGAAGCTTTCAGCGATTACAGCTTTGACGCCAAGTAGGTAAGTACCTTTAGCTGCCCAGTCACGGGAGCTTCCTGTACCATATTCTTTACCTGCGATAACGATCAGGTTCTGACCACCAGCTTGGTAGTTCATCGATGCGTCATAGATAGACATAACTTCATCTGTCGGTAAGTAAGTAGTTACGCCGCCTTCAGTACCTGGAGCAACCTGGTTCCGAATACGGATGTTCGCGAACGTACCGCGCATCATAACTTCGTGATTACCACGACGAGAACCGTAGGAGTTGAAGTCTTTGCGAGCTACACCATGATCATTCAAGTAAACGCCCGCAGGGCTGTTCACAGCAATGTTACCCGCTGGTGAGATGTGGTCCGTTGTTACGGAGTCTCCCAGCAATGCAAGAACACGAGCATTGCGGATATCTTGGATATCGCTTAGGCCGTTTCCAAGGTTCTCGAAGAATGGAGGGTTCTGGATGTAAGTCGATTTATCATCCCACTCATACAATTCGCCTTCAGGCACAGGAATAGCATTCCAGCGTTCGTTGGCTGTAAATACGTTAGCGTATTTGCTACGGAAGGAATCAGCGCTAACCGCTTGAGCAATCGCATCACGAATTTCTGCACTTGTTGGCCAGATGTCTTTCAAGTATACAGGCTCGTTGTTCGGATCGTAGCCAATAGGCTCGTTCTGCAGGTCGATGTTCACTGTACCAGCCAGTGCATAAGCTACGACGAGTGGTGGTGAACCCAGGTAGTTTGCTTTGACTTGTGCGTGAACACGGCCTTCAAAGTTACGGTTACCTGACAATACGGCAGCAACAGTCATGTCATTGTCTGTAATAGCCTGGCTAACTTCGTCTGGAAGCGGACCGGAGTTACCAATACACGTTGCACAGCCGTAACCTGCAACGTGGAAGCCAAGTGCTTCAAGGTAATTCATCAGTCCAGCTTTCTGCAGATAGTCTGTTACAACAAGGGAACCTGGAGTCAAGCTGCTCTTCACGTAGCCTGGTTTTTTCAAACCACGCTCAACTGCTTTTTTCGCGAGTAGGCCTGCTCCTAGCATAACGCTTGGGTTGGATGTGTTAGTACAGCTAGTAATCGCTGCAATTACAACCGCTCCTGCGCTCATTTCGCTTGTTGTACCGTCTTTATGGTTAACGGTAACTGTCTCTGCGATCTTCTCATCGCTCAGACCGTAACCGCCTTTATCGATCGGTGTACGAATAATGTCATTAAAGTTGTTCTTCATATTCGTAAGTTCAATACGGTCCTGAGGACGCTTAGGTCCAGCCAAGCTCGGTACAACGGAAGCGAGATCAAGCTCGATTACGTCTGTAAATTCAGGATCAGCCGTTTCAGCCGTACGGAACATATTTTGCGCTTTATAGTATGCTTCCACGAGTGCAACCTGTTCATCAGGGCGACCTGTGTTACGGAGATAAGCGATTGTTTCGTCATCAACTGGGAAGAAACCAACGGTAGCTCCGTATTCTGGTGCCATGTTCGCAACTGTTGCGCGGTCAGCAAGACTGATATTAGCAAGGCCTGGGCCATAGAATTCAACGAATTTGCCAACAACGCCTTTTTTACGAAGCAATTGAGTGACTGTTAGTGCAAGGTCAGTTGCCGTAGCGCCTTCTGCCAGACTACCAGTCAATTTAAATCCAATAACATCAGGCGTTACAAAATAAAGCGGTTGGCCAAGCATTCCTGCTTCAGCTTCGATACCGCCAACACCCCAGCCGACAACGCCAAGACCATTGATCATGGTTGTGTGGGAGTCCGTACCAACGAGGGAGTCAGGGAAGACGAATGTTTCACCGTCAACCGTTTTGGTTGCTGCTACAGAAGCGAGGTATTCAAGGTTGACTTGGTGAACAATACCCGTTCCTGGAGGAACAGCGCGGAAGTTATTAAACGCAGTTTGAGCCCAGCGAAGGAAACGATAACGCTCTTCGTTACGCTCGAATTCAACTTGCATATTGTATTCAAGAGCTTGGTCAGTACCAAAGGCATCAACCATTACGGAGTGGTCGATAACGAGATCGACAGGTACCAATGGGTTGATCTGCTTCGGATCTCCACCGGCTTTCTTAACAGTGTCACGCATCGCTGCAAGGTCTACAACCACCGGTACACCGGTGAAATCTTGAAGTACGATACGAGCCGGAATGAATGGGATTTCCTTGTTGCTGCCAAGGCCTTCATTCCATTTAGAGAGCTGCTTCACATGCTCTTCTGTAATCGCGCGTCCGTCAAATTGACGAACAGCTGCTTCTAGTAGCACCCGGATCGAGAATGGAAGCTTTGATACATCGCCGTGTCCTTGCTCTTCAAGAGCTTGTAAGCTGAAATAACGGTAATTCTTGCCGTCCACCTCTAGCGTGCGGGAGATGGAGAATTGGTCCTTAACTGACATAAGTGAACCTCCTTGAGTCGTATCAATAATTCCAAAATCGTTTCACTAGGTGAAACACAATTTCATAATTAACCTACAATAATTATAACGTTTACAAGCCTTGGCGTAAAGCATTTTTTGCAGAAAATGACGCATTTCGTCAAGCTTATTCGTACCTATTTTTACTTGGAATCCTGATGAAAAGCGTGGTTCATAGCGACGACCTTTTCTTCATATATTGGTTATAGATATCTTCCCGGATTATGGCGGGCGATTGAAAGTCCGGAAAGGGGCGAGAATAGGATGGTTAAAATCGTTAAAGCTCAGCGGCCTTGGAAGAACGCTTTGTATACGTATGTGGATCAGCATAATCAGAGTAAGGTGGAATACGGTTCAGGTCTGAGAGAACAGATCGTAACAGACCTTAATTATTTAATGGAACGTGGGGAGAGACAAACACGCATTCAAGCATGGTATTCAGAACGGGAGGTAACGCCACTAAAGAGTGAGACTAGAGCGAAGCTCCTGCGGATCGTTCGTGAAACTGAGGATGACGTCGTAGCAGATGTTCGTTTGCACAGTGTGTTCTTTTATGAGAAAAGAGGTGTAACCCACCGTGAGGATGTCATTAGCCGAGAACGATTGACGGTTGTGCGTGACGGCGATGCTTGGTTGATTGTGAATATAGAGCGGCTTGAAGATGAACGACATCCACTCAATGAGCCGTATAAGGATGCTGATAGCCATCATGAAGCTCCTGTCCCAGTCCCTTCAACTCCGTTAATTAATTATGGTGTGTACTCAGCAGGAACCCATTCGCGTGCAGGTCGTTATGAACGGGAAGCGGCTGCTGCCTATGCGGATCGATGGTGGGATTCAGGCAATCCAGAGTTTACAACATTTGCTGTGGATTGTACCAACTATATCTCACAATGCCTCTTTGCAGGCAAAGCCCCAATCCACTATACTGGTAAAAGAGAAACGGGTTGGTGGTACAAAGGTTATGTGAGTAACCGGGAATGGTGGAGTTATAGCTGGGCTGTCTCGAACAGCTTCGCCCGGTTTTTGAACACAAGCACTTCAGGTTTAAGAGCAGATATGGTGGAACGCCCGGAGCAGCTGATGCTTGGAGATGTTATCGTTTATGATTGGGACGGCGATGGTGCATTTCAGCACAGTACGATTGTTACGGCGTTTGATGCAGGCGGTATGCCGCTGGTGAACGCACATACAGTCAGCAGCAAACACCGGTACTGGGATTACCGTGATTCTTATGCTTGGACCGATAATACGGTGTACCGTTTTTACCATATTCCTGATTATTTTTAATCGAACAGCATGAAATGCTGCAATTCGTAAAAAGAGAGGTTTGGCATGGGACAGGACAAATTAAGAGTAGGATTAGTTTATGGCGGTAAATCGGGAGAGCATGAAGTATCACTTTCAACAGCCTTTGCTGTCATGAATGCTTTCGATTTTGATAAATACGAAATTATCCCTTTCTATATTACGAAGCAGGGTACTTGGAGAATTGGCAGTAAGCTGTCGGCACCTTTCGCAGATGCGGCTGAATTGAAGCTTGAGAATGGCGAAGGCACGCAGAGCGCACTCAATGCTGTATTCAGTAGATTGTATGGTAGTGAGGAAAGTATCGTTGATATTATGTTCCCGCTTCTTCATGGTACTTTTGGCGAAGATGGCACGATTCAAGGACTTTTTGAAATGGCTGATATTCCTTACGTGGGTACAGGTGTGCTGGCATCCGCTGCTGGTATGGATAAAGGCATCATGAAAAAGTTATTTGCTCAAGCGGAGATTCCACAATGCGAATATAGCTATTTTAACAGATCCCAGTGGGAACGCAGCAGTCATGATCTACTACAGGGCATTGAGGACAAATTGGGTTATCCGTGCTTCGTAAAGCCTGCTAACCTTGGCTCAAGTGTTGGTATCTCGAAGGCTAGAAATGCGGAAGAACTGAGAAATGCGGTTGAGACAGCGCTTCGTTTTGACAATAAGATTATTGTTGAAGAATTCGTAGATGCACGTGAGGTTGAAGTCAGCGTACTCGGAAATGATGAGCCGATGGCATCCATACCGGGTGAAATTGTCTCCTCTAGTGAATACTACGATTATGCTGCCAAATACATCAATGGACAGTCTGAGATGATGATCCCAGCCCCTGTTGAACCAGATACGGCAGATCAGCTGCGCGAGCTTGCGATTTCGGCCTTCAAAGCGATTGAGGGGAATGGTATTACGCGGGCGGATTTCTTTATCCGTCGCTCAGATAATGCTATTCTTATTAATGAGGTGAATACGATGCCTGGCTTTACTCCGTTTAGCATGTATCCACTGCTGTGGAGAGAAACGGGTGTCTCATATCGTGAACTGCTTGATCGTATGATTGAGCTTGGACTTGAGCGATATAGCCGCAAGCAAGCATTAATTTATGAGAATGAAGCTTAATAACTAAAATGAAGTATAATAGGTATTGAAAACCAAGGGGAGTCCGCGCATATCACGGCTCCCCTTGACTCTAATCTTTTACACCGGAAAGGGAGGCTGGCGCATGGGATTTCAAACCGAGTTCAATTCCGTTTGCAAGTTTAAGAATGATCAGGAGCTTTATGAGCTTCTGGAATATGGTCGTGGGAAAATGCTGAAGGAAGGACTTCGTGTGTTTCCTACAGGTCAAAAGGTAATTGCTTATACGCCTGATAATAAAGCGGTTGCTATCGTCCTGATTACTGCTAGTGTAGCGGAGATTAATTTTCAGGGACGTGAGGTAACCTCCGTCGAATTACAGCTTGTCCGCAAGCTGACAGATGAAGAGTCTAGAGTGCAGACCGATCTTGCTTATGAGATGTTCTTTGGGAACCAAGCATGATCGTCCGCTTTGGTTATGTGGCTATGTCAACGGTTATTCAGAACGCATCACCATCTAGAACGATGACGATGAAAAGCTTCATGAATCTGAATGACCGTGAGGCCGCGATCCGTAAACTGGAGCGTCTGGCCGCTGAGAACTTGCACAATACACTGCGTCTTTTAAAACATAGCATCGCTCACGATATTCGAGTATATCGAATGACATCTAAACTCATTCCTCTAGGTACACACGGAGATTTAAGTGATTGGGACCCTTATCCCGCGCTGAAGGAAGGGTTTGCGGAAGTTGGTCAGTTTGTGAAGAAGCATGAGATGAGAGTATCCTTTCATCCGGATCATTTTACCGTGTTAAGTACACCAAGGGCAGAAGTTCTGACCAGTTCGATTCGTGATTTGAGACATCATACGAACATGCTGCAGGCGATGGGATTAAGTGCCGCAATGAAGAACAATATCCATATTGGTGGTGCTTATGGGGACAAGCCTTCTGCTGCTGCCCGGTTTGAGGAACATTTTCATCAGCTGGATGAGGACATCAAGGAACGGATTACGCTGGAGAATGACGATAAGACATTTAACGCGCTCGAAACTCTTGCAGTGAGTCAGAATTTGGGGCTTCCGATGGTGCTCGATATTCACCACCAGTGGGTGAATAATGAGGGAGAAGATCCGTGGGATCTTTGGCCAGACATTCTAAAGACATGGGAGACGCCCTTGGCACAAGCTGGTTCAGAGCCAGATAAGCCTTTAGCTCCTAAAATTCACGTTTCGAGTCCGAAGAGTCCTACCGATATTCGAAGCCATGCTGATGGTGTCGATGTCGTACCGCTTCTCTCTTTTTTACGCAAAATTGCAGGAAGTACATCGCAGGTCGATGTTATGATTGAGGCGAAGAAGAAAGATGGAGCTTTGTTCGCTTTAATGGAGGAGCTTTCAGGTTACGGGAACGAAGGAGTGAAGATCGTGGATGGGGCGACGATTGAAGTAACTCCTTAAGAATATCGCTTGTAAAGTAGATGTGATTTTAAGGGAAACGCGCCCTAGCTTCTCTCGTAATACATGAATAGGATGATTAAGTCTCTTAATATAGATTTTTTTGGAAAGTAGAGTGAGCATATTGAATGACAAAGAAAATGTACCCTACGTAGTCTCAAGTAAAAGCTACACTGCGGTTGCGATCAATTGTGCAGCTAAAGCAGGGGAATGGATTCAGAGCAGACTTGGAACGGTTAAACAGCTAAGTACGAAGACATCTGCACAGGATCTCGTGACCGAGGTAGATAAAGGGGCAGAGCAGATGATTCGCAAGCTGATTCTGACTCATTTTCCGGATCATGCGATTCTTGGTGAAGAAGGTGTTGAACCAGGTGCTGAAGCTTCTACCAAAGCTCTGGAGGCCGTGAAGGATGAACCTTACTTGTGGATTATTGATCCGATCGATGGTACAACCAATTACGTCCATGGCTTCCCATTTTATTCGGTATCCATTGCTCTAGCCTACAAAGGCGAAGTTATCGTTGGTGTGGTGTATGATCCATCCCGCGATGAACTGTTTATTGCAGAGAAAGGTAAAGGAGCCTATGTTCATGGTAACCCTACCTTGGTTTCTAAGGAGACAACGTTATCTGAAAGTCTAGTAGCAACAGGTTTTCCAATGGATACCACGGTCAATTTCCCTAAGAACATGGCTGGAATCCATGCGGTTATTCCGAAAGTTCGTAATTTACGTACAGGGGGCTCTGCTGCACTGCATATGGCGTATGTTGCGGCAGGTCGTTTGAGCGGATATTGGGAACAAGGATTGAGTGCATGGGATGTTGCTGCAGGAGCGCTTCTGGTTCAAGAATCAGGTGGAAAGGTAACGGATACCCTTGGGCGGCCTTATGATCTGTCGGTACGTAATTTGATGGCAACCAATGGTGCGATTCATGACAGTTTGCTGGATACGTTATCCGAGGCTGAGGCAACGGGGTTTACGAAAGACTAGAAGTAGGTCCTCTTCACAACAGATAAAGGAGTGTCACAAGATGAATGATAAGAAGGATCATGATTTGGAGCAGCAGCTCAGTGAACTGCTCATGGATGGTGAGATGGAATCTAAGAACGAGGAAGAAGAGGGACGCCGTCTCATCCCACCGAAGTATGAAATTCGTATTCAGACGACACAGGACCCTATCGTAGAGGAAACGCGTAAATATCGCAGTATCGCCAAAGAACTTGATGATCGCTATGACAAGTACATGAAGCGGGTGAATCTTGTTGATGATGATACTGCTGGGTCCGGCAGCAACAACTCATAAATATATCTGGGGCGTTGAAGTCTCCTACCTGCCGAAGGCAGTTCCAACTCTGGGACTGCTTTTTTAGTTCGTTTCTTGAATGATTTACCGTTCTAATGCGCCATTTTCAATGGTATCTAAGTTAGCTAGGGAGTGATAGAATAATAATCAGATTGACTTTGGATAAATTAACCAAGAGAGGGGTGGTTGTTTTAATGCTGAAATTTTGGAAAAAAGCTCTGGCTCCAGCCACTAGTATAATGCTGATGGCTGTGCTGCTGCTTGGGCCATGGGCAGGAAGTTCTGTATCAGCACAGGAGCAGCTAACAACAAGAGATACATACCGAATTGTATCACTCGGGGATTCACTTACAGTGGGTTACGAACCAGGAATGGATATAAACTCCAAACCATACGGCTTCATAGATCGACTGCTTGTGCAAGGCTTGTATCATGGGCGTACGGAAGTCACTAATCTGGGTATTTTGGGTTTGAAGACAAAAGGGCTTGATCGTTATGTGCAGGCTATCGTAGATGAACGTGCAGTATCTGCGGATGAAATCCAGAGTGGTCTTAAGGATCCACGGGTTGCTGCGATGGGGGCGGAAGCTGCTAAAGCTAAATCGCTTGTTGCCGGAGCAGACTTGATTACCGTAACCATTGGTGGTAACGACATGTTTGAACTTGTTAAGACAGCGGGAACGTTAAAGACTGACGAGCTTGCCAGTCGTGTTCAGGAGTTATTTACTGTCTATAAGGACAACGTTACATCCATCGTGAATAATCTACATAGCATAAATCCGGATGCTGTTATTGTATTGGCAGACCAGTATCAACCCGTACCGGAAATTGCTGATAAGGCCACTTATCCGAAACTGCAGGAAGCTGCGGCGCAGTTTACGAAGCTTATCGACGGCATGGCGGTTACATTTAATGAGAATGGCATCACCCTCAAGGTCGCTCATGTTGCTAAAGAATTTATCGGCTCTGAAATAACGATGACTCATATATTGAAGGAAGATATTCATCCGAATCAGTACGGTTATGAGGTAATGGCGCGTATCTTCTCTGAGACAATCTGGGGAAGTTATACGAAGCCAGTAGTGTATGAGGCAGACCAGCCAATGGGGATTATCGTCAGCGGCAAGGAGTTAAAGACACCTTACAAGCCAGTGATTGTGAAAAATCAGAATTTCGTGGCAATTCAAGATATCGTAACGGCCGTTTCTGCAACATCGGTGTGGAGTAACAAAACATCCAGCGCTACAATCACGTATGGAGATAAGAAGGTGACCATCAAGATCGGTTCGAAATCCGTTAACGTGAACGGAACTACGGTTACAATGGATACACCTGCTTTCTTGAACAAAATAGGCAAAGAGCAGAAGACATATGTACCGCTCGCAGTGCTAGCGTCCGGACTTGGTTTTGATGTGCAGTATAATGCTAAGCTTAGAACCGTATTTATTAATCCTTAATAATAAACAAGATCAGAAAGAAAGGGCAGTCCCGGGTTCAGGTCATTCGACCTTATGGGACTGCCCTTTCATGGTATTAACCTTTCATAGCCTTAAATGATTCTTCAGCAGCTTCGAGTGTAGTATCGATGTCAGCATCGGTATGTGCGGTGGTCAGGAACCACGCCTCGTATTTCGATGGTGCTAGATTGATGCCGCGGTCAAGCATGTGACGGAAGAATTCAGCGAAGGCTTCACCATCTGTATCCTGAGCTTCGTCGTAGTTCGTTACAGGGTGGTCGCAGAAATGGGCCGAGAACGATCCGCGAATGCGGTTAATAGTCAGCGGTATGCCGTATTTATCAGCGGACGCCTGTAGTCCCTCAGTAAGCTTAATCGTTAAGCGTTCCATTTCTTCATACACCCCATCGCCTTGAAGAACTTCCAAGCAAGCGATACCTGCGGAGATAGAAGCCGGATTACCTGCCATCGTTCCGGCCTGATAAGCTGGGCCGAGAGGAGCGACTTGTTCCATGATATGCTTGCGGCCGCCGTAAGCACCGATTGGGAGTCCGCCGCCGATGACTTTACCAAGAGCCGTTAAATCGGGCTGTATAGCCTCGTGGTTATCAAGTCCAGCGTACGTTTGAGCAGAACCATAATGGAAACGGAAGGCTGTGATGACTTCATCATAGATGACAAGAGATCCGTTATCATGCGTCAACTGACAAAGACCTTCAAGGAATCCGGGTTCCGGCATAACCATACCGAAATTACCGACGATGGGTTCAACCATGACAGCCGCTACATCGTCGCCCCACTTATCCAGTGCTTCTCGCAGTCCTTCTAAGTTGTTAAAGGGAACGGTTATGACTTCATGAGCGATGCTGGTCGGAATACCAGCACTATCCGGGATGCCTAGCGTAGAAGGGCCTGAGCCTGCCGCAACAAGAACAAGGTCGGAGTGGCCATGGTAACATCCAGCGAATTTAATGATTTTGTTTCGTTTTGTGTATGCACGTGCAACACGAATCGTTGTCATTACAGCTTCTGTACCGGAATTGACGAAACGAACCTTATCGAGTGAAGGGATTGCCTCTTTAAGCATTTTGGCGAGCGTGATTTCAAGCTCGGTTGGTGTGCCGTAGAGTGTACCATTCTCGACAGCTTTCGTGATTGCTTGTGTTATATGAGGATGAGCATGGCCCGTGATGATGGGACCGTATGCTGCTAGATAATCGATGTACTGGTTCCCATCTTCATCCCAGAAGTGGGCACCTTTAGCACGTTTCATAAATACAGGTGCCCCACCTCCAACGGCTTTGAAAGAGCGGGAGGGGCTGTTTACTCCACCAACGATATGTTGAAGAGCTTCTTGATACAAAACTTCAGAACGTTTTCTGGATTTGGACATGGTAAAACTTCCTTTCTTCATGAATCAGGACAGGCTGCGATTTGCTGCCTGTCCTGATCTCGATATAAGATACTAATTACGCTGGGAAGATGAACTTGAATCGGAGGATTTATCCGTGGGTTCACCAGTTGAATCTTTACTACCATCTGCGTCGGTTTCTGTTACCGGAGGGTTTAGTATATCTTGGATATACTGTTTAAGAGTATCCGGATTTCTTACCGTCAGAACGGCAGCGCCACCGATATTAGCTTCAACCAAGAGTTTCATTGGCGGAACTTGTTCGCTGCCTTTCATTTTACTCTGATATCCCACATTCGCAAGTTTCCACATGTCATTGACGTCCATATTCGTGTCAATATAAGGACTTACCGAATTCAGAATATCCGGTAACTTCATAATGGAGGTAGTGGACTGCATTTTTTTAGCAACAGCCTTAATCAGCTCACGCTGGCGTTCGGTTCGGGTGAAATCACCCATTTTATCGTAACGAAAACGTGCATACTGTAGTGCCTTATTGCCATCGAGATGCTGCATACCTTGCTTTAGATCAATATCATATTCATTCTTATCCGCTTTACTTGAATACTTCATATCTTTCTCAACGTAGAACTCAACACCACCAACGGCATCTACAAGTTTCATGAAGCCCTGAAAATCGGTGTACACATAATACTGGATAGGAATGCCAAGCAGGTCGCCTACCGCCTTCATGGCCGTATTTGGGCCGTGGGTAATTGCAGTATTGATCCGATTTTTGCTATGGCCTGGGATATCCGTATATGTATCTCTAAGGATGGAGAATAAATTCATTTTCTTTTGGACAGGATCGATGGAGGCTACAAGAATACTGTCTGAGCGAGGAATCTCACCTTCTTCAAACCCTCGAGCATCCACACCCATGAGCAAAATGTTGACTGGTTCCGTTCCTTCCCATTTTGGAGGCTCAGGTGCCTTAGCATCAACTTGTGCAAGCTCTTTGAAAGGGGAAGATTCTCCTTTCTTCTGTAGTCCTTCAAGACCGCTGTAGATGGATGACACATAATAAGTCCCATAGCCTAAAATACCTGCAATGATAATGCTGACGGTCCAAAGTATTGTTTTCTTGGTTCTTTTGTTCATTGAGTTCTTCCTTTCGGAGTACACTTGTTGAATACTTCACTTGGTAAAGATTTGAATAATCGACATTCATTCTATTATAATTTCTTTCGAAAAGACAATCAATTTTACGGGGATTCCCCCGCTCATCAAGGAGATGATACAACTTATGACGACTCAAACTCAATTGCAGATTGGCAGCGAAGTACCTAACTTTACTCTACCAGCCTCGAATGGAGAGCATGTATCTTTAAGTGATTACCGGGGAAACAAGGTCGTGATTTATTTCTATCCGAAAAACATGACACCGACATGTACCAACGAAGCATGTGGTTTCCGCGATAACTTTGGAAGCCTTCAGCAGGAGGGGGCGGTGGTTCTTGGTATCAGTACAGATCCACTGAAGTCACATGATAAGTTTATTCAAAAGTATGACCTTCCTTTTCTCTTGTTATCCGATGAAGAACATAAAGTTTGCAATTTGTTCGGTGTATGGCAGCTTAAGAAGTTGTATGGACGAGAATATGAAGGGATTGTCCGTTCTACGTTCCTAATCGATGAGGCTGGTATACTCGTAAAGGAATGGAGAAAAGTAAAGGTAGCGGGTCATGTTGAAGAGGTGCTTGAAGCAGTACGTTCATAATTAATGATATAAGAAACGTTTCCTAACATGCCTTAAGAGGCAGTTAGGAATCGTTTTTTTATTATTGAAGATCAGAGAATCTAGTCTTTTTTTGAAATACGCTCCATATAATCTATCAGAACGCCAAACGAAAACTCATAGAAAAGAAATGGTGGAGGTAGATTATATGTATAAAAATTTGGTAGTAATCACTCGAATTGTACTTTTATTCGTTCTGGCAGCAGTCCTGATTCTGAGCGCTATGACAACCTCCTTGCAGTCCCAACATGCTCAGGAGGACATTGCAGAAGCAATCCCTTCACAGGTAAAGGAGAAAGATCGTATGGTGCATACCGTTTACAGCGGTGCGGAGAGCGTAACGACACAGCCCGTATTATCATCTGCTTCTACAGTTAAGGAGAAGAAACAATCGAAACGAACGGTGTACCTTACCTTTGACGATGGTCCATCAGGGCTTACCGGAGAGGTGCTTGATATATTGAAAAAGGAAGAGATCAAGGCTACATTTTTTGTGCTTGGGGAGCAAGCAAGTCGTAGACCGGAATTGATTCGAAGAATTCATGAAGAAGGGCATATCATTGGGAATCATACCTTTAATCATGATTACAATAAACTCTATGAAAAGTTCCAGACATTTTGGAATCAGATTAAACAAACCGAAGAGATCGTAAGACTGATTACAGGAGAGAGACCACAGCTCGTTAGAGCTCCAGGAGGGACAGCGGGTAAATTCGATGAGACGTATTTTCGCTTGCTCCAGGAAGGGGGATACCGTGTGTTTGACTGGAATGTGGACAGCGGTGACTCTAAGCGTAGAGGAGTTCCAGCAGAGGAAATTCTAGAAGGGGCCACGACCCGCGTAAATAGTGATGAATCGATTGTGCTACTTCATGATGGGGCGGGGCATGAGGAATCGGTAAAGGCACTTCCGGATATCATCGCTTATTATAAAAAAAACGGATACCAATTTGATGTTCTGACTCCGGAAATGGAACCTGTTCAGTTTAAACTTCAGAGTAAAGTGAAACCGAAGCTTGACCAACCAGGAGCAAAGTGGATTGCTGAACACGTTAGTGTAAATGCAGCTCTTTTCAAACCAGGAAGGATACTTAAGGTGGATATGTCAGGTTTTGCTACCGAATTCGCTCCGGGAGAATACAGCATTGTAAATAGGAAAATAATGGTTCCTTTAAGAAGTGCTGTAGAAAGACTAGGAGGAGAAGTTTCATGGAATGTTAACAATAAAAAAGTAAAAGTGTCATTGACGAACACGAAATGGGAAGCTGACCCAGAAACGAATACGATGGAGGTAAGTGATGGTAGCGGGAAAACTATTATATCTGAAGTTACATATGTCGGACATACAATTTGGGTACCGATTCGAGATGCTTTAGAAATATCTGGACATCCCGTTAAAGATGTTCTTTCTGACTCTGATAAATACAGAATTGTAACTTTGTAGGGAAATAGTTGTATTTTGTGTTTGTAATTATGTCACACAAGTTATAGACTAGGATATGTTAGAGATATTTATCACAATCCCACGCGAACGTGTTTTATAAAGGAGGGGGCGGATACTTTTCCCCCCTGCTTTATTTTGGCGCGAACGAGAATATTGGAAGTTCTCACTTTGAAAGTGATGCATAATAACCACCGGTTATCCGTGAATTTCTACTAATCGGTTCTATCGCAGCCAAGTTCTTCATGGGAACTCATTTAAAGTAAAGGAGGCAATTCTTATGACAGAAACATCCCGTCCGCAACAATCCGAAGTTTCGGAGACCGTTGCTGAAAATCAAGGAGCTCCGGTGACGGATCGCCTCGATGTGTTCGACCAATTGATGAAGCCAGAAGTTCAGGAATCGCTGACTACCCTCGTGGACAACCTTCCAAAGCTTACTGAAATGCTTGAGTTCTTTACAAAAGCTTATGATTTCGGTAAATCAGTAGCAACTGATCCAGTGCTGGCTGAGGACACTATGGCCTCTCTTACAGGCTTTACGAAGCCTGTGACAGATACCCTGAAGAACGTATCTTCTGCAGCGATTGAAGCTGGAGACCGTGTACACAATCAGAAAGATCAAGGAGCTATCAGCGTATTTGGTTTGATGAAGATGCTGAAAGATCCACAAGTTCAAAAAGGCTTGCGCTATGCACAAGCGTTTATGGACGTTATGAACGAACGCGAACAAAATAAGCGATAAGTCATTTTATTATTCAAAGAACGGAGGATGGTCATGTCTAAACACATTTTAATCTTGGGCGGAGGCTACGGCGGTTTGCTGAGCGCTCTTTCAGCCCGAGAACATTTTGGCGTAAATGACGCTAAAATTACACTCGTTAACCGTTTCCCTACGCACCAGATCATTACGGAACTGCATCGCCTGGCTGCAGGCAACATCTCGGAGAAGGCCGTTGCCCTCCCGCTGGATAAACTGCTCCGTGATGCTAATGTAGATCTGCGTATCGGTACTGTAAAAGAAATCAAGCCGGATGAGCGTGCTGTATCTTTGGAAGATGGAAGTAAGTTGTCTTACGATATGCTGGTTGTTGCCTTGGGCAGCGAGACTGCATTTTTTGGCATTCCAGGACTTCAAGAACACAGCTTCATCCTCAAATCTGTTAATGATGCTAACCGCCTGCGTGCGCACGTGGAAAGCCGCATTGCAGAATACAGCAAAACAAAGAACAAAGCAGACGCTACCATCGTTGTTGGCGGCGGCGGCTTGACTGGTGTTGAGCTTGTTGGTGAGTATGCTGACATGAAGGGCGAACTTGCACATAAATACGGAATCTCCCCTGATGAGATCACCCTGTATTGTGTTGAAGCAGCTCCTTCAATCTTGCCAGGTTTCCCGCCTGAGCTGGTAGACCGTGCAACAACTAGTCTTCAAAAACGTGGTGTAACGTTCTTGACGGGTCTTCCGATCACGAAAATGGACGGCACTACTGTTGAACTGAAAGACGGAAGCACGTTTGAAACTAGCACACTCGTATGGACTGGTGGCGTACAAGGTAATTCTGTAGTTGCGAACTGTGGAATTGAAGTGAACCGTGGCCGTGCAGTAGTTAACGAGTTCTTGCAATCCACATCCCATCCAGAAGTATTCTTGGCTGGTGACAGTGCGGTAGTTATGCCTCCAGAAGAAGGCGCACGTCCGTATCCTCCAACTGCTCAACTAGCTTGGCAGATGGGTGAACTTGTTGGATACAACATGTTCGCTTATTCTAAAGGCGGAGCAATGGCTTCGTTCGTTCCTGTGTTCTCCGGTACACTAGGAAGCTTGGGTCGTAAAGATGCGATCGGTACGATCGGTGCTAACAAGACTCAGCTTAAAGGACTGCCTGCAACCATGATGAAAGAGGCAAGTAACCTGCGTTACCTGTCCCACATCAAAGGTCTGTTCACACTGGCTTATTAAGCCTTGCCTAAACATAACAAGCAATGAAACTAACCGAGTCCTTGAAAGGGCTCGGTTTTTTGATGTTAATATCATGAATCCTGCAGCAGCCATATGGCTGTTTTTTTGATTGATAACGTTTTTAACTTTTGGAGTCTATCTTTTTGCATTCTTGGAAAACCTATTCATAGAGTACGAACAAGAAGCGGAGGTTTGAGCCATTGTATAGTTCATCTATGTTTCAAGAAGAGACGCCTTACCCAGAGTGGGCTCCAGAATTATTGAATAGAGTGATGAACCGGGTTGGCAGTGTAATTGTTGGGCATGACGAACAGATTCGGTTGACGTTTATAGCTATGCTTGCTGGAGGACATGTCCTGTTAGAGGATGTTCCGGGTGTAGGGAAGACGATGCTAGTGCGTACGGTGGCGGCTTGCCTTGGTTGTGATTTTGGCCGTATTCAATTCACATACGATTTAATGCCAGGGGATATTACAGGAACTTCGGTCTATTATCCGCATATGGGTGAGTTTGAGTTCAGACCGGGGCCAGTTCTCTCTAATATAGTCTTAGCCGATGAGATCAACCGTGCTTCACCAAGGGCTCAGTCCGCCCTATTGGAGGCTATGGAAGAGGGCAAGGTGACAGTGGACGGACAGAGTTATCCTTTGCCAGCCCCATTCTTTCTGTTGGCTACTCAGAACCCTTATGAATTTGAGGGGACGAATCGTCTTCCGGAAGCTCAAATGGATCGTTTTCTCATGCGGCTATCTTTAGGTTATCCGGGAATAGATAATGAAATGTTGATGCTTGAGCGCGGACAGAGTAAGGATGTGCTTGAAAGTGTAAAACCACTTATGCTTGGCTCAGAACTCGTATCAATGCAGCGAACGGCCACTCGGGTTTATGTAGATGAAAGTATCAAAAAATATTTAGTCGCAGTGGCCGATGCCTCACGTAGGCAGCAGGGGGTTCGCTTAGGAATTAGCCCAAGAGGAACATTAGCTTGGATGCGTGCTTCCCAGGCCGCTGCCTTCTTGGAAGGCCGAATGTACGTAATACCGGATGATTGCTTACGAGTAGCAGAGCACGTTCTCTCCCATCGTATTCAATTAGCCTATGATGCGCGCTCGGCAGGGGTGGGACAGAAAGAGATCATACAGACTCTGCTTAAGCTATTCGAGCTTCCTAGGCAGCGTAGCCGCAAAGGAGGCCGGACATGAAACGTCAAAGTCTGGAATGGGTCAGAGCCTTATGCATATGGTTGGCTAGTTGGGGGCTTTATGCCTGGCTTGGAGGACAAGCGTTACAATTTCTATGGTGGATCTGTTCCGCTATACTCCTAAATGGAGTGTTTCTCAAAGTGCTTGGCCCCTCTTGTATTGATATAAAGCGAACCATCAATCCCAAATGTCTGTACGCAGGGGAAGATACGGAGGTAACAGTAACGATTCAGTTCAAGTCTTGGATGCCACTGCCTTGGATCATGCTGACAGATCACATCAGTGATCAGACGATCCAGAAGCTTTGGTTCCCAGGATTTCGCCGTTTAGTTAGTTATTCGTATACCCTTCATCCACTGAAGCGAGGCAATTGGACAGAGGTAGAATCAATTGTGGAGTGGGGAGACATGTTTAGCTGGTTTCGCGCTAGTAGAAGGGTAGTAACTCATACAGAATTCATTGTTTTGCCGCGTCCACTAAGTTTGCGAGGGTTGGTGGATTTACCATATGGCCCTGATGGGGATGCAGAGGGGATGCGAAAGCCTACCTATTCAGCTCTACCAGGACAAGGACTCCGAGATTATATTCCAGGTGACCCTTTAAACCGGATTCATTGGAGAAATTCCGCTAGACTTGGGCGACTACAGACGATTCTACCTGAGCCAGGCCGGATACTGCATCGCTGTATTATTCTAGATACGTCAAAAGCAGGTTACCCCTTGAAAAAAAGTTCGAAAGTGGAGTCCGAAGTCTCCTTCGATTGTTTTGAGAATGCAATTGCAGCGACAGCAGGACTGCTATATTCCTCAGCAGTTACGCTTGGCAAACCGTCCCTGTGGACTGGGGGGAGGGGAAGGGATTCGGTTCTGTCTGAACGAACGGAGTGTAAGGACGAACAGGAAATGTTGATACCTCTGGCGACCCTTCCATTTCATCCAGATAATAGTACAGCAGCTGAAATTCTTGAACATGCTGCACAATATGAGGATAAAGAAACAGAGCTGCTTCTTGTGACGGGAAGGATGGATAAGGGATTGATAGAGTCCTCCATCCAGATCGTCGCATCGGGTAGAAAATTAAGTATTTTCTGCATAAGCCCGCCACCGGAACCGAGTGTATCGCCTTTAACTGGAGAGATGGCAGAAGATCAATTCCTTCGAGCAGGAGGACGGCTCATGTACATACACAAGGGGGATGTATACGAGATCACCATGTCGAGGGGAGGTGGCGAGGATGGAGAAATTCAGCAGCATATTAGATAGATCAGGCACTTTTGCTGGTGGAGCAGTCCCTAATTCGCTACTTCGCATCATAAAGCGCACATCCCCCGGCCCCTTTTCCTTGAGACTATTCATAACACTGCCTATTTTGGGTTTGTTTATGGAATGGCTTCTTCCGCTTCAAGGGATGGGGGGAGACAACGGCCCGGTAATGTTGCAGACGCTAGCGATCTTAGCGGCTCTATTGCTCATTCAGGGTCTCTTTGTTATTCGAGGATGGGTATGGTTTCCGCTCAATGCTTGTGCTGTCCTGCTGCTCTGGGGACGGCTCTTTGGTTCGGAACATGCTTTGTTCTGGTTACTTAGGTATATCGTTGATGTTCTTCCTCAGGATGTGAATGTACTTGGAGAGCGATGGCTCTTCAATGATCTCAGTGATGAGACGAAGGCCCTTATCTTACTTCTAGGTTGGGGAGTTATGGTTTCTGCTGTACATATGTTGTCATTATACCGGGGGACAGTGTGGTTGTTCGGTGGAACAACGATTGTGTATTTAGCGGTGATGGAAGCTGCACTGGAACATCCGGTGATTGATAATATGTTCAGGTCGGTCTGTTACATACTAATAGCACAGGGATTAATGCTTCTTCTAAATCTTAGAACGGAAGAGAGTGCGGATTCTGGTATTCGTGGCACTGCATTCAAACTGGATATAAAAGCTTTAGTTCGTTGGAGTGTGTATGTTCTATTTCTAACAGCGTCATTGACCGGTTTAGTAGGAGCCCTAGGTTATCTTGTTCCCGCGAGTAAGGGATCTGGAGTTACAGTGTCTGCCTTGGCTGACAAAATTCAAGAGTGGTCGTCCGGTCTATCGAATCGAAATGCGATTCCTACGGCGAGTATGACGGGATACGATTCACTTGGATCTGAAATGGGAGGGCCACTAACGCTCAGTAACGAGCCTTATTTCACGGCAGAGACAACTGTACCGACCTATTGGCGTGGTGAAGCTCTTAGTTATTACGATGGGAGGCGCTGGGTAACAGAGCGACATGATGGAAGTCATGTAGATATTGGGGAGAAATTGCAGGATATGCTGTTAGATACGCGCGATCAGACAGATCAGGTGACACAAAGAATTATACTCGAATCGCCGCCATCAGCAGGTCTCCCACTTTTCTCTGGTGGGACTATTGCTAGAATTTCCGAAGTGAATGGGCTGGATGGTACAAAACTAGAACCCATGATCAGTGCTGATCCTAAATCGGGGACCCTTCGATTTCAAGAGGAAGATCTTCGAGTTAGAGGATATACAGTGGAGTCAATCCTTCAAGCATCTAAGGGAAAATTACAGGAAGCTTCCTTTGGGAGAGATCCGGAATCAATCAAGAGTACGTATTTACAACTGCCGGCCTCATTGCCAAGGCGAGTGCGTGATATGGCCCATGATATAACGACCCAAGCTACAGGCAGGTATGAAAAAGCAGTTGCTGTTAAAAACTATCTGGAGCAGGAGTATTCTTATACACTTAAAACGAAGATTCCTCCGGCGAATAAAGACTTCACCGATCACTTCTTGTTTGATTCGAAGGAAGGTTACTGCACACATTTTGCTACGGCAATGGTGGTATTATTACGCTCACAAGGGATTCCGGCGCGCTATGTGATTGGCTTCGCTCCGGGTGAAAAAGTTCAAGGAACAGAAAATATTTTTCGAGTGACACAGCAAGAAGCTCACGCCTGGGTAGAAGTGTACTTTCCTGGTGAAGGGTGGGCAGCTTTCGACCCAACGCCTGGTTATTATGCTGGAGAAGATGAGGTTTCTAATGCAGGAATATCAACGGGTCAGTCCTCTAGTAACTCGCTTCGATTTACGGAAATGATGCAAACCCTAATGACTTCTGCACAGCGCTGGTTTACAGGGGGATCGCTATCGAGGGTTGCCTTGCTTTCACTCATACTGCTGCTTGGTGTGATGGCAGTACTAATGATGAAACCTTTACGTGGGCTGAATTTAAGAAGTTCAGGTGCTTCTCTGATAATGAATGAACGGGATAAACTCACTTTTATCTCTGACAGAGTATGGAAGCATATAGAGAAAAGATACGGTACTATGGAACCGGGAGTTACGGTGAAAAAGTACATACAATCCGTAAACATTAGTGATGACATTTTTCGTGCTGAACTGGAAGTGTTTGCAAGCCGTTGGGAGAAGGTAGCTTATATGAAAGAACCTTTGTCACGTACAGAGAAAAATCTCTATATACGGCAGTGTAAAGAAATTGTAAAAAAACGGGTGTGAAAACTAATCTCGCTTTTCTTGACGGTACGAATTAGGGTTGCGTATAATTGATCTCAGTAATTAAGGGAGGCCCGTTAATGAATAAACCTAATGAAATCATCGTCGTTTTAGACTTCGGTGGACAGTATAATCAACTAATTGCACGTCGTATTCGTGATCTTGGTGTATACAGTGAGTTATTGCCTTACAATACACCGGTCGACAAAATCAAAGCTCTTTCTCCAAGAGGTATCGTGTTCTCTGGTGGTCCATCCAGTGTGTATGCTGAAAATGCACCACATGTAGACCCAGCGATTTACGATCTCGGACTTCCGATTTTCGGAATTTGTTACGGTATGCAGCTGATGGCTCAACAGCTAGATGGTAAAGTTGAGCGTGCATCTAAGCGTGAGTACGGTAAAGCTGATCTAGAGTTTAATGAAGGCTCTATGTTGGTACAAGGATTAGAGCAGAAGCAAACGGTATGGATGAGTCATGGTGACCATGTCGTGACCTTGCCAACTGGCTTCAAACTGGATGCTGGTACGGAGTCTGCTCCGATTGCAGCAATGAGTAATGAAGACAAGAAACTTTACGCGGTACAGTTCCACCCAGAGGTACGTCACTCAGTGAACGGTAACGAAATGATTCGCAACTTCCTTTATGAAGTTTGTAAATGTGAAGGTTCCTGGTCTATGGAAACCTTTATCGAAGATCAAATTCGTGAGATCCGTGAAGAAGTAGGGGACAAAAAAGTACTATGTGCACTCAGCGGTGGAGTAGATTCCTCAGTTGTAGCTAAGCTCATTCACAAGGCAATCGGCGATCAATTAACTTGTATGTTCATTGACCACGGTCTACTGCGTAAAGGCGAGGCTGAAAGCGTAATGGAGACGTTTGTCGGTAAATTTGACATGAAAGTAGTCAAGATCGATGCGCGTGATCGTTTTATGTCCAAGCTTAAAGGTGTAGATGATCCAGAGCAAAAACGTAAAATCATCGGTAACGAGTTTATCTATGTTTTTGACGAAGAATCAAGTAAATTTGATGATTTTGCATTCTTGGCTCAAGGTACGCTTTACACAGATATTGTTGAGAGTGGAACAGAAACAGCTCATACGATTAAATCCCATCACAATGTTGGTGGATTGCCTGAAGATATGAAATTCAGCCTTATTGAGCCACTCAAAGCTTTGTTTAAAGACGAAGTTCGTAAAGTCGGCGAAGAGTTGGGGCTGCCAGAAGCAATCGTATGGCGTCAGCCATTCCCAGGTCCGGGTCTTGCGATCCGTGTACTTGGTGAGGTTACAGAAGAGAAGCTTACGATTGTTCGCGATTCTGATTATATCTTGCGTGAAGAAATCGCTAAAGCTGGCCTTGATCGCGAGATCTGGCAGTACTTCACTGCGCTGCCTAACATGAAGAGTGTTGGTGTCATGGGTGATGCTCGTACGTATTCCTACACCGTAGGTATTCGTGCAGTAACTTCGATCGATGGAATGACTGCTGACTGGGCTCGTATCCCTTGGGATATCTTAGAGAAAATCTCTGTTCGTATCGTAAACGAAGTGGATAATGTAAACCGTATCGTTTATGACGTAACGTCCAAACCACCAGCAACAATTGAGTGGGAATAGGATAGAGGAAATCAGACAAAGATACACTGAGATTCCCTGAACACTTGCAACAAATCAGTACCAAAAAACTCTCTTTTATCTGCGTTTTTTCAGCAAATAAAAGGGAGTATTTTTTATGACCAAATTTTTTCCCATTATCTTATTCTACGCTCTGCTATGTTCTTCATCAGAGTTGAGTGTGCATCGAGAAAAACGAACATGAATGGAGAACTACATCATGGAAAACGCAGCAGTTGTCTTGGTTTTATTATTAATATTTGCAACGATCAGATTTATTCTAGGAATAGTTAAAGGGAACATTAAGTTCTTAGGAATAGACGGTAGAAAGAGTAGTTTATACTTATTAATTACGTGTTTTGTAGTATTTTTTATTAGTGGATGTGGATTGGTAGTACCTGAAGATGAGAGTACAGTCACTCCACATATTAAAGAAGCCACAAGTGAAAGTGGTAATCTTAAAGTACATTACATAGATGTTGGACAAGGTGCAAGCCAATTGATCTTAACACCGAGCGGAAAAACAATGCTTATAGATGGCGGTAACAATGACGATGAGGGTCGTGTTGTGAATTACCTCAAAAAAGAAGGGGTTAAGAAAGTCGATGTCTTGATTGGAACACATCCAGATGCAGATCATATTGGCGGATTAGATGCTGTTGTAGATGCATTTGATATTGGTTATATATACATGCCCAAAGTAAGCTCAAACACAAAAACGTTTGAATCTTTACTAACATCTATTGCAAATAAAAATTTGAAAGTCACAACGGCTAAAGCAGGAATTGATATTAAGCTGGATGAACAATTGACAGTAAAAATGTTAGCTCCAGTTAACACTTATCAAGACAAGAACAATATGAGTGCAGTGATCAAACTTACGTTTGGAAGTAATTCATTTTTATTCACTGGAGATGCAGAGGCAGAGAGTGAGCAAGACATGGTTTCTAGTGGTACTGATCTAAAAGCTGATGTATTGTTGGTTGGCCATCATGGCTCTAATTCTTCTACCAGTCAGTCTTTTTTGAATGCGGTTAATCCTAAATATGCAGTGATTCAAGTTGGAGACAACAATTATGGCCATCCTACAGATCGTATTCTAAAACAGCTTGCTGACAAAAAGATTAAAATATACAGGAACGATAAACAGGGCAACATCATTTTTACGTCCAATGGGGAGAAAATTACCCAGTCATCAAAATCTACAACAGAGGTTGAAACTTCGATCAAGCAAGACGATAGACAGAATACATCTGTGTACTACAAGAATTGCACTGCCGTGAGGGAAGCGGGCAAAGCTCCACTTTACAAAGGTGACCCTGGCTATAGTACAAAACTTGATCGAGATGGAGATGGAATCGCTTGTGAGTAAAATAAGGAGTGCGATAAGATGAAGGGGATTGTTGACAGGCTTGAGGAAGAGTATATGGTCATTGAAATCGAAGGAAAAACAATCGATGTAAACACGAAGGAAATAGCTAAAGATGTCAAAGTTGGAGATGTTGTTGTATTCGTTGATGGCGTATGGACAACCGATAAGCATGAAACGAAGCAACGTAAGTCACAGATCACAAAGCTGATGAATCAAGTTTGGGAAGACTAATAATAAATAATACATAGCTTGGAGAGCCTATTTTAATGAATAGGTATCTGCCAAGCTTTTTTTATGTGTAACGATGTTTCGCGTAATGGCTCGTTGTCGTTATGGACCAGTATACACAGTATCGGTGAGGAGTATTTTGAATTTGCTGATCATATTTCAGACTACAAATTGTCTTTATGAAAGTGCTTGCACAAAACAAAAAGATATGCTAAATTTGACTTGTCTAAAAAATAGACAGGATAGACAAGTTAGACAAGTCGTTATTATTATCTACTAAAGGAGCAAATGCAGACAATGATTACTACCAAAGAGACACCTCATATTAAACCGAATGGCGTAGAAATTGCTGAAACTATTCTGTTACCTGGAGACCCTTTAAGAGCTAAGTTTATTGCTGAAACCTTCTTGGAAGATTACCAGTGCTTTAACGAAGTGAGAGGAATGCTCGGATACACGGGTACTTTTAAAGGGAAGAAGATTTCTGTCATGGGTACCGGCATGGGACCAGCGAGCATGGGGATTTATTCTTGGGAATTAATCAATGTATTTGGTGTTAAGAATCTTATCCGGATTGGTACGTGTGGTGCAATGCAAGAAGACATAGAGCTTTATGATGTTATTTTTGGTATGGGAACTGCAACGGATTCCAATTACGGTCATCAATTTAAATTACCTGGACAATTTCCACTAACCGCTTCTTTTGACCTCTTGCAGAAAGCTAAGAAAATCGCGGATGAGAAAGGCCAAAAGGTTCATATCGGTAATATTTTATCTAGTGAAATTTTCTACAGTGCTGATCCAAATGCTATGGATAATTGGCGTAAGATGGGAATACTCTCTGTTGAGATGGAATCCGTAGCACTTTATTGGAATGCGATCCAAGCCCGTGTCAATGCATTGTGCATTCTCACCGTGAGTGACCATTTGATTACTGGAGAAAAAACGACAACCGAAGAACGTCAAAAAGCATTCACGAAAATGATGGAGATTGCTTTGGAATTAGCATAAGATATTCATTTTCTTCTAGACAAGCCTTCCTTTACTTCAATCATATGAGGTAAAGGGAGTTTTATACACCCAATGTAAGCGCTATTATCACCTTTGACTTCTCATCACATATTGGAGGTATACCATGAATAGCTCAGCCCCAAATAAGCCCGTAGTAAACTTAGGGAGAATTGTCCCGGTTATATTGCTGTTGATGATTTTTTCCCTTGTTATCGATAACTCGTTTAAGATTATCTCTCCAGATCTAGTTGATTACTTTGGCGTTTCAGCAAGTACAGTAAGCTGGCAAGTCACGCTTGCCGGACTTGTGATTGGAATTGGTGCCGTTGTATATTCATCTTTATCAGATTCGATCAGTATACGGAATCTATTGACGGTAGGTATTTTGCTTATATGTATAGGATCTTTACTCGGTTATGTTACACATACGAATTATTGGTTGATCGTTTTTTCAAGAATTGTTCAAGCTGCGGGTTTAGGTGCAACAGAAACACTTTATCTCGTATTCATTACTAAGTATGCATCAGAAGCAGACCAGAAGAAGTATATGGGTTACAGCACAAGTAGCTTTCAACTTGCAACGGTTATTGGTACGTTAACAGGTGGATTTGTAGCTACATATCTAGCTTGGCAAAACCTATTCTTGATTCCTTTGCTTAGCTTATTACTCTTACCGTTCATTCTTAAACATTTACCTAAAGAAGAGAACAAGAAGAACAATCTAGACTTTATAGGGCTGTTCATTGTAGCTATTATTGCAACTTCTATTATGCTGTATATGTCTTCATTCGATTGGTTATTGTTCGCGCTGTTTGTTGTCTCGGTGATCACGTTCTTGCTGTATATTAGCAAAAATAAGAATGCATTCATCACCATCGATTTCTTTAAAAACAAACAGTTTTTATTCGCATTACTGGTCGCATTTGTCATTAATACACTGTATTCCGCTTATGCTCTAAATACACTTTCGTTTTTGTTAACGAGCGTATATAACATTAAACTTGATAGCGTATCATTAATGTTCATCCCTGCATGTTTGCTAGCTGCATTAGTAGGTGCTCTATCTGGTAAAATTGGAAAACGCCTGAATAGTAAACAATGTGTTTATCTAGCCTTTAGTTTGATTTTGTTCAGCTTATTGCTAGGTGCCTTTTTCATCAAAACATCCATTGTCGTCTTTGTGATATCTTTGATTTTGTTTTCTTGCAGTTTTGCACTGCTGTATGCTCCCCTTATCGATATTAGTCTTAGAAAAGTACCGACTGAAAAATCAGGAACTGCACTGGGATTTTACAACTTATGCCTTAACATTGCGATGTCGGTTGGTTTCACCTATTCTGCGTTGTTGATTGATAAGAAGGATTTACAATTCAGCTTCTTACGTTTTGTAACAGAGGATCCAGCAGCATTAAACTATAGCAGTATTATCCTCATTCTTGGAGTGATTGCAGCAGTATCAATCGTATTGTTCTGGTTCTTATTAGGTCGTAAAGTAGATAGACGGACTCCGAACAACTAGAACAGAATTTGAGAAAGGACTGAAGTAGCATGAAAAAATTTAAACGTGTACATTTGATTGTGATGGACTCTGTTGGTATTGGTGAAGGAAAGGATGCAGCCGCATTTAATGATGTGGGTTCCCACACCTTGTTACACATTGCTGAACATATGAACGGATTGAATATGCCTAACTTAGCAAAATTGGGTCTTTCCAATATTGAAGAAATCCCAGGTGTACCGAGAGCAGAGAAACCGCTGGCTTATTACACGAAATTGCAAGAAAAATCGGTTGGAAAAGATACGATGACGGGACATTGGGAGATCATGGGGCTCAATATTGATAAGCCATTTAATGTGTATCCGGACGGATTCCCAGAGGAACTCATTCAACAGATTGAAGACGTAACAGGTCGGAAAGTCGTAGCGAATAAACCTGCAAGCGGGACTGCAATCATTGATGAATACGGCGAACATCAGATGAAGACAGGAGACCTCATTGTGTACACATCTGCTGATCCAGTGCTTCAAATTGCTGCACATGAAGAGATTATTCCTCTTGAAGAGCTATATGATATTTGTGAGAAAGTACGGGAAATCACAAAAGACCCAGCCTATCTGATTGGCCGAATCATCGCAAGACCTTATGTAGGCGAGCCAGGGAACTTTAAGAGAACTTCGAATCGTCATGACTATGCATTAAAGCCTTTTAATAAGACTGTTATGAATAGCTTGCAAGATGGTGGCTACGATGTCATCGCTATCGGAAAAATCAATGATATTTTCGACGGTGAGGGTGTTACAGAATCCGTTCGTACGAAAGACAATATGGACGGTATGGATCAATTGCTTGAAGTCATGAAGAAAGATTTTACAGGAATGAGCTTTTTGAATCTGGTGGATTTCGATGCTCTATACGGTCATCGGCGTGATCCTGAAGGATACGGTAAAGCGTTAGAAGAATTCGATAAGCGCCTTGATGAAGTATTCGATTCCATCCGTGAGGACGACTTGTTGATTATTACAGCGGATCATGGGAATGATCCAACCTTCCCTGGTACAGACCATACTCGTGAATTCATTCCCGTGTTGGTGTACTCCAAGCAATTGAAAGATAGTGGCAAACTACCTGAGCATGATACCTTTGCTGATATTGGTGCAACGATTGCAGATAATTTTGATGTTACGATGCCTGAATACGGTGAGTCATTCTTGAATTATCTAAAATAATCGACTAGTGCAAACCTCCAAAATTTATTTTTGGAGGTTTGTGTGTTGCTCTGAGATAGGAAAGTTGGCGTTTCTTGTCGTCTGGAAAGTGGTGTGTCATAATGGGGCCATGATCCATTTTAAATTAAAGAAAAGGACATACAAAAATAATGAATTCAAATAAATCCGATAAATTGAAACGTCCGCTTTATATAAATGTTTACGATGAACTTCTTCTTCAGATTACAAAAGGGGAGTTCCCGATAGGCTCCAGACTTCCTTCGGAACCCGATTTAGCCAAAGAACTTGGGGTTAGTCGCGCCACACTGAGACAGGCTCTAGTCCTTTTGCAAGATGATGGATTGGTGAGAAATATCCGCGGCAAGGGTAATTTTGTTATAGAAACATTTAGTAAGCAAGATGACGTTCAACTAGAAAAGCTAAGTAATCCTATGCATAAATGCCATGTCAGCACATTTGACCGGATTGATTTACATTACCGATTGGACCCAGATACGGAGCATACCAAGCAAGTATTAAAGAGGGATTCGACGGCTGTTCTAGCTTTGGAACGTCTGTACAGGAAGGGAGACGAATTACTCGCTTATGCTTTCACTTTTATCTCCATGCAAACAGTAGAAAGCCTATCGTTAGACCTCGAGAATAATGAGCAGTTACTCCAATTTCTAGAAGAGGAAGCTTATCTTATGGCCAATCATGGAGATATTGAGATCAGGTATACGCATACCGTTAATTTAGCTGAACGAAAAGAGAAGTTAGTCGGTCACAATGAGTGCTTCTTATTACTCGAAACGCTATACAGTGTCACAGAGTCAGATCAGCCTTTAATGTATACCAAGTTTTATATTCCGCAGGAGTTTTCCAATATAAAGTTAAACGCTTATAAGAGTTAATTCTACAGCGCCTCTTTTGGGACAAGCTGATCTGCAATGCGGGTCGCTTCGCCTAGTTAGGGGTGTTTTTTTGCTGAAAATAGTACTCTTTGACTATATCTGATCAAATGCACAAGCTAATTCCCGAACATTACTTTTGATATAAAGTGATAATATTCGC
>NZ_CP186006.1:895000-1422500 GCF_049311625.1 Paenibacillus sp. EC2-1
ATTGTCAAAAGGGAAACAGCCCAGACCATCAGCTAAGGTCCCGAAGTGTGTGTTAAGTGGGAAAGGATGTGGAGTTGCACAGACAACCAGGATGTTGGCTTAGAAGCAGCCACCATTTAAAGAGTGCGTAATAGCTCACTGGTCGAGTGACTCTGCGCCGAAAATGTAACGGGGCTAAACACACCACCGAAGCTATGGCTTGATACTTTTAGTATCAGGGGTAGGGGAGCGTTGTATGTAGGTTGAAGGTGTACCGTAAGGAGCGCTGGACAGCATACAAGTGAGAATGCCGGTATGAGTAACGAAAAGATCAGTGAGAATCTGATCCGCCGAAAGCCCAAGGTTTCCTGAGGAAGGTTCGTCCGCTCAGGGTAAGTCGGGACCTAAGGTGAGGCCGAAAGGCGTAATCGAAGGACAACAGGTTGAAATTCCTGTACCACCGTAAACCGTTATGAACGATGGGGTGACGCAGGAGGGTAGTGACGCGGACTGATGGATGTCCGTCCAAGCAGTGAGGCTGATGTGTAGGCAAATCCGCACATCGTTAAGGCTAGGCTGTGATGGGGAGTGAAAATTATAGTAGCGAAGGTCATGATCTCACACTGCCAAGAAAAGCCTCTAGTCAGGTGAAGGTGCCCGTACCGCAAACCGACACAGGTAGGCGAGAAGAGAATTCTAAGGCGCGCGGAAGAACTCTCGTTAAGGAACTCGGCAAAATGACCCCGTAACTTCGGGAGAAGGGGTGCCCCGGTAGTGTGAATAGCACGAGGGGGCCGCAGTGAAAAGGCCCAAGCGACTGTTTAACAAAAACACAGGTCTGTGCGAAGCCGTAAGGCGAAGTATACGGGCTGACGCCTGCCCGGTGCTGGAAGGTTAAGGGGAGTGGTTAGGGGTAACCCGAAGCTATGAACCGAAGCCCCAGTAAACGGCGGCCGTAACTATAACGGTCCTAAGGTAGCGAAATTCCTTGTCAGGTAAATTCTGACCCGCACGAATGGCGTAACGATTTGGGCGCTGTCTCAACGAGAGATCCGGTGAAATTTTAATACCTGTGAAGATGCAGGTTACCCGCGACAAGACGGAAAGACCCCATGGAGCTTTACTGCAGCTTGATATTGGATTTGGGTACGATCTGTACAGGATAGGTGGGAGCCTAAGAAACAGGAGCGCAAGCTTCTGTGGAGGCGCCGTTGGGATACCACCCTGATCGTATCTAGGTTCTAACCTAGTACCGTGAACCGGTGCGGGGACAGTGTCTGGTGGGCAGTTTGACTGGGGCGGTCGCCTCCTAAAGAGTAACGGAGGCGCCCCAAGGTTCCCTCAGAATGGTTGGAAATCATTCGAAGAGTGCAAAGGCATAAGGGAGCTTGACTGCGAGACCTACAAGTCGAGCAGGGACGAAAGTCGGGCTTAGTGATCCGGTGGTACCGCATGGAAGGGCCATCGCTCAACGGATAAAAGCTACCCTGGGGATAACAGGCTTATCTCCCCCAAGAGTCCACATCGACGGGGAGGTTTGGCACCTCGATGTCGGCTCATCGCATCCTGGGGCTGAAGTAGGTCCCAAGGGTTGGGCTGTTCGCCCATTAAAGCGGTACGCGAGCTGGGTTCAGAACGTCGTGAGACAGTTCGGTCCCTATCTGTCGTGGGCGTAGGAAATTTGAGAGGAGCTGTCCTTAGTACGAGAGGACCGGGATGGACATACCGCTGGTGCACCAGTTGTTCCGCCAGGAGCATGGCTGGGTAGCTACGTATGGACGGGATAAGCGCTGAAAGCATCTAAGCGTGAAGCCCCCCTCAAGATGAGATTTCCCAATTAGTAAGACCCCTTGAAGACGACGAGGTAGATAGGTTGGAGGTGGAAGTGCAGCAATGCATGGAGCTGACCAATACTAATCGGTCGAGGGCTTATCCTACAAGTTTTCTGAAAGAAAACTAGCTTCGGAAGCGATACACTTTGCATCGAAGCAAGACTTTCAGAAACAATGCAAATTCGCAAATTCAAGTTTCGTATCTAGTTTTCAAGTGATCAAACACTTGAACCGTTTGGTGGCGATAGCGGAAGGGTCCCACGCGTACCCATCCCGAACACGACCGTTAAGCCTTCCAGCGCCGATGGTACTTGGACCGAAGGGTCCCGGGAGAGTAGGACGTCGCCAAGCGAACAACCGGAGAAACCACTATCGAGCAATCGATAGTGGTTTTTTTGTGCTTCTCCATGAACTGATTTCGTCTATATGGTAATGAGGTGACGAAGCAGCTACGATACATTTTGCATTTTAATGAAACTCTTTCCTTTCTCTCATGGATTTCTCATTTATCACCGTTATACTTATTATATTATCTGATCGCAGCAGAAGGAGAGTTTACAGATGAAGACATTATTAGCAATAGCAGTAGGAGTTACTATGTTAGTTTCAGTAGGAATACATACAATACGCGGTGAAGGGCAGATAGAAGCAACTTCAAGTAAAGTACAATCTTCTGCTTTGGTTCAGAGCAGCAAAAAAGAGAAGGCTACACAAACAACAGATATTAAGAGTTTTCCTGAATATGAGACACTAGCGAAAAACGTCAAATTGGCCAACTATAATCCAAAAGTTCTTGAGGATAGTATGAATAAGCGCGTGATACTGCTAAAGGATGGTACCGGACATAATCGCTACAAAAGCGTATATATCAAAAAAGAGAGCCGTTTGAAAATCATTGACTATCGCAGTGGTCAAATTTTTAATGACTATATTAAGATAGATGCGAATGCATCATCAGCTCCAACTCAGGAGACAAAGTCTTCTATTTCAGACGCCATTGTTAAGCTTCCAGAATACAAAGCATTAGCCTCAAAAGTGAATTTATCCGGCTATAGTGCACAGATTTTGGAGGACAATCGAGGTAAAAGGATTCTATTGTTTAAGGATAGTAATGGGCAAAAGAAGTATAAGACCATCTATATAAAACAGACAGGATTCGTAAAGATCATCAATCTGTAGCTCGTCACCCCTATCCCATTGGGATGGGGGTGATTTTTGTTATATTCTCTTTTACGGATGGGTACTATTGTTACGCTTCTCCAAATAGTTATCCTTAAAAATAATAAAATTTTAGACATATATTAGTACCAAGTACTAACACTGAATGATATAATGATTGAAAAGATGGAGGTGTGCCTTGTGACTCAGTCCAAATCAAGAATTACCGCTATTGGGACATATGTTCCGGACAAGGTATTAACGAATGCTGATTTAGAAAAGCTTGTTGAGACAAGTGATGAGTGGATTGTACAACGGACGGGCATGAGGGAACGCCGTATTGCGGAACCGGAGCAATATGTTTCCGAGCTTGCCATTAATGCTGTTAAAGATATGAAGCAACGGTATGGTGTTGAAGTACATGATGTGGATATGATCCTTGTGGCCACAAGCACACCTGAATATTCATTTCCAAGCACTGCCGCTCGTGTACAGTCGAAACTGGGTATTAAAAGTACGGGGGCACTCGATCTAAATGCTGCTTGTGCTGGGTTTGTGTATGCGCTCCAATTAGCAGACGGTTTAGTTACCAGTGGTATGTATCGTAAAGTACTCGTTATTGGATCTGAGACACTATCCAAAATTACAGATTATACGGATCGCACGACTTGTATACTGTTCGGAGATGGAGCTGGTGCCGTCCTAGTTGAAAGAGACGATACCGAATCAGGATTCCTTGCAAATATATCAGGTACCTTCGGTGAGGGTGGAATACATCTGTATAAGACAGCTCTTTCGGAAAAAATGGATGGCCAAGAGCTAAAGCCTGGATCTTTGGTTCAGAATGGCCGTGAAATTTATAAGTGGGCTGTTCGAAATGTACCTGTAGGTATGAATACGTTGTTGAAACAGGCGAATATACAAGCGGATGAAGTGAATTGGTTCGCGCCTCATAGCGCTAATCTGCGTATGATTGAAGCAATTTGTGAGCGAGGCCCCATTAACTTAGATCGGACTTTGACAAGTGTAGAATACAGAGGGAATACATCGGCCGCTTCGATACCTCTTGCACTACAGTTAGCAATCGATGATGGTCGTTTGAAGGCTGGGGATCAAGTGATGTTATATGGATTTGGCGGAGGTATGACATATGCTGGTTCCATCATTAAGTGGTCGATATAATGTGAGGTATAACATAACATAGCAAAAGCCCCTCAAGCAGACAGTTCTGTGTTTTAGATAAGACTAGAACACAGAAACTGTAGGCGTGAGGGGTTTTTGGCATATAGTCCAAGTCCTCGTGTGATTTTTAGGTTACTTGATTAAGAACGACCTTTTCTCATTGAACCCATAATCAAGCTGACGATGAAGACAAGTACTACAGCACCGATCAATGCAGGCACAATGTAGAAGTCTCCGATTTCTGGACCCCAAGATCCCAGAAGCAATCCACCTAACCACGCACCGATAAAGCCGGCAACAATGTTACCAATGACACCACCTGGAATGTCGCGACCCATGATAAGACCTGCGATCCATCCAATAATACCACCAACAATTAATGACCAAAGAAAACCCATTCCAATCACCTCTTAATGATTTATTTGCTTGTGCTTTACTATTAACCAAACTAGAAGGTTTTAAACAGATCCATGTTATGAACTCAAATATACTCAAATAGTTAAATGTACCCTTTCAGTAAAAATGCGTAGTCCATGCTATCTGGAACTGAAAATAGATATTTTTATATATCAATTGACGAAAATGACTTTCTAGGTATATATTAATATTGAAATTGGTTTTCATTAATGATGTATATAACTTCAAATTACATGGGAGTGTCTTTATTATGATTAATCCACGTTTGGAATCGCTTGGTTTAGGTAAAGGACTTATCGTTTCTTGTCAGGCATTAGAGAATGAACCTCTTCATAGCTCATTTATAATGGGGCGTATGGCAGTAGCTGCACTCGAAGGTGGGGCTGTAGGAATACGTGCTAATTCCGCTGAGGATATTAAGGAGATTAAATCTAAAGTTGATCTGCCAGTGATCGGGATTGTGAAGAGAGACTATCCAGATTCGAAGGTGTATATTACACCAACGATGAAAGAGATCGAGGAACTAGTCGAGGCTAAGTCAGATATTATTGCTTTGGATGCAACTTCTGATGTTCGACCAGGTGGACTTGAACTGCCAGAACTTATTCAGCAGATTAAAGAGAAGTACCCTGACCAACTACTTATGGCGGATATCTCGACCGTAGATGAGGCTGTGAAGGCTGAAGAACTAGGATTCGATCTGATCGGTACAACATTGATCGGTTACACGGAACATACGGCAGGACAGAAGATGTATAACGATGATTTTAAATTGCTGAAGGATGTTGTAAAAGCCATTAAATCACCGGTTGTTGCAGAAGGAAATGTGCTTACTCCTGAAATGGCGAAACGTTGTCTGGAAGTTGGCGTCTATTGCGTCGTTGTCGGTGGTGCCATCACAAGACCACAACAAATAACGGAGAGATTTGTTAAGTATATTCAGTCTTAGTTATTTAAGAATTAACACATAAAAAAACGGCTTCGCATTCCTTTATAAGGAGGCGAAGCCGTTTTTATGTCAGTTGTTTTCAAGATCTTTTTTTAAATTTTCGTAAAGTGTCTCGAGTGTATCCTGACGTTTCTGGAAGAGGCTCTTATCATTCAGAAGCAGCATCGATAAAACATCGAGCACGTATATTATAGCCAGTTGGCTATTGATGAATTGCGTATCCCCCATGCGGTGCAGGCTCGGCGTATAAAGAGAAATATCGGAAATATCCGTGAGCGGTGTATGTTTATAGTTCGTGATACTGATCGTTGCTGCCCCATTCCTCTTTCCAATGGTTAGAGCATCGATAATCTCGGTAGTTTGTCCGGAGTTAGACAGTCCAATGATAAGATCATTCTCATTTAACAGGGCTGCACTCATGATCATCATATGAGAATCCGTCATGGCATCTATCGTAATGTTCATTCGCATCAGACGATATTTGAATTCAAGAGCGGATAGTCCAGAGCTCCCTAGGCCATAGACTTGAACGCGGTTTGCCGTTTTGATCATCTGAACGACCTTCTCGAAATCTTCCTGATGCATCATGTCCGCTGTAGAATTGACGATTTCATTGTATATGTTCTGGACTTGCGTGAAGCTATTGTTATCTCCTGAAGGCTTATCGGCTTCTCTACTCAGGCGGATTTTGAAGTCGACAAAGCTGTCACAGTGTATCTTTTTACAGAACCGGGTAATGGTTGAGGTGGACGAATGTGTGTGATCTGCTAATTCACGAATGTTAATATTTTGTATAGAGCTTTTATGTTGGACGATATAGTCTGCAATTTCTTTTTCCTTATGAGAGAGTTTGTGATACTGGAGCTGAAGCTCATCCAAAACACTGTGGTGCATCAACGTTCACCTTCTAAATTTTAATGAAATGATTGTAGTTTATTTATTATAGCGCTTCTTTAACCTTTAGGTAAGTCAGGTAGGGATTTTGAAAAGAAGCTTGGTATTCGTTATGATAAAATGAATCGCTTTGGCGTAAATCACAAATTCGGAGCTTGTTTTTAGGCTTGTCTTAGAATAAAGGAGATGCTTTAAGTATGACTGCAAAATGGACTGAGTGTATAACGATAGAATCGGATCAAGTTGATTATAAATCTGTGCTTCGGTGGTCTTCCGTGTTAGGCCTCATGCAGCGAGCTGCAGATGGGCATATTGAATCTCTAGGTGTTAGTAGAGAGCAGATGGTGGAGCATGGGATGGGCTGGATGCTCATTACCCTTGAGGTCCATATGTCCTGCTTACCGAGCTATAAGGACAGTATAGAGATTACAACTTGGAACAGAGGCTCTAAAGGAGCACTGTGGTATCGTGATTACTGCTTTACTAATGAAGAAGGTAAAGAAATAGGGACAGCAAGTTCCGTATGGGCATTGGTAGATATACATAAACGAAAAATTTTGAGACCTTCAGCATTTCCTTATGAGGTGCCTGTCCATAATGAAATCACAGGTGTACCGCTGGATAAGCATGTCATTCCTGAGGGAAGCTTATTGGAAGCTGTCTTTTCTCATACCGTTCGCTACAGTGGATTAGACAGCAATGGTCATTTGAATAACGCAAGATATGCTGATTTATGCTGGGATACACTAACTTTAGAGGAGTTAGAGCATATTAAGGTCAGAACATTTAAGATTACATATCACCAGGAGGCTAGGCTGCTTGATAAGATGGAACTGAGACGTTCTTCTGGAGAGAATGGTGTTATATACGTGACGGGGGTTTCTCCTGCGGGGACAAACTTTTTTGAGGCGGCAATCGTTATAGAATCATGACATACATAGGTTGCTTATCACAAGACGGGATACAGCCTTACGTGTTGTGGAAGGAGCAGGAGTGAATGTACAAGGTCATGATTGTCGAGGATGATCCTAAACTTGGAGGATTGCTGGAATCGCATATTCGTAGGTATGGGAACGAAGGCGTGCTTGTGAGTGATTTTGATCATGTGCTTGAGAAGTTTAAAGAAATAGAGCCGCATGTTGTCCTACTCGATGTCAACTTACCTAGTTTTGATGGATATTATTGGTGCAGGATGATTCGGTCTGTCTCGACATGTCCTATTATTTTTATCTCGGCTAGAAGTGGGACGTTGGATCAGTTAAGGGCTCTTGAGAATGGGGCAGACGATTATATAACCAAGCCGTTTCATCACGACATTGTTATCGCGAAGATCCATAGCCAGCTTAGACGGGTATATGGGGATTATGCTTCTGTTTCCGAGGAGCGGAAGGTAGAGAAGGATGGGCTTACACTTTATCCAGAAAGAATGGAGCTTCAGTTAGGCGAACAGACGGTAGCTTTGACGAAAAAAGAAACCATACTATTAGAGATTCTACTTGGTCGCAGTCCACGCCTTGTCAGCAGGGAAACGATTCTCGAGAAGCTGTGGGATGATGCCTTTGTAGATGATAATACGCTTAGTGTTAATATTACCCGCGTTCGTAAACGATTAGGTGAATTAGGGATAGAAGATGCTCTGGAAACAGTGCGTGGTTCGGGATACCGCTTAAACTCGGTCTGGAAGCAATGAAGAAGTTATTTTGGCTAGAGCATTTACCGTTAATTATTTTTTCTATAGTTGAATTCTTAGTGGTGCTGTTGGTGTTCTGGTTCGATGGGTATGATCATCCGGTCACTGCTGCTTATGCTATATTTCTCGGTCTGTTCATACTTGGCGGTTATTTGTTGTATAGGTACTACAGTCATCGGGGGTTCTACGAGAGGTTATCAGAGCCGATGAGGTCGCTGAATGAATCGATCAAACATAAGGAGTCTGCACCACTTCCAGCTGCATTAAATCAGCTTATGGAGGAGCAATATCGACAATATCAGAGTAAGCTCATGGATTGGGAGCGAAAACAGAAAGAGCATATGACCTTTATGAATCAATGGGTCCATCAGATGAAGACGCCGCTATCCGTCATTGAGATGATTACACAAGAAGATGATAACGAGAGTTATAAGAGCATCTCGGAGGAGGCAGATCGCCTAAGGCGAGGGCTGGATATGGTGCTGTACATGTCGAGACTCGATACATTCGAACAAGATTTTAGTGTTGAGCCTGTGTCCTTGCAGAAGCTTGTGAAAGACGTTATTCATGAGAATAAACGTTATTTTATATATAGTCATGTGTATCCTGAAATGCTTGTAGATGAGGATATTGTGGTGCAGACGGATGCGAAATGGCTTCGGTTCATTGTACTGCAGCTGTTATCGAATGCGATTAAATATTCGGCAGGCAGTGGAGAAAAGGTTACGATCAAGGCTACCAGAGCAGCGCATGGACGTGAAGTACGACTGGAGATTCGGGATCGAGGCATAGGGATACCAAAGTCGGATCTTTCGCGGGTATGTAATGCCTTTTATACCGGAGAGAATGGGAGAAAATACAAAGAATCGACGGGAATGGGCTTATATTTGGTCAGAGAGGTTGCTCTGAAGCTAAATCATCGTGTCGAACTGGAGTCTGAACGTGGTAAAGGTACAATAGTCCGGCTTATATTTAACCCATAGAGAGAGAAACCTATCCTTATGTAAAGGGGTGATAAGACCCTGAAATTTACGATAAGGAATGGGTTTCTTTTTTGTTCTATGAGGGAAGATGAAATCTTACATCGATGTAAGATACGTGAAAGTCAGATCGATAGGAGAAGAAGATAGGTGTGGCTTACAATGATTGCAGATAGTTAAGTTGATTTTTGCGAAATGAGGTAATGGAAATGGAAATATTATCAGTACGTAATCTGGGTAAAGTGTATAAAGCTGCTGTGTCACACGAGGCGCTTTCTGATATCAATCTTAGTATTAATGAAGGGGAATTCGTTGGAATAATGGGACCATCAGGTAGCGGGAAAACAACCCTGCTTAATCTGATATCCACGATTGACCGACCGACATCAGGGGAGATTCGGATTGGTGGAGAAGACCCTTTTCAATTGTCTCAAGACAAGCTTGCAATGTTCCGGCGCCGCGAGCTAGGGTTTATATTTCAATCGTTTAACCTTCTTAACACGTTAACGGTAAAAGAGAATATTCTGCTACCACTTGCGCTCGATGGTGTTGACCTAAATGAAATGAACCGGCGTGTCGGCGTTTTGGCTGAGAAGCTTGGCATTACGTCGATTCTCAACAAGCGGACCTATGAGATCTCTGGAGGACAGGCACAGCGGACGGCTGTGGCTCGAGCAATGATTCATATTCCCAAGCTCATTCTCGCAGATGAGCCTACAGGAAACCTGGATTCGAAAGCGGCACAGGATGTCATGGAGATCATGGAGCGTAGAAATAAAGAGGATAAGGTGACGATGCTCCTTGTTACACATGATCCGGTAGCGGCAAGTTATTGTGACCGGGTTGTGTTCATTAAAGATGGCCAGCTATACAACGAGATAAATTACGGGGAAAGCCGTTCGGCATTTTATCAAAAGATCATCAACGTGTTATCGCTACTGGGAGGTACAGGACATGAATTTTCGCCAGTTCGCGGTTAATAACGTACTTCGTAGCAAGCGTACGTATGTCGCTCATTTTCTGAGCAGCGCTTTTTCGGTTATGATCTTCTTTACTTATGGGCTGCTCGCATTTCATCCGAATCTAAAAGATGGAATTGTATCCTCCAGCGGAACACTCAGCATGCTCGGTACGATGGGGATGACAGTATCCCAGTATATCGTATTTGTGTTCTCGTTCTTTTTCCTGCTCTATTCCGTAGGCGCCTTTATTAAAGTGCGTAAGAAAGAATTCGGGATCCTGCTCATCTTGGGGATGTCGCGCAAGCAATTGAACCGGATGTTATTTATTGAAAATATCCTGATTGGAGCTGCTGCTATTATTACAGGGATCGGGATTGGGTTTATCTTCTCGAAACTGATTCTGTTGATCAGCTCCAAGCTACTAGCTGTTGAAAATGGACTTCCCTTTTACTTTCCGGGAAAAGCACTACTGCTTACGGCAGGCTCCTATGCGATGCTGTTTCTGCTAATTGCCTTATTTTCGTCCGTCATGTTAAGAAAGGGTACACTGATCGACCTGGTTAAAGCCGAGGAGAGTCCGAAGCCTCAGCCTAAAGCTTCGCCTTGGCTCGCAATACTCGCTGTTCTTCTTGTTGTAGCGGGTTATGGTATGGTCATGATATTTGCGGTGCTGCAGATATTCTCACTAACGCTATTGTTCGGTGGAGTTGTGCTGGTCATCCTCGGAACTTATTTTCTCTTCACTCAGTTTAGTGTGTTTTTCATCCGGAGATTGCAGAAGAACCAGAGCTTCTTCTTCCGGAGAACCAATCTGCTTACGATTTCAGAGCTATTGTATCGAATCAAGGATAATGCGGTGATGTTCTTTCTTGTATCCATTATTTCAGCTTCTGCTTTTACCGGAATTGGTACGACATTATCGATTGGTGATCCAGGATTATCCGCGATGGAAAACCCATATGCGTACACGTACTCCAGCTACGGCGAAGATCAATCGGCTGATATGAAGGAATTGAACATTATCAGACAGGAGCTGGAAAAGGCAGGTTTTGATTATACGGAAGCCTCGGTTGCTTCCGGCTATGATGATAGGGGGATGAAGCTGGTTAAGCTCTCTGAGTATAATAGTTTGCTCCGGGCACTAGGTCGTCCAGAAGAAAGATTGTCAGAATTTGAGGGTATCTTATCGCCCGGAACGATAACAGTTAAGAACAAAAATAAGGTAAACGGCATAATAAACGACAACGAAAATGATCAGATTGAAGTCGTAAGTGGAAAGGTACAGCAAATTGTTAAGGTGATTAAAGCAGAGACGTTTATTGCTTTACCTCTTTCATATGGAAATTCACTGGTTATCTCTGATGATTTGTTCGATAAGGTGGAGAAGGCGAAGGACGAAGAGGTTATCTACCAGACATACTATACGTTCTCCGTAGCGGATTGGAAAAATACTGGTGAGGTTTCAAAGGCTATACGCGACTCGCTTAGCAGTGTTGAAACAGATGAATACGGATATTATTTTGAATCCCTCTATTTCTCATGGAAAAGCGCACAGCAACAAAACGGAATTTTGCTTATGGTCAGTGGTTTGATCGGCATTGTGTTCTTCACATTTGCAGCAAGCTTCATTTACTTCCGGCTATATTCTGATTTATCACGGGATGAACAGCAGTATCGCATGATTTCAAAAGTTGGTTTGAGTCGTCGGGAACTGAGCAAGATTGTCACAAGACAACTACTGATCATGTTCTTCCTTCCGATGCTTATTGCGGTCATCCATAGTGGAGTTGCGTTTATAGCGCTACAGCAGTTAGTGGATTTCTCCATTCTGTCGCATACGGTAAATATCTTTATCTTCTTCCTAACGGTACAGATCATTTATTTCTTCGTGACACGTTGGCGTTATCTAAACCGACTATACCAGACCATTGAGTAGATTATTACAATCGTTTAGACAAACAAGAAAGCACATCAACGTCTTCTTCGTTGATGTGCTTTCTCTATAGAATTACTTATAGTTTTTGATGATTTCCAAGAAAAGCTGAATGGCATCTGGGAACACATCTTCATCAATATCAAACTTAGGATGATGATGAGGGTACATGCTCTTCTCTCCGCTCATACCAACATAGATGAACGCACCCGGCTTTTCTTGTAAATAATAGGAGAAATCTTCAGAGCCCATGATTGGCTCAACTAACTCGAACACGTCTTCGCCAAATGTGCTTCGAATGACCGATTCAGCAAATGCGAATTGTTTAGGGTCATTAACGAGTGGAGGTGTTCCAACGATAAAGTCTACGTTGGCTGTTGCCCCAAAGGCGCTGCAAATGCCTTGTGTAATCTGCACAATTTGCTGCTGGATCGTCTGAACAGCACCGGGTGATAAAGTTCTAATCGTACCGATTAACTTGGCTGAATCCGGGATGATGTTATAGGTCGTACCGGATTCAATTCTTCCAATGGAAACGACGCTGGCATCCATCGGATTAAGTTTACGGCTAACGATGCTGTTTAAGCCTTGAATTACATGCGAAGCTACATAAATAGGATCAATAGTCTCGTGAGGCATGGAACCATGTCCGCCATACCCTTGAATCGTAATTTCAAAGTCATCCACCGATGCCATCGTAGGCCCAGGTCTTAAACCGATTTTACCCTTGTCCATTCCTTGCCAAAGGTGAATACCAAAGATTGCATCTACGTGATCCAGTACACCTTGCTTAATGAGTTGATCGGCTCCGCTAGGGGAAATTTCTTCGGCAGATTGGAAGATGAGCACGATATTAGGCTCAATCTCTTGGGTATGCTGGGAGATCCATTCAGCGACTGCTAATAAAATAGCGGTATGACCATCATGTCCACACATATGAGCTACGCCTGGTTTTTGTGAGATATAAGGCTTGTCGCCTTCTTCTGTAATAGGAAGTGCATCAATGTCAGCACGTAAGGCTAATGTTTTATCGCCTTTCGTTCCTTTGACATACCCAACAACACTTGGAGATTTAAAATCAAGAATTTCTATATGAAGAGCTTCTAGGCGATTGCGAATAAACTTACATGTTTCATACTCTTCGCCGGAAAGCTCTGGGTGCATGTGAAGATGACGACGATCTTGAATTGCTTGTTTAACTAGTTGTTCATTAACCAATGTCATTAACTCCTTTTCCTTAAAACGGACCATATTGAATCAGTTGAGCAATAATCAGTGCAACAATCGCTATAATAAACTGAATGATGAAGAACGGAAGGAACCATTTAACCCATTTTCCATAAGAGATTCCACCGACTGCAAGAGCTGCGATGATATTACCTGTTGGAAAGAGTGCTTTCGAAATTCCATCTCCAAACTGATAAGCAAGTACTGCGGTTTGTCTCGTAACACCAATCATATCGGACAGGGGTGCCATAAGCGGCATCGTTAGGGCAGCTTGTCCGCTTCCAGATGGAACGAAGAAGTTCAGAATCAACTGTAGGAAGAACATACCGACAGCTGACAATGTACCCGGTACATTACCTAATAGATTCGACGCGTGATAGAGTAGTGTATCCATTAAGCCGGCTGAATTGAAAATGACGAGAATAGCTTGGGCAAAACCGATAATCATGGCACCACCAAGTAAATCCTTGGCTCCAGCAATGAAGTTGTCGGCGATACTTGATGGAGATAATTTTCCGAGAACCCCCATAATGATAGCGAACAGGAAGAACAGCCCGGCAATTTCGGTAATGTACCAGCCATATTTAGTAACCCCAAAGATGAGTACGATATAGCTAACGAGGAAAGCGATCAGAACAAGTTTATGACTTCTTGTCATTTTTTGATCTGTATTGGCTCCTGCTTTTACTTCGCCTCGCTTAAATTTGCCGTAGATCCCAATGGACGGGTCCTTCTTCACTTTGGAAGCATAGCGGTATACATAAGTAGCTGCTGCTATATACATCACAATAAAAATAACGATTCGGAAGCCCATTCCCGAGAAGGTTGGCAATTCTGCAATTCCTTGTGCAATCCCTACTGTAAATGGATTCATGACTGCGGAAGTGAAACCAATGGATGCACCGATGGTTACCATGGCAAAGCCGGTCATCGCATCAAATCCTAATGCAATGGTGAGCGGGACTAGAATGGCAATATACACAATAATTTCGTCGGACATTCCCATTAATGATCCAGCCACAGCGAAAAATAACATTAGGATGGGGATCAGAAGCTTCTCGCGGTTAGCCATCTTGCGTGAAATCATCGCGATGAATGCATCAAGCGCACCCGTTGCGGCAAATACGCCAAAGGTTCCCCCAATAATCAATACGAAGAAAATCGTGCTTGCCCCGTTCACCATACCGGTGTGAACACTGCTGAAAATATCTAACAACCCTAAAGGCTCCGTGTCAACATACTGGAATGAATCTGCTTGAATAACGCTTCTTCCGTCTACTTCTGTTCGATCGAATTGACCTGCAGGAACAATGTAGGTTAGAATGGCGGATAGAACGATAAGACAAAAAATTAATACAAAGACATTAAAACTCTTTGGTTTTTTCTCTAGTTGATCTTCTAAGCTGCTCATTTTCAAACTCCTTATGCACATTTTATAATGTAATTTATATAATGATATTTATATTATTTGCTCTAATGATATGATTTTAAGGCCTTATAATAATACAATCGATTATATTTTTATACAATGGATAATTGTTACATCTGATGCATGGCTTCCACCTTAATGACTAGGGGGAAGCCATTTTTTTGTGGATAAAAGATTGGGAGGTTATAATAACTGTACAGAGGAAGGGGAGGGCTATGAAAGCATTAGTATTAGCGGAGAAGCCATCGGTTGCAAGAGAGATTGCACGAGTTATGGGGAGCCGCGAGAAACATAAGAATTATTTTGAAGGACCAAAATATGTTGTTACATGGGCACTGGGACACTTGGTGGGACTAGCTGAGCCTGAGGATTATGATCATAAATTTCAGACATGGGCATTAGAGGATCTGCCGATCCTCCCGGACAAGATGAAGCTGAAGGTGCTTCGGGAGACGAGCCATCAATTTAAAACGGTGCAGGCGCTATTACGACGTAAGGATATCGGAGAGATGATTGTAGCAACTGATGCAGCACGTGAAGGAGAACTGCTCGCTCGCTGGATACTGAATATGGCGAAATGGAATAAGCCGTTTAAACGGTTATGGATTTCATCGCAAACAGATAAGGCAATAAAGGAAGGATTTGCTTCATTAAAGCCAGGCAGTCAATTCGATCGTCTCTATGAATCAGCTCGCTGCCGGGCCGAGGCGGACTGGATGGTAGGGCTTAATGTGACACGCGCCTTAACCTGTAAGTTCAATGCTCAGCTGTCAGCAGGACGTGTTCAGACGCCAACCTTAGGTATGATTATGGAGCGGGAGAAAGAGATTACAGGCTTTCGGTCGCAGGAGTACGATACAATTAGCGTGGATTTGGGTCAATTCGAGGCTTCATGGCGTGCATCTGGCGGAGATGGTCGTTTGTTTGACAAAGCCCAGTCGGAGAAGCTGAAGCAGAAGATCGATGGACGCACAGGAACAATTACAAGTGTGAAGAAAAGCGAGAAATCCGAGCCACACCCACTGGCGTACGATTTGACTGAACTCCAGCGGGATGCGAACCGTCGTTTTGGCTTCTCTGCGAAGCAGACGTCAAACGTACTACAGAAGTTATATGAGCAGCATAAACTGGTCACTTATCCGCGTACAGATAGCCGTTATCTGACATCTGACATGGTATCAACTTTAAAAGAAAGGCTGGAGAGTGTCGCTGTTGGGCCGTATGCGACACTGGCTCGTCCTCTACTTCGTAAGAGTCTTTCACCCGGTAAACGGATTGTGGATGACAGCAAGGTTACAGATCATCATGCGATCATTCCGACCGAAGAGACGGTATTGTTGAATAAACTGAGTAGTGATGAGCGAAAACTGTACGATCTAATCGTACGCCGATTCATCAGTTTATTCTACCCACCAGCTAGATATGATGCTGTATCAGTAACGGTTCAGATCGAAGGGGAGACCTTTAGTGCGAAAGGGACCACTGTTAAAGATAGCGGTTGGCGTGAGGTATACGGTGGAGATTATGACGATGAGGGAGAGGACGAGAGTTCCGAGACGAGTGGTACCGAGCCATCAGGAAAATTACTTCCAGCGTTGTCTGAAGGCGAGAAGGTTACTGTACGTCGCTGTATCGTAAAACCAGGCCGGACTCAGCCTCCTAAACGTTATAACGAGGCTGCTCTCTTATCCCAGATGGAGAAGCATGGTCTTGGGACACCTGCTACACGAGCTGATATTATTGAGAAGCTTGTTAGCTCAGATACGATCGAGCGTCAAGGTTCGTCTCTGCATCCCACGGGTAAAGGGAAGCAGCTCATCGAGCTCGTAGCTCCGGCATTAAGAACTCCAGAACTCACGGCTAAATGGGAAGGAGAATTAGAGCGAATCGCTAAGGGGCAGGGGAAGGCAGACCCATTCTTACGCGGTATTCGTGATATGACGAAAGAGCTGGTCTCTGGGGTTAAAGGCAGTAATGCAGAATACAAGCCTCATAACGTCTCAAATAGTCATTGCCCAGATTGTGGTACGAGATTACTTGAGAAGAAAACGAAGCGTGGGAAGTTTCTTGTATGTCCAACTGAGGATTGCGGATACAAGCGTTCCGGTGAGAAAAGACTTTCGAATCGTCGCTGCCCGCAGTGTCACAAGAAGATGGAGATGAAAGAAGGCAAGGCTGGTGCGTACGTTCAGTGTTTGGGTTGCGGAATCACTGAAACGCTGAACAAGGACAGCAAGCATGTTAACAAGCGAGAAGAACGCAAGCTTGTCCAGAAATTCAGTAAGCAGGAATCCATCGGGTCTAATCTAGGTGACCTGCTTAAAGCTGCATTAGAAAAAAGCAAATCAGAATAGTACAAGGAAGTGGTAAGCATAACCTGTCGTGGAATGGTTCATTCTACGAACAGGAGGTGATATATCGTGCCACATCACAAGGCAAGAAAAACGGAGAATCAGCAGAACAAATCAAGCATTTTGGAAGAGAGCCAGACACTCAAGCCGAAAAAGGCTCACGATTATGTTCCGAGTCTGAATGGAATCCCAAAACAGGAATCTTAAAGTTGCTTTGAAAAAGGTTATTGGACATACTTCCTGCGGAAAATGCTACATGGATAAGGAATACAGCTTATCACTTTTCCGCGGGCTTTTTATTGCTTTTTGTCCACAGAGTGTCATTGAATTCATGAATTTGTAGTTCTATAATAAAGGTAGAAGCTATGATACCTACCAAAATCGAAAGATTTGACTTGGGGATTGGAGGTGCGGATAAACATTGAGAACCGCGCTGGGTGTCTGGTTTGTTTTTATTAATGCTGTGGCCTACTTGGTCATGTCCGATGACAAGCGGCGAGCACGTCTTGGCAGGGACCGTATTCCTGAGAAGACATTGTTCTTATTAGCAGCTGTCGGCGGTGCTTTTGGTGTATGGGTTGCCATGTACCGTAAAAGGCATAAGACAAGGCATCTATCGTTTAAGATTGGAGTGCCATTGTTGTTATTTCTCAATGCTGTATTGTACGGGTACTTGTGGAAATGACCTCCGATCTACATAACTTCTGAACTTGGAATGCAAGCTATGAATCGTTTCAATTTACGTCTAACGGGTTTAATGAAGAGCAATTCATTCTTAACACACAGAGAAAGAGGTGGCCTGTATGCTATTCACCAAAATTTTGCTGGCTTATGACGGTTCTAAAGCTTCGAACAAAGCTCTTGGCCGAGCCGTTGAACTGGTTAAAGTAACGCCAGGGGCTACACTAGACATCGTGCATGCTTTTGAATTTCCACGCTTCTTCGTTGGAGAAGGTATTGCTCCTATTCCGGCTTCCGTTAATAAGGAAATTTATGACCTAGCTGAGCAAACAACGGAAGAGCTTAGAGAGCGTATGGCTAATGCACAAGTGAATGGTAAGGTTGAAATGATTCAGGGACCTCCTGCGGAAGTCATTCTGGAATATGCGAAACAAAATGAAATGGATCTAATCATTATCGGTAGCCGTGGTTTAGGCGGTATTCGAGAGTTCGTTCTGGGCAGTGTCAGCCATAATGTGGTGCAGCATGCCAAGATTCCAGTCCTTGTTATTAAATAATAAATTAACCTCATTAAAGGGATGCTTATGGGCATCCCTTTTGTTATATATTCAAATATCGAAAAAACGAACAATATTTTTTGAGTATATTAGAATGTTCGTGTTTAGGTTGACATGAGGTGTCAGGGATTGATAAACTGAACTTGTTAAGGATCAATTCAACTGATGAAATGTAAATTTAGTAAATTAAATATGTCTCGTATAAAGCTGGGGATATGGCCCAGAAGTTTCTACCCGGGAACCTTAAATTTTCGGACTACGAGGGAATACGGCACTGCTATATAGAAGCAAATTTATTTGGCTTCTAGCTGGCCAAGGTGTGGAGTTTCTTGTATCTCTGTATTGTCTTCATGACATGGTGATATAGAAGCGGTATTCCCCCGAGAGGTCCGGTGTCCCGCAGATGTAATACAGGGAAATCGGATTTTTTAATGTGATGAAGAAGATTCGAAAACATGCGAAGAAAGCAGGTGGAGTGATGGCGGTGCAAGTTGCAGTCATTATGGGAAGTCAGTCCGATTGGGATACCATGTCTCATGCGTGCCAGGTATTAGATGAGCTGGAGATCGCTTATGAGAAAAAGGTTATCTCAGCACATCGGACGCCAGATCTGATGTTCAAGTTCGCAGAAGAAGCGGTGGGACGCGGGTTACGCGTTATTATTGCAGGCGCTGGGGGAGCAGCTCATCTTCCTGGAATGGTCGCCTCCAAAACGGTATTACCCGTTATTGGTGTACCTGTTCAATCAAAAGCACTGAATGGACTTGATTCCCTGCTCTCCATCGTTCAGATGCCAGGTGGTATTCCAGTTGCTACTGTGGCCATTGGCAAGGCGGGTGCTACGAATGCGGGGCTGCTTGCCGCCCAGATTCTTGGTGCTGCAGATGAGAGTATCCGTGCAAGGGTCCAGGAGCGAAGAGACCGAACACGCGATGAGGTGCTGAAAGGCAGTGACAATCTATGAAAGAGCAACTGAGGCAGCGTAGTCAGACAAGCAGCGAGCGTTTAGCTCCGGGATCGGTTATCGGTGTGCTCGGCGGCGGACAATTAGGCCGTATGATGGCGCTTGATGGAACACGGATGGGATACAAGTTCATCACGCTTGATCCGCAGCCTGATTGTCCACTTGGACAAATATCAGAGCAGATTATCGCAGCTTACGATAATGCTGAAGCGGCGGGACAACTTGCAGCGAAATCTGACGTCATTACGTATGAATTCGAGAATGTGGATGCTGGTGTTGCAGCGCTGCTTGAAGAGCGGTCTTACGTTCCACAAGGAAGTAAATTGCTCTATACAACGCAGCATCGCCTCCGTGAGAAGGCAGCTATTGAAGCAGCAGGTGTCCCTGTAGCTCCATATCGTGAGATCACAAGCCTCGAAAGCTTACATGAAGCTGTAGCTGAGCTGAGCTTACCCTGTGTGCTCAAGACCGCAACTGGTGGCTACGATGGAAAAGGACAGGCGGTTCTTAGGCAAGAGGAGCAGCTTGAAGCTGCTTACACGGAGCTGGCTGCCACGGGTGCAGAGCTTGTACTTGAGAAATTCATCACCTTCACAAGTGAGATTTCGGTTATCGCAGCACGTACGCCGAATGGTGAAGTGAAGAGCTTCCCACCTGCGGAAAATATTCATGTGAACAATATTTTGTATCTGTCCATCGTTCCGGCACGTATACCAACTGAAGTTCAGCGCAAAGCCTGTCAGCTGGCTGAGAAGGTTGCAGAAGGTCTAAACGCGGTTGGACTGCTTGCAGTAGAGATGTTCCTCACGGCTGATGGTTCACTTTATGTGAATGAGGTTGCACCAAGGCCGCATAATTCGGGGCACTACACCATGGAAGCATGCACGACCTCACAATTCGAACAGCATGTGAGAGCAATATGCAATCTACCACTTGGTGATACTACACTGCTTACGCCTGTGGTGATGGTAAACGTGTTAGGGCAACATCTTGATGAGGTGATTGGCAGATCTATTGTAGAGGATCAGGCAGCCATTCAACTTGGTATTGTGCCTAAGCTTCATCTATATGGCAAAAGCGACAGTAAGCATAACCGCAAAATGGGTCACATCAACTTACTTTGCGGAGATGTAGAGGACGCGCTCGAATGGGTAAAGCAAACTAATATATGGAGGCATTAAATATATGATCGAACGTTACAGCAGACCGGAAATGCGGGCTATCTGGACCGAGGAGAATAAATTCAGAGCATGGCTTGAGGTTGAGTTATGTGCATGTGAAGCTTGGGCTGAACTGGGTGTTATTCCTAAAGAAGATACCGTAGAGCTCCGCAAGAACGCGACCTTTGATATCGAGAGAATCTATGAAATCGAGCAAGAGACACGCCATGACGTTATTGCATTCACCCGTGCGGTATCTGAAAGCCTTGGCGCGGAACGCAAATGGGTGCATTACGGCCTGACTTCTACAGATGTAGTAGATACAGCTACAGGATACCTGTTGAAACAAGCGAATGAGATTTTGGAGCAGGACATTCTTCGGTTTATTGGCATTCTGAGAGAGAAAGCACTTGCTTATAAACACACACCAATGATGGGTCGTACGCATGGTGTACATGCAGAGCCAACAACCTTCGGATTGAAAATGGCACTGTGGCACGAAGAGATGATTCGTAATCTGGAGCGCTTCCGTCATGCGGCTGATGGCGTTCAGTACGGTAAAATCTCCGGTGCTGTAGGCACATATGCCAACATTGACCCTTCGGTAGAGCAGTTCGTCTGCGAGAAGCTTGGTACAAAGGCTGCTCCGATCTCGACACAAACACTGCAGCGTGACCGTCATGCTGAATACATGGCTACACTGGCACTCATCGCAACTTCCCTTGATAAATTCGCTACGGAAGTGCGCGCACTTCAGAAGAGTGAAGTTCGTGAAGTGGAAGAAGCTTTTGCGAAAGGGCAAAAGGGTTCCTCTGCAATGCCGCATAAACGTAATCCAATTGGCTCCGAGAATATTTCGGGTCTTGCGCGCGTCATTCGCGGCCATATGGTTTCGGCATATGAGAACGTGTCACTCTGGCACGAACGGGATATTTCCCACTCCTCTGTGGAACGTGTCATTCTGCCGGATGCAACGATGCTTCTGAACTACATGCTGAACCGCTTCGGTAATATCGTAAAGAACTTGACGGTATTCCCAGAGAATATGAAGCGCAACATGGCACGGACTTTCGGTGTTCCGTTCTCCGGCCGTGTGATGACGAAGCTGATCGACAAAGGCTTCAGCCGCGAGCAGGCGTACGATACGGTACAGCCGAGAGCCATGCAGGCATGGGAAGAACAACGTCAATTCCGTGAGATTATTGAGGCAACACCGGAAATTACGGAAGTGCTGAGCCGTGAAGAGATCGAAGATGCATTTAATCCAAGCTGGCATCTGAAGCATGTAGATACGATTTTTGCGAAATTGGGCTTGAACGAATAGTAGAGCAGTCGTTCCTTTAACTGCCAAGATAACGGCCGCTATCAAGCGGCCCCCGCTTAAAAGGGAGTGAGATGACATGGCATTACCTGCGCTTTCTACGGCTGTCGATTTAATTGATGCACCTTTGTTGTACAAGGGTAAGGTTCGTGAGCTTTATGATCTGGGAGAGCACATGCTGATTGTGGTTACTGACCGAATCTCAGCGTTCGACTATGTGCTAGACCCACCGGTTCCCGCTAAAGGAACGGTGCTGAACAAGCTTAGTACTTTCTGGTTTGGACTGACTGAACAGTTGATCAACAATCATGTTGTTCATACAGATGTGGAGTTGCTCGGCTCGATCGTTAAGGACAAAGAACTGCTGGAGGGTCGGATTATGGTAGCCCGCAAGGCAGAACGTATTGATATTGAATGTGTCGTGCGTGGATATATTACGGGCGGCGGATGGCGTCAATATCAAGCTACGGGTGAAGTGAATGGCATTAAGCTTCCTGAGGGAATGCGTAAGAATGAGGCATTTCCAGAGCCGATCTTCACACCTGCGGCCAAGAATGATGTGGGTCATGATGAAGATATCTCCATGGAGCGCATGAAAGAACTCGTTGGCGATGAGCTTGCGCTAGAACTTCAGGAGAAAAGTCTGATGCTGTACCGATTCGCGCGTGATTACTGCGCGGAGCGAGGAATTATTTTGGCGGATTGTAAATTCGAATTTGGTCTAATTGATGGGAAAGTCATCTTGATCGATGAGATTTTCACTCCGGATTCATCCCGTTTCTGGGATAAAGCGAATTATGCGCTGGATATTGAGATTGACAGCATGGATAAGGAGCCTGTTCGTACGTACTTGGCTTCATCCGACTGGGATAAGAACAGTAAACCTGATCCGCTCCCTGAATCCGTTGTTGCAGAAACAACGAACCGTTATACCGATATTTTCCGCCGGATTACGGCGTCTTAGGTTCACAAGGCAATCATAAGTAAGCAATTATTCATATACGATACCGAGGAGGAACAGGAAACGATGTTGAAAGCAAAGGTCTATGTCACCATCAAGCAAAGCGTTTTGGATCCACAAGGGGTAGCAGTACAAGGGGCACTTCATTCCGTAGGATTCAAGGAAGTGGAAAGCCTTCGTATCGGAAAGTATATGGAGTTAGAGCTGGATACAGATAACCGCAAGGAAGCGGAAGAGCGTCTGCAGCAAATGTGTGAAAAGCTTCTGGCTAATACGGTAGTTGAAGATTACCGTTATGAATTGGAGGGCTAACCATGAGATTTGCAGTACTTGTCTTCCCAGGTTCGAACTGTGATATTGACTGTTATAAAGCAGTTGAGGCCATGGGAGAATCTGTGGATTATGTATGGCATACAGAAACAGATCTGTCGCCTTATGATTGCATCTTGGTACCTGGAGGCTTCTCCTATGGAGATTACCTTCGGTGCGGTGCGATTTCCCGGTTCGCCCCGGTCATGAACGAAGTGGCCAAAGCGGCGGAAGAAGGAAAATTCATTCTTGGAATTTGTAACGGATTTCAGATTTTGACGGAAGCAGGGCTCTTGCCAGGTGCTCTTCGTCGTAACGAATCTATGAAATTCCGCTGTCATGATAGTGTACTTAAGGTCGTTAATCAGGAAACACCATTTACAGGTAGTTATTCGGAAGGACAAGAGATTGTTATTCCTATCGCTCACGGTGAAGGTAACTATTATTGTGATGAAGCTACACTACAACAGCTCCGGGACAACCGGCAAATCGTATTTACTTATAAGGATAATCCGAATGGATCGGTTGCAGATATTGCAGGGATTTGTAACGAGCGCGGCAATGTGCTTGGCATGATGCCTCACCCGGAACGTGCGATGAGCAGCCTGCTCGGATCGGAAGACGGAAAGGCAATGTTTAAATCCATCATTCAGACATGGAGGGATCGTCATGACGCAGCAACAAGTGTCCGCTAAAGAACCAACCGCAGAGCAGGTTGCGGAGTTTAAGTTATATGAACAAATGGGAGTATCGGACAGCGAATACGATCTGATCTGTTCGTTTATGGGACGTAAACCTAACTATACGGAAATCGGTGTATTTAGTGTTATGTGGTCCGAGCACTGTGCATACAAGAATTCGAAGCCTTTGCTTCGTAAGTTCCCGACAAGTGGTCCGCGCGTTCTGATGGGACCTGGTGAGGGAGCGGGTATTGTAGATATCGGTGACAATCAAGCAGTCGTGTTCAAAATCGAAAGCCATAACCACCCATCTGCCGTTGAGCCTTATCAAGGTGCAGCTACGGGTGTAGGCGGCATTATTCGTGATATTTTCTCCATGGGTGCAAGACCGGTAGCGCTTCTGAACTCGCTTCGCTTCGGCAGACTAGAGAGCGATCGTGTTAAATATTTGTTCGAGCATGTGGTTTCGGGTATTGCTGGCTATGGTAACTGCATCGGCATTCCTACCGTTGGTGGAGAGGTTGTCTTCGACGAAAGTTATGAAGGTAACCCACTCGTTAACGCTATGTGCGTAGGTATTATCGATCATGATAAAATCCAGCGCGGTGTTGCAAAAGGTGTAGGTAACCCCGTGTATTACGTTGGTCCTCCAACAGGCCGAGATGGTATTCACGGTGCAACCTTTGCTTCCGTTGAGTTGACCGAAGAATCTGAGGCGAAACGTACTGCAGTTCAGGTTGGCGATCCGTTCATGGAGAAGCTGGTTATGGAATCTTGTCTGGAGCTTATTGATACGGGCATCGTGCTCGGGATTCAGGATATGGGTGCGGCCGGATTGACATGTTCTAGTGCTGAGATGGCAAGTAAAGCTGGTAATGGACTGGAGTTGTATCTGGATCAGGTTCCACAACGTGAAGAAGGCATGACTCCGTATGAAATGATGCTGTCTGAATCCCAAGAGCGTATGTTGTTCGTTGTTGAGCCGAAGGATGAGGCGCAGGCGCTTGAGATTTTTGAACGTTGGGGCGTCATTTGTGCGAAGGTCGGTAAGGTAACCGATGACGGAAGATTGAAGCTGATTCATCACGGTGAAGTCGTTGGTGATATGCCAGTTAAAGCACTGGTAGACGAGTGCCCTGTATATAACAAACCTTCAGCTGTACCTGCTTACTATGAAGCTCAAGCTGCTGTGGATACACTTCGTTATGATGAAGTGAAGGATCTTGGCGATGCCTTGAAGCAAATTCTTGGTTCTCCAAGCCTTGCAAGTAAAGCTTGGGTGTACAATCAATATGATTATATGGTTCGTACCAGTACGGCGGTTCGTCCAGGTTCTGATGCTGCGGTAGTGACGGTAGACGGCACACGCAAAGGACTTGCGATGACAACGGACTGTAATGGACGTTATGTATATCTAGATCCAGAGCTTGGAGGCAAAATTGCCGTTAGTGAAGCAGCGCGTAACATTGTCTGCTCCGGTGCTGAGCCACTTGCGATTACGGATAACTTGAACTTCGGTAGCCCGGAGAAACCAGAGATTTTCTGGCAGATGGAACGTGCGGTGGACGGAATGGCAGAAGCTTGCCATCAGCTGAACACACCAGTTATCGGCGGTAATGTCAGTCTGTACAATGAAAATGCGAAGGGTGCAATTTACCCAACTCCCGTTGTAGGTATGGTCGGTCTAATTCATGATACAGATCATATTACAACGCAAGGCTTCAAATCCGAAGGCGATGCAATCTACCTGCTTGGTGAAACGTTCGCAGAGCTTGGCGGTAGTGAATTCCAGGCGATCTTGCATGGTGTTTCTGAAGGTCGTCCTCCAGAGCTGAATCTGACTACAGAGAAAAAATTGCTCGATGGCGTACTTACTGCCATTCAGTCTGGTTTTGTTAGCTCTGCTCATGATGTATCTGAGGGTGGACTTGCTGCAGCGTTGGCTGAAAGCTGTATTAGCGGAAGTGTCGGTGCTGAAGTTAATCTGAGCACAGAGCTTAGAAATGACATTGTACTCTTCAGCGAAAGCCAATCCCGTATTATTCTTTCCGTATCCCCTGACAAACAGGCTGATCTGGAGCAGCTCTTAAAGGAAGCAAATGTTCCGTTCGCTACGATTGGCCATGTTGGCGGAGATCAATTAAGCATCAACATTAACGGTACTTCCGCTGTGAAAGAACCGGTGGAGGCTTTGAAGTCCGTCTGGGAGGATGCCATTCCATGCCGAATGAATTAATACCGGAAGGATTATGGACTGGTGATTACTATAATGAAGGAACAGGACAGAGCGATATCTTTGATACGCTCAAAGAGGAATGCGGCGTATTCGGGGTGTTTGGACACCCTGATGCCGCTTCACTGTCCTACTATGGGCTGCATGCACTGCAGCACCGGGGCGAGGAAAGTGCAGGAATCTGTGTGGCAGATGGTCGTGAGTTCAACTATCACCGGGGTATGGGACTCGTTAAGGAAGTATTCGACAAGGATGTTCTAGAGTCTTTGAACGGAGATATGTCTATTGGGCATGTTCGTTACTCTACCAGTGGAGATAGTCGCCTGTCTAATGCGCAGCCGCTGATCTTTAAATACCGTGAAGGTAATCTGGCCATTGCAACAAACGGCAATATCGTTAATGAGCCACAGTTACGGCGCGAGCTGGAGAACGCGGGTTCAATCTTCCAGACGACGAGTGACACGGAAGTGATCGCCCATCTGATTGCGCGCTCGCCGAAGGATTTTGTCGAGGCGGCTAAGGATGCACTTCAGCGCCTAGTAGGCGGATTCGCATTCCTAATTATGACGAATGACAAGCTGCTTGTTGCTTCCGACCCGAATGGGCTAAGACCCATAACCATGGGCCGTCTGGGTGATGCATATGTCTTCGCTTCTGAAACATGTGCCATGGAAGTGATCGGGGCAGAAGCAGTCCGTGATATTGCGCCAGGTGAATTACTTGTCTTGGATGTGAACGGTTCCGGACTACAAGAAGATCGTTACACAGAAGCAGGTCAAAAAGCACTGTGTGCGATGGAATACATCTACTTCTCTCGTCCGGACAGTGATCTGAACGGCTCGAATCTACACTCCGCACGTAAACGTATGGGCAGCCGGATGGCGCTTGAATCGTTTGTGGATGCGGATGTGGTCACAGGCGTTCCGGATTCCAGTATTTCGGCTGCGATTGGATATGCAGAGCAGACGGGTATTCCTTATGAACTTGGACTTATTAAGAATAAATATACGGGCCGGACATTTATTCAACCTAGCCAGGAGCTGCGCGAGCAAGGCGTTAAGATGAAACTAAGCGCCGTTCGTCGTGTTGTCGAAGGCAAACGTGTCGTGATGATTGACGATTCCATCGTTCGGGGAACGACATCCCGGCGGATTGTGAATCTACTGCGAGAAGCGGGAGCTGCAGAAGTGCATGTTCGGATTACTTCTCCACCGTTCAAGAATCCTTGCTTCTACGGAATAGATACACCGAATCGTCAGGAGCTTATTGCTTCTGAGAAGAGTGTGGAGGAAATATGTAAGGAGATCAATGCAGACTCCCTAGCCTTCCTAAGCCCTGAGGGCTTGATCAAGGCGATCGGTGGTTATGACGAGAAAAGCCCGAAAGGCGGATTATGTCTCGCTTGTTTTGACAACGAGTACCCGACGAAGATTGATTTTAAAGGTGAAGAAAAGATGGGCTGCGGCTGTTAAGGTGACTTATTCATTCCGGAGCTGCCATACCTACAAGTTGGTGGTCTCCGGATCTATTTTCTTTCATCTGCTAAGTCATTAAGGGCATTGAATATAATATAGATTCTTTCTTTATAAAAAAGGAGTGTTAAGCGCGTGTCTGATACTTATAAAAACGCCGGTGTGGATATTGCTGCAGGCAATGAAGCTGTTGAACGGATGAAAAAGCACGTCAAGACTACATTCAGACCAGAGGTTATGACGGATCTGGGTGGTTTTGGAGCCCTCTTTCAACTAAATAAAGATAACTATGAAGAGCCGGTTCTCGTCTCGGGTACCGACGGCGTCGGCACAAAGCTGAAACTTGCATTCGCGATGGACCGTCATGACACCATCGGAATTGATGCAGTGGCTATGTGTGTGAACGACGTTGTGGTACAGGGTGCGGAGCCGCTCTTTTTTCTGGACTATCTAGCTTGTGATAAGGTCATTCCAGCGAAAATCGAAGCGATTGTTAAAGGGATCGCGGATGGTTGTAATCAAGCAGGGTGTTCCCTGATTGGTGGCGAAACGGCCGAAATGCCAGGGATGTATGCTGAGGGAGAATACGACATTGCTGGTTTCACGGTGGGTATTGTCGATAAGAGCAAGATGATCAACGGACAAGCGATTGCATCTGGTGACGTTGTTCTTGGATTAGCTTCTAGCGGTGTGCATAGCAATGGTTTCTCACTTGTTCGTAAGCTGCTTCTGGAGGAGTCTGGATATGCGCTCGATCAAGAGCTGCCTGAGCTTGGCGCACGTCTTGGAGATGTATTACTTGAACCAACGAAGATTTATGTTAAACCGCTGCTTGCACTCCTCAAAGAGATTCAAGTGAAAGGTATGGCTCACATTACAGGCGGCGGATTCATCGAGAATATTCCGCGTATGCTGCCAGAGAACGTGAATGTCGACATTGAGTACGGTTCATGGCCGATTCTGCCGATCTTTAAACTGATGCAGGACCAAGGCAGCATCTCCAATAAAGATATGTTTACGACATTTAACATGGGAATCGGCATGGTTGTTGTCGTTGCTGAGCAGGATGCAGATCAGGCACTTCAGCTCTTGCGTTCCGCTGGTGAAGAGGCTTATGTTATCGGAAAAGTTACCGACGGAGAGCGTGCGGTTACCTTTACGGGAGCGAATGTGTAATGGGATCATACCGGATTGCGGTGTTCGCTTCCGGCAGAGGAAGCAATTTTCAGGCGCTTGTTGATGCGATGGCTAACGGTTCGCTGGGTGGAGAGATCAGTGTTCTCGTATGCGATAAGCCGCAGGCTCCTGTTGTAGAGCGTGCCCGTAAAGCAGGGATTGATTGTTTTTTGTTCCAGCCGAAGGACTATGCTTCGAGAGAAGACTACGAGCAGGAGATAGCAGCAGAACTCAGTAAACGCGGTATAGATCTAATTGTACTGGCGGGATATATGCGTCTGTTGACCTCCGTTCTGGTGGAACCGTACAGTGGCCGTATGATTAACATTCATCCATCGCTGCTGCCTTCATTCACAGGGAAAGATGCCATCGGGCAGGCGCTAGCGTATGGAGTGAAAATGACGGGTATTACCGTTCATTTTGTCGATGGAGGAATGGATACGGGGCCAGTTATTGCACAACATGCAGTCGAAATCTTGGAAGGGGATGACGAAGCATCCCTTTCTGAGCGTATCCATACCGCTGAACAGCAGTTATACCCTGAAGTCGTATCTTGGTTTACAGAAGGCCGGATTACGCTGAATGGGCGTAATGTGGCGATTGCTGCACCGGTGAAGCGGTAAAACCGGACAAGGGACGCCTTATCATCGACAAGTTCGATATTTCTCGGGAAATACTTTAGGAATTATCTCATATCGACAGCATTTACCTTTAGCATAGATTATCAATCCAATAAGCGACGTTTAATCAAGTTCCATTGATCTGAATGAACTTATTCGCAGATATAGGGTTCTACGGATGATTTAGAATCGAATTATGCGAATGGAATAGCTAAAGACACGTGTGGAAACTTTCCACAATGATAGGGAGGAATAAATGTGAGTATCAAAAGAGCACTGGTCAGTGTGTCAGATAAAACGGGAATCGTGGAGTTTTGCCGCGAATTGGCTTCCCTGGGTGTTGAGATCATTTCAACAGGAGGAACAAAAAGCTTGCTTGCCAAAGAAGGCGTACCGGTTATCGGTATTTCGGATGTAACAGGCTTCCCTGAAATCCTTGATGGACGTGTGAAAACATTGCACCCAGCGGTACACAGCGGTTTGCTCGCGGTTCGTGATAGCAGCGAACATCAACGTCAGATGCAAGAGTTGGGTCTGGACTATATTGATCTCGTTGTTGTAAACCTGTATCCATTCCAGGAAACGATTGCGAAACCGGATGTCGAATACGAAGATGCAATCGAAAATATCGACATTGGTGGGCCAACGATGCTCCGCTCCGCGGCGAAAAACCACGCATTTGTTAGTGTTGTTGTAGATGCGGGCGACTACAGTGCGGTTCTGGAAGAGATTCGCGCGGATGGGGATACAACACTTGAAACGCGTAAGCGTCTTGCAGCTAAGGTATTCCGTCATACAGGAGCATACGACACATTGATTTCTGAGTATTTGTCGAATGTAACTGGCGATCCATTGCCAGAGCGTCTGAGCGTAACATACGAGAAGATTCAAGATCTTCGTTATGGTGAGAATCCACACCAGAAGGCCGCTTTCTACAAGAAGCCGCTGGCAGCAGCAGGTACTTTGACAACAGCTGAGCAACTTCACGGTAAAGAGTTGTCTTACAACAACATTAATGATGCGAATGCAGCCCTGCAGATCGTGAAGGAATTTGATGAGCCGGCTGTCGTTGCAGTTAAACATATGAATCCTTGCGGTGTCGGCGTAGGCACCAATGTATTGGATGCGTTCAAGAAAGCTTATGAAGCTGACACCACCTCCATCTTCGGTGGGATTGTTGCAGCAAACCGGACGATTGATGGGCCGACAGCTGAGCTGCTAAAGGATATTTTCCTCGAAATTATTCTGGCACCAGATTTCACACCGGAAGCATTGGAGCTGCTCACGAAGAAGAAGAATATTCGTCTTCTGAAAATGGGTGAGTTCGGTTCCGCTAAGGAACGCCAGAGTGTACTTGCTGTAACTTCAATCGAGGGCGGTATGATCGTGCAAGAGAGCGACGTTCATTCGCTTGATGTGGATGATCTCAAAGTCGTTACAGATCGTAAGCCAACGGAAGAAGAACTGAAGCAACTGCTATTCGGCTGGAAAGTCGTGAAACATGTGAAATCGAATGCGATTGTACTGGCTGCAGATGATATGACTGTAGGTGTGGGTGCTGGTCAGATGAACCGTGTAGGCTCGGCACGCATTGCGATTGAACAAGCAGGCGACAAGGCAAAAGGAGCTGTTCTCGCTTCTGACGCATTTTTCCCGATGGGGGACACGCTCGAAATCGCAGCAAAAGCAGGAATTACCGCTGTCATTCAGCCTGGTGGCTCCGTGAAAGATGAAGAGTCCATTAAGGTGGCTAATGAGAACGGGATCGCTATGGTATTTACAGGTGTAAGACACTTTAAACACTAAAATTTAATGAGGAATCGCATATTCGGGGTAGTCCTGGCATGATGCTGCTGCCCCGGGCGGTTCCTTTGCTGTATAAATGATTCATCTCGTGAATCAATAAATGTATTGATCTTTTGGATGGAGGGGAAGCATGGACATTTTAGTAATCGGTGGCGGTGGACGCGAGCATGCGATTGTATGGGCGCTGTCCAAGAGCCCAAAAGCCGGAACCATATATTGTGCACCTGGAAATGCAGGTATTGCTCAGATTGCAGAAGTAGCACCTATTGCAGTTCATGAGTTTGAACAATTAAAAACATTTGCCCAAGAGAAAGCCGTTGGGCTTGTTGTTGTCGGGCCAGATGACCCGCTTGCAGACGGGATTGTAGATGTGTTCGAAGAGGCAGGTATTCCGGTATTCGGACCACGCAAGAATGCTGCTGAAATCGAGGGCAGCAAAACATTTATGAAAGATCTGCTTCATAAATACAATATCCCAACAGCAGCCTACGAGAAATTTGATGATTACGAACAGGCACTGGCTTACTTGCGGAGTCAGCAGGCTCCAATTGTTGTTAAGGCTGATGGACTTGCAGCAGGTAAAGGTGTTACTGTTGCACATACCTTAGAAGAGGCAGAGTTGGCGCTTCGCGATATCATGCAATCCAAAGTGTTCGGGGAAGCGGGAAGCCGAGTTGTTATCGAGGAATTCTTAGAGGGACAAGAAATGTCGATCTTGGCCTTCGTTGATGGCGAGACGGTGAAACCGATGTCGGCTGCACAGGATCATAAGCCAGCTTACGACGGCGATTTAGGACCGAATACAGGTGGAATGGGTACATATTCTCCACTTCCACATATTTCGGATTCCATTATTGAAGAAGCGATCGAAACGATCATTAAACCGACCGCGAAGGCGATGGTATCCGAGGGTCGTCCATTCCGCGGTGTGTTGTTCGCTGGTCTAATGATTACACCGGATGGCAAACCGAAGACGATTGAATTTAACGCTCGTTTTGGTGATCCGGAGACACAGGTGGTACTGCCACGCTTAAAGACAGATCTTCTTGAAGTGTTCTTGGCAGCTGTGAATGGAACGCTTGCTGATCTTACGCTTGAGTGGAGTGATGAGGCAGCCGTGTGTGTGATTCTAGCTTCAGGTGGATATCCGGCTTCATATCCGAAAGGTCTGGTTATTTCTGGTCTGGATGCGGAGGACTCTTCTTCAATCGTGTTCCATGCTGGAACAGCGCTTGATGGAGAAGGACGAATGGTTACGAACGGTGGACGCGTTCTCGGGGTTGTGGGGCTTGGTTCTGATATTGCTTCCGCTCGTGCGAAAGCTTATGAACGTGCGGAACAGATTACTTTTGAAGGAAAACAGTTCCGTACAGACATCGCAGCGAAAGCATTGATCTGAAACGGTATTTCCAGAGGATTTGCAGTATCATTCTATTATTACAAGTCATTCATTCTAGTATAATTAGAGGCCTGCATTTATTGCAGGTCTTTTATGTTTCAGGATCATAAGGATGTTGTTTTTTTACAATAGTTGGGTAATTGTTGTATGATGTGTTCAGATCAGCATACCTAGTTACATGATTTGGAGAGGGGTAACAAGGGGATGAGAATGAAGAAAGTAATAGCACTTATAACAGCGTTCACGATCGTATTATCCATATCCGCATGTGGTGGAAAGACAGCTGCTCCAGAAGTGGAGCCACAAGCGCCGGTTGATCAACCCACAGGGGCTAAGACCGCCCCGCCTCCGGTTGATCAACCAGATGGAGCGTTGACTCCGCCACCACCAACAGAATCATCGAACGGTGCCAAGACAGCACCACCAGATGCGAATGGCTCAGAATTCAAAGCTGAAGCTGATGCGAAATTGGTAGTATGGGAGAGTAAAGGAGCGGGAACTTACCCAGAAGAATTGATCAAGGAGTTTACAGATAAATATGGGGTGGAGGTTACTCGGGAAGTTATAGATTCCGTCGAACAAGCAGATCGACTGGCACAAGAAGGAGCATCTGCAGCAGATGTTATGATGCTCCCTAGTAGAGAACTTGGGAAAGCAGTAGAAGCCGGGTTAGTTCTGCCGAACGATCTATTTGAAGTTGAAGCAAGAAGGATGAATGCGAAGAACATCGTTGAAGGTGTATCTTATCATGGGATCGTGTATGGATACCCCTTCGCAGCAGACACATATCTGCTATATTACAATAAGAAACTAATTCAAGAAGCACCAAGAACGTTTGATGATGTCATTGACTTCAGTAAGAAGTTTACGAATAAAACGACCAATACATATGGGATCATGTGGGACGTTAGCAATCTATACTTCAGTTATCCATTCCTCGCGTCAAGTGGCGGTTACATCTATGGCAAGGGTGGTACAGATATTAACGATATGGGTCTGAATAGTGCGGAGGCTCAGCGGAGTATGAAGGTATTCTCTCGTTTAAGAGAGGTTCTTCCTCTGCAATCGGATAAGCTCACACAAGATTTCAAAAGAGAGCGATTTACTACAGGTCAGCTTGCGATGGATATCAGCGGTCCTGAGATGCTTAGTGATTATAAAAAGGCACTTGGAGATCAGTTAGGCGTTGCTCCACTTCCTGCAGTCGCGGGATATCCTGCGGTCTCCTTCGCGGATATTAAGGCTTGGTATGTGAATGCAGATAGTAAGTATCCTAATGCAGCAAAATTGTTTGCTTATTACGCATCATCTAGGGAAGCGCAGCTGAATTACAGTGTGCAAACGGGGGCAATCCCGACAAATATAGAGGTGCAGCAATCGGAACACATCCTAAGCGCCCCCTATATGTCAGCGTTTATCGCTCAGCTTGGCAATGCTCAAGCCGTACCAAATCTGCCAGAGATGGATCTTGTATGGAGGCCGGTGGATGCTGCGCTAGCTGATATATGGGATAACCAAAAAGATGCGAAAGCGGCACTTGATCATGCCGTGAAAGAGATTCAAGCACCGAAATAAATGTTCTTAATGACAGAAAAAGAAGATGCCAGCGATGATTGATTGCTGTGCATCTTCTTTATTATCCACGCTTAATCTATTATCCTTGAAGCTTAAATACGCGAACTTCTTTCTCGAGATCATTCACCATGGTTTCTAGCATCGTTGAGGCACTAGCAATCTCCTGCATAGAGGCCATCTGTTCCTCGGATGATGCAGCAACGACTTGAGTGTGTTCGGACGCGCTACGTCCGATTTTAGCCAACTCGCTTAGTGAATTCGATACTTGTCTGCTTCCTGCAGACATTTGCTCCGCAGAAGCAGATACTTCATGGACCTGCTCGTTGACACTCTGAAGAGCGGCAACAATTTCGCCGAAGACGTCCCCAGCCTTCTGAACGGACCCGACTCCTTGCTCTACTTGACCCATACTGGTATTCATTGCGCTTGAAACACGCGTAACATAAGTTGAAATTTCAGCCAGCATGGTGGAAATTTGTTCAGACGAGCTGCCAGACAGCTCGGCAAGCTTACGCACCTCCTGCGCAACAACGGCAAACCCTTTGCCTTGCTCACCAACTCGCGCTGCTTCAATGGATGCGTTGAGCGCAAGTAAATTGGTTTGGCCTGCGATATTAGAGATGATACTGACGATCTGTTGAATTTCATGTGACCGAGCTTCTAGTTCATTCAAGATGTCTACCGTATTGGAGACGGTCGTATGAATTTCCCTCATGTCCTTGACTGAATGTTGAATGACTTCGTTTCCAGATTCCGCTTTTTGCGCGACCTCGTATGAATGCTCAGACAACATCGAAGAATGCTCCGCAATTCGCTGGATGCCGTTCGTCATTTCTTCCATCGCTATCTGGCTTTCCATCGTAGACTGCATTTGGGTCTCAGATCCTTGGGCGACATGTTGAATAGCCATTGTAATTTCCTCAGTCGCCTTTGAGGTCTGGTCCGCGCTCATGACTAAGGATTTAGAAGATTGGGACACTTTTTCTGAAGTCTGCTGGACATTCTGGATTAGGTTCCTGATGTTTCCGATCATGGTATTAAAGTTCGCAGACAGCACACTAACTTCATCTTTGTTTGTTACGCGAGCCTCGACAGTGAGGTCACCCTGAGCGGCTCTGGCGCTAAGCTCAGATAACTGGATGATCGGACGTAGCGTAAACCGTACAAGGAACACTAGGAGTAAAATGAACATAAGTACGACAATGGAGCCAATGATGCTTGTTTTGATAATGACGGCCCTTTGCTGCTTGGCAACTGAGGAATAATCAAAATCGATACCGAAGATTGCGACTTCTTTGCCACTGCTATCTTTCATGGAGCTGATGACGCTGACCCACGTACCGAATTCATCAGTATAGACTTCGGATGTTGCATATCCTTTCTCATTCATTTCAGCCAGCGCTTTTGCAAACGCACCTTTTGCTTCATACATGTCACCCGATTTTAGCCCTGAATCGTATAGCTCTTTGTTAGCTAGAATCAGCTGTAGATTAGCGTTATCTCCCTTTATCGTTTCGGGTATATAGAGGTAGCTGCTGGAAATCATTTGATTGTTTTTCATGCTGTCCAGCTGTTTTTGTAGCTCTATAATGTGCTCTTCTTTCATCAGCTCTTTAGATCCAAGCATGGTCTTAGCTTTCTCGATATGAGGAATACTTTCCACAATGATATTGTGAAGCGTCCATTCCATATTAGAGAGTTCTGTTAGCTGTTGTTTTTTCATCTCTGACTGATTCAATATCGTCACGATCGCTCCTAATAAGAGAAATAACACAGCCAACATAACAATTGATTTGAACACCAAACTGTTTCTTCTTTTCATACACAACCACCTTATACTTATAAAATTCACTGTAGTCATTTCAGCCGCTTCCTGCTACTCAGATACCTAAGTTGACAAAAGCACAGATCTGCACAGTTTTACGATGAATAATATATCGACAACTTCCTTGTTTTTAATGAGGGGGATTTTTTAGTGAAAGAGGACACTGTGATCGTGTCTATTGAAGTCGGGGAAATCTGAGGTAGGATCATTGTTTTGAGAAAAGAACAAAAAGCAGGTCAAGGAAGTTGATCCTTCCTAGCCTGCTTTTTCATTGAAATTATAAAGTAACCTTGAGGTGTAGAGATAATTATTTAAAGGAAGCGTAGCCTTCGTCTGCCATCACGACACTACCATTAATCGCACTTGCTTCTGGAAGTGTTAGCAAATAGACAGAATCAGCAATCTGCTCCGGCTGTGTTAACTTATTCCCCATTACCTTAGCTTTCATCTCATCAACCATACCATTGTCTTTGTAGCCTTGAATGATTGGTGTATCTACGGCCCCTGGAGCCACGGCAACGACACGAATACCATATGGTGCGAGCTCCAGCGCAGCGGATTTGGTCATCATAATGACTGCTCCTTTGGAAGCGTGATAAGCGAATGTACCTGGGGAAGCGAGAAATCCGAAGACGGATGCAGTATTAATAATAACCCCCTGGATGGATAGCTCACGCATTTTTTTACCCGCTGCAATAATACCGTGAGTGACACCATGCTGGTTCACATTAATGACACTGTGGTAATCGGCTAGATTCTGGTCCAGTACGGGAGTAATACGTCCAATACCTGCGTTGTTGAACATCACATCGATTCTACCGTAGGTTTGTACTGCGGTTTCTACCAAAGCTTCTACTTCTTCGTATTTGGACACGTCCGTTTTGACGAAGATGGCTTCTCCACCTGCGGCTTTAATCTGATTGACCGCCTCATTACCAGCAGCCTCGTTAAAGTCTGCAATAACGACTTGATCACCCTTGCTTGCGAATTTCAAAGCCGTTTCTTTACCGATTCCACTTGCTCCACCTGTGATAACTGCAACTCTTTTATTAGACATCTAAAATTCCTCCTTCAAGAAATGTAAATGGGTTCATGATTTAAATCCGTCTGTCTATGATCTTTCTATCATTATCGTAGCACTGCTTTATGTTTATAGAAATTTAATTATAATTAATATTAATTAAGTACGACTTAATAGAGGTGGAGACATGAATCTTGAGCAGATGGAGTACATCGTACAGGTGGCAAAGACAGGCTCTTTAACGAATGCTGCACAGCAGTCACATGTAACCTTATCGGCTATCAGCCAGGCGATCTCATCTATGGAAGCGGAATTAGGAATAACTCTTTTTACGAGAGCGCGCGGTTCTGGAGCTATACCAACGGCTGAAGGTCAGGTTATTATTCAAAAAGCTAATGAAGTGCTAGTGAAGGTACATGAGTTACAAGAAGAGGCCCAATCATTTAGCAATGAGTTGAGCGGTAAGTTAAAGATCGCTACTATTCCAGGACCAATGCATCTGTTGGTTGATATTATTGCAAGCTTCAAGAAAGAACATCCAAGCGTGAAGATCGAAGTATATGAAAAAGGACCGAAAGAGATTCTGCATGATATCGAACATAATCATATGGATGCCGGTCTGATTGTGCTCTCAGAGAATCTCGTTGAGATGAATAAAGAGCTTTCTTTTGAACGCTTATGGGAAGGGAAGATCGTCGTAGGCGTCAGTAAAAATTCACCTCTATCTCTCGAGAAATCGATTACGCCAGAGAAGTTGGTGACTCAAACGTTAGTCTTATATGATGATGAACAGATTCGGGATTTTGTATCGGAGTTTATCTCTTCCTTCGGAAAGCCGGACATCTTATTCATCTCGAACAACACGCAAGCCATCAACAATGCAGTTCTTGCGGGATTAGCGGTAACCCTTGGGCTTGATTACTCATTTCAGGGTCGGGATCATCAGCTTGGACGTGATATCGTAGCTGTTCCCTTGGAGATTCCACAATTAAAGCCTGTATATTACGGGTGGGTTAACGCGAAGGGAAAGCATGCGTCTCACCTATCAAAAAGGTTTATGAATAAGCTTAAATATGAACTGTAGAAGGATGAGTACGTCGTTTCATCTGGAATATCATCTAAACAAAATATAATTTTTTGTGAAAACACCCAACACGTAAGCTGACACATTGTGTATCTTTTGATATAATAAAGGAGTTACGGGGGAACACGTACGGTATATACAGATTAGATATATAGAAGAGAGAAGGCCTTCCAAGCTATTGGAGGGCCTTTTCCTATACTTTGAAACTGGAAATGAGGGGAACAGCTAGGGTTGATTTTTAAGATGAATGTGGTAATATGGAATAAAGAATCTTAATGTTAAGATAATTAGAAATTTGATTGATAGATCAGTATCTGATTTAAATATTAGCATGTAGGTTATCTGGAGGGAGATGTTTACTATGCAACATCATCATTTATACCAACAAGGGACATCCGCGGATGCCATAACGTTGTTGTTGCTTCATGGAACGGGAGGCAATGAGGAGGATTTGTTACCACTAGCGGAGATGATTTCTAAGGACGCAAACATTCTTAGTGTACGAGGGAATGTATCGGAGAATGGAATGCCGCGCTTCTTCAGAAGACTCGCTGAGGGTGTTTTTGATATCGAGGATCTCATTCAGCGTACTCATGATTTGAAGGAATTTATTGATCAAGCTGCTGAGAATTATAATTTTGACCGGAAACGCGTAGTTGCTGTAGGTTACTCGAATGGTGCGAATATCGCAGCAAGTCTGCTCTTTCACTATAGTGATGCACTTCAAGGTGCGGTGCTGCATCATCCAATGGTTCCGTTAAGAGACAAGGAACTGCCGGATTTGTCTGGCGTACCTGTGTTCATCGCAGCTGGCAGACGGGATATGATGTGTCCTCCGCAGGAATCGGAGGATCTGAACTCGATGCTGACCGAAGCGGGCGCGGATGCACAGCTTCACTGGGAGCAAGGTGGGCATCAGTTGAGCCTTACGGAAGTAGAGGCTGCTGCAATCTGGTTTAAGCAGAAATTCGCATAATACGATACTACAGTTGCAGAGAAAAAGGATGACTTATTTCATATAAGTCATCCTTTTTTGCGGTTTACCCAAGAAATTTTTAGGAAAAGTGATACAATAGGATAAATACAAGTTCAAGGGTAGACGGAAGGCATCCGCCACCCGGGCCGCGAAGTGGAGTGAGAGAATATGGAAGAAACACAAACTCAGAGAAAAACCGTTGGTATGGAAGATATCGTACGTGCTCACCACGTGCTGCGAGAGGTGATTATTCGCACACCACTCCAGAAAGATGCGGTGCTGTCTGCCAAACACGGTTGTAATGTGTACTTGAAGCGTGAAGATTTACAGGTAGTCCGGTCCTTTAAGATCCGGGGTGCTTACAATATGATTCGCAGTCTGACAGATAAGGAATTGGCAGCTGGGATTGTCTGTGCGAGTGCTGGAAACCATGCACAGGGTGTTGCCTTCTCTTGTAATGTACTTAATATTCGCGGCAAGATATATATGCCAAGCACGACACCGAATCAAAAAGTGAAGCAGGTCAAGCGATTTGGTGGAAGCAGTGTGGAGGTTATTTTAACAGGGGATACGTTCGACGATGCATATGATCAGGCCATGAAGGTATGTAACGAGCAGGGAATGACTTTCATTCATCCATTCGACGAGGCCCGAATTGTTGCGGGTAATGGAACGATCGGAATGGAAGTTATGGAAGAATTGGATGCTCCGGCAGACTATATGTTCGTGACGATTGGTGGAGGCGGTCTTGCCGCGGGTGTTGCGACATATGTGAAAACGGTAAGTCCAATGACACAGATTATTGGTGTTGAGCCGCTTGGAGCCGCTTCGATGACGGAAGCTAAGCAGCGCGGGGAAGTTGTTACACTTCATGAGATCGATAAGTTTATTGATGGGGCAGCCGTCAAACGTGTTGGTCAGCTTACGTACGATATCTGTAATGAAAAATTAGATGATATTGTCTTGGTACCAGAAGGCAAGGCGTGTACTACGATTCTTGAACTGTATAACGAGAATGCAATTGTTGCAGAACCTGCGGGTGCTTTATCTGTAGCAGCCCTTGATTTATATGGAGATAAGATTCGGGGTAAGAATGTAGTCTGTGTCATTAGTGGCGGTAACAATGATATTGACCGGATGCAGGAGATTAAGGAACGTTCGTTGATCTATGAAGGATTGAAGCACTACTTCATGATCAATTTCCCGCAGCGTGCGGGGGCTTTGCGAGAATTCCTAGAGGAAGTACTTGGACCGAATGATGATATAGCACGATTCGAATATACGAAGAAGCATAATAAGGAAGACGGACCTGCACTAGTGGGGATTGAGCTGATGTATCCGGAGGACTACGGTTCACTGATTGAGCGCATGAACCGAAAAGGTCTTGATTATACAGAGCTGAACAAAAACATGAACTTGTTCAATCTGTTGATCTAAATCGTTGACTTGATATGTTGAGAGCATACTCTCTTGAAAAAAAGGAGTTGTCCCAAAAGTAGATTTTCTACTGCGGAACAGCTCCTTTTTATGCACTCAGGGGTATTGAAAGTGTACGATCCGACTTCAATGTTATCTTCGGAAAAATAACAATTTTGTCCCAATAAGACCGATGATGAATATCACAAGGCTGCCCCATGGCGGGATGACCAACACGGGAAGAGCGCGACCAAGCCATACGCCTATCATGAGAATCACTACTGCGACTGCGGTATAGATGCCCATGCCCCGTATATTGATTTTGCGTTTGTTCTCCTCTGGTTTAAAGGTTTCTCGGTTCATGAAATTCATAATTAGTTTGATCAGGATATAGGCACCAGCAGCAATAAGTACAAGTGTAGAAACTCGTACTTGAGACACTTTCTCCACAGATCCACCCGTCCATTGTGTAACGAACCCAATAAGAGCCTGTGCGAAAAAGAACCAAGTAAGAGCGACCCATGGAATCATAATGATGTATTGTAGCTGACTTAGGCCTTTCTGTTTCGGGAGGTTCTGAACAAGTTTCTCACAATAAGTAACTGGCTCGCTGCCAAATACTTCTTCTGCACTTTTACCATTACGCTGCGCCTCTAGTAGATGCTGACCGATCTCTAGGAGCAGCTCTTCTCCCCGGAGTTCATTCACTGGGCTCGTACGAATGTAGATAACCATATCCTCGTAATATTTCAAATTGGAAGGTGTCATTTGCTCTTGTAATCGGTTGTTCTCTCGGATCATCTGCTGTTTCTTCATCGTTGTGTACCTCCATTGCTCTAAATATGATCCATGCTATATTTCAGCGTTCCCCAATTCTACTGGGATCTGTTACGGGGTGTATACAAAATTGAGAATGTACAAAGTATATCACACTAGGTTGTATTGCAAGCTACGACGCGAAAAAAGTGAACCTTTTGTTAATGAGAATAATCCACGCTCAGACTCTTAACAATATAACCAGTCTTTAAACAAGTACACAAGAAAGGGTGACATCCGCATGGCTCGAGAGAACAGTGCACGTAATTCAGTAAGAGCAAGACAAGCTACTGATGAAAAAATGATTAAGGATAAGGACAAAGAGACGGCGGTTGCAGCTAATCTGTGGGGAGAAGTAGCAGAGGAAGAAGAGTGGATTAAAGGACGACTCGAGACACGTTCTATGTTCCTTCGTAGTTATGATTAATCACGTTATGGATTAGATTAGATCCCGTTGACAATTCGTATAAGGTGATGCTAAGATAAATTTAATTAATTCATATTAAACTTATCGGAATTATATAATATACGAATGGTCACTCGGGGAGGAATGGACATGGAGCGGCAAATTATTATTCGACACGATCAAGAGGAGTTAACCGCAAGTATTCACTATCCATCAACTGATAGGAATCAGGAGGGACGCTGCAATCGTGTTCCACTGGCTGTCATCTGCCATGGTTTTGTGGGGAGTCGCATCGGTGTAGATCGTCTGTTCGTGAAGACGGCACGGGAGCTTGTTGAGGATGGATACATGGTTGTTCGCTTCGATTATATCGGTTGTGGCGAAAGCTCAGGTTCTTATGGTGCAGAAGGATTGGAGTCTATGATTGCTCAGACCCGTTCCGTGCTCGATTATGCGCTTAGCTGCGCCGATGTCGATCCAACCCGAGTGACGTTGATCGGACATAGTCTTGGAGGTGCGGTTGCTCTTCAGACGGCTGTTCGTGATCAGCGTGTGAAGAATCTTGTTCTCTGGTCCGCAGTCGGTTATCCGTTTAATGATATCGTGACGATCACAGGCCGTAGTGTGTATGATGAGTCCGTGAAGTCTGGAAGCGCAGATTATTTGGGATATGAGTTTACGCCCACCTTTTTCGAATCATTGGCAGCAGGACAGCCGTTTCAGGAAGCCGTCAAGTTCAGTGGAGATGTATTAGTGATTCACGGAACTTCTGACGATATTATCCCGGTTGATTATGCGTTTCTGTTTCAAAAAGTGTTCTGGATGCGCCCCGAAGGACGATGCGATAAAGAGATTATCTTTCAGGGGGACCACACCTATTCCGCAGGGCCGCAGCGCGCTCAGTTACTTAAGCGAACTCGCGATTGGTTAAGGGAACTTGAGAGTCAGCAGCAGGAATGGCAGCACTGGAGTATTTAAGCGATCGTAAGGAACAGATGAAGACCTCCACACCACCCGAAATCGGGAGATGTGGAGGTCTTTTTATCGTGATATATTGTATTACTGGATTAAGCAGTGGTGTGCTTTTTGAATATTTTACCGCCGCCTAGGTGTTTCTTATGACCGTCTTCTTTTTTAAACAATCCCCGAAGGTAAGGAAGTACATAATAGTCGAGACCAATCTTACCAGCATTCGCAGCTGCCACGATAATCAGTACTTCAAGCAGTAACAATTGTGCGTTGGTGCTTACTGTGCCCGAGAAGAGGAATGCTGCGTTCATTAAAAGTCCCATCAATGCGGCAAAAGTAGTAAATGTTCCGAGAATCAATCCGAGACCGACTAGGAATTCACCGAGAGGTACAACGAAGTTGAATACGTTCACGCCTGGGAGAGCGACATGCTCTAGGAATGTTGCCCACCAGCCTTGTACGGCAGGATGATCACCTGTTGCACTGGCGATTGCACCTTTCATGAATCCACTAGCATCAAATCCACCCATCAACTTACCCCAGCCTGCTGTTAACCACTGATATCCAACATAGACCCGGATAAAGGTTAGAAGCCACATTGCAATTTTGTTCTCTCTTAGCCAAGTGTTAAACATATGAACCACTCCTCAAATGATTTAGAATTTTTGTATTTATTCGCTTTGGTGTGAGTTGCTTTCTTGTTGTATGTAAGATGATCATCTCTTTCATGTCTTTATTATAAGTGAAAAAAATCACATGACTTGTGATTTAAATCACAATTTTAAATAAATTTTAAAATAAATTTTAAGATAGGCTAAGAAGCTGTTTACCCATGGTGTATATATCGATCTTTCCTATGGCATTACAGACAAAAAATACGTTTTATGATTAAATGTAAAATATAGTATTTTGTCGGATAAGCCAATGTTGATATGTATGTGGGAGTGCTGAGGAAATAGGGGGAAGAAAATATGATGAATCGTAATAAGTCCGTATGGAGGACAAGCATTATTTCTATTACGGCCGTACTTATGCTATCTGCTTGTGGTGGGGAGAAGAAGGAAGCAGAGCCGATCGTTCCGCCAGAGGTGCAGGCCCCAATTGAATCACCCAAGGATGAACAACCTGTGGAGCAAACGGCTGAATTTACGGCACCGCTTACAGGAATGCCACTTGAAGAAGTCTCGAACCGGAGGCCACTAGCTGTTATGGTCAACAATGCACCCGCTGCTCGGCCACAGTCTGGGCTTAGCCAAGCGGATATCGTATATGAAGTGCTTGCTGAAGGCGGGATTACTCGTCTAATCGGTATTTTCCAAAGCCAGACGGATATCGAGAAGATTGGTCCGATTCGCAGTATAAGGCCTTACCTAATTGATATAGGAGAGAGTTATGGTGGGGTGCTTGTTCATGCGGGAGGGAGTCCGGAAGCCTATTCCATTATAAAGAAGCAAGGTAAACAGGACTTGGATGAAATCGGAAGTGCCGGCGCGTATTTCTGGCGTGATAAAGACCGGAAAGCTCCGCATAACCTGTACTCTAGTGATGAGAAGCTCCGTCAGGGAGCAGACAAACACAAGTTCTCGGATGAAGTAAAAATACCGCAGTATACTTTTATTAAGGAAGAGACAGTGGAAGCGGAAGATACAGAAGAGGCAACTAATCAGGCTTCTGATCCAGACACTCAGTCTGGCGAGCCAGCGGCGAAAGTGGATATTACTTTTCTGCTGAAAAACTATGTGGTGGGCTACACCTATGATCAAGAAACGAAGTTGTATCAGAGATACATGAACGGTGAGCCACACATCGATCTGAATGATAAGTCTGTACTTACCGCAGCGAACGTGATTGTCCTCGGGGCGAATCATAAGGTACTTGATGATGTAGGTAGAATATCAGTCGATACTCACTCAGGCGGAGAAGCCATGCTATTTCAACAGGGAAAAGTGATTAGAGGTCAGTGGGTCCGTTCTTCTGGGGATGCTATCCGATTTGTAAAAGATGGTAAAGAGGTGCCTTTGGTCGCAGGTACGACATATTTCAACATCGTCCCGAATAGTCCAGGATTTGAAACACATGTGACCATATCAAATCCGTAATTCCGATTTATTGGGATAAACGACACCGGAGCGGGTAAGTTAATTGTAAGGATAAGTTAGAGCTAGAAAAAAGCTGGTTAAACCTAAGACATTGAGCGAATCTATAGAGGGTTCCATGTAATAGTTTTTATACACACGCATCTTTGGATGTGATAAGATAGTCAAGGTTGTCTTTCCTTTCATTTCGACGTTCTTGGCAATTTTCCGTAAAGGGGTTAGAGTATGAAATTGAAGAAAAAGGATATATTCTTTCAGACGTTGGAGAATATGGCCGACACAATCGTGCAGGCAGCAGATTATTTCTCACAGCACGTTTCTAATCTAAAAGATGTCACAGAATTTGCTAATGAAATGAAAAAATTTGAGTCTCAGTGCGATACATACACGCACACCATCATTACTGAACTCAACAAAACATTTATTACGCCAATCGAACGCGACGACATCATGGATTTGACAACCAGCATGGATGATGTAATGGACGGTCTTGAAGCCACTGCATCCCGATTCTATATGTACCAATTAGGTCAACCTGACGAATATATTGTTCAGTTTGCCGAGATCCTCCGTCAGTCTTCATACGAGATGCAGAAGGCGATTCACTTGCTATCGCAAAAGAAATTGCTGGCTATTCGTGAATACACGATCCGTCTGAATGATCTGGAGAACCAAGGTGACGAGTTGCTGCGTATCTGCATCAAAGACTTGTTCGCAACGGTATCTGATCCGATCGAACTGATCAAACGTAAAGAGATTTACGAACGTCTAGAGACTACCACGGACACTTGCGAAGACGTGGCAAATATGCTCGAATCCATCATTATGCGTAATTCGTAAGGGGTCCTGAACAATGGATACAACTATGCTCGTATTAGGGATTGTCGTATTTCTGGCACTCGCTTTTGACTTCATCAACGGGTTCCATGATACGGCTAATGCCATTGCAACTTCCGTATCGACGAGAGCTTTAAAGCCTCGGACAGCGATTATTATGGCAGCATCCATGAACTTTATCGGTGCGATGATGTTTACTGGTGTAGCCAAAACAATCGGTGGTAGTGTGGCGGATCCGACAACACTCGACAACGGGATTGAAGTCGTTATCGCAACACTTATCGCCGCGATCATCTGGAACTTGGTTACCTGGTGGTTTGGTATTCCGTCATCCTCCTCACACGCTCTCATTGGTGCGTTAGCAGGTGCAGTATATGTTGGAGCGGGTAGTGACAAGCTTAATTATTCAGGATTTACGGATATTGTGCTTGCGCTCGTGTTATCACCAATTATTGCTTTTGTTATCGGATATCTGATCATGCAGCTGCTTAAAGTGATTTTTGCGAAGCGAAGTCCGCATAACGTGAACAAAGGTTTCCGTACGATGCAGATCTTTACGGCAGCACTCCAATCTTTCACGCACGGTACCAACGATGCGCAGAAAGCGATGGGGATTATCACCTTCGCACTCGTGACCTCAGGTCAGCTCAGTGAAATGGAAGTTCCTCTCTGGGTTAAAATATCCGCAGCTACAGCGATGGCGCTTGGTACTTCGGTCGGTGGATGGAAGATCATCAAAACGATGGGTACCAAAATATTCAAAATTGAGCCGATTAACGGATTTGCTGCCGACTTTACTGGCGCGACAGTTATCTTCTCGGCTACACTGCTTCACTTGCCAATCAGTACAACGCATGCCATTACTTCGGCAATCCTCGGTGTTGGCTCAGCCAAACGCTTCTCTGCCGTTAAATGGTCTCTTGCGGGTCGTATCGTAGTGACATGGTTCATTACTATTCCAATTACGGCATTGCTCTCAGGTCTAATCTTCAAAATCCTATTCTAATATGGATTTAACACATACAGATATAATGGATAGCTGTGGAGCCAATCATATAAGATTGGCTTTTTTTGTTTAATATAGAGTAGAAGATCAGATGATAAGAAAGAAGGAAAGAGCGGGGGGCCAAGCTTATGATCCGAACATTAGCAGTAACTCGAAACCGTGAAGCCATGATTGGCCTTCCTCTGGAAGAGCTGAAGATGGAGGAATATGAATGGGTGTGGGTTGACTTTAATATGCCGACACCAGAGGAATCTCGGATGCTGGAAACCTATTTTCATTTTCATCCACTGGCGGTGGAAGATTGTCTACATGTGTTACAGAGACCGAAGCTCGACTATTATGATGATGTACAATTCCTTGTTCTTCACGCCCTCGATGCAGATAATCTGCAAGCTGTAGAGGTCGACTTCTTCCTGTCCCCTAATCTACTTGTGTCGTTTCATATGCAGTCCCTAAATGAAGTGGATGAAGCTTGGGAACGAGTGAGCGAAAGCGTGAAGAAAAGAAGTGTGAAAGTTAATGGGGCTACGTTCTCAGCCTATACGGTGATGGATAAATTGGTGGATCAGTATTTTCCTAGCTTATTCGCTATAGAAGATGAGTTAGCGGATATTGAGAGCAAGGGTGGGGATGAGTCGGTCGATGACTTAGTGCAGCAGGTGTTTGCTATACGCTCCAAGCTACTTAAGCTCAGACGAACGGTTGTCCCCATGCGCGATCTCTTGTACCGGGTTGTGAACTCACAGCATGTTCAGAAACATGGTCATCACGCCTATTTCTCTGATATTTACGATCATTTGTTGAAGCTCACAGATATGATTGAGGTGGATCGAGAGATGACTTCCGATTTACGGGATAGTTATATTTCTCTAAACTCCAATCGGATGAACAATATTATGAAGACGCTAACGGTAATTACTACGATATTTATGCCGCTCACACTGATCGCTGGTATTTATGGAATGAATTTCGATGTAATGCCGGAGCTGCATTGGTCTTTTGGTTATGGAATGGTCCTTTTATTCATGTTCCTGCTGGGTTCAAGTATGGTGCTGTGGTTCGTTCGAAGAGGTTGGTTTAAATAGGTAATGGTCTCATTCGATTCACTCCTGCTAGGACGGGTAAAACCAGACAGAGGAGAGGATTAGGGTATGATGAACAAACTTCGGTATCCGTTTAAAAACACCAAGAAGCACCGATCTGGTGAACCTCTGCGTTCTAGGCTGCTGCGGAGAATGAGTCGTGAAACAAGACGAAGAAGAAGATTAACCGTGACAAGTCGCTATGAGACGGGCATGATTTTAAGCGAAATTTTGACGGCTATGTTATTTATATCGGGAAGTATTATGATGTTTTATTTCCATTTGAAAAGTATTGCGACTGTCCTATATCTAATTGGTAGCATTATGATGCTCCTGAGGTCTGGTCTTCGAGCTTCCTACTGGTTTCGTCTGAAATCGATGGATCAGAATAATCCAGATTGTAATAAAGATGCCACTGGTGGTGGAGGTTGGAGTCGTTAACGGTTATGGCATAATGAATGAGTGCAAGACTTGGGATCTGAAACATCTTATAGAAAAATAGGCCAATCGGAAGCATAAAGGCGTGAGTTAGCCCCTATTGCTCCTTGATTGGCCTGTTTGCTGCTCGGTATGAACTTCCTCAGACACATGAATTCATCACCTTATGGATGAATATCCTTATTTAAGAGCGTCTACGCTTGCCTGAGGAAGGTCTGCGTGAGCCGGCTCCTTGCTTGCTAGAAGAGCCGGAATGGCGTCTTCTTGATCTGGATCCCTTTCGTTTTATCGAATTCGTAGCATTCGATGAAGCGCCTTTACCTTTTTTACCAAAGACTCCGGTGAGTAGAGACATTACAGGAGCAAGCTGCTGTACACCTTGCATGACTTTCTGAACCTTGCCCATGTTCGCAACAAGACCGTCAATACCGCCCATTTTCTCAATAATACCTTTAATATCAAGATTGCTGAGGTTTAGCCCACTAAGTAAACTAGCTAATCCACCACTGGAGCTGCTGTTCGTAGGAGCAGGTGTGATTGCCGATACAGGGACTGGATAATTGCCCCCAACTTCCTGTATCCCTTCAAAGGGGGCTAGAGGAGGCTGCACCGCATTCGAATAAGGATAGAAATCGGAACCTCCAGCTTCTGCCTGGAAGTCAGCATATGGATTAACACCCGGGTAAGGCGCTGTAGGCGGCAATTCACTGATTGCCCGTTGATCAGAGGGCCGGCGGTGGTGATAATAGTGATGACCTGACATGTTTATCACTTTCCTTTTTGGATGGTTTACTATACTGTATGAAATAGGCGGGCTAATGGATTAGGCTCTTGCCCTTGTTTACGGGATAGGAGCGGAAACGGGCGGTTGCCTATACGGGCTGAAAGCTCTTTTTTAATAGGTTATTTTGTCATAAAATTGTAAATGCTATGGTCGTCCTGTAGTGCGTGAAATCGTTAATGCTTGAAAAGATCGTATCGGCTCAGGTACAATGAAAGAGCGTATAAGTAACGGTAGGGGATGATCCAGTGCAATTAAAGAAATTAAATGATAAAAGCATCGATCAATTATTTGAGGCAGTGTTGACATTGAAGAACGTAGAAGAGTGCTATGTATTCTTCGATGATCTATGCACAGTCAATGAAATTCAATCCTTGTCACAGCGTTTGGAAGTCGCTCGAATGCTCGGCAAAGGAAACACATACAACCAGATAGAAGCAGAAACGGGAGCCAGCACGGCTACCATCTCACGTGTGAAGCGTTGCTTGAACTATGGTAATGATGGTTATAAAATGACGCTGGAGCGCTTGGGGCGTTAAGATGAGACCTGGAGTGCTTGTCATCAGTCATGGCTCTAGGGAAGAGGCTTGGGTAACGCTTGTGGACGAAGCGGTTCAAGAGCTTGGGAGGCGTGTAGATATACCGGTTGTAGCTTCATATCTGGAATTGGTTGAAGGTCAACTCATTCAAGATGGTATATTTGCGCTAGAAGACCAGGGTGTCACGGACATGCTGGTTATTCCGTTGTTCGTATCTTCAGGTAGCACGCATATTGATGAAATAGCATACGCTTTGGGTGTGAAGTCTGTTCCTGATAAGGAAACGGATCTAGAGCCGTTTGAGGTGAAGGCACGGGTTCACTTTGGAAACCCAGTTGACGACGATCCTGATATTGCTGTAATGATATGGGATAAGGTTCGTGAACGATCTACAGATCCTTCAAACGAGGTTGTTCTGCTGGTTGGTCATGGCAGTCGCCATGAGCTGTTTCGCACACGCTGGGAACGGGGTATACATTCTTTGGCCCGTCTCGTAGCGGAAGTGAGCGGGGCGTCTGCGGATGCTGCACTACTGAATCCCGGGAATATTCGGGAGAAGGTAGTTGAGTGGAAGGAGCGCGGCTACGAGGTGATCGTGGCTCCGCTTTTTTTAAGTGAGGGGTATTTTACCGAGAAGGTAATCCCGGACCGGCTTGAGGGGCTTTCGTGTCGTTATTCAGGCCGAACGTTGTTACCTCATCCATTGCTTCCGCAGTGGATGCTGCGCCAGGTTCATACTCTTCTTGAACCCTTGAAATCATGAGTACAGGTGGCGTATCGTAAATGAGAAAAGCACGTTTAATTTATAATCCCACCTCTGGGCGGGAGGAAATGAAGCGGCGACTTGCCGATATACTGCAGCGTTTAGATAACGCAGGTATTGAGACCTCTTGTCATGCGACAACCGGTGAGGGCGATGCGACTCTCGCAGCCGCAGAGGCAGTGGAGCGGGGCTATGACCTTATCATTGCCGCTGGCGGTGATGGAACCTTGAATGAAGTTATCAATGGCATGGCGGAGAAAGAGAATATCCCACCTTTGGGTGTGTTCCCACTGGGAACGACGAACGATTTTGCCCGGGCACTTGGCATCCCGAAGAACTGGGAAGAGTACTGTGATCTAGTGATCCGTAATGTGACTCGGCCCATTGACCTCGGTAAGGCAAATGATCGTTATTTCATTAATATTGCAGGCGGCGGTACACTCACAGAGCTTACGTATGAGGTGCCGAGTAAGCTGAAGACGATGATTGGCCAGTTAGCCTATTATCTGAAGGGCTTGGAGAAGATGGTCAGTCTGACGCCGCAGGAGCTGATCATCAAGGCGAACGGCCAAGAGATGATTCATGATGAGTTCATGGTATTCCTTATCGCGAATAGTAACTCGGTTGGCGGCTTTGAGAAGCTGGCTCCAGGGGCGAGCATCGATGATGGTCTGTTCGACGTCATTGCACTTCGGAAATGTAACCTTGCAGAATTCGTTCGTGTTGTCTCGCTCGCTTTGCGTGGGGAGCATATCAACGATAAGAAAGTCATTCACTTCCGGACCGATTATATGGAGGTTGTCTCCCCAGGACCGGTGCAGCTGAATGTGGATGGTGAATTCGGTGGTGTATTGCCGGGAACGTTCCGGAATCTGCCGCAGCATCTAAGGATTTTTGCATAAGGTAGGAATTAGATTGAATGTCATAGGAAGCTCCCGTATAATGATGGACGGAGCTTTGTCGACTAGCTCCCCCGTGGGGGCTTTTTTGTTGTTTATGACAGGGCTTTAGTATGGATGCCATGAATAGAGAGAATATAGAGTGATATGGATGTACTTCGTCGTATGAATGGATGAGTTGAGGTAAGCTCTCCTCGACTTGAATAGATAGATGAAATGTTGAAGTGTTCCCGTGCGTGGGATCATGATTAGATATATTAATAAGCTGAATGGAAAGAAGTGATCTGCACAACATGAAGAAGAACCGCAGCGGACGCGGTCCGCAACGCAGTAATAAGCCTTCGAATGTTATAGAGGGACTGCCCGTAGGCAAGAACGACGAGGTTGTCATCGACATCATTGGAATGAACCATGACGGCGAAGGCGTAGGCCGCGCTGACGGGTATACATTGTTCGTACAAGGGGCGCTACCTGGCGAAAAGGTTCGTGTAAAAGTGCTTAAGACGAAGAAGCAGTACGGCTATGCGAAGCTCATGGATCTGGTGGAAGCAAGTAAGTCCCGGACTTCGGCCCCTTGTCCTATCTATGATCGGTGCGGTGGCTGCCAGCTCCAGCATATGGATTATGCTGGGCAGCTAGCGTGGAAGCGTCAGCTGGTGGTGGACAACCTGGAGCGGATCGGAAAGCTGCGGGTGCTAAAAGAAGACGCTGTAGCTTCGGAGTCAGCGGACTCTCGTGTGGCGCAGGGTGTGAATACGTCCCGGTCTGAAGGGATAACCACGGAAAATGTAGATCTAAGTAGCATAGGAGAGCAGCAGGCTCATTTCGATGGAATTGTTGTGCGCCCAACGCTTGGGATGAGTGAGCCTTGGCGTTACCGCAACAAGTCACAGGTGCCGATTGGTGTTACCGATGGCGGTCTAGTTGGAGGTTTCTACGCCCGTGGCAGCCACCGCATTATCGATATGGAGACATGCCTTATTCAGCATGAGCAGAATGATGTGGTTGTAAATCGTGTGAAGGCGATTGGTCAAAGACTCGGCATTACGGCATACAATGAAGAAACCGGACAAGGCTTGCTACGCCATGTTGTCGTGAAGATTGGTTTTGCCACTGGTGAAATGATGATCGTCCTCGTAACGAATGGTGACCGGATCCCTCGCATGAATGAGTGGATCGCGGCGATTCGTGAGGAGCTGCCGGCTGTGGTGAGTGTCTGTCAGAATGTGAACACACAGAAGACAAATGTGATCTTCGGGGATGTGACCCGTGTCCTGTGGGGACGCGAGGTCATCCATGACTATATCGGAGACGTCAAGTTTGCGATCTCGGCGCGCTCGTTCTATCAGGTGAATCCTGCGCAGACGGAAGTCTTGTATGGGAAGACGGTGGAATATGCCGGACTGACCGGCAACGAGACCGTTATCGATGCGTACTGTGGTATCGGTACAATCTCGCTGTTCTTGGCTCAGCATGCCAAGAAGGTGTATGGCGTTGAGATCGTCAAGGAAGCGATTGAGGATGCTAGAGCGAATGCTAAGCTCAACGAGATGAGTCATGTGGAGTTCGAGGTTGGTGCGTCTGAGGATGTAATTCCTGCATGGAAAGAGAAGGGGATCGAAGCGGATGTCATCGTCGTCGACCCACCGCGAAAGGGCTGCGACCCACGCCTTTTGGAGACGATTCTTGAGATGAAGCCGGAGCGTGTCGTGTATGTGAGCTGTAATCCGTCTACGCTTGCAAGAGATTTGCGGATACTCGAAGATGGAGGGTATCGGACGGTGGAGGTTACGCCGGTGGATATGTTCCCGCATACGGTGCATGTGGAGTGTTGCTCACTGTTGGTCAGGAAAGACTAATAGTTGAGGTGTATTGGCGGATGTAGCAAAGAGGGGTACCCCCCTCTTTTTTTGTTGGGTATTTTATTGTATTATTTTGATTCTTATCTTTTTTGACAGATGTACAGACCATGAGTGCTAATTCCTAGTATGCTTTTTTCTCTGCATGTTTGAAAATGATAGCTTAGCCAAAAATTGAATTCAGTTTCCTCGAGTTTGTCTACATATTCTTGTATCGTGTGGCTTATTCCATCGGTCCCAATATGGTCGACAGTGATGACATCAAAATCCATTAAAAGTCCTTCGATTTCATTCGGACTTGTAAAATAGGCATCCGTCCAAAAACAGTCTGCATCTCCATCAACAATAACACCTTGATTAACTACCTTATCAATTACACCATCCCGAATAAACTTTGGGTCCCTAGTGGCAAGCATCGGTATAACCGAGTATTTATTTATATACGCAATAGCCAAATGCCCCCCCTTCTTCAGTACCCTCAAACATTCCCTTATACAGGTATTTCTATCATCGCCATCTATAATGTGATAGAGAGGACCAAAGCACATTACAAAATCGAATGATTCTGTATCAAATCTGCTCAAGTCTGTGGCATTCTCCACATATGCCTTTAGTTCAATTCCTTTTTCATTACATTTTTTTTGTATCTCACTTACATGCCTTGGAGTAATGTCAATTGCTACTACCTCATGTTGTCTCTCTGCATAATAGAAAGAGTAAACGCCAGTCCCTGCTCCAACATCTAATATTTTCGCCTGTTGTGGCAAAACATCGTTAAGGACATGGGTGGTTGTCAAAAACTCAATTTTTCTTGAGTTTCTTGAGAACCTCGAATCCTCATCAATCAAATCATAATAATTTACTACTTTATCCATTTGCAACATCCCCTTTGTTCATATACTTAAATCCATTTGACAAGCGAAAGCAAAATAAAAAAAATCCCGTCTCTAAGAGACGAGATTTATTCCCGTGGTACCACTCTAATTTGACCGTTACTGGTCCTCTTTTTTTAACGAGGAGAATGTCCCCGATGTACTCTACATAACTTCAAGTACATTTCTCAGAAGTAGGCTTCATTACAGAAGTTGCATCAGGCTTCCACCATCCCCGACTCGCTATTACGACCTTTCTATAACTACTTTCTTCGTCATGGAATTTGAGGTATTTTTTTGAAATTATACTCAATAAATTGCTTTTTATCAACATATAATTTTTTCGCGTATCCTACTGTGAATTATGAACATGTTTGGTGCGCGATTAATTATTTTATGTGAGTCAAGTTACACAATCTTGCCTGTAATAAGAATAATCATATTGCAAATTTGAAGACATGGATACTGTCATAAGTATCATTATTCTAAAGCTTTCTTGCCCCCTCTGAAAGAGTGGTTATTTACTTTCAGTCATTATTCAAAAAAATATCAGGTGCGTCAAACAGCCATAAACTCTATCATAGCTTGCATTTGTCGATGGCTAGGCAATGGGAGGGGGTATACAATACCTTGCTCAGAAGCTAAATATGAACGTCTGAGCAAGGAATACTATGAACCCTTACATCATCCTGCATGTTGATGATATGATTCATCAATAATTAAAGGAGCGGTAAGACCGTCAAACATGAATCCGTCAATGTCTCCTTCTATATAATTGAGGAAAAGCTTAAGCATATCAGTTTTTCTGTCCTTGACCGCCGCTGTTATCTCCTGCTTGTCTTTCCGCCCAAGCGTTCTCCATTCGCGTTTTCCGTTGGTTATGCTCTTAAGTAAGCACCTCAAGCCTGTCATTTCATTCGTATTTGACACAAAACGGAACCCTTCCATTTTGATAAAGTCTTGTTTATCGTACTGTGTTATCGGCTTGAGTTTGGGCTTCAATCGAAACTCAACTCTTGTCATTGGTACAGAATCAACTCCGTGAACTTCTTTTAGTTGCTTCTGCTTGTTGTACTGACAGACCGTACATGCTGACCTGACCGCCCCATAGTACATGGTTGTGTTGTAACGATTAATTTTTATGTTTGTTGGTGGTGGCAATAGAAAGCAGTCCTCATATGGCGTTATGAAGTCAAATGCAACATCCAGTCTGCTAACCCTCCATCGCTCAGGCTCAATCATATTGAATATCTCCAAAGCTTCAATCGGTGGGTTAGCAGGATTAAAAGAAAGCATAGCGTTGAAGTGGCGGTAAACATATCCTTTCATCGGCAATAACCATACTGCAAAGAAGTTGGGCTTTCGCTGATAATAACAATGTTGAAAATAAGGGTTACGCCGTTTACTAGGATACTGTATCTTAATGCGTTCTATTTCATCAGCTGTTAAAGTTGCAACGACTCTTAGCTTGTCTTTAATGATTCTCATACTTTCATATCCCTTCTGTATGCTCTCCTATATTACTAGGAGAGTTTTCTTTATTTGTCGGTGCTTCTCTGATGCCCACCCGAGCCTTCACTTCGTGAAGTCTCATATTTGCTTTATAGGAAAGCAGGACATAAAAAAATGAGAATAAATACCAGTAGTTACCTAGGAATAATGTGATTTTGGTGAACAAGCATTTGTATTATTCTTATAAGCCTTTGGATAATGGAGATTCTATCCACATGAAGGAGCCTATTGCTGATTACTATTTTTATTTACAGCGAATCCCTATGTGGACATTCTCATGAAGAACGAAGCTAACATTATTCAGTGTAAACATGGAGGTAACTGTAAATTTCATGGAATATTAACCATCTGATTGGAACTAGCAATATGTACGAAATTAAGATGCTAGACTAATGGAGTGATTAGGTTACTTTATCGAAATAGTTATCGAGATTAAATATCGGTTCGTTGCATTAACCGCCCGACTTGTAGGATGTAAAAAAAAACAAGAAACTATTTCGCAATTATCTACTACCCTGCCGCGATTGTTAGCCTGATAACGCTCAGGGAGGAATCAACATATGAAAGTTGAACGAACTTATGGAGATAACGTAACGTTTCATGAACTGCTTATGCCGCTTATTAACTCGGAGATTGACAGATTGATAGAACAAGAAGCAGTCTTCCAGTATAATGAAAGTAACGCCAATACATCTCATAGTGAAGAGGTGGCGTAACTATGAGATGTGCAGTATATATTCGTGTTTCGACAGATAAAGAAGAACAAAAAACGTCATTACAAAATCAAAGAAGCTTATTTTACGAATACCTTGAGAAACAAGGGTGGGATGTATTTGACTTCTATGTTGACGTTGAAAGTGGAACAACTGGTAAAAGAGAAAATTTACAACGTCTGATACAGGATGCTAAAGAACGTAAATTTGACGTTATCGCGGCAAAAGAACTGTCACGACTTGCTCGGAATGGCGGTCTTTCCTATCAAATTAGGGATACAGCTATGGAGAAGCGTATTCACATAGTCACACTTGACAATGCAATCAATACGCTTGAGGGCAAAGGTGAGATGTTTGGGCTATATGCTTGGATGTATGAACAGGAATCACAGCGAACGTCCAATCGAATCAAAGCCGCCCTCAACAGTAAAGCAAGAAAAGGTGAGTTTAAAGGCTCAGTTCCGCCATATGGTTACAGACTGATTAGTGGAAAGCTTGTTCTTGCTGAGGACGATACGCCCAACAATGTAATACGGATATTCCGAATGTACTTAGAAGGAAAGGGATTTGACGCTATTGCACGTACTTTAACCCGTGAAGGATGTCCAACACCTGCTCAAGTCATCGGTAAGAAAAATGCAGGGCTATACTGGCAAGGCACATCTATTAAGAAAATCTTGACTAACCCCCATTATGTGGGCGATTTAGTTCAAGGAAGGCAGACAACAGTAAGCGTTACGTCAAAAGTACGCGAAGAAATACCAAGGGAAAAGCAAATTGTTACTGAAAACGCCCACCAAGCTATAATTACAAGAGAAGACTTTGAAGCCGTACAGCAGTACATGGAAGGGCGAAAGCGACAACAAGCAAAGCCCAAGGCTAAAAAGCACCTTTTTACAAATTATCTCTTCTGCGCTGATTGTGGCAAGGCTCTATGGTACGTTCATTATCGTAAGGGCTATGTATGCGGCAACTATTACAAGCATGGAAAGCACGTTTGCAGTCAGCATAGCGTTAAGGAAAAAGAACTCATAGGTGATATCCTAGCTGATATTCGTAACATGACTGAAACTCTCAATGAGAATGAAGTTGTGGGACGGTTAGAGGTAAAGACTTTACAAGCAAGAAAGCAAGCAGAGAAGCAATTGCACACATTGCAAAGGCGCATTGAAAAGTTGAAGGAACAAAAGACAGGGTTAATCAGACTTTTAGCAAGCGGTACGATTGATGAGACCGAATATAAGGAAGCAACTGAGAGTGGCAATGCAGAACTGTGTTGCCTTCAAGAGAAGTTTAAAAGCTTCCAGTCGCTACAAGCAAGTAATAGTACAGGGGAAAGTATCATTCGATTGAAAATAGAACTCAAGCAGTTTATGAAGTTGGAAGAACTGACTTCTGAAATGGTGCATAGGTTTATTGAAAAGATTGAAGTACAGGCGGACGGCTCGGTAAACATTCATTATAAGTTTACCGCCACCGCTTTTCTTACGGCTTAAATTACAGTGACCGACACTCAAGCCATGTGGAGAGTGTGGCGTTACTTAAATGGAAAGGGTCTTCGGATTAAGCCCCTTGCAATAAATCACCCATTCCCTGAGGGCGGGCGATGTTGTAGTGAATCTTGATAGAGTCGTCCTGATGGACTTCTATCTTTTGAATAACCTGATGAAGCAGCTGCTTTTAGTACCTGCTCGTTATTAATGTCAAGTTGTGCAAACAACGAGATTTGTTTCTGAAAGGCACGGAGTTGTTCTTCCGTGTCTTTTTGCGTTTCGAGAATTGATTCTAGTTCGGCCTTACGTTTGGTAAGTGTTTGCAGTTCATTTTGATTAGTTTGATTTTGGGCAGTAAACAGTTCAAGGGTAAGAGCCTGATTAGAGAAGAGGGTAATAAGTCCTTGGACGTTCTTCTCTATATGACGGATAAGAAGAAGCTAGACAAAGCAATCAAGTTACATGAGAATGGAGAATTTACGGTAACATAAATTGAGGAAATGACAGGTGTAAGTAAGGGCTCACTTTACCGCGAAATCAATCGGAGAGAGCAAGAAGTAATACACAAGTAACCGAGACTGTTTGAGAAGCTATTGAGGGGATGTTTAGGGGCTTATAAATGGCGTGCCACCTTTAATGAGGGTGGCTTTTTAACTTTGCTCCAATTGGCTTGTAAAGGATACTCATTTAGACCCCCACCCAGTGCCAAATGAAACGGATTTGGCTATCTTGGTCAAGCTAACCCTTGTACGCCACGTATCAAATTTGTCTTTAAATAATTGTAAGCCCACGGGACTCATTCTAAAAGGGGATATTGACACATAATCCCACGTAATTTTATCATATTAAAGTGGTGCATCGGTGTTGTGGTGAAGCATTGGTTACTAATAGGGGGGATACTATGATTGAAGCAGTAGTTTTTGATTTTGACGGCTTAATCAGAGATACCGAAACGTTTGAGTTTTATTCATTTCAAGAGTTACTTTTGGATTACGGAATTGAGTTGCCATTAGATTTATACTGTTCTAGAATAGGTGGTCATTATAAATCTTTTGACCCTTATGAATTTTTACAACAAAGCATCGGAAAAACATTAGACAGAGAAATGCTTAGAAGACTAAGAAGGGAAAAATATGATAAGTTAATTATTCATCAAATGACTCTCCCAGGTGTTGAAAACTATTTAAATGAAGCCAAGAGGTTAGGAATTAAAATTGGATTAGCTTCTAGCGCACCGCGAGATTGGGTTATGCCAAATCTTGATGAATTAGGGCTTACACAATATTTTTCATGTATAAGAACTCACGAGGATGCAATAAATGTTAAGCCTGCTCCTGACCTTTACCTACAAGTTTTAGATTACTTCTGTGTTAAACCTATAAATGCAATTGCATTAGAGGATTCACCTAATGGTGCTAAAGCGGCGAAAGCCGCAGGAATGTATTGTATTATTGTTCCTAATAAATTAACAAGTGAATTACCCTTTGAATCATATGATTTACGACTTAAATCTTTAGAAGAGATGGACCTAACAACAGCAATCAGATTATTAACAATCGCGTCTTAAGTTGTGCCACGCTTTGTGTGGGCTTAGATGGCTAACAAGTTTATGTTTTATTTTGTGGTCTATTTTTAAAAGAGCAAACACATTCCTTTGGACACGTATATGGTTGTTGTCACTGTCTACTTGTCACATGCGGGTTTGATGACTTTGTTTTAGCACGGGTTTATAAAACTGAACATAAGGAACAGTTGCAATGTAACAGTAATGTTCAAACATGGTAAGGTCACGATGTATTTGAAGTGCAGTTAGTAGAAGACTTAGCGTAGCTGTGAGAGTGCCGGCAGTCAAAGGTTCAGAGGGTTCGATCACTTGGCTCCGTGATGAAGAAAAGAGCTTGTCCGTGAGGATCAGCCTCTTTTCTTATTTTTCATTATAGCAGGCTTGCGAAAAATCCAAAAAAGAGGAAAAAACCTCTATACATTGAATAAGTTTAAGTATTGAATTGTCATATTGATTAAGGTCGAGGGGAGATTAGCAATGGAGTTAACCCATACTCGCTTGCTCGTGGATTGCTTTAAGGAATGTTTTGTTTTTTACCGGGATGTGATGGGATTTGAGCCCATTTGGGGAACAGAAGAGGGCAAATATGCTGATTTCAATACAGGTAATACCACACTCGCTCTTTATGATAGAAAATCCATGGCTGATGCGATCGACTGTTCTTATTCAGTAAACGATCATTTTAATGATCGGGTAGTAATTGTCTTTCAGGTGAATGATGTAGACAAGGCATTTCTTGAACTGAAGGAGAAAGTCAACTTGATGTCGGAGCCGATTTCTAGACAATATGGGATAAGAAGCGTTAATTTCAGAGATCCCGCAGGAAACTTAATCGAGCTGTATCACGAAATTCCAATAGAATAAAAGGTGTTGCAGACAATGGAAGTATTAAATTATAGGGAATTTGTAGAGTTGGTTGAGAACTATAAGATTCTACCCTTTTCAGGCTTTGTTCCTGAATACCCATCACTAACAGATGTGACGGCAGACGATCATTGGCACACAGGAACCGATACCGATCCTTGGCAATGGCGAGTCATGATCGTTCAAGACGATGTTGCAGCTTATGGAAAATTCTTCGGTGATAAGGCATGTTTTATTCATAAAGATTTATTTCCCTTATTCAAAACTATAGTTACATTGAACAAAACGGTTGAAGAAAGATATAGCGATGGTCATATTTCCAGAACGGCTTTTCATCTCTATAAAGTTTTGATGGAGCATGGAAACATGGATTCACGGAATTTACGGAAAGAAGCGGGGTTAAATGCAAAAGAGGACAAAAAAGAGTATGAAAAATCACTTGTTGAGCTTCAAAATAATGGAGATGTAGTCATCACTGGAGCAGCAAAGCAAAGTGAAAATGATGCTGGTTGGAGCAGCATGTGTTACCAGACATCAGAATTATGGTTAAACTCGGTGAAAGGCACTCAGGACTATGTGTCTATTGAGGATGCCAAAAAACTGATGTTAGCCGAATTATCAATAACCTGTACGGATAAATCCTTAAAGTTTTTCACTCGGAAATTGAAGCTGTAGGCGTCACTGCAAGCTCGTCCTGGAACATGGCAGAGCGAGAACCCGACTGGCAATCGGTGCATGTGGAGAGTGTAGCGGTGTTGGTAAGAGATGTTGTAACCAATAAATAAACCCCAAAAATCGAATATAGACGTTATGAAATCGGGGAAGGGATGAATGGAGAAAGGGGACAACCCAGATCCATCAAGCCTTTCTTTTTTTATATAAGATGTACTTACCACAATTCAGATCTAGCTCTGCGTAGCGAATAGATCTGGATTAATGTTAATTTCACCCATGTAGTCACTAAAATCAATATAATTAATTGTATACACACTTAGATATATGAGGAGGCGAATGATCTGACGATAATGCCTGTTATAATAATGATATTTGTATTTGTACCTACCATTGTACTCATGGTAACTATGCCTTATTTAACAAGAGAGACGATTAGTTTTGGGGTCACCATCAGCGCTTTACAGTTCCACAGTGAGCCTCTGCGCCAGATGCGGAAGTCATATGCAAGGATTAGTGCTATCTTACATACCATCCTATTTATTGTTTGTATCATCTGTCTAATATATGGTGATGAACATTCCAAGCAACAAAGTTGGATCATTGTCGCTTATTCCCTCGTGATGGTCGTAATCTCCCTAGTCATAAACATTAGCTATCATTTCAAAATGAAAAGTTTACTACCTATGCTGCCTATTGCTCCGGAACCATCGATCATCGCAGTGGACACTGGTTTTCGGAAAAGAAACATTGGCTTGTCTAGTAACTGGTTCCTCATTCATGTTGTATTTATTGTTGTTAGTATTGTAACTGTGCTAACCAACTACGATTTGATTCCTGCTCAGATCCCGATCCACTACAACAGCAGTTGGCATGTAGACCGCTATGCAGATAAGTCCTATAGTTCTGTGTTTATGCCTACGCTAATCCAAGTGTTCATAACACTTGTGTTCTTATTTGAGAATTGGAGTATTCGCAGAGTGAAGCAGCAGGTTCAACCCACTAATCCGAACCGTTCCATCAGACAAGACGTAACTTTCCGCCGTGCTTGGTCATGTTTTATGATTACAGCGAGCTTCCTTGTAGTTATCCTGCTTTTCGTCGTGCAACTAAACATGATATCTCTGCTTAATATCAATTTCGCTATCCCCATGGTCCTAATCATAATAGCTTTTATCATCCTATACGCCTTCGCCTTATCGTTCTGGGCTGGCCAGGGCGGAAGCCTCTTGGAGCGATCTGCGGATCACTCGAGTGTCAGACCTGTCCATGATGATGATAAATGGCTATTAGGTATGATTTATTTCAATCGTAAGGATCCAAATCTAATGGTTGAGAAAAGGTTCGGAGTCGGCTGGGGATTAAATTTCGGTCACCCCGTAAGCTGGCTGATTTTACTCGGAATTATTGTACTGTTATTTGTAGTAACAAGGCTTAGAGGATAGTACTAGAGCTCACATCATCTAAGACCTAATAAAAGAACCTTTATAAAATTCTTATTGAGAAATATGAATAACTTTGCTAAGATACCTTTTGGAACAAATTAACCTTTAATACAGTCCAGAGAGGCTGACAAGGGATACTTGATATGTGAAGCTATTATCTAATTAATATCTTTGTTTATTCATGCCCTTTTGTCTATCTGACGAAAGGGCATTTTATTTTGCACGTTAGCTGTGATAACACAACTAACGTATCTCTTTTAAAGGAAGTCCAGTGAGGCTGAAAAGGAGAATGGAAAATTGGTTTTTTACAGGTACATCCATTCATTCGTAAAAAAAGAGAATCATTTCATCTAGAACATACTTGGAGGATCGTAGAATGGATTATCGTAAAAAAACCGTGGTCGCATCGGTAGCTGGTTTAACATTAGAAGGCATGGACATCATGTTTATCTCATTTGCGATGACAATGATTATTTCAGAATTTAACATTGATTTAGCGACTGGAGGACTTATTTCTTCTTTAACGAATGTAGGGATGCTATTAGGAGGAATTATTTTCGGAATTTTAGCAGATAAGTTTGGTAGGGTTAGGGTCTTTACCTACACCGTCATCTTGTTTGCAATTGGTACAGCTTTAACAGGACTTGCTACCAGCATTGAACAAGTATATCTATTCAGATTTATCGCAGGAATCGGTGCCGGAGGAGAATATGGAATAGGTATGGCGCTTGTTGCAGAAGCTTGGCCGAAAAACAAACAAGGGCGTGCGTCTTCATATGTCAGTGTAGGTGCGCAATATGGTGTTATTCTAGCAGCATTACTAAGTGCGATCATTCTTCCTACTTTAGGATGGAGAGCATTGTTCTTTGTGGGTATAGTACCTGTTATTTTCGCCTTTATCGTAAGGAAGAATTTGGATGAATCACCTGAGTGGCTCGCTGCTCAGAAAGATAAAAAGGCTAGTAATAAAGCTGAAAAGAGTAAGCTAACACAATTGTTTGAAACGCCACGGACAGCGATTACAACAATTTCTTTAATCATCATGGCAACTGTTCAAATTGCCGGTTATAACGGATTAATGATTTGGCTACCATCGATGTTGCAAAAGTCACAAGGTTTATCGGTTTCAGGCTCGGCTATTTGGACAATTAGTACTGCCGTTGGCATGATTGTTGGTATGTTAACCTTTGGACTTTTCTTAGATCGATTTGGTGCGAAGCGTTCCTTTGGCCTCTTCCTGATCGCCTCTGCATGTGCAGTGTTTTTATACTCTTATGCGACGGGTAGTATAGGTGTACTCATAGGTGGTGCAATTGTCGGATTCTTCTCCAATGGAATGTTCGCCGGATATGGAGCGTTGATTGGTAGTCTATATCCCGTTCAAATTCGAAGTACGGCAACCAATACAATCTTTAACTTTGGTCGAGCTATAGGCGGTTTTTCACCAATACTTGTCGGCTATATTCTACAAAATTATGATATGAAAGTTGCGATGCTCTACTTAGCAGGCTTATATTGTATTTCCTTTATTGTCATGCTAATGCTTAAAAAAGATGATCTAGGGAATGCGAGCAGCAAAACTATATAATAAAGTAAGTTTATTTAACCATCAATTGAAACGCATTTGCGTTTTAATTGGTGGTTTTTTATTGTAACTATATATTTTTTTGATTGTGGATAATCTAGGGCAGTTGTTGTCTAGGCTAAATCGCTATCAAATATTTATCGTAATTGTTTTAAGGCTTCATCTAGTTGCTCTTTATACTTCTCCAGATCCCCATCGGTGGCAAAATGGACCAGCAATAGATCACCGTTAATGTAATTCCGGAAGTTGGTTAGGGTTGTAATGGTATAATGTTGATCTGTCGTAGCTTGGCGTGCTTCGTCTGCGGATTTGTAGACATACACTAAGATGAAATCTTCATTCTGATCATCTAATTTGATTGTGTACTTAACCGGATATACATCGGCGAGCATATCGCCGGACTGCTTACCTTTATTTCCAAGGGTGAAGCCTTGGGCTTGCAGTGAACGTTCCAAGCGACCAAGAAGTTCAGATGAATTCCCTGTCTCTCTGTTTACGGTATTCTGCTTACTGCAGCCGACAGCAGCAAGCATCAGCAACATAAGCGCTAAAAAACCCAGCCATTTTTTAGTCATTTCTATCACTCCTAGTAAAGGTTTTATTTTCAGACGAAGGCAAAAGCGGATTTGTTTCAAATAGATTATTCATGGGAGATCCGGTGGATATTCAATTCCTCAAGGCGAGATGATATCCACATGTATGTGTAAGGCTGGCATATCTATCTGATGTAGAAGAACTTTTGAGCAATCAAAATTTCAATGAAGTGGTATAATCCATCATATCTTGCTGTTTTTAGAAGGGTACCAATGAAGGAGCCGTAAAATTGAAGAAAAAATACATAAAGATCATAAAAGTAAGTATATCTATGATTGTTTTGCTTCTTGCAATCGGATTGGTTTTTCCAACATGGACACCTTCCATTGAAGGAGACAATAGCATAAGTTCTCTAGAACAGATAGAGATTAATGGTACAGATCATGAAGTCATGATTAGGGGAGTGGATCGAAGCAATCCGATCGTCATCTTTGTGCATGGCGGGCCGGGCTGTTCTGAAATTCCTTATGTACGCAAATATCAAGATTTGCTTGAACAAAACTTTACCATTGTACACTATGATCAACGAGGAAGCGGGAAGTCTTATCACTTTTTTGAGGACTACTCTACATTATCGGCAGACTTGCTGGTAGATGATTTGTTGGCATTAACGGATTATGTTGAAAAGGAATTTGGACAAGAAAAAGTGCTGCTGATCGGCCACTCTTTTGGCACTTATATCGGGATGAAAGCAGCCGCAAAAGCACCTGATAAATTTGCTGCTTATGTTGGAATCGGGCAGGTTGCCGATCAGGGGAACAGCGAATTGGATAGCTTGAATTATTCTATCGAACAAGCAAGATTAGCCGGTAACTTAAAGGATGCAGAACGATTAGAACAGCTTCGAGGTCCAATAGAAAACAGGGAGCAACTTACCCCAAGAGATATGGTTCGAAAATATGGGGGAGCCGCTAGATTAATTGATGATAATAGGGATTATTACACAGGGTTTCTCTTGAATCCGGAGTATAATTTGCTGGATGTCATTCGCTATTTAAAGGGAGTTTCATTATCGCAAGAAATTTTGCTGAAGGAACAATCGAACAATGATATTACAAACATTGTGGATAAAGTAGAGTTACCCGTTTATTTTGTAATGGGACAATATGATTATATGACATCTGTAAACGCGGCAAAGGATTACTTTGAAGTACTAGAAGCGCCTAAGAAGGAATTTGTTATTTTCGAAAAATCCGCTCACTATCCTCAGTTTGAGGAGGAAGCGTTATTTGCGGAATGGCTACAAAAAACATGGAGTCAGGTTAGCCCCCGACCATAGTGATTGTTACATCTTTTGATAGTGATTTGATAGATTCTCTATTCGATCTCGGATCATTTGTTTTAACGATTCAGGTTTCACTGATGTAACATAATGACCAAATCTCATAAAATAGTCGGCTAAAAAATCCTCTTCTCCTGGATTATAAAAACCCTTGATAACGGCCTTATTACCACTTTCTATCCTCATCGAAGGATAATGTTCTTTATAAAAAATATCCTTTGCCTGTTCTAGAATCTCGACTTCAAAGTCAATACTAGTCTCAGAACGGTACATTTCTAATGAACGACTCACGAGTTCATCAAGGGAGAAGTGAGAATCGAAGTCGTCTTCTTCTATAAAGGTAATTCTGTCACATCTGAAAACTCTATGTTTATTCGAATTTAACTCTATTCCAGCAGCATACCATTGACCAAACTTGGCGGAAATTTTGAAAAATTGAACTTGGTAACTTTTTTCTTGATTATTTTTGGCGTATTGAATTCTACAGCTGCTCTCATTAAGAATGCTTTTTAGAATTTTATCTAAAAAACGACTCACATGATGATGTTGGTACATCTCAAATTGCAGGACCTTTTTCATGTTGTGAATCTGCTTGATTTGTTCATTAGAAAGACAGCTTTCAAACTTCTTATTTAGTTGATTGGCACTTAAATGAAATGGCGTGGATTGATAAGCTTCTAACGTCAACATGGCAAAATACAGAGCATAGACTTCATCCATCGTAAAAAGAATTGGCGATAATAATCTGTTTTTTAAAATGCCATATCGTCCGTGTCTGCCATGTTCAGAAAAGATGGGCATACCCAATTGCTCTAATGAACTAATATCACGCAAGGCTGTACTTTTTGAAATATTGTATTGTTCCATTAAGTCACTTAAATTAAAGAACTCCCGGCCATTTAAGTATCTAATCATGTCATTTAATCGCTCTGATTTCTTCACCGTAAATCCCCTTATAATGGTGTCAATAGTTGATACCTTTATATTCTATAATAAGCTTAAGGTATACATCAAATGACCTAACGTTATGATTCAAAAAGGAGACAGGTACAATGAGTTCAACGCTAGAAGTAGCTATTTTCTTGTCCATGAACGGAAAAGCAAAAGAAGCGATCGATTTTTACAAAAAACATTTTAACGCAGAGGAATTGTTGCTTGTAACCTATGAAGATATGGCAAAACGCGATAGCTCGATGCAGCTTACGGATGAAAACAAGCATTTTGTGACTCACTCCGTCTTATCCATCGGAAAAACCAAAGTCATGCTGGCAGAAGATCCAATGGATGCCACAGAAAAATATGTAGTCGGCAACAACACCTCATTGTGTATTCAAAGTGCAGACTTAGAAGAAATTGAACAATTTTACAAGAGCCTGACTACAGATGAAAGGGTGCGTATTATCGTCCCATTATCCAGTAATGTGTTTAGCAAAGCATACGGCATTATCGAAGACCCGTTCGGCATTCATATTCAGTTAATGTACGACGATAGACTAAAATAAAACATGCTTTATTGCTTATCAGGTTACATTAGATTAAAATTATAGATGAAGATTCCCCATTTGGCATTGGATCCTACAGATCTTGGGGAGTACAATAATTAAATGATGGCATTGTTAAAGTAGCTTCCTTTAAGGAACTGCTTTAATAATGCCTTTTTCTTTAAATAACAATAGAGAACAAAAAGTGCTTTGAAAATAAGTTAAAGTTGATCATTTGAAAAAGGTCATAAGGAAGCACCAGAGGGAGCGATAGAGATGGAGTTTGATACAAGTACAGTTGTCATTCAAGTAATCGGTGTGGGTGGCGGAGGTAATAATACAGTAAACCGTATGATCGAGCATGGGACAAAGGGTGTGGAGTTTATTGCAGTTAATACAGATATGCAAGCTATCAAACTATCACAAGCAGAGACTAAGATACAAATCGGTACAACATTGACAAAAGGTTTAGGAGCAGGTGCTAATCCGAAAATAGGTAAAATGGCAGCTGAAGAAAGCCATGAAACGCTCCGGAGGAAAATGAAAGGTGCAGACATGGTGATTGTCACAGCCGGAATGGGAGGTGGTACAGGCACAGGTGCTGCTCCAGCAATTGCAGAAATTGCCCATGAGCTTGGCATTCTCACCGTTGGCATTGTAACATATCCCTTTACGTTTGAGGGTCGTAAGCGTACAACACAAGCGGAAGTTGGAATCGCCTCAATGAAGGAGGCAGTAGATACTTTAATTGTTATTCCAAACGATCGTTTGTTGGGGATGATCGATAAAAGTACACCTATGCTTGAAGCGTTCCGTGAAGCAGATCATGTGCTACGCCAAACGATCGAGGGAATTTCGGATATCATTACCGTACCAGGTTTAATTAATGTTGACTTTGCTGATGTCAAAACAATCATGTCCAATAGAGGTTCAGCATTAATCGGTATCGGTAGCGCAACAGGTGAAAATCGTGCTGCTGAAGCTGCAAAAAAGGTTATTTCCAGTCCATTGTTTGGGGCTGAAACCTCCATAAGTGAGGCTCAGGGTGTACTGATGAAACTTACAGGCGGAACAAATTTAAGCCTATATGATGTACAAGAAGCTGCAAATATTATTGCTTCTGTGGGAGGCGACAAATCAAATATGATTATCGGTGCTGTCATTGACGAAAGCTTACAAGATGAAATTATCATAACTGTTATTGCAACTGGGTTTTAATGATTGGAAAGATCCAGTCCATTCAATCGTATTCCCGCCCTTCAACAGCAGAATAGAGGTCACAACCGGGTAATTAGGTGTTTAAGTAAGATTGTCTAAGAGAACCCAGCTAATCTTTTTTTTATGTTAAGGTAGTTGGGTTTCTCAAATTGGTTACTTCCAACACTAGGGATATTTGTAAGCGTTTTTATAAATTTTGAGCTTGCCCCAATAAAAAAAATTAAAAGAGGAGAGATCCCTTTGACACTATTATTAAAGAATGTGCGTTTGGAAACAGGGTATTTGGTTGACCAATCGTTTGTTACAGCTACAGAAACGAAAATAGTTGATGTCTTAATTGAAGATGGCAAGTTTATTGAAATAGCTCCAAATATCGAATCTAGCGATGCCGTAGTAGTAGATGCCAAAAACCAACTACTCGTTCCTTCGTTCAAAGAAATGCATACACATATTGATAAAACGTACTTCGGTGGTGAGTGGAAAGCGCCAACTCTAGCTACGGAAGGAATTTTTTCTCGTTTAAAAGAAGAAGCGACTTTATTACCTGAACAACTGGATGTAGCTGAAGAGAGAGCTCATGCAATGGTGCGACATTATATTAAAAACGGACATACACATATTCGTACACATGTGAATGTTGATCCCCAAATTGAGACGAAACATATGGAAATAGCCAAGCGTGTTTTAGAAAGTTATCAAGATCAAATTACGTATGAGATCGTTGCATTCCCACAGCATGGTGTATTACGTAACGGTCCAGAATTTTTAACAATCCTTGAAGAAGCATTACAAATGGGAGCTACTCATATCGGAGGGGTGGACCCGGCTTTGGTAGATCGCAATAGCAGGGAAGTTTTAAAAGCGACTTTTCAATTAGCCGAAAAATACGACGTAGCAATTGACATTCATTTACATGAACGAAACACATTAGGGGAATTTGAAATAGGGCAGATTCTAGCTGAAATCGAACAAAGATCTTTTAATAAAGAAGTAACCCTCAGTCACGCATTCGCATTTGCAGACTTGCCCCAACAATCATTAGACAAACTAATAGATCAAATGGCTACTCATAATGTCGGAGTGACAACGACGGTTCCAATTGGGTCAGGTCCGATAACAATTCCTGTGAAATATATGTATGATCGGGGCATCAAAGTTTCTTTTGGACATGACAGCCTTATAGATCACTGGTCTCCTTTTGGAAGTGGGAATATGATTCGAAAATTAAATCAATTTATACAACGTTTTGGCTACATTGATGAATGGCATATTGGACAATCCTTGAAATATGCTACAGGCGGATTAACACCATTAAATGACGCTGGCGAGAAGCAATGGCCAAAAGTTGGCGATACGGCTAATGCGCTACTCGTCGATGCAGTAAGCTCTGCGCATCTGATTGCCAGACAATGCCCTATTTCGAAAGTAATTTCAAAAGGGAATATAATTCACGATGAAGAGATAGAGCTAAAGGGGGAATTTCGATGAGTACGTGGCTACGTAATGTTCGACTGGAGATTGGTGAAACAACGTATGAAGATGGCAGTATTCAAACAATAACCGATTTGTTTCATATTCAAGTTGCAAATGAAGGAGTAATTCAGACGATTATCCCCGCAACTGAGAATGTATCGAATGCAGATGCCATTGATATGAAAGGGAAATTAGCACTTCCTGCATTAAAAGAAATGCATAATCATTTGGATAAAACATATCTCTCATTAGGATGGAGGGCTTGCCGTCCAGTGAAAGATTTATCCGAGAGATTGGCTCTTGAAGCAGCTGAGTTAGAGCAACTTGCTGAAACAGCGGAACAAAGAGCATCTGCCATGATTGAACTGCACTTGAGTAATGGTGTGAATCATATTCGAACACATGTGAATATTGATCCTTTTATTAAATTAAGAAATTTAGAAGGCGTTAAAAAAGCGCTGAAAGCCTACGAACAATATTTAACATATGAAATTGTTGCGTTTCCTCAACATGGCTTGCTAGCTCATGAAGAGATGCCGGACTTATTAAGACAAGCATTGGAGTCTGGTGCAACAATCCTAGGGGGACTTGACCCGGCAGGCATTGATAAAGACATCGAAAGATCATTACAAGTCACAATGGATATAGCTAAAGAGTACGATGTGGATGTCGACATGCATCTGCATGATCGAGGACAAGTAGGTTTCTATACTATGGATAAATGGCTAGACATGGTGAAAGAACAAGATTATAAGGGAGCCACTGCTTTTAGTCATGCATTTGGTTTAAGTAAATTGTCACCTCATATGCAAAAGAAATTTGCCGAAAAATTAAGCGTGCTTAATGTGGGAATTATGTCTACTATCCCTATTTCTATAAACTCTGAACTCATTCCAATTGATATTCTGAGAGAGGAAGGGGTTAAAGTTGCCTTGGGCTGTGACGGTTTTTTTGATTCTTGGAGTCCTTATGTTCCTGGAGATGTTTTGGAAAAAGTGCATAATTTTTGCGACTATACTGGGAAATCAAGTGAACGCTCGTTACGCGAAAGTTTAAGCTTAATTACACAAGGAATAACGCCATTGAATGGTGAAGGTGAACCAGTGTGGCCTAAGACTGGAGACGAAGCAAGTTTTGTATTTGTAGATGCTAGTTGCAGTGCAGAAGCAGTTGCCAGGCTGCCGAAAAAAAGACGGTTGATGCATAAAGGGAAGTTATACAACTCAAGACATTAGAAGGATGTAGATGACAAACAGTTTACTGGATTGTGTTGAGATGTATTAGCGTATACAGCAACGGAGCGGGAGAATTCCTGCTTCTTTTTTTTGTGGCTTTTATTTTCCAACGGTTGAGGGAGCCTAGGCGTTTTTATATATAAAAAATGTTATGTTGAAACTATTCAATGATCCGGAACGAATATACCTGTTGAAGGACAAAATGGAGGTGTGAACTTGAATGGGGAAATCAGGCTTATACGCAAAATACAAAGAACAGGCAGCAAGGCAGCGGCCGACATATTGATACGGGAGTATTATGATGAAATTTACATTTATGTTTTTAGGCAAATCTCTGAAAAACAATCGGCTATGGACTTAACCCAAACGATCTTTATTTCAATGCTGCAATCGATCTCCAATTATGATAGGAAGCAAGCAAGCTTTCGAACATGGCTGTATCGGATTGCGACTAATAAAACGATAGATTATCTTCGCAGCCGATCCGTAAAAAGCAAGCTTGTTCTTCTTGTAGAAGATGTTGATATCCCTGACGAAGCCGAGTTCGCACGTCAAATAGAAATGAAGGATTTATTACTGCGGCTGCAAGGTTATGTCAATACATTGGAAGTGGATATACAGCAAATTTTCAGGTTGAAGTTTTTTGGGGAGTATACCTTTTCTCAGATCGCAGCACTGTTTGCGGTTCCGGAGTCAACGGTGAAAACGAAATATTACCGCTTGTTGAAAATGCTCAGAGAGGAGTTTAAGGATGAATATCATTAAGCCATCTCCATACGAAAAAAACAGATCGATTGAAGATGTTTTATCGAAAGGTTTATCTAAGCCCAAAAGCTTGTGGACCTATATTTACGAGCTCTATTGCGCTCTGGGACTCCGATATATATTTTGGGATTCGGGGCCGGCAATCCTGATAACATTCGCTGTCACTCTGATATGGATTAAGATGTTTCCTCTTCCAGAACAGCACCCGTATGCGGCATTGTTCGCACTTGCTCCGGTTTTCTTTCTTGCTGCGGTGAGCATTACCGAAATCAATGAGCGGGTTCGAGGACTGTATGCCATCAAAATGACCTACAAATATACGATACAGCAAATAACCGCCTTCCGTGTTCTATGCTTTTCACTGCTGGGGGCTGTGTTTTGTACATTGATAAGTCTGTATTTTAGCCGTTCGCCGGTGGATTACAGCTTGCTTAAAGCATTGTCAGTTTCTTTTTGTACCCTATTTCTTTGTGCGGCTTTGACCCTGGTCACGCTACGGCTTTTTAACCGGGTATGGATTTATGGGGCTACTGCTCTACTTTGGTTGGGATTAGGCTTTGTTCTGGGTAATGTTTTCGGCCAGGTATGGGATCAGTTTTTAGCCCGGATACCGGTTGCCGTGATTCTGCTCATCACTATCATTGTGTTTGCTTTTTTTCTGGTCGAAATAAAACGACATATGAAGTTCCATAAAAGAGAGGTTGTATATTATGCTGGCCGTTAATCACGTTACGAAGAAATTTGGTAGTTTTACCGCTCTTGAGGACATCTCACTAGAGTTTACTAATGGGGTGTACGGATTGCTAGCGCCAAACGGTTCGGGCAAAACCACGCTCATCAAATTGCTTACTACTCTGCTGTTCCCTACAAAAGGAGAAATCTTATGGGAGGGAAGCGATATTGTCAGCTTAAACGAAGGCTATCGTGATGTTATCGGATACTTGCCGCAGGAGTTTGGCTACTATAAAAACCAATCACCTCGTCAGTTCCTCCATTACTTGGCCGCTCTAAAGGGGATTGACAGAACCACTGCTAATCACAAGGTTGAGGAGCTTTTGGGGCTAGTTTCGCTGAATGAAGTCATTGATAAAAAAATGCGCAAGTTTTCGGGTGGTATGATTCAGCGGGTGGGCATCGCTCAGGCTATGCTGAATGACCCTAAAATTCTGATACTGGACGAGCCGACTGCGGGGTTGGACCCTAAGGAGCGGGTGCGCTTCCGCAATTTAATTTCCGCTCTCTCCAAAGATCGAATTGTCATTTTGTCCACGCATATCGTATCGGACATCGAAACCATTGCTAATAATGTCATTATGCTCAAAGACCACAAGCTGTTGTGCTGCGATTCCCCCACCAATATCTGCAACACATTAAGCGGTAAAATATTTGAAACATGGGATATCGAAGCGATAAAGCAGCCGTTTCTTTCTTTGACGGAGCGGCAGGAGGATGGACGAAGACTTGTACGGTTTGCAAGCGATGTAGAATTTTCAAGCGAGTCAGTACGTCGTGTAACAACGAATCTTGAAGATGTTTTTTTATATGTCTACCAGGATAAGGTGCTCTGATGCTGATTTATTGGCTTGAACTAAGAAAGCTGCTGTCGTCCCTGGCGGTGTGGGGATTTATCGCAGTCTGTCTGCTGTATAACATTTATTTAGTTACAAGTTATTCTGGCGACCCATACGCGGATTTTGTTGGTACTGTATCCAAGGATACGGGGGATACTCTGGGACAATCCTTTAATGAAAAGCTCTCGCAATTCTCGGCAAGCGGCGAACAGAGAGGGTATTTAGAGCAGCTTAGAGCTGATACTCACCATGTGATCGATGTGTTTGAGGATTACGAGACGAAGGGGATCGGGGAAAGCTATATACTCGCAGGAGGGGCAACAGGCAGATTTGCTGAGGCTATACGGGATAAATACTTGGCCCTTCAGAAAGTTGTTGATGTAAAGGCCGCGAATGATGAAAGTCTGACGCTTTACTTTGGGGAGTCCACTTACAACCAGCATCAAAAGCTTTTTAACGGGTTAACAGGATGGCTGATCGTGGAAGGTGCTCTCATTTCGGTCCTTATGGTTTTTCTTTCAGTGGGATATGAGAATAACCAAAAGACAGGAGCGGTGGTATATTCCACTAGAGTAGGCCGCCGGATTCTACGTACAAAAATGACATCGTCCCTATCAGCTGGGATCGGTGTATATGCCCTTTTAGCTTTGTGTACTTTTCTCATTTATTTCTTGCTCAACGATTATAAGGGGATATGGGGTAGCAGCGTATCAAGTGTATTTAATTACCGGTTTGATGTTTTTGCCGGACACAGGCCATTCGTGACATGGTACAGCTTTAATGTCTTTACGTATTTTCTGGCCATGCTTGGCATGAGCGCAGGCGTAATTGTATGCTTATCGCTTACGGCTATCTGCGTAGGTGTGTTTATACGTAATCACTATATCGGCTTTATGGTTTTTCTTGCGATAAATGCGGCTTTTATCGTGTTCCCGATGCAAATACCTCAGACGATGACTGAAAGTTTATACGTCAAATATTATTCTATGCTCTCACCTGTTTGGTTGTGGCTGAAGCACAGTCTATGGTTTACGGATGGAGACTCTGACATTCTTTGGCCTCATTTTGAATCTCTGGGGCTCTGCGTATCGCTTATAGTATTAATCGCTTTATGCCTATTGGCCTTGATTTACTTCAGAAAGAGGGATTTGACATGAGGATTGTTTTGTATGAGATGAAAAAGATATGGAACGTCAAGATGCTTATAGTGATCGTGCTGATTTGCGTCTTATTTTATTCTATTTTTATGGGATATTACATAAATTATTTTTCGCATGGGCATTCGATGTCCGAGGAAGTCGGGTATAGTGTCGAAATGACGCAGAGGTATGGTCCGACACTGGAGGCTGAAGAGCATTCTGAATTTGTTACAGAAACCCGTGAAGATTTGATTGATAAAGCAGATACGTATATTAAGGTCACGCCAATATTATCTGAAGCTGGGATACATACCTATGAGGATTTTGAAAGGATTAGATTAAAAAGAGATATGACAGAAATGGAGAAGAATGCGATTTGGACATTGTTTGGAAGAGGAGAAGATAGTAGCTTTGTCGGATTTAATCTGCAAGCTATCAATATTATAGAGGGGCGTTTAGACGAATACCAATTCATTTTGGATCGCTTAGCTTCAGAAACCACAAGCGAAAAAAAGCTTGCTCGTATTATGGAAATTCGGGAAACGGAAGAGTATAGAAACATCATGGATAGATGGGTATTCGATAATACGGTCACCTATACCAAAGAACTGGCGATATTGGCGGTATTGGCAGTGCTGATATTCGTTTCGGCGCTTATAGTCACCGACCGTTCCAGAAATGTTCACTTGTTACAGTATACCGCTAAGCAAGGCAGGAGGATTCTGAAGCAGCAGCTTATCGCCGTGATCCTTTCGGCATTTTTATTGACGACAGCTCTAATTTTAGTGTTCGGGGCGATTTACAGTTCAAACGGTACATGGCTCTTTTGGAATAATGGGCTTACCTCTTTCCTTAACCGTCAATCCGTCGCCTTTTGGTTTGATATCACGTACGGCCAATATATCATGGTCTATATTGTGCTGCTCTATATGTTGTGTTTGGGAGCTGCAGCCGCTGCGTTCGTGCTTTCAAGGTTAAGTAAGAATTCGATAACATTGATCCTGAAGCTAATTCCCGCTTTCGCCTTGCTAGTAGCGTTAAGTCGCAGTGTCTTTGTTACATTATTCAGTTTTGATAATATTTTAGTTGAAGTAACAGGAATTATAGGGATAGAGTCTATTGTTTGCGGTGCTGTACTCATCTTAGGGTTAGCATTATCTCTCTACATGGTGCGAAGAGAGAAGAAAGTTGAAGTGATTTAAGCAGATTTGATACAAGCTTTATAGACGCTTATATGAAGCCACAAATTGGCATCACGAACGAAGATCTCTGGCGAAAATAACAGCCGGAGATCTTCGTTTTTGACTATGGCGATTATCGAAGGCAGTTCAGGCATTGGCCGTTATGGCAGCATCTGTCTTGGTATAAAAAAGTGATGTTTGAGAAATCTAATAATTAATGCTAGTGCCAACCATACGTGGTTCGACTTGGTAAATATGCTGAAATGGTTGGAGGATATCAGATGTCATTATTAATCGTGATCGGGATGGTAACGGGAATTTTATCGGGGATTTGGGCGGCGCTAAGCCTGTCACTAGAGTTGATTACTTTTGCTGGTTTCCTAGGATGGTCAACCTTTTTTGCTGTCGGTGGTGGAAATAAGGGGCTCAAGTCCACGTTGATTACGAATTTTAGCGGTGTGATCTGGGGTTTTCTTATGATGCAAATGTCGAGTGCTTTCGCTCTGTTCTTAGGTGAAACGCTAGGTCTCGGTGTTGCTGTAGCGATAGGTGCATGTGGCATGTGCTTGCAGTCGTATTTCAAATGGCTAGGGTTTATACCCGGGACATTTATCGGAGCATCTACATTTTTTGCAACAGGATTTAACCTTAGCGGTAGCACTGCAGCATTGATTCTGGGTGCTTTATTCGGATATATTTCCGAGAAGGGCGTGCATGTATTAAGCCCGAAGAATAGAGGATGAAGGGCTTCGTTGAATGATGAAGTGACATCTGGAAAATAAATAAACCGAAGATGCCATCTAACTTCAAGGCATCTTCGGTTATTTTGTTGTGACGCTTAGAAGCAATATTATGCACTAATCACGTTACCACAATAGTCGCATTCCTTCGCATCGTTAGCATTCACAATGATCCTGGCTCCGCAGCTCGGGCATTCCATGGATATAGGTCCGCGCTCCTGATCCTTGCTTATGTCATATTCATAATATTCCTCATCACCGTATTCGTCTTCCTCATCATACGCTTCATGGTACCCTTCAGGCTCAAGTTCGAGAATGCCATTTTGGATTCGGCCGAAGGGCAGCATCTGCTCTGTGATCATAAAATCCAAGTCTCGAATGACGTGGTTGGGAGATTGTTTCGTCTCCACGGCAATATGATCGATCTCACTGATCCCTTTGTTCATTACAAAGTAGAAATACTGGCGTAATAATCGGCTGAATTTGCGATCTGCCCGGCTCCCCATAATGAAACAAAATATAGCTGGTGTTAGGAGTATGATTCCATATAGCCAGATAGACTCCCAGAAAAGTTGAGCATCCTCAGGGACGTTAAAGTCAATAGAAATCACTAAGAGGCCTTCGAGTAAAACATAAGTATAGACCCAGAGCCATCCGATCAATCGGTGATTTCTTCCCCTGCGAGAGTGGTGAACATGAGTCGCTAGTACACGGATTAATAGCATCAAGAGACCGACGGGATATAATATGAAGGTGAGTGTTAAAATAATCTTGTCGAACGTGAAATATTTTGATTTATAAGGTAAATGATCTTCCATCTTTTCGTTCTCCTTGTAATGAATATTCGTATCATTCTAAGCTAAGCTCAGCGCCGTTCGCTTACCGTTCTGTCAATATCTCTGACCAATAGGAAGGCTTCTTGAATTAACCTCGGTCTTTCAGTTGCCGGGACTTCTATAATCAGCTTCATCTGGTCCTCTAGAAGTGAGAATTTCTGTTCTATTAATTGATTAATTTCATCGCTGGGTGCGTTCAATACCGGATCACTGAATTGAAGAGTTTCCTCTAATTCATGGATTTCAGCAAGCAACTCCTTTTGCTGAGGCAGCTCAGGCATCCTCTGGATTTGCTCACGCACAGAGATAGCTCTGTCACTCATTCTTCGCTTGGAGCTCAGTAATTCTGAGTCTTTACGATGCAGAGCCGCAGCATATTGTCCGAAGCGTTCGATGACAACGAATACAACTGCACAGCCTACAAAGGCGACAACATGCACTGCCATATATGAGCTGGGTGACAGCTTGAGTACAGAACCGAACAGCGTGATCTCTAGAATGCAGAAGACCGCATAGAACAAGATGACTAGCCCAGATGCTATACGAAAAGGAAACGGGGGATGCCCATGGCCCTTCCGAATGACCTGAGATATACTCCATAGAACCACAAGCTCCAAGCAGCCTATAGCCATGTCAAATATCCAGTGTTTCGTGCTGCCCCAACCTCTCACCAGTCCTATTACGACTATGGTAATCACGGATATCATAATCAGGAATAGCAGTTTCCAACGTTTAAACCTAGTTCCTGCATTCAAAATGTTGTTCCCCCCATTCAAGACACCGTTGAGCCACATTCTATACAAAACTTCTGTCCTGGTAAGACTTCGTGATGACAGCTTGTACATTTCAGCACATTGCTACTGCCGCAGCTTGGGCAGAATTTAGCCTTGGGATCCAGTAGCTCACCACAACTTTTACAAGGCTTCGGCAGTTCTGATCCACAGGACGAGCATGACTTTGCGTTAAGCGAGTAGTCCTTTCCACAAGTAGGGCAAGGAAGATGCGGATCGCCACAATGTTCGCAGAACTTAGCATGAGGGGGTATCGGATGGCCACAATCGCTGCATATGATAGGTTTTTCTGAAGATGTAGTAAGCATAGATTGTCCACACCCCGAGCAAAATCGTGCATTCTCTGAATTGAGTGTATTGCACTTATCACAAGCTCTCTGCAGAATGGGGGATTCATTGTTATGTGACGCTCTCAAATTTCCGGATATTTGATTTACCGTTTCGTACATCGTGCCTGCCATTCCGATGCCCATGCCAAGTCCTGAACCCATGATGGCTGCGCTACTTCCTGGATTTTTTGCTGCACCCTCTAGCGTGTCAAAGGATCTCTCTTGCTGATAGGTATAGCCGATGATGTCCATTTCTGCTTTTTTAGCTAAAGCCTCTTTGATTCTCATAGCTGCCGGGTCATTGGCAGGAGTATTGATCGAGTCGATATAAAAATTCAGAAGAGATATACCCATTTCCCTGAACGAAGGCGTAATAGCCTCTTGAATATGCTTGGATATTTCTGCGGCATAGGCATTAATTTCAACTACACTGATTTTTTTGTGGATAATGTATGAAGAAATGATTTCATTGATATTAGACATGAGGACGCCGCGGTAATATTTTATTAATGTATCTTGGTCGAATGTTGGGAGTGTACCCACCAGTTTAAGTAAGAATTTACGTGGATCTTCGATCTGAATTCCGAATTGTCCAAAGGCTCTAACGGATACAATAATATTGAATTTCGGGTCCTGCAGTTGTAGAGGAGTGCTTGTCCCCCACTTGATATCCAGTGAACTCAGCTTATTTATAAACCACACCTCTGCGGTAAATGGAGACTTGCCGCCAAAAGGAAGATTAATAATGTTAGAGAGGATTGGAATATTTGCAGTGCTCAATGTATGACGCCCTGCTGAGAAGGAATCCAAAGCTTGTCCTTCTTTGAAGAGAATCACCTCTTGCGATTCTTGAACAATCAATTGGGTCCATGTTCCTAATTCCTGATTCGGGTAACGCCAAGCGAATACGCCAGGAGGTCCGTCATACTTAACTACTTCAATAATAGCCATCCCTTGCACTCCTTTTTCATACGGTACAATCCATCGAATGTATAATAGTTCCAATATACTATCATTGTATACGATTTATAGCCTTTGTTGTTGCATAATTTGGAAAATCGATGCTGACAATCATAGCAGTGTACAAGTAATCGATCTATCGAATTGTTTTGAGAGGTTCGCAGTGATATAAATGATAGATAGAGCAAACCAAGCCAATAAGAAAGGAATGTGAATACCATGATTAATGATTTAGATATGAAGCATCTTAAGCGTTGTATCGAACTTGCAAGGACGGCTCTGGAAGCTGGTGATCAGCCATTCGGTTCTGTCCTTGTCTCAGAGAGCGGCAATGTACTTGTAGAAGATCACAACCATATTGCCGGTGGCGACCATACCCAGCACCCAGAATTCTACTTGGCACGGTGGGCAGCTGAGAATATGTCTCCAGAGGAAAGAAGCAAAGCAACCGTATATACCTCCGGTGAACACTGCCCGATGTGTGCTGCGGCCCACGGCTGGGTTGGCTTGGGACGGATCGTGTATGCTAGTTCTTCGGCCCAATTTGCACAATGGCTGAATGAAATGGGAATACCTGCATCTCGTGTGCGCAATCTTGCGATCCAGGAGGTTATTCGCGATATCACAGTTGATGGTCCTGTTCCCGAGCTTGCAGAGCAGGTTAAGGAGCTTCATCGTAAGTACTACGAGAAGAAATGATAGAGCTACAAAACTTAGAGCGAATCGTTGAAAGCTCCTCAAGACATTGAGGGGCTTTTTTCCTGTAGCTACAAGAAAAAGAAGACTTCGTTTGAAGATGATAAATGAATAAAGCTAGGGTATACTTTAAAATGATTTCGTTTCTCATTTTTAAATGAAGATTTGACGATTTACTTATCATGAGAGGATTTGAATTTATATATGGCAGAAAATTTCTGGGAGCATTTACCAAAACCGTTCTTCGTACTTGCACCGATGGAAGATGTAACTGATGTTGTATTTCGTCATGTGGTAGCTAAAGCAGGTAGACCGGATGTGTTTTTCACGGAGTTCACCAACGCAGAGAGCTATTGTCATCCAGAAGGAATGAAAAGTGTTCGGGGACGCCTATTGTTTACGGAGGATGAACAGCCAATGGTTGCACATATATGGGGAGACCAACCTGAGAATTTCCGCCTGATGAGCAAGGGCCTAGCGGAGATGGGTTTTAAAGGGATTGATATTAACATGGGCTGTCCGGTTCCGAATGTGGCACAAAGAGGGAAAGGCAGCGGGCTAATTCTTCGTCCGGATGTTGCGGCAGAACTTATTCAAGCGGCAAAAGCGGGCGGACTACCGGTCAGTGTGAAAACTCGTCTTGGCTTTAAGGAAGTAGAAGAGTGGAAAGAGTGGTTAGCACATATTTTAAAGCAAGATATCGCGAACCTTTCTATTCATTTACGTACTAGAGATGAAATGAGTCTGGTTGATGCACACTGGGATCTAATTCCGGAGATAAAAGAGTTGCGTGATCAAATTGCGCCAAATACACTGCTTACTATTAACGGTGATATTCTTGACCGTCAAATGGGGATGGAGCTTGCCACAAAATATGGTGTGGATGGCGTGATGATTGGGCGTGGTATTTTTAAAAATCCGTTTGCCTTTGAAAAAGAACCGAGAGAGCATAGTAGTAAAGAGTATCTTGATCTCTTAAGATTGCAGCTTGATCTGCATGATCAGTATATCGAGGCATTACCTCGCTCTGTTTCAGCGCTTCAGCGGTTCTTCAAAATCTATGTCAAAGGATTCCGAGGCGCAGGCGAACTAAGAAATCAATTGATGAATACGAAATCAACGGATGAAATCCGAGCGTTGCTGGATCATTTCGAAGCAAACAATTTTGAATAATATGAAATTAGAAGTTTGCTATAGCTTTTGGCTATAACTAGATATCGATTATAAGTGTTACTTCGATCGGATTCCTTCATGCTAGAATCAAAGCATTACATAAAGAGCTTTGTGACATGGAGGAGGAACTATAATGTGCAATAGATTTCAAATCGTAGGTAGCCTGTTACGTCCGTCGGATTTATTAGAATATAAGCATCAAATTGAACATCGTGATGATATTAACTATCCTTTTTACGATGATTTAAAGGGGTATGAGCAGTCAGAATCCGATGCGATTCAGGCTGTTGTCGATAAAGAAATTGAGAATGAATTGACCATTTTAACAGATGGGGAATTCTCTAAATCCATGTGGCATCTAGACTTTGTTTGGGGATTCCAAGGGGTTAACCGTTATATCGCAGACCATGGATATTTCTTCAGAGATACCGATGGAACTTCGAAATACGAGACTCGAAAAGATATTGGTTTACGCATTACGGATGAATTGAGTGGGAAGAACCATCATTTTATTCATGTATACAAAAAGCTTCAAGCCCTAGCTGGCGACCGTGAAACGAAGCTATGTGTACCATCTCCATCCCATATTTTTGGCGAGTTATCCTGGTCAGATAATATTGGTGGTAAAGATGCCGTGTATAAAGATAAACAGGAGCTTAAACAGGGCCTTGTTAAGGCGTATAAAGAATTTGTAGAGGAGTTCGCTGCGGCTGGAGGGAAAATCCTTCAATTCGATGATTGCTTATGGGAGCTATTTGCAGATGATAACCCGAACTCCCCCTATACAGGCGAGAGTATCAATCAAGAGGAAGTACAGGCTCTAGCTGCTGAATTTATAGATATTAACAATACAGTCATCGATTACGGTCATAGCCTAGGTTTGAAAATGTGGACCCATAACTGCCGTGGTAACTACGATTCCCGTAATATGGGTGGCGGTTCCTATGCCAAAATTGCGAATTTGTTCTTGAAGCAGCTTAAATACGATCGCTTTTTCCTGGAATGGGATGATGATCGTGCAGGTTCTCTTGAGGCACTTGCGGTGTTCAAAGATAAGCCTGACACGGAAATTGTGCTTGGATTATTATCTTCTAAGACGAACACACTTGACGATGAGGAGCGGGTCGTTAGAATGCTGGATGAGGCATCGAAAATTATTGATAAGGATCGATTGTTACTCTCTCATCAGTGTGGTTTTGCGTCCTGTGATGGCGGTAATGAGTTAACGGAAGATGAGCAATGGGCGAAGATTAAGCAAGGACAGCGTATTGCCGAGCAGTATTGGGCTAAGTAATATTTAACTAAATAAAAAGGGGAGTAGATTCCCTTACTGAGACTGTCGAAGGTTCTTGTCGACAGTCTTTTTTTTGTAAGGATATCTATATATTATGTTTGAAGTTGATTCAGGATAAATATGAAATAATGAAAATTTATTATTGTTGACTTAATATACCAGCTATTTTATCATTAAGGTAACAGATCCGGCCCGCGCCTCTCCGATGGAAGCGTAAAGAGGGCCGGACATTTTTTTTATAAAGGTGATTTTTATGACGATGAGTGATGTTGTGTTGAAGCCTCCTACCACATATGAGAAACAAATCGAAATACTTCGCTCCAGGGGCTTAATCATCTCTGATGAAGCCAGTGCACTTTCCGTACTGAAGCGAGTAAACTACTATAGGTTTACTGCTTATGCTTTAACATTCAAACAAAATGATGAGTTTTTCACTAATACAACCTTTGAGCGGATATATAGACATTATGAATTTGATTCTCTTTTAAGGCAGCACTTAATGAAAGTAATTGAATATGTTGAAATATCATTTAGAACACACATCTCTTATACTATTGCTCATAATTACGGTCCTGATGGGTATGAAGATGAAACTATGTTTAATAACAATACTTGGTGTAAGGATTTTAATGAAGAGCTTTGTAGAAACATAGCAAAATCGAAAGATCCATTTGTAATCCATCATATTTCAAAATACTCTGGTAAATTCCCTGTTTGGGTAGCTGTAGAGGTATTAACTTTCAGTTGGCTTTCTAAGCTTTTTAAGAATCTTAAGAGTAAAGATAAAAAAGAAATATCCAAGCATTATAATTTGCGATATGAGGAAATATCAAATTGGTTACACGTGTTAACTATTGTGAGAAATCGTTGTGCTCATTATAGTAGGTTGTTTAATCAAAAATTACCTATAAGCGTAAAATTCAAGAGACAGGACAAGACTAAAGATATTAAAGAAAATCAGTTATATGCTATGATATTTAATTTGAAATATCTTGTAACAGATTCTTCTACTTGGAATACATGGGTGATAGGATTGGAGTCAATAATAGAAGCATACAATGATGTTGACCTCAGACTATTGGGATTCCATGAGGAGTGGAAATTACAGCTTAAGAAGTGTTAATACGTAGACTGATCGATATTTCTAATCTCTCCAAATAAGGAGAGGTTTTTTTCGGTGTATACGATCGAAGAGAGCCCTAATGGAGAATACTATAAGTATCTTTCATCTTCAACATGCATGTACTAAATTCGCCTCATGATCATGAACTTTTGGGAGTGAATTTTTTTATAATATTCTATATAGAGGATTCAGCTTAACAGTAAAAATAGAGAACAAAGCGGAATAGGTATGGAGGCAGATATGAAACCAATCACAGAAGTTGCAGCACAACTAGGTCTTGAAGCAGATCAGCTTGAGCTTTACGGGAAATGGAAAGCGAAGCTTTCCGAGGATGTATGGGACTCTATATCTCAGCGGCCCAATGGCAAGCTTATTCTTGTTACGGCCATGAATCCGACGCCAGCGGGGGAAGGAAAGACGCTCACAACGATCGGACTTACACAGGGACTGAACCGAATTGGACGGACAGCAGCCGCTGCACTACGCGAGCCATCTCTTGGACCGTGCATGGGCATGAAGGGCGGTGCCACAGGCAGTGGCAAAGCGCAGATTGTACCAGCTGAGGATATTAATCTGCATTTTACGGGGGATATTCATGCGATTACATCTGCGCATAATCTACTTGCGGCGCTTATAGATAATCATCTGTTCCAAGGCAATGTGTTACACATTGACCCATCACGTATAGTATGGAAACGAGCGCTTGATATGAATGATCGGCCACTGCGCCAGATTGTGATCGGTATTGGTGACAACAATGGCACAGTGCGTGAAGATGGCTTTCTGATCTCAACGGCTTCAGAAGTGATGGCAGTGCTATGTTTAGCAGCGGATATGGCGGATTTGGAGGAACGGCTCGGCAGAATTGTCGTGGCATATAATATAGATGGGGAGCCGGTGACGGCGAAAGAGCTTCGGGCGGTAGATGCGATGTGTGCCCTACTAAAGGATGCGATCCATCCGAATCTGGTACAGACCATTGAAGGAGATCCGGTATTCGTTCACGGTGGTCCGTTCGCGAACATTGCCCACGGTTGTAGCAGCATACGAGCAACTCGGCATGCGCTCAAGTTAGCCGATTATGTCGTAACGGAAGCGGGTTTTGGTGCTGATCTGGGTGCGGAGAAATTCATGGATATTAAGTGCCGTAAGGGAAATCTGCAACCAGCAGCCGTGGTCATTGTTGCGACCGTACGTGCATTGAAATACAACGGAGGTGTTCCGAAGCAAGAGCTATTGGAGGACAATGCCGATGCGATCCAGTCCGGATTCGTTAATTTGCGTCGTCACATCGAGAATATGCGATTCTTCAACGTCCCAGTCATCGTCGCTATTAATCGCTTTGCGGCGGATACGGAGAAAGAGCTTACGCAGATTAGCGAACTCTGTGCAGAGCTTGGCGTGAAGGCGATTCTATCGGAAGCTTGGGAGCTTGGCGGCGAAGGGTGCCGTGAGTTAGCGCAGGAAGTGGCAGAGCTGGCCGATGGTTCATCGGCAGATGACTTTGAGCTGCTATACCCTGATGATATGCCACTAGTCGAGAAAATTGAGACGATCGTTACACGTATCTATCGTGGAGCTGGGGTTAGATACCGCCCGGCTGCGAAGCGAGCACTTCAGGAACTGGAACGCCTTGGTGTGCAGGATCTTCCGATCTGTATGGCGAAAACGCCCTATTCATTTACAGACCGACCGACTGTGCTCGGGGCTCCAGAGCAGTTCACCATTGAGGTGCAGGATGTCCGCTGGTCGGCAGGTGCTGGATTCGTTGTTGTATTAACAGGGAAGGTCGTCACAATGCCGGGACTACCTGCGGAACCAGCTGCATGGCGCATACGGCTGGATGAGGCAGGACATATTGAAGGCTTGAGCTGATTATGCAGTACAGAGAGATGAAGGACGTTAACGAATTATTGGATACAACGGTGAATGAATAAGACGTGATATAATCGAGGAAGGGATTATGGATGAGGGGATTTCCGATCCATTAATTCCTTCCTCTATTTTATAGGGTAGTATTTAAAGGTGTTAAAGTCGAAAAAAAAACGAACCTACCTGACAGTCACATATCTTATAGTCAGGCCTAGAGAACATAGGAGGATATATGTCCTGGAGTAAATTGAAGCAACAGTTGGAGAGTTTTCTCTGTCCTGCGCTCATCGGAAGAGTAGAATACCGAGCAACGGGTTATCGGTATGTACCGGATAAAGCGGGACTTTGTTATATTTCAGTAGATAAAAAGAACATACTCAATATGAACGATAAATCTAGCGTGATCAAATGGTATCAGACGGAGCTCGAAATTAAGAATGATCCAGAATTCCAGATTCCAATCAGCGAAGAAGAAATTGAAGCGGTCAGAAAAGATACGAAGGGGCCTGTCCCGGAGGATCGCCTAGTAGTCATTGCGAGAAACAGGAAAATAACAGAATGTGCAAAGGAACTATTGTCAGCACAGGCTGCATTAAGCAAGTCGAATTTCATTGTGGTGGCTAACAAGTTTTTATCTACATCCATAGATGAGAGTATCGAAAGCGACGATATCTTATTGAACATTCTAGCATTGGTTGATCGTCGTGTTGGTAAGAAGCGAATCTTAAACATGAGCGAGAAGATGAAGTTAAAGCATCCAGCAGTACAGTATTTTTATGAACTACGTCGTAGTATATGATGAAATGTTAGGTTAACGAATGGAAAGTATTTACAAAGTATGAACTCCAACTTATAATAAGTCCAAGTGTGGTTGAGGAGGTTGTTCTTATGATCGGTTGTGTAGTCATGCTTCCTAAATCCTATAGCCATCATCATCGTTAGGCGTTTGTATTACGGATTTTCTCCGTAGGTACAAGCGCTTATTGGCGTTATACCTACGGACTTGAATGATAAGAGTCATGTGGGTATTTTTATCCACGTGGCTCTTTTTTTGCTTATATCTAACACTGGAGGTAAAGATGATGCGAAGCCAAAGTATGATTTACACCATCCCAGAACAGAATGAAATCATTAAAGAACGGTTCAAAACACACAAAACATTGTTCAACAGGGATGTTCTAGATGGGGTTTTATCGATCTTTGATGAGGTTGCAAGTCACGGCGATGATGGGATTAGAAGTCTCACCAAGAAATACGACGATGCTGTATTGGATGAACTGATGCTATCAAATGAATACATTCAGAATAGCATTTCTTCACTGTCACCATCCTTTCGAATTGCTATAGAACAAGCGATTAACAATGTGCAGGATGCTAACTTAGCGATGTTGCCGAAATCCTGGGAGAAGGAGATAAGGCCTGGAACCGTGATCGGTGAAAGCATAAGTCCGTTAGAGTCTGTCGGTATATGGATACCTGCAAGAAAAGGTCCGCTAATCTCGACTGCCATCATGTTGGTCGTAGCTGCGAAAGTAGCAGGTGTTAGACAAATCGTTGTGGGGATGCCTCCGTTACCTGACGGAACTGGAGATCCGGGAACAGTCGCTGCCGCAAGACTTGCTGGTGCTGATCAATTCGTCGTAGGCAATGGGGTAGCCATCATAGCAGGATTCGCGCAAGGAACTGCTTCCATTCCTGAGGTTGATGGGATCTTTGGCCCTGGACCTGGAGGAATTGCAGCAGCCATGAGTGTTGCAATGACCTATGGGAAGAAGAGTGTGCTAGGTATTGGTCCCACAGAGTGTGTGATATTTGCAGATGAAACGGCTGATCCATTAAAGGTGGCATATGATCTCATCAATGAAGGGGAGCATGGTCCAGATTCTTCTTCTATACTGGTCACCACATCGGGAAGCCTTGCGCGAAAAGTCGAAGAGCTTCTATGGAGATGTATTGATGAGGTTGAGGGCGTGCGAAGATTATATTTAGAGAATGTCTTCGGTCCTCAAGGTAAGGGGGCAATCGTTGTTGCCTCAAGCGTGGATAAAGCTTGTGCGTTTATCAATTGGTTCGCTCCAGAACATGTCATGGTCGTGTGTGAGCATGATATTGAGGATCACGTGTTGACCCAGATACAACATGCAGGTGAAATTCTTATCGGTGAATACACCCCTTTTTCGGCGGCTAACTACGGGATCGGAATTACAGCCGTATTGCCGACCAACCATTTTGCTAGAGCCTTCTCGGGCATCACATCTAAGGATATGGTGAAGTATTCAACGATCGGAAGACTCAGTAGGGAAGCATTACAAGAGATTTATCCAATGATTAAAGAAATGGGTACATATGAGCAATTACCAGGTCACGTCAAAGCGGCTGATATTAGGCTTTTTGAATAGTCGTTCTATTCATTTTATTGAAGCTTCTTATCTTCTACATGCTCTTTACCTACTTTGATTTCATCAAATAAATTGATGCGATCTGATTCTGATTCTGAGTTGGAAGTATACACGGGACCATCTGTATGATTTATGTACTTGGTAAATAACTGTTCTAGCTGTTGGAGGGTAACTGGTTTCGCGGAATCCCGCAGTTCGTAACCGAGTTGACCATTGGATTCGATCGTAGCTGTCTTGATATCTTTCAGATTCGAAATGCCCTGTTGTCTCAGTTTCATCTCAAGACCATCAACGGTTAATCTTAATTTTTTTAAATTACCGACTACAAGTTGTCCATCTTCGATCACAATAATAGCGGGTCCTGTAATAAGCTTCTCAAAAAAGTTCCACTTCACTTGTATATATTCAACAAAGATCAGAACAGAAATAAAGATTACAGCTGCGATTAGAGTAAGAAATATATTTTCTTCAGCAATAGGCTGAACAATAATAGTACCAATTGAAATCATTGCTATGGTCGTAGGTACCGTCATTTGTGAAATGGATTTTCGACCGGACAAACGAAGAATTAGCATTCCAAATATGACCAAGCTTAGCGATTTCCATATTTCGTTCCAAAAATCATTCATATCTACAACTCCTTCACGTTCATTCAACACATGTATCTTTTGTTTTATTTGCTTAGGTTATTCCAATCTAGGAAGTACTCTTTCTAGAGAAAGTTTGATATTTCGTATATACTGATAAGGCCAATTTACTTTCTAGGAGTTGTGTATAGAACGATGAACAAGAAAGAAGTCGCACATATACGTAAGCAGTTTAAGCTGGATAATGATCTAATGAATATTTACGATATTCTGAATGTGTACATCATGAAAGAAACGAACGAAATCTATCACTGGGAGCGGCATCCCTTTGAATTAGTGGATAGAGAGAAGCAAGACTTATACATGGGGAATTTCAAAAAACTATTGACCGGGGAATTGGATCATAAGCTATTTGAACTAAAGTTTCTGCAGGAAACAGAAGATCCTACGCAGGTACTCCTTCACCAAGGGTTGTTGACTGGTGATCCCGAGGAATGGACGGATCTGATGTTGCTACTAGTGGAGAAAATGCTGGTGGATACCAGATATGAGCGGGATACCGTAGTTACGTTTATTCGAGGCCAGTATTATCGGCCGACCAAGGCAAGGAATGAAGATACCGAGGAGAGCGTGAAGGATGAAGTGTTCGGGCACCCGTTCATTTTATGCAGTGTGAACTCTACAGAGAAGCAGCGCAAGGCTCTCTTGTTTGATTATGTGGAGCGGGAATATAAGTACAATGTCATTGTAGATCCGATTATTAAGCTGAGTACACCGGAGCAAGGCTTCTTTTATCCTAGCGTAACTGACAATTATTCAGACGTGAACCGAGTTCTATATTGTACAGGGAAATCGAATGATCCGAATCCTCATTTCATCGAACAAGTCTTGACGGCCGAGAGGAACATGACGGCACTAGAAGAGAGAGCGATCTTTGAAGATATTGTGAGAGAAGTGGCGGGCGAGCAGGTGGACGCAGCTATCATCGGGCATGTGTATGAGGAGATTCACCAGATTATTGAGAGTAACCAAGAGGAGGAAGAACCTCCGAAGCTTGACTATAAAGATGTAGAGCGTGTGTTGACTGTAAGTGGTATAGAGAACGTGACACCGGAAAAAGTGGAACGAGCGTTTGAGACGATTGTCGATGATAAGAACTATGAGCTGAAAGCGAATAGTGTCATGCCGAAATTCACGACCAAATCGATCAAGATCGATACCAAAGTAGCTACCATTTCGGTCAGCCCGCAGGATTTAAAGTATGTGAGACAAGTCAGTTTCCAAGGCAAACGATGTATTATGATTGAAGTCGACGAAGATGCCGTCATTGAGGGCTTTACGCTCAGTACAGAGACACTATTGGAAAAAGCGGATTAAGGCGAGAGTAGCCTTTGGTCCTTATATAGCACCGAGACATACAATAAGTCCCCCATAAATAGCTTTTTTAGCTATCAATGGGGACTTTTTTTATGATATGGGGAGGATATTGAATTAATATTCTTGTTTAGAAATCTTTGGGAAAATGATATGATCAAAACGTACAATATATTTGGCGCCAAATTGGCTAAGGGGAATGGTGGAAAAAGTGACAAAGCTTAAAGATATAGCTGAGAAAGTAGGAGTGTCTATATCTACGGTCTCACGGGCAATCAGCAATGATAAAAACCGCCCGGTAAATGAACATACGAAACAAAAAATATACGAAGCGGCCATTGAACTGGGGTACTCTTTCAAAGAAAAAATTAGCCCGGTTATTCATGATAATGATACGTCATTGAAGCAGATTGCTTGTATTGTTCCTCGGCAACTCTTAGGAGACCACCCTTACTTTTCTGAAGTGTTGGCGGGATTTCATGATCAAATCAATGAATTGAAGAAGTTGCAAGCCATCATCCGTACTTCGGATGAAATTACAGGATCCGATGGAATCAGGGCACTCATCCAAGAATCGGGTGTTCAAGGGATCGTTGCGATCAGTTGGTATGATAAAGAGCTGTTTGAGCTTCTCGAGCATATGGATATTCCAGTGGTGGGAGTTAGTTTTAATGACGAAGAACTCTCAATACCTGTCGTAGATTGTGATCGAATTTATTCTTCTAGGGTAGCTGTCAGACATTTGATAGAGCAAGGGCATTCCAAAATTGGATTTATTGGTGGTCCCCCACATTCAGAATGTATGGACAATGAAGAGCGTTATATGGGGTATAAGTTTGCCATGCTTGAAAATAACTTTCCCTTACCCAAAGAATGGATTATTAATACCCATTGGAATTTAGACAACAGCTATAGCATGCTGTCCGAGTTGCTATTAACCCACCCTAAAGAGGAGTGGCCGACCGCGTTCTTTTGTGCGAGTGATATGATGGCTATTTCTGCGATGAGAGCTGTTGTGGAAAAGGGAGGCCAAATTCCGCAAGATATCGCCTTTGTTGGAATGGATGATATTACGGTTGCACAGTATACCAGTCCTCCACTTACTTCGGTGCGTGTTCCTAAATATGAAATTGGAAGAGGGGCCGCACAGTTTATGGCTAACTATTTAGACGGTCAGTATTCATTTTTGCCCAAAGTTTTGCTGCCCTGTGATCTGATTGTGAGAGAATCATCTACGTATAATCGAAGATTATATAACTCGGTGAGTTAAGCGAATAAGGATAAGGGAGAACCTGATGTCGATACAATGACATCAGGTTTTTTGTATCCAAAATACAATAAATAAAATCACATTCGATCCAAATATCCAAAAAATATTCTTGACACACCAAATATGGCTATATTATCATGAATGAAATCCAACTTGTTTGGAAAAAAATCCAAATAATACGAAAGGTATAGGAAATAACATAAATTATTATTTTTCTCTTCTCAATTATAACAGCGTTTACATTACTTGATAGAAGCCACCTCTGTATATACTCCTCTTGATACTACATCCTAACTTTTCTCAAGACGCTGGTAACCAAACTCTTATCCAAAAAAATAAATACGAACTGAGTCCCAACAAGAAACATCTAGAAAGGCAGGAAGACACATGAAGAAATTGTCAGCTGTTCTTATTGGAGCGGGAGACAGGGGAGCGCGTGCATATGCTCCATTTGCACTTAAGAATCCGCATGAGCTTAAGATTGTAGCCGTTGCAGATCCGAACGCGGATCGAAGGCACAAAGTTATGAAGGAGCACGAAATTGCTGCCGACAACGGTTATGAATCGTGGGAAGCACTACTGGAGGGTAATCAAAAGGCAGACATTGCGATTATCTGTACGATGGATCGAATGCATCTCGGGCCAACAATCGCAGCATTAAAGGCGGGCTATCATGTTCTGCTTGAAAAACCGATGTCTCCAGATCCGCTTGAGTGTATCGAAATGGAACGGACAGCGAGAGAGCACAACAGACTCTTAACGATTTGCCACGTATTACGTTATACCGAGTTCTGGTCAAATGTTAAGAAGATCATTGAAACTGGACAGATCGGGGAAGTCGTTTCGGTTCAATTAAATGAAAATGTTGAGTTTATGCACATGTCACACAGCTTTGTTCGCGGGAACTGGAAGAACAAGGAGCAATCAAGTCCGATGATTTTGCAGAAGTCTTGTCATGATATGGATATTCTCTCCTGGATTATTGATAAACCTTGCTTACGAGTGAGTTCATACGGTTCACTAATGCATTTTAACGAGAGTAACGCTCCCCTAGGTGCGCCAGAACGCTGCCTTGATGGGTGTCCAGCGGAGAATGATTGTCCATTTCATGCCGGTCGATATTATCTTGGAGAAGGTAAAGGCTGGGCGAGGAAATTCACCGAGGATCATACGAACGAAGGGATTATTTCTGCACTGGAAACAACGGACTACGGGAAATGTGTTTACAGATCGGATAATAATGTCGTTGACCATCAAGTCGTTAACATGGAATTCGAAGGCGGGGCTACAGCCACATTCAGTATGTGTGGTTTTACAAGAGAACAGACAAGAATTGTGCAGATTATGGGGACCAAAGGTGAAATTCGCGGGAACATGGACGACAATTCAATTTCTCTGTTTAACTTCTTGACCAAGCATGAATCGATTCTACGTCTATCTGAGCCTGTTGGTGGACATGGTGGTGGAGATGCGAAAATCGTTAGAAGCTTTTTGAATGAAGTAAGAAGTTACGGTGAAGGAGTCGCAAGTTTGTCTTCGGCAAGCGTATCTTTACGAAGTCACTTAATGGCTTTTGCAGCAGAAGAGTCTCGTATGCACAAGGGTAAGTCGATTGAACTGGATGAGTTCTACCGGGAAATCGCGTTGACAAGGGTTTGAGTTTTGAGAATAATCTTAAAGCTCATAGAGTCCAAAGTGTAAGAAGCAGTGAAGAGCAATCTCCAGAATGATGTATAAGGAAGTGAAATCGTAGATGAGTGAGTTAACACAGATTGAATCTAACAAACTGGATCCTAATCAAGTTCACATTCAACCTTCCCGCAACAAAAAGAATAAACTGAGAAATTTATGGAGCGAGCGTTATCTATTCCTGCTATTGCTTCCAGGCCTTGTCTATTTCATTGTTTATCGCTATCTACCGATGGCGGGAAACATCATAGCTTTTCAAGACTTCAGTCCCTTTCAAGGGTTTCTGAAGAGCGACTGGGTCGGATTGAAGCATTTTAGTACCATTTTTGAAGATAAAGAAGTCGTGCGCGTATTATGGAATACTTTATATTTATCTTTCCTTCAGATTCTCTTTGCCTTCCCAGTTTCGATAATACTGGCCTTGATGCTGAATGAATTGCGGAGTAATACACTCAAGAGAGTTGTGCAATCCATCGTGTATCTACCGCATTTCTTATCCTGGGTTATTATCGTGGGAATTTCGACTGTTCTTTTGAAGTACAACGGGATCCTTAATGGATTTCTTGGTAGCGTTTTCAACATGGAGCCTATCGCTTTTTTACAGGACCCTAATTGGTTTATGCCTTTAATTGTACTTCAAGTTATTTGGAAGGAATCAGGCTGGGGAACGATTATCTTCCTTGCTGCTCTTTCCGGAATCAATCCAAGTTTATATGAAGCTGCAGCAGTTGACGGGGCAACGCGTCTAAAACAAATATGGCATATCACACTGCCAGCTCTGAGAGCCACGATCGTTATCTTGTTAATCTTGAGACTCGGAAGTGTGCTCGATGTTGGATTCGAACAAATCTATCTCATGTTAACCCCATTCACAATGGAAGTTGGTAATGTTCTAGATACCTTTGTCTACTTCAAGGGGATTCAGGATTCCGACTTTAGCTTTGCTACAGCAGTAGGATTGTTTAAATCCGTTATTGGATTCATTTTGATCGTTGGAGCGAACCGGTTGTCGAAGCGGTTTGGCGGTGACGGAATCTACTAGAGGAAAGAGGGGAAACCTGTGCTCCAAAACACAAAAACGGACAAGTTACTTGATATTTTCAATATTGTTCTCTTGACATTCATTGCACTTGCGATGCTCTTCCCGTTCTATTATATGTTTGTTGTGTCTTTTGCTAGTTATGAAGATTATGTAGTATCTGAATTTCTTTTGTGGCCTAAAAAATGGGTACTTGATGCTTATGAATTCATTCTGTCCTCCAAAGAATTTATGCGATCGATTGGGGTGACGGTCTATGTAACGATTGTAGGTACAATTGTCAGTCTACTCGTCACAGCCATGATGGCGTATGCATTGTCAAGAAAGATAACAGGTCAAAAAGTATATATGTTCATGGTGCTGTTTACGTTCGTATTTAGCGCAGGTATGATTCCTTCCTACATGATTGTTCAGGAAACCGGTTTGATGGATTCCCTGTGGGCTTTGATCATTCCGGGAGCTGTTAGTTCTTTCAACCTGATTGTCATGCGGCAATTTTTCGTGAATGTTCCTTATGATTTAACAGAAGCCTCTATCATTGATGGCGCCAATGATCTTCAAATATTCGGGAGAATTATTCTTCCGTTATCGAAACCTGCATTAGCTGCATTTGGATTATTTTATGCGGTGGGGTTATGGAATTCATATTTCAATGCCCTGCTGTATTTAAATGATCCGGCAAAATGGACCTTGCAGGTCATTCTGAGACAAATGATTATCCTAAACCAAGGTAATCTTGTGGATCCTGGGACCCAAGCTGGTTTTGTAAATCCACCTCCAGCAGAAACGATTGGTATGGCGGCTGTGCTTGTGGCGACAGTTCCAATATTGATCGTATATCCATTCCTGCAAAAGCATTTTGCGAAGGGAGTGATGCTAGGTTCTGTAAAGGGATAGAGCATTATACTTCATAATTATTCGCGTTAGCTGTTTTGAAAAAATGAAGGGGGATCATAACATGAAGAAAAAGTATATGATGCTAACTTTGGCAGCAGTTCTGGCTACTGGGGTATTAAGTGGATGTACATCGAAAGGTGAGCAAGGTGCTTCAGGCGGAGACAAAGATTCAGCTACTGGAGATAAACCAATGGCAGTTACTTGGTTTGATGGAACTTGGTCATCTCCTGTTCCAGAGCTTAATAATGAAGCGAATAAGAAGCTTAATGAAAAGTTCAATATTGAGTTCAAAGCTCAATATATTCCATTCGATTTATATACAGATAAACTTACCGTAAAGATGGCTTCAGGGGATATCCCGGATGTTATTGGTACGGAAGGTGCTGATGCGAACTATGTAAAGTGGGCAAGACAAGGCGCATTTTTACCTCTAAATGATTATGTCGATAAGTATGAAACTTTTAAAGCTATCCCTCAATCCGTATGGGATACAGTAAGCGTTGACGGGAAAATCTACGGCATCCCGCTTTATTTCCCTGCAAGTGGAGGGAAGAAGCCGGTGATTCGTAAGGATTGGCTAGATAAGCTAGGTCTTGAAATGCCGACAAATTTCGAAGAGTTAAAAGAAGTTGCAATTGCGTTCGCTACGCAAGACCCTGATGGAAATGGGAAAAATGATACCATTGGATTAGGTTTAGCAAAAGGTATTGTGTATGACCCATCCTTCGGGTCGTACTGGGCTAACACTTGGTATCATAAGAACAGTGAAGGCCAACTCATTCCAGGACAAATCTCACCAGGCTCCAAAGAGAAGGTCACAGCAATCAATGAATTATATCAAGCTGGGGCAATGGATAAAGACTGGACGACCAAGCCGTACAATGATGTGTTTAAGGACTTCAACGCAGGTAAAGTGGGGATTTGGTACGAACAGGTAGGAACGAATAAAGGAGCACAGGCTGGAAATCTAGATATTCCAACATTGAAGAAAAATGTTCCGGGTGCAGAAGTTGTCTCCATGCCAGCATTTACGGCTCCGGATGGAACGAAGGGATACGTTGCCGGTTCAGGTTATTATCGAATTTGGATGCTCAGCTCCGCTCTGAAGAAGGATGAGCAGAAGGTAAACAAAATCCTAGAGGTAATGGATTACATGGAACAATATGTTCCAGCAAAAGATCAAAACCCTAGTAATGAATACTATGACTGGACATATGGCGGAGAAGGAAAAGGCTACAAAATGGTCGATGGTGTACCAGAACCGACGGAAGAATTCACGAAGTATGCTCCAATGGCTCTTTTCAATGAGAAGCTCGGTGGCTGGGCTGCTGGAGACGAATCGATGAGAGCTTATGAAGTTCAATCCAAAGATCCAGAATCCAAAGCATTTAACAAAGACATGGTTGGAATGCTCGAAAACTCCGATTTCTTCATTAGTCCGGTTGGTCGGGTCCATTCTTCCGTGTATTATTCAAAAATCAATGCATTGAATGAATTTGCAACCAATGAAATGACTAAATTTATGGTAGGCCAGCGTCCAATTGCAGATTGGGATAAATATGTTAATGAATATTTGGCTAAGGGTGGCAAAGAGGTTATTGATGATGTAAACAAGCTGCTGAGTGAGGCAGGTATTGAAGGTGAGTGGAAAAAAGCGGGACAATAAATAGAATAATCGCTGTTATCATTTGAATTGTTAATTAGCTAAGTAGCCAGTCATCCGGTAATCAATCAGGTGACTGGCTTTTTCGTTTTGTTGAATACGAATGATAGCAGTATCCTTAAAATGAAGAGGGGGATTATGATGAAGAAAAAGGTTACGATGCTGACTTTGGCAGCAGTTTTGGCTACTGGGGTACTTAGTGGATGTACATCTAAAGGTGAACAAGCACCTTCGTCTTCAGGAGGAGATAAGGCTTCAGCTAGTGGAGATAAAGCGATGACGATTACTTGGTTTAATGGGACCTGGGCAAATCCTGTCCCAGAGCCTAATAATGAAGCGAACAAGAAGATCAATGAGAAGTTTAATGTTACGTTCAAGCCTCAATATATCCCGTATGACTTATATACAGATAAGCTTACCGTAAAGATGGCTTCAGGGGATATCCCTGATGTCATTGGTACAGAAGGGGCGGATGCGAATTTTGTGAAGTGGGCAAGACAAGGCGCATTTTTACCTCTAAACGATTATGTTGATCAGATCGAGTCTTTTAAAGCTATTCCTGATTCCGTATGGGATGTAGTACGTATCGAAGGGCAAATTTACGGTATCCCCCACTATTTCCCTGCAAGCGGAGGGAAGAAACCGATTATCCGAAAGGATTGGTTAGATAAACTAGGACTTGAAGTTCCAACAAACTTTGAAGAGTTAAAAGAAGTCGCAATTGCTTTCGCCACACAGGATCCAGATGGAAACGGGAAAGATGATACCATCGGATTGGGACTTGCGAAAGGCATTGTTTACGACCCATCCTTTGGAGCGTACTGGAGCAACACTTGGTATCATAAGGACAGTGAAGGCCAACTCATTCCAGGACAAATCTCACCAGGCGCGAAAGAAAAGGTCACCGCAATCAATGAGCTGTTTAAAGCGGGGGCAATGGATAAAGACTGGACCAACAAGCCATATAATGACGTATTTAAAGATTTTAACGCTGGCAAGGTTGGGATTTGGTACGAACAGGTAGGAATTGATAAAGGAGCGCAGGCTGGAAATCTAGATATTCCAACATTAAAGAAAAACGTTCCGGATGCTGAAGTTGTCTCCATGCCTGCATTTACGGCGCCAGATGGAACGAAAGGTTATGTTGCGGGTTCAGGATATTATGGCGTTTGGATGCTCAGCGCTACTTTAAAGAAGGATGAGCAAAAGGTTAAAAAAATACTTGAGATGATGGAGTATATCGAACAATATGTACCTGCAGAAGATCAGAATCCTAGCAATGAGTACTATGACTGGGCAAACGGTGGTGAAGGAAAAGGCTACACGATGGTCGATGGTGTACCAGAACCGACAGCAGAATACACGAAGTACGCTCCAAAGGCCCTTTTCAGTGGCGATTTAGGCGGATGGGTTGTAGGAGATGAATCGATGAGAGACTATGAAATTAAAACCAAAACACCGGAATCTAAGGCCTTTAACAAGGACATGGTAGGAATGCTCGAAAACTCCGATTTCTACATCAGTCCGGTTGGAAGGATTCATTCATCGGTTTACAACTCTAAAATCTCTGCATTAAATGAATTTGCTACCAATGAGTTAACGAAAATGATGGTTGGCCAGCGTCCAATTTCCGATTGGGATAAATATGTTGATGAATATATAGCTAAGGGTGGCAAAGAGGTTGTTGATGATGTAAACAAGCTGCTGGGTGAGGCAGGTATTCAAGGTGAGTGGAAAAAAGCGGGTCAATAATTAGAACAATCTCAGTTATCATGTGAATTCAAAAAAACCTTGAGGGAGCAGTTTCTGACCCTTCAAGGTTTTTCATATTTCTAACTATTCATTGATCAGCGTCTCGAGCGCTACAGTAATCATGTCATTGAATGTGGTTTGACGCTCTTCCGCTGTTGTTTCTTCCCCTGTGATCACATGGTCGCTTACGGTCATGATACTTAATACATCAATGTTGTATTTAGCGCCAAGTGTGTAAAGAGCAGATGTCTCCATGTCTACACCGAGCACACCGTAATCAGCCAGTTTGTGGATCATCGTTTCATCATCTTCATAGAAGGAATCGCCAGTAAATACGTTACCTACATGCACTTTCAAGCCTTCATTCTGTTTGGATAGACGATAAGCACGCTCCAGAAGCGTAAAGCTTGCATTTGGTGCATAGTTGATCTGTGGGAAGATGATGTTTTGCATCTTGGAGTCATTCGTAGCCGCCATGGCCATGATGATGTCGCGGATTTTCACTTCCCGCTTCATCGCACCGATGGTTCCGATCCGGATAATGTTTTTCACACCATAATCTTTAATTAGCTCAGTAGCATATATGCTCATGGAAGGCGCGCCCATCCCGGAGGACTGGATCGAAATCTTATGTCCTTTATAGGTGCCTGTATAGCCATACATTCCGCGAACGGTATTATGACACTCTACATTTTCAAGAAAGGTATCCGCAATATATTTCGCGCGCAGTGGATCTCCTGGCATCAATACTTTATCAGATAGTTGACCTTCTTTGGCATTCAAGTGGATACTCATAATAAGGGTTACCTCCAAAAATAAATTTATTTAAATGGTCGTTTCATCTTTATTTCTAAGATTGTTTGCGCAATTGTGACGATGAATAAATCCAGCTCAAGACTAACCCAACGGCGAAGGTGAGTAATACGCCCAAGCTGTTCCCTTCAAAAATGCCTTTGGCAAACGGAGCAGGGAAGATTGGGTTTGAGGTGAATAAGAATCCTACAATAACACTCACAAACCATATGATAACGTTCCCTTTGTTCACAGCGATATTCTTATCACCAGAAATGATGTCTGGATCATAACCTTGCTTTTTGCGAAGGATGATGTAATCTGCGACGAATACAGCGGTCCATGCAGCCAGCCCAATACCGACAAGTCCCAAGAACATTTGGAATGCGCCTAAGAAGTCACCGTTGATGAACAATACGTAGGACGGAAGCAGAATCATAATCGCACCGTGAAAAATGATCGAGGTCCGATCCGAAAGCTTAATATTTGTCGCTTCTAGCGCGTTACGTCCGGACCGTAGAGAAATAACAGCTGGTGGAATAATGCCGCCTAGAGCTGTGATAAAGTACGGAATGACCATCCATTTTGGCATCTGTAACGCTAACGCCGCGATAGGGTCAGCGGAGCTAACCAGTTCAGGATTGGTTGCGTTCATGAGAACACCCAAGAACATGATGACGAACAGCGGTGTAGCTGATGCGAATGTAGTGGTCCAGAATATCGATTTGTTCGAAGATTGAGGACTTTGGTAACAAGAGTAGTCACTCGCACACATGGCCCAGCTAAGCGCAGATCCCGCAATAATAATGGATATCGCAGGGAGGACACCACCAATCCAGTCCCCGTTAGGCATATTCACAAGGGCAGACCAATCCGTCTGTGGAACCAGAATGATTAGTACCACGATAGTTAGCGCGCCAAAAATATAAGTGAAGATCGTCTGAGCTTTAACTAACGTCTCCTGTTTGACTAGAGACAGGGCCATGATCGCAATGGCAAGAGCGACAAGCCCGATGATTTGCGTTGTTGTTGTGACTTCCATACCAACAGCAGTAACGATGGCGTTAATGGAGAAGATACCTGTTGGAACGTTTCCTACACTCAACCATCCAATTAAGCAGATCCATGCTAATACAGCAGGAATCAAGTTTCCTTTATTTCCGAAGGGAGCTCTGGATAATACAAAGGTTGGCGCCTTTCCAAGTTTACCTGGCAAGCTAAGATATCCAATCAGTGCAAACGATGCAGCACCTAGAAAAGCAGCTACCACAGACTGAACGAAGCTTAAGCCGTAGCTTACGATAATACCCCCGTACACCAATCCCATAATACCGATATTTAGTGCAAACCAAATCCAGAATAACTGTTTGGGTTGTCCAACCCGTTCATGTTCTGGAATTAGATCAGGATGTGTTTGGCTCATTACCGAAAACCTCTTTCTCATTTGATGTTAAAGTTAACTTTTACGAAAGCGACGAAAATTATGAGTGATTAACAATTATTCGAATTATTCAAAGCAAAATACATGACCTCTCTTTAAACGGGGATATTTAATGCTCAAAAGCATGATTATTCTACCTTGATTTCTTTTGTAAGCGCGATCAAGGCCGATTGGATTTTTATTTTAACGTGCTCTTGAAAACGTCTACAGTGATTTTTTTAACACGGTATTATTTAACAGTTGTTGCTCATATAGATTCGCAAAATGTCTTGGTAGTCATTGACAATACACATGAATATGCTAATATCAAATCAATAGACAGACAGTCGGTCTAATGGAGGAGGTATTCAATGAGAGTTATTAAAGAAGCTGAGGAACGCAGGAACGAAATCCTGGATGCGGCGGATGAGCTTTTCTTTCAGAAGGGGTTTGATGGTACGAGTACCAACGATATTCTAGGTAAGGTCGGTATTGCAAGGGGAACCCTGTATCATCACTTCAAGTCTAAAGAAGATATCATGGATGCCCTCATTGAGAGGTACAGAATTCGTATGTTGGATGGTGCGCAGAAGATTGCCTCAGATAAAGGTATACCTGTCGTTGAGCGTATTATCCAAGTGGTGATGGCATTGAACATAAGTGGCGAAAGCAGCGCAGAAATTATGGATCATATTCACAAGCCGCAAAATGCACTTATGCACCAGAAGATACAGAAGGTTATGATCAGCGGCATCACACCGATTCTGGCGGATATTATTCGCGAAGGCACCAAGCAGGGATTGTTTAATACACCGTTCCCTTATGAATGTATGGAGATGGTTGTGATCTATGCAAATACGGTTTTTGATCATGAGTTTGAATTGACACAGGAGGAGCTCGCGACGCGGATGCACGCATTTGTCTTCCACATTGAAAGAATGCTCGGGGTTGAACAAGGTAGCCTTATGCACACCATGAGAATGTTCGACAACAACAAGGCCTAATCCGATCGAAGTCATGAATAATTGTTATTGGTTTTATTCAATTTTATTCAAGTCATTACATTCACTTGAAGACAGAGGTGACCTATGTATTATCGGATCATTCGCAGTGATGTGCTAAAGAGTAAAGTAATTACACTCGCAACCACCATTTTTGTCTCTGCTGCAGCCATGCTTGTCTCTCTTGCGGCCATACTTATTATCAATCTTACAGGTGCGCTAGATACGCTAATGACGCAAGCAAAAACTCCGCATTTTATGCAAATGCACGCAGGTGAAGTGAATACGGCCCGGCTTACCTCATTTGCGGAGCAGAATCGTAATGTCGATGAGTTCCAAATTGCCGAATTTCTTAACATAGACGGCGCTAAGATTATTATCGGTGATCAATCACTTGCAAGTAGTGTTCAGGATCATGGATTCAGCGTCCAGAATGAGCAATTTGATTATCTCCTCGATCTTGAAGGTAACAAGATAAGTGTGCTAGACGGAGAGGTTTATGTTCCAATAAGTTACATGAAAGATAACACGACGAAGGTTGGGGACAAGGCATTCGTAGCGGGTAAGGAATTTACCGTGGCGGGATTTCTGCGGGATTCGCAGATGAATTCTGCGCTCGCTTCTTCCAAGAGATTTCTTCTCAGCAACAATGACTATACCGAGATGAAGAGCCTTGGCAATACGGAATATCTAATTGAGTTCAGGCTGAAAGATATGTCGGAGCTCGGCGCATTCGAGACAGCTTATGCCTCAGCAGGACTTGAAGCGAACGGACCAACCATTACATACCCACTATTAAAGATGATTAATGCTCTTTCTGATGGCATGATGATCGGCGTAATTCTTCTGGTCAGTATTCTTATCGTTACCATCGCATTAATGTGCATACGCTTTACGCTTCTTGCGAAAATCGAACAAGATATCCGTGAGATCGGCGTGATGAAAGCCATCGGGCTTCGTGTTTCCGATATCAAGAAGATGTATCTTGCTAAGTATGCAGCCATAGCCGCTGCAGGTAGTGTGATCGGATTTGCATTATCGCTTATGGTGAAAGGGATGCTTCTTGAAAATATAAGCCTTTATATGGGGGATAGCGGGAATGTATCTCTTGCCATCCTGTTCGGACTTATCGGTATACTTCTTATATTCCTAACGATTATGGTCTATGTAAACGGCGTGCTGAGACGCTTTCGAAAGATATCTGCTGCAGAGGCCATACGTTATGGCACTACACAGGAGAAAAATGCAGGAACGAAGCGGTTTCGCTTGAGCGAAAACAAGTGGTTTACCACCAATGTTTTTCTCGGTATACAAGATGTGCTTGCAAGGAAAAAACTTTATGGCACCATGCTAGTAGTTCTCATCATTTCGGCATTTATTATGATGGTTCCTCAGAACTTGTACAACACAATTTCTTCAAAGAACTTCATTCAATATATGGGGATTGGAAACTACGATATGCGGGTGGATATTCAACAGACGGATGACATCTCTGCAAAAACAACGGAAATCGTAAACCACATGAAAAATGACAGCTCCATTTCTAAATACGCCGTCTTAACGACTAAAACATTCAAAGTAACAACAGATAATGGTTCAGAAGAGAATATTAAAGTTGAACTCGGAGATCATTCGAAATTCCCAATAGCCTATTCTAAGGGAAAGGCACCTGTTCAAGTTAACGAAATTGCGCTGTCGACAATTCAAGCCGATGAACTAGGTAAAAAGATCGGTGATCACCTAACCCTTGTCACCCGAGGGCAGGAGAAAGATATGACGGTAAGCGGCATTTACTCCGATATTACGAATGGCGGCAAGACTGCAAAGGCCGTATTTTCAGATAACACGGCGGATGTCATGTGGTCTGTGATTAGCGCAGATCTGTCAGACCCAACGCTTATCGTTCGCACAACAACGGAGTATGGAGAAAAGTTTTCTTTTGCCAAGGTATCCGATATTGATGAATTTGTTGCACAGACGTTTGGCTCTACGATAAATTCTGTCAAAAAGGCATCCTTTACATCAATCATCATTGCATTAGTAATAGGTCTGCTTGTAACTCTATTGTTTATGAAGCTCCTTGTTGTGAAGGATAGATACTCTATTTCTGTAATGAAGGCGCTTGGTTTTACGAACTCAGATATAAGGAAGCAGTATGTTACCCGTTCGGTTGTTGTTCTATTGATAGGTATCGTTCTGGGTATTCTTCTGGCAAATACGGTTGGAGAGCTGCTAGCTGGTGCGATCATCTCCTCCTTTGGAGCTTCGTCTTTCCGCTTTACTATCAATCCGTTCTCATCGTACTTGCTTATCCCATTGATGATGATTGGTGTTGTACTTATCGCGACGATCATCGGTACATCTGGCGCGGGAAATATCAAAATATCCGAGAATATAAAGGAGTAGGCATATGAAGAAAGTAATTATCGGGGAACAACTTGTAAAATCTTTCGGCGAGGGCAATGAACAGCGGCGTGTTCTCGATCAAGTGTCTGTTGAGATCAACGAAGGAGAGTTTGTTGCGGTTATGGGCCCTTCGGGATCAGGGAAATCAACGCTGATGTTTGCACTGAGCGGGACAGATGGTATTGATAGTGGAACAGTGATGGTGGATGGGAAGGAACTTTCAACGATTGGAGAGAATGAGCTGTCGGATCTTCGTAGAAGAATGATGGGGTTCATATTCCAGCAACCAACGATGCTCAGTAATCTGAATATTCTCGATAATATCATCCTTCCAGCCATGCGGGACAATCGAAAGAACGTAGTAGAAATTTCGCAAAAGGCAAGAGCACTGATGAATAGGGTTGGGATTACAGAGCTTGAGAAGCGAGATATTAAACAAGTTTCCGGCGGTCAGCTTCAGCGTGCGGGAATATGCCGAGCGCTGATGAACAACCCGAGAATTATATTTGGCGATGAGCCTACGGGTGCGCTTAATTCCCAATCTGCACAAGAAATCATGGATATATTATCTGAGATTAATGCGGAGGGGACTGCGGTGATGCTTGTAACGCATGATGCTAAGGTCGCTGCTCGAACGGAGCGTGTAATGTTTATGAGAGATGGTGCGATCGTAAACGAGCTGAAGTTTCCGAAGTTCGAAGGGACGGATATGGATGGAAGGGTGGAGGAAGTAACAGAGAGGATGCGAGAGATCGGAATATGATCGAGAACAATAAAACAGACCATCGTTTAAGATGATCTTTGTGTTGAAATATTTAGATATCCTTCGTACGAAGTGTTTTAAATTCTTTTGGTGTGACGCCGCTGTACTTCTTAAATACCGTTGAGAAATATTGTGCACTTGAAAATCCAAGTTTGGAGGATATCTCAGTGATGGAGAATTCAGAATTGCAGATATAACTCATCGCTTTATCTACTTTCGCAATACATATGTAATCTTTTACGGTGATATTCACATACTTTTTAAAAATTTTGGATAAATATCTCGTCGTTACGTTACAATTCTGAGCTACATCATCCAGCGAAATATTACTCTCCATATTTTGATTAATGAAATGGATCGCTTTAATCGCAATCGGATTATCAACACTAAATACTTGGCGAACACTTCGTTCTATCTCACGAGATAGTAGAAACAGCAATTCGTAGATATAGATATTAGCGAGTGGGACGTGATATTGATATGATTCATTATTCGTTTCTTCACAGATTCGCTCTACACAGGAGAGAAGCTGGTCAGTAAATGAATGGATCGTATACGCGCTATGTTTATCGGCCATATACTGCAGGAACTTTATATTCTCGTTGATTTTTGAGTCGGTTGCAATAAAGTTTTCAGGATTAAAGTGAATCTGTAGGAAGACGGCTGTTTGATTCGCCTTGACATGAAATGAATGAATCATATGAGAGAAGATGACCATCAACTCACCCTTGTGAACGGTAACCGTCTCACCATTTACAATGATGTCACATTCGCCTTCTTTCATTAAACAGATCTCCACATTACTATGGCAATGAGGTCCAAAAAAATATCCCGGCTTCAGCGTGCGCTGTAGTGCATTGTAGATCATGTTTTGTTCTAACTCATGGTATAAGAGTTCAACAGCCCTCTTCACATTAAGCGCCCCCGATCGTCTGAAGAAATTCAAGATCCTGTTTTCTATTTTTTTCTTATTTTGTGTGGTGGATGTATCCATGTCAAGTAGACAACACAACTAGAGTAGCGATTGAATGTCGTTTTTTTTTGAATAAAACACGAATTTTAGTTCCGTATTTCAAACAGTTTATCCATTTCGAGTACCTTTTTGGAAGCTAGTAAAAGAAAAACTTTGATAAGATTAATACGTTGTTGTAGGAATTACTCTAATTTTGTAATTAGAGTTTAACACTAAATAGAGAAGGGAGGATCAATCTAAATACATAAACATGAAACCGCATTCAATAGTTTTTAGTTGATTAATTGCAAACGCTTACTTGATATGCGAAGGAACTTGAATTCTAGACATTAGGGGGAATACATTAGTGCGAAGAAAACATAGTCGGATGATATCCAAATTATTTATTTGGATGATGGTTTTGTTGGTTGCTTCAAGTCAGCTGACGGTGCTCCCAAGTACGATTTATGCTACAGCAGGAGAGACGGGTGATCTGCCAATGATCGAAATTGAAAAAACAATCGAAAGTATCCCAGAAATCACGGTTGAGACTTTCGTGGGTGAACAGCCAGAACTTCCATCGGTAGTAGAGGCCGTATACAATGACAGTACAACTACGGAAGTTGCTGTGATCTGGGATACAATAGAGCCTTCTGATTATGCTCAGGTAGGTACATTTAACGTAGAGGGCAGTGTTGAAGGCACGGATATCAAAGCCGAGGCAATCATCTCGGTTATGGATAAAGAATCATCAGGTGACGACATAACGGAGAATAAAGATCTTGAAAATTTCCTAGCGGAAATTAAAAGTAATGTTCCAGTGGATCAAGTCCCTGCATCCTATACAAATAACTATCAATCTATGGAACCGGAAGCCATGACTTTTCTCAAAGGAAACGGATCAGCTTCCGTTAATAACGGATTGACAGTATCAATTAGCAATTTGGGAAGCGGAGCGGTAGCCACTTGGGATAAGGCTCCATGGCTTTCTTCAGGAATCATAGATACAACGATGCGTTATACGAGCACAAGCCAAGGAAATGTCGGTTTTGTTATTGGAGCTAGTGATCGTAATCAAGGCATGGCTATTCGTTATGATGCTGACACGACTTGGGTAATTCAGAGTCCGGATGGTTCAGGGGACTGGGAGCCATTTGCCGGACCCGAACTCAAGCGGGACACCGAGTATAACATCCAGCTTGGTTACAGTGGGAAGAAGCTGCTTGTCATTGTAAACGGTAAGACTTACTACAATAAGGAAACGAATTTATTGAGTCAGGTGTCTGGCTTAGGCCAGATCGGTCTGTATAAGCGCTATGCAACAGGAGATATCTCGATTAAGAGTCTGCGAATTGAAGGTGTAGGGTCCAAGGATAAACCTTCAAATATTATTAACTATGTGCAAGATTTTGAAGGTGAAAATTATATCCCGAACTGGAAAGGGCTAAATGCCAATGTTGTGACAGATCCTTTTACCGGGAATAAAGTACTTTCTCTTAAAAGAGGAACAAGTGAACGTGGTGTCGATTTGGATTCGCCTCAGATCCAGAAAGGTACCCTCTCATTAGATTTCAAACTGGTGGACCCGGTGAAATTGGGTAGTGGGGAAGGATTTGCTTTTGGTTTTAGAATGAATGATTCAGCGAGCATCTTCAATGAACTCGGGGTGGACCCAAGTAGCTGGATTCCAGAATCCAATACAGGCTGGGGATCGAAGCAGGAGATTCCTTATCCGATTCAAGGTCGCTGGAACAATCTGATGTTTAATTTTAATGAAAAGACAATCACAGTCTATTTGAATAAAAAGCTGATTGGTAATATTACCTTTGATAAATTTTCTGATGTAGCTGGGCGTTTCGGTCTTCGCATTCGAAGCAAGGTAGAGCTTCACATCGACAATGTACAGTATACGAATCAGATCATCGAGCCTAAGAAAATAGCACAGTACAGCAATGATTTCGAAGATGGAATTAAGGGAATCTGGGAGGGTGCTGTTTCAACCATTATTAAAGAAGGCAGCAACCGAGTATTGAAGCTTTCTGAGATCACAGACAAAGCGATGAATATGGATGCAGTGTCTTTACCAAGTGGAACATTATTGTTAAATGTGAAGCCTGCAACAAGTGAGATTGGGTTTGTGATTGGGAATGGTTCCGTTGTTAGATATGACGGTGCGAAATGGGTATTGCTCAATAAAGATGGAGGCAGCACTGACTTTGTTCCTTCTGCTTCTAATAACTCAGCTCCTTTACCTTATCTCTGGAATAAAGTTGGACTTCAATATTCCGATAAGTCGGTAACTTTAAGTATAAATGGCGCTGAATTGCTTGCCACTTTGCCGGAAGGAGAGCAATTCGGAGAAGGACGCTTTGGGGTCATCTCCCAAGATGATATTTACGTGGATAACGTGCTCTTTACCGAAGAATTCATTGATATGGATACATCTTCATCTCATACGGAGAAACTGAGCTATGAAGCGTATTATGAAGGTCTTTCCATCTTGAACTGGGATGGTTTTAATGAAGACCCGCAAATTTCAAACGGTTATTTGCAAGGTACAATTGCTGCGGGAGGCACTGCAATTAATCAGGATGTAACGAGTGTACCGAATGGCATATACCAAGTGAAGATGCACGCAGATAGAGCACTTGGCTTGAAACTCGGAAATATCGCGGTATATGAGGAAAGTCCGGGAGAATGGACATATAAGCTAGAAGGCAGTAACAATGCTAATTCTATTGGTAGCGCTGCAGCTCTTGAGTCCGGGAAAGAGTACACACTCCGTGTAGAAATGATTGAGAATGAGCTTGTTCTTTATGTCAATGGAATGCTGGTTGGCCGCGTCATTGTGGATGGGTATGTACCAGGTTCATTCGGCATTTACAATTCGGGTAACCAAGCAGTTCAGGTTAAGATTGATGCAATCACTGCAGAAGAGATTCGTGTGTATGCACCCGATTATAACTCACAGAACTGGGGGCCTTTGGATAGCAGTAAACCAACCGTGCTCTCTCATGGCGATGGTACAATCCAAGTCAACATGCCAGGCGTTTCATTAGCGGTGGATAAGGATAGCCCTAAATTCGCTGATCAGCGGCTTGAATTTGATGTTCAGACGAATGTGTCTGCTGGAGCAGATGGTGGTCGATATGGTTTTATTTTAAGAGGCTCGGCTGCTGACAAATATGTTGGTGTTGTTCACGATATCAATGGAAAGTGGAAGATCACTGCAAGTAGTGGTAACGAGGTGTCCTTCCCGAACACGTATCAGATGGAGGCAAATACGGAGTATCATATCGAGCTTCGTCTGGTGGGATCTACAGTCAGCCTCGCGATTACAGATCCGAAGGGTGTTACTACGGATATGGGCTCCGTATCGGAAGAGACACTGACTTCTATTCCAGGTTCGTTTGGTCTTCGTTCCTGGTATTCCGCCAAGAATATGACGGTGAGTAACCTGAAAATGGTGGAATTAGAGTCCCTGCCTAGACTTAAACTGGCACAGGAGACAGATACGATTGAGAAAGATGGTCTGATCGTTACTGTCTATCAAGACTTCCCAGGCATTGTAGATTATCAAATGGATAATCACACACTTCAGGCTGACGTGGAGCAAACGAATAGCTTGAAGATTAATAATATGGAATATGTACCAAGTACAGTATCGAAGAAGTTGGGCGAGAGCACATATCAGTACACCATGACGATTGATGAAATCGGCGTTGTGATTGATGGACATCTCGAAGTTAAGCGCAACCATATCGTTCGTTTTGAAATCGATAAAATCACTGAAAACTCAAGTTTCTTGGTGCGTTCGATTCAAATGAACAACTCTCTGATTCATGTGAATAGCGCGATGAAAGACGCTACGTATGCATGGAGCAAGTCAGACGGAGCGTGGCACGGAATCACGGAAGAAATCGTTGATAACATGTTGAAAATGAAACAAAGCGGAACATCCGGCGTTACGATGGCTATGGTCAGTGCCGAAGGCCTCGGCGCATCCGTAGAGAACAATGTAATGAGCGGTGGTAATAAACTAATCCTGACCTCAGAGAAGAAACCTCTCGTTAATAAACTGACGGTGAAGCCGGGCAGCTGGACTTATCGCCATCTTCAAAGCAGTGAGACGGAAGCATTGCCATGGTATGAAGTGGTGGTGACTGGGGAACGCAATAACGATGGAAAAACAGATTGGCAGGATGCAACCGTCGCTTACCGGACGGACATCTACAAAGAGCCATTTGGCGCACAGGACATCAAGAATAATATGATGTACATTGCATTCAACTTCGCAAGCCAAGCGAATGATCCATTTGTGAACAGTCTGGACACAGGGAAAGTTCTGTATAACTATACGGATGGATTTGGACAGATGGTTCTGCATAAGGGTTATCAGGCAGAAGGACATGATGACGATATTCCTTCCTACTCCAATATTGGTGTAAGACAAGGTGGAGTGGAAGATTTCAACTATCTGATCAATGAAGGGAAAAAGTACAACCTGAACATCGGTGTGCATCTGAATGCAACAGAATATCAATTGGATGCGAACGAACTGAAATACTCCAATTTAAGTGGCGCAACAGCGAATGGTCCGAAGACAGACAGGCTCCTTAAAGGTTGGGACTGGATTGATACCGCGTATTATGTAGATCAAACGAAGGATGTCCTGAGTGGCGAATTGAATTCACGATTTACGAATCTATATAATCTCACAAAGGATTCTAATGATCCAAACGATCCTGGGCTAGATTTCTTCTATGTAGACGTGTATACCGGCAATGATTATAACGCTTATAAATTGTTGCAGTATGCGAATGACCTTGGAATCAAGATCGGAACAGAATTTGCGGGTCCACTGGAACCGGGTTCAACTTTTGTTCACTGGGGTCCGGATTTAGGATATCCGAATAAAGGGAACAACAGCATCCTGTCTAGAATGGTGAAGAACAACCTGGATATTTTTGTGGGTAATGCACTATTTAAAGGGCAGAAGATCCCGGTTGTGACCACTTGGGGTGACTCCAAGCCGGATCTACAGCAAGGGGTAACGGTATTCTTCAATGAAGTATTGCCAACGAAGTTTATGCAGCACTTTGGTGTACTGAAATATGAAGAAGATCAAATCACTTTTGATAACGAAGTTGTATCGAAGCGCAATAAGAAGTCCGGAATGATTGAGCTTACGAAGAACGGTAAGCTGATCTCTTCTTGGAAGGATACAGGAACAACGACTGATGAATCGGTACGTCACACAGGCGAAGCGAACTCATTGATTCCATGGGTGTGGGATATTAAGACTAATAACACCTTGGGTGCGAATGAGGGTGCGAAGCTTTACCACTGGAACACAACAGGGGACCCAACGACTTGGGAGTTGACCGATGAGTTTAAAAATGTGACTAAGTTCAACATGTATGAGCTGACCCAACAAGGTAAAGTACTTGTCGGCACGGTGGTTGCTCAGAATGGATCGCTTACCATTAACAAGGCTAAGAAAAATACGCCATATGTGTTGTATCCAGCCTCAGCGGAGGCCTTGAATTTGGTCCCTAGTGCAGGAAATTGGGGAGAGGGCAGTCTGATCAAGGATTTCGCCTTCAATTCAGAGAAGTTTAATGTTCCTGGTTCATGGACCGTGGATGATGAGAATAACATTGCCATCAAGACCGTTGAAGGTGATGTGGAGTATGATACGACAAAGGAAATGAACCGATCGAACTGGAATAGATATGCCGAGGTCGGAAGTAAGGCGGGTGTCCTATCGCAAGAAATTACCGGACTTCAGCCAGGTCAGGATTACACCGTCGGGGTGTGGACTCAGACTGAGAAGGGAAGGAAATCTTCAATTCAAGTTACGATTGATGGTAAGACTTACATCAATGAAGTCACAGGGATGGATGGAACTCACAAGTCATCGTTCAAATACGTGGATACGAAATGGCAGCGAATGAGTGTTGAATTCAAGGTTCCTGCAGGAGTGACAACGGCTACAGTGAAGCTTGAAGCCGAGGCCGGAGCGGGTACCGTACAATTTGATGATGTGCGTATTTGGAAGCATACAACGGCCGAGAAAGATCCGACGAATAAAGGTTATGTGGTATATGAGGATTTCGAGAATGTGTATGAAGGATGGGGACCATTTGAGTACGGTGGTGGTTCTAGACAAATTCATATTGCGAGCGATCGAAGCAATCCACTTGACAATAATCCAATCGCTCAACCATCCGAGGACCGAGTAGGTCCGGTTATGACTTGGGTTCTAGATGGAGAAAATTCGCTCAAAGTGAATGAGACGGATGTTGGGAAATTTATTCAAACGAATGAATCCAGCGTCAAATTGAAACCAAACACAGAATATGACTTAGGCTTTATCTATACTCAGGAGAAGAGCGCCGTTTACGAGGTTTCTGTACAATCCCGCTCTACAAAGGAGATTTTGTTTAAGAAAGCACTTGAAAAAGTAGAAAATCCGGGTAATAAAGCAGGGAAAGATGGAGGCTATAAGTCATTCCAGCAGAACTTCACAACAGGTGATCAAGATGATTACCAAGTCATTTTCAAAATGGTGAAGAAAAATGCAGATAGTGGTCCTACATCGGATTTCGCTTTTATTCTAGATAACTTCTACATTAAAGCGTATAGTGTGGAGACTTCCAAAGAGATTCTTCAGGGATCCATCGAGTATGCTCTTACACTGAAGGACTCTGATTATACAGCCGAGACATGGGCTGTAGTTGCTACAGCTCTGGATAAAGCTCAGAAGCATCTCGACGATCCAAGCGCTACGATCGCATCACTAGATGCGGTGAGAGAAGAACTAGACAACGCAATGGCAAGTCTTGTATTAGTCAGAACAATTATATCCATTGCGGATGTACAGGTTGAAACGGTAGCGGGTACAGCTCCGAGTCTGCCTAAACAGGTGACGGTAACATGGAGTAATCATACGACAGAGAAGGTTTCGGTTGTATGGGATGCGATTAATCCTTCCAAGTATGCACAAGCGGGTACTTTCCAGGTGAAAGGATCGGTCGATGGAACGGATCTGAAAGCTACTGCGACTGTAAAAGTGAAAGCGAAGGACACCGGTAATCCGGGTACAGATCCAGGAACAGATCCAGGAACAGGGTCTAACCCTGACCATGGATCGAACCCAAGTCCAACTCCGAAACCTGAGGTTAATCCGAAACCAGATCCAGAAGCGGGTGGTGGATCGGATACGGAAGGAAACAAGCCTGAAGAGGGTAACAACAAGCCGAAAGTATTCGTGGATACAGTCGGTCACTGGGCGAACAAGCATATCGAAGCGCTTGCGAGTCGAGGAATTATCATGGGCGTAAGCGAGCAGAAATTTGCTCCGAATATGACCATCAACCGCTCTGAAATTGCGGCGATGTTAACACGCGCTCTTGGTCTTAAAGCAGGTGGTAGTGCCGTATTCAAAGACGTGGCAGAAGATAAATGGTACAAGGATGCTATCAGTGCAGCAGCAGATGCAGGTCTGCTTCAAGGGTACGCAGGGAATGTGTTTGCTCCTACGAAGCCTTTAAGCCGTGAAGAGATGGCTGTTATTATCGTAAGAGTGCTTGAGATGAAAGGGAAATTGCCAGAAGTTTCGGGTACGACACAGCAAATGCTTTCGAAATATAAAGATGCCGATCAGGCTGGAAATTGGTCTAAGAAAGCATTAGCCATTTGTACTGAGCTTGGTCTCATCCAAGGAACACCTGATCAGAAGCTCAATCCGAAGAAGCATCTGACTCGGGCTGAGGCCGCAGTATTATTTAACAAGTTATTAACGATTGTAGAATCAGATAAGAACGTGGACTAAAGAACTTGTGTAACACATAACAAACGAGCCTTGGGTGTATTCCTAAGGCTCGTTTTGTTTTTTCTATTATATAGCTATCCTCGTTACTACACGCGCCCTTTGGTCATAATCCGATAATCTCGTGGCGTGACGTCACAGCTGCGGCGGAAGCTTTGTGAGAAATAACTCTGAGAGGAAAAGCCCGTCGATTCAGCAACTTGTGAAATGGAAAGATCCGTTGTTTCTAGGAGCTCTTTGCTGGCACGAAGCCTGACCTCATTCAAATAATTGATAGGGGACATACCATAATATTTAGTGAATGTATGAGATAGATAGTATTTACTTATATGAGCTCGTTCTGCAAGAGAGTCGAGCGAGATATCTTCTGAATAGTTGGAGTCGATATAGCGTTTGATCCGGCTACAGACCTTGTTCGCCTTTTGAGTAGTGACGACAGAGAAGGGATGACCCGAGCTACGCATTAAGCTAATCACAACAACCTCAAGTAAGTTTTGACAGATGGCCTCGTAGTTTTCATGCTTATTCTCCGTTTCTCGAAGCATCGCGTTGAAATAGAACAATAGCTCATCCCGCTGATTTTGATAGTTAATGATCTCATGATTACGACTTCCTGTTCGATCTCCGAAATCGAAGCTCATTCCCTCGACCCCAAGAACAACATACTCCAGCGGATTATTGCTAACAGATACCTCGGTATGCTCTACATTCGGATTGACGATGACAAGATCATCTTGCTTCACTGGAAACATCTCATCCTCTACGATGAAATTGCCTTGCCCGCTTCGGACATAGAACAACTCAGAAAAATTATGAGAATGACGTATGCTGGACCAATCGCCTTCATAGATTGCGGAACTGACATAGATGAGCCGAGCTGGAATCTCTCCTTGTCTCTTCCCAGGTATCCAATATCGTACATTCCCCAAATATCTCAGTCCTTTCCTGTCATATAATTTCACTCTACCACTAGATTCGACAACAATAAACAAGGATCGTTATTAATTTATAAAATTGTAATATAGCAAGATATATAAAATGAAAGGCAATATGTCTGTTGAAATAAAACGACTTGGTGGGATAAGATGAAACAGTAATGTATACGGTTACACTATTCACAAAAAAAGATAAATACGGAGGGGTATTGTGAAAAAAGTTATTAGCCTTGCAGTTACAGCTTTATTGTCGCTTAGTCTTGCAGCCTGTGGTAGCACTTCAGAGAATGGTTCTGGTTCTACATCGACAGATACGCCTAATACACCATCGGATACGACAACTACAGAGACGCGTACGCTTAAGTTAGCCGCACTCGAAACGGCTTATGGCGCTGATGTGTGGGGAGAGATTACAGCAGCATTTGAAAAGGCAACCCCTGGAGTAAAAGTAGAAAGTACGATTGATAAAAATATTGAAGATGTCATTGGACCTGGCATGAAATCCGGCGAGTTCCCTGATGTCATCCATTTAGCAACAGGTCAGAAAAAGGGTCTGACTGAAACTTTTGTTAAAGATAACAACCTAACAGATCTTACCGATGTTCTATCGATGACTGTTCCTGGTGAAAGCGTTACCGTAAAGGACAAGTTGATCCCTGGATTCACGGATACGACAATTACGAATCCTTATGGTGACGGTAAGACTTACCTTATGCCAATGTTCTACAGCCCTACGGGATTATTCTACAATGCAGGTCTGTTTGAACAAAAGGGCTGGGAAGTTCCTAAGACTTGGGACGAAATGTGGGCTCTAGGTGATAAAGCTAAAGCGGAAGGTATTGCACTATTCTCCTACCCAACGACAGGATACTTTGATTCTTTCTTCTATGCTTTGCTTAACGAAGTAGGTGGTGCGGAATTCTTCACGAAAGCGACGCACTATGCTGAAGGAATCTGGCAGTCCCCAGAAGCGACACAAGTATTCGATATCATTACAAAACTAGCAACATATACAGAGAAAACAGTCCCAGCGAACGGTAACAAAGATAACTTTACTAAAAACCAACAACTTATTCTAGACAATAAAGCACTGTTCATGCCGAATGGTACTTGGGTCGTTGGCGAAATGAGTAAAGCACCTCGTGCAGAAGGTTTCAAATGGGGCTTCACAGCTCTTCCTGCCGTAAAAGATGGTGGCGACAGCTACTCTTACACATTCTTTGAACAAATCTGGGTTCCTGCAAAAGCGGAGAACGCGGATCTAGCAAAACAGTTCATCGCATATCTGTACTCTGATGAAGCAGCAGCTATTTTTGCCAAAGTGGGTGCAGTTCAACCGATTAAAGATATGTCCAATAAACTTGATGGTGACAATAAACTCTTCTACAGCATCTATGATAATGGTGCAAAAGCATCGATGGGCGCATTTGCAACAACAGACCCTGTTGAAGGCGTTAACATCAGTGATACCGTATTCGGTACGATCGATTCCCTAGTAACCGGTGCTAAGACTCAGCAACAATGGGTTGATGCCATCACAAAAGATAGCGATGCCCTGCGCGGTGCATTGAAACAATAATAAGGTGGATTTTTAGGGTTCCCCTCGATGAAGTAGGGGAATCTACAAAAATCCAGTAATGATGGTGGTCAGCATTAGCTGCCCACCATTATTCTGACCTTAAGAAGGAGAGATCGCCAATGAATTCCACCAAAGGAAGAGGACGCTTTATATTCCTCTGTCTAGCACCTGCTGTTCTCCTATTCATCATTTTCTTGATTATCCCTACATTTGATGTATTTCGGATGTCCATGTACAAGTGGGGAGGCTACACCGATAACAAAACCTTTGTAGGTATGGAGAATTTCACGAAACTTTTTCAAAGTGATAAATTTTATCAGACCTTCCAAAACAGTGTTCTACTCATTGTCATCGTTACAGTCGTAACCTTTAGCTTGTCACTTCTATTTGCCTCGATGTTGTCCCGTGAAAAAATCAAAGGACAAAATCTATTACGCGTCATTTTCTACATTCCGAACATCCTGTCCGTTGTTGTTATTAGCGCGATCTTCTCAGCCATTTATGATCCGAATAGCGGGCTTCTGAACTCCTTCGTGAATTTATTCCGTGGATCAGGAGCAGAGCCGATTCTGTGGCTTGGAGACCAGAACATTGTTATTTTCAGTCTCGCCGGCGCAATGATATGGCAGGCCATTGGCTATTACATGGTCATGTATATGGCAAGTATGGCTAACATTCCCGAGAGTTTATATGAATCAGCGCAGCTAGAGGGTGCAGGTCGGATGACTCAGTTTTTCTCTATCACCATCCCACTCATCTGGACGAACATACGCACGACCCTCACCTTCTTCATTATCAGCACGATTAATATGAGCTTCCTATTCGTTATGGCTATGACAGGCGGCGGCCCAGACGGTGCCACTGAGGTATTCCTGAGCTACATGTATAAAGAAGCTTATACCAATTCCTCGTATGGCTACGGAATGGCAATCGGTGTTGTTGTGTTCCTGTTCTCGTTTGCGCTTGCAGCGATCTTGAATGTAGTCACTAAACGAGAGCATTTGGAGTATTAAGGAGGGGACAAGATGAAGAAAGATAAACTCGCAGGGCAACGCGGTAGCGATAAGTTCTATAAAGGCTTTATATATGTGATATTGATTGCTTTGGCCGTCATCATTGCAATCCCCGTGCTATGGGCGTTCATGTCTTCGGTGAAACAAGATAGTGAGTTCTATGGTAGCCCGTGGGCGCTTCCAGAAGGCATTTATCTGCAGAACTTTGCTGATGCATGGTTTAAGGCCAAGATGGGTTCATACATGCTTAATTCGGTTTTGGTAACAGCTATGGCACTCGTGATTCTACTTGTAGTAGCACTGCCAGCAGCCTATGTACTTTCACGATTTAAATTTATAGGAAATGGTTTTTGGAACATGTTGTTCATGGCGGGGTTGTTTATCAATATCAACTATATCGTCGTACCGATCTTCCTGATGCTTAACAACGGTGATAAGGTAGCGCGCAGCATTTTTGGACATCCGATTCTATTAAACAATCTGTTCGTCCTTGCCATCGTCTATGCTGCCATGGCACTGTCCTTCACCATCTATCTGATGTCAGGATATTTCAAATCTCTACCGAAAGAATACGAGGAAGCGGCTTCCGTGGATGGCGCAGGTTATTTCCGCACGATGGTTCAAGTGATTATGCCTATGGCTAAACCGAGCATTGTCACGGTCATTCTGTTCAACTTCCTATCGTTCTGGAACGAATATATTGTTTCTATGACACTATTACCAAAGCCGGGACTCAAAACACTGCCTGTTGGCTTAATGAACCTTATGGCAGCGCAGAAATCGGCGGTTGAATACGGTCAGATGTACGCAGGTCTCGTACTCGTCATGCTTCCGACTCTCATTCTGTATATTCTCGTACAAAAGAAGCTAACCCAAGGAATGACTATGGGCGGGTTGAAAGGTTAAGGTGGCTAATATGAATGATTCGATGAATGCTTTACGTGGTGTGCTGATGCTGATTGTATTTATCATCGGTATGACACTCGTGATTGTCGGCGTAAAAAACATTGGTGCACCCGGACTCGGTCTTATGTTACTCGGGCTCGCCATGTTGATTAGTCTGCTGTGGTTCTATAATCGTAAATACAAATAAAGGAGCTGTCATCGATGAGTAAAACTAGAGGACGTGTTACGATACCAACGGATTTGGACGTTATTTCCCAGACGCATGAGGTTATGAAACGCTGGGGAGCGGACGCCGTTCGTGACTGTGATGGTACTGACTTTCCAGTGGAGCTGCAAGAAGTCGATGCTAAGATATATTCCACGTATTATACGACTCGGAAAGATAACGTATGGGCCAATGCGAATCCGGATGAAATCCAGCAGATGTATTTGATGACACCGGCACATACAGCTGAAGGACCAAGCCTATCCATCAACTTAATGAAGGGGCTTTATCCGGATATGCTCGCTGTGAACACCCGAGATGATATCAAACGCTGGTGGGAAGTCATCGATCGCACGACAGGAGAGCCTGTCCCTACGGATCAATGGAGCTATGACGAGAAGACAGGCAATGTAGACATCGCTACCACTACATTCCATGATTATACGGTTAGCTTTTTAGCTTATATCATGTGGGATCCCGTTCATATGTACAATGCGGTCGTCAATGAATGGAAGGATGTTGAGCATCAGATCACCTTTGACGTTCGTCAACCGAAGACCCGTGAATACACCATGGAGCGTATCCGTAAATTTATCAAAGATCATCCTTATGTCAATGTGATTCGTTACACAACATTCTTCCACCAATTCACTCTCGTCTTCGACGAGCTTGCTCGTGAGAAATATGTGGACTGGTACGGCTATTCAGCCTCAGTTAGCCCTTATATCCTCGAACAGTTCGAACAAGAGGTTGGCTATAAGTTCAGAGCTGAATATATTATTGATCAAGGTTACTACAACAACAATTATCGCATTCCAACGAAGGAGTTCCGTGATTTCCAAGCCTTCCAGCGCCGTGAAGTGGCGAAGCTTGCCAAGGAAATGGTCGATATCACCCATGAATGTGGGAAAGAAGCCATGATGTTCTTAGGCGATCACTGGATCGGTACAGAGCCTTTCATGGAGGAATTCGCGACCATTGGTCTGGATGCTGTAGTCGGCAGTGTAGGGAACGGTTCAACACTAAGGCTGATCAGTGACATTCCAGGTGTGAAATATACAGAAGGTCGTTTCTTACCTTATTTCTTCCCAGATACCTTCCACGAAGGTGGAGATCCGGTTAAAGAAGCGAAAGTGAACTGGGTGACGGCAAGACGTGCGATCCTTCGCAAACCGATTGACCGGATTGGCTATGGTGGATACCTGAAGCTGGCGCTCGATTTTCCAGACTTCATCGATTATGTAGAAAGTGTTACGGATGAATTCCGTACGCTATACGACAACGTACAGGGAACAACACCTTATTGTGTTAAGACGGTTGCGGTTCTTAATTGCTGGGGCAAAATGCGGGCTTGGGGCAATCATATGGTCCATCACGCACTCTATTATAAGCAAAATTACAGCTATGCTGGCATTATTGAAGCACTTTCCGGTGCGCCGTTCGATGTGAAGTTCATCAGCTTCGATGATATTAAACAAGATGCTTCCATTCTGGATGGAATTGACGTCATATTGAATATCGGGGATGCAGATACGGCCTATACGGGCGGAGAATGGTGGCTGGATACAGACATCGTGACCGCAGTGAAAGGATTTGTTCATAAGGGCGGCGGATTCATCGGTGTTGGCGAGCCAACAGCGCATCAAGCGAATGGACGGTATTTTCAACTGGCGAATATCCTCGGCGTAGAGGAAGAGCGTGGATTCACCCTAGGTTATGATAAGTATAACTGGGATGAGCATGATCATTTCATTACGGCTGATTGCAAAACCAATAATGATGGACAAAAGGAAATCGACTTTGGTGAAGGCAAGAAAAATATCTTTGCACTAGAAGGTACGACGATCCTCCGACACTTGGATAAAGAAGTCCAACTTGCTACGAACGAATTCGGCAGTGGTAGAAGTGTATATATCAGTGGTCTGCCATACAGCTTCGAGAACAGTCGCTTGCTGTACCGTGCAATCCTGTGGAGTGCTCACAGCGACCACGAGTTGAACCGTTGGTTCAGCGAGAACTATAACGTTGAAGTTCACGCCTATGTGAAGAACGGTAAATACTGCGTCGTAAACAACACTTACGAGCCGCAGGAAACGGTCGTTTATCGTGGGGATGGCTCTAGCTTCTCACTCAAGCTGGAAGCGAATGAGATTAAGTGGTACGAGATTTAAATTAAAGTGGCAGGTGTAAGTTGCTGTTGTGAGCTTAAGTGATAGGAAAGACCGTCCAATGGGCGGTCTTTTTGTATTTGGGGCGAAGTTGCTTGGTCGGTTCATGCACGAGGTGGGGGGGAATCAGCCTTATGTTATTTTGCAAGGTGCTCACTTCGTCAAAAGAATAGGCAATAAAGACATTGACTTGCTGGTCTATAAGTCGTAGACTTATAAATCATAAAGGTCGATAACATATAGACCAAGAGAGGTGCAGTCATGGCGGAATACACACTTACCGAAAGTGAAGAGAAGTTCGCAGATATCATCTGGCAGAATGAACCGATCGGCTCTGGCGATCTGGTGAAGCGGTGTGAAGACGAGATGAAGTGGAAAAAGTCTACTACGTATACCGTGTTGAAAAAATTATGTGAAAAAGAGATTTTTCAGAATGAAAATGCAGTGGTTACGTCTTTAATTCCTAAGGATGAATATGTTTCAAAACAAAGTCACCGTTTCGTTGAGGACACCTTCGGAGGGTCATTACCTAAATTCCTAACAGCATTCATGGGCGCGAAGAAACTAAGCAAACGACAAGCTGATGAATTAAAGAAGCTAATTGATGAACACAAGGAGGAGTAGAAATGTTTGAGCTGTTTCTTACGACATTGAACATGAGTCTGACAGCTAGTTATGTCATCCTCTTTGTGATCCTTGCCAGATTCCTGTTGAAAAAGGCACCCAAAATCATCTCCTATGCCTTATGGAGTGCCGCTGCATTCCGCCTTGTATTTCCGTTCTCATTCGAAAGCATGTTCAGTCTGTTCCCCCGAGGCACGGATAACTCGATCATCCCGGATAAGATCATCCAGCAATCAAGTCCTCTAATGGATAGCGGCATTACGGCGGTTAGTTCGCTGGTAAGGGGGACGTTTCCTGCCGTTGATTCTGGAACAAGAATGGACTCTCTGTTGATGTATGCATATATAGGGGCTTATATCTGGATTGTGGGTGCGGCAGTACTGCTCCTTTACAGTGTGGGATCGGTTGTGATCTTAAAGAGAAAACTTAAATATGCAGAGTGGATAGAGCACAATATTTACGAAGCTAGAAATTTGAAAACACCGTTCGTGCTTGGTCTGATAAGACCCAAGATCTATTTACCTATGGGAATGAGTGCTGACGAGAAAAAATATATCCTCTTTCACGAACAGACGCATATTCGGCGCAAGGATCATATCATTAAAGCGCTAGCTTTCATCATCCTATCTTTTCATTGGTTTAATCCGCTGGTGTGGATCGCTTTCATCTTAATGAGCATGGACATGGAGCTGTCCTGTGATGAACAGGTCTTGAAGAAGTTGGATGCTGATGTGAAGAAGCCTTATGCGGCTTCCCTATTATCGCTTGCTGTCGGAAAGCATATCATGAACGGGAGTCCACTTGCTTTTGGTGAGGGGAGCATAAAAGCAAGGATTAAAAATGTTCTTAAATACAAGCAGCCAAGGCTTTGGGTAACGGCATTCTCTGTTATCTTTGTCATCGCTATTGGTATTGGACTTATCGCTAATCCAAAAACGACTATATTAAAGGCAGAAGAGTCACTTTTACCGGAGAAGACTGAAGTCCACGAGGAACTGTGGAAAGCTCACACACCTTATATAGGTAATGCCTCCGCTGTTGGAAAACTGATTAGCTTGCTTACGATGCCAAGCGATGTGGAGTACGACCACATGGAACTGAAGACAAGTGAACGGCCATATGAAGTTAAAATAGTATACTCTGCTTCTTCTGAAGTTTTGAATGCGTATGACACGGAGGGAGCGAATGTTTCACGCCCCTTCTTCAACAATGCACTAATCCTGCTTGCTCTGATTGATAATGCAGATGGTGTACAGGTAACCCTGACAGACGGCAACCGTGAAGTGAACTTTACGTATGGGCTGGAGTGGGCGAATTCCACAGTTGGAGAAGACATCAAAAACTATGCCGAAACTCCTGAGAAGCTGAAAGAGCTTATAAACCTTGAACCCGCACAACGAAACGTTGATAAGATTAGTAGTTATCTGATGGTTGAGAGCAAGCGTGTATTCTCTCCATATTATGAGTTGCAGAATTTTATCATATCGGATTATAAGGAAGAAACGATCGATGGGATTATGGAAGCCACTTTCACCTATACGATAAACTATAAGAACTATGATAAAGATCCGGATACCGTGAAATACATTAAAGATGCCAAGGAGAGCGGCAGTAAGCATTATCAGCAGTTATATGATGAATACCTAGAGACCAAAGAAATGAATTTTTATTTTAAAGTGAAGATGGATAAGGACGGTGGAATGACTCTATTTAGCGCTGATCCTGCTATTAAGGATAGTTGGGATGAAGTGAAAATGTCTGATTTTATTATTAAATAAGTAGGCGTGTAGATGGAGAATAAGGAAATGCCTCGCGGTAGCGGGGTGTTTTTTATATTTTGGTAGTTTCTAATGACAGATATGATCAGTGGTATCCATTTCTGATAGGAGGAATGGGAGCCGAAGGATATAGTGACAATAATAAATAAATTCAGGACCTTGGAATGTTTTCCAGATACTTGTAATTGGGTATAATCTGTTTAGCAAATAATGGAGTGATACATATGTCCAAAATCCAGGTTCCACCCGAGGTGCTGATTCAAGTCGCTGAGAAGTTCCGTGTAGAGTCCCTGCAGATGGAATGGAGAGTAAGTTCACTGGACCATCAAATGGAGACCATGCTGATGTGGGAGGGAACTACGCGTCAGCGTTTTTTTGAAGATTATCATAGAGCTCGCAATGATATGACCAAGACCATTGAATATATGAACTCAATTAATGAAGAATTAAAACGCATAGCTAATCGATTTAAATTAGTAGATGAAGAGCTATTACCTGTTGCCCTGGTTGGTAGGAATGAGGAACCAAAGGAATGGTTTGAAGAGGCCTGGGATAGCTTGAAAGGATTAGGGAATGATTTTGTAGAAGCTTCTAATGAGAGATATGATAGACGGTATGCTTCTGTGTGGGGCTTTTTGGACTACTGGACAGCTGGGATACCCAAAGCAGCTTATCAAGGGTATGTCGATCGAGCTAATAAGGCGTTTGCTTCCCCGAATGACTTCGCAAATTATATGACACTTGGAGTCCATGGAACCATTAGAGAAACCCTCTTTCCTACACAAGCTTGGTCTAAAGAACATATGGCTAGTATGATTGGATCAGCAGGACTTGTTGCGGGTGGAGCTCTTGTTAAACCGAAAGATGTGTTGAGGCCATCTGTTAAAAGTGAGGTTGGAAATGGTAAGAAAGGGTTGAAGGGTGAGGCGGATGGAGGGGGAAGGCCGAAGGCTGAGGAGCCGGGAAGTGGTAGTTCGGTTAATAGTGTAGTTATTAACAAGACTATAATTAGTGCAGAGATGGAACAGAAGATACTATTTGGTAGAAGAAACGAACCAACATCAAAAAAGCCGAATGGTGTTGTGGGAGGTCATTCCCCTAATATAAATAACTCACATCCTGATTTCGCGGTAGAGGAATTAAGAATTAATCCTGATGGAACAAAGGATATAAAATTTTATACACAATTTCCAGATGGTAAGATTTCAAATGTTAAGTCAAGTACTATTTTTCCAGACACATGGACTGATACAGAAGTGATCAACGCTGTTAAAGAGATTGGTGATACACCAAGTACTGGTACTCGTGTAGACATAGAAGGTACGAAAACACTGCACAGTGGAACTGTCAATGGGGTAAAAATAGATGTTATTAAAATGGGCGATGATGTGGTTTCAGCTTATCCAGTGGGAACAAAGCCTACCCCAGGTTTTAATAAATAAAAGAAGGTGGCATTAATATGTATAAGGAACTGGATACACTTTTAACAGATTTTCAAGATGCAGATAATTACTGGTATGACGTTGGTTGTTTAACCGCTGAGAAATTAATTACAATGTTTAAACAGAAAGATTGGAATGAGTTATCAGATGACCTTTTGACAAAATCTCTAGGTTGGCAAAAAAAATTGGCTTATTGTTTAGGTGATGACTCCAATTTCGAAGAGTTAAAAATTTTATTAACTCTAGCGAGAGTTGAGGATGCGGATTTATTTGAAGTCTGTATTGATTCTTTAAGGAGTTTTACCAGTGAAGAAAATAAACGAATAATATGTGAGAATCGTTCCATTATAGAAAAAGTAAAGGAAGTTATACCTGGAGCTGGAGTAGTATCAAGAGAAATATTTCATGACTTTCTTGATAATATAGATCAAACAAATCAATAAACAATAAACGAAATATAAACTTATAATGTTATATGGCGGAAGCTGAGAACATTCGTCTTGTCCGTAATAAAAGTCCCTCGAATGATTTACATGCTTTGAAGTACTTGAATTTTATAACCTAAATAACGCTATACTGTTACACCAAACAGGTCGATTATGGTCAGATACTCTCCATGATCGATCTATTTTTTTGTTATCTTCGTGTTCTAATAGTTTTTAAAGTAATCTAACATTAATTAGAATTGGGACAAGATATCTATAAACAAGTATATACGACGTTATCAGCCACAGATACACACTACAAATGTGAAAATGGAATACGATACTGAATATAACATTTCGAATGATATTGCATTTTACAGGAGGAGTAAACATGGAGGAATGGGATTATAACGAATTAATTGAATATGTTTCTGAGGTTTTTGATAATTCAATTGACGATGGTCTGAATGCTCTGCAAGCAGGAGGACGATGTTTATATGAGTTTGCTAACGTGATTGAGGAGGGGGATACCGAGAAGACTATATTTTATATTAGTGTAGCTCATCTACAAATGAATAGTGGAGTTTTATCTGCTCGAATCTATGAAGAAGTTAATAATATCGTTAAGTCTTTTGATATTGATAACTTTGTTGATGTGTTAGGAACTAATGATGCTAAAGATTTAAGTCTTCGTATCGAATCACTTAAAACAAAGATACAGAGTGCTGAGATTATTGGTTAGTTTTATCTCACCTAGGTTGTGGAGCTATCCAGTAGCGCGACTAAACCCATGATTCGACCAACAACACATATAAACCATCTAATACCTTTATAAAGATTTCACCTAATTTGTTTGTGCGCACATGAATCCCATGATTTTACAAGTTGAGTAAGGTTTTTTATTCAGCATTAAATGGAGGCACTATATTTGTACAAGGAACTAAATAACCTATTATCTGCTGATACAACAGTAGATTCCTGGTATGATGATGGCTGTGTCATTGCAAACGAGATACTTGAGGATTTTACCCCAAGTGATTGGGATGAATTATCTAATCAAGTACCAAACAAACCAGTAGAATGGCAAAAAAAATTAGCATATTGTTTAGACAATGAGTGCAATATGTATGAACTTAATATTTTAATATCATTGCTGAGCACTAATGATGTTGAATTGTTCGAGATATGTATTGACACACTAAGAAGTTTTACAACTCAAGAAAGTAAGGAAATGATATTAGATAATCCTATAATACTACAACGTGTTAATAACATTTTATTGCATACTTCGAGCTTACCCGTGAAAAGTATGCTTCAAGATTTCCTTTCAAAAATACATACATAAATTTGCGTCATTTGCCACCTTGATTCAGGAAGTGAGAATCTGAAAGTCTATATTAAATAAATAGCAGAAGTTGAACGGAGAGCCTTTGAAGGCCTCCGTTTTTTTGCGTGCAATTAAGATTCTCTAAGCCTTTAGAGTATGCACGGCAGGTTCATTGAAAAATACCATGACAACGTGAGAGCAAACTCCTTCTGTAGACCGACACCAATATACATCGGCTGAGGGAAGTGATTTTTCTTAATTGCTATATGATGGAAAACAGTGGAATGAAGTCGGTTAGAGTACTACCCCTTTAAAAGTCAGCGATGCAATACCAAATAGAAGTTTAAAACAAGGAGATGTAAGAATTGAAAACGTTAATCGAATTCAAAAACGTGACAAAAGAGTACAGAGTAGGCGAGGTGAGTATTAAGGCGCTTGCTGGTGTTGATTTTTCGATATCAGAAGGAGAGTTCGTCGTTATATTAGGTGCCAGTGGGGCTGGTAAAAGTACGATCCTGAATATCCTTGGTGGGATGGATACAGCTTCTTCCGGTCAGGTACTCGTTGGCGGTCAAGAAATCACAAGCTTGGGAGAGAAGAAATTAACGGTCTATCGCGGTGAGAAAGTTGGCTTTGTATTTCAATTCTATAACTTAATTCCGAATTTAAACGCGCTGGAGAATGTTGAGTTTGCCACAGAAGTATGTAGGAATCACCTGGATGCGAAAGATATTTTACATAAAGTTGGACTCACGGATCGGATCAGAAACTTCCCTTCCCAGCTCTCTGGAGGAGAACAGCAAAGGGTTGCGATCGCAAGAGCTGTTGCCAAGAATCCTCTGCTACTACTCTGTGACGAACCTACGGGTGCTTTGGATTATGTGACAGGCAAGTCTGTCCTAAAGCTTCTTCAAGATCTGAACAAAGACACGAAAAAATGCGTCGTGCTCGTCACACATAATTCCGCCATTGCGCCGATGGCAGATAAAGTGATCAAGGTTAAAAGCGGGAGGATCGAAAGCATCACCATAAATGAGAAGAAACAAAGTGTTGAAGGGATTGAGTGGTGATGTCGAGATTAATCTTGAAATTGTTCAGGGATATGCGGCAATCGGTCGGACAATTTGTAGCTTTTGTTCTGGTGATCGCCGTCGGGGCTTTTTTCTATGCGGGACTAGATACGTTAAGTGATGATCTTAGCGAGTATTCGAAGGCTTATTATAAAGAACATAATTTAAGTGACTTGAATGTATATTACAGCCAAATCTCCAAGCAGGACGTGGAGAGCTTAAGTAAGATCCAAGGTATAAACAAAATCGAGGAACGGTACACCTTGGAGGCGGAGCAAGTTTTTGAAGATACGAAAGCTACAATAAAGCTACATTCGATCCCTGAGATCAATGAGATTAATACGTCTGCGATCATGGAGGGCAGGATTCCGTCTCAAAATAATGAAATCTTGCTAGATTACCATTATGCCAATGAGCATCAGTATCAGGTCGGTGATCATATTCAGATGCGTGTGAGTAACAACCAGATGACGTTCACCATTAGTGGCTTGGCTATGAATGTGGAATATGTCAAAAAGAACGCAACCCAAGATCACAAAACGTCCGGTTTTGCTTATATCCAAGAAGGCGCTCTGCCTGAAATCATCGGTGGCCTTACCTATAATGAGATCATGATTGATGCGGTGGACGGTTACGATGTTAACAAGTTAGGTCAAACCATCGAAGCACAGTCCAAAGGCCTCTCCTATATAAACCTAGTAAGCAAAGAGCGAACGTTCAATTATATTCAATTACAACAAATGTTCTATAACAACAAAGTCATGAGCAATGTTGTGCCACTGGTCCTCTTCATCATCACAGCCGTGATTCTTTTCCTTACAATGTCGCGTATTATTGATTCGCAACGTAATCAAGTAGGGATCATGAAGGCGTTGGGTGTGAAGGACAGAAAAATTTTGCTTCATTATATGGGGTATCCGGTGCTGGTGGGGATCATGGGCTCCATTCTCGGTTATATCATTGCTGCGAATCTATTCATCCCCATGATCGCAGCGAAGAGTGCAGTATCCACTTCTCTCCCTGATGTTGTCTTCTCCCTGTCCTTACCTTCCATCATTGTACCCATCTTCTTCTCAAGTGCGTTCGGCATTGTGGCTTGTTACTTGAGTGCCAGACCTATCTTACGAGAACGTGCGGCTATGGCGATGCGTCCGAAACCACCGAAGAAGACAAAGAAGCTGCTCATCGAGCGAGCTACGGGATTTTGGAATTATATTTCCTACAGCAACAAGATCATTTTAAGAAATATATTCTTGAATAAACCTAAAGCATTAGCGAGCTCCTTTGGTGTCATGGTGAGTACCGTGTTACTGATTACTGCTTTTGGTACGCAGATGGGCCTGATGCAAGTAGCTTCCCAGATTGAAAAAGTGAACACCTATGATTTAAAAGTCGAGTATAGAAGCGGAACTGACCTCGAGACCGTACAACTGCCCAGCGGTATTGAAAGTAGTTACGATCTATCCACCTTTCCCGTGGAGCTCATCATAGTGGAAGATAACGAGAATGCCACGTTAGTTGTTACGGATAAAGAAAACACGCTTATTCATTTCATGGATGAAAAGGAAAAAAGGGTCGCTTTGAACGAGAATGGTGTGCTAGTTCCTAAATCGTATGCCGACAAATATCGGATCGCAGAAGGGGATCTCATCAGAATTAAGTTCACTGACCCAGCGTTGGCTAATACAACCGTCGATATGAAGGTTGCACATATATCCATCCAGTATTCGAATCCGTCTTTTTACATTACACCAGCGTATCTAGAGAGCTTTGACATCGATAATAATCCAACAATGCTATTAGTGGAAGCGAGTAATCCAGCGGACCTTACAACCGTTCGTCATTTCTTCGAGCAAGATCAACAAGTGGAGACTATTGCAGATAAAACGGATTTAAAGAGATCCGCGGAGTATATGATGAAGCAAAATAGCTTTGTGTTTATCTTGTTTATTATTAGTGCTATTGTTTTGTCCTTCGGAACCATCTATACGATATCCTCCATCAACATTTATGAAAGAAATCGTGAGCTGGCGACACTAAAGGTACTAGGTTATCCCAAGCATAAAATAAACCGACTCATCTTCTCAGAAAATATGATCTTGACCACCTTCGCGGTTGTTGTAGCGTTGCCGATTGGTGCCTATATGTATACCCTAGCTGTCCAGGCCATGGCAAGCGCCCATCAGCAAATACCGAGTCAGGTAAATCTGCCTGTTATTGTGATATCTGTTGTTATGGCGTTTGTGCTTACTGTAATTTCGAGCATGTTGCTTCGGAGGAAGGTGGGGCGGGTTGATTTGATTGGGGCTTTGAAGGGAGTGGAGTGAGGGACGGAAGCCCCTCTTTTTTTGTTGTAATATCCAGCTTCTATAATGCTTATGAATTACTTTTATGGTTAAATATTACTTATATAATAATGAGAGATTACTAATGATATTGAAAAACAAAAAAAGATAACTGATGAGGGGAACAATGGCCACTATTAAAGTTACTCCAGAACATCTACAAGAGGTATCCAAGCAATTTTTCAATACCAAAATAGTAGTTGATAATATGAATGCCCATTTAATATCTCAAATTTCAGATATGGTAGAGTCTTGGGAAGGAACTACAAAACAACGCTTTTATTATGAGTTTCATACAGCTAAAAAGGCTATGGAAAACTTCTCATTTTTAATGGGTTCAATTTCTCAACAATTAAAGGAGCATGCCGAAAAATTTAGATTAGCGGATGAATCTCAAAATGGCATACTGGATTCTAGGTGTTTACCACCACCTCCCAACTCCTGTACGGCTCCTTCACAAGACACGCCAAATGCCCTTGAGAAGTCTTGGGACAGCTTGAAACAGTTGGGTACCGATATTAAATCGGGTTTTGACGAGCGGTACGAGAGAAAGTTTGACTCATTTTGGTCATTTCTAGACTTTGCCTCTGCAGGTATTCCTAAAGGGGCTTATCAAGATTATGTGGAGAGGGCAAACCATTTGTTTGACTCTCCCAACGACTTTTTTAATGGTATGACATTTGGTGTGCATGGTGCCATTAGAGAATCTATCTTTCCTACTAACGCTTGGTCCACGGAACATATGGCCAACCTTATTGGAACGGTTAGTCTCGTCAGCGGGGGCATTACTGCGAAGGGATTCATTAAACCTAAGAATGTAGTGGAAGGTTCAGTTAAAATCGAAGGCGCTAGTGAAATAAGACAAATCTCCTCGGATGGTATTAGAAATGAACTCCCATTAACTGAATTTCAACAAAAAGAGCTCATGGAATACACAAGAACTCTTAGTTTTCCAGAACAAAATATTATTCTAAGCAGATCTGGATTTTATGATGAATGGAATACAGGAATGATGTATGATCGGTTTATTATAAATACAGATGTACTGCCTGCGGAGCATACAGGAATAGGTACTCTAAGTGCAAATTCCCGAGTTACCGGCAGAGCGACAGTGGCACATGAAATTGTAGGTCATTATGAAGCATACCAAGCAGGAAGAGCATTTGAATTATATGGACTTGAAGGTGACACATTTAAAATCAACTTCGCTCTTGACGAAGCGCAGGCTAGTATTAGAGCGGCTAGGTTTGCACCCGAATTAACATCAACGGAAAGAATGACGCTGCTCAGAGATGCAATTACTAGGTTGCATAATGGTGGTCTAAAGTGGCGAGATGTAAAAGATCAATTATATATCAATGAAAGATAAAGGAGGTTTAGATAGATGGATAAAATTATGACGGTTAGCCTCGCATTTGATCACAAGGAAGAGGGAACGATCTTAGTAGGCATAAATCCAGAACTTGATTCCTTAACCTATCCCGAAATTGAAGCGATGATAGGTGAACGGATAGTCTTAAAAAGTGATAGTGATGAAACAATACATAGAGTTCAATCAATACAAATCTCAACTTCAATGGCTAATAAGAAGAACATAGGTATTTGTATTGGAAAGAATGTAGCGGCCAAGGATATTCAAGTGGGTTCGGTTGTGTATAGAGTTAAAGAGAGTGGTTAATGGTTGTCTATATGAGTCAGATGCATCTCCAACATACAAATGAGATTTATACTATATCAATCATGTTTGAACAGACAGATAACAGAGTGATTACAATAACCTGTAACATTGACTGATAAAAAATAGAGCCACCCAAGAGAAGGGTGACTCTATTTTTACTTAAAGGGGGAGTAGAGCTTCTAACTTGATTCAGCCCGAATTCCTAGTGATAAAGCCATCAACAATAAATTAAGACTCAGTCAAATACCCATAAAGCTTGCTCTCTACCGAACGCTCCAGTATCAGATTCATATGTACAACAGATATGGAGTCCCCATTTTTATCGAGCATGGAACCTTGGACGGCACTATTTCGATCCGGGTGTGCTTTCCCCAGATAATAAAACTCAGTTCCTTCTGCGTCGTCCTTTTTAACGAATACATGAAGATCGATCATTCGACGATCTGCCTCAATAATGGTTCTAACTTCTTCAGATTCAAGTGTTCTTCTACTTCTTGTTGACCACTTCAAAACTTCGGAATTAACAAATTCCTCTTGATAATTTGTACTTGCTTCGACCTCATCATGTTTGTGATAGGTTACAAAGATCGGGCAGGTGTGATGTTTCGTTTTATATCCGTACATGGTCGAGCTTTCATCGCTATGCCAATTCAATAGTTTGCAGGAATCCTTACGGGAATACTTTTTGTATAGAGTTAGTTGCTCGTTACATACATACTGTTCACTAATGCGAGATGCAGTCTGTATAATGTCTGAGAACAAATCCTTGAAATAAGAGTTGTTCTGCAAGGAATTGGTCATCGCTGGATGAAACGAAAATTGCTTATTCTGCGTGAACACAACGACTGGGGTGTCTCCATATTTCTTCCGCGTGGGTTCTGTGAAGAAGGTCATGTCAAGAACGCGTTTGACCGAGTCAATCGTTTCGGTATCAGTTGAGCAACCATGTTCCTTAAGAGCATATACATACTCCTCGTAGGATACTTTCTCTCTGTTAAATAACAGCTCAAGTAGTACGATCTCATGTCGACGCTTCCCATTTAGAACTTCAGCAGATAACATGACGACATATTTTTGTTCTTGTTCGGATAAGTGCGGGACACTCTCTTTGATTCTCTGTAAAAAGTGATAATAACTAGCGTGTTCATCAGTAAAAATCAGTGGATCAATTGAATCATTCTCAGTGTAATCCATTAATCGGGGTATACGATTTAGCCGATTTTTAAGCTGAAAATAAGATTCTCTAAGTATCTTTAATGCTGTTAAATTGCTGTTGCTAATCGAACGGAAGATCTGTTGTCTTGCAACCTCTTCGAAATTGATTGTTGAGACGCCTTTAATATAACTTGTGTCTTTCATATGTCGGCGGATGTTATCTTTGTTCTGAGACTTATCTCCTGATAGGGCTACCGGTATCAAATAATTGTTTTTATAGTTACCAATAAAATCGATAATGGTGACAAATTCCTTGTCTGAATGTTTACGCAGACCACGTCCTAACTGTTGAACAAACACAATGCTCGACTGTGTCTGTCTCAGCATTACGACTTGATTAATACAAGGAATGTCGATCCCTTCATTAAAAATATCTACTGTCAGGATATAGTCCAATTGACCAGCTTCAAGATCAGTTACACAGCGAATACGTTCTTCTTGACTATCATCGCCCGTTAAAGCCACGGTTCGGTAGCCTCTGACATTAAGGATATCAGATAGTTGAATTGCTTCTTCCTTACGACTACAGAAGATTAAGCCCTTTACAGCTTCGCCGGAATAACCATAATATTCGATTTTCTCAATTAAATAAGAAACTCGTTCATTAGCAACCAGCTGAGAGAGCATCGTCGTATCGTCGATTGTTTGGCCGTTGTATTCAAAATCAGTGACTCCAAAATAGTGAAAAGGGCATAGCATATCTTCTTCTAAAGCTTCTTGCAGACGAATCTCGTAAGCGATATTGTAATCGAACAATTCATAGATGTTAAAATCGTCGGTCCGTTCTGGCGTTGCAGTCATGCCGAGTAGAAATTTAGGCTTGAAATAATCAATCATTTTAAGATAAGAAGTGGCTCCTGCTTTATGAACTTCGTCTATTAGGATATAGTCAAACGATTCGGGATCAAAACCTGTTAGAGTTGTGCTTTTAGAAATTGTCTGAATTGTGGAGAATAGATATTTGGCATCCATATCTCTACTGGTGCCGGATAATATACCATAATCACTATCCTTACCGCCAATGATTCGCTGATAATCGATAATAGCCTTTTGCAGGATCTGCTCTCGGTGCACAATAAATAGCATTCGGTCAGGTGCAAAGTTTCTTACGTCGAAAGCAGAGAGATAGGTTTTTCCTGTGCCTGTAGCCGATATGACCAAGCCTCTATGTTCTCCTGACCTGCGTAGATCCTTCAGGTTCCTTAACGCACTCTGCTGCATTTTATTAGGAGAGATTGAACTGAAGAGTGTCTGAGGAACCTCTGGAATCATCGGCAGCACATTATGATTCTTTTGATTTGCCTTTTGGACCTCTTCATATAAAATTTGATAGGCGTCGATCCATTTATCTGTTAATGGGATAGCCTTGTTCCAAACCTTTTCAAATTCGCTTTGAAACTGTTCCAGAAGTCCTCCATGTTTAAAAGAGGTTAGCTTCACATTCCATTCGTAGTTGGACTTTAATGCTGCAGCTGTTAGGTTAGAGCTTCCCATAATGATGGTGGAATATCCTTCATGCTTAAAGACGTATCCCTTCGCATGAAAGCCATTTAGATCCGTCAACCGAACTTCAACATTTGTGATCTTCAGCAGCTCTTTATAAATTTTTGGTTGGTTGAAGTTTAGATAATTGGAAGTAAGAATTTTACCTGTTATTCCACGCATCTTTAAATCAGCCAGATGAGACTTGAGCGTGGCTAGTCCACTCTCTGTTATAAATGCAACGGAGAAAATAAAGGATCGACAGTGATCCAGTTCCTCCAATAAAGGAGTAAGCACATAATTACTGGTCTCTGAGTTGTTAACCAAAAGCTTAGGCTTGTACTTGTCCAAAGATTCTTGCTCATGATTAATGAATGCCCAGCTTAAGGAATTATTTAAATGCTGAATAGGATTTTCCATTTTATTTGATCAGCTTCTCCTGAATTTTAGTAACAGCAGGGATATCAGCAGGTGCCCAATCCAAAGACATCAACTCATCCGGTGATAGCCAAGAGATCGCAATATGTTCAGTCAATGTGGGCTTTCCGTTGATCAGATGACAATAGAATGTAGTTAGATGGACAAAGCCAAAGTCATATTCATATACAGTGGTTTCGATCGCTTCTCCAATCTCAATGGTGCAATCCATTTCTTCGTCGATCTCACGCTTTAATGCAGCTTGAGGTGTTTCGCCTTCCTCAATTTTCCCACCTGGAAATTCCCATTTGTATGCTAATGTTTTCGTAGCTCCGCGCTGCGCGCACAAAACCTTACCGTCTTCGATGATTACAGCTCCAACGACGTGAATATGCTTCTTCATTTAATAGTTACCTCCGGTCATGCATTCTGATATTTAGTGAATTCTGCAATTAATCTTATTCTATTATAGTTTTGGGGATTTGGGCTATAAATTGCTGAAAGGTAAAGGAGTTCATGACATAAAAGTTATATACAAGTTTCGATCTATACATACTTCAACTTCATTAGCTAATTAGAAGAATATAGGGAGTGCAATCGGGAAGGATGTAAATTCGCAGGATATTCGAGTTGGTTCGGTAGTATATGCGATGAATGTGGACTTCAAATAACTATGATGTGTGCATGTAATGTAGTCCTGTTCATTCCCTTACCTGTGATAGAATATGATTACACAATTAACTATGTAAAGGATGAGACACCATGCCAGTTTACAATAAATTAGTTCGTGATTTTATTCCTCAAGTAATTAATTCGACTGGAAAACAATGTCGCACACGTATCTTGGATGAAGAAGAGTATAAGAAAGAACTGAATATAAAGCTGAAGGAAGAGTCAGAAGAATACCATACCGCTCAGAATTCAAATGAATCTTTAGAAGAGCTTGCAGATATGTTAGAGGTTATCCGGGCCTTGGCTAATGTACATGGCGCATCTTGGGAAGAACTTGAAGAAGTGAGGAAAAAGAAAGCGGAGAAACGTGGTGGATTTCAGGATCGGGTGTATCTAATCGATGTCGATAACAACGCTTAATGTCAAGCTGATTACAGAGAATCTAGCGGACGATTTAATCACTGCAATGCGGAATGCTTCCGGAATATATATTATGACTTCCTTTGTGATGCAATCAGGAGTACGCTTATTGGCGCCTCATTTAAAGGAAGCTGTAGAACGGGGAACTGAGGTGAAGCTTCTCGCTGGAGATTATTTGTTCGTTACGCAGCCTGAAGGACTTCAAGCATTACGTGATATTGACCCTAGACTTGAGGTGCGATTATGGCGGAGTATGGGTACGTCATTTCACCCCAAGGCTTATTTATTTGATAACGAAAATGGTGAAGGACTACTCATTGTGGGCTCATCTAACTTCTCAATGTCTGCTATGAGAATGGGGATGGAATGGAACTTAGCAATGAATGCCAAAGCGGAGCCGTATACATTCCAAGTAGCTTTAGAGAAGTTTATGCAGAACTTCTATCACGATTCTACATTGCCACTCAATGACCATACGATCTCTTTATATGATGAAGAGTACCGGATGTACCATCGTAATAATCCGGAGCTAATCCGGATGATAACGGAAATGGAAGAGAACGAATATCGTACAGAAAGCATCGGTGATTCTGTAGAAGAATCAGATCAGGAAGATGAACAAACGTCTATATTTCCTCGTTTCGCTCAAATCGATGCTCTGGATGCGCTAGAGAGAACATTAGAAGAAGAATATGACAAAGCCATGGTTGTTATGGCTACGGGTCTCGGAAAAACTTATCTAGCGGGCTTTTTTGCTCAGCGCTTTAAACGTGTGCTATTCGTAGCGCACCGTGAAGAAATACTCTATCAAGCTAAGCGATCATTTCAACGTATTATGCCGGATAGAACTTTAGGTATCTTTAATGGATCAAAGAAAGAGGGAGACGCTGATTGTGTGTTTGCTTCAATATACACGCTTGGAATGAAGAAGCATCGTGAATCTTTCTCACCAGGCAGCTTTGAGCTTATTGTAGTAGATGAATTCCACCATGCAGCAGCGGCATCCTATCAGTCACTTATTCAATACTTTCAACCGAAATTTCTACTTGGTATAACAGCTACACCAGATCGAATGGATGGAAAGGATGTATATGCTCTGTGCGATGGTAACGTCGCATATCAGATCCATTTCATTGAGGCTATTCGACGGGGCTGGTTGTCTCCGTTTCGATATTTTGGTGTGTATGATGATACGGATTATTCATCCATCCGCTGGCTTGGAACACATTATGATGATGAACAGTTGGCTGCAGCTCAGTTAAGACAGACGCTAGCTGACAAGATCTATGAAGCATGGAACGAGAATAAGCAGACACGGACAATTGGTTTCTGCTCATCAATTCGACAAGCTGATTTTTTGGCGAGATATTTTCAAGACAGAGGAGTAGCAGCAGTTAGTCTTCACTCTGGAACCATAGGCATTACGAGAGAAGAGGCAATAAGCAGCCTAACAGGCGGAGATTTAGAGGTCATATTTACGGTTGATTTGTTTAATGAAGGTGTGGATATTCCAAGTGTGGATACGCTGCTATTTGTCCGTCCAACAGAATCCCTAACAGTATTTACACAGCAGGTTGGTAGAGGTCTGAGACTATCGGAGCTGAAGACGCACTGCACAATCATTGATTTAATAGGGAATTATCGAAATGCAGATGTGAAGCTTCGTTTATTCGCAAAAGATGGGGAAGTTAAGAGAACGGCAAAAGATACAATCATTCCATCAGTTCCGGAAGGATGTGAACTTCATCTAGAGACGTCGGTCATTAATCTCCTTGATGAATTAAGTCGTAAAAGGCTACCTCATCGCGAACGTTTGCATCGTTCATTCCTAGATCTCAAGAATGAGCTCGGTCGAATTCCTACATACCTAGAACTACACCTCTATGGAAAATCTAACAGTTGGGAATATCGGAACGAATTTGGTTCATATATTGGATTTCTATATTGGGCGGAATGCTTATCGAAGGAAGAAGAAGAGGTATACCATCAGTATGAATCTTGGATTTGTGATGTCGAGAAGACCGCCATGAGCAAGAGTTATAAAATGATTGTTCTTCTTTATATGCTTGAACGTGGGTCTGAGCACTGGATTGAGTCGGTTACCTCTCGGGAGGTTGCGCCGTTCTTTCACGGATATCTTATGAAAAAAGAATATCGGAGGAGAATTGACTTCTCCGATAAGGATTCGAAGCGACTTTGGGAGTATAACGAGTCCGGAATTAGCCAACTCATTGAACGGATGCCCATGACGAAATGGGGAGCGGCTAAAGGAAGTATGACTCGTTTTGAGAATGGCGTGTTTAGTTTAAGGTTTGAGACTAATTCCGACCATCGTTCTATTTTGTATCACTGGACAAAGGAGATTTGTCTTTATAGATTACATCATCACTTTGAACGTAAAGAGAAGAATGCAGGAGTCTTTAAATCATAATGAGTGAAAAGGTCAACACCTCGTATGCCGAATTGTCAGTGGTTTGTATGAGAGAGCAAGGATGAGAGAATCGATCTAATTCTCCAATTCCCCCTCATACCCCTCTATTAAAACCGAAGCCTTAACATGAAGCGCTCTTGCTAATGCAGTAATCGTTAGCAACGTAGGCGCTTTTTCTCCGTTCTCAAGTTCACTAATGTAAGACCGATCGACGCGGGAGTAAAGGCTCAACTCATCTTGGGTGAGCTTTTTTCCTTTGCGGATTTTTCGAAGAGCTCTGCCGAAGGCAAGTAACTCTATGGATTTATCATTATGATTCGTCACGTTATAACCCCTTAATGGATAGTTAGATTCATCTTATGCGGCAGACTGCTTTGACCAAGGTGCGATTTTTCTTCTTACCCAATGCTCTCAAGAATATATGAATCTATGTCTACATCTCTTAGACAAAAAATTTCTTCACGTCAGTTTACTGCTATGCACCAGAGCCCTAGAATCCATGCTAAACGCTTTATATATAAAGCAGGAGAGAAGGCCGCTTAGTACAAATATTTTGCTAGATGATATAATTAGGATGTATTCTGAAAAATCATTGATGAACGTTGAAACGTTGATATTCATCCAATCTGTATCCTTTTTATCACAAGAGATCTCTTTAATTAGTAAAATGCAGCCTTCACATTTAATAGACTTGATCAAGAGAGTGGATGACCATCTTCTTCAGATATCCAGCCAACTAGAAATGCCCTACGAAACATACCAGTCAGTTTTTAAATAATAAAGCTGCCCATCATCTTTTCTCAATGACTTCGACTTAACTCCAGAATTCCGTTCCACAATCCATTCATAATAATCAGTTCTTCAAAAATAGCCTCCAAGGCTCGCTATCTAAAGCAGCCTGGAGGCTATTTTCACTCAGCTTCTTTTTTCAGCTGATTAATATGTTTTTGATAGAATAGAGTCGAAAAGATGGTGATAACTGCAGCTAATAAGAAGAGCCAAGTTGATAGAATACCCCATTCTCCCTTCACGAACGAATTTCTTATGAACAGAAAGAGGGAAAGTAGTAACAGAATGAAGTGCGCATCTCGTTGTGGCTTATAGTATGTAATTTTATCTTCAATCGTAGTATGTGATGCAAATGGTCTATCGTCATGGTGTCTCTCGATAATGAAGAGCTTTTTATTCTTCGTGATGACGCGATATCCAAAGTCCCTTAAAGTCCTCGTATATCGTTCTAACTCGCCATTCGATTTATGCCCCGCAAAATCAATGTAATATTCATATTGGTTAGGTTCACATTCCTCAAATTCAAACCATAGCTTGCCTGTTCTGCTTAAACGATACCCTTTTGCCGACATCGTGTTCAACCATCTTTGCTCCGATTCTATGAATCCGCCAAAATAACGTATGTATTTTTTACTCATGCCCTAGGCCCCTCCGTAATTTAATGAGCAATTGTGATGACTTCCCTCAAATACTATTAGTGTATCATTAACGTTGATAGACTAACAATTAGATCATAAGGATGGTTTGTCATCAAGATAAACCGTTTTATTTACACTGGGGCTTGAGAAACTTAAACTCTATGTAAACTTGATATAATAAGCGTCTGGACAGATGAGTAAATGAACTCATTCGTTCAGTCTGTTTTTTTATTATCCGGATTTTTTCGCGACAAGGGAACCGGATACTGCATATTGTAGTCTTATTGTTTGAGGTGAATGAATTGGAAGTGGATTTGAATTATTTACAGTATACAAGTGAGATGGACAATCTCTCATTAGAAGAAGTGATGGATCAGTATGGAACGGACGTATGGAATTATGCTTACTTTTTAACCAAGGATACGGAGATGGCCGATGATATTTCGCAGGAGGTATTCATTAAATGCTACAAGAGTATTGGGAGTTTTAGGGGGAAAAGTACACTCAAGACTTGGCTTCTTACGATCACTAGGAACACAACATTCTCATACCGAAGGTCGCGTTATTTTCGTTCCAGGAGCTTTGTGGAATTACTTCGTTTGCAAGATTCACAGACGTTAATGGATCAACGTTCAAGTGCTGCTTCTGCAGAGAGTGAATACATATCACGTGAACATGTTAATGAAATATGGGATGTCATTATGCAGCTGCCTGACAAGTTGCGCGAGGTACTGGTGCTAGATTTGAAGTTCGAGATGTCAGTGAAAGAGATTAGTGAATTAATGGGAATCGCAGGAGGAACCGTCAAATCGAGACTTTCCAGGGCTAGAAAGAAAGTGCAGACAATGCTGAGGGGGTTGGAGTGATGAATGAAACAAGACCACAGTGGTATGAAAAAGCCAAAGAAGGACCGTTTGAGAAAAAAGGATTTACAGCTAGTCATAAGCAAGCAGTCATGATAAAAATTCATGAGAGTAAATCATCCTCATCTAGGTCTAGATATACAGATGGCAACCGTAAAAGAATGTACTGGGGATTCGCTACAGTGGCCATATTAGCTTTAGTGGCAGCTGGTTGGTTGTGGAATTCAGAACGATTGAACACGAATCCAACATATCAGGCTCAGAGTATATTGACAGAGGTTCCTCCAACGGGTGTGACAGAAGCGGTATGGAACACAGCCAGATCAGCAATGCATGAAGTGGTAGGTAAAGAAATGAAGTTTGAGCGTAGTGAGAAGCTGGACAATAACGAAATGTTACTGACATTCCGCGGCGAAGGTGATGATTTTGCGAATTTATGGATAGACGTAGCTTCAAACGAATTGGTGAGAACCATTTCCACAGCGGACTTGCCTAAAGAATCTGTAGCTTCATTTGGTGAAAAAGCAGAAATGGAATTGAAAAAGCTCGGTTATAAAGGACAATTTGATTACTCCGTAGGACGTCATGTACTGTACAAAATGGATAGCGATACTCAGAATAAGGTTCTTACATCACTTAAAAGTGAGGATGCCAAAGTGGATTTTTCCAATGGTGAACTGGAGTCGGTTTGGTTATCTAAAAGTATGGATGATATTCCATTAGAAGTGGAAGAGGCATCGAGTGCTGCACTCAAAAAGCTTCGCGGTATAGAAGAGCTTCCTCCATTGACGGAATCGTTCCAAATTAAGTATATCAGCCGTGGTCATCATGTTCTTGAATTGCATTATGGTGAAGATACCATTGTCTATTACGAACTCAATCAAAAAGAAATCATTCAAGTTAGTGATTGGTCTTTAAAGGGAACAGCTAAGAGCAGCACTTATGTTAAGGATAAAAATACAGCTAAGAAACAAGCGGCTCCTTTAATTAATAATATATTAGGGGTAGATGTTAGGGATTACAGAGTGACCGTTGACAATAAAAATCCAGGCAGTTACCTGTTTGTAAAGGAAGGCGAGCCGTCGATTGAGGTAGCTTATAATGCCAAAAAGTATGTTTATAGTATCACTAAACATATTTCTGAAGATTGAATGGAATGAATCTCTCAAAAGATTAATGTTAAAATAGAATCAATATACGCAGTTATGGAGGTATTGTCATTGATCATTCAACTAGGTAATTTTGAAGTGAATTCCGGACAATTGGTTGTTGCAGATCCTTGTTATGAATTGGATACGAACATTATCATCATGGGTGTACTGGAATCTGCTGTTAGTGGAAACTGGACTGCGGAAGTGGAGAAGGTGGAGATTCCGGACTGGGGTGAAGCCAACGCTAAGCTGACGGCTTATCATCATTCCGTTGTTGATCAAGGGGCATTCCTGGAGTGGATCAAGTGTCCTTTTGTGGCTGGGGTGGATAGCGGGCAGGCTGGGATTTTTGACATTAATCATTACCGAGTTCCTGATGTGGACGGTCCTGATGTTAATGCCGATACGGACAGTGACTGGTATCTTGCCTGCTGCGATATCACCGAGAATGGGGAAGAAGCGGGTGTCCTGACTGGTGGCGTTGTATCTCGTACGGGTGTGGGTGACGGCGCTTATGGCGTGTATAAGGCAGTGAATGCCCAGGGTCAGGTGGTTGGTGTGAAGATCGTGTTTATTAAGAGCTAGCCTAGTGCTAAGTAAACTGAATAAAAGCAAGCGCAAACGGCCATAGGAGGAAACTCTTTAATGGTCGTTTTTTGTGTGCAATAGTTCTTCTGAACCATGAATTGGATAAAAAGTTCGAATCTTTATGCATGTAAAGTCCAATTCTCTCAATATGCAGGACTCTGGCATCTTACACATACCCTAAAATATGGATAAAATAAGTAACCAATGAAATCGCCTGGAGAGGATGCGAATGTCTAGAATACTTGTTCCGCCGGAGGTTCTGATCCGAGTATCGGATGAAGCAGGAAGGGCTGCGGAAGAACTGGAAACAACCAAAAATCTTCTGGATCAGCAGATTACGTGGATGATGTCTTCATGGGATGGGACGACTCGGTCGCGGTTTTTCGAAGATTTTCAGCGGGCCCATGGAGAAATGAACAAAACGATTGAACATCTTAGAGTCACCAGCCAGGAATTGAAGACTATTGCTTTTCGTTTCATTCAAGCAGATGCGCGTATGGATTTATGGAATGCAGCATCTGCTGCCGGAAATGCAGAGTCCAAAAATTTCTGGGATCACGCGGGGGACTTCTGGGAAGGACTCCAGACTGGGGCGATGTCCATAGCGAATTCGGTAAAAGATACGGCCACCTCTCTGGTTGAAGATCCGGTTGGCACCGTGGGGGATATGGCCTATAATGCAACCATCGGAACGGTGGAGGAGATCGTCGATACCGCAGTCTGGGGAGGCAAAATGATCTTCGATGCGGATACCCGTGAAAAGTTCGCAGGGGACGTTGAGGACGCAGGAGGCACGTCCAATTATATCGGACAGCAGGCTGCCATGGTCCTGGGTGGCTTGGCCACGCGCCGGTTCGGCGTGAAGGGTAGCCCTCATCTTAAGCATGACTCGGGTGGAGATGGGGGGAAGAGTGTTGGGGGAAAGGAGAAATCTGGGGCGTTAAGCGAAGATTTAAGTCAGAACTTAGTGGATCATATTCTTAATAGACATTCGGTGGATAGTACAAAGAAACAGCTTCCGTATCTGCAAAAGAAAATGTCGGATGAACAAATCGATGAAATGTTAAGTAAAAAGACTTTTTTTAATAAAGAATGGTCAGATATTAAAATTGCTGAAGCCTCCTCGTTGGCTGTTAAGCAATTAAATCAACAGGGAATAACCGATGGATTACATACAGTGACTGTTTTTGATGAGCCGATTAAAGTGTATATTAGGAATGGGAATGTCGATTCTGTTTATGGAACAAATAGTTATACACTCAGCGATATACTAGATTAGGGGTGACTGAACATTTTTACTATTTCCTTTAAAGCATATGATAATTTTGATGATATTAAACAAATGTCAGCTGAACAGTTTGACCAGACAAAACAAGATATAGAAGGAATTATAGAATTAAATTTTAATGGTAATAAATACGGAATGTTCTTCGATGATTGTCCTTTTGGTGAGGAAAGGCTTATCAGGTGGTTTGTTGACTTATTATCAATCGCGATAAAATTAAAAGAGCATAATTATGTAGCGTACCGAATTCCAGATAGTGCAAACTTGTGGCTTGAATTTATTTTGCAGGGAAAAGAGCTGAGTGTGAGCCTGGTAGAGGATGTAGATCGAGAATCAATAATAGACTTATTCATATATAAACCATACAAGGAATTTAGATATTCGCAATGGACAGGAAGTATGATCAGCATAGGTTCTTTTATAGAAGAAATAATAATAAATGCAGTAAAGCTATTAGATTTTATATCCGTATTAAATCCTCAACTTTTAAAGAGCAAGAATGTTCATATACTAGACAATAAAGTACGTGAATTAAGTTTATAAAGTTTTATTTCATATATGATGACTGACTCGTAGTCCTGCACTAAAGTAACTTCATAATAGCAAACGTAAACGGCCATAACGCGTTGGATAATAAAAACTAATGGAGAAATAGAAATTATTTTCCTAGATAACATGTTGCAACCCTAATATTTATGGAGGTTAAACTATATGTTTAATGAAAAGGTGCGTTCGGTATTAGGGGCACGGGCGTTGCTTGATGATAACGACTTAGGCTTGAATAGTCATATTCAAATCGCAGAAAGTTATATGAATTAATCGATCTTCAACTTACAAAGGCTTAGCAACAAGATTATGCATATCAACCACAAACCACAAAAATTTAAGGCTTATTCCAACTTATAATGAGTTAAGAATGAGCCTTTTTTGCATGATCAATGAATGGCAGATGGCTACGAACAATTAACTTACAAATGGAATTGTGGAACATATAAGTACGAAGTTAGGTGGCACACTAAAACTCTGCTGATCAAGAAAACACTTGAGTGATTCAAAGAAGAGTTCTCTTAAATAATAATTGATTGGAGTAAGGTATGATTAATAGGAACAAACCATTAAAAGAGTCTTTGACCAATGAAGAGTATGAAAACATTGTGAGAGATGCAACACAATTTTCAGATGTATCATTACCTATATGGCACTTAGAAATAGTCGGGAAATGTCTCGTTGAGTTATCAAGCTTTGATTTAATCCGCTGTATTAGACAAGATGTTTACACCGATCTAGCAATATTTGAAATTATTGAACGGATAGATGAACAGAATACCCCTTTCTATGCTGATCTTGATTCAATAGAATTAATGGAGAAATTATCATCTGTTAGTTCTGAAAGGCTTTCAGTGTATAAGAAAAGGATAGATAGAATCATTGAGAACATTGAAAAAAATAACTTAATAGATTTAGCAGATATTTGGATATTTGATGAAGAGAAGGCAACATACAAAGGCTATATCAATAAATTAAAGAATAAATTCTAATTTTATAGCGAGCTTTTAAATTTGGAACGTTAGTTAAAAGACGGAAAGCTAACTAATTAGGAGGAATCAAATTATGGCCAGATTACAATGTAAGTGTGGAGAATACTTATCTACAGTTGAAGCTCCAAACGATGTTCAATTACATGTTTATACAGATAGAGAATGGGACGATATTATAAACATGGGAGATTCTATAGATCCACTTTTAATACCTGATCCTAAGAAAGAAGTTTGGAGATGTACTAATTGTGATAGAATATACGTTTTTAACGAGGATAATACAGTTAGTAAAGTCTATGTATTAGAACAGCATTAAGAAATGAGAAGTTCTATAAACTTAACAATCTGTTCGGATAATTTAATTAGTATGAGGGCTCATTTTAACTTGAACATGTTGTAGAATGAGTTTTTTTCTCGATAATTCTTGAATGAAGAAGCCTAGTGGCATATTTCATATCCTACTGTAAACGCAATTTGCATTAAGGAAGCAGGTACTCACAAAACTGAATTATTGCAAGTGTAAACAGTCATAGAAGGAAGGCCTTTTATGACTGTTTTAGTTTTGGTATACACGCTACGCTCAAGAATATGGGTGACAAAATACTGTGGTGGCCGTAGTCATAGGCTGGAGGTGAATAGTGTGAATGGGAACATCGATGTATCATTTCATGAAAAGTTGCTTCTGCATACGCAATGGGTGAAAACATTAGGTAAAGAGGGGCAACAGATTCAAGTTGAAGATATTAATTTATCAAATCACAACTTCTCGGAAATTAATTTATCGCAAGCGATCATGCCAGGAGCAATATTTGATAATTCAATCTTGGAAGATGCGGATTTATATGCGTCGAATCTTGCATCAGCGTCATTCAAAAATGCAAAGATGGACAGGGTTACAATAGCAAAAGCAAATTTAGATTACTCAGTGCTAGAAAATGCTTCTCTTGTTCAAGCCAATCTAATAAGAACGACATTTTTCGAGGCGAACTTAGAAAAAGCTAATTTAACACAGGCTAAACTAAAAAAGGCGATGTTTATTGAGGCAAACTTAAAAGATACCATATTTATTAATTGCGATCTTGAGATGGCTGTATTCAATAAATCCATTTTATCGAAGACTGATTTCAGTGGAGCTAATTTGATTCATGCTGATTTCTCAGATGCAGTTTTCATCGATTGTAAATTTATTCAGGCGAAGTACGATGAGAACACAAAATGGCCAGATGATTTTGAACTTTCTGCTCATGAATTAATTAAAGTGTAGTACAGCATAATAGCAGTCTGGTAAATATTATACAGGTCAATTATGGTCCTCCCATGATTGACCTATTTAGCTATTCTCTTTCCCACACTGAATCATGAAATCATACTCACCTGCTCCATATACCGCCCCATCCATGTAAGTTGAGACAGCAAGAAACCTCTCTTACTGATACAATAAATATAATTTGAATGGATAGACTTAGATTACTAGACAAAAGGAGTTAGGGAGATGCAGTTTGCTAAGAGAATGGATCAATTTGGGGAAGGGATCTTCACTAAATTATTGGAGATTAAACGTTGTAGATTGGAGCAAGGAGAACCGGTGATTGATTTGAGTGTGGGCACACCGAATATCCCTCCGAGCAAACATATCATAGAAGCTTTATGCTCAGCAGCAGCCGATGAACAGAACTACATATATGCGGTTAATGATCAAAGTGAATTGCTTGAGGCCGTGAGTTATTGGTATAGGGCGAGATATGGGGTGGATCTGGCCCCCAAGACGGAAATATGCTCACTTTTAGGATCACAGGAAGGGCTTGCGCATATTTCTCTATCCATTGTGGATGAGGGGGATATCGTGCTCGTGCCTGATCCATGTTACCCTGTGTTCGCAGACGGGCCTAAGCTTGCCGGAGCTGAACTGCACTATATGCCGCAGAAAAAAGAAAATGGATACGTGATCAATTTACGAGATATCCCTGAACATGTAGCCAAGAAGGCGAAGCTAATCATTGTCTCCTATCCTAATAATCCGACTACTGCCATGGCACCGGACAGCTTCTACGTTGATCTAATCAACTTTGCGAAGGAGTATGAGATTATCGTTCTTCATGATAACGCTTATAGCGAATTAGTGTTTGACGGAAAAAGAGGAGGCAGCTTCCTATCCTTCCCTGGTGCAAGCGAGGTAGGCGTTGAGTTTAACTCTCTATCTAAAACCTATGGTCTAGCGGGTGCTAGAATCGGCTTTTGTGTTGGAAACGCTGAGGTCGTATCACGTTTAAAAATACTTAAGTCCAATATGGACTATGGCATGTTCCTACCGATTCAACAAGCTGCAATCGCAGCTATTACGGGGAATCAGGCTGGTGTAGAAGGAACAAGAAAAGCTTACGAACATCGCAGAAATGTGCTGTGCGACGGTCTGAATGCGCTCGGTTGGCCTATAGACAAGCCTGAAGCGACAATGTTCGTCTGGGCCATGATCCCGTCTCATTACGAGAGCTCAGCGGATTTTGCGATGGACATGGTAACCAAAGCAGGTGTGATCGTAACACCTGGCAGCGCTTTTGGTCCTTCGGGTGAGGGCTATGTGAGAATGGCATTAGTTCAGGATGAGGTAGTTTTGAAGCAAGCCATTGAGGCGATTCGCCAAAGTGGGATTTTAGAGGTGTAAGTCTGAGCTCTTCTTTTAAATCCGGTTTATATGATTTGATATCGTATAGATAAAATGAAGCAGAACAACGTTAACCGTAGAATTGCTTAAGCTTGTGCTATTGAAGAGAGAGTGGAACCTGCCTTCGAAGCGGTAGGCAGATTCCATCACTCCTTATAATAACAAAACACCTTATTCCAAATCCCATACTAACTTTGCCCTCTTGAGTAGTTCGGTAACTTCAAGTTTTAGATCTTCTGCTATTCTTTGTTCGATTAGACTATTTTTTTTGATTGGTGTCAGATCGTGATTCAAGTGGACTTGATAAACCTTGTCTTTCTTTTTTATCATAATCCCATATTCATACTTACCGTTCATTAATGGCCAAATAATTAACAATTTCCCCTCTTTTGAGTTGTTGACCGATAAATTTCCGGTAAAGCTTAAGTATGTTGGACGATTTACACCGTATACATAATCATCTTTACGAATGATATGATTTCCAAATTTGCTTTTTGGTACAGCTTTAAGGAAGTCTTCATAGCGGTTATTCGTTAGTAGGATCCAAGCGATATTCCAGGCTGCAAATAGTAAGAGGAGGATAGAAACAAGAATAATAAGCGGAACTTTTAGATTTTTCTTTCGCACAGATGAACCACCTTATTTCCTTGTTTTTTTATTTCCTCATCATGGGTGACCAGAACAATAGTTTTACCCTGATCATTAAAATCTTTCAGAATATTAAGTACAATGTTTGCATTATTGTGGTCGAGTGATCCTGTCGGTTCGTCTGCCAGAATGAGATCACATTTTTTAAGCATTAATCGAGCCAGTGCTACCCGCTGCTGCTCACCTCCTGAAAGGGTATATACTTTACTATTCAATTTGTCCTCGAGACCTACCCTCTGTAACGCATCATTTATGGAGAGGTTCGTTCTGGAATCCTTTCGAATCATTTGCAAATTATCTTTTACTGTTTTATGGTCTACCAGTGCAAAATTCTGAAATAAAAAACCTACTCTGGTGCGGAAATAATTTAATTGGTTTTTCTTATCGCTTAAATCCACGCCGTCAACTCTTATTGAACCGGATTCAATAGGCTCTATCGCACCGATCATATTCAGAAGGGTTGTCTTTCCACAACCGCTGGGACCTGAAATGATCACAAAATCTCCAGATTCGATCTCAAGATTGAAATTTTTGAATAATGCTTGGTCACCAAAAAACTTATTAAGGTTTTGGATGGAGATCATGTTACGTTCCCCCCTTTTAAAATCAATTGTATTTTAGCTTTTTCAATCTTTCTGATCTTTCTAATGATAACTATAATCTCCAGAATCATTATCACGGCACCTGCTGATGCCAAATAACCAGATATGTTTAATTTTAGGAATATTGATATTGCCACTGCTATGGCAGTGCTTAGAATCGTAGTAATGAACGTGATAAGAATGATTTTTCGATGGTTCTCCCAAATGCTGTAACCAAGAACCTTCCTGATGGAAAGTTCAATTGCGTTCACTTCGTACTCTAATTTGATTATAGAAGTGATGATCATGAATTCTAAGATCAGCACGAGTATACTAAAGACCAGATTAATGTAGAGTATTTTTTTGGCGGCATTCCAGCTGTCATTGAATTTATCCATGACATTGGTTTTTGAGATGACTGCATTAGCTTCGGTCAAATCATGCTTCTGAAGAAAACGATTGAACTCTTCATCTGTAATATCATACATAATCTCTCTGATGTAATTTGCTCGATGAGGGCCTATGTTAAGGGGCTGGGATTCAGGTGAGATGTTGTTGTATATAATAATGGGGTTTTCCAGCCATTCACTTCCGTAGTTTTTATTTTCATTGATTGCCGTTATATCTACGTGGTTTTGATAATAAATGACTTTGTACTGTCTCTCTTGAAGATCTGTATTTTCAAAAAATGTGAATTCTTGTTTTAACTCTTCAACAATCTGGTTGTTATCAGATAGAGATTGGGGAAGTAAGAAGTATACGTCATGGTCCATAGGTTCACTATTGAACTCTTGGATTCGATTTGCTAGATAGTCCCGGGCATTTTGATTAGTCATGACAGCCGAGCGGGTTGTGGATAAAGGACTGTGAACAACTGAGATTAATGTAGCCTTTGTTTTGCTGAAGTGTTGTGAATAAAATTTGGATTGCAAAAGCTCACTTTCTTCAAACATCGCATTCGCATTACCATTCTGATCCATATAGGGTCTGTACTGGGTGTAAATATATGAAAATTGAGCATTTTTTTCGAAGAATGGTTTTTGTCTATAGAGCTGATATGAATCATGAACCAAAACTAGGTTACTGGAAATAACGGATATGGTCACTATGACGGTAATTGCCTTTAAACCATAGTTTAGAGCGAGGAGCTTTCTGGAGCTACTATTTGTATTTGAGAATACTTGTTTAATGTGACTGGTTCGAAGGCTTACATAGACCATTGCATTTAAGACAAGCAGGATAGCTATACATAGTAATGATTCAGTGAATTGATAGGAGATGGATGTGATGCGATTCAATAGAATAAATATGAATAAAAACATAAGAGTATACACTATGGTGTCACTTGCGATATTTCTAATAATAATACTGCTTAATTTTTCGCCCATGGAGACGCGGATGAGATTTTCCTTTTTCTGATGAATGGCATCATAATAAGTGAACAGCAGTGTGATACCAATCAATAAGATCCAGATTGCAAAAACGGTATACTGCGCATCTTCATTTTGGTAGCCTTCCTGTGGAAAATTACCGGCATAAATATTAATCAATTCAGTCTTGAACTGATCTGACTGCTCTTTTCCCCCAATAATATAAAAATCATGGATATCTTTTAAATTTTGAATGGCTTCAAGCGAATATAAGCTAAAATGAATATCTCCTAGAAATAAACTTTTATAGTGCTTATCATAGATATTGAGTTCCTGGTTAATGTGCTGCTGAAAGTTTGGCGTTCCGTATAGCTTTATCGAAGTGTATTTATCAGTTGGAGTTTTTATAAAAGTAAAAACCTTTACTTTATTTCTGTCGGCAGCCTGCAGGATATCTTTAATCATATCCTTCTCGTTCTGACCATGTTGGAGATAAAGAGAGGTATAGCGATATGGAGTATGAAACTGATCCAGACGAAAAATTTGACTCTCGGCAACGATCAGCATGCCTATGAAAAAAACAAAGAAACATAGTATGTATTTTATTGTCTTCAAATGAGTAAACCTCCATACATATTTGTTACCGCACAACTATTAAAAAATAGTTGTACGGTAACTAGGGTTAAGTATGTTTAAATATAGCTGTTAAAAATTAAAATTATAGTATACTGCGTTGCCGGAATGTCTAACGTCCACTCTCGACCAGTTACCAGCGGTGTCGCTGTCAGAATATGTTCCATTTCCATTAGTCAATTTGACGGTATGACCCTTGGAATTGTGGTAGCCATGAATAAAGTCTTCGTCTATAGCATATTTATTAAATCCGTACTTAACCTCCCAAGTGTTGAACCCAGTCCCGCCGTCATCATATGCAGTCCAGGAACTTCCAAATCCGTGACCGCCACTATCATAGGCACTTGCGAAAGCTGAAAGCGTAAGAGAAAGTAAACTCAACGTAAGTATACTGGACAATAATTTTTTCTTCATAATTATTCGTAGCTCCTTTTATAATAAGTTAGTTGGACTTTGACCGGTCAGTTATAGTGTCTCAACTTGATATGATAGTATCATCAAATTTTAGTATAGTAAACATAAAATGTAAAAAAAGAGAGAAAATAACTAAATAAACTCGAACGGCCATGAAATTCGTGCAGCCGCGGGTGGTAGCATGTCCCACGTCATGAAAACGACTGTTCTTATTCAAAATATGGATGCCCTTATAGAAATTGAAGTGATTGTGAAGCTTAATTATGTAGCATAAGAGAGAGAATCCCGCGTTGTGCAGCGCGTTGGGATTCTCTTCTTTGTTGAATTCATCTTAGGTTTGAGTGACGGGTAGCAACGCCTGCTCTATAATAAGAGACATGGCATTCATTTGTAATAATCAACCATCCACAGAATAGGAGAACAAGATGAATAAACTAAAAATGGCCGTCGTCGGCTTAGGACATATGGGCCGCCATATGATTCACCGCTTACTGCCCCAATATGCGGACACAATCGAATTAGTTGCACTTTGCGACAGTGATGAAGTTAGTATGAATAAGGAAGTGGAAGCAGCAGGCATTAGTCCTCGGCTGTACACCGACTACCGCCAGCTGTTGGGCGAGGTCGAACTTGATCTAGTATATATCGCGGTTCCGCCGTCCCTGCATTATGACGTGGCGAAGATCGCTTTTGAGAAAGGCATTCACGTCTTCTGCGAGAAGCCGCTTGCCAACAGCTTGACCGAAGCACGGAGTCTAGTAGAATTGGCAGAGCAGTCGGATCTGCTCCATGCCGTCCATTTCTCACTACCGCTCGAACCCGCTGTACTGAAGCTACAGGGATTGCTTGAAGAGCATGCAATCGGAGAAATTCAAAGCATGGAGCTATTCCTAGAGTTTCCGCAGTGGCCGAGAGCTTGGCAGCAGAATCCTTGGATCACCTCTAGACAACAGGGAGGCTATCTGCTGGAAGTCGGTATACACTGGATTCAGATGATTCAACAGCTATTCGGTCCAATCACGCATGTGAAGAGTGAGGTGGAGTTTCCATCGGATTCGAATCAGTGTGAGAGCCGTGTGCAGGCTGTTCTCAGATTACATAATGGTATCGACATTCACTTGTCTGGAACCGATAAGCGGGAAGAGGATGAAAGGGTCTCTCTCGTGATCCATGGTGAAGAAGGGACGATAGCACTTGAAAACTGGTGCAACTTGTTCAAGAGCGGTAAGGACGCCGATCTTCAGCCTGTACCTGTAGAAGACAACAATAGCTTACTGCCGATCTTGAGCCAGATCGTTAAGACATTGCACGGAGATTCTGGGATTTTCTTTAACTTCTACGATGGCTACAATGCGCAGGTTGTACTCGAAGCCCTGCGTAATCCAGGTGAGGGCTTTACGGATCTAAGCCCCCAATTGATGGTGGCCAAGCAGTAGAAGCCAGTCTTGGACAATCCTGAATTGGTGGAAACGGGTGGTGAATATCTTATTCACTACTCATTTTTTAAACGAATACCTGAGACACGCAAAAACACGCCAATAACTGGCGTGTTTTTTGTGCTTCCAAGCTACCAATTGTCTGACAAAGATCATGGATAATATCTTCTAGTTAGCTCATAATCATTTCTTTGGCAGCCTTCTTGCCTGCCGAGAGAATGTTGTCGCTCAGGTTAGGATCACTAACCGTTCGTGCAAGAACAAGAGAGCCCACCATGGTACTGAACAGTGCACTACCTTTGGATGTGTCTATTCCCGCCAGATCGGAGATGAAAGAAATCATTCGCTGCAGTTCATCGGTGAATACCTTCTGAACCTCTTCTGATGAACGAGATATTTCGCTAGAAAGGGCAGGAATAATGCAGCCCATTTTTTTTTTGTCGCGGTGATACATACTTAAGTAATAATCGATGACGGTATTAATTTTCGAGTTCTGCGTCTCCTGATCAGCGGCTTTCTGCAGAAGTTCGATGGTATCGCTAATGGCATACCGGCAAGCTTCGGCGACTAGCTGGTCTTTGTTATCAAAATGCGCATAGAATCCTCCATGAGTTAATCCGGCGCCCTTCATAATGAACGGAACACTAACATCTTGAATACCCTTGGTGCGAAAAGCCTGAGCGGCACTTTCAACGATTCTATTCCGTACTTTTATCTTATGGCCTTTGGGATACGGTATTGTAATCACTCCACAGCTTCGTCAGTCTACTTTTCAAAATATTATATTCGTCATATTAAAGCCTGTCAATTTAGCGATCTGGTGGCGGTTAGCCCAAGTAAGGTTAGACACGGATATTGACGTTTTTAAAATATGATGACTATAATATATTATAGTCATCATATTTTAAATTGGCTTCAACTGGAGGTATAAGGATATGAGTAAGCTTGAATCCGTAGATACGTTAGTGATTGGATCAGGTCCAGGAGGTTATGTGGCTGCGCTGCGCTCCTCACAACTTGGTATGAAGACCGCGATTGTTGAACGAAGTCAGCTTGGCGGCGTCTGCACACATGTGGGCTGCATTCCATCCAAAGCATTAATTGCAGAATCACATCGTTATGATGTATTTAGATCGTTCAATAATATAGATGCGTTAGCGTCATTTCAGCGTGCACAGGATTTCAAGCAAGGGATTGTGAATAAGCAGGCAGGCGGCGTTCAGTATTTATTAAAAACCGCAGGGGTGAGCATTCTGGAAGGAGAGGCTAGCCTGGTTGATGAACATACCGTGCTGATCCGGCAAGCGGGAGCGGAGCAGACCCTTTCTTTTAAACATGGCATACTTGCAACAGGATCTCGCCCAATTGAGCTTCAAGCATTTCCAGTTGAAGGACGCATTCTGTCTTCCACAGAAGCACTGTCACTCCAAGAGATTCCGAGTAGCTTGGTCGTTATTGGTGGTGGATATATCGGGATCGAACTGGGGCAGATGTACGCTAAATTTGGAACAAAGGTAACGATTCTGGAGGGAGGAGAACAAGTACTGCCCGGATTCGAGGCGGAGCTTGTAGCCCCTGTTGTCCGGCAGTTGAAAACCGATGGGGTCCATATAATTACCGGCGCGACAGCTGGAAGCGCAGTACAAAATGCAGATTCCATTACCCTTCATTATTCACACAATCAGGAGCAGCATCATGTTACAGCGGACTATGTGCTCGTCACGGTCGGCAGAAAACCCAATACAGACGGCAAGTTAGGACTGGAGCGCATAGGCTTGAATGTGACGAGCAGAGGATTGATCGAGACGGACGAACAGTGTAGAACGTCTATCCCACATATTTTTGCCATTGGGGATATTACAGCGGGTCCGGCCCTTGCCCACAAGGCGTCCTATGAAGCGAAGATTGCAGCAGAAGCGATTGCAGGCCTTACCTCCAAGGTTGATTATAAAGCGATGCCGCTTGTTGTTTTTTCGAGTCCTGAGCTCGCTAGCGTGGGCTTAAGTGAAACAGAAGCAAAGGCGAAATCTATTCCAGTTGTGATTGGCAAAGCCTCTTTTGGGATCAACGGGAGAGCATTGGCACTCCGGGAAACGGAAGGGTTCATTAAGATCGTAGCAGACGAGACCTCAGGTATCATCATCGGTGCACAGATTGTAGGTGTAGAGGCATCCACACTTATTTCGGAGCTAGCACTTGCAATCGAGATGGGGGCAACCGTAGAGGACCTGGCCATGACCATTCACCCTCATCCTACATTGGGAGAAGTGGTGATGGAAGCTGCCGAGAATACGGTCAGAAAAATAGCAATGAAGAAGAACTAACTACAGCAGATTGTTGTTATTAATAAGGACATGATGGTACGAGTAAGTACTGTCGTGTCCTTTTTGTCGTATCTAAGATATTCTAGTAAAAAAATAAATTGGAAAAATTTAAGCCAAAACATCTCTCCATTTATCTAATAGATATAAACCCCAAACGAAAGGAGGAATGGCAATGACACATGAACGATTAGTCAAGAAAGCGCAAAAAGGAAATGACAAAGCCTTCTTAACTCTTTTTCAGCAATACGAAGCAGATATTTACCGTATGGCGTATGTCTATGTGAAGAATAAAGACGATGCCCTAGATCTTGTTCAAGAAGTGGCCTATCAATCATTCAAGAACATCGGTACATTGAAGCAACCCGAGTATTTTAAGACTTGGCTTATGAAAATCACGATGAATTGTGCATTGGGCTTAATAAACAGAAATAAAAAAGTGATTCCATTACATTCAGATTTCGATATGCATATGGGGGCGGACGATGAAGATATTGCACTTACGATATCTTTGAATAATGTCATGGATATTTTGAAAGAGGATGAGAAGAGTGTGATTTTGCTGAAATATTATGATGATCGTACGTTAAAGGAGATTTCCGAGATTCTAGATATTCCGCTTGGTACGGCCAAGTCTGTTCTATACCGTGCATTGGATAAGCTTCGTCAAACTATAAAGGAGGTAGGTATTTATGGATAATCACTTTAAGCGAGAGTTAGCGGGGATCGAAATTCCTGTAGAGCTTCGTGAACGAAGTAAAATGGGTATTGATAGAGCAAAGTCTGAAATGGGTGGCAAACGGAATCGTTCTCTAAGAAAAAGATTGGCCATCGTCATTATTGCTGCTTGCTTAATGATCCCTACCGGAGCATTTGCTTATCAAGCGTTACTTGCGGATGATTTATATGGTTCATTCGATAATCTAAAGAAACGTGCGCTAAATATGACAATGGAAAGTTATTTAATATTTAATGCAAAACTAAATCAAGCAAAAGGTGACCTCGGAAAGGAAGAATATAAACAATTTAAATCCATATTACATGTCATTACAAGTGCAAAACTAGAATATGGCGATACGAATGGCAATATCGATTATTCTCAGGTCCCTTCAGCACCATTAGCGGAAATCAGGGGCGCCATGAACGATATTCAACCCTATTTTGATCGATTAAACGGACTCCCATCAAGCAAAGAAGTGTTAACAGCAGAAGAGTATGAGCAGTACATTCAAGCCTTAATAACCTATGAAACGATTAAGGCACAACTAGGAGTCTCAAGTATTCGCGACACTTCTTCCATCCCAGCGGAGTTACAAGAGGAATTTGGTGAGGCTCGAGATTACTTATTTTATGTAAATGAAAAACAAGCTGAAAAGTGAGCAAATTCGAATTGGGGAATATGAAAAAGAGGCGCCGTAGCTACCTCATTTGAATGAATCAATCTATCCCATTCTCTATGTTTGTTCCAATTCTTTCAATAAGTCGTAAGGTTCTATTTCCAACCCAATCAATTTTACATTCCAGTTAACCCCAACCAACAAACTCTCTTCATTCATTCCGTATAGCCAACTATATTTGAATTCTTCTAGAGTGATAGGGGCTGGTATGTAATGCGACCATTCTTCAATTGCACATTGTCGTGCATATGCTTCATCTGACCAAAAAAGCATAACTTCTGTATCTTCATACTCGTTCGATTCGCATACACACCATCCATGTTCACTCTTTAATCCCCAAACCATTTTATTTTGGGATATTCTACTTATAAACTTTTCATATCGTCTTTTAGAATTTATGGTCAAATCAAGTTCCATCACGAATCTCCTTTGTGCAGTATTCCATCTAAAGTCTCTCAGTTTAGCACTAAACCTCTTTTTTAACAAACGGAGCAGGTTGAGTTTATCCAAGAGGCTAATAAACAAACAAAGTACACCACATTTATATGTGATGTACTTTGTCTCATCTATATCTATCATAGCTATGTAGATGTTAATCTCCCACAATGACCCTATTCCTGAGCGTCACGCTCCATCGTTCGAATCGACTCGGCAACCTTCACCATCATGGAGCATTCCACCCGTTTGCGAAACACATCGCAGCTAAAGTCGTAGATGCCGTTGATGTCGCCTGTTGCATGAAGAGCATTAGCAGGACATCCGCCGCTACAATAGAGCTTGGCCCAGCAATCTTTGCATTCCGGCTTCGAATAGCAGTTGCTCTCTTTGAATTTGCATTGCAGCTCAGGTCTTGTGATGCCATCCCAGAGATTCCCCATGCTGTACGCTTCATCCCCAACAAACTGATGGCAAGGGAATAGCTCACCCCAAGGTGTAACAGCAAGGTATTCTGTGCCTGATCCGCAGCCAGAGATTCTTTTCTGGATACAAGGGCCTTCCGAAAGATCGAGCATGTAATGATAAAAGGTAAAACCTTCGCCTTGTTCACCGCGCTCAACCATTTCTTTGGCGAGAACCTCGTACTGGTTGTAAATCTCCGGCAGGTCCTTCTCGGTTAGTGCATAAGGCTCCTTCGGATCGCAGATAACCGGTTCCATCGAGATATTATCAAAGCCAAGGTCTGCGATATGAAATATATCGTTCGTGAAATCAACATTATTACGCGTGTAGGTTCCCCGTACATAATACTCCTGGTCACCCCGCTTTTGGATGAATTCCTGAAACTTCGGCACGATATGATCATAGCTTCCTTTTCCGTTAACGGTTGTGCGGAGCCGGTCATGAACTTCTTTTCTTCCATCCAGACTGAGTACGACGTTATACATTTCCTGATTCAAAAATTCGGTGACCTCATCGTTCAGCAGCATGCCGTTCGTTGTGAAGGTGAAGCGGAACTTCTTCTTATATTCTTGTTCCTTGTTTCTTGCGTAAGCCACAATCTGCTTGACGACTTTCCAGGCCATAAGCGGTTCACCGCCGAAGAAGTCGATGTCGAGGTTCCGGTGATGCCCTGAATTCTCCAGCAGAAAATCGATCGCCTTTCGTCCAACCTCATAGCTCATGATAGCCCGGTCGCCGTTATATTTTCCTTGACTCGCGAAGCAGTAGTCACAGGAAAGATTGCAGGTGTGTGCGACATTTAGGCATAGCGCTTTAACATACGTTGTGCGATTTCTTAAATCCATGGACAGATTCTCATAGGGATCTTCAGTAAAGAGCTGTCCCGTTTCTTTAAGTTCCTCTACAGTTACTAGGGTATCTCGAATATCCTTTTCGGTAATGTCCGTATCATGCTTATGCTTCTCTAGCATATGTTTCAGAATGTCTTCCTGAGATGTATGTTCATAAAGCTCAATGATGTGGTATGCGAGATCATCAACAACATGCACTGAGCCGCTGTAGGTGTCGAGCACAATGTTGTATCCGTTGAGTTGGTATTGATGGATCATTCCTGTTAATCAAGCTCCTTTTGAGGGTAAATAGAATAGGCTATAAAAAACTACGCCCATCTACGAGAGCAGAGGGCGATGAACATGTAAGAATCCTATTTGTTCACTGGGTTTTCACAGCGCTGGTTGGCAACGCCGCAAGAGGTCTTACAAGCGGATTGGCAAGATGTCTGGCAAGCACCGCATCCGCCATGTTTTACGGTGTCCATTAGTTTCCGAGTGCTTAAGGTTACGATTCTTTTCATCATGAATAACTCCTCTGCCATTTTTCATTAGTTCGTAAATTATTAGACTTCTGAAATATGGTAACAACTGCTTGAAGGATGCTTCAACCACATAGGTCACACGAATAAAGAGTATCAATTTTAATAGAAATCAGCACAGAATATTACATTATATTGACCAATTCAATCGTGGCTTGTCTATTTATTTTCACAAAAAAAGCAATCATTAATTTCACTTTTTTAGAAGTTATTTATTTACATATAACCCAGTGTGTCTCCCTTTTTCGTAAATGTTATAAACCCTTTGATATCAAAGGATGTTAATATTCAAAGCTCATCTGTATTCTATCTTTCAGTTTCCAATTATTTAGAAGAAAAGTTTTTATTATGTACAAATTTACAGTGTATTTCTTGACATATGTAATTTGAATTGATAGGATTCAAAGACTCGTAGAAATCAAGTCAACAATAGAAGGGAATGTATGGTATGAAAAAGTTAGCTGGAAAAGTAGCAATTGTCACCGGTGGAGCATCTGGTATTGGTTTGGGATCTGTTAAACGTCTAGTAGAGGATGGCGCTGCTGTTGTAGTAGCTGACTTGAACGAAGCTGGCGCGCAGCAGATTGTTGAAGAGATCAAGCAAAACGGTGGTCAAGCTATCGCTGTAGGCGTGGATGTAGCTGATGAAGAAGCTATGAAAGCCATGATCGCTAAGACAATCGAAGCTTTTGGCAAGATTGATATTCTATTTAACAATGCTGGTTTTGGACATCGTGATGATAAAGACCTCCTATCCATGGATACGGATCTTTGGGACAAAATGATGGCAGTTAACGTACGTGGACCTATGTTTGGCGCTAAATACGCTATTCCTGAAATGTTGAAAAACGGCGGAGGCGTCATAATCAACAACGCTTCAGGTAATGCAAAAGTTGGTGATTATGAACGTACAGCTTACTCTGCTGCAAAAGCAGGTTTGTTATCTTTGACTCGTTCTATCGCAACGCAATACGGTAAAGATGGAATTCGTTGTAACTCTATCCTGCCTGGCTTGATTCTAACACCTGCGACTAGAGGTCGTTTCTCCCAAGAACTCATGGACCTAATGGAAGAAGGTCACCTGACTCCTTATGTGGGTGAACCCGAGGATATTGGTGCGCTTGTATCTTTTCTTGCATCAGATGATGCTAAATTTATTACAGGCCAAGAAATCCCATGCGATGGCGGTGTGAACGTTCGTTCCGCTGCATCAGGTATTATGAAACACGTTCAAATGTACGGTAAATAATATAGTTATCATTTAAAACATTTAATATAAGTCAAAGCCTCCATTCAGTGTATACTGGTGGGGGCTTTGTGTATTTATGATCAGGGATAATTATCATTTTTCCTGTAAAGTGTAACTTTTTAAATCATTCCTGCGTTATTATGTATAATAATGTAAGAATGGAGGTTTATAATGAAAAAAATTAACAAGCTAATTTTTATAATGATTCTGCTATGCATCCCTCTTCTAATAATATCCTGTACTAATTCATCTGAGAAAAAGCTTAACGAATCTGAAGGTTCTCAAGAGAATAATAAACCAACTTTCAAACTAAACCCTGAAGATATTTCAAGTGTTATCGTGTATGATCATAGCCCAGAAAGGCATAAATCCGCAGAAGTAATTAAAAGAGTGGACATTGATGAAATAGTAACAATTCTAAATTCAAACACAAATTATGCAGAGCCACATACATTAAAAAATTATCGTGATTTAGAAATCCAAATGAAGAATGGCTCAGTATTAACAGTAATGCTCCTTAATGGATCAGTATTTTATGTAGAGAATCCCGGCGATCTCAGGTTTAGCCCACCAGAAAATCACAAAAAATTAAAACAGCTAATTGAACGTATAGAAAAAGAATATTTAGCCAAATAAAAAGCAGCTTCGATTAAATCCGAAGTTGCTTTTTATTGTTAGTTATTTTGATTAACTGCCTTAACTGTATCACTCGTATATAGTGATACTGAACCTACAGTTGCTAGAGATGAAATATTTCCTGATATGATTCCCACAACACGATCAGTGCTATAGTCGTTAAAAGCAATAGACCCACTATCTCCAGGTATACGAAAGTCTCCAACGGACTTTAAAAGGCATCGATGGATTCTTCGGGGCATCCAGCATTGAGCGATTTGCGGCGGAGAAGGGAAATAGAGAACAGACCGAAGCATTTAAGACGATTGCTAAATAAAAGGCGAGGCTATCCCAAAAGCTGTTCTTGTGAGGGATAATATCTTTATCAATTCATACCAAAAAGATCAAAGACTAACTCTGATGGAGTGCCTGTCTTTGATCTATTTGTATATATTCAATTGTTTTCATAATTGAAATTGTTTTTTGTAATGGATATGCAGTTAGCAGTGGAGAGGACGAAGCATCTCCGGACAAGCGTAAGCGGTCGCCTTTGTCCCCCAATTTCAACCTTTACTAAGGTTAATTCAAGAAATTGGGGGACAACAGCGATGGGAGGAATGATTCGTACTCGTAGCGTCTGACAACGAAAATACCTATGTTAGTCAATCAATAAATTGAGAAGTCATAGTATACTATCAAAAAGGGAGGGATTGATAGAATGTCTACATATGATAAATTGCATTCCGGCGAGATATACAGCTGCACCGATGAAGAGTTGATGAGAGAGCAAGCGAAATGTCTGGAGAAGCTGTATGATTTTAACGCAACCCGTCCATCCGAAGGGGACAAGCGTAACGCGCTTTTGAAAGAAATGTTCGCTGAAATCGGAGATGACTGCTATATCGAGCCGCCACTCCGTGCGAATTGGGGCGGGAAGCATGTGCATTTTGGAAGCCATGTCTATGCTAACTTCAATCTGACGATGGTAGATGATACGCATATCTATGTGGGGGATTATACGATGTTTGGCCCGAATGTAACGGTTGCGACAGGTGGTCATCCGATCCTGCCCGAGCTGCGTGAGCCTGTAACCCAGTTCAACATCCCGGTACATATCGGCAGAAATGTATGGATTGGTGCGGGGGCCATTATTCTTCCAGGCGTGAAGATTGGTGACAATACGGTCATCGGCGCAGGCAGCGTTGTAACGAAGGATGTTCCAGCGAATGTCGTCGCAGTCGGTAATCCATGCCGTGTGCTACGCGAGATTAACGACCATGATCGAGAGTACTATTATAAAGATAGACGCATTAATACCTTTAAGAACACAGATTAAATCGGCGATAACCATATCTCACATATAAAGAGGCTGACTCCAGTAACTACGATGCATGTAGTCTTTGGAATCAGCCTTATTAGGTTACTTATGAGCTTAAGTGATAACTTACTTCTCGTTTGGTAACAGCTTATTCAACAAGATCGCTGCTAAAGAAGCGGCTAGAATCGGTGATCCTAGTAGATATTGCACGAACGTAGGAAGTGTATATAAGAAATCTTTAGGAATAAGTACGAGTGCTAATGTCAGTATCATTGGTATAGCGATAATGTACATTTCTTTTTCACGGATCGTTACATTTTTCATAACCTGAATTCCGTTGATGGAGATGATACCACAGACGATGGCGAATACGCCGCCAATCACAGCTGTTGGAATCGAAGAGATTAAAGCTGCTAGTTTACCGGAAAAGCCGAACAGGACAAACCATCCACCTACAGCAAGAAAGACTCTGCGGCTTGCGATACCTGTGATAGAAATAATACCTGCATTGGTAGAATAGCCTGTCACCGGAGTGGAACCGAGTCCAGCAGCGATAAGACAACTAATTCCTTCCCCAACAACTCCCTGATTAATATTCTTATCTGTTAGTGGCTTATCAATAACGTTGCTGATTGCAAACCACGTACCTGTTGTTTCAGCGAGGAGTACGAGATAAATAATAACCATTGTGATAATAGCGGAGAAGTCAAAGGAAAATCCGAAATCTTTAAAAGGAATCCGCGGCATGCTAAACCAATTGGCACTTTGAACCGCTGAGAAATCCAGAACCCCCATAAATTGTGCGGATACACATCCGACAATTAAGGCGACCATGACAGAAGTAACTCGGAATAGCGAACCTTTTTTACCGAACAATGACCCTAGGATCACGAATAGAATGAGCACAGCCGCTGAAATCAGCGCTAATAATACGTTTTGGTTAATGGTAGCATCCGTTGCACCATAGATATTGTCTTTAATCGCAGTAGGCAAAAGTGAAAGACCTACAATGAAGATAATCGTTCCCCCAACAATAGGAGGGATAAAGGATTTAACAATTTTATTGAAGATTCCTGTGTAACCCAGAATGATAACGAGTACTGCACCGACTAAGCTGGCACCTAACACGGAGTTCCAACCGAGTGCCCCACCGCCACTAGCGGCATAAATCGTAACGATGGCACCGAGTGGTACATAGGATGGACCTTGCGCCATAGGCAATTTCATACAGAAATACGTTTGGACAATTGTTGCAAGGCCAGCAGCAATAAACGTCGATTGAATCAATGCGCTGGACTGGTTGGACCCGAGTCCAATTAACATGGCAATCAGGAATGGAACGACATAAACGTCCATCGCTAGTACGTGCTGCAAGCCCAGGACTGCTGATTTTCCGAATGAAATCTTGTCTTCAGGTAGAACTGTTAATTGCTGCGACTTTACTTGCGCGTGATCTTGCTTGTCTACTTGTGTTTTCACTTCGGTGCACACCTCGAATTATATTATTTGTTTCTAAATTTTAACGTGAATGAACCTTTTCACCTTGTACCCAGACTTCGCGGATATGCTCAGGTCTAACAAGATACATCATCTTCTGGAAAATATCTTGTAAATCTTCATTATCATCATAGATCGGTAGTTTGGAAGCTTTGCATTTCGTGTCGATGACCTGTACATCCCATGCATAATTTTCTTGAATGCGCCCGATGGGTAAGCTGAGGCTTTCTCCGCCGCCAGCCGTAGCCAGATAGAAAGCTTCATGAACGGTAATGCGTGAGCCTGGTACTCCGCGCTCTTCAGCTGGAAGAGAAGGGTTCACACCATCTTCAAGCATTCTGGAAGACATGACAGCTTGTCTGATGTTATCGAAGAGACTTGGTGAGAATCCTCCGGAAATATCAGATCCGAGACCAATCTCAACTCCCTTGGAATGGATATGAGCCACTGGAATAACACTATTGGCAAAATAGGCGTTCGATACAGGACAATGAGCAATTGCTGTTCCGGTCTGAGCGAATAAATCGACATCCGGATCTTCTAGGAAGTTACAATGAGCCATGACCGATTTATCACGCAATAGGCCAAAATCATGTAATGCAAACGCATCGTTCTTATTAAAACGTTCTTTGACATAACCGTGTGCCCAATCACTTTCACTACAGTGGGACTGAACATACGTATCATATTTAGCTGCCAGTTCTCCCAAGCCCTTCAAGCCTTCATCTGTGCAGCTTGGAATGAATCTTGGGGTTACTACAGGATATACACCTTGTTTCGTGGACTTGGCTAATTCTTGTACAGCCACAATAAACTCTTCTGTGTCCACTAGTGCCGCAGATGTGTCAGCATCACGGTAGTATTCAGGATTTTGCTCGGGATCATCCATGACTACTTTTCCAACAAGTCCGCGCTGTCCTTTTTCTGCGCAGATCTTAGCTAACAACAAGCTTGCTTCTTTGTGAACCGTTGCAAAATAAAGTGCTGTAGTTGTTCCGTTCGCCAGCAAGGTGCTAACGACATCATCGTAGACCTTCTTGGCAAAATCTAAATCTGAGAATTTAGATTCCAATGGGAAAGTATATGTGTTGAGCCAATCATAGAGTGGAATGTCTAACGCTGTTCCAGATTGGGCCCATTGTGGTGCGTGAACATGCAAATCGACAAAGCCAGGCAAGAAATACTGACCGTCAGCTAAGCGATGAAAGTGGTCTGTGTCTTGATATTGCTCTAGTAAAGGTTGATATTCTGCATCTTCTGGAGCAACGATTCTTTCAATCATTCCGTCTTCATTAATACAGAATAGATAGTCTTTCAATATTTGAATTTCTTTAGGTGATGTGCTGGAAAAAGCAGTGCCTTGAAATAATTCCATATATTTACTCATGATTACCGCCTTAATGTTCGTTTTTTAAGTGTATTTGTTATTATAATCTGCCGTAAATGATAAGTCTATACTAGAAAGACGAATATGTATGAGGTATAGAATTATTAAAGTTGCCTGATAAGCTACATCCCACTGAATATAGAGGCGAAAGAAAGGTGGCATTGTCGCCTGAGTTTATAAGTATTTTCACATTCCTGTGTTCAAGTCCATACCCCTGTAGGATATATCACATAGACTAATGTAAAAACTGCAGGAGGTGTCTGTGTGAACCGCTCATATTACTGTAGAAAAAAGTCAAACAAAAAGAGATCCAATAAGGTTATTGCTAAAAGAAGAAAAGGTAGAAAAGAAATTTGTTTACCACGGAAGATTATTATTGAGTGCTCTCGAGGGCTTAAGAAATGTGTTAGGGGACCTAGGGGGCCTGTGGGACCTAGAGGACCTGTGGGACCTAGGGGTCCTTTTGGATTTAGGGGACCTGTAGGACCTAGAGGGCCTGTAGGAGCAAAAGGGCCTGAGGGACCTCGGGGACCAGAAGGACCTAGAGGGTTTACGGGACCTAGAGGGCCAGAAGGTCCAATCGGTCCAAAAGGAGCAACCGGAGCAGCAGGTGCAACTGGAGGAACGGGATCGACAGGACCCACGGGAGCGACCGGAGCAGCCGGAGCCACGGGATCGACAGGAGCAACGGGAGCGACCGGAGCAACAGGAGCAACTGGAGGAACGGGAGCCACGGGAGCAACGGGAGCCACGGGAGCAACAGGAGCAACCGGAGCAACGGGAGCGACAGGAGCAACAGGAGCCACGGGAGCGACCGGAGCAACAGGAGCAACTGGAGGAACGGGAGCCACGGGAGCAACGGGAGAAGCAGGAGCAACGGGAGCGACCGGAGCAACAGGTGCAACCGGGGGAACAGGAGCCACGGGAGCAACGGGAGCCACGGGAGCAACGGGAGAAGCAGGAGCCACGGGAGCGACCGGAGCAACAGGAGCAACAGGAGCAACCGGAGAAGCAGGAGCAACGGGAGCCACGGGTGCAACCGGAGCTACGGGAGCCACGGGAGCGACAGGATCCACAGGTGCAACCGGAGGAACAGGAGCAACTGGAGGAACGGGAGCCACGGGAGCAACTGGAGGAACGGGAGCAACTGGAGCCACGGGCGCGACAGGAGGAACGGGAGCGACCGGAGCAACAGGAGCAACGGGAGCGACCGGAGCAACAGGAGCAACAGGAGCAACAGGAGCAACCGGAGAAGCAGGAGCAACCGGAGCCACGGGAGCAACAGGAGCAACCGGAGCAACGGGAGCCACGGGAGCGACCGGAGCAACAGGAGCAACCGGAGGAACAGGAGCAACCGGAGCAACAGGAGCAACTGGAGGAACGGGAGCAACGGGAGCAACTGGAGGAACGGGAGCCACGGGAGCAACGGGAGAAGCAGGAGCAACGGGAGCGACCGGAGCAACAGGTGCAACCGGGGGAACAGGAGCCACGGGAGCAACGGGAGAAGCAGGAGCCACGGGAGCGACCGGAGGAACAGGAGCAACCGGAGCAACAGGAGCAACCGGAGCAACAGGAGCAACAGGTGCAACGGGAGAAGCAGGAGCAACGGGAGCAACGGGAGCGACCGGAGCCACAGGAGCAACTGGAGGAACGGGAGCAACTGGAGGAACGGGAGCAACGGGAGCAACGGGAGAAGCAGGAGCCACGGGAGCGACCGGAGCAACAGGAGCAACCGGAGCAACGGGAGCCACAGGAGCAACCGGAGCAACCGGAGCAACAGGTGCAACGGGAGAAGCAGGAGCAACGGGAGCAACGGGTGCGACCGGAGCCACAGGAGCAACGGGAGCAACGGGAGCCACAGGAGCAACAGGAGGAACCGGAGCAACAGGAGGAACGGGAGCAACGGGAGCCACAGGAGCAACAGGAGCGACAGGAGCCACGGGCGCGACAGGAGGAACGGGAGCGACCGGAGGAACAGGAGCGACAGGAGAAACAGGTGCAACAGGAGCAACCGGAGCAACAGGAGCAACCGGAGCAACAGGAGCAACCGGAGCAACAGGAGCAACCGGAGCAACAGGAGCAACGGGAGCCACGGGAGCCACAGGAGCAACAGGAGCAACAGGAGCAACCGGAGCAACAGGAGCAACGGGAGAAGCAGGAGCAACGGGAGCAACAGGAGCAACCGGAGCAACGGGAGCCACAGGAGCAACAGGAGCCACGGGAGAAGCAGGAGCCACGGGAGCCACGGGAGCGACAGGAGGAACGGGAGCGACCGGAGCAACAGGAGCCACGGGAGCAACCGGAGAAGCAGGAGGACTATCCCAGTACGGGTATATTTATAATTTTAGCGCTCAAGTTGTAGCAATCGAAGCACCTATACTTTTTGACTCAACTGGTGTTATTACACCAGGCATCACTCATACTCCCGGATCGGCAAGTATTGTTGTTGTCAATGCAGGAGATTATGAGATTACTTTTTCAGTTTCTGGTGTAGAACCAGGCCAATTTACACTGTTCATTAACGGGTCCCCAGTTACGAACACTGTTTACGGTTCTGGAGCAGGTACCCAACAAAACAATGGGCAGGCGATTGTCACCTTAGCAGCCGGCGATACTATTACTTTAGTTAACCATTCTTCTGCTGCCGCGGTTACACTTCAGACACTTGCCGGAGGGACACAAACAAACGTTAACGCTTCTATTGTCATAAAATTACTAAGTTAGGATGTCGGGCTTATTATAGAGAATTAGTATAAGAATGAATAAAGATACGGTCATTCAGGGAATAAATGCTGGAGAGTAGATAAACTTCTCTCCGGGAATTTATTCCTTTTTTATATGTAATCAAACTAAGGAATTTACTGAAAAGTACTTTATAGTACTATATGTTGAAAAATGTATGTTTGTTGCTCTATATATAGCGTTTTTAAGGGTGTTTTGCACAGTAATCCTCTCTAAAAAAGTCGAAAAAAGAAGGCATATGTCTAAACTTAGATAATTCATATTCTGCATATAATATGCTAAATTAGATGGGTCTAAAATAGAACAAACAACCAGAGGAGGCTTTACATATTGGATTGGCAGGAATTGATATTTAAGTTCGTTGGAGGACTTGGGATTTTTCTGTTCGGTATTAAATACATGTCGGACGGGCTTCAAAAATCAGCTGGGGATAAAATGCGTGGCATATTAGAGAAATATACATCTAACCCAGTTCTTGCTGTCCTTGTAGGGGTTAGCGTAACGGTATTGATTCAGTCTTCGTCAGGGACAACGGTTATGGCGATTGGGCTTGTTAATGCGGGCTTAATGACCTTACGGCAAGCGATTGGTGTGGTCATGGGTGCTAATATCGGTACCACAATGACTGCATTTATTGTAGGAATCAAGATTGAAGAGTACGCTCTTCCTATTATCGCAGTAGGTGCCTTTTTCTTGTTCTTCTTGAGTAAGAAAAAGTATCAGTACATCGGCCAAATCATATTTGGTTTCGGTACCTTGTTCCTTGGCTTATCCACAATGAGCAGCGGAATGAAGCCACTTCGGGAGCTGCCAGTTTTTACAGACTTCATGGTTGATCTTTCACACCAGCCTGTCCTTGGGCTAATCGTTGGAACCGTATTTACAATGATTGTACAGAGCTCAAGTGCCACGATTGGCATTCTGCAGACCATTGCTGATGAAGGCATGATCAGTCTGAAAGGGGCCTTACCGATTCTATTCGGAGACAACATTGGTACGACCATTACAGCCGTGCTTGCATCAATTGGTGCATCGGTTGCTGCGAAACGTACGGCTCTCGTACACGTTATTTTTAATATCGCAGGTGCGATTATTTTCACAGTATTGTTGCCTATCGTTTATAACGTTGTCATGTGGATTGGTGAAGGTGTGAATATCCGGATGCAGATTGCCTATGCTCACGGTCTGTTCAACTTTACGAATACCCTAATCTTCCTGCCACTCATTCCGATGTTGGCTTGGATCGTAACGAAAGCCATCCCTGGAAAAATGCAAGAGATCGAGTTCAAAGCTATTTATCTGGATGAGCGTCTTCTCGCAACACCTGCTATGGCTCTTAGCCAAGCGCAACATGAGATTGTACGGATGGGACAATATGCGTATCAATCACTTCAGGATGCGACAGGATTCTTCTTTAGCAAGGATACGAAATCGGCAGAGAAGGCACTTCAGAAGGAAGAGCTAGTGAATGAGCTGAACCGTAAAATTACCGATTATATCGTGAAAATTCATCAAAAGGGACTTTCTCCAGTTCAATCTGAGAATACCACAGGCTGGTTCCAAACGGTAAGTGATCTAGAGCGGATCGGGGACCATGCAGAAAATATTGTGGAGCTTGGAGAATTTAGAATAACGAATAAGCTGGAATTATCGGCTGAAGCGTCGGCTGAGCTGAAGGAAATGATTGAAGTGGCAAATCAGGCTGTGGATAAAGCCTTGATTGCACTTGAACACCATAACGAAGAGGCAGCTGAGGAAGTACTTCGTCTAGAATCCAAGCTGGACGAGCTTGAAGCGGCTTGCCGTAAGAATCATCTTAATCGTCTGAATAAGGATCTATGTTCTGTTGGAACAGGATCTATCTATCTGGATCTTCTAACGAATTTGGAGCGTATTGGCGATCACAGTAAGAATATTGCTCAGTTTGTTATGCATCAGAAGTAAGAGCTTAACACGGAGTTTAAGGATCTGAGGAACCTTGAGAGGCATAATGCCTTTCGAGGTTCTTTTCGATTTTGCAGATAAGGATGTCGTTATCTGTACCTGCAACAGCCGACCTATGATACTATATGAAAGGGATCTAATAATTTCACCCTAGTTATCATGGACATCTGGATACTTGAAATGGAGACGAACGACTTGAAAACATTTAAAAAAGTTTATATAGAAGTAACGAGTATCTGCAACTTAGCCTGTCATTTTTGCCCACCGACGGAGCGAAAGGCTAATTTTATTAAGGTTGAAGATTTTGCTAAACGATTGGATGAAATCAAACCGCACACAAGCTACATCTATCTGCATGTTAAAGGAGAGCCGCTTCTTCATCCGAAGATCGATGAACTGCTGGATATTAGTCATGAAAAAGGCTTTAAGGTCAATATCACGACCAATGGAACGTTGATTGCGAAGAACCGGCATAAGCTACTTGGCAAGCCGGCACTGAGACAGATGAACTTCTCGCTTCACAGCTTTGATGGTCATGAAGGCTCAACGAATCGGGAAGGATATTTGAGAGAAATTCTATCTTTCGTCCGAGAAGCAGAAGAGCATAATGTAATCTTCTCATTCCGCCTATGGAATTTAACGCAGGACAACGCAACCAATCTGGAGAAGAGCAGAAATCGTCAGACACTTGAGATTATTGAGCAGGAGTTTGGGCTGGACTACAAGATTGAGGAGATGGTCATTCCAGGTGGTGGCGTGAAAATTGGTAAACAGGTTTACCTGAATCAGGATTTTGAATTCCAGTGGCCTAGTCTCACAGCTCCTGAGGATGATGGGAAAGGTTTCTGTCACGCCCTTCGTAGTCAGGCAGCAATTCTTGTGGATGGGACCGTCGTCCCATGCTGTTTAGACGGGGAAGGCGTAATCAATCTGGGCAATGTGAATAAGTCCTCATTCTCCGATATTGTGGACGGTGAACGGGCAAATAACCTCGTTGATGGATTCTCTCGTAGGGAAGCTGTCGAGGAATTATGCAGGAAATGTGGTTATCGTCAGAGGTTTGGATCGTAATCGAAGGAGTAATAAGGTAACTAATTGTTTAAATTCTATAGAAATACAACGATCCACCAAGCACAAATGCTTGGTGGATCGTTTATGTACATAAGGTACGAAGCTATTTATACCATCTGACTCAAAATCTTAGCCTGAACATCTAGCTTGCTAACAGCCTCTCCAATTCCTGCAAACTCAGCAACGGCTTGCTGAATCTGAGCCTGACTGCTCGCAATAGCTTCCTGAGAAGTTGTCGTTCCCTCACTGACTCGACCCACGTACTTGGAAATTCCCTCAACCGTCGCTTGAATCTCCTGAGCTGCCTCTTGTACACTTTGGGCTAACTTTCGCACTTCGGTTGCTACCACATTAAATCCACGTCCATGTTCTCCAGCGTGCGCTGCCTCAATTGCTGCATTCAAAGCAAGTAGATTCGTCTGGGATGCGAAATCTCGAATCATCTTCACGATCCGGTGAACGGCAATCGTTTGCTGCTGTAGGTCATGAAGATCATTTAGGTTATTCTCGTTACCATTCATGAGCAAGTCTATGGTTGTGGCTACTTGTTGGTTACGTGTGATGCCTTCTTCAGTACGTAAGAGTAAATCTTCCGCCATCGTTTGTAATTCTTGTATGACTTGGGTTGTGCTAATCTCTCGCTTGGTGATATCTGTTGCTACCTTAAGAACAGCGATCACTTGTCCATCTTCATCACGAATCGGCATGTATGTAGCTTCCAGACTTATAAGAAGTCCGTTTTTAGTGACACGCGTGATTTTCTCTTGAAATTTTTTGCCTTGTCTAAGATTGTCCCAAAGCTCATTATATTCCGAACTTTTCATAAAGTCCGGTGTGCAGAATTGTCTATGATGTATTCCCGGTAACTCCGACGTTGTATAGCCCATCACTTGAGCAAAATTATCGTTTGCCCATAATACTTCTCCCTGCAGATTAAATTCAATCATAGCAAGTGATTGCTCTAGTGCGGCGAGTACGGATCGTTCATTTAGCACTTGTGTAGAGTACGTTCCCAAGAACATAGCTCCCTTCCCTAAAGCCAAAATAGAAAACAAATGAAGATATTTAAAAATAAGACTTTTTTACTATTCACAGCAGGTAAGATTATACTATACATGCAAATTTGACGAAAGAGAAAGAAGCAACAATTTTTGCGTAATAGTGTGCATTATTTGTGAAGAGTTTAAGACTTCTGGCTGTACATGAAAAACCATGAAAAATCCCCCTCATGCAAACGTTAGTGGCTGGTTACACTCATTTACACGAAGGGGACTTGGCTCAATATCTGATTAAACTATCATTCAATTATTCATGGATGATGATTCGGGCTGTAACTTTAATCTTAATTCCTCGATCGACACTCTTCGCTGTCCCGCAGCTCTTGGTTCTGCAGAATGAATGATCGGGGCTTCTTCGCCAGCTTCTATCATTCGAATGATGAGTCTATTTTTCAAATCATCGGCAACAGTCCGGTAAGATTCGATCCCTGCGAGGTTCGTCAGTTCATAAGGATCTGCTTCCAGATCATACAACAATGCTTCTACATATTCCTTTGAGCCGGGCTCATCCCATCCGCTGAGATCAGGCGCAGTTACAGCATATTTCCAGCGTTTGGTTCGAATGGCTCGGCCCACTTGAGATTCACTGATCTGAATAAAGGCTTCTTCCTGCCAATCCGAGTTATCTCTTCGAACAAGCGGCATGATCGAGTGACCTTGCATCTGCGAAGGGACATCAATACCTGCTGCAGCTAATAACGTTGGAGGGAAGTCAATTAGACTTACCATTTCACGGATTTGCCCGCCTTGCATGAATCCAGGTCCATATAACGCGGCAGGCACCCGGATTGAACTATCGTGTGCAGAGCGCTTATATTCACCGTTACGAGTCTTGAAATGATTCCCGTGGTCTGATGTGAAGAGAATAATCGTATTATCCGATAACTTCAGACTCTTTAAAGCATCTAATAGTCGTCCTAGAGCTTCATCTAGACGTTTCACCATCCCATAATAGCCGCCTAGATGCTGTGGAGATGATCCGCCGAGCGCCTTCAAGTCTGGTGGAGTCCAGCGATCCGTGTAAAGATCCTCGTAGCCGTCAGGAGCCGGATAATTATCCGTATGGTTCTGATGGTGAGGCTCCAGATACGATAAGAATAAGAAGAAAGGCTGATCCCGATGGCCATCTATATAGCGAATCGCCGCATCCGTCTGCGCATCTACTCGGTATCCAGGCAGCTTTACTTCGTTACAATCATTATCGTACAGTACCGTGCTGTAGGCATCCGAAGATAACTCTAACAGATTTGCTGCGAGCCAGTAATCATAACCACCGCGCTCTTCTATAGGTACGGGCTCCTGTTCTGCCAAGTGCCATTTGCCGATATATCCTGTATCGTATCCAGCGTCCTTAAAGTAATGGGCCATCGTGCGACTGTCTTCTGGAAGGGGAATCCCGTTCCGATAGCAGCCGGTAGCCGTTGCATACATGCCCGTTTGAAGACAGGAGCGTGCGGGGCCACATACGGGCTGACAGGTAAAGGTGTTATACAGATGCGTTCCTTCTCGGGCAATACGGTCAAAATGTGGTGTTAATCCTAAAGGGTTTCCGTGAACCCCTGTCGTATCCATGCGCTGCTGATCGGTGAAAAAAACAATGACATTTGGTTTTTCCTGATTCATATGAGACATGTCTTCACTCCCTATGTATATAAAATTTCGAAGACTTTTTACGATCTTTTATATAATATAAAGAAATGTAAGTGCTTTTTTTAGTAATGAATCAAAGATAAAATATAAGAAAACGAAGATCACAGCTAACGGAAGGTGACTGGCGTCTATGAGTGATTACCAGATTTATCGTGCGGCAACCGGAGATTCTGATATATCATTACATTTTGTATTCGATTGGCATAGAGACGAGTCATGGAATTTCCACGAATATTGTATTCCCGTAACGACGATCTGGTATGTCCTTGCAGGGAGTCGAAAAGTATTCCTATCAGGAGAAGAGTATCTCGTGGAGCCTGGCAATATCGTAATCCTGCCCTCGAATGAGAAAGTGACAACTCAACATATTGATGAAGAGCAAGGTTCCATCCGATATTTATCTATGGGTATCCAATCGATCATTGGAGGGGTAGAATGCCACCAGTTGTTCGGTATTCCTGCGGTTTTCTCGGTATCGGAAAGTCCCAGGGCAGGTGAGTTTAAGACCACTTGGCTCGAATTGGTTCAACAATTCTACCGTTTAGGTGATCAGGGACTTGAATTATCGGCCAGTAACACGGAGCTTGCGCTTTCCACTGAAGCGAAGACGAAGCAGTGGGTAGCTTTAATGATTCATCTCGCCCAGCCATTCATGAAGACACCGACACCGGTCTCGGACAAACGAGTACGAGAAATTTGTACTTATATCCGAGAGCACTACGAAAGTTCATTAAGTTCAGAGGAGATATCGTCGGCTGTATGTTTAAGTAAAGGGCACATGAGGGCCTTATTTCGCCGCTATATGCGCATGTCACCCCATCAATATCTCTTGGAAGTTCGGATGGAAAAGGCGAAGGAGCTTTTAGGAACATCGATGCTTGCTCTTAATGAAATTGCAGAACGGGTGGGGTTTGAGGATGTCAGTTATTTCATTCATTCGTTCCGTAAACGAGAGGGCATGACACCGGCCGTTTATCGAAGATTACTTTATCCTTGGAGAGAGAAGGGCTAGCGCTCAATGATTAAGAAGAGTATAAAAAATAAAATAGTATTATCATTTCTATTGGTTTTGATTCTTCCAACAACCATCATCAGCATTATGTCATACCGGATTTCTGTCAATTTGCTAGAGGAAAAGGTCAGTGATTCCTTCTTATCCAATCTGACCTTCATCGGTGACAATATCGAAAAGGAACTTGAACAATGGGAGCAAATTTCTAAATTCATTAATGTGAACCCCGTAATTAGAAATGTCCTAATGACTTCCTATGATAATGATCTTGATTTCTACTATGATATGAAACGTGTAGAGCAGCAGCTCGATACATACTCCATTAATACAAATATATTCGCTTATGTTTCTTCACTTGTCGTAATTGGTAATAATGGCCGAAATCTTCTATACGGTGAGGATGCGACAAGCTTGGATATCGATCGGATTAAAGAGCAGCAATGGTTCAGTGAAGTGAACAGTCTGAATGGACAGGTGATGTGGCTTGGTATTCATAAGAATATCGCTAACTACAGGACTCAAAATGAAAGCGTTGTCGCGCTAGGTCGAGCGATTGTCGGAGAGAAGAACAATAAGACACTTGGAACATTATATTTAACGTTTAAAGAATCTTATTTCACTGGACTACTCAAGAATATCGAATTGTTGGATGGTGGCAGGCTGTATATTGTGGATAATCGAGATCATATTGTATTTGATTCCGAGACACTTTTGTTAAATGAGTCGTTTGCCGGTATGGATGAGATTAGAGCTCAGGATGACAAAGGGTACTTTCTTACCGAGGGAACGAATCAAGAGCAGCTTCTGCTTGCGCATGTTCCAATCACAAAATATGACTGGCGAGTTGTTGAAACGGTTCCGTATGCTTCTTTAACCAAAGGGACGGATGGCATTTTCCGCAATACCATTGGTGTTTTTCTGATCTCATTTATTTTAACATCAGTGATTTGGTTCTTTGTATCCTCCCATATTGTACGTCCTATACGGACGCTAACGAATTCGATGAAGAAGGTACAAGAAGGGGATTTGACTGTCCGGGTAGATATTGAGCGGCCTGACGAGGTAGGTGTCATGAACAAGCACTTTAATTTCATGATTAAGCGAATTCAGGAATTGTTTCAATCCAATTTAGAGGAACAGGAGAAGAAGAAGAATGCGGAGTATAAAGCGCTTCAGGCGCAGATTAATCCCCATTTCTTGTACAATACGCTCAATACGATAAGATGGATGGCCATCATACAAAAGTCTGACAATATAAGAGATGTCGTTGAGGTGCTAGGTAGACTGCTGAAAAACACGATTAAACATGATGGGCCTTTTGTTACGGTAGAAGAGGAATTATCCAACCTGCGAGATTATGTGTATATCCAAAAAATACGTTATAACCATAACTTCGATGTAACCTATGATGTTGATCCTGAAGTCTTATCCATGCCTTGTGTGAAGTTCATTTTACAGCCGCTAGTCGAGAATGCGATATTTCATGGCATTGAACCGAGGGAAGAATCAGGCGGAGAGATTAAAGTTTCGATGAAGTGTCATGAGGATCAGCTCTATATCCGGGTGTGGGATAACGGTGTGGGGATGTCGAACCAAGAACGAGAGGAACTCATAAGTCGCGTGAGCACTCCTAAGCAACATGGCGGAATTGGTGTGTCCAATGTGATGGAGAGATTGAAGTTAACGTATGGTGAAGAGAGTGCTTTTTATATCAGGAGTGAGAAAAATGAATTTACGGAGATCGAGATGATCATACCGGCTGCTACTTCGAATGTAGAGTCTGCATCTAAGATCGGGTGAGGGGGAGAGCCATGTACAAGGTAATGATCGTGGATGATGAGATGCTGGCTAGAGTAGGCATAAAATCGCTTATTCGCTGGGAGGAGAACGGATTTACGATAGCAGGTGAGGCTGAGAATGGAAGAAAAGCTTATGAATGGATGATGGATAACCCGGTGGATATTGTGATTACAGATATAAAAATGCCGATTATGAATGGAATTGAGTTAATCTCGAAGGTACGGGAATATCATCCTGAAATCAAATTTTTAGTTCTCAGCTCCTTTGATGATTTTGAATATGTTCGAGAAGCTTTGAAGAATGGGGCCGAAGACTATTTTATCAAATTGCAGATGAATCCTGAGGAGCTTCTTGGTCAGTTGAAGAAAATAGCAGAGAAGCTGGATCTTGAACAAGATCAGAAGAAGTTAGAAGCAGGTCATGGCCGAATAAGAGCCAAGGAACTTAGCCTTTTGAGAGAGAATTTCTTCAAGGATCTCGTATATGGCTGGATTCATACGGAATCGGAATATATTCAGAGAATGAGAGAGGCAGAGCTTACGCTACCGGATGGATTCAAGGTCTCGCTCATGTTCCAGACAGACGGGATGGAAATCTACGAGAGATACGGGGAAGATGAGATTCATCTCCTGAACTATGCAATTCTTAATATTTTGAATGAGATTTCATCCGATCATAAATATGGATTTCCGTTGTCCATTCATCCTAAAGAGTTCCTGTTATTATACTTTGCTCCCCCGAATATGGAAGCTGAGGAAGCACTTGAACAGGCGTATCATTTGACTGCTATGATCAAAGAAGCTTTGAAAAAATACCTGAACTTCTCAGTATGTATAGCCATCAGCGAGCCAGTGACCGCATTTCATGAAATCAAATTAAGTTATAGACAGGCTCTTGAGGCGCTCAGCTTCCGGTATTCCTATGCGGGAGGAACGACTATTCTATATCGAGAGATTAGATCTTTAAGTGGAACACTAGAGTCAGCAGACATAGCCAAAGAAATACGGAACCTTGAACTTTCTCTGGATCGGCGTGAAGATAACAATGTCTTCAAGTCTATTGAAAATATCAAGCAGTTATTAAGCCATCTGAATGGCCATTCTCTGAATAGCCTCAAAGTGTACTGTGCCCCGATTCCTTTTCTGCTGGCTTCCAGATGGGGGGAGGATGCTTCTGTATGGATGGACGGACATCTAAAGCGAATGGAGAACTGGCGTGTGAAGACCGATATTATTAAGTGGCTTGAAACCATTCAGGAGGAGTGGAATGAAGGAACGGGAACCTCTTCAGATAATTCACGCACGATTCATTCAGCCATGAGATTCATCCAGAAGAATTATTCGAATAGTGTCACACTTGAATCCGTAGCGGAGTATTTGAATCTGTCACCGTCCTATTTGAGCAACCTGTTCAAGAAAGAAACCGGACAAAATTTCATAGATTATCTAACCCAGATTCGTATCGAGCAATCGAAGATCCTACTGCGAACAACGGAACTGAAGATATATGAGGTGGGTCACCGGGTGGGATATGAGAATGAGCATTATTTTAGCAGGGTCTTCAAAAAGGTTGTAGGATGCTCGCCTTTTCATTATAAATCAGATACTTCTTTGTAAAAGAGCCGGGCTTGGCTTGGGCAAATGATATATGTGCACCCCCTAGAATGACATCGGGAGCTTTTAGGGAATCCCGATGTCATTTTAGGGGGCATTTTATTGCTTATTAAGCAATTAAGTGCATGATTTCATTAAAAAGTGCATCTTCTTGCAGACGTTGTAACCAGTAAAGAATTCGAAGTCGAAATAAAAGATATTAGATCATTAACATGTGCATGTAAACGAAAGATAAGCAGATCTATAATTTGGGAAGAGTCCTATTATGACATACGGAGGGGTTATTGTGGCACAGAAGACAAAGAGACATACGAGTATTCTTCTACTCGCGTTCATGCTGCTCATGACAGCTTGTGGAAACGCTTCAGAATCACCGTCAGGTTCAGAGGATACAACATCTAAAGATGGAAACGCAGCTAAGAAGGACAGAGTTGTTACGGTTTATGAGGATGCCAAGCGAGCGGAAAGTGAAGAGATTAAGAAGAAAAATGCGGATTTCACAGCAGAAACGGGCATTAAGATCGAGATGAATGTTGTTCCTGGTGATGGAATCGAGGTCTACAAAAAGATTGATGTCGATATGATTTCTGGTGAAAAAACGGATGTAATCCGTCTTTCTAACCCCATTCTCATTGATAAGTATGGATCGAATGGTTGGTTGTATCCTTTGGATGAGTTCATGACCAAAGAAAGCTATGACGCCGCTAAGGTCTATGGCGATTATCTACCTAAATTCGTGGATGGCAAAACCTATGTATTCCCGGACCAAGCGGGGAAATGGGCTGTGTATTACAACAAGAAAATTTTTGATGAAGCAGGCGTGCCTTACCCTTCCGGGGATTGGACGTGGGACGAATATATCGAGACTGCCAAAAAATTGACCAATCCGGAAAAAGGAATCTACGGTTCCTACATGCTGGATTACGACAACTACATGTACATGCTGGCAAGACAGTATAACGTCAGTGGTTATAAGGAAGATGGAACTTCGAACTATGATGATCCTGCATTCAAGAATGCGCTCCAGTTCTTTGGAGATCTAGGAACGGTTCATAAAATTCAGCCAAGCTGGCTTGAGTTTAAATCTAAGAAACTGTCATGGGATGGTTTCATGTCCGGTGACTATGGCATGCATTTTATCGGAACATGGTACACGAACCAGTTCAAAGATAAAACAACCTATCCGAGAGATTGGGAAGTGGGGATCACCCAAATTCCAGTACCTGCAGATGGCAACGGCAGTAACAACTTTGGTATTGTAGCGGGTTATGGCATTAATAAGAATGCAGAGCATCCGGAAGAAGCATATACCTATGTGAAGTGGATGGCTGAGAACAGCTACAAATATAACGGTAATCTGCCAGCTCGTTCTGATTTGAGTGATGATGATATTAAACAATTGTTCCAAAAGACTTCCGATGATCTGAATGGTGAGATTACAGTGGAAGAATTAGATAAAGCACTTGTTTCGAACAACCTTGGGTTTGTGGATGAGAAGATTACGGGTCCTGGGTCGACAGAGTACAGTAATATTATCCTCCAAGAAGCTGAACTGTATCTGGTAGGGCAAAAATCATTAGAGGATACGGTGAAGTCGATTAAAACACGCGCTGACCAAGCGATCAAGGATGCCGGCGGAGAGTAGCACGCATAATTGAGAAGGATTCCTTTGGTCAACAGCCACTGGAGTCCTTCATTCTTCCTAAGGAGCCATTCATATGAAAAGTAACGTTAAGACAGACAAGCCTAGTATTTTCTACAGAATCTCTCAGTTAGGATATCGCGAGAAAGGAACAGCGCTAATCTTCGTTCTTCCTTTTATTATTGGATTTATTATATTTAATGTGATTCCTATGGTATATTCCGTCGTCATCAGTCTGATGGACTTCAACACCTTTAAACCACTGAGCATGATTAAGTTTATTGGGATCGATAACTACACGAGGCTGTTCAATGATCCGATTGCTCTAAATGCATTTGTAAAAAGCTTCATCTATACCTTGTTCTATGTTCCGGGGCTTATCATTTTATCTTTTGTGATGGCTACACTATTGAATAAGACATTTGCTTTGCGTGGGCTTACTCGGACATTGATTCTGATGCCATACGTAGCGAATGTTGTGGCTGTATCTATTGTATGGTCTATTCTGTTAGATCCATTCGGAGGGCCTATTAATCAGATTATTGAAAAGCTAGGTGGTACTCCACCGATGTGGCTCAGTGGTGTCAAGACAGCTCTTCCAACCATTGCGGGTATCAATGTATGGCAAAGCCTTGCATTCCAGACAATTGTCTTTCTAGCCGCTCTGCAAGGTGTTAACAAAGAACTATACGAGGCAGCGGATATGGATGGTGCCAGCCGGTTTAGAAGACTCTGGTCCATTACGCTTCCTGCCATTTCACCAACAACCTTCTTCCTGGTCATTACAAGCATCATTGGTTCCTTCCAAAACTATGCGTCTGTCCGTATGCTGACGAATGGAGGTCCGGGGACTTCCTCACGGGTCATCTCCCTGAACATTTATGAAGAAGCCTTTACCTTGAACCATTACAGTTATGCATCCGCGCAAGCGATGATCCTATTCGCCATTGTGCTTGTCATCACGATTATTCAATGGAAAGGACAGAAGCGATGGGTACATTATTAAGAAAAAGTTTATATAACCTATTCATGCTGATTATTGGCATCATTATGGTTGTCCCTTTTGTATTTATGATCTCAGCTTCATTAAAAGCACCGGCGGATGTGTTTGTAAACCCGATGCAGATTATACCGGATAAAATATTCACCTTGAATTATGAAACGATATTCAATCACAAGTATTACTTCCAATGGTATTGGAATTCTTTCAGTACCGTTGTGTTAACCGTTATTTTTAGAGGGTTCTTCGTGACGATGGCTGCTTATGCCTTTGCTAGACTTTCATTTCCCGGTAAAAATATTCTGTTCTTGTTCCTTTTAAGTGCGATGATGATTCCACATGATACGACGATCGTGGCCAAATTCATGCTGTACAAGTACATGGGGCTTATAAATACACACTGGGTTATTATTCTTCCAGCGGCATTTGATGTGTTTTTCATCTTCCTGCTTCGTCAATTTTTCATGGGGATTCCTAAAGATCTCACCGAATCATCACTGATTGATGGTGCATCGCATTTCGGTATTTATTTCAAGATCATCCTGCCGCTTGCGGTACCTGCGTTAATTACGATGGGACTCTTTACGTTTATCTGGACTTGGAATGATTTCATTACACCGTTTATATTTATCAATGATATTGATAAGCAGCTAGTTACGGTAGGTTTGGAATATTTCCAGCTGGAGGCAGGTAAGAACTACGCACTCCAGATGGCTGGAGCGTGTCTGATCGTTGTTGTTCCAATCATTATATTCGCTGTTCTACAGAAGTACTTTGTTCAAGGTATAGCCATGTCAGGCATTAAGGGTTAATGGTTCCACACCAACTAGGGATTCTTGATAACTGCTTTCTAAGCACGGTTCAAGAGTCCCTTGTTCATAAAAAAGTTAACAATGAGGCTCGTATCTTAAGATTCGGGCATGTTCCCAAGTTACGTAATGGGATACTCTGAAATAGTCAAAATGTAAGCGCTTAACTTAATCTTTGAGGTGATGTCCATGAAGAAAATTATATTACTACTAGGTTCGGTCACGTTTCTTGGAATGATCCTATTATTTCTATGGAGTACGCCAGATAAAACGGAAGTAGCTCAGGTGAAGTCTCAGGATGAACCAGCTACTTTGAATCGTATTTCTGTGGCGAAAGAGGAAATGCACCTAATCATGCAGTTATCTGGAAGGGCTCAAGCGGGAGAAACTGATCTTGAGCATAACGAAGAGGCAATGGATCGTTTGCTTGAGATCAAGGTAGCACAGCAGCTTGCTGTGAAATATGGCATTTTGAAGGATAGCTCATTTTCAGCGTTTCTAGAGGAGTTTGACTTAGAGAACCAGAGAAGAGCGAAGGCCCTTACGAACAAGGAAGTCATCTATGGCCCAAGGCAATACTCGCAGCTAACTTATTATGATTACCGTCACGCGAATATGATCAATTCTCTCAAAAGCAAATGGTCCGAGCAAGAATTGGACATCAGCGATGACAAGCTCATGGATTATTATGAACATAATCGCGATAGATTCGCTAAAAAGCACGATACGATTAAGCTTTATAAAATCATGCAGCCAAAGGGAACATCGGAAGCTGAGCAAAGGATGCACCAGATCGAGCAGGAATTAAAGGCAGGACAAGATTTTATGAAGCTCTATCATCAGTTGGAAGAAGAGGGATTCACAGAGATCGAGACGATCAATGAGGAGAATTACAGAGAAGTATCTAAGTATCGTAGTGGCTTCTATCACCTTGTAACCAATCTATCGCCAGGCGAAGTAAGTGAGGTTCTAGAGGATGAGAAGCAATATTTCGTGGTCATGATTGCGGATCAGCACGCAGAGGGCTTCAAGAACTTTGAGGAGATTCGGGAGGAGGTGATTCGGCACTATACCGATGATTACTTTCAATCTTTTCTAAAGCAGCAGATGGCATTGTCAGAAGTGAAGATTAAAGGAGTGAATGTTAATGATAACTAAGTTTATGCGAAGCTTCGGGATGACCCTAATTGTATTTATCGTGGGGGCTGCATTCTACGCCGCTGCAGCATCAGCCGCTACATATTATGTGGATTCGGCAGGTGGTAATGACTCTAATACGGGTACAGGGACAAGCTCGGCGTGGAAAACACTCGATAAAGTAAATGCGGTAAACTTCCAGCCAGGGGATCAAATCCTTCTGAAGCGTGGTGGCAGCTGGACCGGAACTCTGTGGCCCAAAGGCAGTGGAACGAGTGGCGCTCCAATTGTCATCGATCAATACGGAACGGGAAATTCACCACTTATTAACGGTAACGGGAACGAGGCCGCCGTATACTTATATAATCAGCAATACTGGGAAATTAAGAATCTAGAAATTACGAACAGTAATGGTTCGAGCTCGCGCCGTAACGGTATTTATATCGTAAATCAGGATGCGGGAACACTAAATCATATCCATCTTATTGGCAATAACGTGCACGATGTATTCGGCAATAACGTTAAAGATGGCAACGGAAGTTCAGGAATTAAGGTGCGTACCATTGCAGGCTCCGTGAAGTCAAATTATCAGGATATCCTGATTGATGGCAATACCGTTGGACCTCGAGTAGACCGGACAGGGATCGATATAAATTCCGATTACTGGTGCCGAACAGGCAGTGGCTGCACGGGAACGAACAACTGGTATCCTAGTACGAATGTGAAGATATCGAACAATTATGTCACAGACGTAGGTGGAGATGGCATCGTACCGATGGCAACCCAAGGGGCTGTTGTCGAATATAACACGGTCAATGGCTTTAACATGAGATCAGGGACTGTGAATGCAGGTATCTGGGCATGGAATGCAGACAATACGATCATTCAATATAATGAGGCTTTCAATGGAAATACAACACAGGACGGTCAAGGATTCGATATTGATTATGGTCAGACCGGCACGATTGTACAGTACAATTACAGCCATGATAATGACGGTGGATTCATCCTGATCTGCCAGCCAGGTGGTGCGACGAATGATGGCGGTGTTGTAAGATACAACATCAGCCAAAATGATAAAGCTCGGGTATTTCAGTTGGCAGGACCTACAACGAATACACAGGTATACAACAACACGATCTATCTACCAACGGGGAGCTCGACAATGCCAATCTATGTGAATAGCTGGGGCGGATATACCAAGTCGATATCTTTTACGAATAACATATGGATGCTTCAAGGTGCTGGGAGTTGGCAAGGGCTATCTAACATCGCTAGTCTTCAGTTCGATCACAACACCATTTACGGAGTTCACACGACGGGCGAACCATCCGATGCTAACAAATTGACAAGCAATCCTATGCTTGCTAGTGCAGGTAGCGGCGGTATGGGTAGAACTTCGGTTGATGGTTATAAGCTGGTTACGGGTTCTTCTTCAATCGGAACGGGAAAAGTCATTTCGAATAACGGAGGTAAAGATTACTGGGGGAACGCAGTTTCCTCTTCCTCAGCTCCGAACCGAGGCGCCTATAATGGACCGGGTGTTACGGCCCCTTCAAATCTGATGATTAATGGTGGGTTTGAATCTGGAGTTCTGATGCCATGGAGTAATTGGAACACAGCCAGCGTAGTGAGTGGCAATGCCAGAAGTGGATCCTATGCTCTTCAGTTGGCCGGAGGACCTGGATCTGCGGAGCAAATCGTAAACTTGGAACCGAATACGACTTACACACTCACCGGTTATGCGAAGACAACGAATAGCAGTCAACCTGTTCGTATTGGTGTGAAGAACTATGGAGGTGCAGAGAAGTATTCGGTCATCACAACGACGGATTATTCCGAAGGTAGTCTTACATTTACAACAGGTGCAAGCAATACAACGGCAACGGTCTACGTATATAAACCTTCGGGCAGTGCTAATGCCTATGGGGATGATGTGACACTGATTAAGAATTAGATGAATGTGGATGGCTTTTCCTGATCATCAGAAGCAGGCTAGATCTTGGGGGAAATCCCTAACGTGCCTGCTTCTTTCCTTTTCTTTTGTGATTTCCTTTTGTGCAAGAGAGAGCTGTTCAACTAGTTCTTTTTCATTCATAGATGTTGATTATCGGGCATATACGCTCTAACCTGCCGAACAATATACTAAAGATATCGAAAGGCTATAACTTGAGGGGGGAAGAATAAGTGAAGATTAGAAAAAAATTAAAAGGGTCATTATTGCTATTGCTTATGGTTAGCTTTATTGCAGGTTGTTCAGGAGGGAACAAGGCGGATGGGGGTGCTGATCAAGGGACGGCTGCCGGAGAACAGGTAGAGACAGGACCGGTTACCATTACAACAGCCAGACCTGTAGGCAGTGACGTAATCTTTGTAAATGGAGAAGATATTACGAACAATGTCCATAATAAATGGGCAAAGGAGAAGCTGGGAATTGATATCAAAGATATATGGACGACGGCAGACAATAATGCCTACCATACGAAGCTAAGGCTTGCTCTTTCAACTGGAGAAGATCTGCCAGATCTATTCATCGTTCAGGATCGCTCACTCGTAGCTGATTTTATCGCTTCCGGTAAAGTGATGGAAATATCAGAAGCATTTGATCAATATGCATCCGAACGTCTAAAGAAGTTATACACTGAATTCGAACAGTCTCTGAATCAGCTGAAGACAGAGGATGGCTTGTACGGCGTGCCTATCTTCTCAGCAGGGGATGGAACGAACCCGGTATTATGGGTTAGACAAGATTGGCTTGATGCCCTGAATCTTGAGGCACCAAAGACAATCGAGGATTTTGAGAAGGTTATGGATGCCTTTACAAATGGTGATCCGGACAAGAATGGTAAGAAGGACACGATTGGGTTTTCATTTTCCGCTCGTGAGGGATTCTCCAACTGGATGTCTGATACAAGCTTTATATTCGGCGCCTATACAGGCAATTCCATTCCTAATACATGGGCTGAAATCGATGGGAAGTTAAAGTTCGGTTCTGTTCTTCCTGAGATGAAGCAAGGTCTTGGCAAGCTGAAAGAATGGGCGCAGAAAGGTTATATCGATCCGGAGGCTCCCATTCTTGATCCGATTAAAGCTACAGAAAGTTTCATTCAGGGCAGATCCGGAATGATCGCTGCACCAAGCTGGGCAGAAGGCTGGCCTTTAGCCGATCTATATGGTACGAATCCGGATGCTAAGATTAATGTATATGCTCTGCCAACAGGACCAGACGGACAATCAGCTAGATTTATGAATACGCTTAATGAGAACAGAGTCATGCTGTTCAACAAGGATTTTAAACATATGGACCGGTTCTTTGAATATTTCGATAAAATTTATGATTATGCATATGAGACAGGCGATTTTAAATACGGATTCTTTGAAGGCTACGATTATGCATTAGTGGACGGACAACCTGTTTATGACGGTAAGAAGTTCCCAACGCCAGTAGAAAGTAAAGGTACGCCGAGTAAATACACTTTGTTCTGGAACGCGCCACAGATTCCATTAAAGGATTCTCAAACAGCGTACGACCTCTTTAATGGTAAAGAACCAACCACAGAGGGTGAAAAAAGAGCTATGACGCAAAATGAAGTTACCATGAAGGCAGGCGCGATAAACTACGAATTAAAGGCATCCAACACACCGGATAAATTCCTAGGAGCACCGACCAAGACCATGCGTAGCAAAGGTGGAAGTTTAGACAAGATGCTTCTGGAAACTTATGCGAAGATTATCTTTACGGAAGAGCCTCTCGACAGCTTTGATAAACTCGTAACAGATTGGTATGCAAAAGGTGGACAGGAGATTGAGAACGAAGTCAACGAATGGTATCAAAGTGTAAATAAATAATCGAAATCCCCCTTCGTATGTCTATGAAAGACTTCGAAGGGGGATTTTTGTAATTACTTATTGTCTGGTGAAACTTCCATAAGCTGCTTGTCTCTGAATTCTTGGGGAGTAAGTAGATATTGTTCTTTGAACAGACTTATAAAGTATTGAGGTTTATAGTAGCCAATCTCTTTAGAGATTTCGAATATTTTCTTATTGGTTTGCGTTAAGAGGTATACGGCCTTCTCAAGACGGATCTTGGTAATATAAGCAGATAACGTCATCCCCATCTCTTTCTTATATAGCCTAGACAGGTACACAGGGTGCAGATAAATATGATCTGCGATGGTCTTTAAGGTGACGTCTTCGTTCAGATGCTGCTCAATGAAGCGATGAACTTGCATGATGATATGGGAATGCTTTTTCGAGGTAGGCTCATCAAAGCTTTTCTTAAATTGTTCGATTAAGGATAGGACCCAATTCTTTAATTGGGAGGCAGTCTTGAAATAGTACCCATTTCGGAGATATTCGGGATGATCCACCAAATCCATTAATCTTAGACCTTGCTTATGCGAGATATAAGAAAGAGCGCTACATAGGTAATAATATAATTCTAATAAATGGTCCTGTGTTCGGTAGATATCAGATTCCAGTTCCTGAAATATAAAATCCAGTCTGTCCCTAGCCTCATCCCATTGCCCAGACTCCATTAGATTCTGAATGGATGGTGGCTGATAAAGACGACTGAGGGGTCTGTATTCCGTCCCTTTGATCGAAATATCCATGTACTGAAGTTCAGCGGTATGACTTCCGATATGCTTCCAGAAATACCTTAATGCTTGATGATATTCCTGATCCAATGGCTTAGGGAAGTGGAATGAATGACTAATGAGCAGGGATACAGATCGATTGAGATATAGCTTAATCTGCTGCTGCAGGGTTAGTAATTTGTCACGGAACTGATCTTCGTTCTCCCAGTAACTCTCTTCGAGAAGAATAATAGTGTAATCATGGGGATCTCTACAGCTCCAAAAGCTTGGCTCAGATAGATCTGCATTAAATATTTCCTCCGCTATATTCGCTAGGGAATAAGATAGAAGCTGAGTGTCCTCTATAGAATCTGCAGCAGCCGAATCTTGGGCTTCCAGACGCAGGATAGCTAGTCTCACGGGAGAGTCAGAAAGATCCTTCATGTGAAGTGAGGCCATTCTGTCGGAGACAGAGCCAACGGTATACCGGCTTCCAAGAAGAAGATCAAGAAGCAGCTTCTCTTTTGCTGACTGCATATCCGTCGTATTCTTCTGCTGTGCTTGTTCTTGAACTAGATCCGTACTTTGTGAGCGTTGCCGCCCCTTTAGTGCTTTGTCGATACACTCGTTTATTTCCTCAGGAGAGGCGGGCTTAAGCAGATAGTCGAATGCACCGTGACTTAGTGCCTGCTTGGCATAGTCGAATTCGGAATAACCGGATAAGAGAATAACAATAATATCGGGTGTTTGAGAGCGGACCTGTGCCAGCAGCTCAAGGCCACTTTTTTCGGGCATGCGAATATCCGTAATGATGATATCTATTGCTTGTTCTCCAACATAAATTAATGCTTCGTCCACGGAGTTAGCACAAAATATTTGCTGAATGTTGAAGCGATCAACTTCGATATGATCGCTCAGGTAGTCTAATACAAATGCCTCATCATCCACAATTAACATATTCATGGTATGTGTTTATCCTCCTTGGATGTCCAGTGTACAGTAACCTTCAAGCCGCCAAGTTCAGAACTCTCTATCTGAACACCTGAAGTATTACCGTAGCGGTGCTGCAGTCTCTGATGAATATTCCAAAGACCAAATCCCGATCCATTTCCACTACTGTTCTGTTTGTTAGTAATTCTTGCTGAGAGTTGCTTCATTTCCTCTGGCTGCAGGCCATATCCGTCATCTTCAACTGTGAAACAGTACATGTCGTCCACAACTTGCCCGCATATTCGAATCTGCCCAGCCCCGATCTTGTTATCGATTCCGTGAACAATACTATTCTCAACAATAGGTTGTAGAAATAATGGGGGAACCAATAATGGTTTCATGGATTCTTCGATATCCATGGTATAGATGATTTTTGGATTTCGGAGACTTTGAACAGATAAATAGCTCTTAATCCATTTGAGCTCCTCTTCCAGTGAGATTTCATGCTGTACATTATTTTTCGTGATAAACCGGTAATATTCAGCTAGATTCTTAGCCATTTGTATAACAGCATCCGGGTCTTTCTTAGCCATACTTACAATGTAGAAGAGACAGTTATACAGAAAGTGGGGATTAATCTGGGACTGCAGCTGCTTGTATACCGCTTCACGGGATAAGAGCTTCTCTTCGTACACGTCTTCGATCAAGGTCTGAATTCGGTCTGCCATCTCGTTAAATCGTTCGAATAAGTAATCATACTCATTGTTCAGTTTGAGGTGGACTCGGCTTTCATAGGCCCCTTGTCCGAGGGCTTCAATCTTTCGAATTAGGTAGCTGAAAGGTTTCATGATATTACGATAGAGCATAAGAAGCATTAACACACCCGATACACAAAGGAATGCAAGACTGAACCGAGTGATGGTTTTCGTTTGGTTAAGCGGTTTCAGGAAGTCGTCTAACGGAATGTAATGAACGAGTTCCCAATTCAGTACAGAGCTGGATACCGACTGAATTAAGTAGTGTTCTTGATTGATTTTTACTGTCTGATGATTTAGCTTTCCTGTTGAAAATGTATTAGTCGCATATAGGTCACGGATCTGCTGAAGTAGCGGTTCATTTACTTCTCCCGAGGTTACTGGGGCAAAGTTCGGATTATAGAAGAATGCTTTTCCGTTTCCGGCAGCTTCCACACCGTTTAACACATTCTGTAGAAAGGGCTCCCCGAGTGCGGTCTCAACCGTAAAATTCACTTCGCCGAGGTTCTGCGTCTTTAAGAAGGGAGCAACTAGAATATATCGAAGCTCGAAGCCATTCTCTTGGCTAATGAACCAGTTGAACTTAGGCAGCTTAGGCCATTGATCTTCATCATAGGTTCGAACGGTTCTGTTGTCTGTGGAGGTAAGTACTTGATTAAGCTGTGGCCAATAAACATACACACTGCTATGAACGATATTGGCATAGCTCTGGGTTAATAGCTTCTCTTCAATATTTTTTCGTAAGAGTAGGCTGTTTAGGTAAGGTGAAAAGTCTTTGGAGGTACCATAGCTTTTAATACTGCTGTCATTCGAGAGAAGCACAGTTAAGATCTCAAGCTGTTTAAGATCTTGTTCCATCTCATCTACAGCATGTGAAAGCTGATTTAAGGATGTATTCTGTAGATTCTGTTGTAACACGTTCTCGCTTACCCGCTCGGTGATCGCAAAGAGTAAACTGATTGCAAGTAGAATGGATATAAAGGACAGGAGCAAGATTCGAAACAGCTTATACTTTACCATGACTGGCACCTCAGGTGATTTAGGTATTTAAAAAGTTCTGAGTGAGGACATAGAAGTTAAGATCCGGACATAGGAAGATTCTCCCTGCGTAGGTACAATTATTATAACACAGAACACATCCTACACGGTTCGACATTTGAAGGGAGAAAGAGAGATATGTCCAATTTGAATGGAGAGAATAGTCAAGCAGGCTTGAACATTCAACTTCCCAAGAAATATCCTAAGCGTTCGAATTTGAAGAGGAATTGGAAGAAAACGCTACCACTTCATCTCTTGATATTACCGGCGCTTGTGCTTACTATTCTGTTTCAATATGTGCCCATGTTCGGACTTGTTATTGCATTTCAGGATTATAAGCCTTGGCTCGGATTCTTTGGATCCGAATGGGTAGGCTTATCGCATTTTCGCGAGCTTTTCTTATTCGATGATACCGTAAGTGTGATATGGAACACCTTTATTATTGCGGTACTGAAAATATCCATTGGTATGGTTTTTCCCATTGTGTTTGCCCTATTGCTCAATGAAGTTCGAAATATGGGACTTAAACGCTCGATTCAGACCCTTGTATATCTACCGCACTTTCTATCTTGGGTTATCCTCGGCGGGATCCTCATTGATATTCTGTCAATCAACGGCGGATTGATCAATCAGATTCTACAGTACTTCGGGATTCAGCCTATATTCTTCCTTGGGGATGGTAACTGGTTCCGGTTTACGCTCGTGATCAGTGATATATGGAAGGAATTTGGATTTAGTGCCATCGTCTATCTTGCAGCCATTGCCGGAATCAATCCTTCCATATATGAGGCCGCTGAGGTTGATGGTGCCTCGAGACTCAAGCAGGTACTAAATGTTACCCTGCCTGGCATGCTTCCCATCATTGTGGTCATCGGGACGCTGCAGCTAGGAAACATCCTGAATGCCGGATTTGACCAAGTGTTTAACCTATACAATCCGCTGGTCTATGGAAAAGGAGACATTATCGACACGTTTGTATATCGTAACGCTTTACTAGAAGGTAATTTCAGCTTTGCGACCGCAATTGGATTGTTTAAATCCGTCATTAGCTTTGCTTTGGTGGTTTATTCCTATCGGTTAGCTTACAAATATGCCAATTACCGAATCTGGTAGGAGAAGGAGAGAGCGATATGTACTATAAAAGTAAGGGGTACCGAATTTTTAGCGTAATGAATTCAGCATTTCTCATTATCTTGGCGTTACTATGTATTTTTCCGATGATTCATATTCTAGCCGTGTCTTTTAGCGGACGAGGAGCGGCTAACGCCAATATTGTGGGATTATGGCCTATAGATTTCACGCTGGAGTCTTATGATAAGACACTTAATAATATCAATTTTGTTCGTTCATTCTTTGTATCGATTCTGCGTACCGTACTCGGAACAGCTATAGGTATGAGCTTGATTATTGCTGCGGGATACGCACTCTCTAAGGAATATCATTATTTTAAAAGTCGGAACTACTACATTTGGATCTTTGTATTCACAATGATGTTTAACGGTGGCTTGGTACCTACATATCTATTAATATCTAACCTTAATCTTGTGAATACGATCTGGGCTTTGGTGCTTCCTGGAGCCGTGGGCGTATACAATATGATTCTGATGATGAATTTCTTCAAAGCCATTCCAAAGGAACTTGAAGAAGCTGCTTATCTTGACGGAGCCGGTATTTTCTCAACGTTATGGCGTGTGTATCTACCCGTATCCATGCCTGCGATCGCTACCATTGGATTATTTACGCTTGTGTGGCAGTGGAACTCTTGGTTTGACGGTCTTATCTATCTGACAGATTCGAAAAAATACCCGATGGCTACTTACTTGCAGACGGTAGTGGTTCAGCAGGACTTTAGCAAAATTAGCTTAGATCCAAGAGACTTAGAGAACTTGTCTCAACGGACCGTGAAGGCGGCACAGATCTTTATTGCGGCATTCCCGATTTTGGCGGTGTATCCATTTCTGCAAAAGTATTTTGTGAAAGGTATCGTACTAGGAGCAGTTAAGGAGTAAGGAGGGGAACCATAATGAAAAAGGTGATTGAAGTTGATCGGTTTGTTCCTGTGACCGGCAAGATATCTGCGGTGAAGCAAATGGATCTGTACCAAGTTCAAGCAGGAAAAGATGGCGGAGAGCTTCGATTAGAAACGCCAGAAATAGAGTGGGCAGATTATAAATACCTGCAATTCGATCTGTATCATGAATCTCACGATGTCCTAGTTGTCGTTGTGAACTTTGAGGAAGAAGAACAGAATGGGATCTGCAAGCAGATTGAAGTTCATGTGGGATCACTGCCGTATGTAAAGACAAGAATATGCTTGCCTTTAGCCGTTGTGAATGGACAGAAGCTCTTTCTGAAGCGGTTCCCGGGAATGATGCAGTGCGTTCTAAGAGGCGATGATTCGATAGATCAAGCGAAGATTCAGGCAATATCATTATCAAGTATTCCTTCTGTGAACGACAGAGAATGGAGTATGGGCAACATTTATTTGAGTCAAGATCCACTTGAACAGCAGCTTGAACACCTTCCTTATATCGATTCGATGGGACAATGCCAGCTTAAGAACTGGCCTGAGAAAATGCAGTCTGAACAAGAAATGATCTCTCTTCTACAGAAGGAACGAAATGATATACCCCCATTCTATGAGAACGGATATGGAGGGTGGAAGAGTCTTCAGTTCGAATCCACGGGATTCTTCCGCACGCAGGTTGATAAGAAGAGATGGTGGCTCGTTGATCCCGATGGGTATGCATTATTCAGCGTGGGTATGGATTGTGTCCGCCCTCATAGTGAAACTTCTTATGAACAAGTGAGTCATCTATTCCCGAAACAGCTAGAGTCAAGTGGCGTATTTCAAGACGCTGTTTCGGATCAGGGGTATGATTTTGCGGTTGCCAATTTAATAAAGGCATTCGGTGCAGCATGGAAAGAAGAATGGTCAGCGCTTACGAAGCACAGGCTTATTGATTGGGGATATAATACGATTGGAAACTGGTCAGACCCTGAATTTATGAAGGATGCTCAAATGCCGTTTGTGTATCCGATGGACGATTATCCTTCAACAGAGCATGTAGTATACCGTGATTTCCCGGATGTATTCTGCGAAACGTATGAACAGCGTGCAGAGATATTTGCTGAACAGCTCCTGACACTGCGTGATAATCGTTATATGGTCGGATATTTTATGCGGAATGAACCACACTGGGCATTTGTTGATGATCTATGTCTTAGTGAAATGCTATTAAAGAATCCTGCCCCGTTGAAAAGCAAGCAGCATATGATAGCATGGCTTCGGGAACGTTACGGAAATATCGATGAACTGAACAAGGCATGGGGTAGCGAGTACAACAGCTTTGATCAAATTCTCATGACCGCTTATGATGTTCTGCGCAAACCGGAGGTCCGGGGAGTCCTGCAACAGTTTGATCGAATCATGATTCGTCGTTATGTTGAAATTCCGGCATTAGCATGCAGGAAGGCAGCTCCGAACCATATGAATCTAGGGATGAGGTACGCGTTCATTTCTAGACCAGAGATCCTCGAAGGCTGTGAATATTTCGATGTCTTCTCCTTAAATGCCTATCAATTAAAACCGGATGAAGAGCTGGTTCAGTTGATATCAGATCAATTGAACATGCCGGTGATGATTGGCGAGTTCCATTTTGGCGCGACCGATGTAGGGATGCTTGCGAGTGGCATTCGGGCTTTCTCTACCCAAGAGGAACGGGGACAAGCTTATCGATATTATGTCGAACAGGCAGCTGCCAACCCGAATATCATTGGGGTTCATTATTTTCAGTGGAATGATCAGCCGGTTCTTGGCCGATTCGATGGAGAGAACTATCAGATCGGCGTAGTGGATGTTTGCCAGCAGCCATATTGGCCTTTTGTGTCGCACATGATAAAGGCACACGATAACATCTACAGCGTCAGAAGTGGTATGCAGGCGCCATATTCGGATGTACCAAGGGAGATACCAAAAACGGGATTCTAACTTTTAGGAAACGATCAACCTTCACATTCGCATCATGCGGATATGGAGGTTTTTTGTTCCTATCAACCATTCGGATCTCTGGTAAATCCATAGCAATATCGGTATACTGTTCATGCATCCGTAAAGACTCTATGATGTGATCATCATAGGATGAATAAGCATCCTTGTGTTGCGATAAAGGAAAAGGGAGTACAATCATGAACAATTATAAATTGACGATTCAATATGATGGTGGGCGTTATAAAGGGTGGCAGCGGCTAGGAGATAGTGAGAATACCGTTCAAGGGAAAATTGAGAATGCCATTTCCGTCATGATCGGTGGGGAAGTTGAGATCATAGGTTCGAGCAGAACCGATGCGGGGGTTCATGCATTAGCGCAGGTGGCGAATTTCAAGATCAGTGATCAACTGCCTGAATCAAAAATTATGAATTTCTTGAATCACTATTTACCTCCGGACATTAGCATTACAGAAGTTGTACAGGTGGATGATCGTTTTCATGCCAGATACAACGCCAAGGATAAAACCTATATTTATAAAATCTGGAATGAAGCGTACAGCCATCCCTTCATGCGAAAGTACAGTATGCATGTTGCGAAAAAGCTGGATATTGAACTTATGAAACAGGCAGCACAGCATTTTATCGGCGAACATGATTTTACGGCGTATTCCAATGCGAAGTCGAAGAAGAAAGATTCGGTACGTACCATCAACGCACTGGATATCGAAGAGAAGGACGGCTTTATCCAGTTCCGAGTAAACGGTAATGGCTTTCTGTATAATATGGTTCGGAAAATAGTGGGTACGTTGATTGATGTCGGACTTGGCGACAAGAAACCACAAGCCATCCCTGCGATTATAGAATCCAAGGAGCGTTCACAAACGGGTGGCATGGCAGATGCGTGTGGGCTTTATTTAGAGAAGATCCAGTTTTAGAGATAGCGTACTCATGATAAAAGGAGTTGTCTCCTAAGAAGATTTCTTACTTAGGAAGAACTCCTTATTTTTTTGCCTAATTCGACATTTAGGCAAGTCGCAAGCGATTTTTTGTGTGCTTCTCGTTCTCTTCTAGTAGAGAAATTTTCCGGCTGGAAAAGGGCGATTGCTTAGAGATGTATAAAAAATATGGTGGAATATGCACGAAGCAGCGGAGGGGACGAAGCGTTTCCGGACAAGCGGCAGCGGTCGCCTAAAAGCTTTTCAAAGAAAAGCTCACATCGGAAGCATAGCCTTTGTGTTCCAATTTCTTCAATTGATAAGACCAGTTCAAGGAAATTGGAACACAACAGCGATGGGAGGAATGATTCGTACGCGTAGCGTTCTATGCTATATGTTCTCTTAGGATTACGCTTGCTGTCGATATTCAATTGGAGTCAGGCCGCAATGCTTTTTGAACACTTGAGAGAAGTAAGAGAAGTTCGAATACCCCACCTTGGATGCAATAATATGAACAGGAATATGCGTGCTCGTTAAGAGCGACTTCGAAATTTCCATCTTTCGAGTGACGATAAAGTCATTCAGAGATACACCCTTCTCTTTCTTAAACAAGCGGGATAAATACTCCGGATTGAGATAGATGGCTTCGGCGACTTCCGCCCGACTAAAATTCTTCTCGATATTCTGATTGATATACTCAATGGCCCGCTCAATCGGCGATTGGGTGCTGTGTGTCCCTATCGCATGCTCCTGGACATAATCCAGTGTGAAATTGACCAGTTCGATCATCTTGTCGAGCGAGGTATAAGCCTGAATATAATCAGCGTAGGGGTATTGCTCGAAGAAGATATCATTCACCTCTAGCTTCATCTGGTTAGCTGCTGTCAAAAAGATTTGGATGAAATCCTGATGAAACCGAGCTAAAAATTCAGCAGACATGATCCCAAGCTGCTTCTGCTGGAGAAGGTAGCTATTAATCTGATCGCGAACGGTTTTACTGCTACCATGGCAGATGAGCATGGACCAGTTCTGCATGTCCGGAAACGAGAAGGAACTGTCTTTTATCTCCTTTAGATGCTGCATTGTAAAGACCTTGCTATATAAAGCGACATTCTGCTGACGCATATGGCAAAGGGCTTTGTAGTGCAGCTTAAGTTTATCGGGATGTCCGATATCGGAGATATAGCAGGCGACAGAATAGCCTAACTCATTCTGAATCATATCTATAAATTGAGTGAATAGTTCTGTAATAGGGACGTCGAATAGGCCCTCGACATACAGAAGAGCTAGATAGTTCACTCGATCCAACTGCACAAATAATGAGTTAAGGTGGTAAGGCTCAATGAGCTTTGTCAGTACATGTCTCAGTTCGTACTTAAACGGCTCCTTGTTTGAGTTTGTCCGTTGGATCAGAATGGAACAGAACTGCGCATGGGGAGAAACGGAAAAATTAACATTGCTTAAATCTCGGAGCAGCTGCTGTGGTTGCTTACCTGGATCAAGCATGAAACTGCGGACACAGTTCTCCAGTAGAAACTCTTCATTTTGTCGCCAATAAGCGCCATATTCATAGATTTGCTGTCTTTGAGTGTTGGCATGAATTTTATGAATTGCACGCTCAATCGAAGCTTGTATGTCCTCATATCTAGCAGGTTGAAGAATATAATCGAAGCAGCCTAATTGAATGGCTTCTTGCGCATATTCAAATTCAGAATAAGAAGACAGGAAGATACACTCGGTGGCAGGATACTGAGCTTTTACCCACTTAAACAATTCCAGTCCATTCTCCAGCGGCATTTCGATGTCACACAGCATGATATGTATTTGATTCGTATGTAGAATAGCTCTTGCTTCGTCAGGGCCATAGGTGGGATACACATGATCTACATGCAGCTCCTGCCAGTTCACGCCTGCAATCACACCTTGTACTACATCGTATTGATCATCCACGACTAGAACGTTCATTCCGTTTCCTCCCTGTCCCTTATTCTTGAATTGATTGGTAGAATGATTTCGGAAACGGCTCCCTTATCGTTATTGAAAAAGGCAAGCATCGCTCGTTCTCCATACAGCATGGATAAACGGTGACGTACGTTGCTAATTCCAATATGTATATCTGTATAGAAGCTACTTTCTCCGTAATTAAGCTCATGCAGAATTGAATCCATAAATCCATCGCCGTTATCTTGGATGGTAATGTCCGCATAATCGCCATCATCGCTCTGTAGCAGAATGACCTTGATCTCAATGTGAAGCTGTTCATTCGGTTTCATCGCATACTTCACACTGTTCTCAACGAAGGCCTGAATGGATAGGGGCGGTATAATGAAATCCTCAAGTGCACTATCGATACTGCATTCACATTTCGGAGGAATATGATGGCCAATTTGCTGAATGCGTATGTAGTTTAGAACATGTTCGACTTCTTGATGAAGAGATACAAGTTGTAAGTTATCCTTGAAATTGTAGCGAAGGTGACTGGATATCGCTAGAATCATATGCTGTATTCGCTCATAGCTTTGCTGTTGTGCCATCCCATACAAGCTCTTCAAGCAGTTAAGGAAGAAGTGGGGGCGAATTTGCAATTGCAAATGCTGAAGTTCTGCTTTTTGCCGCTCAATCTCATGTTCGTAAGCGACAATCTTTAATTGATTGATCTGATTATTCATATCGTTAAAGGTAGAATCTACTTGTTTGAACTCTTCAATATAATATTCTTCTTTCAGCTCCTGGGAAGAACCTTTACCGATACTCGTCATTAGACGATGCCAAGGTGAGAGGAGTGAACGATTGAAGAAGAATAAACTGATTGTGACAAGCATGATGGTGAATAAGGATAAAGTGAATAATAAAGCGAGACCACCTTTGAATACACTAGGCTTCGGAACGGCGAAGAACAATTGCACATCCGTGTTTGGTATGGGTTGTCCAACAAGGATGAAATTCTCGTTGTTTTGCTTCAGGCGGATCTGGTGATCTGCAATAAACTGTTTGTTCGTTAGAGGCATATCTTGATTATTAGCGTAAATGACCTCGGTCCCTTTTTGGACAAGATCCATCGAATGGATCTGATCAAAATCCACCATGACAGCCGCGTAGGTACCATTTTTTCCGAGCAGTCTGAACAGATAGGCTTTCCCTTCAACTTCGTATGATAACCAACCATTATAGTAGTGATTCTCGTAAGCAAAGGTTAAGGTTCGCATATGCTGCCGGATCGCTTCTTTAACTTCATAGCTGTAGCTGTTACTGAATATGTCACGATACGTGTCATTGACCGCACTATAGATGAAGAAGGCATTAGCTATCTCATAAGAGTTCAGCGCCGTATTGAATTGGGTCATGATCTCATGAGACGCTACATGTGCCTTGATTGAGCTAACAGGACTATTTAGGGTGAGATAGTTGTAATCGCTTACGGCAACGTTAGATAAGAATTTATCAACGGCATCTAGATCCGTTTGCATATTTTTAGCGTACAGGGCAAAAGATTGCTCGTTTGATTCGACAAATTTTGCATTGAAGGCGTAATAAGAATAGAAGTTAAACACAAGTAGCATCCCGATTAAAGGGAATGTGATTAGTAATAATGCACGAAATACATTCATCTTAAATGAAGCACTGTACTTTCTTATCATCTGTCGTCACCTTAACCCAAAATTTGTTTTAAATCATATTATAGCATGAGGACTACTGAACTAGGTTGAAGAATTTTATCACTTCACATTAATGAAGGTTTTGATTCGAAAAAAAGGACAATAGGCAGGCAAGGAAATAAATCCTTGCTGCGCTGTTTGTCCTTTTTTTAGTGTGAGAACTACCGAAGGCTTAGCCTTTGACCGCTCCTACGGTTATTCCTTTTACAAAATATCGTTGGAAGAAAGGATATACGACCATGATCGGTAAAGCACCGACCACGGCGATAGCCATCTTAATCCCTACGCTTGGCATGGTAGCGGCAATCTCACTCGCATTACTACCAGCACCACCGCTTGCTAGGAAGCGTACATCCTGCAGCATTGTATTCAGCATGTTCTGAACGCTGAATAAGCTCTGATCCGTTAGGTAATACAGACCGTTTCTCCAATCGTTCCAGTAGTTGAGTCCGATGAGGAGAGATAGCGTGGCAACCATCGGGAGGGACATGGGGAGAACGATGCGGAAGAGAATACGAAATTCTCCTGCCCCATCCATTCTTCCGGCTTCAATGACCTCATCGGGTATGGTTGTCGCAAAGTAAGTGCGCATCATAATTACATAGAAGGCATTGAGCAATAGTGCAGGGATGATCAAAGCCCAGATCGTATTATCGATGTTTAAATAGCGGGTCCACATGATGTAGGTAGGTACTAGTCCCCCGTTAAATAGCATCGTAAAAAAGACGAAGAAAGCGAATTTCCCACGATGAGGCAAGTCTCTTCTTGAAAGAGGGTATGCCAGCAATATTGTGAGCAGCAAGCTACTAACGGTACCGACAACCGTTACGATAACGGTGATGCTGTAAGCTCGCAGTATAGTATCGATTTTTTGGAACATGTACGCATAGCTTTCCAAACTGAATTTTTCAGGGAACAAAGAGTACCCGTTACGAATCAGGATGCTTTCATCTGTAAAGGAAGAAACGACTAGCAGTACAAACGGAAACAAGCAGAATAGCATCAACAGAAACATGAAGATATTCGCTATGACCTGAAAGGCTCTACCATTATCAACCATTTTCGATTCTCCTTTGCGTCAGAATAGCGCGTTCTCTTTGCTGTATTTAATAACGAGTCGATTGGCGATATAGACGAGTGTAAAGCCGACCAGGGATTGATACACACCCGCGGCAGATGACATGCCGACATCGTTCAATTTGATCAAACCACGATAAACATACGTGTCGATCGTATTCGTAACATCATACAATGGACCGGAATCCATAGGGACTTGGTAGAATAGGCCGAAGTCGGAGTAGAAGATCGTACCGATCGCAAGCAGCACGAGCGTAATCATCGTCGGTTTTAGCGCTGGTAAGGTGATATGTACGATCTGTTTCCAGCGATTTGCCCCATCAATAACAGCAGCTTCATAGTAACCGCGATCAATACCGACCACTGTAGCATAGTAGATAATACAGCTGTATCCCACTGTCTTCCATAGATGCACTATGGTTAGAATATAAGGCCAATATTTCGGTTGTGTATACCAAGAGATACCTTCTAGACCGAGAGGCTCTAGAATGGAGTGATTCACAAATCCAGACTCGGAGCTAAATAGAGCGAATACGAGATAGCTCACGACGACCATCGAAATCAGGTAGGGGAGCAGGATAATGGTCTGATAGCTCTTTTTCCAGAACTTCGAGCGAATTTCATTCAGGATAATAGCAATCGCAACAGCAATCAAAGTGCCGAGGATAATAAACGCAAGGTTATATCCTAAGGTGTTGCGAGTAATGATCCATGCTTCTTTTGTCTTGAAGAGGTATTCGAAATTGCTCAAGCCTGCGAATGGACTGTCGATAATGCCCTTATTCCAGTTAATATGTTTAAACGCGATGATGATACCAGCCATTGGAATATAGTTATTGATAAGCAGGTAAATGAGGCCGGGAATCATCATGATGTACATGGGAATAAAACGTTTATGTTTGTTCTTAAATCCAGCTCTTTTTACCTTAGGTGCTGCCATGATTGCCATTCTCCTTTCAGCTTATAGTGGAGATGCTGCGTTACTTGTTTTTAGCAGCCCACTGATCAAGCTGGGATTGCTTCTCAGCAATAATGTCATCAATACCAGCATCTTTCAGTTCCTTCTGGAAGATTGGCAATGTTGTTTCAGGGTCAAGCACACCAGCCATCAAGGCGTCATGGTATTTAGCAACGACGTTAGAAGTCGCTGTAACCTGATTCCGTACACGGCTTGAATCAAAGGTGAATCCATATGCCGCAGAGCGAGTTGCTGTATTGTTAAAGTCCTTCTGAATTTCCCAGTAATCTGCTGGGTTACCGTTCCATACGTGACCAATGGTTTGGTTCGGCCAGATCCAACCACCACCAGGAGGATATCCGCTATTAGTAGCATCTAGACCTTCTGGGTAATCGATAATGGATTGTCCATTTGCAGCCTCACCGACAGCTACATAGTGCTTATCTTTAATACCATAAATTAAGAGGTTCATAATATCAGGATCTGTATACATCAGATTAAGTAATTTCATAGCGGCTTCAGGGTTTTTGGTACCATTGCTGATTGCCCAAGTCGCCATCTGTACATCAGAAGTCGTTGTATAGGCAGGAACGATTTCTGATACAACAATCTCTGTAGCGTAGTTTCTTGTTTCTTGAACATCGAATCCAGGCTTCAAGTTGGCGAATCCACCAAATGCGCTGCCTGCTTTCATCATCGTGCCGGTATTTTCGGTGTTATTAATTGCATCTTTCATGATCAGACCGGAGTTATACCATTTGTTCGTGCGCGTAATAAACTCTTTGTAGAAGTCTGTTTCATACAAATTGACAACCTTAAGTTCCTTACCGTAGTCCATCAATACACCAAGGTTCGTCATATCGTCACCGAGTGGATCCCAGCCCCAGTTCCGAACCAGCTCGCCATTTGGTGGTACGACAGGAATAACGCCAGGTTCATTCTCGTGGATAACGGTGAGAGCTTCCTCCAACTGATCCAGTGTCTTAATGTTGGCATAATCGATGTTGTATTTATCAGCCAGGTCTTTTCTCATCTCAAAACCGTAGGCCTTAGCAAGGTCACGACCTGTTGTAATTCCGTAGATGTCATCACCTACACGTCCGCTTTCAATGTACTGTGGCCCGATCTCCTTCACGAGATCTTGACCGTACTTCTCTAGCAAATCGTCAAGTGGAAGGATCTGACCGTTGTTAGCAACGGTAGCCAGTGGCGTCATATAGATTGGGAGCAGATCCACGCCTTTACCAGATGACAACATCATTGTCGTCTGCTGTACATAGTTTCCGTAAGAAATATATGTAAGGTCCATCTCAATGTTTAGCTTTTCTCTTGTGATTTCGTTAACGGCATTAACGATCTCAGCCGTATCCGCCTTGTTCGAGGCCATCATGACCACGTTCAGTTTCACAAGTTCTTTCTCTTTCAGATCTCCAGCAGCAGCTTCTCCCGTGGTGCCAGTGTTCGGATCGGTATCTTTGCTTCCACAAGCCGTAAGGATGGAAAGCGCCATTACCATGACTAGTAGACATGATAGCATTCGTTTCATTTTTCGATAACACCCTTCCCCAAATTAGAATCTTGTTTTATATCTTAGCAAACTAGCTGAATGCATATCTGTAAAAATAATGTCGTAAATATATTGAAAAAATGACTTGTTGTCTTGGAATGAACATCGGATCCTGAGCCGCGTGCTATGATGGTGCTGAAAATTATGCCATGAACATAACATTGGAAAAGAGGCGAAAAGAAGGCATGACAAATTTGAAGGTAGCATTACAACTATATACTCTGCGTGATTATGATCAGGAAGATTTCGCTGCAAAGCTCAGCAAAGTAAGCGAAGCTGGCTATGACGGTGTTGAATTTGCGGGGTTCGCTAATATTCCGGCTGAAGAGATGAAGGCAATGCTGGAGAAGGCCGACCTGAAAGCGATGGGAAGTCATACACCTATGGATGAGCTGATAGGGAATTTGGATGAGGTGATTGCTTACAATACAGTGATTGGTTCCTCCTATATCGTGATCCCTTACTATAAGATCGAATCGATGGAAGATGTACATAGCTTGATCGCGATCGTGAAGGAGATCGGTCCAAAGATCAAAGCTGCTGGAATGGACCTTCTGTATCATAACCATTACCATGAGTTCGTGAATGAGTTTGGTGACAAGCCAATCTTAGAGATGCTGCGAGAAGCAACAACAGAAGAAGAATTCAACTTTGAAATCGATATGTTCTGGACAACGCATGCGGATCGTGAGCCTGTCGAGGTAATGAATAGTTTCGGTTCGCGCTGCAAGACGGTTCATGTGAAGGATATGGTAAACAAAGCCGACAAAGAGATGACAGAAGTTGGCACAGGACTGCTGGATCTAAGAGGAATTATCAAGACAGCGAAGTCTTCGGGGTATGCGTGGGTCGTTGTGGAACAGGATAGAATCAAGATGGATGGCTATGAGAGTGTTAAAATTTCGCTCGATAACGTAAAAGCTATGATGGCAAGCGTGTAAATAGCTAAAATTGAAATGCACCCCTTAGCATAGAGCTAGGGGGTGTATTTTTATGTTCTCCATAAAGCTACTGCTGTGAATGAGAGCCGATTGACGTACTTTCATAACGTTCCAGTGCCTTTGAGGAAGATTCGAGCATCCTTCTCTTCAAGTAGTCACCCTGGATGATCCGCACACGTTTTCCAAGAAAGCGGATTTTGGAGAGGAGATACTCTGATTCGTCGCTAAGCAAGGTAATTCTCACATTATACATATCATTCTCCGCATCGTAATCCACGTTCTTCTCGAAGTTGGAGAGAGCGTAAAGAATTCTTGACAGCTCCCGATTGTAATCTCGGACCACTTCAATGACAACTTCGATCTGGCGAGTTTTGAGTTGCCGACTTATCTTCCGAATTATTTCATCTGCGTGGGATGGGAGGATGCTCTCCTCCGATACAGAAATAATGGTGTGAAGACGGGTCCTCATGAACTTGTGTTGTTGTAGATGGTACCATAGCAAATACCACTCTCGTTTGACCATCGAGTATTCCAGTTTATAAGGAAAGCCTGAATGTTCCGAATGTATGCGTCCGTTCTTGATCCCGTAGGTTAAACAAATTCCGTTCTTATCCATAATCATACGGGATAAAGGACGCAGAAACGAATGATATACTTGCTTCTCCAAACTCCGAGCTTTTTCAATTAAATGATCAGAGGTATCCATCACTTTATCTGGCTCCAGAATTGAGTTTAACTTGGTTAAAGTATCCGCTGTGAAAGCCACAGTTGCTGCCGGATGATTCAACATGGTCTTAAGCCAAGATCTTTCGTGTGAGCTAATCATGAACGTTCCCGAATCCTCTAGACGGGAGACGATCTGGTAGTTAAAAATCTTCTCAAACAGATTCATAGTAGGACTGAATCTCCTTCCATTCAGCAATCATGTCATGGCGGAGCGATGCGGGGGCAAGCACCTCACAGCTGGAACCGAAGCTCCTTAGCCATGGCCTGATCTCGGTTGTTCCATTCACGATGATTTCATAGATGAAGCATTCATCGTCTTCATGAACGATCTTTCCCCATTGCCCTTGCAGTCGAACCCGTTCTTTGATGAAGTTGGATTGCGTATGTTCCGGATTGTAGAAGCGGACCCGTACGGTTACCGGCCTGCCGGTATCAATCAGCCAGCTATATTGGATTTTCTCCTCAAGCTCATTTCTTTTCCATTCAAAAAACTGTTCCGTTACTTCCTCATCCTCTTCGATCTGGGTGATCCCTTCCATACGGAATTTTCGGATCCCATCTCTACTATACGAGAGTAAATACCATCGTCCGTACTGATGGTCGTAGATGACCTTGAGCGGCAGTGTTTTATTTAATTTCCCCTTTGTTTCTCGTTCAAACAATGGGTTCGTATTCATAGAGGCATAGCTCTTCTCCGACTTAGGTGAGAAATACAAGAAACGGACCTTACGGCGATGCCGAATGGCGTGCAAGAGCGTAAACAAATGCGATTCATCCAGTATCCGTGAGTAATAATGGTACTTATATAAGAAGGGCTCGGTAACGAACTTCTCAGGATGGTCCCGAAATAAATGCTTCTTAAGTCCATCACGCAGTAGATAGCCTTGAACAGAAGGAACCTGCGTGTTCGCCATCACATCGATAAAGTGGTATAGATCAAGTAGCTCCTGCTCCGACAATTGCCGGACCAAGTCGTTCTGAATGCGGTACCGATAAGGACGAGTCCCGGGTTCCTTCTTGATGACGCCAACCTCCTCTAGATATTTGAGATCTGAGCGAATCGTTTTCTCATCAGGGAGGGGCAGGTCTTCTTCAATTCCACTACAGCAAATCTCCATAAGCTCCATCGCAGTCAAAGGCTGTTCATTCATGGCTCCTAGAAGCAATGACAAGCGGTGGCTTTCCGATTCTTTGACGGATTTGGCACGATATAAAAATAACAGCATTGGATCGCTGGAATCATAATAGTTGAATCGAAGCGTCTCGGTAAATTCCTTGCTCTGTTCCTGCGGTAACTGTTGGTACATTGAGTTTACAATTCCTTTAAGCCGACGAATGGTTTTATCGAAGGTATGGACGGATATACCCAATCGATCCGCATATTGTTGTCTGTTGAATGCACCACTTGTGAGTACAAGCATGCGCAGGAATTGGATCTCTTTATCAAAGCTCTCTTTGGCCATCACACTTCACCGTCCCCATAAAACGTTTGTTATCATTTTAACAGGGGAGAGATATGGGTTAAACGGAAACATTTTCTTGTGTCGTCATACTTACACCATGTTCGTGCGACCATAAATAAGCGATTATAGAATTACGAAGCTTGCACCACTGAAGTGATTGGCAAGTATAGACATAATAATGAAGGTGAGGTTAAAGCTTATGCCCGATATCCAGCAACAGATCATTGAAGAATTGAACGCTATTGAAAGGGAAGAACAGGTCCGAATTTTGTACGCTTGTGAATCGGGTAGCCGCGCATGGGGATTCCCATCCAAAGACAGTGATTATGATGTAAGATTTATATATATCAGACCGCTAGATTGGTATCTATCGATTGATGAAAAGCGGGATGTCATTGAACGGCCGATCAGCAACATGCTTGATATCAACGGATGGGATTTGAAAAAAGCATTAAAACTGTTTCGCAAATCAAATCCACCACTGCACGAGTGGTTGCAATCGCCGATTCAGTATATGGAGAACTATTCGGTAGCAGAGCGCATCCGTCATATCTCACCGCTCAGCTTCTCGCCTAAATCATGTATGTATCACTATTTACACATGGCAAAGGGGAATTATCGTGATTATCTTCAGGGAGAACAAGTAAAGATCAAGAAGTATTTCTATGTGCTTCGTCCGATTCTGGCCTGCGAATGGATCGAGAAATACAATAGTATGCCGCCGATTGAATTTCAAACTCTTCTCAATGCCTTAGTCCCAGAGGGCAGTGAGCTCAAGGGAGTGATTATGGAACTGTTAGCCCGCAAAATAGCAGGTGATGAACTGGATTATGAACCAAGAATCAATCCGATCAATGAATTTTTAGAGACGAAAATACCTTATTATGAACAGATCGCACATGGCTTACGGGATGCTGATGGAAGACTGAATGATCAACTTGATGATTTATTCCGTACATCATTGAAGGAAGTATGGGATTCAGAGAAATAAATACATGAATTACAGGAGTTGAAACGAATGGCTTATCAAAATATAGACGGTGTACGTGTCTGGGGTAAACCCGACGAAGGTGCGCTTGTCCAAGCGAGAATGTGCGCACAGACAGGGAATGTCGTTCAAACGCTGCTGATGGCGGATCATCACAAAGGGTATAGTCAGCCGATCGGTGGTGTCGTTGTCTACGACGGGCAAATCTCTCCATCAGGTGTTGGGTACGATATTGCTTGCGGGAATAAAGCCGTGCGGACTTTGCTGCATGTGGAAGACGTAAAACCTAGAATAGGTAAACTAATGGACGAAATTGCACGCAAAATTTCCTTCGGGGTGGGACGCGTCAATAATCAAAAGGTTGACCATGATCTGTTTGATGATCCGGACTGGGATGTATATAAAGCCGTTGGCGGGCAGGAGCACGATAAATTAAAGGCGCTTGCTCGTGATCAACTAGGTACGGTTGGCAGTGGTAATCATTATGTTGATCTGTTCGAAGAAGTTGGGACAGGGAGAGTGTGGATTGGGAATCATTTCGGAAGTAGGGGATTCGGACATAAGACGGCAAGCGGGTTCATGAATCTGATGGCTGGAAGAGCGTTTCTCGCGAATGCCCCTGGTGAGAAGATGGATCAGCCTCCCCTATTGCTGGACCTGAGTAGTGATCTCGGCGATATGTACTATCGTGCGATGAAACTGGCGGGACTATATGCGTATGCCGGACGGGATTATGTGATGGAGGAAGTCTTATCGATTCTGGGTACCGAAGCCGATTTTGAAGTACACAACCATCATAACTATGCTTGGAAAGAGACGCATAATGGTAAGGAAGTCGTCGTTGTTCGCAAGGGAGCAACCCCTTCTGCACCAGGGCAGCTTGGCTTTATCGGTGGTAGTATGGGTGACATCTCTGTCATCGTTGAGGGTAAGGATACGGCTGAGAACCTGGAGGCTTATTACAGTACGGTTCACGGGGCTGGGCGTATTATGAGCCGGACGCAGGCTGCAGGCAAAATGAATTGGAAGACTCGCGCCCGTAGCGGCGGGCAGATTTCCAAAACGCAGATGCTTGAGGCTATACAGGATTTTGGTGTTGAGCTTCGCGGTGCAGGTACGGACGAGAGTCCGTTCGTTTATCGGAAGCTTCAAGAAGTGCTGGATGCTCATGCAGAGACAATTGCCGTTATGCATGTTCTAAAACCAATAGGTGTATGTATGGCGGGCGCGGATGAGTTTGATCCGTATAAGGATTGATATGTATTAACTCCGAGTAAGGGATAGAGTTATCAGATTGATATCTGAGATCTATCCCTTATTGCTGTTCTTCATGCAGGAAAGATCCCTCCATGTAGAGAACTTTTCTTCTTAGACGTAGCAATCCTACACAACATCATTAGAACATAGAAGACAACTAACTTTTGCTGGGGATTGGTCATGAAACGCATTCGTAGACAAAAGGAGAGTTGGGGTCATGAAGAAGCTAAGCATTAACGGTCAACGGATTGTGAACGAGGATGGCTCGCATGTCATCTTAAGTGGAGTAAATCTTGTATGCAAAAGTAAAGCGCTCGGTTATGTTGAACCGTGTGATGAAAGTCTGTTTGAGTGGTTTCAGCAGCAGGGCTTTAATGTCATTCGCTTAGGTCTGATCTGGGATGGGGTGGAACCAGAGCCAGGTCATTATGATGATGCCTACTTGGGTAGAATCAAACAGCAGGTTCGATGGGCAGCGCAGCACCAAATCTACGTTTATCTAGATATGCATCAGGATCTCTATAGTCAGCAATTTGGGGATGGCGCACCAGAATGGGCTACGCTAACCGATGATCTGCCACATGTGACAGGTGATATGTGGAGTGATGCTTATCTCTCAAGCCCTGCTGTGAATCGTGCGTTAGATCATTTTTGGCAGAATACGCCTGCTGTAGATGGGATTGGTTTACAGGATCATTATGCAGCGATGTGGAAGCATGTGGCTTCCTATTTCGCAGATTGCCCCAATATCATTGGATATGACATGATGAATGAGCCTTACCCAGGAAGTAGCGGACAGCAAGTGTTCGGAGCCATGATCGCTGCGTATGCTCAGAACGTCATGGGAATGAATGAAGTGGATATGGATCAGCTGGCTACACTGTGGTTTGATGAGGAGAAGAAACAGGAGATTCTACATGGTATGGCGGATATGGACATCTATCGTGTGTTGATGGAACATGCACAGGAAACTGCGCAAGCGTTCGACCGGGAGGTTATTACTCCATTCTTCAATAAAATAGCGGAATCGATTCGCACAGTGGACCCGGATGGGTTCTTGATGCTGGAAACGAATTATTTTACGAATATGGGCGTGGAGTCTGGACTTGAACTTGTACAGAATCCCGATGGAACGATCGCGCATCATCAGGTGTACACTCCTCATGGCTATGATCTCGTTGTAGATACGGATCATTACGAAATTTATAACCAGGAGCGTGTGGACTTCATTTTTGCGACCCACCGCAAGGTGCAGAATCGCTTAAATGTACCCGTGCTGATCGGCGAGTGGGGCGCTTTTAACGGGAATCCGGCCACTTATGAATTAACGAAGGCAGTAAACTCGATTTTCGAACAATATTTATGGAGTAACACGTTCTGGTGCTGGTTTGAAGGCTTTCAGAATACTCCCTTCGCCAAGGCACTTAGACGTGGATTCCCGCACACGACAGGGGGTGTGCTCTCTGGTTACCAGTATGACTACGATACGGAGAGGATAAAAGTCGAGTATATATCAAGTGGAGGGGAGACGCTGATCTATCACCCCCATGCAGCATTAATTCGTGCTGAGGATGTAAGGGTTCAAGGTGCTGGGGCAGTATGCCAGATTGAGATTCGTCCTTATTATAATTCGGAGGCAGGCTTGATTGCAGTTAGAGCTGAGAAGGGTGAAAGGATTATTACCGTTATAGCCGGGTCGTCTAGAGGAAGAGCCGTCGATACTATGTATTGAATTAGTGATAAATGAAGGGATAGGATTCGGAGACATTCCGAGTTCTATCCCTTTTGCTTGGTTAACTTAAAATGGAGATTCTACGTCAAACTCAGTAGCTACATCAGTTAGAATGGACTGTTGCTCTAAGCCGATTGGAATGCCGCTCTTGATCCAATCTCGTTCACGTTCAGATTCTAGTACGCCAGGAAGTGTGGCTCTGTCATAGCCAGGCATGGGCTGCATCTCACTTGTGATCTTCATATATGTATCCATCTCGTGTTTGAAATGGTCTGGTTGTAGAAACTGGCTAATATCCAGTGCGATAATTAGCGAGCCTTGATTAGCACCAACATACTCTTTTCCCTCGTCGTTTCTCTTAAGTGGAATGCCTGCTAAGAATCCACCGAGAGCCTGGCACATAAAGCCGAGTCCCATGTTGCGGAATATAAGGCCGGGTGCGAGCTTAAACAGCTGGTCCACATGGGGGGCTTCTGGGAAAATGTCTAGCGTTGCGCCGAAATCGAGTACCATAGGTACCTCACTGCCGGACGGAACTGCAAAGGACATAGGAGAGCCGCCCGCGGCTTTCATAATGGAGTCTTCTGCTTTCAAATCCAGCTGATGTCCCGAAGTCACATATCCAATGAGCCCTTGTTCCGCAAGCATACGTGAATAAATACCGGCTGCACCAATGTGACCATGATTTCGTGTGACAGCTGCAGCGATACCTTGGTGGCGGCAGCGTTCTACAATCTCCTGAACGGCACGATGTACTGCAAAATATCCAAGTCCACCATCTCCATCCACGACAATGGTTGCAGGCGCTTCATTTACGGTACGGACTTGTGGATTCGGGTGAATCAAGCCGTCCCGCATAATACGGGCGTAGGTTGCGATTTGCACAGAACCGTGGCTGAATACGCCCCGAAGATCGTTCATAACGAGCATATCTGCTAGAAACTCAGATCGTTCATGAGACATGCCGGCCTTCTGGGCAATCGATGTGATTAGTTCACGGAGCTTTTCAGGTAAGATGCGAATACCGTCTTTGGGTTCCACGTTCATCTTCGAGTCCCTCCCCAACCATGATTTGCACTAGCTAAAATAGTTACAACATCATATCATTCTTCAGTTGCTTATCTAATTCCTCTCTATGTATTACCCACATCTTGTGAAATTTCATTTGATTAATTAAGCCTATGAACGGTTTAAACTATTTGGAGTGATGTTATAGAGCATTTCTGTAGGATGCTTAATAATAAATCATTACTTAATGCAACATGATAGATATAGAAGGAGGGGCTTAAATGGCACTAGGAATATTACTCATTATATTTATCGTGATAGCCGTTGTGAGTTTGTTCAGCATTGCAGCGCTATTTATGGTAAAAGATCGTAAAGTAAATAATTGGGTGTTTGGTTTTACGGTGATACTTGGGCTTGTAATTAGCTATATGGCGGTGACTGCGCTGCCAACGAATTATACCGTACCAAGAGTCTTCTCTGCATCTATGGGGGTGCTCGCGATCATCGGAGTCATATTGAAATTGATGCATAAGACACTTGCTGCCAAATTAGTAGTTACGGTATCGGTACTCCTGGGGATGACACAGTTATTCTTTTTCTGATCTGTAATCATGATTTATGGGTGTGAAATCGTGAAAGTTATAGTGGAAAATCTGTTGAAAAAAAGTGTGGAATTGCAGAAAACAAGGAGGCGGAGAAAAATTCCGCTTCTTTTTTAGTACCGATCTGTGGTATCTTAGATGCTCATGACGTAAAGGAACGGCTTGTGGAGACTCCAGTGTGAGATGCCCAAAGTTACGTGATTAGAATATATGTGTTTATAATTAAGGAGACCTCATGACATTTAATGAATTGAATATTACACCTGCTATTTTGAAAGCTTTAGATAAGGAAAACTACACTACACCAACTCCGATCCAAGCCCAAGCGATCCCTGCGATATTAGCCGGAAGAGATTTTCTAGGCTGCGCACAGACAGGTACAGGGAAGACAGCTGCGTTTGCGATTCCGACCATCCAGCTATTAAACGAACAGCCACCTAAACCAGGAATGGGACGCCGTATCCGTTCATTGATATTATCACCAACAAGAGAACTTGCTCTGCAAATATTTGATAACGTCAAAGCGTATAGTCAATTTACCAAACTTCGTGCTACAGCCATTCTTGGTGGTGTGTCTCAGAAGACCCAAGAACGATCGCTCCAGCAAGGTGCGGACATCGTGATTGCAACACCAGGTAGACTTCTCGATCTGATGAATCAGAAGCGCATTGATCTGCAGTATGTTGAGATTCTTGTCTTGGATGAAGCAGACCGGATGCTCGATATGGGATTCATTCATGATGTGAAACGAATTATTGCGAAAATGCCGAGTAAGAAGCAGACCCTTTTCTTCTCAGCCACGATGCCTAAGGAGATCACTCAACTGGTAAAATCATTGCTGGTAGACCCGGTAAAAGTTGAGATAACGCCGGTTTCTTCTACAGCGGAACGGATTAAGCAGGAAGTTTATCTTCTAGAGACGGGACATAAGCAGAAGCAGTTGAATGAAATTCTTAAGGACAAGTCAATTGTGTCGGCGTTAGTCTTCACTCGTACGAAGCGCGGTGCGGACCGAGTTGTACGTGATTTGACGAAAGTAAATGTATCTGCTCAAGCCATCCACGGAGATAAATCACAGATCAGCCGGCAAAATGCATTAAAGAACTTCAAGAGCGGTGAGACACGCGTGCTCGTGGCAACAGATATTGCTGCTAGAGGTATTGATATTGACGAGTTATCTCATGTGATTAACTTTAACCTGCCGAACATTCCTGAGACGTATGTTCACCGGATTGGACGTACTGGCCGTGCAGGTTTAAGCGGAACTGCCATTTCTTTCTGTGAAGTGGATGAGCTTCCATTCCTTAAGGATATTGAGAAATTAATTGGCAAAACAATTCCTGAGGTTAAAGATCATGACTATCCGATGCCGAGTTCCGCAAGGTTCTCCAAGAGCAAGGGATCATCGAAACCAGGAGCAGCTTCTAAGCCGAAGAAAGCTTCAGGTTGGAAGCCGAAAATGGATACAGCTCGTAAGCCGAAGAGTGACGCGGGTCGTAAACCAAAGACTGATGCCGGGCGGCCATCGAAATCAGAGACAGGACGTAAGCCTAAAGAATATACAGCCCGTAAGCCCAAGTTCGATGGAGGCAGACAGGGAAGTAAAGCGAGTAAGGCAAGCAGAGCATAGGACGGGGCATGGATGAACTTCATGCCTATGAAATAAATGAACACAAGAATAGAAGGGATAGAGTTCCAGAGGTATTTGGGAGCTCTATCCCTTTTTTTATATTACGAATCTACGGTTTACAAATGCTGGAGATGACATTAGACTAGGTGTGCCAAACCATAACCATTCTGTCTGGAGGCGATATGTAATGGAGAAGCAAGGCCGGGAGGTTGTATCTCCCCATCAGTTGGATCAGAATATGAAGATTGAAAGCGGAACAACGGATGGACTGACATGGTATTCCCCGCTGGAGGAGCCGTTCCGTATATCTGGATTCGCTTGGATTGAAGAGGAACGTATTTACCGTAGACTTCCTGTATCACCGGATTATCCTATAACGACTGCAGTCGATAATTTAGCGAATTGTACATCGGGAGGCCAGATCCATTTTCGAACCAATTCCAGAAGTATATCGGTGCGGGTTCGACTCGCTGCAGGTTCAAGCATGTATCATATGCCGGCGACAGGTGAATGTGGAATGGATGCATACTTCGGAGGACCGGGCCATTGGTTGTATGCAGGAACGGCAAGTTTTGGATCGGGGCAACCGGAATATGAAAGTCGGCTATTTCTAAGTGATAGTAACGAACAGCGTTCCTTTATACTGAATATGCCACTGTATAAGGGTGTGAAAGAAATATGGATCGGTCTTGAACCGGAGTCAGACGTCTTGGCACCTGAGGCATATGATTCGGATCGTAAAATTATTTTTTATGGTACCTCCATTACACAAGGTGGATGCGCTGCGCGTCCCGGCATGTCTTATACGAATATCTTGAGCCGCAGAATTCATCAGGAGTTTATCAATCTTGGTTTCTCTGGGAATGGGAAAGGGGAACCCGAACTTGCACATTTGATCACACAGATCGATAATCCAGCTTGCTTCGTCATTGATTATGAATCCAACAGCGGTGGCACGGAACCTTACCGTAAGACGCTGCCGGAATTTATCCATATCCTTCGTGAAGCTTATCCTGATGTTCCGATCATTCTCATCTCTAGATTCCCGTATGCGTCGGAATCGTATAAGCCGGAGGTTCTTCAGGGAAGAGTGGATCGTAGAGAGTTCCAAGCCCAGTTGGTCCAGAAACTAAGAGAAGCTGGAGATCACAGGCTGACCTTCGTGGATGGCGCTAGTTTACTCAGCAGCCGAACGGATGAGGCAACGGTTGATGGCGTGCATCCAACAGATTTTGGATTTATGCAGATGGCGGATCATCTAGAGCCGGTGTTAAGACAGGTTCTTGCGGGTGTAGCTACTTCTTAATATACAAAAAGATGACTTCTGACTAAGGATGCAGAAGTCATCTTTTTGTATGGTGAGGCGATGGCATTAACTCAGCCGATAGCTGGCAAACGGCTTACCATGAATAAAGGATTCGCTAACGGCGTCTAGCTGCTTACTGAGATCTTGATCGATCTGAATTTCGAGACTTTTGATATTATCCGCAAGCTGCTCGGTGCGTGTAGCTCCCACAATCACGGTGGACACAGCTGGGCGATCCATAAGCCAGGACAGAGAGAGGGCGCTTGGTGTGTAGCCGTATTCTTCTGCAAGCTTACTTACCCGTTGTCCAAGCTGAATGTTCTTGTCCTCAAGGAATCGGTTGAAATTTGGATCGGTGTCTGCTCTGGAACCGGAAGGTGCTGAGCCCGCGCTGTTGTTATATTTTCCGGTCAGAATTCCGCCTGCGAGTGGAAAATATGGAATGATGCCTACACCTTGATCTAAGCAGAGGGGAACAAGCTCCAGCTCTGGTGTTCGGTCTGCTAAGGAATAGCTGGTCTGTATGGAAGTATATCGAACATAATCTTTGAGATCGCTGATTCCGAGTGCCTTCATAATCTCCCATGCAGCATAGTTGGATGCACCGATATACCGTACTTTTCCGGAAGTAACCATATCATCGAGTGTCCGAAGTGTTTCTTCCAGTGGTGTATTCGGATCAAATGTATGAATTTGATACAGATCTACGTAATCTGTCTTCAGTCGTCGTAGGCTGTTGTCCAGCTCCTGCATTAGGTGATAACGGGAAGAACCACGCTCATTCGCTCCTGCTCCCGTAGGGAGTCCAGCCTTCGTTGCTAGCACGGCTTCGTGGCGTCTTCCCTTCAGTGCTTCTCCGATGATCCGCTCCGATTCTGTATTGGCATAAATATTGGCCGTATCAATGAAATTCACGCCGTGATCGAGCGCAAAATGAAGAATATGGGTAGAGGTTTCTTGATCGGCTCTTTTGCCAAAAGCATTCGTTCCGAGTCCCAATTGGGAGACTTGAAGGCCACTGTGTCCAAGACGACGATATTGCATATAATCCGCTCCTTTTCATAGATGGTGACACCCTATGATCTAGTCATTGAGAATAAAGTTCACTGGTTCATATTGTACTCCGTTGAGGAATGAAAATCGAATCTTTAGATGGGATGTCGTAACGAATAGGGGGTTCGAGACGTTAAAACATTAGGTGGGAATTGGAAAGGGGGGGGGTTAGTGAAGCAATTTATTTGGATTACATTGTTTCTTTTCCTGATTGGATGTGCTGAGAAGTCTAACACGATTGAGCAGGTGATTAATGAATCACAGGGGTTTCAGTCTGAGGATGTTATCGAAATCATCGAACACGGAGATAAATACGCGAGTATTCTTTACAAGAAAGAGGACAGATATGGATTAGGACTGGTTGAAAGAAAGAATAATAGCTGGAAGTGGGTTGTTGGAAGTTTCTCACCCCTAGATCATAAGCAAGACGTTACCTATAGTTATTATGATTTAATCAATCGTTATCCGGTGTTTATAGGTACAGTTAATAATGATAGGATTCATAAAGTTGAAGTCCAGACGAACAAAAAAACGAAAGAAGTAGCAGTACAAACTTCCGCAAATGGATTTAGATATTGGTATGTTTTTATAGATGAACCTCAGGGTCCACCGAATCAAATAACAGGTTATGATGGCGATGGCAAGATTGTATACCTTATGGATGAGCGGTTGAAGTGATATAACACTTTTGGAACTTCAACTAGTTTTTATTCTTACTTACAACAAAAGAAATCGCTCCTTAAATCAGGGCGATTTCTTTTGTGTAAGGTTCAGCAGCGATCATAGAAATGATTCGTACTACTCGCAGCACTTTAAGACAATGTAACTTTAGGATTCAGGGTGATCTCAAAAGCTCTATCCCAAATGTAGCTTGGATTTTCATAGGATAAAGCTGCACTTTCATACTCGGCATAAGACCATTTTGCTTTCTTGATTTGACGGATGTTGTGAGATGATGTGCATTGGCTAATCTGAAAAGCATTCTTGGCTGCCAAGGTATTCGTGTGCGTCTGCATCCGTTCCCTCAACAGAGTAACCACATGAGCATAGTCGCTCTCCGAATTAAACAAAAGAAAATTACCATCTGCATAAGGGATGTTCGTATACAGGGCATTGGCTCTCGAGTACTGCCGAATCTCGCCAATCGTCAGCGTCTTGTAGTAGTAGTCTTTCAAGAAACGTTTGAACAACAGTGATCCATGCGCATCTACAGCTTTATTTAGTGCAGGCGCCTTTTTCTCTGTGATGAGAAATGCATATCTGGCTTGTGCCATTCCTAGGGCAATACCGATCTTGTTCCCTGCGGTATTCCACCCACTATACCCGAGAATCTGTCCTGTATATGAACTTTCGAGCAGTGCTTCGGTGACGACTGCATTCGCCGCACCTCCACCTACGAAATCAATGACAACCGTGGGCATCTGATTCAATCCATTAACTTCAATTCGGCTTACCGCGTTCGGTACTTCGTCCTTATCAGTAATCGCAATAATCTCCACATCAACTTTTACTTCCGGGGAGTCCTCAACGAGCTGACCGCCTATGATATCAACATGATGCTGAATATTCTGGTGTACACTCATGTACTCATATGGGTTGATAATTGTAGATCCATCTCGTCCAAAATAAAGCACAGAATATTTCGGTTTCTCCTCTATACGTAACAGTTCTTGCGCCATTCTGGCCATGAGTGAATGCCCTAAACCATCCGCGTCTGGCAGTATAATCGCACGTTCAGGACTTTGACCATTCTCGCCGCCAAAAGATTCTGTGATCATTCCTTCTACATAATCGATTTCATTCGCTTGAACACCTTGGGTGGAAGAGTCGTCCACACCGATGGCCAGGAAGTCAATATAATCGAACTGTGCTAATCGATCCAGAATGTACACATTCGATTTGAATTTGTGTCTGCGAGCATCATAGTAATGCTCTTTATTAAAAGTGACCGTTTCCTCATAAAGAGTGCCATCAGGTTTCGTATCATAACCTTCTAAAATCTCACTGAGCTCATCTACGCTCTTTCTCGGTTGTTTCATGAAACTGCGGGATTCATCGTAAGCATTCTGGAACACATTCTCTACATACGTTGTGGTAGCGAGCCTCATAATGGTGTCAAGCACATACATGGGTTTGCGAGGATGAGCCTTTTTCACCTGTCGAATGGTATCCAGTAAGTGGGTTGTTGCAGGATCATAGTCTGGGTAGGCTGAACCGCCGTGGGTACGTAATCTTCTGCTCCCAATGAGTCCTCCATACGCGAGCATATCTGCTGAGATAATAAAGCCATCAACCTCTGCTGCATGATCGAGAATGAACTTGCGAATGTTGGTTGTGTTACCGAATGTAGGCGAAGATGTGCTTAGGAGTGTATTGTCTGAATCGGTCTTCTGAGAGTCCATTCGGTTCTTGATATCCTCCAAGCATGGCGTAATCACTTCAATGCCAGCGGATCTTCCTTGAACAATCACATCATCTAGGTTTACCGGTCGATCATCTAAAGGTACATACAGAACTTTTTTCATATTCATATCCATACAACTCCCTCGTTTATAGTATGAAAGGCCGTATACAAAAGGGAAGTGAAGAATCGATATGAACCTCTTCCCAAGTTCATCTCGTTTCTTTATTGTTAGGTGCCTTCACCTATATAGGTAATTGTTACATAGAAAATACAACCACTAGAATTATTTTTTTGAAAAATAATCATTTTTCTATATAGAACAACTTTCAAATGACCTTAGAAAATTCATAAATCAACATTACAAACACCATAAAAAGTGGTATTGTATAGAATAAACAGAACAAATGTTCTTATATTTTGGTGATGATAGTCTATCTTTGCAACTTAACAGAATGGAGTGGATGAAGAATTGAATACAGGTCAGACGGCTTTTGAGCGAGTTCAGGGAGAGGTCCACCGGATTGGCTGGAGGATTCAATATCGCGCCAAGACGTTGAAGAGACGGGAGTGTACCTTCTATGATCTTGAACGCATGTATACGAAAGTGAACTTTACAGATCAAGCTGAGAACAGAATGTTGGTTGAACAGCTGATAAATACACTTCCCCCTCAAGGCAAGATCATTATTTATAAACTGTACATACAGGATCAGACGGAATCCGAAGTAGCACGCGAGCTGAATATAAGTCAACAGGCGGTGAACCGATGGAAACGAAGAATGATCAACCAGTTATCACAGACCGTGAGTTTCTAGCATTGCTAGAAGCAGCGCAGCATAATGATCCAGATGCGATGATACAGCTTATCGATTTATTTAAGGAGGATATTGTGAGAGCCAGTCAATTTATCCAACTACCGAAAGAGGATGCGGTAGCAGAAATTGTGTTGGAGCTATTAGCTTATATTAAAGAAGGGGAGGAATAGATTAGGAGTTTGTTCGTTTGACATCTATCCCAATCCTGTGTACAGTAATTGACAATAGAATAGAAAGTCCACTAGGGGAGCCGTTGGCGGCTGAGACAAGAGAGTATCTTGGACCCTTTGAACCTGATCTAGTTCATACTAGCGTAGGAAAGTGGAGTCGGTCATATCATTATTGCCTTATCCTTATGCAATGATTGAAATAGATGAAGCCGCTCCAGCTTTCGGGGCGGCTTTTTTTGGCGTCCACTGAAAGTGGTTACTCTTACGGGACTTTCTGCTCTTCAAAAAAATTGGAGGTGGAAGACTTATGAGTTTCACACAAGAGCTCCGTCAACAGGCGGACGGTATTTTTCAGGCCATATTTGAACATCCCTTTGTGAGAGGAATTGCAGAAGGTAAGCTAACGAAGGAACAGCTGGTTCATTATATCAAACAGGATTATGAATATTTGAATGCATACATGCGGATTTATGGGATTGCCATTTCTAAATGCACGACAAGAGAAGAGATTGCTGTATTTAATGAACAGATATCATTTATTCTACATAGCGAGGTACATCCACATCAGAATTTTTGTCATGAGGCAGGGGTTAGGTATGAGGATATGCAGGGGTATCCACTGGCTCCGTCAGCGCATCATTATATACGCCATATGTTGACAGTGGCTCACGAAGGCAGTCTGGGTGAGATTATGGCGGTGCTGCTACCTTGTCCATGGACGTATCTTGAGATTGGGCAAAAGCTGATGAAGGAGGTTAATCCAGATGAGTCTCACCCGTTCTATGAATGGATTACATTCTATGGTAACCGTGCGGATGGTGCGACCGTTAAATTCTGCAATGAACTAGATGCTTGGGCCTTGGAGGCCACGGCTGCTGAGCGTTCACGCATGACTGAGCATTTCATGCTTAGCTGTCAGCTAGAGTATTTGTTCTGGGATATGGCTTACCGTCAGGAAGAGTGGCCGGTTCAGATGCAGGCGATCTGTTCTGTGAATTCTTAGTGTATTCCATCATCATAACGACAAAGTGAGGCTGATGAGTGTGATGTTAGATAAAGAGGTTTCCGAGTTATTAGGGAAGGTGCAGCAGCATAAACCGCTTGTACATAATATGACGAATGTGGTGGTGACTAATTTTACGGCAAATGGTCTTTATGCGTTAGGTGCATCCCCTGTTATGGCGTATTCACCCGATGAGGTTGCCGATATGGCAAAAATCGCAGGGGCGCTGGTGCTGAACATTGGAACATTGTCTCGTGAATTGGTGGATGCCATGATTATCGCGGGTCGTTCAGCGAATGCGCATGGGGTGCCGGTTCTGCTGGACCCTGTAGGTGCGGGAGCTACAACGTTTCGAACGGAGTCAGCGCTGCGTATCTTGAAGGAGGTTCAGATTTCGCTTGTACGGGGGAATGCGGCCGAAGTTGCTCATCTTGTCGGCGAATCGCGGGAGATTAAAGGCGTGGATGGCGGTGGCAGTACGGGTGAAAGTCATGTGAGTCTAGCCATTCGAGCAGCACAGGAGTTGAAGACAACGGTTGTCATTACGGGAGAAGAGGATGTCATCACAGATGGTACGACCGTACGGGTTATAAGTGGGGGCCATGAGCTGCTCACAAAAGTAACCGGAGCGGGTTGTCTATTAACTTCTGTATTAGGGGCTTTTGCAGCCATAGAGCCGGATCTTATGTTATCAGGCGCAGCCGGGCTTGCTTTCTATGGAGCAGCCGCTGCTCGCGCGGCAGAACTCACCTCAGATGTTGGACCTGGTAGCTTTCAAGTTGCTTTTATTGATGAGTTAGCGAAGCTGCATCCCGGTTCCCTGTCAGGATATTCCACGATCCGAGAAGAAGAGGTAGCTGGAACAGGTGATACACGATGACCCGTAATAGGATTCCAAGAGCGCTAACGATTGCAGGCTCAGATAGCGGTGGCGGGGCTGGTATTCAGGCAGATTTGAAGACATTTCAAGAGCTTGATGTATTCGGCATGTCTGCCATTACTGCGGTAACGGTACAGAACACCTTGGGTGTTCATGGGGTTTATCCACTTCCTCCGGAAGCGGTAGCCGAGCAGATAGAGGCAGTGGGACTAGATCTTGGCGTGAATGCAATAAAGACAGGAATGCTGTTTAGTCCGCCTCTCATCTGCGCAGTGGCTGAGCAGATTCGGAAATTCGGATGGGTTCATGTCGTTGTCGACCCGGTGATGATTGCCAAAGGTGGGGCAGAGCTGCTTCGGGCAGAAGCAGTTCAGGCGCTGAAGGAGGAACTGCTTCCTTTGGCATTCATCGTTACCCCGAATATTCCGGAAGCCGAAGTGCTAGCGGGGATGAAAATACGTTCAATGCAGGATCGCCGTGAAGCAGCGCAACGTATTCGTGATCTAGGAGCGAAGATTGTAGTGATTAAGGGGGGCCATGCTGCGGATGAAGAAGATGAGGTCGTTGATCTTATCTATGATGGAACCGTGTTCACGGAGCTAACGGGCAAGCGGATACAGACGATTCATACACATGGAACAGGATGCACCTTCTCGGCAGCTATTACCGCAGGATTAGCGAAGGGGATGTCTCCTGAGGCAGCGATTACGAGGGGGAGAGCGTTCATTCAAGCAGCGATCGAGGATGGGCTGAATATTGGGCAGGGTCATGGTCCAACGAATCATTTTGCCTATCGACGTCGTCATCAGGAGGTGCTCTCATGAATGGAAGAATTTCGCCTTCCACCATGCGCGAATTCCTTCGTATGTACTTGGTGATGGGAAGTGTGAACTGTCTGTCAGATCCAGAGCAGGTATTAACAGAGGCGCTAGCTGGTGGCGTGAGTATATTCCAATTCCGAGAAAAAGGTGAAGGTGCGCTGTGCGGTGAACAGAGGTTAGTCCTCGCCTCAAAGCTTCAAGCATGTTGCCGCCAAGCGGGTGTGCCGTTCATCGTGAACGATGATGTGGAGCTGGCGCTTGCGCTTAATGCCGATGGCGTTCATATCGGTCAAGATGACGATTCAGCAGATTCTGTTCGAGAGCGAATCGGGAACCGAATTCTAGGTGTGTCTGCCCATACCGTGGAAGAGGCCAAATTAGCCATTCTTCAAGGTGCCGATTATCTCGGTGTGGGACCGATCTATCCAACACAGTCAAAAGATGACGCGAAGGAAGTGCAAGGTCCGGGAATTGTACGCAAGCTGCGTGCAGCTGATATAGAACTTCCGATCGTTGGAATCGGTGGGATTACCGAAGCGCGTGTGGAGGAAGTTATCCGCGCAGGCGCGGATGGTGTGGCCGTTATATCTGCGATAACGCATGCGAAAAGGGTGCGTGCTGCAGTGGAGGGAATGAGAAGGAAGGTTGTTTCTTCTTCGTTACAGTAACAGAGTGCCAGTGAAAATAATGAAAAATACGAGTTCACCTGAGGCTGATATAGCATCAGGTGAACTTTTTTATTTGAATTGAATCATTTTAATATGCTTCGTTTATTTAGATGCCTTTTGAGATAATCCAAAAAGCAGATAACCTAAGATTATGCCGTACAACAGATGAGCAATTAACCAGATGAGTAGGGAGAATGGGTCGTAAAGGGATGGTGTACGTTCGGACAAAGAGGTTGTTAAATATAACATCAATCCAATAACAGTGCATGTTAGGGAGACCACGCTTATATTTTTACGCCAAGAGAAGTTCCTGTGCCTAAGAAAGATAACAAATACGCCACTGAGAAGAACAGAAATGATCAGATGAAGTGAAAATTCTACGAATTCGGATAATGTCAGCTGATTAAGTATGGGGATATAATCAACATTTAGAAGCAGTGTATAGACTTTTAATGAAGTGATACTTTGCATCAATTTCAGGAACAATCCTAATAAAATGCCTGCTGCTAAACCTGACCAGATGATACGGAGAAGGTTATTATCCTGACGCATTGTAAATCATGCCTCCTTTTATCACATTATTGTATAATGATTGTATAATTTATGTGAAGTCTTATTTTTGTATTATACAAGAGGTGATCCATTACGATGAAATGTTCACTGGTCTGGTTCCGTCGAGATCTGCGTGTTCATGACCACGGCCCATTATTAAGCGCAGCGGCTTCAGGATTTCCTGTTGTAGGGGTGTATTGTTTCGATCCGCGTGAATATGGAATGAACGAGTTTGGCTTTTCGAAGACAGGGATACACCGCGCACAATTCTTACTCGAAAGTGTAGCAGAGCTGCGTCGCAATATGAATAAGCTGGGCTTTAAGCTCATCGTGAGGATGGGTAAACCAGAGGTAATTCTCTCTCAGTTGATATCCAATTTAGAAATTCAAGAGATTCATTACCATATAGAATTGGGGAGTGAGGAAACCACCGTAGAGCAGTTTGTTAGATCGATGAATACGGGCTGCACATTTCACGGTTATTACGGTCATAGTCTTATTCATCCAGAGGACCTGCCGTTTACTGTGGAACGTCTTCCGGACCTTTACACTCCGTTCCAGAAGCAGATTCTGCAATCAGAACCCGGTTATATACGAAAGCTACTACCACTACCCATGAAGGGGAGTTCGTTCGTCGACGTTGAGGAAGGTCGTATTCCCACCGAGGCTGAGCTAGGTTTATCTGCGATTCCAACGAATAAATCTCTAGCTTCGGGTATATCGCTTATCCGTGGAGGATCTGCGGAAGGTCGTAAACGGCTTCGGTATTATTTTTATGAAGGGAATTTTCTGCAACAATATCAAGATACAAGAAACGGATTACTTCAGCGAGATGATTCCTCCAAACTCTCACCATACCTTGCGCTTGGATGCCTGTCTCCTCGGTATGTATACTGGAGCCTGATGGATTATGAGGCAGAGCGTGGCGTTCATTCGTCTACGAAAATGTTTAAGTCAGAATTGCTATGGCGGGATTTCTTTTGGTATGTTCATATGAAATATGGTAACCGTATTTTTGCTCAGAGTAGATTAAGCGGCACCTCGTTTCAGGGAACGACGGACTCTAATCTAATCCAGGCATGGATGAATGGGGAAACCGGATATCCAATAGTGGATGCAAATATGCGCGAACTTAGGGCCACTGGCTGGATGTCTAATCGAGGTAGACAGATCACGTCAAGCTTCCTAGCGAAAAATCTGGGAATCGACTGGCGAGTTGGGGCAGCTTGGTTTGAGTCCTGTCTACTCGACTATGATGTTTCTGTTAATTACGGAAACTGGTGTTACACATCGGGAGTGGGGAATGACTCGATGCCTTACCGGCTATTTAATGTTACTAAGCAAGGAAAGGAATATGACTCAAACGGGAGGTATGCGAAGCATTGGCTTCCAGAACTTAAGAGCGTTCCTTCTGAGCGTATTTATGATGTTCCTACCTTTTCCTTATTCGAGCAATTGGAGTACGGACTGATGTTAGGAGAGCATTATCCGTATCCGATCATTGATTGGTCAGAGTCTGTTCAGAGATATAGACAAAGGACGAATTAAGTATGGTGATATTTGGATTTAATTGTAGAATTAAGACTGACTAACATATATAATAATTAAAAAGACGATTACTTTATTAAACTTTTATACTAAAATATGTATTTAGGGGCATGAATGTCTTTCTGGAGGTTGTTTGATTTGATACATACAACCACGATTCGATCAGAGTTGGAGAGTTACCTGAGAAAGAGTGGGTTAACGATTAACCAATTTGCAGATAAGTCGAAGGTTAACTCAGGGACGATAAGTACTATTCTCAAGGGAACAAGACCTATTGCAATGAAGCAGTTAGATCTCATTGTCTCTGCTATGGGGCTTCCTGAAGGAAGTTTTTATGGTCTGTATATGAATGATTGTTTTGATCAGTCACCCAATTGGCGGAGGCTAAGGCCGTTCTTATCTCGTTGCGCGGAATTGGACAAGCTCGAATATATTCAGAAGGTTGTTCGGCTAATGATGGACAATCTCTCATATATCCCGGCGCTTTTTGATACGGCTGAAGAATTGTTTAATCAAGGCATGCAGGCAGCAGCGGCTGTGATCTATGAGAGTGTCGCTGAGAGTGAGAAGTATCAACATTCGGAGCGCCTGGCTCTGTGTCATTATCGATTGTTCTGTATCTCATTGGGTCAAGATCAGGAGAGAAACCTTCAAGCTGCTACTAAATTCGAAGGTTTTGTTGAACGATTAGATGAAGTAGATCAGCTGGATGCCCTTAAAGATTTGGCTAATACATATCTCTCTCTTAGACAATGGAGCAAGGTCGATGAATTAGCTGAATTAATGGGAAGAAAGGCTATGATCCAATACAAATATAGATATGAAACATCCAAGAGGTATGACCATCCTAAAGAACCTAAGCGTCCTTTGTTCCTGTACATTGTATATTCGTATTTGCTTCGTTCTGCAGTCTGTGATGAACTTGGAGATTATGAACAAGCCCTGCGATATGTCGCACTGTACTCTGACATGAGCTGGGTGAAGGAAGATTCGGAAGAAGCACAGCGTATCATTGAGCAGTATCAATTATGGGCTGTTGCCAACACCTACCTATATCAAGTCATGATGGGTAAGGCTGAGGTCATTCCTGAGTATGTAGCATTTATAGAGTCGAAAGAAAGCGAGATTATTCATGCCTTGACGAAGATACTCCAAGCTTCGAATCGCTATGATTTTAATATAGATGATATTTTGCACCAATTTGAATCGCAAATTTCCTGCTACATCGATCGTAAGGGGATGGCCATCGGTACGTATACCCATCAAGTCGAAGCAGATCGGTATACGAGTTTCTTGACGGAGCTTTCATCTTACTATTTGAGCAGAGGAAAATATGAGTCTGGTATTCAATGTGTACTGGACGGTTTGGCATCAGCGACAGAGATTCATAATAACGATGCGATTCTGAAGTATGTAAGATTGTTTGAACTTTTTCGACATGCAGCATCCCAAGAAGCACAACATAGATATCATATTTTAATTAGCGAGGTGAAAGGTAAATGAAAAGAAAAATCGCTGTGTTGTTGACTACGCTTAGTATTGTTATGTTGCTTGCTGTTCCGGTAAGTGCTGAGCAGACACCTTCTAAGCCGTCTTTCCTCTGTACTCATGGCGCAGGAGGCTGTTAAGCCCAGCGCGTAAGAAGTGGCTTCATCATGGGAAATTGCTCGTGGCCTGCTGAATCTAGCAGGCTTTTTTGTTGTTGTCATAAATTCAGAGTTTCGTTAGCCGGTCTGGAGTAATGCAATACTATTAAAAATCTATATTTTTTCATTATATCCTAAAATATTACATAAGGAGGTGGCTAGCTATGATCCGTGTGGAAGTATTGCTGGAGAGAATAGAGGAGTCAAGGCAACTTTTATATCAATTAGGTAGTGAGTATGGATTACAACATCCCAAAGTTCTAAGGCAATCTATGGATCTTGATGAGTTGCTAAATCGATATAACAATATTAAATATGGAAAATATGCGAAGCCAGCTACTCAAACGATTAGTTTTCATGAGACGTGTAATGTGAATCAGGGAATGCCTGAGTTTATTCAGGATTATTAATAAATAATTGATATAGCCATAATAGTACATAAATTATTTTGTTCTCTCAGTCGAATGGAAGCAAGACAACGAAGAGAGGTAATCGGTGTGTATATAAGAAGAGTGTCAGCATCGTGCTGACACTCTTCTTTCGTCAAGGGGGAGGATGGTTTGCTATGCTCGTCTTACTCTGGCTTTTCTTGTCCCGGATCAGCTTGGATCGTCTCGTCTGCACCAGGGAAATCCCGTTTAATACCCATATGTAATTGACGATTCTCATAATCAAAACGATTGGGTGGCCGCTGGTCTTTGCGCCAAGGCGTGCTTTTACCTAACGATTCACTTCGCAAATCGGCTCCATACGGTCCTTCAGGAAATTCTTCGGGTACAAGATCGTTGCGCTGGGATTCAACATTAGATAAGTCAGTGTATTGCTCTTGTTCTTCCTTCTCAAAGGGATTCATAAGTGACCTCCTAGCAATAGGTAAAAACACTAAAACACGAGTCTAGTGTTCCCCAGTTGGCGGAGAACATACGAAAAATCAAAGCCCTGAATGATACACCGCACAAAAAAGCCTACTCCAATCCAAAATAAGGAGGAATAAGCTATTTTCTATTTTACTCATTTAGGCTGAAAAGTCTTAGATGGCCTTAGACAGGGAACGCATCATAAAACCGAAGGCTGTACTTGCGAGAGCCTATTCTTGCGGTAGGACGGGGTGTGAGTTGGCGCAAATGTTCGAAGTCGAGCTGATCCACCTGCTCAGAGAAGAATGCAGATGTTGTGCTGCCAGGCTTTCTTCTTCTATTTAAGGCACTTATCATTTCACTTGCATTCTTGATTCCAATGCCATGTCCGAAGTACTTATCATCCGAGAGCATAATGGCATTCTCACCTCGCCACTGCGGGGTATTAGGGTTAAAGTCAGGATTTTCAAAGTATACAACATCACCCGGATAAGCTTCATTCTTATTCTGTATGATACGGATGCGTAAGTCGCTGTCATACTGCCAATCATACAAGAGCAAGTCTTGGAAATAGGCATTAAAGGTATCTTTACCAAGCGTGTCGAGTGCAGCCTTATATAGGGTTACAACCATTGCCGTAGCACATTCGAAACCGTATAATGGGCCATTCTCGAAAATATCATTAATCGCATCTGAGCTTAGCACGCCAGGTCTTTGATGCAGCGCCCCGTCCGCAGTTCGATACCAGAATTTCTCATTCGCATGGGAGTTCTGAAAGGTAGCAAATGCGGCATCACTGTCATCCAGTGCTTTAGCAGCTTTCACAATATTACTTCTCATCTTCAGCTCAAACGATAATGCTTCCGGAGAAGTGTAACGATAGATAACCGGACTTTCTTTCTTTTTTTGAAAAATAGATCTTTCGAGTTCTGACATGTTGGACATATCGAATTGCCCTACATCATAATTCATGATCTCGATCATAATGTCCCTCCATGATTCGTAGTAATATGGATAGGTTATTGTACGGTTATACCAGGCACTTTGTGTAAGGCTTAGGGCAATAAAACAATAAAAAATACAGCGAATAATCCTAAAGAGGATGTAATGGTTCTCCAGTTCTTATCCTAAATACACTTTCCCAAGCATACATTTGATATGAAGAGGAGTGTGATGAATATGGATAAGAAGCTTAGGCGTTATTATGGACTCAAACAGAAGCAGAAAGAGATAGAGCAGGAATTAGCGGAATTACGCAGTGAAATTATTAGCCATTGTAAAGAAAATGAAGTTTATGAGTTGGAGCAAGGTGGCTATAAGGCAAAGCTAGTGCTCCAAGAGCGGAAGGAATTCGATGATCATAAGCTGTATGCAGCGCTTCCGGATCCTGTGGTGTGGCGTATGCTCTCTAAGGCTGATACCTCCAAAATATCCAGTCTGGTCACACTGGGTGTTATATCTGGAGAAAAAATAAAAGGTACATATTCCGTAAAGGAGGTAACATTGCTGCAGGTGGATAAGAAGTGAAAATAAGATTCCATGGATCATCCATCGGTGACGGTGAGATGATCATTTTTATGTACTGCGTACCAACATGCTCATCTCTTGTCGAATGAAGGATCTTCCTAGCCTAATAATGTATATTTCATCATATTTGTATGAATAATCGAGGATAGAGGATATAATGAAAGTCCGAGCTATATTTTAAGTGAGTTGTAGGGTTTATTGAAGAAGGGAATGAATGATTTGACTACAGAAAATATGAATCATGAAATGAATGAAGAGATCGTTACTTATCAGGAGCTGAAAGCAGCGGCTAACCGGACGGCAGATTGGCGCGAGCGACTAAGAGCGGTTGAAGCCTTGGGTAAGATCGACAATCCACAAGCGATTGATGTGCTGAAGCATCGGATGACGAACGATCCGGTATATAAAGTTCAGGAGGCTGCTTATCAACAGCTGAAGGAATTGGATGAGGATGTACAGAAGCCTGTAAGAAGACAAGAGGAATTGGTGAAGGGCTTAACGAAAATGCTGGTTCGAATTAAGAAGAGCCTGCCGGAAGGCCACAGTTATGAAGAATTCAAAGAGAAACTGAAGAAGATGAGAATTGATGTGTACGATACGTATGAAGGTGACAAGGGCGAAGAGTTCGACAAGTGGCTGGAAGAGAAATGGGCTTCACTTCGGACAAGCAAAGTATAAACGATAACGGAGTGATGATTTGAGTAAAGCTAAAGGTAAGGGTGGAACAGGCCGGGGAACGGGAAAAAAAGGCTGGAATCGCTGGCAAGCTAGTGCCAACCGATCTAAAAGCGCCCCAAAACCATATAAGAGCAAGAATACGAAGAACCAGGATTCAACGGATCAACCTAAGATGGATGGAGATCGATTGGATATTTAGTCAACTGGTTACGTATAAATTATAGATGGGCTGATTCCTTTATTCTGAAACACTTGACGTAGACACGAGTGTAAGGGTAGTCTGGAATCGATAAAATAGATTTAGGAGTGGTAATTTGAGGAAACAAAAACCGATGTCATTTGACGAATTGTTGGCAGATTTACAAGGACAGAAAGCAGCTCAGAACGATCCGAATCACGTATCACTGAACGATCTTTTTAATGAGTCGTTTATGCGTAAACATTCTAATTTCACAAGTTTCAGTGCCTTTGTTGAGAAGGGGAACTTTCAAGTAGAGACACAGGCAGATGTCGATAATATTCCGGATGAGCTGTTCGATCGTCACGTTGCGAGAGAAACCGATTTTGCGGATTGGAAATCGATGCTGGATACAGCGACCAAGGAACTTGCAGATAAATAATTGGATAAAGGTATTAAAAGACACGGAATGGTTTGCATTCGTGTCTTTTTGCGTTAGGGAACCTTTTCTTTCGAAAGGAGATAATTTGGATATGAACATTCGGTTATTTACAGCACTCGATAGTGATAGGGTTGTGGAGATTTGGCTTCAAGGTTCTTTACAGGCGCATGATTTTATTGATGCGAGTTACTGGGATGCTCAGAAAGAAGACATGAAGACTCTATATCTTCCTTCTTCAAGAACATTTCTGCTTACGAAAAAGGATGATGATAGCATAGTCGGGTTTATATCATTAGTGGATGAGTACATAGCAGCTTTGTTTATTGACGTTCATCAACAGAGTCGTGGGTTTGGAAAAATGCTGCTGGACCACGTTAAGAAGGAGCATAATTTTCTACATTTAAAAGTTTACCGGAAGAATGAAAGTGCTGTAAGGTTTTATCAGAAGAATGGCTTTAAGATTACGGGAGAGAGTGAAGATCCAGCAACCTCGGAACAGGAATATGTAATGGAGTGGACACAGGCTTAATCAGCTATCCAACATGTGGTAAACTATGTATACATAGGATAGCTTAGGAGGGTTGCTTGAATGGTTATGGGCCCTGAGAATTTGGATCAGATCAAACAAGATGTCTCTGAAAGAAAGGCTAAAGAGAAGCTGAATGGCCTGAAGCAAAGAGGATTACGAAGTGATATGTTAATGACACTAGCCGCTGCTGCTGTATTTATCGTGATTGCTATAATATTCGGAGTGATCATATACAACATTAGATATTAAAAAATAAACATGCCGACCAAGGTGAATCTTGGTCGGCATGTTTATTTTATTTTGATTAATTAAGAAATCGCACGGGTCTTCACATTGCTCTTGCGAACAAGCAGGAGGTAACAGAGTACAGCTCCCAGATCAGCACCGAATATAACAATGCCCATCGGTACAGCGGTTCCGCTGCCCATGATACCAACAAGTGGCATAACCAATGCCCCTAAAATGTAGGACAACAATCCAAGAAGTGCAGAAGCGCTACCCGCTGCATGCCCATAATTTTGAAGGGCCATCGAAGCGCCGGCTGTACCGACGATACCTACACAGGAAACAACGATAAACAGAGTCGGAAGAATAAGAATCAATCCTGCTCCGCTCACAACTGCTATCAGTAATGTAGAGCCACCGATGGTTGCTAGAGCTATACCAGAGACGAACAGGTTCCGCTCACTAACTCGTCCTGCTAGTCGTCCTGTAATTTGGCCTGCAATGATAATACCGATCCCATTGACTGCAAAGATCAGGCCGAAGGTCTGAGGTGATACACCAAAAATATCTTGAAGCACGAACGGCGAACCGGAGATATAAGCGAACATGCCAGCCGATACAAAGCCTTGGCACAGAGCAAGTCCGATAAATGTTCGATCACGAAGCAAATCCCCGAACGTGGAGAGTGTATTCATGATTCCGCCTTTGGAACGCTTGTCTACGCCGAGCGTCTCAGGAAGCCAGAAGAGTACAGCTAGAAGCATCAAGACACCGATTACGGTGAGTACGATGAATACTCCGCGCCAAGAGGTGAACTGTAACAGTTGTCCTCCGATGATCGGAGAGAGAATGGGCGCTGCACCGTTAACCAGCATTAGCATGGAGAAGAACTTCGTCAGTTCTGAGCCGGAATACATATCTCTGACTACGGCTCTGGAGATGACAATTCCTGCTGAGCCTGCGATTCCTTGAACGAATCGAAGAGCAATTAACATCTCAATAGACGTGCTAAATGCGCATAGGAGGGAAGCAACTCCATAAACAACCATACCAATAATTAATGGAAGGCGTCTTCCGCGTACATCACTAACTGGACCTGCGAACAGTTGCCCAACAGCTAGACCGATAAGGCAAGAGGTCAGACTAAGCTGTGTCAGGGAGGTTGACGTATGCATGGTCTTAGCTAATTCCGGTAAGGAAGGCAAGTACATGTCGAGTGACAGAGGTCCAAATGCTGACAAAGCCCCCAGTATAAGAATCATCCAAATCCGGCTCATGCTTGGTTTGGTCTGAACCATCGTTTCTTTATGGTTTCTCGTATTTAATCTGTGTCTTACTTCACTCATAATAGTTACAAACCTATCCTTTCTCTATATGAATCTTCTTGGAACACATCTATACAGATTAGCACAAATCTTAAGGTTGATGTATGAAAAAAATGAAAAGTGCTTTCTCTAAAGAACGTTTAATCCATATATGATACGGATTGTTTGGGTGAACTAAAAGGAGGATGTTATAAGAAAGGCACCGGATATAAATATCCGATGCCTTTCTTATATTCGGTCTATTTTGTTCTTCCATATTGCTTAGCATATGATAGGATCCGGTTGTATAACGTTTTATCCTTCAGGTTCTTTACGGGATAAAATTGAGGGCGAGTATTCACTTCTAGTATCCAAGGTCTTCGATTGTTATCCAGAGCAACATCCAAGCCTAGTTCCCTGAATCCTCTGTAATTTCGATCAAAATTGTGTCCTACGGATACGCCAAGCTGTTTCAGCCGAGTCTCCATACTCCGAATCGCATCGTCATTATATCCCGCGCCAGCGAGTGTTTTATGAAAATATCCGATGCTTCCGCCTTGATTATAATTCGTAGCTACCTTGTTCTTACTTCCGACTTTAGTAAACAGACCGGGACTGACCCAGTTGCCTTTGTTTGTTTTTTGGACCATGACACGAATATCAAATGGTTTGCCGTTCGTTTTGGCTAATTTGATTCCTTTTTGCAGCAGAAAATTCTGTGTTCCCGCGAATCGTTTTAGTTCATGATAGAGCTTATCTTGCGTGGCGTAGGTTTTTTTGACGGTATTGTGCTGTGTCTGATAGCCTCCGTCCTTCTTTGTGATCCGAACGATATTTACCCCGCCGGAACCGTTTGTAGGTTTGAAGTAAACCGTGGAATAGGAGGAGAGCATAGAAGATAGATTATTTTTACTGAAAGTCATTGTAGTAGGTACATAAGATCTGATATGAGAGTCCTTCAATAGCCACTGCGTTTTCTTCCACTTGCTTTTGATCGTGCTGCTTTTATAGGTCATGGCGAAAGAGCCCCACCTCTCTTTTTTGCTAGCATATGAAAAGCTACGGAAGCTAGTCACTGCTTATACCCATGAGAGGGGGGCCCTTCTTAAATGTGATATGAATTAACTACGTGAAGAGAACAACTTTTTATCGAAAAACAAAATAATGATAAATAAAGTTACGGCTACGAGTAAAATACATGCCGGAATAATGAAGGAGAGCAGTGTCGCTGTACTTTCCATTTTGTAATACAGTAGCATACCGAATGGCATGAGTCCGCCGCCGATGAGACTCGTCCAGACATGTAACTTGGCGGTTTTTTTCATACTAATATCTTTAAATACATAGTAGAACATACCGTATGCAAATAAAGTGAGCCAGCCAACAACGAGGATATGAGCGTGTGCAGGTGTTAGTGAATAATCTTGTCGTCCGGCCATATCCGCACCAATCAGAGCTCCGATCAGTGAATAGATGGCGGCAATGCGAATTAACCATTTGCTATAATGGATCATTTTCCACCTTTCCCCTCCAAAAATATATTTGAAAGGGTTCATTTTACATGAGAAATGTGAATGGAATATGAACAGCATGTGACAAATTCAATCTCTAAAGCTATATAAAAATATACAATAGATGTACTGATTATTTAGAAGAGTTAGTATATATTGGTTAAAGTAACAGAACTCATAAAAAAAGAAGGTATCTCTATCGTGAAATTATTTGTACGTGAGAAGCAGTTTTACAAGAGTTTCTTCTGGCTGACCTTAATCATCGGACTGCAGAACATTATTTCTCTCGGTGTGAACTTATCGGACAATGTCATGCTAGGGGGCTATAGTGAACCTGCGCTTTCGGGCGTTGCTCTCGCTAATCAGATTCAGTTTTTGCTCCATATGCTCGTGATGGGCGCTGGTGAAGGACTTGTGATTATGGCTTCGAGATATTGGGGTGCGAAGGACATATTGTCCATTCGAAGGGTTGCAAGTATTGGAATGCGTATGGCTGTAGTGTTAAGTGCGGTACTGTGGGCGATTGTATTCTTCTTTCCCCATGGAGTTCTCTCTATTTTTACAAGCGGACAAAGTGTCATTGACGAGGGTGTTAAGTATTTGCAGATCATCTGCTTCTCGTACGTCTTTTTCGCTGTAACGAATATTCTTCTGGCCTCGCTGCGCAGTGTGGAAACGGTGAAGATCGGATTTATCGTGTCTTTGTCTACACTCATCATTAACGTGGCGCTGAACTATGTGCTCATTTATGGGCATTTAGGTTTTCCGGAGTTAGGCGTAAGAGGTTCCGCTATCGCAACACTACTAGCCAGGATGATTGAAACGGTCATCGTTATTAGCTACATCAAGCGTTATGATCGCAAAATATTACTGAAACTAAAGGATTTCTTCCAGCTCGATCTGAGCTTGTTCAAACAGTATATTAAGGTTGGTTCACCGATTTTATTGTCCAATACCATCTGGGGGCTCGCTATGGGAGCGCAGACAGCTATTCTTGGGCATATGGGGGAAGCAGCTATTGCGGCTAACAGCATAGCCACGACGATATTCCAGCTCGTCACAGTTGTAATTTATGCGTCAGCAAGTGCAACGGCGGTTCTTATCGGGAAGACAATCGGGGAAGGATTCTCAGATAAGATCAAAGCATATGCCAAGACACTGCAGATCCTTTATCTCCTTCTTGGATTAGGTACGGGGCTTATCCTATTTATTCTTAAAGACTATGTGCTTGGTTTCTACACCATATCGGGTGAAGCGAAGGCACTTGCGCTGCAATTTATGACAATCCTTTCGATTACGGTGGTGGGTACGGCTTATCAGATGCCAGCTCTCACAGGGATTGTACGCAGTGGTGGAGATACGAAGTTTGTACTGTATAACGACTTTATCTTTATGTGGCTTATCGTTCTTCCCTCTTCATTCCTATGTGCGTTCGTGTTCGATTTATCTCCAATCGTAACGTTCATATGCCTAAAGTCAGATCAGATTCTAAAATGCTTTGTAGCCATCGTGAAGGTCAACCGATATCGGTGGATACGTTCATTCGAATCTTAAGTATAGAAAAATGAGTCGTAAGAAGCACCGAAAGGTGCTTTTCTTTTTGCCTGTTTAACAAGTTGAATCTTTGGAAATCTAGTAAATCACGAACATTAAGTTATTTTTATAGCGGTAATGTACTGCGAAAAATAGAAAAATGCTTATTTTTATGTCATAAAATGTCATAAAACGACACGATTCGCTAAAATTACTTTGACATATTTCATTTTATCTAATAGGATAATAGTATCACTAGCAAGACAAGCACATTTGAGGGGGATAAGAGCACGATATGAAAAAGACATGGTCAATTTTACTAACGATGGTGCTGTTCGTTGGATTGTTAGCAGGTTGCGGAAGCGATGAAGGTAAATCCGGGAGCGATGCATCAGCTAAGGGCGATTCTAAAGAGAAAAAACGTATCGCGCTTGTTATTCCTGAGAAAATCGGAGTTAACCCTTTCTTCGCATTGATGGATGAGGGATTGAAGAAAGCGGGAGAAGAGCTCGGCGTAGAAGTGAAGACGATCGAATCCATGGACCCAGCTTCCATCGAGCAAAACTTACGTACCGCGGTTGCAGAGAAATATGATCTGATTATTACAGCAACTTTCCAAATGGAAGATGCACTGAATAAAGTGGCAGCTGAGAATCCAGACGTGCCATTCGCTATTGTAGATACGGTAGTTGATTTGCCTAATGTTCGTAGTGTTGTATTCCGTGAGCATGAAGCGGCTTACTTGCTTGGAGCAGCAGCGGGCTTGTCCACGAAAACAGGTAAGGTTGGTAATGTTGTAGCTGCTGATATTCCAATTATGCACAAATATACAACAGGCTTTGCAGAAGGCGCGAAATCGGTTCGTTCTGATGTTGAAATCTTCGTTAACTATGTTGGTAGCTTCGAAGATCCAGCGAAAGCGAAAGAATTCGCACTTTTGCAAAACTCAAAGGGTGCTGACTTTATCGCAGGCTTGTCTGCGGTAGGAGACCTTGGTGTTTTTGAAGCAGCGAAAGAAAAAGGCTTCTACACATCAGGACAAGATACGGATAACACAGGTGTTGATCCAGAGCACGTTGTTCTCGCTCAACTAAAACGTACGGACACCGTTACTTATGAAACAGTTAAAGACTTTGTTGAAGGCAAATATTCTTATGAGGTTCTTGACTATGGTCTGAAGGAAGGTGGCGTAGGTCTTACTTATGTCACTCATGAGAGCGAAACTCCGCTAAATGACTTCATTGGACAAGAGAATGTAGACAAGTTAAAAAAGATTGCTGACGATATTATTGCAGGTAAGATTAAGGTTACGAATGCTCTAGAACAATAACTAGTTCTCACTTCGACCGGCTGTCTATGGCAGTCGGTCTTTCATTAAACTCGTGAAAGGACGACAGAACATAAATGCTACTCCAAATGGACCGTATTACCAAGAAGTATGGTGAATTTAGCGCAAACCGGGGCATTGATTTTTCACTGGAAGCAGGAGAGGTTCACGCGATTGTTGGGGAGAATGGTGCCGGAAAAACAACGCTCATGCGGATACTGTACGGAATGGAACAACCAACATCCGGTACGATAAAGCTGAACGGCAAGGAAGTATCCTTTTCCAGCCCATTAGACGCGATTCATAACGGTATCGGTATGGTACACCAACACTTTATGCTCTTTCCTTCTTTTACGATTGCTGAGAATATTGTGATCGGTAACGAACCTGGCTCTGCTATAAAGTTTGATCGTAAACAGGCTGCTCGAATCGTGGAGGATCTCTGCAATCAGTACGGAATGAAGGTTGATCCCCACGCGATTACAGGGACAAGTGCTCCAGGTGTTCAGCAGCGCGTTGAAATTTTGAAAGTATTGTACCAAGGGGCACAGGTCATTATTCTAGATGAACCTACGGGTGTGCTTACACCGATAGAAGTGCAGGAGTTATTGCAGGCTATTAAGCTGCTCGCGAAGCAAGGCAAGAGCTTTATCCTCATTAGTCATAAGCTTAATGAAGTACTTGATGTTGCTGATCGTATTACAGTGCTTCGAGATGGAGAAGTGTCCGGGACGGTGATGAAGGGGGAGACAGATGCGAATGAATTGTCTCGTCTAATGGTTGGCCGTGAGCTTGCCGAGCTGAAGAAGAATCCTTCGATCCCGGGGGATAACGTACTTGAAGTATCTGATGTCACTGTAAAAGGTACGAAGGGCAAGCACGTATTAGATGGAATTAATCTGAAGGTGAAAGCCGGTGAGGTTGTCGGTGTTGCTGGTATTTCCGGTAATGGCCAATCCGAGCTGCTCCAAGTCATTTCGGGTCTGGCTCAGCCAGATGAGGGTCGAATTGCTGTCTCAGGAAACGATGTAACAGGCATGTCTACCCACAAGATCCGTGAGCAAGGGCTTGCGCATATCCCGGAGGATCGCTATGTATGGGGGGCTAACCGTGAAGCTACGGTCATGGATACAGGGCTTATGGGGCATCAGCGTCGTTTTCAGAAGGGCGGTTTCCTTAAACTTAAAGAGATTCGTGAACTCGTATCTGGCTGGGTAAATAAGTTCTCGATTAAGACAGGATCGCTCGAAACGACCACGCAGTATTTATCCGGAGGCAACTTGCAGAAGCTGATTGTTGCAAGAGAGCTCGAGCATGGGACACCGTTCCTGATCGCTGCAGAGCCAACACGAGGTGTGGATATCGGAGCGATGGAAACCATCCACACCGAACTGCTGAAGAGACGTGATGCAGGTACGGGAATCCTGCTTGTATCGTCAGAGCTAACGGAAATATTGAAATTATCAGATCGAATTATTGTGATGTATGAAGGACGGATTGCCGGCGAACTTACGGCGCAGGAAGCGACGGAAGAAAAGCTTGGTCTGCTTATGGCAGGAGGAACAGTGTAATGAACAAAACGATGAAATATATACTTCCGCTCATCCAGCCACTGGTTGCCGTATTGGTTGGACTCCTTGCAGGTGCGATTGCGATTCTTATCGCAGGGGGAGACATTCTGGAGACGTATGTGGAGATGTGGAATGGCGCATTTGGCGGCATGTACTTCTTTACGAATACACTATCGCGCGCGACCCCGATTATTCTGGTCGGCTTAGGTGCTGCCTTTGCATTTCGTGCCGGATTCTTTAACCTCGGCTCACCAGGACAGATGATATTCGGGGCTTTAGCTGCTGCACTTGTTGGACTATATTTACCAGGACCAGGATGGCTCGTCTGCATCTGTGCTTTGCTTGCAGGTACGATTGCCGGTGGCTTCTGGTCGGTCATGGCCGGATATTTTGATACAAAATTTGCTGTGAACTTGCTGATCTCAACGTTACTTCTGAACTATGTAGCTGATTTATTCGCTGGTTATTTGGTTGCTTATCCACTTAAGGATACATCGGGTTCAGCAGCAATGGCACAATCAGCCATGATTGATAAGGGAGTATGGCTACCTAAGTTGATCAGTGGAATGCCACTTCATTTAGGGTTTGTGCTTGCGGTCATTTCGGCGGTTGTGATGTATGTCATGCTGAAGAGATCGGTTGTCGGTTATGAGATTCGTATGCTTGGAGGTAATCCGCTATTTGCTTTATATGGCGGTATCAAGCGAGGATCCATGATGATTGGTGCGATGTTTGTTAGTGGTGGACTGGCTGGTCTTGGCGGTGCTGTTGAAATTCTGGGGTCTCAGTATCGATATATCGATGGCGCTTTAACGACCGCCGACTATGCTTGGACAGGGATTATGGCTGCACTGCTAGCTGGATCTAATCCGATTGGGACATTCGTGGCGGCACTATTCTTGGCAGCACTGCAGACGGGTGGAATGGGTGTTGAACGTAATACAGAGGTTCCACTTGAGGTGGGAGCTATTATCCAAGCTGTGTTAATCCTGTTTATATCCGCGAAGTTCACATACAGCTTCCTGAAGCGTAGAAAGGGGAACAAGTAAGTGGAACAGCTGTTTGATCTTGCTCTACTAAATACAGCCCTTCGAGTGCTTACTCCGATTTTACTTGCAGCGCTCGGGGGAGCCTTGTGCGCGCGGGTTGGATTGTTCAATGTAGGTCTAGAGGGATTTATGTTGCTCGGTGCTTTTGCATCGGTTGTTGGTAACTACTATTTCGGCAATGTGTTGTATGCGATCCTGTTTGCGATCGTTATTGTATCTATATTCTCCCTTATATTCGCATATCTAACGATTAACCTAAGGGCGAATGTGATTGTTGTTGGTATTGCGATGAATGCGTTGGCGGCGGGGTTAACGACTTTTTGTTTAAGAGCGATTTTTAATGTAAAGGGTGCGTTTTACGATAATACCATGGTCGGTCTACCGAAGTGGGAAATTCCACTGATTAAGGATATACCTGTACTAGGTCCGATCTTCTCTGGTCATACACCTCTGGTATACTTATCTTTCGTCATTGCAGGACTCATGTGGTATTATTTCTACCGAACGAAGAATGGTTTCCGGTTTCTGGCTGCGGGTGAGAATCCACTTGCGGCAAGTAGTATTGGAATTCGGGTACCCCGGTATCAATATGGTGCCGTGTTAGTCAGCGGGGTATTGTGTGCATTAGCAGGTGCTCAGATTTCGTTAGGACAGTTAACCATGTTTACAGAAGGCATGACAGCGGGGCGTGGATTTATTGCGCTCGTGGCCACGATGCTTGGACAATCTGGACCACTGGGCGTAACGGCAGCTAGCTTGTTGTTTGGATTCATGGAGGCTGTGAGCATTCGTTTTCAAGGCTTGGCACTCCCTTCGCATTTCACGGCTATGCTTCCGTATGTTGTAACGATTGTGGCTATGTTCTTCTTCAAAGATAAGAGCTTCCTTAAGGATGCCCAGAAGCAAGGTACAAGCTCCAGATAACACAACAAGAAGGAGATGAGCTCGGTGCATAAAAAAGCAGAACGGTTAAAAAAAATGAAGCCGATGCCTGTTTCGAATCTTACGGATGAGCAGCAAGCCAAGCTGCCGCCAGGACAAGCATTAACGGAGAAATTCCCTATTCTTCATGAAGGTGAAGTTCCTCATTACGACATGTCAGCTTGGACACTTGAGGTGTTTGGTGAGGTAGAAGAAAGACGTGTATTCACCTATGAAGAGTTAATGGCTCTACCGACCGTAACGGTCGATTGTGATATCCACTGTGTGACACGCTGGTCGAAGTTTGATACACACTGGGAAGGGATTCTGTTTCGGGATTTCCTGAAGTTGTTAAAGGTAAAGCCGGAGGCGAAGTATGTTATGTTCCATGCTGATCCGGATTATGACACAAATGTGCCGATCGAGGATCTTCTCAAGGATGATGTATTGATGGCATATCGTTTTAATGGTGAGCCACTTACAGAGAAGCATGGATGGCCACTGCGGACGGTTGTGCCGCATCGTTATTTCTGGAAGAGTGCCAAATGGCTGCGTAAGATTGAATTTATGAAAGAAGACCGTCCGGGCTTCTGGGAGCGCAATGGTTTTCATAACGAGGCAGATCCTTTTGAAGAACAGCGGTTTAGTGGTGAAGCACTTCCGATACCGGAAGATGAATGGACACGTAAGGAGTATGATTAATATGTTAATGCCAATATTGCAAGTGAACTCGGAAGATATACCTGAATTTGTAGTGGTCTGCGGTGACCCGAATCGTGCAGAGATCATCTCACGCAAGCTGGAAGGCGCACGTGAGCTGGCTTTCAGCCGCGAATATCGCACATTCGTTGGAACGTATGAAGGCGTTGAGCTAGCCGTAACAAGTCATGGCGTAGGTTCACCAGGAGCAGCGGTCTGCTTCGAGGAACTCATTCGCGCAGGTGCGAAGACGCTGATTCGGGTTGGAACAGCAGGTTCATATCATGCTGATATCCCTGCAGGCAGTCTAGTCGTAAGTACAGCGGCGGTAAGAACCGATGGCCTGACGAAGCAGCTCGTACCGGATGGTTTCCCTGCGGTGGCTGACAGCGAGGTTGCTGAAGCGTTGTATGATTCCGCCCTCTCCTTGGGTGAAGGTGTCGTGCGCAAGGGAATTACCGTGACACTGGATGTATTCTTTAATGGTGTGGAAGAATTCCCGCATCAGAAGTATAAAGCAGCGGGTGCTCTCGGCGTGGAGATGGAGATTTCCGCACTTTACGTTGTTGCGGCTCTTCGCGGCGTTCGTGCAGGTGCTATTGTTGCGATGGATGGTTTCGCGGATGCCGACCTCGCAGCAGAATATGATCCGAATACGAATGTGGTTGCAGATGCTGTCGAACGTGAGATTAACGCTGCCTTAAAGGCCGTTGTAGCACTGGCAGATTAGAATGAATTTATATGGAATAGCGATTCTCTATCGGTGATTTGCCGATGGGGGTCGCTTTTTTTATGTAGAGGATATCCAACGAGCGAGAGAATGCGCTTAAAAGAATGAAAAACAGGATGGAGCTGATTTTAGCCAGCAACTTTCTATGCTTGGAATCACAATTCGTGATGAAAATCAGAGTAATATTGGAGTATTCATGAGCAGCGGCCATAGGAGCTGTTCTATTATTTTCCCTAAAAGTCTTTGAGCACGTAGCAGCGGAGCGGACGAATCGATTCTGTAAAAGCGATAGCGTTCGCCTTTGTCTCTGAATTTTAACCGCATAGCAATCATTCAGGAAATTCAGAGACAACAGCGATTGAAAGAACGATACGTACGTGTAGCGGTTTTCAAAGAACATCCCCAAACATATTGACATTAAAAAATAGAACGTGTTAAATAAAAGAAGTGTTGGCACTCTCGACAGGGGAGTGCTAAAAGTAAATTAATGTTTGAAGGGAGATTCATCCATGGCTAAAAAAGAGTTTAAAGCAGAATCGAAACGATTGCTTGAAATGATGATCAACTCCATTTATACGCAGCGAGAGATTTTTCTCAGAGAGCTGATTTCTAACGCAAGTGACGCGATCGACAAAATTTATTACAGAGCACTTACAGACGATAATCTCGTATTTAATAAAGAAGACTATTACATCAAGGTGACCGCTGACAAGGCGAACCGTACACTGACGATCACTGATTCCGGGATCGGGATGACGCAGGAAGATCTGGAGAACAATCTAGGGGTAATTGCGAAGAGTGGCTCCCTTGCCTTCAAGAGTGAGAATGAAGCGAAGGACGGGCACAACATTATTGGTCAGTTCGGTGTCGGCTTCTATTCTGCCTTTATGGTAGCGGATGTCGTAACCGTAACAAGTAAAGCGCTGGGCAGCGACCAAGCGTTCAAGTGGGAGTCCACGGGAACGGAAGGCTACACGATCGAGCCGTGTGAGAAGGATTCGGTAGGTACGGAAATCGTGCTGAAGATTAAAGAGAATACCGAAGACGATCAGTATGATGAATACCTTGAGGAGTACCGCCTCAAATCGATCATTAAGAAATATTCAGATTTTATTCGTTACCCTATTAAGATGGATATCAAGGGTCAGCGTCCTAAAGAAGGTACGGAGAATGAATTTGAGGAATATGTGGAAGAACAAACGGTTAACAGTATGGTTCCAATCTGGCGCAAAAATAAGGACGAGCTGACAGATGAGGATTACAACAATTTCTATACGGAGAAACGCTACGGATTTGATAAACCGCTGAAACATATCCACATCAAAGCGGATGGCGCAGTGGTATACAATGCGATCTTGTTCATTCCAGAGAATACGCCGTTTGACTATTACACGAAGGAATTTGAAAAAGGTCTTGAACTGTACTCTAATGGTGTACTCATCATGGACAAATGCGGAGACCTTCTTCCGGACTACTTCAGCTTCGTGAAGGGTATGGTAGATTCCGAGGATCTGTCACTGAACATTTCCCGTGAGATGCTGCAGCATGACCGTCAGCTCACGATGATTGCGAAGAACATTAAGAGCAAGATTAAGAGCGCGCTCCAAAGCTTGTTGAAAGATGAAAGAGAGAAGTATGAGCAGTTCTACAATGCGTTTGGTAGACAGCTTAAGTTCGGTGTATACAACGATTACGGAACACACAAGGACGTTCTGCAAGACCTGCTGATGTTCTATTCTTCCACCGAGAAGAAGTTGGTTACGCTGGATGAGTATGTATCGAGAATGCCTGAAGATCAGAAGTATATCTACTATGCGGCTGGTGAATCGATCGATCGCATTGAGAAGCTTCCACAGACAGAGATGGTAGCGGATAAAGGATATGAAATTCTATACTTCACGGATGACGTGGATGAGTTCGCAATCAAAATGCTGATGACTTATAAAGAAAAAGAGTTTAAGTCTGTATCTAGCGGCGACCTTGGCATTGAGCCAGATGCAGAGGATAAGCCATCGGAAGCAGAAGAAGGCGAGAACAAGGAATTGTTCGAGTCGATGAGCGGAATTTTGGGTGGAAAAGTGAAGAGTGTTCGCGCATCGAAGCGTCTGAAATCCCATCCGGTATGCCTCACAGCTGAAGGTGATTTAACGATTGAGATGGAGAAAATTTTGAAAGCTATGCCGAATGGTCAGGATGTTAAAGCAGACAAGGTGCTGGAGATCAACATCAACCATGAAGTATTTAAGTCTCTGAAAGATGCTCATAAGGGCGACCAAGAGAAGTTAGCGCTTTACACGAACCTTCTGTATAATCAAGCATTGTTGATTGAAGGCCTGACAATCTCTGATCCCGTAGAGTTTACGAACGATATTTGCAAGATTATGGTGTAGTTAAGAGCCAGAATGAATCCTGACTCACATCACTAACAATAACCCGCAGCTTTGGAATTTGATCCATTGCTGCGGGTTATTTGTTATTTATTCAAGCCATATCCGCTGACAGCGTCATAAGTGGTCCATCCTCTGTTGCGACGCTTTGGAGGGAATATACCGAGATGGGAAACATCGGGAACCCCACGTATCCGGGAGTAATCGCATACAGTGGATAAAAGATAACCAGCGACTTGTCAGCCAGATAAAAGTCTTGGTTAGGCTGTACAGTTACGCTTCCTTCGAGCGTAGGAATATTGCGTTCTTTAATCTGCCGATTCACCTCGGCACTTAGAACAGCTAAGTAATTGGAACCTGGACGGAACAGATCTGAAAGACGATAGGATTGCCCCGTTTGTGTTGAGAAGGTCAGGCCTTTAGCTACGGTATAACCGTGAGCCATGGGGACCGAGTATGTGTAATTACTAAGCATCAGACTTAACAGACCACGTTCGTTTGTTTTGATCTCAAAATGCCCGATGGTTTCCGGATTCCTTCCGGTCTGTACCCCTTGCTGGATACGCTGCATTTCTTGAATTTGCGCAGTAATCGCTCTGTTGATCTTCGCTTCGGCTTGCTGGTTAGCCAGCCCAGTTACTTGCGGGTATTGAATAACAATACCGGGAGCCTTGTAGGTCTGTGTCCGGATTTCAACCGGCGCATAATAGGCCATGTATCTTCGCCCCATTTCACATCAGATACAATAGCCTATTCAGGTACCTTAGATTCGGTTCGACGATTTAGCGGAAGTGAGAACGATAAGTTAGTTTCAAAATCTCCGACAGGAATTAACGGAAACACAGAGAAGTTAATCATAACAACTAAAGTCATGAAAAGAGGGATTGGATTGAAACAACAAGAAAGACCGAATCTGCTGCTGATTACGGTTGACCAAATGCGTGCAGATTGCTTAAGTGCAGCAGGGCATCCCATTGTGGAGACACCGAACCTGGACAGATTAGCGAACAGTGGAGTCTATTTCAAAAATGCTTATTCCGCTACCCCAAGCTGTTTACCAGCACGGGCTTCTATCTTTACGGGAATGAGCCAGCAATCCCATGGACGCGTGGGGTACATGGATCAGGTGCCTTGGAAATACCCTCATACACTTCCTGGGGAACTCGCGGCAGCGGGATACCATACCCAATGCATAGGTAAAATGCATGTATATCCTACCCGCAATTTATGCGGATTTCATAACGTAGTGCTGCATGATGGCTACATGCATTACAACCGTGACAAGAGTCGTGTGAAGGCATCGGAACACTTCGATCAATGTGACGACTACTTGCACTGGCTGCGAAGCCAAGCTGGAGCGGATCAGGATCTGATCGATCACGGATTGGACTGTAATGCATCTACCGTCGCAAGACCATGGCATATGGAGGAGAAATATCATCCGACCAATTGGGCCGTAAGTGAGTCGATCGATTTTCTACGTCGTCGTGATCCATCCAAGCCGTTTTTCCTATGGTCTTCTTTCGTTAGGCCGCATCCGCCCTTTGATCCACCACAAGTATACTTTGATATGTATAAGGATCTGGATATACCACTTCCTCCTGTCGGAGATTGGGTAGATGAAGTGGCTGCAATGAATGGGGACACGAGCCCCGAGACTGCCTTCGGCAAGTTAAAAGGTAGACGTCTACAGCGAGCATTGGCTGCTTATTATGCATTAATTACACATCTCGATGATCAGATTGGAAGGCTCATGAATGCTCTATTCGAGCAAGGTGTGCTGAACAATACCATTATTCTGTTTACCTCAGATCACGGGGAGATGATGGGGGATCATCATTTATTCCGAAAATCGCTGCCGTATGAAGGAAGTGCTAAGGTTCCATTCATGGTCTACGATCCCGGAAACCATCTATCTTTGAAACGAGGCAAGCAAGTGGATCAAGTCGTGGAAATGCGAGATATTATGCCGACCCTTCTTGAGGCTGCTGGTGTACCCATTCCGGATTCTGTAGATGGCTCTAGCGTATTACCTTTGTGTAGGGGGGAAGAGACGCAGTGGAGAGAATATCTCCATGGCGAACATTCTTTAGGAAATCTCTCTAATCAATACATCACGGACGGACAAATGAAGTACATATGGTTCACACAGTCCGGCCGCGAACAATTGTTTAATCTGACGGATGATCCGCAGGAATTGACGGATTTGGCACCATCTCCATCGATGGCCACAGAACTTGCGAAGTGGAGAGATATTCTCGTTCAGGAGCTGAATGGAAGAGAAGAAGGATACTCAGATGGGACAGCATTAATAACGGGGCGAAAGCCACTAGCCTGCCTGAGTCATCTCTTGAATCAGTCGTAAAAGAAATGGACGTTATGGTATGATAGCCGAAAGCGGATAATCCGTAACATTTCCAACTTGAGGAGTGGATTTACATATGACCAAAAGTGGGAAGCTGTTAGCGAGTGCCCGGCTTATGGAACAGAATGAATCGTTGTTTAGATGTCCGGTATGTCATGGTGAAATCAAGATAGACGATGGGAAAAGCCTGCTCTGCACGAACGCCCATCGATTTGATCTAGCGAAGCAGGGCTATGTTAATATGCTGACGACGCCATCCAAGACCAAATACGATAAACGAATGTTTGATGGCCGAAAAATGATGAATGAGGCTGCTTTTTTTGAACCCATGCTAGCCCGGTTAAGTGAGATCATAGGGCGGTCGCTAAAGCCTGCAGAGGATAAGAGAATATTCCTTCTGGACGCCGGAAGTGGAGAAGGCTCACATCTAATGACCTTACGAGAGATGGTAAGCCGCCAGATTCAAATGGATGTACTGGGAGTCGGGATCGATATTTCCAAAGAAGGCGTCTTAATGGCCGCAAAGAATGATAGTTCTAATCTGTGGTGTGTTGCCGATCTGGCGAAGTGTCCGTTTGCAGACAAGTCTTTTAACGTAATTCTGAATATACTCTCGCCTTCTAATTATTCGGAATTTGATAGACTTCTAGCAGATGACGGTGTATTAATAAAGGTTATTCCAGATAGTGAATATTTAAAAGAATTACGTTCGGTATTCTATGAACAGGATGACCGCCGTGAGTATTCAAATGAACAGACGATCCAATTGTTTGATCGTAGTTTTGAATTGCTGGATCAAGAGCGGATTCGCTATTCCGTTCCATTGAATCCAGTCGAGCTTGAACACCTGGTGTATATGACTCCGTTATCTTGGAGTGCAGCGGAAGAGCAGGTTCAGCAGGTTCTGGATCATAATCTTCATGAAATCACCTGTGACTTTACGATCTTGGTTGGACGGAAGAAGAACAAATAAGTTTTCGTAGATTCCTCGTAATACGTATGATTTAGCAAAATAAAAAGAAATCGCCCTTGTTCGATGGTTGTGCCAATCACATCCATGTTACTTTAAGGGCGATTTCTTTATTTGGATTAGACGAGTGGGATTTGGCCTTACGATTATGATTCATTCATATTTGGCCATAATCTTAGATAACATGTCTTTCATACGGTGAATCAGTTCCGGCGGTTCTTCAACCGTTACCTCTGTCCCCAGTCCAATGAAGAATTTCGCGAAGTATTGAATCTCTGTGCTCGGAATGTTGTGTTCAATTCTTCCTGTGCCATCTGGGCGCAATTGTATCTTAGGTACCGGGCACAGTTCATTCTCACAGCGCTGTACACCTTCCCGTCCAAGCTCTACAACGAGGGGAATATACGTGGGTCTTTCCTTCGTTAATGACTCCCAATTGCCAAGGTCAATATGCCGATGATCCAGTGGTGTTATGCCGCTTGTGTCATATTCTGCGGACTGAATTCGGTCACAGCGGAACAGACGAAAGTCCTCTCGTATGAAGCAGTAAGCGGGACAGTACCAGAAGCCGTTGCTGGCATAAATGCCGACAGGCTGGATTTTTCGCTCGGAGTAACCTTGTTTGGATTCATACTGAATCGTAAGGATTCGCTGTTCTACGGCTGCTTCTAGCAGTATGGTTAAATAGAGCGCTTTTTGCTGACGGATAGGTATGGATATATCTACACGATTCTTAATCTGATCGATCCGATCGCGAACATCGCCAGGCATATAATAGTAAAATTTGCTCAGGGCTGAAGAAGATTCCTCATCAAATGGCATGAATAGGTAGTGGCGCAGGGCATGACTGGCAAAAAACATCGCAACTGCCTCATCCTCGCTGAATGCGATCGGAGGGAGGATGCGTTCATTTAGCACCTGGTAGCCGCCATGCGGCCCGACTTCTGAATAGAGAGGAACCCCTAGCTCACTTAGTTCTTGTAGATCTCTTAGTATGGTTCTCGGGGATACCTCGAATTGGTTAGCAAGTTCCTTGACCGTAAACTTCCGCATCCGATTGACGGTCATCATCAGTTCCATAAGTCTTTTGGATTTAGACATGCCCGTTCACCCCTAGAATCAATTATTTTCTTGCTCTTCACTTTGATTTTCATAATGATGACAATAGTTGTCACTATTATAGACTAGAATAAGGAATAAGCCCAGAAAAAGGGATAACAAATTGAAAATAATGGAGTGAATGGTATGAGCGCTGTTAATGAAGTAAAGCATTTGTTGTTTGAGGAATTAGAGCATATTGTAAGAACTTCATCGAACCTAATCCGCAAAATATCTCCAGAACACTTTGAGTACAAGCCTGCGGAGAACATGAGGACACTAAAAGAACTTGTCCAGCATCTCGTCTCTGTACCGAGTGTGGATCTACTCATTCTACAGGAGAAGGGTGAGCCGGACATCCGCACGCTTGAAGGGGAAATCAACGCAGATACAGACCATGAAGCACTCGTCCGCTGGATGACATCGGGTATGGAAGATGTAAAGCGTTACATGGAAGAACTCCCAGAAGAGCAATTTTTACATAAGGCGACCAAGCCCTTTTATCTAGAACACGGTTCAGTTCAAGCCAAGTGGTTGATTGAAATCGTGACCCATGCTCAGCATCACCGAGCACAAATGTTCACGTACATGAAGATGCTGGGCTATGAAATAAATATGTTCGATCTGTACTAGAGAGGTGTTGAATTTTGACGGGTTACTCTCGCATTGAACCGACAGGCATAACTTTTGATTACCCAAATGTTGATTTAGACAGTAAATTAGTTACAGCAAGAGTGCTATTCCAAGATGAATTAATAATGGAAGTTGTTATTGATGTTAAGCATGACACAGTACAACAAAGGGGAAGTCTTGAAGAAATAGCACATATAACAACATACAATGGAATCAACAGAATGACAGAAGATATGTATATTAATAGTCTAAAGCGTACGGCTAAGTTCTTCGTAGATAATAAGATTTCAAATCCAAAATCATATTATGATGAGTTGGAGAATCAATAAAATTCATTTAGCTAGTTAGAGATAAATAGTGTCCCAAGGATGAATAGTTGGAGTAGATCAAAGACGTTTTAACAAAAAGACGAAGCCAATTTAAAGTGTACCCTTTGTAAAGGACATTTTAAATTATGGCTCCGTCTTTTGTAAGTTGGCATACTTTTTAATTCTAGATAATAAGGTCCTTTTTACAGATGAACTATTGTACCGAAAATACAGTCTCTAGCTCAGGGATATATTCCTTGTCTATATTTTTTACTTCTACTAGTCCTGTAGCCCCAGCTGGGGTTTCACCCGGAGATACAATTAAGTACGGTTTGATGGTTACGGTACGCGGTAGAGTCTTGAAGGGTTCATAGAGAATATTATAGGATTCACTTACGGGATGACCTTCCACAGGCTTCAGTTGAACGCCATTTTCATCCTCAATATCAAACCCAAGAGCGATGACGCCCCCGTTAGCACCCTTGTATTTCGATGGGATAGAAGCGAGCATTTCTTCTACGCTCTGGCCCGGTTTGGTTTTGTATTCAACGGATAACTGCGTTGTGATTGGGCTGATTACCAGCTTACTGATCTGCAGGTTAATGTTATCGTGATGCTTGGTCTCCTCTGAAGTTAGTGCGGTAATAGGAGTTGATCTTGTAACAGGCACAACGAATTGGAATGGTTCATCATAACCCTTTAACGTTACATTTACAGTCAATTCAAAATGCTCAGGGAATTGGATAGTCTGGTCTATGCTAATTCTGCTGTTCACATTAACGATCATGCTCGAAGCAGTCTCTCCATCCATGTATTCGTAACCCGAGCTCAGATTTTGACCTTCATAGAGAACCTCTAACGTATCCACCGCCCCTTTATTGGCATCGGAAGGCGGCGAGTTGGGCTCCGAAGCCAGACGGTTTCCAGGAGTGGTTATGTTCATAAGAATTCGGTTGCCGTCAAATAACAACGTTGGAATATTCATCGTCACATTGCCATGGGTCACGCTTTGGTTTACGTTTGTGATGAATTCCTCGGATTGTTGAACACCGGGATCTAAGTTCTTTTCGCCCCATAATGAATAGATTTGTCCCAGAACCGGAATTTGTTTGAGTGCATCAGCCATTACGGGAGATACAAACCCGGAAGCAATGATGGTGACTCCAAGGATGGCAGCGGCTACAGTGGAAACCCACCATTTATTAATAGTTCTCGTCTTCTTTATTTTTCTCTGAATGGGGGAAATGGAATTATCGGTTTCTCTGATGATGTGGTAAGTCTCATTCAGCTTGGAGCGTGTAATATCCGATAACTGATCGGGAAGTAAGCTTTGGCAGTTCTTTAATTGTTCTTCTAACTTCGTATTCACCATGTCGTAACTCCTTTTTCATGATTGATTTGAGTGGAATGTTTTAGCTTTTTGCGGGCGCGATGCAGCCGGGTCTTCACGGCTACTGTAGAAATTTCGAGAATGTCGGATATTTGACGGATCGGCATGTCATGTAAATAATGAAGGAGAATGACAATCCGTAGGTTCTCCTCAAGTTGTTGAACGGCATCCCATAACTCGATTTTTTCATAATCCTTGGAAGTGGAAGGGACGTCCGGAAGATCTCCATAAGGGAGGGCTCGTGAGTTTTTTTTGACCATTGTATTGCATTCATTAATCAGAATCCGGAAGATCCACGTTTTGAAAAATGCGGGCTCTTTGAGTGTATGAATGGACTTAAAAGCTTTAAGCATCGTCTCCTGCAGGGCATCTGCACAATCTTCGTCTTTATTGACGATGGACTTTGCGGTTCTATATAAAGGTAACTCTATCTCTTGGATCAACTGGATGAATGCTTCAGGGTCCCCAGCTTTGGCTTTGATGATATTAGGATCTATATGCAATGCTTCACCTGCTTTCTTGACTAGAAGTTTTATATTGTTCGTAACGTTACATATATTAGATCGCGTAGGTAGCTAGAAGGTTACATGGACAACCAATGTATTCAAGAACTGCCCCCTGTTAATAGAAAATCTTGTACAAACAAAAATGAGAAGAGGTTGATCATTGATGGCTACGCATGAACAGATTTATCAAAATCAAACGGATACATATGAATTCATGGTTAGTAAACAACCCGATCTATCTGGGGTTATTAATGAGATACGTCCATTTAAGGATTTGAATATCCTTGATCTAGGGGCAGGGTCTGGTAGATTATCAAGTGTTCTTGCAAAAGATGCAATGTCACTGATATGTACAGATATTTCTTCTTCGATGCTGGAATTATTAGAAAACAAGTTAACAAAACAAGAAGTGTCTCAAAATTGGACTACTGTTGTGGCAGATCACAAAAGCCTCCCTGTTGCCGATCAATCAATTGACTTGGTGGTTTCTGGTTGGAGCATAAGTTATATAGCCAATACAGGGAATGAGAAATGGGATGAAAATCTGAAACTTGTTATGTCAGAACTTAATCGTGTTTTAAAGCCAAATGGTACGATAATCATTTTTGAGACTATGGGTACAGGAACGGAAACCCCAAATCCGCCTGAATTTTTAACGAAGTATTATAAGTCTCTTGAAGAGGATTATGGCTTCCATCACAAATGGATCCGCATGGATTATAAATTTAAAAATGTAGAAGAAGCAAGAAAATGCACAGAGTTTTTCTTTGGAGAAGAGTTAGTAGAGAAGATTATTGATAATCAATGGTCAACTATACCAGAATGTGCAGGGATTTGGTGGAGGAATTTATAAGGTGCTAGGAACGAGGAGGCAGATGTTTCATGGGAGGAACGAATGTATGGGATGCGGAGTGGGAGGTTAACGAAGAGCAAGCGCGGACGCTGATTGGTAGACAATTCCCTCAGCTGTCATCGAAGCAAGTGAAGCGATTGGGCTGGGGCTGGGACAATACGGTTTTTCTCATCGGTGACGAGTACGCGTTCCGGTTTCCAAGAAGAACGATTGCAGTTGGCTCGATTCGTATGGAAGGGAAGCTGCTACCGAAGCTGGAGGCATATATGACCATCCCCTATCCGAAACCGTTGTTTTATGGCGAAGCAAGTAACGAATACCCGGCACCATTTCTTGGCTATGCCTACGTACCAGGAAATTTCCCCATTGGTTTGACGGAAGAACGCCGGGCTTTATCGGCAGAGACACTGGCGAAATTTTTGCGGAGATTGCATGAGTTTCCGGTGCAGGCGGCGCTGAAGTGCGGAGTTCAGCAAGATCATCGAAGCTTGACGGAGATAGCATCGCGCAAAGTGAAATTGGAGGGCTTTCTATCGAAGGTGGTTGAACACTTGTCGCCGGAGGAGTCCTGTGTGATCGAAACGTATATTAGCAGGCTGCAAACGGACCGTGTAGAGGCGGTGAATGCACTGCTACATGGCGATCTTCATTTCAAAAATATGCTTGTGAATGAGAATGGGATCGTTTCTGGCATCATTGATTGGGGCGATCTGAGCGTAGGCCATCCGGCTTGCGATTTGAGCGTTGCTTACAGCTTTTTACCACCTTACGCTCGCGGCGTGTTTTTCGAAACTTACGGAGGAGCGGACGAGGAAACGAAGCTGCTGGCGCGGCTGATCGCGGTATACATCCCCGTACTGATCTTGATGCAAGCGGTCGATGACGGGAATGAAGCGATTGCGGCAGAGGCGAAATCCAACATCATGCGTGCACTGTCAGATTAGGCTCATTATTTCGTTGCAGCTATGCGGCTGTGGCTATCGGCACCATTTTGTCGTTTAAAGGTCGCCGATAAGGTATGATTCGCCTTCTCTGATGCCGCTTTATGTTGAGGAACACGAAAATTGATGTTGAAGGAACAAAAGCTTTTTACCATGCATACCATCAAATTACCCAAGGCTGTGACTGTATCTACTGCAAAAATTATGTAATAGCTACTGAACTGCTACCTAATGCAGTTAAAGTTTTTTATCAAAGTCTAGGCATAGACCCAACTAAAGAAGGCGAAGTCTCGGAATATTGTAAAAATGAGGACGGTTCACATTTATATGGCGGTTTTTATCATGTAAAGGGACGGATAATCAGTGGTCCTGATTGTTGGATTAAAACAAGCGAAAAAGTAAGTCATCTAGAAACGAATAACTTAGTCGAGATTAGTGGGATTAAATTCGGATTTACGCACGGAGTCAGCTTACTTCTCGATGGCTTCCCTAATCCTGCAGTGCAATTAGAGTTTGAAGGTAATATTCCTTGGGTTCTTGAAGAAAAGGCATAAGATATGTTCTACGATTAAGCTAAAAAAATAAGAAGGCAGCCGATCATTGTGATCGGCTGCCTTTGTTCAACTAAAGGGCAGGATAGTTTGAAAGTTTTCGCGAATACCCTACATATGGAATTGTTTTCAAGAATTATGAATAAGAGGCTTCGTCAAATTACCTTAAACCTATTTTGTGAGGGGGCTTATTGATGATTTACATTAAGGAATTAGGACTAGAGGAATCAGAAGATATCTATTATATGATTCAAGAAATTGGTGTAGGGCAAAATGGATTTGTTAACAGTTTATTCTCTAATGATTTGAATGAGTTTAATGATAAATTAACAAGATATCATGAAATGTCAAAGGGAATTGGTTTATCTGAAGGTTTAGTACCACAAACGATATATTGGTTTTATGATGAGAATCGTCTAATTGGCTACGGTAAGCTTAGACATTATCTAAATGAGAAATTATTAGAACATGGTGGTCACATCGGATATATTATTCGTCCTACAGAAAGAAGAAAAAGCTATGGAAAGATGGTATTAAGAGAATTATTAATAAAAGCGAATCAAAAAGACATAGATAAAATATTACTTACTTGTAATGAAGATAATATGGCTTCACGGAAAGTTATTGAGTCAAATAACGGAATATTAAGTGAGACGAATGATGGGATCTGTAAATACTGGATAAAGTCATCAAGTTTTTCAAGAACGAGTTAGAAGCGCATAAACAACGGATCTACGCGCTTAGTCCTTTGCGTTTGATGCGCGGGGCAGCGTAGTTTCCGCTAGTGGTGCAGTTATGTAAAACAGTGAAATGGAGTCCTTGGGTATGTCTTTTAAAAAAGTAACACTCTATTGATTTTTTTTGGTGTAATACCAGTAGTCTTTGCTTATCCATATAGCGCAGGTCCCAATTCAGGTCCATCAAACCTTTGGGAACTAATTCTTCTGATTTCTTACGAGGGTTGGTTATTGTTTTTAATTATGGGACTTGTTTTGTTAGTACTCTCGGTTATTAAACTGCGAATGAAAAAGGAAAAGAATGTTCACTAGAATAAGGTACAACATTAAGCTAACTTGATACGTAATAAGATTTCTCGTTGCTGTACTTGAATTTCTAGACAAAATGAAGCATTTCTAGACAAGAAGATATTTAACGGTTCTTTTACACTGTAGGAGAAAGGAGATGAGAGATCCTGGAGATGCTTAAGCTGCTTCGCCAATCCATTGATTATGTGGAACAACATCTGCTCCAGCCGATTGAGATTGAGGACATTGCTAGGTCAGCGATGAGTTCAAAATATCATTTTCAGCGAATGTTTCATGCTGTAACCGGTGTTACCGTGACTCAGTACGTGAGGAATAGGCGGTTAACGCTTGCGGCGCAGGAGTTAGCGGGAACGGATTGTAAAGTCATTGATGTCGCTCTTAAGTACGGTTACGACAGCCCGGCGGCATTTACGAAAGCTTTTCAGCGGATGCATGGGGTAACACCTCTAGCGGCTAAGAAAATGAATGTGAAACTTAAAGCATTTCCTCGAATCTCCTTTCAAATTCAGATTAAAGGGGAAACCGAGATGAATTATCGAATCGTGGAGGAAATGGAATCAACAGTAATTGGTAAGAGCGTTATTATCCATAAGGATGCTTACAAAGAGATACCCGTGTTCGTGGAGAAAATTTGGAGGAATGGTATTCATGATCAGATTAACGAGTTGGTAGGGAGACCCGTTGGATCACTGCTGTACGGTTATCATTTCGACTTTGACGAGGATGGGTCAAAACGCTATTTGTTGGGAGCCGAACTGCCGGAAGGAAAACAAGTTCCAGATGAATTTACTGTCCTTTATGTTCCTACTCAAACTTATGCAGTATTCGATAGTCGCGAGACGATTCCGGATGATGTAGAAATCGGATTGGGTATTCTAAATATCTGGAAACGTATTTACACGGAATGGTTCCCCTCGGTGAGTTTTGAACAAGTAGAAGGGCCATGCATAGAGAAGTATTACTGGGTTGATGATAAGCATAAAGATTCAATCTGTGAGGTATGGATTCCGGTTAGTAAAAAGTAGTGATGGCTTAGGGGTTATAAGGCGACACTAGATAGACAATCAATAGTGTACTGTTGAGCTAGGGAGACCATGACAAAACCACCTTTTAGAAGGTGGTTTTGTCATGGTCAAATATCATTATTAAAGTTTAACATATCCTGGACTTTAAATATTGCACCCACATCGCGTGTAGCTCAGCTTCCGATACCTGAAATGCGCCTTGAAAATCAGTGGCATCGCGTATGAATTTGTTAAGCTCATCTGAACTGTAAGAATGGAGGAGAAATTCAACGATCAAATATGAGAATCCATATCCCCCTATCTTCTCGAATTCCCACGTATCGTTAGTTAGTGCTTGAAAGCTAGGGACGGCCTCATTTTGAATCGATTCGGAGGTGCTGTGTTTGATATATTCTTGCGACATTTGTTTGGCTTCATGTCCGCCAAGCCCATGTGTAAGCCATTTCGGTGCCGACGGATTAATATCAGTCACTAACCACATCGTAAACAAACTTATCGTGTGTCGTAGTATCGATTGGTACGTATGTTCAGGGCCTGGGTTCAGTGGGGATACGATTCTTATTTTGTTGTGTTCGTAGGTACCCATGAACCAGTCAGGCGCATCCGGTTCGCCTACTGCTTGGTGAAAAGTCGACAGATCCGGATAGATTTCGATAGTAATTTTCTGAGATGGTCGATGACGATAGGTTGCTAAAATTCGCTCTACATTAGATTTTAATTCCTCAAATAAGTCGTGGTATACCTTATTCATACCATCATTCTTGGTGGAAGACTCGTTCTTATCCACAATCGATATCAATTCTTTGATAGACATGATTGTAATGTCACCCCATTCTTTTAATGCAATTTTTAGTTTTTTCAATGCGCGGTAAAGTCTATTCTTAACAGCGCTTTCAGGCATCCCTATGATTTTGGATATGTCCAATAGAGTGCAGTCGACGAAAAACCGCAATGATATGATTTGCTGATCTAACTCATTCAATTGGGCTAATGCAGCACTAATATCAAGGCGAATATCAACATCTTTAACGATATCGAGGGAAATCGATTGGGACTGAAAATCGATAACTTCGTGCACTATTTCTTTATTTCGTGACGTCTTGCGATACTCATTTTTCACGATATTCTGCGCAATTTTGAATAGCCAAGTAAATATACTGGAGTTATGCTTAAACAAATGAAAGTTTTCCATTGCTTTTAAAAAAGCTTGTTGAGTTAAGTCATCAGCAACTGCTGAATTTGTTTTTACTGCAATATATTTTCGAATTCTCTCCTGATATTGATTATAAATTTCTTCGAAATGCTGAATGTTTTCCTGCTCCTCCGGAAGAACAGGAATTTTCGTTTTGTCTTGAGCTCGTGACACTAGTGATACCTCCTCCAGAACTTACAATTCATTAGACACCGAAGGGAGGTAAAAAGCCACATCATTTTTAAAAATAAATAACTTTTCATGATGCCATCCTTCATCAAACGGATAAATGATAACAAGACCAGTGACAAAACGAAAACAATGAAAAGGTAACAGGAGTTAATCATGAAATTTGAAGAACATGATTAGGGAGTGAATGCACTAACGGAGATACTTTAGCTAAGTTATGATACAGCGGTAGAAGGCTAACGGTTGCAGTTTTATCAACTAACGGGCAGGATTGAGTGGTGACAACAGTGTGCTGATGTAAAACTTATGGTCAGGAAAACCTGGAAATCCGAATGGTGTGTTATGATTAACTTCTTTGCAGGTAGTATTAATAAATTCAAGATGATTGAGGGTACAACATTATGAGACAATTACAAAAAGTAAAAATAGAGGCTCCGTACTACAAACTTTTGAACTATGACCCTCTTTATGTATTGGGTAAACTAATACAAGCCAAAATTGTATTGATTTTTCTAGAAGCTTATTATGAAGAAGATATTGATGACTTTCTAAAAAATAATCGGTTTACAATAATGGACGAAATAATTCAAATCAAAAAACCGAATAATGTAATCTCGTATTACCCTTATATTAGGTCCGAAATTCAACTTAAAAATGTGCTTCAAAATGAAGACTGGGGATTTTCTTGTGTGGCACTGACTCCAAACTTACAACACTTATTTGACATAAGGGGAATTGAAGAAGAAGGTGAAATGGGTATCAAGATTAAGGAAATACAAGATGGATTATACGATAGATTCATTAATTTACATTAAAAGTTTGAATTCACTTTTGTCCAAAATGAATGAAGCGTTAGTTATCATTCAGCTAACGGGACACGATAGCTCAATAAAAGACAAGAAGCCATCCGGTCAAAGGTGATCGGATGGCTTTATTTCAATTAAAGGGCAGGATAGTCTAATGTAAAATAAAAAAGCAACACGTAGTAGTATGCACTCGTGTTGCTTCCAGTGTTCTAAGATCTAAGTTTTTTTAACGATAGGGATCCAAATTTCAGTTTCATACATGTTGTTTCCTCTATCGTAAACCATTTCAAACTCGGGGGCATTTACGAGCTCGTAATTACAGGTTGGAAACCATTCCTCCCAAATACGTTTCCATAATTCAAGAATGCCGCTTTGTCCGTCTGGGTTGATGCCAGTTGTGAAGATTGCGTAGGTTTGAGGTGCGATATGAAGTTTTTCAAACCCACTCGGGAGTCCGCTCTGGGGTATAAAATAACCGATCATGTAGGAATAATTCTTGCCTTTGTTGTAATTTACTCCATGAATTTGGTCATTTTCATTTAAGTTCGCAGCAGCACGGATTCTATCAACGGTTCCATCAGAGACACACTTATTCCAAAAAGCAGGTATTTCAACAAACCCGTCTGTACTGATTACTTTGGATACACCAAACACTTCAAAAGCTTCTTTTTCTTCGATTCTGTAATTCATTTCCACATCTCCTCGTATCGAAATATGAAAGGATAACCGAGGATAGGCTTTTAGTGTGATGCCTTTCTCACGCGCTGATTTGGGCATCACACCGTGCATTTTTTTAAACGCTCTAGAAAATGCCTCTGGAGATTCGTAACCATAATTCAAAGCGATATCGATAACCTTTACATCACTGTTTTGTAGTTCGAATGCGGCAAGAGTAAGGCGTCTACGCCTAATATACTCTGAAAGTGGCACACTTGCTATGAACGAAAACATCCGCTGGAAATGGTAGGTTGAACAACAGGCAATTCTAGCTATTTGGTCGTAATCGATTGTTTCAGACAGGTGTGTTTCTAGATATTCCATTGCGCTATTCATGCGATCCAACCAGTCCATACAACTCATCCTTTCAAGAACAATTATAGGAAATAAAGAAACTTGAAACCTTGCAATCCATGCACCGAAAGATCATGTTCGAGAGTGTATTAGTAAATCCTCTATTTTGGATTATCAACTGAAATCTACTTAGATACTGAACTAAGGGAGTGCAATTTTAAATATCCTCACTTCCTAAAAAGGAAGAAAAAAGGATCAACTCGTAAGTTCCTACTGTCAATTCCATAATAGATATAAGAAGATTCTTTATAGAACGAACGCATAACAAAAGGCCCATGTTGGGTTTTGTCCAACACGAGCCTTTTGTTATGCAAAAAATGAATAGAGCAAAACTCTGCCTATAAAGGGTGCAAGTGTTCACTATATACTGACGCTAGGAAGAAGAATTGAACATCACTGATGTACGTTGATTGAGAGTATCGAAAGTGGAGGAGTTGCGTAATGGACAGCACTAAGCATGAAGTAAATAAGTTAAAAGTTGCCGTTAAACTGTGCGATGTGGAGGAGAAGTTTATTATCAATAATATTTATCCTCTTTATCTGCATGATTTGTCTGAGGTGTGGGAACACCAGATCAATCGCTATGGGGTGTTTGAGAATGATGACACACGAACCTTGGCTGAACAGAATCGTGTATTTGATATCTGGTGGGAACACCCGAACGTGCTATTCCCGTTTCTGATCACAGTGAATGATATACCTGCAGGTCTTGCTTTTGTGGCGACAGCCCCATTCGTAACATGTCCTGATTATATCGATTATTACATGAATGAGTTCTTCCTATTACGCAGTTATCGAGGAAAGGGCGTTGGAGAAGAAGCCGTGCGGCAGATTATTAATAAGATGCCAGGTCAATGGGAAGTGCAAACTAATCCTACTGAACGTAATGAACGTGCGAAACGTTTCTGGCGCAGGACACTTAACGCATGCACGAACGGGAATTACTCCGAAGAGCTTGGTTATCATTCTGAAGATGGAGAGAAGCTAGTTTTTCGATTCATCACTAGCCCTACAGCAATCACTTCACTTGATTTGAATTAGAATCATATCAATCTACCTTTGGAGTGTGATCTAAGAATAATATGGATAAGAAAATTAAACAGCTATTCAATAAAGATATATTGAGACAAGCAGCGGAACATTACGGGATACGCGAAGATTCAATGATTGAATTGAATGGGTTTCAAAACTTCGTTTATTCTGGGGTGGTCGGAGATCATGAAGTTATTTTAAGAATTGCTCATATCACACATCGGGATGAATCGTTAACGAAGGGGGAATTAGACTTTATCATGTTTTTGGCAGAGTCCTGTGTTAAAGTAGCCAAACCGATTCAGTCTTTATCAGGTGATTTTCTCCATATAATTGATGGTGCTTTCATTGTGACTGCCTTTGAGAAGGTCTCAGGCAGAAATGCAAAAATTGCAGAAGAGAGCAATATTTTTTATGAGAATATAGGTCGATTTGTTGGGAAGATTCACAAATCTTCATATCACTATACTCCAAAAAACTTACGTTATGAATGGAGTGATAATGCCTTACTAGCATCATTTAAAAAATATTGTCCTTCAGAATTACATAACAGTTTTGACCGTATTATCGGGGAGGTTAACTCTCTTACTAAGGATAAAGATACATACGGACTTATTCATGGGGATATTAGCTGTGGCAATTATCTAAACGATGGAGAGAAAGCTCATATTATCGATTTTGACGAGGCGGAATATAGCTGGTTTGTATCTGATATAGCTACACCATTATTTTACGAAATACCGATCCCTTGGGTTGTGGATGGAGAGGCAAGGAAGGAGATTACAAAACGATTTTTCTCCAACTTCTTGAACGGCTATTGTAAAGAAAATAAGATTAGTCCAGTATGCTTGAAGAATATACCTTTATTTATAGATTTAAGACAAGCCAGAGTTTTATCAGCGTTATATAGAAGCAGAGATTTTAATGCTCCTGATTGGAGTGAATGGGATGAACAAGCTCGACGCTTCTATTATTCCAACTTACTAAATAACACACCATATATAGATGTGGATTTTTCACGACTGTAGAATTTTTAAAGCAGCTTGTTAATGTTGTTGCTATAGAACAGGGGGGACAAAATGTACAAATATCAGAAAGCTGAGAGTCTGTTGCACGACATATTAACCGATTTTTTTGAAAATGGACCTTTTCCGGCATTAGCCGTTGGTATAGTGAAGGATAACAATATAATCTTCAATGGTGAATATGGAAAAGCCAATCTATCGACTGGTGATCCGGTTGATCGTAGTACGTTGTTTCACCAAGCCTCCGTCTCAAAAACATTTGTTGTTACTGCCATAATGCAATTAGTTGAGAATGGAAAGGTAGATTTGGATTCACCTGTCACGAAATACCTTCCGTACTTTAAGTTGGAGGATGAGCGGTATCTACTTATTACGATAAGGCAGCTTTTGAACCATACATCGGGCATACCAGATGAAGATGATTATGCCTGGGATCGACCCGAATATGATGAACTAAGTCTCGAAAGATATGTCAAAAGTAACAGTCACCACAAACTTTTGAGCGAGCCTGGTTTTAAGTTTGCATATAGTAATATAGCTTACGAGATATTGGGAGACATCATAGCCAAAGTTAGCGGAATGAGCTTCGAGCAGTATATGAAAAAGAATATTCTGGAACCGGCAGGCATGCAGTCAAGTTCCTTTTTGAAACAAGAGGTGGAAGCTCATCTTTCTGCACCTCATGTTCTCAAAACTTCCAATGGATATGGCGGCTATATCAGCGATGTTTTTCCGTATCACAGAGCTCATGGACCTAGTTCTACTTTATATACCAATGTTAAAGACATGAGCCAATATATGCTGATGCATCTTAACCAGGGAATTGCAAAGAATGGATATAATACCTTGCAGTCCGGGAGCTATGATGAGATGTGGAAGCCTCATGCAGCTACTGGATATGGACAAGAAAATGCACAGATCGGTCTAGGCTGGTTTTTGGGAGAATATAAAGGGTCCAAGATCGTCTCACATTCCGGATGGGATACTGGATTTCTGAGTGATCTCATTCTGATTCCCGAGGAAAAAATCGCGATTTCTGTGATGACCAATTGTGACTACGTCTGGCTGGGTAGTGTAACCTATCCAATACTTGATCTATTGCTCGGCTCGAACATTCACCGAATCAAGAAATCCATGGCACACATAGTTGCAGATTTAGCTGTATCTATTGGAGTTGAGAAGGCGATAGAAGAGTACCACCGTATCAATAGAATGGAACAAGACGAGTATTATCTAGTGGATTTTGAATTTATGCGCATTACGGAAGCATTAACGTGGAATGGTCACAAAGAGGAAGCTTTCCGCATTCTGACCTGTGCAGCTGCAATATACCCTGACAACAAATCAATTTCTAGCAGGTTACAGGAGCTCCAGGTGAAAGAGTAGGTTCTTTAAATTAAGCTAAACGGGGGGCGTTTGTTGAAGTGACGGGCAGGTTAAATCAGTGTTCTTATAGAATTTACTACGAAGATCGATTCAATAGGAGCAGGAGTGTTGGGTTTTGAAAACTTTAAACTCGCAATGGAAATCACCAAGATTGATCATAGAGGATTTAATGTATGAAGAAATTGAGGTAGTCCAGGAACTCTATGAAACCAGTTTGCATTCAATCGCTTGGGAAGGGCGTGATCCTGACCCGGATTTTATTAATCATTGCTATTCTAATGGGGACTTGCCACCAGAAGGCAAAAAAGAAAATTATAGAATACAAACCGTTAAAGCGAATAGTGGGCAAGAATTGATCGGGGTATTAGGGACATACCATGGATATCCAAGTGATAATGTTATATATATTTCCTCTATATGTATTGGAGACCAATTTAAGAAACAAGGATATGGACAAGAAATCATTAATCAATTGATAATAGAATCAAGGGAATTTGAACAAATTCGAATAAATGTGGCTTTAAAGAATTGGTCTGCCTTGAGATTCTGGATTAGGATGGGTTTCGAAAACATTAGTGGAATATACGGGGATAAAGAGTATTCAGAAAACAGTTATGGGCAAATTGAATTATCTAGATTTTTATAAGTACATCTTACCCATTCTTAAGAAAAAACGGGTAACGAGCACAGCGGTGGATCCGATCCATCGCTTGTTTGCATAATTGGAAATCTGCTCATTAACGGGCAGGATAGTTCCAATATCTACAGAATTATTATTTATAATTAGAGTAGAATTTCTGGGGGGAGACTGGTTAGTGGAATTTAGAGAAATAACTTGGGACAACTTTATTGAATGTATTGAGCTGCAAGTTACAGAGGAACAAAAACGCTTTATTTCCTCTAATCAACATGCTCTCGCAGAAGCTTATATTGCTTCAAAAGAGGGACAGGTCATTATTACTTTTGCGATTTATAAAAACGAGAAGATGATCGGCTTTATAAGTATGTATTATGACGATGGAAATGGAAATTTTGCTTACAGCAGTTATGGAGTTTTTAAAATCATGATTGATGAGCGATATCAGGGTAAAGGGTATGGCAAAGAAGCGATGTTAAAAGCTATAGAATTTTCTAAGGCATCTCCTTTTGGAGAAGCGAGGGTCGTTGAACTTACATATAATCCAGAAAACCTAGTTGCGAAAAATTTATATTCATCACTAGGTTTTGTTGAACCTGGGAATACCCATCCTTCTGGTGAAGTATATGCTGAGTTTGTCCTATAGCGTATTGAACTAACGGGACACGATATTTCAATAAAGACAAGAAGGCAATAGGTCAGTATAATCGGTTGTCTTTACTCAACTAGAGTTCAGGAAGTACAAAGAGGGATTGGAATGAATTTCTTTGTTACATAAGGAGGTCGTAATATGCCATTTCCAACGCACATCGTAGCTGCAGGTGGATTTGTGGAAGATATGAAAGGAAATATCCTTTTAGTAAAGACTCGTGACGGTGGTTGGGTTTACCCTGGTGGACAAGTGGAAGTTGGGGAAAATCTAATGGATGCTTTGGTTCGTGAAATTAAAGAAGAAAGCGGAATAGACACCACAGTTAGCTATTTAGTTGGTGTCTATTCGAATACAGGGATATTTAAATGGTATGATGGCGTGACGGATGTTCCTACGCAAATTGTGTTTGATTTTGTATGTAAACCTATTGGTGGGGAATTAGCTGTTTCAGAAGAAACAACGGATAGTCGCTGGGTGGAAAAAGATAGAGTTCTTGGTTTTATTACACATCCAGCTATTCGTACTCGCTATCAGGCTTATTTGGAGTTTAACGGAGTTGTAAACTACATGGAGTATGTAACGAACCCCGAGTTCTTAATCAAACACCAAACAAGCATATCGAAATAAATTATTTCTCGTTGTTGAACTAACGGGACACTATAGTAGACAAAGCACAGATTCCTGGAGGTTACGATGAAAACTAATAAAGCAATGGCCGAGTTGCTATTGAGGACCAGTCCTTCAGGGACAATTGTAGACGATGAGTACACTCACTTTGTTGAATGGAATGACTCCATTTTAATCAGCAGTTTTGTTCGTAATCTTCCCATGAGTTTGGATAAGACATATTATTCTGATAGGACTGAATGTGAAGCATCAATAAATCACTTGCACTTGAAAAATCTCTCGATTGCACTTGATATTATCTACGAGTGGAAAAAATCATTGATCAATAAATATCCAGAGAAATCATTTATCATTGTAGTGAGTTGTGATGTTGATGGTTCGGAAGCTGTAGTTCGTTTTTATCAATTAAGAACAGATGAGCCTTTGTGGCTTAATGAAAACAACCCTGATAACTATAAACATGAAGCAGTACTCTTTCTAAAGGTGTCCCAAGAGCATTAAAGTACCAGGCAGGATACTGAATAAGAAGGGGACTTTAATAGACTATCGAATTGGTGTAAGTGTAATAAAGAGTTTTGAACGGGGGCTTTTTATATTGAAACAAGATAAGAAAATTGGGTTAGGTTCGATTTCATTATTTCTTTTTATATTCGGAATATTATTTTCTATTTCATTCGGTAATCGAGTGTCCTTCGGAGATAGTATTTTAAGATATTTAGGGTTGAATCCTTGGTCAAACGGTGACACAGGTTTGCATTATACAATAATTTATTCACTTATATTCTATATATTAGCATTGATTTTAGGTTATAAATTCAAAAATGACTTGGGCGCAAAATTAGGGAGAACCTTAGCATTGGTTACGATTATATTGTTAATAACGATGTTGTTTGCATTTACTTCGTTTAGTGGCACCGACTCAGGAAGGTAACGTCAGTGAAATTACAGTACCGACAACGAAGGTTCTTCTTAATAATTGATTGCACTAACGGGACATGAAAGCACTATGACAAAAGGCAGCCGAGGTCATCGGCTGCCTTTTCAGCTAACGGGCAGAATAACGAAACTTTATATAAGTATAGACGTCTTGTTATGAAGGAGTTGAAATGAGGATGAATATGAGAAAGAAAATTAACACCTACTCCATTTTTTTCTCAATGTTATGTTGGGGTGGTTTTTATCTAACGGGATTTACCTCCGTTTTACCTGTTAATGCTCATATAATTATACTTTTCATGGCTACGTTTTCCTTATTGATGAGCATCTTCGGACTTGGTGGCATTAATAATTGGAAATCTGTTTCAAAATCCCTTATCTCGATTCTCATAAGTGGATTATTGGTAGTTGTTGAAATACTTCTGTGGGCAGGTTCAAAGTTTTTATCATTAAGCTAACGGGCAGTTTAGTTTAGGTTTAAAAATGCTATAATAGTCGTGAATTATGGGAAAGTTGGTGTTTTAATGAGTGATACAAGAGTGTTACCTCAATCTCATAAATATGCTGTTTGTGCACCCGAAGATACGCCTATAAAGGATTTTTACAAGGGAATATATGATGAAGTATTTGTTTTTTTTCATCCATTCATTAAACCAATATCAATTGGCTATGATTTATTTGAGCCAGGAACGTATCCAGGTAAAAATGACATTATAAAAAAGTGCGAAATGATTACATGGAAACAGTTTTTATCAATATCAGAAACCGAAAGTTACAACCAGTTAGACATTGGATTAAGAACCCGAATCATGGGATTGAGAAAACAATATGCAAACGAAGAGATCTCTAAAAGAATTCAAAATGCTTGTGAGCAGTTTCAGTTAATTGCACCAATGGAAGGTTTTTTTCCAGAGTTTCTAATGAATAAGGTGCTTTTGTCAATAAAACAAGAAGGACATGACTGGGTATGGTCTGGAGATGAATTTTGCACAGAGCGAAAGTTAGAATATATTGATGATTTAATCAAAGATAACACAGCTTTTAGAAATCAACGCTTGAATCTATTTACCCACAATAATGAAATTTTACTTACAACCCATTGGGATAGCCACTTTTCATTACTTTGTTCAGACAAAAATACAATCAATAAAATTGTTGACTTTGCTGATTTGGAAGGGTTTTTCTGTAACGACGAAACTAAAATCTATTGGAGTTTACAAAACACATCATTGAACTAACGGGACACGATAGCTCAATCAAAATAAGAAGACAGCTGATCATTAATCGGCTGGTTTTGTTCAGCTAATGTGCAGGATATTTAATCCTTGTTTACCTTGCAAGGCTAGAGCTATTATTAACATAATACTGATAAATTGGGGAGGGAGATAAGAATGTTCAATCTGGTTTTGAATCAATCCTACCATCATAAGAAGCGTTAACACATTCCTATAACTTGGGATGGGTTAACGCTTTTCGCGCTAGCCATCCTGTGAGATACAACGCGCAGGACTAAGTGTCCAGCGCGTTTTTTTTGTTTAGGCAATTGATTTTCCATTTTTCTAAGGGTGATGAGAGCACACCAACTATAAAAGAGAACCGAGGAGGGTATTCCATGATTGCAGATAAACTGAATTATGGTGATGAAATCAGAGTAATTGCACCTTCAAGAAGCCTAAGTATTATTCGGCAAGAGGTGTATGATAATGCTCTAGAATTTCTCACGAATCAGGGGTTTGAAATTTCGTTTTCAAAAAATTGTCGTGAGCTCGATGAATCTGATTCTTCGAGTATTGAATCTCGTATTGAAGACTTACATGACGCGTTTCTTGATAAAAATGTTAAAGCGATACTAACTTGTATCGGCGGATTTAATGTGAACCAGATTTTAGAATATATAGACTATTCATTAATACAAAGGAATCCCAAAATATTATGTGGTTTCTCTGATATTACTGCTTTGCTGAATTCGATCTACGCTAAGACAGGATTAATTACTTATCATGGACCACATTTCTCGTCCTTTGGATTTAACAAAGAAATGGAGTATACCAATACATATTTTGAAAAATGCCTTTTACAGAATGAAACTTATCTAATTGAACCATCTAAACTGGCACACGAATACTTTGTAATCCAAGAAGGCTTCGCTCAGGGAGAAATTGTTGGAGGTAATCTTTGTACTTTAAATCTTTTGCAAGGAACAGAATTCATGCCAGACCTCAGGAATAAGATATTATTCCTTGAGGATGACAACCTTGTAGGCGACTATTTCAGATATGAATTCGAAAGGAATCTCCAGTCACTCATTCAAACATCAGGCTTTGAAGGTGTAAAGGGTATTGTACTAGGGCGCTTTGAGGATTGTTGCAAAATGAACATAGATGTCATTAGAAGAATGGTTTCAACGAAAAGTCAGTTGAAGAACATTCCAATCATTTCGAATGTAGATTTCGGTCATGAGTTTCCGTTTGCCACTTTTCCTATTGGTGGAGTTGTAAACATTAAAGCCAATGCATCCAGAGTAGCCCTAGAAGTGATAGAACATTGAGCTAGGTGGTTGTCGATGAATAATGCAATTCTGAATCTTGAAAATGAAATGAAATCTTTTAAGAAATGGGCAGATGGAGTATCTGATACTTATGGAGAATGGGAAACTGATTATCTTCACTGGGATAAGATTTACAGTGCTGTATACGAAGTCTTAAAACATGAACGTATTGATGAATGGGATGCTGATGTTTATGAGTTGATACTCTACATATTGGCAAGAGATAACGAGTGTGAAAATGTAATGCAGACACTTATTGAACATCCAAGAGTATTAAAATGCCTAGCCCCTAAAGCCTTGGTGAATGAAGATTATGAAGCATGATGGCAGGTAGCCTACGCTCTTGGAGAAATTGCTGATTCAGATACTAATTTAGATGGGATTTTAAGAATGTTTTTACAAGACAAGCACGAATATGCTCGAAGGAGAGCTTCGTTGGCGTTAGAGAAAAGAATACTTATGGACTTATAAACGGTTTCCTATTTTCAACTGGATGGATATGATAGCGTATTGTCGGCTATTGGCTTCACCTTAGGGATACGATTTCTTTGGAGGATAATATGAAATGTAATGAATGTGGATATGTATATAATTTAAACGCTGAGAATTGGGTGTACCACGGAGATGCATGTTATGAAATCAAGTCCCATATAATTAATGGACACATGCTTAACGAAATAGCAGTACATGCGTTATCTATAGACTCCCAGCTTGAAGAAATTAATATAGATACTTGGCTAATTGATTGCCTTCCTTGCAGTTCGTGCTCTCTTCTAAATATAAGAAACCAAATTAACAGGTTAGAGCTTGGCCAAAAATATGATAACAGAGTATTAGATTTTTATTATTATTTTTAAAAGGATCTAGTTATTCTAACGGGGAATTAAATGTTGTGATGAATCCGTTATATTGAGGAGTGATAATTTGAGGCAAGCAAGATTTGTTTTGTTCATGCTAGTAATAATCTCCTTAGTGTCGGCATGCAGCAGTGGCAACACAGATAAGACCATAAGGTCCGAAGCGCCCGTGAAAGTCCTTGAAAAAGTCCAAGTGAATAAATCTTCTAATCATGATATAAACACGAGTCCTGTTGAGGAATACGTTGAAAAGTTCTCTTATCTTAAACAGCTATCTTTAGAGAAGCAGGAGGCTTTTACTCGCTTTAAATCGGATAGGAACTTACAAGACCTATACAACTTCACCCCTGAGGACATGGTGCTGGTTTATCTTTACTGTCTTTCAATAGGCGATCCAGACTTGATATATAAGATTACCTATAATGGCGGTCAACTTCCTGACCAAGATAAATTTCGGAAAGATTATTTCGAGAATACAATGAATGATGATTCCGAAACGGCATTACATTACAGATATTATGATTCTTTAAAAGTGGATGAGAGTACGGCTGAGGAGAATAAGGTGACTGTACTTATTACGATTAGTTTAGAAACAATGACTCATTCCATGGCTTTAGGTCTACAGAAAGAAGATCAAGTATGGAAATTGGATATCTACTAATGAATGATTAAATTTGGATAAGTTATGACAGGGGGAAGCCGTATGGAGAATGGAAGGATTTTAGGAATAGCGTATAATGTTATTCCAGTTAAAAATGTTAAAAAATCTGCAGAATGGTTTGTGAGACACTTTGGTTTTAACACCAGGAACGATAGAGGGAATTATATAAGTTTATTCAGGGATAACCGTCCAATAATAGATTTGATTGAATCTGATAATGACACAAGAGCCGTTTTTGAAGTAAACGGACGCTCAAGGTGGGTTATAACATTTTTCACAGATGATATTGAATCATTACATATGAGACTATCATCTGATGGAGTTACTACTAGACAAATCAGTAATGAAGGGATTTACGGTAAGTTTTTCGTTTTTGAGGATCTGGATGGAAACTTATTTGATGTATGGGAGCATAAAGATTGTGAGTTACTCTTTTAAGAATAGGGACAAGCCCCTCTCGATCAATTCGGGAGGGGCTTGTCCCTATTCAGGCGGCTACTTAAAATATCCTCTTCTATACTTCTATCGCAAGGGAGCTGAGATTATTTCTTTCAAGTTGTCTTCCTGTTCCTGGTCCATGCCAGAGAAAACAGCGGTATAATAAACATCATCTTGCTTCCATAAATAGATAGGCCATTTTCTTTTTTTATCGGGTATTACGTAGATATGTTTCTGGTCTTCATAAGCCGAAATTTCGACGCCATCTATCTCTAGCTTCCGTGTGAACGATAGCTTGGAGGCATCGAAAAGGGGTTCCTTACTCTGATAAAGCGATAAATAATTGCTTACACCATACATTGAGGAATCACGCGTTGGGCTGTAAACTGTCAACATCGTGTCCTTTACTTGTCTGAATCCATAGTCAGTATTCTGATCGTCAGCTTTAAGTAGAATGGAATAATCCAGATTAAGTTTAGACAATTTAGTTGGGATTCTTACCTTTAGGCCAAGAATATTCTTGGCTGCAAGCAGATCCTTTTCATTATAAAGAACAAATGAATTTCCATCTCCGTCGTAGCGGATATGCTTCACTTGCTGTGGAAAAACAAAGGATTGGACCATTTTGGTGAGATCTTCTTGGGATAAATGCTCGTTGAAATAATTGATTGCGTACCATACACTGTCATCCTGCCAGTAAAAGCTTTTGCTTGTTTCTGGTTTTTTCTTTAGGGTTCTCTTATCCGTGAATAGAGTGCCTTCGGTATTGCCAATCATTACGGCTTTCTGTCGGTATTTCGGGGTCTCCTTAGCATTGTGGTAGGGATAGTTAGCCCCCCATAGTTGATTGTGCTCCAATAAATTACCCTGGCCCTTGGAAGCGATCATTTCTATTGTTTGTTCACGATCCGTGCCAAAATTAGCTACAAAACGAATGGTTGCTACATCAATAAGATCAGTCCGGTCGGCATTGGAGAAATTTATAGAATAAGTTATATTCTCAAGCTGATAACCTTCAGGAAGATAGTCAGGTACTTTAAAGTCATACTTCGGAAAATCGAGTGCCCGATCAAGGCTACTAAACCAGCTAAACGTATTGTCGTACGCAGGGGACAGCTCCCTATTAGGGCTGGCAGCTTGGTCAGTCGTGCCCAGCTCGGCACTCTTTCCGTCATCAGATGCCATGCTGAGAAAGATGGCACCCAAGGCAACAATCAAGAGAACTGCAGCGGCAGATAGCTTGTACGAACTTTTCTTAAACGTATGGATCATCATGGTTCTCCGTTTCACTTCATATTTGTTGTCTCTATACTCACCATTATACAAACAAACGCAACCATTTATAAACATAATCGTATCATATTGTAAATAAAATGCGTTGAGGTGAAATATGAAAACCTTTGATTATTTAAGGAGAGCCTACTATAGGCTTAGTTATTATTATCAGAAATTTCAATTCATTGTGATGTCTTGTGTCGTTGCTGGAATCGTTGATTACTTCTTCATTTATGAGATTTTCGTTTCATTATCAGCATTCGTTCCTATGTTTATGTTAGAATTTGCTCCAATCCTAATTATCATTTTATCTATAATTATAATTCGAGGAATTGTTAAGTTAATAAAGAAGATGAGAGAAAACAAACATTTACTATTTTTATTCTAACAAGAAAGTTTCTTATAACAACGATTAAAAAAGAGGGGGCGGTGCAGAATGGAATTCAGTTTTGGGAACGCTGCTATTGTTCTACCGCCTTTACATATTACGATAATTGGGATTATTATCATTTTCTTATTAGTAAGGTGGAGCAAGCAATTAGAAACGAGACGTTTTACCGTTTTTATTTACTTTTTGATCTGTACAACGATTATGCCCGTTTTTTCCTACGCTACAACGGAAGGTATCTTTCAGTTATTTATTCCCATAGGATTTATGGCGGTTTTTCCTTATTTGTATCGCAGCGAAAGTTATCATTCTTCTAAAATGAAAGCGAGTATTTTAGGATTTCTTATAGCATTGTATCAGCTGTTTCATCAATATATGGGGTAGTTTGATATGTCACGAGATAGTGTAGTAGGGTTACGATTAATTATGGAAGGAAGGATGTATGGGAATGCGTGGATATTATGTAGCGATGAATGACAATCTGGTGAAGCAGATTGAAGCAGGAGAAGTTGCACTTAAGAGTCTAACCATAGGCGATTACCCGGGACTGAACATTGATCGTACCTGGGAGGCGATTCATTATTTGCTTTGTGGAATGATTTCCGATGGAGAGCCCCCTCTTGGCCATGTGGTTCCACTAAAGTCAGACAAAGGCATCGATTTTGGCTCGTTTGGGGCGTTCGCTTTACACGCCGAGCAAGTTGCAGCAGCATCTCAAGCTATGTCTGAGCTAGATGAGGCGCAGCTACGCTCGCGGTATGATTTCACGGCCATGGTCAGGGAGGAAGTATATCCTCTTGATCCGGATACGGTTTCAGACGAGGATGCGGATGCATTCTTTTCCTATATGCTGGAGTACTTTCATGAAATAAGGCGTTTCTACAGCCAAACTGCAGCACAGAGCCAAGGTCTCATCTTTTATATTGCTTAGGAGGAAGCCGATATGGGTGAAAGACGATGGGGCATTGTGAAATGGTATAAAGAAGACAAAGGTTATGGGCGGATCATGCTAGATGGTCAGGATGGTAACCATGTATTTGTTCACTTTAGCGAGATTTTACCAGACCCGATTCGATTGTCGGACGGGTTTCGTCTTCTTGTTGAGGGGCAAAAAGTTGAATTCGATTTAATCGAAAATCCGAGCCTAGACGATTCCCAGCGTAGAACAGCTAAGAATGTACAGATTATAGAGGACTAACAGTACCGTGGCGCAGAGGAGGAAGATTAACGTTGTTCATGATACTGCGAGTATTATTTTCTACAGTCACCATAGCAGTAGCGTTTTATGGGCTTATAACGGATAATTTTGAGTACCAACCCGTTATGATGCTATCTATGGGTTTAACTATATTTGTGATGGGATTAGATGAATTTAAGCAAAATAAGAAGTACAAAGGCTGGTTATTGATGACCTTATCTGCATTCACACTATTCGTATCTATCCAAGGTTTTATATTGTAGTTAAGCATTTTAGCTAATGGAATACATATAGCACCTAATAGTCTGTAATATACAAAGGATGCCGGAGATTCATTCCGGCATCCTTTATATCGTTACACGACCCTGTCCACATGAAAGTCAGACTTTACCGAAGGGAAGGAGAGGGTGACCTCGGTCCCTCTACCTTGCTCACTTCGTAGGCTTAATCCATAGGGATCGCCGTATTTCACATGAATTCGGTGATGGACATTAGCCACACCAATATGTTCTTTCAGTACCTTGTCTTTATCTCCAGAATCCAGCATGTTGTGCAGCTCCTCCAGACGAGCTGGGGCTATGCCACTGCCGTTATCCGATATGGTGACGGTGAGCACACCTTGGTCGTCCTGCTGTACATGAATGCTCACGATTCCGCCTGTCGCTAACGTCTCAAGTCCATGCGTCAGCGCATTTTCAACAACGGGCTGAATGATCATCTTCGGAATACGAAGCTGCATAAGTTCTTCCGGACAATGTTGTTTATACGTAAACCGATCAGAGAACCTTAACTGATGAATTCGGATGTAGGCCTCGACAATCTGCAGCTCGTCGCCAAGACTCACCTCGTCTCCTCCCTTAATGCTGTATCTAAGCATTCGGCTTAAAGCCCCAGCCATTTCATAGGTTTCCTTACTCCCCTGCGCAATGGCGATTCCCTTGATGGTATCCAGCGTGTTACTTAGAAAATGAGGGTTAATCTGACTCTGTAGAAATGCATATTGCAGACGCTGCTTCTCAAGCTCTGATTGATATAGCTCTGTATCCGATTGTATCAATTGATTCGTTAAATTATTGATCCGCTGGAGCATGGTATTGAACTCACTTGAGATCATCTCAATCTCCGCGTAGCCTTCCAATCGGACCTTGGATTGCAGGATATTGAGACTGCCGGTCTTCAATTGCTTCATGAAGGTCATGAGCTTGGAAAGCGGTTTTAATATGTTCATCATTAAGATGCTGTATGGGATGGAGATGAGTAGCAGCATAATTAAGACTAAGGCAAAGCTTTTCGTTTTTAAAGGCTGGAGTCCTTTCATTAAGATACTGATCGGCGTTGCCGTTACAATCTTTCCCTCAATCTCGGGCAGCACATGGGATTGAAGAATATATCGTTTCCCTGCGCTTGTCTTAATAACGGACTGATCTTGGTCTTTCTCAATGTGCAGACTGTTAATCTGCTCAATAAGATCCTTATCCTGACTGCTGTTCGAGAACACGAGATGATTATTCTCAAATAGATAGAAATTCGTCCCAGCTAGTCTTGGGTATTTCTCAATCTCCTTATTAATGGAATGCGAATCCAGACTAATCATCAAATAGCCGGCATTCTCTCCGTATGTAGCTTTATTGCCCAGTGAAAAAATATTCATGTTGAATAGGAACTTGTCCCGATCGTTGTAATGACTAGCGGTTCGAAAGCCCGCATAATGAACGGCCCCACCTTGCTCAGGTCTGCTCGCTAGATTATAGATATCAGGGATACTTCCCTTTAATGATATGAGCTTTCCTGCATTGTTTACGATGGAGATGTCCAATATATCAGGATTCGTATTCTTAAAAACATCCATGAGACTATCTATTTTTTTGGATATTTCATAGATTTTTAGATTGTCGCTTTCCGCAAGAAAATTCTGAACGGTTGCGTCATAACCAAGGTTCACCATGAGCTTGGAAACTTCTGCGTAGTTCGAAGAGACGCGCTCTTTCATAATCTCTATAAGCTCTTTGTTATATTGAGTATTCTGATCAATGATCAACTCGCTCATCTGTTTATATACATTCCATACAATAATAGGCACCATGGCGATGATGATGAGCCCGATAATCATCACCTGGATGCGGATCGATAATTTTTTGAACCACTTCATTTCGTATGCTCTCGGTACTGGGTAGGGGTCTGCCCTTGGATTCGCTTGAAGATTCTTGTGAAATAGAAGTAATCATGGATGCCACATTTCTCACCGATTTGCTTAATAGGCAGATCCGTCTCCGTCAGTAGTTTGCAAGCGTATTGAATCCGAAGTCGAGATATATATTCGATAAAATTATCTCCCACTTCTTTTTTGAACAAATGACATAGATAGTTGGGGCTCAGATAAAATTTCTCCGATAAAGATTGGATCGAAATTTCGGTTGTAAAATGATCATGGATAAACTCTAATATCTTCTTGATTGTTTTATGGGAAACCTCTGTCACCATAGAGGGGGGTTCCTCGGATAGGTATTCCAGTGTATGCTCTACCAAATAGTCGATCATTCTGTCCGCGTCTCCATAGTGATAGGAGAGCTGTTCATAACCCTCGAATACTTTGGCAGAACTCGTTGCTCCCTCTCGGTAGAATAAAGTCATGAGTGCGGTGAATATCAGATAGGCATCTTTGATGCTAAATTGTCCGTTATGAAATTGACTTCTAGCTGTGTTCATACAAGTCATAAACTGAATTCTGTCTTTCTTGACCAAAGACTCCGAGAGATTCCGCAGCATTTCTTCAATCAGCGGATTCAGATGCGGGGGAGCATGGAATACGCCAGATTTGCCTGTTGTGAACATGCCGTAAGATGCAAGAGAGGCAGCCTCTAGGGATGAGCTAAGCTCAGTAAGGTCAGAGAGGGGATGGCCTATTCCGATACTATATACGGATGCATCATAGCGAGATAATATATCTGCTATAAAAGCCTTCGATGCATCCTCATATACTAGGCAGCCTAATCGCCTAGCGCTCATCTGAAAGCTTAAATGCTGTATTTCCCCAGAAATCACAGGCAATTTATTGCTTTGAATGACAATAGGTTGCAAGTTCACTTGACCATTCGGTTCCATTCCATGTGTCCGTAGAATCTTTCTGACCATCTCCGTTTCGTTAGCACAGATCGATTCGTACAGCTCAGGAGAAGAACTAGGGTGTATAGTTGAGTGCTGGCGGTCTGCTAATGTGGCTGACAGTTTCTTCAGCGTGCTGTGGATTTCTTCAATCTCAAACGGCTTGAGACAATAACCAAACGTACCATAGTTTAACGCTTTCTGAGCATATGCGAATTCAGCGTGTGCGCTGAGAACAACAAATAATGTATCTGGGGACATCTCTCGTCCCATCTTAATCAATTCAAGTCCATTCATGAGAGGCATCTTAATATCGGTTAAGACGACATCTGGATGAAGCTCTTGAATCAGTTTCAAGGCCTCTTGCCCATTCTCCGCACTGCCGACAACCTCAAAACCGAATTGCTCCCAATCTACTCCTACTTTAATGCCCTCTACGATCCATTTCTCGTCATCCACTACTATAGCTTTGTACATATGGACCTCCTATGCCGCACTGAAAGCGTATTCACTTTATATGGAAAGAATACAACACTTTTTGGTTTCGGTAAACGGTAGAAGTGTGGTTTGAATATGTACAATTTTACGATGTTTATATACAAAACTATGATATGGCGCGAAAAGTAACAATCTTAATTAATTCCAAATAGAACCCGAATTATGTCTATATGCGTCAGAACAGAAGCTTTATATAATGACTACATGAACTCGACATGAGCCGTTAGGATATTCCGAGGAATGTAAACGCATTCAGCGAGGCGGCACACGATCTTGAAAATACAAAAGTAAGGCGGCGAGAGTGGATGAAAACAGAGAGAAGATCGGAGGGGCGCAGCTCTAAAGGCGCTTTATGGAGTACGGTTCGTCAATATAAGTATCACTATTTAATGTTGCTTCCTGTCGTTATATGGTACTTGGTATTTAGTTATTTACCGATGTATGGGGTCACGCTGGCGTTGAAAACATTCGATTTCAGCAAAGGGATTCTTGGAAGCCCTTGGATCGGATTTGATCATTTCAAGACGCTAGTGGATGATATGGAATTTTGGAATGCATTTCAAAATACAGTCATCATCAGCTTGGCTAAGCTTGTTATTCATTTTCCGCTTCCTATCATTTTGGCCATTGTGATGAATGAGTTTTCCCGGAACAAGGCGAGAAAGTTCTTTCAGACGTTGTTTACGTTTCCGCACTTTATCTCATGGGTTGTTCTCGCAGGAATTTTAACCAATATCCTCAGTAATGATGGGGTATACAATCAGATTCTCTCACTGTTCGGCATGGATTCATCCTCTCCGCTGGTCAATGAGAACGAATTCCGGCCTATGCTTTACATAAGCCATGTGTGGAAAGAGATTGGATGGGACTCCATCATATATATGGCAGCGCTTGCGGGGATCAATCCAGATCTGTATGAAGCTGCTGAGATTGATGGGGCAAGTCGTTTCCAGCGCTTAAGATTCATCGCTTGGCCAGGTATAAAGAGCACGGTAGCTATTCTGTTCGTACTGACCGTTGGAGGACTGATGAGTCTTGGCGGTAGCTTTGATCAAATCTTCAACTTGTATAGTTCACCGGTATATTCCGTAGCGGATACCATCGATACCTATATTTATCGAACGACATTTACAGTCGGTGCAGATTTTGGTTATATGACCGCGGTCGGGCTTCTGAAGTCAGTGATCAACCTCGTGCTTCTGGTAATCGCGAACATCACAGTGAAGAAGATGGGAGAACAAGGATTGTATTAACCTGAGAGGAGCTGACAAGCGACATGGAACAGACCGTTACGAAGAAGAAAATGAGTACCTTCGATGTAGTAACCTATATCGTTCTCGGGATACTCGCAATCATTACTTTTTACCCTTTTTATAATGTTCTTATAATATCGATTGCTAAGTTTGATGTGATAAGTAAGAGCGACTTGTACTGGCTGCCACTATCTTTTGACCTTACAGCTTATAAGGTAGTTCTAGCGGATTCGAAATTCTGGAATGCATTCGTAGTTTCAATTCTAGTGACCGTAGGCGGAGTGATCTTTAGTATGATTATCTCTGTGGCAGGTGCGTATGCTCTCTCCAAAAAAGGAATGCCAGGTAGAAATCTTGCCTTAACGCTCATCCTCTTCACGATGTTCTTTAACGGAGGATTGATTCCATTCTATCTGATCGTTAAGGAAGTGGGACTGATCAATAACATTCTCGTTATGATCATTCCAGCAGGTATTAATACGATGTACCTGATTATTATGAAGAACTATTTCAGTACGATTCCAGATGGACTTGAAGAGTCCGCTAAGCTGGACGGTGCGAATGATATGTATATTTTGCTCAAAATCATTATTCCGATCTCCATGCCGTTCATGGCAACCTTTGGACTGTTCTACGCCGTTGAACGTTGGAATGAATGGTGGCATGCCCTGATCTTTATCAGTGATTCGGACAAGGCACCACTACAGATTTACCTCAGGAATGTTCTGATTACGGCTAGCTCATCACTCAATAGTATGGCGATGACGATGGCAGAGCAGAAAAATCTGTCCAAGGTATACACGCCGAGTCTGCAGATGGCAAGTATCGTAATCTCCTGTCTACCAATCATGCTTGTGTATCCATTCTTGCAGAAGCACTTCGCCAAGGGCATCCTTGTCGGATCCATGAAAGAATAACACTTTCACATACAGACATCTGCTATACAAAAAAAGGGAGGGTTTTATATGCAAAAGCTACGCAAATTCAGCATGCTCACCATCGTCCTTGTGATGATGGCCAGCTTGTTCGCTGGATGCGGTACAAAGGAAGCAGTAAATGAAGGCAACAATAGCGATGGGGGAACGAGCACAACGACTTCTAGCGATGATCCATTTAAGGATCACCTTGAAATATCGCTAGCCTATTGGGATATCGATAATGTTGCCGCTAAGTTTGAACATGATAAAATTTTTCAGGATCTGATGAAGAAATTCAACGTCACACTGAAGCCTGTAAACGTGACATGGGATGACTATGTACAGAAATATCAAATGTGGGCTGCTTCTGGTCAGCTTCCAGATATCTTTGCGACAGACGCAATTGGAACGCAGTACTATAGAAACTGGGTAAACCAGGGGATAGTTAAAGCTCTTCCAGAAGATATGACCGCTTACCCGAACTTGGCTAAGTATTTTGAAACGCCTGATATTAAAGGACTTAGTGAAGACGGTAAGTTCTATAACGTACCTAGACGTATGTTCCCTACGGTTCAATGGAGTGTACTTGACCGTCCTGTATTGTACAGATGGGACCTTGCTCAACAAGCGGGTATTACGAAAGAGCCTGAAACATGGGATGAGTTTAAAGCCATGCTGCAAGCTATCGTAGACAAAGACCCAGAAGGCAAGAAAGTAACGGGTCTGACTTCTTCAACGACTAAAATGCTAGGTGGATTCTTCTGGTTGTATGGAAACGCAGCAGCGACAAGCGATGGCAGCGGCAGCGATTTCAAATGGGTTAAAGAAGATGGTCAATTCGTTCCAGCTGTATTCAGCAAGAACTCATTACCTGCTCTTCAAAATATGAGAGAAATGTTTGATAACAAGCTGGTAGACCCGGATATCGCTTTGACGAAGCCAGACACAGCTTATGATAAATTTGTATCTGGTAAATCAGCAGCACTTTTGATGGGTGGCGGATTCACAGGTATTGATCAGAACGTCTATGAGAAACGTTGGAAGACAGCGTATCCAGATGTAGACTTCACTGAGAATGTAAAAGTACTAAAACCATTAAAAGGTCTAGATGGTGAGCGTTATCACCCTGTATTTAAGACATATTGGTCAGAAAGCTACTTTAATGCGAAGCTGGACGACAAGAAGATGGATCGTATCATGAGAATTTATGATTATGTTCTTTCCCAAGAAGGTCTTGATTTGCTCACATACGGTATCGAAGGTGAAGATTATAAGGTAGAAGGAGATAAGAAGGTTCCTCTTCACGAAGAGAATCTTAACGAGAAATATCCAGCGAAGAGCCTCTTGCTAAATCTGGTTACTTATAATACTTCTGCTGCTTATGATATGGATAGCCCAACGATCGCGAACAAAAAGATTAGACAAGAAGCGGTTGATTTTATTAACTGGAGTATGGAAAACTCAAAAGTGGCAGATTATGATATTCGTTTGACTTACATGTCTACACCAAGTAAGGACAAGTTCAGTGTTCTTGATCATGATGATCTCTTAAAAGTGATGCTAAGCAAAGAGCCAGTTGATCAAGTATGGAATGATATTGTGAATAATTACAAATCCAAAGGGCTCGATAAAATGATCGAAGAAGTTAATACCAAGGCAAAAGAGTCCGGAATTGAATAGAACGTAAACATGAGAAATTAGGTTTCACCGTAATAGCGTCTCTTCCGATTAACAGGAAATGTTCAGGTGTTAGGTTAAGAACAGATTCTATTAAGTAGAGGCGCTTTTGCGTATTAAAATATATAGGAGGCAGATGCATGAATCGAAAAGGAGTTAGGAAGGTCATGATGTTGGTGGTGGTCATGTTATGTATGGTCATGGTAGGAGCATTCTCGGAAAAGGCTTCAAGTGTGCTTGCAAATGATAGCGCTTACTATATAGACTCGGTAAGCGGGAATGATGCAAATGATGGTTTAAGTCCAACCACCGCTTGGAAGACCCTAACGAAGGTGAACAGCACTACGTTTATGCCGGGAGATAGCATTCTATTTAAAGCAGGTGGCGTGTGGAGCGGAGAACTCTGGCCAAAGGGATCAGGAGCAAGCGGCAAACCGATCAAGATTGATATGTATGGCACGGGGAACAAGCCGGCGTTTACAGGCAGTGCTACTTCCAAGCAAACCTTACATCTGTTTAATCAGGAATACTGGGAGATTAGTAACCTCGATATCTCGGCGAACTATACAGATTCTTTTACAAGAAGAGGGATCTACGTTCATGCGGAAGATTACGGAACAGTGAATCACCTTTATTTCCGGAACTTGGTCATTCATGATGTATGGCCTAATATCCCGCATACGAACAATAACACGGCGAAAGATACGGGCGGCATGTTCTTTCAAATTACGGGGAGCAGCACGATCACCAAATTTAATGATATTCTCATTGAGAACTCAACGATACGCGATCTTGACCGAGAAGGCATTACGCTGACGTGGACGTCTTGGTCTAACCGGACGGGGGAGACTGGGGGAGCGGGTCCATGGACTGGAAGCACCAATGTTGTCATCCGCAACAACTATTTTAGTAACATCGGCGGTGATGGTATTGTAGCGCAAGGGGTACAGTCCCCATTAATTGAATACAACACAATAGACGGGTTCAACCTCAGAAACAACAATATTAGTTACAATGCAGGAATGTGGGCATATTCGGCGGATGATGCTGTCTTCCAATATAACGAGGCGTTTAACGGCAAGGATACAAGAGACGGTATGGCATGGGATGCGGATGCCCGGACGAACCGGACGATCTTTCAATACAACTACAGCCATGACAACGAAGGGGGAGCTATGCTCTTTATCAGTTATGGTACGGAATACTCTAGAGACGCTATTTACCGATACAACATAAGTCAGAACGATAAGAACTACCTAATCACAGCAACGAATCCAATTAATGCGAGTGTATACAACAATGTGTTCTATACTCGGAGTGGTCTGAAAGCTAACGTATTTAATACGAATAGCGGAACGGCATCCTTTAAGAATAATATTTTCTACAACCAAGGAACGACATCTACGAGCGGCTGGGGAGCGAATTACACTTACAATAATAATATTTTCTACGGTAATTATGCTTCTACGCCAAATGACCCGAACAAGATTACGGCGGACCCTCAGTTCGTGAATCCGGGAACGGGACAGATTGGAAGAAACACATTGGCTGGGTATCAGTTGAAGAACACATCCCCGGCGCTCAATAGTGGTGTCAGCATTCCAAATAATGGTGGCAAGGATTTCTGGGGCAATTCCCTTTATTATGGAAATCCGGATCGTGGCGTGTACGAACATCAGGCCAATGTTAGTGTTCCATCGAACTTAGCGCTTGGCAAATCCGTTACTTCGGGTAGCTTCGTGAATAATTCGGCTTATGTAACAGATGGTTCCGTCAACAATAAGGAGCTGTATGCAGGACTGGATTCCGGTTTACAGTGGATGAAAATAGACCTTGGCACTTCCTATCTCGTGGATCGGATAAAGTTGTGGCATTACTTCGATGGCAGACAATATAAAGATGTTATTGTTCAATTGTCTAATACCGCTGATTTCTCAACCGGTGTAACTACGGTATTTAATAACGACACTAATAACAGCGCCGGTCAGGGAGTAGGTACGAATGCAGAGTATGCCGAGACAGCAGCGGGGAAAGAGATAACCTTTACTCCTGTACAAGCCAGATACGTTAGATTCTGGTCTGCTGGAAGCAACGTGAACATCTGGAACCACTATGTGGAGGCTGAAGTATATGGGACAAACTCACCGTAAGGGGAGGGTTACGAAAGGATGCTTCTTAAACATAAATACATGTTGACTGTAATTATTGGATTCGTTAGCCTTTGTTTCGCCGCTGGGGGTTACTGGATCATGAAAAGCGATCTAAATGCTGACCAGTATGTGTTAAAGATTAATGGTGCTGATGTATCCGTTCGGGAATTTGAAGCGGCCATGTCATTTGAAAGAGTGGGCGTCATTCATGAATTCCAAAACAAATATGAAGTAGAATATGATCAAGAATTTTGGGACAAGAGTTTCGATGGAGGCACTCCAATGGAGCTGCTTCGGGAGAGAGCCTTGGAGCGGTGTATTTCGATCAAATTGCAGCAAGTAGCTGCGGTTGAAACGGGAGTCATAGCTGAATCCGATATTTCATACGAAGGATTTCTTCAACTGCTGAAGAAGGAGAACGAGCGTAGGAAGCAGGCAGTGGAACATGGCGAAGTGATTTATGGTCCGCAAAGTTATGGCGAAGAAGAGTTTTTTCAATATTCATTTAATAACATGGTCATACGACTCAAGGAGAATTTGGCGAAGAGCGAGCTCGACCTTTCTCCGCATCAAGTGTTTACATTCTATAGTGAACATAAGAATTCACTGTACAAAAAACCACTCTATATCCGAACAAAAAAGCTGGTGGTAAACAATACAACAGAGATTAAAGAGAAGGCTTGGAACATTGCAAAACAAGTCAAGCTTGAGGCCGAACGTTCACACTCGTTAGATCAAGCCGCCGACCATAATAAAGAGATGGTCGAACTTTCAGAACAGGTATTTGACGAAACGACGGAACGGGGAGATCATAAATATGCGACTGAATTGTTAGAAGCGGCTAGAGAACTATCCCCTGGAGAGATTAGCAATGTCATAACGATTGAAGGTGGATTCGCTGTGTTGCAAGGATTAGAACGCAGAGATGAAGGTTTCTATCCGGTAGCTGAGGTACAAGAGGATATTATGAATCGGTTACTTGATAATCAGTATAAGATCTGGTTGAAGAAACAGAGAGAGTCAGCAGAGGTTGAAATAAACCATAAGCAATACAACAAGACTCGTGTGGATCAAAGTGTGTAATTTTGTAGGGGAAAACAAACAGAGCTATTCCGCAAAGATCTTAGATCTTTTGGGACAGCTCTGTTTTTCTTTAATTTGAAAAACTAACACCTGTTTTATAATTTTGTTATTGAAAACACAATATTATTATGATAATTTTATTGAGTCGTTATTATTTTGTTAGTGTTCTATTTATTGTTTATTGGCAATAGATTTCTCAGAGTTGTCTTCGTGAATGATAGATATTCATCGTCAGGATAAATGAAAAGGCTTTCCTGGAGGGTGTATATTCTCTTGATCTGGTACAGCTCTAATAAACCTCAAGGAGACGAATATGAAACCACAACTTTTAGGTAACTGGACATTTAAAGCTTGTGATGAACAAGAATGGCTACCTGCTAAAGTACCTGGATGTGTACATACGGATTTACTTCGAAACGGTATTATTGCTGATCCATTCTATGGAACGAATGAGCACGATCTGCAGTGGATTGATAAGAAGGATTGGGAGTATGAAGCGAGCTTTGACATTTCAGAGGAGCAGTTAGCAGCATCTCATCTGGAGCTTGTATTTGATGGACTTGATACATATGCCGATGTATACGTTAATGGAAAGGTCGTTCTGTCCGCAGACAATATGTTTCGCTCTTGGCGGGTTGATATTAAGGATCGGGTTACTGAAGGTAAGAATCAGATCCGGGTTCTGTTCCGTTCTCCAATTCAGGAAGATCTGCCGAAGCTAGAGAAACTCGGGTATGCACTTCCGGCATCGAATGATCAATCCGAAGTAGGTGGCATGGGAGATAAGCGAGTGAGTATTTTTGCACGTAAAGCTCCTTACCATTATGGCTGGGACTGGGGCCCGCGTTTTGTAACGAGTGGCATCTGGCGTGAATGCCGGATTGAGGCTTGGTCGGAAGTGGAAATTCGCAATCTGTTTATTCGTCAGGACGAAGTGAATGAATCTGTTGCACGAGTTACAGCTGTTGTGACCGTTGAAGCAGATGATGAACTGAATGGTAACCTCATCGTTACGGCGGCAGGGCAAGAGTGGAAGTCGGAGCTTAAGCTGGATAGCGGAACTAATATAGCTCAGCTTGAAATGGAAATACAAAATCCGAAGTTATGGTGGAGTAGAGGACTTGGAGACCCGAATTTATATGATTTTCGTGCAGAGATTCGAAGTGGAGATCGCGTTATAGCGGATGCTGAGGTCCGCACGGGTCTACGGAGTGTAAAGCTTATTCAGAAGGCAGATCAAGCGGGAACTTCATTCTACATCGAACTCAACGGAACGCCTGTATTCGCTAAGGGTGCGAATCATATTCCTAATGATAGTTTCCTGACGGAAGTAACCGAAGAGCGTTATCGCCACGAGATAGCATCCGCGGCCGAATCCAACATGAACATGCTTCGTGTATGGGGTGGCGGTATTTACGAAGAGAAAATATTTTATGATCTGTGTGATGAATACGGGTTGATGGTGTGGCAGGACTTTATGTTTGCTTGCAGCATGTATCCAGGCGATGAGGCTTTCCTTGAGAGCGTTCGTCTGGAAGCGGAGGAGAACATCACTCGTCTGCGAAACCACCCAAGTATTGTTCTCTGGTGCGGGAACAATGAGATCGACTCTGCATGGGCCCATTATGACGAAAAAGCAGGCTGGGGATGGAAGAAAGATTATAGCCACGAGATTCGTGAAAAGATATGGGCTGATTATGAGGCTATTTTCCACCGAGTTTTGCCGGAAGCCGTTAGTCTTTGTGCACCTGGAGCAGAGTACTGGCCATCTTCTCCGATCGTCTCTCTCAGCAGAGATAAGAATCAACATTCGAATCCTAGCACAACGAGTGGAGATATTCACTACTGGGGAGTATGGCATAATACCGAACCGTTTGATAACTATAACGTCTATGTTGGTCGCTTCATGAGTGAATATGGGTTCCAGTCGTTCCCTGAACCGAGAACGGTAAGAACGTATGCTGAGGAGACCGATATGGAATTGGAATCCAAAGTCATGCTGGCGCATCAGAAGAATGGAGCGGGCAACCGTCTGATTAAGAATTATATGGACCAGTATATGAATGAGCCGAAGGACTTCCCATCGTTCCTCTATATGAGCCAAATGCTGCAGGCCGAAGCGATGAAGACTGCAATAGAGGCTCATCGTCGTAACAAGCCTTATTGTATGGGAACGCTGTATTGGCAGATGAATGATTGCTGGCCTGTTGCTTCTTGGGCAGGAATGGACTACTTGGGTCGCTGGAAGGCAATGCAGTATGTTGCCAAGCGGAGTCTTCGAGATGTATGTCTTGCGATCGAACAAAAGGATGACACGTTGTCAGTTCACTTGATATCCGATATATCTGAGTCGGTGACAGGGGAGTTACACTTAGCGCTTTATAACTTCGATGGAGAAGAACTTCAGGGTCTTTCCCTACCTGTGCATGCTGATCCACAAGCAGCACTCGTTGTGTACCAAGTACAAGTGGATGAGCTGCTAGGTACGCACGATCCGTCTTCGGTTGTGTTATGCGCTGAATTGAAGCTTGGAGCAGAACTCGTGGATCATAAAGAACATTATTTTGTAAACGATAAGGAACTACAGTTGCAACAAGCAGATATTAAGGTAACAGAAGTGGCAGGAAGCGGTGGAACATCCTTTAAGGTAGAGAGTAGTCGATTTGCTCGTTATGTGTGGCTGTCGGCAGAAGTTGAGGGAATATTCAGTGACAACTTCTTCGATCTCATTCCAGGTAAAGCGAAGATCGTAACTTTTAGTGCTCGTCATGCTGGTGGTGACACAGCATTTATTCCAGCGTCTCCAGGCGATGTGTCGGTATTCTCGATGGCAGATTGCATTACTGCCGAATCTGTAGCCGTACAGTAAATGTATGGAATTGGTTTCAGGCATCGCTAAGTAGACACGTCAATGTACATTTGATAGAACGAGCCCTCCATGGATGATCCTTTGGAGGGCTCATTTGTGCATCTATATAAAGACTTTCATGAAATTCTGTCAGAATTCGAATCAACTATAACAATTCCTACTGGATAAGTATGATATAATCGGATACATTAGCATATTGCGTAATTTGATTTTATCACTCTATGGATTTATGCAAAATGCTTACATTCACACATTAAAAATTCATGAGAAGAGGGATTGTAATGCCGGTAGAAACTTTTAGAGCGACAGCACATCTACAACAGGGAATGGTTGTTAAAGCGAAATCAAGAAGTTTTGAGATTACAATTGATGAGCCAACATCTTTAGGCGGGACAGACGAAGGAATGAATCCGGTGGAGTTGGTGTTGTGTGCTCTAGGAGCCTGTCAGTCCATTGTAGCACGCGTCTATTCTCGGAAATTTGATGTCAATCTGGAAGACTTCTGGGTTGAAGTTGAGGGAGAACTCGATACGGATGGATTTATGAATAAATCGGATGTTCGTCGTGGATATTCCGATATCAGATATAATATACATATAAAGACGGATGCGCCAAAAGAACGAGTTGAAGAGTTTGTGGCATTCATCGAACGTACCTGCCCGGTAGGAGATACGATTGAAAATCCTGTGAAGCTGAAGTTGAATGAAATTATTATCGAATCTTAAAATAGCGGACACTTCGTTCATGAAGATGTCTTATATATAGAGAAGAGGCCTCGTACAGTTCATGGACTGTACGAGGCCTCTTTTAATAGCTAATTATTATTTAGAAGCTTGATATTTAGTCAAGTATTCTTTCACTTTTGCTGGGTCTGCCTGTAGTTCGTTACCGGTCTTAACCAGTGGGCTAACAGTGGAGAAGGCTTTAATCTTATTGCCGCCATAGAAAGCGAGAATCTCGTCCTGATTGATGGAGTACAGAACTGCTTTTCTCAAGTCTTCGCTCTTCGTCACATCGCGGTTCTTGGTATTGAAGAGTAGGTATGAAACGGCGTTGCTCTCGATCGATTGCAGCTTCAGCTTGCTGTCGCCTTTAACGACATCATACTTGGTTTCTGGAACGCCGTAGTATAGATGAATCTCGTTACTACGCAAAGCAGACAGCGTGCTGTCAGCATCTTTAATGAAGCGAACTTTCACTTGATTGATCTTAGGCTCATTCTCAGTGCCCTTCATGTAACCAGGGTTCTTGTAGAAAATAGCTTCATAGTCGTTCTTGTAAGACAGAATGTACGGACCGCTTGCAAACAATGTGTTGTTGTATTTGTCGCCTTCAGTTACCGTATTCTGGTCTCCGTAAGGAACGTCTTTGTTTACATCAAATTTAGCTACATCATAAGTGTTAATGCTCTCAACCTGTTTCTTGGATACAATACCAGCAGACTGATGAGCTAGATAATTCAGTACTTGTGGGAAAGGCTCTGTTGTTGTCAATTTGATGACCTGATATTTTCCGTCTTTCGAGCTAGCTTGGTTTTTGTCTGTTACGAGGGCAGAAATTTTGCTGTCCAGACCTTTTTCCAGCGATTGTCTTACGGTTTCATCGCTTCCAGCTACCTTAACGCCATCTAATGCGCTCAGATCTTTAACAACTTCAACGTCTTTGATGTGCTCGTGCAAAGTATAAGTCCGGTGATCTGGAACGGAGTCTTTATCTTTAGCACGGTTCAAAGAGAATACAACGTCATCTGCACCAACGCGCTCACCGGAATCCACGGCAAGTTTGTCTTTAATTTGAGCGAAATTGATGTCATCTCTGAGAATGAAGTAATACTCGGAGTTCCCTTCAGCAATGCTGTGGTTGTATGACAGGGAACCTTCGGAAGTGATTTTGTCATCATCCGTTAGATTAATCAGACGAACATTCATGTTCGTGTTAATGATATTGATCGATCCATCGTTACCTTTGATCGGATCAAGGGATGTCAGCGTAGAAGACGATTGAGCTAGAATCAATGGATCTTTATCACGCTTCGATTGGTCTACGAAATCAACAGCTTCCCAAGGAAGAGAGCGCGATTTAGACAAGCGAACGGAGTTCTCATCCAAAATATCTTTGTTGATGGCTTGGCTTTTCAGTGAAATGTACAGTGGCGCAATATAAGCCTTATCGGTTACTAGACGCTGTTCAAGCTGTTTGTAAGTTTCTTTGGCGTCCTCAGGCGATTGTGTAGCAGCCTTGTCGATCAATTTATCAACTTCCTCATCGGAAAGTTTGCTGTAGTCTCCACCCGTCTTGAACACGGAACGAACCGCGTAGTCGGGGTTACCCGTTACAGTTGTCCAGCCCGAGAGGGAAATATCATAGTTTCCAGCATCTTCTTGAGCTTTGAAGCTACCGTAGTCAGGCTGCAAGTTGAGCTTCACATTGAAGCCGTTTTTGGTAAGTTGGTCACGGATGATGTTCACATCCGATTCATTGGAACTCATACCGAGAAGTTCGATAGTTACAGCTGATGGATTTGCTGGTTGTTCACCAGCGGTGTCAGTCGGTTTTGAAGCAGCCTCGTCTTTGGTTTTGACGGTGCAACCGCTAATTACCATAACCAGCGTAAGCAGCAGTAGCAAGATCGATCTTTTTTTCATGATGCGTGTTCCCCCTGATCATTTTATGTTGTGAAAATGTAGTACACATAATGACGACTAATCCATCTTGGGATCAAGTGCATCCCGTAATCCATCCCCTAGGAAGTTGAAGGACAGTACCAGCGCAATAATGGCAAGTCCCGGATAAATCGCAAGGTATGAGTTCGTTTCGAGATAGGTACTTCCAATTTTCAGAATATTTCCCCACTCTGGAATATGAGGCTCAACCCCAAGCCCCAGATAGCTCAAGCTGCTGGTGGAAATAACGGCTCCGCCAATAGTTAAGGTAGATTTGACGATCATCGGAGCAAGTGAGTTAGGAACAATATGTTTAAAAATAATGGATAAGTTACTGGATCCGAATGCTCTTGCAGCATCCACATATTCAAAGGTAGATACGAGCAGTACATTGGCTCTCATCGTTCTAGCATAGGTTGGAATTGCTCCAACGCTCAGCGCTAGGATCAGGTTTACTGTATTCGCTCCGAATGCAGCGATAATAGCGATTGCGAGGAGAATACCTGGAATAGCATATAGCACATCTAATAGACGCATGATGATATTGTCGGTATGACGACCATAGTATCCCGAAATCGCGCCGAGTATTCCTCCAATGACGAGTGGAATAACGGTCGACATGAAGCCAACGATAAGGGAGATACGAGCACCGAACACAATTCTAGAGAATAAATCTCTACCGAAATTATCCGTCCCAAGCGGATACTCAAGACTTGGTGGCTGTAAAATGGCCGAGTAATTGTTGTCTACGGCAAATCCATAATCAAACGTAAGAAGACTGCACACGGATACAGAGAACAAGAAAATAATGAAGAAGAGTCCTAGCATCGCTGTTGTGTTACTCGTAATACGCACCCATACATCTGACCATCGGGTAACCGAGGGGTTCCCGTGCTTTCGAATTTTGGATAGGAGATTGATACCGAGCACCAAGGCAAATACATTCCCCGTAGCCACGGTAAGGATGAGTGGCAATGCCAGCCAGATCAGCTTTGGATGTGCGGTATGTCGATCAACGTATTTAGCAACAAGTAGCAGTGCACTGAGTTGAAAGATAGCGACAACGATCAGAATCACCATTCCAATCAGGAATGTATCTGCCACATAAGGCTTAAACATGTTAATCGCAGAGAGCACAATGACGAACAACTGTGTTAAAAGCATATATACAGCAATCGTATATTCCGGATTCTTCTGCTTCTTAATGAGGTTGAACGCAAAGGTTACGATAAATATGTTTCCGGTGAGAATACTAAAGAGTTGTACATAGCCGAGAGCTCGGGTAGAGTTCCGAATATGTCCGTGTCGTAGAAGATCCTTCCGAATCAAGATGGTAATGACAACTTGTAATATTGAAAATAAAGCATAAGCGGCAAAAGCGGCAAAAATATACGGCTTAATCGTCTTTTCAGCGAAATCATAACTGTTCAGTAGCAAGATCACGGTTAAAGTCAGGGAGACAACGCCTGTGAAGCTAGCCTGGCTATACTCTTGCGATGATTTCAGATGGTGCTGCGTTTGGTGCTTATTAAGTAGATTCTTGATCATGAGTACACCTGCTTTAGTATTGTTTCATCTTGGATCGTATTCTAGGATCAAAGAATGCGTATAAAATATCAATGATGACGTTCACGAGCGAGATGGTGATTGCCGTATAGACGACACCGCCCATAATGGCTGGAATATCGGGAATGAACTGTTTATCAACGATATAACTCCCGATACCACTGATATTGAATACCTTCTCGGTTACCGCAGATCCGCCGAGCATGCCGCCGAATTGAAGACCAATGACTGTTATGATCGGAATAAGAGCATTACGAACCGCGTGTTTGTGCAGAATTTGACGCTTGTTCAGACCCTTCGCTCTGGCTGTAATAATATAATCTTCATTAATAACCTCTAATGTTGAGGAACGAGTCATTCTTGCTACAGCAGCTGTCAGCCCTGTACCTAGAACGATGACCGGCATAATAATCGAAAGCCAGTTCTCCGGATTGAATGTAGCAGGTAGCCATTGCAGTTTAATTGAGAAATTAAGTATAAATATAAGTCCTTGCCAAAAGTTCGGAATCGACAAGCCGAGCAGGGCAATAAACATAAATGTATAGTCAAAGAATGAGTTTCGCTTCGTAGCCGAGATGATACCAATCGGAATAGCGATCATGAGTGCAAAAATAAGTGAGATGACCGTTAAGGTCAGTGTAATCGGGAACTTTCTTGCAATTGAGGATGTGATTTCTTCATTTCCGGCAAAAGATTTACCGAGATCGAAGGTCGCAATTCCCTTGATATTGTTCCACAATTGGGTCAAATATGGCTGGTCCAGCCCATGCATGTGATTGAAGGCTGCAATCTGCTCTTTCGTAGCCGTTTCTCCCAGAATGTTCGCAGCTGGGTTAAATGGAGATAAGTGCAGAATGGTGAAGACCAGAACCGCTACACCGAAAATGACAAATACACTCATCACAATACGTTCTACTATATATTTCAGATAAGGTCTACTATATAAAAAGATTAGGATATACATCAGTAATCCGGGTATTACGGATATAGCTAAGAAAATCGGGTTCTGAATGAGAGCGGCGAATGTGTCGGCATAGGTGAGCCGGTTTCGACCTTCAAGAAGAAGTTCTCTTCGGGTCTGTTCGTCGACAGCACTTTGGAACTGTGCCTTTGTCATCGCTTCAGCTTCTCGCCTCAGCTTATCCTCGCTTACATTCTGCTTAAAGAACGTATGCTTTCGAAGCAGCTGCTCTTTATTGTCTGCGAGCAATTGATCTCGGTAACCTGACGCAAGCAGGCGATCTTCAATCTTTGTCCGGAGCGTAGAGTAAGCATCCTTCTTACTCTGAACCATATAAATAAGGAACACCACCAGATTCACAGGCGCCCCTAATAATAGAAGAAAATATTTATATGAAGGATTCAGAAGGATCTTTCTGTAAGTCGTGCTAATTGTGTTAGCTAACCGGTTCGTGCCGGCTGCTTCTGTCCCCCCCATAAGATGTCGTGCCTCCTTCTTTTGAAATTGCATTATTCCGAGTGATATAGTATATTTTATTTTAGCATATTTTAAAAGTCAATAGATTAAGAGGTTAACTCCATTAATGATATTTTATATATAGGATAAGGCAGGCGAAGTTAAATGGAACCGATACTACAAGTGAAAAACCTGAGCGTATCCTTTCAATCCCGCGATTCGGAATTTCATGCAGTTCGTGGAGTCAGCTTTGAACTGAATAAAGGAGAAACACTAGGAATTGTAGGTGAATCCGGTAGCGGTAAGAGTGTTACAGCACGTTCAATTATGAAGCTGCTTCCTTCACCACCTTCTTTTATGAAGGAAGGAGAGATTACTTTCCTAGGAGAGAATCTCGCGGATAAGACCGAGAAGGAAATGGAAAGTATCCGTGGACGTGACATGGGAATGATCTTTCAAGATCCAATGACCTCTCTAAACCCGACAATTAAAATCGGAGAACAAATATCCGAAAGTCTCATTAAGCACCAGAAGCTTTCACAGAAGGAAGCTAAGCAGCAGGCTATAGAGATGCTGAAGCTTGTTGGAATTCCGAACAGTGAAGCTCGTTACAATCAATATCCACATGAGTTCTCAGGTGGTATGCGTCAACGGGTCATGATCGGGATCGCTCTCGCCTGCAGGCCTTCCTTGCTTATTGCGGACGAGCCTACAACGGCGCTTGATGTCACCATTCAGGCTCAAATCCTGAACCTCATGAAGAACATGCAAGAGCGTTTCGGTACATCCATCATCCTGATTACGCATGATTTAGGCGTTGTTGCAGGTATGTGTGATCGCGTTGCCGTAATGAAGGATGGAGTTATCGTAGAGACAGGGACGACCGAGGAGATATTCGAGAACCCTCAGCATCCTTACACGCTTAAGCTTCTTAACGCATTGCCTCGTCTGGATGAGAAGAAGAAGCCCAAACAAGCACCGCTTATTTTAACAGGAGCAGACTTGGAGCGCCCTCTGCTCGAAGTGAAATCTCTAAAGCAATATTTTGATATGGGTAAAGGCAAAGTCTTAAAGGCTGTTAATGATATTAGCTTTCATATAAATGCTGGTGAAACACTAGGTGTTGTCGGCGAGTCGGGCTGTGGTAAATCGACAACGGGAAGAGCCATCCTCAGACTTCATCAACCAACAGGTGGCGATGTGTTGTATCAAGGCATGGCCGTGAATCGTCTCACCACCTCTGAGATGAAGACAATGAGACGCTACATGCAAATGATCTTCCAGGATCCCTATGCTTCATTAAATCCTCGTCTAAAAGTGCTTGATATTATCGGTGAAGCGCTTGATGTGCATAAGTTGTCAGGAAGTAAACAGGAACGCCGGAAGCGGGTGGAAGAGCTGCTGGACATGGTTGGACTGGATCCTGCCTTTGCACTACGGTACCCACATGAATTCTCCGGTGGACAGCGTCAGCGTATTGGTATTGCTCGAGCGCTTGCAGTCGAACCGAAGTTCATCGTCTGTGACGAACCATTATCCGCGCTGGATGTCTCGATACAATCACAGATCGTGAAGCTCTTGGAAGAGCTTCAGCATCGCCTGGGTCTGACATATCTATTCATTGCGCATGATCTTTCCATGGTGAAACACATTAGTGATCGTGTAGCTGTTATGTATATGGGAAAAATCGTTGAGCTGGCGGAGAGTGAAGAACTGTACTCTAACCCGCAGCATGATTATACGAAATCATTACTATCTGCCATTCCGGTTCCCGATCCGAAGGTGGAATCGAAGAAGAAGAGAGTCTTGATGGAAGAACGCACCGGTGAAGACAAGTATAACTTAGAGCATTCGGAGCTGGTCGAAGTGTCGAAAGGACACTGGGTTGCTCAGCCTATCAGCACTTCTGCATAAATTCATCTTATTATAAAAGAAGTTTTTCTACTAGATCCAATTAAACTGGTGTCTGGTAGTGAGGCTTCTTTTTTATATGGTGATTAACATAGAAATATAAAGTGAGAATCACTCGTATTTGATTATGTGTGTGATTCCAAAGAAAATATTGACAAATATTTTCGTGGTGATTACATAGTTAATGATGAGGAACCCATTAAGAGTATTCTTAGGAGGATATGAAATGAATCGATTGCGTAAAGATGATATTGTGCTATTTCAAGGAGACAGCATTACTGACGCGGGAAGAGATCGCAGCAATCCGAATGATCTGGGTACAGGGTATCCATTGATGACAGCAGGACTCATCGGTATGAGTCATCCTGAGATGAATATCAAATTTGTGAACCGGGGCATCAGTGGTCATCGCGTGAAAGATTTGCAGGAGAGATGGCAGGAAGATTGTCTCGATCTGAAGCCAACTTGGGTATCCGTCTATATTGGAATTAATGATTGCTGGCGACGTTATGATGCTCAGGATCCGACAAGTGTGGAGCAATTTAAGGCAGGCTATCGAGAGTTACTGAAACAGACGAAGGAAACCCTTGATGCCAATCTGATCCTACTTGAACCATTTGTACTGCCTTATCCGGAGGACCGTAAAGCTTGGCGTGAGGATCTGGACCCGAAGATTCATGCTGTTAGAGAGCTTGCTGCGGAGTTTAATGCTTTGCTCGTTCCACTAGATGGTCTATTTGCTGCTGCGGCTACGCGCCGTGAGCCTGCTTACTGGGCACCTGACGGTGTGCACCCTTCACCTGCTGGTCATGCGCTTATCGCACGTGCATGGATGGAGACGATGGGACTTGGCTTGAAATAATTTATTCAATTTTAAAAATATATGCTGACATATCGTCAACATGTTGTAATATGAAATGAAATGGAAATACCAGTAATTCTACAGAACTCTTCATTTTTCAGCAAGAAATGTATTGACTACCCTAATTAAATCCGATAGGATTACTTGTAATATAACGACATACATATTTTAGGGGGAAGAGAAATGAAGGGGAGTAAATCGTGGTACAAGCTAACTAGCTTGCTGTTATCTGTTGTTATTTTGACAGCGGGATGTGCACAGTCTGGTAAAGATAGCGGAAGTGCACCGAAGCCGGATAACTTGCCGGCTGGAATTGCTGAGAAGAACGAAATTAAATTGATGGCTATCCGTAAAATCGGAGGCGATGATCATACAGCACAATTTTTAGCGGGAGCGAAGCAAGAAGGTGAAGCCTTAGGATTCAAAGTGGATACTTTCTCTGCTAATAATGATACTGCTAAATTCCATGATGCTATCGCTCAAGCTACAAATAACGGGTATGACGGTATTATTCTGTCGCACGGAGATGATCCGGCTACAGTAGAAGACGTGAAGAAGCTGACAGAGAAAGGGATTCCGGTTGTTGCTTACGACTCTGTTCCTGAGCTTGCAGACATTAAAGGTGTAACCCTTACTTCTCAAGATGACGAGGCGTTAGCGAAGTTTGCTCTCGACAAGTTAATTGAGGAGCAAGGCGCGGAGGCGAATATCGTATACCTATGGGTAGATGGTTTCCCGCCGATGATTCGTCGTAACAAAGTGTATCAAGAGACATTGAAGAACAACCCAGGCATTAAAGAGATTGAGCGTTTCGGCGTAGCTAGCGCAGACACTTCCGTAGAAACGCAGAATGCAGTAGCTGCTATGTTGACGAAGCATCCAAAGGGAGAAATCGATGCCATCTATGCAAGCTGGGATGCTTTTGCTATCGGTGCAGCAAGAGCCTTGATCGAAGCGGGCCGGACTGAGATCAAAATTTATGGTATCGATGTATCAAATTCTGACCTTGAAATTATGCAGAAGGATGGAAGTCCTTGGGTTGCTACTGCTGCTGTAGATCCGAAGATGATTGGTGCAGTAAACGTTAGACTTTTGGCGAAGAAAATCGCAGGTGAGGAAACGCCTGATACACACAATCTGGAAGCGACACTTATTGATCGCGCAAGCCTTGAGAAATCCAGCGAAGCAGTGAATATGGTCAATCTCAGCAATATTATTCCGGGCTGGGGCACCAGTGCTGACTTTGAAGAGGATTGGATGAAAGCCTTGAAGCAAGCGAACGGTAAATAATATGCCGCAGGCGCTCTTATCGTCCTAAGATAAGGGCGTCCTATTTTTTTTTGAAAGGGAAGGTGGTCTTCACTTGGAACATTCAAATTCAGCTTTTACATCTGTGACGGCAGACCACGCCGCTCCATTGCTATGTATGAACCAGATTTCGATCGCTTTCCCAGGTGTGAGGGCTTTAACTGACGTTGATTTTGAACTGAAGAAGGGTAGCGCTCATGCATTGATCGGTGCGAATGGAGCAGGGAAGTCAACGCTAATGAAGATCCTTGCAGGTACATATGACCATTACGAGGGTCAGATATGGCTTGAAGGTGAGATGGTTAAGATCGCTTCACCTAAGGATGCTAAAGATCTTGGTATTCAAGTGGTGTATCAAGAAGTGGACACAGCACTCATTCACAATTTGACGGTAGCTGAGAACATTATGCTAGATCTCATGGTTCATAATATGGGCAAGCGTCATGTGATTCAGTGGAAGGCGCTTCATCAGGAGGCGCAAGCTATACTGGATCGAATGAACATTCGCATCTCTACACGTAAGCTCGTTCAAGAGTTAACACTGGCAGAGAAGCAGATGGTACTTATCGCTAGATCAATCTCGAAGCAGTGCCGCATCCTTGTGTTGGACGAGCCGACAGCACCTCTAAGCCACAGTGAAACAGAGCAGCTGTTCACTATTGTACGAAAGCTGAAGTCTGATGGCGTCGGGGTAATATTCATATCTCACCGGCTTCCAGAACTGTACGAGATTTGTGATGAAATTACGATCCTTCGTGATGGTAAGCGGGTCGCTAGCGATAGCATTATCCATATCAACCAGACTCAGGTTGTAGAACATATGTTGGATGCTAAGATGGAGCAGCAGTTCCCTTTTAAGAAAAGTAAGATTGGGGAGACCTTGTTCGAAGCGCGTAGCATCCATGACCGAGGCAAGGTTCACGATGTGAATTTACATATTCGACAAGGTGAAATTGTTGGCCTTGCAGGTCTAGTTGGCGCAGGGAAGACGGAACTGTGCCGCGCCTTATTCGGTGCCTCGAAGACCTCTTCAGGGGATCTGAGCTTTCGAGGGAAGAAACTTCGGATTACGTCTCCGCATGATGCTGTCCGTGAAGGAATAGCGCTCGTTCCAGAAGAACGGCGCCGTGAAGGTATATTTGTTGAAGAATCGGTTGCAGTTAATTTGACGGCAGCCATGTTGTCTCGTTTCTGTAGATGGGGATGGTGGCTCAGTCCAACGAAAGAGAAGAATACCTCTGCTATGATCATCGATAACTTGGGTATCAAAACTCCTGATGAGCGGACGAAGGTAAGCAGCTTGTCGGGAGGGAATCAGCAGAAGATTGCTATTGGTAAATGGCTGCTGGTTGATGCAGATGTATATATTTTTGATGAGCCAACGAAGGGCGTGGACGTCGGAGCTAAGCGAGATATTTTCGAACTGGTGGAGGATCTGGCGCAGCGGGGGAAGTGCGTGTTATATGCGTCGAGCGAATTGTCCGAAATTGTGGGTATTTCCGATCGCGTTTATGTCATGTATGACGGCAGCATCATTAAGGAATTACAGACACGGGACAGTAATGAAGAGGAGATACTGTTGTACTGCACAGGAGGCGGATTGACATGAACACAGCAAGAGCGATGCAGGAGAAGACGACGCGTAGTGCGTTTGATTTTCTATATAAATACGGCACGATCATTACGGTCGTGGTGTTGATTGCGGTATTCGGTATCTTAAATGATAATTTCTTGAGTAGTAATAATATTATTAATATTTTACGTTCGATCTCCATCGTAACGATCATTGCGGTCGGTCTTACCGTATCGCTGGCCGTTGGCGGGTTCGATCTATCCGTTGGTTCCACAGCCTCACTTGCTAATGCCCTGGTGATCTCGATGTTCGTCTGGCATGGACATAATATTGGTGTTGGCTTGATGATTACGCTCGTGTTCTGTCTAGCTGTGGGACTTGTGAATGCATTTCTGGTCATCAATTTCAAAATTCAGGATATGCTTATGACGCTGGCGACGATGTTTGTTTTCCAGGGCGTTGCCCTTACGTATACACGGGGTGCGACTGTCTCTCAGAACATGATTATGCCGAGTGGTGAGTTCGCAGAAGGTAAAATCCCGGCGGTATTTGAGAAGCTTGGACAGGTTCCTTGGATTATTATTATCATGTTGGTTGTGGTAATCCTTGTTCACTTGTTCCTTACATATACGAAGCATGGGCGCTATATGTATATGATTGGCGGGAATCGTGAAGCAGCTGAATTATCAGGTATTGCAGTTAGCAAGTACCGACTTGCGGCATACGTGATTTCAGCACTTTTTGCAGCAGTAGGTGGTATTATTCTGGGAGCGCGCGTTATGAATGCTGAGGTGAATGCAGGCGGTCCTTACCTGATGGATGCTGTGGCGGCAGCCTTTATCGGATACTCGGTGCTTGGTGCTGGGAAGCCGAATGCGCTTGGAACCTTTGTTGGAGCGGTATTGATCGGGATTTTGCAGAATGGCCTTATCATGTTGTCCGTTCCGTACTATGCAATGGATATTGTAAAAGGCTCTGTCCTTGCGCTGGCCCTGGCGATTACTTATTATAAGAAAAAGTTTTAAATTCCATCCAAGTAGCAGATGAAAGTCCTCTAAGACTTTGTCTGCTTTTTTTTATACTCAAATTGTTAATGAAATACATATTCCAGAAGGAAAATGAGGATACCTATCGAATCATAGGAAATAGAAGGAATGGGTCGATTTATGGCGAGGAATAGCGAATCCGCAATTCATGTCGTTGTTGACGAGAAGAACTTATATTCTTTATTCTTGTAGGAGTGCTTTACACACCGCGAAAGGGGATTCACCATGAAAAAGGAAACTTTTATACAACCAGATCCTCAGAGTTGGTTGGATTCATTCCATTTCTCCATTCCGATCAAAATTCGCTATTGTGAGACGGATATGCTGGGTCATGTGAATAATGTAAGTTATTTTATGTATTTCGAACAAGGACGTATTGAATACTTCGAGAATCTGGGCTTAACGGATGAGCTTTTTAGTGAGAAACAGGTTTCTGTAGTCGCAGATTTAGAGTGTCAGTATTTGGCGCAGATGTATTTAAAGGATCCGCTTGTTCTGCATGTGAAGGTAGCTAGGATTGGCCGATCTTCGATGGATGTGCAATACGCCATCGTGGTGAACAATCAGTTGAAGGCTGCGGGGCGCGGGACTATCGTGCTCATGGATACGAAGAGCGGGAAGAGCACGCCGATTCCGGATGAAGCACGTAAGAAGATTTCATCTTTTGAAGGCTGGGAATAATCCAGACGGCGAGGCGCCTGCATATTACAGGAAGGAAGGCGAAGAAATCATGAAAGTACGCTTTGGAATTATCGGTACCAATTGGATTACAGAACGTTTCATACAGGCGGCCATGGAGACTGAGCAATTCGTTCTAACGGCGGTTTATTCTCGTTCTGAAGAGAAGGGAACAGCGTTTGCTTCGAAATATGATGATCCACCAATTGTATTTACTGATCTGCAGCAAATGGCATCATGTGATGAGGTGGACGCCGTTTACATTGCAAGTCCGAACTCATTCCATGCAGAACAAGCCATTCTGTGTATGAATCATGGGAAGCACGTTTTGTGTGAAAAACCGATTGCATCGAATGTCGTTGAAGTGAAAAGAATGATCTCTGCTGCACGAGAGAATGATGTCTTACTTATGGAAGCACTTAAATCAACGCTGATGCCGAACTTCAAAGCGATCAAAGACAACCTGTATAAGCTAGGCTTAGTACGTCGATATTTTGCAAGTTATTGTCAGTATTCATCACGTTATGACGCTTATAAACAGGGCACGATTCTCAACGCCTTTAATCCTGAATTCTCTAACGGATCACTTATGGATCTAGGGGTCTATTGTATTTACCCGATGGTGACATTGTTCGGTAAGCCGGATTCAGTTCAAGCTGTTGGGGTGATGCTATCCTCCGGGGTGGATGGAGAAGGAAGCATGCTGCTTAAATATCCGATGATGGATGCCGTGATCAGTCACTCGAAGATCAGTCATTCCTACGTCCCTGCTGAAATTCAAGGCGAGAATGGCACAATGGTTATTGATAAGATCAATCAACCTTATGATGTGAAGATTTATTATAGGGATGGAACAATTGAGGATATCACTCAAACGCAAACCCATGAATCGATGTATTATGAAGTTCAGGAGTTTATCGAGCTGCTACAGACGGGTAAGAGAGATAGTGCAATTAATTCATTAGAGAATTCCATCATTACGGCAGAGATTGCTGAAGAAGCAAGGCGGCAGATCGGTCTTCGTTATCCTGCGGATGATAAAATATGATCTCCCTCAGGTACATATTCATAACCGATAACAACGACTATGGTACAACTCAAGCTGCAGGAAGCTTGGGTTTTTCTTTTTGTTATATAGGATAAAATACAAGGTTTTCCTTCATCGCTATATGACATTTGTCATACTCTGTACTTGACGTTTATGACTACTTCGTATGACATCATGGACTTATAATGAAGTTAGATTCGTGCCTATTAGGCATCAACGCATATTCATGTGTCATATCGAGGAGGAAACCTGCAATGGCCCAGTCCAACAACCTGTCCAGCTTGAAGAAAAATGTTGCCCCTTATGAGAAAATTGAGACAAAATCGAGTATCCGGCAGCTGTTGAATACGTTAATACCGCTTGCATTGCTGTGGTATGCTGCGTATTTAAGCTTATCGGTATCTTATTGGTTGACGATTCCTATTGCGATTGTTACATCCGGATTTGTGATTCGGACATTTATTATATTTCATGATTGTTGTCATCAGTCGTTCTTTAAGAGTCGCAGGGCGAATGCGATTATTGGTCACATTACGGGTGTAATTACACTTGTACCTTATCAAAAATGGAAAATCAGTCATTCGATCCACCACGCGACGAGTAGCAATCTGGATAAACGTGGAACAGGTGATATGTGGATTCTCACGGTCGAAGAATATCAAGCCGCTTCAATCTGGACGCGATTGGCATATCGATTCTATAGAAACCCGCTTGTAACGTTTGGTCTGGGTCCGATTTTTATATTTCTAATCAATTATCGTTTTAATCGGAGAGGCGCGAAGCGCAAAGAGAAAATCAGTACCTATATCACGAACGTGTCTCTGGTGGCATTGTACGCGCTACTGAGCTGGGCGATTGGTTGGCAGGCTTTTGTTCTGGTTCAGGCTCCAATTTTCTTCTTCTCTGGTGTGATGGGGATTTGGTTGTTCTATGTACAGCATCAGTTTGAAGATACGTATTTTGAACATGATGAAGAGTGGTCTTATATCAATGCCGCTGTAGATGGAAGTTCGTATTATAAGCTCCCTAAGTTATTGCAATGGATTACGGGTAACATCGGTTTTCATCATGTACATCACTTGAGTCCGAAAGTTCCGAATTATAATCTTGAGAAAGCCCATAATGCAACACCACCGCTTCAAAAGGCCACAACGATCACGATTCGTACCAGCCTGAAGGCGTTGAACTTTCGTTTATGGGATGAAGCGAATAAGTCGTTTATCAGCTTTAAAGATATGAAACGTCTGAAGCATATGAAACAAAAACCGGATTCAGCGACACCTGTTGCGGAGGCTATGCATATACCTAAACCGGGCCTTCAAGGAAAGTAACGATTAGTTAGGAACGTTTATGATAGAATACAGGTAACAAAGATGAACAGAGGTGGACGGCCCATGCAGAAATGGCATCAGATTTTTCAGAGGAATACGGGATTAAATCCGTATGTATGGGTCGTCTTTTATATTCTTCCGTTCTACTTTATCTTTCGTTCCTCATCGACTTATCAGGTCGTTATAGGAATCATTATGATTCTGGTCTTCTTCGTATGTTATGTGCTCTCCTTCGTATCGAAGGGATGGCTGGTTTATTTCTGGACGAGTGTTCAAATATTAATATCAATTATGATGTCTTTAGTATTTGGATATGTATATTTCTCGCTTTTCCTAGCGTTTTTTATCGGGAATATTAAAAGCCGAGTTGGATTTTTTACATTGTACTCCATTCATTTAATAACGACGGTCATTACGATTAATTACGGTTTCATATCCAAGACACCGTGGTTTATTACTCAGCTTCCTTTCGTGATGCTCAGTGTGGTCGCTGTGATCCTGCTGCCCGTAACGACATACAACCGAAATAAGAATGATAAACTTCAGGTACAGCTTGAGGATGCGAATAAAAAAATATCAGAGCTGGTGAAGTTAGAGGAACGGCAACGTATTGCTCGTGATCTTCATGATACATTGGGACAGAAGTTGTCCCTCATCGGCTTGAAGAGTGATCTCGCGAGCAAGCTGATTACGAGTAATCCTGCTAAAGCTCAAGCTGAGATCGATGATGTAAGGCAGACGGCCAGAACTGCACTGAAAGAAGTGCGGGAGATGGTCACTCAAATGCGAGGTACACGATTAGAGGATGAAATATTCCGGATTACTCAGATTTTAAAGGCTGCTCAGATTGAATTTACACTAGAAGGAAACCCTGAGCTTAGCAATGTTTCTCTAATGAACGAGAATGTACTAAGTATGTGCCTGAAGGAAGCGGTCAATAACATTGTGAAGCATAGCAGTGCGACCTCCTGCTCCATCACCATTGAACCTAGCCGAAGCGGTCTTATTGTTACGGTCAAAGACAACGGAGTAGGTATACCGACTGAATCAGCGTACACCCGTGGTAACGGTCTTAGAGGAATGTGGGAACGACTTGATTTCGTGAATGGAAGCATGGAACTGAGGTCAGATCAGGGAACGATTCTAGTGATAAAAGTGCCGAATGTACTTAAGCAACTGGAGGAGGAGACAGGGGTATGATATCAGTAGTCATAGCGGAAGATCAACGAATGCTGCTTGGAGCACTGGCCTCCCTGCTCGATCTAGAGGAAGACATGCAGGTGGTGGGTACGGCGAACAATGGTGAGGACGCTGTAAAGCTTGTGCATTCCCACAAACCGGACGTATGCATTATGGATATTGAAATGCCGATCAAGAGTGGATTGGAAGCCGCAGAGGAGCTCAGGGGGCTCGGCTGCAAGATCATGATTCTTACAACATTTGCGCGGCCAGGGTATTTTGAAAGGGCTTTGAAGGCGGGTGCACATGGTTACTTGTTGAAAGATAGTCCGAGTGAAGAACTGGCCACTTCCATTCGTAGTGTGATGGCTGGACGCCGAATTTATGCGCCAGAGCTTGTGGATGAGGCATATGGTGAGGAGAATCCCTTAACCGAACGGGAAAAGGCGGTCCTAAACCTCATCGCTGATGGTAAGAATACGAAGGAAATTGCGAGTGAGCTTTTTATAACCACAGGAACGGTTCGAAATTACATATCTGTGATTCTAGATAAGCTTGGGGTTAGTAACCGAATTGAGGCAATTACGAGGTTCAAGGAAAAAGGATGGTTTCGGTAGCCGATTGATCATATCTGCATTAAAGCACCTGGGTTGGAAAACTTAAGGTGTTTTTTTATGCATAAAATGAATAATTATACATAAAATTGTATGTGGGAGAGAGGTCAGTCTTAGGAGAGTAACAATAAAGGTGTTTGGACAACCTATTATGTAAATTGTTAAATATAAGAAAAATAAAGGTTTTTTGAAGATGATTTATTTTATTTATAATAATTTTAAATAAATAATTGCTGATTGCTCTGTATTTGTATGCATTTATGCATTTTTTATGTATAATATATATTGATTGCCTAAAAGTCATCAAAAGGAGGAGGACGAACGTTGTATGGACCATATGATATTTGAAGTTGGTACGGCCCTCATGTTAATTGCCCTTGCTTCTGTTCTAGCAGGTAAGTTGAAATTCTCAATTATTCCATTTCTTATTGTTCTTGGAATGTTGGTGGGCCCCCATGCCCCGACGATTGGAATCTTTGACTTTAAGTTTATTGAAAGTCAAAGTATTATCGATTTTCTAGGAAGAATCGGGGTGTTGTTCTTACTATTCTATCTGGGACTTGAGTTCTCAGTTCAGAAGTTAATCAAGTCAGGTAAGAACATTGTATTCGGCGGTACAGTTTATGTCGTACTTAATTTCGCTCTTGGAGTAGGGTACGGATTCTTATTCGGCCTACCGTTATATGAAACTTTAATCATCGCGGGGATGTTATCCGTTTCATCGAGTGCGATTGTGGCAAAAGTTTTGGTTGATCTCAGACGTACGGGTAACTCAGAAACCGAGCTTATTCTAGGTATGATTTTATTTGATGATATTTTTCTAGCCGTGTTCTTGTCCGTGATGTCGGGACTACTGCTCGGAGGAGCCACTTCCGTAGGTGCAACGATTGTATCTGTATCTATTTCCATTGGATACATGCTATTGTTCTTCTTAATTGCAAGAAAAGGTACGCCGATTTTGAATAAGCTTCTTAATATTGCGTCTAGTGAAATTTTCATCATTGTTGTATTTGCTTCCTTATTCTTCATTGCTGGGTTCTCTGAGACGCTGCATGTTGCAGAAGCTATTGGTGCATTATTGTTCGGACTTGCTCTTTCAGAGACGGAACATAGCAAAAAAATCGAGCATCTCGTTGTACCTTTTCGTGATTTCTTCGGTGCCATATTCTTCTTCAGCTTCGGGCTGAGTATAGATCCGTTGGCACTCGGAGATGCATTGTGGATGGCACTTGGAGCAATAGCCTTGACGATCATCTGTAACTTTGTAGCAGGAATGATAGCGGGTCGAAATGCCGGATTATCTCATAAAGCTTCAGCTAATATTGGATTGACTATTATGGCTAGAGGGGAATTTACGATTATCGTAGCAAATTTAGGGATCGCAGGGGGCTTGGCTCCTATTCTGAAGCCGTTCTCTGCCCTGTATGTTTTGGTTCTGGCTATACTAGGTCCGTTACTAACTAAGGAATCAAAGCACATATACAAAGTGATGAACAAAGTGTTTAAATGGAGCGAACCTAAAATTAAAGTTAAAGAAAAGGCTAATAAGTGATACGATGCTACTAAAGTATGTTATCTTCATGTTAGGAGTTTAGATGAAGGCACAGAATATGCTGTTGAACGGGAGGATTCAAAGAATGAGTATGATCAGAGAATCCGATCTGCCTGGGATCGGGAAAAAGTTTCAAGTGAATACGAGATCCGGTGACAAGCTGGTGATTGTTATACATGATGATGGTCGTAGAGAATTGTATCATTTTGAAGATGATGATCCAGATGAAAGCATCTCCATGGTTTCTTTGGAAGATGATGAGGCACGTCAGATCGCAGGAATTATTGGTGGAATGACTTATAAGCCGAAGGCGCTTGAGACGATTGAGGTGTCCCTCGATGATCTGATCATCGAATGGTTCCGAATCGAGCCACATTACCCAACTGTCGATAAGACGATTGAAGAGTTGCAGATTCGTCAGCGTACGGGAGCTAATGTGCTAGCGATTGTGAAGAAGAATGATCAGAAGATCAATCCTGGACCGGATGCACGTTTAACTGCGGGCTCCACACTGGTCATCGCTGGTGAGCGTAAGCAGATCAAGCAGTTGAAAGAGCTGTTGGAACAAGGTTAATGTAGCCTTTTATACTACAAATAAGCCCGTCCATTTATGGATGGGCTTATTTGTAGTTTCGTTATTTTAACGTGAATATACTTCGTTCTGTTTGTTCGTTATAATCTTGGAAGATAATAAGAAAAGAATGCTAATTCTTAAGAGAATGTTAAGAACTTAGGAAGGTTGGCGTTAAGAACTCTCCTGTATATTAGGTAACGATCGATTCACTTCGAAGCGGTCATTCATCTAAATCATACAGGAGGTTAAGCCATGCTGAACAAATCGACGATCCAGAAGAAGCGCGAGAATCTTCCTGAATTGCAGTTGGTGCGTGCATTCGCTATTCTTGGTGTGTTATCTGTTCACTCTACTTCTTATGCAGCAACGGCTATGGTGGAGTCGAATTACTTCTTCTTATACAATTTCATGAACATTTTTATGAAGTACGGGACACCAACGTTCATTTTCTTAAGCAGCTTCGTATTGTTCTATAACTATTATGAAAGACCATTGTCTAAAGAATTGATTGGTGGGTTCTACAAGAAAAGATTGTTATATATCATTATTCCTTATACGGTATTTTCGATCTTTTATTTTACTTTGCTTCATGTTCTCTATTATCCCGACCGCTCCTTACAGGACACAATCCTAAGTTTTATTAGTAAGCTATTGACGGGGAAAGCTTATACTCATCTCTATTTCGTATTTATTAGTATTCAATTTTATTTGTTGTTTCCAATCATTTTGTGGGTATTCAAAAAAGTTCCACAACTGACCAAATGGGCCATGCCGATCGGTCTTGCAGTGCAGTGGGCTTTTATCCTGCTGAACAAGTATTACTTGCAAGTGCCCAACAAGGGAAGCTGGTCACTTTCATACATGGCTTATTTCATGCTGGGTGCCTTTATCGGCATATATTATCCGAAGCTTAAAGACTGGTTTGTCATGAGCCGGGCCAACGCAACTTCAGCTCGAATGGCTGGCTGGATCGTATTATGGATCAGTTGGGCGACAGCTGGACTTGCTCACGTATACATTTATTACAATAGTCGTTTATACGGAACGCAATATAATTCAACACTATATGAGTTCCTATGGAATGTGCACACGTATTTGGGAACAATCGTATTATTACAGTTAGCTTTTGTTGTATACCGTAAAGCACCTCGAAAACTGTCGGGGATGTTTGAGAAGTTAGGTGCTCTTTCATTCGGAGTGTACCTGATACATCCGTTTTTCTTGCTTGTATATAGGCAGTTTCCCCCACAGACCGGAAGTTCGATCATTACACATATGTGGTACGCTGGCGGCTTCCTGACAGCTTTGTTCTGTTCCTGTATTGTCGTAGCATTAACAGTACGATACGTTCCATTCTCCTGGATCCTCTTCGGTAACATTTCAAGCAGGAAGAAAGTTAAACCGTATATCGACAAGACATCAGTCGCCGTGAATAAACATTAATTAGGGCGATTTTAATCAGAGGAGGAGCCATGGCTGAAGTAACGATACTAATGGTAGATGATGAGACCGAAATTATTAAATTAATGGATATTTACGTGAAAAATGAAGGTTATACGCTGCTTAAAGCATCTAATGGCCTGGAAGCACTAGAAATCTTGAAGAATCATAAGGTGGATCTCATTATCCTGGATGTCATGATGCCGAAGATGGATGGAATTCAGGCGTGTATGAAAATTCGGGAGGAGAATAATACACCTATCATTATGTTGTCTGCCAAAAGCCAAGAGATTGATAAGATCGCTGGTCTCAGTATCGGAGCGGATGATTATGTAACAAAGCCGTTCAGCCCGCTGGAGTTAATCGCACGTATTAAATCACAACTTCGGAGGTATAATCAGCTCGGTACAAAGACGACTCAGAACGAAAATGAGATCCAAATCAATGATCTAATCATCAATGTAGCATCTCACAGGGTTACCGTAGGCGGTCAAGAAGTGAAGTTAACACCAAGGGAGTTCGCTCTGCTTCATACGCTGGCAGTCAATCGAGGTCTGGTGCTCAGCATGGACAAGCTTTATGTTGAAGTGTGGAATGAGCCGTTTATGGAATCGAAGAATACGGTTATGGTTCATATAAGGAAGCTGAGGGAGAAGATAGAAAAGGACCCGCAGCGACCGGAATATATTAAAACGGTATGGGGAATTGGCTACAAAATAGAGTAAAACCTATAGCAGAGGTGAAGGATCATGAGAACGAAATTACTCCATACGATTCGCTGGAAGCTTATCCTTCTGCTATTGTCCAGCATGGGTACGACTGCTATATCGCTACTTATCTGTTATGCGGTGGGTACACTTCTTGTGGATGTTAGACCGATTAATCTGCCTATCCGGTGGATCATTCATCATATCGGGTCCGCTCCGGTGATGATCACCGTAGGTATCGTTGTATTTTTTGTGAGCTTCTTCATGATCAGTAAGACTTTCGTACGTCAACTGAACGAGATCAATACAGGCATGAAGAAGATATCGAATGGCAGATTTGATCACCATATTAATGTGACGTCCAGTGATGAGATTGGTGAAGTTGCGGAAAGCATCAATCAGATGACAGCGCAGCTGAGCCAGTATCTAGAGGAAATAACAGAGGGCTTGCGTGAGATTGCGAATGGGAACTTTGATACGACCATACCGGTTCGACCGGGCAGTAAGCTAGGGGAAGTGGCAGACAGTATTAATCAGATGAGCAGACAGTTAAGTCACTCCATTCAAGAAGAGCGTAATGCTGAGAAGACGAAGAACGACCTCATCACGGGAGTATCCCACGATCTACGGACGCCGCTAACTTCTATTCTTGGGTTTCTGGAGGTCATAGAGGAAGATCGATATCAAGATGAGGTCGAGTTACGATATTATGTGAACATTGCTTATGAGAAATCCCTTGCTTTGAAAAAGTTAATCGATGATCTGTTTGAATACACTCGTATCAATAACGGTCTCCCTTTAGAAATGGGAGAGCTTGATATGGTCGATTTTATCGGACAGCTAACCGAGGAATTCGTACCAAGCTTTGAAAAGGCTGGAATGGAATGTGTAATGACGGCTGCTGAAAGACCCCTTAAGATTATGGCCGATGGGGATCAGCTCGTTCGAGCATATGAGAACCTGATGACGAATGCCCTGAGGTACGGGAGATCCGGAAAGGTAGTGGATATCGTAGTTCGCAAAGATCATGATCAGGTTGTTGTGAGCTTTACCAATTACGGTGATCCCATACCGGAGAGAGATCTACCTTTCATCTTTGATCGATTCTATCGTGTGGAGAGTTCGCGTTCAAAAGAAACGGGGGGAACCGGGCTCGGACTAGCGATTACGAAGAGCATCATTGAGACGCAAGGCGGCGAAATTTCCGTGCGTAGTAATCGTCAGAAGACGACCTTTGAGACACGTTTTAACATATATTGAACCTAGATATTGAATAGACAGCGGCAAGAACGGAAGGGGATGAAAATGTGGGAGAACAATATGCATCTTCCAGCAATAATAAAGGCTATATGCTTTTGCTTGTGCCTGTTATTGCTTTAAATCTCTGGGGTGGTTTGTATGCCGTCAGTGCAGCGACAAGTGAGATGAGTGTTCAGTTTGATCTGAGTAACGATACAGCTCTCTCTATGCAAGGTACTACAACGATTGGATCTGCACTCGAACCTCCGGTTTCAAGTACTGCCCATCAACTTATTGTATCTACCTCTTCAACTACATTTACCTATGACGGTCAGCCGGTTGAAGCAGTCCAGCCCGTGGTATACAAGAAAGGCTACTATTATGTACCGGTTGTTACGATGGCTAAGTTGGTTGGATTGGATTCATCCTATGATTCTAATACCAAGGAAATGATTGTGTCAGACAACAGTACGATGGTGCGATTTAAATCAGGGAGCAGAATGTATACTGCAGATGACTCATCTAACATGATGGAAGCTCCTGCAATAACCCATCAAGGAAGTACGATGATTACGATCGGTAGTTGGGCTTGTCTTACGGGAAGTACCGTGGTTAAAGAGGGAAAGTCTTTTTCACTGACGTGGAATAGGCCATCTGTTAAGTAAGACTTCGTTCGTACAACGGAGTCTTTTTTTTTTCGAATTAGTCCATCTCAACAGAACTATTGCTCCGATTCAGACGTTAAATCTATATGTGGCTTATTTCCGGAAGGGTGAATTGATTGAGCAGACAAAGCTCTTTTCACAAATTGCTGATGTATGGATGTATGACGGCAGTTAGTTTATCTCTCTTATTGAGTTCAGTCGCTGACGCCAATAATGTGGCGAGTTCTGAGGCTCGTTTAACAGGGATATACAAGGTAGGCGATAAGGTTACTTTAAAGCTTAACACGGTATATTTTTCGGACCAACTCACCAAGAACAGCGACTTACATCATCTTAAAACGGAATATTACGGCACACAGGGTGAGTCGTTTCAAATAGATGCTCTATCAGGTGAAATGGTTCGAATGAAGGACTCCTCTCGAGGAATCTTATGGATTCCTTCGTGGTATTTGACAAAAGAATCTGCTTCCACCAAAGTGATTGCACCCAAGACGATAAGCATGAAATCGAAGAGGAATATATTCCTGGCACCTGAGGGTGCCCTGAAGTGGTCCGAAGCTGGTCTTCAGAACAAGATGGTTGCGGTCACGCAGTGGAAAGATTGGTATGGAGTTCTTGTAGGGCCGGACGATTGGTATAGGGATGATATGATGATTTACCGTCCGGCACTGTTCTGGGTGCGGGCTAAGGATGTTGAAGCTGAGAAGACACTTCCAGATGGGTTATGGAATAAGGATTTAGATGTTTCAAGTGACCTGATAAGGGAACTTACATCATACAAGCTTAGAGCCGGAGATTCTACATCCTCTGTTCAGAAGCTGCTCGGCACTCCTAAGGTGAAAGAAACGTCAAGCAATCTACAGATGGAAGATAACGGGCCGATGCAGTTAGGAGAGTCATGGAGGTATGAGAGAGCGGATGCGCAGTTCATCGTTACCTTTGGCATGTCAGGGAAGCTGGAACATACGCAGTGGATCTTACCGTCTATTCATTCATATCGAGAGAAATATAGTGCCGGAGATGATTATTTCTCCACTTATAATTTCGTTACACAACCCCTGACCAGTACACTAGCATTCGATCCGGTATGGAGAAACCAAGGCGACCTTAACTTTACTTATCTGCTTGGTGGTAATGAGGATATTCTTCTGCTCCGAGGGGATGACGGCGGGTTCAGTGGTATGCATCATAACTCTTCACTCTATGCTCTAGAGCGATCATCCGGCGAGAAGCTATGGCAGCAAAATGCAGGGTTCGGATGGTTCACTTCTCACTTGGATCTAGATAAACAACATGTCACGATGTATTCGGCTTATAACCCGGATAAGAAGGAGTATGAAGACCGGGTAAGACATATCCGTCTGTCAGATGGGAAGACGATGTGGGAGATGAAACTGAAACAAACGAATGGTACATACAGAATGTCAGCAGCGAATAAGTCGATCATTATAGAAGATTCACCATCTTCACTTGAATCCAGAAAGGGTGGAGTGATCGTACTAGATAGCGAAACGGGTAAGATTCGATGGAAGAAGACGTTACCAAGAGACGTTCGGATTTTAAACCAAGGGATGGAAGATCCTTATGTGCTTATTCAGGAGGGGAAAACGCTTAAAGGATATGATCCGTTGACAGGGAAAGTGGCATGGACCTTTAAGGTGAAGGGTATTCAGTTAGAGGATCCAGCTATGAATCCATACTTCACAGGAGGGGCACGTCAGAATCCATTAGGGGAGGCAGGTAACAACAAGAGATGGACTCTTCTTGGTGAAGAATGGGTGCTGCTAAATACGAATAACGGTAAGTCAGAAGCTGTATACTCAGCTAAATCTTCGGAACAGTTTGAAGTGTTAAATGATTCGAGGTATCTTCTCGTGCGGCGCGGTATTGGGGGCGCTGAATATAGTTCTGCTCAACGATACGAGAGTGCACTCTATGATGCGGTGAAAGAACGCGAGGTTTGGAGGATTCAAGGAAGAGCAACGAAGGCCGTATTGGAGGACGATACGATCTATTTGGCTATCGATGGCACTCCCACTGCGATGGATAAAGAGACGGGTAAAGTGCTCTGGAAGATGAAGATGATTTCAAATAGGAAAGAGGATTTGTCGCATTTAGTCATCAGTAGCTTCGCTGTATTGGATCAATACTTGCTTCTTGAATATGGCTCTGACCTTGTCGTCTTGGGTAAAGAGGATGGGAGTCTGCTCGGGCGATTGCATAATGTACGCGCCGGTAGCGCCGAACTTCGTGAGCAGCAGTCGAGAAACGGTGCTTTAAATGTATTCCAAAAAGAGATTTATGTTGGGACGGCGAATGGAGGATTTGTACGTTATGATGCAGAGGCGTTGGAAGAATGGATGGAACAGATCGAGCGGGGGGAGTAAGTAGCTGGACTTCTGAATAAAGAGAAGCTGCCGAGCATTGAAGTGACCCCCAAAAGTTAGACACGGTGATTTCATCAGGCAGCTTTCTCAAAATGAGTTCGGTACTGTACCGGACTCATTTTTAATTTTGCCTTCAACCGTTTGGTATTGTAGTATTTTACATATTTTTTCAGTTCTTCTTTAAAATGCTCCACATTTTCAAACTCTTTATAGTACAGAAACTCCGACTTGAGAATACCGAAGAAATTCTCTATGACGGCGTTGTCGTAACAATTCCCTTTTCGCGACATGCTTTGGAGAATGCCTCTTGACTTAAGTGCATGGCAATACGGCTTCATTTCGGTAATGCCATCCTTGATCTGAATGAAGAAGAAGATGATGTTCTTCCGGCAGATGCTTCAGCCCTTTATCCAGCATCTCGGATACCAGAGAATATGTTGGCCGCGAACCAATGGTATAGGTGATAATCTCCCCATTGAACAAGTCCAAAATAGGCGATAGATATAGCTTTTCACCAAATAATTTAAACTCCGTGATGTCCGTCACCCACTTCTCATTTGGTGCCTCCGCCGTGAACTGGCGATCCAGATGATTCGGTGCAGTCTTGCCGACGGTCCCTTTATACGATTTATACTTTTTCATACGGACTAGGCATTTTAGACCCATCTTCTTCATGAGCCGCTGAACCTTCTTGTGGTTCACATTCCACCCACAGATTGTCAATTCATCACGAATACGGCGATATCCGTAGCGCCCCTCATGTTCTGCGTAGATAGACTGGATCTCAGCTTCCAAATCGGCATTGGGATCTGGTTGGTTCATACGCTTTATGAGGTTGTAATAGGTGCTGCGCGGGATACCAGCCAGCTGCACAAGTGCTATCACCGGATATTTATGCCTCAGTTCCCAGATGGCTTGCGCTTTGTCTTGTTTGGTGATTTTTCCTTGTTTCGAACTAAGGCATTCAACTTTTTTAGATACTCATTTTCCATTTCAAGCTGCTTAATACGCTCTTCGAGTGCTTCGACAGACCCTTCAACTACGGATCGTTTGGTAGACGAATTGGAATCTTTCTTCATGGAAGGACGCCCCTTCTTTTTTGACTCAAGAGCTTCTAGGCCGCCTGTCTCCATTTTTTTCTGCCAGGAATGCAAGACAGAGTAATTCGAAAGTTTGAACAGAGCAGCGGTATCCATGAGAGAAGCTTCTGATTGAGCCATATGATTGAGTACGTCCAGTTTAAAGCTTGCCGGAAAATTTGTATAGCCGTTAGTAAATGCAGACTCACCATGCATCTCATAGAGCTTCAACCAATATTGGAATTGGGACCTAGTAACATCCATTTGATTTGCGTATTCCGTCTGCGATATAAGTTCAGGGTCATACGCTTGAATTATCGCCAATTTCTTACCCCTAGTAAATTTAGTCATAAAAAAACTGCACCTCCAACTGTTAGTGTGTGTCTAACAATTGGGGTGCAGTTCAGCATTCGGCAGCTTTTTTCGTACATCAAGTGTAATTTACATCATGCCTGATAAGACGACAGCACCATATACAAATGCTGCAAGGATGACGAGTGCAGGATGAATTTTACGAATGTTCATGGCCCAGAAGGCCACGGCTGCAATGGCCAGCGTCTGAATCGTACCTACAGAATCCATGGAGCTTTTACCCATCTGCCAAGTCAATGTCAGCATCATGATCGCGATCACAGGCTGTACGAGCAATGTCATACCTTTGACGACCATAGATGTCCGGTATTTCTGTAGCAGCTTCAACAGCAAGATGAGCGCAACAGCAGATGGCACAACCGTTGCGGTAAGTGCTGACACCAATCCAATCCAGCCGGATACTCCATATCCAACAAAGGCAGCGATCTTCGTTGCGATGGGTCCTGGCAGTGCATTAGCTAAGGCAAGCATATTGGAGAAATCCATATCACTAAGCCAAGCGCGGCGTGTAACGACTTCTTCATACATGAGCGGGATCGACGCAGGGCCTCCTCCGTATCCAAGCACATTAGCGACAAAAAAACTAATGAATAGTTCAATCCATTCCATTATTCAGCGCCCTCCTTGTCCCGTCGTTCCTTCTTTAATTTCGCCACAACTTTAAAATGCACGGCTCCATAGGCAAGGAAGAGGATAATGACAAGTGCAGGGTGAACTTCAATCATTTCGAGTAGGAGAAAGGCTAGCAGGAAAAAACCAACGCCAGCATATTTGCCCAGTCCTTTCACTGCTTTTTCACCGAATTCATAAGCCATCGTACCAAGCATGACAGCAATAACTGGAGTAACCCCGGCGATCATACCTGCGATGATCTTGGAGCTGCTCAAATATTGAACTGCGGATAGCAGGAAGATCATCGCGATACAAGTCGGAAGAATGTGGGCTAATATAGCAACGATGGCACCAAGACTCTTTTTTTGCTGATAACCAAGATAGGCGGCCATTTTAGTTGCAATCGGACCCGGAAGCGCATTAGCAAGGGCGAGGACCTCTCCGAATTCGTCGTTACTTAGCCATTGGTATCGTATCACCGCTTCGTGACGGATCAGTGGGATAACGGAGGGACCTCCTCCATAACCAAGAATTCCGGTTCTGAACATGGCGAATGTAAGATCTAAATATGTATTTCCCTTTTTATTCAAGATAAGGATCCTTTCTTAAGTGAGATCTTGCTTATAACGGTATGTGTCTGTAAATATATAGTATCAAAAGTTTTCAATGAATGAGGTGCAAGCATCTTTTATTCATATCTCCTTATCTATTCCTTTTTATCCCTATCCTACGAGATTGAATTTGAAATACCTGCATAAAAAAACAAAATAAAATTTTAAAAAACTATTGAAAATTGAAATAAAATTTCAATATGATAAGTATACATCTAGTAATCAGCTTCTTGAGATTCACAAAAACCTAAATGGAGGTGAGAGAATCTTCTTTATTTCGTCAGGTCAAGAAGGTCCTGCAATAAAGTAGTCTCATTATTTTAAAGGGAGTGAATTTGTGAATGATTCGTAATGAGGAAGCTCGGCGACGTAGAACGGTATTTTGCTGGATGATGGCCTTGGTTATGACGGTGGGTATGCCGCTGTCAGGCTTCGGTAGTATAATCCCTAAAGTTTCAGCAGAGTCTCTGGCTGAAGTTAGGGCGGATGTCCCGACCGATTCTTCTACGGAGAATGTTGAAGGAGGTAACAACTCTGGTTCATCGGTGGAGGATTCTACAGATGGCTTAACAGAGATTCAGCCTGACACGATGGATCTGACAGAGGTTTCGAGTGATTTGCAAGCAGTGAATTCTTCGTCCTTAATCGTTGAGGAGTTCGAGAATCTTAATGATCTGCAAGTCTCTGTAGCTCGGGCTACAGCTGAGCTGGGTATTGTAGACAGACCTGTAACGATTCCTTATGGATATCATGCTGTTAAGCTTACTTATGATTTTAGGAATTTCCCCAAGGACACTTCCGCAGCATATCTTAACTTTAAAGATCGAGATGGATCTGTAGGGAGAACAATTCCTGGGAGCCCGAAGAGCTTGGGATTGTGGGTTTATGGAGATGGGGGAAATCACTGGTTGAGAGGTGTGGTCCTGGGGGCTGATGGTAAAAAAGAAACGGTGGATTTCACATCATCAACAGGACTGAGCTGGAAGGGCTGGAAATACATCACGGTTAATATTCCTTCAACTTTATCTGCCCCTGTAAAGCTATCACAAATTTATGTGGCAGAAACGAAGGAAACGAACAAGAACAGTGGAGCGCTCTATTTTGACCGGTTGACTGCCCTCTACAGTAACTCTAAAGTATATACGCTGGACATCACTGGACTGACCCCGATGAAGACGGGCGAATCTCAGCGTCCGGTAATGTATGGAACTTCTGCGAACATGACAGAACCTGCACTGGTTACGGGTGAAGTGCAACTTACAAGTAGTGATGAAAGCGTTATCAGTGTGACAGGGACTACATATGATACTTTACAGGCTTTAGCTCCAGGTGAGGCTATTATTACAGCGCAATATGATAATGCACCACCTGCAATATTTAACTTAAAGGTAACGGATGAAGAGATAGCACCTCAGCAGCTGCTCTTATCAGGCCCAGAAGATCTCGAAACCAGTGTTGCTGGAAAAATAAAGGCACATGCCATATATAGCGAATATGATCACCCACTTCCACTTGCAGATGGAATGACGTTCAATAGCAGTCATCCTGATATCGTCAGTGTGAGTGATGATGGATTGCTTACGGCCATATCTCCAGGATCGGCTACACTCACAGTGACTTATAAAGGGGTTTCCGCTGAGCATACGATCACGATAAAGAAACCGGTGCCTGTTCTACAAAGTGTTGAATTACGCGGTATTTCGGGCATAAGTGTGGGAGACTCTTTTGAAACGATCGCCATAGGGTTATATTCCTGGCTGGAAGATCCCGTAGAGCTGACGGAAGATGTGAAGTATGCCAGCAGCAACCCAGAAGTAGCATCCATAGATGAGAATGGAAAGGTGATCGGATTGAAGGTTGGAGGCACAAGGATAACGGCCACACATGGTGGCAAAACAGGCTCCCTCTATGTTACCGTAAGCCAGCCAGTAGCCATGCCGAAATCAGAGATGAGAGCAGCGTGGATTGCTACGGTGGAGAACATCGATTGGCCTGTGAAAGGAGCGAGCCCGGCAGCACAGAAGCAGCAGTACATTGATCTGCTGGATCAGCTTCAGTCTGTAGGTATGAATGCTGTTATTATGCAGGTTAAACCAACAGCTGATGCCTTTTATCCTTCAGAGTACGGTCCATGGTCAGAATGGTTAACAGGTACGCAGGGGAAGGACCCTGGATACAATCCACTTGAATTTCTGATTGAGGAAACCCATAAGCGGAATATGGAATTCCATGCTTGGTTTAACCCTTATCGTATCAGTATGCAGAGCGATATTAACAAGCTGACCGAGAATCATCCAGCAAGACAGCATCCGGACTGGGTAGAGTCTTATGGTGGCAAGCTGCTCTTTAATCCTGGAATTCCGGCTGCACAGCAGTTTATTCTGGATAGCGTGATGGAAGTGGTGAAGAATTATGATATTGATGCCGTTCATTTTGACGACTACTTCTATCCATATCCAGCAACGGGAGTAGACTTCCCAGATCAGGATACCTACCTAGAGTATGGATCAGGTTTCACGAACAAGTCCGATTGGCGTAGAAATAATGTGAACCAGTTCGTAAAAGCTGTGAGTGAAGCAATCAAAGCAGAGAAGAGTTATGTGAAATTTGGCATCAGTCCATTTGGCATTTGGAAGAACAAAAGTGTAAGCGCACCTGATGGGTCAGAAACGAATGGACTCAGCAGCTATGAAGCTATCTATGCAGATTCCAAGAAGTGGGTGGATGAAGAGTGGATTGATTATATTACCCCTCAAATTTATTGGTATAGAGGATATTCCCCTGCAGCTTACGATAAGCTCATCGAGTGGTGGAGTCATGTTACGGCTGGTAAGAATGTTCAACTGTATAGCGGTCAGGCTATTTATCGGATTAATACCGTGGACAGCTGGCTCGACCCAGAGGAAATGCCGAGCCAGGTTAAATACAACCGGAGCTTTGAAGAGGTTGCTGGAAGTATGTACTTCAGTGCAAAGTGGTTTGCAGACAATCCGCTGAATTTCTCAGATCGTCTTCGTCATGATTTGTATCGTACGCAGGCCTTGGTTCCGACCATGCCATGGCTTGATCATATAGCACCAGCGGCTCCAGCTAGTTTGGCAGCTGTGAACGGACAACATGGTGTTAAGCTGAGCTGGGCTTCCAAAGGCGATGAAACATATTATGTTATTTACCGTTTTGACGGCGAAAAGTCTTTTGATCTCCAGAATCCAGAGCACATACTGACGACACTCCGCAAACCAAACAGTGCGGCAGTTCAAAGTTACATTGATCTAACCGCGGTTGAGAATAAGACATACACTTATATTGTTACCGCCGTAGACCGGCTGCATAACGAAAGTGGTGCGAGTGAATCCGCAACGATTCTTTTCAAAAAAGTTATTGTCCCACCTACAGACCCGGGTTCACCAGTATCACCAGGTACGCCTGGGGCACCTGTAGTGCCACCGGTAACACCACCCGTGGTGACGCCGCCGGTAGCTCCTACACCTCCAGTAAAACCACCGGTGAATCCGCCCACACCGCCGCTGTTTAAAGATGTAACGCAAGTAGCTTCTTGGGCGAAGGAAGCGATTGAAGGCTTAGCAGCCATTGGGATTGTGAAGGGTGTGGGGAATGACAACTTCCAGCCGATGAAGCCGGTAACGCGTGCCGAATTTGCAGCTATGCTAGTCCGGGCTTTTAAATTAACAGGAGGAAGTGTGCCTGCATCGATGAAGGATGTTACAGCATCTGATTGGTATTATGACACCGTGGCTGCAGCGCTAAAGGCAGGATTAGTCCAAGGGATGAGTAGCGGTAAGTTTGAGCCGAATCGTCCGATTACTCGTGAAGAAATGGCAGTCATGAGTGCTAACGCTTTGAAACTACAGAACAATAATATGTCAGATAACTTAGAGGCTGCCCTCTCGAAGTTCAAAGACAAGGAGAAGATCGCTTCGTACGCGAAATCTGCAGTTGCACTACTCACGAAAGAGGGCATTATTAATGGAACTGGTGCAGAACTTTTCACTCCCAAAGGGATCGCTAATCGTGCACAAGCAGCGACGATCATCTGGAATCTGTTGAGTGTTAAATAATACTTGGAGTTATAAGTAGGTATAAGAGGTGCCTGGGGTTATTCTCCTGGGGCCTTTTTTTATCATTCCATTCACCTTAGTACACTTCCTGATTAAGAGCATTTTCAAAGTTGTTTCGATTATTCGTGAATGAAGTGGTAGAATCGGAGAGGAGGATAAGGCATACGATCCTTCAACCATCATAATGCCTAACGACTACTAGAGGAGTGCTATATGTACAAGAAGCTAGGGCTGATGCTGCTGTATGCAGGATTTGGTTATCTTATTTATGTTTATGGAATGGACATGCTAGGTTGGGTTGAGGCTTCAAATTCCATTCCGCTCGTTATCCTGATCGCCATTACGGTGGCTTTATTTCCTGTTTTTCCGTATCCATTAGTTGGCGGCATGATTGGTGCGGTGTTCGGACCACTCCTTGGTGGAGTCATAACTTGGATCGGATCTACAGCCGCTTCCATTATAATGTTCTTGTTCGTACGTTACGGTTATCAGGAGTGGGGGAATCGATTTCTTCACCGGCAGAACCGTCTTGGGCAAGTGACCGCTTTATTTGAAAATAATGCATTTCTAACGATCCTCTTTTCAAGATTCATTCCGTTTATTCCCTCTTTCGTAATCAATGTGTATTCGGCGGTAAGCCGGGTTTCGTTCTTATCGTACACACTGGCCTCTGCACTTGGCAAAATCCCTGCGATGCTGCTCTACGCTGTCGTGGGTGATCATCTCATGACTGAGCCGCGCAATATTGTATTGACGACGGGTGTCTATGGCGTATTTATAAGCCTAACGTTGTTGATCTATCGTTATTGGAAAAGAAAACAGCTATTGCAGCAAGCTGCTTTAGATACAGCTTAACCATACAGAGCGCATTAAAAAAGGTGAACAGTCCAATGACATGTTCACCTTTCTTGTTATTCCGGATTTGAATTACTTAGGAATCTCCTCTGCTGTGCTGATTGTATTCGAGCTTGTTCCTTTCGAGCGGCGATACCAGTTCCATATACGTTCTACGGCAGACTGCTCTAAACAGAACATTTTTCCGTCATACTGGCTTGAGATCAGGTTTACCTCAAAGGAGAGCAGATTCTTCCGTCTTTGCATTCTAGTACCAGATACTTTAAGACTAATGACTTGTGGGCGCCGGATATATTTGGTGGTACGTGAGATCCTGCGGTTCCGAATGGTCAACTGCTTACCCTGAAGATGAATACCTGCGTCCTTGTGTGTCAGAATTGCCCATAAGAGCGAGATGGGAACCAGGAGTAGCGACCATAACCCTGGCGTTTTAAAATACCAGATACACGCCGCGCATATAGCGATACTAATGAATGCCTCTAGTCGCATGTACAACCATAGTGATCTAGGCGGAGGCGGGGTATCTACCGTATCCGCACTGTACTGAGGAACGATACGTTCAAGTAACGCTCCAACTTCTTTCATTGGAATCATAGGGTGCAGCATTAAACTTTTCTCCGATTCGGAAGTCAGCACATGAAGTTTAACCTCACTGTAACAGAAGGGTTGACGCAGGAGCCCCTCTTTCACAGAGACAGCTTGAACTCGCTGCGGAGAGAAGAACATTTGCTTGCGGTCAAGCAGACCGCACGTCACAGCAATCTGTTTGCCAACACGCTCTACTGTAAATCCAGCATATTTAATCGTATAGAGTACCGCTGATAACAACCACGCCAGAATGAGTGCGAGCGCGATGACCGTAATCCATCCCCCAGCAAGAATATGATCGGCCTCCTGAAAGAGTCTCGAATAGAGCTTGTCGGGCAGAATATCATCGGCTAAAGAGAATACACCAGCAATAAAAGCAAGTGCAAGCGATATATTGAGTGACGTGAGTGCTGCAAGCATGAGGTGGCCTGCAGAGAGTTGCAATAGTACCGTGCGCTTTTCGGGTACGCTAGATGCTTCCGGCGTAGTTACGGTTAGCGGAGTGTCATTGGAATCATTTATGAGGTATCTTTCACGAGTCTGCAGGGTACCCTGTGTCTTTTCAACATCGGTTAAGTGCTCAGTTTGTTCATTATGGCTTCTTAAGTTAGTTCGGTCTGAAGACACGTACTCTTCAGTTTCTGAATGTTGCTTCGCTGTATCCATGCTGCCCACGTTACGGGGTTCAGTCTGATCTGATAGAGCCGACCCGGCTGCTGTACGTTCCCTAAGCCAGCGCTGTAGCCGTTCTGCTTCCGCACCAGAAACGGCAGGTAGCTTACCCCCATCATCCGATTTACCTGGCGTATCTATCTTGACTTGGGTCAATCCAAGAATACGCTGCACGAGTGGTTGCTCCATGTTCATGGAGTGTATTCGTCCAGTGTATATTGAAAGCTCCTCTCGAAAAAAAACACCACGACGGATAACAATCTTATGATCCTCAAGCACGTACACGAACCGTCTCCATTGCAGCCACCCGTAACCAATCAGTAATAATATGGCTGCGGTTATTCCTGTAATTATCCAGTACCATGTCGTACGCTCTAGAGATCCATTGAATAGATTAAAGCCAAAGATGATGATGGCTGGGATGAGCCCCCTGATCGTACTTACGAGAGGGAACAGGATGTACAGCCTATGCTGATGTAACTCTTCTCGTTCATTCATCGTACTCCACCACTTTCGCTAGCTCACCAATCTGCTGTTTTAGTTGCTCCGCTTCATCTGACGCAAGTGCCATGATGATATGTGTTTTAGCAGCCGTTACGACTTTCACCTCAGCAAGGCCATATTTCCGAAGTAGCGGGCCTCTTTCTAACTCGACATGCTGGACACGTGTCATCGGAACAACGATGTCGGATAACCATATGAAGCCTGAGCGAATCTCTAACTCCTCTTCGGACACTTTAAAGCCGAACGTTCTATAGGAAAGTTCGGGTAAGATCCAAGTGAACCAGACCAACGTGACTAGAAACAATCCTATCCCTATCCAGCCGGGAATAAGGGTCCAATCGTTCATAGCTGCTATCACTATATAAGCGATGTCAATGGCAAGTAATATGGCACTGAACGCAAGACCCGTAAACCGTGAAGCTTTGACTGAATCCGTATGACATCGGCGCATGGAAGCAAGCCGTTCGTTCATTTCGTACTCCCCCTTATGTAATTAAGAAAAACGTGCGATTCTATATATTTTATCATGAATGGATACGTAACGATGAAAGAGAATAACCAGGTGTCCTTAACATCTTTCGTAAGTGTTTAGCTATAGTTAAGATATATAATTAAAGTGACTAGTGAAGAACGGAAGGACATGATGTTGTTTATGAAAATAGATCGTTTGCTAGCGATTACGGTACTTCTACTGAATCGTGGACGGGTTAGCGCGAAGGAATTATCAGAACGATTTGAGGTTTCAAGCAAAACCATTTATCGGGATATGGATGCCTTAAGTCAAGCCGGGATTCCCGTAGTGGCTTATCAGGGAATCTCTGGCGGTTTTGAGATTATGGAACAGTTTATGATCGATAGGTACTGGCTTTCGATTGAGGAGATGGGGGCGTTAGTTACAGCAGTGAAAGGGATCAACCTAGCCCTAGAGGATAAGGAGACCGACGCATTGCTCCAGAAAGTCAACAGCCTATTACAGAAGGCGCAGCGTGGTTCCATGTGTGATAAGCGTGAAGAGCAATTGATTATGGATATGAATCCTTGGGGACAGCGAAGCGGGATTAAAGATGTAATGAAGCTTCTAAGAAAGGGGATCGAGGAGAGATGCCGCGTGGCAATCGAATATATTTCTTCGGATGGGAGAAGCCAGCATAGAATCATCGAGCCTGTATCCCTAATCCTCAAGAGTTCCATTTGGTATGTGCAGGCATACTGTACGATGCGCAAAGATTTCAGAGTGTTTCGCTTATCTCGTATTCAACATGCGGAGCTCACGCAAGAGACATTTGATCCCGTAACAGCCCCCGTGCTTGACCATTATCAGTGGGATGTATCTTGGTCTGAAACTTCCGAGGTAGCTCTCATCCTTACGTTTGATCTTGCAGCAAGGCAGCGGATCGCAGATATGTTTCACCCCGATGAGGTGAAAATGTTACCGGACGGTTCTTTTCAGATTGAGGTTATGATGAAGCCGGATGAGTGGTTTTATGGCATGATTCTAAGCTTCGGAGGTCTAGTAAAGGTTGAGAGTCCAGACGATGTGGCTCAGGAAGTTGTACGCCGGGCTGAACAAATAATGGGACGTTATAGGAACTGAGACAGACAGGTGTCCACTTTTCAAAGGTAGACTAGAAACATAACCAGATGAAAAGAGGATGACATATGAATATCGAACGTGTTAGCAGACCAGCGGTACAGATTCGTGGGATCGCAGAAAGAACATCCAACCGGGCAGAAATGGGACCGGAAGGAAAGATTTCAGGCTTGTGGGAACGTTTTTTTCAGCTTGGAGTATTGCAGCAGCCTGGACTGAAGTCTGAGTTTATTTACGGTATGTATACGGAATATGAGAGTGATGTGAATGGGGAATATACCGTCTTGCTCGGATGTGAGACGAATGGGGAAGAACCAGCTAATTGTCTGGAGAACATGAAGACGGTGCATATTCCTGCCTCAGACTACCTCGTATTTACTAGTCAGCGGGGAGCTTTCGAGTCTGTCGTGCCGGAATTATGGCAGCAGATCTGGTCGTACTTCCACGATAGCTCCGAAAGTAGAACATACACAGGAGACTTCGAACTATACGATGTAGCTGGGTTCGATCCATCGAATGCTATGGTAAAGGTTTATATGGCCGTAAATTAATACGAGTGGAATAAAGAAAGGAGCTGTTTCGAAAAGTAGATGGATCTACTAGGAAACACGCTCCTTCTTCTATATTTAGCGAGTATTATTTTTAAGCTCAGACAATGCATTGTGCAGCTCAGCATATTGAAACTTGAATCCATGCTCTAACGCCTTAGCTGGGAGGATTCGCTGTCCTTTCAGTAGAATGAGCGAGAGTTCACCGAGCACACGCTGAAGAAGAAAGGCCGGAACAGGGAACCAGTGAGGACGATGATAGACCTTAGCAACGGTGCGACCGAATTGATCATTCGTAACCGGATGCGGTGAAGCTGCATTAACAGGGCCACTTATCTCAGGATGTTGGATACAGAAATCGATAAGACTTACGATATCGTCAATGTGAATCCAAGACATCCACTGCTGACCGCTGCCTATTTTGCCGCCGATTCCTAGTTTATAGGGGAGAAGCATTTTTGGAAAAGCCCCACCCTCATTGCCCAGCACTACACTGATTCGTAGTTTAACAACGCGCTCCACATCAATACGATCCGCTGCATCCTCCCACTGCGAGACGACCTCGGACGGAAAGTCCATTACTCTTGAAGGACTCTGCTCATCAAAAGTTAGATCCTCTGATGTTCCGTAAATGGCCATGGCTGACGCTTGAATAACGACGGAAGGTTTCTGATTAAGCGTATGCATGAGATCGGCCACGGCAGATACGGTCTTTTGCCTAGAATTGCGAATGCTTTCTTTACCTTTGACAGTCCAACGCTGACTAAGCGAAGCGCCTGCTAGGTTGACAAGTGCATCTAATCCCTCGAAAACTTGGGGACTCGACTTCATATCATCCCAGGTTACATATTGAACAGACTTATTTTTTGCAGGGCTATCAGGCTGCTTACGAGTGACAATCATAACATGATGGCCCTCAGCCACCCAACGCTTGCACAACGCTTGACCGATAAATCCAGTACCTCCACAAATGGCAATCTTCATAAGAAATCTCCTTTACGATTCATCCATATATGAACATCATAGAGCATGGTCTAGTGTAGATCAAACGGTGGTGAGCTCACAGCGTTACTTCTTATTCTATAACATGTACACTACTTCTTTAACCATGAGTTGTAGGCGATGTTATATCTAGCTGAGGGTATTCGACAACCTTTTTAAGGAATCAGGTTCGAAGGTCATAGAGAAAGGGCTGTAGTCCTGAAAAATCTAAGTTATAACTGGTCAATTTGATGCTTTATTCGAGGTTTAAGGTTCGATATAGTACTTTGTGTAAGCGCTTTATTTTAGTTCGGGAGGTCGATCGTTTCAATTAACAAAAGATTAACACATTCGGGGGGTGGAGTTTACAACGTATCGATATACTGTCCGGGAGGGTGACTGGTCATGGAGGCCACCCGCATGAGAATTCGTTTTTTAACTAGAAATGGAGGTCATGATGGAATGGCAGGAAGCAAGCGAAAATCAGTGATATCTTCTCTACTTAGTGGTGTGATGTTATTGTCTCTTATTATGCCTGAAGAGCGAGTGATGGCAGAGGAAGTGACTTCAGACACTGGAGTGATTCTGGATCAGCAGAAGATGGAGATTGGACCGGGAGCGACGTACACATGGAAGAACATGAAGCTGGATCGGGGATTGGAAAAGCTTCATTATGTTGAGTTTAATCCGAAAGAACAAGTGCTCGAACTTCAGCCAGGAAAGACGGACGGGAAAATTTATGGTATGCAGGGAGTTACCCAAATGGCATCGGATGCCGATCAAGAAGGTAATCGGGTCATCGCAGCGATCAATGGGGACTTTTACGATATGTCTAATGGCTTGCCGCTCGGTCTGTTCATGGGCGATGGAGAACTATTGAATAACCCTCCGAATGATTGGCTTGCCTTTGGTATGAGAGCAGATGGTTCGACCATATATGGTCCAAGTCCGAAGCTAACCCGAACGGTAAATATCGGTGGAAAAGAGAGTAGCCTTACAGCAATCAACCGATTGCGTAGTAGTGATGCCTTGGTTCTCTACACCCCTTCATTTTACACTTCAACCGTAACCAATGCTCTTGGGGATGAGGTTGTGCTTGATATATTGTCAGGCGAGGTGAAAAGTGGACAAACCTTGAAATTGAAAGTACACGAGATACATAAGGACAAGGGCAATACTCCAATTACAGAGGGTAAGGTTATCTTATCTGCATCCGGCAAACATCGCGAGATTTTAGCGGGGCTTAAAGTTGGTGATGAAATTAAGGTATCTTTAGAGCTTGAAGCGGAGTGGAAGGACGTTAAAATGGCCATCGGCGGGCAATCCCGGTTAATTGCGAATGGGGAAATTGTGCCTACCAGTGATCCGGCAGTATATCCACGTACAGCGATTGGTACAAAAGCGGATGGCTCTATAATTATGCTTGTCATCGACGGACGTCAGCCTGGCTTCAGTGAAGGCGTGACTTTGACGGAGCTCAGTCAGATTATGAAGGAGATGGGGGCTGTCGACGCTCTTAATTTGGATGGCGGCGGCTCTGCGACTTTTGTTGCGAGAATGCCAGGAGAGACCACTCGTAAAGTGATGAATTCCCCGTCTGACGGTGGGGAGAGAAGGACGGCGAATGGTATTTTGCTAGTCAACAAAGCGCCTGAGGGGACAGCGGACAAGCTAGTAGTGAAGCCGCCGATGGAGCGGGTGCTTGCAGGGTCTACAGCGGTATTTAAGGCAGGAGCAGTAGATAGCAACATGCATCCAGCACGCTTATCGAGCAACGTCGAGTGGAGTGTTACACCAGATCTGGGTACGTTCGACGGAACGGGCGTATTCTCAGCTGGTTCAGGTGCAGGCATGGCGGAAGTGAAGGCTGTGTCTGGCAGTTTGAGTGGAACGGGAACGGTGGAAGTTGTGGATGAACTGACGGAGTTAAATTTTGGTGATACGGTCAAAAGTTTTGCTCCGGGACAGTCCGAAACGCTGGAAGTTACAGCTTTACGTAACGGTCAGATTATCCAAGCTGATAACAATCAATTGGAATGGCGAACGGAGGGAGATATCGGTACGATCGATGACCGAGGTACATTCACAGCAGTGAATGAGACGGAGAAGAATGGAAAGATCATTGTAGGCTACAAAGGCATTGAAGCGTCTGTAGACGTAAACATTGGTCTTCCTCCAGTAATTCTAGAGGATTTTGAGAATGGCCTGGATGCCTACCAAGAAATTGCAGGTGCACAATACAACTCCGTTAGAGTGAGTATTGAGAATGACGAAGATCTAGTTCGATTCGGTAATAACGCATTGAAGCTTGAGTATGATTTTACTGGAAAGCCAGGAACCTCGGGAGCTTATCTGCAGACCAAGAGCGCGGCGAATAACATTGTCATTCCAGGTTATCCCGAGAAAATAAGCATGTGGGTGTATGGGGATGGGAAGAAGCACTGGCTGCGTGCGCAAATGCGTGATAGTAAGGGGGCGATTCCTCTTAATTTTGTTGATGAGAGTACGGGTGTAGACTTTGAAGGATGGAAGTACTTAGAGGCAGACGTTCCTAAGGGGCGCGTTATGCCACTGACGATGGACATGCCTGTGCGATACATGGAGACTTCGGCAGCGAAGAAGGACGCGGGTGTTCTCTATGTGGACCAGATCCGTGCACTATATGGTCCGAATCAGGATGATATGAATCCACCGGTGCTTAAGGAATTATCACCTGTAGATGGAACAACGGTTCCCAGCAACCAACCCAAAATTTCAGTAATAGCAGAAGATGCTGATTACGATCCGAACAAGCACCCAGGCACAACATTAATCGATCCAGACAAGATCCGATTCTATCTGGATGGGAAGCTGGTGGAGCATACACTGTACCCACCTAAAGGAGAAATTCACTACACACCATTAACACCGTTAGCAGATGGTGTTCATCAGGTGAAGGTTTCCGTTAAAGACCTTTCTGGCAATCAGACGATCAAAGTATGGACCTTTAGTGTAGACACTGGCTCTTCTAAGGTTGTATACAGCACACCGAAGGATATTTATGCGGGTGGTACGTACACGTTAGATTTGTCGGCTGTAAAACCATCGGATATCCGCAGCGGGGAGATTGAATTCGCTTATGATCCAGCTAAGCTGGAGAATCTAGAACTTGTTCGTGGCGAGAAGTTGAGTGAAACTCAGCTACAGGCTGAAATTGACAGTCAAGCAGGCCGTGTGATTTTGAAGCTAAATGATATCCATACAGCTGGTTTGACGGACAAGGACTCGATTGGACAAATTCAATACCGTGTGAAAAAAGATGCAGTTGGAACGCATACGTTTGAATTCACGTCTGGATCGATCTCTTTTGTCAGCACAGGGGATATCTCTTATCCGTTCTTTGGGCTTCCTCAGACCTCAGAAATCCGAACGCATTTGTCGCTAGAGTGGAATGAAGAGGGCCAAGTTGAAGGCTATGAAACGACATTTCAAGTTAAGGATGAGAGTGGTGCACCACTCGAAGGAGCAGAAATAACGGCAGACGGTGTGCCGATTGGCGTAACGAATTCGGATGGAATTCTGAGAGACAACACACTTACCTCGGCAGTTAAAACGTACAAACTGCAGGCTGTAAAAGGAACATTCTACAGTCCTATCGTACCCTTTACGGTATCGAAGCTGTTCGGAACGAAGACACCCTACAATATCAATGTAAGCATGGGTGAGGAGCCAACGAAGTCCAGAGGTTTTACGTGGCATACGAACCCGGGTGTGGATCAGTCGGTGGTTGAGCTGGTAGAGGCATCTGAATTCACAGACTTTAATGGACCGAACGTGACACGTATCCAGGGTGAGAATAGTCTTTATCAGACGCTGGATATCGGTACGATTCGGGTGCATAAAGCGATGGCAAATGGATTGAAGCCAGGAACGGATTATATTTACCGTGTAGGTGACGGACATGAGCATTATAGCGCTCAAGGGACGTTCAAGACTGCAGAGGTTGAAGGGGATCATACGAAGTTTTTGTATTTTGCAGATTCGCAAGGGAGTACAGAAGCTGACTTTAAGCTCTGGGGGAATACGGTTCGAAAAGCGATAGGCGAACACCCGGATTCTGAGTTTATCTACCAAGCAGGAGATATGGTGGATAAGGGGTTTAACGAGAATCAATGGAATTTATGGTTCAGGGAAGCGCAGGATGCATTCTTAAATACGACACTCGTTGGAGCTATCGGTAATCATGAAGTCATGGGGACCAAAGGGAACAGTGATTTCCTAGCACACTTTAATCAGCCTGGTAATGGTGTGCCGAGTCTACAAGGAACGAACTTCTCCTTCGACTACAAGGATGCTCATTTCATCGTTCTAAACAGCGAGTACCAGTACGAGGAGCAGAAGGAATGGTTAGAGCAAGACCTGGCCAAGACCACGAAAAAGTGGAAGATTGCGATGTTCCACCGCGGGCCTTACGGAAGTATTTACGATACGGTGGAAGTAAGAAATCTGTGGGCACCTGTGTTAGAGAAGTATAATGTTGACCTTGTCTTAAATGGGCATGATCATATGTATTTACGGACTCATCTTATGAAAGACAAGCTGGTTTCAACAGATGGTCAAGGGACAACCTATGTGATTGCAGGATCGTCAGGCTCCAAGTTCTATTCGCTGACCGCAAGAGATTGGCAGAAGGTGACAGATGAAGAACAAACGCAGATGTATGCTTCCGTTGAAATTATGGGTGATGAATTGAGAATGTTAACAAAGACTGTAAGCGGACGGGTGGTAGATGAATTTACTTTATCCAAAAACACCGATCAGCCCGAATCCATTGAAATTGAGCAGCAGGATGTCATCCTAGCTCTCGGTGAGAGCAAGGAGTTAACCGCTGCGGTTAAGCCAGATCATGCAGCGGATAAAACAGTCACATGGTCGGTATACAGTTCTGACCCTGAAGAGGTGGTTACCATCTCTGCAGAAGGTATGGTTACGGCCAAAGGACTTGGTACCGCTGTTGTCCGGGCTACGAGTAATGCCGTACCGGAACTGTATGCAGAAACTACGATCACAGTAGATCGAGTTCCAGAGGGAGAGATCGAATCTCTGGAGCTGCAAGGTAAGTCTTCTCTTAAAGTAGGAGAGACGAATCAGACCGTGACAGAGGCCGTATATGAAGATGGTACTCGGATAAGGCTGCTAGAAGGTGTTGTGTATGATAGCAGCGCACAGAGTGTTGCATCCATTGACGATGCAGGATTAATAAGAGCGTTGTCAGAGGGTACAACGTTGATATCTGCAACTTATGGGGAGTTTAGCGCTAGTTATGATCTGACCGTCTTATCTTCGGGAACACCGGATCCAGATCCAGGGGATGGCGGAGGAAATACAGACGGAGAGAATCCCGGAAGCGGCGGTGGTGGGGGATCAACGTCTCCAGCTCAGCCACCAACTGTGCCTGTTCCGGCTCCTGAGGCTACGGGCAAGATTACAGTAAGTTCTTCTGAACTTGCAGCCATGATAGCCAAAGGTGAAGTGGTACTTACCACGAAGGAGTCATTGGAAGAGGTGTTATTGCCGGGCAACGCTGCATCACTGTTAAAGGAAATACCCGTAACGGTGAATGCGGGAAATGTGGCACTTACTATTCCAGCAGAGGTGCTTCGTGCACTGAGTGAGCTAATTCCCGCTGATCAGCGAGAGGGAAGCACGATTAGGCTTAGCGCGAAGAGAATAATGGGTGAAGATGCGCTTCGCTTGATAGCTGAAGCAGCAGATAAATCAGGTGCTGTGATTGGTGCAGCAAGTGATCTATTATCCTTTAGCTTAAGTATTACGACAAAGGACGGTAAGACGACCGAGCTTTCAACGTTCACCAAACCGATTACCATTCATCTCCCTGTGAAGGGTGTTGTGGACCGTAAATTGACCGGAATCTATTCTATTGCAGCTGATGGAGGTCTGGAATTCGTTGGTGGTACATGGAATGGAGAGAAGCTTACCACGGAAATTCACCATTTCAGCACGTATGCTGCACTTCATTTCAATAAGAAATTTACAGATGTACCGGAAGGGCATTGGGCTGCTCACGTTATTCAAGAGCTGTCAGCTAAGCAATTCATTAAAGGCATCAATGATGATCAATTTGCGCCAGCCAAGGCGGTAACAAGAGCTGAGTTCACGGCTATGCTCGTTCGTGTGCTAGGTCTTCAGCTAGAAGGGAATTCACACTTTGAAGATGTGGCTTCTGATGCATGGTATGCAGGAGCCGTAGCTGCTGCAGCGAAGGCGGGGATCGCTAACGGTGTAAGCTCAAAGGAGTTTTCTCCTAACGCTGTGATTAAACGCCAGGAAATGGCCGCTATGGCTGTAAGAGCATATCAATCTGTAGCGGTACAGCAAAGACTGCTAGGCAAGGAGATTCAATTTAAGGATGTAAAGGGCTCACCGATCTGGGTTCAAGAAGCTGTCCAATCGGCATATGTCCTTGGTCTAGTGAAAGGAATCTCAGATGATATTTTTAGACCTCAAGGTATAACCACACGGGCGGAAAGTGCCCAAGTTATTTATAACCTGCTGAAGAAACTACCCGGTTATGTGATGTAAGTTGAATGGATGAAAACAGCCTCCACCCAGTGAGTTATGGGGTGGAGGCTGTTTGGTATTAGTTATTAATTGAGGTAGGACTAGGTTCGTATTATTTCTTAGCTTTGGCTGCTACCAGAACAAGTCCTTTGGATGGATTGGATACAGCGACAGTCTTCGCTGCTTTATCAGCCTCAACAACGAGACTGAGTACAACAGCTTTATATTCTTTTCCTGCTTGAATGTCTGCTCCATATCCATCTTTAGTCGGTATTTCTAGGGAGAACTTCTTGATCGCATCAGCGTTGGTTCCTGCTCCGGTGCCACCAGTACCGCCGTTATCCGATTGAGATGGATTGATGTCAGTCGTTTTTAGTAGGGTCTTGGATGCAGTGGCTTTCTTCAAGTTGAAGCTACTAGCGCTGTCAGCTGGAAGAAATACAACTTGATAGGAAGTGATTTCACTATCCTTCGATGCAATTTTAAAGCTTACATTTAGGCTGTTCGTATCTTTTACTGGCTCAACGGTTACATTGCTTGCAGCGGCTTCATTAGGCTGTGGAAGCTTGAGTTCGCCTGATGGAGCTGACAAAGCATGTTTAGCTGAGCTTGATTTATTTACGGCAAGAACATATGCCTTATAAGTTGTATCTTTGCTTAATGGTGCATTGTTAATATCTTTTTCCAACAGTGCACTAAAGTTGTTACTATTAGGCGCAACGGTCATGAAAGTTGTTGCATTCTCCAAATTGTCTGTTGGGGAGGAGTCAGGTACAAGCATTACTTTATAAACTTCTACATTCTTCGAGTTCGGTCCTGGAGAGAATGTAACCTCGAAGCCGTAATCATTCGCTGTCGTCTTCACGATCGTTGGAGCTGATATTTCAGGTCCTTCGAGTGTGATAACTGCAGATGGAGCAGACAGTGTATTGTTGCTGGCATTGCCGTCTTTACTCACCGAGACAACGAATACTTTGTAAGGCTGGTTGTTAACAATTGCTCCACCGTTGCTGTCCGTTGTACTAGATTGCAAGCTGGTACGGATATTTGAACCCGTTTTATTTACAGTTGTAAATCCTGAATTACCAGGTGTAAATCCTTCAGAAGCTGATTCTTTAACTACATACACTTGATACTGAAGGATCTTATCCTCATTCGCAGCTTTATTAAAGGATACGAATAAGTCTCTACCGTCACCATTATCACCGTTATCTTCTGCTGTTACATTCGTAACGGCATCTACCTTTGTATTGGCTGTTAGGGTAATGTCAGCTGATGCAATGGAAATAGCACTTTTTCCAGCAAGATTGCCCTTACCAATGGCTAAAACGAATACGCGATAGGTAGTACTATCTTTAATATCGTCACCGTCTGTATCTTTTGCATTCGGTGCGAGTGCCTTCGTAATCGTTCCACTACGGCTGATCTCCGATGTGTAATGATTTCTTACGGCATTTGCAGCCGTTAGATCAAAGCCACTTGCTTTATCTTTCTTAACCACAAGAATGCGATATTCACTAATGTTGTTGTAATCTGAGGAGCTATCGAACTTCACCTGCAAATCACTGCCGTTATTATTATCGCTTATATCTTTAGCCTCTACAGCTGTTGCAGGATTCAAAGTAAGTGTTTTGCCCAATGTAATGGCTGAAGAGTAGTAAGAAAGTGCGTTGCTATTGGAATAGTTGCCGCTGCCTACTGACATGATGAACACGCGATAGCTAATTCCCTCACGGATAAACTCTCCATCCGTATCTTTACTTCCAGACCCTAAGATCTGGCTAATATTACTTCCCGTCTTATAGATCTGCGTATAGTATGAGTTGTTGGTAGCTGTATTCAAGTTGAAATTACTTGCTTTGCTATCCTTCACCACGAATGCTCGGTAACTACCGATGTTGTACTCATCAGAAGCTTTCGTGAAAGATACTCTCAAGTCACGACCATCGCCATAGTCACTCACATCGCTTGCTGCTACATTCGTTACGGCAGTTACATAACGATTGTTACTAAGTGTGATGGTTGAGGAGTAGGATGACAGTGCGTTGTTGCTGGAATTGTTGTTACCTTGCGACAGAATGAACACACGGTAGCTGGTACCATTACGGATATAATCCCCGTCCGTATCACGGCTCGAAGAGTTCAGATTCTGAGTGATGTTGTATCCCGTCTTATTAATTTGAGTGTAATAATAGCTGGACAACGAATTGGCATCGTTCAGGTCAAAATAATTCGCTTTGCTTGTTTTGACCACAAATGCGCGGTAATGACTAATATTATATTCATCGGATGCACGCGTGAACGAAACTTGCAAGTCACGGCCATCGTTGTAATCACTCACATCGCTGACATAAAGATTCGAGATCGATCCAACATATGAGTTGTTATTGTACAAAATAATGTCGCTCGAAGGTGACGATAGTTTGTTGTTACCCGAGTTGTTACCTGTAGCAACAGACATGACGAATATACGATAGTAAACACCGCTTCGAATAGCCGCTCCATCTACATCTCTGGCTCCAGAGGATAAAGTCTGAATGATGTTACTTCCAGTCTTGTTCACTTGTGTGTAGTTATAGCTGGATACATTGTTAGCTCGAGTTAAATTGAAATTCTGATAATCACTCGATTTTACGACGAAAATCCGATACGATCCAATACCAGATTCGTCAGACAACTTAGTAAAGCTTACCCGTAGGTCTCGGCCATCGCCATAATCATTCACATCTGTTACTTGTGTAATGACTGGAGCGGTGGAAGAACCTGTCGCAAGCGTAATCGATGAGGATGCAGTCGAGAGTTTGCTCGCTACGGAATTCTCATTGCTGCTTACGGACAGTACGTAAAGGGTGTAAGGTATTCCATTCCGAATGTATTCGCCTGAAGAATCACGCGAAGAGGAATTAAGTACCGTTGTAAGTGTTGTACTGCTACTGCTGGTCTTGTTTATGGTCGTATAGTTCTGGCTTGCTACAGCTTTAGCTGCTGCAAGATCAAACTTGCTAATATCTTTGGTTTTTACAGCAATGACGCGGTAATTTGAGATATTATTTTCTGTCTTTGCACGTGTAAAGCTTACGGAAAGGTCACGTCCGTCATTATAGTCGTTGACATCGGTTCCCTTCACATTGGTTGCTGCGTCAACAGCATTTGTATTAGCAAGCGTGAGCGCTGGCGAAGGTGAGGATAGTGCTACATCACCATTTACCTTGCCAACACTTAATACGTAAGCTACGTAAGATTGATTGTCGCGGATATATTCTCCATCTACATCACGTGAAGCAGAGTTCAGTGTAATGGAAGGATCTGATCCGTTCGGGAATATCACCGCATAATTATAGTTTGAGACCATTTGTGCTGATGATAGGTTGAAGCTGCCTGATTTAGATGCTTTAACGACCATAATCCGGTACTGGGAAGCACGGGATTCATTCGATGATTTAGAGAAATTAACTTGAAGATCCCTACCATCTCCGTAATTCGCCACATCTCTTAAGGTTACATAAGAGGCAGGATTTAAACTATCTGGAACAGAAACACCACCAGATGTCGTAATGGAAACCGTCTTGGTCTTGGAATTCCAACCAACTTTCTCTCCTAAGGATTCACTGACGAAGCGCACGGGTACCATTGTCGTACCTCTCAAATTCTTAGCTGGAACGTCAAGATTAACACTTTGTCTGTTAATGGTTGCTGTCTTAGAGTTGATCTTCAATACGATCGTTGTTCCGTCCTTAACTGCAGTAACGGTCTGAGCTTTCTGGTTCCAAGTCACCTTGGCGTCCAGTGCCTCGAAGATGGCCCTCATAGGTAGCATGACGCGGCCTTGGATCATAACCGGTGCTTGACTTGTTGCGAGTCTTACCCCATCGATTAAGATGGTGAAATTTACTGCCGCCTGTGCCTGTGACTGGAACAGCAAAGGGATGATGAGTAGTCCTGCTAGCAAAGCAGTCCAAAACTTCCTCACGCGATTGACCTCCTTCAAACGATTGTTATTATTTTCCTCAACTATATGACGCTGTGGGCTAGGGTAAAGTTTCAGCTATTCGGCAGGCTAAGGAAAATTTTGTTGTCATGGATTCTATTTTAACGTGATAGGGGATAGAAATCCTTGAATATATAGAAACAAAAGGATTAAAATGGTAATAATTATTAAAAGTACGCGATAGATGATACAGCATTCTTATAGGAAAGGGGTTGAAGAGAGGTTGTTCACAAAAGAAGGAAGTGCGGAATGGCCACTTCTGTTATGTCATAATCAGGATGACTGGGAAGCGTGGCTTGCACAGAACCACCATTGTTCAAGTGGGGTTAAGCTTCAAATAGCTAAGAAGAATTCAACACTTCAAACCGTGAGTTATGCTGAAGCACTGGATAGCGCTTTATGCTACGGATGGATTGATAGTCGCAAGGAATCTCTTGACGGAGATAGCTGGATTCAGCGGTTTGGACCGCGAGGGAAGAATAGCATCTGGTCACAGGTGAACAAGGAAAAGGTTCAGAGGCTGATCGAGGAAGGAAGGATGAAGCCGTCTGGACTTCAGGCAATTGAAACGGCCAAGATCAATGGGCGCTGGGAAGCAGCTTACGCGCCACAGAGCCGGGCTACGGTACCCGCTGAGATGGAAGCGGCGTTCGCAGAGCATCCGCGCGCCAAGGAATTTTATGACACCTTAAATAATCAGAACAAATTCGCGATTCATTTTCGTATACAGAATGCGAAGAAGGCTGAGACCCGTGCAAGAAAGGTCAAGGAGTTAATACGTATGATGGAAAATGGAGAGAAGATACATCCGTAACGCCTAAGGTTTCTATCCCTTTTGCAAACCAAGTCATAAACGGCTAGAATAACTATGAAATGGTGTGTGTTGTGATAAAGATCATATCGTTATTTTCGAATGATAAGGGGATAGAGAACAATGGAAAGAATTCAAACGGAGAAACAATACGAGGATTTAATCAACCGAGACGGATTGACCGTCATCAAATACGATGCCACTTGGTGTCCAGATTGCAGAACGCTGGAAAAATTCCTGCCAGATATCATGGCAAAGCACCCAGACAAGGAGTTTTATGCGCTGGATGTGGAACAGCTTGAGGAGATTACAAGCAAGAACGAAGTGCGTGGTATTCCGAGCTTGCTGGTTTATAAGAATGGAGAGAAGCTAGCACACCTTCATAGCAAATTTGCGAAGACGCCTAAAGAAATTTCAGAGTATTTGGAGACATTGGAATCTAAGAAGTAAGACAACGGGGTCTATCCATTTAGAAGCGTAGAGCACCGATCATACTCAGGCAACAAGCTGAGTATGATCGGTGCTCTTTTTCTGCTGTTATTATTTCGAAACGGAACTTCCTTCCACGGCGGTCTCCTGCTTTTTTAGGGCCATGCCTTTTCCAGAGCGAAGTGGAATTTCTTTGAGAAACAGTGCGATTAAGAATGCAACGGATGCTACAATAGCACCGGTCAAGAAAGTCGTCGTGATCGCGTAACTTAGAGCTTCTCGAATGATATCAAGCATTTTTGTAAATGCCGACTGCAATTCTGGTGATAAGCTGTTTAGGGTAGCTTCGATTTTCGGTTGATCCAAAAGATTTTGCGGGTTTTGAAAAAGAGCAAGCTTCTCAGCTAATTCCGGGTTCATTGCCGCATTCGTCTGATTCCCTAAATTTGAAGATAACTCGGTCATTTTTTTTGTAATACTAGCACTCATCAAGCTTCCCATAATAGCGATTCCTATCGTTCCCCCAAGATTTCGGAATAAGGTCGAGGTTGCGGTAGCAACTCCAATCTGCTGAGGTGCTACGGCATTCTGAACGGTAAGTGAGAATACGGGCATGGCTACGCCAATTCCGAGTCCAAGGATGATCATATATATTATGAGTATGTAGATTGGTGTGGAAGGGACCATGAAATACATCAAGACCATAGCGATGGTCATGACCATTAGCCCGATGATCGCCATATTTTTATATTTACCGGTTTTGGACATCAGCTGTCCAGATACAGAGGTGGTGATGAGCATGGCGATGGACATCGGCATTGCTACATAACCAGCCATTGTTGGAGAAATCCCCTTCACCCCTTGAACGAAGAAAGGAACATAGATAATAGCTCCCATCATGGCAGCATTTAAGAAGAAACTCACCAGGTTGGATACGGTAAATACACTATTTTTGAACAAGCCGAGTGGAAGAACTGGACTCTTTACTTTGGTCTGGATAGCGATAAAAATGATCAATGAGACGATCGTTGCTGTGAACAAACCGAGAATTTGCCACGAACCCCAAGCATATTTCTCAGGTCCGTCCCCTGCCCAAGAAAAGGCGAGAAGCATAGGAACAATCGTGAGCGTGAGGAAGAGGGAACCCAGGTAATCCACGGATTCTCCTTGGCGTCTTGGAACCTTCGGGAAGTTAACCCAGATTAATATAAAGGCGATGACCCCAAGAGGAAGGAAAATCCAAAATACCCAGCGCCAGTCGAGATGATCGACGATATAGCCTCCCATCAGTGGTCCAGCGACACTGGATAAGCCGAATACGGCACTCATGACACCCGTCCATTTCGCACGCTCTCTGGGTTCATAGAGGTCACCGATTGCGGTGAAAACCGTGGACATAATAATACCTGCGCCGGCACCTTGAATTGCCCGATATGTTATTAATTCAAAGATATCGGTTGAAAATCCGGATAAGATGGCACCTATCGTAAATAACCCGATACCGGACAAGATGAATGGCTTTCGGCCATAAATATCGGAGAGCTTACCGACAAGGACCGATGCAACCGTTGAAGTAAGCAGGTAGATCGTAATAGCCCATGAATAATAGTCCATACCGCCGAGCTTGGCGATAATACGAGGCATAGCAATTCCGATGATCGTCTGATTAATGGCAGCGAAAAATAAAGATGTAATAATAGCGATCATGATTGTCATTTTTCGCTTGTCCGATAAATGCACCATTAATGTTCCACCTCTTTCTCTTTGTCGATATTCCGTAAGACCTGCTCATAGATGCGGATCAAATGATGAATATCCTCTTCGGAGATCCCATTAAAAAATTGTTCCATAATACTCTTCGTCTCGACCCTGAATTGTCTTAGTAGCTCCCTTCCTTGATTCGTAATTTCCAGATAGACCACCCTACGATCATCCGCATCTCTTGTTCGAACTGCATAACCACTGGATATTAACTTATCGGAAAGACTTGTGATTGCACCAGGCGTAATGTCCATACGTGCTGCCAGCGTAGATGCCTTTTGCGGGCCACCATACTCAAGCTTCCATAAAATCGTAGCCTGTGATCCAGACACAAGACGGTCCATACGCTTATGCCATTCAGCCGATACTTTCCGCTGGAAATCAAGATATAACTCTTCAAATGCTGTTAAGCTGCTTGAAGTAGGCACGATATTACACCTCCAATTATTTTAAAATTATTACACCCTTTAAAATATTTACCCCCTAAAGTAATTACGAGTATAAATCCTACAAGTTCGTAAAGTCAATTGCTTTTCTAGAAAAATATAGGCGAATATATACATATACGTGGATGACGTACTATAATATACCAATCGGTCATAGATTCTGAACTCATTTTTTTGAATGCGTTTACATATGGTTTTGTTTCACCTTTATGTATTTCATGTACAGATATTTATATAGGAGGAGCAATGAAGAAAAAATCATGGTTTTATCGGCAGTTGTTAATGTATATGCCCGCCTTTTTCATCGTCGTGTCTTTTATATTCTTTGTGTTTTTTCAAATGCTTAGTGAGCAGAGCCGGAAAGAAGCGACCAAAGCAAATGAGACATTATTGTTGCAAGCGATAAGTTCTATAGATTCTTCTATGAAGACCATTGAACAGATGCTTCTGAGCGATATGTTAAACAATCCGGATCTTTCGGTTTTTTTTAACGACGGAAAGCAGAGCGATTATTATTTAAACGTTAAAGTGGTAAAGTTCATGAAGAACTTTAAGATCTCCTATCCCTTGGTAGATTCTATGTACCTTGTCAGGTTAAATGATCAATTTATACTTAGCGATTCAACGAATGCTGATTTGCAGGAGTACCCTGATTATGCGTTTATTAAGCCTTATTTGTCAGGTTCGTATTATGAGACGAAATGGATAGGCGTTCGAAGTTTTCAGGAGTTTTCGTTTAAGGAACGGGAACAGGTTATTTCGCTTGTATTAAAGGCCCCCTATATACGAAGTGGTGAAGGGTTTGTTGTCGTTAATGTGAAGACGGAGTCACTGTATGCGATGATTGAGAGCATGTACAGTCAGGATGTGAGTTATATTGATATTTGGGATCGCGAGGGGAATCCGATCCTTCCTAATCAAACCGATTCTTCATATAAAAAATTGATCTCATCTGCAACCTCTCCTTTAACGGGCTGGAGCTATGAAAGTGGTCTAGTCAATGGGGGATGGGTGAATTTAGCCAATCAATTGTTTAATGTCTGGTTTATTGTAGGTTTGCTGATGATGGGGGCAGGAGTTTGGTGGATTGTCTTTGTTGCTCGGCGGAATTATCGTCCTATTGAACAGATTGTGTCCCAAATCCAGAAGTTCTCACAGGATAAGACTAGTGTCTTATTGCAGGAAAAACGGCAGGATGAGTTTACCTTTATACAATCTGCCCTTAGCAGCATGTTAGAGCAGTCGAATTCTTATCAACAGCAGTATCGTGAAGATTTGTTATTACGAAAAACCTATTTATTTCAACAGCTTCTGGAGGGGCAATATCCTGCAAATCTTGGTCAATGGGAAACACAGCGTGAAACCATTCAATTAAATGACTTAAGTAAGCCTCAGAGTGTGTGCGTAATTGAAATCGATAAATTCAATCAATTTGTTGCCCAGTATACACAGCAAGATCAATACTTAATGAAATTTGCACTGAAGAGTGTCATACAGGAAACGGCACAGAAGCATGGAACTGTCGTATGGGCAGAGTGGATTTCGAGTTCGAAGCTAGGGCTGCTTGTACAAATTAACGATTTACACAATGCTGAAGAAGAACTATTAAATGTACTAGAGAACTCCCGAGTGTGGGTCGAGGAACATTTAAAACTGACGATTACTGTTGGCGTCGGAGGAGCGGCTGAGGCATTTACATCTATCCCGGAATCTTACAACCAAGCGGTGCAAACGTTGAAGTACAAAATGATTATGGGTGAGAATAAAATCATTTTTTATACTTCGATCAGAACAGAAGAGCAAGGGAAGTCATTTGATTATTTTCAGCGGATCCAAGCGATGGCTCAGTCTTTCCGTTTAGTAAGGGAGGATTGGCGGGAGCAGTACAAGAGCATTCTTGAAAATATAGAGCAGGATATGTTAAATCAAGATCACATTGTTAGCTTGACGGACTATATGATTTATTCTCTAGGGCGCGAGATGAATAAGATGGCTAAGGAGTTTCGGGAGCACTGGAGCCTAGTTGGCGAGCCAGCTTTAAATGAAGCTTTAACGAATTCTGAAACGCTAGAACAAATGGAGAGACAAGTTGAACAGGTGCTTGAACGTATTTTTGAGAATCTTGTATTACTGCAAGAGAATCGAAATCACTCCGAAATCATTCGAAGTGTTCGAGCATATATGGAGAAGGAATCTACGAATCCGAATTTGTCTCTGGACCTTCTAAGTGAACAGTTCCAGATGAATTCCAAAACACTCAGCAAACTGTTTAAGGAAGAGACCGGTCAGAAGTTCGTTGATTATTTAATTGAGCTTCGTATCAATCATGCAAGGCATCTACTCGAAGATACACATCACTCGATACAAGAAATTGCCGAAGAGGTTGGGTACACGAATGCGATATCATTTGGCCGTATGTTCAAAAAAGTAGTGAGTGTGTCTCCAGGTGAGTACCGTGAACAAGTCAGTAAGAAGAATGCCTAATATGATTGGAACGCTCCTGGTGTCTATTAGACGCCGGGGGCGTTTCTTTTTAGCTATTACCGAATATAGTTGGTCCGGAGAAAAAAGTTTATCGTAGTACTGACGCGAGAAAAGACCTGTTATCAAGGGTTTTGCGGAAAATGGTTGTGCCGAGATTCTTGTTTATTGATGCAAGCCCGCCTGCCTTTTAACATGAGATTAACAGAAAGAGCAAAGGAGAGTGGCTTGATGGCTAGTATAAGCAGTAAACCCGTTCCGAAGCGGGAACTCATGATGCATCCGAACAAACGTGGTAAGCATGCACTACAGCAAATGAAAAGGCACTGGCAATTTTATTTGCTGGTCGCTTTACCGCTTCTCTACCTTATTATTTTTAAATACATTCCTATGTTCGGTGTCGTGATTGCCTTTAAGGACTATAACCTTGTTGAAGGAATCCTGGGGAGCCCGTGGGCAGGATTTAAGTACTTTGAGCAGTTGTTAGATGCGCCATACTTTTGGGATTATTTCCGGAATACACTACTCATTTCACTATATGGGCTGCTGATCGGATTTCCTGCTCCTATTATATTGGCACTTGCTCTTAACGAAATTCGAAACGGGATATTCAAAAAGTCAGTTCAGATGGTGACATATGCACCGTACTTCATCTCAACCGTTATTATTGTGTCTATTCTGATCGTAAACCTCTCTCCAAACGTAGGACTTCTGAGCAATATCTATAGAGCTTTAGGACTGGAGCCAGTCGATTTCCTCGGTAGGTCGGAGCTGTTTAAGTCGATCTATGTATGGTCGGACGTGTGGCAGAATATGGGCTATGGGGCGATTATCTACATTGCTGCGTTATCTGGTGTGAACCCGGAATTGTATGAGGCGGCAAAAGTAGACGGAGCGACAAGGTTCCAGAAAATTTGGAATATTGATATTCCGAGCTTGATTCCAGTTATCGTGATCATGCTGATCTTAAGCCTTGGGCAAATCATGAGCCTGGGATTTGAGAAGATTTATTTGATGCAAAATCCGCTCAATCAAAACACATCGGAAGTCATTTCGACCTATGTATATAAAGTCGGTCTGCTCGGAGCGAACTTTAGTTTCTCGACGGCTATCGGATTGTTTAATTCCGTAATCAACTTTACGCTGCTCATTATCGTGAACTTCGTAGCGAAAAAAATATCTTCCAATAGTTTGTGGTAGGAGGCGATGACCTTGGGTGGTACCAGTATAAAAGAATCGGTAACAGATCGTATATTTATAGGTTTGGTATATCTGTTTTTGGCAGTAGTCTTTATTATTATTTTGTTCCCGCTCTTACATATTGTGAGCGCTTCATTTAGTTCACCGGCAGCAGTTACGTCCGGTAAAGTATGGTTATGGCCGGTTGATTTTACGCTTATTGGTTATAAGGCTGTATTTCAGAACTCGGACATTTGGGTTGGTTTCGGAAACTCCCTCTTTTATACCGTGTTCGGTACTTTGCTAAACGTTTCATTCACCATTATGCTGGCGTACCCGCTGGCACGAAGAACATTTTATGGTCGTAACATCATGATGCTGCTTCTTGTATTTACGATGTTTTTCGATGGCGGATTGATTCCGAATTACCTGCTCGTGAAGTCGCTTGGTATTTTGGATACAAGATGGGCGATGATCCTGCCAGGAGCATTTGCCGTGTTCCAAGTCATTATAGCCAGAACGTTCTTTCAATCGCTCCCCGATGAACTTCATGAAGCTGCGCAAATTGATGGATGCAGTGATATAAAGTTTTTTCTACAGATGGTTATTCCTTTATCCAAGCCGATCATCGCCGTATTGTTCCTAATGTACGCGGTCGGTCACTGGAATGCCTACTTTAATGCTTTGATTTATTTAAAAGACAGTCATATGTTCCCGCTGCAGATATTCCTGCGGAATCTACTTATTCTGAACTCGGAGAATTCCGATATGTACAAGGATGTTAACAATGTTTTGATGCAGCAGGGATTGAAGGATCTATTGAAATACTCATTGATTGTTGTATCCAGCGCTCCTGTACTTATAATCTACCCGTTTGTTCAGAAACACTTTGTTAAAGGGGTTATGATCGGGTCTTTGAAAGGATAAAAGGTTCACCTGTAAGGGAGGTGATGTTCAGCAATCGGTTTATGAATAAATCCATATCGAGAAGTATTTAAATATAAGGAGGCTGTTCAATTGAAAACAAAATTGCTCAAAGTAATGAGTCTTATGTTGGTTCTTACCATGGTATTATCAGCGTGTGGTGGTTCTAAAGGTAAAGACGATAGCTCCGCAGATGCTCCTCAAGATCCGAATAAGCCGGTTGAACTGAGTGTGTTTGCTCCACAAACGGTCGGTATTGAGAATTTGGATGTGAACAAATTTTCGAAACATTTGGAAGAAACGCTGAACATTAAATTCAACTGGAGTACTTCGCCAGATGCTGCTTTTAACGATAAGAAGTTATTGCTGTTAGCAAGTGGAGATTACCCGGCAGTCATTCTTAGTGCGGGAATGTCAAAGGCGGATCAGGTGAAGTATGGTCAGCAAGGTGCTTTTATACCATTGAATGACTTAATCGATCAGTATGCGCCAAATATTAAAAAAGCGATGACCGATTTACCTTATTTAAAAGCAGGAATGGTTGCTCCGGATGGAAATATCTATGCACTTCCAAAAATCAATGAATGTCTACACTGTACATATTATCAAAGACTATGGATTAATACAGAATGGCTTGAAGAGCTGAACTTGGATATGCCAACAACGACTGAAGAATTTTATCAAGTGATGAAGGCTTTCAAAGAGAAAGACCCGAATGGGAATGGTAAAGCAGATGAGGTTCCTTTCACAACCTCCAATAATGATTGGGGCGGTGGGGTAGAGACGTTCTTAATGAATGCCTTTATCTACAATGATGGAACTGGTTTAATGATCAAAGATGGGAAGGTCATCTATGCGCCTATGCAACCGGAATGGAAGGAAGGCGTGAAGTATTTACGGAAGTTATTTGAAGAAGGTTTGATGGATAAAGCCGCATTCACGCAAAACGTTGATGCTGTTAAACAACTAGCCAACAAGCCTGATGTTGTAGTAGGCAGTGTAGGTACTGCGAATATTGGGGGTATGTTTGAAGTTAATGATGAGAACAACACACGTCACAAAGCTTACGATGTTGTTCCACCACTTAAAGGGCCAGAAGGTGTTCAATTAGCAGGTTATACGGTCGGGGCTGGTGCTGGTCAGTTTGTTATTACGAATAAAGCGACCAAGGAAGAACAAATTGCTGCCATTCGTCTAGCTGATTATCTCTTCTCCGAAGAAGGGACGGTTCATACAACATGGGGCTTTGAAGGAGAAGGTTATAAAAAAGCGGAAAGCGGCGAGCTTGACTATAACGGAAATCCTGCGAAGTATGATGTTGTTACGTCAGAGCAGTCCGCAAGTGGACAAACACCGCTGGCAAATACGTGGTGGCAATTAGGAACGATGCAGATGCTCAACTCCATCCGTGAATCGTTCGTAGCGCCAGCTGATCCACTCGGTAAAGGTGCGATTGATTACCGTCTATGGCTGGCTGCGAAAAAGTATGAGCCATTTGCGAAGCCGGAAATTGCATATCCGACCGATGTATTTATTGATCCAGCGGATGCGTTAATCGTTACACAAATGTCGAAGACATTATCTGATTATGTGGCATCGAATCTTGCGCAATTTGTAACCGGTAACAAGGATATCGATAAGGATTGGGAGAATTACGTAAATGGATTTAAAGGAATGCAGCTGGATGCTTACCTGGCAGCTTATCAGAAAGCGCTACCAACCAAATAGCAACTGCATTCCTTCTACCATAGAGTGACGGAGGAGATATGACATGGTTGATTTGATTCAATACGCTGCGCAAGTGAAGCCTTCAGAAAGACAGGTGGCTGTGCAGGAAATGGAGTTCTATTCATTCATTCACTTTACGATCAACACGTACACGGATAAAGAGTGGGGGCATGGCGATGAAGATCCAGCTATCTTTAACCCTGTAGAATTTGATGCTGATCAGTGGGTTGACTCATGCCGGGATGCTGGAATGAAGGGACTTATTCTTACTTGTAAGCACCATGACGGATTTTGTTTATGGCCAAGCCAGTATACAGAGCACTCCGTGAAGAACAGCCCTTGGAAGAATGGACAGGGCGATATCGTTCAGGAAGTTGCGGATGCCTGCCGCAAAGGTGGTATTAAGTTCGGAGTCTATTTATCCCCATGGGATCGTCATGAACAGACTTATGGTGATTCTCCTAAATACAATGAGTACTTTATGAACCAGTTAAGAGAGTTGTTAACGAACTACGGAGATATTTTCTGTGTATGGTTCGACGGTGCTTGTGGTGAAGGCCCGAATGGGAAAAGACAAGTGTATGACTGGGACGCTTATTATTCTCTTATTCGAGAGTTACAACCAAATGCGGTTACCAACGTGTGTGGACCGGATATTCGGTGGTGTGGAAATGAAGCGGGCGTATGCCGTGAGTCAGAGTGGAGTGTCGTGCCAGTATCTCTCCGCTCGAATGAGAGCATTCAGGAGAAATCTCAACAAGTGGATGATGGCGAATTCGCTAAACGATATGATTCCACCGATCGCGATCTGGGAAGTAGAGAGATCATTCGACATGAGCGGGAGCTAGTCTGGTATCCAGCTGAAGTAAATACGTCCATTCGCCCAGGCTGGTTCTATCATGCTTCGGAAGATGATAAAGTTAAATCACTTGAAGAACTGCTTCATGTGTATTATGGTTCAGTCGGCGGAAACGCGACTTTCCTGCTGAATTTACCACCGGATCAACGGGGACTTATTCATGAGAATGATCGTGCTCGGCTGCGTGAGCTGGGAGATTACATTCGTAACACGTTCAGAACAAATCTGGCTGAGGGTGCTACTGCCCAGGCTTCACAGACGATGGATGGACATGATGTGAACTGTATTTTTGATGGCAATCCTGACAACTATTGGTGTCCAGAGGAAGGGACGGAGCAGGTTACTATTGAAGTGGATCTGCATGCAGAGATCGAATTCAACCATGTTGTTCTGCAAGAACATCGTTATAGTCAACGAATCGAGAAATTCGAGCTGGAGTATGAACAAGACGGCGAATGGAAGCCGCTCTGGAGCGGTACGGTTGTTGGTTATAAGCGTATATGCCGATTCGACAATGTAACTTCACGGTTTATTCGATTGAAGATTACGGAGTCCAGATGGTGCCCGACGATTTCAGCTTTTGAAGTGTATCGAGGCTAAATACAGCGCTTGAGAATACGATAGGGATATCCTAAGAAGGTCTATGATCTTTAAGGGATGTCCCTTTTGTGTGAAGGCCGAATGTGGTAAAAAGTACTCGTTGAAATTTATGTAGTAACTAATGTATATTTGCTGTATAATTCTCAGTGAGGTTTTGTTCTGAGAAATTAACATCATTTTCTGTAAAAAAATTGTATTTACATGAAACTATTCGTGTTATAATTTCATTGTGATTTTTTTATCAGCTTATTGTCTTAATTTTTAGTATTATGGATTTAGGTTATTCGTGAAATACAAAATAAAAATAAATGAATATGGATCTTCGGGGTAAGGTGAAATTCCTAACCGGCGGTGATGGTTCGTTCTATTGTGAATGAACTTCAGCCCGCGACTCGCTATTTTGTAGTTTAAGGTAGCGACTGACTTGGTGGAAATCCAAGGCCGACGGTAAAGTCCGGATGGGAGAAGATCAAACGTAGGTTTGCTGTGGAATTTTTAGTTCTACAGTAGGCTTATTTGGTCAGCCCCCGTATGTTCGACATTTGTCGATAACGGGGGCTTTCTGCTGGTAAGACTCCGTATTCAAGGATAGGAGACAGCATTATGGAAAACATCAACACAGGTTTGAAGGTACAGTCCAAACGCAAGGGTAAAGCTAGCAGTAATCCGAAATACGGTTTTTGGTTAGTTGTACTGGGAGCAGCACTATGGGGAGTTGATCCCTTATTTCGGGTCATACTTCTGAATAATTTAACCTCGTCGCAGATCGTTCTTCTAGAACATGTTATCATCTCGTTAATTGCGATTCCGGTTATTTGGAAGAACCGTCAGGAACTTAAACAAGTTGGTTGGCGTCAAGTTGGTGCATTGCTCTTTATTTCATGGGGTGGATCGGGGATTGCCACGATACTGTTTACGATGGGGCTCTCGAGCGGGAACTTGAACGCAGTTCTTCTTCTGCAAAAGCTCCAACCGTTATTCGCCATTCTTCTAGCAAGTCTGCTGCTTAAAGAAAAGCTACCTCGTCATTTTGGATATCTGATGCTTTTCGCATTGGCAGGAACGTATTTGCTCACATTCGGATTTGCCATTCCGATTGGACATTGGAGCGACTTTGTTCAGATGGGAAGCCTTTTGTCACTCGGCGCTGCAGCTCTTTGGGGTGGATCTACTGTCATGGGTCGCTTGATGGTTGGACAGATGAAGGTGGAGACGGTAACGTCACTGCGTTTTGTATTAGCACTTCCTCTTCTTGGCTTGATTACGTTGAATGAAGGTGCAGGCTGGAATTTGCCAGAGTTCGGAACATCTGCCTTTGCTCTGGTATCCCTGAATCTAATTGGTCAAGCGCTTCTACCGGGACTGCTCAGCCTGCTTGTTTATTATAAAGGACTTACTACAACAAAGGCTTCTGTTGCTACGCTCGCGGAACTTAGCTTTCCAACGGCCGGGGTATTGATTAACTGGGTTGTCTTTAATGAGGTCGTGACATCTGCCCAAATTCTTGGATTTTTGATGATCTGGATCGTATTGTTTATCATCTCCAGACAATCGGATTCTGTGGCTAAGGCGGGGACGCTGGGTTAAGTGTTCCGAAGGTGTTAGATAGAAATATATTGAAAAACTGCTGGGTATGCCGGCAGTTTTTTTTGTACTATTCCGCTAAACATTTAGACTATTATGGTAAAAAAAGAGGATTTACACATTAAAAGGTCGAAATAAGTCGAAAAAGAATATTGAGATGGTGAGAATTTAAAAGATGAATGTAGAGCTGGATATGCGGACCGCTTTTGTATTTCTTGTTGTTGGGCATGTATTCACGGTCATTCTAATAACAGCTTATAGACATGGACAGAATAAAGATCGTGCGGTAAATGCGTTTTATGGAGCAAAATGTTTGCAAGCAACCGGGTGGGGGCTAGCCATGTTTCGGGGAGGAATTCCCGATCTATTCACGGTGTCTCTAGCTAATACGGTTTTATTCCTAGGAGCTGCTCTTGAAGCCATTGCGCTGTTAAGAGTCATGAATGTCTTTCACCGAAACACACGTCGCTTTTATATAGGTTTAACAGTTTCTTGTATTCTTTTATTTCATATTATCATCGCGCTAGCCAATACAGAAACGAATCGAATTGCTATGGGATCTTTAGGCATGTCACTCCTGCTGATCCTACCTGCCATTCGTATGGTCTGCCGAAAGAAAGGCTCTACACTGATGAGAGTGACTGGGTTAATGTATAGCTTGGTGGCTGCAGGTTCGCTGATCCGAGCGATTATTGCATGGATTCCTCGTATAAACGTAACGTTCTTTGAACCAAGCATCTATCAGACATTATCCTTTTTATCATTATTCTTGTTGATGTTTGTAGGGAATACAGGTTTTGTTCTCTTATCCAAAGAGAAGGGGGATCGGGAACTTCATAAGCTAGCGAGTTATGATGACCTGACAGGAGTGTGGAATCGCAGAACGTTTATCCTCGAAGCGAAGGAATCGATTGCGGATTGCAGGAAAAAAGGTCAACCGGTTTCTTTTCTGCTCATGGACATTGATCACTTTAAGACCATTAATGATACCTATGGTCATGATACAGGAGATATGGTGCTACAAGAGTATGCCGCTAAAGTGAAAGGGGCTCTGACACCTGGAGATTTGCTAGGCAGATATGGGGGAGATGAGTTTGCCGTTGTCCTTCCCGGTGCGGATGAGAAACAATCAGGGGAGGTGGCAGAAGCGATTCGTCTTTCGATGTTACAATGTTCCGGTAAGTTACCGATTTCCTTTACGCTAAGTATTGGTATGGTTACCGTAACGGCAGCTCAAATGCTGCCACTGGATAAACTCTATAAACTGAGTGATGAAGCTTTGTATAAAGCCAAGCATGAGGGGCGAAATCGGGCGTCACGAGGCAATATGGAGGTTATCGCGGGGGAGGATGAGCCGCCAGGTAGTGCGAAGGTGGTGTAGGACGGCGGCCTAGCGGACTAGTGGGCCAACGGATCAACGGGATAACTAACTTACTAACTTACTAACTTACTAACTAACTGACTAACGGACAGAGAGGCCGTTATATTTGTGAATATGACTAATATTAATCGTTAGCGGACAGAGAATCCGCTATTAGCTCTGAACCTATTAAATCAGAGCCTTTCTGTAAGAATAGCGGAATCTGAGTCCGCATAACTCACAAAAAGGATGTTTTCTAACAAATAGCGGATTTCCAGTCCGCTAGCTATTATCAAGCTGAAGAATCGAGCTTCGTCACTTATTATTCTAAGGTGATAACCGTTCATTAATCATTACATCTTAGAGAAGGCGAAAAGGAACAATCCGAGGTCATTTAAACGGGTACCCATACACTGGACACTTTAAAAAAGGTGTTTAGAGTATGGGTATCTTTTTGCGTTGCATTTGGATACTTACCTCTATTCGATCCGTTTGATTTCATCTGGCGAAACCAAATATTTATAGATGGTCTCCATCTGTGGCCCTTCTCCGTCAACAGGCTCACAATTTTGTGTGACCGTAAAGGTATAGCCTTGATCATTTTGTTCTGCTTTTGCAATGGAATTGAAAGATTCGAGGTCATTAGCACATGGAGGAATAAGGTCGTATAATCTAGCTTCCGCTGTACCTTGAGTGAATGCTTGTTCCGAAGTACATCCATTTAATATAAGGGAAGTCATCAACACCAACATATAAACAATGAAATGCTTCATGATTCATCCCCTTCATCTAGTGTGAATAATAGGTGTTGAACGTTCCGCATTGCATGGCCTAAATCAGTTTTTGAATCATAGGATGAATATAGAGTCATTCAATGGGTGCCTTTGAAGCTGTAAACGAGATGGATGATCCTTTGGACCGAGCCTATGTTTGAGAGGTTTTACTTATCATCAATTTGAACTACCCATTCATCGTCACCTTGTTTAATTGTAATACTCCATTGATCCGATGTTTCGTCGTAGGTCGCAGCTTTAATAACAAGAACTCCCGGGAGATCTGTTCTGGGTTCTTCTAGCGCTCTGCGTATGGCTTCGGCCTCGTTCATGTTAGCTTCAGCTGGTTTTGGAGCAGACAAGATCCGCAATTTCTCAGCGGTTGATTGACCGGGATACGATTCCAACACTTCATTAAACCAGACCTGAACCTTCTGACCAATGGCAACGTCCTTCTGGTCATAAGAGAACCAAATAGCATTATAAAATTCTTCGACCCCGCCTGTAGCGCCGTAATTCTTCGGCACATTGTCAACTACAAGAATGCCTCCGTCTCTTTGATCCACAACATATCCTTCCATTCCTGGCGCTGTATCTTCCGTCGTTCTCGGAACTTGGTCATTCCCTGATCCTGATTTCGATGTGCTTGAGCTACATCCGAATAGCGACAGGCTCAAGAATATACTGAATACAGTAAGTAATACAGTCCGCATCGTCTACCTCCTTGCAAAATGAAATGATTTATAGTTCTTGACGTTTCCTTTTTCCAGAATGTTGCTAATCAAAAAAAACACATGAAAAGGGTGTCAATCCTTCGGTAAATTACTTTCTAAATTTCCGGATATTTAGAAAAATATTTTCCTGAAAGCATTTACATTATCGATTTGCTTTGGTAATCTAAGGTCAAGAAATCACTATAATATCATGACCCAAAAGGAGTGAAGACGCAGATGGAGGGTATGCCGAAGTATGACGTTATCGTAATGGGTGGGGGCATTTCCGGGGCGATGGCCGCGGTTGCGGCAGCAAGCTCAGGAGCGAGAACACTGATTGTGGAGTCCCACGGATTTTTGGGAGGGACGCTTACCGCAAATGGTGTAGGTCCAATGATGACCTTTCATGCTGGCGAGAAGCTGGCTATTCAGGGGTTTACAGATCAACTCATTGAGCGGTTGAAGAAATTAGGGAAATCGCCGGGACATATTTTTGACACCGTCGGTTTTACATATTCAGTGACACCGTTTGATGCCGAGGCGATGAAGCACGAGCTTGAGCTCATGGTGACAGAAAGTGGAGGAGAGCTTCTATACCACACGATGCTCGCGGGTGTGAAGACAGAGAATGGGCGGATCGTAAGCATAACGGTGTGCAACAAGTCAGGACTTAGTGAGATTGAAGGTTCTGTATTTATTGATGGCACGGGTGACGGTGATCTGTCCGTCTTAGCTGGAGCAGAGTTTACGAAGGGAAGAGAAACTGACGGGGCCATGCAGCCCATGACCCTGAAGATGAAAATGTACAACGTGGACATTCCGAAGGTGAAGGAATATATCCACGCACATCCGGAGGATTTCCCACTGTATAACGGGGATACATCTATCATCGAGAAATCCCCGCGCCTTTCAGTTGGCGGATTCGATAGTCTATTTAAGGAAGCGAAGGCCAAAGGTGAGATTTCGATTCCGCGAGAGAATATTCTATTCTTCGAGACCAATAATCCGGGTGAGGTCATCTTGAACACGACTCGTATCTTGGGGCACGATGCAACGGATGCAATGAGTCTGAGTCGGGCTGAAATGGTAGGTCGCAAACAATGCCGTGAGCTAGAGTTATTCGTACGAAAATATATTCCAGGTTTTGAACATGCGGTTGTAGAATCAACAGGGCCTAATATTGGAGTAAGGGGCTCTAGACAAATCAAAGGATTGTATACGCTTACAGCGGAGGACTTGCTTGAGCAGCGTCTGTTCGAGGATGCGATTGCGCATTCAGGATACCCCATTGACATTCATAGTCCGGATGGAGAAGGGACCAAGCATCAGAAGCTGGAGTGGGGTGGCATGTATAGCATTCCGTACTCCTGCATGATTACAGATTCGGTAAGGAATCTCATTGTGATTGGACGATGTATATCAGCGACATTTGAAGCGCAAGCGGCTATGCGTACAACACCGACAACAGGCGCTATTGGGCATGCGGGAGGTGTTGCGGCTGCAATAGCTGTGAAAGGGGGAATCGACGTCCGGGATATCAATATCAAGGAAGTACAGCATCTACTTAAAGAGCAGGGCGCGTATCTGGAAGTGTAAAACTTAGTAGTAACCATTGTGAGAGGGGAAATTAAAGTGACAACTTTAATGTGGTTTCAAGCCATCGGTATTTTACTCGTCTTCCTGATCTTTGTTGGATTAATGATGACTCGGAAGCTTCCGACGATTCTAGCTTTGCCTTTAATGGCTGTATTATTTGCAATTATTGCAGGTGTTCCTTGGATGTCCAGTGATCCTGAAACAGCGACCATCGCCAAGACCATTCTGTCAGCTGGCTCTATGAGGTTGTCTGGTGCCATTGCTGGTCTTGTGTTCGGTGCTTGGTTCGGACAGATTCTAAATAAAGTTGGAATTACGAAATCTATTATACGAAAAGCGGCCGAATTGGCTGGTGACAAACCGGTGCTGATCGCTGTCTTATTCTTTGTTACAGCGTCGATTATTTTCTCCGCAGCCGGCGGACTTGGTATGGTCATCCTCGTAGGTACGATTGTCATTCCGATTATGCTTACCGCAGGAATTTCACAATTCGTGGCTTCCATCGTTGTCGTCTCAGCGGTTGGTGTAGGTGCACTATTCAATGTCTCTAACTGGGCTGTATATGTGGACGTTCTCGGTCTTTCTGTTGCGGAAATTGCGGATTATACCCTCGTAGCTGCTCTGCCGCTGATTGCCTTATCGCTTGCGATGATTATTTTCTATATCCAAAAAGACGGCAGAGGCCGTAAAGCATGGGCGATGCCTAATGCCACCGGGGCGGATGGGAAGAAGGTTCCTGCCATAGCACTCATCAGCCCTCTCGTACCGGTTATTCTCGTGTTTGCTTTTAAACTGGATATTGTACCAGCCGTTGTGATCGGCGCCTTGGTTACAGTTCTGCTAACACTCCCAAAACGTCCAATACATGTGCTCTCCAGTGCCCTGATTGAAGGGATTCAGGATATCGCGGGGGCGATGGCACTAATGATCGGTATCGGTATTCTCCTGAATTCCGTTATGGCGCCACAGGTGTCGTCACTGATCTCACCGCTGATTGAAGCGGTCCTGCCAACAAATCCACTGATGTATATCATCTTCTTTACGCTATTGTCACCGCTTGCTATTTATCGTGGACCTCTGAACGTATGGGGTCTTGGAAGTGGTATTGCTGCATTGTTCGTCACGGCGGGGATGACCCCGGTCGCTGCAATGCTGGCGCTGCGTGTTGTAAGTAACGTGCAAGCCGTATCGGATCCAACGAACTCACATAACGTATGGGTTGCCGATTTTACGAAGAGTGATATTAACGAAATTTTGAAGAAGACATTGCCTTGGATGATGGTTTCTGTACTTATTTCGATGCTGATCGGGGCCTTCATGGTCTTTTAATCCGGGCAGCTGAACTCGGGCGGGAAGTGGTATTTTATACTACGAATATCCCGCCTGTACCTTCAGGAGGAGAATGATGGAGAGAAGAAAAGTAAGGGTAGGGATTGATGTTGGAGGGACGTTTACAGACGCGGCTGTCATTGATAATGAAACTTACGAAGTCATAGAGAAGATGAAGATTCCTACGACCCACCACGATGAAGATGGTGTGGCAAAAGGGATTGTTCAGATTTTAAACAAAATTCTAGCAAGTCGAGGCATTCTACCGGATGATGTTACCTTTATTGCTCACGGAACAACACAAGCCACAAATGCTCTCCTTGAAGGTGACGTTGCATCTGTTGGTATTATCGGCATGGGTTCAGGTCTTGATGGTCTCAGTGCACGTTCCGAATCGAATCCAGGTGATATTGAACTTGCACCGGGAAAGTATTTGAAGACATTTCACACGTATCTGGATTCCAAGGATTTAAGGGATCAGCAGATCGAGACGGCTATTGATGATCTTGTGAAGCAAGGTGCTGAAGTCATTGTAGCTTCGGAAGCCTATAGTGTAGATGATCCGACGAACGAGCTACGAGTGGTGGAGATTGCGAATCGCAAAGGCATTTATGCAACTGGTGGACATGAGATATCACAACTATATGGACTTAAGACGCGGACAAGAACCGCAGTCGTGAATGCATCACTCATCCCGAAAATGATGGAGACGGCTAATATGACGGAGAAGTCCGTCAAGAATGCCAATATCAAATCCCAGCTCATGATCATGCGTTGTGATGGTGGGGTTATGAGCATCGATGAAGTGCGCAAGCGGCCAATCCTAACGATGCTGTCTGGTCTCGCAGCAGGCGTCGCTGGAGCGCTGATGTATGAGAAAATCTCAGACGGCATTTTTTTCGAAGTTGGGGGTACGAGTGTCGATATATCTGTCATTAAGAATGGTAAAGTTATGATCAAGAATGCACAGGTGGGAGGCCACCGAACATATCTTCAATCACTTGATGTGCGTACACTTGGTATTGCAGGTGGAAGTATGATCAAGGTGGCTGGCGGTAAGATCACGGATGTTGGACCACGGAGCGCACATATTGCCGGTAAAGCATATGAGGCATTCGCGAAGACAGAAGATATTGTGAACCCCAAGGTGAAGTTTGTAAGTCCTAGACAGGGTGACCCGGCCGAGTACGTCATTCTTGAGAGTGAGAATGGAGAGGAGTATTCGTATACCTTGGCCGGAGCAGCGAACATTCTTGGGTATATTCCGGAAGGCGATTATGCTCAGGGAAATAAGGAGGCAGCTGTTAAGGCATGGGAAGCTCTTGCGGCGCATGTCGGACTAAGTGTGGAAGAGGCCGCTAGAGCAGTCATGAATATCGCGATTGACAAGACCATGAAGACAGTCAATGAAATGATTGAGGATTATGAACTGGACCGCTCGTTTGTCACCCTGGTAGGCGGAGGGGGAAGTGGAGCAGTTCTTGTACCAGCGATGGCAGAGCGAGAGAATCTAAAGAGCAAGATCGCGAACAATGCCCCATATGTGTCCACGATCGGTGTGGCTCTGGCGATGGTGAAGGAGCAGATGGAACGGACGGTTGTGAATCCGACAGAAGAGGACATTAAGCGGATACGTTCGGAAATTGTAGAACGGATCGTCAAATCAGGTGCCAGTGAAGAGACGGTTGAGGTTACGATCGAAATCGACAGTCAGAAAAATATTTTGCGAGCCGTAGCTACCGGCTCTACCGAGCTTCGTTCGAAGGATTTAGGACAAGAAGCGATGTCAGATCAAGAGATGGTAGCCATTGCCGCGAAGTCGGTGGATCAGCCGCTGGAATTAACAAAGCTTGCGGCAAGAAGCGGTCGCTGGAGTCTTTTTGCAAGTGAGCATGTGAAGAAATCATTCTTTGGGCTCATTAAGAAAAAGTCTAACAGTGTAAGTGTTCTGGACCGGGAAGGCGTTGTGCGCTTCAAGAAAGCGAATGTGCAGTATACGAAGCTAACCAAATCCCAGCATGAGAGCAGGCTTGGTGAGTTCCTGGATGACAATACGATATACTCGGATGCGAATGCGACCATTCCGAAGGTGTTTGTATTCTATAAAGAGAAGATGCTGGATCTAACAGGGATGCAGACGAAAGAGCAGTTGATGTCGATCCTAGAGATTGAAACGGAAATGATGCGCGCAGAAGATGAAATGATTGTTATTGCGTATCAGTAGGAAGGAGCGAAGGCGGATCATGATCGCGACTCGTGAAGAAGTGCAGTCTTTATCAGACGAGACAATGGCTTGTGCAGAGCTTGAACAGGACCCTTTGTTTCATAAAATACCTGTAGAACAGATCCCGTACTATGTTAGCACATCACTTGCAAGAGGCCGGGAAACCGCATTCTCTTATATCGGAAGGGATATCCGGGAGCTGTGCCAAGAGGAAGGCCTGCACTATGAAATCACGAGTCGGTCCGGTACGTTTCATAAGGTTCAATTTCGCGCACAGATTGATTTTGCTAAGAATCCACCGGAAATTATTGTGTACGCCGAGTCTTTAGCCGGGATGAAGCAATCCTATCAAGAGGTGGTTGGATCGGACGCAGAGGGAACTGAGCTGGATCGCTTGATAGATATCCATCTGGCGCATGAATTCTATCACTATCTTGAATATAAATCAGGAAAATTCACCAATGAAGAGTTGGAGCCGATTGAAGTGTTCAAGCTTGGAAAATGGCTGAAGAAGCGCTCGACTGTGGTGAAGACCAGTGAGATTGCGGCACATGCCTTTTGCAAGGAGCTTATGGGACTACCATGCTTACCGAATGTGCTTGATTACGTCTATCTAATGCAGAACAAAGAACTTTCCAAGGAGCAGTTCTCAACACAGCTAGAGCGCTGGAAGTCTTGGGTTTAAGTTTTAGAGGCTCCCTTAGGCAGCGTGCTAAACATTGCTTAGAGGGAGCTTTCTATGACAGATATGTGGTAGGTTATTTTAGGCTATCAAGATCTACATCCTCGATTGGATCTGGGAGGTAGTTATCTATATTAAAAACTGGATCGGGAAGATAATGATCTACCCTGATAATTTCGTCGATGACATCGTTGATCTTTAGAGACACCTTATGAGTGGCGGATTCTTCGTCGATGATTTGTTTTGCTGCTAGTGGTTCTGTAAGAGCCACAGAAGGAAGAAGTTTTACAATATCACCTTCCACAGGAATGATGACCTCTTCCGTAGTACCGACGAATGTATATGGCTCTTCGGGGATGCCTAATTTATCGTAAGTATATAAGAAAAATAAATATGTTTTTCCTTCTTCTACAATTGGTTCGTAGATCTTGTATTCTTTACCGTTGTATACTCCACCTGGCTCTTTTATCGTAAACATATCTCTCGTTCCTTGATTGATATTTCCTAAAATTATTTTATCTACTTTAATATCAGAGTCAGTGTAAACAGCGTTATATACAGGGGCGTTTTCTGACTTATCCGCGTTCATATTCCTTAAACTCGCTGGGTGTACCTTTTCGACTGTACCGATAACAACAAGATTCGAGTGACGTACTAACTCTTCAAAACTTTCTATGAGGAAGCCTCTATCTGGTGCTGAAACAATATTACTAGCTTCATTCATTTTTTTGTCTTCTGAACATGCTGACAAACCAATAATTCCTAATAAAAGACTTAAAGTTAATATGATTAATTTCATGGTTTACCCCCGATTGTTTCATTTACATATAATGTATAACAATAATAAAGAGGGTTTGTTGTTCTTTTTAGTGAAATTCATGGGCAGGTAAACCGCTGGAAGTCTTGGATGTAAGCTTTATCAATACCTTACTTCAGTGTGATATAATGGGTTGTGCTAGTGTCCATTGGTAGATCAGGAGGAGGTATCATGTCTTCACAGGTTCCGGCTGTCATTGCAAAAATCGTATCGCAAACACAGAAATTAACATATGGGGAAAATCAAATTGCTAATTATGTCATCCATAACCCCGAATTTATTACGCGAAATACCATTACGGCTATCGCTAATGAGATTGGTGTGTCAGAGACAAGCATCAATCGTTTTTGTAAAAAGGTAGGGTTCAAGGGATTTAATGATTTCAAAATCGCCTTTGCACAAGATGCCTTCTATCGTGACATGCAGGCGAAGAAGAAAGAAAGACGGGAAATCAATGCCATTGATGCTCTCGCGCTGGATTATAATGAACTGATCGTGAATACCTCGGCACTGATCACGGAAGAACAGCTACATGAAGTGGTCCATCTGCTGAAGGGCGCGAGAAGGATTGTTCTGATCGGATTGTTCGATTCTTTCTTGGCCGCCATTGCTTTAAAGAACCGATTGGCGATCATCGGGATTATGGCAGAAGCAATCAGTGATAGTCGTGCGATGAAGATTGCGGCTTCTCAGTGTAACTCGGAGGATGTTGTGATCGCCTTCTCGCGTTCAGGCTCTACGAAGGAAATTGTCGATGCGGTATCGATTGCTCAGGTGAATCAAGCGAAGACCATCGCGATCACTTGCTATGACTCATCACCGATTACAGAGAATGCGGTCGTTGATATGATCGTGCCAGACAAAATCTCGGTTAGCAACAGCGCCTTGATGTCCAACCACATCACATTTCTGTTCGTCGTGGATCTGATTATGAATATATTCATTTCCTCGGACAAGAAGTATTTGAAGAAGAAGCTCGATAGTGAAGCGATTCTCGCGAGTGATCAATCGATTACGAATTATTTCTTATAATGTATGAAGAAATGGTCCCTCGCCAGGCATGATAACAATGCTTGGTGAGGGACCATTTGTCTTTTTTCTAGTTTTGTTATGAAATCTAAATCTCTTATCTATAGATAATCCCCAGGCTCGATCAATGCCTCGATCCAAAGTCCGTTGAGAATAATCACGAGCCCCAACAAGGCATGAACACGCATCTTACTTAGTTTGGTTAATTCAAACACAAGTACGAGTAAGCCCAAGACCAGTGGGAAAGTTAATTGTTGCAGCCAATCGTTCGAAGTGATCATATTAACCCATTGGGAGGCCCGCAAAGACAAGCCAATGGATAATATGAACAGTGGAACTCCTAGCTCAATATACATCCAATTGTATTTGGGAGTCATTATGATTCCTCCTTCGTTGTTCAGTTCACACCTTAATATGGATTTATCGAAACACCATATATATTCGGTTTTATGAGCATTCCCAGACGTTCTGCTATGACACGTACAGGGACGAAAACAATATCATCCTGAACAACAGGAGCGGTATCCATCTTTATGATTTGACCATTCGATCTCATATCTGTGGATCCTACTTTCATGACGATAGATACTCCCTCATCCTTGATCGTAATAGTGTGAGATTTCTTATCGATGTATACTTTGGCTCCTAGAAGGTCGCTGACCACGTAAAGTGGTACGAACATTCTGCCATTGCGTTCATATGGAGCGGCTGGAAGTTTTACATATTTACCAAAAGCGTAAGCTTTCTTTGTCTTGCCTACTAGGAAAACATCCGGAAACGGATCAAATTCCGTATAACTAATTTGGGTTCCTTGTTGCTTTAGCTGAGCTAAAATGGTGGCTGATGAGTTGTCTCTAACATCAATCATATTATAATGCAGCGTGACGGATTTTAATTGTTTCTTGTTCTCTAGACCTTGCATAGATACAAGGCGGTTGTCATTAAATTCGGCCTGCTTTAGATATTTCATATGGGTTAATGGAGCGAGTGATTCAATCTGATTGTTATTTGCCTTAATCATTCTTAATTCTTTTAAGTTCTCTAGTGGTTTCAAGGAACTCACTCGGTTCTCCGATATATTTAGGACTTGAAGCTGTTTAATATTGGCAAGTGGAGTTAAGTCCTGAACCTGGTTGTACTCCACGGATAATTCCTGCAGCTTGCTGAGTCCCGTCAGGGGTTTAAGACTTGTAGCATCAAAAGAATCGATATTGAGCTTTCGGAGATTAATCAGTGTGCTTAAAGCTTTTAGATTTCCATTACCTGAACCACTCAGCGATAATTCCTGTAGTTCAGTGAGGCCGCTTAACGGAGAAATATCTTGTATTGAATTCATATTCAGATTTAATATTTTCAACTTTTTTAGATTTTTTAAAGGGGCTAGTCCGCTGGTTCCTTGATTCAGTTGATTCCAAGACAGATTAAGCTGCTCTAGCTTAGTTAAGTTCTGAAGGGGGTCCAGATTCTGAATGGCGTTGGAACTCACATCGAGTGAGTACAGTTCAGTTACGCCTTCTAATCCCCGAAGAGATTCTAAGGATACACCACGGAGTGTTAATTGTTTTAGTTTTTTCAAATCTTTAAGCTCGGACAGATCCTTAATCGTATGCAAGACGGTTGCTTGTTTGTGTATTGTCTGGATACGGAGAGATTTCAGATTGCGAAGCTGGGAAAGTCCTTTCAGATTCCTAATTCCTACTCGGTGAGTGCTGGCGCCGGGCTTCTTCAATTTACTTACGAGCATGGTATGAACCTCGTTTGTATCCAGAACGGTGATCTTGTCGACATCGCTTTGTGTGATAGTACCCGTTGGTTTTTTGACATAGTGCCGGATAATCATCTCAAGAACGGGATCAGGGAAAGATAATCCAGCGGATGCACCAGATTTTGCAGAAAAAACGGAGTTTGGTATAAGGAATAGGACGAGAAGCAGAAGCGGTAAGGTGTAGCCTAGTTTTTTCATGAATTGGTCTCCTTCTTAGTTTCATCAGATAAACCCTTATAAACGTCTATTTATATAACGTTAAATTTTACAAAATGTTGCTATAAAGGTATTACATGTATCAAAAACTGTGAGAATAGGAACGTTGTGTGACGATGTCTGTTTTGAGGGTTTAGCATTTTTATTGGCAGATTTTTTTGTGATACACTTGTTAATAAATTGTAGTTATAAGAAATGTCAGCAAGGGAGCGGATAGAGTGGCATTTGTATCGATAAAAAATGAATACAAGCGCTATCAGATGGGGGAGACCACCATCGTGGCGAATGATGGCATTGATTTTGATATTGAAAAAGGTGAGTTCGCCATTATAGTAGGTCCCAGCGGTGCAGGGAAATCAACCGTTTTGAACATTTTAGGCGGTATGGATACGGCGGACGAAGGACAAGTTCTTGTAGATGGAACGGATATTGCTAAATTCAATAACAAAGAGCTTACTGGATACCGCCGGACGGATGTCGGATTTGTATTCCAGTTCTATAATCTAGTGCCCAATTTAACAACGATTGAAAATGTAGAGCTGGCATCGCAGATCTCTCCTCGAGCTCTAGATGCAGAGAAGGTACTTCGAGATGTGGGTCTAGGTGAACGATTGAACAACTTCCCAGCTCAGCTCTCCGGTGGTGAACAGCAGCGAGTAGCGATAGCGAGAGCACTTGCGAAGCAGCCGAAACTGCTCTTATGTGATGAGCCAACAGGCGCACTCGACTATAATACGGGCAAGCAGGTGCTGAAGCTCCTTCAGGATACATGCAGGAATACCGGAACAACCGTAATCGTCATTACACACAACTCGGCAATCGCGCCTATGGCTGACCGGGTTATCGAGATTAATAACGCCAAGGTCCGGAAAGTCGTGCAAAACCCAAATCCGGTCTCTGTCGATAGCATCGAATGGTAAGGGGTTAATATTTTGAAGAAAAAGGCCTTATGGAGTGATATTTTCCGGGAAATATGGCGGACCAAGGCGCGGTTTCTGTCCATTTTTGCCATCATCATGTTGGGGGTTGGGTTTTTCGCGGGGATCAAGGCTACGGGTCCTGACATGTTGAATACCGCAGACCACTATTACAAGGAACTTCGATTAATGGATCTCAAAGTTCAATCGACCTTGGGTTTGAGACAAAAGGATATTGAAACGATTAATAAGGTCCCAGATGTTTTAGATGTACAACCAGCTTATAGCTCGGACGTGTTTCTGGGTGATACCGGACTCATTGCCAAAGTTCTCTCCTATCATAAGGATAACCAACTGAACCAATACAAGCTTACGTCAGGCAGATTACCACAGTCTTCTGGGGAGATTGCCATTGATGATAATGGCGAGATGGGGAGCAAATATAAGCTTGGAGACACAATTACCTTTACGAATCCAGACTCAGAGGCTTTAAAAGATACGTTCAAGAAGGTTAGTTACAAGGTCGTTGGAACTGTGAAAAGCCCGATGTTCATTAGTAATCTGGGGCGGGGAAGCAGCAGTATTGGTAAGGGGACGGCCGATGTATTTGTGGTTGTTCCACAGGAGGATTTTAATCTAGAAGTATATACGGAAGCCTATTTAAGCTTTAAAGATACGGCGTCGCTAGCGCCATATACCGCAGAGTATGATGATCGTATTGAACAACATAAGGAGCAGATAGAGCAGGCGCTTAAACTTCAACCGGAGGAGCGGTTGAAAGAGATTCAGAAGGAAGGTCAAGCTAAGCTGGATGATGCCCGGCTCAAGATTGTTGAAGCAAAACAAGAGTTAGCCGAAGCTCAGCAAGAGCTTGCAGATGCTAAGGTAATCTTGGACGATGGACGACGCAGTTATCAGCAAGGCGTGGACAAGCTTCAGTCGGAGCTTGCGAATGGACAGCGGAAGTTAGATTTGGCCGAAAGAGAGCTTGAGCGCGGAAAGGCTGAGTTGGAGCGTAACCGAACACGCTTAAGGGAAGGTCAGGCTCAGCTAAAGGCAGGTCAAGCAGAGCTGGACGGGCAGAAGAAAGCTTTAGAGCCGAAGCTGGCTCAAGGACAAGAACTAGTGAAATCGCTGAAGCAGATTGCGAAGCTGCCGCCAGGAGCTATCCCGCAGGAGCAGAAATCGCAGCTGATTAGCGCAGCGGGAGCAGCAGATAAGGGATTAGGACAGGTGGTTTCGGGTTATCTAAATGGTTCTGTGGATACTTCGGTATTAAAGGGTGCTGTGAGCTCTTTCGAACAGGGACTAAGTAAGGCTTCGGCGACACTTATTTCCGCACAGAAGGAGCTGGATGCGAAGAAACAGCAACTACAAGAAGGTCAGACTCAGCTTCTTGCTGGTGAAAGCAAGTTGATACAAGGACAAACTGAGCTGGATAAGGGGAAATCCGAGCTTGCTGAGGCAAGACAGAAAGGCGAAGCTGAACTTGCATCTGCTAAGGCGAAGCTGGAAGAAGGCCAGGCTGAATACGATAAGGGCCTAGCTACTTATAATGAAGAGAAGAAGAAGGCGGACCGGAAAATCGCTGATGCGGAGAAGGATATCGCTAAAGGACAGAAAGAATTGGATGAGCTTGAACTGCCGAAGACGTATGTTCTGGATCGCAGTATCAATCCGGGATATACCGAATTTAGTGATAATGCGTATCGCCTGGCATCCATTGCAACTGCGTTTCCCGTTTTCTTTTTCCTCATTGCTGCCTTGGTCAGTCTGACCACGATGACACGGATGGTTGAAGAACAGCGACTCCAGATCGGAACCTTAAAAGCACTTGGGTACAGCAACGGGGATATTATGAAGAAGTTTCTGGTGTATGCAACACTCGCAAGTGTCACGGCTTCGGCAGCAGGCCTGGCTGTAGGATATACACTATTCCCCAATATTATCTTCGATGCATACGGTTCGCTGTATAATCTACCTAGCATTCGAATCAGCTTCTATCTAAGCTATAGTGTGATATCGATTGTAGTTGCACTCTTATGTACTACAATGACTGCGTTCATTGCGTCAAGGGTAGAACTACGAAGCAATGCTTCCGTGCTTATGCGGCCAAGGGCGCCCAAGAGTGGACAACGTATTTTACTCGAAAGGGTAAGCTTTATCTGGAAGCGGCTCGGATTTACGGGGAAGGTTACCGCGAGAAATCTGTTCCGTTATAAACAACGCATGTTTATGACGGTGTGTGGCGTTGCAGGGTGTACTGCACTGATCCTTACAGGATTCGGTTTAAAGGATTCGATCGGGGATATCGCTCCTCTGCAGTTCGGCAAAATCATGAAGTACAATGCACTGGTTGCTTTCCATGACGATAGCAGTGAACAGATCAAGAAGGATTACGATAAGCTGATTGCGAATACACCGGGACTGACAGGTGTGTTGAATGTGACACAGGATGCAGTGACGGCAACCACTAAAGGAGTCAATAATCAGGATGTGAATATATTCGTTCCTGAATTCTCAGATCAGCTCAGTCATTTCGTCATGCTCAACGATCGCAAGTCGGATATGAGCGTTCCACTTACCGATCAAGGGGCTGTTATTACAGAGAAGCTGGCTAGACTTTATGATATAGGTGTCGGAGACTCTTTAACGATTCAGAACAACGATAATGATACATTTGAAGTAAAGATCACAGGCATTACAGAGAACTATACGATGCATTATCTGTACATGACACCAGCTTATTATGAATCGATCTTCGGCAAGCAGCCGGAAGTTAACACACAACTCCTCAAGTACAAAGATACAAGTTCACAGTGGGAGGATACCTTTGGTGAACAGCTGACGAATAACAAACGGGTTGCGATGGTAAGCTTCACGAGCGGAGTGAGTACCGCTTTCGACGATACAATGGGAAGTATGAATGTCGTTGTTGTTGTGCTCATTGTTTCTGCAGCAGCGTTGGCGTTTGTTGTATTGTACAATTTGACCAATATCAATGTGTCGGAGCGGATCAGGGAGCTGTCTACGATTAAAGTACTCGGCTTTTACGACAAGGAAGTCACGATGTACATTTACAGGGAAAATATGATCTTGACTATCCTAGGGATTATCGTTGGTAATTTCCTAGGGATTTGGCTGCACGGGTTCGTGCTTCAAACCGCGGAAGTGGATGCCATGATGTTCAGTCAGAATATCAATTGGATGAGCTACGGATATGCGGCGTTGTTAACCTTGCTGTTCTCCGGTATTGTGATGCTGTCCATGCATTTCAAGCTGAAGCGGATCGATATGATTGAGGCGTTGAAGTCTGTGGAGTAGGCGTAGTGATAGAGAACGTATAAAAAGATATAGGTTTAACAACAAAGGGCCCCGCATGATGTGAGGGGCCCTTTGTTTATGTAATCAACTGACGGAATGCTCGATTCAAAATATGCGACATCTGCATCATGTCTTTTTTGTTGTTGTAAATGCCGTGTGTCACCATTTCTCTTTCGGTCTGCTGCTTGAATTCGAGGAACATATTTTGAGCTTGGATTAAGGTGTCCATAGTCCCGGCCTGATCGCGATTGTCATCGGATTTAAGATAGTGAATCAGATTAATATTCTTAACGATGCTAAGTGCTACAGCCTCTTGGGGGATCTGGCTCAGCATTTTGCCCACAGCACCACCTGCAACGGTTCCAAGCACGCTGCTCCCGCCAACAAGTACCGTCATGCCGCCCATTATGCCGAGTCCACCGGCTGCAATGGAGCCGCCACCAAGCATAGCTAATCTTGCGGAAGTGGCCGCTGCACCAGATAGGCCCAGTATTCCTCCAACAGCGGGGGCAATAACAGGAAGGGCGAGTACCGTGGCAACCGATCCGATCCCCACAAGACCAGTGATGCCCCATTTCGGCAGTTTTCCACCTTCATCTTTAATGTCTTTGAAGAATTTTTCTGTATTCTTATAAATTTTCTTCCCCCAGGGACCGAACCCACACATGAGTGAGATTTTATCAATATGAGCTTCGAAATAGGTTTCTTCCAAAGCATTGCTGAAGGGTTCCATATCACAATAGATCGGAGTATGGATAACTTCTTGCATAATGAGAAATAACTGTACACGTCCATCGGACGTTTCGTTACATTGGCTAATCAATCGATCGATTGGGGTGTTTCTGAGATTTTCCGGTAGCACGAGCAGGTATTTTGCTTCCCAGTAAGCTTTCCATTCCTCTTTCTTACGAATCCGCTCCATAACTTTGGAGGCAGCATGATCTTTATGAGCCTTGTTAAGCGAGTGAATAAATCCGCTCTTTTGTGCGATACTTTGCTGCTTCTCTTCAATAAGTCTCAAGGTATGATGTTCATACGACAGATCTTCTTCGATTCGGAAAAGCACCAGCTTCTGGATTAGGGTGTATCCTTCTTCATTTAATGTAAACGTCTGTAGTAGATTCATTGCATCCTCTTCTTTCTACATTGCTATATATTATATCGAGAAAAGTGTGATAACAATTTAGCGAGAAACGGTTCCAATTTCCTTTTTTAAACGATCTTGTTGAAAAAATACGTTATAATATACATATATATCAAGGAACGTTATCATTTGTTGGCCTTCGCATAACGTGCAGTTGCGACATCAGGGCCCGGAAGTCGGAGGAATGTGAATGGGAATTGTGTTTACTTTTTTGAAAAAATATCGAGTAGCAGCACTCGCGGCTCTTGCCATGATGCTGATCGAGCTGTCACTGGAATTAGTTCAACCACTCATCATGTCCAAGATCATTGATGACGGAATTCAGCATCATGATCTATCGGTTGTATGGATGTGGGGAGGTATACTGACCGCCAGCTCCCTCGTTGCTTTTGCAGCCGGGATAGCTAGCTCATTCTTCGCAGCGCATACAAGCCAAGGCCTTGGGTATGATCTGCGGGACAAGTTGTACGACAAAGTGCAATCGTTTTCTTACTCGGTGTTTAATCGGTTTGCAACATCTTCATTGATCACGAGATTGACAGGAGATGTGACGCAAATTCAGGACACCGTATTCATGGGATTGCGTTTTATGACACGGGTTCCGCTTGTTGTATCGGGAAGTATTATCATGGCCCTAGTTGTTAATGTGAAGCTTGGACTCTGGCTGGTATTAACTGTACCGGCATTATTTATTTTTATAGCTTGGATTATGAAAAAAGCCGCAACTTCTTTCCGCCAAGTGCAGCAGCAGCTTGATTCGGTGAATGGTGTCATTCAGGAAAACTTAACGGGTATTCGGTTGATCCGTGTATTTGTACGCATGGGCCATGAGATCGAGAGATTCGCTCGAACCTCCGGTAAACTTATGAAGAATACGGTATCTACGTTACGTATGACGGAACGAACGATGCCTTTTATTCTGATTGTGATGAATGCAGCGATTCTGGCGGTTTTATGGTTCGGTCGTCATGATATAGCTACGGGTAGTGGCGCTTCGATGGGGGAAGTAGTTGCGGTCCTTAACTATACCCTGCGCTGTATCGGTGCGATGTCCGCGTTGTCAGGTCTAGTTATGGTATTATCTAGAGCTCGTGCGTCAGCGCAGCGGGTTGAGGAAGTGCTGAATACGGAGAATGATGCTTATGAGGCGCAATCAACTTCCGGAAGCAAATCCCTGAAAGGCGCCGTTGAGTTTGAGGGGGTTAATTTCAGCTATCCAGGCAGTGATATTGCTGTTCTTACGGATATATCATTCGCAGCGCGCCCTGGGGAGCGCATAGCAATCATGGGTGCTACGGGTTCTGGTAAATCTTCATTGGTTCAGCTCATTCCCCGCTTGTATGAAGAGAATTCAGGTAAAATCCTCGTGGACGGAGTGAAGGCCAGTAAGATAGATCCCGAGCATTTACGGAGAAAAATTGGTTATGTTCCACAGGAAGTGTTACTGTTCTCGGGTACGGTGCGTGACAATATCGCTTGGGGGCAAGAACAGGCAACGATGGATGAGATCAAGGAAGCAGCTAGACGAGCGCAAATTCATGAAACCATTGAAAGCCTGCCTAACGGTTACGATACAATGCTCGGACAGCGTGGTGTGAATCTGTCTGGTGGTCAGAAGCAGCGGTTATCTATTGCAAGGGCGCTGGTACGTAAACCTGCGATCTTGATTCTGGACGATAGCACAAGTGCGCTGGATGTTCGGACTGAGGCTGCACTGCTAGATGCTCTGAAGGATCTATCATGTACAACATTTTTGATTACACAGAAGATTAGCTCCACGACATCGGCGGATCTTATCCTGCTACTTGACGATGGCCGTTTGATTGAAAAGGGAGATCATGAGGCTTTAATGGAAAGCTCCTCACTGTATCGCCGTATTTATGAATCACAGTATGGGGAGGAGGCGCAGCATGTTCAAAGCATTCACTGAACCGTTCCGTCACCCTAAGCCAAAGTTTGAACTAGGAAAGGGCAAAGGCATATTTAGTCGTAAATCAAATGTTAAGGCAAAGAATTGGTCGGCTACACTTCAACGAATTTGGTCGTATTTGGCACGTAGAAAGGGCAAGCTATCCCTTGTCTTGTTTATGGTCATGCTAAGCTCGGGATTAGCGCTGCTAGGCCCGTATTTGCTTGGAATTGCAGTAGATGACTTTTTGGAGACTGCAAGTATATCCGGTGGTACCGGTGGATCAGCTTGGATCTATTTTTTAATTGGCTTGGCTGTTGTGTACATTCTTCAAGCACTGACCACATGGCTACATAATGTATGGATGATCGGTATCGCTCAAGAGACCGTATATCGAATGCGGATGGACTTGTTCACACACTTACACCGACTACCTATTCCATTCTATGGTAAAAGGCAACAAGGTGAGATCATGAGCCGACTAACGAACGATATTGAGAATGTAAGTTCAACGTTAAACAGTTCGGCCATTCAGATTTTTTCCAGTGTTCTAACGCTCGTAGGGACATTGTCGGTGATGTTGTGGCTTAGTCCACTTCTAACACTCCTGACATTCATAGTGGTTCCTCTCATGGCACTTGGTATGCGTTGGATTACCCGGCGCACAGGTCCGCTATTTAAAGAGCGGCAACGAAATCTTGGGGAACTCAATGGATACATTGAAGAAACGCTCTCCGGTCAGCGCATTATTAAGGCTTTCTCTCAAGAGGATCGGGTCATTCGTGAGTTCGGTGAGCGTAATGCTAAGATTCGCTTGTCCGGCTTCTGGGCACAGACGATATCAGGATTCATACCGAAGCTGATGAACGGTCTTAACAACCTGAGCTTTGCAATTGTTGCCGGCATCGGTGGAGTTATGGTCATCAAGGGATATATTTCGATAGGCGTTATTGTGATTTTTGAAAGTTATGCAAGACAGTTCACACGTCCGCTGAACGATCTGGCGAATCAGTGGAACACACTTCTCTCTGCTATTGCTGGTGCGGAGCGGGTGTTTGAGGTGCTGGATGAAGAAGTGGAAGCGAAGGATGAAGGCGCAGCTGTTAAACTGCAACAAGTCGAAGGCGCGGTAACCTTTAAGGACGTATCCTTTGCATATGAACAAGGTGGAGATACGCTGGAAGGTATCAGTTTTGAGGCCAAGCCAGGTGAGATGATTGCTTTGGTCGGCCCAACCGGGGCTGGTAAGACAACGCTCATTCAGCTGCTGTCCCGCTTCTACGATCCGAATGGCGGCACGATTACACTGGATGGTCGGGATATTACAACGATTCAACGGGAGAGCCTGCGTAGTCATATGGCATTTGTACTGCAAGACTCGTTTCTGTTCGAAGGAACCATTCGGGAGAATATCAGGTTCGGTCGTCTGGATGCAAGTGATGAAGAGGTTGAGGAAGCAGCGAAGCTTGCGAATGCACACTCCTTTATCATGCGACTGAATGACGGTTACGATAAGGTACTTAAGCAGGGGGGAAGTGGAATCAGTCAGGGACAGAAGCAGTTACTTGCTATTGCCCGGGCAATTCTTGCGAATCCTGCGATGCTGGTGCTGGATGAAGCGACAAGCAGCATAGATACCGTAACTGAGATTAAAATTCAAGAAGGACTACAGCGCCTGATGAAGGGGCGTACGAGCTTTGTAATAGCGCACCGCTTGAATACGATTCGGCAGGCTGACCGCATCCTAGTTCTGAAGGATGGCCGGCTTCTAGAGCAGGGCTCACATGATGAGCTGCTTGAAGAAGAAGGGTTCTACAGTGACTTGTACCATGGGCAGTTAAAGCGAGCCGCATTGAAGTAAACATTTGTAGGTAATATCGTTGTTACTTTTCGGAATGTCGAAGACAAATGGTATGATATTAAGGAATTATAAAAGGCAATCTGGAAGTTTTTGAGGTGTGTTAAATGGAGGAAGATGTTATGCAGCAGTTGAAATCACTTGAGGATATTCAACAGGTAATAGCGGAACAACAACTTGTACTACTAGTGATTAAGACTGGACAATGTGGTGTATGTGAATCGGTTCAGGCCAAGGTGTCAACTATGCTAAAAACACGTTCTGACGTGACGGGTATATATGCATACATGGAAGATGCTCCTGAGGCAGCATCGGCTTACTTGGCATTCTCTGCACCGACGGTGCTGGTGTTTTTTGAAGGGAAGGAAGTATTCCGCATTGCCCGCTTTGTACGCTTTGACGAGCTAGACCATGTATTGTCGCAGTATGAGGAAGTACTCAAGGAGCAAAGCTAATCATATGGAAACGCCGAATTACAGGGGCTGCCTGTATTCGGCGTTTTTTTGTCCCCAAAAAATCTCTTGCCTCTATTGGAACGTTTTGGTATGCTATTGTCCTTCTCTCAATTTTCGCCTTGTCTGAAGTGGACGGATAGCCGTCAACAACTACTTATCGGAGGTGTTCCATGCTTTATTTCACTCTGGCTTCCAAAGCCTATGCCCGAAACTTGCAGTATCGGGGAGCGCACATGGTCCATAATATCGCGAGCGCGATGTTCGGTTTCATGTACGCATGTATCTGGATCGGTCTAGGTGCGGATTATGCACTTGGAGAGTACGGAACGCAAGGGATGGTGAATTATATTGCCTTTACCCAGTCTGCGTTATGGGTCGCTAGCTTTGTCACGAATGGTCTTGGTATTCCTCAAGCGGTCAGGACGGGCCATATTTCACTTGATTTAATGCGACCCGTGCATCTGTTCAGCCATTTGATGGCTAAGGAATGGGGGCAAATCGGTTACCAGTTCGTGTACAAATCCATTCCGATCTACCTGGTTTATTACTTCGCCTTTTCTCTTTCTCTCCCGGAACAAAAATCATCTCTTCTTTACGCAGCTTTTGCTTTAATTGGCGCAGCCTATCTGTCCATCTGTATGAATTATCTGATTGGTGCATCAGCGTTATGGACAACCGAATCTTCGTGGCTTTACTGGGGCAACCACGCCATGATTAATTTGCTTGCCGGATTTTTTATTCCGATTGAGTGGCTACCTGGTTGGCTAGAGCGTATCGCATGGTGGTCGCCTTATCCTTACTTGCTGTATGTACCCACACGTTTCTATCTCGGTTTAGGTAACGTCTCTGCATTATGGGGAACGTTGTTCTGGTGTGTTCTGCTCACACTGATCTGCATATTCGTTACTGGCTTTCTGCGCCGAAAAGTGGAGGTGCAGGGAGGATGACGATGAAATCATGGATTTCTTTATACGGGTTACTTATCCGAACGAGCATCAAAAGCCGTATGCAGTATAAATTCAACTTCTTTCTGGCATCGATTCTAGCTGCGCTCATTCAAATCTCAGAATTTCTGATGGTAGCGATCGTACTTCACAAATTTGGTGCCATTCAAGGCTGGTCTCTGTATGAGATCGGGTATTTGTTTGCCGTGATGACACTTTCGAAGACGCTGTACCGAACTTTTGCTGATGAAGTGCATCATCTGGAAAAATATCTTGTCACCGGAGAACTTGATCAGCTGCTGACAAGGCCCATGCCGGTGCTACTCGCACTGATGCCCCAACACATCCGCATTATGCTTGGCGAGGTACTTCAGGGAAGCTTTCTGCTGATCTGGTCACTTGGCGCCATGATAAGCAGCGGTAAAGTAGACTTCATCGCTGTGCCTCAGACGTTGTTCATTATCGGTACAGGAGCTGTCATTCTGTTCTCCATTGGCCTTGCTACCGCAACGCTCGGTTTCTGGACGACCCGAATTAATGAACTCCAGACCATTACTGAAGATGCTGCCCGTACCGCGGCACAGTATCCCTTGTCGCTGTATCCCAAGTGGATGTCGTCCTTATTACTTATTGTTGTGCCTGTTGGTTTCGTGAATTACGTTCCATCATTATACATACTGCGCGGAGAACTCGGGCCTTGGGTGCTTGCTGCTGTAGCGATGGTTGCGGTGATCTGTCTCACCTTATCCTTGCGATTCTGGCGGTTTGGCATTACCAAATACCAGAGCGCTGGGAGCTAAGGAGGAGAAGAAGATGATTGAGGTTCATAACATACACAAGGAATTCAAGACACCTGTAGTACGTGAAGGACGCTTCGCGGGGCTAAGAACATTATTTTCAAGGGATTACAAGACCAAAGAAGCAGTGAGAGACATTAGCTTTCACATCCAAGAGGGAGAGTTTGTTGGTTATATCGGACCTAACGGAGCGGGAAAATCGACGACGATCAAGATGCTGACAGGCATTCTGCATCCCACTTCTGGCGAGGTGTACATCGGTGGCATGAATCCTCATAGGGAGCGGCGCCGGGTCGTTCAGAACCTGGGGGTCGTGTTCGGTCAGCGCAGTCAGTTGTGGTGGGATTTGCCGGTGAAGGATTCGTATGATATTTTGGCAAAAATGTATTCGGTGGATCGTAGAGATAAGCAGCGAAGACTCGATCAGTTTACAGAACTTCTGGATTTGCACACGTTCTGGGAAACGCCTGTGCGGAAGCTATCGCTCGGACAGCGCATGCGCGCAGACCTCGCAGCGGCGATGCTGCATGATCCGGATGTGTTGTTCTTGGATGAGCCAACAATTGGTCTTGATGTGAACGCGAAGCGGAATATTCGTCAGTTTCTTACGCTTCTGAACAAGGATTTCGGTAAAACCATTCTCTTGACCACGCATGATATGGACGATATTGAGCAGTTATGCAGCCGAGTGATGGTTATTAATGATGGTAAGCTGACCTATGACGGTACGACCCGTTCCCTTCGTGATACGATTGGATTGCCAACGCGAATTACGGTTACTTATAAAGGTTCTTTTCAGGTTCCAGATGTATATCAGTCTCTGAGCCCTGGAGATTCCAGCATTAGTGGTTGTGGTGGATCGATCGTGGCAGCTAAGCCATCTCTTATCCGTGTAACAGCAGTAACGCAGAACATCGTTACCATTGAGGTGAATCGCCAAGAGATGAACACGATGGCTGTACTTAAGGAGCTTGGGCGTTGGGGGGAATTGGATGATATCGATATGGAGAACCCTGACTTTGAGGATGTCATCCATAAAGTGTATTGAATGAGAGACACTGGACATTTATCGCCTTTTTATACAATATAATAGATATATGAGAATAGGGAAGCCGATGGGTTTCCCTATTTCAAGTATTTAGGGGTATTGTGACATGGATAGTGACTTACATACAAACTTAAAGGGTGAGAGAAATGCTGTTACTGGATAGAATCTGGCTTAAGCTCGGTAGCTACTATCGTGGTCGTCAAGATTTGGAGAAAGCACTCAAATATATCAGAAAGGGCCAAAAAGCTCTAAAGTCATTAAATGATCAGATCATTTATGCAGAGCTGCTGCATCATACGGCTCATTCGGATGAGGCAATAGCGTATCTTGGACAGGTTATAGATCGGACGGGGGCAGCAAGAGCCTATGAAAGGCGGGCACATATTTTACGTGAACTGAACCGTGAAGAAGAAGCCATATTGGACCTGAATGAAGCGATTGAGCTGAATAGCGATAACTTTATGAATTGGTACACAAGAGGGATAACCTATAAAGATATGGGTAGATACGAGGAGGCAATTCGGGACCTGAAAGAATCCATAAAGCGAGAGGATGCGAGTACAGTCATCTCGACTCATTATGAGTTGGGTGTGACGTATTATGAGAATGGTAACCCGGCCGATGCCGTTCACTGTTTCAAAGAAAGTGTGAAAAATCCAGATCGGGCAATCCCCATGTATTACTTCATGCTTGCTCGGTGCTTAGATTTAGTTGACTCCATGGAAGAAGCAGTCACTGTATTAAGGAAAGGCGTAGCGTTGTCTAATCGGTATGAAGCGGAATCAGATCAAGGTTACGCCATATTCGATGGCGCTACCAATTACAGCTATGGTGCATTTATGACGTTTCAAAGGCAGACGAAGGAGAATTTCTCATTCCGGCGATTACTGGCAGATCTGTACCTGCAGCTAGGGCAATACGAAAAAGGCGTTGAAGCGGCAACGGAAGGGCTGCAAATCTATACAGGAGCTGTGGATCTGTACCTGAAGCGTGCGGAGATTTATGCAGCTTGGGGTAAGAAGGCTGAAGCGATAGAGGACTTTGGTCTCGCCATTCACCAGGATGAGAACGACTTCCGTGCTTATTTCGAGCTTGCGAGATTGTATAGAGAGGATGGAGAGGAAGCAGCAGCAGCTGAAGTGATAACGAAATTGTATCGACTGCATCCCGGATCTCCACTCGTATGCTACTGGATGGCAGATTGTTTGTATCGCCTAGGCAAGAATCAAGAGGCTATTAAGATGAACGATAAGCTACTGGAGATGGAAAAAGACGACGCGGCTAATTTTACGCAGCGTGCAGATATTTTCATTGAAATGGCTGATTTGCCAGCGGCTGAAGAGGCGCTGAGTGAAGCGCTGAAGCTAAGTGATACTTCGGAAATTCACAATAAACAAAGTTACGTGATGTATTTGCAAGGGAAGAATGAGGAAGCATTGATTGAGTTGCAGAAAGCTGTTGCACTAGACCCCGATTATGAAGACCATCCGACTTATTTAACTGCAAGTGGTCACATTTATAAAGAGATGGGTCTGTGGGATTTAGCGATTGATGCATATACCAAGGCTATTCATATGACATCTGGAAATTCGAGGTTATATGAGTTCCGGGCTGGTTGTTTTTTTGAGACGGGACAGCTGGATCGAGGATTATCAGATTGTACGCAAGGGATAGAACTCGATAACAATTATGCGGCGCTATATAGTCTTCGAAGTGCTATTTATTTATCCATGATGGACTACGCCAGAGCTAGAGTAGATATCATGAAATTCCTTGAACTTCAGCCAGGCCATCCGGGGGCATATTTCAGGTTAGGACAGATACATTATAAAGATCATGAAGAAGATGCTGCGTTAGAAGCTTTTGATGAAGTGCTGAGCATTTTGCCGGAGCATGCAGAAAGTTATTTGTACAAAGCGCATATCTATTTCCGTCAGTTTGAGACAGAGGAAACCATTCAGAATATTGTGAACTGGAGTCTTCACCTGAACAAGGAAAGTTCACCCGCCGATAAGATTAGAGCTATTGAAGGGCTAGACGGGTTTGATGAAATGATACTGGAACGTGCTGCCGAAAAATTGACTGAAATGTACGGTAATCAGTTGTATTTATCTTAAATTATTAAATTATTTGAGGTTAAGATACCAAAATTTGATTTATTTTTAAAAGAGACAACATTCTTTCATTATGTGATATGATTCGAATAGTTGGATTCACATCGAAACGGTCATTGTACCCTAAAGGGTTCGAGCCGTTTCTTCTTATGTTTATATGCAAAATGAAAGAATGGAAAGTGGGGGTGCGCAGCTTAGATTATGATTGCTTTACAACAGGTGAGTAAGAGTTTCGGTCCCCCGAAGAGCCGGTTTCTTGCGATAGATTCTGTCTCCCTATGTATTAAAGAGGGTGATATTCACGGCATAATTGGGGCAAGTGGAGCAGGTAAATCTACGCTTTTGCGAATGATGAACGCTCTTGAACGACCTGATCTTGGTGAGGTGAAGGTGGCTGGTAGAAGCCTGACTGCGATGAGGAATTCACAGCTTCGAGAGGCAAGAAGATCGATCGGAATGATCTTTCAGCACTTTAATCTGATCGGTAATCGGAATGTTGCTGGTAATGTAGGGCTTCCCCTTGAGCTTGCGGGGATACCCAAGAGAGAGCGACTGAAGCGGATAGAAGAGTATTTAACTTTTGTCGGACTCAGCGACAAAATCCACCAATATCCAGCAGAACTCAGTGGAGGGCAGAAGCAGCGGGTAGCGATTGCAAGAGCTTTAGTGAATCAGCCTAAAGTACTATTATGTGATGAACCGACTTCCGCGCTGGATTCACAGACGACTGCAGATATTCTCGATGTGCTTAGCCGCATTAATGAGAAGTTCGGGGTTACGATTGTGATCGTTACGCATGAGGTGGATGTGGTAAACCGGATTTGCAAGCATGTCTCAGTTATGGATCAGGGTCGTCTGATCGATACCTATCCGGTGGAGGCAGATATATGATGGATTGGTTAAGCAGCATCGTCCATTATTTGAGCGATTATTTCACTTATGTAGGACAGTATCAGTCGGAGATTTGGAAAGCGATTGGTGAGACATTCGTTATGGTCGGCATCTCTATTGCTGCGGCTGTCATCCTTGGTCTGCCGGTAGGAACACTGTTGTACCTTTGCCGTAAAGGTCAGATATACGAGAATCGTATCGTCTTCTCAGTGCTGAACGGGCTCGTGAATGTCATTCGTTCATTTCCGTTCTTGCTCCTAGTGGTCATTATGATTCCGGTTACTCGTATGCTAGTGGGGACCTCCTTGGGTACACTGGCGGCTGCTGTACCATTATCCGTGGTAGCTATAGCTTATTACTCCAGGCTAGTAGAACAAGCATTGCTCGACGTTCCGCGAGAAGTGACAGTGACGGCTTCCTCGATGGGAGCCTCGACACTGCAATTGATCTTCAAATTTCTCTATGTGGAAGCCCGATCTGGTCTTGTACTAGGACTGACAACTTCGACGATCAGCTTTATTTCCTACTCAACCGTGATGGGAATCGTAGGCGGTGGCGGCGTAGGGGATTTTGCTATTCGATATGGGTATCAGCGGTTTGAAACGGAGATTATGGTATTTACGATTATCATCATGATTATATTGGTTCAGTCTATTCAATTCACGGGGAACTTGTTGTCAAGGTTGTTAGATAAGAGGTAAAGTGCTTGTTTCGATCATGAAGTAATAACATCTAAGATGGGGGTAAGATGGTAATGAATTTTAAGTCAAAACATTCAAGAAGTATGCTCGCAGGTCTATTAGCTGTAATGATGATAATCGTCGCAGGTTGCGGTCAGAAGGAAACAGGTGACCAAACCGGTAGTGGTGAAAAAGAGACAAAGGGTCAAGAAGTTACGCTCAAGGTAGCCAGCCTGATTCCACCAATGACCGAAGTTTTGGAGCTAGTTAAGCCACAACTTAAAGCGGAAGGAATTAACCTAGATATCCAGATTCTATCGGATAATGTGCAGCCGAACAATGCGCTTGCGAACAAAGAAGTGGACGCTAACTTTTTTCAACATGTTCCTTATATGGAGGAATACAATGCGAACAACGGAAGCGAGCTTGTAGCCGTTCAGCCGATTTATCACGCCATTTTCGGTGCTTACTCCAAGCGATATAAATCTATTGAAGAGCTTCCAGAGGGAGCAACGATCGCCGTAGCGAATGATCCTTCCAATCTTGGTCGATCGCTCGTGATGCTAGAGAAGCACGGATTGATCAAGCTGAAGGATGGAGTAGGCATTAAATCGACAACATCTGATATCGTTGAGAACGCTAAAAACTATAAATTCCAAGAAGTAGATCTGCTCATGCTTGCTCGTACATTGGATGATGTAGATATGGTTGTCATGACACCTGCCTACGCGAAGCCCCTTGGACTCACTCCAAAGAAGGACGCGTTGATTACGGAAGGTACAGATTCAGAATTCGCAATCACACTGGTTGCTCGTAAAAATAATGCTGATTCTGAAGCCATTCGTAAGCTTGCTAAAGCGATGACTGGACCTGAAGTTAAGAAATTTTTTGAAGATAATTATGACGAGATCGCTATTCCTGCATTTTAATAATGAAATTGATAAGGAGTCCTTCATCATGAAGGGCTCTTTTTTACATAGAAATCTGTATTTTGTATAAAATTATACAATTTTATCCTATCTTTGTAAGAATGTATCCCTTCTCATTTACTGAGCCAAGTTTCATTATAGTACTAGTTACAATTATTGTATTATTTTGAAGAATGGAGGTAATATTTCAGAAAACATCACTAGAGCCTCATAAAGACGAATGTTGCACTCACCGAAATGTAACCGCTTTTATGCATGCCTGACCCCGAAATATAAAACTTAATAGAGGTGAAATTAATGAATCTAAGGATACATAACAGGTATTCCAAATGGATGGTAATCTTTCTTGTATTTGTTCTATCTTTTACTCCGTTATTGAACGCTCCCGTCTCTTACGCAGCTGAGACAGATACTCCACTAGTCACGGACTCCGAGACTCCACCAACGAACGTAGCACCCGAAACGCCACCTACTGAAGTAACTCCTGAAACACCAACAGATGTAACACCTGAAACACCACCAACCGATGAAAAATCTCCTACGGATGAAACAACTGCGGTTCCACCTGCTGAGGGTGAAAAGACTCCAGCCACTGAGCTAAAGGACGCTGCAATTGCTGGGGAGCAAGATCCGCTGGCACCGCAGAATCTGAGAGTGAAAGAAATTTACCATAACCGCGCTTTGCTGGAATGGGATTTCAAGTCAGGACCCAATGGAACAGAAGATCCGAATGATATTCAGATTTGGAACTTGGATACAGATCGTGATATCACTTGGGGGAATAGATGGACTCGTTACGCTATCAACCTAACACCAGAGACTACATATCGTGTTTATATCACTTGGAATAGTGATACTGCGAAAGTGCATAAGAGTAATGTCGTTGAGTTTACAACTTTAAAAGATACAAGTGAATACAAGGAATCCCCGTTAACACCTCCAAGCAACTTGAAAGTTAGTAGTGTGACTGAGGATTCGGTGACCTTAAATTGGGGTTCAAGTCCCAATGCTACAGGATATGATTTTTACGTTAACGGAGCCTGGAAAGGCGGGACTTGGAATAATGCTGCGACTAGTTTTACGTACTCAGATCTAGAGGTGGGAAAAAAATATACCTTTATGGTTGGAGCGCAGCATCCTGAAAACCCTGATAATTCTAAATCCAAAAACAGTAACAAAGTAACACTTACATGGGGAGAGTTAAGTACTCCTGAAGCACTGCAGGTCATCACAGCAACACGAACAGCAGTATCACTGGGCTGGGCCCCGGTTCCAGGAGCTACATCCTACACTATTTTTCAAGATGATGTAAGTATTGGAACAACTAATGACAATCGTTTTGTGGCTGAAGGCCTTAAGGAAGGTACTACCTATAAATTTGCTGTTTTCGCCATGAATAGCCTTGGGACATCTCCAGAAAGTATGCCTGTCTCTGTCATCCCGGGTAGCGATTATACTAATGTTACTTATTACACTGCATGGTCTAACACCATCGAAAGAAAGTATACCCCTTTCGATGTTGATGCTTCACACATAACACATATTAACTATGCGTTTGCAGATGTTTGCTGGAAAAAGTATGGAACCGGTGCTAGGGCATGCGAGGATCCGAATATTGCGTTGCAAAAGGATTATGTTCATGATGGAGAGATCGTCATAGGGGATCCGGAGCGTGATTTTGATAACATGAGTTCATGGGTAGCGATTCGAGAACAGAATCCCCACCTTAAACTGATGGTTTCAGTTGGAGGATGGAATTGGTCTAAGAATTTCTCCAACGTCGCGAGAACTGAAGTCACACGGCGTACGTTTGCAAACTCAGCTGTAGATTTCCTGAGGGAGTACCAGTTGGATGGACTGGATGTGGACTGGGAGTATCCAGTTGAGGGTGGAGTGGATAGCAACTCACGAGGACCTGAGGATAAAGAAAACTTTGTTTTGTTAATGAAGACTGTACGCGAAGCGTTGGATGCGGCTGGCTCCGAAGATGGCAAGTATTATCTTCTGACGATTGCGTCTGGCCAAGGAGATAATTTTGTGGTCAATGCAGACTTAGCTAACTCATCAAAGTATTTGGATTTTATTAACATTATGAGCTACGATTATAGTGGGAAAGAGAGTTTACTTGCACACCATAATTCCCCTCTCTACTATGACAAAAAACATCCAAGAACAAGCGCTCCACGTAATAATGTATTAGGGGGCCTTAACGGTCATTTAAAAGGTGGAGTTCCGACATATAAGTTAGTTGCAGGAGTCCCTTATTACGGTAAAGGTTGGGGCGGTTGTCCTACAACTGGAGAGTATCAGAATTGCAAGATGATTCTACCCGGAACTTGGGAACCTAATTTATTCGATTTTCAAGACATCGAAAACAACTACCTGAACAAAAACGGCTATAAGTACTACTGGAATAACGCAGCCAAAGTAGCCTACGTGTATAACGAAGAGAACGGCAATTTCATCACGTTCAATGACAAGACAACAATGATGTATACCGCTTCCTTGGTGAAGACACTGGATATTGCGGGCGTCATGAGCTGGGATATAAGCGGTGACCGCAATAAGACGCTGACTACACAGCTCGTGAAAGATCTACCGATTCATGGCGAGGTGAATACATCTGCCCTGCCGGCTCCTCATAATCTGCAATTGGCATCCAAATCAGCAAATGCTCTTTCTCTGAAGTGGGATGCTGCACCGGGAGCAACAGAGTACGAGATTTACGTCGATAAAGCCATGGTGGGAACGACCAAGGAGACAACGTACACCATTACTTCTCTGAAACCAGAACAAACTTACCAATTACATCTACTTGCTATCACGAAATCAGGAGAGGAAGTTCAAGCGGTGTCCGTCGCTTCAGAAGAACTGAGTGCGACGACTGCATCTGCACCTACGGAACCGGGTAGCGGCAATGGCGGCGGAAGCTCCAGTGGCGGAAGCTCCAGCGGAACACCAACAACACCAGCTCCAGCCCCGACACCTCCAAAAGGTAAAGATGAGCTAGGTGTGCAGATTAATAAACAAGCCGATAAATCGGTTGTAAGTGTACCAGAAGCAGCAGCGATTCAATTAATTAATGCTTCATCTTCCTCGAACTTTCAGATTGCACTTGGGGATATAACGAATCAGGCAGAGATCGAAATTCCGCAAGGTGTTATCGCAGCGATCGCCAAGAAAGATCCAAAGGGTACCTTGTCGATGATGATGAATGGAGCTGAGCACCGAATTCCTGTTGCATTAATATCTAAGGGCAGCATGAAAGTTACCATTGGCGCTCCGTCTGAGAAAGACGCAGAGACTGCGAATGGATTGCTCAAAGGAATGAAAGGTCTCTCGAAACCAGTCTTGTTCAAGATCGAACAAGTGAATGCGGATAAGAGTGTTACAGAGATGAAGCAGTTTGGATCATTATATGTGAGTCAGTTTATTACTTTGGATCCGAAGCAGATTGATCAGAAACGTGCAGCAGGAATGGTGTTTGTACCGGGTACAAGTGAGCTTCGTTCTGTGCCTACACTGTTTAAGCTTCTACCTGACGGTAAGGTTAGAGCAGAACTTAAAATGACAGCCGGAGGTATTTATGTGCTGGCTGAGAACGTGGTTACTTTTGGAGATGTTATCCCTGCTTGGGCGAAACAAGATGTAGCAAGAGCCGCTGCTATGCTGATCGCACAAGGAGAGCGGGCGAATGTCTTTGGAGGAAACTTGGATATTACGCGTGCCGAGATGACATCGATTATCGTTAGAGGTCTTGGTGTTATGCCTAACAGCAATGAGACCAACTTTAAAGATGTAGATGCGAATTCGAAATATGCGAAGGAAATTGCGGCAGCAAAAGCAGCAGGACTTGTTCAAGGTAAATCCGGAGATCGCTTTGATCCGAATGGATTACTAACAAGAGAAGAACTAGCTGTGATTCTAGCAAATGCAATGAATTATGCAGGGAAGTCTAGTGATGCTAATTCCGCATCGCTGGCCAAATTTAAGGATCAGAAGGATATTTCTGCATATGCTAAATCATCGCTGGCGCTGCTTGTAGAGCATAAAATCATTCAAGGGGTATCCAAGGATCAGATCGCTCCGCAGATGAATGTAACGAAAGCGCAAACCGTAGTTACGGTGATGAGAATGCTTCGAGTGTTAGGATTATCGGATTAATTAAAGAAGGCCGCTCAAGGGGAATAACCTTGAGCGGCCTTCTATCATTTGGTTCTATTCTAAACATCAGGCAAGCGGCAGAGATATCGTGAAGATTGTTCCGGAGCGTGGCTCGCTTTCTACTGTGACTGTACCATTCATGGAACGGATGGCTTGGTAGGAGTAAGTTAGACCAAGTCCGGTTCCTGTGCTTTTCGTAGAGTAATAGATAGAGCCAAGACGGCTAAGCTGGTCATGATCCATTCCCACTCCGTTATCCTCGATCAGAAGCTGAACCCGCTGTAATTGAACATGGAAAGTAATACCGACACGCGCTTTTGGGATATCCGTACATGCTTCAATCGCATTTTTGATGAAGTTAACGAGCACTTGCTTTATTTCTGTGGGACTGCCGAAGATGAGTATAGGCGAAGAGGGAATTTCCGATTCAAGGGAAACGTTATTCATATTTGCATAAGGAGTCATCACTTCTACGACGGTTGTTAATTGGCGGACCAAATCAATCTGCTGCTGAATCGAGATAGGAGGTTTACTGATTGAGAGGTAATCGGACAGGATTTGCTCTGTTCGATGGATTTCTTCAATACTGATATCGATGAAACGCTCGGTCTTTTCCCGTTCAAAACGGTTGGCTCTTATTAGTTTCAGGAAGCCTAGAACCGTTGTTAACGGATTTCTAACTTCGTGAGCTAGGGAAGCGGCGACTTGATTGATGGCCTCTACCTTTTCATTCTGAATATGCTTAAGATAAAATTCCTTGTCAGATACGGATTTGTTAAACAGTGTGATAAGTAGCCATATACCCAGGCTGTTCTGAACGGGCATAACGAGAATATTGAATGAAAAATAGCTGACAACATAGTTCGGTTGGCTTATGTATAGCGCAATAAGTGGGATGAAGGAGAAGCTGATTCCTGCGATAAACGTAATGATATGTTTCTTTCTCATCTTGTGATAGAGAGAGCCTAAAAGTAAGGATAGAGGAAAGGTAATGGCTTGGATAATCAAGGCATCAAGGGTACCAGCACCGCCGATGTACATCCGGAAAGCAATAAACTCCCCTAATAAAATAAATCCTGATAGGACTCCTCCAAATAAAATACCGAAGAAGATGATGACATACCTGACATCAAATATGAAGCCTGCCGCTGTACTTGAGGCAAAGATCATAGATAGTATTAGACAAAAGGAGCAGGTAATCAGGATAAATCGCCTAGAATAGTTAATTTCGAGGTTGCGGTAGAAAATGTTGTATACCACAAATGGTGAAAGTGCAAATAGTAACTGTAACAGAATATTTTTGATTTCCGACAAAATGTTTCACCCTCTGATTCAATAATACATCTTCATTGCACTAATCTTTCGACATGGAATGTGGAAATCCCTTGGAATGTATACGAAATTTAAAAATTTACATTTTAGTATGATGCTATTTTATAAATTGATGAAGAAAATCGCCATATTTAGACAAGTTTTGGTACAATGGGATAATAATTCTGTAAATAGCCATTCCTGAAGGATAGGCGACAGGATATCTATTATAGAACGAAGGAAGGCTCATCGTGAGAAAGCGTAAAGGTTTAAAGCTTCGTATGATACTTGGTTTGTTAGTGGTTGGCTCTGTAGTGCTAACTGCTGTTGTCGGAGGGTATTTAGCAATAACCGCTAATCTTAAATCTTTAACCTCCAATTATTTGGAGAGCAATTATCAATACGCTAAGAAATTAGCTTCGAATACAACTGACTTATTGAACATGATGCAGAATAACATGAATAGTATCGCTGGCTTGGCAGGTGAAAATTCCTTTAGTAAGCGTGATTTAGATATCTGGTTTAAAGCTAATGAACAGTACTTCAACTCGGTTGTCATTGTGGATTCAAAACGGAATATCCAATCGGTTACGCCGGATCAGTCGTATAGTTTGATAGGGAGTCAGTTAACTTCTGATGCATCCATTCAAGCTGTTGAGTTAAGGACTCCTCTCATATCAGAGCCTTATATAGCGGCAACTGGGCGTCTAATCTTACTGGTATCATCCCCCATATACGATACTGAAGGGCAGTACAAAGGCTTTGTTGGTGGTACGATTTATCTGCAGGAGGATAATGTTCTAAGTCGGCTGTTGAGTGAGCATTTTTATGGTAACGGCTCTTATGTCTACGTTGTAGATAAGCACTCCCACCTTATATTTCATCCGGATGCTGAGCGGATCAATGAGAAGATTGAAGGTAACTCAGTCATTAATAACGCAATTCGTGGAATAAGCGGGTCAACGGAGATAACAAACTCTCAAGGACATGACTTTTTTGCAGGATATGCGTATGAACCAAATGGTGGATGGGGAATTGTCTCTCAGACCCCTGTAACCGTTCTCAATGAACCGCTTAAGAAGCTTGCATTGCATATTATACTGCAGGCGCTTCCAGTGTGTATTATCATTCTGTTCGTGGCGTGGCGCGTATCGCGTTATATCTCTTCACCACTGTACGAATTGGCAAGGTTCTCGGAAGAAGCAGTGATGTCTAAGAATTCTATTCCACCAGAAATGCCGAAGATTGCCTCTCTCATCTATGAAGTGAAGCAGTTACATCAAAGCATAGGCAATCATCTGAATCTTCTTAATGATGAGATACAGATCGATGGTTTAACGGGGCTTGCGAATCGAAAGAAATTGGACATATCTCTTGAGGAATGGACGGAGGCAAAAGAGTCATTTGCAATTATTTTGCTCGATATCGATTATTTTAAATGTGTGAATGATAGGTACGGCCATGCGATTGGGGATGAAGTTCTGAAACACCTAGCTTCTGAGATGCTCTTATGCGCTAGACAGCAAGATGTATGCTTCCGCTATGGTGGAGAAGAGTTTGGAATTCTCGTCCGAGAGGAAGGCCTTCAGAAACCTTCAGCGATAGCGGAGAATCTGAGACTAAGGATGGCAGCAGGTCCAGATTCAAATGGAGTGGCGATCACGATATCAGTAGGCATTGCGCTCTATACCCCTTCCGAGGCCATAACTGCTAAAGAGCTTTTGGAGCGGGCTGACATGGCTTTGTACAGATCAAAGCAAGAAGGAAGAAATCGGATCACGGTATTCTCAACGAATAACGGATGATTTATCTATTAATATAGTAAGCAATATAAAGAAACCTTATGTTGATTGTTATCGGAGGATATTTAGACCGATGCAGGACAGAGGTTTCTTTTTTTGTTTGTTATTAAGATAGTACTTCTATTTAAAATTTTAAAAAAACATTCGCATTTGCGCAAAAAACGCCGATAATAATCATAGTTAGTCTAAATGAATGATAAAAGGGGATTCCGATCAAGTTTGAATATATACGTTCTGCTGTCGTTACTTGAATTGATTGTAAGTGTTGCAATGGTTTATATGATATATCGTTGCAAGCAGGATGCCGTAGATATGCACTACAGGAATTGCAGATACTCTCAGGATAAGAACGTAAATGTTGACCCTAGTTGTAAGCCGTATTTAGTTGATAGTTTTAAAGAGAGTTATGAACGATATGGGAGACTAATCGACCTTTATACTCAGCCGATGATTGTTCAGCGTGATGAGAAGTTTATATTTGTTAATGCAGCGGGGGTGAAGTGGTTTGGAGCCGACTCACTTGAGGACCTCATTGGTCGGTCAATATTCGACGTTCTTCCTCCGTATGAAATGGCTAAAGCTCGTAGTCGAATTGAGTACATCGTCACACATCAATATGGCCATGCGATTGAATATGAGATTCTAACACTCAAGGGGCAAGTCATTGTAGGGGAAGTTACTGGCATATATGATGAGCAGACCAGAGCTACTATACATGTATTTCATGATATTACAGAGCGCAAAAAAATGGAAAGAGCTTTAAAAGAGAGTGTAGAGCGTTACCGTAAACTTGTAGAGTTATCACCGGTCGCTATTGCGGTCTCAAAAGATGGGGTTCTAACCTACCTCAATCCGAGTGGTTTGAAGGTGCTCGGAGCCAAAAGCCTGGAGGGCATTATCGGAACAAGTCCATGGGAATGGGTTGCTGCAGGAGAGCCTAACTGGGCGGGTATGATTAGACTGGAGATGCAAGAGAGTGGCTATCTGTCACCTAAAGAACTTAGGATTAATCGAATGGATGGTCAAACCATTGATGTCTTGGTAAGTGCAATATACGATAATCAATCTGAAATGATCGAAATTGTATTTGAAGATATCACAGAACGTAAACGAGTGGCAAAAGCTCTGATGGAAAGTGAGCAGTTGAACCGTCAAATAATTGAAATTTCACCCGTAGCCATGTTGCTACACAAAAATTATAAATATACATATCTGAATTCTGAAGCTTTGGCTTTAAATGGCGCAACAGAGCTCGATGAGTTCGTTGGCCGTCCAATTCTGGACATCATACATGAGGATTCGAAAAGTATGGTTCAGGAATATTTACAAGAGGTATACCGCGAGCGTGGGACCATTCGTCTTGGAGAACACCGGATTGTGCAAAAAGATGGTACCGTTATCGATGTGGAAGCCATTACTGCTTCCATTCCTTTTGCAGGCTCTGATACAGAATCTGTTACCATTTTAAGAGATATCACAGAACAAAAGCGTGAAGAAAAAGACCGGCAATATGCTGATGAGATGATTCGAGAGAGTGAGGATCGATATTTCAGACTACAAATGAGTCTGGATCAGTTCTCTTCAGATTTGTTTGGTATGGTTAAGATTGAGGATTTAAACATTCGCTTTGTTCGAGAGGTCTGTCAGGTCCTAGAGACAGATCATATCAGTTTCATTGATATTGATTGCCATTCAAACATAACGTTAAAGCATGGAAATCCTCGAATTCCCGTGGATATATTGTTGATGATTCGTGAACTGGGTGCCGAGAATTTGCCAATCTGTCAAATCATGAATACACCGACCGGACATTTTGTGAAGATCGGAGAGATACATGGAAAGAGTTGTATCCTATGCGTAGGAGAAAAAACATCCTATTTACACGTGAAAGCTGTAAAAGTATGGCTTGATACGATATCACGTTATGTCAACGTTCTGTATGATAATTTTCGTGTAATTGAGGATTTGACACGAGGGTTAGAACGACTTGCTCCTCAGTCGTGTGCCCCTGTGTGGCTGCTACGGCTTATGTTCCAACTGTCAGAGAATGAGCGAAAGAACTTGGCACAGGATTTACATGATGCAGCTCTGCAGGAGCAGATAATATGGTACCGAAGATTGGATCAACTTATATCTGATCCTCATATTGAGATGTCTAATGAATCACGTGAAGAACTGGAACGGATCAAGCAAGGGCTGCTGGATGTCACGTACCAGATACGTATTACTTGCAATGAATTACGGCCGCCGCTACTAACTGAAGTGGGGCTGAAAAGATCGCTTGAAGCGCTCTTTGAATTTACACAACTTCGTTCTGATTATGCGATCTCGTTCGAATGTTTAGATGAGGGGAAGGTTCTTAGTGATGATCTATTGATCGGACTTTATCGTATTGTGCAAGAGATGCTCGCTAATGCCACCAAGCATTCAAACGCAACCGAGGTTTTTATAAAGTTGTTCTGTGATATGGAGCGTATATATCTGGAGTATGAAGACAATGGAGTCGGTATGAAGATAGTAGATACGAGTCCGCAATTCGGAAGTATGGGGATTTACGGAATAAAAGAACGGGTTCGGAGTATGGATGGGGAGATTGAATTTGTGTCATCTCCAGACAACGGATTATGTATTTATATTTCGATGCCCTTAGATTAAGACGATGCTGCATACTATAAAACGGGGGTAAGAGATAATGCATCACATCTTATTGGTAGACGATCATCCTTCAGTTATGGAAGGAACCAAGATGCTACTCGAACAAGAAGGAGACTTTAAGGTTGTACTAGCGAATACGGGTGATAGAGCACTAGATTTGGTTAAAGAACAACGCTTTGATGTCATGCTGATTGATCTACATATGCCTGATATTAATGGTATTGATCTTGCTAAGAAGATTCTTGCTATTGTACCTGATGCTATAATCCTAACCTATACTGGATATGATTTTACGAATCATTTTAATCTAATGATCGAAACAGGAATTGCAGGACTTGTTCATAAAACATCTAACAAGGAGCAGCTAGTGACTGCTGTCCGTTGTGCATTGCGTGGAGAGGTGGTGCTCCCTCTATCCTTAGTGAAACAGATGCGAAGAATGACAGGGCATGTTCGTAATGTGGCTCAGGTCACTGAGTCAAGCTCAATTACGGGAAGGGAATATGAAATACTAAAATATATTGCAAACGGTAGAAGCAATAAGGAAATAGCAGAACTGGTCATCATGAGCCAGCGCTCCTTAGAATACTGCTTGACCAATCTGTTTCAAAAGTTGAATGTGAAATCCCGTATAGAAGCAGCCATTAAGGCAAAAAATCTTGGGCTGCTGTCTGACTTAGACTTTTGTAGTTCGTCCTCATAAGAATACATATCCTTTTCTTTTTATCAAAGATGACTGATGTCCAAACGGATATCGGTCCTTTTTTTTGTTAATCGACAAAAAACTGCAAATATCCGCAATATTTTTGCGTGGCAGCGCAATTATTTTTCGGTTACCTCTGCAGCTGTGGGGTGTATGATTATTTTCAAACATAAATATAGGTCTATTTTCTTATAAAAGGGTGAATTTAGTGCAAATGAACGAAATGGATTTAGTGATATTAGATAGTACCATCGAAGCTATGAAGCAGGTAATTATGCATCCCTTGGAGGTGTCTCCACCTGATCTAATAAAGCAAGGATTCGCACAGCAAGGAATTGCGGTGTTGATTGGCATTGTAGGCAGCGTACAGGGTCGATTGGTATTCCACGCTGAGCCCGAGATTTTTAGCAGACTAGGTGAAACGATGTTCGGTATGCCGCTCGAGGGTGAAATGTTGCATAGCTTTATTGGCGAAGTGGCGAATATGATCGCGGGTAACACATCGACCATTTTGTCTGCAAAAGGTAAGCATGTTGATATTACCCCTCCGACCATATTGAAAGGAGATTTGAAAATATTTGGTTTCGAATCAGGTGTTCAAATATCTGTTCAAGTCCAGGGAATCGGAGCCATCCATATCGCGATGTTGTTTCATAACAAAGGGGGAGCACAATAATGAAGAAGATTTTGATTGTAGATGATGCGGCATTTATGAGGCTCGTATTAAAAACGATGCTGGAGAAAAACGGATTCGAAGTCGTGGGGGAAGCAGCGAACGGATTGGAAGCGATAGAGAAGTATAAGACGCTTACGCCGGATCTGGTTACGATGGATATCACGATGCCGGTCATGGAAGGAATTGAGGCAGTTAAACGAATTAAAGAGGTAGACGGCGGGGCCAAGATTATTATGTGCTCCGCTATGGGGCAGCAGACTATGGTTGTGCAGTCACTACAGGCAGGGGCCAGAGATTTTATTGTGAAGCCATTTCAAGAAGAGAGGGTATTAGAATCCATTCGTAGAGTCATTTAAATGTAAGGCGAAATCATAGAATAAGGGGTTATTATAATGAAACGTTTAAAAGGAATGTTCGGGATGAGACTCCGATCTAGAATGCTGTTTTTTATACTTGGCTCTATTATTATTTTACTAGCAGGAATGATATACACCATTATTGTATTTTCGGGTAGTCAAACGATGGATTCAGCCATGTCTCTGACTGAGACGGCGGGAGAGAAAATCGGTGTATCGGTTCAGAATGAGTTGGATACCACGATGGGGATCGCTCGTACGTTGGCACATAACTTTGAAATCATGAAGGATACTGGAGAAACGAACCGTGCAACGGTCGATGCCATTTTGAAAGATGTATTGGAAGACAACGAGCATTATTTAGCTGCCTGGACGATTTGGGAAGCGAATGAGTTTGATGGTAAGGACCAGGATTATCGAAATACAGCAGGCACGAATCAGAGCGGTAGATTAATTCCATATTGGAAAAGGACGGACCAAGGGATAGAGCTGAGTGCGCTGCAAAGTTATGACAAAGAGGGCGTAGGTGACTACTATCTTTTGACCAAGAAAAGTGGGAAAGAGACAATTTTAGATCCATATAAAGAGATCATTAACGATAGAGAAGTCATGATGACCTCTCTTGTTGTTCCGATTAAAGAGAATGATAAGGTCATAGGAGCTGTTGGTATCGATATTGATCTGGAGAAGCTGCAAGCTATGATGGATCAATTCAAGCTGTTTAAGACAGGGTATGCTCACCTCTATTCCAATGAAGGAACAATTGTTACTTTGCCCGATAAAAGTAAGATTGGAAAAAATCTAAAAGAAGTATTTCCTAGTGAACGAGTCTCTGATATATTGGCAGCTATTCATGAAGGAAAAACGCTGAACTATAACGTTGATGGCACCTATCTGATGTACACGCCTATTCAAGTTGGACATACGGGTACACCGTGGTCTGTTACGATAGTTATTCCAATGAAGGAAATAGCAGCTGATACACTGGAGCTTTTATTTTATATCATTGGTGCGGGTGTCATTACACTAATCCTACTTGGAATCATCATTGTAGTGTTAACAAACACGATTGTGAGACCTTTGAACCGGGCGGTTGTGATCGGGGAAAGTATGGCCTTGGGTGATTTTACACAAGAGCTTCCGGAAAAATATCGGCTGCGTAAGGACGAGATTGGAACTTTAGCAAACGTGTTTCATAATATAACGCAAAGTATGACCCTTATGATTGGGCAAGTAAATATGAATGCCTCACAGGTTGCGGCAGCATCGCAGCAAATATCAGCCAGTGCAGAAGAACTGGCGATGGGAAGCAGCCAGCAGGCTGAAGCTGCACAAACGATGAATGAGTTATTTAAAGAGCTCTCACATGCGATCAATGCTGTGGCCAGCAGTGCCACATCCGCTGCTGAGCTAGTGAGTCAAACTTCAGATGTTGCTTCTCAAGGTGGCACCGTCGTTCAGCAGTCCATTGAAGGCATGAATCGTGTGAGCAAGCAGGTATCGATGCTTGAGGAAGATTCAGTACGTATCGGTGAGATCATTAAAGTGATTAACGAGATCGCAGGACAGACGAATCTGCTCGCTTTGAATGCAGCGATTGAAGCCGCCCGAGCAGGAGATCAGGGAAGAGGATTTGCTGTTGTTGCGGATGAAGTGCGTAAACTCGCGGAACGAAGCGGGGAAGCGACCAAGCAGATTTCGGTGATTATCAAGGGGATGCAGGATAATACGAATGAAAGTGTGAAGGCTGTGGAATCTGGTGTTATGACTACGGAAGAAACAGGGAATTCTTTTGATCATATAATTACGATGGTAAATGAATCTTCCAACACAGTAACGGAAATCGCTGCTGCTAGTGAAGAACAAGCGGCTCAAGCCGCTGAAGTCGTTACGGCAATCGAGAGCATTTCTGCCACTGCGGAAGAAACGGCAGCCAGCAGTCAGGAGACCGCTGCGACTGCACAATCACTGGCTCAATTGGCAGAAGAGTTGAACAATATGGTGGCAGCGTTCAAAATTAAGTAGCGTCACCGAGATATTTGTTCCTGAATAGTGGCCCGGTCCGGTGCATTCCTTTCGTTAATATAATGGTAGAAGATCTACTGAAGTTGGGTAAAATGCTGTAGAGAGTACTCATACTTCATGTTAAGGAGAGCTGAAAGCCATGATTATAGGAGTTCCGAAGGAAGTAAAGAATAATGAGAACCGCGTTGGGATGACACCGGGGACGGTAGTTAGCTATAGAAATGCAGGTCATGAAGTTAGGGTGCAAACCGGAGCGGGAGAGGGGATCGGATTCACTGACGAAGATTATACCGTCGCGGGTGCTTTGATCGTTCCGACTGCCAGAGAAGTGTGGTCTGCAGACATGGTAGTTAAGGTGAAGGAACCCCTTCCTGAGGAATACCCGTATTTCCGTGAAGGACTAATTCTGTATACTTATCTTCACTTAGCACCAGAAGCGGATCTGACAAAAGCACTGGTGGATTCAAAAGTAACGGCTATCGCGTATGAAACGATACAGCTGGATGATGGAAGTCTGCCACTGCTCACACCCATGAGTGAAGTAGCGGGGCGGATGTCCATTCAGATTGGGGCTCATTTTCTAGAGAAAGCTCACGGCGGCAAAGGTGTATTGCTTAGTGGAGTGCCTGGTGTGGCGCCGGGGAAGGTTGCTGTGATCGGAGGCGGCATTGTAGGAACGAATGCGGCTAGAATTGCACTTGGTATGGGAGCGGAGGTAAGTATACTTGATATTAACCCGAATCGATTGCGTCAGCTTGATGATATGTTCCATGGGCGAATCAAGACAATCATGTCAGACCCCTTCCATATAGCAGAGACGGTCAAGGGAGCAGACCTTGTCGTGGGTGCGGTTCTTATCCCTGGGGCGCGAGCTCCTCGGTTAGTAACGGAAGAGATGGTAAAAGGTATGAGTCCTGGATCCGTGATTATCGATGTAGCTATTGATCAGGGAGGTTCCATTGAAACCATTGACCGCATCACCACACACGATAACCCTACCTATCTTAAGCACGGCGTGATTCACTATGCTGTTGCCAATATGCCAGGAGCGGTAGCGCGCACCTCTACACTGGCACTTACGAATGCCACTACACCCTATGGGTTAAAAATAGCAAAACTCGGAGTGCGTGAGGCTTCGATGACGAATCGGGCTTTGGCCAAAGGAATCAATGTTATTGGTGGCAAAGTTACCTATCAGGCTGTAGCGGAAGCTCATGGTTATGCTTATACGAGTTTAGATGCATATTGGACCAGTCCTTGATGAAGCGAAGATAATGCGGTTCATCGGTAGCTGTATTCCAGATTTAGTATAATAAATAGCCGTCCCGTGAAGGGACGGCTATTTGTGTTATTTAGTTATTGTCATAACCGTCGTAGAAGTCAGATCCACCATGATCTTCATCTGCAACGGCCTGAATCTCCTCCGAGCCAATACTGATGTAATGGTATCCCTCTTCCATATGTTTTTTTAGTGCACGTTCCTTCACGAATTTCGGACTGGCTTCACCTGAGTCCTCATCATACACAAGTAAAATTCCCTCTGTCTTACGGAATAGAAGTTCATCTCTGGCTTTAAATTGCCAACTTCCATGATAAGAATCTTTACTGACAGCTGCATAATAGTCGATTCCGCTTAGGATCTGTCGGTAGTATTCTTTTTTCTCATCGCTCCATTTTTCTTCTGGATGGTTATAAGCTGTAATAATAGAGCATTTTAGATGAGGGTACTTCGCTTTTAACGAAATGGCTGCTTCACAGGCCCACAGATCGACTCCATATTGACCAGGTGTAATGACCCATTCCAGCCCTTCCTCAATGAGGGGGATCAGTCTTGCCTCAATCGCTTTTCGGATATAGGGGATTCCTTTATGTTTATTGTTGTATATGCCAAGCTCATGAGCCCTGTAGCCTGTAATAAGGAGATTTTTCAATTGAAGCACTTCCCTTGATGATATTTCTTACTTCTTTTTGATGATAACACATTTATGTTGTTACGATCTCTGGAGATGTGGGTAAATAGAGTAGAATACATATTTTAGGAGGAAATGATTTTGAAAAAGTGGACAGTGGCGTTACTCAGCGTGATTTTGGTGATGGGGATCACAGCATGCAGCAAAGATGAGGGAGCGGATGGAGGTACAGCGACCCCTCCAACGACAGAGCAGCCAGGAAGCAATAATGAGACACCTGGGGAATCTCCAAAGGAAGACGCTCTTCCAACCGTAGATGAACTGATTCAGAAATCGGCAGAGGCGAGTCAGAATATGAAGAGTTTCGCCATGGATGCTGATATCAAGCAGATGATTACTATGAGTGATGGTAAAAACAAACAGGAGCAGAACGTCGATATGTCGATGAAAATGGAAACTACATTGAATCCGATGGAGATGGTTCAAGAGATTATTATGGATGTACCTGGTGAGGGCAAGCAGAACATCAAGCAGTACATCACTCAGAATGGTGTATATTCTTCTGTAGATGGTCAATGGTTCCAACTGCCGGAAGAAAGCGTTAAAGAAATTATGTCTAGCATGGAGATGACAACCGAAGGTCCTGAGAAGCAGCTTGAGCAGTTTAAATCGATCGCCAAAGATACGAAAGTGAGTGAAGAAGGCGATGCATATATTTTGACAGCTGATGTTTCTGGTGACAGCCTGAAGGAGCTAGCGAAATCGTATATGAATCAAGCTGGTGGTTCCAATGATCAAACCGCTGCCATGATGGAGCAAATGGATATCAAGAGTATGAAGATTATTTATGGAGTGAAAAAAGACACCTATCTGCCAACCAAATCCGATGTGGATATGGTAATGTCGATGGATCAAGAAGGACAAAGTATATCGCTGGATATGAAGATGAAGAGCACGTATTCGAAGCATAATGAGATCAAGAAGATCGAAGTTCCACAAGAAGCGTTAGATGGTGCAAAAAGCCCCGATAATGTGAAGTAGATGATGAAGTTTAACTAAACTATAAAAACGGATGCCCTAGGGCATCCGTTTTTATAGTTTATTGGACGGTGACAATCACACTTCCGAAGAGCTGACCGTCAATGGATACCATAAGTCTCCATAGGCCCGGAGTAGGGAGACTCATTTTAGTAGGAATGGCAGCATCGGCTCCATTGAGCTTGCTAGGGTGCAACTTCGTTTTAAATACATCTATGATTTCTAGTGAATTTTGTTCCACTGCCGTAATACGAAGCTCACCAGTAAGATCCGCGTCTGATCCCCAGAAATGCCACATGTATTTATTAGGCTGGCCCGCTATAAACCCGGGATTAATGAAGCCCAGACGGTTCGTTACACCTGTCATCTCATAATTCCCTGATCTGAATACAGGGCTTGGTTCCCATCTGCTATCCGGTACATCAATCACAACATCTCCGAACTTTTCTTTCCCTATAAATACATCAAATCTCCATAATCCGCTGAGTGGGAGGGAGAAAGTTGATGAGACACGAGTGAAATCTTCATACGTCATATCAGATGTGATCGTAGTAGCAGGTAGCTCCTCTATCTGCATGCCAGTATCCTTATGAACCGCCGTGATGTGAATACTCTCCCCAGTAAGTGTCTCTATAGGAACGTATAGATTCCACCAGCTTCCTGCTGGAGTTCCTGCCTGAAATTCACCGCCCGGAAAGACTTGAAGTATCGGACTTCCGTCCTTAGCCAGGTATTCCACATGAGGTGTCCAGTTCCCAGGAATAGTCATGGGCTCGTTCTCTGGCTGGACCTTCTGGCTATCCAATAGATTAGGGAGGAAGATAAAGAGCATTCCGAGGATGGCGAACGTGCCTAATCCTGCTACAGTAGCACGAAAAACACTTTTTTTTCTTGTCTTAGCTGACCGAGTACTCTTACTCGAACGATCTAGCACATCGTTCTTCATATCTTGTGTAAAGTATGGCTTCTTAAACGGAGAGGTACGTAGCTCTTTAGTCCAATCTTGTTCTTTTTCGTTCTCAAGGTGGTTCATTTATGCTTCATCTCCTTTTAGCAGCACTTCCATGCGAACACGGGCACGATGAAGTCGTGATTTAACTGTGCCTTCAGAAATATCAAGGAGAGCTGCAATTTCACGCCTCGGTATCTGGTAATGAAATTCGAGGAGCAATACCTCTCTGAGTTTGAAGGGTAAACTGAGTACATACTGCCATATTCGAGATACTTCCATACTCCCGATGGCTTCCATTTCAGCGGATCGTTGATGACTCTTTGGTGATACCCAGTCGACAAGCGTGACCTTACGGATGAATGCGGATTTAAGGTGGTTTAAGGTCAGATTGCGAGCAATGGCGAACAACCAAGTCTTCACGGAGCTGCGACCTTCGAAATGCTGAATATGTTGAAGTGCTCTCAGAAAGACTTCTTGGCTGATGTCATCTGCTACATCACGACGCTTTGTGAGGAAATATACATAATTCCACACATCCTGCCCATAGGCCTCCATCATCTCGGTTAATACAGTGCCGGGATTATCAGCGCCGACCATATTATTCAAATATTCCAAGCCCAATCGCCTCACCTCTCTATTCATTAGACAAAAGAGTTATCGTTTGGTTCCAGAAATTCGATGGGGAATCGATAAAAAGTATCGCAGAAAATTAACTTATATGAAATTAATTGGTTTTAAGATGTATAATGCATTTACATGTAATGGATAAGGAAGAGTGATCATGATGGGGTTATAAAAGCTTTATTACGGAGGGATGTAATGGAAGTTTATAAAGAATGGAATCAGATTAGAGCTGTAAACAAATCGACGTCAAAACAAAAGGTTTATTCTATAGTATATGCAATTATTATCGGAGTAGTTTTGGGGTTAGCAGCAAAAATTGTAGATAATCCGAATGTTAACCCGATCTTTGATAATATTGGTGGACGCCTTGGTATATGGGTATTTGTTGCCACACTTTTATCCGTTTTCAGCTATTCGCCTAAATTAGCAGCTGTAAAAGTATTCGCTTTTTTTGGAGCAATGCTTAGCGTTTATTACTTGTACACGATATTTTTCCTTCACTTTTTACCAGAGAGAGAAATTATTTTTTGGAGTATATGTGCAGTGGGCTCTGCAGTTTGTGCTTATATTATGTGGTATTCGCGTGGAAGCGGAATGATTTCGAATGTTATTTCAGTACTCCCAATTACGGTATTGCTTTCAGAAGGGTTTGAATTACGTAATGCTTACTTACCTATTCACCATCATTATTATTTAATACCATGGCTTATGGGAATTTATCTAATAATGATCGTTCTTTTATTAATTATTCTTCCCAAAAATAAGATACAACTTTTAGTTATTATACCATTAGCTATTATCTTATCTTTAGTTATTCTTCATTTTAATATTATTGGTCGGATATTTGGTGATATGTAAGACGTAATTACTCTGCAATGAAATGATAGGAATGAACACCTCATACCATAGCGATTACCAAATTCTATAAAATTACCATAATTTACTTGTAAAATACTAGGAGATATAATACAATATTGGTATATTCCTAAAGGAGGTTTTATAGTGAAAACTAAATTTGCTACTGTGTTGTTGTCTACGTGTTTATTGGCTTCATTCTCAGGGAGTGCGTTTGCTCAATCATCACCAGCTCCAGAGTTACCTGCTGCGGCTAATGATGCAGTAATTTTAACCTCGCCAGGCCTTGGATTTCCGCTTGCTGACGGTGTGGACGAGCTTGCTTCGACGAATACGAGAATTGAGACCTATTCTATAGACGCAGAAGGAAGAGCAGTTACGCGTTCTAATCAATCCTATAGCAGTTCGGGTTTCTCCTCTGGTGTGTATATAGGTGGGTCAAGTAAACCAACAATATTCTCTTTGAATTCTGTCGGATATGCTGAGTACAGCAGTATTTACCAGGATAATGTGAATCCTGGAGAAAGTGTACAAATTACATATCAGACTCTAGACGCTAATAATGGAAGTGTTTTAGCGGGTAAAAATTTGTCTGGAGTACAAAGTACTGGCAAAGTCGTTCTTACAACTAAAGTACAAAAGAACACTGCGGTAAATGCATATTTGAACAATTTTACTGGTAATAAGACAGCTGTTTCCGGTACTTTTAACTGGTGATTTGGAAATAATTATAAATAATCTCCAATTGAACAATAACTGAATTATAGTGAGGGGGCATCTGTCATATCCTTTTGTTGTTTTTTTAAAATTACAACATACAGGATGTGCAGATGTCTTTCACTTTTCAAGAACTACGAGATATTAGATGAATCCGCTATTTAGGAAAGGAATATTTCTAACATGAAGCTTTTTAAATCAAAAAAGTCACTTTATATGACACTTTTCTTGTTTTTTTTAACTGTTTTTTTGGTAGTTTATCTTTCGTTTTCTAATGAAATTAGCAAAAAGGACATTATGATTTCGATAGGATTACCAAATATAAGGGATGAGGGTTACAATTATTTGCAATTAAAAAGTGATTTAGAAGAAAAATTTAATATCAAAGTTAACTTAGTCGAACTGTATCCAGCCTCTCAGAATGGTGCTCTAACAGAACAAGATGTTATTGATAATACATATAAAAAAGTAAAAGATAGGCAATTGGATTTAATTATAGGAATAACTCCAAATAAGTTAGCCCCTCTTGTTCAAGATCATTTATTACTTGATATTACGAATCATATAGAGAATAAGAATAATATACATAAAGGTGTTCTTCAAAGCAGTAAAAAAGGCGGTAATGGTAGAATATATTATATTTCTCCAGTTATAAAAACAATGTATTTTATATTGCAGAACGAAGAGGTTTTTAATGATTTAGGTGTTGATTTATTACCTAATTATCCTGATTATAGAGAGTTTCTAAATACATTGAATCTGTTGGAAGCTTCTGCGAAAGAACAAGAATTTCCATATCGTCCAATCGCACTTGCGGTAAAGAATGTTGGCGAAGACGAGCTATTTATCGGAAATCAGTTACGGATGTTTGGTTATAATTTAGAAACGCCTTTTTATAAAGATGGGAAACTCTTGAATGATGAATGGAAAGAACTATATAGATTTTTTGCTACGATGGTTAGAGATTATGGAAAAGGTTATGAAGAGTATGAGAACGGTTCCTATCCTTCGGATAATATTTTTACGAATGGTGACTATGGAATCATGATTTCTAACTTATACAACATGGAATTATATTTGAATCAGCAATATAATAGGGAACTGAATGCACAATCCCCAACGAAAATAGAGGCGGATTTTCCTATTAAAGTTTCCTTTTTGCCTAGTAAAGATGGGGATGAGGTACAAAATATTAGACAGTCTACTCTGGCATTGGTTAAAGACAGTGATGAAAAAGAAATGATATTAAGAATAATGAATTATATACTTAGTGAAGAGTATACTTTAAAAATGATTGAATCTAGAGGTAAATATAATCACTTTAGTGACTATCCTTTTTCATATCCAACATTCTATAGTGAAAAAACAATAGCTGCCTTAAACGAGTCTTATACTGGAAAATTTGATGTATCCATGATATATGATGTTCAAAATGGATCAGCAGTTGAGACATATCCGATTCCGGAGAAATACAATGATTTTGATAACGCTGTTAATAAGGCTCTTACAGATGTTTACAATAACGATAAAACGATAAACGAGTCGTATGAAGATATATTTAAATTGTTTAAACCATAACTTTGGTAGCTGAGGGAGACGTCTTTCGAGGGAGGGAGCAAACATGCACGAGATTATGGATCATCTGGACCACGGGCTCTCCATCCTCTTTATTGGCTTTAATCCAAGTCTGCGTTCTGGTGAAGTGGGACATCATTATGCGAATCCTCGGAATAATTTCTGGCGCATATTGCACCGATCGGGGTTAACTCCTCGTCTATATGACACTTCGGAGGATGCTGAACTACTGAAACTAGGATACGGGTTTACGAATATTGTCGCCAGGCCTACGCGCGGCGCGGAAGATATTACCCGTGAAGAGTACGAAGAGGGGCGTGAAATACTGAGAGTGAAGCTAGAACAGTATCGACCGCGCATCGCCTGTTTTGTAGGTAAAGGGGTGTATACTGAATACAGCCGTAAGTCTCAAGTGAAATGGGGCTTTCAGCGGGAGTCCGTTGTAGATGGAGTACTGGAATTTGTAGCCCCTTCCTCAAGTGGCTTGGTTCGTATGAAAATGGATGACATTATCGGAATTTATCAGCAGCTCAGTGACTTCATTCAAAATGAAGGGGAATTTGGTTGTTGATTCGATAGCGTAATGGGAAGAAACAAAGGAGTGCCGATGTTCATCTGAACGTTGGCACTCCTTTGTCGTTAATTTCTGGCGATTTATGAATCGAATATTCTAGCTCTTTAAGTTATCGAAGCTTTGCAGGATCAATTCTAGGAACAAGTCCTTCATCTGCTGCACGGGTCAACAGTGCAGATACAGCCGCAAACCCATCATCTCCAAGATCTCCAGTAAATGAATTCACATATAAGCTGATGTGTGCATCCACCACTTCTACATCCATCTCCTGGGCATGGCTCAATACATACTCACGGGAAGCTTCCAGATGAGCCCATGCGTATTCGACGGACGCCCGAGTCCATGCGGTGATCTGATCTAGGTCTAAACTGCGACGCGCGATGATCGCACCCAGCGGGATGGGGAGTCCTGTATCGGATTCCCACCAGCTTCCAAGATCGGTCATGAGTTTGAGGCCATAAGAAGGATAGGTGAATCGGGCTTCATGGATGACAAGCCCTGCGTCAACTTCTCCATCTCGGACAGCAGGCATGATCCGGTCGAACGGCATAACAATAATCTCACCGAAACCGCCAGGAACGTTCTGTGCAGCCCAGAGTCGGAAGAGAAGGTATGCGGTAGAGCGTTCACTCGGGACAGCGACCTTGCGACCTGACAGGAAGGTAGGATCAGCTGAGTTCACAGATGGATCCCAAGATGATCCATTAGTCAGCAGAAGCGGACCGCATCCACGTCCAAGCGCTCCCCCACATGGAATTAATGCATATTCATCGAGAACCCACGGCAATGCAGCATATGAAATTTTGAGTACATCATGATCCGTTGGATTCTTTCCAGAGGCCCAGTTGTTCGTAATATCGATGTCAGCATAGGTCACTTCCAATTCAGGTGCACCAGGAATAAGGTTATGTGCCCATGCGTGAAAGACAAATGTGTCATTCGGACACGGAGAAAAGGCGATTTTCATGTCAGCACCTCCGGTAGTTTTGAACTTGCAACTTCTAATACTTGCAGTGCTTCAGGTATTCGCCAGGCTTCACGGTCACGGGGACCTACCAGATTAGATATGGCACGGATTTCAAAGACAGGAAGTTCGAAATCCTGTGCAGCCTGTGCTACACCGAATCCTTCCATAGCCTCTCCAGCAGCTCCAGGGACACGGGATGCTAGTGCCGCGGCGGTCTCGCTAGTTCCGGTTGTTGTTGATACGGAAAGGATTGGAGCATATGTTGCAGTCAGTCCTGCCGCTTGCAGCGTACGGCTAAGCTGTTCTGCAAGTTCTGATGATGGCTGGATATGGGACGAACCGAAACCGAGCTCGTCCACACTAATGAATCCTTCAGGTGTTTCAGAGCCGAGATCTCCGGCAATGATCGCACTAGCTATGACAAGCGATCCGATAGGAGCTTGTCCTGGGAAGCCGCCGCCAATACCTGCGCTGATGACGAATTTATAATGACCTGACGCGAGCGTCATGGCTGTTCGAGATGCTGCAGCTGCGGGTCCCACGCCTGCGGCGATAACCTCATACTGAGTATTGCCAGCAAGTCCACGAAGCACGGCATCTCTTTCTGCGGCAACGGCCGTGACGATTAATATTTTTGGTGAAGATTCATTCATAAGTTTTCCCCCTCATCAAGCAGTTACACCTTCTTATTGTAACTTAACGTTAAAAGGTTTTCGGATCAATGTAAAGTCGGGCAGGAGATATATTGAAATGGAGGTGTCCTTCAGCGTGCTGCTATACAGGACTATTGTACCTTTTTATAAAAATACATATAATGGAACACTAGAGAAGTACTTACTATTAAGGAAGGGATACCAATGGTTAGAAAATTTGGTTTATTGTTATTGGGACTGATTGTAGCTAGCACAATGATACTTTATTTGGAGGGAAGTCCAACAGCTAATCGTTGGATGGAAGTTGTAGAGAGGAAGCTAAGAGAGCCAAAGATTGATAGTCTTATCATGTCACAACCTAAGATAACAGAGAAAGAGACGATTAGCTTTCTTGGTAAACCGACTGAAATTGATCGGAGTGGAGAGATATTAATTAGCTATGAGGCGATTGAAAAGATCAATTCACGAATGCTGAAGCAGCTTATTAGTGACAAAGACAAAGAGAAAGGTTTGGAGATTTATGGTTCTTCCCAGTATAGCGGCAGATTTCTAGCCGTGTATGATGTGATTGATTCGCTTCCGGCCACCGTTAATCGGCATTTGAAGAATCATGTACTTGAGAATCGGTGGGGGCCAGATCATGATAACATTCAAATTGATTTAGAGGGGTACTCTATATTTTTGTATTATTTTAAAAATGATGACGGAAGCTACCAAAAGATCTCTAACGTCCTCTGGATCCCATCCGAGTTAAAGGACCAAGAGCTTCAGTATGAACGATATGAGGAGCAGTTGGATCTTGAAATAGGGCCTGATTATTCGGTTAACAACGAGTTTTTGGATGTTTTTTCTCGCTCAGACATGGAGATGCAGAACAGAGAACAAAGACGAGAGCGAATTTATAAATTGCGAGATCGCTACATAACGAAAGACACTCTCGGAGCAAGCGCAATCCTTCCTTTCAAAGAAAATTAACCGCTTTCAATCGTTCTAGCATCCACAGCAAGCATGATTGGTATATAATGATTACACAACTAGATAAAGACGGAGGTTTGATAGCTTTGCGAAAAAAAGGTGCAAACGGACAAGAAAGTAGAGCGAGACTGCTCACAGTTGCGGCAAGTGAATTTGCGCGGTCTGGTTATCACAAAACAAAGATCAGCACCATTGTTTCTCGGGCCGGACTAACCCAGCCGTCGTTTTACCTTTATTTTGAAAGTAAAGAGGCTGTGTTTAATGAACTAATGGATAAATTTCGCTCACAGCTAAAGGAACTAGTAATAGATAGTAGGTTGGAGGCGGGAATTAGCCGAGAAGATATTCCTTCTCGAATTAGAGCCATACTTAGCAACTTATTTGGATTTTTAGAGCAAGACCCGGATTTGACCCAGATCGGGTTTTTCATAGGTGAAGATGCAGAAGAGATTAAGGAAGAACTCACTAGCATACTTGCGCATAATTTGAGGGCTGAACAGGCAGAAGGATATTTTCAACAGGACCTTGATATGACGATTGTTGCAGAATGTCTAGTGGGAGCAATTGAAAGATTGACGTTACAGGAGCTGCTTAGCGGTAAGCGGACGGCAGATGAACTGGCACATCAGGTAGTGAATTTATATTTGTTCGGCATTCGTGCACATCGAGAATCATAAACAAGAGGGGACCTTCATGTAACAGGTCCCCTCTTGTTTATCGTCCGCTCTATTGCTCTGCCTCCAACGATTCATGTGAATCCACAGGAGGGCGTTTCCCCCTCTTTAACTCTCGCAAAGACAGACCGAAGTCCATCTGAAGGTGTGGATAGTCGGGGAAGTTCGTCCAATCGCCGCCCCACTCGAAGCCGAGATCCTTAGCAATAGCTACGACCTCTAACCAGTCGGATTTACCATTTCCATTACCGTCATACTCCATATCCCAGATCACACTCCCATCCTTCAAGCGGAGGGCGAAGTCGATAGCAAGACCGTAATTATGCAGCGATTCACCTGCTCTGGCGTTCGTTACAATATTTCCTTCGCTGCTTCTTCCTTTGCTATACAGGCGGTTCTGCTCATCATCACTTCGATAACCATCCGTAATCATTATTCGAATACCGATTTCCCGAGCGTGTGCCACAAGTTTATTCTTCTGGGCGAGCACTACAGGATGGATATCGGTAACAGGAGTGGGATCCTCCTCATTTATATCGGGCAAAATATCTGGTAAAGACGTTGATAACTGCATATATAAAATAGCAAGCAAAATAGCAATAAAGATAAATAATGTCGATCTCGATCTTCTGCGTTTGACTTGTGCCATATCGTCTCTAAGTTACCTACTTTCATCGTTGATACGTTTATAACGATTATATCGGTTATTTAGTCTTCATTCCAATAGAGTGATTTTCCATGTTTATTCTCAGAATCTACGATCAGTTAGCCTTTTTACATAGAGATGCTATATTGTACAGACCGTTTCTATATGCAAGCATAAGATAGATTAAGCCACCACAAGATATACATCCTCCCGCTCTTCTGATCCTGTTAGCCAGTGCCCGCTTCAAACGGGTGCTGGCATTTTTCTTATGTATAGTCTGTAAGGAATATACGGATATAGAAATCGTATGAAAGCTCGATAGAATTTCATGCATAATGAAGCAATAATTTTTGCATGCTAATGGTAATTACACGTTATCTGGATTTGAAAGGGGAGACTTAAATGACTAGTATTCAATCCATAGCAAACAGATTGGGTCAAGTATCCGGAATGCTATCAGAGATACAGCAGAGTGGAAGTGCAGAGCAGCTGGAGGCAGTGCTGAATGATTTGGGGCAGATGGATGCAGAATTGAAGAGTGCTCAGGCAGAATTCACGCCCGAAACATCAGAAACGATGAGGCAAGATTTGGTTCATTGCCGAATGGCACTTCACGGTATGCTAAGCCTCGTATCAGATATTCGTTCGGAGACGGCTGAGCGATATCGTCAAGTATTGGGGGAGCAAAAAACTTCTTTCGAGCAGATGGATGAGTCTACGCAGCAGGGTGCTCATCCTGAGGCTTATCAACACAGACAGATGTTTAAACAGATGGATGTAGTCAGCAGTCAGCTTCATCAGCTGAATGTTGCCATGATGGATGCAGGGTTTCAGGCCGGACGTGGCCAGCAGAGCGACATCGAGATAAGTTACGGGGACAGCGTGATGAATGATCCAACAGCTGGAACAGATTCCACGAGTTACTCCTAAGGACGGAGTATTAGTCAAGTGGTACTCTGGATAATGGATCTAGAAGATAAACTTAATATGATACCAAAACAAAGGAAGAGGGTGCTAGGTTAATAAACCTAACGCACCCTCTTATACATTAACCTTCTTTACGCCACTGCTGAACAGCTGTGTGAAGACGAGACATCGCTTCTTGCGCCGTAGCACGTGTACAAGCGACATTCATACGCATGAATCCTTCCGCGTTCTTCCCGAAAGTGATACCGTTATTCATGCCGATTTTAGCTTTCTGAACTAGAAAACGGTTCAAGTCTTCTTGGGCCATCCCGAGACCCCTGAAATCGATAAAGAGGAGGTATGTGGCTTCGGGCAGCGTAACTTTCACTTCAGGAATATGCTGCTCTAAATAGTCTTTGATATACTCCATGTTTCCACGCAAGTAGGTCAGCAAACCATCAAGCCACTCTCCACCTTCACGGTAGGCAGCTTCCGTAGCGGCCGCACCCATGGGTGTGATGGACCCGAGCGCATATTTTTGGAGTGCTTTCTCGAATCGGCGGCGAAGCTTATCATTCGGAATAATGATGTTCGCTGTATTCAGCCCAGCGATATTGAATGTTTTGCTTGGGGCTGTGCAGATGAAAGAGCGATTCATAGCATCCTCAGAAAGAGCGGCGAATGGTGTGTGAGATCCTGCTTGATAAATCAGATCAGCGTGAATTTCATCCGATACCACGAGCACATCATATTGTTCACAGAGTGCAGCCAGACGAGAAAGTTCCTCCCGCGTCCATACTCGACCTACCGGATTATGAGGACTACATAGGATGATCATTTTTACGCGGCCACCGGAAAGGCTTCGCTCAAGATCTTCAAAATCCATCTCATAATCACCCTGATCATTCACCTGTAGTGGATTCAGTACAAGCTCTCGTCCATGATCCTTAACGACACTGTAGAAAGGCGGATATACCGGGGTCTGGATAATCACCTGATCATCAGGCTCTGTAAAGGATTCAACGATCAGGCTCAGTGCCGGTACGACACCGGGACAGAATTGAATCCACTGTGGTTGAATACTCCAGTTATGACGTACATTCATCCAGTTGGATATCGCTTCGCGGTACGAATCAGTTTGAAGCGTATAACCGAAAACACCATGTTCCACGCGGTTATGCATTGCCCGAACAACGGCCGGAGGTGCTGCGAAATCCATATCTGCCACCCACATGGGAAGTGCATCTTCAACGCCGAATATGGCGGGGATGTGATCCCATTTCAGTGAAGCGGTACGGCTGCGGTCAATAGTTAAGTCAAAATCAAATTTCATTCAATCTCCTCCAAGCGATGACAAGTGTGATTAAGCTACAAGTTTGGCAATAGATATTAAGCCGGTAATTGTAATAACGTTCAGAATGGTTGACAGAAGTACAGTCTGTGCTGCAAAGTCGGGTTCATTCTGATATTCTTCCGCAAGAATGGATGTATTTACTCCTACTGGCATACCTGATGCAATAATGAGGGCTTGAGCTGGAATTCCTTTGAGTCCAAGTGCAAATACAATAAGTACACCGATTGCAGGTGCAACAAGCAGCCGCAGAGCTACGCTTAAGTATACATCAAGTCGACGCAGTCGCAGTGGATACTTGATAATCTGAGCCCCAAGCGTTAGTAGAGCGATGGCGACCAGAGATTGATCGGCATAGATCAGTGGCCGAGAAACAAAGACCGGAAGTGGAACGGCAAGGGCATGCAGTAATAACCCTAGAATGAGAGCGTAGGGAACCGGCATTTTTAGAAATCCGATAATAGCATGTCGATATAATCCTTGTGTTTTGGCCCCTTGAATAGAAATAACCCCAAAGGTAAAGGTAAGCAGACTTTGCAGGGACATGATCAGCGCTTGTACAGAGCTGGCGAGAGGGTCCCCTTTAAACGCAAGGTCATTGATTGGTAGTCCGTAGTTTCCTGCATTGTCGAGAATAAGGCTGTTCGTAAAGGCGGCTCTCATGCCAGGACTAAATTTGCGGCGTGCAGCCGTCAGGCGCCCAATGAGATAGAGAGCAAATACATATATCGCATAGAACAGTGTGACCGTTCCAAGCAGCTTTGGCGACATTTCAGATTCATACATGCTCATGAATACAGCGGCCGGGGTGATGTAATAAAAATTGATCTTGGCCAGTGTGTATAGATCTAGTTGAAACGCCCGCTGCATGAGGATGCCGAAACCGATCAGGACAAAAATGGGTAGAACCACTTCAAGAAGGATGTCGGTGATCATAAAGGTGTTGTTCATCTTCTTTCTATTAACATAAGGCTATGTAAGCACCCAGTCATTATATCACGGTAATTCTGTTTGCACACCGTAAGAAGTGCATAATTCTGCATGATTGAAGATAAGAAAATGGCATATAAAAACCGCCTGATACCCTTAGAAGAGTATAGACGGTTAATCGATTTAAGAATTAAATCAGGTATAGAATCTTACTGTGGATTGGTTGTCCAAATCCCAGCCGTTTTAACGAATACACGAGAAGGGAGTTTTAGGGTAGCTAGCGCCAATTCAGCAACATCCTCTGGCTGCATCATATGGTCCTCACTACCAATCTTCAGCCCTGCATTAACAGCGAGGTCTGTATTAACGGTACTAGGCGTCAATGCAGTAACTCGGATGTTATGTTTACGAACCTCTTGCAGTACTGCTTCAGTCAGACCCATAACAGCAAATTTGGAGGCATTGTATGCTGAACCTGTAGCAAATCCACGCTCTCCGGCTGTGGAAGAAATATTGATGACATCACCTTTTTGGTGCTCGATCATACCAGGAAGCACGGCACGAAGCATATGATAAGTACCCATCAGGTTAACATCCACGATACGCTTCCATTGTTCAGGCTCCATATCGAGCAAATTGCCGAACTGCGCAATACCTGCATTGTTTATAAGAATGTCGATAGCGCCGAGTTCTTGACTGATCGTAGCAAAAGCGGCTTCCGCTTCGCTCTGTATCGAAATATCAGCAATGGTGGCGACTGCCTTGACGCCATATTGTTCTGTAACGAGCTTTCCTAGGGATTCAAGATCAGATGCAGTCCGGGCAACGAGACCGAGATGTACCCCTTCCTTCGCAAGGGCGAGCGCTAGTGCACGTCCAATTCCTTTACCTGCTCCGGTGATGATAGCTGTTTTATTTTTTAAGCTCATATCCGTTCACTCCTTAATTAACATACTATGGTTTCAGTTACAGTATAACTCGGAGAATACCCTGATACCAAATCAGCGGTTATTCATCTATTCTATTCTGTTATAATCAGAATCGACATGAATTGGGAGTGGGTCTTATTATGTTGATTCAAGGAGTGTGGATATCAGATGTTAGATTCACTTGGCGCAATATCTGCTTACAGGCAGGGAGATTTATCCGTTACTGAGAAATATGAATGGCTTAAATATATCGTTTCAGCAGAAGAACAAATTGTGAACCTGGAGCGTATCACATCAATCAGTGAGCTGGCTGGCGCGAATCCAGTACTTGATTATGTGGAGAGGACACTACGAATTCTGGATGATCTCTCGGTTTCGTTTTGGATCAGAGAGCTGCTGGAGGAAGTGCTTGTCTGGTCTGAGACGGCTAAGGGCGGCACGATGCGAGAGAGGATGAAGTGGCAGGCATCGGGTGTGAATCTGTTTGTTCATAATCAAGGCTCGGGGGAGCTATATGCCAGATATATTCAGGATCATCATGGGGATATGAACTTACGGCACAAGGTCATTCATACCCTTATTACAACCCATGGACTTGTGGGTCAGTATATTCGGGGTGAAATTGTTTTTAGCGAGAATCATAGCTTAACACAGCTTGTTAAGGCAGGGTATCTAACTGCAGACGAGCTTATCAGGCTACTAATCCCTCTTAATCGCTGTATTCTGAGCGGGGTATCTGAAGAGTTGTGGCATACCGTAGAGAGCGAGACAAGTCAGATTGTTATAGCGATTGCTGAGGGAAGAGAACCGGAGGAGCGTACATATATCAAGCGATTGGAGCGACTGAGGTCAGGAAGTATCCGGCAAGGTGAAGCTTTTTCTTCAGAAATATCTCAAATTGAGGCGAAGATAGATTTACCTGCTATTTTGTTACCACTTGGTAATCTGACCTTATGGTTCGTGGAAGCGGCATTACAGGACTACTCTGTAGAGGAGTTTATGAAGGTGATGCTCATTAGTTTAAATGGTGAGATTGAGCAGCACCCAAAGAATCTGGATATGTTGTCAGCATCCATCACGGATCGTATGAAGCAAGAGCAAGGCAAGTCTGTCCGTCATCTAAGCTTTGAACCCTTGATGAATGAGATGTATTACGATTATAAAGGGTTTAAGAAGCTGAATGTGTACAAAAAGAGGATGATTGAGCAGTATTTGCGTCAGATGAGTTGGGATTCATGTCTTAAGGGCATTCCGGGTGATAACCCGCATCTGCGTTACCGAATGGAGCAGAAAGAAGGTCTTGAGGACACTATCTTTTTTACCTTTGAATTTTCACGTGCAGCAGAGAAATTAATTGAGTTCTGTATTGAAGCCGAGAAATCTCCGCTTTATGAAAAGGCAGTTCTGATGCTCTTTGACCTGTTTGGTCTTCGGAGAGATGCTTATGATCGTTTTCATAACGAGGATACTTATTTGCAGGATATGAATAGCTCAGGCGATTATAAAAAAGTTATTCTGGACTATATTGCCGGCACCCGTGTGGTCGATATCGGTCCGGGTGGAGGTATTCTGCTGGATCTCATTGAAGAGGAGATGCCTCATGTTCATGCGGTTGGAATTGATATTTCATCCAATGTGATTGAGACGCTTGAGAAAAGAAAGCGACTGGAAGCACGTAGATGGGATGTTGTAAAAGGTGATGCTTTGAATCTTAGGGAGGATTTAGAGCCGGGAAGCGTGGATACGGTCATTTTTTCGTCTATACTACATGAGTTATATTCGTATATTGAGTATGAAGGTTGCCGGTTCAATCCCGATACAGTTATAGCGGCGCTGAGAAGCGCTTACGAAATCCTATCGCCAGGTGGCCGGATCATCATCCGTGATGGGATCAAGACAGAGCCCGAAGAGATCGTTCGTCGTATCCGTTTCCTCGAAGAGGATGGGATGCAGTGGCTGCTGCGTTATGTCGAAGATTTTAAAGGCAGAACGATTAGATATGAGGCACTTTCCGACAATGAGGTTCAAATGCCTATAAATGATGCGATGGAGTTCTTGTATACATATACATGGGGGGAAGAGGCCTATGTTCATGAGGTACAGGAGCAGTTTGGGTATTTTACACCGTCACAGTACGAATCTGTCATAAGAGAAGCAATCGGACATGAAGCGAAGATCGTGGTATGTGAACACTTCCTACAAGCAGGTTATACAGAGGCCCTACTTGGGCGTATTGAATTTATGGATGTATCCGGTCATCCCGTATCTCTTCCAGATAGCACATGCCTGATTGTGATCGAAAAGCCTGAATAGAACCTATCTCATAAAAAAAAGAGGACAATGCTGCACCGATGCAGGCTTGTCCTCTTTGTGATGTGTAGCAACTGAATTATTTCTTTTCAGGTTCTGGATACTCTTTACCAAGGGTATCGACTGTTACTTTCTTCATGGTTGGTAGTGGATCAGGACGGTCATTAGCATCTGTAGGAAGAGCAGCAATTTCATCTACGACTTCAATGCCTTCGATTACTTTACCAAACGCAGCATATTGAGTATCCAAGGACGGGGAGTCAGCGTGCATAATAAAGAACTGAGAGCCAGCAGAGTCTGGTTCTCCGGTTCTAGCCATCGAGAGAACCCCGCGAGTATGCTTCAGATCATTCTGGAATCCGTTCGAGGTGAACTCGCCCGCAATACTATAGTCAGGACCGCCTGCACCCGTTCCATCTGGATCGCCACCTTGGATCATAAAGCCTGGAATAACACGGTGGAAGATTACCCCATCATAAAAGCCTTTCTTCACTAAAGAAATAAAGTTGTTAACGGTATTTGGGGCTACTTCTGGATAAAGTTCAAGCTTGATGGTCTTGCCGCTATCCATTTCGATCGTTACGATGGGGTGGCTTGCTTCAGGATCAGGTACGACCTTCTTCGCAGCAGGTTCTTCTGTTGAAGGTGTTTCGGTCGTAGACGTTCCGCTTGCATTACTGTTATTATCGCTTGCATTTCGATTTTCGTCTTGACCACAGCCACTCAAGATCAAGAGCAGGGTCATCATAGACACGAGAACGAGCATTAACTTATTCTTTTGTTTCATTTCGTTAGTTCCCCCTAAGAGTATGGTTCATGTTTGTTATCTTATCACATGTAAAGCTTTACCGAAAATGCCACAGAGGGACTATATCTGCATTTGCATGAAAAAATTCCCGATCCTAATTCAGGACCGGGAATATGGAGTATCACCTGCATTCATGTCATATTCATCATTTTGATTCGTTGGTCGTTATTGTACAAGATAAATCCCTTCAACTTTGTTTAGTGGAAATAGGATTCGGGAAGGAGTCTTTCCCTTTCCTTGCAGTTCGATGAAATCGGAGCCGATTCGAACAAGCCGAATCCGGTTGAAGGCTTTTCCACTTGAAAATGTTGTTCGTACACCAACCAGAATGCTGCGGTGGGGAGGCTTAGTATCGAATACACGGATTGAATTAAGGCTAGACGGAACAAATAGTTCACCCTGAACCTGAATGAAATTAGTTTTATATACAGCTTCCAGCCGTCCAGGTTCAAGTCCTGTATTCGGTGCGTTAATCTCAACAAGATGCCCTTTAAGCATGGCAAGCCGCTGTTGAAGCGTGAGAAGGCGTTTGCCCTGTAATGCCAGGATTCTATTCATGCATATCATCCTTCCATGGTCATATGCATTATTGTATGATGCCGGCATCTGCTTGGGTGACAGACCCTGGCTTTTCTTTATTCGAATAGATGTTGAAATGCTGTCTATACTGGGTACTAACGAACGAATGTAAGAGGGGGAGCAACCGATGGAGAAGCAGGGGAATATTTGGACCGGATTGATGTGGGGAACCTTAATTGGTGTTTTATTATGGATTGCGATTCTCGGATTGCTCAGCTTTATATGGTAGACAAGCGTTATTCAGCAAAAAGAGCAAAGAACTACCCACATTGAAGGGGTTGTTCTTTGCTCTTTTTGCTTTTTCTAGAAATCATCAGGTAACTTGCGTTCATTCTCGTCATCTACGCCACCTACACCATTGAGCAGGTCAATCCCATGTTGATCTATACCGCCCGGAACAGCGGGATCTACAGGGCTACCGGCATGAAGCTCATCTGCATCGGGTACATCTTCTAGTGTCGTTTCAGTCGGCTCTACGTCTAAGGATTGAGTGGATTTATCTGCGAACACCTCATCATGGCGGATGCCATTATCCTGCTCAAATGCTGTATTATTAACAGGGGTTCGACGCGGATAAGTCTCATTCGCTTCTGAACCAAGTGAGAAGGAGGTATCTGCAGGTCCAGCGACATTCTGACTAAACCCGCTATGGTCCGCATCCTCTCGACTTAGGCTCTGACTTGTAGTAGTTCCTACATGTTTAGATTCATCTTCAGGAATGTCAGTCATGGGTTCAAGAGGATTCATGCTTTCGTTCTGCTTATATACTAAGTCTGCATAGGTACTCCGATTTAACTCATCTCGCATGATGTACATCTCCCTTCTGAATATCATTCCAATTTCGTATAGTAGGATTTTACCCTGTAATGCGGATTTGAATCCTTCGTTTTCCATATTTCCTCTATTAATCTATGTCATTTTTTCTGAAATTCTGTATAATCGAAAAAGTGTCTATCCGGCCCCGACAATCCTGAGAGTGGAGCGTCAATAACAACATATACAGAAGGAGTGAGCTTTACTTTGTTTCAAGCTATTCAACAAGGTTTTTTTAGCAATACACGCAAGGATCTTCTCTCTGGATTAACGGTAGCTTTTGCCCTAATTCCAGAAGCAATTGCGTTTTCTATTATGGCTGGTGTGGACCCAATGGTAGGATTATACGCCTCATTTGTCATTGCTGTGACGATTTCGTTCGTTGGAGGCCGTCCCGGAATGATCTCAGCTGCGACTGGAGCGATGGCTTCTCTGATGGGACCGCTAGTCGCTAAGCACGGGATCGAGTATCTTTTTGCTGCAACTGTACTCACCGGGATCATCCAATGGTTACTCGGTATTTTAAAATTCGGGCGCGTGATTACGTTTGTTCCTCAGTCTGTTATTACGGGGTTCGTTAACTCGCTTGCTATTATAGTATTTATGGCTCAGCTTCCGAACTTTCAAGGTGAATCCTTGCCGATGTATGTTATGGTGGCGGGAACGCTACTCATCATTTATTTATTTCCACGCTTTACAAAAGCAGTGCCTTCGGCTCTGGTTGCTATTATTGTTATGACAATAATTTCGGTGGCATTCAAAGTACCGGTAGCAACGGTAGGAGATATGGGGAATCTCACACAGTCGCTTCCGTTCTTTCATCTACCCCAGGTTCCTCTCCATTGGGATATGTTGATGACGGTATTACCCATCTCCCTAGCACTAGCTGTAGTTGGGATTACGGAATCATTACTGACAGCGTCACTAGTAGATGAACTAACTGAAACAAGCAGTGACAAGAATCGTGAAATTCGTGGGCAAGGGATTGCTAATATTTTCACTGGATTCTTTGGAGGAATGGCGGGATGTGCAATGATTGGACAGACAGTTATTAATGTTAAATCAGGTGGGCGTACCCGACTATCCACATTCGTATCCGGTGTATTTCTTCTATTTCTGATTATTGTGCTGGGAGGGGTTGTACAGCAGATCCCTATGGCTGCGCTTGTAGGTGTCATGTTCATGGTATCGTTCGGTACGTTTGATTGGAGTTCGATTCGCAACCTTCATAGAATCCCGAGAAGTGATGCGGTTGTTATGATCACTACAGTGGTGATTGTGGTAGCAACCTCAAATCTAGCTATTGGTGTTGTTATTGGGATAATTCTTAGTGCAGTTAACTTTGGATGGAGAATCTCTCGTCTGGATGCAACTTACCATGAGGGTTCGAATGGGGCAAAAGTGTATGAAATTAAGGGGCAACTGTTCTTTGGAACCATGAGTTATTTTGTTAGTCTATTTCGAGTTCATGAAGACCCGGATGAAGTGATTATTGATTTCTCTCATTCCCATGTGTGGGATCATTCAGCCACTAGCGCTATTGCTAAGGTTATAGATAAATATAATAGTGCAGGAAAGCGAGTTAGGCTGATTGGTTTGAATCAAGAAAGCGAGGAACTAGTCGATAAGGCTGGATTGAAGCCGGGCGAAGTACATGTATAAACGGCTAACTTAGACATAAGTCATAATAAAGAGCACCTCTCACTTAACCGAGAGGTGCTCTTTATTATGACTGCCGTTATTTAACGGAAGCTATATTTTTACCGGATAATGAAATAGATTGATTGACGAGAACTTCCATTGCATCAATAGAACATTCTTTATAGAAATCACTCAGTTCAATACAAGAAAGTTCTGTGCATGCAAGGATAACACACTGGCAATGCTCTTCATACACTAGGTGATGGATAAGTGCTTCGAGTTTACCAGGGTCCACGTTTTTGTGACCTTTTACATCGTTATAAATAATATCCATGACTTTCTGTTGAAGGGAAGCATCAGGCTCATAGAGAGACATATTATAGCGTTCACAGGTATCCCGATAGATTCCAGTACGAACCGTTCCATTTGTGGCCAAGAGTCCGATCTTGCTACCATCACCATATCGTCTGTGGATTTCTTGCACTGTCTCATCCACCATATTAATGATATTGATCGAGGTCATCTGCTGCATTTCGTTATAGAAATAATGGGATGTATTGCATGGAATAGCGATGTTCGCGACGCCAGCTAGTTCAAGTAGCTTGAAATCTTTCTCTACCGCGTCTAGGAAACGTTCACTACGTCCTTCTAAGATGACTTGGGTTCGATCGGGTAGGGTAGCATGATTCAGTATGATCATATCAATATGATCCTGGTCACGCTCGGCCTCCGTACTCTCTATCAACTTCTCAAAAAAAACTGAGGTTGCCTGAGGTCCCATACCCCCGATGATGCCTAATTTTTTATTATCCATTATTCAACAACTGCCTCTTTTTGAATTCATTCACTATCTCTGCCTCGTTAAAAGGAATTTCTGTTGTACCAATCACCTGAGTCGTTTCATGACCTTTCCCGCTAATCAGGACGATGTCATCTTTTTGACTGATGGAGAGCGCATACTCGATGGCTTCTTTGCGGTCAACAATGGCTTTATATGAGCCGCCTGTCTCATCTATGGAAGCCGCAATCTCAGCAATGATCGCATCTGGATCCTGATCCTTAGGGTTGTCCGATGTGATGATAGAGAGATCTGCATGTTTAGCAGCCACTTTCCCCATAGAACTGCGTTTATCATGTCCAAGCTCACCTGCTGCAGCATAGACACCGAATACGAGTATGATACGACCTTTAGCATAAGGACGAAGTGTTTGTAAGGCTTTTTCTAGACTGTCCTCGGTATGTGCAAAGTCAACAATGACCAAGCTGTCGTCGTCTTTATAGACAACCTCCATACGACCCTTAATGCTTTCAACGGCTTGAATACCATCCTTAATTACTTCAAGGTCGATGTTGTTGCAATAAGCGCAAGCGATGGCTGCAAGGGCGTTCAGAACATAGATTTTGCCTGGAAGATTCACTTTGATTTCGATAACTCCGGTTGGTGTATGTGCTGTGAACATCGTAGAATCAATGAAATAGCGGATATCTGTGGCGTATATATCAGCTTTGTTATCGACTCCATACGTTATTAGCTTGGTATCGTAGTTCTTGACCTTATCGATTAGTCTTCTACCATAGGGGTCATCGATATTAATGATGTTATAATCAGTCGTTAAGTCAAATAACATGGCTTTTGCTTCAAAATATTCTTCCATACTGTTATGAAGTTCCAGATGGTCTGGAGTTAGATTGGTGAATATACCCGTATGAAAGCGGCTATAAGCCACACGTTTCAGACTTAGTGCATGGGAAGATACCTCCATAACACAATGACTGACATTCGAACTTACCATCTCAGCAAAAATTTGTTGCAAATAAAGAGATTCTGGAGTCGTGTTTTTGTTTTTCTTCAGCTGATCGTTAATGATCGTCCCAATCGTACCAATGATACCTACGTTTTTGTCAGCCTGTTCAAGGATCGATTTCATGAAATAACTAATCGAAGTTTTTCCGTTCGTACCGGTAATTCCGATCATGTTCAGTTTATTTGTAGGTGTTTCATAAAAATTAGAGGATAGGAGTGCAAGAGCGTCACGTGTATCCCGTACTTTAAGTACGGTAATTGCTTCGTCTACCTGAATGTCTTTCTCAACAACGAGGACGGTTGCTCCTTGATTGATGGCTTTGGGAATAAAGTTATGGCCATCGACAGTGAAACCTGACACAGCAACAAAAACACTGTTCTGCTTCACTTCCCGGGAATCGAAGGCGACCGCCTCCACTTCAATATTCAGATCACCTTTAACGAGTTCAAATTCAAGATCTTTCACTATGGAAGTCAACCGCAAGGGGGACAGCTCCTTTCCTTATTTATTATCTTCTATAAGTTCTCTTGAGTATATTAATAAGACGATATCAACTAATAATAATACTTCTTCATAACTTAGATTACAAATAGATTTGAATGACTGGGAGAATTTAAATAACAGCTTGCTGATTTCATGATATATTTATAGAAGCTAGGCCAATGAAGGAATGCAGATTTGAATGATTGATGTTTTAGGACTACGAACGGGGGTAGAGGTGCTAACCGAATGAAGGCTGTGCCTAAATATTTCGTCGTATTGATTATGATTGTTCTTCCAGCACTACTCTTGCAGTTGTTCATGCCACCGATCGTCGAAGGGAAAGCTTCTTCCTATACTTTCGTTCCGGACTGGCAAGTGAAGTGGGAGACAGTAATTCCAGAAATAATGACTCCAGCAGCGGTGAGAAACTCACAGGATTGGTTGAATGTAAAGGAACAAGGTGATTCCTCTAAGCCGGAGGATGCCGTATCCGCTTGGTTCCGATTTACTCTTCCGAGAGAGCTGTTGATTCAACCTGCGATTTTACTCGGACGAATAAATGGAAAAGACGTTTTGGCTTTTATTGAGGATGAGCCTGTGTTTCAATCTAAACGCGATTATATGTATACGAATCATCGTTTACTTCTTCCGCTTTCCAATGAGGATATGGGAAAGACATTATACATATGGGTCGAGACACCGAGAGGTTCGACTGGCGTCGAAGGCCGTATGACGATTGGGGAATATGAGGATCTGCGGGGCGAGTTTATCCAGAAGGATCTGGGCGACTTTGTCATGGGCAGCACTTTTTTGTTTGTTGCTCTTGTGATGTTCTTTTGTTGTTTCTTTTTGCCAAGGCAGACATTATCCACATGGATGTCACTTAGTCTGGTCATATGTGCATGCGGCATTCAGCTCATTACGTATTCACCGTTTTTGTATACCTTTTACGGAGAATACGGAAAGATATGGGTCATACTGTTTGATATTTCTATTTTTGTGCTTATTCCAGCTTTAACGTTCTACTTTGAGAAAATATATGGCGTAGGTCCATATCATCTGATTCGATACATGAAAATATTTCACTTGGTCTATTCCATAGTTTGCTTCACGCTTATGTTCATCAATCAGATTACTGGAGATTTGTTCTATGGCACGTACTACTTAATTACCGTTAAGCTTCTAGGTATTATTATGATGATCCAGATGATCATACTCGTTGGAATCACGATTGCGTATACGGTTAAACGCAGCAAGGATGCCTACATCTTTACCATTGGATTCAGTTTACTAACCGCGGCAACTTTGGCTGATATGATTACCTTTTATGCGAGAAATGGAAATTATCTGTTCTATTTCTGGAAGTGGGGGGTACTCGCACTCATTATTTCGCTTATTGTTATGCTAGGTCGTAAGTTTGTTCGAAGTCATGAGCAAGTAGTCAGATATTCAAAGGAATTGGAGATGTTCAATAATGAACTTCAACGATCGGAGAAAATGGAGATCATTAGCGAGCTAGCCGCCTCTGTTGCTCATGAGGTCCGTAACCCTTTGCAGGTTACAAGAGGATTCATGCAGCTGCTCGGGGAACGATCGAATCAGTCTCAACAGGAGTACTTGAATTTGGCTCTGAAGGAACTCGATCGTGCTTCGGCGATCATTACGGATTTTCTTACCTTTGCAAAGCCTGAGCTTGAGCAGGTCTCGAAGCTGAATCTGTCAGAGGAACTACGACACGTGACAGGAATTCTGATGCCACTAGCGAACATCGGTGGCGGTACTATTAAACTGGATGTACCTGCAACGATACACATTATGGGGAACTCTTCTAAGTTGAAGCAGGCGATGGTCAACCTTGTTAAGAATAGTATTGAAGCTCTAAGTGGAGAAGGAATGATTAAAATCTGGGCCTATATTGAAAAAGGACAGGCGGTCATACATGTTCGAGATAATGGGATAGGTATGGACGTCGATGAACTTGCTAGGCTTGGAGAACCTTATTTCTCTAATAAGACGAAGGGAACAGGACTCGGGTTGATGGTTACCTTTCGGATTATTGAAGCCATGAAGGGGAAAATTCATTTTACAAGTCATAAAGGTATAGGGACTGAAGCTGTCATTCGTATTCCTATAGTTCCACATGATGAGGAGAAGTCGGATTTATTAGAGAATGATGCATAGATGAAGCGGGTCGCTTAAGGAATTATCTCTTGGGTGGCCTGCTTCATTTTTATGGTATCTCGTACATATTAGGAATAATTTCTCAAATTATTAGAAATTAGAAGGTGGACCGAGCCTTCATATCGAATTAATGTCAGAAATACATAGATGTTCATTCAAAAACGAATATAAACGATGGTCGAGGTGTATGATGAAATTTGCATTGAAGATTAGGGTGCTTGTATGGTGTCTGGTTACAGCTGCTCTATTCTGTGAATTTTCTAGCATGGCATACGGAGCACCGACAGAAATAAAGAGCATTCAAGATTGGGAAATGATTTGGAGTGATTCCTCTGAAGAAAACCCGGAACGTTTATCCTCTATTGTGGAGACAGGTGAGTGGTTTAAAGCAAATTCTGTTGTACACAAACCAACATCTAAGGATTCATTATGGATCAGGATAGATACTTCAGATATCAGCACCACGACCCCTGGCATTTTGCTTGATAACATTTCTGGCAAGCGTATTTCTATTTTTGCTGATGAAGACAAAATATTTGAATCTAGTCGGTCTTACAAATATCAAATGAACCAAATTTTACTCCCTCTGCACAAGGATTTATCCTCAAGTTATTTATACATATGGCTCGAACCAGCTAAGGAAGTCGTTAACATGCAGGATAAGATCTACGTGGGCGAATTCCATACGCTACTCACCCGATTTGTCAAAAACAATCTACTGGATATTATACTCGGAAGTATTTTTGTTTTAATAGCAATTGTGATGCTGATCTGGTCGTTTTTCCTGAATAAGCGATATAATGAAGCTGTTTTATCCCTCTCACTTGTAATTATGTCTGTAGGTATTCTCGTCTTTACATATTCCCCTTTCCTCTACACGCTTTTTGAGAATCATGGTAGAGCATTTACTCAATTCTATGATGTATCTTTATTAATTTTGTTGCCTAGCTTCAGCTTGTTCTTTGAGAATATATTTGGACCGGGATGTAAGGGAATACTTCGGAAATTCCGAAAATTCCAGATGGGGTATTCATTTTTTTGTCTATTGTTTCTATTCGTAAACTTTTTGTCCTCTGATCAGCTTTACGAAATGTATTACTTTTTTTCCGTTAAGGTACTTGGGATTATGATGATTGTTCAGTTCGTGCTACTCCTTGGAAGTTCGATGGTCTATGCTTTTAAAGGGAATAAGTCAGCTGTGATCTTTAACATTGGATTTGCGGTACTTGTAGGCATTGTTCTAGGCGAGTTATTCCGATTTTTTATAAGCGGCCGGGATTATCAGCTCTTCTTGTGGAAGTGGGGCGTTGCTGGGTTTGCTGGGGCATTGATCATTATTCTTGGTAGAGTGTTTGCGCAAAACCATGAACAGATTATCCGGTATTCAAAGGAATTAAAAATGTTTAATCATGAGCTTGAACGATCGGAAAAAATGGAGATTATTAGCGAGCTGGCAGCTTCCGTGGCGCATGAAGTTCGAAATCCACTTCAAGTAACAAGGGGTTTCCTACAGTTACTTCGTAATAAATCGATAGATTTAGAACGTGAATATTTAGATATGGCTATGGTTGAGTTAGACAGAGCTTCAGGTATTATTACAGACTTCCTGACCTTTGCTAAACCGGAATACGGAAAAGCATCTGTGCTCCAGGTGTCGGATGAGTTCAAGCATATTGAAGGGATTCTAACTCCATTAGCCCAAGTGCATGGGGGGAGGATTTCAATAGATATCCCTAGTGATATTTGCATCTATGGAAATTCATCCAAGTTTAAGCAAGCTCTAATTAACATTATTAAGAATAGTATTGAAGCGTTGGAACGAGAAGGACATATTCATATCCGTGCTTATTATAGACAGGAACAGGTATTCATTCATGTGAATGATGATGGAGAAGGCATGGATCCTGAAGTACTGATTAGACTTGGAGAACCGTATTTCTCTAACAAAACAAAGGGGACAGGCCTTGGTCTGATGGTCACTTTCCGGATTATCGAGGCAATGCGTGGGAAAATTCATTACAGCAGCAAAAAAGGAGTGGGGACGGAAGCCGTTATTTCACTTCCCGCAGCAGGTCGTTAATACCTGATCTGCGGGAAGTGGACGGCTCGTCCCCACTCCTTGTGTGTAGTGTAGATTATTATGTGAATACGATTTCGTTAATGCTTATGTAATTACTACCAGATGGCTTTCTCCTTAGCTTCTGATTTGATCACACCAGCTGGATTCGGTGGGATGACCAAGTAGAGCTCGTTCGAGTTTTCCTCAACTGTTCTTACTTGGATGTGATCTGGAATCATCACGCCAAGAACTTCCTTAATGGCGGATTTAGGATCGCTAAGCAATTTTGCCTTAAAGCTTGGATCCTCCCATGCTTTTTGAATCAATTGTGTTTGAAAGATGGCTTCTGTCGTCATTAGAATCACCCTTTCAAAATGGTTATTATTTACTCTAAAAGGATAACATGTAATTAATATAAAATCTATTATAATTTACTTAAAATAGACAGGTAATATTGTAATCCGCCATGTTCTAGCATTTTACGCCCATTCTTGATGTTGCTTGCTTCTGATATAAGTTCGTCCACCAAGGTTTTATGAAATGATATAACGTGTGGTGTATTAAGGCAGGAGTCGAGAAGTCGCTGATGAGTGGCAGATGCGATATTAGCATAATGATGAAGTATTTCGTGAAGAAAGATAGCTGAGTGTGCTTCTTCTGTGGTTAACAAGTGTGTACGTGGAAGATTGTTCTCTGATTTGATGAGTGATAGAAGACAGTTATAACTTCCATCGGTTAAATCTTGTTCATAGTCAGCCCAATCATCCATCATCTGAAGTGTGAGTAGGACATTATTCATAAGATCAGACGCTGCTGGAATGAGATCGGGGCGATTTCCAAGTAGTAAAGCGGCAGTGCTTCCAAGCTTAACGGGTGCAGCTTTTTTGGCAATTAGGAGAGGATTATCCCTAAAGTAATCATCAAGACTCTCGTGTATAACACCCTCGGACCATTCCTCTATATAATCTTTGAAATAGTTCCAAAATGGAGAATCAGCCGGAAATAAATTCAAGTAAGTATGGATGAATTCTGTGTGTAAGAGGTTTGCTAGTGCTAGCTGATGTTTCCACATACCTGCAGTGTAGTCGCTTGGGTGGGTGTCCATAATATCGTCTTGGATAAAAAAATAGAGCATTCCAAAGATATTGGCTGTTGAAAGAGTTCGATAGATATCAGGAGATAGCTGAGTCATGTCTTTCATCCAAAAGGGAAGTAGATAACAAATATAGTTCTTCGCGCTTCCTTCCTGAAATACATCGAATTTCTGCATATACCTTCTCCCTATTTCGTTAAGCGGAGGAGGAAATTCAGCAATTTTGGCAGTGCATATTGCAAAGACTTCCGACAAATCATGCTCATACGGTTTAAACCATTCCATGGCATCACAGCCTCTCCAGATTTGGTCTGAATATGCTAACTTGTTAGCTTAATAGTAGCACATATCCCATATATAGTTAAATATTTACAGAATGTAATGTTTGAATGATCTGATGTTTGATCGTTCCGGTATACGTTTAAGTTAGAGATGAGCAAGGGATATAAATAATTAAAAAAATGAAAATGAAAGATAATCTAGGGAGGTAATCATTATGACTCAGAGAATTGTTGGTGCATTCAGTACAGAACAGGAAGCTACTCGTGCAATTGAAGATTTGAAGCAACAAGGTTTCGGGACAGAAGACATCTCCGTTATAGCTAAAGATCATAAGGAAGTATCATCTATTAATGACGAGACAGGAACAAAAGCTCCAGAGGGGCTCGCATCTGGCGCAGCTACGGGCGGTGTATTAGGAGGGGTAACTGGATTACTCGCTGGTCTTGGCGCTTTGGCTATTCCAGGTATCGGACCTATTGTTGCGGCAGGTCCTATTGCGGCGACCCTAACGGGTGCAGCAGTTGGAGCGGGTGCAGGTGGTCTCGTTGGTGGTCTTATCGGACTCGGAATTCCAGAGGAAGAAGCTGAGGAGTATGACGAGTTCGTAGAGGAAGGTCGTATTCTAGTTCTGGTAGAGACGGATGATGATCGTTCAAATCACGTATATGAAACGTTCCGTCGAAACAACACATTGAATGAACATCATTATAACCATGGCAGAGAGTACACGGGAGTAGGAAAGAATATGGATTCTCGTGTTGATCCTGACATAGCTCAAGAGACTGCTCACGACCCCAACCTCTATCAAGGTCATGGTGCAGGGGCTGGCGGTGCGGCTCCCAAAGAACGTAATGTCTCAGATACTTCACATATGAATAACCTGAATAACCTGAATAATAAAAACTACTAGTCTATTAATAATGTACGATAAACGGTGTATTAAATTACAACAGTATCTGCTCGCTAAAAGAACAGCCCTCTTCGGAGAGCTGTTCTTTTTAGTTTCGATAATTCTATTTTTTGTTCAGGCCATACTGGCGATGACCGCCAGGACCATGCCCGGGACCACCCGGACCGCCAGGACCATGCCCGGGACCACCCGGACCGCCAGGACCATGCCCGGGACCACCCGGACCGCCAGGTCCATGCCCGGGACCACCCGGACCGCCAGGTCCATGCCCAGGACCACCCGGACCGCCAGGTCCCCAGTATCCAGGTCCCCAATGACCTCCTCCATGATATGGGTAATACGGATAAGGGTAGTATGGATAAGGATATGGGTAAGGATAGTAATTGTATGGAGGGTAAGGATAACTAACCGGATAGCCCACAAGACTCTGGATACTTCTCGGCTTCTGTTCTTGACTCATGTAAGTTTCCCCTTCCTTATAATAGGCTACTGTATCCTATGCTAAAGTGGAAAATAGGGGTGCTTGTTTTAATAAAATGGGCGTGTGTTAATGCATGAAAGATGACAAATAAATGAGAGAAATTTAATCTTAATGTCATGTTACTTTATCTGTTTTTTTCCGTTTATAAAGGTGAAGTATATATTCAAGGAGGCTTGTAATGAATCTGAAAAAATGGATGGTTGGTGTAACGGTGGTTTTATGTTTAACGATAGGGACAACAGCGTTTGCCAATAATAACCCAGAATCCGTGAACACAGCAAAAGGGGATTCTCAAACATCTCAGTCGCAACAGATTTATATGCTGGAACAAGCTTTGGCCGCTTCTTCCCCACAAGCAGTAGCTGCAACATGGGCAAAAGGCGTGAAAGATCGAAATGGAGCTGTGCAGTATGCGGTAATGACAGAATCCTTACGAAAGGCAACAAAGCAACAATTCGAGGAATTAAACTGGGTGACGGGAACTTCGAGCCCGTGGGTGAAATCATATTCGGTAAGTAAAGGCAAGAAGGTTCGCTCAGGTGTCTGGTCTTTCAAAGTGGATATGATCTATACAGACTCAACGAAATTAACTTATAAACAGCGATGGTCAATTCAGGCCGCACAACAGCAGAATAACTGGTACGTATCGAACATTGTTAATAAGGGCGAGGCAATTAGTAGTGTCCCTGGGGAGGCACGAATCACTTATGTAAGCCAAAAGTTCGGGTTCACGTTGGAGCTTCCATCGGACTGGGCTGGGAAGTATATCGCCCGTGAAAAGAAAGACAAAGTGGAGTTACTGTTTAAGTCAAAGACCGGGGATCATGCACCTATCATCAGTTTTTATAAAGTTCCTGTGCAGAAGTGGGAACAGGATCCTTATGGCCAGCTTCATAAATTAGCGGAGAAGAATGGGGATGTATACTTCTACGTGTTGCCACTTGATAATCCATTTAGCGAAAATGAAGTGGTTGAATACGCTGGAATGGTGGATGATGTTAAGCTTGCAATGCGTACGTTTAAGTTTTTACAATAGTTCGATTTGAAAGAAAGCGTCCGATGGTTCGCATCGGAGGCTTCTTCGAATGTTATATGTGGAGTAAAGAATTAAATATATTGCAGTCCCGCTGTATAAGGTAGTGGAATAACGCGGAGTGAATAACTATGCTCTTCCGAACCGTCAGTCACTGTCACAGGCTTGCGATAAGGAGATTCTGGATCGAATAAAAGTGATAGCAGACCTTCATCATCTAGTGTAATCGTTTCTTTATTATTATGATAAAGATAAGGTCCGTGATCTCCTTGAGCTTGTAACATACCTGCTGCCTCTTCCGGTAACAGTGGAGCAATTTGGCGTAGCAGTTCACGGCCATTAACCAGATATATCGTTCCTGAATTCTGAATGTTATCCACATCGCATCCAGCAGATTGCAACAAGCCAGATAGTTCTTGATCCTGCCAAGGTAGCGTTATAATAAGTTCCTCTAGATCATAGAGGGAGAGCGACTGAGCTAAAATACAGGCAGCCGCTTCCGCATCCCCACCCCATTCAATGAGTGTGGGAGGTCTTGATGGTGTCATTTTGGTTCCGGGTACACCCATGATCACAAATGCCACAATAGACCCATCCTGTTCAGCCATCAGAACCCTCTGTTCAAGTCGAATTACATTTGCAAAGGCACTTGCTTCCAGAAGTTTATCTAGCTCAGATACCGTGCTGACATAGGTCGCCGTGCGTTTCTCCATTAATTCATGGATGGAGAAGCTATCTTCTGGAGACATTTCACGGATAAGATAGGACTGTTGAAGATTGTCAGTAATTTGTGCGGCTTCTTTAGAGGTGAGTTTTAACTCCATGGCACGACCGAAATGACGACAGTTGGCACGTGTATAGAGTGAGCGACCTCCAGAGATGAAGATCAGAGAAGCACCTGAGTGCTCGGCATGGGCCTTACACTGGTTGAGCAATTCACCTGCGAGTCCTTTTCCACGATTGTCTTCATCGGTACAAACGGAACCGATGGAGTAAACTTTTAAATTAGCAGCTTCTGCTCGAACGGTGAAGGGAACCAAGCCCATGAATGAAGCCAAATTCCCTTTGTCATCAAATGCTCCATAGGAATGACTAAACCCAGGATCAAATATCAACGGGAAGGAAGTTTCCATAGACGGCTGTTCAGGTTGTTTCAAAAAGATACGGTCCGATAATTCTACGGCTTGTTGCAATGAATTGGAATCCATTAGTTTAATATTCACAGTATCCAAGAGCCTCCAATGCTCGATCTTTTTTTATAAAAACCTTATGTCACTAGTATAAAGTTCAATCACCAACAATACTAGTAAGCGCTCACAAACATGTTCTTGAAAGTTTCAATGTGCTTACACCGACTTGACCGACTTGCTCAGACAATTTTAGGGTAATAATATAGCAAGTCTTCAAGTCGGAGGGATGAACTTGTTAAGTTTTGTTGATTTGGTCATATTGGTGTCTGCACTCCTTTTGTTAACGGGTGTACTGACAACCAAATTTTCGGCCCGGTTTGGGATGCCGGCACTAGTATTATTTATTGCTTTAGGTATGATTCTAAGCCGATATATTTATTATGATGATGCGGAGATTACGCAGCTTGTCGGGATTTTCGCGCTGATTGTTATTTTGTTTCAAGGGGGAATGCAGACGGAGTTCAAAGAGATTAAGCCTGTGCTTGGACCTGCTCTGTCACTTGCAACGGTAGGAGTTCTTGCTACCACGATCGTCGTGGGACTATGTGCGACCTTTATCTTGGATATACCGATTGAAAAAGGTTTGCTCATCGGTGCAATTGTTGGCTCAACCGATGCAGCTGCCGTATTTTCTGTCCTTGGTGGACTAAATGTGAAACAAAAGATAACTACCACACTTGAAGCAGAGTCCGGGAGCAATGATCCAATGGCTGTATTCCTGACGGTATCTCTCATTGAATGGATTCAAATGCCGGATATTAGTGTCTTCGGAATGATTCTATCCTTTTTTATGGAAATGGGATTAGGACTTGTTGTCGGAGTTCTCGTTGGGTTTATAGCTATCTATATCATTAATCGTATTAATTTCGACTCATCCGGTCTTTATCCTGTAATGGCATTAGGGTTTGCGATTATGACCTACGGCGTAGCAGCCTTACTCCAATGCAGCGGACTTTTGGCTGTGTATGTGATGGCTTTGGTACTAGGAAATGCAGAGTTAACCTATAGACGAACTATTCTTGCTTTTAATCAAGGGTTCGCTTGGATGATGCAGATTGCGATGTTTGTACTGCTTGGTCTACTCGTATTTCCGAATCAACTTTCGGGCATTGCTTGGCAAGGATTATTATTATCGCTTTTGCTCATGTTTGTTGCCCGTCCCATTGGTGTACTTCTTAGTCTAATGTTCACCAAGTTTGCGTTTCGTGAGAAGATCATGATTGCTTGGGCTGGTCTACGTGGAGCAGTTCCGATTGTGCTTGCTACATATCCTCTCATTGCAGGGGTCGAGGGCGGACAGATGTTTTTCAATGTGGTTTTTTTCGTTGTTCTTACCTCAGCAATTATTCAAGGGACAACCATCTCGCCCCTTGCAGTAAAGCTAAAGTTAGTGGAGAAAGATAGGCCGGAGGCACCTTCCTTATTAGAATTGTTCGCTCTTGGAAAAGCCAATTCAGAAATAACGCATGTCCGTGTTCAGAAGAATATGCCAGTCATTGGTCAAGAAATTCAGAATTTGAATTTACCGGATGATATTTTGTTTACGGCGATCATTCGTGAAGATCGGATTATTACTCCGAAGGGCAATACTATTATTGAACAGGGGGATACCTTATATGTGATGAGTCCTAAGACAAAACGTAAGCAGATGAAATCAATACTGGGGCTGGTTCCACAGGGTACAGTTCAAAAATAGGAGTGTATGAGAATGTTCACAGCTTTTTTTGAATTCTCAACATAAGATTTGGGTATAAAAAAGGTTTGAAATCTTCATGCTAACTTCATCAAAAACAACAAGAACTCTTTTGCCAATAGAGTGACCATATGCTATACTTAGTACAAGGAATTAGAATAAGTCTAAATACAATATTGGAAAAGGGGACATAATGATGAGTAGCGTAACCAAAGACACCCGAATTACAAATGAACTGAATACGATCTTGAATACACAACTGGCTAACTGGAGCTTGCTTGGTGTAAAGCTTCATAATTATCACTGGTTTGTAAAAGGCCCACATTTTTTCACATTACATGAAAAGTTCGAAGAATTATATAATACCGCAGCAGAATATGTTGATGAGATTGCTGAACGCTTGCTTGCTATCGGTGGGAAACCAGCAGCAACAATGTCTGAATACTTGAAGTTGGCGACGATTCAAGAAGCTGCGGGAGAGAACAGTGCTGAGCAGATGGTCGAAGCATTAATTGCTGACTTTAAGGCTCTTGTAGAGAACATGAAATCAGGTATTGAAATTGCCGGTGAAATTGGCGACGATCCAAGCGCTGACTTACTAATTGGGATGCGTACTGAAGTGGAGAAGCAGAGCTGGATGCTAAGCGCATATTTAGGTAAATAATATATGAAGGAGCTGTTCCGAAGTAGATTTATTCTACTTTGGGATGGCTTTTTTTGTATCGAGGAATAAATTCGCGTCCTTCCCCAGATTTATGCGTATAATCTTCTTAGAAGATAAGGGGGAAAGAGAGAATGAGTAATCTGGAATCAAAGCAGCATCTGGAATCCCAGCTAGAGACAATTTTGAAATGGGAGAAGGAGCAGAAGGACGTATTTTTCTGGGAAAAAATTGGGCGCATACCATTTATGCTTCTGGATCGATTAACGCCTAAGATTGTACGTGATAAGGTCGGTGAAGCGCTGAATGAAGTTGGTTCCTTCATTCAATCTGGAGGAAAGTACTTAGTGAGCAAGAAATCCGTCATGAAGGTGCTAGCGGAGACCGAAGCGCGTGGAATTAGAGGATTAAAGGATTCTCTTGAAGCTGAAGGCGTTGCTGGTAATGAAGAAGAAATCGATAACGAGAAGGGTAGTCCTGAGGGAGAAGTTGATGAAGTTCTGACACTCGATGAGGCTTCAAAGCTTCCTATTGATGTTATGGATACAGCAGCAGACGGTATCACGGCGAAACGGGTTAAATTCGCAGCTGCTCAGGGGGCTGCCACAGGGATTGGTGGGATTTTTACAATTGCCGCTGATATTCCATTGGTACTAGGACAATCATTGAAGGTGCTTCAGGAAATGGCACTCTGTTATGGGTATGATCCTTATGATCCAAGGGAGCGGGTATTTATTGTGAAATGTCTGCAGTTCTCATCTGCTGATATCGTGGGTAAGAAGGCGGTACTAGAGGAACTGGCTGCATTTGATGATGAACAGAATTCTGATCAGGTATTCTCCCAACTACAAGGCTGGCGTGAAGTAGTTACATCTTATACGGACAGCTTTGGTATGAAAAAGCTGTTTCAGTTGATACCGATCGCTGGTATTGTCTTTGGGTCCATCAGCAATAAAGGAACCATTGGAGATGTAGCGGAGACAGGCAAGATGCTATATAAGAAGCGTAGAATTAATCAGCGACTGAGGAATATGGAATAGTCTCTTTATCCTAAATAAACCGGAGCTGCCGATGTGGCTGACTCCGGTTTTTTGGTTCTAGCGGTTATCTACTTTTTCTGGATACATATCATGGTTCATCAGGCGATGTGCGGCCATTTCTTCATATTTTGTACCAGGTCGGCCATAGTTACAATAAGGATCAATGGAGATTCCTCCACGTGGTGTGAATTTACCCCAAACTTCAATGTAACGTGGATCCATCAACTTAATCAGATCGTTCATAATAATGTTAACGCAGTCCTCATGGAAATCGCCGTGGTTTCTAAAGCTGAACAGGTAAAGTTTTAGCGCCTTGCTTTCAACCATTTTAATATCTGGAACATAGCTAATATAGATGGTTGCATAGTCAGGCTGACCCGTAATCGGGCATAGGCTTGTAAACTCCGGACAGTTGAATTTCACGAAATAGTCGCGGTAAGGGTGCTTGTTATCAAAGCTTTCAAGAATACTTGGGTCGTATTCGAATTGATATTTGGTCCCTTGGTTACCTAGTAGCGTAATGTCTTCCATTTCCTCACGTTGTCTTCCGGCCATAATCAAAAACTCCTTTGTATTGTTATCGTTATCTTGAAGGGTTAGACGCCCCGTTTATTACTCCACACTAAGGTATGGAGCTGTGGAAGCACCCGAACATCGTTCAATCGATCAGATTTCATAACCGCATCCACCAGATGCTCATAGCGCTCAATTAAATGAGAAATATGTGAAGAAGAATCAGAGGTTGTTACATCCGGATTCCCAGTCTGTACATAGAAAGGTACATTTGGATAGCGCTCATGCACGGTCTCTGCATAGGCTAGATCGGCATCGTCAAAGACGACAACTTTCAGACTGAAAGAGCGCCCAGGTGCACGTCCAGACAACCGGGAGATGATATCATCAAGCTTACTCCAATCCGTATTCATTCCCGAACTAGGCGGTTTCGGTGATAGGGTCACTTCATCAATATCAATCAACCAGTCTTGCCAGCGTGATCCTTGTGTTTCCACAGCTACAGTAATCCCGTGGCAGTGCAGTACATCAACTAAACCACCGAGTTGAGATAAGAGGGCTGGATTTCCCCCAGAAAGTGTAACGTGGTCGAACCGATCACCACCTAGGCGCAGCAATTCTTCCCAGATTTCATTCGGACTCATACGGGAAATGGAATCGGCTCCACTTCCGTCCCACGTGAATGCAGAGTCACACCAGGAGCAGCGATAGTCACAACCGGCCGTACGGACGAACATTGTCTTGCGACCAATGACCATCCCTTCACCCTGGACCGTTGGTCCGAATATTTCCATGACGGGTATGGGGCGATCTATAACACCTGCACTTACTGAATTCCCTGAAGAATTCATAACTGTGGAATAACTTTCTACGTTACTCATGTTCCATCCACTCCCGTCTAACCTCTGCATAGCTCGTAGGTGTCTCAAACAGACGAACGAATTCAGTTCGTGTTTCTTGTTGTATAAAGGCCTCTTGCTGTGATAATGCATGCTCCATTTGTTCATACAGCCATACGACCATGTTCTCGGCTGTTGTATTCATGGGTGGTAACGTTTCATTGAGATAGCGGTGATCGAGAAATGGCTCAATCTCTGACTTCCAGATTTCCTTGATTTGGCCAAAGTCCACTGTGATACCGACCTCATCAGGTTTGCCACTAATTCCGAACACAACCTTGTAGGTATGTCCGTGCAGATTCTTACATTTACCTTCGTATGCGTGTAAGTGATGAGCAGCATCAAAAGTGAACTCTTTAGAGACGAGTACTCGCTTATTGTGATACCGAAGGCTCTTAACATCGATATCTTCACCGAGTTTCTGTAGATGTTCCACGATGTGGAAAGCTCCGGGCTGACGACTCACTACAGATCTCCTCCTTTACTATGTGAAGACCGGCTGTTTAAATATTTATCCAGCCCAGCTTTTCTAAGCTGACAAGCAGGGCATTCTCCGCAACCATCACCTTTAATACCGTTATAGCAAGTCAACGTGTGCTGACGTATATATTCGAGCTCTCCCATTTGGTCAGCTAGCTCCCAAGTTTCGGCTTTATCAAGCCACATAAGAGGCGTATGAATAACGAATGGATAATCCATAGCTAAATTAAGCGTGACATTCAATGATTTTATGAAGTTGTCGCGACAGTCGGGATAGCCACTAAAGTCGGTTTCGCATACACCAGTTACCAGATGACGTGCACCCTTTTGTTTAGCTAACACCGCTGCAAAGCTGAGGAATAGATGATTTCGTCCGTCGACAAAAGTATTAGGTACTCCATTGTCGCCCTCAGCAATATCCATATCGCTGCGTGTAAGTGCATTGGGTGCAAGCTGGTTTAGGAGACTCATATCAAGTATGGTCTGCTGTACTCCTTGTTCTTGTGCAATTTGTGCTGCACATTCAATCTCATATTTATGGCGCTGTCCGTAATCAAAAGTTACCGTTTCGACCTCAGCGAACTGCTTTTTCGCCCAGAAAAGACAGGTAGTACTGTCTTGGCCGCCGCTGAAGACAACAACCGCTTTTTCATTTTTAAGCATATAAAAAACCCCTCATTCTTCTCATGATAGCAGGCAGCATAGAGCTTTCCTGAAGAAAGAGAGGTTCTGAACTGATTCCACAAAAAAACAAGCCTTATCCTATGGAATAAGGGCCGTATAGTTTTTTATAGAGGGAGTTCACGAACCTCTCCCATGCTGCAAAAGCATGGATTGTTTTGAAATTGTCTATTGTTATGGGTTGTAAACAACCGGAGTTGTAACCATATAGGGACCATTATAACACGATGCGCTCATTTGATAAATACACCGCCGAATGGGATCACTTCCCTTAAAAACCGTTTAATGATTCCCTCGTCATTCATTTCTCGCTCTAGCTGCTGATTTTGTCTACCTGCCTGGAAAAGGACAAAGCCTTCGCCAGTTAGTTTCCAGTGGTAGTTCATATGCTGGCTTGCCAGATTGTTACCATATACGGTCAACTCTAGCTTGGCATTCTCCGGATAGGCGATAATACTTCCAGCATCCACATATAAAGGTTCTGTTGGATGAAGTTTAGCTTCACAGACTGGGCCTTGTGTCAGAATACCGATACTTCCGTTACCACTAAATTTGATCTTGACCGCATCTCGGGTGATAAGCATATTTTTGATCTTTAAAATACGGGTTTGCATACTAACACCACGGGTATAAAAAAATACATGCCTGAAATCATACAGCATATCCTGATTGTCCGTTAGCTTAATCTCTCTCATGCTAAAACCATGAGGGAGAGCTGCGGTAAACTGACTTGGGCCGCTAATGTCCGCTCGAATGAGTTTGTTTTTGCGGAAAATACCCTTTACATTCATGAACCGATCGTTACGATTCTGAGACGGTCCACGATAAGCTACGATTTGTTCGGGATGCAATATATGAGCAGTATCTCCTTCTTGAAGTGAGAAAGTGACAGCTTGACCGCTGCCGCTCGCCGAAATATCCTCCAATCGAATGATCAATTAAGTTTCCTCCTTATGACAAGAGCTGTGACAATAAGCATCAGAGTCGATTGGTGCGGCTCATTCCATAGCGGAGAGCCCGTGTTAATACGAAGTATCCAGCTAGAAGTGCTACCCCAGTAATTACGATGGTCTTTATACGTTCTGCTCTACGCTCTCTTGCCGCCTCAGCTGCCTGGAGCTGTTCGACCATTTTTGTAAGCTGTTGATTTTGTTCTGCTAGATCAGCATTTTGTTTTTGATACATTTCTGTACTAAGCCGGGCCCGATCGAGTTCTTGCAGTGTTTGTTGATAACTGTTCTTAATTTCGTTTATTTCGCTCGGTAATTCTGTGAATTCTTTAATATTGTTATACATATCGGTGAAATAACCTGCATGAGCGGTGCGCCCACTATCATAGAGGAGGGTTGTACTCGTTAAGAGAATCAGTATAAGAAAAGGTATTCTTATATATCGAAGCTTGTCCAAAGCGTCACCGCCTTCATATTAATCTATCGCCTTGAAAATAATATACGTGACAAGTTTCGTCAAGTTTCTAAATCATATCTTTGGCGTTTAATAATAGGCTGGGTAGGGTAATGTATATAAAGAAGCAGGCTGCATACACAATTTATTAACCCAAAACACTTACAATTCAAGCAAAATATACGAATAATGAACCGAAATATAAAGGAGAATATCAGAAATGGAACAGAATAATGTTAAGAAAATTATGATTACAGTAAACGGAAAGCCAGTAGGAAATGGACTAGTGATTGACAAAGTTACTTATGCACCAGTTGTAACAACTAGGGATACGTATTTGCATAATGAGAATCGATTAACTGGTAGTGGCATTAACTAACTTTATAATAAGAGAACTAGACGTTAATTAATAAAAACGCTCATTTTCCAGAATGTGTTACATAATACACACTCTAGCAAATGAGCGTTTTTTGTTGTATTTTTGTTGTGTTTTCATATGTGATTATGTAGGGAAGGGCAAAATATACAAAAGGGCAGTTCCGTCGGTGAAGGCGGAACTGCCCTTTTTTTACATTAAATACAGTTATCCATAGATTGGGAACTTTTTATCCAAGGTATTACTTTTTTTGTTGAATTTATGTTGGGAACATATGTTCCATGACAGAAAGCTGTCCGTCCGTATTGGTACATTAATAAAAGAATAGGAAAGAGGTGGATGTTTTGCAGTCGGGCGTGTATACGGAGTTTACATGGAGCAGGAACCATGTAGCCGCAAGCGGCTCCAATCAGGTCTACTTGCTGGTGGAATGGCGAGGATCGAAGGTTAAGCCGAGAAACCATATTGCTAATTCCAGACATATAGCCGAAGAAGTTCAGCTTCATCTTCAGTTGGGAAGTGGAGTAGGATTGAAAGCTTTGTACGGTTGTAAGGTTGAGGTGCTTAATGAGCTGAACTGCACGCTATGGATTGGATCCCTTCCAGAAGGAGAGGATAGACGGATTGTGTTAGAGTTCGAGTTCGCTTCCCGTCCTTCAGGCACTCATCCTATTGTTACAGCTCTATGTACATACAAGGATGGTATGAACAGACAAGTGATATTGCCCTCGCGCACGATTTCTCTTCAGTTTAGCAATCATACGGCAGTACACCTAAAAAAAGTTGATCATCGAGTGGAAAAATGCATGAAGATACTCCAAAATCCAGCTGTGCTAGAAAGTGCTTTATTGGCTTTTGAACGGGGCTACTATGAACGTGGAGAAGAAATTATTCGCCGACGTGCAGACGAGATGCTGTTACAGGCCATACGTTTGGGTGATGCTGATTATTTAGAAGAAGCTGAGATACTATATGCTTTAAGCCATACGTTTATAAACACATATGAGCCTGCTGCCGCTGGATAAATGTGGTCATTAATTCCCATTTTTTGAAAGAGGACTTTTGGCTTATTTCTTCAGCGGTTCAATTAGCCTATAAACTGTGCTAAATAAATAGTCGGTAAAGAAGGAAAAAGGGAATTAGGGTCGAATGTACTAGTATAAAGTCTTGTTATATAAGTCTAATTTACTAGATAGATAGGGAGAAATGCATATGACAGACCGACTAATCCGACTAATGAGAATAATTACACTTGTTCAAGCGAGGCCAGGCATATTAGCTAGGGAACTAGCTGAAAGGTGTGGAACAAGTGAAAGAACCATATATCGAGATATGGATGCTTTAAGTGCTATGCACATACCGATTACCCATCAGGGACGGGGACGGGGATATACGTTTATTGGTCACTTTGCAATGTACCCGTTAGGATTAACAGAGGAAGAAGTTCAGGCTTTATACAAGCTGCTCCCTTTACTGGAGGAACTCAAGCCTATTCTACCAGAGAGTTTCGAGGGCGCATACGAAAAAGTGCTAGCAGCTGTATACAAGCAAAGCGCTGAAAAAGCGGAGATTCAGAGTGGTGACCGTGAAGGTTGCTCGGAAACGTAACATATAACAAGCAGAAAACAGCGATTCCTATCAGGGAATCGCTGTTTTCTTATCTGGAGGGATTTAATGGGATGGCCAGTTTCCTGTGTTAAGCAAATACCGTGCAAAGGCCATTGGCTTACGATACGTTTCCTTCCAAGTTAGATCCATTCCTGCCTCACGAAATCCATATCGCTGGTCACAGCCATTAGCTTCAATGAAGAACAGTTCACCTTTCTGAGTCACAGCAACATCGATCCCAAAATCTGCTGAATAAGGCATATGACGCGTGAGTGAAGTAGCCGTTTGCATTGCGAAGTTTGATGTTCGTTCGACTAGTCTTTCGGGCGGTACGCCGGGGAACGAATGAGAGAATAATTTTTGAACGTTATAAACAGAGCCGCCTTGAGCAATATTCGAGACAAAGGTACGCGCTGGTGAAGTCCTGGCGAACATCCCACTGATCTCCCAGTTACCGCATAAACCACGTTGTACCGTAACGCGAATATCATAGGGGCGCCCGTCATATTCAGCGAGTGGAATTCGTTGCTGAGCGAGAAATGGTTTCGAGCTAATTCTTTTTAAGAGAAGTGATGGAAGTTTCCCTTTCGATATGCGCGCTGTTCTCCATCCATTAGCAGAAGGTGAAGACTTTGAAAACGTAAAATAATCATAGGATTTCCCACGTCGCAGACGCATGATCCCCTGTCCAATACTACCACTGCATGGCTTGAGTACAAGATCCCCATGCTGCCTGAGCATGGATTTAATAGTTGCAGGTTTTGCAGGTAGGCTGTGTGGTAGCGCAGGCTGCATCAGGGGATCCTTTAAAAGCATGAGATGAACGATATCCTTTCCGTACCGCGTGTTGGCATTGAAGACAAAAGTACCAGTTGATAGAAGAGAGCTAATGACTTGTTGAGCGCTTGGATCGTGATGAATAGCCCTGTTATGGATAACACGCGGAATTGGCAATGTTGTAATAACATAGCCGGATGGAGTCCAGACATAACCGTCAACTGTATTCGTGTTCAGAGATATGTCTTGTATTCGAAAGAAGCAGGGAACCAGTTGGAACATTCTTGATGCTTCTTCATACTGCTGTAAAGACTCTGTGCCTGTATTGCTAGTAGGAATCCCGCGGTATTTGCTGTCATTGAGCAGGATGCCGACATATTCCGGTTGCATGGTCATCCCCCTTACTACAACAATGTGTGTTTATATCTCGCTTCTCATAGCGTATGCGAGAGAAAGGGGCCTTGGATGGACGGGTGTCACACGGGATTGGCCTATTATTATTTCTGTCATACGAGTCACCAATAGACCCTCTAACGGTATATGCTGAAGTATGATGTGAGAAGGATGTGGGTTTATGAGTTTGCGGAAGGTTGCGGTAGTGACACCGGGGTCTTTTGTTATTCCATCAGGAAGGAGTAGCTCCGTTGAAAGGGTAGTGGAGCAGACGCTTCCTTTGGTGCAGGAAAAGATGGATATTCGAATATATGGAGTGATGGGAAAAGGCCTTCCATCTAGAGGGGCAATTGATGGAGTACCCGTGTTTCGACTACCATCCGGGGTATCCTATTATTCTTCCTTGCTGCGTAGATTATCTCAGTGGAGACCCGAGGTCGCTGAAGTTCACAACAGGCCAATCTTGGCACAGCGGCTCAAATTGCATCTTCCAGCTGTAAAGGTGGTACTCAGTTTACACTCCAATACGTTTATTAGTTCTCCATATATGAGCAGACAACGCTTTGGTAAAATTGCTAACACTTTGGATCGAATCGTAGTGAATAGTCGCTTTCTTTCTGAAGATATTGTTCTGCACAATCCTGAATTGAAAGAAAAGATAACAGTCAATCATCTCGGTGTGAGCTTCAATCACTTTTATCCTCCATTTAGCCCGATAGCTCAAGCTCTTAAAGAGGCAAAACGAACTCATTACGGGTGGCAAAATAGACGCATTGTATTATTTGTTGGTCGACTAATCCCAGACAAGGGAGTGCACCATTTGATCGAAGCTTTGCCTCAAATCATCGATAAACACCCTGATATACTGCTATTGATCATTGGTAGTGCGTCTTATGGGTCGGATCGAGAAACTTCTTATGTTCAAGAATTGAAGAAAGTAGCTAAACCATATGAATCCTGGATTACTTTCCTCCCCTTTGTTCCATATCCTAACATAGCAGATTGGTATTCGCTTGCTGACGTTGTAGTCGTACCTTCTTCAGCAAGAGAAGCTTTTGGATTGGTGAATGTGGAGGCGATGGCCTCAGGAGTTCCTGTCATTGCATCAAATGCAGGAGGAATTCCTGAGATTGTAAAGAATGGGGTTAATGGATTTTTGATACCTCAGGGTAATCTTGCATCTGGGTTGTCTGAGAGGTTAAACGTATTGTTAGAGGATGAGAATCTGCGAACACATATCGGAATGTCAGCGCGTGAATCCGTACGACAGCATTTCAGGTGGGAACATACAGCAGAGCGATGGGGATTATTAATGCAAAATATATAAGTGAGTGACAGTAGCGGCTCCTTCGGAATAGGATGGCATAACGAATGAAAGCAGAGGAGAGAGCCGCCTGTGAACAAAGCAAGAAGGATCACCCGGAGGAGAGGGAGAGGACCTTTCCGGCGGTATGTTGACTATCTTCAACCATTGGCTGTGAGAGGAACATCGGACAACGGGGAAGGTTCACATTGTGATGCGACCGAACATCTGGCGGATGACATTATTAGTGCTTCCCATCTAAAGCACCGAAGTGTGAGAAGTGAGGCAATCGAAGATTATACGGTCCACAGTATCCATCTGTCAGCAGAATCGGTTACCTCTTCCAAAATCGCTCCGGACTCGGTTGAGCTTGGTCATCTTTCATTTAATCCGGTACAAGGAATTTCTGGACTTCACTTACTTCAACAGTTCGGAAATGAACCCTTTTCTTTTTCAGAAGAACAAAGCGAAATCTTTATAACCATATCACTTCAATCCTCTTATCAAGATGAGCATTATGTATTGATGACAACATGCAGTCATCCGGTATTTCATGCCTATGTTCATACTCGGTCCCAGCAGGAAGCTGTGATCGGAATTCAGCGTACAGAGGGAGCAGGAATATCGGAAGGTTGTCTATCTTGGATTTCTTTTGGTGGCACAGCTAAGTGAATTGATATTCTGATGTAATTGGCAAGTTCAGATGAAAGGCAGTTTATGATCATGAGAAGAGGGAGAATTTATTCAAGAATCGCTACTGCTCATCTGGGTAAGAGGGCAGAAAGAGGCTATTCCTCTGGTTATAAGGCGGGTTATGCTTTAGGCTTTGAACTGGGGAAGGCACAGCGTAACCGAATATTTGATGGAACGAGTATCATTCTACCTGTCGATTCTACAAGAGTGGATACTATACGTACCATAGAACGAATGGAAGCCTTGACTAGACACCCTTACGAATTAATTGTAGCGAGCGCTGAATGTTCAGAGTCGACAAAGAAATATCTAGAAGAGAGATCCGGCTGTATTAGGCACATCACGGCTAAACAAGATGAAGGGATCACTCGAGTGCTAGGCACAGCGATTCAACTATCAGCGGGTAAGAGGATCTTGGTATGGCTAGGTGATATACCTTCTTACGATGGCTGGATTGATGAGCTGATTGTAGAAGTTGATCGGGATGATTCGGTAGAAATCGTAGGTGTTAGTCAAGGTATGGATCATCATACTTTGGCCAAGTGGAATCTTTGTTGTTTCATGTTTCGAAGAGAGCTTTTATCCAGGATAGAACTCTGGAATGATGAGTTACCTACCCTTCAAGAATGCCTTGGTGAATGGATCAGACAACTCCCTGTGGAAAACGTAAATATAGTTGAGAGCAAATGGGGGTAAGTGAATGAAGCAGAGGCGTTACATGATGAAATCCGGACAGCGAAAACTTCACGGCGCTTCAGGTCGTTATCGCAATCGATTAGCAACCTTGGATAACAAGTTGGTGGCTCGGGAGAGCTCTCCTGAAATGAACCTACCCTATGATTCAACTTACAACGACGCGTTCAAAGCCGGTTTTGCACGAGGATACGAAGATGGTTATAGATCTTAATCGGAAACCCGCAATTATGCGGGTTTTTTTGTGTTTATAAAGCGGATTAAAGATATATCGACAACCTATTTGCAAATAAATGAGTCAAGTATACCCTTCAAAATCTAGAAGACAGACATAGTATAAAGCAGACTTTAATAGAAAGAGGGAGGAATATTTTGTGAAAATACTGCTTACAACAATCTATGCGTATCCCCCAAGAGGAGGTCTCGGCACATATATTCAAGAGTTGAAAACAGGGCTCGAAAAACAAGGCCACACCGTAGATGTATTAGCTAGAAATAATGACATGTATTGTTTAACGAAAGGAAATAAACAATATCCCTTAATCAAAAGATCAGGGGGTACCGGCTTATTACACTCTATTCTTCCATCTGCATGGTTAGGAAACCGAGTCTATAAGTATATGGGCTCGATCCAAGATGAAGCATCAAAGTTTTTTGATGCGGTTAAAATGATAGATTTGAAGCAATATCAAGTTATTCACGCTCAAGACATCGTCTCGGCAAGTGTATTGAAGTATTACAAGCCAGTACTTACACCTCTCATTCTAACGATTCATGGTTGTGTAACAGCTGAATACTATTATTACGGATTTATTCAACCAAATTCTATAGGCTGGAAAGTGATATCTACTTTTGAATCCGGGGCAATTACTCGTACGGATGCTGTTATTCTACCCTCGCAGTGGCTCCTTGATGTGTACAAGAAATGTAACATCCCTACGAATAATATGAGTGTAATCAAGAACGGTATTGATACGGAAGCATTTCAACGTAAGATGGTGACTACGAAGACGGGACTAAAGAGTCCTCCAGGGAAAAAAGTGATCATCTGTACCGGACGATTAGAGAAAGTAAAAGGGCAGCATGTATTGATTAATGCACTTGCTAAGTTAAAGGCGAGACGAAGTGACTGGGTGTGCTGGATGGTAGGTCGAGGAAAGAATGAGAGAGCGCTGAAGAAACAGGTAAGCAGATTAGGCTTGAATAACCATGTCAAATTTCTAGGCATGAGAAGAGATGTTCCGGCGTTATTAAATCAAGCAGATATTTTTGTTATACCAAGTCTTCAAGATAATTATCCTTACTCATTGGTAGAAGCATATGTTGCAGGGAAAGCCATTATTGCTTCTCAGGTGGGTGGAATGACAGAGATGGTGCAGCATTCAAGAAACGGACTGCTTGTTCCACCGGATGATAGTCATGCGCTATATATGGAAATGAGAGGTTTGCTAGAGAATCCAGGGAAGATAAAGGCTCTAAGTCAGGAAGCAAAATCATGGGGAATGGCAACATTCGCCCTTGAGAAGATGACGAATGAAGTCCTTCATATTTATAATAACGCGCTGGCATCTAAAGGAGTTGTTAGGAGGTAGGGGTATGTTAGAGAAGGGACTCACCGTTATTAAGCTGGATAAGGCAAATATGCAGCTTTATTTGTCGGATTTGGTTGAGTTAGAGCAGCTCGTTTTTTTGAAGAGAGGGCACTTATATTCGACAGAAGAATGGGGAGAAAGTCATTTCCTTGCAGATTTACCTGGCAAGTTTGATCTAAGCTATGGAATTCTAAAAGGAAGTAAACTTGTAGCCTTCTTAATTGTTTCTGAGCCATTCCCAGGTGTATGTCATGTTCATAGAGTTGCTGTACATCCCAAGCATCCTGGGAATAATATCGGTAGAAAGCTTATGCTGCAAGTGTATGAAAGTTGGAAGAAGATGCCGGAGTACAGGACGATTACAGCTATTATGCGTACAGATCATAAAATATCACTGCCTTTCGCTAAACTGTTAGGTGCCAAGGTAGCAGATAAAGCATATATGACGCGGCAGTTTCAAGCATTGGGAAGAACAGATGTTCAAATATTCGATAACTACTTCATGGACACTTATGGCATAAGCTACGCATTGATTCATATTGACAAATAACCGAGGAGAGGAAGAGATGGACAAGAAAATATGCGTTTATCAACCGAATGTGTTCCCCCCTCTACATTATTTTAACCGAATTATGAACAGTGATGTTTGGGTTGTCCTTGATGATGTCCAGTTAAATAAGAAGGTCGGTCAAACCCGCGTTCCTCTAAAAATAAACGGCATTGAACATCACTTCATCATACCTGTACTCGGTGGTAATCGCGTGAAAATTAATGCAGCATCGATTGCGTATCATCTAGATTGGGTGTCGAAATTTCAGACAATGCTTCACTATGCTTATGGCAAAAGCCCTTATTTTGAAACACTCTGGTCAACGGCTGCTGTGTATGCAACATATCATCAACAGCTGAACTCCAGTTTTATGCACTTTTGTGAACAATTCACCACACAAATGCTACGAACGCTTGGTTGGCAGGGAGAGATCATTAGCTCAAACGGGCTCGCGTCGGATAAGAAATCGTCAGAGCGGATGGCCGAGATTGTTGCCCTATTGCATGGTACTCATTATGTCGGTGGGGGAAAAGGGTTTGAGCAGTACGTGGACATGGAGCATTTCCGTAATCGCAATCTGGGTGTCATTATTCAAAACTGGAAGTGTCCTGAATACGCACAGAGCAAAGGAGCGTTTGCTTCTAACTTATCCATTTTGGATCTGATCGCTAATGTAAGCTTAGATGAGGCCAGAGAGGTATTGGTTGCAGGTGGACGCAATGGATGGAAAGAATATCGTTAAATTGTATCCAATTACACGAGCCTAGGCTCGTGTTTTTGAATTGTGTTCGGAACGAAAGAGCAACACCTAAATATTTTCAAAGTCCAAGAAGAAGATTTAAGAGTTTCATATAAATATAAAAGGATGCAAAAGCAGGTTCACAATGATTAGGAGGAGAAGAGGGGTGAGAATATGCTCGAATTAGGAGGAGAGAGAATTCTCATATTTGTTCCACATGCGGATGATGAGGTTCTGGGATGTGGTGGATTGATTGAAAAAGCTTGTAGGTATAACAATCAAGTTAAAGTTGTCTTAGCTTCCGTAGGAAATTCGTTTTTCTGGCACAGAGATCAGCCGGTAGATGTAAATACACGTAAAAAGGAATTTTTTGATGCGCTTAAATATTTGGGTTGCTCCGACCAAGATATTATGTATGAAGATAAGGAGAGTATTCTGGATACTATTCCAAAAAAAGAAATTGTAACCAAAATTGATAGATATCTGATGGAGTTTAAACCAACGATGGTATTCATACCATACCCAAGCTTTAATCATGATCATCAGGTACTATATGAGGCTTGTATCGCAGGTTTACGTCCGGTTCCGGACCGGAATTATAAGCTCATTGCGATGTATGAGTATCCGCTTATTGTCTGGCAGCATCCCAAGCTTACCGATGTTGGTGAGCTGTATCTAGATATTAGTGAAACGATTGATAAGAAGATAAACGCTTTACGTAAACATAAATCACAAATGCGAGAGCCTAGACACTTAATTTCTCCAAAGTCAGTCAAAGAATGGGCAGCTAAAAGAGGTATGGAGATTGGGTTTGATTATGCGGAGAAATATTATTTGCTCAGATCAACCTTGATATGAATCGATACGTCCCCTGAATTTTTGCTTCATTAATGATTCGGAGGATAAGAGAACGATGCCAAAACCTCTCAGCATACACGCTTCATCCAGTGGTCATCCTATACGGTGTCAGTACACCACCTATTATAGAGATGGAGGATGAATCATGATCAAATCGAAAGCCCTCAGTTTAACTCTGTCGGCAGCAATGATCGTAAGTGTGGCAGGGCTAGCGGGTTGTGGTTACAACAAAGATAGTAACACAACGCGTACGCACAACGTCAGCATGAAGAACAACGGCCGCATTGGTGGAAACATGCTGAATAACTACAGCACCCATAACGGCACACAGCATGATTTGACGAACCTGAAGTACAGCAAAACGCTGTCTGAAAAAATCTCGAAAATTAAGGGAGTACGTGACGCACATGTATTTGTAACCAAAAACAACGCGTATGTGTCATTGGCGCTGGATGGTCAGTCCAAAAACCATGGAACTCATCCGAATGCTACAGGTAACATGAGAAGCATGAATACAGATGGTATGGACGGTAATATGCTTGGCATGAACGGCACGATGCGTCGTCATGACGGTGTTTATGGTAACTCAGCTACGGGTAGTGCTGGTCTGCTGCGTGGGATGAGTAATCCGCGAGGAACCCTAGACAACAACACAGGATTAGGAACAAGCTCTGGTATGGGCGTTCGCGGTTACAGCAATGGTGGCTTTAATGGTTCAGGCTACAACACAGGCGATACAACCACTGGAACTGGACTTATGGGTATGAACGGTGTGCGTACTCTGAAGAACCGTACAGATGGCAGATATGGAATGATGAGCAACACAACAGGAACAGGAAATACGTCGTATGAGAACAGCGTACCGAAGCATATTCGTGATGAGATTAGTATGAAAGTTCAGAAGACTGTTCCTACAGTCAAAGAGGTGTACTGTTCCAGCGACGCAGGCTTTTATCAACATGCTATGAGATACCGTGGTACGACGAACATCAACGGTGCAACTCACAAAGCTGGAAACGTTATGACCAATACGGTGGGAACGCTGGCTCATGATATGGGCGTATGGATTAATCGAATCTTCCCATTGCATGCGGGACGAGATGGGATGAAAATGCATAATAATACGACCAATAAAGATGGACTTTTTGATATGAATCGTTATAACAATCGTTAATATTCCCATTTCTTCATAAAATAAAGCTCTTGCCTATAGGCAAGAGCTTTATTTATTCATGATTTAGTATTTACGATGACCCTGTACCCATACACCGTTGATCTCAAGATCGCTATTGAGCAGCAGAACATCTGCCTGATATCCATCTTTTAAAGATCCGGTACGGTGATCGATACCGAGTTTTTTTGCTGGGTTACGGCTCGCGAGCTGTGATGCTCTTTCGATATCCAATCCGATTTCTTTAATGAGGAATTGGAAGCCCTTAATCATAGTTAGTGTACTGCCTGCAAGGCTGTCACGATTGCTCTTCAGTGTTGCAATTCCATTCTCAACGACAACAGGCAGGTCACCTAATGTATACTCTCCATCTGCCATTCCTGTTGCGGACATTGCATCTGTGATGAGGATCAGGTTGTAGTCTTGCTTCATTCGAGCCAGAATACGTACTCCAGCAGGATGAACGTGAATACCATCAGCAATGATTTCGGCGCTTAGGCGGTCATCACTTAGCATAGCTCCAACAGTGCCTGGCTTCCGATGATGAAGACCTGTCATAGCATTGAATGTATGAACACCATGGCTCAAACCTGCTTCAACGGCATTTAGAACTTCATCATAAGTAGCATCTGTATGTCCGAGAGCTGCTACAATATTATGGTCCTTAAGCCAAGCGATTGCTTCTAGGGCTCCGTCACGTTCTGGAGCAAGTGTTACTTGCTTTACAAGTCCAGGGTATGCCTTTTCCCACTCTTCCAGCCAGTCAATATTGGCATGGACGATATGCTCTGGATTTTGAGCTCCAGGCCATTTTGGGCTAATAAACGGACCTTCGAGATGAACGCCTTCAAGTCGAGTGTATGGCATTTCGTGTTGCGTATATTGGTTTACTTCTTTGAGAACCGAATCAATGGCTGCCTTTGGTGCAGTCATCGTTGTAGCTAGCATGGATGTGGTGCCTTGTGAGCAGTGATAAGAAGTGATGGTATCCAGTACTTCCTTGTTGGAATCCATGAAGTCTTCACCATTACCACCATGAACATGGATATCAATGAATCCAGGGATTATATATCCTTCTGTCTCACGAATCGATTGAGCATTCAATACATCAAGATCTGCAGGAAGTGCAGTAGCTTCACCAGCATAAACGATATGCTCACCTTGCATAGCTAGAACGCCGTTCTCTTGAAGTCCTTCGGGAGTCAGTACTTTACCGTATAGCAGGGTCAGTTGTTCTCTTGAGTTGCTCATTTGAAATATCTCCCTGCGCCTTGGTCTAGAAGGACAATGACGTTCGGATGACATTGCAGTAAGGATGCTGGACAATCAGTAGATACTGGACCTGTCAAAGCACGTTTTGCAATTTCTGCTTTGTCTTCACCGCGAATCAACATCATGATCTGACGAGCTTTCATGATTGAGCCTACACCCATCGTAATGGCGTGTGTTGGAACATCATCGATAGATGGGAAGAATCGTGCGTTAGCTTCACGAGTCTTCGCTTGCAGTGTTGTAATATGCGTGCCACTCGTTAAGCTCTCTGCCGGTTCATTGAAGGCAATATGACCGTTGTGACCAATACCAAGGAGTTGTATATCGATAGGACCATTCTGCTCCAGCATACGATCATATGAACGGCATTCGTCTTCAAGGTCTTCTGCATTCCCGTTCGGAATATGTGTCTGTTCTTTATTGATATCAATATGGTTGAATAACTTTTCATTCATAAATGTACGATAAGATTCGGCATGATCCTTAGGAAGACCAACATATTCATCCAGATTGTAAGTGGTTGCGTTCGCAAAGCTTACTAAACCTTGACGGTGCATTTCGATAAGCTTGTTATAGAGTCCAACGGGTGTACTTCCTGTAGCTAGACCTAGCTTCGCATAGGGATTAGCGTTCAACAAGCTCGTAATTTGATTGGCTGCGGTTTGTACGAAGCCTTCTTCATCTTTAAAAGTATAGATGTTCATTGTGATTATAAACCTCCTCGGCTTTTGCGGTAATTTTGTACATTATGATAAGACTGCTCCAGACGGGGAACATAAGTAGAGAAATCCCTGCTGGCCATTCCCATAAACAAAATATCAATGATATGGAGCTGAGCAATGCGTGAAGCCATATCTCCCCGCCGCATTCCTTCTTCTAGAGAAGAAGAGTACAGAGTGATGTCAGACAGTGATGCAAGGGCGCTGCTACGGTATGAAGTGATACTAATTGCAAATGCACCAGCATTTTTAGCACAGGACAGGGCATCGATCGTCTCTGGTGTTTCGCCTGAATACGAAATGGCGATCGCTACATCATGAGATGTAAGCGTGGAAGCTGATGTGATCTGCATGTGAGAATCGGCAAATGCAGTACAGTTCTTTCCGATTCGAACGAGCTTTTGGTAGAAGTCCTGGGCCACAATGGATGATGTTGCAACACCGTACAGATCAACACGTTTAGCTCGGCATAGTACATCGACTGCGCGTTCTAGCTGGCCTAGATCGAGTAACGAAGTGGTGTCTTGAATAGAAGTTAGATGATTAGCTTCAATCGCTTGTACGATATCTGCTAATGGCTTGCCCGCAACAATATCCTGGTACTTCGTATTGCCAGAGCGGGAGGTCATTTCAGCATGAGCCATTTCAGTCGCTAATTTGACCTTAAAATCAGGATACCCTTTACAATCAAAATGTTTGCAAAATCGAGTTACAGTTGCGGCACTCACATCGCATTTATCTGCGAGTTCTTTGATGCCCATATGAACGATCTCTGAAGGGCCGTCTAGAATAAACTCGGCTAGTCGCCGTTCCTGCCGGGGCAGGCGATCCTTCTCCACGGCGATAATATGCAGGATAGGTGCCATCACAGGCCTCCTTTGAATAGTGGAATCATGCAACTAATCTGGAAGAAGTTGTCGTGAAAATAATTTTGTTATTGTTCCACTAAATAAGAAAATTATTTTTATATCTTCATCATATTAGATGATATCGCAGGAATCAAGGATAAAAAGCACTTGTCTTATTTTTTGCCCAAATTATGGACTCTTCCGCACCTTCAACCCATTCCCGACATACTATGAGTTGACTGTATCCCTTAACCTTGTTAGACCACACATACCCGGGCAAGGAGGGGTGACACCATTGAAGGGGAATGACCATAACAGCAAGTTCTTGTTAACCCACCGTGAACGCGAAGTGTTTGAATTGCTAGTTCAGGATAAGACCACTCGCGACATCGCCGGGCAGTTGTTCATTAGCGAGAAAACGGTTCGAAACCACATCTCGAACGTAATGCAAAAGCTGAACGTCAAAGGCCGTTCTCAAGCCGTTGTAGAATTGATTAAACTGGGAGAACTAAAGATCTGACCGATCTTACAGGTGAAAACTGCACGACGAAAGCCTTCTTCCACCGCGAATGCGGGGGAAAGAAGGCTTTTTGGTGTGATTTAGTATAATTTTGTTCGAACGAACGCTGGTTTGGTATATGTAAGGTGCATGCAATTAAATAGAGTTAATCATATTCGCTACGACTAAAGAGCAAGCGCCGATTACTAGCAAGACTATAACCATGATAATGACAAATATCTTACCGTTCATCTTTTTCACCTCGGGAAGATTATACCAGATTCGCACATAAGAAGAGAACATATAATAGTTTGCACAGGGGAGAGAAGGCTTTTTGTATATGATGAGTTTATTCTATTTTGTCTATCTCTTTATCTAAATTTAGTTCGATAATTTGATCGGTAAGAATATGTTCTTCATCATTTTTATCAAGTATAACAGGGATAATCTTGATCTTGCCGCCTTCTAATGCCACAAAACGATTATAGTTTTCCGTGTGGAATTGTTGTGCCATAAGCGCTTGAACTTCTTCTCCCTGCTCATTTTCTATCTGGAAGTATAGATTCTCAGAAACATTCGTCATATTGTACACAAGTTTTGAGGATATCGGTGTTAGAATGAATGCCTCTACTTCAACTTTTTGACCTGATTCTAAAGTGAAATGATGATGGATAGGAATTCTTTTTGTATTTGCAAACAGGTTTTGTCCTGAAGCTTTGAAATTAAACTTCCATTTCCCTTTTATCATTTTTTCCGAATCACTTCTTTTTAAGTCGTTAAACACGATCCGGATGGCTTTTTCGTTGTGTAAATCCATATTTCCGATATCAGCAGCCCAAAAATAATTAATGTAGGATTCTGTTATGTCTCTTGGACCACCGCCACCCCCCATTTCGATTTTCTGACCGTCAATATACACGTCAATATCTGAGAACCAATTATAGGCTAAATCATCACCCTTTAAATCGGTATGAAATGTGCTACTGATCAGAAGCTGACCATCATCTAAAATGATCTCATTTAAAGTAACATTGACGCCATTGTCTTGAACCGATTCGCCAATCATGGTTTTGAAATCCGAAAGCGTACCCACTTGGGAATAAACAAAAGCCTCTAGTTTTTCTCCAATGATTGGGATATTGGCTAATGCAAAATTTGAATTCAGAGCAATAATGGAGACAAAGGCAAGTGAAGCGATGGTTGAGATCATTTTCATTGAAAGTGAGCGGCGACCTTTTAGTTTCTTCTTTATTCTTGTTTTGATCACTTTTTTCTCTATATCCGTTAAGGGCTGTTCATCAAATTCATCGAAATGGATTGTTTCATGATTCAGCTCTTTGAATAAATCAGTCATTGCTTTTCCCCCTTAGTTGTTAAAACGATTTCGAAATGCTGCACGTATTTTTTTGCGTCCGCGTGATAGTCGATTGTAAAGAGCAGATTTTTGTACGCCATGCTCAATCGCTAGTTCGTCGATACTTTTTTGCTCTCCATAATATTGAGAGAATAATAACTGATCCTCTTTTTTTAGTGATGAAAGGAGCTGCTGGGTGTGATTGCTCAGCGAATCTTCTTCGATTATTTTGGACTCGGCATTATGGGGATCTACTAACATATGATCTTCTAATTCATGTTGAAGTAGAAATTTCGTGTACTGCCGCCTATAATCAATGGCCTTGTATTTCGTAATCGCTGCGATCCAGTTTTTTAATGAATTTTTACTCTTGTCATAAGAACTAATGTTTTGCCAAACCGAGAGAAGTACATCATCAAAACACTCATCTTGAATGATTTCTAGATTGCCTAAGTATTTCTTAATAACTGCCTTGATAAGACCTCCATACTGATCGATTACATAGAAAAGAGCTTTTTCATTTTTTACAGTTAGCTGTTTGACTACATTTTCTTCCGTGATTTTCATGTTTACCTCCAAATTAAGGGCCCTTATATCCTTAATACGTTTGCGATATGCTGAATTCTATCCATATGCAAAAATAGTTTTTTATAAAAAGTAGCATTACAATCATATCGGCATAAAAAAAGCCTTCGTCCACCACGAATGTGGGGAGAAGGCTTCTACGTGTGGGGAATATTGGATAAACCTGACTAGATGTAAGACATGAGCCGTGATACGAATCCGATCAAAATAAGTACTAGGCCAGTACCCATACCCATTGCACCACCAGATTTTGTTTCGGATGCATGGCTAGCGTCAATCGGAGTCCGTTTTAGGAAGCGTAGCCATTTTGAATTCGGGTTTTTGTAGTCATACAGTCCGAAAGCAAACGTAATGACACCTATTATAATCATGAACATTTGAACAGCTCCTTAAATCATGAGTATTATGGGGCAAATGAAAAGTTCATAACGATATATCTAAGTACAAAGAAAGCTAAGATAAAGAGCGCAGCAGTCCCTAAGAGGATGGAAATGATGATTTTATCAGAACGTGTAAATTTGTTCATAAACTCACCTCGAATCAATTTCCTAAATTATACAGTAGTAGGTGGATTATAACAATATTCTTCGAAGTTATCCTCTTTTTTTATAAGTCTTCTAATGACAAGGCAATGGATGTCTGATATGAATGGAAGTATGAGTATGTGTAGGGAGGTGATTGCAATTGAATATTTTTTTGCGGTGATCATCGTCGTAGCTGTCATTCTAGTATTCGCATGGATATCTAGGTCTAAAAAGAAGCAACCCAGCAATGTGATCCCATTACATAAGAGAAGAGGCGTAAAGGCAGGCATACTCCAGGAATGCAGTAGGTGCAAGAAACGTCTACCCCTCACGTTTTATGCTAATGATGCAGGGACGGTTAGAGGATTGTGTAAGGCTTGTGCGAAGCAAATTGGAAAGCGCGAGGAGCTTTATCCGGTATAGAAAAAAGCAACCAGATATCATCCGTTAAGCGGGATAACCTGGTTGCTTTTGTAATATTATACCCAGCCCATAGCCCGAACGACTTGGGCAACGATAAAGGTTACGCCAATCGCAATGGCCGTTGGAATGGCGAAGGACAGAAACGTCCATTTCTTACTCTTGGTTTCCTTGTAAATATTAATAAGTGTTGTTCCACAAGGATAGTGAAGGAGGGAGAACAGCATCATGTTGAGTGCCGTGAGCCACGTCCAGCCTTGATCCAGGAAAATCTGCTTCAAAGCGAACATATCCTCAACTTCGGTTAAAGAGCCTGTTGCCAGATAACCCATGAGTAGAATAGGAAGTACGATTTCGTTAGCTGGAAGTCCAATGATAAATGCCATCAGAATAAATCCATCCAATCCAAGCGCCTGTGCAAAGGGATCAAGGAAGCCGACAAAATGCAGCAAAATACTGGTGTCTCCGATATAGATATTGGCTAATATCCAGGTCAATACCCCTGCAGGTGCAGCCACGATGACAGCTCTGCGTAGAACATACACCGTTTTGTCCAGTGTTGAGCGCAAGATGGTATTTAAGATTTTTGGTTTTCGATAAGGTGGAAGTTCTAGCGTGTAGTGGGAAGGCACTCCCTTTAAAGCAGTCTTAGACAGTACCCATGAAACACTAAGTGTAACAACAACACCGAGTAGAACCATACCGATCACAACAGATGCTGTAACGAGCGTCTGCGCTCCCCCAGTAAAACCTGCAGCCATAAATAGGGAGGACAGCAGAATCAGTGTTGGCCAGCGTCCGTTACAAGGGACGAAGTTGTTCGTTAGGATAGCGAGCATTCTCTCCCTTGGGGATTCAATAATTCTTGTAGACATGATCGCAGCTGCGTTACAGCCAAATCCCATAGCCATCGTTAAGGATTGTTTACCATGTGCCCCGGATTTCTTGAATAGGCGATCCAGATTGAATGCCACCCTTGGCAAATACCCGTAGTTTTCTAGGAGGGCAAATGCGGGGAAGAATATGGCCATCGGGGGCAGCATGACGCTAATTACCCAAGCTGTTCCTCGAAATAACCCTAGAATAAGCACACCGTGAAGCCAAGCAGGTGCATGAATCGCTTCGAATCCAAGCGTTAAGTACCCTTCGATCCATCCGAAAAAACTGGCGAGCATGGAGGAAGGCACGTTAGCCCCCGCAATGGTTAGGTAGAACAAAATACCAAGGAGTCCGAGCATAATGGGAAAGCCCCATATTTTTGAAGTGAAGATGTTATCCAGACGTTCAGACCGATAGAGTTTGTCTTTGTCTGTTACGGTAACGGCATCATTACAGAGCTCTTTTGATTTTTTGAATAGATCTCCAACAATCGTTTCCCGAACGCCATCAATTCGATCATCCGGTATGGTGTCTGTTAGAGCTTGTAAACGCTGTAGCTGTTGTTCCAAGAGGTATACCTCCTTTAACTTGAGACGAGATTTTATCTTGAAGTGTAGCAATCAGTTTTTTGTCACCGTCCAAAAATCGTATTGCAAGCCAGCGAGAAGGATATTCGTCGCCAACAATTTTCAAAAGTTCAGATTCAATTCTTCCGATATCCGCTTCCAACTCTGCGTTGTATGTCATACGATATGGAGTCGTTTTAATTTCCCCTAAGCACATACGAAGCAAGTGATCTGACAGGACGCCGAGCCCTTCGTTATTTCTCGCAGAGATGGGAATAACGGGAACACCGAGTTTTTTAGAGAGTTTATCTACGTTGATCTTGATTCCTTTTTTCTTCGCCTCATCCATCAGATTCAAACATACGATTACCCGATCTGTCATCTCAAGTACCTGCAGTGCTAGATTGAGACTTCTCTCAAGCGCTGTGGAGTCAAGCACGAGCAGTGTGACATCAGGCTTCTCAAATACGATAAAATCACGTGCGACTTCCTCATCAGCAGAGTTAGAGAAGAGGGAATACGTTCCGGGCAGATCAACGAAGGTAAACCGAGCATCTTTATATTCGTAGTTGCCGCTTGCGAGGTTAACCGTTTTGCCTGACCAATTCCCCGTATGCTGCTTAAGACCAGTCAAAGCGTTAAACAGCGTGCTTTTCCCGGTATTCGGATTTCCTGCGAGTGCAACCGTAAACGACCTCATGATGGTATCACCTCTCCGTATATTAACTGGCTTTCTTCTTTACGTAGTGCAATGACTGTACCTGCAACTCTATATGAAATGGGATCCCCAAGAGGGCTAGCTTTGAGCACCTCGATTACGGAATTTTGAACGAATCCAAGATCCAGTAATCGACGTTTTAATTCACCTTGGATATCCACTTTTTTAACCAAAAACTGTTCACCGATCGCGGCCTGGTACAAATTTTGAATATTCTTTGTCTCGTCCATAAGATTTAACCTCTCCCTATTTAATTGGTCCGAGCTCATAATGTTTCCCTAAAGCAACTTTATGGTTATGATATGCTCAACTTGCAATAATGTCAACGGATGACGTAAATATTTATAAAAAAATGATTGCGAATGATGAGTATTACCCATATATTATATATGATCAAACACTCATATAGATGGTGGGGATGAATATGTTATGGGATACGGTTGTGATCGGGGCAGGTCAAGCGGGGTTATCAGCTGGATACTGGTTAAAATCTATGTCTGGGCAAGAAAATTTTCTGATCCTGGATCGCCACTCAGGTGCTGGAGAAGTATGGCATCAGAGGTACGAATCGCTCCGATTGTTCACACCAAGAAGTCACAGTTCTTTACCGGGGTTACATTTGGCAGGAGACCCGAAAGGCTTTCCAGATAAGAATGAGATCTCTTTATATCTACAACAATATGCCGAACATTTTCAGTTACCTATTCGTTTTAATACAGAAGTTACGTCAGTTCGTAAAGAACAAGGGGTATTTATTATCGATAGTAAGCAAGAGACTTTTCAAGCAAGGCGGCTTATTATTGCTACGGGTCCTTTTCAACATCCGAGTGTCCCTGCGTTTTCTCAAGTTGTTCCTAAAGACATTCTGCAATTGCATTCTTCGTTATATAAAGAACCGTCACAGCTTCAAGAAGGGAATGTACTTGTTGTTGGGGGAGGTAATAGCGGGGCACAGATCGCTGTAGAGTTGTCCTCCGTAAAGTTAACGTATCTAGCAACGAGTCAAACACCCAAATATGTACCACTGACGATTGGAGATAGGAGCTTCTTCTGGTGGCTGGATCAATTAGGTATCTTGAAGGCAAGCTCTTCGTCATGGGTTGGCAAGCTCTTGCGGAGTCAGGGCGACCCTATTTTCGGATATGAATTGAAAGAAGCTGTCAGGTACGGTAAAGTGATCTTAAAAAAGAGAGTAGTGAATGTAACCCATTCCGGAGTCCATTTTCAAGATGGCTCAGTGGAATCGGTTCGTAACATCATTTGGGCGACGGGCTTTTACTCTAGCTACGAGTGGCTTCATATTGAAGGAGCTACAGATTCTCTCGGACAGGTGCTCCATTCTCAGGGGGTCAGTCCGGTCAAGGGGCTCTATTTTGCTGGATTACCGTGGCAGACACATCGGGGATCGGCTCTGCTTACAGGAGTCGGACAAGATACCCGCCGAATGGTGCAAGCTATGAATGAAAAGAGGAATTGATCATGGATAGAGATCAGCATGAACTATTGCAGGAGGAACAGGCTCTAGAAGCATCTCGCATTCTTAAAGCCATCTCCGACCCTACTCGGATTCGAATTCTTCATTTATTATCCCAAGAGGAATGTTCGGTGGGGCATATTGCAGAGGTTCTCGGTATGAGTCAATCTGCGGTGTCGCATCAATTAAGCCACCTTCGGAATTTGAGATTGGTGAAATATCGGCGCGATGGTAATACTTATTATTACACCTACGAGGATGAGCATGTGATCGGGATCTTGCAGCAGGTGCTGGAGCATATTTCTCATTAGATATGAATCGTTTTTGCGGAGTTACTTGACATTTGTATTTTTCAATTGTAACGTATTGAAAAATGAAATCCGTGAACAACAACGTTTGAACAAGGACATAAGTGAAGTAGATACGACGTAACAGAGAGAAAGCCCTATTGGCTGGAAGGCTTTCATGTACGGCTGCTCACCTCCTCCCTTATAGTTGCCTTCGCTGCGAATGCGGTGGGGCCGGGTATGGCCCGTTATCGCTTCTTTGAGGATCTTTTCCTGCGATGCATACTTTTTAAGCCGGGGAAGATTGAAACAGGGTGGTACCACGAGCACATTCGTCCCTTATGACGAGTGTGTTTTTTGCTGTTTTCACGGATGAGAAGGAGAATGAAGAGCATGAAACAAAGTCAATTATTTATGTCCACCCTTCGTGAGGTTCCAGCTGAAGCGGAAGCACTAAGTCATCAGCAGCTGCTCCGAGGTGGTTATATTCGGCAGGTTGCTGCTGGTATTTATACCTATTTACCGCTAGGTTGGCGTGTACTTCGTAAAATTGAAAACATTATCCGCCAGGAAATGAATGCCTCTGGTGCTCAGGAGCTTCATATGCCAGCTATTCAGCCCGCTGAGTTATGGAAAGAATCCGGTAGATATGATGTTTATGGGCCTGAGCTAATTCGGCTTTATGATCGTCATGAACGTGAATTTGTACTTGGACCTACACATGAAGAGGTAATTACATCTCTTGTTCGACAAGAGGTATCATCCTACCGAAAATTGCCGGTGAATCTGTATCAGATCCAGACGAAGTACCGAGATGAAAGACGTCCTAGATTTGGTCTTCTTCGAGGAAGAGAGTTTATTATGAAGGACGCGTATTCTTTTGATACAGATTGGGAGGGTCTGGATCATTCCTACCGGAATATGTACAGTACGTACGAGCGTATTTTTAAACGATTCGGTCTTCGTTTCAAAGCGGTGGAAGCTGACGCTGGTGCCATCGGTGGACAAGGTGAGACCCATGAATTTATGGCCTTGGCTGAAATCGGGGAGGACACCATCGTATCTTGCAGCTCATGTGAATATGCGGCCAATTTGGAGCAAGCACAGATGGCGGTTATCGATGAGGCAGATAGAAGAGCGAGCGCAGGAACTGACGAAGGGATCTCAATGGAGAAGATTGCTACACCGAATGTGAAGAGTATTCAAGAGTTGGTGGAGTTCCTTCAAGTGAGCTCACATCAGCTGATAAAGACACTTCTATATAAGGTAGATGACAAGCTCATTGCGGTGCTCGTTCGAGGTGATCGTGAAGTAAATGAGGTTAAAGTGAAGTCCTATTTACAAGCCGAAGCTGTTGAATTAGCTGATGCTGGTGAAGTACAGCGTGCCACAGGTGCTCCAACTGGATTTGCCGGACCTGTAGGACTTCCACTGCAACTTCTTGTTGATCATGAGGTTGCGTCTATGCTGGAAGGAATCACGGGAGCGAATGAGGTAGATATGCATTTGATGCGCGTTCGTCCAGGCATCGACTTTTCGCTTGAACAAACGGGTGACTTCCGAAATGCGGCAGAAGGAGATCGCTGCCCACGCTGTGGTGAGTCTTTATTATTTCATCGTGGCATCGAGCTTGGGCATGTGTTTAAGCTTGGAACCAAGTATAGTGACGCTCTCAGTGCGACGTATGTTGATGCCGATGGTCGAGAGAAACCGTTCGTTATGGGGTGCTATGGCATTGGGGTGTCACGTGTCATGGCGGCGATTGCCGAGCAGAGCATTGAAGGCGAGCGATTAGTATGGCCGATATCCGTCGCTCCGTTTCAAGTTCATATCATTCCTGTTTCCGTGAAGGACGAATCGCAGAGCGCATTAGCAGAACGGTTGTATCGTGATCTGACTGATATGCGACTAGAGGTATTGTTAGATGATCGCGACGAACGAGCAGGAGTGAAGTTTAAAGATGGCGATCTGCTCGGGGCTCCGATTCGGATTATCGTCGGCCGGGGTGCCGTATCGGGTGAAGTTGAGTTTATGGGATCAGATGGCGCCAAGGTGAGTATGTCTGTAGCAGATGCGCTCGAACGTATTCGAGAAGCCTCCCTTGCTAATTAGTAAATATATCGCAAACCAATAATACAAGCATCGGTAGTGGTGGATCCGCTATCGATGCTTTTATTACATATTAAGTCTTTTTTGAAGCATAACTATTTCAAGAGCTCCGAGTTTAAACTATCATTGCTCTGGTTAATTCGTTGAACAAGGGTCTTACGTTTGCTTGGAGTAACCAAGCCTTTGAACTTTGTAGGATTTGATCGCTCTATATCAAATCTTGGAGCATGTCTTAGCAATGAATCGCATAAGGTAGAAACTAATGTCGTTTGCCTTGCGAAATGAGATAAAGACGTTACAATTATCCTGTATCGTTGTTAACCTCTAAATATTGGAAGTGGCAAAAAAGACAGTCAGGAGGATCAGTCAGATGACGGAATGGTATGAAGAAAGTTTTGGAGAAGACTACTTACTCGTGTATAAACACCGAGACATTCAGGGTGCTGTTCATGAAGTGCAAACGATGGCTTCATGGCTTCATCTGCCCGCTCAAGGAAGGGTGCTAGATTTATGTTGTGGGATGGGCCGTCATTCCCTTGTCTTAAGTGAAGAAGGCTATCAAGTGACAGGTGTAGATCTGTCGGATGTTCTTCTAGAAGAGGCGAAGGAGATGGATCAGGAGCAGGCAGTTACCTGGATTTCTGGCGATATGCGGCAGCTGCCGCTACCGAGCAGTGAGTTCGACGCAGTACTGAACTTGTTCACTTCATTTGGTTATTTTAAGAAGGACAAGGAGCATATCAAGGTGCTGCAAGAGATCTATCGTGTCCTAAAACCAAATGGACGCTTTATTATCGACTTTTTAAATCCTGCTTATGTTTCACAGAATCTTGTCCCTGAATCTTCCCGTATATCTGAAGGACAACGTATCCTTGAAAGACGTAAGATTGAGAACGGTTATGTAACAAAAGATATCACAATCACGGATGTCTACGGTGGGGAACCGCGTCATTATCAAGAGCGCGTAAAGCTCTACACCCTTGATGAATTCAAAGAGATGGTGGAAGAAGCTGGGCTGTGCATCGACCAAGTTCATGGAAGCTACGATGAGGATCAATATATTCCTGAGACGTCTCCTCGAATGATATTTGTCGGTCGGCGCCCGATGGAGCATTGATTATGGAACAAGGCATGTTCGGGAAGCTCCCGACAATTACACCACTTCATGAGGATCGTCTTATACAAGTTAAAATCACTCTTGATTCACCATTACGCTGGGTTAATAGTTATCTATTACGGGACGAGCAGGGGATTACGCTTATTGATCCAGGCCCACGAACCGAATCTACTGAGCAGGAATGGAATGATGCTCTAGCAGCACTTCAAATACAGGATGAGGAGATTACATCCATCGTAATAACACATCATCATCCAGACCATTATGGTCTCGCAGGGTGGTTTCAGGAGCGGACGGGCGCGAAGGTATGGATGTCTGAACGTGCTCACAAGGAAGCCCAGCTGATGTGGGGAGATGATGCCCATGCTTCTGATATGAATGATAAGCTCCCTGCTTTCTTCGCGATGCATGGTATGCCGGAATCATGGCTAGTTCAGATGCCAGAACATCTAAACAGCTTCATATCTCAAGTCTCTCCGCAGCCTCAAGTATCGTATTTAAGTGAGGTAATGCAGATAAGTATGGGGGGGCGTGTCTGGATTCCTGTGCAGACAGCTGGACATGCTCCAGGGCATCTTTCCTTTTACCATCCGGATAGCGGGGTAATTCTGTGCGGTGATGCGGTGTTACCGCAGATATCGCCAAATGTCAGCCTAGTGCCTGGTAGCGATACTCAGCCGCTGCACCTGTATTTGGATGGGCTGCGCCGCCTCCGGGAATTACATGTCCGGACTGCATATCCCGGACACCGCCACCCGTTCACGCATTTCCGTGAACGAATTGACGCGCTTCTCCTTCACCATGAGGAGCGGCTCACTGCAATCTCCGGGATGCTATCTGCAGCCGGAGGACTTAACGCCTTTGAAGTCTGTGTAGCCCTCTTCGGCGACAAACTCGGTATTCATCAGATGCGTTTTGCCATGTGCGAAGCACTGGCCCACCTTGACGAGCTTGTCAGACAGAAGCGTGCGGAACTCAAGGAGTCTCAAGTGGGAGCAGCTCTGTTCATTCCAGTTCAGGCATAATTAACGTACACCGAACTTTTTAGTTTTTATCACATAAGCTTCAGCAAAGCAATGAATGAATGCTCTCCTTATTACATATTCCTGTTCCACAGGCTTAAACGGCGACTTAGGTCGTGCCCGTGGAATAGGACATCTATAGCACTCCTCACCTTAAGATCTGACTTCCCTCATCACGTTCACACAAATATTTCACAAAAAAGATTTCCTAGTTCTTTTCTCGTTTAATGATACGTAAGGTAATTGTTCGGAACTTATGTATTATGGGACTTACTCTCCCTCTAACATCTATCAATCTATCCTACCTCGATGTGTATTCGTATTTTCAGGAGTACCCAAAATATCCTTAATTATGAATAAAGGAGATCTCGCGATGAAGAGAAAAGAAGTGGTGGCTATGCTGCTTGCTGGAGGACAGGGGAAACGTCTAAAAGAATTAACCAAGACACTGGCAAAGCCGGCAGTTTATTTTGGAGGTACATATCGAATTATTGATTTCCCATTAAGCAACTGTTCTAATTCAGGAATTGATACGGTTGGAGTATTAACTCAATATGAGCCGCTCGTGCTGCATTCATATATTGGTGTAGGTAGTGATTGGGATATGGATCGTCGAACCGGGGGAGTGTATGTACTGCCGCCACATGAGCGGGAGGATGGAACGAGTTGGTATCGCGGCACAGCTGATGCGATCTACCGGAATTTGATGTTCATCGAACAGTACGATCCTGAGCATGTGCTGATTCTATCAGGCGATCACATCTACAAGATGGATTATGAACAGATGCTGAGTTACCACAAGAAGAATAACGCGGATTGTACCATATCGGTCATTGATGTAACTCTAGATGAAGCTACACGTTTTGGGATTCTGAATACCCATGATGATTACCGCATTTATGAATTTGAAGAGAAGCCAGCTCATCCGAAGAGCACCTTAGCCTCCATGGGGGTGTATTTGTTCAAATGGGATATACTCAAAAAATATTTGCTTCAGAATGTAGAGAATCCAAGTACAAGTCACGATTTTGGCAAAGACATCATTCCGCTAATGTTAGCGGAGGAAAAAACACTTTATGCGTATCCGTTTCAAGGTTATTGGAAAGATGTTGGAACGATAAATAGCTTATGGGAGGCCAACATGGATCTATTGTCCGAGCATCCTGAATTAGATCTGAACGATCCCGATTGGCGAATTTATACACGAAATCCGAATCAGCCTGCTGAGTATATTGCGCCTGGTGCGAAGGTGCGAAATTGTATGATCAATGAAGGCTGCTCTGTTTATGGAGAAGTGAACCATTCCGTTCTTTTTTATGGTGTGGAAGTAGGAGAGGGAAGCGTAATTACAGATTCTGTAATCATGCCACAGGTGAAGATTGGTCGTAATGTACGCATCCACCGTGCGATTATTACGGAGAATATGGTGATTGAAGATGGGACTATCATCGGTGAGAGTAGTAGTAATGATAGCGATATATTGTTAATCACGAATGATAGTGAAGCAGCAACGAAGTTCAAGACATCAGCTCCAGCCGCTATTTTATAAGAGAACAAAGGACGGTGTTTGATCGATGAAGCAACTCATGGGAGTTATTAATTTGGATCATGAGCTTGATGTACTGAATGAACTTACGTATTTTCGCTGCGGCGCAGCGGTACCTTTTGCAGCAAGATACCGCTTGATCGACTTTGTGATGTCCAATATGATGCACGCGGGTGTACTCGATATTGCATTGTTTGTAAGACGTAAATATCGATCGCTGATGGACCATCTCGGTGAAGGACGCCCTTGGGATCTGGATCGTAAAAGAGGAGGGCTGTTTATTCTTCCGCCTGATTGGAATGACCCATCCGATGTTTCAACAGGCGAACTTCAGCATATTCATAATAATCTGGACTTTTTCGAGCGCGGGTCAGCTAAATATGTCGTGTACTCGGGGAGTCAGCATTTAAGTCATGTTGATTTTGGTAAGGCTTATGAATATCACCTAGAACAGAAGGCGGATGTAACCTTAATCTATACGAAGGTTGACCAGCTTCAGCCGGAGCATCAGCCCTGTACTCGGCTCGATGTGGATGACAGTGGTAGGGTAACAGATATCCACCGTGAGCGGGATCATGCCAACGTTTACATGGAAATGTTCATCATGGAGAAAGAATTGTTTCTTCGACTGGTGAATCAATGCATCGCGCATGGTGAGAGTCATATTTTTCGGGACGCGATTCAGAAAAACCGAAATAAGCTGAATATTGCCGGATATGAGTATAAAGGCTATCATGCGGTTATTAATTCACTGGAGAGCTATTATCGCAACAGTCTCGATCTGTTAAAACCGGAGAAGTATAACTCCTTGTTCCGTGAGCATCCCGTTCATACCAAGATTAAATATGAGGTGCCGGCTAAGTACTTAGAGACCGCTGATGTGAGTAATTCACTCGTTGCCAATGGATGTCAGATTGGTGGAACGGTTGAGAACAGTATCTTGTTCCGGGGGGTACAAGTGAAAGAAGGGGCTAGAATTCACAATTCAATAATTATGCAGAAATGTATCATTGAAGAGAACGTTGTGCTTGAAAATGTAATTCTGGATAAAGACGTCATTATATCAAGAGGTCGCAAGCTTCAGGGGGATGTGCGTAAGCCTTTTGTGGTTGCTAAAGATACTGCGATCTAAACTTTATGCGTCAGGAGGACACTTCTTTTGTTTAACAACAAAGAATTATTCAAATCTGCGTTCAAAGAACAGTTGGTGAGTCGTTTAGGAAAAGACATTGAAGAAGCTACGGCAGGAGATATTTACAAAATACTCGGTACGCTCATTCGTGAATTCATAGGTAGGGAATGGGCTGAAACCAACCGCTCCTACATGGATCAGCAAGAGAAGCAGGTATACTATTTTTCCATGGAGTTTCTGATCGGTCGGTTGCTCGGGAATAACCTGCTGAATCTGGGCATGCTCCGGACCGTTCGTGAAGGACTTGCAGATCTCGGATGGAATCTAGAAGAGATCGAGGAACAAGAGCCAGATGCAGGACTTGGTAATGGAGGATTAGGGCGTCTTGCAGCATGCTTCCTAGACTCACTTGCATCGCTAGGCTACGCTGGTCATGGCTGTGGTATTCGGTATAGATTTGGACTGTTTGAGCAAAAAATTATTGACGGTCATCAGGTTGAACTTCCTGATGACTGGCTCCAGAAAAGTAATGTGTGGGAAGAGCGGCGGGCCGACAAGCGAGTTGAAGTACGCTTTTGGGGTCAGGTAGAAGTTGCTGAGAAGGACGGTAAGACACAGTTTAATACGGTCAACTATGAGAAAGTATGGGCTGTTCCTTATGACGTTCCTGTCATCGGATATGGCGATTCGCAAGTAAATACACTTCGACTATGGAGTGCAGAATCAGCTATGGACCCTGCTAGAATGGGTCTCGAGGTTCAGAATAGCTATTATAAATTTTTAGAGTATAACCGTTCGGTTGAATCGATCTCTGAATTTTTATATCCCGATGATTCTGGCTATGAAGGTAAGATTCTTCGGCTAAAACAGCAGTATTTCTTATGCTCTGCAGGGCTTCAAAGTGTGCTGAGGACGTTCGATAAATTAGAACTTCCTTACAGTGAACTACCGAATAAAGTAGCTATTCATATCAATGATACGCATCCAACACTTGTCATTCCAGAATTGATGCGAATTTTGGTTGATGATAAGGGGTTGGGATGGGATGAGGCTTGGGATATTACGACCCAAACGGTGTCGTATACGAATCATACATTGCTGAGTGAGGCGCTTGAAAAGTGGCCTGTCAATATGGTTCGTGAGCTCTTACCAAGAGTGTATATGATCATTGAGGAGATTAATAAGCGCTTCTGTGGAATGCTGCTTGATCGTTTTCCAGACGGGCAGGACCTGGTTTCTAAGGTTGCTATTGTGGAGAGTGATCAGGTGAAGATGGCCCATCTGGCCATTGTGGGCAGCTACAGTGTGAATGGTGTGGCTGAGCTGCATACGGAACTGCTTAAGACGAATGTGATGAAGCCATTCTATGATCTGTTTCCTGATCGTTTTAACAATAAAACCAACGGTATTACGCATCGTCGCTGGTTGATTCATGCCAATCCAGAGCTTAGTAATGTCATTAGTGAGACGATTGGGACGTGGTGGATGAAGCGCCCGCATCAGCTGCTTGGTTTGGAGACATTTAAAGAAGATTCGGCACTTCGTGAGAAAATCATGAAGATTAAACGCAGCAACAAGCTGCGGTTAGCAGAGTTTATTAGACAGAAGCAGGGCGTGATGGTAGATCCGGATTCAATCTTTGATGTTCAGGTAAAGCGGCTTCACGCTTACAAAAGACAGCTGATGAACATTTTACACGTCATGTATTTGTATAATGACATCAAGGACCATCCTTCAGTTGATCGAGTACCGCGTACATTTATTTTTGCTGCCAAAGCGGCGCCGGGTTATTATTTGGCGAAGAGCATCATCAAGCTGATTAATGTGGTCGCAAATACGGTGAACAAGGATCCTCAGGTGAATAGTAAGCTTAAGGTGCTATTTTTGGAGAACTATTCCGTGTCATTAGCGGAGAAGATTATCCCGGCAGCAGACGTAAGCGAACAGATCTCTACAGCAGGTAAGGAAGCCTCTGGTACAGGTAACATGAAATTTATGATGAATGGTGCGCTGACGATAGGTACGCTGGATGGTGCGAATGTGGAGATGCATCAGATGCTTGGGGATGACAACATGTTCCTGTTCGGTCTAACGTCGGAAGAAGTACTGAACTACTACAAAAATGGTGAGTATATTGCAAAAGATGTGTATCAAAAAGATCCGCGAATCAAACGTGTTATGGATCAGTTGGTGTCGCCAGGACCTTTTTGTTGCCACGAACGAGAGTTCAATCTAATCTATCAGTCTATTTTGGAGCATAATGACGAGTTTTTTGTCCTTAAAGACTTCGACAGTTACGCAAATACACACGATACTATCGATCAGGTATACTTGAATACACCTGAGTGGGCAACGAAGACGATCGTAAATATTGCTCACGCTGGCCATTTCTCGAGTGATTGCACCATCAACCGTTACGCGGCGAATATATGGGATATTCGGCCAGTACGACCATCCCTACATGTCTAGTCCTATCCATTAACAGCTGCCCTTCATGGGCGGCTGTTTTTTCTATACTATGCCTCACTTTAGTAATAAAGGATTCATAGCCTCCTTCTAGAATGGTAATGTATGACGAACGAATGAGGAGAATGAAGTGATGATAAAATCTCAGGACCCACAGTTAGATTTTAATATAAATGCTCTCGATTTTCCCGTTGGCGGAGCTGTTGTAGCGATTAAAGATAACAAAGTTGTGTACAGTAAGGGTTTTGGAAAAGCGCGTCTTGGCGCGGATGAGAAGCCTTTTACACCGGATACAATCGTAAGCATTATGAGCATATCCAAAAGTTTTACGGCAGCATCGCTGCTAAAGCTTGTTGATGAAGGATTGCTTGAGCTTGATATGCCCATAGTCCACTATCTGCCTTATTTTCAAACAACCGATGAAGAAGTGAGTAAACGAATTACAGTGAGGCACCTATTATCACATACTGCAGGTTTTGCCGGAGACCTCGGTATTGGTGACTTGGTAAGTCCAATTGCTTTTAATTTGAGAGACTTTGAGAAGATGAAAGAACAATGTGGAGTAACGGATACCATTATTGAAGGGATCCGCACGCGGGAGGATATTACGAGATATCTTCGTTCCGTAGCTTTATCAGATACTCCGGGTTCTAATTGGAGCTATTGCACGGACGCCTATATTATTGCAGCTGATCTGTTTGAGCGGGTTAGCGGCAGCTCGTGGGACGAATTTATGGAGAGTACGTGGTTTAGAGGGCTAGGGTTAAACAGAACTACATTGTACGCCCATAAGGTACAACAAGCGGAAGACCATGCAGCGTATTACACGAGTAACGATAATGTTTTTCGTGATGTAACCAGACCAGATTCTTCGATGATGGCATATGAAATCCCCTTTCTTGTGAACCAGTTAGGTGCTCCTATGGGATTTATATATTCTACTGCTCATGATTTGGGGAGCTATTTGTCTTCTTATATGAATGAGCATCCCTACTTATCTAGCTACGCACTTCATGAGATGTTCGAAACGGTATGGGATTTTGAAGAAGAAGGGGAAGGATACGCTTTAGGCTGGGGAACGAATCGGAAAGAGAATCTCCTTATCCTAGAGCATGGCGGTGGATATACGGGTGTTAGTGCGTATGTATGCATGGTTCCATCACATGGAACAGCGGTAATCGTTGTATCGAACCATGATGAAACACCTTCGCAAAAGATAGCATATGAGATGTTGGATTTGTTACTCCAGGCAAGATAAAAAAGTTATAAGGGCTGTTACCAACGTGGTAACGGTCCTTTTTTGTGGAATGGCTCAAAGAAAGGCAGAAATGTTATAATAACTTTTAAATAACTAATTAGCTAATGAACGGGTGAAGTCAAGCATGAGTCATAAAGTTACGATGCAACATATTGCCGAAGCGGTTGGGGTTTCGAAATATGTCGTCTCCAAATCTCTGTCCGGTAAGGAGGGGGTGAATGCGGCAACCAGAGAGCGAGTCCGTCAGGCGGCCATCAAGATGGGTTATCGGTTCAATCCACGTGCAGCAAAAGTAAATGAGGAAGAGACAGAGGAGTCAACAGAGGTCGTACAGACCATTGTTGTACTTCTTCCAGATATCCGCTATCAATATAAAGAATCACTTTATTGGGGGCGTATCATTAGCGGGATAACAGAGGAGCTCGAATCACTTGATATGAGGGGAGTTGTTGTAACCGATCAGACTGCGGACAGCCTCTTATCCATTGTGAATCAAGACACGATTCAAGGTTTCATTGGAGTGGGTGAGATTTCGGCTCAAGTAATCGAGGAGATCAGCAGACTCCGGGTCCCGATCGTGCTTGTTGACTCAGGCAATCCACTGATTGAAGCCATTCGATTGTTTGCTAACAATCGTGAGTGTGTGTATCAATTGAGCCAACATTTACTATCCATGGATCACCGAAATATTCGGTTTGTGGGTAATATGTCATTCTCGCAGAGCTTTATGAGCAGGTGGAATGGCTACAAAGATGCCATGGAAGAGTATGGACTGACGGTAGATCGGCAGGATCCGCTATGCCATCTGAACGGAGAAGACCAAGCTGAATATACAGATGAGATTCGTTCTATTCTGCAGGAGTTTATGGATAAAGATGGACTGCCTACTGCGCTTATATGTGCGAATGATTCACTTGCCATCAGTACAATGAAGGCTTTAGCTGATCTAAAGCTTAAAGTGCCAGATGACATTTCCGTCACAGGGTTTGATAATATCGAAGACGCATATCATACAGATCCGGGATTGACTACGGTGAATGTGGAGAAGGAAATGATGGGCCGCCGAGCGGTACAGCTAATGCTCCATAGTATTAAGCATCGTGATTTCCCTAAGGAAACGGTATATATGCCTGCATCTATTATACATCGTGATTCTGTGTCCTCCTTGAAAGGAAATGGGGCTTAATAGGCTCTCATATAATATATGATAAAAATAAGCTTAAAGATAACGGGGTCCTCTATATGAGGGCCCCGTTTGTGTGATTTTATAAGTTGTTATCTGCTTCTGTTGTGCCGGTCGTCTCAATTTCTCGCTCTGCTTGTTTGCGATGAGCGATTCGGCTGCTTGCTGCCGCTGCGACAGCTCCAACAATGTCATCAAGAAAAGTATTGATTACTCCACTTGATTTGTCGTTTAACCGTTCTAGTACGCCAGGTTTTAATTTATCAACATATCCATAGTTCGTAAATCCAATGCTGCCATATACGTTGACAATGGAGAACGCCAAAATTTCATCCACACCATACAAGCCCTCGTCATGGGCTAACATATCCTGAAGCGGAGATAAGAGTTTGCCTTCTTCCGCCAACATATCCAGCTGGATGCCTGTTATTACGGCGTTCTGAACTTCTCGCTTACTGAGCACCGCCTCGACGTTTTTGACGCACTCTTCCATTGTTAGGCCTGGGTAGTATTTCTTCTGTAGCACCATAACAAGCTCAGCGATCTCAGTCGTCGTCACTCCACGTTCATGTAGTAACCTTCTCGTCGCTTCAGCGACTTTTTTGCTATTTAAGCTATAAGGTATCTGTGTGTCGGCCATGATCTCACCTCGTTTTCTTAGTGGTTGTAATGAAGCCATACATCCAAATTGTACTTTTTCTATGATTACTTTGTCCAGAAACCTAAAAAGAAGGGGCATGTTTTGGAAAAGGGCTCGTATACATAAGAGTACAACCTGTACAAAAAGTAGGGAGGAACAATACATGACACGTAAACGTACGATTCGCGGACTTTCAGCCGCCGGACTTCTCGCTGTTCCGTTGATGTTGTCCGGCTGTGGGCCATTCGGTGGGAAGGAATCGGAGGCCATTGATCCGCCGCCAGCTCAAGCGGAGACTCAGATGATGAACTCGGCACTCAATCAGTCGTTACAAGGCCAGGTCGGTGTCCAGACCACCGTCTATTTGTCTGATCAGCATGGAATGCTCGCACCCGTTACTCTTGGTATTCCCAAAGAAGAAGGAAAAGACCCCCTTAAAAGCACTCTGGAAGTAATGATCCAAGGTGGTTCCTACTCAGGTTACATTCCTGTTGGCTTCCGAGGCGTGTTACCTACGGGAACAGAGGTCAAAAATGTCACGGTTGATAAGGAAAATAAGCTTGCTGTAGTAGAGTTTAATAAATCCTTTGGTGAATATAACGTTCAGGATGAACGCAAAATCTTAGAAGCTCTCACCTGGACGTTGACTGGAAACGAAGGGATTGACAAGATCCAATTGTGGGTGGATGGTGCAAAATTAAATGAAATGCCTGTTAACCATACCCCGTTAGATCGGCCGTTATCTCGTACGATGGGAATCAATCTCCAAAAAGCTGAGGATACGCAGTATTCACAGTCTTCCCCAGTAACGGTCTATTTCTCTGGCTTATCTCCTTCGGGCATCCAGTATTACGTTCCAGTAACGCGTCTTGTAGCTTCTGGTCAGGATACTGTGACCGCAGCACTTAATGAACTAATTCGCGGCCCGCAGTATGGTGACGGTCTGGAGCAAGTTATGACGAGTGAAACGTCTGTCGCAGAGATTAATAAGAACGAAGATGGATCCCTTACCGTTTCTTTAAATGAAGATATGTTCGAACAGGGGGATCAGATCCCATCTGAGATGCTGCAAGCCGTTGTGCTTACGGTTGCGGAGAATTCGAATAATGCCAAGGTGAAAATTCACATGAACGATTTGGCTGAAGTTAAGGGAGATGACGGACGAAATTATAGCGAACCGGTCAGTCGTCCAGAGTATATTAATGAGATTCCTATATAAGAGGTGGAATTCGCGGGAGGGTGCTTTTATGTTAGCACTTTGGTAGAATAGGGGTTGCTAATTAGGACGCGATAAGAAGTAGGAGGCAGAAAACATGAGATCTAACGGACGTAAGAGCGACGAGCTTCGCCCGATGAATTTATCGACCCATGTGAATAAATATGCGGAAGGCTCCGTGTACATCGAAATGGGAGAGACCAAGGTGCTGATTACGGCTACCGTGGATGAGAAAGTACCTCCATTTCTGAAAGGACAAGGAAAGGGCTGGGTGACAGCGGAATATTCCATGCTACCACGGGCGACACAATCCCGTAATCAGCGGGAAGCGAACCGAGGTAAACTCAGCGGCCGGACGATGGAAATTCAGCGGCTGATTGGTAGAGCGCTCAGGTCTGTTGTGAATCTGCATGCGCTGGGTGAGCGCACGATTACGCTGGATTGTGATGTCATTCAAGCGGACGGCGGTACCCGGACCACCTCTATAACAGGTGCATTTGTAGCATTGGCAATTGCAGTGAATAAAATTGCAGAACAACATAAACTAGCTGTATTCCCCATTACGGACTACTTGGCATCCACAAGTGTTGGAGTAGCTGGTGGGCAGGCCCTTCTAGATCTGAATTATGAAGAGGATTCCAAGGCCAAAGTGGATATGAATTTAGTGATGACAGGCAGTGGGAAATTTGTTGAGGTTCAGGGAACAGGAGAGGATAGCCCGTTTTCTCGTGATGAGCTCAATGAAATTCTGGAGCTTGGTGAAAAAGGCATTCGTGAGCTGATCCTTCGTCAACAAGAAGTACTTGGACCTATTGCAGCAAAGATCGGTACAGTCAGCACGAGAAGTGGGGCGTAACGTATGGAGCTTCAAGGAGATATCATCATTGTTGCAACTCGTAATAAAGGCAAGGTTATGGAATTCTCCCATGCCTTCGCACCTTTTGGTAAAAAGGTCGTAAGTATGTTTGATTACCCTAATCTTCCTGATGTTGTGGAAGATGGGGAGACCTTTTCTGAGAATGCCCTAAAAAAAGCCAAGACCATTGGGGATGCTATTGGTTTGCCTGTTCTTGGTGATGATTCGGGTCTATGTGTGGAGGCATTAGATGGGGCGCCTGGTGTGTATTCTGCTCGGTATGCAGGTGAGCATGGTACAGATCAAGATAACAATTTGAAGCTTTTGGCTGAGCTTGAGAAGCTACGACTTGGTGAAGATACAGAACTGCCACTGCTCAGTCCTGCACAGTTCGTCTGCGTGCTTGCTCTTTATGATCCGGCAACAGGGCAACATATTGAGACCAGAGGAACGGTAGATGGATGGATTACTTCCCAGCCATCCGGAAGTAAGGGCTTTGGTTATGATCCTCTTTTCTACCTTCCAGAATTCGAGAGAACGATGGCAGAGCTAACAATTGAGGAGAAGCAAGCGATCAGTCACCGCGGAGAAGCACTTCGTCAGCTGGCTGATAAATTTCGCTCAGAGGATTAATCGTACCCAAGTGATAGCAACGGATCGGGTCCCGCCCGTATTCCGTACATAGGAGAAGCAGAATCTTTCCTTCATCGAATCAGGATGAGAGGAGGGGTTCTGTTTTTTTTATTTTCTTACCGAAGAAATTTGAAAATAAGGATGGTCTAGTTGGGTTCTCCTTGGTAAAATTATTAATTATGAAACGTAGTTTCATTGTGTGAAATTGAAATGGGAGGTTTTTAAATGAGTTATTCATTTTCTGGGATTGACCATGTTCAGTTAGCCGCACCAGAAGGTTGTGAGGCGGAAGCACGATATTTTTTCACAGGTCTTTTAGGATGGAAGGAAATCGACAAACCAGATATGTTAAAACAACGTGGGGGTGTGTGGTTTCAGTGCGGAGCACATCAAGTGCACATCGGAGTTCAGAAGGACTTCACTCCAGCTACCAAAGCACATCCAGCTTTTCTTGTGCGTCAATTATCTGAATTCAGGGACTATTTGTTAATTCATAACGTAGAGGTTATTGATGATGATGCGAGAAAGGATGAAAAAGTCCAGCGGTTTTACTTGAATGATCCATTTGGTAATCGCTTGGAATTTATGGAATACATATAGATGAATGTTTCTGTTACAGAATAGAAGAATGACGTACCCGTCAATTTCGATGGGTACGTCATTTTTTATTGCTGACATCAATTTGTAAGTCTTGTGTTATAGGGTATTTCATGACTTTTTTACCTAATGGCTACATTGTACTCCTTCAGCCAGTAATTCACTTGGGCCAAATAGGCGAACAGCTGAGGGCCTGACATCAGCTGACCGAACCAAGGTAAATTTGATGATGCATCAGGAGAAGACGCGAGCTCACGAATTCTTTTGGTGTCTATCAGAGGTAACAATGGTGAAGTAGGGTCATCCAGAATGGAAAGAACCTGCTGTTTTACAGCTGCCAAGTAGTTAGGATTGTGGGTTTTGGGATAAGGGCTCTTTTTGCGATAGAGTACATCATCCGGAAGAACTCCCTCAAGTGATTTCCGCAGAATTCCCTTTTCTCGAACTCCTGCTGTTTTAATACTCCATGGGATGTTCCACACATAATCGATCAGACGATGATCTGTATAAGGGACACGCACCTCCAGTCCGACACCCATACTCATCCGGTCCTTCCGGTCAAGTAATGTTGGCATGAAGCGAGTGATGTTTAAGTAAGACATGATTCTCATTTTGGCTTGCTGTCCTGTTTCTTCTTTAAGGATCGGGGCCTCTGCCACGGCATCGCTGTACCGGTCTCCCAAATACTCGAGGGGAGAAATCCATTCCCGGATTTCTGGAGAGAGCAGCCCTGCACGCATATCTGGTGCCACAGACCAAGGGAACGTTCCTGAGTTCAGCATATCCTCTCTGTGAAACCAAGGATATCCGCCGAATATTTCATCCGCGGCTTCACCAGAAATAGCTACTGTGGCTCCTTTTTTGATCTCCTGGCAAAACAGGAGCAAGGAAGCGTCTACATCGGCCATACCAGGAAGATCTCGTTTTTGAGTGGATAATTCAAGCGCCTCAACCAGCTCAGGGGTATCGAACTCAATCCAGTGATGTGCCGTTCCAAGCTCCTCATGCATCCGCTTAATCCATGGGGCATCTGCTCCGGGCTGGAAGGAATGAGATTTAAAGTGCCTATCGTTATCTACATAATCGACAGAGTACGTATGAATTTGTCCTTGGCCCGTCTGTTTGTAGTAGTCAACAGCTATGGCAGAAAGGGCGCTGGAATCAAGACCACCGGATAGAAGGGAGCACACAGGAACATCGGATACGAGTTGTCTTTGAACCGTATCAAATAGCAGTTCACGCAGATGTGCTGCTGTTTGTTCTTCATTATCCTCATGCGGTCTGCTTGTGAGCTTCCAATACGTATAATTACGGAGTCCTCCCCGACTAAATATCATGGCATGACCAGGTTTAAGTTCAAATATATCTTTGTACACACCATGGCCAGGTGTTCGTGCAGGGCCAACAATGAACACTTCCGCCAAGCCTTCCGGACCAACAACGGGTTCGACTTTTGGGTGCTGAAGCAGTGCCTTAGGTTCTGATCCAAAGATGAGTGTACCGTCAATGTAACTGTAGAACAGAGGCTTAACCCCAACTCTGTCCCTAGCAAGAAATACTTGTTCTTTTACGCTATCCCAAATGGCAAAGGCAAATATTCCATTCAGGCGTTCCAGACAATCCGGTCCCCATTCGATATAGGATACGAGGAGGACCTCGGTGTCACATTTCGTTTTGAAACGATGTCCCCTTTGGATCAATTCGTCTTTCAATTCCGCAGCATTATATAACTCTCCATTATATACAATGGCGTATACGTCCTCTTCCTGATGAATAATCATAGGCTGAGCACCGTTCTCCGGATCAATAACACTGAGCCGTCGGTGTCCAAATGCACAAGGATTGGATATCCAAGTTCCTGAGCCGTCAGGACCGCGGTGGGCTATGCTCTCAGTCATTCTAACCAGCAACTGTGAGTCCTGGGTTAAGTCGCCGCTCCATTGTATAAATCCGGTTATTCCGCACATGACGGTTCATCCTCTCTATTGTCTTTGTCATACGCTGTCCTTCTTTTTTGATCTAAATCGCCAAAGTGATACAGATATATGCCGAAGTAGGGCATAAAATGTCTGTCCTTTAACGAAAACTATGAGGGAGAACGAATTCAATGTGAAGGGGTGAGGGCGACATGGACAAGTCGAAATATTACGTCTCCGTTCAGAGCCGCTCAGTTATGAACGAACAGGGAGCAAGTGCTTATGAGTGGGAGATTGAAGCTACTCCTGAGGAAGCCAACCAAGTGCGAATGGAGCTCGGTTTAATGCAGGAGAAGGAGGAAGAGGCTTTTCCGGGGTATGTTTTTCCTTGGCCTGATACACCTGAGCAGAGCACAAATGCAGTGTTCCAAGATTCATTGGATCGAGTATATATGACGATTTATCGATTAGGAACGCCAGAAACAAAGACCCAAATGCAGCAGTTTCGGTTACTTTCTCATTTTGCGGATCAATGAAAGGAGAGGCGAATATGTACTCGATTAAAGATGCTAAAATTCGGCGTATGACGAATGTGAATGGCACACCTTGTGCTGAGGTGGAGGTTTATCCAACTTCTGAATCAGATACTGTAGTTTTGGCATATCTGGCACCATCAGCACGGCTTGGAGGCTATGAATTAGTGAAGGTTGTCCGCAGTGACGCGTCCCTTACGCACGATTGGTTCGATAATAGTATGCACAACGCCTATGAGGATGCTACCGATGTCGCTTTTGAGAACAGTGCCATAGCCACTGCGGAAGAGGAACGAGAGCAATTTAAACAGCAACTTTTATCTATCGGCAATTTGAGCCAGCAGTTGAATGGACGATTTAATAATTAGTTGCTCCATTTATTGAGTATGCAAGGACATTTTGAAGAGACCAGCTTTAATAGGCGAGGTCTCTTTGTTTTGTTGGTTTTTGTCAAATGAAATTGAAATTTTGCGTGTATTCGCAATTTAAAATATAAGTTATAGGATGAATTGAGTGGGACTTTTATGAAGAATACATAGGAGGTTTGAATCGGTTTTATTCCTAATCATGAATAATTTGGAAATGAGGCTTGTCCTCTATATGATTGTTTATCAGGTATCCCTATAATGTTGGGTTAGTGTGGCAATATTCACTAATACTTCATGAGGAGAGATAAGATTGAAAAATCGTTTGATTCAAACAATCATGGCAGGTATGCTGGCGTTGAGTATGGTATTTGGGACCATCCAGCCATCTGCACAGGCTGAGGAAGCCACGGGTATTACCGTGGTAGATTCATCACAGGAACTGGTCAATGGAAAGATGAAGGTTAGCTTTGATGTTCGTAATGGAGGTAGAGGGACGACAGCGGGCTTTATCGTCGTTGGTTACGATGAGAAAGGTAAAGTCATAGAAGTGATTGGAGACTCAACTTATCTCATGAGCAATGAGATTGAAACCTTTGAAGTGGATTTGGTAAGTGGAAGTAAAGTTAAAGAGGTAAAGGTGCTACCAGCAGAACCCTCAGGTAACCAAGCCGTACTTCTTGAGTACGGTACACGTACAGAGAAAGGAAGCATTGAGGTATCTGGTGCTGTGCTGAATGCTAGTGAGGGTCGCCGTGTGGGGATGCTTGTCGTAGGTTATGATGCTAACGGTAAAGCGGTTGAAGTGAATTCAGGAAGTAGTTATTTAATGGGTAGTGAGGTAGCTACATATAATATTCAGTTGAAAGCCGTAAACCAGATTAAAAGCGTGAAAGCAATGGTTATTGATTCTACTGAGGATGCGGTGAAACTTCTCCAGACGGGAAGTCGTGTAGAGAATGGAAAACTGGTCATTACCGGATCTATTCAAAATCGTAATGAAGGTGGCAGAGTTGGTGTTATTGTAGTGGGTAGTAATTCAAGTGGAAAAGTGCTGGAGGTCAACACGACAACGGGTTATTTAACCGCTAAGGAAATTGGTAATTTCGAAGCAGAGCTTGAATCAGGAAAAGCGGTCTCTGGTGTAAAAGTCTTCTTAACAGGAACGAGCCAGACACCTAAAATTATTGCTGAAGGAAAAACACGTATCAACAACAAGTTGGTGGTTACCATTGGTGTAGAGAATGGAACGAAGAGTCAGCGAATTACAGTGAAATCTACAGCTTATGATTCAAAGGGGCGTTCCCTGGGATCAGATACGGATTCAATGTTTATGTTAGCTAATGAAACAACAACACTGCGGATGGACTATAATGATAGCCGTGTTAGTAGTGTAAAGCTGAAATACTATGATGAAGCTGGAAAAGAAATTGGGGCCGAACCGATCCGTATTAAAATCAACGGTCAACTTCAGTCCTACGCTCAAGCGCCAATGATGGTAAACGGTAGTGTGCTGGTACCGATGCGTCCGATATTCGAATCTCTTCAGGCTTCTGTCAAGTGGGATCAGAAATCGCAGACCGTTACTTCGAGCAAAGGAACGACGAACATTAAGCTGAAGATGGGCTCAAAGCAGGCGACGGTGAATGGGAAGGCAGTAGCGCTGGACTCCGCACCGCGCTCGGTGCAAGGAACAACGATGGTTCCACTACGTTTTGTCGCGGCTGCACTTGGTTGCGAGGTCAAATGGGATAAGAATGAGCAGATGGTGTTGATTACAACCAAATAAGCGAAAGGATCAGGCCTGTTAGGCCTGATCCTTTTTATACTCGTGGATTTTGGGGCTTTAAGCGTATTCCCGAAGCACTTGTATACCTTGAATCACATTGTATATAAAAGCTCCAAAATATATGATTCCAAAGAGGATGACATACCCTAGAACGGCACCGAAAGAGCCAGCACCAATGGCCATGATAATTAATATGACCGCAGCGATCACAGGGAATACATGCGAGAACAACGCTCTTTTAGCATGTTTTTTTACATAGTCGTCATTTGAGATGAGCCATACAACAATCGGTAGAATGAATGGTGCGAAAAAGATACTGAAATACGATAATGACGAGAGTAATTGCCGCATAAAGAGGCCCCTTTCGAATCCTGTATTTATCATACATATTACCCTGTAAGGGACATACTGATTCATATGTTAAATGTTCCAAACAAAATTCTTCTTTAAAAAATCCCAAAGATGCGATATAATATATTTCGTTACTGTTTTACATAGTTTTTGTCCCAGTAGCTCAGCTGGATAGAGCAACGGCCTTCTAAGCCGTCGGTCAGGGGTTCGAATCCCTTCTGGGACGTCCTAAGAAAAGTCGCCTTTATGGCGACTTTTTTTTCGTATTCCAGAAGGTGAGAACCCCAAATGGGGGTTCGTCGGAGCATAGGCTTCGTTAGCATCCGCATCGCAGTCGGCCCGAAGGGTCGTACCCCGGTCTGGGACGTCCTAAGAAAAGTCGCCTTTATGGCGGCTTTTTTTTTCGTATTCCAGAAGGTGAGAACCCCAAATGGGGGTTCGTCGGAGCATAGGCTTCGTTAGCATCCGCATCGCAGTCGGCCCGAAGTGGCCGTACCCCGGTCTGGGACGTCCTAAGAAAAGTCGCCTTTATGGCGACTTTTTTTTCGTATTCCAGAAGGTGAGAACCCCAAATGGGGGTTCGTCGGAGCATAGGCTTCGTTAGCATCCGCATCGCAGTCGGCCCGAAGGGTCGTACCCCGGTCTGGGACGTCCTAAGAAAAGCCGCCTTTTATGGCGGCTTTTTTGCGTATTCCAGAAGGTGAGAACCCCATGCTCTATACAAATTTTGTGAAAAAGTCTTATACTGGAGCAGTACTATATAGCTGATTCGCAATGATCATACATAGAGGAGAGAACAAAATGTCAGAAACGAAGATTTCGCAACGTACAGCTATTTTATTGGAACATGCACGCAACTGCGGCCTCCAAGGTGAAGAACTTTTGAATGCGATCCGTTCAGGTAAGATTGAGTCATTCGAATTGGCCCAGAACGGCCATTTTGATTATGCCGAGCTGTTTAGTTATGCAGAGGAGCATGGTGAAGAATTAGAGAAGGCCGCCGCTGCAGGGTATCGAATTACATTTAATACGAAGAACGGTTTGAAAATATGGCTTGAAGAAACATTCCAATTAAGCTCAGAATCCGATTTTTCGGTAGGCGAAGGGATTATTGAGAATCTCTATCTACAGGAAGAACAGCTAGAGAAGCTAAAACAGAGTCTGGCAGTTAACTGGATCATTGCGGAAATCACGCCCAATGAAAGTGGCTACAATTTGAAACTGACTTTACGCGGTTTGCAGCACTAATATAGAAGAAAGATAAACAATCCCCCGTTTCTCATGTACAAGAAAAGCGGGGGATTGTTATTTCTATTACATTCTGCTCGGGGTTGGCAAACCAAGAACCTCTAGAGCTTCACCTAGCGTATCTTTATAGATCGATGTCAGCCATACGCGTAAATGGAGTACATCTCCTTCGGACTTAAGGATTGGGCATGCGGCATAGAAGTTATTAAAGAGCGAAGCCAGTTCATATGCATAATTACATAGTGAGCTTGGTGTGAGCTCTTTGCTCGCAGCATACAATAAATCGTGCCAAGTGCTAATATGTCTAAGTAGAGCGTGCTCTGCTTTTTCAAGATTTGGGAATTGTTCTGGGACTAGAGGTATCACACCTTTGTCTTGAGCCTTGTTTAGGACGCTCAGGGCACGAGCATAAGAATAAAGTAGATAGACACCTGTATTACCGGATATTTCTGTAGCTTGCTTCAGATCAAACACGACCTCTGTCTGTAAAGCGAAACGCAGCAGATAGTAACGGATGGAGGCGATGGCGATTTCTCGACTGGACAGACCATTCTTGTCGGAACGGGAATCTTCGATGACATCTTCCATCCGTTGGATCAGTTCTGTAACCTTGATGCCAATTCCTTGACGACCGGACATGGCATAAGAAGATTTTCCGTCAGATGTATCGATTCCTAGATCAGACGCAGCTGAAGGACTTAACGACACAACTCCATAACTGACATGGCGAAGTTTTTCTGCTTCCTTGGTGAATCCAAGACCCTCTAACGCTTGCTTGACCATCATCTGGGGGTATTGCTGTCTATAATCAATGACGTTGATGACGGTATCAGCTTGACCGAATGATTGGTGCTCACCGTGAGATACAGTTGTCCATACATCCCCAGTGAACTTTTTATATACAAAATCATTTTGTAGCAGACCGTATTTCCACAAATGATATGCAATATCTTTTGCTGTATAGGTCAAAATGCCATTTGAACGAACAAGCACTTTATCGATGCTGTGCTCAGCCTCATGGTCGTCACTTGGCTCGTTCGTCGACTGTTTCAGAACCCAGCAACCAGCGAGCTTCCCCTCAGTTTCTTGATGGAATAATGATGTTTGCTTAAGTAACTCGAAAGCCGTATCCCAGAACCCTTCTCTAACGATACTGCTTTCCCAGACCAGTAGGTCATATTCGATTCCGAATTGCTTCATCTCTTCGATGTGTTCTCTGACGATTCGCTCTGCTACAAGTAGCCCAATCCATGAAAGGTTGTGGTTTCCTTCCTCTAGTGCATGGAGTACTTCGGTTCTTTGTTTAACGAGTTCTGGATCATTTTGATAAGCCTTATTGATGGCTGCGTAAATATCCCAGCAGTAATCTCCGAAACGAAGATGATCTTTGGATAATGATATGTTTTGAATGCCCACAACCGTATCTGCCAGTTGATTGCCTAGATCATCAATGTAATTGTGAACTTCTACCTTGTATCCGATTTTTCTCATGAGCCGAACAAGGGTATCTCCGATACAGGAATTTCTTAAGTGCCCAATATGGGCAGACTTGTTAGGGTTGATCGAAGTATGTTCAATTACAACCTTGTTCTTAGACAAAGGTGGCAGTTCAAACTTCATATGTGCCCAGCTGGGCCAATGGATGTGAAAGTTAATGAAGCCTGGCGGCACAACTTCAATACGGTGAATCAACATACTGAAAGCTTCATCTCGCTCAAGTTCAGTCTTGATTTGCTCTGCGATTAGTATGGGTGTCTTACGTAAGGGTTTAGCAAGTTGCATGGCAATGTTCGTTGAGTAATCTCCATGCTCCATATTTACGGGTTGCTCGATTTTTACTTGAAATGAATCAGGTAGTTTGACTTCCTCTATGCATGAGACGACCTGTTGTACAGCTTTTTCGATCCCTGTAATAATGAACTGACTTAACACATGTCATACCCCCTTAGAAAATAAAAAAAAGCCCCCATCTCATAAGAGACGAGGACTATTGCTCGCGGTACCACTCTCGTTGTTAAACCGGCAGGTCTAACCACTTGATACTATAACGGTGTAAACCGGGACTTCCTACTGAATTATTTCAGAAGACCGTTCTCATGGGTCCGCTTCGTGAACTCACCTGTACCGGCTCCCACCACCCCGGCTCGCTTAGACATCGATGTCGATCATTACTCTCCCAATCATTGAACTCGTATTTTGTTTTTCCACATTATAACTAATATTTTCAGAAAAGCAAGCCATCATTTATATGCAACAACTCGAAGTCTTTTATAATCTGCCCAAAAGGCATCGTCTTTCCATAGTGATTGTTCCGTAAGTTGACTTATTTTTTCAAAAGCTTCGTGTTGATCCTCTCGTGTGAGTTCAGTGAAAAAACATTGTCCAAAATGGTGCAGCCATTCTTTGATCCCATTCTTACCTCCGTGAAGTCTTGTTGGGCGGTCAAAGTGATGGGCTAATGTTACTCGAAATCCGATCTTCTCCAGTAAAAAAGTGTATTCTCCAATGCTTGGAAAGTACCAGGGGTTACTAGCTTTTGGGTCGATGTTGTAATCAGAGGAGAGGACCTCTTCGATCGCATTCACAATCGCTGCAATATTCCCTTTTCCCCCGAATTCAGCTACAAAACGCCCCTCTGGTTTTAGAGCTTGGTACACTGAGGCTAATGTATCTTTTGCATTTGTCATCCAGTGCAGCGCAGCATTAGAGAACACCGCATCAACGGGTGTGTCTAAGCTAAAATTTTCTCCGTTTCCTGTAATGAAATGGAGCGAAGGATATTTTTCTTGGGCTTTACTGATCATTTCTTGGGAGTAGTCCATACCTACAACAAAAGCTCCTGCATCCGAGATCTCCTTAGCAAGGTCACCAGTGCCGCATCCGAGATCCAAAATCTGTTCTCCTGAACGAGGGGCTAGAAGTTCGATTAACCCTTTTCCATAGGCTGATACAAAAGAAATCTGATTGTCATAATCCTCTGGTTTCCACACTTGGGCTGAACTCATAAGACCACTCCTTAACGATTGGTTCCTTTATTGTGCATGACTTCAGTTATAATTTGAAATATATAAATACTATGATAGTTATAGGTTTTATCTATTGGAAGTCAAAGTCGATAATAACCAAGACCGTCTCAAACAGTCTTGGTTGATGGAACGAACACGAACTCTGAGCTTATTTTACAGCTACTAACAGAGCCCCGATAGCAATTAGGGCAACGCCGGCAACATTGATCCACGATATTTTCTCACCAAGAAATACAAAGGCCAGTATAACAGCAATCACCACACTGAGCTTATCGATGGGCCCTACTTGCGATACCTTGCCATATTTTAATGCCAAAAAATAAAAGAGCCATGACAGAGCGCCCGCAACACCACTTAGCACGATAAAGCTGAGTGCTTTTTTCTGTAACAAAATCTCACCAAGCTGTGAAAATTTTCCCTGCACCGCAACGACTCCGAGCAAAAATAAAGCCATAATAACGGAACGGATCGCAGTGGCAGCGTTCGCGTCAATGTTCTGCAGCCCGATTTTACCGAAGATTGCTACAAGCGCAGCGGTAACCGCAGAGAGTAGAGCATATGTAAGCCATAATGGCATGTTAAGAGCCTCCTTATATATGTAAACTACTTTTTAGGTAGTATGGGGTAAAATAAGGAATCTTAAAATAAACAATAATTTGCGCTAAAAATAACCGATAGTTATGTGCTTAGATATGTTGTCACTGCAATGGAATTTTGGAAATAGAAGGGTATGCGGACAGAAAAACCGTTATATGTGGAAATAGTTCTGTAATTCGTGCTACGCGGACTGAGATTCCGTTATTTATTCCAAACACACTAATTTCACGAATTTTGTTGGTATTAACGGATTGTCTGTCCGCTTATACTCACAAATTGAGAATATAACCAAAATAACGGATCGTCTGTCCTCAAAGAGACTGCGATGCGGATGCTAACGAAGCCCATGCTCCGACGCCCCCCTGTTTGGGGTTCTCACCTTCTGGAATACGCAAAAAAAGCCGCCATAATTGTCGACTATTCTTAGGGCGTCCCAGACCGGGGTACGCCCCTACGGGCCGACTGCGAAGCAAATGCTAACGAAGCGTATGCTGCGACGAACCCCCATTTGGGGTTCTCACCTTCTGGAATACGCAAAAAAGCCGCCATAATTGGCGACTTTTCTTAGGACGTCCCAGAAGGGATTCGAACCCCTGACCGACGGCTTAGAAGGCCGTTGCTCTATCCAGCTGAGCTACTGGGACACGTTTTTTCAAGCAGGAAATATCATACCATGCGATAAAAATAATTGCAACATATTAATTTGGATTAATAATTTTTATATGCGATTAAGGTCTTGTATATCGTGTTATATAGTTTAGATATATATAATTCTTACGATATTAATGCAATGAATCTTTCACTGTTATTGAGCAAAAACTTCTGCGGTTTGTGTTTTTTTAACTTTGCAGAGGATATGCTATAATCTACAAATATGAAAACGGAAAAGAAAGGGGGTGTCCTTATAAAGGACTCCAACTCCCCAGACCAAGAAGACAAAAACATCATCCTGTTTCCGAAGACATTGGATTACTATCAAATACAACTCACCGTCATGCTCGAAAACGAACGTTACGGGGAGGCGATGGAGCTCCTCCGGTTCCTGCTTCAGTGCCAAGGCCAGAGTGAACGGAATTACGAAGAATGGCGTGCGCTGTTAGAGTGGCTGGAAGCTGCTTTTCCATCATCTTCATCAGCAATTCCAAGCGAAGAAGAGGCAGAGGATGAGAGTGATGAGAATGAGGCGGAGATGACTCGCCGCATGGTTCAAGATAAACTCTCTCAGGATGCCGGATACGCTGATAAACTACTTGAAACGGTAATGAACGGTCCTCTAACCGAACAGACAGTACTAGCACTAGAACAACTAGCATATCTTGATCGACCAGAGGTTGATGTGGCACTTACAGAGTGGATTAAAGAGCGTGCTTTACATCCATTGCTGCAATTCCGTGTGCTGCAAACCCTACGTCGCCGGGGATTATCAAGTGTAGTTACTCTTCCTAGAGGCTCTGAGACCGTAGAAATTGAGGTAGAACAAGTTCCTTTAAGCCAAGGCGAGTTTCCGGATGCTATACTTCAAATACTTGATCGTGTGGCTGAGAAAACAGAGATCCATGAGCCTACCTTGTTTTATTTTGCTCAGGAACTGTGGTCTCAGTTCGTCATGGCGGTTTACGGAACAACAGACTATAAGTCTATGCTTGATGATGAGGAGTCTACTCTGGATATCTGGGCGGCTGCATTGCACGACATCGTCTCAGAGAGTTTAAAAGGCGTTCGTGACGAAGAGGAAATCCGATCTTATTATGGAATTACCGATACCATGCGATTCAGATACGAAGGGGCATATCGCTCTCTTAAACAATTTGTATCAGCAGGTGTAGAGGATTCTTAAAGCATGGGAAACGCTTTCCGTATGATGCCACAAGGGTTCGCCCTTGAAAAAGGATTTAATGTTGTTTATACTATAGTGGTTATTCGGTACGGGATACATTATCTACGCCGACCACGTGAATTATTTTGGAGGGGAAAGCATAAATGAAAGCAACTTGGGAAAAAATAGAGAAGAACCTTGGCGTTCTTGACGTTGAGGTTGAAGCGGACCGCGTAGCGGGCGCCCTCGACAAAGCTTTTAATAAAGTAGTTAAAAAAGCGAATGTACCTGGTTTCCGTAAAGGAAAGGTACCTCGTTCAATCTTCGAAGCACGTTTTGGAGTAGAGAGCCTCTATCAAGACGCTATCGACATCCTACTTCCTGAAGTATACGGAGAAGCTATTGAAGAAACAGCTATCTTCCCTGTAGATCGTCCGGAAATCGATATCGAGCAGTTCGGTAAAGGTGAAACTTTCAAGTTTAAAGCGAAAGTAACCGTTAAACCTGAAGTGAAGCTTGGAGACTATAAAGGTCTTGAAGTAGCAGCTGTTACAGCTGAAGTGTCTGACGAAGAATTGACTCAAGAACTCACGCGCTTGCAAGAGCGTCATGCTGAGCTTGCAGTAATCGATGAAGGTACAGCAGCTTCTGGTGACATCGCAGTTATCGACTTCGACGGATCCGTTGATGGCGTTCCTTTTGAAGGTGGACAAGCTGAGCGTTACTCTTTGGAACTAGGAAGCAACACTTTCATTCCAGGTTTTGAAGAGCAAGTTATCGGTATGGGCACTGGCGACTTCAAAGACGTTGAAGTAACCTTCCCTGAGACTTACCATGCAGAAGAGCTTGCTAACAAACAAGCAGTCTTCAAAGTGAAAGTACACGAAATTAAGCGCAAACAGCTTCCTGAACTGGATGATGAGTTTGCTAAAGATGTTAGTGAATTCGACACGCTTGATGAGTACAAAGAAGACTTGAAGAAACAATTGTTGAAGCGTAAAGAGCAAGAAGCTCAAGGCGTTCGTGAGAACGAAGTTGTTGAAAAAGCTGCAGCTAATGCGGAAATCGACATTCCTGAAGCAATGGTACAATCCGAAGTTCAAAACATGATGCGTGATTTCGACAACCGTCTTCGCCAACAAGGTATGAACCTTGAAATGTTCCTCAGCTTCTCCGGTCAGTCAAACGCTGATTTGGAAGGTCAAATGAAGGATGACGCTACAAAGCGCGTTCGTAACAACCTTGTTCTTGAGCAAATCGCTAAAGACGAGAAGCTTGAAGCTACAGAAGAAGAAATCAACGAAGAGTTGAACAACATGGCTGAAACTTACAAGCGTCCTGTTGACGAAATTCGTAACATCTTGGCTTCTAACGGTTCCCTTGACAGCCTTCGTGAAGAACTGGTTCTTCGCAAAACAATCGACTTCTTGCTTGAAAACAGCGTAGAAGGCGCACCGGTTGCAAAAGAAGAAACAGCTACAGAAGAATAAAATAAGGCTGCTGCAGAAGCTGCCCTAACAATGGATAAGGCACGTACTTTAATGACGTGCCTTATTTTTAACCATAAACACCCATTTTATTACTAAATATGACATGAAATGGGTATTTTTGAAAGAGTACATATAGAATACATAATGAAACAAGTTGGCAGGATATAATTTTTGAGAAGTTCATAGAATGTAAACAGGGTTAAAAAATGACATGGCGCTTTGAACATGTTAGAATATCTTGTGTAACGCTCAAGTATATTTTCAAGGAAAAGAGGTTGGTCGCATGAGTCTTGTACCTATGGTTGTGGAACAAACCAATCGAGGAGAGAGATCCTATGATATCTACTCCCGATTACTGAAAGATCGCATCATCTTCCTCAGCAGTGCGATCGATGACGATGTCGCCAATCTTGTCATTGCACAGCTATTGTTTTTGGCTGCAGAAGATCCGGAAAAAGACATCCATTTGTACATCAATTCTCCTGGTGGTTCTGTAACAGCCGGGATGGGTATATATGATACGATGCAGTTCATCAAGCCTGATGTATCTACCATATGCGTCGGTATGGCCGCAAGTATGGGATCGTTGCTGTTAACTGCCGGGGCGCCGGGTAAACGCTTTGCACTCGAGAACAGTGAGGTTATGATTCACCAACCGCTCGGGGGAGTTCAAGGCCAGGCCTCTGATATTCAAATCCACGCAGATTGGATCATCAAGACTAGACAGAAGCTAAACCGTATCTATGTGGAACACACGGGGCAATCCCTTGAAAAAATTGAACGTGATACGGACCGCGACTATTTCTTGAGCGCGGAGGAAGCGAAAGCTTACCGAATTATTGACGAGGTCCTGTCTTCACCGATCAAATCTTAAGAGGTGGTAATCTAATGTTTAAATTTAACGATGATAAAGGGCAGCTGAAATGCTCTTTCTGCGGTAAATCGCAGGAGCAGGTTCGCAAGCTAGTTGCTGGACCCGGCGTTTATATATGCGATGAGTGCATTGATTTGTGCTCTGAGATCGTGGAAGAGGAACTCGGTCACGAGGAAGAAGTTGACCTCAAGGATATCCCGAAACCACGTGAAATTCGCGATATCTTAGACCAATATGTTATTGGTCAAGATCAAGCTAAGAAGTCTCTTTCTGTAGCGGTTTATAACCACTACAAGCGTATTAATACGCAAAATAAAGTTGAAGACGTTGAGTTGCAAAAGAGTAATATCTTGCTGCTTGGTCCAACAGGATCGGGTAAAACATTGCTTGCACAGACGATGGCTAAAATTTTGAATGTTCCTTTTGCAATTGCAGATGCTACTTCCCTGACCGAAGCGGGATACGTTGGTGAAGATGTGGAGAACATCTTGCTTAAGCTCATTCAAGCTGCAGATTTCGATGTGGAGAAGGCAGAACGCGGCATTATCTATATTGATGAGATTGATAAAGTGGCTCGTAAATCCGAGAATCCATCGATTACGCGTGATGTTTCAGGTGAAGGTGTACAACAGGCCTTATTGAAGATCTTGGAAGGCACTGTAGCTTCAGTTCCTCCTCAAGGTGGACGTAAGCATCCTCATCAAGAATTTATCCAGATCGACACAACGAATATTTTGTTCATTTGTGGTGGTGCATTTGATGGTCTGGAGCAATACATTAAACGCCGGATCGGTAAGAAGGTTATCGGATTTAATGCATCGGGTGAAGGCCAGAAAGAGCTTAAACCGGGTGAATACCTGACAATGGTACTTCCAGAAGATCTTCTGAAATTCGGCCTGATTCCAGAATTTGTTGGACGTCTGCCAGTCATCTCTACACTGGAGCCGCTTGATGAGAAGACTCTTGTTCGGATTCTTTCTGAACCGAAGAATGCACTCACGAAGCAGTATCAGAAGTTGCTTGAGCTGGATAACGTTAATCTGAAGTTTGAAGCGGAAGCGTTGGAAGCTATCGCTCGTGAAGCGATTAAGCGTAATACCGGTGCACGTGGACTTCGTTCCATTATTGAAGGCATTATGCTAGATGTGATGTATGAAGTGCCATCCCGTGATGACATTACTGATTGCGTGATTACAGAGAAAGTGGTTCAAGATAAAGTAATTCCTGAACTTCAAGCAAATGGTAACGATGACAAAAAACAAGAAGAAAGTGCTTAAATTAAAGCACTTTTGAAATAAATCAATGCCAATTCTCCACCCCCGCCCTTTATTTTTTGAGGGCAGAGGTGGAGCTTTGGCGTTATATGGGAGAGATAAACCATGTTTTTGAGACAAGACACAAGGCCCGTAAAAGTGGGGAACCTCACAATCGGCGGAAGCAATGAAGTCATTATTCAAAGCATGTGCACGACCAAAACCGCGGATGTTGAAGCAACGGTTGCCGAAATTTTGCGATTGGAAGAAGCAGGTTGTCAGATTGTACGTGTTACGGTTAACAATGAAGAAGCGGCTGCGGCAATTAAGGAAATTAAGAAACGGATTCATATTCCTCTAGTAGCTGATATTCATTTCAATTATAAGCTTGCTCTTGCAGCGATTGAGAATGGTATTGATAAAGTACGTATTAATCCAGGGAATATTGGTAAACGTGAAAAAGTCGAAGCGGTTGTTAAAGCATGTAAGGAAAAAGGAATTCCGATCCGTATTGGTGTAAATGCAGGTTCTCTTGAGAATCATCTGCTTGAGAAATATGGCTATCCAACAGCGGAAGCTATGGTAGAGAGTGCGTTATATCATATCGGTATTTTGGAAGAACTTGATTTCCACGATATTATCGTTTCACTCAAAGCTTCTGATGTCCCAATGGCTGTAGAGGCTTATACGAAAGCGGCTGAGGTGATTCCGTATCCGCTACATCTTGGAATTACAGAGGCGGGTACATTATTCTCTGGAACGGTGAAAAGTGCTGCTGGACTAGGAACTTTATTGTCCGCGGGTATTGGTAATACCATGCGAATTTCTCTCAGCGCCGATCCGGTAGAGGAGATCAAGGTAGGCCGTGAACTGCTGAAAGTATTTGGCCTGATCTCGGATGCGGCAACACTTGTTTCTTGCCCAACATGCGGCAGACTCGACATCGATTTATTCTCGATTGCCAATGAAGTGGAAGAATATATTGCGAATGTTAAGGTGCCAATTAAAGTGTCTGTTCTCGGTTGTGCAGTGAATGGTCCTGGTGAAGCCAGAGAGGCTGATATCGGTATTGCTGGGGCACGAGGCGAAGGCCTGCTGTTCCGATATGGAGAAATGATACGTAAAGTACCAGAGGCTACGATGGTCGAAGAGCTTAAAAAAGAGATTGATCATATTGTTAAAGTATATGAAGAGACGGGAGAAATCCCTGGTCGTAAACATAAGACGGGTGTGTAAACATAAACATTCGTAGTACTTTTAGTCGAAAATGATACAAAAAAAGAACTGGCCACTTGAGATTTCAATCTCAGGTGGTCTTTTTTGGACTAGTTATTCCTATTCTTATTCAGATTCTTAGTAATTCCTTTCAAAGAGTCGTTTTACCATCCGATTAACAGGCAATACTATCATGTATTAACGTGTGGTAATAGACATGAATGGAGAAACAGGAGGAATGACTTATGAATTTGAATATTGTGATTATGCTGGTTCAACTGTTCTTTGCAGTGATTATCGGCGTTTATTTTTGGAACTTGCTGCGAGGACAAAAGACGAGTAAAACAGCGGTAGATCGTGAATCTCGTAAAGAATTGGATAAGCTACGTAAATTGCGCTCCATTTCACTTACTAAACCTTTGGCTGAGAAGACGCGCCCTCAGACGATGAATGATATTGTAGGCCAAAAAGATGGTCTGCGTGCATTAAAAGCTGCTCTTTGTAGTGGTAATCCTCAGCATGTTATTGTATACGGACCTCCGGGAGTAGGGAAGACAGCAGCGGCTCGTGTTGTGATGGAAGAGGCTAAAAAAAATCCGCAGTCTCCATTTAAATACGATGCTAAATTTACTGAGATTGATGCTACGACTGCGCGTTTTGATGAGCGGGGTATTGCAGATCCACTAATTGGATCGGTTCATGACCCGATTTATCAAGGTGCGGGTGCCATGGGGGTAGCTGGGATTCCCCAGCCTAAGCCAGGTGCTGTAACGAAAGCCCATGGTGGAATTTTATTTGTTGATGAAATCGGTGAATTGCACCCCATTCAGATGAATAAGCTGTTAAAAGTGCTGGAGGACCGCAAAGTTCTACTTGAGAGTGCGTATTATAACTCGGAAGACACCAATACACCGGCTTACATTCATGATATTTTTCAAAATGGATTACCCGCCGATTTCCGCTTAGTAGGAGCAACGACACGTTCACCTGAAGAAATAGCCCCTGCATTAAGATCACGCTGTATGGAAATCTTTTTCCGTCCATTGCTCCCAGAAGAGATTGGACAAATTGCTGAGGATGCCATACAAAAAATCGGTTTGATGCCATGTCCAGAAGCTGTGGAGGTTGTAAAACGTTATTCGACGAATGGGCGTGAGGCCGTTAACATGATTCAGCTAGCAGCAGGTCTTGCTCTCACGGAGAAACGTGAGACGCTCCGAGCAGCTGATGTGGAGTGGGTGGCGAGCAGTAGTCAGCTACAGCCAAGACCCGATCGAAAGATACCGGAAAAACCACAGGTAGGGCTTGTGAATGGATTAGCGGTGTATGGGCCGAACATGGGTGCGCTGCTCGAGATTGAGGTATCTGCTGTACCAGTTGAAAAAGGAAGAGGAATCTATAACATTACAGGTGTGGTTGATGAGGAGGAGTTCGGTGGTGCTTCTCGCAAGCTTCGACGTAAGAGCATGGCTAAAGGTTCGATAGAAAATGTACTTACGGTATTAGGAGCGATGGGATTTAATCCTAAGGATTTCGATCTGCATATCAACTTCCCTGGTGGTACACCGATCGACGGTCCCTCTGCTGGGATTGCGATGGCAACAGCTATTGTATCAGCAATTACGGGGCTCGAAATCGACAACAAAATAGCCATGACCGGTGAGATCAGCATTCACGGTAAAGTGAAGCCGATCGGCGGTGTTATTGCTAAAGTGGAGGCAGCGTTTCAGGCCGGTGCGACAGTGGTGATTATACCGAAAGACAATTGGCAGACTCTTTTTGAAGATCTGAATGGGCTGCGAGTGATTCCGGTTGAATCTGTTGATGAAGTGTTTACCCAAGTATTTGGTGGTGCTGTTACACCAGGTGTGGTTCAAATGTCTCAAGCAGAGAAGTTTTCTGCTTCCTCAGCTTCTTTGTTACAAGCCACACAGCCGCACAATGGGCAAATTACAGATGCTGGTAGCTGTTAATACTCAACTTGTTGGTTTTTTATACGAAGATTTGATAAAATAGGAATAGTGTCAACATTGAGAGCCATTGGAGGTGTGAAAGCGATGGGACCCAATAAATCCAAAGGTCGTCGTTTTCCTTTGTTGCCTTTAAGAGGACTTCTCGTCTATCCAAGTATGGTATTGCATTTGGATGTTGGTCGGGAGAAGTCGGTTAAGGCATTAGAAAAGGCGATGGTTGAAGACAATTTGATTCTCCTATGTTCTCAATCGGAAGTGAACATTGAAGAACCAACGCAAGAGGATATCTTTCGAATCGGTACAGTAGCGAATGTAAGACAAATGCTTAAACTTCCGAACGGTACCATACGTGTGCTTGTGGAAGGTATGGAACGGGCGGAAATTATTCAATATACGGATAACGAGGATTATTATGAAGTCCTCGCGCGTGAACTTCCTGAAGAAGAGAATAACGATTCCGAAGTTGCAGCTCTAATGAGAACAGTTCTGGGACAATTTGAGAATTATATCAATTTGTCCAAAAAAGTGACGCCTGAGACACTGGCCGCGGTATCCGATATCGAAGAGCCGGGACGCCTTGCGGACGTAATTACAAGTCACTTGTCCCTTAAGATTAAGGATAAGCAAGAAATTCTGGAGACGATTGATGTTCGGAAACGTCTGGAGAAACTGCTTGATATCTTGAACAATGAGCGTGAAGTACTTGAGCTCGAGCGAAAGATTAATCAGCGTGTTAAGAAGCAGATGGAGAAGACACAGAAAGAGTATTATTTGCGTGAGCAGATGAAAGCGATCCAGAAAGAATTAGGTGAGAAAGAAGGGCGTACTGGAGAAGTAGAGGAACTTCGCAACCAGCTGAAGGAGCTTGAACTTCCAGAGCGTGTACAAGAGAAGGTAGAGAAGGAAATTGATCGTCTGGAGAGAATGCCATCGAGTTCAGCGGAAGGCGGTGTCATCCGTAACTATGTGGATTGGCTCCTAGCATTGCCTTGGACGAAACAGACCGAGGATGACCTGGATATCTTGAAAGCGGAGCAGGTTCTCGATGAGGATCATTATGGTCTGGAGAAACCGAAAGAGCGCGTTCTAGAATACTTGGCGGTTCAGAAGCTCGTCAAGAAGCTGAAAGGTCCGATTCTTTGTTTAGTTGGCCCCCCAGGGGTCGGCAAGACTTCACTTGCTCGTTCGATAGCTCGTTCTCTTGAACGTAAATTCGTACGTATTTCTCTTGGTGGCGTTCGAGATGAAGCGGAAATTCGAGGTCATAGACGCACCTATGTTGGTGCAATGCCAGGCCGTATTATTCAAGGAATGAAGACAGCAGGTTCTAAAAACCCTGTATTTTTACTTGATGAAATTGATAAGATGGCTTCTGATTTCCGGGGAGATCCTTCATCGGCCCTATTGGAAGTGCTTGATCCTGAGCAGAATAATACATTCAGCGATCACTTTATTGAAATTCCGTTTGATCTGTCACAGGTCATGTTTGTAACGACAGCTAATACACTGCATAGCATTCCACGTCCATTACTTGATCGAATGGAGATTCTTAATATTCCGGGATATACGGAACTTGAGAAGTTGCAGATTGCAATACGCTACCTGCTTCCGAAGCAGAAAAGCGAGCATGGATTGGAAGCGGAACAGCTCGTGCTGAGTGAAGAGGCTTTGTTAAAGGTAATCCGTGAGTATACGCGTGAGTCAGGTGTGCGGAATCTTGAACAGCAGGTTGCGGCATTATGCCGTAAAACAGCTAAAAGAATTGTGACCAATGCTTCTGAAGTCATCACGATTGGTGAGGAAGATATCAAAGATTACCTTGGCATTCCGAAGTTCCGTTATGGTATGGCTGAGCTTGAGGATCAAGTGGGGAGCGTGACGGGCCTTGCTTGGACAGAGGTTGGCGGTGAGACGCTTACGATTGAGGTTACCGCTGTGCCAGGTACAGGCAAGCTGACGCTTACAGGTAAGCTTGGCGATGTTATGAAGGAATCTGCTCAAGCCGCATTCAGTTACACGCGCTCCAAGGCGGCAGAGCTTGGAATTGAGTCGGATTTTCATGAGAAGCTTGATGTACACATTCATATTCCTGAGGGAGCAATTCCAAAGGATGGCCCTTCGGCAGGAATTACGATTGCCACTGCGCTCATATCTTCGTTAACGAAGCGACATGTAGCTCGTGATGTGGCCATGACAGGTGAAATCACCTTGCGCGGACGGGTATTGCCTATAGGCGGTTTGAAGGAGAAATCCCTTGCGGCCCACCGAGCAGGCTACAAAAAAATTCTACTCCCGAAAGACAATGAACGGGACTTGCGTGATATCCCGGACAGCGTAAAGAACGACATTGAATTCGTTCCTGTTTCTCATATGGATCAGGTGCTCCAGCACGCGCTGGTGGAGCAAGCGGGAGTGCACTAGAGAGGAATTACTTGAAATGAAAGTTACGAAATCAGAGTTTGTTATCAGTGCTGTAGGTCCCGATCAGTACCCTACAGATGCCTTGCCAGAGGTTGCTCTGGCAGGGCGCTCCAACGTGGGTAAATCTTCACTTATTAATAGGATGCTGGCTCGGAAGAACCTGGCCCGGACAAGCTCAACCCCAGGTAAAACACAGCAACTTAACTACTACCGTGCGAATGACGACTTATACCTAGTCGATTTTCCTGGATATGGTTATGCTAAGGTCTCCAAAACACTGCGTGCGGCATTTGGAGAAATGATCGAGAAATATTTGTTAAATCGTGATGAGCTTAAACTTGTGCTTCTGGTCGTGGATCTTCGTCATCCGCCTTCTAAAGACGATATCATCATGTACGATTGGTTGCAGTATTATAATCGCGATGTTTGTGTTGTAGCTACGAAAGCTGACAAAATCCCGCGTAGCCGCTGGCAAAAACATATTAAGATCGTGAAGGAAACACTAGGCTTTAAGCCACATCATTCCATGGTCATGTTTTCATCTGAAACTGGTTTGGGTAAAGATGAATTATGGAGTATTATTGAGTCTTATACAAATTATGCTGAAATGGACGAAGCATCTAGCGAGGACGTAAATGAGTCTTTTCTAGGAGACCAAGGGCAAGAATAATAGCTTGCCAACTGATTTGCTGTGCCTTCACTTTTCATCATATATCATAGAGATACGGTGTATTTTCTGTATGAAAGTGAGAATCCCTTTGAAATTGTTAGGGAAATTCCGTCTTAAACCGTTTTTTTATGAAATTTGCTGAATAATCTCAATCGGCTGACAGGAAATATCCTTGTGGCCTGCGGTATAATGGACATAAGGATCGTTAAAAGAATTGAGGAGATTTTTATGGCTCATAGGTTAGCCACAGAATATGTTAATGCCACCATGCAAATGACGGACGTTCAAATGAATCAATTTCTGCAGAGTACTATTGCTTCCCAGATTAATTTCAGGGTTAAAGTAATGGACGGCGGAGGGCAGGAGATTGTGCTCGAAGACGAAAGCGGGGAAGAAGTTCATTTGCCTTTTGAACGCAAAGATGGCTTTTATGTCTGTGAGCTGTCCTGCCGATTAGTGACCTCGGAGCTGACCAACGCTGTACGTAAGCTTTTTTCAGCTTACAAAGGTTCAGGAAAGGTAAATCGGATTTATCGTGGATTCATTATGAGCTACGACTATCATGAAGGTGCAGTGAAACGAATTGCACAACTAGCGGAGGACGCTTGTAGTCTGGTGTATGAATACAAGAATACAACAGGGGAATTGCAGCGCCTTTTCAACAGCAATGAAACAGAGAGAGAGATCGAGTCTATTCAACGGAATATTAACGATCTTTTGGATCAACGTATTACTACTGTTTCACCTTGCATAATTGAGCGTATTGATGAGCAGCTAAGAAACTATAATCAGCGATTATTCGTTCTAGAGGCTTAAGGAATCACACTAAATTACGAAAGCTTCCCGATTTATCGGGGGCTTTTTTTGTTTTGATTGAAATGGTTTAAAAACATGAAACAACCTATAAAAACAACTTGTCCACCATGAACAAACCTTTATTTGTCGTCATATGCTGATCTGTAAAATAAATATGATCATTTTTCAAAAATGTATTGCATTTCGATCATATTGATGTTATTTTTAATCTCGTTGAAAACAATATAGGAACCAGGATTCACTCAGGACATGTAATGTTGCGAGAGATTATTCCCTCGGGAAGTGAATGACGTAGGTCCTAGCGGATGAAATTTTTCAAACATTTTATTCCTAGGAAGGGGGAAACCGGAAGATGGAATACTCAACTTTCGGAAGACACGTTGCTGTTGATACTTGGGGAGTCGATTTTGAACTACTGAACAGTGCTGAATATTTACAAGCTCAGATGGTGGAAGCCGCTGAAGCATGTGGAGCAACGGTAATGTCCGTGCAGTCCAAGCAATTTGAACCACAAGGTGCAACGGTACTTGTACTGCTGTCGGAAAGCCATCTCTCTATTCATACTTATCCTGAGAGAGGTTTTGCTGCGATTGACTGTTATACCTGCGGGGAGACGGTGGATCCGCAATTGGCTATTGATTACCTGGTATCCGTTCTAAAACCGGAAAAATGCTACGCGAAAAAGCTCGTGCGCGGTTTAGGCGAAATGAGCGTAGAAACGCCCGAAATGAAGCAGGCTGAATTGGTGTAATTCATTAAGCCTCCAAAATGTGTATACTGATAACCATGGATTTTTCCATGGTTATTTATTTTATGTGATAGATTTTCTAAAGAACTGACCACTTCATAAACATTTCATAAAATAGACAAGGTTTTTCGACATACTATGATATAATTATCATGGTTAAAACAGTCGTTTATATTGTAATGAATTAGTGAATTATATGGATACAGAAAGCTTTAATAACCAATAGGCAGGTGAACAAGAAATGCACATCGTCGTTGTTGGGTTGAATTATCGCACGGCGCCTGTAGAAGTCAGAGAACGGTTTACGTTTGCGGAGCAAGATCTACCAGAGGCGTTGGAATTGTTGAAATCAACCAAGAGCGTATTGGAGGGCGTCATTGTCGCTACCTGCAACCGTACTGAGATTTACGTAGTTGTCGATCGACTCTCTATGTGCGGCTACTTTATCCGTGGTTTTATGGAGCAGTGGTTTAACATCAAGCGTGAAGAATTCACTCAGCATCTATATATATATGAAGATGAGCAGGCGATTTCCCATTTGTTCAAAGTAACCTGTGGTCTTGATTCCATGGTTATTGGGGAGACGCAGATTTTAGGACAGGTTCGTAATGCTTTTCTTGAATCACAAGAACAAAAGGCAACAGGTACTTGGTTCAATATGCTATTTAAGCAGGCTGTAACACTTGGCAAACGAGCTCATTCGGAGACTTCTATCGGAGAGAGTGCCGTTTCTGTCAGCTATGCTGCTGTTGAATTAGGAAAAAGAATATTCGGAACATTTAGTGACAAGAAAGTGCTTATACTCGGTGCTGGCAAAATGAGTGAACTCACCGTTAAGCACTTATATGCGAATGGTGCGGCTGAAGTTATTGTGGCTAACCGAACAATAGCCCGTGCCGAAGAGCTTGCTCGTAAGTTCAAGGGAACACCAAGTGGTATGCATGAAGCACTGGATCGATTGCACGAAGTCGATATTATTATTAGCTCTACTGGGGCGAATGAGTATGTACTTAACCCGTTGCTCGTGAAGAAAAGTATGAAGAAGCGGCCCTCACGTCCATTGTTTATGATCGATATTGCTGTACCACGTGATATTGACCCTGCAGTAGGAGAAGTATCGAATGTGTTCCTATATGATATTGATGATCTCGAAGGAATTGTGGAGAGCAATATGGAGATGCGGCGCGCGGAAGCAGCCAAGATTGAAGTGATGATCAAAGAGGAAATGGATGCCTTTCATCAGTGGTTAAAGACGTTAGGTGTTAGACCCGCTATTCGCGCGTTGCAGGATAAATCCAATACGATACATGAGGATACCCTTGAAAGTTTATTTAACAAGTTACCTGAACTGGATGAACGCCAGCGCAAGGTTATCCGTCGTCTCACCAAAAGTATCGTGAATCAGATGATGCATGATCCGATCAACCGGATCAAAGAAATGACTGGCGAAAAGCATGGCGGAGAAGCATTGGATTATTTCACACAAATCTTTGCTTTGGAGAACGTGATGGAAGAAAACGAACGAAGAGCAGATCGTAAAGCTCAGAATAACGTTAACCCAGCCGAGGTTGATTCTTTGGTGAAATTGGCGGATCAACCTGATGAGCAGAAACAGGCCCGTATTCCACTGGCCCCTGCAGTTTTTTAAGGTGGGTGAAGTTATTACATGTCGTTGAACCTAATTTATGATATTGGCATTTGTATCTATGCCCTGAGCCTACTGTTTTTTATCTCGGATTGTGTATCTCGCAATCGGGCAGCGAAGCGGATAGGCACAGGGCTTCTTGTTGTTGCTGCGTTGTTTCAAGGAGGAGCTATAGGATTACGAGTCGCGGAGACGAGAACGATCCCTGTGTTTACCTCTTTTGACTTCTTACTGATGTGTTCGTTCAGTGTTACGCTCACATCTCTAGTCGTCATATTTATGAAACGAACTGAATTTGCACCCTTGCTTATGAACACCATTGGCTTTTGTGTTATGTTCCTTAATCGATTCTGGATAACGACAGGATATAATACTTTGGAGAGCTGGCAGACTGTCCATGGCATGCTTATTCTGCATATTGCCCTTGCAAGTATTAGTTTTACTGCATTAACCGTTGGCGCGGTCTTTGCGGCCATGTATATGTTTCTACATCGTAAGCTAAAGCACAAGAAATGGAATGATATTGTTCGGAGATTGCCTAGTCTTGAAATTTTAGATAAGTACTCCTACATTGCATTGCTATTGGGAACGCCGGTTTTAATATTGTCATTAATAGTTGCTGTGTTATCGATTGCTACGGAAGGACGCTGGACTCTTTTGGCTGACTTAAAGGTGCTATCCACTACGGTTGCCCTTGGTGTTTATATCTATTATTTTGTGCGCCGACGTATTCAGAAGCAATCCGGTTATGATACAGCCATCTGGGCTATCATTGGTTTTGTATTTATCGTTGTGAACTTCCTATTAAACGCATGGTCTGGCTTTCACAGTTGGTCAGGAGTGTGATGAGATGAATTCATATGTTCCAGTTATGCTCAAATGCGAGGGACGGAACTGCTTGGTTATAGGTGGAGGGGCAGTTGCAGAGAGAAAGGTGGAGTCGCTCCTTGCTGCAGGTGCCTCGATTCATATTATTAGCCCTTCAATAAGTAGCAGACTTTATGATTTAGTTTTGTCTAAGATGATTCAATGGACGGCCAAGAATTATGAAGATGGAGACTTGAATTCTGCTTTTCTAGTTCATGCAGCTACGAATGATCCGAAAGTGAATGAGGCCGTCGCTTTGGAAGCCAATAGACTGGGGATTTTGGTCAATGTGGCCAGCAGCGGAGAATCAGGTACATTTATTAATCCTGCTGTCATTAGACGTGGAAGGTTGACTGTTGCAGTATCTACGTCAGGAGCAGGTCCCCTTGCAGTCAAAGAGATATGCAGTCATTTGGATGAGCAACTTGATGATGGGGTTGAGCCGTATCTGGATTTTTTATATACCATGCGTACGGCGGTCAAGGAACGAGTTCGCACCTCACCTGCTAGGCAAAAGCTTTTGCGAAAAATACATGAAATCGATATACTACAGGACATAAAGCAGGGGAGTTACATCCCGTGGAGTCCGGAACAGATCCAGCTATGGATTAGTCACAATCAGGAGGATTAAAAATGCGTACAATTGTGGTTGGTAGTAGACAAAGCGCACTTGCGCTTACTCAGACGGGGCAGGTTATTGATGATTTGAAGCGTTTGGCTCGTGATCATGGCATGGCGTTCAATTTTGAGGTTAAGAAGATTGTGACCAAGGGGGATCGCATCCTGGATGTTACCTTGTCTAAGGTTGGTGGCAAGGGATTGTTCGTTAAAGAGATAGAACAGGCGATGCTCGATGGTGAGATTGATATGGCTGTTCATAGTATGAAGGACATGCCTTCTGTTTTGCCTGAAGGTTTAACAACAGGGGCTATTCCTCGGCGGAAAGATCCTCGGGATTGTCTTATCTCTTTGGAATCTGACAGCTTGGATAGTCTGCCGCACGGGGCTAAAGTAGGGACTAGTAGTTTGCGTCGTTCCAGCCAATTGAAGGCATATCGCCCAGATCTGCAGATAGAATGGATTCGTGGAAATATTGACTCAAGACTTCGTAAATTAGAAAATGGTGAGTTTCAGGCGATCATTCTTGCAGCGGCTGGTCTTCAGCGTATGGGCTGGGAAGATCGAATAACCTCCTATTTATCGACTGAGGTTTGTCTACCTGCTGTGGGACAGGGAGCGCTCGGTATTGAATGCCGAGTAGAGGATGCAGAACTCTTGAAGTTATTATCCCTTTACAATGATGAGGATACATCACGCACGGTAGCTGCTGAGCGTAAATATTTGAGTGAACTGAATGGTGGATGTCAGGTGCCAATTGGGGCATATGCAGTACTGACCGAAGCACTTGCGGGTCATTCCATAGAAGGTCAGAGTATGATTCAACTAACCGGTATGGTGGGTTCACCAGACGGTGAAATTGTATTGAAAGAAAGTGCTCAAGGCACGGACCCCGAGGCTTTAGGTATAGAGGTTTCCGATAAACTAAAAGCCATGGGAGCGGAGCAGATTCTGGCACAAGTAAGGGGATGATCGGATGACGGGCAAGGTTTACTTGGTTGGAGCGGGCCCTGGTGACGCTCGGCTAATTACGATAAAGGGTAAGGAATGTATCGAAAAAGCAGACGCTATTGTATATGACCGTCTTGCATCTCCTCGTTTCCTTCAGTGGGTGAAGTCGGGGACTAAGAAGGTATATGTTGGTAAACTTCCAGACAGGCATACGATGAAGCAGGAGGAAATTAATCAGTTGCTTGTTGATCTTGCACTAGAAGGTAAGACAGTTGTCAGATTAAAGGGTGGAGACCCTACAATTTTTGGCAGAGTAGGGGAAGAAGCAGAGCTGCTATATAGAAATGGCATTGAGTTCGAGATTGTTCCAGGCATAACCTCCTCCATCAGTGTTCCTGCTTATGCGGGTATTCCAGTGACACATCGTGACCTTGCCTCTTCACTGTCGATCATTACAGGGCATGAGAGTCCAGATAAGCTGGATCGAATGATCCAATGGGATAAGGTGACCCACGCTACAGGTACACTCGTCTTTATGATGGGTGTGGCCAAAATAGGATATATCAGTCAGCAACTAATCGCACATGGACGATCACCACAAACCCCAGTCGCTCTTGTAAGATGGGGGACCCGTGCAGAGCAGGATACAATCGTCGGGACACTTGCTGATATTGAAGAAATTGTAAGAACGACAGGTTTTCAGGCTCCGGCTGTTATCGTCGTAGGCGATGTTGTTCGGCAGCGTGAACATTTGAAATGGGCAGAGAAGCTTCCGTTGTTCGGAAAGCGGATTCTTGTGACTAGAGCTCGAAGTCAGGCGAGTACACTTGTGAGTCGAATCGAGGAACTGGGCGGTGAACCTTACGAATTTCCGGTGATAGAGACTGTGAAGCCGACTTCGAAACAGATGGTTGATCAGCTTCATCAAGCGTTTGAGAGACTGAATCAATATGATTGGGTGTTCTTTACGAGTGTTAACGGAGTTGACTTCTTTTTCAGGCATTTAAATGAATTAGGCAAGGATATCCGGGCACTAGCGGGTGCAAGAATTGCAGCGGTTGGTCCCGCTACGGCAAGTGCACTGCGTGAACGAGGAATTGTTCCAGAGGTACTGAGGGAACGCTATCAAGCGGAAGGGCTCATTGAAGCATTTGGTTCAGAGATGAAGGCTGGTCAGCAAGTCTTACTTCCCAGAGGAGACCTTGGTCGGAGTTGGTTGCCTGAGGAATTGAACCGAATGGGGCTACAGGTAACAGATGTTAAGATTTATGAGACCATCTCTTGTGCTGAAGATGATCATGAACTGTGTAAGCTATTTGATGAGGGTGGAATCCATGCCGTTACCTTTACTAGCTCCTCGACAGTAACCAATCTCATTCGCGCGCTCGAACGAATGGGAGGGGATGCATTGCTCCAGCGCCTCCGTGAATGCACGATTGCTTGCATCGGGCCACTAACGGCAGATACGGCAAGAGAGGCTGGGCTGAATGTATCGCTTATGGCCCAAGAAGCGACAATTGAAAGTCTAATTGAAGTGTTATGTGAGTGGAATAAAGACGAACCACGTCGCCATAGAAAATGAGTTATAGCGGACATTATTTTATATTCATTACTTTTACAGCTAAAGTAGTTCAACATGATATCGTTTGACCTGGAGGGATAAACATGAGTTTTCCGATTGTACGTCATCGTCGTTTGCGCCAAAGTGCCAGTATTCGCAGTATGGTACGGGAGACTGTACTGAATGTTGAAGATCTGGTACAGCCGATTTTTGTAGCTTATGGAACAGGTATAAAGAATGAGATTTCATCCATGCCAGGTGTATATCACTTTTCTTTGGATACGCTTAAAGCCGAAGTGGATGAGATTGCTGCGCTTGGTATACCTGCAGTACTTCTCTTTGGTATTCCAGAAACGAAAGATAGTGTTGGATCATCTGGGTTCGCAGATGATGGAATCGTTCAAGAAGCAACACGTCTTATCAAGGCATGGTATCCAGATCTGTTAGTCATAGCTGATACTTGCTTATGTGAGTTTACGGATCATGGACATTGCGGGATGGTGCATACCTTTGAGCGGGACGGTCATGTTCATGGAGATGTCATGAATGACGAGTCGCTTGAACTGTTAGCGCGCACAGCCGTTTCTCAGGCAAGAGCAGGGGCAGATATTATTGCTCCATCGAATATGATGGATGGTTTCGTGCAGGCAATTCGCACCGCTTTAGATCAAGCTGGATATGAGCATATTCCGATTATGTCTTATTCGGTTAAGTATGCTTCTGCTTTCTACGGTCCATTTCGTGAAGCAGCTGACTCTGCTCCGCAATTCGGAGACCGTAAGACGTATCAAATGGACCCTGCCAATGTGCGAGAAGCACTTCGTGAAGCAGAAAGTGACGTGCTTGAGGGTGCTGATATGCTCATGGTTAAACCAGCGCTTGCTTATCTGGACGTTGTGAGATTGCTAAGAGATCAATTTGATTTGCCGTTAGTAGCTTATAACGTGAGCGGCGAATATTCGATGGTTAAAGCTGCTGCTCAGCAAGGCTGGATTAATGAACAGGCAATCGTAATGGAGATGCTGACAAGCATGAAGCGGGCTGGTGCAGATATTATCATTACGTATTTCTCTAAGGATGCAGCAAGCTGGATTCGTAATCGTTAATTAATAGTTTTGTCTTTTGGGACAGATAGGAGTGTCAACAATGAGCCAAGGTATTCGTAAGGAAGAAGCTTCACGTGTTGCCTTTGAAGAGGCAAAACAATATATTCCAGGCGGTGTTAATAGTCCGGTAAGGGCTTTTAAATCGGTAGGATTGACACCAATTTATATGGAGCGCGGTGAAGGAAGCCGCGTGTTTGATATCGATGGCAACAGCTTTCTCGACTATGTCGGATCCTGGGGACCGCTCATTATGGGTCATGCACATCCGGAGGTCGTTGAGGCATTACGGGACACGGCCACTAGAGGTACAAGCTTTGGAGCTCCAACTTTATTAGAGACAGAAATGGCCAAGCTGGTATGTGAGCGTGTACCATCCATCGAGATTGTTCGGATGGTGAACTCCGGAACGGAAGCAACGATGAGTGCAATTCGTCTTGCTCGAGGTTATACGGGGCGAAGCAAAATTATTAAATTCGAAGGCTCTTACCATGGGCATGCGGATAGTTTGCTGATCAAAGCGGGTTCTGGTATTGCTACACTTGGGTTGCCTGACAGTCCCGGTGTACCAGAAGCTGTAGCAACGAATACGATTGCGGTTCCATATAATGACCTAGAATCTGTACAGCTTGCATTTGAACGTTTTGGTAGCGAGATCGCTGCAGTTATTGTAGAGCCTGTAGCTGGAAATATGGGCGTTGTTCCTCCGCAAGATGGGTTCCTAGAAGGCCTTAGGAAAGTTACGACGGACCATGGAAGCCTACTTATTTTTGATGAGGTTATGACTGGCTTCCGTGTAGATCTGAACTGTGCACAAGGTCGATTTGGAGTTACACCGGATTTGACTTGCCTTGGCAAAGTAATCGGTGGAGGTCTTCCAGTCGGTGCTTACGGCGGTAAACGCGAGATTATGGATCAGATTGCCCCTGCGGGACCGATATATCAGGCTGGGACACTAAGTGGTAACCCACTGGCTATGGCGGCAGGCTATACAACACTGAAACTGCTGACTCCTGCAATCTACGATCAATTGGAACAGCGAGGGGCTCAGCTTCAAGCTGGACTAGAGCGAAATGCTCGAGAGTTCGGAATACCGCTCTCTATTAATCGTGTTGGGTCTATGGTGTGTCCATTCTTTACGGATCAGAAAGTCTTCAATTTTGAAACAGCGAAGACTAGCGACTTGGATTTATTCCGTCGTTATTTTGCAGCGATGATTCATGAGGGGATTAGTGTTCCTCCATCCCAGTTCGAAGGAATGTTCATCTCGGCTGCACATACGGAGGAAGACATTGAAGCGACAATTGAAGCGAACTACAATGCCTTCAAAAGTCTATGAGCTATCAAGGAAACTGGGTTCGCCGTGGTGAATGGTTGGAGATGACGCCCGGCAAGGTATTGACGAGTCAATCCGATCGAGAGGAAGCGACAATGAAGTGGCTTCTTGAACAGGTTGGTATGCCGGAGAAGCTACTTAGAAAGCTACAACACAGTGATGGTATTCAGTGGAGAGGTGATCGACTTCGTTTGGCATTATTTCCGCCACGAGAAGCGGGGTTTGAGCCGATGTGGAGCGATATTGAGATTTTGTATGAGGATGATTTCTGTCTTGTTGTGAACAAGCCTGCGGGTATGGCTGTCCATCCGGATGACCGTGGTAGTGAGATTACACTGAATCATGCTGTTGCAGCCTATTATGAAGCCTCCGGAGTGGAAGCGGCTGTTCGTCATATTCATCGACTCGATAAAGACACAACAGGACCAGTACTGTATGCCAAGAATGAATATGCTCAGCTCAAACTAGATGAAGCGATGCGCCAAAAAGAGATTGTTCGGATCTATGCAGCCTTGGTTCAAGGACGCGTGTCACCGGACCTTAAGGTTATTGATCTACCTATCGGTAAAGACAGGCATCATGGACAGCGCCGCAGAGTGTCATTAACCGGTCAGGCCGCCATTACACATATCCTTGAAGCTGAGGTATATAGGGAGTCCAGTTTGTTGTATCTGAGCTTGGAGACGGGAAGGACACATCAGATTCGCGTTCATTTGAGTCATATGGGACATGCAATACTCGGAGATTCGCTGTATGGGGGATATTCAGTTAGCTTTGGCCGACAGGCTCTGCACGGAGCGAAGCTTAGCTTTTCCCATCCGTTCACTGGTGAAGTCATTCAGGTCGTTGCACCTTGGCCAGAGGATCTTCTTCAGCTGAAGGAAGAACAGGCGAGTAAGCTTTTTCGGAAATAGAGACCGTTTTTAAACGGTCTTTTTTCTTTTTTAGAGAATTGAGCCTTCATTTTGTATATGATGCCTGTAAAAAAGTCATGCTCCCCCAATTTCGGCATATAGATAAGTTGAGTGACAAAAATGGGGCTCATGCCGCGGAATAGTCCGCGGATAGTATATGCCGAAAGGAGGACATTCCCGTGTTCGACCAGTCCTACGGATTACGGTTTGATATTTATGAACGCATTATTTTATCGGAAGATCTGCCGGGAATTGAAGAGCTGGAAGAGGTTGAATTAATTCCTCATATTCAGGTGATCAGTCAGGAGGAACAGGCGACTCTTCGCGGTCATCTGCTCTTAGCAGGTCTGTATAAAGGCGACAGCGAAGCGGGTGAGTCCGAACCATTGGAGCATTGGATACCAGTTGAAATTACGGTTCCTATGAACAGAGTATCTTCGCTGGATGAAATTGCCGTGGAAATTGAAAATTTTGATGTTGATTTGTTGTCTACCCGAAGTTTGAATATTACCGGTGTTCTCTCGTTGAAAGGTATTCAAGCTGCTGTTCAAGGAACGAATGATCTTTCTTGGAACGATGAAGAAATTACGGTGGTACATGCTCCTGAAACTTATCCTGAACAACCCTTTGGTTATGACGGGGGAAATCGACAGCAAGTGGATGATCCGGCAGCATATCCATCCTATCCAACCTATCCATTCGTTCAAGGTCAGGATGTGTATGCTCAAGAGCAGATTTCGGGTTCTGATGGAGATAAGTCAATTAACGAGCGGTATGAGGACTCCCAAACGGGGCAATATCAAGAGAGACCTGGTTCTGGGTTTCAGTCTGAATACGATAGCCATGCGGAGTTCGCTAAGTTAGAAAGTGCTGATAGCGCGCCAAGAGAGCAGTTACATAGAGAGCAGGAATCGGAGCTGTTTATAACCGCTCAACCTGTAGAACAACCTGTGTCAGATCCTGTAGCTGCGCCACAGCCACAAAGTATAACGGATTCAAACCCTAATGTCTGGAACTTTGAACGCGTTGAAAAAGCGGATATTAGTGGGTATCCAGGTATCGCGGAAGATCGAGTTGAAGACACTGAACAGCCTATTGCGCATGATGAGACAGGGGAGTTATCCGAAGAGAAACTGGATATTACCGGTGTTCAAGAAACGGCATTTATTTCAGAAGATACTTCAGATCAGGAGGAACCTCCTTCAAAGCCAGAACTTAAAGTTGCTTTCAGCACCAAGAACAGCACTGTAGACAGTACGTCAGGCGTTGGATTTTCATCTCTGTTGAGTTCAAGCCGAACAGTTCAGGAGCAGCAAGAGATTGCAGCGCGTGATGTAGAGGAACCGATCGCAGAATCAGCGGAGCAGCTTACAGTTGAGGATGTTCAGTGGAAGTCTCTATTTCTTGGAAGCAGACAGGAAGAGAAACCATTTCGTAAAGTTCGATTATGTATCGTACAGCGTGAAGAGACGATTGACGTAATTGCGGAGAGATATCAATTGAGTCCTAGGGAGTTATTACTTTATAACCGTATGTCAGAACAAAGCGTTGAAGAAGGCCAGGTTCTTTATATTCCTTGATTTTCTTGGAAAACGTTTGATAACGGAAATAAGCAGGTAGGTCGCTTAAGGGTTACCCTTGAGCGGCCTATTTGCTTTTTTTAGTGCTTTGTGGTGATATATTGACTATCCACCCAGAGCAAGTTATAGTTGACTATAGTCAACTTAAACATATTGGAATACAATATGGTAATACTGTATATAGCATTTGCAAATTACAAACAACTGTGAACGGGAAGAGTAGGAAGAAATGGCCTTCAGAGAGCGGAATTGCAGCGCTGAGAGATTCCGCAGGAACCAATCTTGCGAAAAGTCGCCCCGGAGTTGCTTGCTTGAACTTCAGCTCATGATAATCATGAACGAAGATAGAGCATGCCGGCTGCAGCCGTTACCTGTGTAAAGTGTCGCAACACTTGGAGTTGCCTGGATTAAAGGCATTCTAGAACGAAGTGGTGCGAAACAAAGGTGGTACCGCGAGAGAACAACAGTCTTTCGTCCTTTGAGGACGAAAGGCTTTTTTTGTTTCTAATGAAAAAGTTCCAAGTAGTGCAAGCGGCTAAAATTATTCTGTATGGCAATGCTGACTAAGTAACGGAGGTACGAGATTATGGAGCAAAAGGAAAATCAAACCTCGGCACAAATGCCGACCACTTATGATCCGAAGGCAGCAGAACAAAAATGGTATACCTATTGGAAAGAAGGCGGTTATTTTAAAGCGGGTCAGCGTCCGGACGCCGAGCCTTATACGATTGTAATACCACCGCCAAATGTTACCGGTATGCTTCATATTGGTCATGCGTTGGATTTCACACTGCAAGATATCCTCATTCGTGTTAAGCGGATGCAGGGCTATGATGCACTTTGGCTTCCAGGCTCAGACCATGCGGGAATTGCTACCCAAACCAAGGTTGAGCAGAAACTGCGTGAGCAGGGAATTACTCGTTATGATCTGGGGCGTGAGAAGTTCCTGGAGAAAGTATGGGAATGGAAAGAGCAGTACGCGAATACGATTCGAGATCAATGGTCCAAAATGGGGCTTTCCCTCGACTATTCCAGAGAGCGGTTCACCCTGGATGAGGGACTGTCTAAAGCGGTTCGTGAAGTGTTCGTGAAGTTTTATGACAAAGGCCTTATCTACCGCGGTAAACGTATTATTAACTGGGATCCTGCAGCACGTACTGCATTATCTGATATCGAGGTTGAATATAAGGAAGTTCAGGGTCATTTGTACCATCTGACCTATCCGTTGAAAGATGGTAGCGGCAGTATTACCGTTGCGACTACTCGTCCAGAAACGATGCTCGGCGATACAGCTGTAGCTGTTCACCCAGCGGATGAAAGATATAAGGATATGATTGGTAAAACATTAATCCTGCCTATTATCGGACGTGAAATTCCAGTCATTGCAGATGAATATGTTGAGAAGGATTTTGGTAGTGGCGCTGTGAAAATCACACCTGCTCATGACCCGAATGACTTTGAAATGGGGCTTCGCCATGACCTGCCTCAAATTACGGTTATGGATGAAACAGGTACAATGAACAATCATGCTGGTAAGTATGAAGGAATGGATCGCAGTGATTGCCGTAAGCAAATCGTAGCGGATCTGAAAGAGTCTGGTGTACTTATTAAAATTGAAGATCACGTTCATCAGGTAGGTCATAGTGAGCGTAGCGGTGCTGTTGTTGAGCCGTATCTGTCAACGCAGTGGTTCGTTAAAATGCAGCCTTTGGCAGAAAGAGCGATTGAAGCTCAAAAGTCAGGTGAAGGTGTTAATTTTGTACCTGAACGCTTTGAGAAAACATACCTTCAGTGGATTGAGAATGTACGTGACTGGTGTATTTCACGTCAGCTTTGGTGGGGGCATCGTATCCCAGCTTGGTATTGTGAAGACTGCGGTGAAGTTCATGTAGCCCATAATGATGTTGAAGCTTGCTCCAAATGCGGAAGCAAGAACATGAAGCAAGACGAGGATGTACTGGATACTTGGTTCAGTTCTGCACTATGGCCGTTTTCGACTTTGGGATGGCCCGAAGATACAGAGGATCTCAAACGTTATTATCCGACCAGCGTTCTAGTTACGGGTTATGACATCATCTACTTCTGGGTAGCTCGTATGATATTCACGGCACTTGAATTTACAGATGAGAAGCCATTTAAAGACGTTCTTATGCACGGGCTGGTTCGTGATGCTGATGGTAAGAAGATGTCAAAATCACTTGGCAACGGTGTAGATCCGCTGGATGTTATTGAGAAGTATGGTACCGATGCTATGCGCTATATGATTTCAACAAGCAGCACACCAGGTCAAGACCTTCGTTTCCGCTGGGAACGGGTAGAGCAAGCACGGAATTTTGCTAACAAAATTTGGAACGCATCTCGCTTTGCGCTAATGAACCTTGAAGGCTTCAAACATAGCGATATCGACATCAGTGGAGATTTAGGAACTGCAGATCGTTGGATTCTTCACCGTCTGAACGAAACTTCACGCGATATTACGCGTCTAATTGATGCCTATGAATTTGGCGAAACAGGTCGACTGCTCTATAATTTCATCTGGGATGACTTGTGTGATTGGTATATCGAGTTTGCCAAGCTGTCGCTTTATGGCGAGGATCAAGCTGCGAAGAAGAAGACTCAGTCCGTTCTTGCGTACGTTCTCGATCAGACGATGCGTTTGATTCATCCTTTCATGCCGTTCATTTCGGAAGAAATTTGGCAACACTTGCCGCATGAGGGTGAGACGGTTATGCTCTCCTCTTGGCCGACCTACGATGCTTCGTTGGAGAATAAAGATGCTGTGGCTGAAATGAATTTGCTGATGGACGTGATTCGTGCTGTTCGTAATATCCGTGCTGAAGTAAATGTGCCGATGAGTAAGAAAATAGAGCTGATGCTCAGTGCAGCTGATGAGAACGTACTGGGTATCGTTGAACGTAATGCAGACTATATTCGCCGCTTCTGTAACACTTCAGAGTACCAAGCGGGCCTTGGCCTTGAGGCACCTGATAAAGCGATGACAGCTATTGTAACGGGAGTAGAACTTTATCTCCCACTGGCTGGTTTAATCGATATTGAACAGGAGATTGCTCGTCTTGAAAAGGAAGTTCAGCACTTAACCAGTGAGGTAGAGCGTGTAGAGAAGAAGCTGAGCAATCAAGGCTTTGTTTCCAAAGCTCCGGCTAAAGTGATTGAAGAAGAGCGCGCGAAACAGGCTGATTACTCTGAGAAGCGCAATAAGGTAATCGCTCGGATTGAAGAGCTAAGAGGCTAAGGAGAAGCTATCTAAATATTGACCTGAAGGTGAGAAGCATGGGGAACCATAATGGGGCTGCTGTTGAGCTAGCCCCTCTACAAAGCTACGAGGAAGCGGTTGATTGGATCAACGGGCTGATTCCATTTGGGATTCGGCCAGGTCTGGAACGTATTGAGAAATTGCTTGAGCAGCTTGGCAATCCTGAGCGGAGACTGAAGTTCATTCATGTAGCAGGCACGAATGGGAAAGGATCAACATGTGCATTCTTGACTGAAGTTCTTTTGCAGAGCGGCTATTCTGTAGGGACGTTCACTTCTCCGTACATTACGAAATTCACGAATCGGTTTCGCTTTAACGGGGAAGACATTCCTGAAGAAACATTACTTAAGCTGACGAATAGGCTCTATCCGCTCGTTCGGGAGATGGCGGAAACAGAGCTTGGTTCTCCAACGATGTTTGAGGTTTCTACAGCACTTGCTATTTTATATTATGCTGTGGATAGTGTTCCTGATGTCGTCGTTTGGGAAACGGGACTCGGTGGAAGAATGGACGTAACGAATGTGGTTCATCCTGTTGTTTCCGTAATCACGAATATTGGTATGGATCATACGGATATTTTGGGAGAGACGATTCCCGAGATCGCTTTTGAAAAGGCCGGTATTATTAAGCGAGGTGTACCCGTAGTCAGTACGGTAACTCAGCCAGAAGCTATTCAGGTCTTGAAGGAAGCGGCTGAACGTAACCGTGCGACACTGTATCTCGCAGGAGAGCAATTCTCTTATGAGCGTACGGGAGGCAATGAGGAAGGCCAGACATTTCATTTCAATGGTCCTTTCCGCAGCTTGGATATTGGGATTACCTTACAGGGAGATCACCAATGTGCAAATGCAGCCTGTGCCATGATGAGTCTTGAAGTACTTCGTCACTATATGGCCTTTGTGATCGAAGATGATAATCTTAAGAATGGATTTCACTCTACGCAGTGGGCAGGAAGACTAGAGCAGGTGAGCTCATCTCCTCGTATTGTTTTAGATGGAGCCCATAACCCAGAGGGTGCTGAAACCTTGGCCCTCAGCCTTCCAAAAATTTATAAACACCGTAAGCTAAACTTAATGATGGGAATGCTCTCAAATAAGCATCATGAGACGTATTTGAAGCATATACTGCCTATAGTGGATACGCTTATCCTGACAGAACCGGATTTCCGGAGAAAAATGGACGCCAAGGCGTTAGGAGACATCGTAGAGCAGTTACGGGAGAAATACGCCAAACCATCGCTGCAAATCATCATAGAGCAAGACTGGAAAAACGCACTTGAAATGTTGAAATCACGGACGGAAGCGGAGGATCTTGGGGTGGTGTCTGGTACGTTGTATCTGATTGCCGACGTGCGTTCCAACCTCCTGGGCCTTTCCGATTCTGAAAAAGGTTGGTGATATCTGTTGAATACATCAGAATTAGAACATGTTCATTTTATTGGAATAGGCGGCTACGGCATGAGCGCCATTGCAAGAGTAATGTTGGAGATGGGATATAAAGTTACGGGATCAGACGTGGCATCCCAAGAATTAACAGAAAAGCTGGCTGCCAAAGGTGCCAAGATATATATTGGCCATACGGCAGAACAGGTTAATGGAGCAGATCTCGTTGTTTACTCAACGGCACTGTCAAGGGACAATGTAGAACGAGTAGCAGCTGAGGAGCAGAATATCCCAGTGCTACATCGTGCTCAGATGCTTGCGAGACTGCTGAATGAAGGCAAGGGAGTAGCTGTAGCCGGTGCGCACGGCAAAACAACAACCTCCTCAATGATTGCCCTCGTTATGGAAGAATGCGGTGTTGATCCGACCTTCATTATCGGCGGAGAGATTATGAATGTGGGTACGAATGCTAAGGCAGGACAAGGTGAATATGTCGTGGCCGAAGCGGATGAGAGTGATGGCTCATTCTTACAATACCATCCATGGCTTGGTGTGGTATTGAACATTGAGGCTGATCACTTGGAGAACTATAACGGTGACTTCAATGAATTGAAAGCAGCATATGTACAGTTCCTAAGCCAGATTCGAGAAGATGGTACAGCCGTTGTATGCGGCGACGATCCGAATATCCAGGCTATTTTGCCAGAACTAAATCGTGTAGAAGTCACCACTTATGGTATTCATTCAGACTGTGAGTATATGGCGACCGATTTAGTACTTGGTGACCGTCAAGTTTCCTTTACGATGTCTCATAAGGGGCAGGTACTAGGAGCCGTTGAACTTTCAGTTCCGGGTAAGCACAACGTATATAATGCGATGGCTACCGTGATAACTTGCATGAAAGCGGGCGTATCGTTTGAAGCGATCGTAAAAGCAATCTTTAAATTTAACGGTGCGAAACGTCGTTTCCAAGTGCTTGGTGAAGTTAATGATATTCTAGTGATTGATGACTATGCGCACCATCCGACTGAAATTGAAGCTACGATTAGCGCAGCGAAGGCAACAGGAAAACGAATTATTGCGATTTTCCAGCCACAGCGTTACTCGAGAACGTTCTTCCTGCTTGATGCATTTAGCCGTGCGTTTGAGGATGCCGATGAGGTCATCATCACAGATATATATTCACCGGCTGGTGAGAAGCAGATCGAAGGCGTGAGCTCCGCTAGATTGGTTGAGCTGATTATCGAGAACAGTAACGCTGGCGCTAGATACCTTTCTTCTAAAGAAGAGGTTCTTGCTGACCTTAAGGGACGTGTTCAGCCGGGCGATCTCGTTCTGACAATGGGAGCGGGAGATATCTGGAAGGTAGGGGCTACATTAGCTGAGTCTCTAAAAAAGAATAAATAATTACATGAAGTGAGCATATCTTTTAACCGATGCCCGCATGTCCACCTGCAAAGGACGGACATGTGGGCATCATTTGTATAAGTTGTCCTTATCCGCTCATAACTTTCCTGAATCTATCATATAGGTATTTATAGATGAGGAGATAAGTGAGGGGGTTAGGCAATGAGTAAAGCGCGTATGACGATAAGGTTCGACCATGAGACGTCTAGAGAACAAGATGAAGAACCTATTGAAATTACGGATAAGCACAACTTTACTGTATATGACAATCACAAGAGGAATTCACGCGTTCATGGTCGATTGGCTGAGGAAAGACGGCGTCTGGAGCAAGATAGAGATGATCGCCCGCACTTGGAGAGTCAATATGAAAGGCCTGCAATTCCTTACATAGAGAATGATATAGGGATTGAACAAGATCCCCCACTAATGAATGATTGGGAAATGGAACAACAGAACTATGTTCAGGATGTGTCCAGAGAGAACACTAGAATTCAGCCTCACTTATCAGAAGCCAGTTCCACGAATTATGACTATGGTTATTATCGTTCAAGAAAGCCAACATCAGCATGGAAGGTAGCAGGGTCCATAACAGGCGCAATTGTGACAGGAGTATTGTTCGGAGCGGTTGTGTTATCGATGTTTAACGATGGAGGCTCAGACCAAGCTCAAATCAATTCAGAGATTAGCAGTCAAGCTACCAACAATCAGCCATCGGGCAATGCCAGTGTGGATCAGACGTTGATCAATCAAGAGACAGCAGGATCGGCTTCTGTAGTCGTTGCCATACCCGAGCAAACCTTTTATATGCTGCAATATGGAGTGTTCAGTTCGGCCGAAAGGGCTGAACAGGCTAAGGGGGAGCTAACTCAAGCGGGTATTGCAGCTTTTGGAGATTCCTCTCCTGAAAATAGAGTATACGCCGGGGTATCACCAGATCGGGAGCAGGCCAAGCTGCTTAGTGGTCAGCTCAAAAGTGAAGGTGTTGAGCTTTACGTCAGGGAAGTTTCGTTGCCTGGAGCACAGTCTGCTGTTTTTGCAGGAGAAGCCGCCGCATTAGACATTTTCTTTGAAATGAGTGGTGAACTTACAGCGAAGCTAAGCTCGTTATCGGCTTCCCTTTTGGGGTTAGATAGTCCCGGGCCTGTGGATGCAGAGACCATGAATACTATTTCTGGGCTCCACCTCCAGTGGACAGAGGCTATAAAGCTTATGAACTCAGGTCTCAGCCCAGCGAATGGGAATAGTCTGACGTCTATGGAGCAGGAAATGAATGGAGCGATTACAGCTCTGACAGAATACAACAAGAATCGATCCAAGGGTCATTTATGGGAAATTCAAGCAGGAATGATGAACTATATTATGGGGCAGAGGAAGCTTGTGGAAAGCTTGTAGTCCGAAAGCCACAAAAGCCGCGGAAATCCGGCAGGTGAACTGGAAATAGTTCCCCCGTCCGGATTTCTGTTTGTATTGCTTGACGATTCACCGTATAATAATTAGGGTGTCAAAAAATGGCGAGGGAAGAGGACGGATGAAGAAAAACGCAGGAGTGCTTATCTTGTTTATACTGATGGGTTGGCTAACCGGAACTTGGATTGCTAAACTATTGCTACCTGTCAAAGCTCTTTCTTTTCTAACCACTTCGAAGATGTTAACGTGGTCGCCCGAAGCTAATTTGGACATTATTAACTATGACATTAACATTGAATTCAAACTTTGCCTGCTGGGTCTGATCGGAATGATTACAGCGGTTTGGCTGTATCGCAGGCTCTAACAACAAAGGAGACATCCCTCTTGAAAGAGAAGACATCGAGGCACATTATACTGGCGTCCACATCTCCGCGGCGTCAAGAACTGATAGCGAAGCTAGGATTGCCTTTTGATATTATTCCTAGTGATGCTAATGAAGACACCCCCTTCGGATGGGAACCGCGTAAGATTGTGGAGACCCTTGCACTGCGTAAAGCAGATACAGTATATCGAAATCTGGTGGAACCAGATGTAAATGCGATTATTGTAGGGAGTGACACGATTGTCGTTCTAGAGGGTAATATACTGGGCAAGCCGTCAGATGATGCGGATGCCGTAAGAATGCTATCATTACTTCAAGGTCGCGTCCATGAGGTTTATACAGGCGTTGCTTGTATAGATGTGTTAACAGGACAATGTATTGTTCGTTATCGGATGACCAAGGTGAATATGAAGCCATTAAATGATGATCAGATCATATCCTATGTACGGAGCGGTGAACCTAGAGGCAAAGCCGGCGCTTACGCCATTCAAGGCCTTGGTGCATCGATTGTTGAGAGCATAGAGGGGGACTACTTCAATGTCGTAGGTCTTCCGGTATCGTTACTTAGTGATATGCTTTCAGAGATGGGAATGCATGTATTATCTTAATTATCGTTTATGCCCGTATTTATGATTTAGATACAGGAAAAGAGGGGAATCTATGGAGTCGCAAGCATTCTTGCTGCGCGACATCCCCCATGAAGAACGACCAAGAGAGCGCATGATGTCTTATGGGGCGAGCGCCTTAAGTCATGCTGAGCTTCTTGCGATATTGCTTCGAACAGGAACACGTCAAGAATCTGCTATCCATGTAGCACAGCGGATATTGAAGCAGGTTGGAAGCATTCGTCAGCTTGTAGATCTCAGCATTGAAGAGTTAACACAGATTAAAGGGATTGGCCCTGCTAAAGCTGTACAGTTGAAAGCGGGAATTGAGCTTGGACGACGCCTTGTCAGTTCGAGACACATGGAGCCGGTGATCATACGTAGTCCGCATGATGCCGCGGAATTGCTAAGCGAACAGCTGCGCTATCTCCAGAAAGAGCATTTTGTTTGTCTTTTTTTAAATACCAAAAATCACGTCATAGCCCAAGAAACGCTTTCCATGGGAAGTCTTAACGCCTCCATTGTTCATCCCCGTGAGGTGTTCAGAGCCGCAATCAAATGCAGTAGTGCGTCTTTGGTTTGTGCGCACAACCACCCAAGCGGCGATCCTACACCAAGTCCTGAAGATATTTCTCTGACCTCTCGTTTGGTAGAGGCTGGCAATATAATTGGTATTGAGGTTTTGGATCATTTGATTATTGGAGATGGAGCGTTTGTAAGTTTGAAGGAACGGGGCCAGATGTAATATAATAGTTCAGATTGAGAAGGAAAGGGAGATTGCAGCATGTTAGGTAGTTTCACGAAAGATTTAGGAATTGATTTGGGGACAGCTAATACACTTGTCTATGTCCGTGGTAAAGGAATTGTCGTTAGAGAGCCTTCGGTGGTAGCTCTGCGTACTGATACGAAAACAATTGAGGCTGTTGGTGAATCCGCCAAAAAAATGATCGGGCGTACTCCAGGTAATATTCGTGCGATTCGTCCGATGAAAGACGGCGTTATCGCTGATTTTGATACGACAGCAACCATGATTAAGTACTTTATACGTCAAGCACAGAAGCAGCGTTCCATATTCCCGCGTCATCCCAACGTGATGGTGTGTGTACCTTCGGGTATTACGGCGGTTGAACAACGTGCGGTTGAAGATGCGACGAAGCAAGCAGGTGCTCGCGAGGCGTATACCATTGAAGAGCCGTTTGCAGCAGCGATCGGTGCAGACCTTCCAGTATGGGAGCCAACAGGAAGTATGGTAGTTGATATCGGTGGAGGTACGACGGAGGTAGCGGTGATTTCCCTCGGAGGTATCGTTACAAGCCGTTCCGTACGTGTTGCAGGTGATGAGATGGATGATTCCATTATTTCCTATGTCAAGCGCCAGTACAACTTGATGATCGGGGAACGTACATCGGAGCAATTGAAGATGGAAGTTGGATCAGCGATGCCGCTGGAATCGGTTGAGACAATGGAAATCCGTGGTCGTGACTTGGTAACAGGATTGCCAAAGACAATTACGATTACTTCTGATGAAATTAGTGAAGCATTGGCGGATACGATTAATGCGATTGTTGATGCAGTGAAAGTAACCCTCGAAAAATGCCCGCCAGAGCTAGCTGCGGACATTATGGATCGCGGTATTGTATTGACTGGTGGCGGAGCCTTGCTGCGTAATCTAGATAAGCTGCTTGCTGAAGAGACAGGCATGCCTGTCATTGTCGCTGAGAATCCGCTTGACTGTGTAGCCATTGGTACAGGTAAAGCGCTCGATAATATTCATATGTTTAAATCCCGCAACAATTCTACTTTCCGGAAGCGGTAGAATGGACAGGTGTGTCAACCCCTGGTATGTGGGAGAGAAAACAGTAACGTTAGAGGGTGTTGAAAACTGTTTAAACTGCTAGGTAACAAACGTTTATTTATTATGCTTATCGGGCTGGTTACGTTTATTATACTCATGGGCTTTACGCTTGGTCCGAGAGTAGGTTTAACTTGGCCCGAGAAGTTTGTTAGAGATACTGTAGGTTTTGTGCAAGGTGTGTTCTACAAGCCCGCTTCTTACATAGCGGGCTTCTTTGAAGATGTGGGCGAGATGAAAGAAGTATTTGAAGAGAACGAACGCCTGAAGAAGGCAGTGGCGCTATATGCACGCGAAAGTGCAGAGTACAATATGATCAAGAACGATAATAAGAGATTGATGGATGATCTTAAATTTACGGAAGAACAAAAGAAAAGGTACGACTATGACTACCGTCCGGCTAACGTATTGAGTGTGAATCAGGATCCGAACAACCATACGTTGGTCATTGATCTGGGAGCACAAGACGGCGTTCGGATGAACATGTCTGTTACCTCTGTTGATGGCATGGTCGGCGTTGTTAGCCAAGTAGGTAACTTCACTTCCACAGTGAAGCTGCTGACGACGCTGGATCCACAAGACTCGAAGCGTCAGCAGATCGCAGCTACCGTTTCCGATAAGGATACTTTTGGCATCATTGAAAGCTACGATAAGAAGACAAAAATGCTAAAAATGACACGAATCCCAGAGGACGATCCGATTAAAGAAAAAGATCTAATTGTTTCCTCCGGTAACGGTGGTGTCATTCCTCGTGGCATGATTATCGGTACAGTTGAGAAAGTAGAGACTGGCGAGTTCGGTCTGACACGAACAGCTACGATTAAACCTGCGGCAAGCTTTCAAGATTGGAAGACACTTCTTGTGGTATTCACGCCTGAGGAGCCGAAGGGATGAAGCGTAAACAGGTATTAATACTACTGTTGTTTCTCTTGTTTATCCTTCAAGGGACTATTGGCTTCTGGTTAACCCCAAGTTCATGGCAGGATAAAGTCTCGCCGAATTTCATGTTTATTGCCATTCTCTTCGCGACGATGTATCATCACCGACACACGGGGCTTATACTCGGACTTGTGTTTGGAATGCTTCATGACGTAGTCTATTACGGTGAAATGATCGGTACTTACTCCTTCGCTATGGGGGTGTCGGCTTACGTTATGGGGCTTTTGTTTAAGACGCCGCGCGCTCCATTGCCAGTCATGATGACAGTGGTTATACTAGGCAGCTTACTACTGGATAGCATGGTGTTTGGAGTATATAAGTTATTTGGAGTTAATCCAGATTCCTATAATTGGGCTCTGCTGAATTATATGCTTCCCAATCTTCTGATTCATTTTGCTTTTGCCTTGATTATTTATGTGCCTCTTCGGAAGCAGTTTGAGTTACTTGCTAAGGCTCCGAAGAGAAGCAAGGCTTCCTGACCCGTCAAACTGACATTTTACAAAGACTAGCAGGAACTTGAAGGTCCGAGCGCGAAATGTATGAAGATGGGAGGGACAGGCTTATGGCTGTAAAATCCAATCATGTTACGATTAAGGGCATCAAAGATGGCCTGGTATTCCTGCTTGATGATCAATGTGAACTAGAAGAACTGCTCAGTGAGCTGCGTTATAAACTTGAGCATAGCCACCAGAATATTTTGACCGGACCTATCATTCATGTGGATGTGAAGATGGGGTCCAGAAGGATCTCAGAAGAACAGAAACAGTCTATTCTTGACATATTGAAGCAGAAGGGCAACTTGCTGATTCGTACAGTGGAATCTCCACCTCTAGAGCCGGAGAATGAGCCGGTGACAGGACCCGTAGTTAAAACCGGGATGGTTCGTTCTGGACAGGTTCTGCATCATACTGGAGATATAATCTTCCTTGGTGATGTGAATCCTGGCGGTACGATTATAGCGACCGGAGACATATATATTCTGGGTGCCCTTCGGGGAACAGCACATGCAGGTGTGGATGGCAATGAGGATGCCATTATAGCAGCCTCCTATTTAGCTCCCACACAGCTTCGTATTTCTGATATGATCAGCAGACCTCCGGATGAATGGGAGACACGGGAAACGGTCATGGAATTTGCATATTTACAGAATGGTAGTATGCAGATTGACAAGATCAGTAACATCGTCCGATTGGGCCGGGATTTTAATGTGTTTAAAGGGGTGTAGAATATGGGAGAGGCAATCGTCATAACATCAGGCAAAGGCGGAGTCGGAAAAACGACTACCTCGGCAAACATCGGCACGGCTCTGGCACTGCTAGGCAAAAAAGTGTGTTTGGTGGATACCGATATCGGTCTTCGGAATCTCGACGTGGTCATGGGTTTGGAAAACCGTATCATTTATGACCTCGTCGACGTTGCAGAAGGGCGCTGCCGTCTCAATCAGGCGCTTATCAAGGATAAACGCTTTGACGAGCTTTATATGCTGCCTGCAGCCCAAACTAAGGACAAGCATGCGATTTCACCTGAACAGGTGAAAGATATTGTTCTGGAACTGAAGAAGGAATATGAATACATTATTATCGATTGTCCGGCAGGAATTGAGCAAGGCTTTAAGAATGCTATTGCGGGGGCGGATAAGGCTATTGTCGTAACAACTCCGGAAAATGCTGCAGTACGCGATGCAGATCGTATAATCGGACTACTGGAAAGCTCTCACGTTGAATCTCCGAAGCTCGTTGTTAATCGGATTCGTCCGAATATGGTGAAGTCAGGAGATATGCTTGAAATCGAAGATGTATTGCAAGTGCTGAACATCGATCTGATCGGAATCGTGCCAGATGATGAGATGGTCATCAAGGCAGCTAATCTTGGAGAACCGACGGTGATGAATCCAGATTCCCCAGCAGCTATTGCTTACCGTAATATCGCTCGGCGGATTCTAGGGGATACGGTTCCTCTGATGCAGATTCATCAGAAAAAAGGAATGTTCACACGATTCAAGAAATTTTTCGGTATGGGATAATATCATATTTAGCACTTATTTTGAGCCGATGCAGGATGCTGCATCGGCTTTTTATTTGTGCAGACCGCAGATCCTCTAACAGAGGGCTTGTTCTAAATATCTTTGATGTCCACATAGGATAGATTAAAACAAGCCCCAAGGGGGAGAACAATGTGGATATTAAAAATTCAGTAAAACTTCGAAGAGAGGCGCGAATCCGGGAGCTCCTAAGCGACAATGATAGTGAAGTAACGCGAGATTCAAACGATCAGCGTTCCCTTCCTGCTCTTTCCGCAATACATATACCTGAAGTTCGGCAGAGTAATGGAATCCAGCATCACAGTCTGAGTAGTGCGGGTAGTGCAGAGGAGATGGAGCGCGATCCCGAAAAGTTATGGAAGCAAGGTCATCGAGGGTGGTATGACCATACAACAGAGCCGGTGATGCCGCCTCGTAAATACTCTTTTGTAGCAGGATTACTGCGCCGCCTAACGGCTAGTGTGCTCATATTCGGTGTGATTTGGGGCATCTTCTCGATCCATGAACCCTGGGCTATTCGAACGCAAGGTTACATCATTCAAGGATTAAACCAAGAAATGAATTTTCAGGCTGCGCAAGCATGGTACGAAGAGTATTTCGGAGGAACTCCATCGTTTATTCCTATTTTTGGTCAAGATGAACAAGATACAACAAAAGTCAATGCAAGAACCTCCTTAATCCCCCCGCTTCAAGGGAATTTAGTCCAGACTTTTGCTGTTGACTTCAAAGGGGTACTGATTGCACCTCAAGGGGATTCACTCTCTATCCATGAGGTTAAAAGCGTAGAAGCAGGTAGAGTGCTTGAAGTTAAAGAACAGGCTGACTCTAGTATCTCAGTTCTGATTCAACATACAGGAACAAGAACAGCCAGTTATAGCCGTTTATCTACAACGACCTTGAAAGTGAATGATTGGGTTGAAGGTGGAGATGTCATAGGTACGCTCCCTTCTGTACAGTCCGATGGAGAGCAGTCTGCTTTATATTTTATGTTAAAAGACGGAGAACGAAGTGTTGACCCTACGGATGTGATTTCATTTGATTAGAATTCGGGGGACGACCCTGTCTCTTCATCCTCTTTTTGTGATTGTCATGTTGGCTTCTGTTATAACCGGACGATTCTTTGAATTGCTTACTCTATTTGTGATCGTTTTTATACATGAACTTGGTCATGCTGGCGCTGCTTTAGCGATGGGGTTTAAAGTGCGGTCAATTCAGATGCTGCCGTTTGGCGGGGTTGCGGTGATTGAAGATGATAAACGAATGAATGCAGCACGCGAATTGATTATTGCTCTAGCAGGTCCTCTGCAAAACGGCATTATGATCGGAATTGCATTCATATGTCAGGCGGCCGGCTGGGGGGACGAATCTTTTTTGAATTATGTAATCCAAGGAAACCTTATAATAGCCCTCTTCAATCTGTTACCTGTACTACCTCTGGATGGCGGAAAGGTTCTGCAAGCGTTAATCAGCTTACTCGTCCCCTATCATGCAACGCTGTTATGGACAGCTCGTGCAGGATTTATATGCAGCTTGTTTATGATCGGATATGGTCTTTCCCCGTTATTTACAGGTGAGGGAGTAAAGCTCAATCTGCTCATGATCGGCCTTTTTTTAGCCTATTCTAATTTTGAAGATCACCGAAATGTTCATTATCGTTTTTTGCGTTTTTTAGTGAATCGGAGCGGAATTGACGAGCATCAGCAGGAGGGTGTGGGAACAGCTCAACCGATTGTTGCAGATTCATCGAAACCTTTGGATGATATTATGCGTTTATTTAAGAGAGAGAAGTATCATTTGATCTATGTCATGAATCGCCAAGGAGGGCTTATGGCTGTCGTACCAGAGCAGCATGTCATCGCTTCTTACTTTGCGTCGAATAGACCACCTTGGTATGCCTAGCGGATAATCATGAAAGACCACTTTAGCAATTCATTTTTATATATTCCGTCTGCTGTGACTCATGATAGGATTGGGTAATAGATTCGTAAGTCTTCCATAAGAGGTGAAGCCATGAAACAAATGATCGTTCACTGTGACCCGGAAACCATTCAGATGGCCCTCGTCGAAGATGGCAGACTTGTTGAGTATGCAACTGAACGCGGGCGTGAGAAAAGTGTCGTTGGTAGTTTTTATAAAGGAAGAGTAGTCAATGTGCTTCCAGGCATGCAGGCTGCATTTGTAGATATTGGATTGAAAAAGAACGCTTTTTTATATGTGGACGATGTATTGCATCCTCATTTGGAGAAACAACCCAAGATCAAACCTTCCATTACGGATTTGCTTAAGGTCGGACAAGAGCTGGTTGTTCAGGTTATGAAGGAACCAAGGGGAGGAAAAGGTGCGAGAGTCACCACTCACTTCTCTTTACCAGGCAGATGTATGGTATTTATGCCTAAGTCTGATTATGTGGCCGTATCCAAGAAAATTCAAAGAGAAGCGGAAAGAATGCGTCTAAAAATGATTGGTGAGCGGATTAGAAATGGTGAGGAAGGTATTATTATGCGTACGGTCTCTGAGGATGAGTCCGTTGAATTTGTTGCTGGAGATCTGGAGCTGCTGCGCCTGGAATGGGAAGGGATCATTGAGCGGGCGAAAGTTTCAGAATCACCGGCTATTCTGCATAGAGATCTAGGAATTCTTCAGCGCTTTATCCGAGATGCCTTTGATCCCATGAATGATGAACTGATTATTGACCGCGAACAAGATGCCAGAGAAGCAGAAAGATATTTAACCAATATGATGCCTGGTATTAAACCTAAAGTACAATTGTATGAGGGAAACTATCATGTCTTTCAAGCTTATGGTATTGAGGAGCAATTGAGAGTCAGTTTCTCACGTCAGATCTCTCTGCCTGGCGGTGGAACCATCGTTATTGATCAAACTGAGGCCCTTACGGTTATTGATGTGAATACAGCGAAGTATACGGGCGGAGATAATTTTGAGGATACCGTTACCCAGACGAATCTACATGCTGCTCGCGAAATTGCCCGGATTCTCCGGCTTCGGGATATCGGTGGTATGATCATTATAGATTTCATTGATATGGAAGAGGATGAGCATCGACAAGAGGTCATCGCTGTCATGGAGGCAGGTATCCGTAAAGATCGGACGAAGAGTTTTGTTGTTGGCTGGACCAAGCTGGGATTACTGGAGATGACCCGCAAGAAAGCGCGTGAGAGTTCAGCCGCTCCCTATCCCAAGACTTGTACAGTCTGCGGTGGGACAGGCATCGTCTAAAACAAGATGTGTTGACGATTAATAGGCTATATGTTATGATCTTCAAGTATGTGTTTAGTGAGCAATTGCTGCACATGCTGTAACCGCTCCGATCGGGTTTACAAGGGCGCTCATTTTTAAATGAACGAACACCTGAATTAGGCGAGTCTGAGACATGAGGAGGTGCAAGCAAATGTACGCTATTATCGAAACAGGTGGTAAACAATACAAAGTTCAAGAGGGCGACGTATTGTTCATCGAGAAGCTGAATGCAGGTGACGGGGAAAGCGTGACTTTCGACCGTGTACTAGCCGTTTCCAAAGAGGACGGTTTGGTAGCAGGAACGCCGGTTGTTTCCGGTGCATCCGTAACTGCTAAAGTGGAGAAGCACGGTAAAGGCCATAAGGTCGTTGTATACAAATACAAGCCGAAGAAGAACTACCACAAGAAGCAAGGTCATCGTCAACCTTACACAAAAGTAACCATCGAGAAAATCCAAGCGTAAGAAGGTGCGGTAATTGATTACTGTACAGATCTCTCGCAAAGAAGACGGCCTAATCCATGGATTTGAAGTCAAGGGACATGCAGGTTATGCTCCCCACGGACAAGATATCGTATGTGCTGGAGTATCCAGTGTTACGGTAGGTACGGTGAACTCTATTGAGGCTTTAACCGGTACTGTCATGGAGACTAAGATGAAGGGCGGATTTCTCAGCGGAATTGTTCCGCCGGTGAAAGACGAATCGGTATCGGGTCAGGTGCAGTTGCTTCTCGAATCCATGGTTCTGATGTTACAAGGAATTGCAGATTCATACCGTGAGTATATTCAAATACAAGAACACACTACTAAAAGAAGGAGGTAGACAACATGTTGAAATTGGATCTTCAGTTATTCGCATCGAAAAAAGGTGTAGGTTCCACAAAGAACGGACGTGACAGCCAATCGAAACGTTTGGGCGTTAAGCGTGCAGACGGTCAAGTCGTTACTGGTGGAAGCATCTTGGTTCGCCAACGCGGAACGAAAATTCACCCAGGCACAAACGTGGGCATCGGCAAAGACGATACTTTGTTTGCGAAAGTCGAAGGCGTTGTGAAATTCGAACGTTGGGGTCGTGATCGCAAGAAAGTGAGCGTCTACCCGGTTGATGTCGCTCCTGTAGCGGCTGCAGTAGAAGCGTAAGACGTTTCTAATAAAGCTTACAGACGAGAAGTTTCCGGCAACTTTGCCGGGGCTTCTTTTTTTTATTGAAGAGATGAATCCCGGATAAAGACTGTGGTATACTGTGGTCTGGTGAGCGTAACCAATTGTTTGTGGGAACGGGGAGAAATGATGAATTCCTGGAAATGGATATCGGCTGGTGTTGGTTCAACATCCGTGCTGCCAGCAGCCTGGATGTTATGGCATCCTACATATACAGCTGGAATAATTCTGACAATCTGGTCTGCAGTCGCCGCGCTTGTTGCTGCTTGGTATGTCTGGCGAATGGAAGTTCGCAAGCAGAAAGTTAACCAGCAGAACTTGGAGCAGAGCGCCATTCAGACGCTGAACCACCACCGCCATGATTGGATGAACGAGCTTCAGATTTTATATGGGTATATTCAGTTAGGGAAGCTTGATAAATCAGTGCAATGTGTGGAAAGAATAAAGGAACGGATGCTGCAGGATAGTAAAATATCAAAGCTTGGTCTTCCGTCGTTGGTTTTTTATTTGCATTCCTATCGAACGTTAAACACGGGTTTACAATTGGATGTTGATGTTGTAGACCATGTTCAATTGGAGGGAAAGCTGACACCGAGTAAGGAAGAGAGTTTTGCTCAATCCATTATGCAGGTTATACACGTATATCAGCAAAGTGGGAGTTCGACTTGGGAAGATGAGCGACTGCTCACCTTAACATTCATGGAGCAGGGACAAGAACTGATTGCTGAGTTTGATGGAGAGGGTTCTTTTGGTGATTCAGACCATATACGTCAACAGATTGAGCTTGCAGTACAAGATAGAGGTATAAGGGTAGAGCAGATCCATACGGAAAATACGACGTATCGATTATGCTTACCGTATGTGATATGAGGAAGGTGAATTCATGTTTGTAGATAAGGCAAAAGTATATGTTAAAGGCGGAGACGGTGGGGATGGTCTAATCGCGTTTCGTCGTGAGAAATACGTGCCAGAAGGTGGTCCAGGCGGCGGAGATGGCGGTAAGGGCGGAGATGTAATATTTCGCGTTGATGAGGGTCTTCGGACTCTGATGGATTTCCGTTACCAGCGGCATTTTAAAGCTAAGCGTGGGGAAAAGGGTCGCAACAAAAGCCAACATGGAGCTAATGCGGAAAATATGGTAGTGAGAATACCTCCGGGCACCGTGCTTATTGATGATGACTCAGGCGAAGTTATTGCAGATTTAACCCGCCATGGTCAGCAAGTTGTCGTAGCACGTGGTGGTCGAGGCGGACGTGGTAATATCCGTTTTGCTACTCCGAACAATCCAGCCCCAGAGCTTGCAGAGAATGGTGAAGAAGGTCAAGAGCGTTATGTTGTGATGGAACTTAAAGTAATGGCTGATATCGGACTTGTTGGGTTCCCGAGTGTCGGGAAGTCTACCTTACTATCCGTTGTATCAGCGGCACAACCGAAGATTGGAGCCTATCACTTTACAACAATTACTCCGAATCTAGGTGTGGTTGATGTCGGTGATGGTCGTAGCTTCGTCATGGCGGACCTTCCAGGTTTGATTGAAGGAGCACATGAAGGTGTGGGGCTCGGACATGAATTCCTACGTCATGTGGAACGGACACGTGTTATTATTCATGTAGTCGATATGTCTGGTTCTGAGGGTAGAGATCCGTTCGAAGATTGGCAGAAGATCAACGAAGAGATTCGGTTGTACAATCCGGTATTGGCTGAGCGTCCTCAGATTGTCGCAGCTAATAAGATGGACATGCCTGACTCGGTAGACAACTTGGAAGCATTCCGTGAACAAGTGAAGGAAGTGCGTCCTGATCTTGAGATCATGCCAATCTCATCACTAACGCGTCAAGGGATTCAGGAACTTCTATATCGCGCGGCAGCTATCTTGGAAGCTATTCCAGATGAACCTGCTATTGAAGAAGTTGCTGAGACAACAAAACGTAAAGTATATAAATTCGATAAAAAGGATGATAATGCGTTTACGATTACGCGTGACAACGAGATGTATGTTGTGAACAGTGAACGTATTGAACGGATGTTGAAGCGGATGCAGATGAATTCGCATGATGCGATTCTGAAGCTTGGTCGTACACTCCGGCATATGGGTGTCGATGAGGAACTTCGTCGTCGCGGGGCAACGGAAGGAACCATCGTTCGGATTGGGGACTTTGAATTCGAGTTTATTGAAGGCAGTAGTTATTACTAAGTGCTATACCGCTTAACTCCAACTAAGGAGTATAGGCGGTTTTTTTTTTGTTTAATTTATAACCCAAAACGATATGGATTTCGTATACAATAAGGTAATGATGATGGTCAAGCTCTTGAGTCGCATAACAATTAATTGACACGTTTTTTATCTGATATTAACGGATTTTCATTCCGGGAATGAACTTCTCATGAATGAGAGGAATGCAATCTCAGTCTATGTGAAAACCTCCCTCATGAGACGGGAGGTTTTGTGTATATCAATCATAAACAACGTGTAAATATACAAATATTCGATACACATGATAAAACCATTTTTAAAAAAAAGGCTTAAATGTATTGCCCTTAGCAAGGTTATCCAGTATAATGTCCACTATACAAAAACACGAGTCTTTGAGGAGAGGACGTTTGTGAAGGAACGATATTATCTAGTCCGTGAGGATATTTTGCCAGAAGCCGTGGTAAAGACCATGCAGGTGAAAAGACTGCTCGCGTCCGGTGATGTCAAGACCGTGCATGATGCTGTGGAACAGGTTGGTCTAAGTCGGAGTGCTTTTTATAAGTACAAAGATGGTATTCATCCGATCAATCAATTGGAGCGCGATGAGATTGTCACCATTTCCATTGATATGGAGCATCGTTCTGGCATGTTATCCCAGGTGCTCGGACTTGTAGCTGGTGAAGGCGGAAATGTGCTAACGATACATCAAAGTATACCGCTGCAAGGGATTGCGAATGTAGTCATATCCGTTGAAGTTTCGCGGTTGAATGAGGAGTTAGATGATTTGCTAGATGGACTGAGACGAGCGACTGGTGTGCGAAGAGTCCAGATGATCGGGCAAGGATAGAAATATAGATTACGAGAGTATGGGAACTTAGGAGGAGTGGGTTATATGAAGCCGGTTAAAGTGGGATTGTTAGGATTGGGTACTGTAGGTACAGGTGTTGTTCGGATTGTAGAGGGACATCAGGAGGATTTAAGCAGCCAGGTCGGATCACCTATTATCATAGAGAAAATTGCAGTTAAGAATACAGAGAAAGATCGTAGCGTATTCGTGGATAGTGGAAAACTGACGGATGATCCTTGGGATGTCATTCGTGATCCTGAGATTGATGTGATTGTAGAAGTAATGGGCGGTATCGAGCAGACGAAGTCTTATATTTTGGAAGCTTTGGAGCGCGGTAAACATATTGTCACTGCAAATAAAGACTTGATGGCACTACATGGTGCTGAGATATTGGCAAAGGCACAAGAGAAACAGTGTGACGTATTCTACGAAGCGAGTGTAGCGGGCGGAATTCCGATCATTCGCACACTGATCGAAGGATTCTCATCAGATCGTATTATGAAAATCATGGGGATCGTTAACGGAACAACGAATTTTATTTTGACTAAAATGAGTCAAGAAGGTGCTTCATACGAAGATGTGTTGGCAGAAGCACAACAACTTGGTTATGCCGAAGCAGATCCAACATCGGATGTAGAGGGATTGGATGCCGCACGTAAAATGGCCATTCTCGGTACACTTGGTTTCCGTACAAATGTTGAATTGAAGGATGTAAGTGTGAAGGGGATCTCTCAAGTCTCTAAGGAAGATATCCTTTACGCGAAGCGCCTGGGTTACGAAATGAAATTGCTAGGAATTGCAGATCGCGAAGAGGAACAGGTCAGCATTAGTGTTCAACCTACTATGGTTCGCACCAGTCATCCCATTGCGTCAGTGAATGGCGTGTATAATGCAGTATACGTATATGGAGAAGCCGTGGGTGAGACGATGTTCTACGGACCAGGTGCTGGTGAAATGCCGACGGCAACATCTGTTGTAGCAGACTTAGTGGCTGTTATTAAGAACCTGAAACTTGGCGTGAACGGTTTGAAAGCAATTGTTCCGTATAAAGCGAAGAAGCTCAAGAATGATGAGCAGATCACTTATAAGAATTTTATCTTGCTTCATGTTGATGATAAGGCAGGGGTACTTGCAAAAATCACTCAAGTATTCGCCGAGTACGATGTAAGCTTGGAGTCTGTAGTGCAGCAGCCTAATGATACGAATCCTGATGCAGAAATCATTATCGTAACGCATAATGCGAGCAAAGCTAGCATGGATAAGGTGCTGACTCATTTTGAAAGTTTGGAAGCAATCCGGCGCATCAAGAGTGTATATCGCGTAGAAGGATAGACCAAGTGTTATCTTGAACCATTCGATTACTAACTATACTAATTATATAAATATAAGAGGAGAGTTATAGAGATGCCATATGAAGGTTTGATCCAGACGTATAAGGAATACTTACCCGTTAATGAGAATACTCCACTGTTAACTTTAAAAGAAGGAAATACGCCGCTGATTCGGGCAGAGAATCTGTCCAAAGACCTTGGAATCGATCTGCACTTCAAATTTGAAGGTCTGAATCCAACGGGTTCTTTTAAAGACCGTGGTATGGTTATGGCTGTAGCCAAAGCTATGGAAGAAGGCAGTCGTACCATCATGTGTGCGTCTACAGGAAACACATCTGCAGCAGCAGCTGCATATGCTGCACGCGGTGGCCTGAATTGCATTGTAATTATCCCGAATAATAATATAGCGCTTGGTAAGCTAGCTCAAGCAATGATTTACGGTGCAAAAGTTATTGCAATTGACGGTAACTTTGACCGTGCACTTGAGATTGTACGAGAAATTACAGCAAAACATCCTATTACTCTAGTGAACTCGGTGAATCCGTACCGGATTGAAGGTCAAAAGACAGCAGCATTTGAAGTCGTTGATCAACTTGGTAAAGCACCTGATGTCCTTGCAATTCCTGTTGGTAATGCAGGAAACATAACTGCTTACTGGAAAGGGTTTAAGGAATATCATGCTGCTGGTAAGGCATCTTCACTCCCAACTATGCTTGGGTTCGAAGCTGAGGGCGCAATGGCCATCGTAAAAGGTGAGCCGATCCCAAATCCTGAAACAGTTGCTACAGCGATTCGTATCGGGAATCCGGCAAGCTGGAAAACAGCGGTTGCTGCGGCTAATGAATCTGGAGGACAGATTAATTACGTTACTGATGATGAAATCCTTGCAGCATACCGTGCTATTGCTTCACGTGAAGGTATTTTTGCAGAACCAGGTTCTGCAGCTTCGATTGCTGGTGTGTACAAAATGAAGCGTGAAGGTTACTTCAAAGGTGGAGAGAGTGTTGTGTGTGTACTCACTGGCCATGGTCTGAAGGATCCTAATATTGCAATCAAAACAGTAAATTCTGAGCCACTTGTGGTATCAGATACAGAAGAAGCTGTCATGGATGCTATTGCTAAGCTTGAAGGAGCTGCGCACGTATGAGTTTGTCTGAAAGAGTCCGGATTAAGGTCCCAGCCAGCACGGCTAACCTCGGTCCGGGATTTGATACATTAGGAATGGCTTTATCTCTGTATGCTTGGATTGAAATGAAGCAGGATGACCGAACTTCATTCCAGTTGTTTGGGGATCAAATGACAGGGGTCCCGGAGGATAAGAGTAATCTTATCTATCAGGTTGCTCAGATGGTTTTTGAAGAAGCGGGTATTTCTGTTCCTGAACTCTCTATATCTATGTACTCAGAAATTCCGTTGACTCGTGGACTAGGCAGTAGTGCATCAGCAATCGTGGGGGCTCTCGCGGCAGCTAATGCATTAATCGGTTCTCCTCTACCGGATCGTAAATTATTCGATATGGCAACGAATCTTGAAAAACATCCTGATAATGTTGGTGCATCTTTGTTTGGGGGTATTATTGCAGCTGCTTGGGATGGACAACATGCAGACTATGTCCGGATTGAACCACCGGCTGAATTGGAAACGATGGTCGTAATTCCAGATTTTCACCTGGCTACCTCTATGGCAAGAGAGGCGCTACCGAAGCAGGTTTCGCTTGCTGACGCTGTATATAACATCAGTCGCTCTTCGCTAATGACTGCTGCATTATCCTCTGGACGATTAGACCTGATCGGAGCCGCAATGAAGGATAGGATTCATCAACCGTACCGTGCGGCACTTGTGCCTGGGATGGCTGAAATACTTGATGAAGCTCCGAATCGTGGTGCATTGGGTGTAGCATTAAGCGGAGCAGGACCCACACTCATTGCATTCATACAGCGAGAAGATGAACGTGTAGAGGCACTTCAAACCTATCTCCTTGAAACGATGAAAAAGGAAGGAATCCCAGCATCGATTTTGTTACTTTCACCAGACATTCATGGGGTACAGGTGCTGGATGAATTACAGAGCATTTCATTTATGGATATGATTAGAGGGGAAGTTACCACATGAAACGTATAGCATTGCTACCCTCGGGGTCAGTTTCTCATGAAGCTATTTTATATTTACTTAAAGATGAGCCTGTAGAGTTTGTTCATCATAAGCTGATATCTGATGTTTTCATGTCAACTGTAGATGGAAAAAGTGATTATAGCGTTATTCCAATTGAAAATACCATTGAAGGCTCGGTTAGCCTTCATATGGATTGGCTTGTAAATGAAGTTGATATACCTATGCAAGTGGAGTGGGTGTATCCCTCCATTCAGAATCTTATTGGTGACGCATCTGAGTTCCAGACAGAGGATGGAATTGTTGATTATAAGAAAATCAAAAAAATATACTCACATCCGGTCGCTACAGCTCAATGCAGACAGTTCCTATCTAAGTATGTTCCGGACGCTGAGCTTGAACCTGTAGGTAGCACATCTGAAGGTGTAAAGATTGTCAAAGAAAATCCAGGAAAAGGATGGGCAGCTATTGGTACAACCTTGGGCTCTTCTACGCATGGATTAAATATTATGGCAGAAAAGATTACGGACCATGATAACAACTACACACGGTTTGTTTTGATTGGTCGTAGCCCGATTGAGGTGCCCCGTACCCCGGAGCTGGTGAAGACAAGTATTTTGGTCACACTTCCAGAAGACGTTCCAGGAGCGCTTCATCAAGTGTTATCTACATTTGCTTGGAGAAGATTAAACTTGTCCCGTATCGAGTCACGCCCAACTAAGAAGAAATTAGGTAACTACTATTTCTATATCGATGTTCTTGATACGTCAGATTCTGTATTACTTACTGCGGCAATGTCTGAGATTGAAGCCCTGGGATGTCAGGTTCGCGTACTTGGTTCCTACCCTGGCTTTGCGTATGAGAAAGAGAAGTCGAAAATTGAAATATAAGATGAGGGCAGTTTATAAGACAGCTTCAGAATGAGTGCATTGTAAAAGTTTTATGGTCCTGTACCGTTTGTACTAATTAAGTATCTCAAAATCCTTTCATGTTGATGAAAGGATTTTTTTTGTGTATAGGGATGTCAATCGCCCATCTTCTGCATAGGATGTAGTAACGAATGCAGGCGAAAGGCTTTAAAACGCCTAGAAGAGTGTAGGAGGTTTAGCGGCGTGAAAATACACATCGTCAAGAAGGGCGACTCCCTATATGAGCTATCTAAAAAATATGGAGTACCTTTGGTTAAAATTGTGGATGCAAATCCTCAATTAGTAGATCCGAATAAACTAGATATTGGCATGAAAGTAAAAATACCAACAGAACCTGTTCCCGTTCCAGAAGGCAGTCAGCCCATTATCCATAAACATGCCGTGAAGCAAGGGGACTCACTATGGAAACTTTCTAAAGCTTGGGGAGTTTCACTGAAGGAGATCATAGATGCGAACCCTCAACTTAAGAATCCTAATGCACTACTAGTAGGAGAAATTGTTAACATCCCCGCTGCGGGAACATTTACGAACCCAGGCAATAATCAGCATGCCGGTGGTAATGGACATATGCCAGATAAGACGATTCCAGGAAGTAAAACTTACACAGGACCGAAGGAAGAAAAGACAGCACCCAAGGAAGAGGTAGTTGCTCCTAAAGAAGAAATGAATGCACCAATGCCCAATATGCCAGTTTTACCTAACATACCTATGCTTCCTGAAAACGAAGTTAAGCCTGAAGTCAACGTTAAGCCGGAAATTACAATAATTCCTGAGATCACATTAAAACCTGAGATATCGATTATGCCGGAATTGGTTATTAAACCAGAGAACCCAATTTTACCGCCTGCGGAACCGATCTGTAAGGATAAGAAGCAAGAGAAACCAGACTGTCAGGAGATGCATTTTGTCCCGGCTCCTGAGCCATGTCCTCCTTTTCCGGAGTGTCATGAATACGTTATGCCTCAACAAATGGATTGCTACCAATCACCAGCTATGATGTTTCAACCAGCTCCACTGATGATGTTTCCTGAATCTCCATGTGGATGTAAGGATCATATGATGACTTCACATGATTGGCATGGGCCACAGCATATGATGCATCCAGGAGAGAATGAGATGTTGCCAGGATGGGGAGCCCCAAATTCACCATACCCGGGTATAACAGAACAACCAATGACACTTGAGAATAATCATCTGAATATAGCGGAGTCTTATATGCCCGGTATGTCGTCAATGAGTCCAAACATGATACACCCTGAACAAAATCAACCATCTATCTCTTATGAATCAGGTATGGGGATGGCTCATCATCAAAAATCACCTTGTGGATGTCATGGTGGAACTGAAGTACCAACGCCTTATGGTCAGGGGATGATGATGAATCCGAGCTGGGGTCAAATGCACCCCCATCATCAGCACCATAGTAACTATCCACATCATTTTAATCACTGTCAGTTCCCTGTAATGCCTTGTTGCTGTGGAGTACAGCCATATTCCCCTTGGCCTGCTTATGGGATGGAGGGGATGGCACAAACGATGGGGAACTCGGCTTTTCCTCAAGGGGGTATAGGGATGAATTACCCTTTACATGGTGAAAATGTGGAGCATCCTAAAAAAGACTGTGGTTGCCACGGACGTCAAGAAGACGAACCGGGATCCGTAAATGCTACTGGTGTGGAGTCTTTTGATACGGAATATCAAGAAGAATCAGTTGATGAAACAGAGGTTGAAGCAAAAGTGTCACGCGAACGACGTACAAGAGTGAAACCGAAATCTACACCTAAGAAGACACGTAAGGAGATCAAAAAACCTAAACGTAAAAATCCTTGGATTAAAGGTTAGTTCTAACAAGAGTAGAGTCTAAAGTAAGAAGTAAGCATGCTATCAAAGTAAGATGGGTGAAAACGCCTGTCTTGCTTTGTTTTTGTTTTACTATACAATTGGAATATTTTATGGGTTGATTCCGTTTTTAAACGTATGGTATATTATAAATCCAGTCGCGAGACGATAGAATGAGTGACTGGCGAGAGAGTTTAAAAGCTGAAAGACTTCAAAAAAACTTTTTAAAAAAACTCTTGCAAAACAAAGTGAGACATGATAAGATATAAGAGTTGCTGCGGTGAACGAGATTCGCGAGTGACACTGAAGAATTGACCTTTGAAAACTGAACAACGAGTGAGTTAAACCGATCTTACTTCGGTAAGATCAAAAATGAGAATTTTTAATTCTCGTCAGTTTTTCTAAATGAGCGAATCGCTCTTTAAATGATTTGGAAGGTTGGATATTTTCTCGAAGTAATTCGGTGATGTTC
>NZ_CP186006.1:1425000-3112500 GCF_049311625.1 Paenibacillus sp. EC2-1
TTGTAGAATGAACCGGCGAGTTACGTTCCCATGCAAGGTTAAGGCGAGAAGCTGTAGCCGTAGCGAAAGCGAGTCTGAATAGGGCGAATTAGTATGTGGACGTAGACCCGAAACCGTGTGATCTACCCCTGTCCAGGATGAAGGTGCGGTAACACGCACTGGAGGTCCGAACCCACGTATGTTGAAAAATGCGGGGATGAGGTGGGGGTAGCGGAGAAATTCCAATCGAACTCGGAGATAGCTGGTTCTCCCCGAAATAGCTTTAGGGCTAGCCTCGGAATTAGAGTCGTGGAGGTAGAGCACTGATTGGGTGCGGGGCCCGCAAGGGTTACCAAGCTCAGTCAAACTCCGAATGCCATAGACTTATATCCGGGAGTCAGACAGTGAGTGCTAAGATCCATTGTCAAAAGGGAAACAGCCCAGACCATCAGCTAAGGTCCCCAAGTGTGTGTTAAGTGGGAAAGGATGTGGAGTTGCACAGACAACCAGGATGTTGGCTTAGAAGCAGCCACCATTTAAAGAGTGCGTAATAGCTCACTGGTCGAGTGACTCTGCGCCGAAAATGTAACGGGGCTAAACACACCACCGAAGCTATGGCTTGATACATTAGTATCAGGGGTAGGGGAGCGTTGTATGTAGGTTGAAGGTGTACCGTAAGGAGCGCTGGACAGCATACAAGTGAGAATGCCGGTATGAGTAACGAAAAGATCAGTGAGAATCTGATCCGCCGAAAGCCCAAGGTTTCCTGAGGAAGGTTCGTCCGCTCAGGGTAAGTCGGGACCTAAGGTGAGGCCGAAAGGCGTAATCGAAGGACAACAGGTTGAAATTCCTGTACCACCGTAAACCGTTATGAACGATGGGGTGACGCAGGAGGGTAGTGACGCGGACTGATGGATGTCCGTCCAAGCAGTGAGGCTGATGTGTAGGCAAATCCGCACATCGTTAAGGCTGGGCTGTGATGGGGAGTGAAAATTATAGTAGCGAAGGTCATGATCTCACACTGCCAAGAAAAGCCTCTAGTCAGGTGAAGGTGCCCGTACCGCAAACCGACACAGGTAGGCGAGAAGAGAATTCTAAGGCGCGCGGAAGAACTCTCGTTAAGGAACTCGGCAAAATGACCCCGTAACTTCGGGAGAAGGGGTGCCCCGGTAGTGTGAATAGCACGAGGGGGCCGCAGTGAAAAGGCCCAAGCGACTGTTTAACAAAAACACAGGTCTGTGCGAAGCCGTAAGGCGAAGTATACGGGCTGACGCCTGCCCGGTGCTGGAAGGTTAAGGGGAGTGGTTAGGAGCAATCCGAAGCTATGAACCGAAGCCCCAGTAAACGGCGGCCGTAACTATAACGGTCCTAAGGTAGCGAAATTCCTTGTCAGGTAAATTCTGACCCGCACGAATGGCGTAACGATTTGGGCGCTGTCTCAACGAGAGATCCGGTGAAATTTTAATACCTGTGAAGATGCAGGTTACCCGCGACAAGACGGAAAGACCCCATGGAGCTTTACTGCAGCTTGATATTGGATTTGGGTACGATCTGTACAGGATAGGTGGGAGCCTAAGAAACAGGAGCGCAAGCTTCTGTGGAGGCGCCGTTGGGATACCACCCTGATCGTATCTAGGTTCTAACCTAGTACCGTGAACCGGTGCGGGGACAGTGTCTGGTGGGCAGTTTGACTGGGGCGGTCGCCTCCTAAAGAGTAACGGAGGCGCCCCAAGGTTCCCTCAGAATGGTTGGAAATCATTCGAAGAGTGCAAAGGCATAAGGGAGCTTGACTGCGAGACCTACAAGTCGAGCAGGGACGAAAGTCGGGCTTAGTGATCCGGTGGTACCGCATGGAAGGGCCATCGCTCAACGGATAAAAGCTACCCTGGGGATAACAGGCTTATCTCCCCCAAGAGTCCACATCGACGGGGAGGTTTGGCACCTCGATGTCGGCTCATCGCATCCTGGGGCTGAAGTAGGTCCCAAGGGTTGGGCTGTTCGCCCATTAAAGCGGTACGCGAGCTGGGTTCAGAACGTCGTGAGACAGTTCGGTCCCTATCTGTCGTGGGCGTAGGAAATTTGAGAGGAGCTGTCCTTAGTACGAGAGGACCGGGATGGACATACCGCTGGTGCACCAGTTGTTCCGCCAGGAGCATGGCTGGGTAGCTACGTATGGACGGGATAAGCGCTGAAAGCATCTAAGCGTGAAGCCCCCCTCAAGATGAGATTTCCCAATTAGTAAGACCCCTTGAAGACGACGAGGTAGATAGGTTGGAGGTGGAAGTGCAGCAATGCATGGAGCTGACCAATACTAATCGGTCGAGGGCTTATCCTACAAGCTTTACGAATGTAATTCGTAAGCTATGATAATTCGCAAATTCAAGTTTCGTATCTAGTTTTCAAGTGATCAAACACTTGAACCGTTTGGTGGCGATAGCGGAAGGGTTCCACACGTACCCATCCCGAACACGACCGTTAAGCCTTCCAGCGCCGATGGTACTTGGACCGAAGGGTCCCGGGAGAGTAGGACGTCGCCAAGCGGTACATATTCCCTGATAGCTCAGTTGGTAGAGCACTCGACTGTTAATCGAGTTGTCACAGGTTCGAGTCCTGTTCGGGGAGCCATTATGGAGAGGTGTCCGAGCTGGCCGAAGGAGCACGATTGGAAATCGTGTAGGCGCCACAAGCGTCTCGAGGGTTCGAATCCCTCTCTCTCCGCCAGCTAGGATTTATATATAAGGCCCGTTGGTCAAGGGGTTAAGACACCTCCCTTTCACGGAGGTAACAGGGGTTCGAATCCCCTACGGGTCACCATTTATTTTATTGCTTCAAGGGGATGAGAATCCCACGGTTCGTCGAAGCATAGACATCGATAGGAATACTTCGCAGTCTCGAGCAGAGTGAGAGTATCCCCTACGGGTCACCATTATTTATTAATAACAAGATTTATGGAGGCTTAGCTCAGCTGGGAGAGCATCTGCCTTACAAGCAGAGGGTCGGGGGTTCGAACCCCTCAGCCTCCACCATAAACACCTTTTAATGACGCGGGGTGGAGCAGTTCGGTAGCTCGTCGGGCTCATAACCCGAAGGTCACAGGTTCAAATCCTGTCCCCGCAACCAATTATTATCTACATAGGTATGGAACTGTGGTGTAGAGGCCTAACATGCCTGCCTGTCACGCAGGAGATCGCGGGTTCGAATCCCGTCAGTTCCGCCATTATTTCTCTAATCTTTGATTGAGAGCCATTAGCTCAGTTGGTAGAGCACCTGACTTTTAATCAGGGTGTCGAAGGTTCGAGTCCTTCATGGCTCACCATCTTTGTTAAGTATGAATAACTGAATATATGTTTTGCGGACGTGGCTCAGCGGTAGAGCATCGCCTTGCCAAGGCGAGGGTCGCGGGTTCGATTCCCGTCGTCCGCTCCATATTTGCGCCCTTAGCTCAGCTGGATAGAGCGTTTGACTACGAATCAAAAGGCCGGGAGTTCGAATCTCTCAGGGCGCGCCATTTTATTTTTATAAGTGGATTTATCCTCTGTTAAAGAGGTTGTTTTTATTTTAAGCCGGTGTGGCGGAATTGGCAGACGCGCGCGACTCAAAATCGTGAGGGAAACCGTGGGGGTTCGAGTCCCTTCACCGGCATCGTATGAATACTGGAAAGCCTCTTAGGATATCGATCCTGAGGGCTTTTTTAGTGATATAGCATTGGTTTACATAGAATGGAGTAATCTTTCTTAGCTGTTAAAAAACTCTTTTAAATCTATTGAATTTATGCTATTATCTTATTACTGTTTTCTTTTTTCGGGACGTAGCTCAGCTTGGTAGAGCACCTGGTTTGGGACCAGGGGGTCGCATGTTCAAATCGTGTCGTCCCGATTGATAAAGAATCCATGAATCAGAGTATTTCTGGTTTATGGATTCTTTTTGTGTTTTTCACTTTTTTATAAAAAGTAATAGTAAATCACGGGTTGATATTTTGAATAAATAAATAGTGTATCGGTCAAACTATGAAAAACATGAGACAGAAGGGGATATACTTGAGTATTTTCCGAATGAAAAAACAATTAAGGAAAAGATGGAAACGGTGGAAACGGGCCATTTGGACCTTTACTCTCTTTTTGATCATTGGTTGTTTAGCCTGGGCAGGACAGACGTTGCCTGATCAAATGAAAAAACTGTTAACACAGATGACGGATGAATCACCTATTGCCATAGAAACGCTGAATTATTTACAAAACAGTGGAGATCTAGAGTCCGATGAGCAGCGTGTATTTATGCAGCACCTTAATAACGCTCAAGGAAAAATGAAGGTTCATCTCGTGACCTCGTTTGTGTGTGGTGAAGAGGAACAGGTTATCGGGGATCTTGATACCGATACTATCTATTCGCTTATGAACAATAACCCATCTTGGAAAGGAAAGATGGACGACAACGGTGAAGTATGGCTCGAAGAAACAGTGACAGATGACCTATCTCCCACTTGTAAGGAACAAGCTTACATGAGCATAGATGCAAACGGGAACCTTACATTGTTCGAGGGGCCACCACAAGAAGAAAAGGTACTGAGAACCTTTTTTCAGTTAGACATTGGATCGATGGAGTCATCTTTGCCAAAGGATGTACTGAAGCAACTTCAAGATGGCATACGTATTCAGGATATTGAAGAGTACAATAGTGTTCTGTCGACGTTTAGTGATTATGCAAGGGATTTGGCCGAAAATGTAATGAAAGCTCACTAAATGAAGCTAGAGCAGCTACTTACTAAGGATTGAATATGTCGAAAATATGACTTTAGCGAAGGAGGCACCTTGGGTGTCTCCTTTTTGGCATGGTCTAAAGTTTGGGAAATGAATGGTTTAAAGTTTTTCCTCAACTGATGCTAATCTTTTGTTATAATGAGTAGAACGATACATATGTTCGCTTTAAGAGGAGAGATTAGGTTTGCGGATTATGGGAATAGACCCCGGAATCGCTATTGTCGGTTTTGGGTTTGTCGATAAAGTGGGAAGTAAAGTAACACCAGTTCAATATGGAAGTATTCAGACAGAAGCTCACACGCCGGATGAGGAAAGACTGAAACATGTTTATGATGGTATGGTACAGTTAATCGATAAATATAAGCCGGAGGCTGTTGCCTTTGAGAAGTTGTTTTTCAATCGAAATGTGACAACAGCGATGTCCGTCTCACAAGCACGTGGAGTACTTATCCTGGCTGCTGTACAGCAAGGGTTACCCATTGCCGAATATACACCCATGCAAGTCAAACAGGCAATTGTAGGGTACGGTAAAGCAGAGAAGAAACAAGTACAGGAAATGGTTAGAATGTTCTTGAAGCTGCAAAGTGTTCCTAAGCCTGACGATGTGGCGGATGCACTGGCTGTTGCCATTTGTCATGCCCATTCGTATACTCTTAATTCTAAGTTAAATGAGGTACTTCGAAAATGATAGATTTTTTACGAGGACAGCTTGTCCATATGGAGAATGAATATATAGTTCTTGATGTGCAGGGGGTAGGATACCGGGTTTTTTGCCCGAATCCGTATGCTTTTGCAAAGGTTGAAGGACCAGTTACGATATTTACACATCATCATGTGCGTGAGGATGCCATGTTACTGTTTGGTTTTCAGACAAGAGAGGAACAGATGCTATTCCGAAAGCTTATCGAGGTTTCGGGTATTGGCCCTCGTGTCGCGCTTGGCATTTTGGGCGGTGGCTCACCGGATCATGTCGTTACAGCGATTTATCAAGAGAACATTTCGTTCCTTGTTAAACTTCCGGGAATTGGTAAAAAGACAGCGCAGCGCATGATTCTTGATCTGAAGGACAAACTCGAAGGTTTCAGCAGTGCTGCCTACGCTACTGGATTATTTGCGGTTAATGATATGGAGCAAGATGACAGCGCAGGATGGGCTGAAGCACGTGAGGGATTGAAGGCACTCGGTTATACAGATAGTGAGCTGGATAAGGTATGGCTCAAGATTAAGGATAAAACTGCAGGGGAATCCGTGGATGTTATTATGAAACGGGCACTACAGTTGCTATTTGCCGGCTAAGATTTGGTTATTGAAAGGAGTTATGGAATATGGATGACCGTATCATAACGGCTAACTTGATGATGGAGGATCAGGCAGCAGAGCTTAGTCTGCGTCCTCGTTATCTAGCAGAATATATAGGACAGAATCAGGTTAAAGAAAACCTTAAAATATATATTGAAGCTGCAAAAATGCGTAAAGAAGCACTAGACCATGTGCTCCTATATGGACCGCCAGGGCTTGGTAAAACGACCCTTGCAAACATTATAGCAAATGAGATGGGTGTGAACCTGCGAACGACCTCAGGGCCAGCTATAGAGCGTCCTGGTGACTTGGCAGCTCTTTTGACTAATCTTCAGGAGGGTGATGTGCTCTTCATTGACGAAATCCACCGTCTCCATCGTACAGTAGAGGAAGTATTGTACCCTGCAATGGAGGATTTTGCGCTGGATATTATGATTGGTAAGGGACCAAGTGCACGCTCCGTAAGGCTAGACCTGCCACCGTTTACGTTAATAGGTGCAACGACTAGGGCTGGGCTTCTATCTGCACCTTTACGGGATCGTTTTGGTGTAGTAAGTCGATTAGAATTTTATACGGTGGATGAACTTAGTTATATCGTATCCCGCGGAGCTGATATTTTTGGTATTCAGATATTAGGTGAGGCAGCAAATGAAATTGCACTACGATCAAGAGGGACACCGAGAATCGCCAACCGTCTTTTGAAACGGGTGCGTGACTATGCGCAGGTGCGTGGTGACGGAATGATTACCCCGGATATTGCTGCGGAATCTCTGAAAATGTTGCAGGTGGATCCGATGGGGCTAGATTTAGTGGATCATAAGATGCTTCATGCTATGATTCAGAGTTTCCGAGGTGGTCCTGTAGGCCTTGATACGATTGCTGCTACAATAGGAGAAGAAAGTCAGACAATTGAAGATGTGTACGAACCATATTTGCTTCAGATCGGTTTTCTTCAGCGGACACCAAGGGGCCGTATCGTAACTCCTGCCGCTTACAACCATCTAGGATTACCGTTTCCTGAAGATAGACGATAGTTTCATAGTTCATCATTGGTTGTGTAACAGGCTACATGAATTTTTCATCATTCTTACAACGCAGGAGGACATATCCGATGACAAAAGAATGGAAGCGAAGTATTGGCTCATGGTGTGCCAAAGGTCTGTTGGCGGTTGTTGTGGCTGGAAGTGTATGGCAAGCACCGGCTGCTAACGCGGCTGCCCCTTCATTAGATACCATAAGGGTTGCAATGTTTCTAGATTTGGGGAGCAGATATAGGTCTACCACGCCGGCTGTAACGCTTAAATCGGTAGATGTGCTAAACGGTTCACTAATTACTTCTGAGGGTTCACAAGGCGTTTTTACAACTCCTGCAGCTGAGCAGGTTCGCTTAAGTATAGATTCTTTTCGTGTAAAAGTACTCGAAACGAAGGACTGGAAAACTGCGTCTGAGGCAGCGAAGAAACTTCAAGCGACATCAGACAAGCCGCTACTCTTCTTATCTACTTCAAGTGAGGGTAGTGTGTACCAGTTATACTCAGGTATGTATGCTACCGAGAAAGCTGCCAAGGAAGCTGCAGTCAGAACAGCCAAGACGGTTGCTGCTCATCTGAACGGTCAGACTCCGATTGCAAAAGGTTCTATGTACCTGTCAGCAGGACAATTTGAATCTCAAGCTGCCGCTGAGAAAGTGCGGCAAACTTTTGCGAATGTGGGTGTAGATGCTGTTAATGTTCTTGTGCCTACTGTGGCAGGCTCTAAGTATGCTGTATGGGTCGGCGAAGCTGCAAATGCTGCGGACTTGGCTGCAGTGAAAGCGGCTGCTCAAGCTGTTGGTGGAGTCTCTTTAAATGAAGTAGGTAAAGACACCGCAGGACTGATCATTAAGCAGGATGTTGGACTTGATCTGACTCAGGCGCAGCCGACTACTCACTACATGCTAGCAGGTTCTACGTCCAAGCTATGGTTGGAAGGTTCCAGCGCAGGGATACAAGTGAAAGAGCGCTCAGATCGTACATATAGAGGGGCTATTGAGATCGGTTCAAAGAATGGCCAGCTTTATCTAGTCAATGAACTTCCATTTGAGCAGTATTTGTATTCGGTTGTAGGTGCGGAGGTACCCTCTTCATGGGGGACTGAGGCATTGAAGGCCCAGGCTGTTGCTGCACGGAGCTATGCTTTATTTCAAGGAAACAAATTCGAAGTGGCTCATGTGGTAGATACCGTATTAAGTCAGGCTTATAGCGGAACAGGTTCAGAGAAGGGGAGTATTACTCAAGCTGTGGATGCTACCAAAGGCGAAGTGCTAATGAGTAATAATAAGCTGGTCGAAGCGGTGTTCTCTTCCAATAGTGGAGGGATGACGGCCGATCCTTCTGAGGTGTGGAACAGTGCTAATGATTTATTCGCAGCCGTAGAGAGTCCTGGAGATCAATCATCGCAAGCTTCTCTTAAACAATGGTACTATGTGCTTCTACCTAATGGGGTGACGGGTTATGCCCGTGAAGATAATGTAAAAGATACCGGAAATACCACCGTAGCCGGCCTGCCAATGATGACGGTGACTGCGAAGGACACGAATATCAGACCGCTTCCGCTCATTCAGTCTGCTGTAAAGCCGGTAGCTCAGATGAACCCTGGGGATACAGCTGTGATCTTGGATAAGGTGAACGAGTCTAACAGCTATGAATGGGTACGGGGGCCTTTTACTTCTGCTCAGTTGCTCCAATCTTTGAAGGGAAAAACAAGCTCTAGTCTTCCGTCTTCCATTAATACACTGGAAGTTACGCAGAGGGGTCCATCAGGTAGAGCTATTCAAGTGAAGGCCAATGGACAAAGTTTGGATGTAAAATACCCTGATATGTTCCGTTCGGCCTTTAATGGATTACCGAGCACGATGTTTGATATTGAACCAACCGGAAGTTATACTGTATTGAGCGCTAACGGTGAAGTATCCACCCTTTCGGGTAGTCAAAATGTCTCTGTTATATCTGCAAGCGGAACACAGACCGCTTCAGGTGCAGGATCAGTTGTGATGAGTGCATCTGGTAAGGCTAAAGTGATCGACAAGACGGCCGGATTTAAATTTACCGGTAAGGGTAACGGTCATGGACTTGGTCTTTCGCAGTGGGGAGCCAAAGGAATGGCTGATGAAGGGTATGATTATAAAGCTATTTTGCAACACTATTATCGCAACTCAACTATATTTAAGGACTGACCACAATGAATGTAGACTTGTATGATTTTGAGCTTCCTGAACAATTGATTGCCCAAACACCTTTGCTTGACCGCAGTTCATCGCGACTGCTCACTGTCAATAAAGAGAATGGTGATATATCTCATCAAGTGTTTGGTGATATTGTAGACCATCTACGTCCCGGCGATACGCTGGTACTGAATGATACCAAAGTAATCCCAGCCCGTCTGTTTGGTGCTAAAGAAGACACGGGGGCCAAGGCGGAAGTACTTCTACTCAAGAATCTTGAGGGGGACCGTTGGGAAGCCCTCGTTAAACCGGGAAAAAGACTAAAAAAGGGCAGTGTTATAACATTTGGTGAAGGCAAGCTCCGTGCTGTCATTGAAGAAGAAGGGGAGTTGGGAGCACGAACCTTGAGATTGTCCTATGAAGGAATCTTTCAGGAGATTCTGGACTCCTTGGGACAGATGCCATTACCTCCTTATATTAAGGAGAAACTGGATGACCGCGACCGGTACCAGACCGTGTATGCGAAGCATGAAGGATCAGCCGCTGCACCGACTGCAGGATTGCATTTTACAGAAGAGCTACTTGATCAGATTCGTGAGCGTGGTGTGGATATCGCTTTTATAACACTTCATGTGGGGCTTGGGACGTTTCGTCCAATGTCCGTTGATCGGGTAGAGGATCATGTTATGCACGAAGAATACTATATGTTGTCTCAAGAAACGGCGGATCTGTTGAATGAGACGAAAAGTAGGGGTGGACGGGTTGTCGCGGTCGGTACCACCTCCTGTAGAACTTTAGAAACTGTAGGTAGTCAGTGTGAAGGCGGACTATTGAAAGAAAGTAGCGGTTGGACGAGTATTTTTATGTATCCGGGATATGAGTTCAAAGTGGTGGATGCGTTGATAACGAACTTCCATTTACCTAAATCAACCCTTGTTATGCTCGTAAGCGCCTTGGCAGGAAGAGATCACATACTTGCAGCTTATAAAGAAGCGGTGAAGCAGGAATATCGATTCTTTAGCTTCGGCGATGCAATGTTTATCTATTAATTCGGAGGTTAAATCAAAATGGCAGCAGCTATCACCTATGAACATATCAAAACATGTAAGCAATCGGGTGCAAGACTCGGTCGCGTGCATACACCACACGGTATTATCGAGACACCAACTTTTATGCCCGTTGGAACGTTGGCAACCGTCAAGACGATGAGTCCTGAGGAACTAAAGGCAATGGATGCACAAATTATTTTGAGCAACACCTACCATTTATTCCTTCGTCCTGGTCATGACATTATTAAAGAAGCAGGCGGACTTCATAAGTTTATGAACTGGGATCGTCCGATTTTGACAGATAGTGGCGGATTTCAGGTATTTAGTCTGGCAGAAATGAGAAAAATAACGGAAGAGGGCGTTAACTTCCGTTCCCATTTGAACGGAGATAAATTGTTTATCTCGCCAGAAGTTGCCATGGAAATTCAAAATGCGCTCGGTTCAGATATTATGATGGCATTTGATGAATGTCCACCATACCCAGCCGAGTATGATTATGTTAAAAAGTCTACTGAAAGAACTTCACGCTGGGCGGAACGCTGCTTAAAAAGCCATGCTCGTCCACATGATCAAGGCTTGTTTGCTATCGTTCAGGGAGGAATGTATGAAGATCTGCGCCGCCAGAGCGCGCGTGATTTGACTTCCATGGATTTCCCGGGTTATGCTATTGGTGGACTTAGTGTGGGAGAATCCAAGCAGCTTATGTACGAAGTGCTGGATTACACGGTACCCTTGCTTCCGGACAATAAACCGCGTTACCTGATGGGGGTCGGCTCGCCTGATGCACTCTTGGAGGGCTCTATCCGGGGTGTGGACATGTTCGATTGTGTGCTTCCGACGCGGATTGCTCGCAACGGAACGACAATGACCAGTCAAGGTCGTCTTGTCGTTCGCAATGCTCAGTACGCCAGGGATTTTGGACCGCTGGATCCAGAGTGTGATTGCTACACATGCCGTCACTACTCACGCGCTTACTTGCGTCATCTGATTAAGAGTGATGAAACGTTTGGTCTACGACTTACAACGAATCATAACTTGCATTTCCTTCTTAATCTCATGCGCAACGTGCGGAAGAGCATCATGGAAGATCGTCTGCTTGATTTCCGCGATGAGTTTTTTGAAAAATACGGCCTGCATGATAATGAAAAGGGTTTTTAATTGTAAAACCATCATGGGAAGTCCATGAAGGGGGGGAAAGATATGTTTGAAATTGCAGCAGCACAGCCAGCAGGTGGCGGTGGAATTCTAGGTTTAGTTCTGCCGTTCGTATTGATGTTTGTCATCTTCTATTTTCTGCTTATCCGTCCACAGCAGAAGAAGCAGAAGACTCGTAATGCTATGCTTAGCGCTTTGAAAAAAGGTGATAAGGTAGTAACGATTGGCGGTCTTCACGGTACGATTGTAGAGATCACTGATGACGTGGTAGTATTGAAAGTGAATGATGTCACGAAACTGACATTCGATCGCAGTTCAATTAGCCACAGCACCACGAATTAAGGTGTCTAAATAACTCTTGCTTGTATAAGAGTTGTAGTAGAGAGTAATGAAAAAGGAGCTATCCTACAAGTAGATTTTTTACTTGGGACAGCTCTTTTTTATATAGTAAGGTGTTTTTTGTGTCGATGTATATAGGTATGAGCATATGGCAAAAAGAAAGGGCATCCCATAAGATCTTAGATCTTGTGAGATGCCCTACTTGTCTTAATTAGTAAGCTTATTATAAAGAGATGTAGTTCTTGCCTTTTGATGGGTGAGTCTTCCTAGATAAATGCCCAGCGTTGAGGCAAATATGCCAAGAAGGGAGCCTGCGATCATATCAGACAACCAGTGAATCCCAAGGTAAAAGATGCTGAAAACAATAAGAGCAGCACTTACACCTGTAATGATTGCCCAACGTTTATTGCCGGATCGAAATGCAAGAATGGCCATCGTAACGGACAAGGAGGTATGAAGGCTTGGGAAACAGTTATTAAGTCCGGATAGAGGGCGATACACACTTTCAAAGTCAGGAAAAACCTCAAGCATATAGAAAGTTACTCCTGCTGGCTGATAGGACCATGCTTCATTTACTGGGAATAGTAAGAAGAAAGGAATAGCCATGGCGTAGTTGATAAGAATTGCATAACAAGTGGCATACACATGTGCTTTGTTATGCTGAATTAAATATACGCCTATTGATCCGATTATCAAAGCCTGAAACACGAGTAAGTAGAAATAAGCGAGAATCGGAGTAATCCACGGGCTGTAGAACAGCTCCTGCAGATGTTTTACAAAAGAGCCTTCCCACCCGAATATCATGGGTGTGAAATCCTTATGATAATTAAAGTACTCTTGCTCAAATTGCAATTCGTACTTGTTAAGCATAAGAATACCTGCCATCGCAGCAAATAGAATGAAGAAGCGCGGTGTGGTGACAAGCTCTTTGACAAGGGCGAATAGTGCCTTGAATGGGTTATGGAGTGTACCAACCCACAAGAGTACGATCACATTAAGTGTCGTAAATAGCGCAATGGTATTCATGGATTGATATAACAATGAAACAAAGGCCTCCTCTTCCTAATCATAAACAATGTTATCAGTGTAACACAGTTTAAGTGAAGAGAATTAACAATTTATTTACGTAAATTTACACCAAAAATCCCACCGATGGATCCAGCAACTAAAACGGCAGCAATTAGGGTAAGATCACTAAATGATAATGAGCTGTCTAAAGCAAGAAAACCGATGAGGATGAGCATGATGCCATATAAAAGACCTGTCATACACCCATAATACCATCCTTTGTTACCTGCCCGCTTACCGCTTACAATACCTCCAAATGCTGCAGACACTCCATGCACAAGGAATGTGTACATCGATAAATCATCCTCGGATAGACTGCTTGCCCACAGAAGTAAAGACAGCCCGAGAGCTCCGAGAAACATCCACATAAATGCATACAATAAACCTGAGAGAATAGGACTTGTGATTTTTAAGGAGAAAGCGCGCCTGATCGGTTCCAATATATCAAACCCCCTTTATTAAACTACAATTAATAACCATTGTATGGCCAAGCCCCTAAAATGATTACCATTAATTAATTATGAACTACCGAATGGAAAGACGAGTCAGGGGTCAGAATACCAGTACCTTGAATATGTCCAATCCACTAGGAGGGAAATTAATTGACAACGCATATTACACTCCTTATTCTCCGGACAATTTTAATGTACGGGATTACCTTTATAACTTTACGGATTATGGGGAAGAGAGAGATCGGAAAACTATCTATTTTTGACTTGGTAATCTCTATTATGATTGCAGAAATAGCTGTTTTTGTTCTCGAAGATACAAGTAAGCCTCTGTATGATGGGCTGATTCCAATAGCCGTGCTTGTTACGATTCAGGTAGGTCTTGCTTACTGGGGATTAAAGAACCGCAAAGTACGTCTACTCGCCGATGGCAGGCCCAGTATTCTCATCTCTAAGGGTAAGTTACATCGTAAAGAAATGAGTAAGCTGCGATATAATTTAGATGATCTGATGCAGCAGCTTAGGGGTAAAGATATTGCAAGCTTGGCAGATGTTGAATTTGCGATTCTTGAAACATCAGGTCAACTGACCGTCATTCCTAAAGATGCTTCAGATGCTACCAGTGATGAAAATCCTTCAAACAGTAGTTCACCTCCTTCGAAAAAGTCGTCTGGCAAACGCCCGAATGATAAATCAGGATCCGGACAGGATAGCAATCGGATTGAGATTCCGTACAGCAAAATTACCTATGAAGGTCTGCCAATTCCTTTGATTTTGGATGGAAAGGTGCAGGATGAGAACCTGGAGCTTATCAATAAAACGAGATTTTGGTTGAAAAATGAAATTCAAAATAAGGGTGCAAAAGATTTTAAAGAAGTATTCTTATGCTCCATAGATCATAAGGGAAGGTTGTATGTCGATCGCAACGACTCCTTGTAAGGGGCGTTTACTTTCTTAACGATTAAACCATTTCCCGATTATAGGTACCCTAATCAAGTCCCGAAGAGTAACAAGTTTTGCCATAAAAACAACAATGACATATAAAATTACGCCCGCACCAGCTGCTGAAAGAAACTGAAGCCAAGGGATTGTCATGAACGGAAAATGTTGATATCCAAATAACACCCCTGCCCCCATAATCAGCATTACTGCTGCAGTCTTGATAAAGTCCATCATTTTGAAACGGAATCCGATTAAACGGGAGACACTGTATCCGTGAAGAAGCGTTACTGCAATGCTATTTACAATGATTGCAATGACCGCACCTTTAATACCGAAAGCAGGATTCGAGGATAAATATAAGATAAGGCTCATTTTTATTAAGGCACCGATTAATGTATTAATGAGTGCTCTTCCAGGCCGATCTAATGCTTGAAGAGCAGCTTGTAGCGGTGCCTGTACATAAAGAAATAATGCAAAGGGAGCCATGATCTTAAGCATGCTGCCAATTTCGGTATTGTTATAAAGGAGAAGACATAGCGGTTCCGCTAAGATGTACATGATAACGGCAAAAGGTGCTCCAGTTACAAAAGCAAGACGTAGTGCTTGATTCATACGTTTATGGATCATAACAAGATCTTTTCTGGCAGCAGCTTCGGAGAGGGATGGGACTAGCGCTACAGCCAATGACATTGTAATCGCTCCTGGAAGGAGTAGTAGCGGGATAACCATGCCTTGCAAGGCTCCGTATTGTGCTGTTGCAACCGAAGTAGCAATCCCGGCGATAGCCAGGCTTCGGGCTGTAATTATAGATTCCATTAAGTATGAAATCGAACCGACCATTTTGCCTCCCGTAACGGGAACGGCAATACCCATCAGGCGCTTAAGAATACTTCTATGCATTGAAGGATTTGTTTCTTCAGGCCTAATCGTAAGCTGTTGGTTACTTGTTTCAGGTGTTTTCATTGTGCCTGGTTTGCTACGTTCGTTCCGTGAATACTGCCAGAGCAATACAAACATTCCGATTAACTCTCCTACTGCGGTTCCAAGCATCGCTCCAGCCGCTCCATATGCAAGGCCCTTGGGCATCAGAAGGTGTGCAAACCAGAGCATACACACAATGCGAACGATCGTTTCTATGATCGATGATGCTGCAGAAGGAACCATATTCTGTTTACCTTGAAAATAACCACGATAAACAGCAGACACAGCTATGATGATCATCATTGGTGTCATGCTGACAAAGGTCTGATAGACCCTCTGATCAGGAAGAATTACACTGGTAACCCATGGAGCAAGAAGGAGACTCAAAAGCATAAATATACTGCCGAGGGTTACCGTTAGGGTTAGGCTGGTACGTAATATGCGTTTGGCATAATCGCTATTGCCGGCACCTTCTGCTTCTGCAACCATTTTGGCAATGGCTAGAGGGATGCCCCCTGTAATGATGGTGACAAGAACAATAAAGAACGGATAGCCAAGCTGATAAATACCGACACCCTCCGGCCCAATAATCCGTGGTAACGCAATCCGTGGTATGAATCCGAGTAACCGGTTGATGATACCGGCGGCTAATAGAATAATGGTCCCTTTAATAAATGACTGCTTGTTCAATACTCATCCCACTCCCTGGTCAAAAGAATCCGTAACATGTGCAGGTTGATTGTTGTCCTACTTTATGGATATGCCCTACATGTCCCATATGATGCTTTACTTTTTTCTAGGGCCGTGGTACGAAAAGAAGGGAATGGTGTGTTTGTAGTCGAATGTATGCTTTTAAGGTAACAGGAGGAGGAGAGCGAACATGGAATTGGAATCGATGAGTGATGAAGATTTGATCGTCACAATTGAGATGATCTGCTCCAGTAAAGCTGAAGAATTTCGTATGGTAGGTTACGAATATGTGACAAGTGATGATGTATGGAGATGCGTAAGCAGTAAGTATGAGAAGCAGGGAATCCCTTCCCTTCATCAGTTAGTGAATGACGTATTATCGTTGAAAGCTACCAGTTTGATGAATTATATGACAATATCAGCATATAAGGGGTCTCCTTTCGATTGACGAAGGTTGATCCCTTTTCTTTCGGGAAATTGAGTTATTTTGATCAGAACGACAATTAATGATAAATTGACTGGATTTTGAGGCATGGCTATAATAGGAATATTGAGAAATAGAAGGGGGAACTAGGGACGGCATGAAGAGAATCATCAGTTTCATCGTTACCGTACTCGTGGTCACCGGAATCATGGTTGTGACGAGCCCGGGATTAGTAAAAGACGTTCGTTTAGGTTTGGATCTTAAGGGCGGCTTTGAAATCCTTTATGAGGCCGAGCCATTGGTAGAAGGCCAGCAGGTGACAAAAGAAGCCCTGCAGGAGACCGCAAAAAGTTTACAAAAACGTGCAGACGCAATGGGAACGACCGAACCGGAGGTAACACCGGAGGGGACGAACCGTATTCGTCTGAAGGTCGCCGGTGTAACCGACGAGGCTGAGGTCCGCAAGACGATGAAAGAACCAGCGAACCTTACGTTCCGAAGCAATGACGGCTGTAAAGAGGGAGAAGAGTTTTGTAAGATTGAACTTCGGGGAGACGATTTCGTAGAGAATGGAGCTTCTGTTGCTTATGATAGCTTGAATCAGCCAATGATTGATATCAAAGTAAGAGATAAAGCTCGTTTCGCTGAAATTACAGAGCGTCTTCTTGGACAAGAACTTGCGATCTTTATGGATGACGAACTATTATCTGCTCCGACGGTACGAGCTGTTCTGACGGATGGTAGTGCGCAGATTACTGGTAATTATTCGATTGACGAAGCGAAGCAAATTCGTGATACGATTAATCTAGGGGCACTACCACTGAAGCTGACAGAGAAATACTCTCAAAGCGTAGGCGCAACCTTAGGGATGGCATCTTTGACTAAGACGCTCCAGGCAGGATTAATTGCTTCTGTAGCCATTCTAATCTTTATGATCGGTATGTATCGTATTCCTGGCTTGCTTGCGAGCTTCGCACTTATCGTGCATACATGGTTGCTTATATTGATATTTGTATTGGCCGATTTCACACTGACATTGCCAGGTATTGCGGCATTTATCTTGGGGATCGGGATGGCGGTTGACGCCAACATTATTACTTATGAACGTATCAGGGAAGAGATGCGAAGTGGAAAGAGTATTGCGTCCTCCGTTAAAGCGGGTGGTAAAAACTCATTCCGCACAATCATGGATTCTAACGTAACAACGATTATCGTTGCCGCTGTTATGTTTGCGTTCGGTACAGGTGCTGTTAAAGGATTTGCACTTGTCCTTATCTTGGAGATTATCGTGAGTATTGCCACGAACGTGTACTTCTCCCGTTTCTTGCTCAATTTGCTTGTTAAGATGGGTTGGGCTAGCAAACCGAAGCATTTCGGGGTAAAGGAGAGTGACATTCGTGCGCTTTAAAAACTTTGATTATGTAGGTGCCAGCCGGTACTTTTATACGTTCTCGATTATTCTGACCATCGTCGGCGCAATATGTCTTGCTGCTCTCGGATTGAACTATGGTGTTGATTTCCGTTCAGGTTCCAACGTGGATATTACAACATCGAAGCAACTTACAGTAGAACAGCTTGAGCCGATTCTGAAGGAAGCAGGTATTGCAGAAGAGGCTAGTATTACGCCGGGTAATGATCGAGTGAATATTCGCTTTAGCCAGGTGCTAACGGAGCCTCAAGATCAAGCTTTAAAAGCAGGCATTCAGAAATTGGACAAGGACGCTTCCTTTGAAGTGAATACGGTCGATCCTGAAATGGCTAAAGAGCTTGGACAAAATGCGATTTATGCGGTATTACTGTCATGTGTCGGAATTATTATTTATGTCAGCATTCGATTCGAGTGGCGTTTTGCGATAGCGGCTATTATCGCACTATTGCATGATGCATTTGTGGTCATTAGTATTTTCTCTATCTTCCGTTTGGAAGTGAACTTGACGTTTATTATCGCTATTTTAACGATTATCGGTTATTCCATTAACGATACCATCGTTATCTTTGACCGTATCCGTGAAAATCTGCGGTTCTCAAAAATCAAAAAGTATTCTGATCTAGTGGAACTAGTTAATAAGAGTTTGTCTCAAACCATTGCTCGTTCATTGTATACCGCATTATCGGTATTCATTGCAGCATTCTTTATGTTAATTATGGGTGGAGAATCAATACGAATGTTCTCACTAGCTATCGTAATTGGTTTGCTGTTCGGGGCTTACTCTTCAATCTTTATTGCCAGCCCGCTGTGGCTATTGCTGAAAGGTAAAAATATTGCAAAGCCTAAAGCACCGAAGCCGTCTAAATCAGACATTTAGAATGAGCGTAAGGTAGTCTTTTAACTATTCATGTAGAAAGCCGCGTCGTAGGCGACGCGGCTTTCTAAGTTACCGGCGTATGTGTTATAGAGCATAGCTGAGGGGGGCCACATGTGAATAACGAACGATTGTCTCATACGGATACAGCCGTTTGGTCTGGTATCATAAGCGATTCTACTGTGGCTGTAGGCAAAGGAGTAGTGGGGTATTTTTTCGGAAGTATGGCTCTTATGAGCGATGCGCTACATTCCGCCTCGAATGCAGCTACATTGCTTGCAGACCGTCTGCCCTGGTTAGGGAGACCGAAGTTATCTGATCGTAAGCAAAAACTATCTGAAGAACATGCTGCGCCTTTTATGTCTATCTTATTTGCTGTAGTTATATTGGTGTGCGGACTACAAATCGCCGTCTCAGCTGTAAAGCATCTTTCAACAAGAACACCAGAAGCTCCTGGTTTGGAGGCAATTATAGCTGTACTGATTTCACTAGGCGTGAACGAAATTGTCTTCCAATATCAATATCGTGAGTCTAAGAAGAAAAGTGATCAGCGCTTAAAGGCACATTCTGAAAATCACCGTTTCGGACTGTACTCTTCATTGACTGTTCTGAGTGGTCTTTTCCTATCCAGAGTGGGTTCATATTATGAGATCCACACTCTGTTATATATGGATTCGATTGCAGCTCTTATAGTATCCTTGCTTGTGCTCCGAAAAGGTTATATTCTAGTCACAAGTTCCGTAAACAATACATTCACTGAGAAGCCTCTTCATGAGCATCATGCTGATTACATGGATACCATTCAGAGAGTCCATGGTGTAATTACTGTTGAGGATATAAAGGTGCAAGAGTATGGCCAAATACGTCAGGGTCAGGTGAATATTGACGTGAAGGTCAGCGTTAATCCACGTATTACCGTATGGGAAGCCCATGAGATTGCGGATCGAATCCGAAAGTTGCTACTACACCGGTTTGTACACGTAATTAATGCAAATGTTAGTGTAGTTCCATACGAACCGGGCTATCCATATAAATCAAATTATGATTTGGTGGATAACGATCTTCCAACACTACCACAGTGATTGTTTCATGAAGATCAGTTAGAACAGTATTGCGATGTAAAGAAAGGTGAAATTTCGTGCTATATTCCAAGTATGAATGGCAAATGCTATCTCCAGATGCCGAGGTGTCCGGCAAGCTTGCAAGTGAGCTTTCGATATCTCCTCTCATAGCATCTTTAATGGCTGCTAGAGGAATTACTTCATCACAGGATGGAGAAGTGTTCTTGAACGGAGCGTTTGAGCTGACGCATGATCCATTTTTAATGCTCGGTATGAACGAAGCGGTCCCTCGGATTCGGAAGGCATTAGAGGAGCAAGAGCATATTCTAATATATGGCGATTATGATGCTGATGGTGTATCCAGTACATCACTGATGATCAACCTGATGCGCTACCTTGGTGCCTCTTATGATATATATATTCCTCATCGTTCCAATGAAGGCTACGGACTTCACAACCATGCGTTAGATTGGGCTCACCAACAAGGTGTTAGCCTTGTCATTACTGTAGATACCGGAATTAGTGCAGTAGAACAGATAGCGTACGCCAATGAGTTAGGAATGGATGTTATTGTAACGGATCATCATGAGCCTCCAGAACAGCTTCCTGACGCGTATGCACTTATTAATCCGAAAATACCTGCTTGCCCATATCCTTTCAAGGGATTGGCAGGCGTAGGTGTAGCCTATAAGTTAGCACAGGCGCTTGTCGGGAACCCTCCGCTAGAGTGGCTTGAGATTGTAGCTATTGGGACGATCGCGGATCTAATGCCTTTGACTGGCGAGAATCGTGTTCTGGTGAAGAATGGTCTGCACTCCATGAGACGGACTAAGAATGCCGGAATTAGAGCTCTCTTAGAGGTTGGTGGAGTGAATGTAGAACAGGTTACAGCTCTCAATGTAGCGTTCGCTATGGCCCCACGAATTAATGCTAGCGGGCGTCTCGATCATGCAGGCAGAGCAGTGACACTTCTGACGACAGAAGTTCAAGATGAAGCAGAACGATTGGCTTGGGAACTTGATGCTCTGAACAAGAATCGACAGCAGGTCGTAGAGCAAATCGTTCAAGAATCGATGAACATGATTCAAAGTCGATGGGGGTATGATAGGCTTCCATCAGTCATTGTACTGGCTGGAGAGGGCTGGAATGTGGGTGTCGTCGGAATTGTAGCTTCCAAAATATTAGAGAGATTTTATAGACCTGTGGTTATACTCGGGATTAACGCCGAAACTGGAGAGTGTAAAGGATCTGCTCGCTCTATACCTGGTTTCGATATTTATGAAGCGCTGCATTCTTGTAAGGATCTTATGCACCATTTTGGAGGTCACCCTGCAGCGGCAGGAATGAGTCTTCATATTAGTCAATTGGAACAATTCGAGAATAGTTTATGTTCATTTGCGGATGGCGTGTTAAACGAAGAACATTTTATACCGGTGTACCAAGCAGATCTGGAATGCTGTATTGCGGATGTTCCACTGCCAGTCATTGATGAATTAGAGGTGCTGGGACCTTTTGGCATGTCCAATCCGATTCCAAAGGTAGTCTTTCGTGGTCTGGAAGTGAAAGATGTTCGTAAAATGGGCAAAGAGAATAAACATCTAAAGCTACGCTTTCAGCAGAGTGGACATCAACTGGAGGCTGTTGCCTTTGGATTAGGTCATCTTGCCGATGTCCTACCTGAGGGAACGAAGGTGGATGTGCTTGGTGAATTATCGGTAAATGAATGGAATGGAAATCGAAAACCACAGCTTATGATACAAGACATGAGTGTGCCCTATCAGCAGGTTTTCGATTTCCGTGGCTCGAAAGATCCGATTCAAGAGTTAAAGCGGCTTAGAGAAGTGCTGGAGCCTCATATTCATTGCTCCGCTGTTCACTCAGCAGTTGTATTCGCACAAAATTCAAAAGATGCTATAAAAAGTCATTTGAATGATTTATCCCTTTGGGTATATGATAGGAATGCTGGCATTTTGCCGATGAATTCAGTCGCAGAAGAGGGCGGCAGTGAGTCCATTTCAGTGTTGTTTGTGCTGGACGTACCGGAGAGCGCAGGACAGCTTGATACATTACTGTCAACGTTTCACTCCGTGCCAAATATATTTTTACTGCATCCGCTCCGTAATAAGCAGAACTCTCTGCAAATACCGACACGGGATCAGTTTAAAAAGCTCTATATTATGCTTGCCGGTTTAGGTTCAAAGCCAGTGTCCGAATCTGAAGTTATCGCGCAGATGAATAGACAATCTTCACTTTCACATCGAATGTTAATAAAAGTACTCGATGTATTCGAGGAATTGGTATTTATTGAGCGCTCTAATGGAATGATTACTTTTATAACGAAACCGGACAAAAAACCGTTGGATGCTTCCTGTCATTTCAGGGAGCTGAATGAGTTAGCAGAAATGGAGCAGCATTTGCTGCACGCAAACACCGCGCAACTAACCCATTGGATGATAAACCGATCAAAAGGTGCATCGTAATCGTCAGTCACCTGACCTAGGAGGAGATTTTATTGGATTTTAAAGATTATATTCGTGTGATCCCGGACTTTCCACAACCAGGGATTAGCTTCAAAGACATCACAACATTGCTTAAGAATGGTGAAGAGTATCGGAATGCAATTAATGAATTGAAAAAGATGGTTGAACATCTTAAAATCGACGTTATCGCTGGTCCTGAGGCACGTGGTTTTGTCGTAGGAGCTCCGTTAGCTTACGCATTAGGCGTTGGCTTCACACCAATTCGTAAGAGCGGTAAGCTGCCTTATGAAACGATTGAAGTTGGTTATGATCTTGAGTATGGTAAAGACAAACTGGCAATGCATATCGACGCGATTGAAAAAGGTCAAAATGTTCTGATCGCAGATGATCTGCTCGCAACAGGTGGAACCATCGCTACTTCTGTTGATCTCGTACGACAATTAGGAGGAAATGTTGTTGGAGCGGCATTTATGATTGAGCTGAATGAGCTTAATGGTCGTGAAAAATTAGAGGGAATTGATGTATTTACATTGATGCATTACGAGTAAGCAGCGTCATATATTATCGGATTTTCCCGGGAAATAATAACGAAAAGGCCCGGCACCTATGATTTAGGTGCCGGGCCTTTTCTGTTATTAGTCTGTAATTTTATCAACCGTAGGTTCTTCTGTCTTTTCATTAGAGAGACCTAAGATTTCGAAAAGTCTGAACAGTATAGCTAGGACCATACCAACGATCGTAGCCAGTGCCATTCCTTTCAGTTCAACGTCACCAATCTTGAGTGTAATTCCGCTGACTCCGACAACCAAGACAAGCGAAGCAAGAAGCATATTGCTTGCTTTCGAGAAGTCCACACGCTGTTCAACAAAAATCCGAAGACCAGAAGCGGCGATTACACCGAATAGAAGTAGTGAAACTCCACCCATAACAGGATCTGGGATGTTAGCAATGACAGCAGAGAATGTGCCTGAGAAGGACAGTAGGATGGCGATTACAGCTGCTCCGCCAATGACACGTACAGAGTATACCTTTGTCAGTGCCATAACGCCGATATTCTCGCCATAGGTTGTGTTGGGTGTTGAGCCTACAAATCCAGACAGGATTGTTGAGATTCCATTACCAAGGAGTGAGCGATGAAGACCAGGGTCTTTCGAAAGATCTTTACCCACGATGTTACTTGTTACGAGCAGATGACCGATATGCTCCACAATGACGACTAGAGCAACCGGAATAATAGTGAAGATAGCTGCCCAATCAAACACAGGTGTTGTTATATGAGGTGCGGATAGAAAACTTGCATTTTTTATGTTATCAACATTTACTACACCAAGTACGAAGGATAAAGTATAACCAGTAACGATACCGATCAGAATATGAATGATTTTAGGAAACCCACGGAACAAGATAGAACCCAGAACGGTTACACCCAGTGTTATCATCGATATCGAAATCGTAGTTGGATCAATGGACCAGTTAGCGGCTTCTTTGGGATCGCTTGGAGGAATGAAGCCCGCCATCTTGGCTGCGACCGGTACAATCTCTAGACCGATCATTGCGATAACTGCGCCCATGACAGCCGGAGGAAATGCAAAATCAATCCAACGGGTACCTGCATATTTAATGATCAGGGCAACGATACAGAAGATGATGCCTGTTACGATAAAGGCTCCCAGTGCTTTCCCGTAGTTCTCACCTGGATTCTTATTAATTACGATAAGTACAGGTGAGATAAAAGCGAAGCTTGAGCCAAGATAGGCTGGGATTTTCCCTTTACAGAGCAAAATATAAAGCAGTGTACCGATTCCGTTCATGAGCAGGATCATGCCAGGATCGACTCCAAATAAATTCGGCACGAGGACAGTGCTTCCGAACATGGCGAACAAATGCTGTAAGCTTAGCAAGAATCCGGGACCAAATGGAAGCTTTTCATTTACTTGAATTTCGCGTTGCAAAACAATTCACTCCTCTAGGACTTTTATACATAGCTACCGTTCTTTTACGATCTTTAATAGATTAAATACAATTGATTGATTTTTCAACAACATTTTTTATGGGGATTCGGCAAAAATACAGGCTTGTAAGAACTTGGAGAGTCTTGATGGGGAAATAAGGGTGGAATTATCGTTAAAGCTTGATGTTAAGCGTATTTACCAGGTCTACAGTGTTGACGTGAACGGTAGTAAGCGTCATAATAATAGGAAAACATTCGATGAGGGAACCTGCACGTTTTGACAAAGGGCGGGTTCTATTTTATATAGAAAGGGAAGAGAAGGACTAAGAATGGGCATAGAGCGATTACTCGAGAAGGCTAGCGCCTATATTAAAGAACCCGATCTTCTCCGTATTCAGGAAGCTTATGAATTTGCGGAGCAAGCCCACCATGGGCAGGTGCGGAAATCGGGAGAACCTTATATTCTTCATCCGCTCGCGGTAGCCGACATCGTAGTCAATATGCAGATGGACACGTTGTCTATTATTGCTGCGCTATTGCATGATGTCGTTGAGGATACAACGGTTTCTCTTGAGCAAATCCGCGAGAAGTTCGGTGATACTTGCGCTATGTTGGTGGATGGATTAACCAAGCTGGAACGTATTAAGTTTGGTTCTAAGGAAGAACAACAGAACGAGAATTACCGCAAAATGTTCATCGCGATGGCTCGGGATATCCGCGTGATCGTTATAAAGCTGGCAGATCGTCTTCATAATATGCGTACACTAAAGTACCAGTCTGAGGAAAGCCAGCGTCGTATTTCACATGAAACTCTGGAGATTTTCTGCCCTATTGCTCACCGTCTCGGTATTTCAGCAATTAAATGGGAGATGGAGGATATTGCGCTCAGGTATTTGAATCCTCAGCAATATTATCGTATTGCTAACCTGATGCATAAGAAACGTGCAGAGCGCGAGCAATTCATTGATAACGTTATTGAACGTATTCAAGAGAAGCTGGACGAAATGGGTATTCAAGCTGAATTGTCTGGTAGACCGAAGCATATTTATAGTGTATTTAACAAAATGTCCGTCAAAAACAAACAATTCAATGAAATCTATGACTTACTAGCGATTCGAATTATTGTCGATAATATCAAGGATTGTTACGCTACATTAGGTATCATTCATACCTTGTGGAAGCCTATGCCAGGAAGGTTCAAAGATTATATCGCAATGCCGAAAGCGAATATGTATCAGTCGCTTCATACAACGGTAGTTGGTCCGAACGGTGAGCCTACTGAGGTTCAAATTCGAACTGTTGATATGCATCGTACAGCCGAATTCGGTATTGCCGCTCACTGGGCATATAAAGAAGGCTCTGGAGCAGGAGACTTTGATAATAAAATGACCTTCTTCCGTGAAATTCTTGAACTTCAACATGAAGCGAAGGATGCATCGGAATTTGTAGAATCACTCAAAATGGACTTTTTCTCGGATCTGGTGTTTGTGTTTACACCAAAAGGTGAGGTTATTGAGCTACCGGCTGGATCGGTTCCGCTTGATTTTGCTTACCGTATTCATACTGAGGTTGGTAATCGGACAATAGGGGCTAAGGTGAACGGACGGATCGTTCCGCTGGATCACCAGCTCAAAACAGGGGATATCATTGAAATTTTGACTTCTAAGCATTCCTATGGGCCGAGCCAAGACTGGTTGAAAATTGCACAATCGTCACATGCGAGAAGCAAGATCAAACAGTGGTTCAAAAAAGAAAAGCGGGAAGAGAACGTTGAAAAAGGCCGAGATATGCTCGAGCGTGAATTGAAGCGACTTGGCCTGGAGCCATCCGACTGGATGAGTGACGATAAGTTGATTGAGGCTGCCAAGAAATTTGCCTTCAATGATATTGAGGATATGCTCTCCGCCATTGGGTTCGCAGGAATTACGGCAGCTCAGATTTGTACCAAATTGACTGAGAAGCTTCGCAAGGAGCAGGAAGAAGCGAACCTGCTTGAGTTGACATCCGAGATGAAGGAGATCAAGGCTCCTCCAGAGAAACGGAGTCGTCCAACGAATGGCGTCTGCGTGAAGGGCATAGACAATTTACTTGTCCGTTTTGCAAGATGTTGTAACCCGGTTCCGGGAGATGACATTGTAGGTTATGTCACAAGAGGACGCGGCGTTTCGGTGCACCGTTCTGATTGCGCCAACTTACCTGCTACGGGTGATGGTGAAGAAGCAGCACGCGTGATCGAGGTTGATTGGGAATCCTCCGTCGAAGCGAACTATAGTGTGGACATCGAAGTGACTGGTCATGACCGTAATGGACTTCTGAATGAAGTGCTTCAAGCTGTATCTGAGAGCAAAACGAACATTTCAGCGGTTACAGGCAGATCGGATAAGAATAAGATGGCCATGATTCATATGACCATACTCATTCGCAATACAGATCATCTGCAGTCGGTTGTAGAACGGATTAAACGTGTGAAGGATGTTTATACCGTTCACCGAATTATGCAGTGATAGATGTACGTGCTAGGCGGCTCATTCGCCGTGCAATGATTACTACGCGGTCTGGCTTCCTTATAAAGGAGGTTGGCCCGCTATTTTTATGATAAGGGGTCTGATTTCTATGAAGGTCGTCATTCAAAGATGTAAGAATGCACAAGTGACTGTTAACGAAGAGGTTGTAGGAACCATTGGGGAAGGGCTTATGGTCTTGGTAGGTGTAACCCATGAAGATGAGGAGAAAGACGCGAAATATTTAGCTGATAAAGTCGCGGGATTGCGGATTTTTGAAGATGATGATGAAAAAATGAACTTTAGTGTGCTAGATGTGGGTGGAGCGATTCTATCCGTATCCCAGTTCACACTATACGGTGATTGTCGTAAGGGGAAACGTCCTAACTTTATGGCGGCAGCTAGACCAGAGCAAGCTGAGAAGCTGTATGAATGTTTCAATACCGAGCTGGCTAGCAAAGGTTTGCAGGTGGAGACAGGAGTATTCGGGGCGATGATGGATGTTTCTTTAACCAATTCTGGCCCTGTGACAATTATTATCGATAGTCGTAATCCTTAGGGGATATAGATTAAAGTTCGCATAGGTTAATGATAACTGGACATGCTGTGAAACAGAGGTGAATGTTTGAATCACAGTGTAAAGGAGATTTATTAACTTATGAGACAATCCCCTAAATCGGCTCTGCATCGTGCAGTCTCTATTCTTGAATCGAGTGGAGTTAGAGAAACAGAGGGTCTGAACCAATCTGTAATCGTACCCGTTGATCCGTTTTGGAAAATGGAAGTCAGAGCAAGTGATCGGATTCTTCTGCCGAGAAGGTAGAACTGGGTTTTATTGTTATTCATCAAGCTGCCTACACGGCAGCTTTTTTTATTGCTATTAGGTTGAATCAGATTTATTTATATGAATTTCTGTTATAAAAAAATCACAACAGGGTAATAAGATGGCAAGGACGATAGCGAAAGGGGACTTAACATCATGAGTAGAGTAGCTTTTTTACTAGCTGATCAATTTGAAGATTCCGAAATGCAGGTTCCTTATGAAGAAGTGAAGAAAGCCGGACATCAGGCAGATATCATCGGACTGAAACAAGGCCAAGAGGTAAAAGGTAAACAAGGTAAAGTAACTTACACAACGGATAAAGCCATTGCTGATGTAAGTATTCAAGACTATGATGCGGTGGTCATTCCAGGTGGATCCTCTCCGGAGAATTTACGACTGGATTCCCATATTTTGAAGTTTGTACGTGAGGCTGATAAGGCAAGCAAACCGATTGCTTCGATCTGTCACGGTCCGCAAATTTTGGCGAGTGCCGATCTGTTGAAGGGGCGCACGATTACATCGTATCCACCACTTCAAGATGATATGGTCAATGCGGGTGCATCATTCAAAGATGAGGAAGTCATCGTTGACCGCAACTTTATCACTTCACGTACACCGAAGGATGAGCCTGCGTTCGTACGTGAATTACTGAAAGTACTGTGACGAATCACTGACCAGGCTATGATCTTGTTCATGCAATACCCGTTTTTCAACATGGTTTTGAAAAAAAGGAGGAATGGACATGTCTAAACAAATTCAAGCATACTTTAGGACAGAAAGTGAAGCGGAAGGAGCTAGAACAACGCTTCAGACGTATAAAGTCGATCAATTGGAAGTTGGACAGCTTCAAGATGCCATTGGCAAGTCTGCGAATATTATTGTGCCGCTTGTACCCTGGAATGTTTCAGGAGTAGGCGGTACGGCTCCTGGCTCGGGTCCAGTGGGTGGTGCACCTGTATCTCCAGGCGCGATTGTCGGGACAAATGCGCTACCGGGTACGGAGCGCTCTGAGGATCTTCCTGCTCCAGAGCACGATAATTGGGTGGATAATACAGAATTAACGGATTCGGATTATGACGATCTGAAGTATGTTTTGTCAGCTAAAGTAAATGATGCTGATTATGACGAAGTGGTTCAGGTTCTTCGGAAAAATCAGGCGTTTATTGAGCGATTTGAATAATTGCTGAACAACATAGACACTTTGAAAGCCTCTGGTTGCCTCTATTTGGGGTCTTGCCAGGGGCTTTTGGCTTCGCTAAAGATACCGCTTTCAGACTTGTAATATAACTGTAATATTAGTATCATGTTCTCTTAATATTAGCTGTTTATAATAACAGCATGACCCCCTTTTTTATATAATGTTTTGGACCTACAACATCGGTTTGTAGGTCTTTCTTTTTTTTCATAGTAAGAAATTGTGGAAGTTTCTTGACTTTAGTACGGCGGTTCATTACAATCTAAAAATATAATGTTTTGGGTAAAATATAAATATCGATACTGATTTGATGACGGGACTAAGTACTCCATCCCCACAAGATCCAGAGAGGAACCCCTTTGGCTGTAAGGATTCCCTTGATGAGTGGACGAATGACCTCCCCGAGAACAGACGGCGAAACATACCCGTATTACGGGTAGATATATGTAGTAGCCGATTCTGCGCTTACCGAGCGTTATCCGGTTTGAAGCGGCCTAATCCTTAGAATTTATGATCTTTGTTGATCAAATATGGATGAATCCGGAATGTGGGTGGCACCACGGGAGATTTCTGTTGATAACAATCTCTCGTCCCTGTTGTTGTTGAATGTACAACACAGGGACGAGAGATTTTTTAGTATTTCTAGATAGAAATATATAAGTCAGTTTTTAATTGAAGCTCATTGGTAGGATTAATGGAGGGAAGAACGAATGGCGAATATCAAGTTTGAGAAACCGACAGGCACACAGGATTTTTTGCCGGGTACAGTCGAGAAATGGCAATTTGTTGAAGAGAAGGCACGTGATTTATGTCGTCGCTACAACTACCGTGAAATCCGCACACCAATGTTCGAGCAGACTTCGTTGTTTGAGCGCGGTGTGGGTGAAACAACGGATATCGTTGAAAAGGAAATGTACACCTTTTTGGACAAGGGCGACCGCAGTATGACGCTTCGTCCTGAAGGAACAGCAGGCGTCGTTCGCGCCTATGTTCAAAATAAACTGTATGGTGAGCCTGACGTTACCAAGCTGTATTACATCGCTCCGATGTTCCGATATGAGCGTCCGCAGGCAGGTCGATATCGTCAATTTCACCAGTTTGGGGTTGAAGTGTTCGGAGCTGCTGATCCAGCAATTGATGCGGAGGTAATCGCACTTGGATATTCCTTTACGAAAGAACTGGGTCTTCAAGGCGTGAAGGTAGAAATCAATTCGGTAGGTACTCCTGAAGTTAGAGCAGCTTACCGAGATCGACTCTTATCTTTCCTGACACCGATGAGAGAGAATCTGTGCTCAGATTGTCAGTCCCGTATGGAGCGTAATCCACTTCGAGTACTGGATTGCAAGAAGGATCAGGACAAGTTCGATGGAGCACCATCGATTCTCGATAGTCTGGATGAAGAGTGCAGCACTCATTTTGAAAAGGTGAAGGGATACCTTGACGCCATGGGAGTGGACTATGAAATCAATCCGCGTTTAGTTCGTGGACTTGACTATTACACCCACACCGCTTTTGAATTTAAAGCTCAAGGCATTGGGGCGATTGACACCGTAGGTGGTGGCGGCCGCTTTAACGGTTTGGTTGGACAATTCGGTGGACCAGATCAACCGGGCATTGGTTTTGGTATTGGACTCGAGCGGATCATGTTGATTCTGGAGCACCAGAATATTGAGCTGAACGCTATCAAACCACTCGATGTGTATCTTGTGGCTCTCGGTGAAGCCGCGGAAGAAGAAGTCACGAAGCTGACGTACAGCTTACGTAATGCTGGTCTCTCAGCAGAGCGTGACTATCTCGGACGTAAGATGAAAGCCCAAATGAAATCTGCTGACCGTCTTCAAGCTCGATATACAGCGATTCTTGGCGACGATGAGCTTGCCCGTGGAGAAATTGCGCTAAAATCGATGGAAACTGGAGAGCAGCGCACGGTTAAGTTGGAAGAATTGCATAAGGAAATTGGTTAGCCTGCCGTATCGGCTTAATTATAAATAAAGGGGTATGATGGAATCATGAAAAGGACGCATCATTGCGGTCAATTAACGACCGCCAACATTGGAGAAACCGTAACGTTAAACGGCTGGGTACAGACTCGTCGTGACTTGGGAGGCGTACTCTTCATCGATCTTCGTGACCGTAGTGGAATTATGCAAGTCGTATTCAACCCGGATTTTTCTGGCGACGCATTGAATACAGCTGATAAAGTACGTACGGAGTATGTAATTGCTGTATCTGGTAAAGTGGTCAAGCGTGCGGCTGAAACGGTAAACCCTAACCTTCCTACAGGCGAAATCGAAGTTCAAGTGACTGAAATCGAAGTATTGAATGCGGCTAAAACACCTCCATTCTTCATTGAAGATGGGGTAGAAGTGGACGAGCAGCTTCGTTTGAAGTACCGTTACCTCGACTTGCGCCGTCCAGAAATGCAGAAGACACTAATGCTTCGTTCTAAAGCATCTAAAGTGTTCCGTGACTTCCTTGATGGAGAAGGTTTTGTGGATGTTGAAACACCAATTCTGACGAAGAGCTCTCCAGAAGGTGCACGTGATTATCTGGTACCAAGCCGGGTTCATGCAGGTGAATTCTTCGCACTGCCACAATCGCCACAGCTGTATAAACAGCTATTGATGGTAAGCGGAATTGAACGTTATTACCAAATTGCTCGTTGTTTCCGTGACGAAGACCTTCGTGCTGACCGTCAGCCGGAATTCACACAGGTCGACATTGAGACATCCTTCATGGATCGCGATGATCTTCTGGACATGATGGAGAAGCTGATGGTTCGACTGTTCAAAGAAACCATTGGTGTTGAATTGGCAACACCATTCCAGCGTATTAGTTATGCTGACGCTATGGGTAAATACGGTTCCGATAAGCCAGACCTTCGTTTTGGTCTTGAATTGATCGAAATGAATGACATCGTTGCTACAAGTGGTGTAAAAGTATTTGCTTCCGTTATCGAAAAAGGTGGCGAAGTGAAGTGTCTTAACGCTAAAGGCTGCGGTACATGGACACGTAAAGAGATTGACGATCTCGGACCATATGCTGCTCGTTATGGAGCGAAAGGTCTTGCTTGGATTCAAGTAAAAGAAGGAGAATTCAAAGGACCTATCGTTAAATTCTTTACGGAGCAGGAGATTGAAGCGATTAAAGAGCGTACAGGAGCAGAAGAGGGAGACTTGCTGTTATTCTCTGCAGATAACAAAAAAGTTGTTGCTGATGTGCTTGGTGCACTCCGTCTTAAAATCGGTCGTCAGCTCGGTCTGATTGATGATAATGAATTCAAATTCGCTTGGGTACTAGACTTCCCACTCTTAAGTTATGATGAAGAGCAGAAGCGCTATGTGGCAGAGCACCATCCGTTCACTCGTCCAAATGACGAAGATCTGGAATTGCTCGATACAGATCCACTTGCGGTGCGTGCACAAGCTTATGATATTGTATTGAATGGTTATGAAGTGGGCGGCGGCTCCATGCGTATTTATAAGCGTGACATTCAAGAAAAAATGTTCGCAGCACTCGGCCTATCCCCTGAGACAGCTAACGAGAAATTCGGTTACTTGCTGGACGCATTTGAATACGGTACACCACCACATGGTGGTATTGCATTCGGACTTGACCGTCTCATTATGCTTCTTGCAGGACGCACAAACTTACGTGAGACGATTGCATTCCCGAAAACGGCAAGTGCTACAGACCTTCTGATGGATTCTCCTTCTATGGTAGACGGAGGACAGCTCGAACAGCTTCATATCAAGGTAGCGAAAAAACCAGTTGAAGAAAAGAAGTCATAAATATCAGATCAATACTTGGGGGAAACGGCTGTAATTCAGCCGTTTCTTGCCTGTTAGGAGGTATTTAAAATGCTGCATCAATTTTCTCGTACGGAACTAGCGATCGGGCCTGAGGGGCTCGAGGTTATGAAGAACAGCACGGTGGCCGTACTTGGCATTGGCGGAGTTGGATCGATGGCGGTGGAGGCTCTTGCCCGTACTGGGGTTGGCCGCATTATCCTAATCGACAAAGATGTTGTAGATATTACGAACATTAATCGCCAGATTCATGCATTGACAACAACAGTGGGTCAGAAAAAGGCAGATCTGATGGTTGAGCGTGTGAAGCTGATCAATCCGGAGTGTGAGGCAATCGCCCTTAACATGTTCTATACGGATGAGACGTATGAAGAATTGTTCAAATACGATCTGGATTACGTACTTGATGCTTCAGACACCATCATCTATAAGGTGCATCTCATTAAGGAATGTCTGAAACGTGGTATTCCGATGATCTCAAGCATGGGTGCTGCGAATAAGATGGACCCTACCAAGTTCCAAGTCGCAGATATATCGAAGACCTCGATGGATCCTATTGCACGAGTTGTCCGTACGAAACTTCGTAAGGAAGGCATCAAGAAAGGGGTTAAGGTTGTATTCTCAACAGAAGAACCGATGAAACCCCGTCAGGATGTTACCGACAAGATCGTTCCTGAGAATGCACCTGAAATTCGAAAGGCTAAACAACCGCCAGCAAGTAATGCGTTTGTGCCGCCGGTAGCAGGATTGATTATGGTTAGTGTTACAGTGAAAGAATTACTCGAAAGAGCGGGGCTTTCATCTTAGCAGATGGTCTATAATATAAACGATTTAAGAAATTAGAGCAGAAGATGTACAACGCCATTGCTCTGAGTTCTGAGGTTTCCATGTAAAGACGCAGCGTTCGTGGTAGACGGACCTGCGTCTTTCTGTCCCCCAAGGGGGATACACTAGAAACAGATGACGCTGGTTCAGGAATGATCCCGATTAGGAGTGTCAGTAGTATATTGCGGCGAGGTGTGTTACAATTGGTATCCTTTTTTGTGTCAATCCACAAAATAGAAAAAATAATTCTTAGGAGGTAACTGAATTTGACGGACTCTTTTCAAAGTGCCTATCAAGAAGAGAAACAGAGATTAGAAGAAGCGATTACAGAGATTAATAAGCAGCTTAAGCGACTGCAGGATATCCCAGTCTATACAGGGCATGACTTTTCAGAGCAATTGCTCGAAGCAGGTCGTGAAGAAAGACGTCAAGCTTTGAGAAAGGGTCATTCAGAGCCTTATTTTGGACGATTGGATTTTCAAGAGAACGGTAAGCCAGAGCAAACTCCACTCTATATCGGTAAGGTTGGGTTTGATCGGGAAGAACATAGTGAGTATCCGATGATAATCGATTGGCGTGCACCCGTGGCCAGTCTGTTCTATTCTTTTACCGGAGGCGATGATCCTGCCTCTTATGAGTCCCCGGATGGAATAATAGAAGGTTTAGTGTATTTAAAACGAAATGTGGTCATCCGTAAGCAGATCTTAGAGCGCGTATCCGACACATATAACCGTGAAGGTGGAGGACTTGCTGTATCGGATGAGTTTCTGGTATACCGACTTGGGGAGAACAAGGATAATAGGCTTCGGGATATCGTATCAACGATTCAAGCAGAGCAGGATAAGATAATCCGTGCGGCTAAGAATACAGCCTTGATCATCCAGGGGGTTGCGGGAAGCGGAAAGACAACTGTAGCACTGCATCGACTCGCTTATCTATTGTATCAATACAAAGAGCAGGTATCTGCGGAAAAAATGATCATTTTCGCGCCGAACCATATGTTCCTGGATTACATATCGGATGTGCTTCCTGAACTTGGTGTTGGAGATATTCAGCAGCGCACGTTTGGTGATTGGGCATCTGAGTTGCTGGATATTAGTATGACGAACAGTGACACGTCTGAAACCTTGTCTTACTGGTTCGAGACACCCACTGGACAGGGAACTCCGGATATCAATGATGATGTACGTGGACGTTACAAGGGATCATTAAGATTGATGACATTGATTCAGCGCTGTGTTGAATCGATTGAATCAAATGCTTTACCCGAAGGAGATTTCTCCCCATGGGATGGCGCTGTTCTCAAGCGTGAAACGATTGAAGAATGGTTCAACGAAGAATATAAACCATATCCGCTAGCCAAACGGAAAGAGCGTGTGCTCGCCAGACTGCATCGGTGGGTGGAAATGGAACTGAAGAAAACACCTTCACATCTGCTTAAAGAGCGAAAGAAAAAAGCTTCTCAGCGTGAGAAATCTTATGCAGGAAAATGGCCGAAATTTGAGCCATTGGTGTTATATAAGCAGCTGTTTGGTGCTTCGAAAACGACTGGACTATGGCCTCAGGAGCTTGAATCCGAGATTCCTACAGAAGTGTTGAAGCTGACACGTAAAGATCTGAAGAATAACATTGTCAGGGAAGAGGATCTTACACCCCTGCTGTATTTTCACTGCTTAATGAATGAAATTACAGGTGAGCAGCGGTTTGACCATATCGTTATTGATGAGGCGCAGGATTTCTCTCCATTCCAGGTGGCGCTCCTTGATAAGTTCGTAAGAGGACATTCTTTTACGATTTTAGGAGACTTATCTCAAGGGATTCATGCGTACCGAGGGGTTCATGCTTGGGAAGAGATGAGCTCACTGTTTGATGAAGAGCACAGAGCATATTTCGCACTGACACGAAGTTACCGTTCAACAATGGAAATTATCGAGTTTGCAAATGGAATACTTGAAAGAGGAGTTGGCAGTGACCTCCTCGCTGTACCTGTATTTCGTAGTGGAGACGCAGTCCGTCTAATCCCTTATACAGGGGTAGATAGTCGGGTACAGGATCTTAGGCTGGCATTGCGTCATCTGATTGCGAAGGGTAATTATCGGACGATTTCAATCTTGACTCGTACACTTCGTGAAGCGGAGGAGCTGCATCGTATATTGTCTGAGGAGTGGCCAGACCTTCATCTGATTGATGGAAGCAAGCAGACATATCAGGGCGGCCTGTCTGTGCTACCCGTATATCTGTCCAAAGGACTTGAGTTTGATGCTGTAATTGTAGCGGATGCAGACCGTGAGCACTATGCAGAAAAGGCTTGGGATGCCAAGATTATGTATGTTGGATGTACGCGTGCACTTCATGAACTGTGGTTACTGCATGGAGAACAGCTTCCATCTTATATTGTCCCTGAACAGCCAGAAATTGCAGCACAGGGATGGCCAGAAGGCATTTAAGTTGAAAAAATCAATTGAGTGAGCAGCTAAAGAACTAGAACTTGATTATAGCTGCTTTATGAGGGCCGGTGGTTTAGACAACCACCGGTTCTTTGTATTGAGCTAGACCCAATTGTTGATAAGACTGGCCTAAATCATCTATAAATCGGTAAAGTGTAACAGCAATGAGTATGATTAGTGCAATGAGGACGATGATCCTCAGTGATCGTCTTTTCATTTCTCTATTCCCTCTTTTGTCATATATTTGGGTACATTATAGGCTAGATTTGTGCAGGTAAGTTTGTTCCTAAACGAGTGATCATCCAGAAAAGTTTGGGATTTATTAGAATTTAGGCTTTGCTTACAGTGGCGATGTGATTACCAGATTGTGATATGATAAGTAACAGAATCAAGATCATAGTTTTCAATGATGATTATAGGCAAGGATGTGTAATGATGGATTTATTCTCTCTCGGTCGTGAAGAGGATCGCGATTCCCGGCTGCTGGCTGATCGGATGCGTCCCTCAAACCTCGATGAATATATTGGACAAGAACATATAGTAGGACCAGGTAAACTGCTTCGGCGCGCAATAGAAGCGGATCAGGTATCATCCATTTTACTTTATGGTCCGCCGGGCTGTGGTAAGACAACGCTAGCTCACATCATTTCGAAGCATACGCAAGGCGAGTTTGTTCGACTTAATGCGGTAGAGGCAACAGTGAAAGAGGTACGTGAGGTCATTGAACAAGCTCAGAGCAACAAGTCCTTGTATGGTACCAAAACCATTCTGTTTCTAGATGAGGTACATCGGTTCAACAGTTCCCGCCAAGATGCGTTGCTACCTGCAGTTGAGAAAGGGACTATCATTTTTATCGGTGCCACAACCGAGAATCCGTTTCATTATGTGAACGGGGCTCTCATGAGCCGCTCAACTTTGTTCCAGCTGGAGCCGCTAACAAGAGAACACTCCCTTATTGCTATGAGGCGTGCGCTTCAGGACAAGGATAAAGGGCTTGGTTTTATGCAGCTACAGGTTGACGAGAATGCACTTGAGCACATTGCTTCGATGGCGAATGGTGATATCAGGAGATCTTTAAATGCACTCGAATTGGCAGCAATGACAACACCTCCTACTAAGGAAGGAACGGTCCATATTACGCTCGAAGTTGCCGAGGAATCCATTCGGCGTCCAACAGTTCGAGCCGATGAGTCAACGCAGTATGACGTATTATCTGCTTTTCATAAAAGTATACGTGGTTCTAGTGATGCCGCACTTTTCTGGTTTTTGTATGCAGTAGAGAAGCTGGGCATGGACCCGATGGTGTTTATTCGCCGTTTGATTGCTGCCAGTAGTGAGGATATCGGTCTAGCCAATCCACAGGCGATGGTACAAGCTGTCAGTGCATTAGATGCTTACCGTCATAACGGCTGGCCTGAAGCGAAGTTGAACATTGCACAGGCGATTCTTTTTGCAGTAGAGAGCCCGAAATCAAATGCGGTATATACGGCTATCTCGCGCGCCACATCTGCTATTGAAGATCTTAAATCAGCAGAGGTACCGCTTCACTTGCGGGATACCCATTATCAAGGAGCCGCAAAGCTCGGACATGCAGGATACAAGTATCCTCATGATTTCCCTGGGCATTATGTGAAGCAGGATTATTTGCCTAAGGAGCTGACACGTCGTGTATTTTACCAAGCGACCGAGCAGGGCAACGAGGCTAAGATTTCGCACAATCAGCGTTTGCGTAAGGATGATTAACAGAGGATTCATGTAATCGTATTGGAAGGGATTTTCGTATGAACAAAAACTTACTTTTCGTAGGTGCGGGAGGATTTGCCGGGACATTATGCCGTTATGGTCTGAGTGAAATAGTTCCACTGCCAGCCAGCGGATTTCCGGCTGCTATCCTACTTATTAATCTGATGGGGTGTTTGTTTCTGGGTTGGTTCTTAACCTATGGCTTACGTTCCACCCGGATTTCTGCTGAGATTCGGTTGCTAATAGGCACGGGATTTACAGGAGCTTTCACAACGTTTTCTACCTTTACGGTGGATACTGTAAGGTTGTCTAGTCAGGGCCATATGCTCGTAGCAGTGCTCTATGTGATGCTTAGTGTCATCGGTGGACTACTCATGTCTTTGATTGGTGTTTGGTTGGGACGAACGATGGGATCAGCACGAGAAGGTGAGACGACATGATCTTATGGATCGGGTTAGGCGGTGTTTTTGGGGCAATTGCTCGTTATAGCGTTGGCAGCTGGATTGGAAAAAGAGCGGGAGGTTCTTTTCCATGGGCCACCCTGTTTGTAAACGTGGTAGGTTCTTTCATTCTTGGGATACTCGCCGGCTCTGCTGAGCGGATTCCTGAAGTGATGTATAGCATTTTAGGAATAGGGTTCTGCGGTGCCTTCACTACCTTTTCAACATTTGGGTATGAGGCAGTCTCCTTGGCAGGAAACAAACGTTACACAGAAGCCCTATTATATGTTTCTATATCGTTAATTCTTGGACTTGCAGGAGCATGGGCGGGACTTGCGATAACAACATAAAGCATGAGAGTATTCTACGAAATTATTTGTTTTATTATTTCATTTGGGGGAGGATGAAGAACTTGCGTAAACAAAAGTTTGGGATTCTGATGCTATCTGCTGGTCTACTTCTGAGTGGATGTGGTGCTGGTAAAACGGAAAGTAAAGGCGAGGCAAATTCCAAAACAGGGACAGAAGCTACTCATGAGCATGGGGGACAGACGACTCTTGCCAATGGAGATATTCAGGAGATGACGGCATCTGCTAAAGATCTGCCAACTTTTTTGAATGGAAAAAGTGACGAACTCCGGACAATTTATGCGCTCGCTGCTCAGGTGAAAGATGTGCTCCCATGGATTCCATGTTATTGCGGATGTGGAGAAAGCGCTGGGCATGATAGCAACTTGAATTGCTTTATTGATGAGGTTAAAGAAGATGGCAGCATTGTGTGGGATGATCATGGTACTCGTTGCGGCGTATGTCTTGAGATCGCTGTTGAATCTGCCAAAATGAAGAGTGAAGGAAAAAGCCTAACTGAAATCCGGAATGCTATTGATGAGAAGTACAAGACAGGCTATGCAAAGCCTACGCCAACGCCTATGCCGACAGAAGTTAACTAGGCACTGTGATTATTGTTACAGTTAATCACCTATATATTGTTATATCTTTTGATATGACAACTACATATAGTGATTAATGGTGATCGGATACGTTCCGATCTTAAAAGGGAATCCGGTGAGAATCCGGAGCGGTCCCGCCACTGTAACAGGTACTCGCGAAAGAATAGTACGAGCCTGAACATCTCTTTCCAAATGTACTGAAGCCAGATACCTGCCATTATGACAACACTGTATTGCCTACGGTTGATAGGAGGGTGTATCAGGTAGGAATAGGTATCTTGGTCTGTCTTGATTTATATACCGGATTCTTGGATGAAGCATGTCTACCGTAAACCTAAGCGGCAGCATGCTTCTTTTTATTTGTGCTTTAGTAGTAGGAGGAGAGAATAATCATGAAAGTTATTAAAAGAGATGGAACACAGGTTGACTTTGATGTTAAACGAATTATGAGAGCGGTAGACAAAGCATTTGAGGCCGCAGAAGGAATAACTAAAGAGGATGCCTCATCTCGGATTGGTAAGATGGTTGAAGACGAGATAAGCAGCATGAATCAAATATCGGTTGAAGACATACAAGATCTTGTTATTCAGTACTTGAAGAAGATCGGACACGAAAGTACAGCTAAAACGTATAAGGAATACCGTGAAGCACGCGATCTGGAACGTATGAAGCGTGGAGAGCTGTACAAGATTAGTAATGATGTTATCGGTGTGAAGGACATGGATTTGCTCCGGGAAAATGCGAATCTGAACGGGGAATCTTTTAGTGGGAAAATGAGTCGGATCGGTTCGGAATATGCTAAGTGGATGGCAAGTTCGTTCATGTTACCACCCGAGCTAAACGAAGCGTTAAAAAACGGATATGTGTACGTCCATGACCTGGATCAATATGCTTTAGGAACAACGAACTGTATCTTTATTCCGTTTGATCGATTGCTCGCAAATGGATTTAATACTGGAAATGGATCAGTGCGTTCACCACAAAGTATTATGACCGCTATGGCTCTTGTTGCAATCATATTTCAGTCCCAGCAGAACAGCCAATTTGGCGGAGTGTCGGGCAATAAGATCGATTGGGATTTGGCGCCGTATGTAGGGAAGTCCTTTCGTAAGCATTTTCGGAAAGGGCTGAACTATCTCGGTGAAGGAGAGTTGAATTCAGGGTCTGATCTCTTGGATGAAGAACTCATTATGGATAATATTTCACTGCAAAAACAATTCCCGCGTACTTATTCATTCGCCTACGAGGAGACTGTGAACGAAACGAAGCAAGCGGCGGAATCTCTCATTCATAATCTGAATACGATGAGCAGCCGGGCTGGTGGCCAGATTCCTTTCACTTCATTAAATTATGGAATGTGCACTTCTACGGAAGGACGGCTGGTGTCGCATGCGCTCCTTGAAGCGACGATGAAGGGACTTGGTCGCGGGGAAACTCCGATTTTTCCACAACATATATTCCAGTGCAAGCAAGGCATTAACCAGTCAGAAGGGGACCCCAATTATGATCTGTTTTTAAAAGCAATAGAATGCTCCAGTCGTCGTTTATACCCGAACTTTGTCAATGTGGATGCGACTTTCAATCTGCCATATTACCGTCCGGAGGACCCGGATACCATCATTGCAACGATGGGCTGCCGGACACGTACAATCTCTGATCGGTTTGGTAGGAATCGTCTCAGTGGAAAAGGGAATCTATCCTTTAATACGATTAACTTGGTACGTCTAGGAATTGATCATGGCATAGCCTTAGGTAAACGTGAGGAAGCGGATCTGGATGGATTTTTTCACAGCCTAGAGCACTATATGGGAATTGCTGTTGAAGGATTAATTCACCGCTATAAGATTCAAGCCAAGCAGCCTGCAAAAGCTTCTGACTTTATGATGCGTGAAGGGGTGTGGGAAGGTGGCGAGAAATTGGCTCCCGATGATAAGGTGGAGGATCTCTTGAAACATGGTTCACTTGCACTCGGCTTTATCGGACTTGCTGAAAGCTTGAAAGCTTTGACAGGACATCATCACGGAGAAGATGAGAAGGTAAGAGAGCTCGGGCTTGATGTGATCAAGTGTATGCGTGCTTATTGTGATGAAATGAGTGAGAAATACAATCTGAACATCACGCTGTTCGCTACCCCGGCAGAGGGCTTATCCGGAAAATTCACAAAGATGGACCGAAGCACTTATGGCAAGATTCCTGGTGTAACCGACCGGGAATATTATACAAATTCATTCCATATCCCGGTATATTATCCTGTAGCGGCTTTTCAAAAGATCGAGTGGGAAGCACCATTTCACAAGCTATGTAATGCAGGTGCTATATCATATGTGGAACTGGATGGAAATGCCCGGCAAAATACAGCGGCTTTCAAAAGCATTGTACAGTTCGCACTTAAGCAAGATATCGGTTACTTCTCGGTCAATCACCCACTGGACCGTTGTCCTGTCTGTGATTATGAGGGGATTATCGGATCCACATGTCCGGAATGTGGTGTGGGGGAGGATAAGGTGCTGTTCCACCGTCTACGCAGGGTAACGGGATACTTAACGGGCAACTATACGGAACGTTTCAATTCAGCTAAGCAAGCTGAGGTTGAAGATCGGGTTAAGCACCAATGAACATCTGTGGCTATATTCCGGAAAGTATAAATGAAGGCAAGGGCGTGCGTGCTGTTCTATTTATTAGTGGCTGTCGTCATGCATGCCCTGGGTGCTTCAATCAAGAATCTTGGGATTTTGAAGCGGGTGAGCCTTTTACTGCAGAGTTGAAGTCACGGATTTTGAAGGAGATTGCCGCTAATCCCCTACTTGACGGAATTACACTATGTGGCGGTGATCCTTTCTTCTCTGCAGAAGAATGTGTGGACTTTTTATCGGAATTTAAGGAATGTTGTCCGGATAAAGATATATGGGCTTATACTGGCTTTACATTTGAAGCTGTAATGAAGCAGCCGAAGCTTAAAAACTTAGCTTTAATGTGTGATGTCATCGTTGACGGCAAGTTTAATGAACGAGAGAAAGATACGTCCCTACCTTTCCGAGGAAGTCGGAATCAGCGATTAGTCGATGTCTCGCGAAGTGTAGATAAAGGGCAAGTAGTCGAAATGAATTTATCTTAGATCGATAACCAAAAAAGGCATGTCCCTCAGGTTCACATGAATCTTACAGGGACATGCCTTTTTGGTTCTTCGGTAAACCGTAATTTTTGCTTAATACGGTACTTTCTCAGCGTATTCTATGGTCCCGCCGCCTAGACACTCTTCGCCTTGGTAGAACACAACGGCTTGTCCAGGTGTAATGGCTTTTTGAGGCTTGTCAAACGCAACATGAACAGTACCGTCTTCTCTTGGCGTTATCGTCACTTGTTGATCTGGCTGACGATAGCGGAATTTTGCGGAGCAGGTAAAGGAATCTTTGGGCATAGCTTCCTCACCTGCAATCCAATTGATGCCGGAGGCGATCAAGCCAGTGGAATACAAGCTAGGATGATCTCCTTGGACTACATAGAGCACATTCTTATCCAAATCCTTGTCAGCGACAAACCAAGGCTCACCAGATCCTGATCCACCGATGCCGAGTCCTTGGCGTTGTCCCAGGGTATAATACATTAAACCATCGTGACGACCTTTAACTTCGCCTGTAACAACATCAACCATCTCTCCTCCTTGAGCGGGAAGATAATGGCCGAGGAATTCTTTAAAGTTTCGTTCACCGATGAAGCATACACCAGTGCTGTCTTTTTTCTTGGCTGTATAAAGACCTGCTTCTTCAGCTAGACGGCGAACTTCTGGCTTAGGAAGATGTCCGATGGGAAACATAGCCTTAGACAACTGATCTTGATTCAGAGCGTTCAGGAAATAGGTCTGATCCTTATTGTTGTCCACGCCACGAAGAAGCTGTAGTTTTCCATCTTTTTCGACAACGCGAGCATAGTGTCCTGTTGCAACATAATCTGCTCCAAGATCCAGCGCTTTGTTTAAGAATTCACCGAATTTAATTTCCCGGTTGCACATAACATCTGGATTTGGTGTTCTTCCGGCCTTATATTCATCAAGAAAATAGGAAAATACTTTATCAAAGTATTCCTTTTCAAAATTGACGGTATAGTAGGGAATATCGAGCTGCTCACATACACGACGGACATCTTCAGCGTCCGCTTCGGCCGTGCAGTAACCAAGTTCATCGGTGTCGTCCCAGTTCTTCATAAAGATCCCGATCACTTCATATCCTTGCTGCTTAAGCAGCAGTGCTGTTACGGAGGAATCGACTCCTCCCGACATGCCGACAACGATACGGGTGTTTTGTTTATCTTTTGACATCGTCATCACCATTTTCGTATTGATTTATGCCCATGGACGTATTTTATCACAACCTGACCTACTTCACACGTTCTTCGTGTGTCCACTCCAGGTGAACATTTTTCAAAAATAGGTGTGTATTATTACCCATAGGGGCTTTGGTTATGGTACCATATACAGAGGGGAATGATCGGAATAGGGAGATTATGCTACTTTTCCCTGATGTACCGGACATATAACCCTTATTTCCGCCTCAAACCAACAAAACAGATGAGAAATATTATATATAAAATTTCGAGAGAGGTGTCACCCTTTGAAGATATCAACTAAAGGAAGATATGGATTGACTATTATGATGGAGCTTGCCTCCCGTTTTGGTGAAGGGCCAACTTCACTGAAGAGTATTGCTGAGAAGAATCAGTTGTCTGAGCACTACCTAGAGCAATTGATTGCTCCTCTTCGAAATGCAGGTCTTGTGAAGAGTATTCGTGGCGCATATGGTGGTTACATTCTATCCCGAGAGCCAGTGAGTATTACTGCAGGAGATGTGATTCGAGTGCTGGAAGGCCCGATCTCTCCTGTTGACTTCACAGAAGAGGACGACCCTGCTAAACGCGATTTATGGCTCCGTATCCGTGATAGTATCGCTGAGGTACTGGATTCGACTACGCTCGACAATCTGATTAATTTCCATGAACAGTCCGCAGTGGACAATTATATGTTCTATATATAGGTGATTGATGATGAGATCTGTATATTTAGACCACGCCGCTTCAACACCGGTACATCCGGAAGTAGCGGAAGAGATGATGCGAGTGATGACAAGTCAGTATGGCAATGCTTCAAGTGTGCATGCTTACGGAAGAGAAGCTAAGAGATTGGTTAGTGGGTCGCGGGATAAGATGGCGACCCTTTTGGGTTGTATGCCCGACGAGCTAGTGTTCACCGCTGGAGGAACAGAAAGTGATAATCTGGCTATTCTAGGCACGATGGAAGCTGTGGGTCTGCAGGGTAAACATGTTATAACTTCTGCAATCGAACATCATGCGGTGCTTCACACTTGTGAGGAGCTTGAGAAGCGAGGCTGTGAAGTCACTTTTCTACCCGTTGATGATGAAGGTCGTGTCTCTGTGGAAGAGATTGCGAATGCGATTAAAGAGAATACGGTTCTGATCACAATTATGTTCGGTAATAACGAAGTAGGTACCGTTCAAGATATCCGAACAATTGGTGAGCTGGCACACAGCAAAAATATAGTGTTTCACACGGATGCGGTACAGGCGTTAGGCACTGAGCACATCGTCTGCAGGGACTTTCCGGTGGATCTATGGAGCTTCTCGGCTCATAAGATCAATGGGCCACAAGGCATTGGTGCGCTCGTGGTGAAACGAGGACATGTATTGTCTCCTAGATTGTTCGGAGGGTTACAGGAGAAGAAACGACGCGCTGGAACTGAAAATATAGCGGGTATCGTAGGCTTCGCCAAAGCATTAGAGTTGGCCGTTCAAGGTCTGGATCATCGAAGAGCGCATTATATGATGCTTAGAGAATCATTTATTGAAAGTCTGACTCATGAAATTGGAGACGAGGCTTTTGTCGTGAATGGACACCCCGAGTTTTACATGCCCCATATTATTAATATTAGCTTTCCGGGTGTAAGTACGGAAACCATGTTAATGAACCTCGATATGGAAGGAATTGCTGCAGCGAGCGGCTCTGCTTGTACCTCAGGATCACTCGAAATTTCCCATGTACTTCAGGCAATGAGCCTTTCCGAAAAACTTTTACGGTCTGCGATTCGTTTTAGTTTTGGTTTGGGTAATACTAGACAGGAAATGGAGTATACTGCCCGAAAAATTGGAACCATCCTAAATCGCTTGCGTAAATAAAAGTTAAGGGATTTCTCTTGATATGGATTAGGGGGTATGATTTCTTCCATTTCATCCTTGTGAAGACGATAAACGGACATTAAGCACGTAGTGCTTGTACCGAGTCGGGCTTCCAAATCATTAAGGATGGGGAGGTGTCCATGCAACATGAAACTTCAAGAAATGATTGGACTGGCTGTATTCGACGTGGAGAATGGCAAAGAAGTTGGCAAGATCCACGATTTTATACTAGATAATTGGTCAATTACCGGACTTGAAATCGAAGGGAAGGCTCTTTTTTCCTCTCATGTGAAAACCGTCGCATGGGAGGATATAGCCGCCTATGGTGAAGATGCGGTAATGATCCGAAGTTTAGAGGTTGTTCAGAAGACGGACCCTGATGATATACCACTTACGTACCTTTTGGGTCGACGGAAATTGAAAGAAATGCAAGTACTTACGGAAGACGGTATTTTGCTCGGACGCATTTCCGATGTTTATTTTGAACAAGAACAGGGCAATACAATACTAGGATTAGAAATTTCCGACGGTTTTGTTTCTGATTTAATAGAAGGTCGCAAATGGCTACCTTGTACAACGGAAATGGTGATCGGAGAAAATGCTGTTATGGTACCTCCGATGAGCGAACAGCGTCTAGAAAAAGCCATTAATTCTGTGAACGGATAGGGTGAAAATAGAATATGAAATGTCCAAATTGTAGTTCCAAAGATATTGGAAAGATCGGTTCCCATCAATTTTACTGCTGGGGATGCTTTATTGAACTAACGGTCAATGGTGAGAAGATGTCTGTCTACCAGGTTGAGGAAGACGGTACACTTAGCTCGCTTGATGATTTGTTCTTCGGTGAAGAATTTCAGCAAGACTTTCCACATTTACACGCATCAACTTAATTTTTGCATACATAGATATGCATTATGAAGAGGCCCTCACTTGATTCTAATTAGACTCAAGCGAGGGTCTTTTTACACGGAGGGATTATGTAAAAATGACGCTATGTTGAAATGTAAGATTAATTTAGTGGGCTCGTACATATACTTATAGGGTAAGCCAGTCCGAAAGGAGAGATTACCCTGTGGAACAGATGACTGCGAATAAGTGGTTCCGCTTCCTGATCTGGCTGCTGCTCGGACTTATTGCCCTCTATTTTGTGTGGCTTTTGCGGCCTTTATTTCTTGATGTTTATCGCTTCTTAAAGGCGGTTTTGGCCCCATTCCTAGTAGCCATGATCATATCTTATGTGCTCAACCCCATCGTATGCATGCTCTCAGACCGCAAGGTTCCAAGAAGCATTGCAGTACTGCTTATATACGCTGTCTTCTTAACTTGTCTTGCGGTAATACTGATTAATATGATTCCAATGCTGATTCGGCAGCTTGAGGAACTTAATGAACATCTTCCTGAATTTACGATGCATGCTCAAAGTCTAATGACGAACCTAGATAGTAAATTACTGCCGCCTGGTGTGCGGACGGGGATGAATAGCTGGCTCTTTCACCTGGAAACTCGACTGGCTAACGGAATATCTGGGTTCATGGACAATATCGGAACGACAATTAATATGCTATTTAATGTGTTTATTGTTCCTTTTCTGATCTTCTACATATTAAAAGATTTTGAGGTGTTTCAGCGGACAGCAGTGTCATATCTGCCTCGTAGTCGACGAAAATCAATCGTCACTTTGCTTAAGGAGATTGATACTGCGCTTGGCAATTATGTGCGGGGACAATTTCTCGTGTGCCTCATCATCGGCGTGTTCGCTTATATCGGATATATACTCATTGGCATGCCTTATGCGCTTCTGTTTGCGAGTGTTGTTGCTGTGTTTAATATTGTGCCTTATCTCGGTCCGTTTCTAGGAGCTGCGCCTGCGCTTCTGATGGCTTCAACAATCTCTTGGAAAATGGTGCTCTTCGTAGGTCTGGTTAATTTAATCTGCCAGCTGCTGGAGAGCAACGTCATTTCCCCTCAAGTGGTGGGAAGGAAGCTGCACCTGCATCCATTACTGATCATATTTGCCTTGCTAGTGGGAGGACAGCTGGCGGGTACAGTTGGACTGATCTTGGCGGTTCCTGTTTTTGCCGTAATCAAAGTTCTTTTGCAGCATTTTTTCGCTTATTATGTGAGAAGAAAAAGCGGCTGATTTATAGGATGCTGACATGCATTGACAGATAGTTTAGGCATCGATATACTTGAAAATATTAAAGTCCATAAGAATTGAAATCGATGAGGAAATAAAGTAGGCTAGTGCACCTTTCTCAGAGAACAGGTTCCTTCCGGTAAAGTCTCCTGGATGGCTGTGAGAACCTGAAAGCGTCACGTGCTGAAAATGCTGATTTCCGAGTGTGAGCCAAACTCACCGGGTGGTACCCGTTATATAACCGTTACAAGGCGATCGCCAGATGAGTCAATGTTTCTGACCACATTATGGGCGATAACCAGGGTGGTACCGCGAGAGATTCGTCCCTGATATATTCAGGGGCTTTTTTGTGTTCGGACTTCATTTTAATAAGACCGAACGATACTGAATTGGAGGTTATAATCATGAAAGCTAGTGAAATCCGCTCTAAATGGTTGGAGTTTTTTGCAGAGAAAGGTCACAAGATTGAACCTAGTGCTTCGCTTGTCCCTCATAATGACCCGTCACTCTTGTGGATCAATGCAGGTATGGCACCACTGAAAGCTTATTTTGATGGTCGTGTAATGCCTGACAATCCGCGTATCGCGAATTCACAGAAGTGCATTCGTACGAATGATATCGAAAATGTCGGTAAGACACGTCGTCACCATACATTTTTCGAGATGCTCGGTAATTTCTCAATTGGAGATTACTTCAAAGAAGAGGTTATTACATGGGCATGGGAGTTCCTGACAGACAAGAAATGGATCGGATTTGATCCAGAACGTCTCTCCGTAACGGTATATCCTGAAGATGAAGAAGCATTTAAGCTTTGGAATGAGAAAATTGGGTTGCCAGAAAGCCGCATTATTAAGCTCGAAGATAACTTTTGGGATATTGGTGAAGGCCCTTGCGGACCTTGTACGGAAATCTTCTATGACCGTGGCGAAGCATATGGTAACGATCCATCTGACCCAGAACTGTATCCAGGTGGCGAGAATGAGCGTTATCTCGAAGTGTGGAATCTTGTATTCTCGCAATTTAACCACAATAAAGATGGCAGTTATACACCGCTTCCTAATAAGAACATTGATACAGGAGCAGGGCTTGAGCGTTTTGCATCGATTTTGCAGAATGTGGATTCCAACTTCGACACAGACTTGTTCCAGCCTCTTATTCAGGAAACAGCTGCCCTTGCTAATGTGAAATACAATGAGAAGCCTGAGTACGACGTAGCATTGAAAGTTATCGCTGACCATATTCGTACCGTTGCTTTTGCTGTTGGAGATGGAGTACTTCCTTCCAATGAAGGCCGTGGTTATGTTATTCGTCGTCTGCTTCGCCGTGCTGTTCGTTATGGTAAAGTGCTTGGGCTTGATAAGCCGTTTATGTATACTCTAACCAAAACCGTTGGCGATATCATGGGCGTGTACTATCCGGAAGTATTAGAGAAACGCGAATTTATTGAGAAAGTCATCGCTACTGAGGAAGAGCAGTTCCATAAGACGCTTTCCGATGGTCTGAATATTCTTGCAGATATTAGCGCTCAGGCTAAAGAACAAGGTAACACCGAAATTAGCGGTAGTGACGCATTTAAATTGTATGATACTTACGGGTTCCCATTCGATTTAACTGAGGATTATGCTTCAGAACATGGTCTTTCGGTTGACCGTGAAGGTTTTGATGCAGCGATGAAAGAACAGCGTGAACGCGCTCGTGCAGCTCGCCAAGATACTGAAAGTATGAAGGTTCAGGGTGGTGTACTGTCCGATTACACGGTTAAAAGTGAATTTGTTGGATATAATGACATCGTTCAACAATCCAAAATTCTCTCGATTGTTGTGGATGGAGAATTCGTTGACCATGCTGGCGAGGGACAAACTTGTCAGGTTATTTTGGACACCACACCTTTCTATGCAGAGAGTGGTGGACAGGTAAGTGATCAGGGTGTTCTTGAGAGTGACGCTCTGCGTGCTAGAGTTGAAGGATTGTTCAAAGCACCACATGGACAACATGTTCATCTTGTAACGGTGGAGTCTGGCGAACTGAAAGTGAATGATATTGTAAGAGCAGAAGTTGACCGTGAGAAGCGTCTAGATATTATTAAGAACCATACGGCTACACACCTTCTTCATAAAGCATTGAAAGAAGTGCTTGGAGATCATGTTAACCAGGCGGGATCCCTTGTTGAACCACAACGTTTACGTTTTGACTTTTCTCATTTCGGAAGTATCTCACCAGAGGAACTATCTCAGATTGAGCAGCGTGTAAACGAGCAGATTTGGAAAGGGACATCTGTTGTGATCGAGAACAAATCGATCGATGAAGCGAAAGCGATGGGTGCAATGGCTTTGTTTGGTGAGAAATACGGAGACGTTGTACGCGTTGTTCAAGTTGGCGATTACAGCCTTGAGCTCTGCGGTGGCTGCCACGTGGATAATACCTCACAGATCGGTATTTTCAAGCTACTTGGCGAGAGTGGAATTGGTTCCGGTGTTCGTCGTATTGAAGCGGTAACGGGTCGTTTTGCCTATGAATTTATGGAAGGTCAGCTGGATCTGTTAAGACAATCTGCAGGACTGCTTAAGAGCAATCTGAATGACGTTCCTAAGCGCATTGAGGCGCTGGCTCAACAGGTTAAGGATCTGGGCCGTGTTAATGAATCTCTACAAGGCAAATTGAGTGCAATTGAAGCTGGTCAACTAACAGATCAGGTCGTTATGGCTGGTAATACGAAGCTCTTGGCTGCAGAAGTGCAGGCTGGAAGTATGGATGCTCTCCGTACGGTTGCAGATGAGTTGAAAGGAAAGCTTCCTGAGGCTGTCATCGTACTTGGTGCCGTGTCTGGAGACAAAGTAAACTTTGTTGTTGCTGTGCCACAAGAACTTGTGAAACAAGGCGTTCATGCAGGTAAATTGGTTAAAGAAGTTGCGGCTGTATGTGGTGGTGGCGGTGGTGGCCGTCCAGATATGGCTCAGGCTGGTGGTAAGGATGCTTCCAAAATCAAGGAGGCTCTAAAACGTGCTGAGGAGCTCGTTTCACAAAACGTATAAGTTTAGGGTATTTACTTATAAATATTTCACATCAAATTTCCTTACAGGTTAAGGATTATGTTATGATAGAGATAGATCAAGCTGGTAAATATTTATTCGACGAAGCATGCTATTAAACATGTTCTTCGAAGAAGCGAGGTGTCACACATGGACTCCATGGATAAGACTGTAAAGTTCAATGTAAAAGGTGATGAGAAGGAGGCTTCCGCCCGGGACATAATGCTATCGGTATACGACTCATTGGTTGAGAAAGAGTATAATCCAATCAATCAAATTGTCGGTTATCTGTTGTCCGGGGATCCGGCTTATATACCTCGGCACGACAATGCCAGAAGTTTGATCAGGAAGAAAGAACGAGATGAATTGATTGAAGAACTGGTCCGGTTCTACCTAGCCAGTCACCGTTAGGAGTGCAAGGATGAAGATCATGGGATTAGATTACGGGGATCGTAGAATTGGTGTCGCTCTTAGCGATGTATTCGGATGGACAGCTCAAGGGCTGGAAGTCATTGAACGTCGCCGGGAGGGCATTGAATTCGAGCGGATCGCTGCTCTAGTGAAAGAGCATGAGGTCAGTGAAATAGTGGTCGGTCTGCCCAAAAACATGAACGGCACGATCGGTCCCCGGGGGGAAATCTGCATGGAATTCGCAGGAATACTGCGAGAGTCCCTGTGCTTACCCGTTCACCTTTGGGATGAACGGCTTTCAACCGTATCCGCTGAACGGACGCTGGTGGAGGCCGATGTCAGCCGAAAGAAGCGCAAGCAGGTCGTAGATAAAATGGCTGCAAGCTTGATTTTGCAAAACTACTTGGATTCTAAAAGGTAAAGGTGAGGGTGATAACAGATGGCAAATGAACATATTGGTATGGAAGAAGAACCGGAAATTATTTATATTCCCGACGATGAAGGCAACGAAGAGGAATTTGAAGTCATCATGAAATTCGAGGTTGACGGCTCTGATGCTAAATACATGATGGTCGTGCCTGCGGATTCTGCAGATGAAGAAACAGATGAGGTCTACGCATTCCGTTTTGAAGAAGATGGAGATGACCTGAAGCTATACATGATTGAGGATGACGAAGAATGGAGTATTGTTGAAGAAACTTTCAACACACTCGTAGAGGAGCTTGACGGGAGTAATGGCAATGACTGATTTTTCTGCTGAGCAAGTGGTATGGACCCAGGTGCTGAAAGAAGCTTTCGGCGAGAGTGTTGAACTTCAGGATGAGAAGGGAACCACAATGGTGTACGATATCGCTGCAGAATTCGAAGTGAATGGTCAAGGCTATGCGATCTTAGTACAGCCCGATCGTCAGAATGAGGAGTATGAAGTACTTCGTATTGTGACAGCAGATGACGGCAGTCTGGAGCTAGCGACCATTGACGACGATGAGGAATGGGAGAATGTATCCGAGTTATACGACGAGCTTACATTTCCTGAGGAAGACGAATATTAAGTTCTTTTGTAAGAGATTGAAATTTCAAATGAATGCTGAAAGGGCGGAGCAGTCCGTCCTTTTTGGTTGTGAGGAGATGAATGCGTGAAGAAACTGGCCATAGCGGTGTTGGTATTGATCCTCATTGCTGGCGGAGTAATGTTTTACGCTTGGAATGGCATGAAACCAGTCGCAAGCTCCGATACGCCTGTCGAGTTTACGATTGAATCTGGTATGAGAACTGTCGAAATTGCCGATCTTCTTGAAGAGAAGGGGCTTATCAAGAATGCCTTGTTGTTTAAAGGATATTTGAAGGTCAAGGGTGAGGGCAGTCGATTTATGGCTGGTACCTACGAGGCAAAACCAGGTGCTACCTACGATCAATTAATTGCGAAGCTAAACAATGGGGATGTTAAACCAGAGGAAATGATGCGTTTTACCATTCCGGAAGGATACACGGTCCTGCAGATATCAGAGGTTATTGCCAAGGAAAGTGGTCTAGATGCGAAAGAATTTGTGAAGCTAGCTGATCAAACGACAGGCTGGAATGTCTCCATTGTCAATGAGATTCCGAAAGATAAGCCACTGAGACATCAACTAGAGGGTTATTTATTCCCTGCAACGTACGAACTGCCTAAAGACAGTACAGAAGAGGATATTATTCAGTTGATGCTAGGTCAAATGGAGAAGAGGCTGAGTGAAATACCAGACTGGGAAAACCTCCTTAAAGAGCGTGGACTGACACTTCATGAGTTGCTTACTGTGGCTTCATTGGTAGAGCGTGAGGTTGTTGCTGAGAAAGAACGAGCACTGGTGGCGGGAGTTATATACAACCGTCTTGAACAGGACATGAAGCTTGAAATTGATGCAACGGTGCAGTATCTCTTAGATAAGCCAAAGGAACGTCTGCTGTATAAGGATTTGGAAGTAGATAGTCCTTATAACACTTATCGTAATAAGGGACTGCCTCCGGGACCGATCTCAAGTCCAAGTTTAGCTTCGATAGAAGCTGCACTAAAGCCAGAAGAATCGGACTATTTGTTCTATGTGACCAAGAAGGATGGTTCTCAGGAGCACCTGTTTGCTAAAACATATAAAGAGCACTTACAGAACATCGAGAAAAGTAAGAAAATGGCGAAATAGTATTAGGGGGAAATTGTAATGTGTAATAAACCTGAGCTTCTGGTAGCCGCGGGAACTCTGGATGATGTACAAGCTTATCTGGATGCTGGTGCAGATGCGGTATTGGTTGGCGATGACCGATTTGGGATGAGATTGCCTGGTAGCATGACGCTGGAGGATATCCGTAAATCGACTGACCTAGTACATGCTGCTGGTGGTAAAATCTATGTAAGCTTGAACAATCTAATGACCAACGATCTTCTAGAACAATTAACTGAATATGTTAAGGTGCTTGGAGAGATCGGAGTGGATGCCGTTGAATTTAATGATCCATCGGTCTTATCTGCTGTAAAGTCATTCGCGCCAGAGGTTAAACTTCATTGGAATGCTGAAATGACATCAACGAACTATTCAACATCGAATTACTGGGGACGCAAGGGTGCAACTCGTGTCATCTTGGCCCGTGAATTAAATATGGATGAGATTACGGAAATGAAGCCGAACCTAGAGATCGAAGCACAGGTCCAGATTCATGGCATGACGAATATATATCATTCCAAGCGCCAATTGGTTCATAGCTATATGAAGCATCAAGGGCGGCCTGTAACGGAAGGCAGCTTAGGTAAGGAACGAGGTTTATTTCTGATCGAGGCAGAACGTGCGGATGAAAAATATCCTATATATGAAGATGTGAATGGTACACATATTATGAGTTCAGATGATATTTGTATCCTAGAAGACCTTCATCTATTAATGCAAGCAGGTATCGACAGTTTTAAAGTGGAGACGTTACTTAAGCCACGTCACTACAACGTCGCTGTCATTCGTGCTTATCGTAAAGCGATTGATCTATACGCAGCTGATCCTGAATCTTATGCGTTTAGTGAAGATTGGCTCGATGATATTCGTAAGCTTCAGGATCCCGAAAGAGAGCTTTCATTCGGATTCTTCTATAAAGAGCAAGTTTATTAATGGATTGAAGTTTAATAAGAATGAACTTCTTTAGTTCAGTCGGTAAAAACAAGGAGTGAACAAAGATGGCAGCTATGGTTCAGCCAACTTATAAAGGCAAGCGTTATCGCTTGGACAAGCCGGAGCTACTCGCACCGGCAGGCAATTTGGAGAAATTGAAATTTGCTGTCCACTATGGAGCAGATGCCGTTTATATCGGTGGACAAAAATATGGTTTACGTTCGAATGCCGACAACTTCAGCTTTGAAGAAATGAAGGAAGGCGTTGAATTCGCCAAAAGGTATGGTGCTAAGGTATTTGTGGCTACAAATATCTATGTTCATAATGAGGATATTGAGGGTATTGAAAATTATCTACGTAGCCTGCATGAGGCGGGCATCGCTGCTATAATTGCAGCTGATCCTGCAATTATAGAGGTGGCTCAGCGTACAGTACCTGAACTAGAGGTTCATTTGAGCACACAACAATCTACACTGAACTGGCAGGCTGTTAAGTTCTGGAAAGAAGAAGGTCTGCCGCGTGTTGTTCTTGGTCGAGAGACCAGCTTAGAGGAGATAGCTCAGATTAAGAATAACGTGGATATAGAGATTGAGGCTTTTATCCACGGTGCGATGTGCTCTTCCTTTTCCGGACGCTGCGTTCTCTCCAATCACTTTACAGATCGTGACTCCAACCGAGGTGGTTGCTGTCAATCCTGTCGTTGGAAATATGATCTGTTCGAAGATGCAAGGGAAGAAAATTGGGTATCTGAAGAGCAGGTGAAACTTGATTCATCATCGGCAGTACCTAGTCCATTCAAGCCTGGAGTGACACAGATTCCATTGTTCCAGCCTCAGGATAATGCATTTACAATGGGGTCCAAGGATCTATGCATGCTTGAGCATATTCCAGACTTAATTGAAGTGGGTATCGATAGTTTTAAGATCGAAGGACGAATGAAATCTATTCATTATGTTGCAACTGTGGTGAATGTTTATCGTCAAGCGATCGATTCATATATGGCAGATCCCGACAACTATGTCTTGAAACCAGAATGGATCGAGGAGCTTAACAAGGCGGCAAATCGCCCATTGAACACAGGTTTCTTCTATGACACTCCGGATCACGAGGATCATATCTATGAGCCTGAAGATAAAGCAGTTCCTTATGATTTTGCAGGTCTTGTCATGGACTACGATGCTACAAAGGGTATGGCTCTAATTCAGCAGCGTAATCACTTCGTACCAGACACGGAGATTGAATTCTTCGGACCGAACGGAACTTTCTTTAAGCAGAAGGTGGGTACAATTACAGACAAAGAAGGTCATGTTCTGGATGCTGCTCGCCATCCTTTGCAGTTAGTCTGGATAAAGGTAGATCAGCCCGTTAAGCATTTTGATATGATGCGTAAACGCAAATAATAATTTCCTGCTTGTGGATTAGGTCGAAAAGCCTAACATCACATGTTTAAACCTTTCATCAAAAGGAATCCAAACCCCGTTCGGGATTGGATTCCTTTTTTTTGTGACAATGAAACTAGGTCGTTTGAATTATTTTTTTAAAAAAACCCAAAGGAAATCATACCCATATGTCGAAATAAGAAGTAATGGATTTAAAAAATGATTTGTGGTGGGTGAACAGCAAATGAGTGAGGTTGAAGAGAAAGAGAAAAAGTCTAAGAAAGATAAGAAAGCGAAAGTAGATAGTAATAGATCAAAAGGGTTTACATTCGGTTCGAAAGGGGCGCCTAACGGGTCATCCAAATGGGCTGAAAGGGTTCAAGCAGCAAAGTCAATGAAGATTAATCCTGCTAACTCGGTCGGTATACGATTGTTTTTAATCTTCTTTGTAGCTATTGTTACATTTGTTGTTGTTCTAGGATTGATGTCTTACAGCAAAGCCAAGGATACAATTAAGAAGAATGCTGCTAACGCTAATCAGCAGACTATCATCCAGACATCCGAGAAGATCAATATTATTTTAGATAAGTATGAGAATCTAGGAAGACAAATTTTCTATGAAAAAGAGCTTCAGAGGCTTCTAACGAATTATACAAGTAATAAGTTGAGCGATTATGATCGATTTGCAACAGACAAGGAAATCCGAGACAAATTAGCAGGTCATATTACGACGGATGCAAACATTAAGGCTATTTACATCATTCCGCCTAAGAAAGATACAATGATTGTAACGGGAAATACATCTAAAGATTTAGAGGAAGTACTCTCTAAACCGTGGATGGTTAACGTTAAAAAGGGTGCAAAATCCTACTGGGTTCCAACTGAAGTGGACCAATCGGCTACTTATTTCTCGATTGCGCGTTCACTTAGTTCGATGAATAACTTGAATGATACATATACATTTATTATTGAACTTAATGCTTCGGTAATTAATACCCATCTACGTGGCATTAATCTTGGATCGGAAGGTCAACTTCAGCTAATTTCGAAGGAAGGCTCGATTATAGCTGCTAATGACTCCAAATTGGACGGAACAGAGTCCAGTATGACATTCATGAAGAATGAGCCAGCAGAGAACAAAACGGGAAGTTTGACTCCTAAAGATGCCAGCGGAAAAGATATACTTGCCGTATACAACACTCTCTCACTGAATGATTGGAGATTGGTCGGTACAATTCAGACAGAGGAACTAACGAAGGATGCAGATGGTATCCTAACGATTACACTGTGGGCAGCGATTGCTGACGCTGTGATTGCTGTCTTGATTGGTATATGGATGGTTCGCATGATTGCTCGTCCAATCGGCAAGCTGAATTTGCTTATGAAAGAAGGGGCAAAGGGGAACCTCAATGTACGTACATCACATCATTCCAAGGATGAAATTGGCCAGTTATCGGCCAGCTTCAATGAAATGATGGAACAAATTACAGGGCTTGTTCAACAGACAAACAATACTGCTCAGGAAGTATTAAACACCGCGTCAGAGCTGAGTGATGCTTCTAAGAAAACGGCATTATCAGCGAAGGAAATTGCTGTTGCTACAGAGGAAATTGCGAATGGTGCTAGCAGCTTGGCTGTTGAAGCCGAGCGTGGTAGCGATCTTACAGGGAATATATCGAAGCAGATGCAAATTGTTGTGACAGCTAATGATGAGATGGGTGTATCCGCTCGTCATGTTGAAAGTTCAAGTGAACGAGGTACAAAACATCTGAACAATCTATTGGACAAGACACATCAGACTGAGGATATGACTCGTGCGATGATGCGTAAGGTTGATGGATTGAAGGAAACGACTTCTTCTGTAGTAAAGGTACTGGATGTATTGCAGAATATTACGAAACAGACGAATATTCTATCACTGAATGCTACAATTGAAGCTGCCAGAGCAGGTGCTGCTGGACGCGGGTTCATGGTAGTTGCTGATGAGATACGTCAATTGGCTGACCAATCTCGTCAATCCATTGATATGGTAAGCCAGATAACAGATCGCATTATGAACGAAATGAATGAAACAGTACAGGTGCTGGTCGATGCGAATCCATTGTTTAAAGCTCAAATGGATTCCGTTAAGGAAACAAATGATATTTTTGATTCTGTTCAGCAGCAGATGGGCGAGTTTATAGAAAAGCTTGATTTCGTAACACAGTCCATTGAAGGGTTGAATCAATCGCAGAATGTACTTTCGGAGGCAATGGGTAACGTTAGCGCTGTTGCAGAAGAATCGTCAGCCACATCTGAAGAGGTTGCGTCGTTAAGTAATGAACAGCAGAGTGTGAGCAATCAGCTCGTTAACCTGTCTAGTAAGCTTGAGAATGTTTCGAATGAATTGAAAGCAACACTTTCTCGATTCACATTATAGTCCTAATCTAAGAACTTGTTTCTCCCGAGGGAGAAGCAAGTTTTTTTATGATGTCTCAGAAGCACACGATTGTGATCATGTTCGAGGGGGAATGATAATAGTTAAAGATTGAAAAGGAGGCATCAACATGCAGGTTAACCAGCAGAGAAAATGGCATAAACGAATATTTATTGGATGGATAATCCTATCTATGTTAATTGCCATATTAGTCTTCCGGTTAGCATGGGTTCAACTGGTGATGAAGAATCAAAAACCTCCTGGAAGCAAACATACCTTACTTGAAAATTCTCTCTTGCAACGTGAACGGGGTCTCGTTTTAGATACAGGACGAGGGCATTTTTTGGACCGTAATGGGATACCTTTGACGGGTAAATTAATCTGGTCTGCGGTTTTATTTCCTTTTGGAAAAGGAAATGAGGTAACACGGAATGATTCTATGTTGAGAGTGGCACATATACTAAAAACAGATCAAGCAGATTTAAAGAAAATTTGGACGGGTTTGAAAGAACCAATGCTATGGCATGACCGAGGAGCATCCATTCCACTTGCACTGGATTCAGAACAGATTAAGGAAATATCTGCATTGAACTTTGCAAGTATTCAGGTGTTACCATACGAACAAAGATACGGCGATCAAGATTCGGGTATGCAGTGGCTCGGCTATATATCGGGACAACGCCAAGAGAATATGTTCTATCGTGAGTATGAGGGGGTAAAAGGAACAAGCGGACTGGAACGGACGCTGGATACTCTTCTTCAAGGAATGGGTCCAACTGTTGTTTATTTCCCTGTAGATGGACGAAATCAAATAAACCAAGAGATGAAGCCAATGGTGAAAGCAGAGAGCAATCCATACTATCCTTTGAAGATTACAACAACGGTGGATTATGAGCTTCAGAAAAGAATTGAGAAACTCACAGAACAAGCTGGCATGAAAGAAGGGGCTGTTGTAGTGCTAGATGCCCATAACAGTGATGTATTGGCTATGGTGTCTCGCCCCTTTTATAACCCAGAGAAGATACATCCACAGGTCGGGGAATGGGAGAATAAAGCGCTGAAGGGGGCAAGCCCTGGATCGATTTTCAAGATTGTAACGGCAGCAGCTGCTTTAGATAATAACTTGTTGTCAAGTAAGGAGACCTTTCACTGTAGCGGTGAGTACGGTAAGTATGGGTTGTCCTGTTGGAAGAAAGGTGGGCATGGCACAATTACTGTACATCAGGGGTTTGCTGATTCTTGTAACATTGTATTCGCAAGTTTAGCTGAACGACTCACTTCAGGACAGATCACTGATACAGCACTAAAACTCGGGCTAGGAAGAACGATTGGATGGCAGGCACAGAATATATTAGGCCTTCCGGTGTTGAAGCCATTTGATCATGAAGAGAGTGGAGCTATTTTCTCCAATAATATGGATCCAGCCGACTCAGGTGCCAGAGTGCAGACAGCCATAGGACAAAGAGATACGGCGGTTACACCGCTTCAGGCAGCGAATTTGATTGTAACACTCCTTCATCACGGTGAGACCATTCGGCCACGAATTATCCGTCAAATATCTTATGCGAACGGACAAAATGTACAGACTTTAGATCCTATGCGTGGGACAACACATGAAGGAGTTATTTCCCGGGAAACCGCTCATACTCTTCTAAACTGGATGGAGGAAGTCGTTCTTAACGGTACAGGACGTGGACTTCAACATACAATATGGAAAGTAGCAGGGAAATCAGGTACTGCTGAGACAATAAAAAAAGGCCACCCCCGAAACAATCAATGGTTCGTGGGATACGGCCCCGTACAAAAACCTCGTTATGCAGTATCAGTATTTGTTGAAAACGTGACTCCTAACAGTAAGCATGACGCCACGAAATTGTTTGGTCAGGTCATGGATTTGTTAGCTTCACTTGAATCTGATGAAGGCTGATCTGCCTTCGGTCCCATCTCGAAAGGAGACACGTCGAACTCTTCTTTTGGAAGCGTTATCCAACGCTGAAGGTAACCTTGTTGGAGTAGTTCTTTCAGCAGGATCATAAGAATCGGTGATAGGATTAGACCTGCCACTCCGAATATGGATAGCGAAATGATCATGAAGGATAACATTAAATAGGCTGAGGAAACACCGATCGATTCCCCTGTTATTTTAGGCTCAAGTAATTGACGGGTTACCATCACGACCGCAAGTAGGAGTATGAGTCCGACTGCAAGGCTCGCATTTCCAATAACAAAGAGATAAATGATCCACGGGATAAAAATAACTGGAACGCCGAGAAGCGGTAGAATATCAAAGGCTGCACTAATAAGTGCTAGTGATAACGCATTTCCTGTTCCAAGAATAAGCAGACCTATGTACACCAGAACAAATGTAATGCTAACCAACTTTAATTGTGCTTTCAAATAAGAGCCGATTGCAGTAAACACATGATTTTTCAAAAAGAGAAAAGCTTCTTTTAAGGTGCGTGGCGTCTTTTCTTTGGCGAACTTACGCCAGCTTCCAATTTCAGAACTAAGGAAAAAGGCAAGAATAATCGCTACACCAAAGTTGGTTATAAAGGTTGTGAAAGAACCCATGAACCCAATAATGTAGTGGAGAAAACTTCCGAGCACTGTCTGCGCAAAATTCGTAATATCTTGGAAATATCCATTTAACCTTGCAGTCATGTCAGGAGGCAGGGCATCCAACTTAGTCTGTAAATAACTAGTTAAAGATGCGAACTGTTCTTGAAGGGTCTCTGTGTAATAGGGGAGATTATCCTGCAATTGCATGAATTGTGACACAATAAGCGCTCCTGCACCGAATAAAACACCTAAAATGATTAACAAAAATAGTAAGACTGCGATAGCTGCAGCGAATGTCTTAGGTAGACCACGACGGTGAAAAAAAAGGGCGATTGGTTCAATAAGAAAGAATACAAGGAAGGATAAAAATACGGGAGCTGCTATCTGATATAACTTGCTGAAGGCATACATAACTAGGTATACCGTCAGCACAATCATTGCGATATCGAAGAATGTTCTCCAATATTTTTTGTACAGGGGAAGCATAGGATTTGATCGGCTCCTTCTATAATTTTATAATTGTTACCATTGTACATGATTTCAGAAAAAAACGCCTATTTCTTTATTTGCTATGATAAAATAATAAATAGTGTATTGCCAAAGAAAAAGAAAAGCGGGGAGTTGGCATGCAGACATTACTGCTTTGGTTATTTTATATTTCATCTTTCTATGCCTTTATTCCTGGGCTTATTACCCGGATTTTTGGTTTTCGAGTGTTTCGCAGAGGAACGGGGAATCATGAATTTGCCCTGACATTTGATGACGGACCTGATCCAGTTTATACTCCTATGCTGCTTGACCTGCTAAAACAATATGAAATGAAGGCAACTTTTTTCTTGGTTGGATCCCATGCAGAGAAATATCCGGATGTGGTGCGAAGAATTTATGCAGAAGGTCATTTGATTGGAATTCATAACTACATTCATAAATCAAATTGGCTGATGCGTCCCAAAACAGTTCGTATGCAATTGAAACGGACGGATGACATTATCTATGAGATGACGGGTGAGCATCCGACTTATTATCGACCACCGTGGGGGATCGTGAATCTTTTTGATTTTGCTAAGAACAGTGGATACCGCATTGTATTATGGTCCTCTATGTTTGGAGATTGGCGCACTAAGACAGGGTCTGACAAGCTCGCGATGCGGATGCTTCGAAAGCTAAAAGCTGGGGAAGTTATGCTCTTACATGATTGTGGAAATACAATGGGTGCAAATCCGGAAGCACCAGCGCAAATGTTAATCGCTTTGGAACAGGTTTTGGAGGAAGCGAAACGAAAGAATCTTAGAAGTATCCGGATCGATGACATGATTAAGCAAGAGAGAAAATCCAAGAATGCACAAGTGTCTATTGTGAAACGGATTGTTGTATCTTTATGGCTCTTATGGGAGAAGGCATTTCATTTGATGTTCCGGCTTGAGACGGTATCTCCGAAAGATCCCATGCTCCATTTCCGTGCTAGAGCTTATCAAGGTAAAGCTGTGATTTTGGAAGATGGCTCACGTCTTGAAAAAGGAGATCAAGTACTAGAACTTCATTTTGATAATAAGAAACTATTCCATATCGGAAGTCGATCCCGATCAGAAATGCAACTTGCCATTCAGATGATACGGGCTGTTCAAAAGGATCTTCCTACACTCGCCAATATGGTTCTGGAACGACCTGAGTATGTGGATGTTAAAGGTTTATATGGAGTTACGATGATTTCTCGTGGTCCAGAGCAATTTGGATTTCAAGTTCAAGATCTGCCATCCGGGTGGTTTGCAAGTTCTACGCGTATTTATCTTAAGGTATTATTAAGTGTTATTCATCCTAAAGGCCAATCCCGATTGAAGCAGGGGAGTCAGTTACTTGAACCTAAGATGCTAATTATGCCAGTTGACGTATTAATTGAACGATACGCGGAGAAGCATAATCGGCATTATCGGGTCACGGAGAGTGATAACGTAGTAGAGGAACATGAGTTAACGGATCTGCCTATATCGAGCGCATCACAAGGATTGTCTTCTTAAACCAAAAAAGAGGAGCCCGGAACGGTCAAACGACCTAGGGCATCCTCTTTTTTTATTTTGATGAAAGAATTATATTAGATCTTCAATACGCCGCCGGAGCTTGCGTTGGTAACGAGCTTGGAGTAACGGGCTAAATAACCTGTTTTCACTTTAGGTTCGAATTCTTTCCATCCCGTACGTCTCTTCGCCATTTCCTCTTCACTTACTTCGAGTTGAATGACACGGTTGTTTAGATCCAGTTCGATAATATCTCCATCTTCAACGAATGCGATAGGACCGCCTTCAGCTGCTTCTGGAGAAATATGACCGATACTGATTCCGCGGGATGCACCTGAGAAGCGACCATCCGTGATTAAGCCTACTTTTGCCCCAAGACCCATTCCAGCGATCTGGGAGGTAGGAGCAAGCATTTCAGGCATTCCTGGTCCACCTTTAGGACCTTCATAACGGATGACAACGACATGGCCTTCTTTAACCTTGCCATTAGCAATGCCTTCCAGCGCTTCTTCTTGGGAGTTAAAGCAGATTGCAGGTCCCTTGTGATAACCGCCAACGGAAGCATCAACTGCTCCGACTTTAATGATGGAGCCTTCAGGTGCCAAGTTGCCGTACAGAACGGCCAGACCTCCACGTTCGGAGTAAGGATTATCAAGCGTATGAATAACATTGGTATCTTGAATTTCACATCCCGCAACATTCTCGGCAAGTGTTTTGCCTGAAACGGTAATGCAGTCTCCAAACAGAGCACCTGGTTTCTTTAGAAGCTCATGAAGTACTGCACTTACGCCACCAGCGTTATGCACATCTTCGATAAAGTAATCGGAGGCAGGAGCGAGTTTGGACAGATAAGGTACACGCTCTGCAACTTCATTAATACGCTCGAGTGGGTAATCAATACCTGCTTCATGAGCAAGAGCCAGCGTATGAAGAACAGTGTTGGTTGATCCGCCCATTGCCATATCGAGTGCAAATGCATTATCAATAGCTTCACGGGTTACGATATCACGTGGCTTAAGATCCATTTCGATGAGGTTCATAAGCTGAGCTGCTGACTGTCTCACGAAATCTCTGCGCTCATCTGCAACAGCAAGAATTGTGCCGTTACCAGGTAAAGCCAGACCTAATGCCTCAGAGAGACAGTTCATGGAGTTAGCTGTAAACATGCCTGAACATGAACCGCAAGTTGGGCAACCGTATTGCTCCAGCTCAAGCAGCTCAGCATCGTTTATTTTACCGACCTGGTGAGCACCTACACCCTCAAACACAGAAGTCAGAGACAATTTACGTCCATTGCTATCAACGCCAGCTTTCATTGGTCCACCGCTAACAACGATGGTTGGGATGTTGACACGTAGAGCACCCATTAGCATACCTGGTGTGATTTTGTCACAGTTCGGAATACATACCATGCCGTCAAACCAGTGAGCTGAAACGACAGTTTCCAGGGAATCTGCGATGATTTCACGACTTGGCAATGAATAGCGCATACCAATATGTCCCATGGCAATACCATCATCTACACCGATGGTGTTAAATTCGAAAGGTACGCCGCCAGCTTCGCGGATCGCTTCCTTAACGATTTTACCGAATTCTTGAAGATGGACGTGGCCTGGAACGATGTCGATATAAGAGTTACATACCGCTATGAATGGCTTGCCGAAGTCTTCTTCCTTTACGCCGGCGGCACGCAGCAAGCTGCGATGCGGTGCCCGATCAAAACCTTTTTTAATCATGTCTGAACGCATTTTTTTTGCTGTCATGATGTCGGTTCCCCCCAGATCTCTTAAAATTAGATTTACTAGCGCTTTATCGCGGTTCACCGGCAAAGTAGCCGGGTATCCGTAATGAACGTTTAGGTTGTATATGAGTCTATCATAAAAAGGTATGTTTTTCTATACGATTTCATGAGTGTAATGAGGAAAAAGGCCTAGCGTAATAACATAAAGAGATCTGATCCTTATCGTAGGAGCAGACCTCTTTATATGAGATAAGTTATTTTTTTCCGCCTTTACGTCCAATTTCTTGATAGAAATCACGGTCATGATTACGGGAAGTCGCTTCTCCGCCTTTTTGACCGATTTCTTGATAAAAATCACGGTTATGATTTTTTGATGTGGCTCTTCCACCTTTTTTACCAATCTCTTGGTAAAATTCACGATTGTGTTTTTTTGCAGTAGCCTCACCACCAAGACGACCGGCCTCTTCTCTAGACATTTTTCCATTCTTACTGTTAGGTGCCATCACAAATCACTCCTTCTCAGTCGCTTTTTGCTGTGCGCATGACTTACTTACCACAGGAAACTTGTAATGAAACAATAAAAACGACTAAAGATTGGTAATTCAGTGGGGTTATCTGACAAAGAAACGACGCATTGGAATTTTTTCTAGTCTTAGAATTCCTTCTACAGATGGTTCAATAATGGGGTGGAAAAGCTTCTTAAAGCTAGGCTTTGCAAGCAAGATTGTGCATAGAATAGCCGCTATAATTAGAAGTGCTGCTCCACTCGTATTTGTGATGGATTCATGCAATCCGCTGTAATCAGCTACACGAATAATGAATCCATGAAGCAAGAATACGTATAATGTACGGCGACCCAGATCCGTAATATGACCCACAGTCATGGGGATCCAGGCGAGAAATGCCACCGATGCAATGAGTTGTAGCGCATATGTGGCAACTCGGAACACGCCAGCATACCAGGCGTCTTGTCCCAGCTGCATATATGTTAAACTACCGTAAAACCAGCCTACATTCAGTTTGTTACCTGAGAGGCTAAATACAAGCAGTAGTAGCAGCGAGAGAAAAGCCGAAATGAGCTTTATAGATGGCTTAAAGCGCTGGCTGAATGTTTCGAAAGAAAAATGATAACCAGCTATAAAAAATGGGAAGAAGACAAATGTTCGGCTAATGCTTAACCAAACACCATCAACAGGCAAATAACCAACGAACACGCCAAGTAAGCCGGCAATGAGAAGTTGCTGTGCTGCTGTTAATTTATTCATTGCCATAAGCAGCATGCGCCAGCATGCGTGGCTGAATAGAAACCATAATAGAAGGTATGGAGCGAAGAAAGAGCGATGAATATCTTCTACATGAAAAACAGTAGCATCCAATATGGAATACAAGCTTTGGAAGATAACATACTGCAAACCGATCTGAAGCAGTACATCACGACCTTGCTTACCAGTCATCGATTTTTTGGCAAAATACCCGGTTACGAGAACGAACAGAGGCATGTGGAATGAAAAAATCCACAGGTATAGCGTGTGAAGACTGTCCATTCGGGTAATTAAGGGTTCTATCGCATTTCCTATAAACACGGTAACGATTAGAATGAAACGTAGGTTGAGAAAGAAGGTTTCTCCCTTCTGTTCTATGGTGTAATTCATGGTTTCCCCCCGTGGCCCTGATTATTGGAACATGGGCCTTTATATAGTTTAGTTCTCTGTTGAGATTGTTAATTTCATCTACAATTTAAAATTACTCTTATTAAAGTTTTAAATAGGTGATTTAAATCACAAAGTCAGGTGTTGTCAACGTTTTCAAATGTGTCGAAGTATCGACTATCCAAGTATTTGTTGAAAAGATAGACCTCTGTTTTAAGACCTCACATATGGAGGAAGAAAAAGGAGACATTTCTATTTAGAAAGAGTATCATCGAATAAAAGGGAGGGATTTTGCTTGCCAATTATTCAGGTGAATGGACGCTCATCCTCGTGCCGGGGGGTATTATTCGATAAGGATGGTACTCTGCTTCATTTTATGGCGCTCTGGGGCGGCTTTGCTGACTATGTTCTGAAGTTCATGGAAGAGCGTCTCGCCCTTATGGGAGCGGGATTTGTAGTACCCCGAGACAAAGTGCTTGGGACAGTCCATGGCACTGACGGGAAGATACTTGATTATGATGTTCAAGGACCGCTTTCTATGGGGAGTGTAGAGGAAACCACAGGAATTTTGGCATGGCATCTTTATGCAGCTGGTATGCCTTGGAATGAAGCAATCGTACAAGTCAATCAAATTACGAAAAATGCGATGTATCATATAAGGCAGGATAAACCGGCCCTTCCGATGCCGGGCTTGGAACCGTTTTTACAACATTGCAAGAAAGCTTCTATCGAAATGGCTGTTGTCACTTCAGACCATACCGAAGCTGCATTGGAACATTTAGAATGGATGGGAATAGGGCAGTACTTCTCGGTGGTTATAGGCCGTGATCAGGTAGAGAACAGCAAACCGCATCCTGAAATGGTGGAGCTGGCTTGCAGAAAGCTTGGACTAGGGCAACATGAAACTGTCGTGATCGGAGATAGTAACGGTGACATGCAGATGGCTAAGCAAGCAGGCACAGCAATGGCGATTGGAATCTACCCTGGAGAGCAAGGTGGAGAGCATCTAATAGATGCCGATGTTGTGATCTCTGATTATAATGATATTAGTGTAATCCTATAGATTTGTTATTTTATGGTGCTGTACGGAGGTGCGTAGAGTGGAGAATAAGGAAAGAATCGAAAGATTAGCTACTTGGATTGAAGCGAGTGATTATATCGTTTTTTTTGGCGGAGCAGGTACATCGACTGAGAGTGGTATACCAGACTTCAGGTCTGCTGCAGGGCTCTATCAGACGGAGCAGCATTCTCCGTATCCTCCGGAGGAACTGCTTAGCCATACGTTTTTTATGGAACATCCCGAAGTGTTTTATGATTTTTATCGCAGTAAAATGCTGCATCCTCATGCCAAGCCGAATGGTTGTCATAGCCTGTTAGCAAAACTTGAGCAGGAAGGAAAGCTTAAGACAGTCATCACACAAAATATAGATGGCCTGCATCAGACAGCAGGGAGTACAAATGTTCTTGAGCTGCATGGCTCTATCCATCGTAATTATTGCATGGACTGTTCAAGGTTTTATTCTCTGCAAGAGATTATGCAAATCAAGGAGACGGTTCCTCGTTGTCCAGATTGCAGTGGCATCATTAAACCGGATGTCGTCTTATATGAAGAAGAGCTAGATCAGCAAATTCTGATGCGTTCAGTGCAGGAAATATCAACAGCCGACCTATTAATTATTGGAGGGACGTCGTTGACGGTGCATCCAGCGGCAGAGCTCGTGAATTATTTTCATGGCAGTAAAATAGCACTCTTAAATGCAGATCCTACACCGTATGATCATCGCGCAGGCCTGCTTATCGCAGATCGTATTGGAAAGGTCATGTCTGAGGCTGCGGCCCTGCTTCACCGAGATATTTAATTCTAGGGAACAACAGCCGTACAGATCAACGATGTAATCGTTTTCTTGTCAACAGCCATTTTAACAAGCTAAGATATAATAAGGCATCATATAATTCATGCAATTTCAGAGAGGCAGGGATCGCAAGTGACATATGTAGCAAGCGAAAGCCGCTATGAGGGAATGAAATATAATCGCTGTGGGCGATCAGGCTTGAAGCTACCGGCTATATCCCTTGGATTATGGCATAATTTTGGTGGTGTAGATGCTTATGAGAACGGACGTAACATGATTACGCGTGCATTCGATCTCGGGATCACTCATTTTGACTTAGCTAATAATTACGGACCACCAGCAGGATCGGCTGAAGAGACATTTGGGAGAATATTATCGAGAGATATGAAGCCATACCGGGATGAGCTCGTTATTTCTTCCAAAGCAGGGTACTATATGTGGCCTGGACCTTATGGAGATTGGGGTTCACGCAAGTATATGATTTCCAGTCTGGATCAGAGCTTGAAACGCATGGGACTTGATTATGTCGATATTTTTTATTCACACCGTATGGATCCGGATACTCCTTTGGAAGAGACGATGATGGCACTTGATCATATTGTTCGTTCAGGTAAGGCGCTCTACGTGGGGATATCCAACTACTCACCAGAGAAGACACAAGAAGCCGTTACGATTCTTAAGAGTTTAGGAACACCGTTATTAATTCATCAACCAAGCTATTCCATGCTGAATCGCTCCGTGGAGAATAGTCTGCTTGATATCCTTGAAGAGAACGGTGTAGGTAGTATTGCATTTACTCCCCTAGCTCAAGGAATGTTAACGAATAAATATTTGAACGGTGTTCCGAACGATTCCCGGGCCGCTAGTTCTTCTGTGTTCTTGAATGAGAATAATATTACCCCAGAGGTGCTTCGTAAAATCCGCGCATTAAACCAGATGGCTGCTGCGCGTGGCCAAAGTCTGGCGCAGTTTGCTCTGGCATGGGCGCTCCGCGGTGGACGGATTACCTCAGCTCTTATCGGAGCGAGTAAAGTTAGCCAGATTGAGGATAACGTTGCTGCATTGAATAATCTCGAATTCTCGAAGGAAGAGCTTGACCGAATTGAGACTATTCTAAAAACAGAAAATGAGGGATAACAGCAAAGCCACACCATGATACAAATACAGAAATACACAGCCCGCTTTCCTACATGAGAAAAGCGGGCTGTCTTTGTTATTTGCTAACAAGGTTTATAAGCCAGTGATGTCTTTGCGGTAACTAGATGGCGATTGGCCACAGAAACGCTTGAACTGCCTTGAGAAATAGAGGGGATCGGTTAATCCGACCGACGCAGACACTTGCTCAACAGAGAGCTCAGGCCGTTCGCGAAGAAGTCGCTTTGCCTGATCAATTCTTAGCTTAAGAAGGTATGTCACAGGAGAAATACCCGTTTCTTTTTTGAATATGCGGGACAGATATGCTCGATTATAACCAAGGCTTGTACACATCTGCTCGATCGAGACAGGATGCGCATACTGAGAAGTCATATAGTTGATCATTTGCTTCACTGTCCGCTGGACCTGAGGCTCTACGACCTCTAGCTGAAGCGGGCGACTCGTATGGTTCATGATTTCAGCCCAGATAAGATGAAGATATCCAATAGCGGCTGTATGAGAGCTCTCCTCTTTTGTGTGAAATCGTTCCTGTATTTGTTGTATATACGTTGGTACTTGACTCATTTCGGAAGAGTGTAGAACAGGGAAGTCTGGAAGAAAGCCCGCAGACTCCACTAAATCATGACTTGCATCTCCAGTGAATGCGACCCACCGATATTTCCATGGATCCAATGGATTGGATACATAGCTGACTAGTTGTCCTGGATGGATGAGAAAGCAGTCTCCAGGCCCAAGATTAAACACGTCGCTTTCCGTACGAAAGGTTCCCTGTCCAGCTTCAACGGCATGTAGTAAATAGTAGTCATATATTTTCGGCCCTAATGCATGATCTGGCTTCGTCTGGCTTTCACCGGCGAACAGTACCTTTAGTGCACTGGAGTTAGGATGAACCGGGCTTGAAGCTACAGCGTAGCTTTCCTTTTTAGTCATGGTGTAACCTGCCTTTTTCACGGGAGAATTGTACATGGAAGTACATTGATATTATAAATAGTTTACAACTTAAGGTCACATTTATCCATATGTAACACACAAGACTGCATTACCCTCTTTTGATGAATCTTTTATACTATGGATAACAGAACTACCATATGCATAGGATGGAGTGATTAACGGATGAATACACAGCAGCTAATAAAGAAGTTCGTCGAAAAATATGGTGAGAGTAACAATGTATACCGGGTGTTTAACGCACCAGGACGTGTAAATCTGATTGGAGAGCATTTGGATTATAATGGTGGATATGTTCTTCCAGCAGCACTTGAATTCGGTACAACGCTTATTATTAGACAACGTGATGATCAGCAAATATCCTTTGCCTCAACGAATATTCCATATGAAGTTGTTGGTTCAATTCAAGATGAGTTAGGAAGTAAAAGTGATCAATGGACCGATTATCCAGTAGGGGTGATCAAAGAGTTAGAAAAGATAGGTGTACAGCTCAGTAAGGGCTATGATCTTCTCTATCATGGCGATATCCCGAATGGAGCCGGACTTTCCTCTTCTGCTTCCATTGAAGTTGTTACCGCTTATGCGCTTTTGTCCATGGAAGGTAAAGAGACAGATACGGTTGAAATTGCGAAGTTGTCACAGAAAGCTGAAAATCTGTTTGTCGGCGTCAATTCCGGTATTATGGATCAGTTTGCGGTAGCTAACGGGCGTAAGGACCACGCTATTTTGCTGATGTGCGATACGCTGGAGTACGAGCTTGTTCCTTTTGAGACGGGCGCTTATAAAATTGTGATTGCCAATACGAACAAACGTCGAGGTCTTATCGATTCTAAATATAATGAACGTCGTAGTGAGTGTGATCAGGCTCTTGAAATTTTGCAAAAAGAAATTCCTGCTCTTCAGTATTTGGCGCAGCTGAAGCCAGATCAATTCGAAACACTGCAAGATAGCATTCTTGATGAGACGGTAAGACGCCGCGCGAAGCACGTTGTGGAGGAGAATCAACGCGTGCTTGATTCGGTAGAAGCGCTGAAAAAAGGTGATCTCGATTCCTTCGGTCAGTATATGAATCAATCCCATGATTCCTTACGTTATTTATATGAAGTAACCGGTGATGAACTAGATGCGATGGTCGAAGAATTCCAGAGAGAGTCAGGTACCTTGGGTGTGCGTATGACGGGAGCTGGATTTGGTGGATGTACTGTAGCGCTGGTCCATGAGGATAAGGTTGATAGCGTGATTGAGCAAGTTGCACACAATTACGAGTCAAGAACCGGACTGAAACCAGATTTCTATGTGTGCGGTGTTGGTCAGGGTGTACATGAAATAGAGGAGGCGTTGTAAAATGGCGATACTTGTAACGGGTGGTGCTGGGTATATTGGTTCCCATACAGTTGCGGAGCTGCTTGACCGCGGCGAGGAAGTTGTTGTGATTGATAGTCTGGAGACAGGACATCGTGAAGCGCTGCTTGGTGGAAAGCTTTATGAAGGAGATCTTCGAGATAAGGCATTATTGAAGAAGTTATTCGCTGAAAATGAAATCGATGCTGTTATTCACTTCGCTGCCAACTCCCTTGTAGGGGAAAGTATGAAGAATCCAGTTAAATACTACGACAACAATGTTTACGGTACGCTTTGCTTGCTGGAAGCGATGAATGATGCTGGTGTGAAAAAAATCGTGTTCTCTTCAACAGCGGCAACGTATGGTGAACCGGAGAAAGTGCCGATTGACGAGAAGGATCGCACACACCCAACAAATGTGTATGGCGAGACCAAGCTGATGATGGAAAGAATGATGTCTTGGTTTGATCAGGTGCTCGGCATCAAGTACGTATCATTAAGATATTTCAATGCTGCGGGCTCCCATGCAGGTGGCAAAATCGGTGAGGATCACCGTCCGGAGACACACCTAATTCCTCTCGTGCTTCAGACGGCGCTGAAACAACGTGCTCATATTTCAGTATTCGGTGACGACTATCCGACGCCAGATGGTACTTGTATCCGTGATTATATTCATGTAAGCGATCTGGCTGATGCGCATTTAAGAGCTGTTGATTACCTGCGCCGTGGTGAAGATAGCAATGTGTTTAACTTAGGTAATGGTAAAGGCTTCTCTGTTAAAGAAGTTATAGAAACTTCTAAGCAAGTGACAGGGGTGGAAATTCCGGTTGTTATGGAAGCCCGTCGTGCTGGAGATCCGGCTATTTTGGTTGCATCATCTGATAAAGCTAGAAGTGTACTAGGTTGGAATCCTTCCCGTAACAAACTTGAAGATATTATCGAAAACGCATGGAGATGGCATAATAGTTGCCCGAACGGATATGGCGACAACTAGAGGGGGACTGGGAATGGAGAATCTGACAACGAGAAAACCCGAAGTCAGCGAAGTGTTGCATGCGGTTGAACGTCTAGTCTTGTTTGCTCTTAGGAAGGAATTAATTCAGGAAGCAGATTATGATTATAGTCGTAATCTACTCCTGGAGGATTTCGGATTCAGTGAACCATATGCTGGTCAGGTAAATGATGAGCCAGTTGATAGCCCTCAATCATTTCTAGATGTACTGATTGATTACGGTCATTCGATCGGTTTGATCCCTGAAAATACAGATACGTATCGAGATCTGCTTGATGCAAAAATAATGGGTCGCTTAATGGCTCGCCCGTCTGAAGTTGTCCGTGCTTTCCGGAATACGGAACAGGTACAAGGGATTGAGGCTGCAACTAGCGAGTTTTATAAGCTGTGTATCGACTCCAACTACATTCGTATGGACCGGGTATCCAAGAATGAATACTGGAAACATACAAGCGCGTATGGTGATATTGAAATCACGATTAATCTTTCGAAGCCAGAAAAGAGCCCGAAAGAGATCGCGATGGCGAAGCTACTTCCTCCTCCTATATATCCGAAGTGTCAGTTATGTCGGGAGAATGTTGGTTATGCGGGACGGGTTAATCACCCTGCTCGGCAAAATTTAAGAGTATTACCACTAAAATTAAACGATGAAAAGTGGTTGTTTCAATATTCTCCATATGTGTATTATAACGAGCATTGTATCGTACTCCATCATGACCATGTGCCTATGAAATTAACAAAAGATACACTGGCTCGATTACTTGGATTTGTTGATGCTTATCCGCATTATTTCCTCGGTTCGAATGCAGATCTGCCGATTGTTGGCGGGTCCATTCTGACACATGATCATTTTCAGGGGGGTAGACATACCTTCCCGATTCAAATGGCACCAAAAGTTGCTGGATTTAGACATGAGGATTATCCGGATGTGTCTGTAAGCATTGTGAAGTGGCCGATGTCGGTCATTCGCTTATCCTCACAGGATCGAAGTGTGCTCTTGGAATGTGCTAATGATATTTATGAGGCGTGGAAAGGTTATAGCGACCCTTACGTAGATATCGAGGCTCAGAGCGAGATTGAAGGACAGAGAATTCGTCATAATACCGTTACTCCTATTGCACGTCGAAATGTTGAAGGCGGTTATGAAATGGATCTGGTACTTCGTAATAATCGGACGAATGAACAGTATCCGGAAGGGATTTTTCATCCTCATCGTGAAATGCATCATATTAAGAAAGAAAATATCGGCTTGATCGAAGTGATGGGGTTAGCTATACTACCGGGAAGACTAAAGGTGGAGCTGGATCAAATCGCGGATATTTTAGCAGGAGATAGCAAATTGTATGAAGCGGCTCACGCGAAGGATCATGCTCTAGGCGTTCATCTTGAGTGGATTAATCAATTGAAGGATCGCACGAAAGATGGCATTTCAAAAGATCAAGCAGTAGAGCTGATCCGCGCTGAAGTTGGCGGTATTTTCACTACGATTCTTGAACAGGCTGGTGTCTATAAGCATACAGAAGAAGGAATGCAGGCTTTTAGACGCTTCCTTGCTAGCATGGGATATTCAGCAGAGTAAGCGTAATTTCCTGCGTTTCATGGAGTTTTATGAAGTGGCGAGTAATTCATTATCAGTCGTGGTTTCCTATGTGGGAATTGCGGCTGTTTTGTTTTGAGGCAGGTAGAATAGTATAATTAGATAGTTATATCACAAATAGATGACATTAATGGAGGTTGGAAAACGTATGGGACCTTTTGAATTTTATAATCCGACCAAATTAATTTTTGGTAAAGGCAAGCTGAGCTCATTGAAGACGGAAGTACCTAACTATGGACAAAAGGTGCTTCTAGTGTATGGCGGGGGAAGCATTAAACGCAGTGGACTTTATGAACAGGTCATGTCTTTATTAGATGAAATCGGTGTAGAAGTAATCGAACTAAGTGGTGTTGAACCGAATCCACGTCTGTCTACAGTTCATAAGGGTGTAGAGCTGTGCCGTGAACATAATATTGATTTAATTCTTGCTGTTGGTGGAGGAAGTGTTCTTGATTGCTCCAAGGCAATTGCTGTAGGCGCGAAGTATGAAGGAGATATGTGGGACTTTGTAGAACGAAAAGCCGTTCCGCAAGCTGCTCTGCCGCTCGGTACAGTGTTGACGATGGCTGCTACGGGATCAGAGATGAATGGTGGATCGGTTATTACGAATGAGATGACCAAGGAAAAACTGGGATGGGGTAGCATACTGGCAAACCCGGCATTCTCAATTCTTGATCCAACGCATACTTTTTCTTTGCCAAAAGATCAGACGGTTTATGGCATGGTCGATATTATGTCACATGTATTGGAGCACTATTTCCATCTGGATACGAATACACCGATTCAAGATGGCTTTTGTGAGACGATTCTACGCTCTGTTATAGAAACCGCACCAAAGCTTATCGAGGACTTAGAAAATTTCGAACTTCGTGAGACGATTATGTACTGTGGTACAATGGCGCTCAATGGAATGATTAATATGGGGCTCCGTGGAGACTGGGCAACCCATAATATAGAACATGCGGTATCCGCAGTCTACGATATCCCGCATGGCGGCGGGCTTGCTATTCTGTTCCCGAATTGGATGAAACACAATATAGATGTCGATGTAGCTCGCTTTAAGCGCTTGGCTATAAACGTATTCGGCATTGACCCAGCTGGTAAGTCAGATAAGGAGATCGGACTTGAGGGAATCCAAGCTTTACGCGATTTCTGGACGTCTATCGGAGCTCCTAGCACACTTGGTGATTATAATATTGATGGTAGCAATATTGAATTAATGGTGGATAAGACAATGCGCTTCGGCCCATTCGGGAATTTCCGTAAACTGCAGCGTGAAGATGTAATAAGTATTTATAAAATGTCTCTCTAGTGTGAAAAGAAACAAAAGAGGCTGTCCCAAAATTAGATTTTTCTACTTAGGGATAGCTTCTTCATCTAATTTATACAAAAAGGTCCGAAGGCTGACTCTATAGGAGTTTCTACCTTGGACTTTTTTGATTTATTGTCGCCCACTTTAACAGATTGTGGGCAAGCGAAAGCTATCCGACCTCTAGGCTTACTTTGGACAAGCATCTCCCGGTTCCCCTGGGCTTTCGTGTATCAGCTCTTTAACGAACAGAATCTACAGTCTTCACTTCGGTAGTGTCGGCTCTTGATTTCATAGCCACTTTCCGTGCATTGTTTGCTCTCATTGCGAAACCTTAAGATCTTTCCGCCTGAACAACACCATGTATCACTTGCTTCGTCATACGTTCAGTTGGCGATTCGATTATATAGCCTCTTTCCACTTCTTTGATTTCTCTTTGTGATATTTTACTTCACCATGGCCCGAATCTGATTGTCTTCCAAATAACTGTAGTTTTCTTCGCCACCATATCGCATCCGCAATGACAGTGCCCGGGAGTTTCCGTAGTGTAGATTTCACCTACTCTAAATGCGGCTTCCAGACAGCGAGTATCCGTAGGTCGCTGACGAAGCTTGTACCCATCGATTTGTACGTTGTATCCCGGCCTCCACCGGGATAGCAGCGGCAAAAATCTGGTCGTCCAGACGATTAGCAGCAATGTTGACGAGTCGGGAAAGATGGTTTTCGGGGATGTCTTCCTCTAAATTCATTGAAGGTAAGTTGATCCATGAAATATTGAATGTACAAATGAAACCACTCCTTTATAGATGGTGGCTTAGTCGCTTCTATTCTACCAAAGGGCGTTTTTTTTGCGTTGTCAGTTTTTGAATGGATATGCACGAAGCAGCGGAGAGAACGAAACGATTCCGGACCAGCGGCAGCGATCGCCTTTGCCCCCAAATTTCTTCCTTGCTAAAATAATTTCCAAAAATTTGGGGGCAACAGCAAGGGGAGGAACGTTTCGTACGCGGAGCATCTCACAACAACAAACGAGGCCATCCCGTAAGACCTAAATTTTTTGGGACAGCCTCTTTTGTCATGGTTTCGGCCAATCTATGATATATATTAGAGATATTCATGTAAACTAGGTAAATATTTGAAACCGATTCGAACTTTGATACGTATTAATTGTTATATACAGTAAGGGATTCTGAAGGAGGCAGTCAACATGGAGGCACTGTTTTGGGGATGTCTGGTTGGAGGTGTTTTGTTTGCCATTGTGACAGTACTGCTAGGGGATGTACTTTCTGGTGCGCTGGATGGAGTGCTTGATTTCCTATCCGTCGATTTTTTAAAACCGGTTGTACTGGCTACTGCAGTCACTGTATTCGGAGGCACGGGCATTATGCTCGAGAAATACACGGATTTGTCCTCAGTGCCACAGATCGTTCTTTCTGTTCTTATCGCCATTTTGATATCCATTGCTGTGTTTTTTGGTTATGTGCGGCCGATGGAGAATAGTGAGAATTCTACCGGCTTCTCGATTCGAGAAATGGCCGGACGGATTGGTGAAGTGACAGTACCGGTACCTGCACAAGGCTTTGGTGAAGTTATGGTAAAGGTAGGAGCTGGGAACACATTACATATTGCCTCCAGTTTTGACAAAAAGCCGGTTGCTGCTGGAGTCCGGGTCGTCATTGTGGACATAGCAGAGGGTGTTCTTAGAGTATCCGAGCTGGAAGAACGAAAGGGAGATGATTGAGAGCATGCCAGAATTTTTAGTTGTTCCGTCGATTGTAGTAGGGGTTATTATTGTATTGGGGTTAGCTTTCTGGGCTCGCTATAAGACGGTTAGTCCAGATGAAGCTATGATTGTTACTGGGTCTTTTCTTGGAAGCAAGCATATTTCTGATGATGAAACGGGCCGTAAGATCAAAATTGTTCGTGGTGGCGGTGCATTTATTTTACCTGTATTCCAACAATCTGAATTTGTCTCGCTCTTGTCACACAAGCTTGATGTAATGACTCCAGAAGTTTACACGGAACAGGGTGTTCCGGTTATGGCGGATGGGGTTGCGATCATTAAAGTGGGAAGTTCTATTGAAGATGTTGCAACAGCAGCTGAACAATTCATGGGTAAGCCAATTGAAGCTCTTAAGGGCGAAGCACAAGAAGTGCTTGAAGGTCACCTTCGTGCTATCTTAGGTTCCATGACAGTGGAAGAAGTCTATAGAAATCGGGATAAATTTGCTCAGGAAGTTCAAGGGGTGGCTGCACGTGATTTGAAGAAAATGGGTCTTCAGATCGTTTCCTTCACCATTAAAGATGTGCGTGATAAGCACGGTTATCTGGAAGCGCTTGGTAAGCCGAGAATTGCTACCGTTAAGCGTGATGCAGAAATAGCAGAAGCGGAAGCGGTGCGTGATGCTCGTATTCAAAAGGCACGTGCAGAAGAAGAAGGGCAGAAAGCAGAGTTATTACGTGATACGAACATTGCAGAGGCAGCCAAAGAGAAGGAACTGAAGGTTGCGTCCTTTAAGAAAGATCAGGATACTGCGAAAGCGGAAGCGGATCAAGCCTATCATATTCAAGAGGCTCGTGCTAAACAGACAATGGTTGAAGAGCAAATGAAGGTAGAACTCGTTCGGAAAGAGCGTGAGATTGATCTTCAAGATAAAGAAATCATGGTCCGCCAGAAACAATATGATGCTGAAGTGAAGAAAAAGGCCGATGCAGATCGTTATGCAGTGGAACAGGCAGCAGAAGCGGATAAAGCTCGTAAAATGCGTGAAGCTGATGCCATTCAGTATTCCATCGAAACACAGGCCAAGGCATCCGCCGAACAAAAGCGACTTGATGGTTTAGCAGAGGCAGACGCAGAACGCGCTAAAGGTACAGCAGAGGCAGAAGTTATCCGTCTGCGTGGTTTAGCCGAAGCGGAAGCGAAAGAGAAGCTGGCAGAAGCATTTAAGAATTATGGAGAGGCAGCAATTCTCGATGTTATTGTTAATATGCTTCCAGAGCTTGCAGGTAAAATTGCTGAGCCGATTTCGTCCATTGATAAGTTGACGGTGGTCGATACGGGTAAAGGTGAAGGTGCCGCACGGGTAAGTAATTATGTAACAGAGCTGATGGCTACTGCTCCTGAAATGCTAAAAAGCGTATCAGGAATTGATGTTGAACAGTTGATTCAGAATTTTACGAAGCGTCCTGCCACACCGGTACAAAAGCCGGCTGTGATCGAACCAGAAGTAGTCACTCAGAAGACGAATATAGATACCGTATAATCGAAATCAGGCCGCCCTATTTTCATGGGCGGCCTTTCCTTTTGCTGAAATGTAACTTATCTGTTAAGATTGCGGGTATAGTGTGATCAAAAGAGGTGCGTGATGTGAGCAGCCTACAAGTGGCTAAAGTTTTAAATAACAATGTAATTATTGCTAAGCATCCAGAACATGAAGAGGTTGTTGTCATTGGCAAAGGGATTGGATTCAATCGTAAAACGAAAGATGTAATCCCTCTCTCAGCAGTGGAAAAAATGTTTATTTTGACCAAGCCTGAGGAACAAGAGCAGTACAAGCAGCTCGTTCCACAGATTGATGAACCATTGATAGAAGCGATGAATGATATTATTCTTCATGCTTCCAAGTCAGGTAGTGGACCGCTAAATGAACATATTCACATTGCTTTGACTGATCATATTGCCTTTGCGATTAAACGTATTGCTCAAGGTCTAGTTATTCATAATCCTTTTTTATATGAGACAAGGGAATTATACCCTGAAGAGTTTAAAATGGCAGAGTATGCTGTAAACACGATCAAGAACCGATTGCATGTAGATCTTGGAGAGGACGAAGTTGGATTTATCGCACTTCACTTTCACGGTGCATTGACGAATCAGCATATTTCAGAAGTAAGGAAATATTCCGAGCTTGTGTCTGACCTAGTTCAAATGGTTGAAGATAAAATGGAATATAATATCCCGAGGGATTCATTGGATTATTACAGATTAATAACACATCTTCGGTTTGCACTCGAAAGAGTACGTCGTGGTGAACCCGTCGAAGAAACAGATTCACTTGATGATCTGCTTAAGCGAGAGTATCCAGAAATGTATGCGCTGGCTTGGAAGCTTACCAAGATGATGGAGCATCGTTTAAAAAAACCGATTTATGCTGCAGAAGCGGGGTATCTGACGATTCATTTACAACGACTTGCACAAAAGAAAGAGCAAAATGAATAGTAGATGAAGATTCAAAAAACATATTCCAAGTGCTTGAAAACCGAAATCATGGGTGCTATAATACGGTTCAGTAATGAAGTTAAACTACAAATCAACGTGTAACTGATTCGATCAGGCATGAGTGTATAACAGGACATTTTTGGTTGTTTCTAAGCTTTTATGGGTAATCTAATCCATGAAGATTTAGAAATGGACCGAGATCCTGGTGTATACTCATGCCTTTTTTTTCGGTTTGAAGTTTTGCTTCGACACCATGGTCATACAACGAGATGAAAGGGAGAAAAAACTTATGTTTAAACGGCTTTTTGGGGTCTTACAAAGAGTCGGGAAAGCTCTCATGCTACCAGTAGCCATTCTGCCTGCGGCAGGTTTACTACTAGGGCTTGGTAATATGCTGGTCAACCCTGACTTTCTTCAATACGTCCCTTGGCTCGACACAAGCTGGGTTCAATCGATTGCGACCGTTATGATGAACTCGGGACAGATCGTCTTTACGAATTTGTCCTTGCTGTTTGCTGTCGGTGTAGCTGTTGGATTAGCTGGCGGTGAAGGAGTTGCCGGTCTGGCTGCCATTATTGGTTACCTTGTCATGAACGTGACAATGGGATCAGTAATTGGTGTTACAGATTCTATGATCGGTTCTGATAATGCCTATGCTAGCGTGTTAGGCATTCCTACACTTGCAACAGGGGTATTCGGTGGTATTATCGTTGGTATTTTGGCGGCTAGTATGTATCGAAGATTTTATAAGATTGAATTGCCGTCGTACTTAGGATTCTTTGCGGGTAAGCGATTTGTACCCATTATGACAGCAGTGCTATCTGTGTTACTGGGCTTGCTGATGACAATCATCTGGCCGCCGATCCAATCCGGATTGAACACGGCCTCCCACTTTATGCTTGAGCAGAATATGACACTTTCTGCGTTTATATTCGGGGTTGTGGAGCGGGGGTTAATTCCTTTTGGACTGCATCACATCTTTTACTCTCCGTTCTGGTTCGAGTTCGGGGAATATGTGAATCAGGCTGGTCAGTACGTACGAGGTGACCAGAATATTTTCATGGCTCAGCTTCGAGATGGTGTGGAATTTACAGCAGGTACCTTCATGACGGGTAAGTTTCCGTTTATGATGTTCGGTCTTCCAGCTGCAGCACTTGCCATTTATCACGAGGCTAGACCGGAGAATAAGAAACTTGTTGCCGGTATTATGGGTTCTGCCGCTCTTACTTCTTTCTTAACAGGTATTACAGAGCCGCTTGAATTCTCATTTCTCTTTGTAGCACCTTTGCTGTTTGCGGTGCATGCAGTATTTGCCGGTCTATCCTTTATGACTATGCACCTTCTAAGCACAAAGATTGGAATGACGTTCTCTGGTGGTTTGATTGACTATGTAATTTTCGGTGTTATTCCAAACCGGACACCATGGTGGAATGTTATCATTGTCGGTTTGGTAATGGCGGTAGTTTACTACTTTGGTTTCCGATTTGTTATTCGGAAATTCAATCTTAAGACGCCTGGACGCGAAGCGCCTTCTGAGAATGAGGAGAGCACGAATTCAGGTGGGAATAGCAAGGATGAGCTTCCAAATAACATTTTGGTTGCCCTTGGTGGACAGTCTAACATTGCACATTTGGATGCATGTATTACACGTCTCCGGGTTGAAGTTAAGGATAAAGACAATGTAGATAAGACTCGGTTGAAACAATTAGGTGCGTCAGGGGTACTCGAAGTAGGGAACAATATCCAAGCAATTTTTGGAACCCGTTCGGATACGATTAAGTCACAGATGCAGGATATTATATCTGGAAAGACTCCTGTTCCTTCTAATGATAATTCTAAAGATTCTTCTCAAGATACAGTTATCGAGAAGCCAGCAGTTGTGGAGCAAGAAGCTGCACAAGATGGTGATGCTGTTATTCTTGAAGATATTGTCTCTCCGGTCAATGGTGAACTGATGGACATTTCAAATGTACCTGATCCCGTGTTCGCTGAACGAATGACAGGAGATGGATTTGCAGTATTACCGCACGATGGTAAGATTTCATCTCCAGTGTACGGTAAAGTATTTAATGTCTTCCCAAGCAAACACGCAATCGGCATTATGTCTGATGGCGGTAAAGAAGTGCTTGTTCATATAGGTGTAAATACAGTCAAGCTAAAAGGACAAGGCTTTAACGTGCTTGTGAACGAGGGAGACCTCGTTTCAGCTGGACAGCCGATTATGGAGGTGGATCTCGATTATGTGAAAGAGCATGCGAAATCCATAATCACTCCGGTCATCTTCTCGAATCTACCTGAGGGAGTCTCGGTGAAGTTGAATAAGACGGGGGTTGTTAAGGCGGGAGAACCCAATATTATTACAATTCAATAAGTTTGGGTAAATAATTAATTAAGAAGATAATGAAGAAAGAGGGATGATAAACATGCAAAAAACATTCAGAATTATTGACGAGGACGGAATCCACGCACGCCCTGCAACAGCATTGGTAAACACAGCTAATAAATTTAAAGATACCGAATCTTTTGCAGAAGCAAATGGCAAAAAAGTGACCCTGAAATCTATTCTTGGAGTTCTCTCTTTAGGACTAGAACAAGGGGACACACTGACGCTAATCTCGGAAGGAGCAAGTGAAAACGAAGCGCTAACTGCTCTTTCAGAAGTGATGATTAACGAAGGGCTGGGCGAAATCAATGAGTAATATTAAGGGGATCGCGGCATCGGCGGGTATTGCCATTGCCCGCGCATTTACCTTAGAGCACCCTGACTATACGGTGACTCATCAGCAGACAGATGACGTTAGTCGTGAGATCTCGAAGCTGGACTCTGCGCTTGAGAAATCGAAAGCGGAGCTGGAAGCAATCAAGGAGCGCACACGCCAAGAGCTTGGTGAGAAGAAGGCTGAGATTTTCGAATCTCACCTTCTGATTCTTGAGGATCCTGAACTTATTAACCCAGTGAGAGATAAAATCGCTGCTGAATCGGTAACTGCGGAATATGCCTTAAATGAAACTGCAACACAATTCATCGAAATGTTTGAGAAGATGAAGAGTGCTTATCTACAAGAACGTGCAGCTGACATGCGTGACGTAACGAAGCGAATCTTGAAGCATCTTCTAGGACTGAATTATGTAAGTCCGTCTGAGATTAGTGAAGAGGTTATTGTTATTGCTGAGGATTTGACTCCTTCTGATACAGCACAATTGAATCGAACTTATGTTAAAGGTTTCACAACGAATATCGGTGGACGTACCTCCCACTCGGCGATCATGGCACGCTCCCTGGAGATCCCTGCGGTCGTAGGAACAAAGAATGTTCTTTCTTTAGTGAAGTCTGGAGATTTGATTATCGTTGATGGTCTCGAAGGGAATGTACTGATCAATCCTTCTGAAGAAACCGTAGCAGAATACCGCAAAAAGCAAGAAGCTTATGCGAAGCAGGTTGAGGAATGGAGAAAGCTGCGCAGTGAACCTACGGTATCAAAGGATGGCGTTCATGTAGAACTTGCTGCCAACATCGGTACTCCAAATGATGTTGCAGGCGTTTTAGATAACGGGGGTGAAGGCGTAGGTCTTTACCGTACAGAGTTCTTGTATATGGGCCGTGATAAGCTTCCATCCGAAGAAATTCAGTACAATGCATATAAGACGGTGCTGGAAAAAATGGAAGGGAAACCGGTTGTCGTTCGTACACTTGATATCGGTGGCGACAAGGAATTGCCATATCTCGATCTTCCGAAAGAGATGAACCCGTTCCTTGGATTCCGTGCAGTTCGTCTTTGCTTAGAGCGTCAGGACATTTTCAGAACACAGCTGCGTGCATTGCTTCGTGCAAGTGTTCACGGGAACCTGCGGATCATGTTCCCAATGATCGCTACACTCGGTGAATTCCGTGAAGCCAAGGCGCTTCTGGAGGAAGAGAAAGCGAAGCTGATCTCGGAAGGAACAGCTGTTTCTGATAACATTCAGCTTGGTATTATGGTGGAGATTCCATCTACAGCTGTGATGGCTGATCAATTTGCTAAGGAAGTGGACTTCTTCAGTATCGGAACGAACGATCTGATTCAGTACACGATGGCTGCTGACCGTATGAATGAACGGGTATCCTACCTGTATCAGCCATACAACCCAGCTATTCTTCGTTTGGTTAAGATGGTTATTGATGCTGCACATCGTGAAGGCCGCTGGGCTGGTATGTGTGGTGAGATGGCTGGGGATGCGACTGCAATTCCATTGCTGCTCGGCCTTGGGCTTGATGAATTCAGCATGAGTGCAACTTCCATTCTCCCTGCCCGTAGCCAGATTTCCCGTTTATCTCGGGCAGAGATGCAGGAACTAGCAACGAAAGCGCTTGACATGCGGACAGCTGAAGAAGTTGTTGAACTCGTCAATCAAGCCACTGCTGAGTAAACGATAGACTAGGTAACAGAATTCGTTTCAGATATTTTACCCAGGGTAATTCTAAGGCATCTGTCTATATAGACAGATGTCTTTTTTATATTGAAGACTCAAGCTAATCAAGCAGTAACACGATTAATGTACCATCACGTATCCACTTGAATATTCCGATAATAATAGTAGACCTAAACCCAAGCCAATTGGCGCGTCCTAGCATATAATGAAAAATATAGGCGATTTATCAGTCCGAGAGGTCTGTCTTATGAATCAGGCGCCAATACTATTAAATGAATCTACTTTAAAAGTGACGGTGATAATGATGAGTATGGACACGATCAAGAATATGAGAGATTTAAAATTAGGAGTAACTTATACCAAAAATCAATGTACTTTTAGCTTGTGGGCTCCCACAGTTCGTTCGGTCTTTCTCGTATTGTATGAGGATGCTGGACAGTACGATGAGGAAGGAGTCGTCACAAGACATGAGGGTGGTCAGGAAAGTCAAATGACCCGTGGTGACGATGGTTTATGGACGATCCATTTCCCAGGCGATTTAGCCGGACAATATTATATGTACAAAATTGAACGTGAGAACGGCGAGTCTCTGTATGCTATCGACCCTTACGCAAAGGCAGTATCTGCGAATGGTTGCCGAGGGGCCATCGTTGATCCAGTTCAATGCAATCCGAAAGATTGGAATCTGGATATTCGCCCTCCTTTCTTACAACCAACAGATGCTGTTTTATATGAGCTTCATGTACGTGACTTTTCCATCTCACCTGACTCAGGAATGAAATATAAAGGAAAGTATATGGCATTTACCGAAACTGGACTTAAAGATGAAAGCGGAAACAGCTTAGGGATCGATCATTTGGTGGAGTTGGGAATTACACATGTTCATTTACTTCCTATATTTGATTTTAGAACGGTGAATGAACTAGATTGTCAACCCTCGTATAATTGGGGATATGATCCCCAAAATTACAATGTGCCAGAAGGTTCTTATGCAACAGATCCTACGAAACCAGAGATTCGTATTCGTGAATGTAAAGAGATGATACTCGCACTTCACAAAAAGGGAATACGAGTGATTATGGATGTGGTGTATAACCACACTTATACGGTGGAGGATGGACCTTTCGAGCCGATCGTTCCGGGGTATTTCTATCGAAAGAATTGGACTGGTGATCTATCCAATGGTTCTGGTGTAGGGAATGAGTTAGCAACTGAAAAGCCTATGGTAAGAAAATATATCAAAGACTCTCTTCGTTATTGGGCAGAGGAATATCACATTGACGGCTTCAGGTTTGATCTTATGGCTTTGATTGATACCACGACAATTTATGAAATTGTTGAGGAACTGCGCAATGAGGTTGACCCGTCCTTATTGATTTACGGAGAGCCCTGGACAGGTGGAGACAGTCCACTGCAGAATAAGACAGTCAAGGGAACACAGCGAGGTAAAGCTTTTGCTGTATTTAATGATCATTACCGTCATGCGATTAAAGGGGATAATGATGGCTACGGCAAGGGATTTTCGACGGGAGAAGGCTGGTGTGAAGGTGCTGTAGCTGAAGGGATGATGGGTTCAGTTCACGATTTTGCAGATCAAGCCTCTGAGACGATTAATTATGTTACAGTGCATGATAATCTGAACTTATGGGATAAGGTTCTTATCTCTATAGGAATGGGCCATAAAGCAGGACTGTTACACATGAATAATGGATATCCTCTAAACGGTGGGGATCTGTTCGAAGAGGTGTCTAAGTGTCAACCATACTATGCATTATCTGACGGTGATGTTATGGATGCTGAACCTGTGCGTCGAAGTATTCTTGCAAACGGAATCGTATTTCTTTCCCAAGGAATTCCTCTTATGCATGCTGGAGATGAACTTCTAAGGAGTAAATACGGGGATCATAATAGCTACCGAAGTGGAGATGCTATCAATGCAATTCGGTGGGGCCATAAAGCAAGATTTCTTCCTGTATTTCAATATTATAAAGGGTTACTGGAACTGAGACGATCCCATTCTGCATTCAGAATGAATCATCGCGAGCAGATTGAAGAACATATGGAGATCATTCGCTGCGGAGATCAGATGGTAGCTTATCATCTCAACAACCATGCTAATGGAGATTGTTGGAGAGATATCGTTGTCATTGTGAACGGCGGTAACCATGAAGCGATGATGGAACTGCCTGCTTCTTCATATGGCTGGAATGTGGTCGTGAATGATAAACAAGCTGGAACGGAGACCATTAAGACCATCGATCATTCCGAGATTACAGTTCCTGCGTTATCGATCATGGTGCTACGATCAGATCAAGAGCGTCCGAAGAACAATCTTGTGACGATTGAGCTGGAGTATGAGCGCGAAGACCAACAATATGAAGGCTGGAATTTATGGGTGTGGGGTACTGGTATTCAGGATGGACGGATTGATTTTTCGCCAAAAGAGGATGGAAGGGTTACAGCAATCTTTCGTACAGAATCAGGTATGAAACAGATTGGTTGCATCGTACGATTGAAAGAATGGGAAGCAAGAGAATGGGAGCAGGATCGTTTCATTATGCTTCCTCCTGGAAAACAAGAGTTAAAGATTAAAGTCATCAGCGGAAGTGGTGAATGTCGAACCTACTCGGATAGGGCCAGTTGAAATGACAAATAGAGCATGTCGATCATGATCGACATGCTCTATTTTATATATTATTTGAGAGGGGGTAATTATCATTACCCTTCTACTAGGGAATGAAACGAATAGACAGTAATAAAATTGTTTAGCGACCAAGGTGAGGGGGTAATAGTAGATAGGCTTTGTTTCGTAGAAGGAGGATGTTAATTATGACGTCAAAAGGAAACAATGTTCAACTAAATGCAGAAATTCGAGATGATTTCACGAGAGCTTCTCGCCGTGAAATACGCCAGAATGGGGGACTTCCCGCGGTTGTATACGGCTCGGACACGGAGAGCATTCCTGTGTCTGTTAATCTAAAAGAAACAACCAAACTTTTTCACACGGGACGTTCAGAAGTCTTTGATCTTAACATTAAAGGTTCGGATTCCGTTCCTGTATTGATTAAAGATGTGCAGAAACGTGATGGCAAAGTCGTGCATGTCGATTTCTTGCACATTTCTATGAATAAGACCGTTCGTGTTTCCGTTGCGCTAGATTATCAAGGAACGGCAAAAGGAACGAAAACGGGCGGCATTTTGCAAATACAAGAAACAGAACTTGAGGTAGAAGGACTTCCTGGAAATCTACCTACATCTATTGAGTTAGATGTTTCCGACTTGGATATTGGTGATAAACTTACGGTTGCAGACATTGAACTTCCATCAGGTATCACGTTAAGTGCATCTGGTGAAGAGGTTCTAGCATCGATTATCATCCCTCGTGCAGTAGCTGCTGGAACTGACACAGATGATGATGCATCGACAGAAGAAGTAAAATCTTCCGTAGACCAATAATAATAAGTCAGCATTGGAATGCACCCCTTAGGATTGTCTAAGGGGTGCATTTTCATGCCTAAACCTATAACCGGGAGGACTATCGTTGGCGATCCATAATCCCTTTATACGCGGATGGGGAATCGCCAAAATATTTACGCCATATTGCCAAGTAACTCCCGTCAGCCTGCATCGTCTCCAGTGCATGATCTACTGCAGCCACTAGGTCAGAGTTTCCTTTGGCAAATGCCGCACATACTTGGGTCACATGGTCGAGAGAATCTGTTGTTTTTACTGGGAATTCGGGATCATTCTGATGCAGGTTCAACATCGATAAGCTGTCGGTAAGTACGGCATCTACTTTATGGTCAACAAGCAATTGAGCAGATGACAAAAAGTTGTGTGTAACCACAGTATTAGACTTATATTTAGAGGCAATTCGCTGATAATCACCGTTCGCTTCAACGGCTGTGGAGATGTCTTTAAGGTCTTCAAAGGTACGAATTTTCTTATCATCTGAACGGGTGACAAGTACTGGATTAGATGCCATGTAAACATTGGAGAAATCATATAAAGACCGTCGATCTTTGTGGTCGGCTATTTCATTGAATACAGCATCATATTTCCCCTCGGATAGGCCTGAAAGCAGATCCTTCCATTCCGTTTCAACGAAAACAGGCTTCATCTCCATATGGCGGGCCACTTCCTCGGCGATCTCAACATCGAAGCCAGTCAGTCGCCCTCCGGTTCCACGATAGCTAAACGGTGGATAATTTTTTTCGATTCCGATACGTAGGGTGTCACGGAGTGCAGCATTTTGGAGTAATCCACCTGTTTGAACACGATACGGTGCCACTCCCATATTCGGGTTCGGGACTCTATCATAGCTTTTTTTTCCACATCCCGGAAGCATAAGCACTATGATCAGAAATGTGATGAATATGATTTTTTTGGCGTATTTATGACCGGTCATTTCAGCCTTATCCTTTCTAAACCAAGGTTTCGCATCCATAGACTGCTGGTTGTAAGTGTTAGCTTATCCGAAACTGTTCGTTGTATTCCTTAAGAAGGAGCTAAAAAGGTTAGATACCAAAAACAGCTTAATTAGCCCAGTAGAAGGAGCCAATTAAGCTGTTATGTATTTTCAGAACTGAATTATCTTCCCATCCATCCTCCATCCACACATAGAACGTGGCCGTTTACATAGTCTGAAGCGGATGAAGCTAGGAAGATGGCAGGGCCTCCAATATCTTTAGGCGTTCCCCAGCGTCCAGCAGGGATTCGGTCTGTAATTGATTTGGTTCGTTCCGGATCTTGTCGTATAGGTGCAGTATTGTCCGTTTCAATATAACCAGGTGCAATACCATTGACTTGAACACCGCTCGCAGCCCATTCATTAGCAAGCGCTTTCGTGAGACCAGCAACACCGTGTTTACTTGCAGTGTATCCCGGGACATTGATTCCGCCCTGGTAAGACAGCATAGAGCAGATATTTATGATTTTGCCGCTCCCTCTATCTATCATATGGCGTCCTGCAATTTGAGACAGGAGATAAACACTGTTTAGATTGAGATTTATAACGTCAAACCAATCTTTCGTACTATGATCTTTGGCTGGAGCACGGCGGATAATTCCGGCATTATTAACGAGAATATCGACCTGTCCCGTTAGCGCAAGGGATTCATCGAATGTTGCTTGAAGCTTAGAGTGATCACTAAGATCAACTTGAATCTCGGTTGCCTGCCTCCCAAGAGAACGAACTGCTTGTACCGTATCTTCACTTGAACTGAAGGAGACTGCCACGACATCAGCACCTGCTTCGGCAAGTGCTATTGCGATGCCTTGACCGAGCCCACGAGCTGCTCCGGTAACGATTGCAGTCTTGCCAGATAAATCAAAAGGACTCATAGTAAAAAACACCCCTTTAAACACATAATAAGCTTTCGGATGAGGCAATTAGCTGGAAATTTCAAGGGTGATACCTTCATTTTTGAACAGTTCAGCTGTTTCTTTAGGTAGGTCTTGATCGGTAATGATTGCCGTTATCTCATTTACTGCAGCAAATGTTCGCAATGCGGTTTGTCCAAATTTTTGATGATGCGCTACAGCGAACACTTCACGTGAAGTACTGACTAGCGCCTTCTTGAAATCAATTAGATCACCTGTATAAATCGATAGCCCATGCTCTAAATGTACCCCGGTTGCTGACACAAAAGCCTTCTGGATATTTAACTGCTTAACATACACGGCAGACTCCGGACCAGCTAGCATATTTCTAACCCGGTATCCACCAGGAACGACAAGCCGAATATGATTTTTGGGCGCTAGCTCACTAATGATATACACGTCGTTAGTAACGATGGTTAGGGGCTCATTTGGCAGTAATCGAGCAATTTCGAGTGTTGTGCTTCCTCCATCCAAGGCAATAATGTCTCCAGATTGGATATGCCGAATTGCCATCTTTGCAATTTGATGTTTTTCATCAGCATGTATGGTCAGTGGCTCTTTGGAAGGAAGAATACCGAATTGGTCCTTTTGAGCCAGCATAGCTCCTCCATGAATTCGGACGATAAGCCCCTGTTCCTCCAGCTTCGTTAAATCCTCTCGAATCGTCTTTCCTGTCACCTGAAGCTTGCTGCTGAGCTCCGCTACCGTGACTTCTTTATGCGTAAGCAATAGCTCCATAATATTTTCGTATCGTCTAATAGGGTTCATTTTCGTTCATCTCTTCCACTTGGTTTGTTAATTCTATTTTAAATCATGCATGGAGACGGGGTCCATATCATCGTATCTTTTATTATCGCCTGCCATGCCCCATATAAATGTATAATTGCTTGTTCCTACACCACTATGAATGGACCAGCTTGGAGAAATAACAGCTTGCTCGTTTCTCATGACGATGTGACGTGTCTCTGTGGGTTCGCCCATAAGGTGAAATACAACTGCGTCCTCTGGCAGGTCAAAATACATATATGCTTCCATCCGGCGTGGATGTGTGTGTGCAGGCATTGTGTTCCACATGTTTCCGGTCTTTAGCAGGGTCATCCCCATGACCAGCTGGGCACTTTGAATACCATTTTGATGGATAAATCGGTATATAACGCGGTCATTTGAATTTTTTATATCGCCGAGTGCGCTTGAATCGACTTCCTCAAGTGATGCCTTGGCTGTTGGGAATTCTTTATGTGCTGGTGCTGAGTTTAGATAAAATTTAGCTGGCTGATTCTTATCTGCACTTTTAAAAATAACTTCTTTCGTTCCCATACTGACATATAGGCATTCTTTATGATGAAGCGAGAACTCTACTCCGTCTGCAATTACGGTTCCTTCTCCACCAACGTTAATGATGCCAAGCTCACGCCGGTCCAGAAAAAAAGGTACACCAAGTTCTTTTAGATCCGTCTCTAGTTTCACTTCCTGCTGTACCGGTGCTGCGCCACCTATAATCAAACGATCCTCGTGGGATAGTACTAACTCAAGCTTCTCTGGTGTAAATAGAGTTGGGATATGAAATTCTTTACGAAGGCGCTGAGTATCGAATTGTTTGACCTCATTTGGATGTGATGCATAACGTCTTTCCATCATGTTTATTCCCCTTCACAATGTAGTTATGAACACTGTATTGTTCATATATGTTCAACTTACTCCATTTAGGTTCATATTACAAGTGTAAATGGGAAATTCACCCGATTGTATTTGAGGTAGTAGCACGATGAGTAGTCTTGATATTAACTTCTCATGGAATCATTTTTTTCGGGAAAACTAGGTTGGATTAAAGGCTTTCGCTTTGTAAAGGGGTGAACAGCATGAGAGTGGAATTAAGGTTGGCAGTGGTTATTGGGGTGCTTCTTACCCTTATTCTTGGCAGCACATACACGTCTCTGGAGCAACTAGTTAGTAAGGTATGGTTGCCGGAAACAAGTGACGTACTTCGGATCGCTCATCGAGGAGCGTCAGGATACGCCCCGGAAAATACGATGGCAGCCTTTGAGCAAGCGTACAAAATGGGTGCAGATATGCTTGAATTGGATGTTCAGCTAAGCAACGACGGACAAGTCGTTGTTTTTCATGATACGAGGTTAAACCGGACAAGCAGTGGTAGAGGTACAGTACAGAATATGACTTTGCATCAATTAAGACAGTTAGATGCAGGATCATGGTATAATAGCAGATTTCGTGGACAGAAGATTCCGACTCTGGATGATATACTTCAGTATTTCGGTGGAAAAATACCTTTATTGATCGAGCTTAAGTCATCAACTCAAAATTCGGGTATCGAACAAAAGACAGCCGAAATCATTCAAAAATATAATCAAGAGTTGTCCCTTAACCTACAAAATCAAATTATTATACAGTCCTTTAATATTACATCTCTTCGGCTCTTTCATGAGCTACTTCCAGAAGTGCCGCTTGCTGTCTTGACATCTAATTCTTATGAGCTCAGGGATGAGAGGCTGTATGAACTTGCACGTTTTGCACAGGTGCTCAGTATTTCTCGTCCTCTGGTAACAGAGGAGAAAGTTCAAAGAGTTCACGATGCTGGGATGAAGGTGTTTGTGTGGAATGTAAGGCATCTATTTGATATCCCTTCTCTTCTGCATGCCAAAGTAGATGGAATCATTACGGATTATCCAGATATGCTTCCGACACGTCAGGGTGAGAGTACTGCTAAATTAGAAGATGATTAACAGAGATAAAAGCAGCCAATATAAAAAGGGGTGCTTTATTTCTGTTGCGGGGCAGTTATAATGAATTTTACGAAGATTTGTATCAAGAATACAGCAAGCCTCTCAATTGTTTATATATTCATAGATTATGAGTCGAAATGTAATTATATGACTAGTATTTCTAATCGTTTTGCTAGATTATAAATTATTTCCCTCAAAAAAAGGACTGTTCCCTAGGTCACGATCATGACTTCGGAGACAGTCCTTCTCTGTTATTTGCGCCGAATAGGGGAGACGGAGATGGAGGCCTCCGGATCTATTCTGCGTACGAGTGACTTTACTCTAGCGGTTTCCATTAGGTGAATTTGATATAATAACGCATACTCAGATCGGTTGTTGTCCTCTAGTGAGGGAGGAACAGACACGGATTCTCTTCCTAGCAGCTTTATTATATTATCTTGAATTTCCTGTGTATGTGAGCTATGAATGATAACTTCTCGCTTTAGCGTATACCCAGAGGTCGTTAACCGAGCAGCCTCAAGTGCCATTAGGCAAGCAATTGCGGAATACATAGCCTGTTCTAATCCAAGCAGTAAACTAGCTAGGGATAGAATGAGAACATTGATAACAATCCCTGCATTGGACAGACGCAAGTTATTAATGATGGCAACCAGTGGTGGTGGTAATTTGGGATTATGCACTAGCATATCCATCACAGCACCATGTTTGATTCCGATGCCGATCCCAAGACCTAGAAAGAAGCCTCCCAGCCCAGCTGCTGCGGCTCCCCCTTCAATTAGCGGGGGAAGAGGGTGGAGCAGCAATGAACAGATGGAGAAGACGGTAAGTCCAGCCGCAGCTCGAAAGGCTACATTGCGATTCGATTCGCGAAACATAAAGATGACTAAAGGCAGGTTAAGCATAAACAGGAACATTCCAGTCTTCAGTCCGGTAATTTGTGAAGCCAAGGCAGATATGCCTGTCACTCCTCCGGCAATAAATCCATTCGGTACTAGAAACATATCCAGCCCAAAAGATGCCACTAGGCTCCCTATAATAACCATAAATAGCGGCTTTCGTTGTGAAAATAATGAAGGGGCACGCTGTGCACCGTCTTGAGCTTCAAATGATTTAAACATTAGGCTCACTCCTACTTTCAGATGAACGAAAATCGTAGGACGATGATCCGGGCTAACTCACCCCATTCCAACAAGTTGCCAAACTACTTCTATGTTGAATGGGCAAGTGATTAAACCGAACCATCCTCTTTTAATATGACAGGTTCATGTTTCTTTTTTCGGTGATCCTTAAATTTGAAGATCTTATTTAACAGGTTATATACATGCTTGGATTCTTTAGTGAGAAGAGGTCCAAGTATAGCGAGAATTAATACATATAGCGCTGCAAAAGGTTGAATAATCGTCATTAGACCACCTGCTTTGCCTAAATTAGCGAGGATGATAGAGAATTCTCCGCGTGATACGATAGTTAATCCGATGTTGGCGGAAGCTTTGGAGGACAGTCCTGCGCTTCGTCCAGCAAGCATACCTGCAGTAAAGTTTCCAATGAGTGTAACGATAACAGCTGCTAAGGACAGCCACACGGCACCGCCAAGCTCAAGCGGATTAATCGTTAATCCAAAGCTAAAGAAGAAGATTGCGCCAAAGAAGTCCCGGAAAGGCAGAATCAGATGTTCAATTCGCTTCGCGTGTTCCGTTTCAGCCAGGACCAAGCCTAGTAGAAGAGCTCCGATAGCTTCTGCCACATGTATCGTTTCTGAGAATCCTGCCAGTAAGAACAATGCCGCAAATACGACAAGTGCGAATAATTCATTAGAACGGATATTCAGTAATCGGTTCAACAGAGGAACGGCTTTACGACCAACAATGAGTACAAGAAGCATAAATCCGAGTGCTATAGCAGCCGAGAGTAGAACTCCCCCTAGAGAAGACGAACCGCTGAGTACTAGACCTGAAAGAATGGAGATATATACAGCTAGAAACACATCTTCAAACATAATGATGCCTAGAATCATTTCTGTTTCTGAATTGGCGGTTCGTTTAAGATCAACAAGCACTTTAGCGACGATTGCACTGGATGAGATGGTTGTAATACCAGCAATAACGAGTATTTCAGCTATTGGGAAGCCCGCGATAACTCCAATCAGTAGACCGAGTGTAAAGTTGATTGCGATATAGATCGTTCCGCCAACGGCGATATTTCGACCTGATTTAATCAAACGACCTACTGAAAATTCAAGACCGAGGTAGAACAGCAGGAACAATACGCCAATGCGTCCCATGAAGTCTATTAGTGGGGCACTTTCGATAAAACGGAAGTCAAAATGCCACCACTGCATAGCGTGAGGCCCAACCGCCATCCCAATCAAAATATAGAATGGGATGACGGAAAAACGGAGTTTGGAAGATAACAAACCCGCTAAAGCGATCAGAGCGATCGCCAATCCAACTTCAAATACAAGATGATTCATCTATTCAACCACTTCCGTTCAACAATATTTGTTTAAATAGTCGTTGTTGTTGGCGCTCACCGACAACAACAAGTGTTGTATCAGCTTTGATGACAACTTCAGGGCCGGGGTTAATCTGTTTGCCTTGGTTTTTTTGTACGATTGCGATAATCGTGGCTCCCGATGCTTGACGCACACCAAGTTCACCAATTGATTTACCTACACCATAATACTGGGATTCAACCCGATACCACTCAATAATTAACTCATCAAGAGCAATGTCTATGGTTTCAAGTGCTTTTGGTTTATAAGTAAGCCCGCCTACAATTGCAGCTAACTGTCTGGCTTCATCATCATCCATCGAGATCATGGAGATGCTTTCCTCGGGCTCATCATAATCGAAATGGTACATTTCACGACGACCATCATCATGGATGATCACAACGGCTTTATCTCCTCCACGAGTTTCAATAACGAACTTCTTACCGATACCAGGTAAATCACTTTCACGCACATGCATCGAATAAATCCTCCTAAGGAATACACTTATTTTAATTAAAAAATAACAAACTCAAATAAGCCTACAGAAATGGGCTTTTTCTTAAAATATAGATCTGAATGGTGGAACAATAAGGAAAAAAGGTTTAGATATACCTAAGAGAACGCATCTTTAAGAATGCGATGCAGGTGAAAGGAATCACACATAAGTAGAGGTGAATTTTATAGGGGATAAGAATAAGAGGCGGAGCCTTAAAAGAATGATCGGTCGGTACGGAAGTCTTGGTTTCGGGACACGGAGCATTAGAAGACATGTAAAACCAAACAATATCATAACAATCTTTCCAGAATTGAAATGCTTGGATACCGAATGATTCGTCTTCTTCACTGCAGAAGCTTTAACATGAGTGTGCGTATCATGAACAGAACGTCCCTGAACGTTCTCATTCCCGTATTGATCTTGTACAGGAAAGTACAACGCAAATGCGATGATAAAAAGAATGACAAACATTGTAATATTTCGTGAAACGTTGTAAATTCGCTTCATTTTGTCCCACCTCCTTTCCATCCAACCTTTCTCAATTCATCATAACACAGATCATAATTGATCTCAAAAAGAGATTGATGGATTTTAGCAGAAAACGCAAATAAATATTTTCCAACAGAAAAGGAGCTGCCTAGGTCACTTGATAGACCTACTGGACAACTCCTTATTGTTATTGGTCATTCAGGTTGTTACTTCTAGATTGCTTGTAAGATTCCTTGATCTCTTTCTCATTCTTGTTCTCCAGAATACCTGTAACGATATCATCTAACATATCCGTTGCAGCTTGATCGGGCCTGTCTGGTTCAGGAATAGGATCGACTCCGGGGAAGCGTCCATTAAATTCTGGATTTTTATCACTCATGATCTGCTCAGTCCTTTCCATTTATATATTGACACAAAGCGGGACGTTATATGTAACGATAAACCGGATAGAGAATGATGAATCACAAAGTAGGATCTTCACAGGCCATTGGCGAAGAACAACAGATACTTGTTGTGAAGAATACCCTTTGGAGAAACGGTTACAGGAAACCTAATGAATAACCTAATAAAGATACTGGTAGACTGTCCAGTTCTATAAGAATAAGGTTAAGAATATCCTTGATGTAGCTTTCCCTTGAGAAATCTATTTCAAGCGATTAGTAATGCTGTTCTTCCGTTTAGATTCCTTTACAATGAGTTGAAACGAATACCAGTTATTTCACGTATTAGAACAAAAGATATGATGTGTAGGTTCGAAAGGAGTGTTTCCATGAGTTTTATGGATAAATTTAAAGCCGGTGTTGCAGAGGCGGGGAGCAAAGCTAAGACGCTGGTGGAGATTAATCGAATCAAATTGCAGAACAGCGGCAAGAAGAATGAGATTGAGGAGAAGTATCAAGAAATTGGAAAGCTTGTTTTTGATGCAGCAGAGGAAGGAAGATGGCCGCTTTCGAAGGAGCAGCTTGAACCACAGATTAATCATATTTTGCAGTTGAAATGGGAGATTGAGCAAAACATAGAGTTAATCAAAAATCTGACCGATGAGAAGACATGTAAATCCTGCGGGATACAAGTATCGATTAACGATCGGTTTTGCTCAAAATGTGGTTATACGTTCGAAATTGCACAGGAACCTATCCAAGTCATTGAAGAGAGCAGCTTAGGTAACCAAGGAGAAGTTAAAGTAACACTTAACGTTCCGAACAAGAAGGACGAATAATCGCTACGGGTTCATATAGGGGCCGCATGTTAGGATTGACTAACATGCGGCTCTTTAATGTACGACGAACTTTTCATACTTCCTCCAAAAGATCGGAATAAATAAGATTTTATACACTATGTTATTAAAAAATAAACGACTATAATTGTGATTATTATTGGAGGGAGTGATTGGTGCGAATGAAGAAAAAATCATGTGTTTTGCCTATCATTTTTGTAATCGCTTTCTTTGTGACTTCTGGGTGTGATCTTATTCGAAGTCCAGTCAACAATCAGTCTTCTAGCAAATCGCATTCCGAGAAAATAAGTATTGTCATATCGAATCTAGGAATGACTTTTCCTTCGGGGATGGACGAGAATGACAACCGGTATCTCAATTACATTGAGGATAGCACAGGGGTAGAAATTCAGGTCACTACACCACCTGCAGAAGTATATGATGAGAAGCTTGATGTGATCATGTCCTCAGGTAATTTGCCAGATATGCTGCATACGTATGAACCGGTTTGGTTTGATAATTATGTTAAGCAGGGGGCATTTATGCCGCTTGATGATTTGATAGATAAGTATGGACCGAATTTAAAGGAGAAAATTCCAGCCGAAGTGTGGGACAGAGTCCGATACGGAGGGAAGATCTATGCGGTCCCAAGCTTGAATGAGGTTAGCGGTGTAGAGCTGATGTATGCGAGAAAAGATTGGCTTGACCGACTTGGATTGAAGCCTCCTGTAACGCTAGAGGAGTATTATGAGGTCATCCGGGCATTCACTGAAGATGATCCCGATGGTAATGGTCTAGATGATACGGTTGGTCTTACATTGACTGCGAATTTGGGACGATCCTCTCCATTCTTTGGCGCTTTTGGGGTACAGCTAAATGCTTGGTTTGAGCGTGATGGAAAACTTGTAAATGGAAATATTCTTCCAGAGACCAAAGAAGCACTTACCTATCTGGCAAGGTTGTATGAGGAAGGCTACCTCGATCGGGAATTCCCATTAAATTTACAAAACAACTTATATAAGAAAATCGAAAATGGAACAGTCGGCCTGTTCTCTGCGACCTGGTATGACACGCGCGGTCCAATAGCGGACAATATGAAGAAAGAGCCGGATGCTAGATGGATTGCTTTGGATTTTCCGACGGGTCGAGGTGGACTTAAAGGCGTCTATGATAAAGATATTATTCGCGGATATAATGTGATTCCGGCAGGGTCGACACATGCAGAATCGGTTATTAAGATGCTTGATTTTATCGCAAGTGATTATAAAAATCTGAAGCTGGGATTCGAGAACGAAATATGGAAGTGGGAAGACGGCCATATGGTGACTGACTTTGAGAAACATGATGAGCATTTATATCGTGGAATCTATCAATCACTGGTGGATGTACCGGACCCGGTGTTGTCTAGGGAGCGCCTGGAATCACTTGGCGATTTTCAACTGTACAATAATCTAGAGATGATTAAAAAGAACACGATTAAAAATGCGTTCTATGGGATACCCACACCGGCTATGAGTAAGTATGACAAGAAACTTGACGATTTAAGCGATGTATTCACAAAAATCATTATGGGCATTGAACCTATCGATTCATTCGATCGTTATGTAGAACGCTGGAAATTGGAGGGTGGCGCCGAAATTACGAAGGAGGTTAATGAATGGTACCTCACCAAGAATAGCAGCAGATTGCTTGGGGGAGAGGCTAAATGAATCATCTGAGACGGAAAATTGCTGAAAAGTTCTCACGAAATATTCAAACGCGGTTAACAGGGTATTTCCTACTCATACTTCTGCCCCTTGTCATAATTAGTTTATTTGCTGTTGAGAGATCGCGTGACATCTTGTACGAGCAGGCGGTGGAAAGAACGGAAATGGCTCTTGCTTCGGCTCTAAATCATTTTGATCTCGCACTCCAAAATGTAGAGGAAATTTCTACCCTGATTGCCGCAGATCCAGGGATGAATGAACTGCTTAACAAGAATAGCTCTTCCTCACCTGATTTAATTGTAGATTTTGCGTTTATTCTTGGACAGTTGTCAAATTCCGTATCCGTGAATCGTTTTGTATCACAAATTTCTATCTATCATCAAGCATCGAATATGTTCGTTTCAACGAACTTCGGTGGACGCAAGCTAAACTCAGAACCTCAGCAGGCATGGTTGGTTGAGTCGGCGAGGAGCAATGGCACGGGTATTTCGTATGTCATGGCTGATTATCCTGTAGGCGATGGGCAAACGTTCGGGAAGATGATTGGTACGGATACTTTTTCATTAATTCGATCTATGGATCTTTATAACTCGGAACGACAATCGAATTTATTAATCGTGAGTTTTAACAAGAATAAGCTACTCAATATTCTTAAAACACTTCTGCCTTCCGAGAATAGCAGGGTCTCCTTATTGAATGAGAAGGGAGAGGTCATCATTGAGACAGGAAAAGGCGGAGGTGATACAAGTTTATCAGAAGATGAGATGGAGGTAACCAAAGATTCGGATTACTCCTCGTGGCGGCTTGCCTTAGTTCAGCCGAAGAAGGAGCTTTACGAAGAAACAGATCAGCTGCGATTATACACCTTCACGATCATTGGCCTGAGCATTTTATTAGCCCTTATCATTTCATGGGTAGTCTACAGCGGAATAGCATCGCCTGTTCTTAAGCTTTCACGAGGGATGAAGAAGCTGAGTCATGGGGAGATGAACGTTCAGATTGATACGAAGAGAAAGGATGAGTTTGGATTTCTCATTCAGTCCTTTAATCGGATGGTTTCTGTTCAGAAGCATTTGATCGAAGATCATTATGAGCAGCAGCTTCGGTTAACGACAACGGAGCTTAAATTTTTGCAGTCTCAGATTAACCCGCATTTTCTATATAATACACTTGATTCGATCTACTGGACGGCTAAGAACTATGAGGCAGAAGAGATTAGTGAGATGGTCATGAACCTATCGAAATTCTTCCGTCTAAGCTTGAATAAGGGAAGAGAAGTATTCTCCATTGAGGAGAGTGTTACGCATCTTCATTATTATATTCGAATTCAGCAGCTCCGCTTTCTAGATAACTTCTCGGTGGAATATCAATTGGACGAGGAAAGTAAGGGCATTCCTATTCTAAAATTGCTGCTTCAGCCCTTAGTAGAGAATGCCATCATTCATGGAATGGAAGGGAAGACCGCGGGTGGGAGTCTAATTATCGCAAGCAAAATCGAAAGACAGCAATTCGTAAGAATCAGTGTCCAAGATAACGGTCCTGGAATTGCATCGGAGCGGCTTCAATATATTTGTCACGAGCTCAGCCTTATGAGAGCTCGCAGTATTCCTTCTCTTTCACAAGATGAGGAGAACATAAAGGATCTATTCGGACTCCGAAATGTATTCACCAGAATGAGGCTGTACTACGGGAATGAAGCGGATATGACGATTAATAGTACGCTTGGAATGGGAACGGTCGTAACCATATTGATTCCTTTGGATCGATGCGCAAGTGAGTGAAGGGAGAGAATCTGATGAACTTGATGATCGTGGAAGACGAACCTCGATTACGTAATTCTCTAGCATATAATATTCCATGGGAAGAGCATGGGATCGAAATTGTGGGCCTCGCCTCTAATGGATTGGAAGCGCTCCAGCTCGTGGGAAGTAAAATGCCGGATTTAATGCTAGTCGATGTACAGATGCCGGAGATGGATGGATTAACACTAATCAGTAAACTGAAGGAGCGTCAAACGGGACGTTTTTTGCTCAAGATCATTATCCTGAGCGGCCATGATAATTTTGAATTCGCTCAGCTCGCGATGGAATTTGGAGTGTCGAAGTATTTACTTAAACCTGCTGGAGAGACAGAAATCTTAAAGGCGGTCCTAGAAGCAAAAGAGCAGCTTCGACATGATCTGGAACAGTGGAGAATGACAGCAGAGCTAGAGCAGAAATGGAGGGATAATCTTCCGAATTTACAAAACAACTTTATGCTGAATTGGGTGAATGGGAGATATACCGTTGATGAAGTGCTGATGCGAAGCAAGGAGCTGTATATCGATCTAAATGAAGATGCGCAGCTTGCGGTTGCGGTAGTTAGTCTTGATCCCATTCCTGAGGATGATACTAGATTCAGATTAGCAGATCAGGAGTTGCTTCAATTCACAATCCACTGCTTGGCAAGTGAGTTCTTATCTACATCCTTTTGCCGGGTATGCACAGATCCAGATCATGACCTGCTGCTTGTATTTATAGCAGATTCCGTTCGTGATGCGAAAGAGCTCATGCTCTATATCAATAGTACGGTTGTCAAGCTCTTGTCTCAGACGAAGGAGATCTTAAAGTTAACTGCAAGCGCAGGCATTAGTGCAGGTACAGGCGGAATTGATGATATGAACCATCTGTATGCCCAAGCGACCAGAGCATTACAGGAACGTGTTGTATATGGGCATGACATCGCGATTCCATATCGGGAGTTAGAAAGTACTTCTAGACAAGATATATCGGCTTTGCCAAAGCTTGAGAAGCTCCTAGAAATTGCACTGGAAACAGCAGATGAGACTCGTGCGATGGATGTGATGACCCAGTTATGGGAAGAGGGATTCTCGCTGACAGAATCATCGGAGGAGTTTCACGAGGCTGTTCTATATATGAATAGTATATTTACACGTATGATTTTGAAACAGGGATGGAGAGTTAAGCAGGTTGTGGAAGAGGATTTCGTTTATTTTCAGAATATCAAGCTTCTGAATACCAAAATCGTAACTTGGTTATGGCTGACAAGGACAGTACAGAAAATTACAGCATACATGCGGAAGCAGCGTAAATCGACAAGCCACCAAGTTGTGAAAGAGATCCTCTCCCTTATTGATCAAGAGATTGATCAGGAAATCACGTTACATACGGTGGCAGATCGACTATATGTGAATTCATCGTATCTCAGCAGATTGTTTAAACAGGAAATCGGGGTAGCCTTTTCTTCCTATGTATTAGAGCAGAAGATGGAGCGAGCAAAGCGGGTCTTGCAAGAAGGGCATAAAGTTTATGATGCAGCTCGACTTGTCGGGTATAGAGATGTTAGCTATTTCACCAAAGTATTCCGTAAGTATTGGGGAGTTAATCCCGGGGAGTTTAAAATGTAGTCGAATATGTCCCGGAAAATTAGGAATGAGGAATACCCAAAGTGGTCTGTAATCGGATCATATTGGGTGTTTTTTTATTTATTTTAGAATGTGAAAGTATACAGATTACCAGAAATAGTAATGACATTCATCTACTATGGAATCGCTTTCAATTCTAAAATTTAAAGTATCAATTAACTCATTCCTAGCAAAAACAGGGGGGAACGATATGAAGTCTGAAAGAGCTAAATTGCCCATACCCCATTCAAAGCGTGGATATTTCTCGCGTCTCTGGTCGGATATATGGAAAGAGTGGGACTTATACCTGCTGCTTGTACCTGGTATTCTGTTCATTTTGTTATTTAAGTACACACCGATGTATGGAATTATTATTGCCTTTAAGGATTTTAATATCTTCTCAGGTTTCGCGGAGAGTCCTTGGGTGGGGTGGAAGCATTTTGAGAAGTTATTTACTTCACCGGATTTTGCGCTTGTGTTCAAGAATACGGTAATTATTAGTTTACTCAAAATTCTGATTCTATTTCCACTGCCTATTATTGTGGCTTTGATGCTTAATGAGATGAGGAAAATGATCTTTAAACGTACGATCCAGACGGTTATCTATCTTCCACATTTCTTGTCATGGGTTATCGTTAGCGGATTATTTATTGATCTGTTATCGACCAATGGTGGGCTTGTTAATAAGCTTCTGGTCTCGCTGAATCTTGAACCTATAGCATTCTTTCTGGATAACAGTGTATTTCGGAGTGTACTTATCACTTCTGCAGGCTGGAAGGAAACAGGCTGGAGCACAATCGTATATCTAGCCGCATTTAGTACGATTGATCCAGTGCTGTATGAGGCAGCCAAAATTGATGGAGCTGGCAAATGGAAGCAGCTGTGGCATATCACACTTCCGGGTATTGCACCGATTATTATTCTGATGTTCATCCTGCGACTTGGAAGCATACTTGAGGCAGGAACTGAACAGATTCTTGTAATGTACAATCCGGTTGTGTATAAAGTTTCGGACGTCATCGGTACCTTCGTATATAGGCAGGGCCTTGGTAATCAAGACTACAGCTTTACAACAGCCGTTGGGCTGTTCGAAGCAATTATCTCATTTACATTAGTCATCGTTGGTAACTCCTTGAGCAAAAAGTATCTGCAGCGTGGAATCTGGTAATGAGAGGGGGAAGTGAATCTTGAGTCATAATCATGTCTTACAGAGCGGAAATGGTAAAAAAGTGAAGAGCGCAGTCAAAATCTCATGGGGTGAAAGATGCTTTGCTGTATTCAATTACTGTTTCTTTATTATCATGGGATGCACTACTCTACTTCCCTTTGTTAATTTGATCGCTAAGTCGATGAGCAGCGAGGAGGCAGTTATCTCCGGCAACGTGGGACTTTTGCCGGTCGGCATACAATTTGAAACTTATAAATATGTGCTGCAGGACTCCATGTTTCTATCCTCTTTAAAAACATCCGTGCTTCTCACGATCATTGGTACCACACTGAGCCTTACATTAACAACCCTTACGGCTTATCCGTTATCCAAAGTCAGGTTGAGAGGGAGAAAGTGGATACTGCTCATGTTCGTATTCACCATGCTCTTCAGCGGTGGATTAATACCTACGTACTTACTAATGCAGAATTTAAACCTCGTCAATACGCTTGGGGTGTTGTTCTTACCAGCTATGGTGAACGTGTTCAATATGCTTATCATTAAAAATTACTTTGAGGGACTGCCAGATTCACTTGAGGAATCCGCAAAGCTGGATGGGGCAGGTAATATTCGCATCTTGATTCATATCATGCTGCCGCTTTCTTTGCCTGTTATGGCAACCATTGCACTCTTCTTCGCAGTTGCATTCTGGAACGATTTTTTTGCAGCGATGATTTATATTACTAACCCAGAACTGAAACCACTACAGCTGTACTTAAAAGAGTTGATTGTATCCTCTAGCGGGGATTTTCTGAAAAATAATGTGGATGCCGCCATTAACATGACACCGCAATCCATTCAAGCATCATCGATCCTTTTAGCTACCTTGCCGATCCTGCTCGTCTATCCTTTTTTGCAAAAGTATTTCGTGAAGGGTGTGCTCGTCGGCTCTGTTAAAGGTTGATATGAGACTTTTTAAAGGCGGTGATGCTCCAGTTATTGTAATGGATGATTCGCAGGCGTTATTCATATACGAGGAGGGTATAAGATGAGAAAAAAATCAACAATGCTTGCTATTTTATTAGGTATGAGTTTAGCGATATCTGGCTGTGGTGGTGGCACCACGCCGAAAGCAGATCCAAAGCCCAATACAGCGAACACGCCAACGGATGATAAAAAAGAAGATGATAATAAAGAAGCGGTTAAGCCCGCTATCCGCATGATTATGCAGTATGGTGTGTTTGATCCTAGTAAAGAATTCACGAGTAAATTGATTAGTGAGAAGACCGGATATGAAGTGCAGTATGAAATGCTTCCGGCTGAAAATGCGGATGAGAAGCTGAATTTATTAGTAGCGAATAAAGAAGATTTCGATGTTATGAAGCTTAATTCTGCACAATTCTATAGTCTTGCCACTGCAGGAGCACTGGAACCTATTGATGAATTGCTTGAAGCTCACGGTAACAATATTAACAGAGCAATCAAACCTGCATCTTGGGGAAGTGCGACGATTGACGGGAAGAAGTACGCCATTCCTGAAGTGGGCTCTGGTGTTGCGGTTGGTGAAGAGCTTGTGGTTCGTCAAGACTGGCTGGATGAGTTGGGATTGTCTGTTCCAACGAATCCTGATGAGCTCTACACTGTACTTAAGACGATTAAAGAAAAGAAAAATATTATCCCACTAACAGGCAGTAAAGACTCAATTTATGGGGATATCGCAACGACTTTTGGTATATTAACGGATTGGAAAGATGTTGACGGAAAGCTTGTTCATCGAGCGGAGCAGCCGGAAATGAAAGAGTTCATCGCCTATATGAATAAGCTCTATACTGAAGGGTTGTTGGATACGGAAATGCCAATCAATACCGCTCAGAAAGCAATAGAGAAATTCACAAGCGGCAAAGCGGCTGTATACAAGCTGGCTTGGTGGAATGCGGGTAGTACCATTGCTGCGCTTGAGAAAAACACACCTAATGCGAAGGTGTCCATTATTCCTTACTTGAAGGGTAAAGATGGCAAAGCTGTTGTTGGTGCGAATGCGAATACAAGCTGGTTCATCGCCATTCCGAAAGCGTCCAAACATAAGGATGAAGCAATGAAGTTCTTGGATGCGAAGCTAGAGCCTGAGACGTTCAAAGAGCTTGCGATCGGTCAAGAAGGAGTTCACCATGAAGTGAAAGATGGTAAATACTATCCGATCTTGCCTAAATTCAACGAAGATTTGGGTAATGGCAGTGGTTTCCTAACTGGTGTAGATGAAGAGATGTACCCTACTTATTGGCAGGCACGTGTTCGTAAAGATCCTGTACTTCAAATGTATTTTGAAACATTCCAGAAAAATGCGGAAGGGATTATTGTAGTTGATCCAATGTCTCCTGCACCACCGATTGAGGCCGTTTCGAAAAACACATTGAAGCTGAGAACACTGCTTGATGACAATGTTCTTAAATTTATTACAGGCTCTGAACCTCTAAGTAGTTATGATAAATTCCTAGAGCAGTGGAGAGCTGAGGGAGGAGCGGATATGGTTAAAGCCGCGAATGAGTGGTATCAGACCGTTAAATAATGAGGAACTTCTTGAGAAGAGCAGTTGCATAGCATGTGCAGCTGCTTTTTTTTCAAAACTTATCTGATCTTCGAAGGGTGGTATTGTTATGAAAATAGATCTAAGGAGAAGACTGACAACCTTTCTCAGCGTGACTCTGATCCTCTCAATAGTGACCTCATGGACACCTCATATAGCTGCACAGGTTAGCGAGTATGACGAATTGGAATTGGCTCCTGTAACTCTCGTTTCTCAAGATGGATCGCAGCGATTGATGCTAACGGACATGAATACGGACGAGGATGTTCTCTTACAGAAGAATGATTACCTTGCGGTGTTTACAAGTAAAGGTAGGGTTACCGCTGACGTATATGATGATCTGGTACTCGTTCCTTCTAAGCATGTAGCTCTCGTTGTTGATGCTTCTGGAGTTATACAACAGAAATATGGGCCGAATGCTGATCCGCCAACGGAGTGGAGCGCTGATGCAGACGTAACGATTTCAGATGGAGGCTATGTTGTTATGGCAGGAGGGGCCTCTTGGGATGAATCAGCTTATCTGAAATTGTTATTTGCATATTATGGAGTCGGCGATCAAGTTAAACTCATGCGCGGCGAAACGGAAGTAACAGCTGTGGATTTTGTGAAGCCACCTGTACTGAATCCGGACCCAGAGCCTGAACCAAGTCCTGAGCCAAGTCCTGAACCAAGTCCGGATCCGGACGGAGAATCTCAGTTAAAACCAGAGCTAGTGATGAATACACAGACAGACACGATTGTTACTATCCCACTCGTTGAAGTTAGTGGTTATGTGAAGAACTATACGGAGGATGCAGAATTGAAAATTATGATTAATCAGAAGGAGACACCTATTACAGCAGGAGGTAGCTTCAGAGCGAATATGTATCTAGACCCTGGATCTAACGTTATTACAGTTCGCCTTGTCGATGGACAAGAAGAATTAGCCTTAGTATCCCTAAATGTTGTTTATGATAGTTCGGATCAGAATGCGGATTACATTGAAGTTGAAGCGGCTCCAGTCGACATTACGATTGGTGTTCAAGGTCCACGAAAACAGTTGAATTACATTGATCAAGATGTCAACGGTATTTCCAATATTATTGCTTTGTTTACTACCGATTCCGGCTCAGCCATTCAAGTTCCTAAGTTGAATGTAGCTGTTCAGGTAGATAGCAATAATCGTGTATTGAGTGTCGTTAACCCATCTATTAATGGGCAGCCCCCGGTCTGGGCAGGACCGACCGATCTTCCGATTCCGGAAGGTGGATATGTACTCATGGCACAAGATAGCAGCTATGCGGGGAATGATATCAAGCGATTTTTGGCTCAGAAATTCAAAGTCGGAGATGTCATTAAGCTTCGGAAGAACGGTGAAGTGGTACAGGTTCAAGATCTAATGAGTGGAAATGGTCTGATTGCAAAGCTAGTTCTTGAGAATGCCCCAATGTACACTGTCACCGAAAGTCAAACACCTGTAACCGGGAGAATTGACAATATGGATGATCCCGCATCGACCAAACTGATGATTAACAATGTAGAAGTTCCTTATGGCGAGGACGGGACTTTTTCGTATCCATACTCACTTGAAGCAGGCACGAATTACATTGATGTCGTTATACAGAAGAATGAGATTGAGCAGGATAAGCGCAGTCTTGTGGTCTTCAACAGACCTGGATTTAAACCGGACAAAGAAGTGATTTTATGGGTTGACCAAGCTGCAAATGCGAAGAAGTTTCGGACTACGGAACACGTTAAGGAATTTTTAGAGCAAGCCAAAAAAGGCGGCGTGACGTCTGTAGTATTTGATGTGAAAGGCGTCGAGGGCTTCGTCTCTTATAAGAAGAATAACCTAACAGGTCGTCCTTACGTGAGCGAAATTAAAGCCCCAGAAAAAGCAGGCGCAAGTCCTGATCTGGATCTGCTCCAAGAGTTCATAACGTATGGCCATGAATTTGGCCTAAAAATTCATGCGGCGATCAATGTTTTCGCTGAGGGATCCATAGCACACCAAGAGTTTGCAGTACTTAATGATCATTTGGACTGGGAAGAACGTGTTCATTTTGCAGAGAATAACGGGCAGATTAAGCGTCTTCGGGAAAGTGCTAAGCAGGGATTAGTTGCGTTTGTGAACCCATCGAATGATGAGGTTAGAGATTATGAGCTAAAGACGTTCGAGGAAATTATTCGAAATTATGACGTTGACGGTGTCGTGCATGACCGCGGTCGATATGATAATGAGGGAGCCGATTTCAGTGATGAGACACGTGCTAAATTCGAACAATTCTTAGCGGATAGAGGCAAGCAGCTAGTCAATTGGCCTAACGATATCTTTTATTATGAGAATAATGTTCGAGTTAATGGACCACTCATTCAAGATTGGTGGGAGTTTAGATCTGGAACGATACAGAGTTTTTTTGGAGAGGTAAAAGACCTCGTTGATTCTTATGAAGCGGAATCTGGTCGGAATATTCAAGTCTCTTCTTACGTTGGGTCCTGGTATGAGACATACTTCTTGAATGGTGTAAACTGGGGCAGCAAGAATTTCCGCTATGATCCAAGGCTTGGATTATTAGATGAGTCTGTTTACACACCGGAGTATTACGAAACAGGCTACATTGAATATTTGGATTTCTTGATGATTGGTGCTTATCAAACTACGAGTCAGGAAGTTAAGAAATACATTACACTTGGGAATATCGTAACAAACGGTGAAATACCGTTATATGCGGGTATCGCACTGACTAATGTACAGACACCGGCGATGCAGCGGGAAGTATTCCAGGCGGGACTAAGCACAACGAACGGATTGATGCTCTTTGACGCTTCCCAGGTTAACTGGCCGATCGTTACAGCTGCCCTGCAGGATCGGGAGTGGGTTAAGGATTATCAGCTTGGGATGAGCCTGCCGGAGAATCCGAATGAATTTATGGAGGGGAACTTCTATAATGTGAATCGGGTGGAGGGTAATGTCAATGTCATGACCGAAGACTTTGGTTATTCAACCGGAACGAATCGTTTTGGCGTAGAAGTCGTTGTTGATGCTTCGGGTGAAGTTACACGTGTTGTGAACAGAAATCAGGCTATCAAGTGGAGCTGGGGTTCTCCAGAAGAGAATAATAGCGTTATTCCACAGGGTGGATTTGTTATTTCCACTGTAGACCCTTCAGGAACAAGGACGCTAAGGCAGCGTGTTGCTAATGCTTACGACAAAGGCAATCAGGTAAGATCCGCAGTACTTAGCGGTCTTATGGATGATGAAGGAAAACAGACAGCGAATGGCTCAGTGATTGTGGAAGGACATGTGGAAGTGCTCGGAAAGGGTACGGCAACCGTGCAGTTTAACGGTCAACCTGCTACGGTGAAGGCTAACGGGGATTTTACAGCTTCTATTTCTCTTTCACCGGGTTCGAATAGAATCACATTTGACGTATACGTAGATCAAATGAAGACGAACAGCAAGTCACTGGATATTGTTCGAACATCTAGTGGAGGGGGAACAGATCCGGGTAATCCAGACGGTTCCGGCAATTCAGGTAATTCTGGCGGTTCTGCAACATCAGGGACGCCTTCTGTACCCACGTCTCCTGCTCTTCCGGAACGTGTGGTCATTAAACAGGAAGCTTTAAAAGATGGCCGAAAGGTTACTCACGCAGATGTTAATCTGGAGCGTATGCTGAAAGAAATTGAAGAGTTAGCTAAACAAAATGGGACTTCAGCTAAGCTAGAGTATACCCTCAAAGAAGTAGGTGAGGGAGCTCAGGTCAATCTTCCTGTTAGCGGAATAAATATGGCAATGAAGCTGCTGAAGTCTGGTGAAATTGTAATGGATACACCATTTGGTGTACTTCATATCCCATTAGCTTCGTTACAAAAGGCGTTATCCTCAGGGGAGAATGCGGATATGTTGTCCGTGAGGTTCGGTACGTTACCGAATCAGCAAGAAGAGAAATTGAACGCTAAGCTGTTACTAGAAGGGGCTTCAAGGATCGGTCATACGCTAGATTTGCAAGTCGTACTGAAGAAGGGCGAGAAGGAAATAGATTTTCCGGGATTTACTGCAGGGTATGCGAAATTAGTGTTGTCATTGCAAGATAAGACAGACCTAGCTGTAGCATCGGCACTTCGATATGACCTGGATCTAGATCGTGTAGCTTTCGTTCCTTCCATTATTGGAAAGAATGGAACTATTGAACTCATCCTATCCGATGATGGAGTCTTGAGCATTGTGAAACGGACGAAGACGTTTAATGATGTAAGCCGTCACTGGGCAGAGAAGGATATCTTACTTCTTGCTTCGAAAGGACTCATTGAAGGTGTGAATTCAGACCAGTTCGCACCGGATCGTCCAGTTACTCGCGCGGAATTCACATCACTACTTGTTCGAACACTAGGAATGAGACCGCTGGATCATTCGTCGGTCAGCACGTTCAGTGATGTAAAGCCAAGTGACTGGTACGCTTCTGCTGTAGAAACGGCTGCTGGTAAGGGACTCATCGAAGGCTTTCAAAGTGGAGAGTTCCGCCCCAATGCGCAGATCACTCGCGAGCAGATGAGCGCGCTTTTAATACGTGCACTCGAAATGACGGGAAACAAGCTTGTTACAGCAGATGGGAAAGAGACGCTCAGTGGATTTAAGGATTCGGAAATGATTGGAACATGGTCAGAATCCGCAGTTGCTTCAGCGGTTAAGGCAGGACTAATGCAAGGACGTTCAGCTGACCTTTTCGCTCCACAGGCACCATCAACTAGAGCAGAGGCAGCGATCGTATTGAAAAGAATGCTTCAAGCAGCAGGCTTTATGAACAATTGATCGTATGATATGAGATAGAATGAAGCGGGAGCTGTTTCTTAGTAGATTCTTTTGCTAAGGAACAGCTCTTTATGTTGCAACAAATGGTCGAGTGGAAACTCATGTTAAGAGCCATCACAACACATAAAAAGGCCATCCCATTTCCGGGATAGCCTTTTGTGAATATTAGACAGGATATACGGACGGCCAATGCAGCTCGATCCCTTCCTCTGTCAATCTCTGCTGGAACTGTGATAACTCAACTTCATTATTACGAACGGTGCTAGGAATCAGGTTTCGATCCAGACAGTAGCTTACACAGTACCCGGCTGCTTCTCCGATGTTCCATTCCACGGGATGGAGCCTATAGCAGCCGTTAGTGATATGCGTGACACCGATGTTCTTGCACGCTGCTAGAACATTAGTTACACGTTTGGGAATCAAGCTGCCAAGCGGGATCTGAAATGGAAGAGATGAAATATCGATATATGGTTTACCACCTGTGCTTGGATGTAGATCAATACGGTAACATCCGATGCCTACGGTGTCGTGGAACGCTTCAGCTACACCATCGGGGCGACTAGCTGTGGACACATGCTGCTCTAGCACCGTGAATTCCGCTTGAATTCGGCGTGATTCACGTATGTACGGATACTTCGCCAGACCATCTTCCGTGCCCACGACATCGGGACGTAGTCTTAAACCGGGATATCCTATTTTTCCATCTGGACGAGGTGCCTCAGTCTGTAACCAGTAGAGTAGGGATAGGCTTAGCAGCTTAGCGCTATACAGATGACGATTTCGCTCTTCATCACTTACATCGATGATAGAACCTAACCAATAGTCATTCTGCGGCCAATTCACAAGAGAAACTGCACTTTGAAAGGTACTCCGGTCAAAATGGGAAGGATCAAAGATCTGTCGGTACTGGAACAATGAGAATTTATCTGTATCTGCAAAAATTTCATATCGTACCGGCTCCATTGTAGCAGGTCTGACGCCGCTAAGGCTCAGTAGATGGTCTGGCCAGAAGTCAGGTTTATAATCACGCCAAAATTCGTATTGCTCAGGCTTGTTGATGGTATGATCTTCATCCGGATGGTAGTCCACTGCAAAACAATAGGTGAAGCCCTGCATATCCATCGGCTGTGCATCCCCATCGACAGCATGAGGTTCGCCTGTCTGTGCTTTTGATTCAGCACCAGTAACGTATTCGATGCCTGCCGCCGGAAGAAGATCTCCACATTCGGTCGCATCCAAGAAGAACGGTGCATGTAACACAACCTGATGATGCCTCAATATATTTTTGACGGTCACGCTAACGACCTGGTCTCCAGCAACTTCGGCCTTCTCTAATACATATCCATGCAAGATTTTTAAACGTCCACTATGAATATAAGGAGCGAGCATGTCGTTCAGCACAGCTAAAGCAGTGCGTGGCTCATGGCATAGACGACTGACAGTTCCACTTCCGGGATTCAGGTGAGCATTCCCTCTAGCCTCCGCAGTTAAGGGGAAGTTGCGCGCATAATATTGCCTGACACCGTCACGAAATTCCCGGTAGCTTCGTGTACAACCGAATGATTCGATCCATGGGTGTTCGTCAGGTGGTACGGCTTGACTTGTTAGCTGACCACCAATCCACTCAGTCTCCTCGGTCATAATGACATTCTTTCCTGATTTCGCGGCAGCGAGTGCAGCTGCTGTGCCTCCTGTACCGCCTCCGATAATGACAACATCTGCTTGCAGTTCATTTACCATCTAGTAAACTCTCCTTTTAGTCTGATTAGGACAGAGATCCGTCCTTCTTCGACTCCAAGCGCTAGGATTGATCTTGACGTTTGGGTACTTACCTTTATTGTAAAATTTCACATGTCTGAAATGAACGGTAGGCAGGTGACCTTTTTTGGTAAAATGATGCTGTTTTTTGACCGGAATTTAAAGGAATGCATGTCAATATACTAATTCTATGATGAGGATTGAGAATAAAAACAAGGAGGTTGATAATTGAATGGTTAACAGATTTTCATTCCGGATGGGGTTGGTATTTGCTGTATTCGTACTATATTTTTCAGTTTTACATATGCCGTCTAATCTAGATGCGGACTCAGCTTCAGGTTCAGATCGATCTAAAGAGAACTTTAATCTCGGCTGGCGATTTTACAAAGGAAACGTAGCTGGAGCTGAGACAGTAGATTTCGATGACGCTACATGGAAATCGGTTGTATTGCCACATACATTTGAATATACGGATTATATGGCGAACTATTGGTATCGCGGAGTAGGGTGGTATCGTAAAGAATTTACTCTTGAAGAAATGGATCGGGGTAAAAGAATTAACATTTACTTTGAAGGGTCTAAGACCTCAACTGAAGTTTGGGTGAATGGGGTTAGATTGGATAAGCATGTAGGTGGCTTCAATCCATTTAACTATGATATTACGGATCACGTTAAATTCGGTGTAAGAAATGTTATTGCGGTGAAGGTTGATAATAGTTACCAAGAACAAGTTGCTCCAGAGAAACCGGACGGTTCTTATGTAGGATTTAATATGTTTGGTGGAATCTATCGAGATGTCTACTTGATTAAATCCAATAAACTATATATTCCTGAAGCCATCCATTCATGGAATAACAACTGGAAGGAAGGCGGAGGTGTATTTGCCTATAGCTCAAATGTAAACTCCGAGTCGGCAGATGTTCAGGTGAAAACCTGGGTACACAATTCCAATGAGAGTCCTGTGAAAAGCACGATCATATCTGAAATTGTAGATGAGAGTGGTAAGGTGGTTGGTACTTCCGAGAGCACTCATATTATTAATGCTAATCAAGTGCAGGAGTTCTCTCAAACGATGAAAGTGTTGAGTCCCAATCGTTGGTCCATTCAGAAACCGTATCTATATAACGTTAAGACGGTGGTGAAAAACGGCGATGCCATCGTAGATGACTATATTACAACGTTCGGAATTCGAAAGACGGAATGGACGAAGTCTCAGGGCTTCTTTCTTAATGATGAACATGTAAAAATATTCGGCGTTAATCATCATCAGGATTATCCTTTCATTGGTGATGCCGTACCTAACAATCAGCATGTCTTGGATGTAGCACGCATTAAGGAGGCAGGTGCAAATTTTGTACGGGATGCACATTATTTGTACGATGATGCCTTTATGGATGCTGCTGACAAGTTAGGCGTAATGCAATGGGTAGAAATACCGGGTTGGGGTAATATTAATCCTTCTTCATTCGGAGAGGCATGGAAACAGAGCAATAAAGATGCATTATATGCGGCGATACGTACAGCCAGGAATCACCCGAGTGTTGTCATTTGGGGGGCAGGTATTAATGAAATGCAGCAGATGGTTGAGCTGGAGACAGAATTAAACAATATTGCCAAGGCTGAGGATCCTTCCCGCGCCACTTCCATGGGGAGAAACTATAATACATCCAATAACATCTTTGATGTGTATGGACGGAATGTGTATACAGAGGCCCAGTGGAACCAAGCTGGATTACAAAATGCCTCACCTGACCCTAATGCTAAGGGGTTGTTAATCACAGAACATACGGGTCATACCTACGAAACATGGCGAGATGCGGATGAGGAAAGACTCATAGGGCAAGCGCTTGCTGCTCAAAAAATGACGGAGCTGGCACGTGCAGAGGACTATGTTCATGGTAGTTTAATATGGGAAATGCATGATCACCATCACCAAGTATCCATTGTAAGGCCTCACGGTTTAACCGATGCGGGTAGGATACCAAAGTTCGCTTATTACTGGCATCAAAGTCAATCTGCTCAGGATAATTATGATGGATCTGTGAACCCGATGGTATTCATCGCTAATTACTGGAGACCTATCTCCCCGACAAAAGTGACAGTGTTCAGTAATGCCGATCAGGTTCGTCTTTCGAAATGGGACGGTAAGGCGTGGAAGGAATTTCAAACGAATAATCCGATGCCGATCAATGTAGCGCATCCTCATTTTGAATTCGAACTTGGTGTCCATGATACGACAAAGATTAAAGCAGAAGGCTTAATTGACGGTAAGGTCGTGGCAACCCATATCGTGGAGGAACCCGGAGTGCCAGTGTCTGTTGAATTGAAAGCAGATACGTTAACGATCGATGGAAATGGGAGCGATATCGCTATCATCGAGTTCTATGTTAAGGACCAGAAAGGTACAGTGGTTCCATATTCAACGAATAAAGCGAATTTTGAGATTGAGGGTCCGGGTCTTCTAATCGGAGGACCTACGGTAGCAGCTCTGAATGGTGCGAATATGATTCTTGTTAAATCAACAGGTGCACCAGGTACAATTACGGTAAAGGCAACCTCATCAGGTCTTGAACCAGGTACACTTCAGTTAGAAGCAAGAGATGTGGGAATGAATCTAGAGCAGCCGGAACCTGAACCCACAAATCTGGCAAACCATAAACCAGTTACGTTTAGCAGTGAGCAGGTAGGCACAATTAATAATCCTGCAACAAACGCCAATGATGGAAATTCCGCGACACGTTGGGCTGCGAGCAGCAGTACCTTACCACAGTGGTGGCAAGTAGATCTTGGTGAAGTAATGAACATCAATCGGACCAATATCATGTTTAACCAGCAAAATGCGCGAAGCTATGAGTATAAAATCGATGTATCTACAGACAACACAAATTTCACAACTGTTGTCGCGAGTACAACTTCAAATACATTAGGAGATTCGGAGCAGTTATTTAAGACGGTAAAGGCTAGATATGTACGAATTACGATTAGTTCTGTAGTGCCGTCCAATTTTTGGGCTTCCATTCTTGAAGCGAGTGTATTTTATGATGAAGAGTCTGCCCCCGAAATCCCTGCTTCAACGTTAAGTGAAGTGGAAAGTCCTGTTCATTCGGGTCAGAGCTTCACAGTGAATTATGGATTAAAAGCTGCTGAAAATGTGTATGCGCAGGATATTACCCTATTCTACGACGCTTCCATCATGGAATACGTATCAGCAAGATCTATGATTCCCGGTGTATCGATTATCGATATTAATTCTAGCACCTCTGGGCAGATCCGATTAATTGCTGCAAGTGAAGGTCCGGATCATGATGTAACAGGTAAAGTGGAGGCTATTGAGCTGACGTTCAAAGCAAAGGCTAGTGATTTGCCAGCTTCAGGGACGATCGAGACCACAACTGTCACATTAGGCAATGCAGATGGTGAAGAGATTACAGCAAGAACACAACTGGTTACGGTTCAGGTAGCCCCAAGTGTCATAGAAAATTCTCTAGATATTAATAAGGATGGAAAAGTAAGCATCGGTGACCTGGCAATTGTAGCTGCCAACTATGGTAAGACTAGCGAAAGTCAAGATTGGAATCAGGTGAAGCATGTAGATATTACAGGAGATGGCCGAATTGATGTGGCAGACTTAGCTATGATCGCTCATAAAATCATAGAGTAACGGAAGATGAAATACCACCAAAGATCACTATGATCCTTGGTGGTATTTTCATTTTTAAATCCATTATAAATTGAATATTTTATTTAAGAATCTGACGAGCAATTTCAGCAAGGTCCATAATGTCGATCTTACCGTCTTTATTGATATCTGCATGTTTAATCTGTGCCCAATCGGAATCATTAGATGTCTTACCGTACTTCGCAGCGACAATCGCTAAGTCGCCAATACTTACAATACCATCTCCATTGATATCGCCAGAGATGCCTGGTTCAGGAGCTTCAAGATTAATCTCAATGGATGTACCTGATACATTCGTTTCAATACCTTGATCATCAGCAACAATGGCCTCCGTTACAGCGATGCTTCCTTTTTCCGGTCCGGAGACATGTTTTGCCTTGAAGGTTAATTCGAGTACTTTCATATCGCCCGTAACCATGGGATTGGCACCTTGACTGGCTACAATCAATCGAACTTTGCCATCTTTCTGCACAGTCTCAAGAACGCTAATGCCGTCCACAACGGATGCTGCTGAAAGGAATTCGAAACGGTCCACATCATAAGAAATCGAGATATCCTGTGCATAGCTCGAATGGACTAACCCTTTGAATCCAAAGTCCACCGTGAAGGTTTGATCTGAATTTATTGAAGCGGGCCCGGACAATGTAGTCTGAGGTGCCACAGCTGCTTCTTCCTCAATCAGCTTAGCATCAGCCCAGATCGCCCGATCGAACCAGTTATTATCTCCGCCGTTTAGAATAACAAGCTTAAGTTCTTTAACACCTTCAACGTTCACGTTTACTTCTTGAGTTTTTTTATCGGTCGATTTCATGAGTCCACTGTCAAATTGCTTCTTCCCATCGGTCCAAACTTCAAAAGAAATGGTACCGACACCTGGGGGATCTCCTCTGAAATCATCGTTTCCGACAATCGCTTTGAAGGTTTTGTACTGACCATCAATATCATAGATGATAACGGAGTTAGAATTGGCCCAAAGGCCCTTTTTATACACCGTACCATTCAGCATAAGATCATAGCCTTCATGTCCTTTATCCCGCTTGACAGACTGCCATCCGCTAGTCGCACTTACCCAAGGCAGATCACTAAGATAATAAGTCAGCGGTTCGCCATAAATATCAATGGAGATATACTGACTCCAATCATTAGCATATTGTAGTTGAAGTTTGACCTTTCCTTCAGGAAGAGCGAGGAGATAACTATTTTTGATGGTCAACTGTTTTCCGTTTATGACGAAATCACGCCCGTTCACCAGTGCCTGATCTCCATTCTTAATGGCGATAAAGTTGTTGTCGTTGTCAACCATATTGACTTGAATATCAGACTGAGCATTTTTATTATATTGGAATGAATCCGTTTCAATGGATGAGTTAGCCTTTACTTTCAGCATCACAATGCCATGTGCTGGAACTGTAACCGAGTAGGAATTTTCAAATACTCCCTTGTCCTTATGCTCCCACAGATCGCGCACAGATACAGAGCCATTTAATCCAACGTCTGTCCAATTGACCTTCATTTGAACAGATGAACTTCCACGGTTGAATAATGCGACTGCCTTGCTTGTAGGGTCTTTGAGCTGCTTCACCCAAACCTCTTGGCTACCATTTTTAACGGCGCGTGTTGCTTGAACGCCTAATGGATCTTGATTCACAGCGATGACTTCTTTATTAGTTAGAATCGATTTGGTTTGATCAGACATGGTTCTCAGATCATTACCAGCAATTAATGGAGAGGCCATGATTGCCCACATACTGAAGTGGGATTTATCTTCTTCATAGGTCATGCCATTACCTACTTGTAGCATATCCATATGATTGAAATGGCCTGGACCTGCATATTTTGCAAGATTAGCATTCAGATCAATGATGTGGGTGATGGAGTTGAAATTTGGAGCGATGTCTCCAGAAACTCTCCATTGTGATGCGATGTTGGTTACCCACTCTCCCGGAAACGCCCAGTTACATACCTCATAGATGACTTCTTTGGAGAGTGTGCTCAAGACTTGTTTAATATTTGTATACTCTGTTTGAGGATCGAGTTTTTGCTTCTGACCTCCGCACCAGTCTACCTTCACAAAGTCATATCCCCATGTATTCACAAAGGTTTCGAAGTCCGTTTGTCGATATCCGTAACTGCCGCCTCCCTCAGGAAAATTGGGATCATTGTCATAGATCGATGCGCATCTAACCGTTCCGGCATCGGTATAGATCCCCGCCTTTAGGCCTTTCGAGTGAATATAATCTGCCAATGCCTTCATGCCGCTTGGAAACTTAGCATTGGGAAGTAGAACACCCTTCGAATCTCGACCTCCAACGTAACCATCATCGAGGTTCACATAGCTATAACCCGCATCAGCCATTCCGCTGCTCACCATTGCGTCTGCCTGTTCTCTAATAAGCTGCTCGTTAATATTGATTCGAAACGCATTCCAGCTAGACCAGCCCATGATTGGTGTACGCCCAGGGCCGGATTCGACTACCGCAGTTGGCCCAGGAGATTGTAGAGATTTCTCTAGCGTCTCTCCGTAAGCGGTCTGGGTTTGGAAACCTGTTAATTGAACCAGTAGGATAATAGCTGCCAATAATCCGAAACGAGGCTTAGGTAAAATACTTTTCATTATTAAATACTCCCCTTCTAACATGTTGTTTTGCAAAAGGTCCAAATCAGAGCCTATTCAAAATTAAGAGTGAGATCACCTCCGTTTTAGTTTATTCGTTCCTCGAAGTTTCCCAGGCTAACAGTTCACTTACATAGAGGAAGTTCTATTATTAGATTATTGTTTTAATTCTTTAAAAAGGGATTCTAATATTCTGCTGTCTTCTATGAAAATTCTCATGAGTTCATGTGGAGCTTACTTGAAACTTTATAGTAACTAGATATACTTAACTGTATCGAGTTTATATGAAGAAGACAGGTGGAATAAGGATGTCTCTATTAGCTAAAGAACGACAGGATCTGATACTCCAACACTTAATTCAAAATGGTAAGGTCAAAGTCATTCCACTTGCCGATGAATTGGGTGTTACGACAGAGACGATTCGACGTGATTTAGATACCCTAGAATCCGAGGGCCATTTGCGCAGGGTATATGGTGGTGCTATTCGTTCCGCCTATGACAATGGAGAGCCCCCTTTTGAACAAAGGGAAACGATTAATGTTGAGGGTAAACAGAGAATCGGTGAAATTGCGGCTGGGCTTATTCAAGACGGTGATACGATCGCATTAGACGTGGGTACAACGATGATCGAAATGGTGAAGTCGTTACGGGGGAAAAAGAACATTACTATACTAACGAATTCATTGGCTGTTGGAGTGCATTTATCGGAAGCTTTACGTTGTGGGAGATTCACGGGAAAAGTTATATTTCTAGGCGGTGAATTAAATCCTGAACAAAGTTCCATCACAGGTCCTCTGTGTGAGAATATGCTACAACAATTTCATCTGGACAAAGCCTTTCTATCGGTAGGTGGCATTTCATTAAAGACAGGGATTACTGATTATGACGTGAATGAATCCCATATTTCAAAAATGTTTGCAAAGGCTGCAAGTGAAACGATTGTACTAGCTGATTATTCAAAAATAGGGGTCCAAGCCTTTGCCAAAATATTGCCACTTCAAGAAGTCGATATGATTGTATCAGATGTTAGTTGCCCAGAAGATTGGGCTGGTGAACTAAGGAAGATAGGTCTTAGTTGGAGCAATTAATCTCAAGTAACATTACAAAAAACAGCCGTTTCTTCATCTTTGGATGAGGTAACGGCTGTTTTGTATGTAATCATTTACAATGATTGGATAAGAGAATAAAGTTCGCTTAACGATTCCACTTCGTGTGTTGGAAAGATGTGATCGGGTCTTGAGCCACTAGAGCGGTTGATCCAGATATTTGAAATCCCCGAACGACTTGCCCCAAGTATATCTGTGTATAAATTATCTCCAACCATTACAACTTCATTTCGTCTTAGTGCCAGCAGGTCAATGGCATGCTGGAAAATAGATTCGGAAGGTTTACCTATACCAAAATCTCCGGAAATGACGATATGTTCAAAAAAGGATGCAAGACCTGGGACACTGTCGACTTTTTCCTGTTGAAGATCAGGCGTCCCGTTCGTCAGAAGAAGTAGGCGGTACTGTGAATGAAGAGACGTGAGTGTCTCCATCATATCTTCATAAATGTAGGCTCGCTCTCTTCGTTCTTCAAGGTATCGTTCGGCCAGAAATGCGGCTAAGTGGGAATCATTGTGACCAGAGCTTTGTAATGCTGCATTCCATACGTTAAATCGGAATTCCGGAGCTTGGTTGCGTATCATCTCAAACTGTGAATGATCTTCAACGTCGAACCGAGCCCACAGTGTTTCCAGTGCTGTAATTTCAAGCGAATGAGCAAACTCAAAGAAAGGAGAGGCCTTAAATTGTAGTTCAGCTTGATGGATAACGTCATCTTTGAGTTTAGGGGCAGAGATCGTTGTGACGTTATTCGATGCAATAAGACAAGTTGCTGCCAAAGCTTCATCGTTCGATTTCTCGTCCCAGTAAAGTGTGTTGTCCAAATCAAAAATGATGGCTTGTATCATAGGATATGTTGTGCCTTTCCTTTTTTTATTTGGCATATATTGTTGTTTATTCTTTATTATTAATAATATTTTCTTTGTTGTCAATGAAATAGTCTCTTGTTTATTGTGATTTTGCTAATCGTTGTCTTACTAAATGCAGCAATGAGTTTGGAGCAACAAATGACGGTAGTTTCTGCGTACATGCACTTCTGGGCCATTGCCTACATACAATGAATAGACCAGAGCCGAGCGCGATAAAAAGGCCGGTTGCATTGAATTCTGCAGGAGGTGTCCCCAGTGCCTGGACTGTTTACCGCAATTGCTTTGTTCATTAAAGAGCTCAGTTTGCTTGTGTCGTATGTAAAAAATAACGCTTTTCCTCAACCTCTGACTGAAGAGGAGGAGTCGAAGCATCTACAGCTTATGGCTGAAGGTGACTCGAATTCTCGCAATAAGCTGATTGAGCATAACCTTCGACTGGTAGCTCACATCGTCAAGAAGTTTGATAACACCGGCGAAGATCTGGAAGATCTGATATCGATCGGTACGATCGGACTTATTAAGGCGATCGAGAGCTTTCGGCCAAACAAAGGTACAAAGCTGGCCACATTTGCTGCGAGATGTATAGAGAATGAGATACTTATGCATTTGCGTTCCCTTAAGAAGACCCGAAAGGACGTTTCTCTCCATGATCCGATCGGGACTGATAAAGAGGGGAATGAAATTACACTTATCGATATCCTTGGCTCAGAGGCTGATGATATTGTGGATGCTGTGCAGTTGAAAATAGAGAAGAGTAAAATTTATAGAAACCTCGACATATTGGATGAACGTGAAAAGGAAGTTGTGATTGGCCGCTTCGGTCTTGAGGCTGGTGGTGAGGAGCGGACGCAGCGTGAAATTGCCAAGGAACTAGGCATCTCGCGCAGTTATGTGTCACGGATTGAGAAGCGGGCACTAATGAAGCTATATCATGAGTTTTATAAGGCGAAGCGGTAGTAAGTTCTGATCTTTTATGTTCATCATAAAAAAACGCCTGAAGCAGCTCTTTTTACAAGCAGCTGCTCTAGGCGTTTTTTGATCGGAATGTCATGTACGGCATTAAGCCACATTGTCCCTACAGCAATCCTGCTGCTGCAAATACCTTGTCAAAGCCTTTTCGTGAACGAGCAACAAGGTTTTCCGGTGAATCTTCTGGTGTAGCTGGGGTTAAGATTTCCTGTGCAACGGGGCCTCGATATCCAATATCATGTAATCCCTTCAAGAAACCAGCAAGATCAATAACACCTTCTCCAGGGTACACCCGGTCATTGTCGAGAACCTGTTCAACCGGAATATCTTTAGCGTCATTGATATGTACATGAACAATCTGTTCCGGCTTCAGGCGTAATATATCGGAGACATTTAGTTCACATGTGTACCAGTGGTATGAGTCAAATAATAGTCCTACATTCGGTTCATGGATCGCATCGATCCAGTCCAGCGTTTCATCAAGTGTCCATATAAAAGGATTTTTCCATAGTGTACGCAGATGATGTGGTCCAACAAACTCTAGTCCGAGCTTGATACCATAAGCGCCGAGAATATCGGCACATATCCGAAGTCTTTTGGTGGCAATGGTCATAAAGTGTGCAGCTGAATGGTCGGTTGAAGGAAGGATATAGGTGCAACAGCTCGTACACCCTAAGCTAGAAGCGGCTGCTGCAGCTGCAGGCAGCTCTGCAATCCCTTTCAGGAATTGCTCTTCGCTTGCTCTCCATTCAACCGGAAGATTGATGGTACCAACAGAAAGTCCTAGTTCACCAAGACGATATACAGCCTTTTCGGCACCAAGCTCATTGATCAGATCTTTCGCTTCCAGATCTACACTTTGGAATTGGTAACGGGATGCCAGTTCCAGAAATTGCTCATTACTTTCGATTATGCCAAGCCCAGCTCGTGTTAATCCTTGCAGCATCGTAAATGCCTCCGTTCGAGAATTGTAGTGATGTGGATCGTCAGTAAGATTCTCACTAAGTATAAGATGAAAACGAATGAATGAACACCAGTTCCATCATAAAAAAAGAAACGAAGCCCTTCCTAAAGGCCTCGCTTCTTTGTTAGATCACATATCCATGTGAACAAATAATTATGCCCGCTCTAGGATCGTATTCAGGGTCGTGCGGTCCATTCCCTTAACAAGCTTAATCAACAACTCTTTAGCAGCCTCATAGTCATCCGTGTGGATGATGGAAGATGAGGTGTGAATATATCTGGAGCAGATCCCTATGATCGTTGAAGGAACACCGATACCACTCAGATGGACCTGACCAGCATCCGTACCACCAGGAGAAACAAAGTACTGGTATTTGATCTTGTTAGTTTCCGCAGTGTCCTGTACATATTCAACTAAACCGCGGTGAGTCAGCATTGTGGGATCAAAGATACGTAGCAGCGCGCCTTGTCCGAGTTGTCCGAATTGACTCTTGTCACCCATCATATCGTTCGCCGCACTCGCATCTAGTCCGAAGAAAATGTCGGGTTGGATCAGATTAGCAGCTGTGCGTGCTCCACGTAATCCGAGTTCTTCTTGAACTGTAGCCCCAGCAAAAACGGTATTGGGTAGTTTCTCTCCATGAAGGGCTTTAACAAGCTCAATGGCGAGACCTACACCATATCGATTGTCCCAAGCTTTGGCCATGATTTTCTTAGGATTGGCAAGAGGTGTGAATTCACAAATAGGTACAATCTGTTGTCCTGGACGAATACCAAAAGATTCAGCCTCTGTCTTGTTATCTGCACCGATATCCAAATACATCGTTTTGAGGTCAACAGGTTTGCTTCGAGTTGCTTCATCTAGAAGGTGTGTAGGAATGGAGCCAACCACCCCGATAATAGGGCCTTGATCTGTAATAATCTGCAGACGCTGTGCAAGAACAGCTTGACTCCACCAACCGCCTAAAGGCTGAAAACGAATCATGCCTGCCTCGGTTATCCCAGTTACCATGAAGCCGACTTCATCCATATGTCCAGCCACCATGACACGTGGTCCTTCATCATTGCCGCGAAGAACAGCAAATATGCTTCCAAGACGATCTTGTAGGAATTCATCTGTATATGGGGAGAGGGCGTCCTTAACCCAAGAACGAAGTTCGCGTTCAAAGCCCGGAGCCGCCGGGAATTCAGTTAATGTACGTAACAAATCCATGGTTGTTTGATTCATATTGTGTACGCTCCTTTTTTTGAAGGTATGTATAATATTCAATCTCTAGTATGCTCTTCTACTCCTAAAAAGTCCATGTAATTCACAGATGAATCAGGGATATAGGCACTGATCCAATTGAAGCGGAATATACTGTATTGATCATGTTTTCGCGTGGCTTAGGAGGGAACGAAAGGATGAGAGAGCTAACTTTAGATCCATACAGCCGGCACGGCATGAACAGAGAGTGGATGCTGGTGATCTTGCTGTTTATTTTGTTGGTAATCTTGTTATTGTATGTGCTGAGTTGAATACTTTAGGAAGAAACAGCTTTAGGCCACGGTGTGCTTGAGGCTGTTTTTAATATCCGTATTTTAGAAATCTTATATGGATGATTTTCCAAACATAAAGAAAGTCAATTGAAACCATAATGATAAAGAGCGAAATATCCAGAATCCCCTAATAGATGTACCTAACCATCATTTACTTAGCCGGAGGTGTACGAAATTGTCTGACACGAAACAGCAATCGAAACTGAATTCCATGAGCCCAGAGGAATATAAAACGATCGCCAAAAAGCATGAGCCGCCAAGAAGCTTGTTAATAAACTGCTTGAAAGCTTTTTTGGTTGGAGGACTGATTTGTGTGATCGGACAAGGTATTCAGCAGTTCTTTATGAGCGTAGGACATATGGACGCAAAAGAAGCTGGGAACCCAACAGTAGCGGTGCTTATTATACTCTCTGTCATTCTGACAAGCATGGGCGTGTACGATAAAATCGCTCAGTGGGCAGGGGCGGGTACGGCTGTGCCGGTAACGGGATTCGCTAACTCGATGTGTTCCGCTGCACTAGAGCATAGGGCAGAAGGACTTGTACTCGGAGTAGGGGCTAGCATGTTTAAACTTGCGGGTTCAGTTATTGTATTTGGTACCGTAGCTGCATTTATCATAGGTATTATCTATGCTCTTTTTGGTTTAGGGGGAGGCGGCTGAAGATGAAGGTAACCGGTCAAACATGGAAGTATGAGAATAAGCCTGTCATCTTAGGAGCGAGCTCCATTGTAGGTCCCGAAGAAGGGGAAGGTCCACTCGCTCAAGATTTTGATTATATTTACGATAATATTGAGATTAACGAAAAGACCTGGGAAAAGGGTGAACGGCGACTGCTTGAAGATGCAGCTCGAACAGCACTTGAGAACTCAGGTATAACGGAAGATCAACTTCAGTTTTATGTGGGCGGCGATCTGATGAACCAGATCATCAGCAGTTCATTTGCGGCTAGAAAAATGGGTGTGCCATATATCGGTGTATTCGGGGCTTGTTCCACCTCCATGGAAAGCTTAGCGATCGCTTCTTTAATGGTAGATTCGGGAGCAGCACAGTATGCCATGGCAGGTACGGCAAGTCACAACTGCACGGTGGAGAAACAGTTCCGCTATCCGACCGAATATGGTTCACAGAAGCCACCGTATGCACAGTATACGATTACAGGTGCCGGTTGTTCTGTTGTTTCCAATCAAGGCGTAGGACCTCATGTTACTTATGCAACCATAGGTAAAGTGATGGATCTCGGCATTAAAGATCCTTTCAATATGGGTACAGCGATGGCGCCTGCAGCCGCAGATACGATTGCTGCACATTTTCGTGATGCGGGGCGCTCTCCTGGTTATTATGATTTAGTGGTAACAGGGGATTTGGCCGCGGTGGGACTTCCCATTGCGAAAGAGCTTTTGCAAAAAGAAGGGGTCCCTATGGACCAAACGAAGTTTATGGACTGCGGCTTGATGATATTTGATCGAGATAAACAAAAATACGTCTTGTCTGGAGGAAGTGGCTGTGGCTGCTCGGCTGTCGTTACCTATGGTCATATTCTCAAACAGATGCGCCGCGGTGAGCTGAATAAGGTACTGGTTGTAGCAACAGGGGCGTTATTGTCTCCACTTTCCTATCAACAGGGTGAAAGCATACCTTGTGTAGCGCATGCCGTAGCATTAGAGATGGGGGGCTAAAAAAATGCAATTTCTATGGGCTTTTGTCATCGGCGGACTGATCTGTGTGATCGGACAGATTATGATGGACGCGATTAAACTTACGCCTGCTCATACGATGAGTACACTCGTTGTAGCAGGGGCCGTTGCTGATGCTTTAGGATGGTATGATCCTTTAGTTAAATTTGCAGGTGCAGGTGCTACGGTGCCGATTACAAGCTTTGGTAATTCCCTTGTTCATGGTGCTTTAACTGAGCTTGAGCGAGATGGATGGATTGGTGTCGTCACAGGAATATTTGAGATTACAAGCGCCGGGATCTCTTCGGCGATTATCTTTTCGTTCATAGCTGCACTTATTGTGCGTCCCAAAGGCTAACAATTTTTCTAACACACAGAAGCTCCGGATATCCTACTCCCGGGGCTCTTTTTATTTCGCGGTAATGATATACTATGGTCACTCTTTTAAGGAATATGTGCATGAAACTACTCTTCAATGTACTCTGGGACTCCCATCATGTACAATAGTAGTAAATCATCTATTTATTCCCTTACAGGAGGTTTATAATACATGCCCGTAAGACAAGAATCCATGAATACTATTTTTTCAGTACGTTCCAACCTGGAATCATGCCTTCTAGGTAAAGAATTTGAAATCCAGCTTCTTCTAACTGCGTTGCTTGCTGGAGGACATGTGCTTATAGAGGACGTGCCTGGAACAGGTAAGACGCAGCTCATTAAAGCACTTGCAAAATCAATGCAAGGGGATTATCGGCGAATTCAGTGCAACCCTGACATTTTGCCAAGTGACATTACAGGAGTATCGGTATTTCATCCTCGGGATGAGCGTTTTTATTTCCGCCCAGGACCTGTCATGACCAATATTCTTTTGGCTGACGAAATTAACCGGGCAACGACGAAGACGCAGTCAGCCTTGCTCGAAGTTATGGAAGAGCGAAGCGTAACTGTAGATGGTGAGACCCATGAGCTTCCACATCCGTTTATGTTGTGTGCGACACAGAATCCTATTGATTTTGAAGGTACATATATGCTTCCTGAAGCTCAACTTGACCGCTTTATGCTAAAGATTAGTCTGGGATATCCTGACGCTGCGACGGAGAAAGAGCTGATGTTCCGTTCTCGTCACGGACAACTGGTGGACAAGCTTAAACCCGTGACGTATATGGATCATATTTTGTCTATTCAGGAAGAAATTCGCGATGTATTTATCGGGGATCCAGTCGCTGATTATTTATTAGGCATTACGCGTGCGACAAGGGAACATCCTTCTGTCATTCTTGGAGCTAGCCCGCGTGCAACGCTATCTTTTATGAATGCTGTTAAGGCGTTTGCGTTCCTGCAGCAGAGAGATTACGTGTTACCTGATGATGTTAAAATTCTTGCGCCTTATGTCTTGTCCCATCGGATTATGCTGCGTCCGGAATCCAGACTTGACAGCGTAACAACAGAGTCCGTGCTGCAATCTATTCTTCGGCAGATCAAAGTGCCTGTTCAGATGGGAAGATAGGCATGCGCCGATATTTCTCTGTGCTGACCAATGGCATAAAACCGTCGAAGCTCGCAGCGGTACTGGCGGTTTGGTGTATATGCTTGCTGTATGTCTTGTTTCAAGGAGGCAAGACATCGATGATGCTGTTCTCTATGGTCAGCCTGTTGTCTGTTTACCTCATAGGTTCGAGTTTTGGTGGAGTCAATCGCGTGAAAGCTTCTCGGCACGTTTCATCAGAACATGGAGAAATACTACATGCTGGGGATCAGGTACGTGTGACGATGGACGTAACGATTCCAGGCCTGCTGCCAATGCCTTACCTTATCATGCGTGAGGTATTGCAGCGTCATAATGGGGACAAGTGGTCTTTTGAGGATAGTGTTATTCCGAATTTGCGTGGTTCGGGTGAACTGGTGTTTCAGACACCACCACTGGAAAGAGGGCGTTACGCCTTTTCCAAAACGGAATGCATAAGTGAAGATATATTTGGTTTGATTGAACATCGCGGAGAGTTTGAAGTGGAGACGTTTTTTCGGGTGCTCCCCCGCACGATTTTCATTCCGAACTGGCAGCGGAACATGCGCAGCTTAAGAATGGGAGGAACGCATACAACACTTTCTCCTTCTAGAAGAGAGACGACTCAGATCAACGGTGTACGTGATTATGTATATGGTGACCGTATTTCTAGAATCCACTGGAATGCAACGGCTAAGACGGGATCTTGGAAATCCAAAGAGTTTGAGCACGAATCTTTCCCCAAGACAATGATTGTTCTAGATTGCACGGCTCAAGGTTATCAGTCTCCCCGTCAATTTGAGCTGGCTGTGTCTGCAGCAGCTTCACTAGTTGAATACGGGGCTCGCGAATATGCTGGTACGGGACTATTTACAGCTTCGAAGAATCCGTCGGTGTTTGCAGCAAGTGATACACCAAGCGAACGAATGAGAATGGTTCAGCATTTGGTGGATGTAGATGCAGATCGAACAGAAAGTCTGTTAACTTCACTAGAGCGTTCTTATCGTCATTTTCCGAAAGGGGCTTTATTTCTCTTGGTAAGTCCTTTGGCTGATTCTTCTGTTCTTGAAGTGATGCGCTGGGCTGAGACTAGAGGGATGAATCCAGGATTGCTCCGAATTTTAAACCATGAAGGGGAGAAGAGCGGGAAGGAAGATTATACGTCACTTCTGAAATCGCGAGGTATTATGAATTACGCTGCATCTTCGCTGGAAGAGCTTCCGGCTGTTTTAGGAGGTGCTCTACGATGAGAGCAAACAAGCAGAAATTCTCCTCGTCTTTCTTCTATATACTATCCTTGTTATGGATATGGATTATATTACTACAATGGGTTTCTTATACAGAACCCATACTATATGAAGAAACAACAGCAAGTATCATTGCAGCGCTTGCGATTACAGCAGTTACAGAAGCATTGGTATTTATTAAGCGCCCTTTTCGGGTAATAATCCAGATTCCCTTAATCATTTTTGCAGTGTATCTAGTGCTTCAGAAATACGGCATTCCGGTACCGCCGAATCCGCTCGAAGCTATTCGTTCCCGAGAGTTAATGAGTCTATTACCTTATTTTTGGTTTGCATTAGCTTCGTGGGCGATTTTGATATTTGTATCAGCTTGGGCTAGAGATAAGAGAAGAATCTTATTCATTGTAGGTCTTAATGTTGTTGCATTCGCTGTACTAGACTCCTTTACGAAAATTGTTTTGTGGGATGAAACAGCTTGGGTTGTTGCTGCAGGAATGGGCTGGCTTGTAACAGAGCATTTTAATCGATTCCGTACAAGATTTCCGCTAGGATGGCGTAGGCTTCGGGCATATCCAATGAAAATCTTAGGGAATATCCTTGTTATTTTTTCTTTAATTATTTTAGCGGGGATTAATATGCCTAATATCCAGCCTGCCTTAACGGATCCTTACACCGCTTGGAGAGAATGGAATGGTATGCCCCTCACTGGAAGTGTAACGGGAACGGGAAGTGGTTTTTTTAAAGATACGGCGGAAAGCACTTCTGGTTATGGGCGAGAGGATAATGAATTAGGCGGCGCATTCAATTTTGATTACACACCTGTGATGACGGTAACCTCTACCGAGAGAAGCTATTGGCGCGGTGAGTCGAGAACTATTTATTCAGGGTCTGGGTGGACCGACAAGCAAAGCCGCCGCAATACAGAAGGCATAGAAGTGGGAGAATCTCTAAAAGGAGATTTATCAGGTGAGATTGAGACCAAGACAGTGAAGCAGACCGTTACGATGCTGAATGATAGTGTGTATCCGGTTTTGTTTGGAGCTTATTCGATCTCACAAGTGGACAAAATGGATACGGAAGTAGATAATGGGACACTTCGGTGGAAACCTGAAGGGGCAGAATTACACTTTGACTCTGAGCCAAAGCGTCCAAGTTATCCCAAGGCCTATTCAGTAACCTCAGAGATTCCAATCATTCCAGTCGAGGAACTACGAAGCAAATCATACGATGAGCTCTATACGGGTTCCATAGATAAGGATTACATGCAGCAGCCGTCCGATTTTCCAGAGCGAGTAAAGTCACTTGCGCTTGAAGTAACGGCCGATGGAAATACACCATACGAGAAAGTTATGCTGCTGCAACAATATCTACAGACGAACTTCACTTACACAAATTCACCGGATTTATCAAAGCGACAGAGTTCAGATTTTGTAGATGCATTTCTGTTTGAGGTGCAAGAAGGGTACTGTGACTACTTCTCTACATCGATGGTGATGATGACCCGGTCTCTAGATATTCCTGCCAGATGGGTGAAAGGATACGCTCCAGGCAGTGTTCCGGCAGAAGAGTTTATGTCGCAGGATGGCGAGGATTCATCTGATTCTAGTACCAGCTACACCGTTAAAAATTCGGATGCCCATTCATGGGTTGAAGTATATTTCGGAGAATATGGATGGATTCCGATTGAAACAACGCCTGGTTTTAACATGCCGATTATTGCTGGAACAGAACCAATCGAGCCGACTACTCCTGCAGAAGAAGATCTGGAGAAGCAAGATGAAGAAGTAGCTCCTGTATCTCCTTCGGATAATCAAGATGGGAAATCATCGGTTTATCTGATCCTAGCGATCCTTTCCGGAGCGGTTATTCTTATATGGGTTGGGTATATTCTATGGAGGATGCGGTTTAATCTTCGCTTCATTTCAGCCCGTCTTCGTGCAGGTAAACCACTAACCCCAGCCGATAAAGTCATTGCAGAAACGGAGCGATGGTTGAAGGCAGCTCACAGACGTGGCCTGACGCGGGGGTCAGACGAAACGCTGAGAGAGTCGGTCACAAGATGGGAACTTAAGTATCCATCGTTAGGCTCTTCGCTAACCCCACTCCTTAGAAAGTTCGAAGCGGCACGTTATAGTCCGAAACATATTGTAGAAGACGAGTGGCGTAACGTTCAAGCGGATGCGGTTGAATTGAAGAAGAGTATAAAAAGCTTGAAAAATTCCTAAACGCGAGACCGCCTGGGTTCCTAGTGAGGAGCATTGGGCGGTTTTTCTAAATTAAGCTAAGTGAAATCCAGCTAGACTCGGCGTTTTCTTGGCTCTATCTATGGCTTTAGAGTACTGCCGTTTATTTTTACTAACTAACGGGAATATGGTATAGTTTTTCGTATGAAATTGAGGTGACGAATTTGTTTGAGATGCTAATTCCAAAACTCCGCGTCAATACGGTTTTTGACATCGACCTGGAGGAACTGTATAAGCAGGGGTATCGGGGGATTATTACAGATTTGGATAATACGCTTGTAGGTGCTAAGGCCCCGCTGGCAACACCAGAACTGGTGGCATGGTTTAAAAAAGTAAAAGAGATTGGCTTTCAGCTGATCATCGTTTCAAATAATCAACTGGAGCGCGTGTCTAAATTTGCTACTCCACTGGATATCCAATATGTACACGAAGCTCGTAAACCGAGTAATGCCCCTTTCCGGAAAGCGATGAAAATGATGGATCTAACCCATGAACAGACGATAGTCGTGGGGGACCAGATGCTAACGGACGTTTACGGTGGAAACCGATTGGGATTATATACAGTATTGGTTATGCCAATTGCGATTAATGATGAAGGACGCTTTACTCGCTGGTTCAACCGGAGGGTTGAACGAGTCGCATTGACGCGTTTGAGGAAACAAGGATTATGGACTGAGGAGGACAAGAAATCATGATGGAGCCTTTAGGCGGACAAGTCACCAAGAAATGCAGCGGCTGTGGCATTTCATTACAGCACACTGCACAGGGTGAGCCTGGCTATTTACCGGAAAAAGCCTGGGACCGTGAGCCGGTCATTTGCCAGCGCTGTTTCCGTATTAAGAATTATAACGAAGTCGCATCCGTTGCTGTAGATCAGGACGAATTCCTGCGTCTTCTTGGACAAATTGGCAGCAAAAATGCGCTTGTTATTCATATTGTAGACATTTTTGACTTTGAGGGAAGTTTAATTTCAGGTCTTCAGCGATTTGTCGGGAATAACCCGGTTATTCTTGCTGTTAACAAAATTGACTTGCTTCCTAAGGTTACGAACTGGAACAAGCTTTTGAATTGGGTGCAGAAACAATGTAAAGAACAAGGACTTCGTACAACTGACATTGTTCTTTGCAGTGCCAAGAAGAATCAAGGCTTCGATCGCTTGCTTGAGATGATAGCCGATCATCGTGGCGATCGCGACGTTTATGTTGTGGGTGGAACCAACGTGGGTAAATCAACATTAATAAATCGTCTGATCCGGGATTACAGTGATCTGGAGCAAGAACTTACAGTTTCACGTTATCCAGGAACGACACTAGACATGATTAATATTCCACTGGATGATGGACGCTTTATCGTTGATACACCTGGAATTGTTTATCCGTGGAGATACAGTGAGATCGTTAGCCGTGATGACCTGGGGGTTGTTATGCCTGAGAATCCACTGAAACCTCTTGTATATCAGCTTAACGAAGGACAAACACTGTTCTTTGGTGGAATGGGTCGTTTCGATTTTATTAAGGGAGAGCATCAATCCTTTACTTGCTTTATCAGCGGTCGTCTGAAAATACACCGGACGAAGCTTGATCGTGCCGATTCATTGTTTGAGGATCATGCAGGAGAACTTCTGTCACCTCCAACCAAGGAACGGCTACAAGAAATGCCAGAATGGACCAGACACGAGATTAGGGTTGCTAAGGGTTCTCGCTCCGACATATTCATCTCCGGTTTGGGATGGATTAAAGTGAATGGAGATTCAGGTGCTCTTGTAGCTGTTCATGTGCCTAAAGGAGTTAAGGTGCTACAGCGCCCTTCATTGATCTAACGAGATCCACAACTGTCTTTTTGGGAGAGGCGGATGTACGAAATGAAATCAACACAGCAATCAGAGTTTACAATGGCTAGCGGTGCTATGTTACTTGGGGTAATGGGGGATCCAATCATCCATACGAAATCACCGATTATGCACAATGCCGCACTGAAGGCACTTGGCATAGAGGGGAATTATGTTCCACTTCATATCAAGCCTGAAGGACTGGAGAAAGCGATTCAAGCCATTCTCACACTCGGTTTTCGTGGCGTTAATGTAACGATTCCACATAAAGTTGAGGTTATGAAATATTTGGACCATATTGACGAAGGAGCCGCCAAGGTGGGGGCCGTCAATACAATTGTCAATAACAATGGTGTTCTAACCGGCTATAACACAGACGGAATTGGGTATGTGCGGTCCCTGAAAGAAGAAGTCTGTCCTGAATTGAGAGGCAAGAACATTGTCGTTCTCGGTGCCGGCGGTGCCGCACGTGGGATTATACATGCATTGACTGCTGAACAGCCCGGACAGATTTCAATCGTGAATCGAACGGCCTCCAAGGCGATAGAGCTCGCACAAGAGTGGGGTTCATTAGCTAATATGCAGGGGCTTTCCGAAGCGGAAGCGCAAGCAGCTGTAAATTCGGCTGATGTACTAATAAATACGACCTCGGTTGGTATGCATCCTAACGTAGGGGAACTTCCGCTTCCTAAAGAGTGGATCCCAGAGGGGATTGTGGTTAGTGATCTCATCTACAACCCACTTATGACAGAGCTTCTCCATGTTAGTGCCAGAAAGGGCTGCAGCACCCATGGAGGGCTTGGCATGTTTGTTAATCAAGGTGCGTATGCTCTTGAATATTGGACAGGAGTAGATGCTCCAGTTGCCGTGATGAGAGAAGCTGTGCTTCAGAGTTTTAAATTGTAAGCAAATTCCTAAATATTTATTTTGCTTAAAGATAGATCAAGCGCTAGAATAAAGGTTTCGGAACAGAGAAATGATTGGAATAGATGATATTAAGGGAGTTATGAAGAAGAATGTTAACTGGAAAGCAAAAACGATATTTAAGATCAATGGCACATCATTTGGATCCCATATTTCAGGTAGGTAAAGGTGGAAGTAATGATCATCTGATTCGCCATATTTCTGAAGCAATTGAGAAGCGCGAGTTGTTAAAAGTATCCGTACTGAACAACTGCATCGAAGATCCACGTGAAATCGGGGCTGAATTAGCTCAAGGTGCTAAGGCAGAACTCGTCCAAGTTATTGGAAAGACGATCGTGTTGTATAAAGAATCAAAGGATAACAAGACAATCGAATTGCCTTAATTAAAGGGGGCGAGCTCTCGATGAAGGTTGGTATTATGGGAGGCACGTTTGACCCGATTCATATCGGTCACATGCTTGTGGCGGAAGCTGCACGGGACGCATATCAATTGGACGAGGTATGGTTTATGCCAAGTCATATCCCTCCTCATAAGCAGAAGTCCAGTGTCACAGGACAGATGAGACTGGAAATGACAGCTGAAGCGGTGAGTGGTCATCCTTTTTTTCGAACGTTGAACGTTGAAGTGGAGCGTGGAGGCACATCCTATACTGTGGATACAGTGACGGAATTACGGCAGATTTATCCACATATTCAGTTTACCTTCATCGTCGGGGCGGACATGGTTAACTACTTGCCGAATTGGCACCGAATTGATGAACTTGCCGAAATGCTCGATTTTATCGGAGTGAACCGGCCGGGATCTGATCTGGATGTGAAGAAATTGCCTGTATTTTTACAGGAAGTTGTCAAAATTGCAGATATGCCGCTTGTTGACATATCCTCCAGCATGATTCGTAAGAGAGCGGCAGGAGGTCAATCCATACGTTATATGGTGCCAGACTCTGTCTATGATTATATTGTAAGGAGCGGAATCTATGGGATACAGCCGAGAGCAACTAATTGAGGCCGTATCTTCCCAGATGCCCGAAAAGCGATGGATACACACACAGGGTGTCATGGATACGGCGGTTAAACTTGCCGAACAGTATGGAGCAAATCCGGGAAAAGCTGATTTGGCAGCGATTCTGCATGACGTCGCTAAATATTGGCCTGTGTTAAAATTAGAAGAAGCGTTAGTGGAAAGCGGATATCAAGGAGATTTGTTCGAGCATGATAAACAGTTGTGGCATGCTGAGGTAGGGGCGTTTATCGCAGAGCGCGACTACGGAATTACCGATCAGGAAGTGCTTGATGCCATTCGCTATCATACCTCAGGTCGAGTAGGTATGACTTTGCTGGATAAGGTGGTATGCCTCGCGGATTACACTGAGCCAGGCCGAGATTTTCCTGGAGTGAATAATATTCGAGAACTGGCCAACCATAGCCTTGAAGAGGCACTTGCAGCAGCATTTGATTCAACAATGAGTTTCCTCATGTCTCGTAAGCAGATCATATATCCGCTAACGTTATTAGCAAGAAATGATTTAATAAAGCAATTGGAGGCGAATTCATGACGATAACACCGAGTGAATTGTTAAATGTAGCTGTAGCAGCTGCTGAAGATAAAAAAGCGATGAATATTGTGGCACTTGATTTGAGAGGCATTTCATTAGTTGCCGATTATTTTGTGATTTGTCACGGTAACTCAGATACACAAGTTCAAGCAATCGCGACTGAAGTACGTAAACGTGCACATGATGCAGGTGTTGCACTCCGTGGGCTCGAAGGTATGGACGCAGCTCGCTGGATCCTGATGGATCTTGGTGATGTTGTGGTTCATATATTCCATCGTGATGAGCGTGAATACTATAACATTGAGCGTCTGTGGTCGGATGCCAAAGTGGTGGAGAACGTATGAACCTGATTGCTGGTACAATAATGCAACTGGAGATTTTACGTGAAGTATCACCTTATGGTTATTTTCTAGATGGTGGAGACATGGATGTACTGCTCCACTATACCGAACTTACCCGAAAAGTAGAACCTGGCGAAACGGTAGAAGTATTTATATTTTTTGATACCGAAGATCGATTAGCTGCGACGATGAAGAAGCCATACCTTACCCTTGGTGAAACAGCCAAGCTTATGGTGGCGGACGTTCATCCGCGGCTGGGCTGTTTCCTTGAAATGGGTCTTGGTCGTCAGCTACTGCTTCCGATTCGTGAACTGCCTGAGATGAAAGAGCTTCATCCGCAGGTTGGTGATTATGTATTTGCTATGATGGAACATGATAAACAGGGACGTCTTCGCGCTAAGCTTGCTGGTGAGCAAGAACTGGCTCCTCTTGCTTTTAATGCTCCTGATGCATGGCTGAACGAATGGTTTACAGCACTTGTATACAAGCCGCTTCAAATGGGGACATTTGTTATTGTGGATGGTGGCGTTCTTGGTTTCGGAGCCATTGGGATGATCCATTCTTCTGAGCGTACGCGATTGTTGCGTCTTGGGGAAGAGGTTCGTGTCCGTGTCAGTCATGTTCGTGACGATGGGCGTGTCAATCTATCAATGGTACCGCGTAAAGAAATTGGTATGACCAATGATGCTGATCGTCTGCTCGCATTCCTGAAAGAACGTCCAGGTGGAGCTATGCCATACTCTGACGCAACGCCGCCAGATATTATCAAGCAGCGTTTTGGTATCAGTAAGTCAGCCTTCAAACGTGCGCTTGGTAAGCTAATGAAGGATGGACTTGTCACACAGAAAGAAAATTGGACTTATCTTGCCAAGGAGAACGAGGAAAACGAAAATTCGGATTCTGCTGATTAAGGCATGAAATAAGGAACGCTTGAAGAAAGTGGTGTCATCATGTTGTCTTACCGCAAATTTGCGTACGTTTACGATCAACTTATGGAGGACATGCCTTACCCTGATTGGCTCCGGTTCGCACGGACGGCCTGGGAGAAGCATGGTATGCCGAAAAGCGTGGCGGAGCTCGGATGCGGGACGGGCAGCATTACAATACCGCTCGTGAATTCGGGATTTGAAGTCACCGGTATTGATCTATCAGCTGATATGTTGTCGATCGCCCGTCGTAAACTGGAAGAAACCCCACAAGGGAATCGCTTATTCCGTGAGGGAAGCGTGCGCTGGATTCAGCAGGATATGCGCGATTGGGAACTTCCTGAGCAGGTAGACTCGGTAATATCATTCTGTGATTGCCTTAACTATTTACTTGAGGAAGACGATATACGTGCAGCGTTCGCCCGTACGTTCTCAGGCTTGAAGGAGGGTGGCACATTCCTGTTTGATGTTCACCATCCGAATACCTTGATCCGTTATGATGAGGAGCAGCCTTTTGTCCTTGATGATCATAAGGTTTCGTATATCTGGACTTGTGCACTCGACGAACCTCGTTGTGAAATTGAACATCATTTATCTATATTCGCGAGGGATGAGAACGATCGCACGGTTTACCGCCGATTTGAAGAAACACACACCCAGCGTGGATATGATCCCGAATGGATGAAGGTAGAGCTTACCAAAGCCGGATTCAGAGATGTGAAGTGTTATGCAGACTTTGAATGGGTGGAAGCTGGCGATGATGCTCAAAGACTGTTCTATGTTGCAATAAAATAAGTACACGATAGAAGAAGGACTGTTTTTCGTAGGTACAACTACATGAACAGTCCTTTTTGTATTTTCTCAAAGTAATTTACTAATCGGTAGTTATCCCCTCTTGCATAAGAGACACTTTTTCAGTGTTGTATTTGACTGTGGTTAAGATCGAGTTGGAGAACCATAGGTTTGATGTGTTTCATGTGCTAGACTAAAAACGCATATGAATGTAAACGATTACAAAAAATGAACATGCAGGTGGTTGCCGAAAAGAAGGATCAAATGACAATCAACTGATTTTTCAAAATGAAGGAATTCAATCAAGTGAAGAAAGGGTGGAGCGAAGATGAAATGGTCTGTGTTTACGGTTGCAACCCCTGATTTGAATCCGGAGGAGCTGGCTGCTGCTGCACAAGAAGCAGGAGTTGAGGGTATTGAATGGCGTTTCAAGGAAATACCGAAAGATGCATTTCAAGAGGATCCCTCATTTTGGCGGCATAATCGCTGCTCTATAGATCCAGAAGGTACGGAGGAAGAATGGCTTAGCTTTGATAAAGCTGTTAAGCAGTATAAATTGCGGAGTATTGCGGTGGTCCCTTACCTGAATTGTGGAGATATGGAAGGTACAGAACGTGTGATGAAAGCAGCTAAAACGCTAGGAGCTTCTTTTATTCGCGCAGGCGTTCCTGGGTATGATGGCAGAACGAACTACAATGATCTTTACGACCAGGCTGTTCGTTATTTGGATAAAGTGGAGCGTTTAGCTGCTGATTATGGTGTTAAGGCGCTTGTTGAAACACATCACAAAACGATAGCACCTAGTGCAGGCTTAGCTCATAAGCTGGTCAGTCATTTTGACTCCAATCATATTGGAGTTTTGTACGACCCAGGCAATATGGTACATGAAGGGTTTGAGAATTATAGAATGGGCATGGAGCTCCTAGGTCCTTATCTTGCTCATGTTCATGTAAAGAATGCCGGATATCGCATGACAAAGTCAGCCGATGGTCTGCATTCAGCGTGGAGTGGAGAATGGACCCCTCTGGCTCATGGCATCGTTTCTTGGCCTCAGGTGCTGACTGATCTGAAAGCGGTCGGCTATGATGGCTATTTAGGAATTGAAGATTTCAGTGGGCAGTATTCTTCCAAGGAAATGCTGAAATATTTCGTCCAACAGATGGAAGAATGGCACAATGCCATAACTTAATGTTTCTTTTACATAATTGAATTCATTTCATGGTTTCAAGAAAAGGGGGAGTAATGAGTATGGAACAAGTTAGAATTGGCGTGATCGGGCTTGGAATGGGGTTTAGTCATGCTAGAGCACTGGCAGCAGGTAAGATCAGAGGAGCATCCTTAGTGGCTGTATGTGATCTACAGGTAAGCAAGCAGGAGATGGCCAAGGCTGAGCTACCAGAAGGAGTCAAGGTATGGAGTGATGCAAAGGCAATGATGTCATCTGGTGAAATCGATGCCGTTATTATTGCAACGCCGCATTATGCTCATCCTGAGGAAGCAATATACGCTTTTGAACAAGGTTTACATGTGCTGATCGAAAAGCCTGCAGGCGTCCATACGAAGCAGGTTCGTGAGATGAATAAGGTTGCTGCGGAGAGTGGTAAGGTATATTCCATAATGTACAATCAGCGCTGTAATCCATTATATCAGAAGCTCCGTGAGCTGATTGCTTCAGGTGAGCTTGGAGAGATACGCCGGACCAACTGGATCGTTACTCACTGGTATCGTTCACAAAGTTATTATGATTCCGGTGGTTGGCGCGCGACATGGGCAGGTGAAGGCGGTGGTGTTCTCATCAATCAATCCCCACATCAGCTAGATTTATGGCAATGGACTACCGGGCTAATGCCTGTACGAATGAGAGCTTTTTGTTCTTTCGGCAAATACAGAAATATTGAAGTTGAAGATGATGTGACTGCTTATGTTGAATATGAGAACGGTGCAACAGGAGTGTTCATTACAACAACGGGAGAAGCACCTGGAACGAACCGTTTTGAAGTAACGGGTGATCGCGGCAAGATCGTTATTGAAGATGATAAATTAACATTTTGGCGTTTGCGGGTTTCGGAAACAGAGTTTAATCAAGAATTCAAAGGCGGTTTCGGAGAGCCGGAATGCTGGAAATGTGAGATACCGATCTCGGGGAATAACTCACAGCATAATGGTATCCTTCAAAATTTCACAGATGCCATATTGCATGCAGCGCCGCTCATTGCACCTGGTGAAGAAGGGATTCATGGCTTGACTCTGTCTAATGCGATGCATCTGTCGAGCTGGACGGACAATTGGGTCGATCTTCCGCTAGATGAGGATTTATATTATGAGCTTTTGCAGGAACGGATTAAGAATTCAACCTATCAGAAGACCGTAATCGAAACGGGGCCGGCTGATATGTCTAAGACATTTGGTTAAGAGAGCGAGTCACTCGTCTGAACTTTTAAGCAATGGGCTATATGGTTGAAGGAGGTATCTTAATTGAGTAGGAGTAACGGTATGCTCTACGCTCCGACCGGAAAGGCGGAGCCGGTAGTGGGCCCTGGACAGTTCGTTATTGCCGCCATGGCGCTAGAGCACGGACATATTTACGGGATGTGTAATGGGCTTGTAGAGGCAGGTGCAACCTTGAAGTGGGTATATGACCCCGATCCGATAAAAGTACAGCAGTTCTGCGAGAAATACCCTCAAGTGTGTGCAGCTTCTTCAGAATCACAAATTTTGGAGGACCCGGAGGTAAGGCTTGTTGCTGCGGCTGCAATTCCTTCCGAGCGATGTGACCTTGGGCTTAAGGTCATGTCCCATGGTAAGGATTATTTTACGGATAAAACGCCTTTTACTACGCTTGATCAGGTTGCAGCTGCCAGAGCTAAAGCTGCAGAGACGGGACAGAAGTATATGGTTTATTATAGTGAGCGTCTCCATGTAGAGAGTGCAATTCATGCCGGTAAATTAATTCAAGATGGCGCTATCGGCCGAGTAGTGCAAGTGATGGGGACTGGACCACATCGCTTAAATGCTTCATCAAGGCCAGATTGGTTCTTCCGTCATGACCAGTATGGAGGTATTCTCTGTGACATCGGCTCCCATCAGATTGAACAGTTTTTATATTTCGCAGGATGTAAGGATGCCAAGGTGACGAGCAGTAAGGTGGCGAACTACAACAATCCGTTGTATCCAGAGCTTGAAGACTTCGGGGATGCAACCTTGATCGGTGATAACGGAGCGACGAATTATTTCCGTGTTGACTGGTTTACACCGAATGGACTCAGCACATGGGGAGATGGAAGAACGTTTATCCTGGGTACGGACGGATATATCGAATTGCGAAAATATATTGATCTAGCAAGAGATCCGAAGGGAGATCATCTCTATCTGGTTAACCATGAGGGAGAATACCACATGGAGCTAAAGGATAAGGTGGGCTATCCATTCTTCGGAGAACTGATAATAGACTGCATAGAACGAACAGAAAGAGCAATGACACAGGAGCATGCATTTAAAGCGGGGGAATTATGTGTTGTTGCGCAGAATGAAGCGGTTCGTATTCAGTAATTGGTTCCGTTATAATAAAGGAATACCTAGGATCAGAAGGGGAAAACTCTATGAAACCGGTGTCCTTTATGAATGAGTTGAGCGGGAAACAAATACAGCTTCATCAACCATTCGAATTTCATCATCGTCACGAGGAGCCAATGGCTGGCGGTGAATTTCATTCGCATGCTTTCTATGAAATCTATTATTTTCACGAAGGAAAATGTAATTATCTTATCGGAGATAAGATCTACCTTCTAAAGCCGGGCGATCTTATCTTAATGAATGGTTTGACCTTGCACTGTCCTCATGTGGAGCCTGGTGTGCGTTATGTAAGGAGTATCACTCACTTTGATCCTGGCTTCGTGAACCGGTGGCTTCAACCTGCAGCATCCGCGGCATTATTGAGTCCATTTGAGGAACTTCGAAATTATCGTCTGTCGTTGCAAGGATCAGAGCGGTTGGAATTCGAAAATATTATGAGCGATTTAGATCGTTTAACTTCTCAGGGGGCTACGCAGGAGCGAAGAATGCTGCGGATACTTGACATGATGTATTTTATCTCGGATCTGTGTCGTAATGTTGTAAATGATAGAGATTCTTTCTCCGAGAAGGAACGTCATGTTCAGCAGGTGATAACCTTTGTGGAACGTAACTATATGAACGATCTTACCTTGGAGGATATTGCGGATGCGGTACATTTAACGAAGCAGTATTTGTCCACGTTGTTTAAAGAAGTGACAGGCACGACTGTTTTCAAATACGTATATAGCCGAAGAATTAATCAGGCAAAAATCTTGCTGTGGCTTCATCCAAATCTGTCAGTCACGGAAGTTTGTTATGCTGCAGGGTTTAAACATTTAGCCCATTTCAGCCGGATGTTCAAAGAGATGGTCGGTAGAACACCGGAAGATTACCGTAGCAGCAGGTGTTCAGCATTGACTTAAGCGAGGATGTTCGATATAATATCGTCATTAAAATCGAATACCATACGATGATGAGGATTAGTAGTTTCTAACTCGATCACACAGAGAGCCGGCGGATGGTGCAAGCCGGTTGACGAAGGAAATGAACTCGCCTTGGAGTAACGATGTTAACCCGGATCAGGTAGCTTACGTGGGTAAGCTAACGCCAGTCCGATGAGTCATCGTCGTCTCACCTGCGATAGAGGTGCAAAGGGAGTTAAGGACAAAGAATGTCTTTAGCTAACTAGGGTGGTACCACGGGAATCAAACCTCTCGTCCCTAGCGTCGTACGCTATGGATGATGAGGTTTTTTTGTTTTGAGGCGCACGGTTTATAAACCGTGTTTGACCGAGAAGGAGGAGCATGAAAGTATGAGTGAAAATCAACCGACAGGCCACGGTTATCAGCCGCAGGTCATCGAGCCGAAATGGCAACAGTATTGGGATGAACACAAAACATTTAAAACGCACGACAATCCATCAAAACCGAAGTTTTATGCATTGGATATGTTTCCGTATCCGTCGGGTGCAGGTTTGCATGTAGGTCACCCAGAAGGTTACACGGCAACAGATATTGTTTCCCGTTTTAAGCGGATGCGCGGATACAACGTGCTCCATCCAATGGGCTGGGATGCATTTGGCCTTCCTGCCGAGCAGTATGCAATGGACACGGGAAAGCACCCTCGGGAATTTACGATTAAGAATATTGATAATTTCCGTCGTCAGATCAAATCACTTGGATTCTCTTATGATTGGGACCGTGAGATCAGCACAACGGATCCTGATTATTACAAATGGACGCAATGGATCTTCATTCAGTTGTATAACAAAGGTCTGGCCTATGTTGACGAAATTCCAGTTAACTGGTGCCCTGCACTCGGAACGGTACTTGCGAATGAAGAAGTCATTGATGGCAAATCCGAGCGTGGTGGACATCCCGTAATCCGCAGACCGATGCGTCAGTGGATTCTGAAAATAACCGATTATGCAGAGCGTCTGCTTGAGGATCTGGATGAGCTTGACTGGACTGAAAGCATCAAAGATATGCAGCGTAATTGGATTGGAAAATCAACAGGTGCGGAAGTACGCTTCGATATCGCTGGTCATGATCAGCATTTGACGGTATTTACAACGCGCCCAGATACCTTATTTGGTGCAAGTTACTGCGTACTGGCTCCTGAACACGAGTTAGTGGACCTTATAACTACCGAGGATCAGAAAGATGCAGTTAAGGCATATCAAGATCAAGCAGCGCGTAAGAGCGACCTAGAACGTACGGATCTGGCAAAAGATAAGACTGGCGTATTTACAGGAGCATATGCAGTGAATCCGGTAAACGGAGCACAAGTTCCTATTTGGATCGCTGATTACGTACTTGCTGGCTATGGTACTGGAGCGATTATGGCTGTTCCAGGTCATGACAGTCGTGACTGGGAATTTGCGAAGCAATTCGGTCTGGACATTATCGAGGTTGTTAAGGGAGGAAATGTTGAGGAAGAGGCGTATGCTGGTAACGGAGAACACGTCAATTCTGATTTCCTAAACGGACTGGATAATGAAGCAGCTATTGAAGCGATGAATGAGTGGCTTGAGAAGAACGGAAAAGGACAGAAGAAAGTCACTTACCGTCTGCGTGATTGGCTGTTCAGCCGTCAACGTTACTGGGGTGAACCGATTCCAATTCTTCACTTGGAAGATGGCACGATGAAGACTGTACCAGAAGATCAGCTTCCGCTGCTTTTGCCTGATGTAGATCAGATCAAACCTTCAGGTACAGGTGAATCACCACTAGCCAACGTGACAGACTGGGTTGAAACCATAGATCCAGAGACGGGCATGAAGGCCCGTCGCGAGACCAATACAATGCCACAATGGGCTGGTAGCTGTTGGTACTACCTTCGTTACATTGATCCAGACAACAATGAGGAGCTTTGTTCCAAAGAGAAGCAGAAACAGTGGTTGCCTGTCGATCTGTATATTGGTGGTGTTGAACATGCGGTACTACACTTGTTGTATGCCCGTTTCTGGCATAAGGTGCTGTATGATATCGGAGTTGTAGATACAAAAGAACCATTCCAGAAGCTAGTTAACCAAGGTATGATCCTCGGTAACAACAACGAGAAGATGAGTAAATCGCGTGGCAATGTCATCAATCCAGATGATATCGTAAATGAATATGGTGCTGACACACTCCGTGTATATGAAATGTTCATGGGACCTCTTGAGGCGACTAAACCATGGAATACCAATGGTGTAGAAGGTATGCATCGATTCCTGTCACGCATCTGGCGTTTATTTATCGGTGAGAATGGTGAACTTAGCTCTAAGATCATCGATGGCGAAGGAACCGATGAATTCAAACGCATTTGGCATAAGACGATCAAAAAGGTGACAGATGATATGGAACATCTGCGCTTTAATACAGCGATCAGCCAGCTTATGATCTTCATTAATGAAGGCTACAAAGTGAATGAGCTGCCGCGTAAAGCAATGGAAGACTTCGTACAGATGCTGTCTCCGCTCGCACCTCACTTGGCTGAAGAGCTGTGGAACCGTCTGGGTAACACTGAAAGCATCACATATGTCCCATGGCCTGAGTTTGATGAAGCTTGGACAGTGGATGCCGAAGTCGAGATTGTTATTCAAGTGAGTGGTAAAATTGTAGAACGGACCAAGATTGCTAAAGATATGGACATTGAAGCAATGAAAGAACATAGCCTCTCCCTTCCAAGTGTCAAGCAGGCGTTGGAAGGAAAGAGTATCCGCAAGGTGATTGCGGTGCCGGGTAAACTGGTCAATATCGTGGCCGGTTAATCGAATTACCGAAGGCAGCATCCAGTTTCTCCAGATCCTCCTCATATTTATCATGTGTGGTCGTGATCAATTGGTGAAACAAACCGTCCAGCCTGTTTCCAAGTAGGGACAGTGCCTGGGCGGTAATGCCTCCGGGAACAGCCACTCTCTCTTGAAGTTGTTCAGGAGAGAAACCTTCCTCTGTAAGCAATTTGCCGGTTCCGAGCAGCATTTCTCCGGCAAGAGCATTTAGCGTAGGACGGTCGGCTCCGGTCATTTCGACCGCGGCATCAATCCATTTTTCCACAAAAAAACTCAAAAAAGCAGGCCCGCAGCTGGAAAAATCGGAAGTGATCCGTGTGTGTGATTCCAGAACCTCAGTGGGCCTGCTAATAGAAGACAGGAGGCTTTCTAAAAGCAGCCTGTCTTTTTCTTGTATCCGTGACCCATAAATACATAGTGATGCTCCACTTCCTGTTTGGTTCGTAATACTAGGTATAATTTTCGCTACCTTGCAGGGAAGCGCAGATTCGAGATGTTTGATCTGGACGGGACTCGTAATGGATACTGCGATTTGAGAGGTGAGAAGATGTTCTTGGATTTCGTCTATGACAGGTTTAAATTCTCCGGGCTTAACGCACAGAAAAAACAGGTCGCTCTGTGATGCAGTTTCTGCATTACTTCTACATACGATTAAGCCAGGATGGCGTGCTGCCAACTCAAGAGCCTTTTTCGGTGTGCGGTTACTGATCCGAATTTGCTCAGGTCGCAGCACTCCCGATCGTATGAAGGAGTCGATCAGCAGACTACCCATGCTGCCCGTACCGATAAAACCGACCTTCATGTGTAGTTCCCTCCTTTCGCGCTTTACGGCATAGAGATACCGTTTCATATCGTTAATGTATGCGACTTGACCGTTAATTCATGACCGATTTGGAGAGGAATCGGTCTGTACGCGTTATATTATTATGTTGTTATTAATTGGACGGGCACTCCGTTCGGGATTGGAGTCATATTTATGAGACGATTACCGATAGGATTCAGTATTATTGCTGTATGTATTGGCTGCTTTCTTATCCTTTTTGCCGGTGGAAAGAAAGATGGAATTGAAGAATGGAAGCCGCTAAATTCAGAGATTAAGGAAGCTCTTGGTATGGAGGAGTCCACAAATAAAGTAGAAACGACTAATAAAGACAAATCTTCTGAAATGACTTCGGCTACAGAAAAAGCATCAGAAGAGAAACCTTCCTTAGAAGCAGTATCCCACGAGAAGAATGAGAATGTGAAAGAGAAGGAACAAGAGGAGATTCTATCTAATACGGACACTTCGGGTAAAATTAACATAAATACGGCGGATTTAGCTGCGCTCATGGATCTCCCAGGTATTGGAGAGAAAAAGGCACAGGCTATCATCGACTACAGGAGTAAGAATGGTCCGTTCCCTAGTGTATCCTCTCTTATGGACGTCAAAGGAATTGGACCTAAAATGCTTGAAAAAATGAAACCTTACGTTGCGCTTTGACCCTGTGATACAATGATTTCAGATAACTTCTAGGGAAACAGGTGAACTAAAAATGAGTACGGATCAACGTAAAGATTGGGACACGTATTTTATGGATATCGCATTTATGGTATCCACTCGCTCACAGTGCTCGAGACGCCATGTCGGAGCAGTATTGGTACAGGGCAAAAAACTGCTTGGAACAGCATATAACGGAGCTCCGATGGGCGTTCCAGATTGTTCGGAGGCAGGCTGTATGATTGCTGAAGATTATGAGCTTGTATCGAGTAACGGCAAAGAAGAAATGGTTAAGAAACAACGCTGTATTCGAACGATTCATGCGGAACAGAATTTATTGTTGTTCACAGATCGTATTGATCGTGAAGGAAGTACCGTATATGTAACGGACGAGCCTTGCTGGACATGTGCCAACATGCTGGCGAATAGTGGAATTACAGAAGTTGTATTCCATCGTTCTTACGCAAAGGATACGGAAAAGGTACATCGCATGATGGAACAGAAGGGGATTTCATTCCGTCAGCTACTTACATATGAACCACCAAAAGAAACATTAATGACGGTTTCGGATTAATATTCACCGGAATCGATTTAAGAGTTAATACATCGGTAATGAGGAAGGACCTCTGGATGCTTAGGCAGCTAGAGGTCTTTTTTTGTTCTGTAACCCAATATTCTAAAGAGGAGCTGAGCATGAAATGACTCATCGACCGCTGCTGGTATTTACCTGCTGCTGGGTGCTGGGCAGCGGGACTGCTTGTATGTATTCCGGTTTTGAGCTGATGTATACCATTGTGGGGATTTCGCTGCTGCTGGGCGTTGTTTTATTTTGGCGACGAGCGGGAGCAATATTTATATGCAGTATGGTCTTATCGTTGTTCATGTCATCAGGATACTGGGAGTGGAATGATGCGCGAAATGTCAGTACTCTAAGTAATCTAGTAACAGATATGAAGGAAGAAGATGCGACAATTGCCATTCTGGCTAAAGGAGTGATCCTATCTCCTGTTAAAGTAGATGGGGATCGAGCTGACTTTGAGTTTTTAATAAAGGATATGGATACTTATGATGATTTGAAGGAAAAGGTTCAAGTCCAGGTGAAATTGATGACACAAGCAGAGCAGCAGGCGGCACTGCACTGGAGACGAGGGGACGTTGCGAGCATCGCAGGTCAGTTGGAGAAGCCAGGGATTGCTCGTAACTTTCAGGGATTTGATTATCAACAATTTTTGCGAACAAAGGAAATTCACTGGATCCTTAAAGTGAAAGGAATAGACCAGCTCGAAGTTGATGAACCGGAAGAGTGGACGTGGAGCCATCTATTTCGCTGGAATGATCAGGCGCGCGAATTTATTGGAGGTCATATTGATCAATTGTTTAGCGGTGTAAATGCGGGATATATGAAGGGACTCATCATCGGTGAGAAGGGGGATTTGGATGCAGATACGTTTGGTGAGTTTTCCAGACTAGGGCTTACGCATATTCTGGCTATATCGGGAATGCATGTAGCTGTTTATGTTGGTTCATTGTTATTTATTTTCTCGGCATGTCGCTTTACCAGGGAGTCATCTTTGACTGCTGTTATCTTTTTGTTACCGCTATATGTATTGCTGACTGGAGCAAGTCCTTCGGTGGTACGCGCAGGCATCATGGGGATGATCGGGCTGTATGCAGCAAGGCGGGGGCTTTTGAAGGATGGATTACATATTCTGAGTTTTACAGCCCTGATCATGCTGTTGTGGGATCCTTATTTCCTGGTGAATATCAGTTTTCAGCTGTCTTTTCTTGTAACGGCAGGACTTATGGTGTTTGTGCCAAAGTTAACGTCTTTTCTATCTTTCTTGCCACGCTGGCTGGCGGGGACGGTCGGAGTTACTTTAGCCGCTCAACTCGTATCATTTCCACTTACGATCTATTATTTCAATCAATTTTCGTTATTGTCTTTGCTTGCGAATTTATTTCTCGTTCCTTTAATTAGTTTGGTTGTTCTGCCCATGGGCATGATCACTGTGATCCTTGGAATGATATGGCCTACCTGTGCGCGGTGGATTGCCATCTTAATAGAATGGCTGAATACTTTTACCTTCTCTATTGTGGAGTGGATGAATAGCTATCCGTTGTTTCTAACCATTTGGCCATCACCTACATTGTGGTGGATCAATGGGTATTTTATTGTTCTATACTTGCTATTACATACAGTAAGTAAGAAGAAGTCGGCAACCCTGGAGAATGGAGTGAACTTTGATGAAACGGTTCCTTTATCAAGGGGTGACATGCCCAAGCGGTTACATTCTTTTTCTCTGCACCCTGTTGCAAATAAGCTTAGATCAATGGGATTCTATAGACTTGCGCATCACACAGAGAAATTAGGAAGTAGTGCAATGGTTACGCTGCTTGCCTGTCTGTTTTTGTTCTTGTTATATAGTGGCTATCATGGACCAGGGAGGCAAGGGGATGGTTGGGTACAGTTTTTGGATGTAGGTCAAGGAGATTCGATCCTAGTATCTACACCAGAAGGAAAGCATATATTGATTGATGCCGGTGGGACAACAAACTTTAGAAAAGAGAAGGATGCATGGAAGGAAAGAAGCAACCCATTCGAGGTGGGGGAGAAAGTCGTTGTCCCCTTACTGAAGAAACGAGGAATTCATTCGCTGGATATGGTGATGATTTCACATAATCATCAAGACCATAGTGGTGGTCTTCAGGCTGTTCTGGATGAAATTCCTGTGAAATCTATCGTGTTCAACGGTACCTTAGCTAAGTCGAAGTCATTTGAGCAGCTGTTAACAACAGCGATTAAACAAGAGATCCCAGTTTATCAGGCTAACGGCGGGTCCATCTATCATGCAGATCGATATACTGAATTTCTGTTTATGAATACGGGGAGACAAGGCAGAGAGCAGGAAGCACTTCCTGTGGTGGAAAATCAGAACCATGAGTCTCTTGTAGTTGAGATGCGTATGAATCAAGCACGTTTTTTGTTTACAGGAGATGCGGATGAACAAGCAGAGCAGCAGATATTAACAGAGCAAACTGAGCATATTACGGCTGGAAATAATACAACACGCCCACTAGATGTACTTAAGGTGGGACATCACGGAAGTAAGACCTCCACATCTGAGGCATGGCTTGAGGCCTGGAAGCCTCTGGCTTCGGTAATATCTGCAGGCGTCAATAATATGTACCGTCACCCCCATCCCGATGTAATAGAGAGACTAAGGCGCTATGGTTCATTTGCCCTGCGGACTGATCTCAGGGGAGAGATCCAGATGAAAGTTTCTAGTAATGGAGTGATAGATATACGTACAAAATTGATGTCGGATGACGAAGTACGTTAAATTTGGTATAGTTAGATGAACTTTCCTTAGATAAAATAGGTAAAAGATTGCAACATATCAATACTATCATCCGTCTGTATATATGCAGGGAGAGGGGGATCCACTGTGGTGGAGCAGGGACTCATCAGAGCGGCTCAATCGGGCGATCGCGACGCTCTAATCACCCTATTGCGAGAGATTGAACAGCAAGTGTACCGAACTGCTTATTATATTTTAAACAATGAACAGGATGCTCTGGATGCTTCGCAGGAAGCATTGATTCGCATTTATACAAAGATTAATTCCTATGAAGAGAAGGCCCAATTTAAAACATGGGTGCAGCGAATCGTCACTAACATCTGTATCGATAAGTTTCGGAGGACGAAGCCTACCGTTTCTATCGATGAGCATGATCTTGTTTTTCAGGATCGGCAGAATGTAGAGAAAGAAGTGATGACGGGATATTTGGCTCAAGACATTCAAGAGGCGATCAATCAACTGCCGGATCATCACCGCACCGTTATTGTCTTAAGATATTTGCAGGATTTGTCTTACAACGAAATAGCTGATTGTTTGAACTTGCCGTTGAATACAGTGAAATCATATTTATTCAGGGCCAGACAGCAGCTTCAGAACATGCTCCATGAGCATCAGAAAGGTGGTGTATCAGGATGAATTGTCAAGAGGTGGTGGAATATATGCATCGGTATTTGGATCAGGACCTCGATCCGGAAGAGACTGCTGAGATGTACCGCCATATTGCTGTTTGTCCGGCCTGTGCAGAAAAATTCAACGTGCTGAAGTCCCTGTCAAGGGATCTAGAAGAGCTTCCCGCAGTCACACCGCCATTTAGTTTAGTTGATGCAATACTTCCTCAACTTGAAGCGATTGATCGTGCTCGAAGTGAACATAATGTTGAAGATATGAAGATTCAACCAGCAGTGATGGTGCCAGAGCTCAAACGTAACGGACGAAGAGCCAATTGGTTTAGTACGATTGCAGGCAGAACCGTGGTTGGAACTGTAGCAGCCGCTATGATTCTTGGGGTTGCCATCTTTAAGTATGAACCAGAGATGCTCTCGGACGCAGAAGTGCCCTTTAAAGAAGCTAGCATGCCAGTAAGTAATGGTAGCAACGGAAGCCAGGAACTTCCGGACATGTCGGAGGAAATGAAAAAGAATGCTGCTAGTGAGATCGATCAATTGGGAGATGATGCTCAGAAGCCGCTATTGGCTTCAGAAGAGCCGGTAGAACCGGAATCGGGTCAACCGAAATCGGATGGACGGAAGTCAGATGAGCCAGTTTCGGATGAATCATCTTCGGTGAAGCAGGATGCTCCCAATCCGGCAGCTATTCCTCCGAAAGAAGCAGCTAGCGGCGACAAGTCTCGAATGAGTAAAGAACCTTCTACACCTCCTACGGATACGGGTTCAACGAAGAATAACAACAGTACAGGGAGTTCTGTGCCTCCACAGAAAACACAGGATAATCCTGTACCGCCTTCACAAGATATGCAAGAAGGTTCTAAGAATACAGCAGAAGCTCAGGACAACCAGAAGGCGGATGAGACGAACAATGTGAGTACAGACGATTCAGACCTGCAAGCAGGTAAGATGGATCTGTATGGTATTTCAAGTATGAAACCGCGTCAGTGGGTTTCACCCGATGGACTCTACAGTGCATCGCTAACCATTAATAAATTAGTTCTTTATCTTCTCCCCGTAGCGGCAGATAAGTTACCAGAAGCTTTGGTCTCTATTCCACTTGATGGTGAGTGGCAAGCTGGAGAATGGTCCGCTGATAGTAAGGTATTTACGTATACGGTTCTCGTGGATGAAACGGTGATAAAACATGAATTTCATGTCGATCAACCTATTGAACAAGTGAAGCCAGATGCGAATCAAAGTCATGGGACGGATCAGAAACCTGATGTGAACCCATAAAAGTATGAAACGAAATGAAGGCGAGTCTGGATCAAGTAATGGATGAGTTTTTGAACCAATGATGCACACATGCCTGGTAATACGAATAACCTAGGATAGATAGAAATAAGCCGACTAGCCACCGTCGTATGACCGACGGCGGGATGATTCTAGAGCATTCCGTCCGGCGTTTATATAGATGAGTTGGGACAAAAAGATCTCGCTATTACATGGCGAGGTCTTTTTGCTATGGATTTGTCAGTACTCCCTCGCTCCGGAGCAACTTTTTTGGTATAGTGGTTTAGGTGTATGAAGGAGAAGGGGGGAACACAGAATGGATGCCAAAGCGGCGATCAAAGCAGTTAAGCAGGGGGAGGTATCCTCTGTATACCTGTTATACGGTAGTGAGAAATATCAAATGAATGAATTCGCTGCATTGTTGGAATCGCAGCTGTTAACTAAAGAAGACAAGGACTTTGCGCTGATTCATATGGACTTGGGAGAGGCTCCTATTCAAGCTGTTGTTGAGGAAGCGGAGACTGTGCCTTTTATGGTTCCGAGAAAGCTAATCTTTGTAAGAGATACATCTGTGTTCACTGCTGGTAAGGATAACAGCAAAATTGAACATAAAATAGAGTCTTTGCTCGATTATATGCAGAACCCAGCGGACTATAGCGTTATTGTGTTCATGGTGCAGAATGAAAAGCTAGATGAGCGTAAAAAAGTAGTGAAGGCTGTTAAGAAGGTTGGAACGGTGCTCTCATTTATGCCATTAGGTGGTGAAGAACTACTGAAATGGGTAGAGAAGCAAGCTGCGAAACAGGACTGCTCCTTTGCTCCGGGCGCCGCAGATGCGCTTGTTCGCAATGCTGGTACTGCACTGCAGACATTAGCAGGGGAAATAGACAAGCTATGCCTTTACGCTGGATCAGGCGGTCGAGTGGACGAGGAAACGGTCAATCAGATGGTTGCACGGAATACGGAACAGAATGTATTTGCTCTTGTGGAGGATATAGCGAATCTTCGGATTGATAAGGCGCTAGCTATATTCTATGAATTATTGAAGCAGCGTGAGGAGCCGATCAAGATTGCTGCTTTGATTACAAGACAGTTTCGGATCATTCTGCATGTAAAGACACTGTCTAAGCAAAGTTATTCCCAACAGCAGATTGCTTCACAGCTTGGGCTCCATCCCTATGCAGTAAAAATTGCTGGGGAACAGGCTAGGAAATTTGAAGCCTCTCGCTTAGAGAATATTCTGAATCATCTTGGGGATTTGGATTACAAGATGAAGACAGGCGGCGTGGACAAAGTCCTTGGTCTGGAGCTGTTCTTGCTTCGACTAGGGGCTTAGTTTCCCTTAACAAGTATACGAGAATGCACAATAATCAAAAAACCCTGATCAGCAGGAGCTGTTCAGGGTTTTCCATTTCTTATTCAGAAACGCATCTTAAGCTTGGGAAGTAAGAGCGTTCAGTCGTTTCGCCAGACGGGACTTTTTGCGGGCAGCCGCATTTTTATGGATCAGGCCCTTCGTAACGGCTTTGTCAAGCTTTTGCGAAGCGGCTTGGAAAGCTGCTTTAGCAGTTTCAACTTCCGTACCAGCCAGCGCTACGTCAGCGTTCTTAACTGCTGTACGAAGTGCGGATTTCTGGGAAATGTTGAGTGCATGGCGTTTGTCGTTCGTTTTGACGCGTTTAACCGCGGATTTAATGTTTGGCATTACTTTCACCTCCTGTAAGGCATTTCAATAGAGCGAAATGTTTCACAACTTAAAATAGTTTAGCATGGGGGGGTACAAAAAGCAATACCAAGTAGCAATGACTTTATAGACCTTTTTAGTTTGAAATAAAGACATCTGTATAATCTTTCTTCACTTCCAGCACACTACCATTATTATAATGCAGGAGAGTGAATGAGCATGGAATTAGATTTGCAGCGCTACTCGGTACGAACAGATCTTGCGATTGAATCGAGAGAGCTTGCTTCCGGTCCGGATACCAATGTGATTCCTGGGGTTTTGGAGGATATCAAACAGGAGGATGGAATTAAGATCACTCGGCTGGATGTTCAGAATGAAGCTGGATCCCAGCGTATTGGAAGGGTTAAAGGAAATTATGTCACACTAGAGGTGCCTGATCTGCGAAAAGGGGATACAGGGCTTCAAGAGCAAGTCGCAACGGTTTTCGCTCGCGAATTCGAAGATTTTCTAAAGCGCATAGGTATTGGGAACAATGCAACCATTTTAATTGTTGGACTCGGGAACTGGAATGTAACGCCGGATTCACTGGGTCCACTGGTTGTTGAGAATGTCATGGTGACTCGGCATTATTTTGAGCTGATGCCTGACCAGGTTGCACCCGGATATCGTCAAGTTAGTGCTGTTGCACCAGGGGTGCTTGGGTTAACAGGTATTGAATCAAGTGAAATCGTGCATGGCATTGTTGAACGAACGCGGCCGGATGCCATTATTGCTATTGATGCACTCGCTTCCAGATCTTTAGAACGGGTAAATACGACGATCCAAATCGCAGACATAGGAATTCATCCGGGATCCGGAATTGGGAATAAGCGTAAAGGTTTGACAAAAGAGATTCTGGGCGTGCCATGTATAGCCATCGGCGTTCCAACGGTGTGTTATGCATCCACCATTGTCAACAATGCGATTGAGCTAATGAAGACTCATTTTGGTCAAGGTTCGCCAGAGACGGGTCAAATTATGGGAATGCTCAATGACATCCCTGAAAATGAACGTCTTGCACTAGTAAAAGAGGTTTTAGAGCCGCTGGGTCATGACCTGATTGTGACGCCAAAAGAAATTGACGAGTTTATCGAAGATATCGCTAATATTGTAGCCAGTGGTTTAAATGCTGCCCTGCATGAAGCTGTGGACCCTGGTAATGTCGGGGCTTATACCCACTAAATCGTAACCTACTAGATAGGTTGCCCTTGAAGTCCCTTAAAGGACGGAGGGGCAGCCTTTTTTGCATACTCTATTATATTTTGAAAGGATTTTCTCTTTTATTTGTTCTATCGATTCTCCCTCGCTCATAGATTTGGAATATAAGAGATTACAAAGTTAACCTGACAGGTATTCTAGTAATTTTTGCAATTTCCGTAGATGAGGAGGACATCGATATGAACAATCGTAAATTTCGAATTTGGAACATAGCTAGAATGAAGAGAAAAGTGATGGAAGGTTTAAGCATGGGGCGAACGCTGGTCCTGTTGATGCTAGGTTCTCTTCTATTCTTCTTATTATTAGGTCTTGGAGGCATGGCGGAGAAAGGACTGAATACTTCACCCGTTTCCTCAATGAAAGGCTTAGCAGCATCGTTATCTAGTCGATTTTTTATCGATATGATTGGTATGGAAATGCCGCATATGGCTATGGAGAAGGAATCTTCTACATTATCAGCAGAAAAAATAACCCCTTTTGTGTTTGAACTATTAACGAGTGTGAACCCAAAAGATCCGAAAAGTTTACTTGCTGGAGAGGTACCAGGCATGAAAACCAATCAGCCTGTACCACTTAGAAGTGGATCAGGGAACGAGGATGGAGAAGCTCCAGCGGACTATCGTCCAGATCCATCAACGCCAAATGAAACGGGGGGAGATCACCCTGAAGTGAAGACAGAAGACCCTACGCCAGATGAATCCAATACCAGCCCAGCAGAACCTCCTTCAGGAACAGAGCCGGGAAATACTAATAAGGGCGGAACCTCGGAGGTAGCTTCAACGAAAAAGAATGTGCTGATCTACCATTCGCACCCTCAGGAAGCATTTAATCCGTTACTTGGGAAGCAGAGCAATAATCCAGGTTCTTCGTCACCGAATAAAAATATAATGCTAGTGGGCAGCATGATAGCCAAAAGACTCGAATCAAAAGGGATTGGAGTAGTTCACGATAAGAGTGACTATCAAAGCACCGTACCTGACTACAATTGGAATTACTCCTATAAGTATTCACGTCAAGCTGTGAAAGCAGCTCTCGCAGAGAATGAAGATTTAACCTATCTCATTGATGTTCATCGAGATTCCCAGCGCCATAGTAAGACAACAACAACAGTGAACGGCGTTAACTATGCACAGGTGTATTTTATCGTAGGTCATGCCAATAAGAATTGGCGTCAGAATGAAGAGTTTGCAAGTAGGATAAATCAAATGCTGGAAAAATCATATCCAGGCGTATCCCGTGGAGTCTGGGGCAAGTCTGCAGATCAAGGAAATGGAGAGTATAACCAGTCTCTATCCCCGAACAGCATCTTAATCGAAATCGGTGGAATAGATAACACGAAGGAAGAATTGAAGCGAACTGGCGATTTACTAGCGGATATGATAGCTGACGTATATTGGCAGGATATGAAAGCACAAAAGGCAAGTGTAAAGAACAAGCAAGAGACGACGAAGACCGTTCAAAAGCAAGAATCAAGTTCTAATAATAAATCGTCTTGATCAGCGAAGATAATTAAAGGAGGAGAAAAGATGTCAAAGGCGGGAAAAAAGTTGGTTGCCATCGTTATATGGGCTGGAATCGGTGTCCTTGTAGGTATGCAACTTGGTGGCACCGATGGTCCCTCGTTTCTGAAAGATTCAGGATACGGGCAGAATCAACAGGTCCCGCAGAGTCAGAACAACATCTATTCTCCTCCTGAGCAGACAGTGCCAGCTAATCCTCCTGTAGCTGAGGTGAAAGAAGAAAAACCAAAATTTGAGCCTACACCTCGTGATATCTTGCTTCCTGGAGACTCAAAACCGCCTGCAGATGTGCTTGCAGACAAAACAGCAGGTCTCCTGCAACAACTCTCTAATCAAAGCATCCGTTGGGTAGTCTCAGTGTTCGGCTCTATTACAGATTAAATTGTAATGTGTACTTGCCATTGCTGTGCACACAACCAACTGTTATAATAAATTGATTCAAACATCTGGTGGTTGTTGGGGGTAAGGCATGACTGACGTTCAAGTAAGACAACAAAAAATTCGTAATTTTTGTATCATTGCACATATAGACCATGGTAAATCGACATTGGCAGACCGTATTTTGGAGTATACAGGTGCATTGACTTCCCGTGAAATGCAGCAGCAGGTTCTCGACTCAATGGATCTGGAGCGTGAGCGGGGAATCACCATCAAGCTGCAAGCCGTTCGTCTGAACTATACGGCAGATGATGGTCAAGAATATATATTGAATTTGATCGATACCCCGGGGCACGTCGACTTTACGTATGAAGTATCGAGAAGCTTGGCAGCATGTGAAGGCGCCTTGCTTGTTGTAGACGCTGCTCAAGGGATTGAAGCTCAGACGCTGGCTAACGTGTATCTGGCTCTGGATAATGATCTTGAGATTCTACCTGTAATCAACAAAATCGACTTGCCAAGCGCTGATCCTGAACGCGTTAAGCAAGAAGTTGAAGATGTCATTGGTCTAGACACGAGTGATGCCGTTCTGGCTTCTGCCAAAGCTGGCATTGGAATAAAAGAGATATTGGAGCAGATTGTTAAGCAGGTTCCAGCACCAACAGGGATAGCCGATGAACCGCTTAAAGCGCTCATTTTCGATTCTCACTATGACCCTTATAAAGGGGTAATCGTCTATGTTCGTGTAATCAACGGCAGTATTAAAGCCGGTTCTAAGATCAAGATGATGGCTACAGGTAAAACCTTTGAAGTCATCGAAGTTGGTGCATTTAAACCGCGGATGACGATTGTGGACGAGCTGCTCGTGGGTGATGTTGGCTTTATCGTGGCCGGTATTAAGCACGTAGGAGATACACAGGTCGGTGACACAGTTACTGATGCTAAACGCCCTACGGCTGAAGCACTTCCGGGTTACCGTAAGATCAATCCGATGGTGTTCTGTGGACTATATCCGATTGAAACATCGGATTACAACGATCTGCGTGAGGCACTTGAGAAATTACAACTTAACGATGCTTCACTCAGCTTTGAGCCGGAGACATCAAGCGCCCTCGGCTTTGGGTTCCGTTGTGGCTTCTTAGGTTTGCTTCACATGGACGTTATCCAGGAGCGGATTGAACGCGAATTTAACATTCCGCTGATTACAACAGCACCAAGCGTTATTTATCGTATCGCGCTTACGAACGGGGAAATGATTCAGATCGATAACCCTTCCCACTACCCTGAAGTCGGAAAGGTTGACTATGTCGAAGAGCCTTATGTTAAAGCGGCTATTATCGTTCCGAACGATTATGTCGGATCGATTATGGAACTGTGTCAGAATAAACGTGGCGAATTCATTAACATGGAGTATCTTGATACGACACGGGTAACAATTACGTATGAGATTCCGCTGTCAGAAATCGTGTACGATTTCTTTGATCAGTTGAAGTCCAGCACGAAAGGATATGCTTCATTTGATTACGAGCTATCTGGCTACCGGACTTCGAATCTGGTTAAAATGGACATCTTGCTTAACGGAGAACAAGTGGATGCCTTGTCCTTTATCGTCCACCGTGACCGTGCATTCCATCGTGGGCGTGCAATCTGCGAGAAACTTCGCGAGTTGATTCCGCGTCAGATGTTCGAGGTGCCGATTCAGGCATCTGTTGGAACAAAAATCGTAGCTCGTGAAACGGTAAAAGCTATGCGTAAGAACGTTCTTGCTAAGTGTTACGGCGGTGACATCTCGCGTAAACGGAAGCTGCTCGAGAAGCAGAAGGAAGGTAAGAAACGGATGAAGCAGGTCGGAAGCGTCGAAGTACCGCAGGAAGCATTTATGGCGGTTCTGAGAATTGACGATTAATGCAAGCAAATTACGACATAATTACGAAAGGAAAGCCGCTCTTGGCTTTCCTTTTCTTTCATGATGAAGATGTTAGTACGTTATAGTTTTACACAATTCAAAAAGATAGAGGCTTAAAAGCAAGGGAGGTTTTTTATGACAACGCCAATGACAAACGGAGATAGCAAACGCACGGAGGCAGTATACATCCATATCCCGTTTTGCACGAATAAATGTTTTTATTGTGACTTTAATTCGTATGTACTAAAAGACCAGCCAGTTATGGATTATTTGCAGGCGCTCGAACGCGAAATGGAACTCACCGTCAAAGCATCTCCTCCAGGAGTAATTAAAAGTATCTTTGTAGGGGGCGGCACGCCTACGGTATTGAACCCGAAGGAAATGGAATATTTCCTGAAGACCGTGAGAGACCATTTTCCAGAATGGGATGAGCATATTGAGTTTTCGATGGAGGCAAATCCTGGTACGACTGATTTAGAGAAACTGTCTGTTATGCGTGAGGGTGGCGTGAACCGTGTCAGCTTTGGTGTGCAGGCATTCCAGAACGATCTGCTTACAGGGATTGGTCGTATTCATAATACAGATGACGTGTACCGCAGTCTGGAAAATGCTAAAAAAGCGGGATTTGACAATATGTCTATTGATCTGATGTTTGGTCTGCCGAATCAGACGATTGAAATGTTGTCGGAAAGTGTGACTAAGGCGCTGGAACTTGGATTGCCCCATTACTCTATATATAGCTTGAAGGTTGAAGAGAATACCTTGTTCCATACCCTTTATCAGAAGAATCAACTTCCGCTTCCGGATGAGGAAGATGAGCTAAATATGTATCTTTTGCTGATGAACCGAATGAAAGAGGCTGGTTATAAGCAGTATGAGATTAGTAATTTCGCTAAACCTGGATTTGAGAGCAAGCATAATATGACCTACTGGCTTAATGAGGACTACTACGGTCTTGGAGCAGGAGCCCATGGTTATGTTGGTCGTCAGCGTCATATGAACATAAAAGGTGTTAATCCCTATGTAGAAGCTGTCAAGAAAGGTCTTCCACGATTGGATAGCTTCCACATATCTCAAGAGGATGCTATGGAGGATTTCCTGATGGTAGGCCTGCGCGTACTAGACGGAATTTCACGGAGTCATTTTGAACAGCAGTTTAACACTTCTCTTGATGTTGTCTTTGCTCGTCCACTCGATAAGATGGTTAATGCAGGATTACTGGATGCAACAGATGATGGTTATAAGCTGAGTGATAAGGGGATATTGTTCGGTAATGAAGTCTTTGCTGAATTTATAGGCAGTTTATCAGGTAAATAATCTATTGAACTTCTATACGCTCTGTTGTATATTTATTCATATTATGACGGAGCGTATAAAGGGGAGACGGAGAAATGCCGGCCGTATGCAGAAAAGCTAAAGTGGATGATGTAGAGCCACTGTATCAGATGATTCAGGGATATGCCGAAAAAGGTATTATGCTTCCACGGTCGCGCAATGTCCTGGAACAGCAGATTGAAGAATTTGTTGTGGCCGAATGGGACGGTGCGGTTATTGGCTGTGGATCTTTATGTCAGCTCGGAAGCGATCTAGTAGAGATTCGGTCGCTAGGCATTTCTGAGGGCTATAAGGGAAAAGGAATAGGCTCCATGCTGGTGGATTCACTGATGGCTGAGGCTAAAAGACGTGAAATCCCAAAGGTGATGGCCTTAACATACGAGGTATCTTTTTTTATTAAAAATGGTTTTACAGTTGTTGAAAAAGAAATTTTCCCTGAAAAAGTATGGACCGACTGTATTCATTGCAAGAAGCAGCATGCATGCGACGAAATCGCGGTTCTTAAAATGCTTAATTGATATTCGAAAAAAAGGCTGTACCAAATGTGAAATTTGGGCAGCCTTTTTCTCATGCCTAACTATTAATAATCTGACCAGGATTCTAGAATTCCATTATAGAAGTGTAGGTATGTATCCCCGTATATCCATTGGTCCATATCAGAATAGTAGCTTGTATATGAATTGCTGTCATCCGGATATCCCCAGGAAAGATATACTTGCTCCCATGTCATTCCTATCGAAATCTCTTGTTTAACAATCGATTCCCATGCTTTTGAAGACCAATTTGGAAATGCTTTTTTGGGGTCCTTGTTGTAAAATCCGGACTCTAGTTGCTCTGTTAGAATACCGCTAATTGGGAATTTGAATGTCACCATTTTTCCGCTGGCTCTTTTTGCTGTAACCACGATATTCTGATCTTTAATTTTGACTGAGGTGAAATACACCCTTTCTAAATGATAAAGTGGATTCGAGGAAGGTAACTGATTTTTATTGGCCCAATACGTTTGTCCGCTTAATTTTGTTGTAACAAAAAGATAATGAGAGTATAAACAAAAGGTATCAGGGGTCGATTCAAAAATCGTTTCGTTAATTATTTTTCCATTATTCAGAGTGATCTGCACTTCTGTCATACTATAACCCATGGATTTAATTTCAGTGATCCATCCCGTCTGGTTTCCTTTATACACGAACACTTTCTCTCCTAAATAGGCTTGCATATTAGAAGGAGTGTTATTTACTTTTTGAATGAGGGAGTCTGTTTTTGTTTTTCCATCAGCATGACTCCATAAGAAAATGGCATTAGCCTTAGCGTGGTATTTCCCTGATATCCCTGAGATATTGAGGAACTTCTTGTATGTTATATAGGTAGTACCCTCATAGAGTAAGGAATTGGATTTGTTAATTTCGTGTGTTCCTGTTGGTGATTTAACGGATATGATTTTACCGTAGTCGACATGCACATTTTTTATTTTTGATAACAGTTTTGCCGGTAAGTAGGTTTCACTATTGGCTTTTTTTTCGAATATGTAGGACTTCTGTTTAGAAATCACTAATTTACCGTCCAAGAAGATGGTGATTTCTTTAGAAACTTTGGCACTACTTGTGGAATTTGTAGCTGCGCTTGCTGTCGATGAAGAAAGTAAGCTAACACATAATAAAATGAAGCAACTTACGGATGAGAGTAATACCTTGAATGTTCTAGTCATAAATACCCGCCTTAAATAGTTAATTTTACCCATGGAGAATACTAACATAAATTGTGAGATTGTGGTGGTTATTTTTCTTTTACTTACTTCTATATCATTCAAATCAGTTAAACAGCAGCTAGGATTAAAGTAAATTCATCTATATAGCATGAAGGTGTTCATAAGATGCCGAACCGACTTGACAATACTCCGGTCGGTTTGGTATTTTTGATATATCGGTTAGCACTCGATCGTGATGAGTGCTAATGATTTGGAAAAACCTGCAGTCAGCAAGGAGGGAACGACATGTTAACAGATCGCCAACGCATGATTTTGAGTGCGATCGTCGATGACTATATTCGGTCGGCAGAGCCGGTTGGATCCAGAAGCATTTCTAAACGTGGAGATGTGGGCTATAGCCCTGCGACGATTCGTAATGAGATGGCTGATTTGGAGGATCTGGGTTTTCTGGAGCAACCTCACACTTCAGCAGGACGTATTCCTTCACATAAAGGATATCGTTATTATGTAGATCACCTTACGTCGTCGTTTTCATTGAATCCTTCCGAACTGCAGATGATGAAAGCATTTTTTGCTGAGAAGTTGAATGCTATGGAGCAAATGATTCAGCATGCTGCTGGCATTTTGTCACAGATGACGAATTATACTTCCATCCTACTTGGGCCGGAAGTTTTTCATACATCTCTGCGGCATTTCCAATTACTTCCTTTAGGGGATAACAAAGCGGTAGCTATTATTGTAACGAGCACAGGGCAAGTTGAGAACAAGACTGTTACGATTCCGCCAGGGGTTTCTGTATCGGAAATGGAGCAAGTGGTTAACCTTCTAAACAGTAAACTGGCAAATGTGCCATTGTATAAACTGAAGACAAGGCTGTACTCAGAACTGGGTCAGGAAATGCAGCGGCATATTGATCATTACGAGGAATTAATGAGTGTGCTTGATGTAGCACTCGATAGTAATGATCAAGAGCAAAAAGTGTATTTAAGTGGAACAACCAACATGCTGAATCAACCGGAATTTAAAGATGTAGATAAGGTAAGGAACATTTTTGAATTGCTGGAGCAGACGCCTATTCTTATGAAGATGATGACTCCAACACCTGGCGAAACTGGGATTCAAGTTCGCATCGGTACGGAGAATGATCATGCAGCTATAGCAAATTGCAGTCTGATTACAGCAACGTATTCTGCCAACGGTAAGGCACTTGGTACCATAGGAATACTGGGACCAACTCGAATGGAATACGCCCGCGTCATTGGAATATTGAATATTCTGTCGCATGATCTAACGAAATTGCTAACGCACTGGTATAAATAAGGGAGTGAGCGTGATGAGCCAAGGGCCACAGCAGCATGGAGATGGTGATGAGCGCCATTCTACGCTCATTAATAATAGTAATGCGGTTCGGGCTGTCACATCCGCTGTAGAGGGAACGCTAGGTCCCAAAGGTCTAGACGTGATGCTTGTTGGGCCCCGTGGTGAGGTTGTTATTACGAACGATGGGGTAACTATACTAGATAAGATGGATGTGACTCATCCCGCTGCTCGACTACTTATTCAAGTAGCCAGGGCTCAGCAAGAGAAGATTGGAGACGGAACAACCACAGCAACAGTACTCGCAGGTGCTTTGGTACAAGAAGGTGTTGCGCAGATTGTGCGTGGTGTTCCTGCTTCCAAAGTAGTCGAAGGCATGAAGCAGGGTATTGATATGGCGCTTCGTTTTCTATCAGATCGGGTGCGCGTAATTGAAGGCTTGGACGATCCTTTACTTGAAAGGACCGCTTTTGTAGCCGGACGTGAACGGCGGGACATGGTGGATCTGGTCATGGAGGCTGCTTCAAAGGCGGGGTTAGATCGATTAAGAGACCGGTCCTTCTCTCTTGCTGATAGTATCATTGCGCTAGAGAAGGCTGAGAACGAGGTGTTCGAAGGCATACTGCTTCGGCAAAAACCACTGTTCGTTCGTGAACTGAGTCAGTATGACGATGCTAAAGTACTTGTTCTTCTGGATTCGCTTGAACCTGATGATCTTGACGAAGAGGTGCTAACAACCGAAGCTGGGTTTGCAAGATATATGGATCTACGTAAGGTATTCGCTTCTGACTTGGAACGTTTATCAGATATGTCGGTCAAGGTAATCCTCTTGGAAAAAGGAATTCATCCGGACGCTGAGCAGTTTTGTCTCGATCACGGTATCATGGTTGTGCCGCGAATATCACGGGCCGATTTACGCCGGGTCTGCGACATGACGGGGGCTATACCAGTGCGCCGCAGTGCGCTACATAAAGACCCTGAACAATTAGTGTCTATTCTGGGCTATACTCCGTTAGCTGCTTACGATGAAGCCTTAGAGCGAGTTCGACTCCAAGGTAGTCATTCTGAGTCCGGTGATCGTGTGGTTACCATCATCGTTGGTGCCAGCACGTCAGAGGTTGTCGGGGAGGCAGCGCGTATCGCATGTGATGCAGCATCTGCACTTCAAGCCGCTGTTGTTGGCGGTGTGCTTCCAGGTGGGGGTACAAGTGAACTTGCAGTTTCCTATGAGCTGGAACGTCACAGGGAAGTTCAGAAGGGCATGGAGGCTTTTGGTATAGAGGCTGTTTCTACTGCGCTTCGACGACCCATGTCTCAGATTTTACTGAATGCCGGCTATAATCCATTGGAGAAGATGGAGGAAGTACGAGCGGCTCAAATCCGCCTGGGAACCGACTCCATGGGAATTGATTGTGACACCGGTGCCGTTATCAGCTATGAAGACAGAGGTATCGTGGATCCAGCGCCTGTTAAGCTTCATGGATTGCGTGCAGCAGGAGAGGTTGCAGCTGCTGTACTTCGTATTCATCATGTGATCAAAATGCGTGATACGAGCGGTCCTGAAGATTAATACCAATATTAAATAAGAGGCATAATTATAAGGAGGTGGAAGGCATCTTGAATAAAGACCAGAATAATACGGTTCAAGATACAGTAAATGAGGATACTATGGAGCATGCCGTACCAGAAACCGGTGAACAACCAGAGGTACAGGAGGAAGAGCTTCATACTTCCAATGAAGTGACGGAAGAAGATGTCCATCATGTTGAGCTTGAAAAGTTGAAAAATGAAGTAGTGGAACAGCAACAACGCGCACTGCGCGCTCAGGCTGATTTTGATAACTTCCGCAGACGTACAGTTAAAGAGAAGGAAGAACTAGCAAAATATGCTTCTTCCAAGTTGATTACGGAGCTATTGCCTGTTGTAGATAACTTTGAACGTGCATTAGCTGCTACCGAAGATACTCCGGAATTCGAATCCTTCTCCAAAGGAGTAAGCATGATTTTCCGTCAATTAGAAACGGTACTTGGAGCAGAAGGTCTGACCGCAATGAATAGCGTGGGTCAACCATTCAACCCTGAGTTCCATCAAGCTATTATGCAGGTGGAAAGCGATGAGTATGAAGAAGGCATCGTAGTGGAAGAAGTTCAAAAAGGCTATATGCTCAAAGATAAGGTGCTTCGACCGGCAATGGTTAAGGTAAGCATGTAATAGGCCATCGTCGACTTTTAATAAATTATAACTTTAAAAAAAGAGCCACACACCTCTGTTGGATGTGTGAAATATGAAGGAGGATATTTTCTCATGAGTAAAGTAATTGGTATTGACCTCGGTACAACAAACTCTTGCGTAGCAGTAATGGAAGGCGGCGAAGCCGTTGTAATTCCTAACCCAGAAGGTGCACGCACAACTCCATCCGTAGTAGGTTTTAAGAAAGACGGAGAGCGTGTTGTAGGTGATACTGCGAAGCGCCAAGCGATCACGAACCCTGACCGTACGATTAGCTCGATTAAACGTCACATGGGTACAAGCCATAAAGAAAGCATCGATGGCAAAGATTACACACCGCAAGAGATTTCTGCAATTGTTCTTCAAAAGTTGAAATCCGATGCTGAAGCATATTTGGGTCAAACTGTAACCCAAGCGGTTATTACGGTTCCTGCATACTTTAATGACAGTCAGCGTCAAGCTACAAAAGATGCTGGTAAAATTGCGGGTCTTGAAGTTCTTCGTATTGTCAATGAGCCTACAGCTGCGGCACTTGCTTACGGTATGGAGAAATCCGAAGATCAAACGATCCTTGTATATGACCTTGGTGGCGGTACGTTCGACGTTTCCATCTTGGAACTTGGCGATGGTTTCTTTGAAGTTAAAGCTACAAGTGGTGATAACAGCCTCGGTGGTGACGACTTTGACCAAGTGATCATCGATTACCTGGTTGCTGAATTTAAAAAAGAACAGGGCATTGACCTAAGCAAAGATAAAGCAGCTGTTCAACGTTTGAAAGATGCTGCTGAGAAAGCGAAGAAAGAGCTTTCCGGTATTTTGACAACAACAATCTCCTTGCCGTTCATTACCGTTGCTGATGGCGTACCTCAGCACTTGGAAGTGAACTTGACTCGTGCGAAGTTCGAAGAATTGTCTGCTTCCCTCGTAGAGCGTACACTTGGACCAACTCGTCAAGCTCTGAGCGATGCAGGAATGACTGCTGCTGACATTGACAAGATCGTTCTTGTGGGTGGTTCAACTCGTATCCCTGCAGTTCAAGAAGCTATTAAGAAGCTGACAGGTAAAGAACCTCATAAAGGTGTTAACCCGGATGAAGTTGTTGCACTGGGTGCAGCAGTTCAAGCTGGCGTACTGACTGGAGATGTTAAAGACGTAGTTCTTCTTGACGTTACTCCACTTTCACTCGGTATCGAAACAGCTGGTGGTGTATTCACTAAAATGATCGAGCGTAACACAACGATTCCTACAAGCAAATCTCAAGTGTTCTCAACATATGCAGATAACCAGCCAAGCGTTGAAATTCACGTTCTACAAGGTGAGCGTCAAATGGCAGCGGGTAACAAAACGCTGGGTCGCTTTATGCTTGGAGACATTCCTCCAGCTCCACGTGGCGTACCACAAATCGAAGTTACTTTTGACATCGATGCGAACGGTATTGTAAACGTATCGGCTACAGATAAAGGTACAGGTAAGAGCCAAAAAATCACCATTACTTCTTCAAGCGGTTTGAGTGATGCAGAAGTAGAACAAATGATGAAAGACGCTGAACTTCATGCTGATGAAGACCGTAAGCGTAAAGAGCTTGTTGAAGCACGGAACAATGCAGATCAGCTCGTATACACAACTGAAAAAACGCTGAAAGACCTTGGCGATAAAGTGGATGCTTCCGAAATCGACAAAGCGAACGAAGCAAAAGAGAACGTGAAAAAAGCTCTTGAATCCGATAATATTGAGGAGATCAACGCAGCGACTGAAGCACTGACTGAAATTGTTCAACAGTTGTCCGTAAAACTGTATGAGCAAGCAGCTCAAGCTGAGCAAGCTGGCGGAGCTGGTGAGGCTTCTCAAGAAGGCGCTCCGAAGAAGGATAACGTCGTTGATGCAGAGTATGAGGTTGTTGACGAGGATAAGAACAAAGGTTAATCTGAATAGACTTGTCAAGGGAAAGTCAAAGCGCGAATCCCGCACTTTGACTTTCCTTTTGTCCAAGGTGAGTAATAAGTGAATTGGGGGTGAAACCGTGGCTGAAAAGCGTGATTATTATGAGGTGCTCGGCGTTGGCAAGGACGCGTCGGACGACGAAATCAAAAAAGCGTATCGAAAAATGGCGCGTCAATACCATCCTGACGTAAACAAAGCGGAAGATGCTGAGTCTAAGTTTAAGGAAGTAAAAGAGGCATACGACGTACTCAGCGATAGCCAGAATCGTGCGCGGTATGACCAGTACGGACACATAGATCCGAACCAAGGTATGGGCGGTGGTTTCTCCGGCGACTTTGGCGGCGGTTTTGGAGATATTTTCGATATGTTCTTTGGCGGCGGTGGTGGACGTCGTGACCCGAATGCACCACAGCGGGGGAACGATCTGCAATATACGATGACCGTTGAGTTTAAAGAAGCTATATTCGGTAAAGAAACAGATATTACAATTCCGAGAACGGAAACATGTGATACTTGTGATGGTTCCGGAGCGAAACCAGGAACGAAACCGCAAACCTGCGGTGTCTGCCATGGTAGCGGTCAACAAGAGGTTGTGCAGAACACACCATTCGGGCGAATGGTTAACCGACGTGCGTGTTCAAACTGTAATGGTTCCGGCAAAATCATCAAAGAACGTTGTACGACCTGTCAGGGCAACGGCAAGGTTAAGAAACAACGTAAGATTCACGTGCGTATCCCAGCAGGTGTCGATGACGGCGCTCAACTGCGCATGACAGGCGAAGGAGAAGGTGGACTACGTGGAGGTCCAGCGGGTGATCTTTATATCGTTATCCGTGTGAAACCTCACGATTTCTTCGAACGTGAAGGCGATGATATTTACTGTGAGGTACCACTTACTTTTGCACAAGCAGCACTTGGTGATGAGATCGAAATCCCAACGCTGACTGAAAAAGTGAAACTGAAGATCCCTTCTGGAACGCAGACAGGTACCTTCTTCCGTCTGAAAGGAAAAGGGGTTCCACGTCTTCGCGGCCTTGGACAGGGAGACCAGCATGTCAAGGTGGTTGTTATTACACCAAGTAAGCTGAGCGACGAGCAGAAGGATCTACTGCGTCAGTTCGCTTCCTTAGACGGTGAACAGACACATGAGCAGGAACAGTCTTTTTTTGACCGTGTGAAACGAGCTTTCCGCGGCGACTAATGGGCTATCGTCCACTAAACTTTAATGCGTAATGAAGAGTTTTTAATACAGCCGTTAAAAGGAATTCCTTTTAACGGCTGTTTGCTGTTGTAGGCAAGGTACGCTCCCTTGACGGAAATGTTCACTAATAGGAATCGAAGAATGAATTCGATTCCTATTTTTGCGTTCACAGCAAAAATATCGAGGGATAAATTCCATTGCAATGAAGCATTCTAGGAAGGATTCGTTTAACGATTAACTATTTAGAGAATAAAGCGCAGGTGATGATGTTGACAGAAAAAAACATTTTGGCTTACTTCAAAAGTCCAGAAGAGGCGCAGGGAGTAGCTCGTAAACTTGAGGCATTAAAGGTTGTGGATATGTCGATTAATCGCTTCAGTGCCTATCCAGGCGGAGAGATGAACAACATCGTGAATCCATTAACAGGCAATATTGTTAGCTTAACATCCATGACACTAAACTCAGCTCTCTCGAATACCTCTGCGGGGATATTGGGAGCAGCAGACCCCTCTGCAAGTGGGATGAGTGCAGCAGATGATGGGCTTCACGGACGTGATATTCTGCTAACCGTCGTTTTGGATGAAAGTGTATTCGATCGAGCGATGAGCATTATTGAAGAAGCCGGTGGATTTGTATAATCCGTGTAGACGAAAGGAGAATGAGATCAATGCGAAGAGTGAAAAAAGGTAAAATAGCAGACAAAACAGAGAAGATCCTTGCACTACAGTCTGCTAAAGCGGAGGATGTGGAATTTTCAGCTCTGGAAGCGGATACGGATGATGTACAGGCTATGCGTCGGAGTGAGGCGGCTGATAAGCGGCAGCTTAAAGAAATGTTTGATAATCATGAACATGAGAATTAAGATGTACCTGGCCTATTAGCATTTCTTCTCCCAGGGTCCCTTTAACGAGTTTTGTTCGTTGAAGGGACCCTATTTTATGTAAATTTACTGCTTGATGTGACTTTGAACCATAAATAACGTTTAAATTTTGTAACAAGGGTACTCCGTATAGTACAATATGACTTATGTAAAAACGAGGAGGATCACCTACAAATGTTATGGCATGAATTAACGATACATACCACAGAGGAATCTGTGGAGATGATTTCTAACTTCTTGCACGAAGCTGGAGCTGGAGGAGTCTCGATTGAAGAATCCGGCACATTGAATAAGAAGCGAGAGACGCCGCACGGAGAATGGTTCGGAGACGTTCCTTTCAACGATATCCCTGAGGGGCAAGCGGTTATTAAAGGTTACTTTTCTGAAGATGTGAATCTTGAAGACATTAAAGATGAAATATCTCCAAGAGTTGAGGAATTATCCTTGTTCGGCATTGATACAGGCGATGTCCGTTATGAACTCAATACAGTGGATGAGGAATCATGGGCAACGGCATGGAAGCAGTATTTTAAACCGATTCGAGTATCGAATAGGCTTACAATTAAGCCAACTTGGGAAGAGTATATCCCAGAATCAGATGATGAGCGAATTATTGAATTAGATCCGGGAATGGCCTTCGGAACAGGGGCGCATCCAACAACTTCGCTATGTCTTCGTGCACTGGACAGTGTGATACAAGGTGGCGAGGAAGTTATTGATGTGGGTACAGGTTCCGGTATTCTGTCTATTGGAGCAGTTCATCTTGGAGTTTCTCGGGTACTTGCCTTAGATCTGGATCCCGTTGCAGTTCAAAGTGCGATAGAGAACACACGGCAAAACGGTATGGAGGATCGAATTGTTGTTAAAGAGAGTGATTTACTTACAGTAATTACAGATGGACGCTCTGAGGATCTGGGTGTTAAGCTGCCTGTCCAAGTTGTTGTTGCTAATATTTTGGCAGAAGTTATTTTGCTGTTTGTAGATGATGTTTATGCGGCCCTTCAGCCTGGTGGTACTTATATTGCATCCGGTATTTATAAGAACAAAATCGATGTTGTTGAGCAAGCGCTGATTTCTTCCGGGTTTGAAATCGCGGATATACACCGTGAAGATGACTGGGTAGCGTTTGTCGCAAGGAAGAGGTAATAATGGAATTTTTGGATCAGTTACTTTTTTATCCGCTAGAGCTGCTTCCATTTTATTTGATCACCTTGATTATTGCGTTTACCCTACATGAGTTTGCTCACGCTTATTTTGCGAACAAGTTCGGAGATCCAACGGCAAAGCTTCTTGGAAGGGTTACGCTAAATCCTGCAGTTCACTTTGATTTTCTAGGGATTATCTTATTGCTCTTTGCAGGTTTCGGTTGGGCACGTCCCGTACCGGTAAATCGTGAGAATTTCAGTAATCCGCGCAAGATGGGCATTATCGTGTCCATTGCTGGACCACTGAGTAACTTATTATTAGGTATTGTAGGTTGCTTAATATATGCAGGTATGTACCAATTCGGAATTATTGAAGGTATTGATAACGCGAAAGTAGTTCAAGCTATTCATTTCTTTTTTGACACCTTTATCGTGCTGAACTTCTTCTTATTCATGTTCAACCTAGTTCCGTTGCCTCCGCTGGATGGTTACCGAATTCTTGAGGATCTGGTACCGCGTCGTGTACGTGCTAAGTTACAACAGTTCGAGCAGTGGTCCATTCTGGTCTTTTTGTTAATTATTCTAATTCCAGGCTTCCAAAACTACACGATCAGACCACTTTATGAAAAAGCATATGAATTATCCGTTTTCTTTTTAAACATCTTCAAGACCTTGTTCGGAGGTTAATTTATGGCTTGTTGCCACGGATTTTCACTGGTCAGGTTGATTGAAAAGTTGTATGATGGGGTTTGGCGATTTTGAGATAGGTGAGGATAAAGTATGCAGCGATATTTCGTTTCACCCGAGCAGTTTAAGGGAGACCGCGTGGAAATTACCGGAGAAGATGCCAGACACATTACCAAAGTGATGCGTGGCAAGCCGGGGGATACCTTCATTGTAAGTGATGGTATATCCAGAGAAGCGTTGGTAGAGATAGAAAGCTTAGAGCAGACAAGCGTTATAACGGTTGTAACAGAGCCTCTGGAGATGACCCACGAGCCCCGTCTGAAGGTGACGATTGCACAGAGCCTTCCGAAGGGCGACAAGATGGAGACCGTGATCCAGAAGTGTACGGAAATTGGTGCTGTGACATTTGTACCGTTTATATCGGAGCGCACTATAGTCCAATATGACGCCAAGAAGGAAAGCAAACGGCTGGAAAGATGGCGTAAAATCGCCAAGGAGGCTGCTGAGCAGGCTCATCGGAATATCATTCCGGAAGTTGAACAGCCGCTGACTTGGAAGAAGCTGTTGGATACGTTCGCTAGTTATGACATCGTTTGTTTCTGTTATGAAAAAGAGCACGGCTCCCAGCTAAGGGATGTGCTGAAACCTTTTACGGCACAGTCAATGCAGGAACCGGGATCAACCGCTAAGCTGCTGCTACTCGTGGGTCCTGAAGGTGGATTCACTGAAGAAGAGTGCAGAGCAGCTGAAGAGGCTGGTGCTATTTCTGTTGGACTTGGTCGTAGAATTTTACGCTGTGAGACTGCAGGAATGACTGCACTGGCATGCGCATTATATGAATCTGGAGAAATGGGGGGAGTTTGAATATGCCATCAGTAGCGTTTTATACGTTAGGTTGCAAAGTCAATTTTTACGATACCGAAGCCATCTGGCAGCTTTTCAAGAATGAAGGCTACGAACAGGTGGATTTCGAACAAACCGCAGATGTTTATCTGATTAATACCTGTCATGTAACGAACACGGGGGATAAGAAGAGCCGGCAGATGATTCGCCGTGCTGTACGTCGTAATCCTGATGCTATCGTTGCGGTGACGGGCTGTTATGCTCAAACATCACCTGCGGAGATTTTAGATATTCCTGGTGTGGACCTTGTCATTGGTAACCAGGACCGCGATAAGATTATGACCTTTGTTCACGAAATTGAGCAATCAAGACAGCCAATAAATGCAGTACGTAACATTATGAAGACTCGTGCTTTTGAGGAAATGGACGTGCCTGATTTTGCAGAGCGTACGCGTGCTTTCCTGAAAATACAAGATGGGTGCAATAACTTCTGCACGTTCTGTATCATTCCATGGTCCCGTGGATTGTCTCGTAGCCGTGATCCGAAGAGTATTATTCAGCAAGCGAAGCAGCTCGTCAATGCTGGCTATAAAGAAATTGTATTAACGGGTATTCATACAGGTGGATACGGTGATGATCTTGAGAACTATCGTTTATCTGATCTCTTATGGGATTTAGATAAGGTGGAAGGACTCGAACGAATTCGTATCAGTTCGATTGAAGCAAGCCAGATCGACGATAAGATGCTAGAAGTTCTCAATAAATCGTCCAAAATGTGCCGTCATCTGCACATTCCGCTGCAAGCGGGTGATGATACGGTATTAAAGCGGATGAGACGTAAGTATACAACCGAAGAGTTTCTCCACAAGATGAAGCTGATTCGTCAAGCTATGCCGGATCTGGCCATCACAACGGACGTAATTGTTGGCTTCCCTGGCGAAACCGATGAAATGTTCCAGAATGGCTATGAACTGATGAAGGAAATTGGTTTCTCTGAAATGCATGTGTTCCCTTATTCCAAACGTACCGGTACGCCGGCTGCACGGATGGAAGATCAGGTGGATGAAGAAGTGAAGAATGAACGTGTTCACCAACTTATCGACTTGTCAGAACAGCTGCAGCTTGCTTACGCAGAACAATTTGTAGGTCAAGTGGTAGATGTGATTCCTGAACGGGAATACAAGGGATCTCCAAATGGCGGGAAAATGCAAGGGTACAGTGGAAACTACTTACAGCTCGTATTTGATGGTGGTCCTGAGCTTGAAGGTCAATTATGCCGCGTGAAGGTAACCAAAGCCGGAGTGAATGAGTGTGAAGGCGAATTGGTTAGTGTCATGGAGAATGGATTAACGGCTGCTGCCCAATAAGCTAACAGATTAGCGCTGCCAGAATTGACAAGGATTTCATTTCCATTACCGGAGGTGAAATCCTTGTTGCACATGAAGGAGGATGCAAAAATGAATCGAAAAGAAATATCCGCGGGCGGAGTTGTTTATCGTCAAAAGGACGGAGTACTTCAAATTCAATTGATTCAAGATCGTTATGGGAAAACTTCACTTGCTAAAGGTAAGATGGAGGCTGGTGAAACGATTGAGCAGACAGCACTTCGAGAAATTTGGGAAGAGACGGGAATTGTGGGTAAGATTATTTCCCCAGTAGATATTATCGCTTATAGATACAATCATCCCGAATATGGAGTGGTTGACAAAGAAGTACATTATTATTTAGTGGAAGCTGAAGAAGGCACTTTGAAGGCACAGGTTGAAGAGATTAATGATGTTGAATGGTATGAGCCTCATACAGCTTGGCAAAAACAACGTCAGTCCGGGTACGACAACAACGATATCATTCTACGTAAAGCACTTGAGCTTTTGAATATTAATATCTAACTTAAGTTTTCGATGCTTTACGCCAGAAAGGAAGATAACACAAAGGTAGTGCAAGCAAGGAACATATGATGTTGAAGATGGTCTGTGAATGGGCAATTTGGCTTCCTGGATCTGTTGCAATGAGGCCAGAGACGGACGCTAGGACGGTAATAAACGGGGCGAAAAGAATTGCACCGCCGATGTTTAGCCCTAAATGAGCCCAGGCTACAAACCGTCCTGCTTGCGTACTGCCTATGGCGGCTATAAGGGCGGTCGCACATGTGCCGACATTTGAGCCGATCACAATGGCTACACCTAGTGTAGGAGGCAACACACCGCTAGCGGCAAGCCCCATAGTCATCGCGATCACAGCGATACTGCTATGCATCAGAGCAGAGAGTACCGTTCCAGCTATAATCCCCCAAAATATGCTCTGCGAGGCATGCTGGATAAACCATTGGAATATGCCGAGTTGTTGCAGTGGAGCACCGATGGATTGCATGATGCGAATACCAAGCAAGATAAGAGAGAATCCAGCAAGGGCTAGGCATATGAATTGGGTCCGTTCGAGTTTAACCCGTAGTTTAATTAGCCCAGATGGAAGTCTGTCACTAAGGATGACTACCCCAGTCCAGACCATAAGCGAAAGAATCAGCAGTGGCATGGCTACTTGTCCGATCTGTAGACTGATCAGCTCGGTTGTCAGGGTTGTACCGATATTGGTGCCTAGAATGATACCTAATGTTCCTGCGTAGTTCAGGAGACCAGCATTGGCGAAACCGATCGTTAGCACCGTGACAGCCGTGCTACTCTGTAATAGAGCAGTGAGACCTGTGCTTGTGATCATTCCTTTTAGAGGGGTGGACGTTGCTCTGTGCAGCCATTGCTGCAGTTGCTGGCCGGCAAAGCGTTGAAGAGATACCTCCATAATCTTCATACCCAGCAAGAACACGACGAGGCCATAAGTGACCGGAAACCAGAGTGAAGAAAGCATGAGATTCTCCTTTAATAATTGTTAATTTATTCATATGACCCCAATGGGACGCGCATACCAATGATTGTCCATAGGGAGAGAAATCAGGGAGTGAAGTTAAGAATGGCATCGATCATTTTAGATCGCAATCGCAAGAAAAGATTAGAACAGAGTCATCCATGGGTTTTTAAGAGTGAAATCGCATCCGTTGAAGGGAATCCACAACCTGGTGAACTGGTTCAAGTGATGAATCATCAGGGACGTTTTCTGGCAACGGGTTACTATAATCCGAAATCCCAAATTACAGTAAGAATTGTCTCGTACCAACCTCTTGAGAAGTTGGATCGGGAATTTTTTGTGGCTAGATTCAAGGAATGTTTATCGCACCGCGAGCGCTTTATTAGTGAAGAGAATGCTTATCGTCTTGTATATGGAGAGGCAGACTTTCTTCCAGGTCTGATTGTAGATCGGTTTGCTGATGTGCTTGTAGTTCAGATTCTGACACTTGGTATGGACCGTTGCCGAGATCACATTGTAGAAGCTCTCGTAGAAGTAATGAGTCCTGTAGGAATTTATGAGCGCAGCGATGTATCCGTGAGGGAACTCGAAGGTCTCGAACAAAGCAAGGGAACATTGTACGGGGAGTGTCCAAGGCACGTTACTGTGACAGAGAATGGATTAAAGATCAAAGTTGATATTGAAGAGGGTCAGAAAACGGGTTACTTCTTTGACCAGCGCGAGAACAGAGCCTCCATTGAGCCGCTTATGAAGGGCTGGGGAGGCCGAAGTGGAATTGTGAAGCAGGAGGTTGAAATCAGCGGAGAAATTCGTACGGTTCCTGTTAACAAGAGTGGAAAAGAAGTTACGTTTCCTTACTGGGATGGAGCAACGGTTCTTGAATGCTTTTCACACACAGGAAGCTTTACACTTCATGCATGTAAGTACGGTGCTAAAAAAGTGACTTGCTTGGATATATCAGCGCATGCGATCGAAAGTGCAAGAGAAAATGTGGAGCTGAACGGATTTCAGGATCGTGTCGAATTCGTTGTGGATGACGCTTTTCAATATCTTCGGACACAGGTGAAAGGTATAGAAGAGCGGGAGGAACGCGCAAAAGCGGACCATAAGGTGGATACCTCCAAGCCGTTAACAGCTGGAGGCGGGCGTACATGGGACGTCGTTATTCTAGATCCGCCTGCTTTTGCCAAGAGTAAAGGTGCGGTCAAGGGAGCTTGCCGCGGTTATAAAGACATCAATCTTCATGGTATGAAGCTAGTTAATGAAGGTGGTTATCTTGTCACTGCGAGCTGTTCGTATCACATGCGTCCTGATCTATTCCTGGAGACGATTAAAGAAGCGGCGCAGGATGCCGGTAAAGTGTTACGTCTAATCGAATGGCGTGCAGCTGGCAAGGATCACCCTCAGATCTTAGGTGTAGATGAAGGTCATTATTTGAAGTTTGCAGTATTCGAGGTTCGTAGCAAAAAGACAATATAGAGTAACAGTTGCAATAAAGATTGAAAAGACTGCTTGGTTAAGCGAAGTAAAATTGCTTAATTGAGCAGTCTTTTTTGATGTGAATGAAGGGGTTGACTAAGGGCTGATAGGGACGATTTATAATGGTTTATATATAAGTTTCTTATTTGTGTTTCTAATGGTAATGCAATCCAAACGTATGTTCCTTCTATTCTCAGATATGCTATACTTATAGACATCATCTTATAGATTGAAAGTATAGGGATTTCAGCTTAAGAGTCAGAGATTATCTGAGAGAATACGATTGTTAGACATGATTTTTTATATATAGAACAGCGTTGATGTATCGAACAATAGGCTTGAGTATTAAGGAGGTATGACATGTCGTTGCATTTTGTCATCGGGCGTTCTGGAAGCGGGAAGAGCACCGCTATATGTGAAGAGATTACAAGACGACTGGAGGAGGATCCTCAAGGTAAGCCGATTATTCTGATCGTACCAGAGCAAGCCTCATTTCAAGCGGAGAATATGCTAGTCACTTCTGGGAAAATCAAGGGGAGTCTTCGTGCCCAAGTACTAAGCTTTCGTCGATTGGCTTACCGGGTAATGCAGGAAACGGGCGGTGCCGCCAAGATTGCAATTAGTGAAGAAGGCAAGCGAATGATGTTATACAAGATCATTCAGCATCGTAAAGAGGAACTTAAATTGTTCGGTGCGTCAGGGGAACAGTTAGGTTTTGTAGGTAAGCTAAGTGATTTATACACTGAAATGAAAAGATATTGTATTGATTCTTCCTGTATTGAGGACCAACTTACTTATTTGACCTCTGTCGCAGGAAGCTCTCCTATGCTTAAGCGAAAGCTTGAAGATGTAGTAATGTTATACCGAGATTTTGAACGCGAGCTATCCCCACTTTATATGGATGAGGAAGATACGCTTATTACGCTTGCTGAAGGGATTAGTCGTTCATCATATATCAGCAATGCTGATATATGGATCGATGGTTTCCATGGCTTTACCCCACAGGAATACGCAGTGCTTAGGGAACTGATTCAGCACGCTTCATCGGTAACCGCTGCTTTGACATTGGATAAACCTTATTCAAGTGGTGCAATGCCGCATGAATTAAATTTATTTCATCCTACCGCTATGACATATGTAAAGCTACAAGGAATTGCAGATGAGTTGGACATAGAATCTTCATACACGCTGCTTCAGGAAGATACACTACCGCGGTTTAAGAATTGTTCCGTACTTGCGCATTTAGAACGTGGTTATGACCGGAAAGTACGCTTTCGCTCTCATGAAGAGAATGAGAGTGATACGGGCTTAGCGATTTATGCTGCTGCGAACCGTCGTGCTGAAGTAGAGGGTGCAGTTCGTGAGATGATCCGATTATCTAGGGAAGAAGGAGCAAGATACCGTGAGATGGCGGTATTTGCCCGTAATCTAGGCGATTATGAATCTTTAATCGGGCCACTGTTTCGCGAATACGATGTGCCTTATTTCCTTGATCAAAAGCGAAGTGAACTTCATCATCCGCTTGTAGAGTTTATCCGTTCGGCTCTTGATATCGTCCAGCGGCGCTGGCGTTACGATGATGTTTTCCGATGTGTCAAAACTGACTTTCTGCTCCCTCTAGATGGATCACTAACCAGAGAGGATATGGATGTATTAGAGAACCATGTACTGGCTTCTGGTATTCAAGGTTCGCGTTGGACCGATGGTCGGCCTTGGAAAGGCATACCTAGCCTGTCTCTGGAAGATGGTGCTGAGGGGACTCGTCACAGCAAAGGACTCCATCATATAGAGAATTGCCGTGCGGCGATTACTGGCCCGCTGTTTGCTTTTGAGAAGAGAATGAAGAAAGGCGTAACAGCGCTTGATAAATCTACAGCTATCTTTAAACTGCTTGAAGAGGCTAAGGTGCCGGAGAAGCTGGAGCTGATGAGTAGAGCGGCACTGGATAACGGTAAGCCTGAAGAGGCTAGAGAGCACCGCCAGATATGGGCTGCTGTTCTGGATCTTCTAGATCAGATCGTTGAAATGATGGGAAGCGAGAAACTGAGCACAGAAATGTTTACAGGTGTGCTAGATACAGGTCTAACCGAACTCAAAATGTCACTTGTACCGCCGTCTCTTGACCAGGTGCTGGTAGGCAGCATGGATCATACCCGTTCGGGTGGCGTTAAATATGTATTTTTATTGGGTGTGAATGACGGGGTTGTTCCGGCTCAATTTCAGGATGATGGCATATTGACAGAGCAGGAGCGGGTTACACTTGAGAGTTCTGGCATGGAACTAGCTCCTAACATTTCACGTCGACTTCTGGATGAACGTTTTCTTATATATACGGCTCTAACCAGTGCCAGCCACCGGTTGTGGGTTAGCTATCCGACTGCTGATCATGAGGGGAAAGGGCTGCTGCCATCGGAGGTCATACGACATTTGAAGAACATGTTTCAGTTGAATGAACAGGTGCTCTATGCTCAGCCTCATGGTGCGCAAACTTCAGAGGAACAAGGACGATTCATAGCTGGAAGTGGGAAATCCCTCGCTTTTCTTGTAGGTAGACTTCGAGACTTTAGGAATGGAGGGAACCTGCCGCCTTTGTGGTGGGAAGTATACAATTGGTTCGCTCGTAATGCGGAATGGAAAGATCAACTGGAAACAATGTTGTCCTCACTTTCATATCGCAATGAAACGAAGACGCTAAAGGAGAATACGAGTCGACGCTTATATGGTAGTAAGCTTCGCACAAGCGTGTCCCGGATGGAGCGTTTTGTAGCATGTCCCTTTTCCCATTTTGCTTCACATGGACTTAAGCTGAAGGAGAGACAACTATACCGACTTCAAGCTCCTGATATTGGACAGTTGTTTCATGCTGCGCTCAGTGATATGGCTTCTCGGTTTCAAGAGCAGCATCGAAGCTGGGGAGATCTGAGTGCGGATGAATGCCTTCGCGAGGCGGAGTCAACGGTAGATAGGCTCGTTCCACTCTTACAAGGTGAGATATTGCTTAGCTCGAAGAGATACGGCTATATATCCCGCAAGCTCAAAAACATTGTAGGCCGCGCTTCTGTCATATTAGGTGAACAGTCTCGTCGAGGCAGCTTTGAACCGGTTGGCTTGGAGTTAGACTTCGGACCCGATAAACCTATTCCCCCACTAGCTTTTGAGCTACCTAATGGAGTGATGATGGAAGTGGTCGGCCGTATTGACCGTGTTGATATGGCGCGCGGAGAGAATGGAATCATGCTTCGGGTTATTGATTATAAATCGAGTCAGAAGGATCTAAAGCTGCATGAAGTGTATTATGGATTGTCACTACAGATGCTGACTTATCTGGATGTTTTACTTACATTTGCTGAAGATTGGTTAGGAGAGACTGCTCTTCCTGCAGGTACGCTTTATTTCCATGTTCATGATCCTGTTCTTCAGTCACCGAACGGAATGAATGCAGATCAAGCTGCTGAAGAGCTTTTGAAGCGATTCAAAATGAAAGGATTGCTTCTTGCGGATCGTGAGGCAGTCTCCTTAATGGATTCTGCTCTGGACAAAGGGCACTCAGCCATTCTTCCTGTTGCCGTGAAGGCAGATGGTAGCTTCTATAGCAGCGCTGCAGTGGCGACTCCGGACCAGTGGCATACGCTGCTGGGGGCGGTAAGAGAGAATATTGTACGGATTGGATCCCGGATCACGGGTGGTGAAGTGAATATTGAACCTTACCGAATTGGACAGGAGACAGCTTGTACCCACTGTTCATACCGACCTGTGTGTCAATTTGATGAGTCGATGGAAGGAAGTCAATATCAATTATTAGGTAAACCAGGCAAGGATCAGGTATGGAATCTGCTTGCTCAGATGAAAGGAGGAGACGGGAGTTGAACGATATCATGACGAAACCGGAAGGAAGTATGTGGAGTGATGATCAATGGAAAGCGATCGCTCTTCGTGGTGACGATATTTTGGTTGCCGCTGCTGCAGGTTCCGGTAAAACCGCCGTACTAGTTGAGCGCATTATTCGCAAAATCACGGATGAAAGTGCGGGTTTTAGTGTAGATCGTCTACTCGTGGCAACCTTTACGAAAGCAGCGGCGGCAGAAATGCGTGAACGTATTCGGGAAGCACTTGATCGAGAATTGGAAAAAGATCCAGACAATGAGCATCTTCGCCGGCAACTTGCGCTGCTGGGAAGGGCCTCAATAACAACGCTTCATTCCTTTTGTATGGAAGTGATTAGACGCTATTATCAACTGATTCCCTTGGATCCTAATTTTCGAATATTAAATGAGCATGAAGCTGAGTTGATGCGGCAGGATATTTTGGAGGAGCTATTCGAAGAAAAATATGGTGATGCTGAGAATGGTGGAACATTCCTTCAGCTTGCTGACTGGTTCAGCGGGGAACGCAGTGATGATGCGTTGTACCGACTCGTGCAGCGATTGTATAATTTCTCCCGCAGTCATTCTTGGCCAGATCGGTGGCTCCGGGATACGGCAGCTGCATTTCAGGTGGAGGATACGACAGCGCTTGGAGAGACCGCTTGGGTTCGTAGTATTCTAACGGATGCACGTCTGGCATTATCGGGGGCCGTTGGTCTGCTTGAGCAGGCAATGGCAGTTGCACTTCAGCCGGGAGGACCAGCGCCATATGCCGTGAATCTCGAAGAAGATAGATTTTTGATTGATTCTCTGATTGAAGCGGTAGACACGAATCCTTGGGATCAGCTTTATGATATATTTCGAAATGTGTCTTTCGGTAAACTAAAATCGGTTCGCAAGGATGATGTGGTTCCTGAACTACAGGAGCGCGTCAAAGAACTTCGTGACACGGTCAAAAAGATGGTTAATGAACTTAAAACCGCGTTGTTTGGACGTCCGGCTTCTGAGTTTGTGCATGAAATGCAAACAGCGGCTCCGCTTATGAATGAGCTGGTGGAGACGGTGATAACTTTTGCAGACCGATATCGCGCGGCAAAGGCAGCTAAAAGCACCGTGGATTTCAATGATTTGGAGCATTATTGTCTTCAAATCTTAAGACACAAAGACTCAGATCCAGATCATCTCATGCCTTCAGATGCAGCGCTCGAATATCGCCAGCAGTTTGATGAAGTACTGCTTGATGAATATCAGGATACGAATAGTGTTCAGGAAGATATCGTCCGTTTGATCTCGAGAGAGTCACCAGGCAATCGGTTTATGGTTGGTGATGTGAAGCAAAGTATTTATCGTTTCCGTTTGGCCGAGCCTGGATTATTCTTGGACAAGTATAAAAGATACGGTAGTTTTGATCAGCAGAAGTATGATGCTTCAGAACGCCTAGGTTCGCTTGAATCTTCTGGTATTCGAATTGATCTCGCTCGCAATTTCAGAAGCCGGATGGAAGTCGTTGATGCTGTGAATATGCTATTCAGGCAGATTATGAACGAATCGGTTGCCGAGATTGCTTATGATCATCGTGCTGAGCTTGTATGCGGTGCCTCCTTCCCAGAGGTGGATAAGATTGCCGAGATAACAGAAGAGGATGCCTCGGAAAAGGGGCAAGAGCATTCGTATGCGCCTGAACTTCTCCTCATAGACCGTCTGGGTCCAGAGTCTGAAGATGTGAAGGATGAAGACACCTCGGATTCAGAGGGCTATCTTCCCGAGGCTGAGCGTCTGGAGATGGAAACCGCCCAATTGGAAGCTAGGGCGATTGCTCGCCGAATTCGGGCGATGACAGGAGAGAATGGCGAGCCTTTGATGGTGTTTGATAAGTCGTTGAAATCTATGCGACCAGCTCAATATGGTGATATGGTAATCCTGCTCCGCTCCGCGATGGTGTGGGCCCCCCTGATAATGGAGGAGCTCCGACAGGAAGGTATTCCATCCTTTGGGGATCAGAGCAAGGGGTACTTTCAAGCGATTGAGGTCGAGATTATGCTCTCTTTACTCCAGGTGATAGACAATCCACGCCAGGATATTCCGCTTGCATCTGTGCTCAGATCTCCCATTGTGGGATTAACCGAAGAGGAGCTAGCACAGGTTCGCCTTTGCGCTTCAGGAGCTTTCTATGACGCACTTTCCGAAGCGGTTGCCGGGTATATGCCGGATCTATTAGATACACATATGAACACCAGTTCATGGCTTGCGGGACTTGAGTTACCGGGATTTGCCGAGGCTGCAGCAGGTGTGGCAGATTTGGTGGACGGTCAGAATCACAAAATAAGTTCAATCTATACAGAGAATGTAAGCGATGAACGACCTGTTATATCAAATGAGCTTTTCAAAAAATTGAAGAAGTTTCTGGAGAGACTTCATAGTTGGCGTAAAGATGCACGTCAAGGAAGTTTAAGTGATCTCATATGGCGGATTTACAGTGAGACGGGGTATCTCGATTGGATTGGTGGTCTACCTGGTGGTGCGCAGCGTAGGGGGAATCTGACGGCGCTATATGACCGGGCTGTGCAGTATGAACAGGACACTTCATCCAGAGGTTTGTTTCGTTTCCTAACATTTATTTCTCGCTTGCGTGATAATGGTGGAGATTTAGGGGCTGCCGGAACAACGGAGACCCAAGGAAATGCTGTACGTTTAATGACCATTCACAAGAGTAAGGGCTTAGAATTTCCTATCGTGTTTGTGGCTGGTATATCAAAAAAATTCAACCAACAGGATTTGAATGTACCTTTCCTGATGCATAAGGAGCTCGGTTTTGGACCGAAGTATGTAGATGAAAAGCTGAGAGTCAGTTATCCAACACTGCCGAATCTAGCGATTCGTCGTAGATCCCAGCTCGAATTACTTGCTGAAGAGATGCGTGTACTTTATGTCGCGCTTACCAGACCGAAAGAGAAGATGGTGTTGGTTGGAACGCTGAAAGATCTTCCAAAAAAAATAAGCAGTTGGGCGCAAGCTGATCATGTGCGAGATTTACTCCTTCCGGATTACTTACTTGCGCGTGGACGGAGTTATCTGGACTGGATCGGACCGGCAATTATACGTCATCCATCTGCGCGCATTTTGAGAGAGGCTGCTGGTTTAGATACACTTGAGCACACCCCATTATCTTCAGATAGCACAAGGTGGGTTATTCATTTGATGAGTTCTGAATCGCTTGCTGAGACAACTATAGTTTCGGAGGAGGAAACACAGAGCCCAGACAGGTCTGATAAAGAAGCGGCACTGCATAAACTTGAGCCGGTTGCCGATATTGGGTGGAATGAAGAGGGCAGTCTTCAAGAAATGAGACAAGAGATATACCAACGCTTGAGCTGGGCTTATCCATATGCAGAGCTAAGTGGAATCCCTGCAAAAACATCCGTTTCGGAGATGAAAAAACTACTTACCATGCAGGATAGTCCCTCGCTGGATATGATGGAGGAAGCGGCGATCCACAGACAGCAGGAGGACAAGCAGAAGGATAATGCTCAGTTCACTTTCCAGCTGCGAAGACCTAAATTCATGGAAAATAAGGCTCTGACCCCAGCAGAACGAGGGACGGTATATCACACAATAATGCAGCATATGCCTATTAGCCATAATACAGATCTCCCTGTCGTAGAAGAGACAATTGCAAAACTTACGGAGAATGAGACGATTACCAGAGTACAAGCGGAAGCGGTGAGACCAGAAGACATTCTAGGTGTTTTCCATTCACCAGTAGGTGAGAAGCTGATTGAGGCACAGCAAATTTGGCGAGAAATGCCTTTCTCTTATGGTCTTTCGGCTGCGGAAGCCTATCAAGGCTTAGCTGTTCTAGGAATCGCAGACGGTGCTAGGATAACCGCTTCAAACCGTGATCAGCTGTTTGAAGAAGAGACTGTATTAATCCAGGGTGTTGTGGACTGCTTGTTCAGGCATAATGGACAATTAGTCCTGCTGGATTACAAAACAGATCGGGTACTTGAGCACCGTGGAGGTATTGAAGCATTAACGGAGCAGTATCGCTTCCAGCTGGATTTGTATAGTAAAGCACTCGAGGACATATTAGGCGAACCAATCTCTGAAAAATGGCTCTACTTTTTCGATGATGGAGGACACGCTGTACTCATATAGTTAATATCGTTTTAATGTGAATAGAAACAAACAACAACGCTCCTTGATACCATAGGTTTCAAGGAGTACGTTTTAAGTAGGGAGGAGAATAAAGCTTTATGCGAATTTTGCATACGGGAGACTGGCATTTGGGTCGTACCCTTGAAGGACGGAGTCGATTGGCAGAGCAAGAAGCGTTTTTGGATGAGCTCGTTCATATGGCGAATGATCAATGCGCTGATCTCATATTGATGGCGGGTGATGTATACGATTCGGTCAATCCGCCAGCAGCAGCAGAGCAGTTGTTCTATGATGCTGCCGCCCGGCTGACAGAAGGAGGGCGTCCGCTTGTTGTTATTGCAGGCAACCATGATCAGCCTGAACGGGTATCTTCAGTAACGCCTCTTGTATCTAAACGAGGAATCACTTTAGTTGGGCTTCCTTCGTCGGAAGCTATAACGGTCACCACTCCCAGAACAGGTGAGATTGCTAAGATCGCGGCACTTCCATATCCCTCAGAAGCAAGGCTGAATGAGCTGCTAACCGCGGATGGAAATGAAGATGAACTTCGCCGAGCATATAGTGAGCGGGTCGGTAAACTGATGCAGCTAATGGCGCGTGATTTTTCACCAAAAACCGTAAATTTGGCCATGAGTCATATCTACGTGCTTGGAGGACTAGAGAGTGAGTCAGAGCGACCGATTCAAGTGGGGGGCGCGTATACAGTAGATCCATCTGCTCTTGCTGTGGGCGCTTGCTACACGGCTTTGGGGCATCTCCACCGACCTCAAGCTGTTAAAGGTGAAGGGATTATACGCTACAGCGGATCGCCGCTGGCATACAGCTTTTCCGAAGCTGGACAGGCTAAATCTGTAACGATGGTAGATGTTTCACCTGGATGTACACCGGTGATCGAAGAGCTATTCCTCAGTAGTGGTCGTCCGCTCGTTCGCTGGAAGGCGAAGGGGGGGCTTCAGGAGGTATATCGGTGGCTTGATGAAGAACGAGATATGAATGCTTTTATTGATCTGGAAGTATCATTGACCGAAGCAATGGGACTCGCAGATATCCAGCGTTTACGTAAAAGCCGTGATGGTATCGTCCATATTCGACCGATCTATCCTGAAATGGAGGCGCTAGAGCTTGAGATCGAACGCTCAAGGATTCCTTTGCCTGATTTGTTCCGAAAGTTCTATCAGCGTCAGACCGGAGGGGCAGAGCCGGATGACAGTTTGGTACATTTGTTCATGGAACTTGTGGATGAAGAAGAGTCAGTAGGGCAGGAGGTGACAGAATGAAGCCGATATTGCTGAAAGTAGCGGGCCTTCAGAGCTATCGTGAACCACAGGAAATCGATTTCGAGAAGCTGTGCGAGACGGGATTGTTCGGGATATTTGGACCGACGGGTAGTGGTAAGTCAACACTGCTTGATGCCATCACTTTGGCCATGTATGGCAAAGTCGAGCGGGCGGTAAACGGAACACAGGGTATAATGAATCATTCAGAGGACAGTCTGTCCGTTTCATTTACCTTTGAACTAGCTTCAGCAGATGGACCGGAGCGCTACCGGGTTGAACGCAGATTTAAACGGGTTAACGAACTATCTGTAAGCAATACAATTAGCCGCTTTGTTGCGATTACAAGTGAAGGTGAGGCTGTAATTGCGGATAAGCTGGCGGATGTCACAAGATGTGTCGAAGAGAAGATTGGTCTTAAGATGGACGACTTCACAAGAGCGGTTGTGCTACCTCAAGGTAAATTCGCAGAATTCCTATCCTTAAAGGGAAGTGAACGGCGTCAGATGCTTCAACGTTTGTTTCATCTTGAACGCTATGGTGACCAGCTTGCACTCAAGTTGAGCCGAAGAGTGAAAGACAATGATGGGGCTCTTAGATCCTTGGAGGCGGAGCAGCAAGGTCTAGGAAATGCAGGGAAAGAAGCTTTAAATGAAGCTGAAAAAATGCTCTTAGAAGCGGCAAAACACGCCGATGAATCCAGAAAACAGTTGCTTGCTGCCACCGAACGTAGTGAGCGTATGAGTAAGGTGCGAGAGCTTGATCTTGAGCAGCGTCGATTGAGAAGTAAACTAGCTGATCTGTCGGCCCGTGAAGAAGAGATGAAGAACTATGAGCGGCAGCTCGAGCTTGGTGCAGCAGCCAAGCAGCTTGTTCCTGTACTGGACACCCTGCGCGAATCTGTAAAGACACATGGCCAGCTTATGGAAAAAGCGGAACTGTTATTCAATGCAGCAGAACAGATGGAAGTGGTAGCGCAGCGTGCTACTGTGGCGGATGAGTCAGCTGCCGAGGTGCTGTCAGCAGAGGAGCCCAAGCTTGTATTACGAGCAGAGCAATTGGAGCAAGCAGCTGCGTTACAGCGCGAACGGGATATATTACAGCGTGAGCTTGCTGAACTAACGGAACAGCGAGTGAAGACAAGAGAGCTACTTAACAAAACGAATGAACAGTTATATAAGGAACAAGAATTGCTAGAAAGAGGTAGGAAACGTAGGGATGAATTAAAGGATTCCCTGAAGCTGTTAGAGACACGTTCCCAAGATCGTCAAATGCTGCATGACGCGATGCATAAGCGACAATCAATCCTGCTTGCAGAAGAGCAATTAGCGAAAGCTGAGGCAGAAGTAAAGGGACAGCGTGCGAAGCTGAATAAGGCGGAAACAGAACTACAGGAAACACAAACTACTGAAAAAGAACTCCAGCAACAACTAGAGTTCTTGGCTGCTGAGATATCGCTGCTTCAGAACTCGGCTACTCATGCCGTGAAGTCTGCTGATGATGGATCGGCCCAGGTAGCATCAGTATTCAAAGCTATGAATGAGTCTCTTCGAGAACAGCAGCTTCATGCTTTATCTCTCTCGCTTGCTTCTGAACTTCGTGAGGGAGAGGCTTGTCCGGTATGCGGAAGCGTTCATCATCCTGCACCCGTTCAGCCTGAAATGTTGTCAGATCACTCCGGGGAGCTTCAGCTTGAGCGTATACGCCAAGTCCAAGAAGAAGTGCAAGAGCTTCGACTAGTACTGCGTCAGCAACTGAATGAGACCTCAAGTTTACCAATCTCGGCATCAAGCTGCGAGAAAGTGGATACTGAGCAGGTTTCTGTACACATTGCTTTAGCTGAAGCTGCTGCTGGTCTAATTATCGAACAGGCTTCCAGCCGTATGCCTACCGATGAGATTGCTAGTCTTGAACAATTCGTAGAAGCATTGAAGTCATTTACCTCAACTCAAGCTTCTATTCTCCGTGAATGTAGAGAGAAGGCGACATTGTTACAGCAAAAGTTAGCTACTCTACAGCAGGAGCTGGCCAAACGTTCGGCTTCTGTCGAGAATGCAAATGCGTTATTTGAGCAGCTCAATACAAAGTTAACTGGATTGAAAGATGATATAAAGGCTTTGAAGCAGGCATGGGAAGAAAGTTATCAAGGGCTCAGTCTACAGGAAGTTGAGAGTCGATTTAAAGAGATGCAGGAACGTGACTCTAAAGCGGAATCTATTAAAGACGGTCTAGAGCGCAGTGTTCCCTTTTTGGAAGAAAAGAAGCACGTAGTGCTTCATCTGGAGGGTCAGGTTCGCGAACTGGAGAAGCAGTTAATTCAGTGGGATGCTCACGATCAAGGTAAACAGGAACTGTTGCAGGAGAAAGAACAGCGGCTCCGGACGTGGATTGGAGACCGTTCGGCAGAAGAGTTACTGCAGGAATGCAAGCAACGTCTTCTTGATCTTAAATCGGCAGCGGAGCATGCTAGACAAGAACGCCGCAAAGCCGAAGAGGCGAAGCAGCAAGCGGCAAAAGATGCGGCCATCGCGAAGCAAGCGGCTGATTCAGCGTCAGCGCATGCTAAGGCAGCTGAAGAACGCTGGCTGACCCAACTAAGGGACTCGCCGTTTGCTACGGAAGAAGGGGTTCTTGAAGCCTTTATGACTCTAGAAGAAACGGATAGATTATCCGTACAAGTCCAAGCTCATCGGGAAGGACAGCGTGAATGGTCCCTGCGACTTAAGGATGTTGAGTTGAAGCTGAAGGGGGCTCAGTTTAACGAAGCGGATTGGCAAGAATGTTGTCTGCAACTTGAGCATTATCGTCAATCAGATGAAATGGCGATTCAATCTAAGGCTCGTGCAGAAAGAGATCTTGAAGACCTTCGTACACGCCATGTTCGGTTTATGGAGCTTGAAGAACGCAGATTGAAGCATGCTGAGGAAGGGGAGCGGCTTTCCAAGCTGCAGTCTTGTCTTCGCGGGAACGCGTTCGTGGAATATGTTGCGGAAGAGCAACTGATGCAGGTCAGTCAATCCGCGTCACAGCGATTGAGATTCCTCACGAAACAGCGTTACTCCTTGGAGGTAGACTCTGGCGGTGGGTTTGTTATTCGGGATGATGCCAATGGGGGAGTTCGTAGGCCTGTATCAACACTTTCTGGTGGAGAAACATTCCTAACTTCTCTATCCCTTGCACTTGCGTTATCGGCCCAAATTCAACTGAGAGGCCAGTATCCACTTCAGTTCTTCTTCTTGGATGAAGGGTTTGGTACACTGGATCCGGAACTACTGGACACCGTGATTACTTCGCTTGAAAAATTGCACAACGATCAGCTTACGGTAGGTATCATTAGCCATGTACCAGAGCTTAGAGCACGTCTTGCACGAAAATTGGTCGTGCGACCAGCTGAGCAAACCGGTGGTGGATCACAGATCATTCTGGAGACAATGTGAGAATGAATTTGCGTCGTGACTTTTTTCACAGAGACAGTTACATGGCGCTGTTATAATACAGCTAAGCCGACATTCTATTTAGAAGCACCCCGGCGGACGTATGGACGAGAGTGATCTCTCTTGGATCATACGCCCGCTTGCTGGACAGCTGTGTTCCAGCTGACCTGGGTGCTTCTATTTTTTTGTTATCATTGGACGGATTTACAGGTTTTCTTGTATGATGGGATCAAGATAACCGTTATAGGAGGTATGATTGATATGGATTGCTTGTTCTGCAAAATAGTCAATGGAGATATTCCTTCCAAAAAAGTTCTAGAGAATGATAAGGTACTCGTGTTTCATGATATACAACCTGCTGCACCGGTTCATGTCCTCGTCATTCCAAAGAAACATATCGCTTCTATGAATGATGTTCAGGGAGAAGATTATGAACTGATCGGAGAGATTCATAAAGCAGCACAAGAGGCTGCTGCTCAGCTGGGTATTGCAGAAAGTGGCTATCGTCTGATCAACAACTGTGGACGTGACGGTGAACAGACTGTTCACCATTTACACTATCATGTGCTGGGTGGGGCGCGTCTAGGTGCATTGACAGGCATTTCAAACTCACACGCCTAATTATAATAGAGCTAAGAGGAATGGTAAGAATTAGAAGGATATAATCTTTTAACTCTAAAAAAATACACTCAAGGTTGACACCATATTTCAGTTTGCCCTATAATGAAGAATGATGAACCGTGTTATTGCTCTTGGACGGTCTGGTCGGAGGGAGGGAAAACTGGTGTCTGAAACGAAAGTTCGCAAAAACGAGACAATTGATGCTGCACTTCGTCGCTTCAAACGTTCCATTGCTAAAGATGGTGTCTTGGCAGAAGTGAAGAAACGCAAGCATTATGAAAAGCCAAGCGTAAAGCGCAAGAAAAAGTCCGAGGCTGCTCGTAAGAGAAAGTTTTAGGAGGAAATGAACTAGCATGAATCTTAGCGAACGATTGAACGAAGATATGAAGCAAGCGATGAAGAGTAAGGACAAGTTCAAACTCTCCAACATTCGAATGGTTCGTTCGACGATTAAAAATCTTGAAATAGATTTGAAAAGAAGTTTGGATGACAGCGAAGTGCTTGATATTATTGGTCGTGAAATCAAACAGCGCAAAGATGCCCTCCAAGATTTTGAAAAAGCAGGTCGTGAAGATCTTGCCGCCGATGCGAAAGCAGAAATTGAATTTCTTAGCGCCTACCTCCCGGAACAGCTTTCTGAAGAAGAAATTAAAGTCATTGTAAAGCAGACCATCCAGGAAACCGGTGCTTCTTCAAAAGCCGAAATGGGTAAAGTAATGAGCGCTCTCATGCCGAAAGTTAAAGGGCGTGCAGACGGAAAGCTTGTCAACCAAGTTGTTCAACAATTTCTGTAACAACATAAGCGAAACATCCCTTGATTTTTTCAAGGGGTGTTTTTTTCGTTGGTGCAACATTTTTGAAACGAAATGTAAAGTTATTCGTAGTAACTACCATAAGATGGGGAGTTTATACATAAGTTAATCCCGAGGCCATTCGCATGGTTTGCCCTATCGATATATGCGAATTACTGGCATAATATGTCGTAAAGGAGGGGAAGAGTTGAAGATAAGAGGAACATGGCTGGGTAGAGTGTGGGCATGCATAGGAATGATAATTCTTATTCTGATGTCTGCTGGGATGTATGTAAGTCCAGGCAATACGGCTGCGGCCGCTAACATCGGTTCGGTTTATGTGATTCCTGTAGAGCACCAGATAGAACGTGGATTGACCAGCTTTATGAAGCGCGGATTCGCAGAGGCTGAGAAGATGGAGGCAGGTTTAATAGTCCTGGAGATTAATACACCTGGTGGCCGAGTGGATCAAGCTGATGAGATTGGTAACTTAATTAAGAATACTAAAATTCCAACCGTAGCCTTTATTCGCGGGGATGCTGCTTCAGCCGGAAGCTTTATTGCGCTTAATGCAGACAAGATTGTGATGGCTGAAGGTAGTATGATTGGTGCAGCGTCCATGGTCGATGGCATGGGTAATCCGGTAGAAGACCCTAAGATGATTGCTTGGTGGAAGAGTAAGATGGCAAGTGCTGCGGAGTCGAAGGGTCGTCAGAAGGAGATTGCTCAGGGCATGACAGACCTCAAGATGAAGGTAGAGATGCCTGAGATTGGTAAGACGAAAGAGGCTGGCGAGATTATAGCCTTATCACCAGATGAAGCTTTAAAGGTTGGTTATGCTGATAAGATTGCGAATAGCACGAATGAAGTCATTGAGTGGATGGGTTATTCTACGAATGATGTGTTCCACATGGAACGTACCTTTTCGGAGAAGTTAGCAACATTTTTGACAAGTCCTGGTGTGATGACCTTACTGCTCTTTATTGGTATTGCTGGAGTTATCATTGAAGTGATTGTTCCAGGCTTTGGTGTTCCGGGCATACTAGGGATTGCGGCCTTTGTTTTATATTTCTTCGGTAACTCGGTTGCTGGATTTGCCGGATCAGAGACATGGCTGCTCTTTATTATTGGTATTGCGATGCTCCTTATGGAGTTGTTTGTTCCGAGTTTTGGCATCTTAGGTATTATTGGCTCCGCAAGCTTGATTGTTGGAGTTGTGCGTGCAGCATATAGTACATCGCATGTGGCGCTATCACTTGGTATTGCGGCCGCGTGTGCTCTTGTAGCTATTATCGTTGTGGCAGTTGTGTTTAAGGAACGAGGGATTTGGAATAAATTTATCTTGCAGGAGAGTCTAACGAAAGAGCAAGGTTATATTCCGATTGAGGATCGTGATACTCTGATTGGTCTTGTTGGTACAAGTGTTACACCACTTCGGCCTTCGGGGACAGCAGAGTTTGAGGGACGTCGATTTGACGTGGTGACCGTAGGAGGTTTTATAGATCCAGGTCGTGCTGTGCGTGTGTTAAAGACGGACGGAACCCGAATTGTTGTTGAGGAAGTAGAAGCATAATGTTCGGAATTAGTTGATTAACTTACCTTCTTTGGTAAGATAAACATAACAAGAATATTTAATATGGAGGATGATGTATAAGATGGAAGGTTTGATTCCCATTCTGCTGATCGCAGTCGTAGCGATCATCGTACTGAGCGTGTTTTTCAGTTTCTTCCCACTGATGCTCTGGATCTCTGCACTCGCATCAGGTGTGCGCATTGGTATTATTACACTGGTAGCTATGAGACTACGGCGCGTTACACCAAGCCGTATCGTGAACCCACTTATTAAAGCGACAAAAGCTGGTCTTGGCTTGAATATTAACCAACTGGAAAGTCACTACTTAGCGGGTGGTAATGTGGACCGCGTCGTAAACGCATTGATTGCTGCACAACGTGCGAATATCCCACTTGAGTTCGAACGGGCTGCTGCAATCGACCTAGCTGGCCGTGACGTGCTTCAAGCGGTACAGATGAGTGTTAACCCGCGTGTGATCGAAACGCCGGTTGTAGCTGCTGTAGCGAAGGATGGTATCGAGGTAAAGGTTAAGGCTCGTGTTACGGTACGTGCTAATATCGATCGTCTCGTCGGTGGTGCGGGTGAAGAGACAATTATCGCTCGTGTTGGTGAAGGGATTGTTACCACGGTCGGTTCCGCTAATTCGCATAAAGACGTATTAGAAAATCCAGACCTGATCTCGAGAACGGTTCTTTCCAAAGGACTGGATGCGGGTACGGCATTTGAAATTCTGTCGATCGATATTGCGGACGTGGATGTAGGTAAGAATATCGGTGCATACTTGCAGACCGAGCAAGCGGAAGCGGATAAGCGAATCGCTCAAGCGAAAGCGGAGGAGCGCCGTGCAATGGCGGTTGCCCAAGAGCAAGAGATGAAGGCTCGTGTCGTAGAGATGAGAGCGCGCGTTGTAGAATCCGAATCTCAGGTACCACTCGCTATGGCAGAAGCGCTTAGCAATGGCAAGCTTGGTGTGATGGATTATATGAACCTTAAGAATATCGAGGCTGATACCCAAATGAGAGGATCCCTCGGTAAGATGGGCGAAAGTACAGATGGTCCAGACACTCCGAAGAACAATAAATAGAGATGAGGCGAGCCACTGATGCAATGGATTCTTGATAATTATATCATCGTGGCGGGTATCGCTTTCTTTATCCTCTCTGCAATTGGGAAAATGGGCAAAGGCAGCGGTGAAAGTAAACCTAGTCAGATGCCTACCTTTGGAGGAGGAGACGATCCGACCAGAAGAGGGCCGCGGCAAGCTAAGACAGAGCAGTCAGGTCAGCAGCTCCGTCGTGTCCAGCCCCGTCCTGGTACAACCGCCTCAGCGGACAGTGTAGGAAATCGATCATATGAGAATACCAATGATCAGCAAACCGGAGGGGTTAATCCTTATGCTCAAGAAAAGGAGATCTATTACGAACCTTCAAGTGATATGGAGAGCCGAATGGATCTGTTCTCAGATGTAGATGATCCTCATGAGGAACGAGACAGTATGGAGAAGCGTAAGCGCAATATGCAAGCAGAATTGGATCAGATCCATAAGCAATTAGATCGTATGACTTCTCACATACCTGAAACGATTCTAGAAGTAACGGACACTGATGTTGCCACGAAAAAACAACAATCAATGTTTGCTAAACAAGCTATGAACGGTGTCATCTGGGCTGAAATTTTGGGACCACCCCGTTCTAAGAAACCGATAGGCCGCAAGTAGTTAGGGAAACCGTATCCGTCTTTTGATGGATGCGGTTTTTTTTGGTTTCTGGATTTGGTGCTTGGCGAGCTGATGGAAATGAATCAACGGGTAGAAGAGCTTTTCAACTTGCATAAAAAGGGCTTCTCGCTCATAAGGTGTACAGTACAGGAAGGGGGAAGGCCTTCATATGTCCCGCATCAGCCGCAAGCTGCAGAAATGGACTCAAGAAATGCTCGATTTGCCACAGGATTTGCTGTTTGACTTGCCGCGGTTGACCCTGATTGGCAATAAAGAGCTTCATATTGAAAATCATCGAGGCGTCCGTCATTTTTCGGCGGAGAAGCTTATACTGTCCCTTGCTCAGGGCTCTATGGAAATATCGGGTTCTGACCTCTCCATTCGAGCTATTCAAAGTAGTGAAGTGACCATTGAAGGGACGATCAATCATATTAATTACATAGGGACGGGGGAGAAATCTTGAACATTCCGACAATGATATCTATTCGTGGTTATTTGAAGCTTACGGTTCGTGGGGAGCATGTAGAAGCATTCATTAATGCATTGGCGGAAACAGGAACCCCAATATGGGATGTTAGACCAACGGGGGAACATTCGGCAGAGTTCAAACTGCTGCTGAATGATTTCAAAGGGCTGCGCCCTTTGTTGAAGCGGACAGGCTGCAGAACGCGTATTCAGGAACGGCACGGCTTGCCGTTCCGTGCTTTGCGTTTGTTGAAACGTAAAATGTTCGTGGGTGGAATCGTAGCATTTTTTGCGATACTGCTCGCCTTATCTTCGATGGTATGGAACGTAAGTGTGGAAGGCAATGAAAAAGTTGCATCAGAGGATGTGCTCGAAGCTGCTAAACAGGAGGGATTATATCCTTACCAATGGATATTTCGACTTAAATCACTGGACAAGCTCTCTACCAACTTAGCAACTCGGTTACCGGAAACCGCTTGGGTGGGGGTGGAAAGGAACGGTACTAGCATTCGGATTCAGATTGTAGAGGCTTCTGTGCCGAAGAGACCAGAGCTGCTTAGTCCGAGACATCTCGTAAGTACGAGTGATGCTGTAATTACTCATATATATGCTGAGAAGGGCGTTCCGAGAGTTCAGATTAATAACCGAGTGAAGAAGGGGCAGGTACTTATCTCAGGCATATTAGGAGATGAGGAGAATGCGCAAAATGTAGTTGCTAAGGGAGAGGTAAAGGGGCTTGTCTGGCATGAATACCAGATTGAGGTCCCCTTAGTTAAGACTCGAAAAACCTATACCGGGGATTCTTCTAAGAAATCGTACCTTGTGCTTGGTAATCGTGCTGTCCAGTTGTGGGGTTACGGGGAGGTTCCGTTTGAGAAGCATGAGACATTAACTTTATATGATCCGCTTACTTGGCGCTCACGAGTACTTCCCTTTGGTTGGATGACGGAGAAGGTATTGGAGGTCAATGAAACAAAAACAACTATAACTGAGGAAGAGGCTAAGAAAGAAGGATTAGATAGCGCTTTTAGAGATATTTTGGCTAAATATGGCCCAGATAGCAGACTAGTAAGCCAAAAAATTTTGCATGATAAGAAAGAGAATGGTAAAGTTTATATGAAAGTACTTTTTGAGGTGGAAGAGACGATCTCGAAAGAACTTCCCATAGTATACAATCAAGGAGAATGAGGCTATTTGTCACAGCAAACGACCAGCATTCAGATTTTTTTGCAAAGCGCGTCTGAAGGACTTTCCTTATTCGGGCCGCAGGATACTTTTTTAAAGATTATTGAATCGGAAATTCCCGCGAGAATTGACTCAAGAGAAGCGGTTATTACCATCTCAGGGGATCAGCGTCATGTGGATAGTCTGCAGCAGCTGTTTGATGTTCTGCTTCAGCTTGTCCGTAATGGATATATCCTGACCGAAAGAGATGTCCTTTATGCGGTTGATCTGGCAAAAGACTTGCGTGCTGATCAGTTGCTTGATCTGTATAAAGGAGAAATTACGACGACTTTTCGGGGCAAGCCGATCCGTGTGAAAACAATCGGACAGAAGCATTACGTCACTACCATTAAGAAAAGGGATATCGTGTTCGGAATTGGCCCAGCTGGTACGGGTAAAACTTATCTGGCTGTCGTTCTGGCTGTAGCGGCTCTTAAAGAAGGTACAGCTAAACGAATTGTTCTCACTCGGCCAGCTGTTGAGGCTGGAGAGAGCCTAGGCTTCCTTCCAGGCGATCTTCAAGAGAAAGTAGACCCATACTTAAGACCACTATATGATGCGCTCTATGACGTCATGGGGCCCGACCAAGTGGCGAAGGCGCTAGAACGAGGATTGATTGAGATTGCTCCGCTTGCTTATATGCGGGGACGGACACTTGATGATTCATTTATTATTTTGGATGAAGCGCAGAATACAACACCTGAGCAAATGAAGATGTTTTTGACTAGGCTCGGTTTTGGCTCGAAAATGGTTATTACGGGAGATGTAACACAAATTGACCTGCCACGAGGAAAGAAATCGGGATTGGTGGAAGCCAAAACCGTACTGAATCAGATTGAGGATATCGGATTCGTCTTTTTCGCAGAACAGGATGTTGTACGGCACTCTTTAGTACAAAAAATAATCGTCGCATATGATAAAGCAGCAGAAAACCAAGATTAAAGGGGATTGTCGCTATGGCCTCCAAAGAACCATCGACGGACAAGTCCATATCTGTTAAGAATAACGGTTGGAAATATAGCGTGGCGACACGCTATATTCTATTTTTATTGCTTGCCCTAATGTTCTACATTAGCTTTTCGATGAATCTGCTTCCAGAACGATATGATATTCAGGTCGGTACACGAAGTGAAAAGAGCATCATGGCTCCTTTGCAGATTGAGGACAATAAGGCGACCCTTAAGGCTCAAGAAGAAGCGGCTGAGCGGGTGCCACCTACTTTTACATATGTCCCTTTACGTAACGACGTACTAGTAACTCAGATATTCGAACGGATCGATCGATTGAATCAGGATGAAGTGTCTGTTCAGGATAAAATCGATATATACCGTAAGGAAATTCCACAACGTGCGCAAGATTTCGTGAACAATTTCATTTCAAGCAATAGAGGTACGGAGACGTATCCGCCTGAACTGTTTGATGAAATGAAAAAGGTGATTGAACAACAAGCTTACCGTATACCGGAAGAGACGTTCATTAAAATTCCGAGACTTGCTCCAGAAGATATCAACCAGATGAAATCCGTAGCAAGGGAAATTGTATCTCGATTGATGAATGAAATCGTTGATGCACAGACAGCAAGAGCGAAGGTTGCGGAGCTTGTTAGTGCGAGCTCGCTTAATGATCGTACCTCCAGGGAAGTCGTGCAGGAGCTTGTGCGGTTCTCGATAACTGCGAACAAGTTCTATAACGAGGTGGCCACCAAGGAAGCCAAGGTAGAAGCTCGGGAGAATACACAGCCTGTATTCATTAAGCAGGGGGATGTGCTCGTTCAGAAAGGGCAACTGATCACACCTGAGTTATACGAACTTCTTGGCAAGAATGGCCTTTTGAAAGATGAGATCAATTATTGGCCTGAGCTTGGTCTTCTCTTATTCTCTATGCTGCTTTCCTTAGGTATACTGATGTTTATTCGCCAGTCTGATATGAATATTTTCAAATATAACAATTCCCAAATTCTTATGCTTGTACTGATTTATGCGATTACGCTGATCTCCATGCATTTAGCAGGGATCTTGCAGAGTGAAGATCGCGCTTATGTAGGATATTTAGCACCCGTGGCAATTGGGGTCATCTTAGTAACTTTGCTGCTCGATATCCATTTAGCATATTTCAGTGCTATCATTTTCAGCATTATGGCAAGTGTTATTCTGAATGTGAATAAGGGTGAAATGTTTGATTTTCATTTTGGATTCTTTGCTGTAGTAACGTCTTGCGTAGCCATCTTCTCGATTCATCGCGCAAGTCAACGCTCCACTTTGCTAAAGGGCGGGATCATGGTCTCTTTGTTTGGAGCAATGTCGGTCCTGATTATGCTGCTCATTAATGACTCATCCTGGACGAGAGCGGAGTCCTTATATGCGTTAGCTTTTGCAATCGCGGGAGGGTTATTAACTGCTGTATTAGTGATCGGGTTAATGCCGTTTTTTGAAGTCACATTTGGCATTCTTTCAGCGCTTAAGCTTGTGGAGCTATCGAATCCAAATCATCCACTACTGAGGAAGTTGCTTACAGAAACACCCGGGACTTATCATCACAGTGTTATGGTTGGGAATCTGTCAGAAGCAGCAGCTGAAGCCATTGGTGCGGATGGATTATTATGCCGAGTAGGTTCTTATTATCATGATATTGGTAAGACCAAGCGTCCCATCTATTTCATCGAAAATCAGAATAACATGGAGAATCCACACGATTCGATTGATCCTAAATTAAGTAAGTCCATCATCGTGGCTCACGCACGAGATGGTGTGGAAATGCAAAAGGATTATAAGCTTCCAAAACCGATTCGTGATATTGCAGAGCAGCACCATGGAACAACATTTTTACATTTCTTTTATCACAAGGCGCTTCGTCAAGCCGAGGAGCAGGGCGTTGAGCCTGATTTTACGGAAGCTGATTTCCGTTATCCAGGACCGAAGGCGCAATCTAAGGAAGCCGCTGTTGTGGGCATTGCAGATAGTGTAGAGGCAGCTGTTCGTTCACTTCGCAAGCCAACGGTGGAACAAGTAGAGTCCATGATTGAGAAGATTATTAAGAGCCGCTTGGATGACCATCAGTTTAACGAATGTGATCTGACGATGAAAGAGCTCGATATTATTGCTAGAACACTGAAGGAAACGGTTATGGGGATTTTCCACTCTAGGATTGAGTACCCTGAAGAGATAAAGAAGGGAAAACCGGATCGTTTACCAGAACAGAAGACAGTGGTGACCCCTGATAAACCTGAATCTAAAGAAGAAGACCAAAAAAGGAGCGTTTGAGGATGAGTCTGCAGCTAGTATGGAACAATGAACAAGAGGAATTTGTCATTTCCGACAATTTGATCTCTCTTCTCGAGCGCATTCTCCAGCAAGCTGGAACAATTGAAGGCGTTACGGACGGAGAAGTGGACCTTACTTTTGTGGATGATGTACAAATTCACGAATTAAATAAGGAATACAGAGGAATTGATCGACCGACCGACGTTCTATCTTTTGCGATGCATGAAACGACGGATGAAGAGCTTCAAATTATTTACGAACTTGATGAAGGCGATGAAGCCGGTAATGTTCCTGATGTACTGGGGGATATTATTATCTCTGTTCCGCGTGCAAAGCTGCAAAGTGAAGAATATGGACATTCACTGGAACGTGAGCTTGGTTTCCTATTCGTCCATGGCTTTCTTCACCTGCTTGGATATGATCATCAGGATGAGGCAAGCGAAGCTGTCATGATGGGCAAACAGGAAGCTGTACTCGCAGAAGTGGGTTTGACCCGGTAGTGAAACCTGCCAAGTATTCACTGCGTGCGACGTTTACTTTTGCAATCCAAGGCATTATCCACGCCTTTAAAGCCGAAAGAAATATGAAGGTCCATATCGCTGCAGCTGCTATGGTTTTCATAGCAGGCGGACTATTGGGACTTACACCAGTGCGTTGGTTGTTTCTTGCACTTGCTGTAACTTTAGTGATTTCGGCTGAATTAGTAAATACAGCGGTGGAAGCTGTAGTTGATTTAGTATCTCCTGACGAACATCCCTTAGCCCGTATTGCCAAGGATACAGCCGCAGGGGCGGTATTCATTACCGCTCTTTTTGCGGTAGTCGTAGGGATTGTAGTATTTTATGAGCCACTGCGGAGCTGGATTGAGTCGCATTGATCTTTAGTGTAAAGATCCAAATAGATTGATTTGAAATAAGGTTTCGGCCTTGGGATTTGTAATCTTGGTCAATCAAAGTTAAAGTACGTAAGTACAACTCAGAAATAATAGCGGATTTAAACGGAGGAATATATGCAGAAAAAAACATTCAAATCGGGTTTTGTAGCGATTATCGGACGGCCAAATGTTGGCAAATCAACACTGATGAATCAGGTGATTGGTCAGAAGATAGCCATTATGTCGGATAAGCCACAAACGACCCGGAATAAAATCCACGGCGTATACACAACAAACGATTCACAAGTTGTATTCTTAGATACCCCGGGAATTCATAAACGCCAGTCTAAACTTGGAGACTATATGAATCAAACCGCACTTGGAACATTAGGTGAGGTAGAGGCCGTTCTGTTCTTAATTGATGCATCCGAAGGCTTTGGCGGCGGCGATCGATTTATTGCTGAACAACTGAAGCAGATTCGTACCCCTGTTATTCTGGTTATGAACAAGATTGACAAAATTGAGCCTCAAGCTTTATTACCGTTAATTGAGGAATACCGTAAGCTGCATGATTTTGCAGAAATCGTTCCGATTTCGGCGAGACTTGGAAACAACGTAAATACATTACTGGATCAGATTCAGAAGTATTTGCCAGCGGGTCCACAGTACTATCCTGAGGATCAAGTAACTGATCATCCCGAGCAGTTTGTGTGCGCTGAGTTGATTCGTGAAAAAATTCTTCATATGACGAGAGAAGAAGTTCCTCACTCCATCGCGGTAACCATTGAGGACATGAAGGTAGAAGAGAACGGGACAGTTCATATATCCGCTGTTATTTTTGTGGAGCGTGATTCTCAAAAAGGGATCATTATCGGTAAACAAGGCTCGATGCTGAAGGAAGTTGGAAGACAGGCACGCCAAGATATTCAGCGATTGCTTGGATCCAAGATATTTCTTGAATTGTGGGTAAAAGTTAAAAAAGACTGGCGCAACCAAGAACGCGTTCTTCGGGATCTCGGTTTCCACCGCGGACAATAACAATATCCCTCCCATGTGATCATTGCTTGAGATACAGAATGTAGCTCCATTTCGACTCCTGCCAACAATTGCAAATCATAGATCTGATCGCAGGCGCACATCCTATTCTTGTAGATGCAGACGTCATTTCCGAAGAAAGGATGAATACGAATGCGAGATTTTTCGTGGAAGTATTTTGCGATGACTGGAGATGTCGATGCTTATTTGCTGTATAAGGAGTCCCATAGCGCTACGGAACTCGAAAGCATGACCACCTCAGAGGAAGATGCGGTTGAGTATGAAGAGAACGAATGATCTTTGGCTGCTTCAGGAATGGTTGGGGGATAGAGCATGCTATACAGGGCGGAAGGGATTGTCATCCGCAGCATGGACTACGGTGAAGGGAACAAAATCATTACGCTTTGCACCGAAAAATCAGGCAAAGTAGGCGTTCTTGTCCGCGGAGCTAAGAAACTGAAAAGTCGTCATGCTGCTCTGACACAGCCCTTTACTTACGGCGAATATGTTTTTTTTAGAAATGGAACGGGTCTTGGGACATTAAACGCAGGAGAAATCATTGAGTCCCATCATCTGCTTCGTGAGGACCTCCTTAAAGCTGCCTACTCTTCTTATGCTTGTGAACTGCTGGACCGGGTTCTTCAAGATGAGGAAACAGGCGCTTTTTGGTTCCACCAGTTGAAAGCTTGTCTTGAAGCCTTACAGGAAGGTAAAGACCCACAGATTATCATTAATCTGTATGAAATGAAGGTGCTTCAGACAGCTGGATATGGTCCTGAACTAAACGTCTGCGTCTCTTGTGGTAATGAAAGAACTGACGAGGAGATGCTGGTCAGTCCTAGACTTGGAGGCGTCTTATGCCGGCGGTGTAAGCATTTAGATCCACCAGCGATGGTAGTGTCACCCAAGACACTGAAACTTCTTCGGTTGTTTGCAAGACTTGACTTGAGAAGACTTGGAAATATTGATGTTAAGGAAACTACTAAGGCAGAGCTTAAAACAGTAATGAGAGCACTGATGGATACACAATTAGGATTACGTCTTAAATCACAAAATTTCTTAGATCAAATGGAGAAATACGGTATTTGACGTCTGAACGAAAATTAGGTATCATATGTTAAGTTTCAATTTTTGAATATTGACATGCGTTGAACGGAAAAGTAATGGATTTAAGTCCTATTTTGTGTAGCGAGTCGGTGATGGTGGGAGTCCGGCGATAGGAATCCATGAACATGGCGCCCGGGAGCATGCTGCACGTGATAAAGTGGGTCCTTATGGGGCCAAGTAGGGTGGAACCGCGGGAAGCCACAGCTCTCGTCCCTATGTCTGTACAGCAGACGTAGGGCGAGAGCTTTTTGTTGTGCAGAGCGCTGGCGTGAACATTGCATATGAGAGATTTGATGCAGTCAGTATTAAAAACGGTATGAAGGAGCTAAAATCATGAATTTTCAACAAATGATTTTGACGCTGCAGCAATTTTGGGCGGAGCAGAATTGTATTATCGTACAACCGTACGACACGGAAAAAGGCGCAGGTACGATGAATCCAATGACTTACTTGCGATCGATTGGACCGGAGCCGTGGAATGTAGCTTATGTTGAGCCTTCCCGCCGCCCTGCGGATGGACGTTATGGGGAGAACCCCAACCGCTTGTACCAGCATCATCAGTTTCAGGTTATTATCAAACCATCTCCTGATAATATTCAAGAGCTTTATCTGGAGAGTCTGAAGCGTCTTGGAATCGATCCACTTGATCATGATATCCGTTTTGTCGAGGACAACTGGGAAGCGCCGACTCTGGGAGCTTGGGGCCTTGGTTGGGAAGTTTGGCTTGATGGTATGGAAATTACACAATTTACGTATTTCCAACAGGTCGGAGGTATTGATGCCAATCCGGTTGCTGTCGAGATCACTTATGGTATGGAGCGTCTTGCTTCTTACATTCAAGACAAAGAGAATGTGTTTGATCTGGAGTGGGTTGACGGTATTACATATGGTGATGTATTCCAACAGCCAGAATACGAGCATTCCAAATATACCTTTGAGGTATCGGATGTAAAAATGTTGTTCACTTTGTTCAATATGTATGAGGAAGAAGCAAATAAGGCGATGAGCCAGCACTTGGTGTTCCCTGCTTATGATTATGTTCTGAAGTGTTCACATACATTCAACTTGCTTGATGCACGTGGAGCGATCAGTGTAACAGAAAGAACGGGTTACATTATGCGTGTTCGTAATTTAGCGCGCCAAGTTGCAGCGACATATTTGGAGGAACGTGAAAAGCTTGGATTCCCGCTGATCAAGAAAGGAGGCGCTGACCGTGGCTAAAGATTTATTGTTTGAAATCGGGCTGGAGGAAGTGCCTGCACGTTTTCTGCGTGCAGCGATGGAACAGCTTCAAGATAGAACCGTTAAATGGCTGGAAGCTTCCAGAGTTGCATATGGAGAAGTGAAATCATATGCAACCCCGCGAAGACTTGCGGTGCTCGTTAAGGATGTAGCGGAAAAGCAGACGGATGTTAGCGAGGAGGTTAAAGGACCTTCACGTAAGATTGCGTTAGACGAGAACGGTAATTGGAGTAAAGCGGCACTTGGTTTTGCACGAAGTCAGGGCGTTGAACCAGATAGCTTTACCTTTAAAGAACTTTCTGGCGTTGAATATATCTATGTTACAAAAAATAGTATCGGCGTTGAAACCTCTGCAATTTTGGCAGAAGGGTTGAACGGAATCCTACATTCCATGACTTTTCCTAAGAACATGAGATGGGGTTCTTATGAATTTAAATTTGTTCGTCCGATCAAATGGATCGTATCCCTGTTTGGTTCAGATGTAATTGATATGGAGATTACTGGCGTTAAGTCCGGTAATATAACTTCAGGACATCGATTCCTGGGAAGTACTGCGGTAATTCCGGAAGCATCAGCTTATGTAGAAGTGCTCAGAGGACAACATGTTATCGTAGATGTTAAAGAACGGAAAGATATGATTGTTTCTCAGATCAATGCTTTAGCGCTTGAGAAGGACTGGAATATTGCGGTGAAAGAAGATCTACTCGAAGAGGTGCTCTTCTTGGTGGAAACACCAACCGTATTATACGGCTCATTCGATCCTTCGTTCCTTGAAATTCCACAGGATGTACTGATTACTTCGATGCGTGAACATCAGCGTTATTTCCCTGTTTTGAATAAACAAGGCCAGTTGCTTCCGTTTTTCGTAACGGTACGTAGCGGCGACAATCGTTCGCTTGATATTATTGCGAAGGGGAACGAGAAGGTACTTCGTGCCCGCTTGTCCGATGCTAAATTCTTCTATGAAGAGGATCAGAAACTACAAATTAAGGAAGCCCTTTCGAAGCTTGAAAGCATCGTGTTTCATGAGGAACTCGGTACAATTGGTGATAAAGTTCGCCGCATCCGCCGCATAGCGGATAGCTTGGCTGTAAAACTCAGTATTCCGGCAGAAGCTGCTGATTCAGTTAGTCGTGCAGCAGATATTTGCAAATTTGATCTTGTTACTCAGATGGTATATGAATTCCCTGAGCTTCAAGGAGTAATGGGAGAAGACTATGCACGTAAGGCTGGAGAGAAGGAAAGTGTTGCGAAGGCTGTCTTCGAACATTATCAACCACGATTTGCTGGAGATTCCGTTCCTTCTACAAATGTAGGTTCGATTATTAGTATCGCTGATAAAATCGATACGATTGTTGGCTGCTTCTCGATCGGTATTATACCTACAGGATCACAGGATCCGTATGCGCTGCGTCGTCAAGCACAAGGGATTGTACAGATCATTCTTGAGCACAAGCTTCCAGTTTCATTGTCAGATGTATTCGGGATCGCACTTTCCGTTCATGAAGATATGAGTGTGTTGAAGCGTTCAGGATCAGAAATCAGTAAAGATCTATATGAGTTCTTTAGTCTACGGGTGAAGAAACTTCTGTCCGAAGAGCAAAGATACGATGTTGTTGATGCTGTTATCTCAGCTGGATTTGACCATGTTGTATCTGTTATGTCCCGGGGACAGGCATTAATGAGTGCTGTCAGCGAATCAGAAGACTTCAAGACCATTGTAGAGTCATTTAACCGAGTGAGTAATTTGGCGGCTAAAGCGGGTAAGGTTGCGGTTAATTCAGGTCTATTTACAGAGGAAGAAGAAAGCAAGCTTCATGAGGCATGGCTCGCGATTCGACAACCTTATGAAATAGCTATGAAGGATTCTGACGGTAAGCTTGCACTCACACTTCTTAGCGGGCTGAAAGAACCAATCACTGGTTTCTTTGATTCAGTAATGGTCATGGCTGAGGATGAAGCGGTCAAAGCGAATCGTTTAGCGCTGTTGTCTGGTATTGATAGTGACTTGAAGCAGTTTGCAGATTTTACAAAGTTGGTGTGGTAAATCAGAACCAATTCATACACAACTGAAGATATTATTTAATAGACGAAAGCGGGGCCTTTTCTAGGGAAGGTGGCCGCTTTCGTTATTCCATGGAACGATTGGAAAAAAGAGGATTATCTTTTGAACGTTTAAGAAGAAGGATTTTAATCACCCTAAGACGTATATAATATATAGATATCATTAATTTGAAATACGGAGATGCCTATGACGTCCATACGTTCTTTACAGATTGTTGTTGATGGCGATGCTTGTCCTGTTAAGAAAGAGATTGCAGAGACGGCAAGGGCATTTGGAGTTCCAGTTCTGCTCGTATCTTCTTACGATCACTTTCTCCGTGAAGAAGAAGGCGTACGAACGATTCAGGTGGATCGAAGTGATCAAAGTGCTGATTTGTATATTGCTAATCACATTGTGCGTGGTGATATTGTCATTACACAGGATTATGGACTCGCTGCACTAGCGTTATCGAAATCTTGCCATGTGCTTTCCAATCGTGGTCGTATTTTTAGTGACCAAGATATTGATTTTTTGCTTGATTCAAGACATCATCAGGCTAAAGCTAGGAAAGCTGGGCATTACGGCAAAGGTCCTAAGAAAATGGTCGAAGAGGATCGGATAATTTTCCAACATAAACTGACAAAACTTTTGCAAAAATTGCAGGAGAACGTTAGTTCATAGCGAATACTATTTACGTGCAAAAAGAGATGAAGGTGGTTTTGATGAGTACCGGACAAGGCAGTATACCGGATGATGTCATCGAGGCAGTACTGGCCCGAAGCGATATTGTCGATACGGTCAGCAAGTACGTGCATCTTACCAAACAGGGGAAATACATGAAGGGGCTATGCCCTTTTCATTCAGAGAAGACCCCTTCCTTTACGGTTACGCCGGAGCGCCAGATCTTTTATTGCTATGGGTGTGGCAAGGGTGGTAATGCCATTAAATTTAGAATGGAAATTGAAGGTTTTTCCTTCCCGGAAGCTGTTAAGACCATGGCAGAAGAGAATGACATTGCGTTACCGGAGAGCCAGGGTGTTTCTGTAATTCCGCGAAATCCGGAGAAAGAGCGTCTGTATGAGGCTTATGAGTTGACTGCTAAACTGTATCATTTTCTATTGAAGAATACGGAGCACGGCAAGGAAGCTGTGGCATACTTACGTTCACGTGGAATGACTGACAAGATTATTGATCAATTTCAGATTGGATTTGCACCGGATCGGTGGGATACACTGGTACAATTTTTGAGCAAGCGGACCTTTGATCTGAAGGAGATGGAGAAAGGCGGACTAGTGTCCGCAAGGCATGAAAGTGATGGTTATCTTGATAAATTCAGAGGAAGAATCATGTTTCCTATCCATGATCGGAATGGCAAAGTTATTGCCTTTGCTGGTCGGATCTTAGGAGATGGACAACCTAAGTATTTGAATTCGCCTGAGAGTTTATTATTTAATAAGAGCCGCACGTTATATAATCTTCATAACGCCAAGACGTCTATACGAAAACAGCGTCAGATTATATTATGTGAAGGATACGGAGACGTTATATCTACTTGGGAAGCTGGCTTTCACAATGTAGTTGCGACGATGGGGACCTCTCTTACAGAACAGCAGATAGTCATTATGAAGTCTATGGCAGAGGAAGTAGTCATAACTTATGATGGGGATAAGGCGGGTTTGGCAGCTGCTATGAAGGTTATACCTTTGCTTGAGGGTGCTGGCCTCAAAGTGAGAATTTCGATAATGGGAGACGGATTAGATCCAGATGACTACTTCCGTAAATACGGAATCGATCGGTTCAGGCATGTTGTAGAATCTGCCGTTTCAACCACGAAATTTAAACTTATATATCTAAAAAAAAACCATATACTGCTAGAAGAAGAGGGCAAGATATCGTATGCAAAAGAAGCGCTCCCTATTATTGCAGTCCTGAATTCTTCCACTGAACGTGAAGTTTATTTGAGGGAGTTGTCCTCAGAACTGGGCCTATCTTATGAAAGTCTCAAGCAAGATTGCAACCTATTAAGGCAGTCTATGCAAAAAAAGATGGGTAGTGGGGATAATAAGGAAAAAGCGTGGAATAATGGTAGGCATAAAAAAGGGCAAATTCCCGCCCCAACTTTGCTACCGGCATATCATGCTGCAGAAAGACGGCTGTTGTCTCTGATGCTTCAAGATTCGGAGGCTGCTCGGTATGTGGGCGATAACCTCGGAGAAGCGTTTAATATTGATGATCATGCAGCGATTGCTGCTTATCTATATGCTTACTACGCGCAGGACAAACCACCCGATACCAGTCGGTTTATGTCATCTCTTCATGATGATCGACTAGAGAAAACGGTGAGTTCAATTTCCATGATGGATACTCCTACGGACTGGAATGTTCAAGTACTTGATGATTGTATTCGTGAAGTACTGAAATATCCGCAGCAGAAACAGATTGATCAGAAAAAAGAAGAAATGATGAAAGCGGAACGATCAGGTGATTTTATGCGTGCCGCGCAAATTGCAAGTGAAATTATTGCCCTAGAGAGACAATGACAGCCCAGCTTGAATGTTTCTAGAGGGAGGAGGGAGTCGAAAGATGGCAAATGATCAGCATACTGAATTAGAAACGGAATTTACACTGGATCAAGTAAAAGATCAGTTGATTGAGCAGGGTAAAAAGAGATCCGTATTGAGTTACAAAGATATAATGGAGAAACTGTCACCTTTTGATCAGGATCCTGAGCAAATGGAAGAATTCTATGAGCAGCTCGGCGATTTGGGAATTGAAGTAAACAATGAAAGTGATGAGGAAAGCAGTCACCGTCAGTCTGATGATCAAGATGAGAATAACAATGACGACTTCGGTGGAGGATTTGATGACGACTTATCACTTCCTCCTGGTATTAAGATCAATGACCCGGTACGTATGTACTTGAAAGAAATCGGACGTGTACCATTGCTCTCAGCAGATGATGAAGTTGAGCTGGCAAAACGAATTGAGAATGGTGATGAAGAAGCGAAGCGTCGACTTGCAGAAGCTAACCTTCGTCTCGTTGTAAGTATTGCTAAGCGATATGTAGGTCGTGGAATGCTGTTCCTTGACTTGATTCAAGAAGGAAATATGGGTCTGATCAAAGCTGTTGAGAAGTTTGATCATAAAAAAGGTTATAAGTTTAGTACGTATGCCACTTGGTGGATTCGTCAAGCCATTACGCGCGCAATCGCCGACCAAGCCCGGACCATTCGTATTCCTGTTCACATGGTGGAAACAATCAACAAATTGATCAGAGTATCCAGACAGCTGTTGCAAGAGCTTGGACGTGAACCATCTCCTGAAGAGATTGCAGCGGAAATGGAACTGAGCGTTGAAAAAGTTCGTGAAATCATGAAGATTGCTCAAGAACCCGTATCCCTTGAAACACCGATCGGGGAAGAGGACGATTCCCACTTGGGTGACTTTATCGAAGATCAGGAAGCTCTTGCACCTGCCGATGCAGCTGCTTATGAACTATTGAAGGAGCAGCTGGAGGACGTGCTTGATACGCTCACAGAGCGTGAGGAGAATGTGCTTCGCCTTCGGTTTGGACTTGATGATGGACGGACAAGAACGCTGGAGGAAGTTGGTAAGGTATTTGGCGTTACCCGTGAGCGGATCCGTCAGATTGAAGCCAAAGCTCTTCGTAAACTCCGCCATCCAAGCCGTAGTAAGCGGCTGAAGGATTTCCTCGAATAGAAGTAAGGCATTGGACCTTCTGCGGATGATCGCAGGAGGTTCTTTTTCATCATTCAAAATCATTAGTGAATCGATATATAGAAGCCATCCGGAATGCTTATACTATACTAAACAATCCTTCTGGATCAATGGGTCTAATGGAATAGGAAGCTGTTCAAAGCTGAAACATATAATTTCTTAGTTATGGGTTAATTTCCTTGATTTGTTTTATTGGTCTTTATTTTAGCTCTTTTCCCTGACCATTGCAAATTGCTTCCATCTTTTCTGGGAAGGTTTTCTGTTATACAATTAAGTGCAATATTGCACTTTACTATGCTGTTTGTTAGGGTATTGAAAGAGTCACGAATATAATGGATTGTGTGGGTGTCATCATGAAATTGTCAAATCGATTACAGTTAATATTGGATCATATTCCGCATGGAAGTCGCCTTGCCGATATCGGCTCAGATCATGCGCTTCTGCCAACCGCAGCTGTGGAGAGTGGAACCTGTGTCTCCGCTATAGCTGGGGAAGTCAATACAGGCCCGTTTCAAGCAGCTGTCAAACAAGTCAAAGAGTCTGGATTAACTCAAACTGTAGCTGTTCGCCTTGGAGATGGTTTAGAAGTACTAAAGCCGGGTGAAGTAGATGTGATAACGATATCCGGGATGGGTGGGGGACTGATTGCCTCTATTCTTGATCGTGGTGTGGAGAAGCTTTCCGGGGTGAGCAGGCTAGTGCTTCAACCGAATGTAGGGGAAGATATTCTTCGCAGATGGTTATTAGCACATCAATGGGTACTGATTAATGAGCATATCTTGGAGGAAGACGGTAAGATTTACGAAGTACTAATAGCAGAACCTGAAGAGCTGAGAGAACTAGAAATATCAAATGAGACATTGTATAAAGAGCGTGTTCTGGATGGAGGAATTGTACTTACGACAGAGTGGCTTCTCCGTTTTGGACCCTATTTAATACAACGTCCAACTTCTGTATTTCATGCCAAGTGGAAAACAGAGATTCAGAAGCTAAATGGAATCTTACAGTCTTTGTCGAAATCAGAACAGGTTTCTGCGGAAGAGAAATCTGAGAGTATTAGAACAGATATTAAGCTAATTGAGGAGGTGCTGATATGTTTGCTAAAGGACAAACAGTAATTCAGTACATGGAACAGCTAGCTCCGAAGTATGTTGCTATGCCGGATGACCGAATTGGTCTACAGTTGGGTACCTTACAAAAGGAAATTAAGACGGTACTAGTTGCTCTGGATGTGAATGAGGAGGTCGTTGAAGAGGCCATTCAGTTGAATGCAGACCTCATTATTGCGCATCATGCAATTATATATCGACCTTTGAAACAACTTCAGACAGACTCACCGATGGGGAAAGTATATGAGAAGCTGATTAAGAACGACATCGCTGTGTACATAAGTCACACGAATCTGGATGTGACTGAAGGCGGGATGAATGATTGGATGGCTGAAGCCATGGGTATGGAAAACACGCAGCCCATTCATGATGTTCATACAGAGCAGCTTTCTAAACTCGTCGTTTTTGTTCCCAAAAGCCATCATCAAGAGGTGCTTGATGCGGTATTAAATGCTGGGGCAGGTGCCATTGGTAACTATAGTCACTGCAGCTTCAATATTGAAGGCTTTGGTACCTTTGTGCCGGGAGAAGGAACAGATCCTTTTATCGGTAAGCAGGGTACAATGGAACGGGTCAATGAAATTCGAATCGAAACCATTGTTCCGGATAACCTTCGGAATAAAGTGGTACAAGCGATGCTCAAAGCTCATCCATACGAGGAAGTGGCATATGATTTATACCCACTCGATCTAAAAGGGCGCTCATTTGGCCTCGGTCGAATTGGAAGACTAAGCGAGCCGGTAACACTTGCTGCACTTGTAGACATCGTGAAAGACAAACTGGATGTCCCACATGTACGTGTCGTAGGAGATTTAAATCGTATCATCAAAAAAGCCGCAGTAATTGGAGGTTCGGGTGGAAGCTTTATGAACCAAGTGATATTTAAAGGAGCGGACGTGCTTGTAACGGGTGATATTGACTATCATACTGCTCAGGATGCTTTGGCTGCAGGTTTAACCATTATCGATCCGGGTCATAACGCTGAAAAGATCATGAAGATGAAAGTGGCTGAATGGATGGATAATAAATTCAAAGATAATCGATATGAGACTCGTGTTGTAGCTTCTAAGATTAATACGGAACCATTCCGATTTATTTAATAAGGAAGTTCTGGAACGATCCCCTTTGACTGCTATTATTTATGGGGTTGAATAAGGTCCGAATAACTTGTATACTATCAAGTGTTGTCCGGAAAGTTTAACAGACAATCGCTGGCGGCTAAGAGCCGCGAGAGGAAAGTCCGGGCTCCATAGGGCAGGGTGCTGGATAACGTCCAGTCAGCGCGAGTTGAAGGATAGTGCCACAGAAATGGACCGCCGATGGCCGCTATGCGGCACAGGCAAGGATGGAACCGAGGTGTAAGAGACCCCGAGGAACGCTGGTGACTTCGTTCCTGGTAAACCCCACCTGGAGCAAGACCTAATGGGACGCAAGCTTCTTTCGAGGAAGCAGCCTTAGCCCGAGGTGCGTCTGGGTTGGTCGCTGGAGCCGTGTAGTAATGCTCGGCCTAGATAGATGATTGTCGCTTAAGGTGGCAGGGTAGTTCCCGTTATGACCACGACAAGCACAGAACCCGGCTTATGGTAAGCTTTCCTAACTGCAACAGTAAGATGAATAGTTTCACCCAGGTATATGCATGATTATAACGCGTATCTTTCGGCTGATCTTAGAGATCTGCCCAAGGATGCGCGTTTTTTCTTGTAGTATTCTTTGTTTACCCCGGGCAAATCCATCAATTCTATGTTGCTAATGTCATCGACGGACAATCGTCCATACCAAATAGCCCCTGGTTTAATATGCTGTATTATCAACAGAAAGGAAGTGGCTAGCAATGTCTTGCGAAAATAATTGCCCAAGTTTTTGTCCACCCGTATCACCGATTATATGTGATCCTATAGTCATTGTAAGAGACCATTATGTGCAACAAATTGTACCTGTTATCCATCCGATAAAAGTTGTAGATAAAGTGCATTGTATTCCAGTACAGCAACATATTTATAAGTGGGAAAACGAAGAAGAAGTTGGATGTGCGAATGTTTCCAGTAAATCCTCCTCTTCCAAACCTAAGAAACGTTCTGCTAATGCTTCTCGTGCAAGAAAAAAAAGATAATACAATAAAATCAACCACACACAACTAATAAAAAAGCAGCTCTCACCATTTGGCGAAAGCTGCTTTTACTTCTGTTATTTACGGGTTCCGTTGAAGCTCTTGTTGGAGTCGCTGTAGAACATGCTCTGGCCATAATTGGAGAGGTTTGCTCTGATTGCTTGCAGCTTCAAGTGACCGAAACACATCTACTTGTCCGCTGCCAAAATATTTATCTTTTCCTTTCTCACCAAGGTCTACAGCTTGCGATATCATAAGATCCATAACTTCACGGTTATTTAGTTCCGGATTCAATGATCGGATAAGCCCAGCCATAGCCGCTACGTGAGGGCTTGCCATGGATGTACCAGAGAGTGCTGCGTATTGATTCCCAGGGTAGGTGCTAGCGATATTGGTTCCAGGAGCAGTTACATCAATATAATCTCCATAATTAGAATAGTCTGCACGGGTCATATCTTGATTCGTTGCTCCAACTGCTAGTACTTCTGGGTATGCTGCTGGGTATCCTGGACGCTCTGTATTATCATTACCAGAAGCAGCTACGAGGAGAACATCACGGTCATAAGCATATTTAATAGCATCATGTAGGAACTGTGAGTCTGCATAATTACCAAGGCTCATATTTATGACTTTGGCTCCATGGTCGGTAGCCCATATAATTCCTTCTGCTACAGCATAGGTGGTACCTGAACCGCTTCCGTCTAGCGCTTTAACGGGCATGATTTTGTTATACCAGCTAACGCCTGCAACACCTTCCCCGTTGTTTACGAGTGCCCCAATAATGCCAGCAACATGTGTACCGTGCCCAACGTCATCCGCAGGTGCTTTCGATGGGTCCACAACGTTATACCCTGATACCAATTGCCCGTCCAGATCGGTATGGCTCAGATCAACTCCGGTATCGACAACGGCGATGATGACATCTTTGCTCCCTTTGGACAAGTTCCAGCCACGGTTTGTTTCAATAGCTGGTAAATTCCATTGATAATCAGAGAACAGAAGATCATTTGGGATATTTACATTCTCCGTCAGTGGTTCATTCTTCTCATTCGTCAAATACAAAAAATGAGGTTCTGCATATTTGGGACTCCATTTCTCAACAAAATAGGTGTGAAGAGATTTATAATCCATCCGGTCAGATTTAAATACATAAGCATAGCCCAGCTTACGAGGGATTTTTCCTGATATTTCTTTAGCAATCTGTTTGAGTTCGAGTTCAGTTGGTTCTTGAGAGAAACGGATAACAATTTCATTCTCATAAAAGTGACTCGCATTCTCGTTGTCATGCCCTGTTTTAACAGTTAGATCACGGAGGGTATCACTGTGTACAGATTCAACTTTAAACTTACCTTCCTTTGGATAAGGAATCATTCGTAAATTCCGCTTTTGGTGACTCTTTACTTCCTTTAACACTTTCATATTTATCATTGCAGCAGCGCCATATTTTTTATCCTCTGAAGGCTCAGCCATGACAAAATAGGTTTCTCCACCTGCTTTAAATTGTGGGGAAGCATAAGCTTTTCCTTGCTGCAGGTTCTGCCGTGCACGTTCTAAATGCTCCTTGATATGTTGCTGATCTTGAGTGCTCCATTTCGGTTTATTGATATTCACTTCTTCTTCTTTATGATTCTTCAGATCGTACCAAATGAATTTCTCGAAGTGATCGTGAGTACGTTGGTGATCTTTTACCAATTTTACAATCTGCTCCGGTTTGCGATGCTTTTCGTGCTTTAGAATAATCTGTAAATGCTGTTTAGCATCCATGCGACTAAAATGATCCGTGGCATCTAAATCACCTGATATTGTTGCTTGTTTTAACCGATTTTCTTCTTTAGCTGGTAAGGGTTTCTCGTTTTGTTTTGCAGCATACTCTGGAAGATTGGGATCAGGGGTTAATAAGAAAATGACGAATAAACCCAAGACTGCAGCGAATCCCAATATACTCCATAGGCGTCGTGAATTCATATTCATTTCTCCTTACAGATGGACTTTATTTTTCTTATGGTTGGAAGAGGAGAGCTATTTTATTCGCTATTGTAAGGAAGATTGATGTAAATTCCTTTCTTTGGATAATATTATCCTAAAAAATCCTTGAAAGTGTATTCATAAGGGATTTCGAAAAGCGGTATTTTATGTTAGGATAATACATAATCTTTGACCGCCGTAGACTTAAGCTTAGTGCGGTCAGTAACCATTTAAGGGGGAGCAACCGTAATGCCAGCAGACAATCTTCAGAATCTGTGCGCGGAGACAAGGGAGAAACTGAAATCCGCAATAAACATCATGGAATCGTTTTTGAATGAACACACCTTGCCTCAATTAGACGCAGAACAGAATGAAGAGACCATTCATTTTTACAAGGGATTTCTTTCAGATCTTCGCCATTTGTTAACTTTCTCGGAAGTATCTTTCGAGAAGCTCGGTGTTGTCCAGCGTCGTCCTAATTTCGATGCTGAGTTTGCCGAGAAGGAATTGTACCGTGTATACCACAGCTGTGTGAACAGTTTCTTCTACCCTAAAAATGAAAGCTATTCTGAGGATGGACGCTATGCCTATACAGGTCAGGACGCGATTCGATTCCGTAAGAAACCCGTTCGCCCTGCAAGAGATGTCATCATGGATATTACGAAAATTTACGAAGAACTTCGGGATGATCTAAGTTACTACGAAAGTGATTATTTAACGGAACGCCGTATGCAGTCTGAAAGAAGACATGCATAAATTTTAGAAAAAAAATTATTTTATTAATATAATGTAAACGGAGGAAGGGATGCCATTTGGCATCTCTTTTTTTGTGTAACTTAACACCTACTGACAACCTATAACGTGAATACACCTGGTGAACTGCGGAGAAAATATGTATGAGGTGATTCTAATGGCCAATGAAGCCAAACCATACGTTAAGTGCAGTGTAAGCAACTGTAATTATTGGGGTGAACAAAATGTGTGCCGGGCAGACATGATCATGATTGAAATTGACCGACATGCGAATGTCCGTCTGAATGCTGAGTTTGCGGATGAGGATTTTGTTAACAATCATAAGGATAGTGCAGGAACCTCTTCATCCACATGCTGCCTAACATTTAAACCCAAAGCATAACGGCGTCCTTTAATTGTCTTTCAACCACACGGAGGTGACAGCATGGGTAAGGGCAAAAAGCACAAGAAGAATAACCTTAAAGTGATTGATACCAAACGCAGTCGGGTGGATTATCCTCGTAAAGAACATTATGAGGAATATGCCTCAGAGGTATCTCCTCCTGTCGGTACAGATGTCCGAACAAGAAGATATGATGACAATCATGCGGTTGTAGAAGAAAAATCAACCGGCCGCATGGCAGGTTATATAGGATTGGTGCTCGGTATTGCATCATTGTTCATGTGGTCGGTGATCCTTGGACCTGTTGCAGCCGTCACTGGTTATTATGCCTACAGTCAAGGTAGCAGGACACTTGGATCTTGGTCCATGGGACTTGGTATCTTAGCTACGATTAGTTATTTTGTCCTCATTCCATTTGCCCGTTAGGTAAATGTAAATAATGAGAATAAGCAGACGGTTTTCACGCTTTTAGGTGAAACGTCTGCTTTTTTTGCTATAGAGTATAGCAGATTGTCCTGAAAGGATGTAAAATGGAAATTGAAACCTTACAGGAAGATGTGATGAATGACATGCAGATTGATCTGGCATCAGCGAGAAGTATGGTAGAATTACAGCGTTCCGTGAACAGCAGTTCTTTAGACCTGACGCAAAGTCTCGGAACTGGAACTGTTGAGAACGGTGGAGATTTTGAGTCAGTACTAACGAGCATGATGAATAACAGCAATTCCATTTCTTCAGGAACAACAGTAAAGTTAGCTCCCGGTGTTACTTGGGAAGACGGTTTATTGTGGCAACAACTTGGGACGCTGGATAACGAACGCGAACTCGAATCAGCTGAACCAGTGTCTGTATCGTCCGCTGAACCTGTCAAGGAACGTGAAGGAGTATCTTCTGTCAAATCAGCTTATGAGGGATTAATTACAGCCGCAGGGGAAAAATACGGCGTACCGACATCTTTGATCAAAGCTGTCATTGATACGGAATCATCTTTTAATTCGAATGCAGTGTCTTCGGCAGGAGCTAAAGGCTTGATGCAGTTGATGGATGGTACAGCCCGTGGACTCGGTGTCAGCAATTCATTCGATCCTGTTCAGAATATTGAAGGCGGAACTAAATACTTATCTTATCAACTTCAGAAGTTTGGTGGAGAGATTGCCATGGCCTTGGCTGCCTATAATGCGGGACCGTCTCGGGTTACACGTCTTGGTGTTTCGAATGATGAAGAGCTAATGGCTCAGTCACACCTACTTCCAGCTGAGACACAAGCTTATATCCGTAAAGTAATGAATGCGCGTGAGAAATATGAGGCTTAGCCTCTGAATGATACATGCCTAAAAGAAGGATCAAACGGGGAGTATACGGTGAGCTAAGTGCTCAATTCCGGTTACCCGTTTGATCCTTTTGTGCTTAACAGAAAGGGGATTTATGGAGATGCTTTATTGGGATCACGCTGCTACGACACCTCCACACAAAGAAGTTGTGGACACGATGTCAGAAATTATGAATCAACATTATGGTAATCCATCTGCCCTTCATCAAGCTGGGGAAGATGCTGCCAAGTTATTGAAGCGGGCTCGTGAGGTCTGTGCAGAAGCGCTTGAAATGCAGCCGTCAGAAATTGTATTCACTTCGGGAGCAACGGAGGGGAATAATATAGCCATTAAAGGTGCTGCAATGCAATACCGCTCACGGGGACAGCATCTGATTACTACAACAACGGAACATCCATCGGTATACGAATGTTTTAAGCAGCTTGAGAGTCTGGGTTGGGAAGTCACCTACTTGCCAGTAGATGAAACGGGAGTGGTTGATCTCCAGAAGCTTGAAGAAGCTGTAAGAAAAGATACGGTATTGGTAAGTATAATGCATGTAAACAATGAAACCGGAACAATTCAGCCGATAGCAGAGATCGGTAGCATAATTAAAGAGAGGAACCATCGTACATTATTCCATGTGGATGGTGTGCAAGGGTTTGGAAAGCTCTCGGTATCCCTAAAAGACTGGAAGGTCGATCTATACACACTATCCGCCCATAAGTTTAAAGGGCCAAAAGGTGCAGGTATCCTTTATGTGAAGCAAGGTGTTGAGTTATTCCCATTGTTAGTTGGAGGTTCTCAGGAAAGTGGACAACGACCGGGAACTGAAAATGTTGCTTCTGCGGTAGCTGTAGCAAAAGCGATGAGATTAGCCCAAGAGCATCAGGAACAATTTTGTGATAAAATAGGCAAGTTGCGTAATTTACTCTTGGAGGAAATTCGCACTATACCAGATTTCGTACTGAACAGTAGCAGTCAGGGGGCGCCTCACATTGTTCATTTCTCATATCCTGGTCTAAAGCCTGAAGTATTGGTCCATACCCTGGAGCAACTAGGGATGCTCGTGTCGACAAAGTCGGCCTGCTCATCCAAGAATAGTGAACCAAGTCGGGTCTTAATTGCTATGGGTAAAGATAAGGATTTAGCTGCAAGTGGGATTCGTATCAGTCTGGGCTGGGAGCATACAGAGGACGATGTCATTCGTTTGATCCATGCGCTTCACCAGTCTGTCGAGAAGCTTCGTCCCTTAACTGTAAAAAGGGGGTAACATCATTGTGAATATAACTTATGACATGCTACTTCTCCGCTTTGGAGAGTTTACTTTGAAAGGAAGAAACCGCAACAGATTCGAGAAATCTATGCTTAATCATGTAAAGTCTGTGATAAGACCATTTCCTAAAGCGAAGATTCTTAAGGAATATGGTCGAATGTATGTAGAGCTGAACGGGGAATCTCCGGATGCATTGATAGAGGTACTACGGAAAGTGTTTGGACTTGTATCCATCAGCCCTGTAAGAGTCTGCCCTTCCGAGCTTGATGCCATAATCGAAACAGCAGTGGACTTTATTGGGAAATCTCAACTTTCGGATAATACGACCTTTAAGGTGAATGCTAGACGTGTATGGAAGAAGTTCCCGCACTCTTCTCACGAGATGAATCACCTTATTGGCTCACCGCTGCTTCGAACCTATCCACAATTAAAAGTACAGGTAAGGAATCCGCAAATTGAGCTCAAGGTTGAGATTCGCGAAGATCTAACCTATCTTTTCCATGAGGCCGTGTCCGCTGTCGGAGGATATCCACTGGGATCGAACGGAAAAGCAATGCTCCTTTTGTCGGGAGGCATCGACAGTCCAGTAGCCGCTTGGTCTGCCATGCGGAGAGGGCTTGAAGTTGAATGTGTGCATTTTTACAGCTATCCGTACACAAGTCAGCAAGCCAAAGATAAAGTTATTGAATTAACTAAAATATTGTCCAATTATGCTGGGAGAATTAAGCTTCATTTGGTTCCATTTACCGATGTGCAGACATCATTTACTGGCCTTGGTCAGGATAATCTAATGATTACACTTATGCGCCGTGCTATGCTTCGCATTACGACGATGATTGCTGAACGAGAAAATGCACTTGCGATTGTAACAGGAGACAGTCTTGGTCAAGTAGCAAGTCAGACTTTACCTAGTATGAATGTTATAGGTAAAGCTACTGACCTGCCTATACTTCGCCCATTGGTTATGATGGATAAGAATGACATCATTAACTTGGCGAAGGAAATTGGGACTTTCGAGACGTCTATTCTCCCTTTCGAAGATTGCTGCACATTGTTCGTGCCGAAATCGCCTACGACCAATCCTAATCTGCGGATTGTGGAGAGTATAGAAAGTTCCCTTGTTGATTTACCGGAGAAACTCCAGATCGCGGTTGAGAATAAAGAGACAATCATCCTAAAGAACGGAAAGCAGATGACTAAAGGCGATAATGAGAGTCAGGATGAAGTTGTAAAAGAAGAATGGTTCTAGAAGAGACCTGCGAAGACAAAAAAAGGAATTCACTGCCGCTGGGCAGTGAATTCCTTTTTTGTTTGGTGAAAATTCAAGATACTTGCTCACGCCGCACCTTCGATGCTCTTTTTTTGAGGTGTCCTGCAGTTAGAACACCTACAATGACCATTGCAATAAAGAGATAGCGAACCAGTGGGTGTGTATCAAAAAACACTTTAAAATGTTTCTCGCCTGTAATCATAGAGGAAGCTGTGTATCCCAAGACTGCAGCTCCTAAATAGATAATCCATGGGAATCGATCGATAAGTTTTATAAACAGTGTACTACCCCAGACGACGATAGGGACGCTGATTAGAAGACCAATAATGACAAGCAGATTATTATGTTTTGCTGCACCAGCAACAGCTAATACGTTATCTAAACCCATGGCAGCATCAGCAACAATAATAGTTCGAATGGCGGCACCAAGACTTTTTCCAGCTTTTATGTCCGACTGATCATTCTCATCAGTTAGCAGCTTGTACGCAATCGTGATAAGCAAAATGCCTCCAATTAGCATAAGCCATGGAATATTAAGCAGCCAAACTACGAGAATTGTAGCAATAATTCGAAGGACTACCGCACCTGCTGTGCCATAAATGATTGCCTTTTTTTGAGTGGATGCTTCAAGGTTCCGAGCTGCCAACCCGATGACAATGGCATTATCTCCGGCCAGTACAAGGTCCAAAAACACAATGCTGAATAATGACAGTAAGAAATCCGAAGTTGCAGTATCCATGTTATGTCACTCCTCTAAAGTTACGGGTTCACCTAAAACAAAGTGGATCTATTATAGGCTTATTTTTTCGCACATGCAAGCATAGCGGGGCTGTATGAAACATATGTGTAGAGGGGGAGGGGTTGTCTAGTGGAGACGATATGGCTGTTAGGGCAAATATTGATCATTAACCTGGTACTAAGCGGTGACAACGCCTTGGTTATAGCAATGGCGAGCAGAGATCTTCCAGAGCCCAATAAGAGAAAAGCGGTATGGATTGGTACATTCGGAGCAGTTATTCTACGCTGTCTTCTTACCGTAATCGCTGTGCTACTGCTAAAGGTTCCTTATCTACAGGCTGGTGGAGCACTGCTCCTGATATGGATTGCATTCAAGTTGTTAGCCGAGCAGCATTCGAATGAGATTCGTGTCTCTGAGACTTCATCGATGTGGAGGGCCGTGAATACAATATTAATTGCGGATTTCGTCATGAGTCTAGACAATGTACTCGCCATTGCAGGACTCGCAAATGGTGATTTGGCATTAATAATGATTGGGATCGTTATTAGTATTCCAATTGTCGTATGGGGAAGCGGCATAATCTCTAAACTTCTTCAAAAATTTCCACTCTTGCTATATCTGGGAGCTGGTATTTTGGCTTATACAGCGGGGGAGATGATACTTCAGGACTCGAAGACGGGAGTTATTCTTGCTTATTGGCTGCCTGAATTTCATCATATCCTTCCCATCGCATTAGCTCTTTTGGTCACTAGCATTAGTGGGATGAAGAACATTAACCTTAAGAGAGCCTAAATGATTTAAATACCTGACAAGTTGACTTGTCAGGTATATTTTTTTGGAATCGAGTATCAACGTTATTTTTGGGGGACAAGCTCGATGTGTGGTTTTTTTTGTCGCTTTCGGATAAAATTAATGTAACAGCTTTATTCTTTATGCAGCCAGTGACGCTATATATTAAGTGAAGAGGGTGATGAGATGTCCTCCAAAAAAGATTTGATGCTAGGTGTATTTATTGTTGCAGCCGGTGTTGTCATTCTGCTTGGTAAACTTGGTGTATTCGGATTTTTAGGTCGTACTTTCTGGCCGCTACTCGTTCTCATTCCGGGACTGATTCTCCATGTACTGTTCTTTGGCCGGCGCGCTTCAGCGGCTATCTTGATTCCCGCCGGGATCTTGACCGTTTATGGTTTATTGTTCCTCATATGCAGTATTTGGGGTTGGAGTTTGATGGGTTCTTTGTGGCCGCTGCTTATTCTCGGTATTGCTGTAGGGTTGTATGAGTATTACATGTATGAAACACCTCGTCCTGGAGCGGTATTACCGATAGCACTCGGACTTACGTTACTCTCTGCTGTAATCTTAATATTTACCTGGCTCTATACAGGTGCACTTTACATCATTGCTCTTGTCCTCATTGCAGTCGGGATATGGCTTATATATGGGCGTAAACGGACGAAGAGTGGAAAATGGTCTAAAGGGTGGTAATATTACTGGAAATTTTCTGAAAAGACTTGATTTCTATATCCGTTTACCTATAAAATAGTTGTTATGTTGAAGCGTCGGTTGGCATTAACGCCCTGGCGCTTATTTTGATGGTTTATTCGAAGAGAAGGGATTTGAGATATATTTATGCAATCGAGAGATCAGATTCGCAATATTGCAATTATTGCCCACGTTGACCATGGTAAAACGACACTAGTTGACCAGTTACTGCAACAGTCCGGTATTTTCCGGGAACACGAAACTTTGCAGGAACGTGCGATGGATTCTAATGACATAGAACGTGAGCGCGGTATTACTATTTTGGCAAAAAACACAGCGATTACGTATAAGGATTTCCTTATTAATATCGTAGATACACCGGGTCACGCTGACTTTGGTGGTGAAGTAGAACGTATCATGAAGATGGTTGACGGCGTACTGCTAGTCGTTGATGCTTATGAAGGATGTATGCCTCAAACGAAGTTCGTGCTAGGTAAAGCTCTTGCGCATAACCTGACGCCGATCGTTGTTGTTAATAAAATTGACCGTCCGGCGGCTCGCCCGGCGGAAGTAATAGATGAAGTTCTGGACTTGTTCATTGAGCTTGGCGCTAATGACGAGCAATTGGAGTTCCCTGTTGTGTATGCATCAGCACTTAATGGTACTTCTAGTCTAGATCCAGAGAAGCAAGATGATAACATGCTTGCTCTTTATGAAACGATTACCGAGCACATTCCTTCTCCTAAGGAGAAAGTGGACGAGCCTTTGCAATTCCTCGTGACACTGATGGATTATAACGAATACCTTGGTCGTATTGCGGTAGGTCGTGTTAACCGCGGTATTATCAAGCAAGGCCAATCCGTTGCCGTTATGACTCGTGATGGTTCAACCAAAACAGCCCGTATTGAGAAGTTGTTTGGCTTCCAAGGTTTGAAGCGTATTGAGATCGAAGAAGCGGGTGCTGGTGATATCGTAGCTATAGCAGGTATTAAGGACATTAACATTGGTGAAACGATTGCGGATCCTCAGAATCCTGAAGCGCTTCCTGTCCTTAAGATCGATGAGCCTACACTACAAATGACATTCCTTGTTAACAACAGTCCGTTTGCAGGACGTGAAGGTAAATGGGTTACTTCCCGTAAACTGCGCGAACGTCTCTTTAAAGAACTAGAAACAGATGTAAGTCTTCGTGTAGAAGAAACAGAAAGCCCAGATGCTTTTATAGTATCGGGTCGTGGTGAGCTTCACCTTACGATTCTGATTGAGAATATGCGTCGTGAAGGTTATGAGTTACAGGTTTCCAAGCCAGAGGTTATTGTTAAAGAGATCGATGGTGTGAAAATGGAACCGATTGAACGCTTGTTGATTGATGTACCTGAAGACAGCACAGGAGCAATCATGGAAAGTCTGGGTGCACGTAAAGCTGAGATGGTTAACATGATTAATAACGGCAGTGGACAAGTTCGTCTTGAATTCTTGGTCCCAGCTCGTGGATTGATTGGTTACCGCACACACTTCCTAACATTGACACGTGGTTATGGTGTTATGAACCATGCGTTCGATAGCTACGGTCCACTTCATGGAGGACAAGTTGGCGGACGTCACCAAGGTGTTCTTATCTCTACAGAGAATGGTTCAACAACATTCTACGGTATGATGTCTGTTGAAGATCGCGGTACATTGTTCCTAGAACCAGGTACCGAAATTTACGAAGGTATGATCGTTGGTGAGCATACTCGTGATAACGATATTGTGGTAAACATCTGTAAAGAGAAGCAGTTGACTAACGTTCGTTCCGCTACAAAAGATGATACAGTTAAGATGAAGACGCCACGTATTTTCTCTTTGGAACAAGCGTTGGAATACTTGAATGACGATGAATATTGTGAAATTACTCCAAAATCCGTTCGTCTTCGTAAGAAGATTTTGAATAAAAGTGAACGTGAGCGTGCAGAAAAACATCGTAAAATGGCGCAAGCCAATCTATAATAGAGAGAGTATTTTCTATTAAGGTTGAAGTAGCTGAATGTGTTTCCTATCGTAAAGGAGTGAACCTACTATGCAATCGTGGTTTGCCGCGCATCCGATCGTTTCCTATATCATCATTTTTGTGCTGATTACGTACGTGTACAACAAGGTATTTCGGGTGAAACAGAAGCTTCCGCTTTTGAAAGAAGTTTTCCTGTATATCTTAATGGCACTTGGTTCGGGTATGCTGCTCATTTTCCAAGTTGACAAGCTGCCTATAATCCAATGTTTGCTTGTAGCGGTAGCGCTGATGCTGATGGTTCGAATTCGCTATTTTGTCGAGGATCGTCAGAAGAGAAAATCTCAGACGGAGCCGAAGACACGCTAATTTACTAGCTGCAGGTTGATCCGGCAACTTTTTGCCAGTCACCCTCGTTTATAAGAGAGAGAAGTACACATGGTCCGATAAATACACCTTTTTGGGTGTGTTTATCGGACCTTCATCTAAATTGAGAAAAAAGGTGTTATGATTATGAGTTCAGGTCATAGTAATCTCCCTCCGAGAGCGAAAACCGGGGGGCAGAGCAAGAAGCAGCCGCCTCGTAAAAAGCCAAGCGGTGTGAAATCATTTTTTAAATTCATATTAGTTCTTATCTTGTTGGCCGTATTGGGTGTTGCCGTTTATGCTGGAAGTTTATATTTCAAAGCGGAGAACGGGGTTCTGGACACGGGGAATAACAATCCGGTACCTCCAGAGAAAGCTGCCACGGTGAAACCGATCACGATGCTGCTGCTAGGTTCAGATCATCGCCCTGAATCGGGGACGAACCTGACGGATGTGATGATGGTTGTGTCGATGAACCCGGATACGAATTCTGCGACAATGGTGTCTTTACCGAGGGATACGAGTATCCAGTTGGAAGGATATAAGTCAAATCAGAAGCTAAATGCATTCTATGGAGCCTTCAAAAGACAAGAGAAGGATAGTGGAATCAAAGCGGAAGAGCAGATGAAAACGATGTTTAGTAAGTATCTTGACGTCGAAATCGATTACGTAACTGTTCTGGATTTCCAAGGTTTCAGAGATGTTGTGGATGCCTTAGGTGGTGTCAGTGTAGATGTTCAGTACAATATGTGTTATAAGGATTCCGTGGATGAAACAGATATTAATCTGAAGGCTGGTCCACAAGAGTTAAATGGAAAACAGGCGCTGGATTATGTTCGCTATCGGAAATCGAACTGTAGCCGAAAAACCAAAGAATCCAATGACTTTGATCGGAACGCTCGTCAAAGTGAAGTACTTCATTCCTTGATTGACCGAATGAAATCGTTTGGTGGAGCGACTAAAGCATTTAAAGTTCTGGATGCGGTAGACGATAATATGACAACAGACATTGAAAAAGATCAGGTTAAAAATATGATCAAAGCCTATTTTGACATCAATAAACAAGATGTGAAATTCATGCCGGTTACAGGCGAATGGCGAAGTCCTTTTGTTTACATTAACAACGAAGAACTTGAGAATGCCAAGCAGGCACTGAAAGATGAATTGGCTGGCAAGCATGTGAGCGAGTCAGAAGAGACAAATGCGGATTCTGAACCTAAGTCGTGACAATTGAAGGCAAGTTTTACGCTGTGCTATAATACAATGTAATGAATAGACGTTCATTGTACAGGAGGCCGGTGTGATGTCCCAACCCACTACGCAATTAACGGAAGCATTGATGAAGAAGCTGCAGCCAGAATCATTTGTTCTATTAAATACTGTGGATGCTGAATCCGGAGGTCCGACCTCCAGTATTGTGTCATGGATTTATCCTGTGAATGAATCAACACTTAGGCTGGCAATTGATCACCGTTCACGGCTCGTTGTCAATTTAAAGCGTAATCCACTTGCTTCTGTGACGGTGTTCTGTAATGAACAAGTTATAGCTATTAGTGGTCGTGCTGAAGTTCGGCAGAATCCACTGGATGGGGTTCCTTTTGACATGTGTTGCTTCGACATTCATGTTGAATTTGTTCGAGATGCACTCTTTCATGGTATTCAACTTGCCTCTTCACCTGAGTTTATTAAAATATATGACGAACAAGCAGCGGAAAAGCTCGACGGACAAGTTTTGGCTGCGATGAGAAAAGCCTAGTGATATGATCACTAGGCTTTTTTGTATGTACATGATGAATGCTGTAAAAACATACGATCACTGTCGCTAGAGCGAGCAATCTGTCATAAACTGCTGGGTTACCAAATAAACCCCTTGTAATTCTGAAAGGGAGGTGATGGGCATAGAACGTTAATGAGCGGAGTATTCTTCGAACAAAGTGGTGGATTGTAATGATGGAGCAGTGGAGGGGAAACGATGAAGAAAATATTTGTACTGGATACCAACGTTCTGCTGCACGATCCCAATGCGATTTTTGCATTTGAGGAGCATGAAGTGGTCATACCTGCAGTCGTGCTAGAAGAAATCGACTCCAAGAAGCGAAACGCTGATGAACTCGGGAGGAATGCTCGTTCCGTATCACGTCTGCTCGACGGATTAAGGGAAAAGGGACAGCTTCATGATGGTGTTCCTCTAGATCATGGAGGCAGACTCAAGGTAGAGCTGAACCACCGCAGCTTTGTTAAGGTACAGGAGATGTTTTGCGAGGCCTCGAATGATAATCGGATTCTGGCTGTCGCTTTGAATTATAAATTAGAGGAAGACCCTAAAGATGATCCACGACCTGTCATCTTGGTAAGCAAAGATGTGCTCGTAAGGATCAAAGCAGATGTGCTTGGCGTTACTGCTCAAGATTATTTGTCTGATAGAACAGCGGATCCAAGTGAGTTGTATAGAGGCCACACCACACTTAAGGTACATCCTTCTGTAATTGATGAATTTTACAGTTACCGTTTTTTACTAATCAAGCCACTTCAATTGCCATATACACTTTACCCTAATGAATTTGTCATTCTAAAAGATGAGATGGGAACTGGAAAGTCCGCGCTATTACGTGTCAGCACGGATGCGACACGGCTTGAGCCTCTTTATCTAAGTAATGATCCGGTGTGGGGAATATCCGCACGTAATGCTCAGCAGCGCATGGCGCTTGAACTATTGTTAAACGATGATATACCGCTTGTGACCATAACAGGAAAGGCGGGTACAGGCAAAACACTGCTCGCATTAGCTGCAGGTCTGTGCAAAGTTGAGGATGACCATAAATATAAAAAATTGTTGATTGCTCGGCCCGTTGTACCTATGGGAAAAGATATCGGATATTTACCAGGTGAAAAAGACGAGAAATTACGTCCCTGGATGCAACCCATCTACGACAACTTGGAGTATTTATTTGATACGAAAAAGTCAGGCGACATTGATAAAATCTTAATGGGCCTTGGGAGTATTCAAGTCGAAGCTCTCACTTATATTCGCGGGCGCTCTATTCCGGGGCAATTTATTATCGTAGATGAAGCTCAGAATTTATCAAGACATGAAGTGAAAACCATTGTCTCTCGCGCAGGTGAAGGCAGTAAAGTTATTCTCATGGGCGACCCGGAACAAATTGACCATCCTTATCTGGATGCCGTTAGTAATGGCTTAACGTACGTGGTTGAACGATTTAAGCAGGAGGGCCTCAGTGGTCATATTACGCTTACTAAAGGGGAAAGATCCAAGCTGGCTCAGTTAGCAGCAGATTTGCTGTAAGTACTATTTTCCGGGAAATGATATTATGATTATCCGCCCACTGTAGCTGAAAAGCTACAGTGGGCTGTTTTTGCAGGTGCCGAATGGGAAGAATTCTAAGCTAGAAAAAAATGGTCTTATGTAACTATGAAAAAAGGTAGGACAAGAGCCCTATGAGTCTGGTAAAATAAGGACAAGGCTCAAAAAGGAGTGGAGAAGGTATGAAACGGAAAAACTATTGGTTTTTATTTGCCATATTACTTCTGTCTTTAACCAGCCTATCTCCTAGCTTTGAATTTACTAAGAATGTAGGTAATCATACACCGGGGAAAGATCCTATACCCCCTTCACAGACACCGGATACACCAGAGAGTGATCTAGGTCCAATACAAATTGCTGTGCAAGTGAATGGTGATGAACTAGATAAGCTTAAACAGATGAATGAAGCGTTTATGAAAGAAACGGGTGCTGTTGTCGAGATCATTCCAATGGAATCTTTAGAATCCAATGAATCCGGTTTGATGGGACAGATGAACTTGGGTGAAGGCCCAGATGTTTTATTAGTAGATAGTCAATGGATAAATTCTTTAGCGGTCAAAGGGTATTTACTTCCGATTGATGCCTCACAAACGGATGTCCCTGATTCTCAGCTTCTTGGTGGACTTCTACCTCCCGTTCAGTGGAACGGATACCAATGGGGGATTCCATTTGATATGGACCCATACGTACTTCTCTGGAGCCCTGAGGGAGATCAATCTGAATTGCCCTCTAATCGGAAAGCTTGGCTTGATTATAAGAATAATAACGGGGATAGACCTGTGTTTGCTTTAGATCCCGATGATCCGTATGCATTCGCGTCGATAGTAGCTACTCTAGGTGGCAATCCAGCGCAACCCAATAAAGAAGTGATTTCGATGCTGGCTCCTCCAGTAGGAGACTCCTGGATTGATTTCATAGACACCAAGGGAGCAATAAAACCGAGTACGGAGAGAAGTGAAGGCGCTGGTGCATCTATCGTTATAGGTGCATATTCCTTATTAGGTCGTTATCTACCTGAAGGTAGTCAGCTGACACTTGTTAGTAATAACTCGAATTCCACGCAGCCTATCATAAAATCACGGAGTTTTGCAGTGACTGCACAAAGCGAATCTTCTTCGCTTGCAATGGCGTGGATTGCTAAAATGACTTCGAAAGATGCTGTACTAGCATGGACTGAGGCGACAGGTAATCTAACAGCGGTATCTATCATTGATAACTATACTGATAGCGCTATCAATCATAGTAAGATGCACAGGGAAATTATTGAGCAGGTTACATCCATGATGGAACATGACGAAGCTGTGAGACTGAACTTTGGACGAGACGATGGCTTTGGTATATATTCAAGTTCAGTTAGTGACCTTCTCCATGGACGTATGAAGATCAAGGAGTTCTTGGAGCAATACAAGACGGCATCTCCGTAATAAAAAGAAGAACTACCGACTCCGGTAGCTCTTCTTTTTTTACATATCAAGTTCTAACTTAACCAATAGTAATTTATCGGTTGTATTGACTTCGGTAGCTTTTAGGAAAGATACGAGTTGCTTGGGATAGAAGTTCATGTCGAACTCATTTTGAAGTGCTTCACGTGTCGTATCAGGTAGTTCCAGACGGTTAAATACAAGCTTATCTATCTGAAACATAATAGCGTTCTCGGGATCATTAATGATGGTGTATCTTCCTTCAATAAGAAGTGATAAATTTCCACTCTTACCCTCTGCGGATATCTTTCCATTGTCAAAATGAAATGCAAAAGTGTTAAATATCTCATTCTGAGATCGAAGGAATTGATTGAGGTCATCTTCATGAATACTAATGGAATACTCTTTACCGTTGGTTTTCAGCATGTTTTTACTACTTTGAATAAAGGTGGGGAGATTGTTCATAGCATCTGCCAATGCCTGAAAGTGACGCTTGAGTTCATACATACCTACGTTTTCCCAGTACAATGTGAACTCTTCAATCAACTTGGTCATCGCTTCAGGATTGCTGCTGGAGGCAATCGCTCCATCGACTTGTTTCTCGAGGGCAAGAACACGCTCTCTTTGCTTCATAAGACGCTCTTTAACTTCAATCAACTGACTTGAAGTTCGGGCAGCTTCTGTCTGAGCGGACACCAATTCTTTATATTGCTGGTCGTAAGCTTTAAGGACGTTTTGGTCATTTTGTATGATCAAATCGTAGAAGTCCAGAATTCTAAAAAATTCAGTTAAGCTTTTTGCAGATAATAGTAGGCCCAGTAAACTTTCACGCTCACCCATATAGTAAGCACGGAGGATAACTCCTGCCTGTTTCTGGCGTTCTTCGATATGTTGTTCTAGCTCGGAGATTGTGGCCTGTAATGACTGCTGTACTTGTTCAAGTTCTTTCTGTTTACTTCCAATCCGTTCAATCTCATGATCGATTTCGACAATCGAGAGACTGTCCTCTAGCAACTTTCGAGCTTCTTCTGAATGGATATCTGGTGTATCTGCGGTAGCATATACGGATTTTGACCCAATAATGGCATTTGAAACGAGCAAAAAGCATAACGAAATCAATATGTATAGCCGTAGCCGTGGTTTAGGTGCAATCAAACGGGTATCCCCCTTGGCAAAAAGATCTGTTAATTTAAGGAATAGGCATTCTCTCATTGTTAACCAATATATGATGGGAAAGACTCAAATATCAACCCTTGTCTTCCTTATTAATTAATTCGATATATTTATTTCTTTGAAAGCGCATTAAAAAAGCGACCGGCAAAAGAATGCCTGATCGCTTTTTTAACTTGTTTTCCTACACTGGGATGTTAGACTGGTAAGCCCATTTCAAAGATCGTCCAATAACTGAAACCGGTAAAGGTCACGATCATATAAGCCCAGAAGAGAAGAATATAAGTTCTCTCCGTGAAGTTCAGATATCCCAAGATCACGAAAAACGCTGTCTGCAGGAAGAAAAGCAAAGCCATTTCAACCATGTCCCCGGCAAACGCCATCAAACCGATGGTCAGGGTGAAAAAACCGAGTACTCGAAACATGCGTGCCACGATCGTATCCTCCTCTCATATGTACGGACAATGCTTATTGCTATGTACATTATAACGTTCTGGTAAAATCGTGTAAACGCCTAACTGACGAATATTTCCTTAAATTTCGAATTCGTGTGACTTTTGTTCTTGAAAATACGCTTAATTTGCATTTTTAGCACAAATCCCACCTAAAACGTATGTTATTTATTCAAAATGGAAATACATTTTAGTATCAAATAGATTCTATGAACTCTATGAGAAGCATAGGAATGAATTAAGCAGCTTTTATACCTTATTCAGCAACCGAATAATACGGTATTGAAGACGGTTATTTTAGGATGTCGTTAGGAGGGTTTTATGGTATGTCAGCAGTGAGACAGGATGCATGGAGCGCGGAGGATGATCTGATTTTAGCGGAGGTGACTCTTCGTCATATCCGGGAAGGAAGTACACAGTTATCAGCGTTTGAAGAAGTCGGTGAACGGATCGGCCGAACGTCAGCTGCCTGTGGTTTCAGATGGAACAGCTGTGTGCGTAAGAAATACGAGGATGCCATTAGTTTGGCAAAATCCCAGCGTCAGAAACGAAGCTATTACAAGAAACAAACAGCCGCAGTTCCACAAGTAGCAGGCTTGGCTCATGCAGAACTCGACCATGATAGCTATAAGAGCGAGGGTGCTAGTGAAGAAACGCTTTCCATCGATGCTGTCATCCGTTTTTTGCGTCAATGGAAGGGTGGATTGCAGGAAAGTGGACGTCAGTACAAGGTTCTTGAGAGAAACTTGCGTGAGAAGGATGAAGAGCTGAGTAGACTTCGTAGTGAGAATGCCCGTCTATTAAAAGAAGTCAGTGAAGTGAAGACGGACTATCACGTAGTTAACGATGACTATAAGGCATTAATTCAGATTATGGACAGAGCTAGAAGACTGGCATTTCTCAATGAAGAGGAAGAAGAATTAAAGACCCGCTTCAAAATGGATGCCAACGGTAATCTAGAACGCATTGAGTAGTTATACTTGAGACATGGAATAAATAACCCGCTCTAAGCGCATTTATAAAGCGCCAGAACGGGTTATTTGTATTTTTGTCAATTGTTCTGATATATACTAAAAGCTAAGATGAAACACCAGCAACGGAGGTTTATGTGATGACTATACATATTATTGGTGCAGGATCACTCGGATTGCTGTACGGAGGTAGACTTGCAGCTAGTGGGTCTAATGTGGTGTTGTGGTGCCGCAGTACAGAGCAAGCCGAACAACTGCGATTAAATGGAATAACCATAGAAGAGAAAGATGAAGTGATTCAGATCTCCAGTGAGTTGTTTCAAGCCAAGTCAATTACGGAGTTCCATGATCAAAGTGGTCTAGGCGAGAACGATTTTATTTTTATGATGGTAAAACAAACGGGGATCGAGACAGCCGTTAGAGAAATTCTCACCCCGTATTCATGTATGAAACGAAAGTTGATTTGCTTCCAGAATGGAACGGGGCACATCGAACAAATACAACGAATGCTTCCTAACTGGTCGTTATTTGTAGCTATTACGACCGAGGGAGCTAAACGAGTGGGAGAAACCGAAGTAATACATGCGGGTGCTGGTTCTACCTGGATCGGACAGACAGGGACGTCTTCTATAGAAGGAAAACAATTTTGCCATGAGACTGGTCAATCAGAAAAAGCACTTGCTGCATCTTTGAAAAGAGCAGGATTTGAGGTTTTTTTGTCGAATGATTTGGATGGCATGATCTATCGGAAACTGTTAATGAATGCTGTGATTAACCCGTTAACAGCTCTATGGCGGATTCCTAATGGAGCACTTCTTGAATCGGAAGAGCGCATTGCGTTCATGAGGGAACTTTATGAAGAGGGGATTACAGTTTATACTGCTTGCGGTATACCTTGGGAGTCCGATTTATGGGAACAGATTCTAAAGGTGTGTCAATCCACTTCTCGTAACACGTCCTCTATGCTGAAGGATGTATTAGAAGGACGTACGACAGAGGTTACATCAATTAATGGAAGCATTGTTCGTATGGGCGAGAGTAAGGGGGTGCCAACGCCTGCTCACCGTCTAATATGGAAACTGATAGAAGGTATTCATGTAAAGGAGGCGTGAGAATGGATTTATTTATTGTTATGAGTGTTGCTCCAATCATACCGTTTGTTCTGATTTATTTGTTCGTCTATCTGCGAAAAAAAGATAAGAAGCAAGCTATGAGGCTTGCGATGGATGTAACCACTTTGTTTTTAGTGTTTTCTGTTTCCGCTCTTTTTAACAATTTGTTCCAGTCTAAGTTCGGATTTTATTTAATTTTGTTACTGCTATTAATAACGGCAGGGCTGATTGGCGGAGCGCAGAACCGTTGGAAGGGACAGGTTGATGGGAAAAGATTATTTCGTGCAGTATGGCGGTTGGCATTTGTAACAACGAGCATTAGTTACATAATATTTACATTTTCTCTCATTATACTTAACATATTTAAAGTGATGTAAGGGCATGATATTGAACAAAACATTTACAATCATGTGTCATTAAACCTCGCAGGGAGATATTTCTCTCGGGGTTTTTATGGATTTTTTTGACCACTGGTTGTATAATCGATTAGCATATACCTAAAATCTATGAGGGGGAAACTGCAAGATGAAGAAACACAGAAGTCTTTTACTACTATTGACGCTGATTCTTGCCATCGGTACTGTGTTGGCCGGATGCGGATCCAACAACAAGAACGATGACCAGAGCGCAACCGGGGACAACGGGAAACCGAAAGAGCAAATTTTCCGTATGAACCTCGCATCAGAGCCTCCTACATTGGATCCAGGACAGTCTCAAGACAATAACTCGAATACGATCATTAATGCTGTATTTGAGGGCTTGACACGTAAAGGCGACAAAGGTGAGGCAGTACCAGGTGTGGCTGAGAAATGGGACATTTCAGAGGACGGCCTGAAGTACGTGTTTACGCTCCGCAAAGACGCTAAATGGAGCAATGGCGATCCGGTAACGGCTAAGGATTTTGAATACGCTTGGAAGCGTGTCTTGGATCCTAACTTTATGCCTGCACCACCGTATGCTTACCAACTGTATTACATAAAGAATGCAGAAGCATACAACATGGGTAAGATCAAGGATGCTAACGAAGTTGGCGTGAAAGCTACAGATGACTATACGCTGGAAGTTACACTTGAGAACCCTACACCATATTTCCTAAGTCTAACAGCATTCCAAACATATTATCCGATTCACCAATCGGCGAAAGATAACGATAAATGGGCGACAAAAGCAGATACGATCATTGCGAATGGTCCTTTCAAAATCGCATCGATTACGAAAGGTCAAAAGATCGAATTGGCTAAAAACGACCAATATTGGGATAACAAATCCATCAAACTAGAAAAAGTAGTGATGAGCATCGTAAACAGCTCTGCTACAGAGCTTTCTAGTTACCGTAACAATGAGCTAGACTATGCTGGACACCCTGTAGGAAACATTCCAACAGACCAGCTTCAAGCCGTTAAGAAAGAAATGCCGAACGAGCTTAAAATCAAAGGTACAGCTTCTACTTATTTCTATGTATTCAATACAACTAAAGAGCCGTTTGACAATGTGAATATTCGTAAAGCTTTCGCTATGGCTATTGATCGTCAAGCGATTGTTGAAAAGATTACACAAGGTGGACAAACACCTGCATTCGGTTTCGTACCTCCAGGTATTAAAGGTGAGAAAGACGAGTATCGTAAAGAAGTAGCGGATTCCTATTTCACTGAGGACCTTGCAGAAGCGAAGAAATTGCTTGAACAAGGGATGAAGGAAAAGGGTTATACAACATTGCCAGAAGTTACATTGATTCATAACTCCGACGATAACCACAAGAAGATTGCTTTGGCGATTGCTGATATGTGGAAGAACAATCTAGGTGTTAACGTGAAAGTTCAGAACCAAGAGTGGGGCGTGTTCTTGAAGAACCGTACGAACTTGGATTATCAAGTGGCTCGTTCCGGTTGGGGCGCTGACTACAACGATCCGATGACTTACATCGATATGTGGACTTCCGGTAGCGGAAACAATGACACCGGCTTCAAAAATGAAGAGTATGACAAACTTGTAAGAGAAGCATACGCAACTAGCGATAATGCTAAACGTATGGAACTCATGGCTAAAGCTGAGAAAATCTTGGTTGAGGACAATCAAATTGTTATGCCAATCTATTACTACTCTAGCGTCTCATTGGTTAAACCTTGGATGAAGAACATTAATATCGACTTCAAAGGGGATCTTGATTTTACACGCGCATATGTTGAGTAATCTTAATTAGAGGTTGCGTTTCGGGATATATATGTGGGGAATTCCCTCATATATATCCCGATTTTTTATATTATGTTGACATTGCCAAATCTTGTTTTAATTGGTGAAACTTATAGAATTGATTATTCGTTCTCGTGTTTATTACAATAAAACTAGAATTGAGCATAGAACAATACATCAAGGGGGATGCGGGATGCTGAGGTATGTAGCGAGTAAGTTCTTTTACATGCTTGTATCGTTGTTCATATTGATCTCAGCCACATTTTTTCTCATGAAAGCCATACCTGGTGATCCATTCATGGGAGAGAAGAAGCCGTCGCCTGAAATATTGGCGAGGTTGATGGAGCAATATGATCTGGATAAACCGATTTTTCAGCAGTACACGAAATATTTAGGAAATATCGTACAAGGTGATTTTGGATTATCGATGAAGCAACAAGGTCAAAGTGTAACAGATATTATTACTGAGACATTTGCACCTTCTTTGAAATTAGGTCTAATTGCGATTGTTGTTTCGGTTATAGTCGGCGTACTGCTAGGTATGTTGGCAGCCCTCTATCATCGTAAATTAATTGATAATGTCGCTATGATTGTTTCCGTTCTAGGAATTGCAGTCCCAAGCTTTGTGCTTGCTTCCTTGCTTCAATACGTACTTGGTGAAAAAGCAGGCTTGTTTAACGTAATGGGATTTGACGGTCCGCTTGATTATGTACTTCCGGTAATGGCGCTTGCTGCCCAGCCGATTGCGTTTATCGCACGCTTAACTCGTTCCAGTATGCTTGAAGTTCTTCACTCAGATTATATTAAAACTGCTAAAGCAAAAGGTCTTAACTGGTTCGCTATCATGTTCCGCCATGTCATCCGAAATGGTATTTTGCCTGTCGTAACCTATGTGGGTCCCATGACAGCGAATATTATTACAGGTTCCGTTGTTATTGAGCAGATCTTTGGAATCGGCGGTATTGGTAAGCAGTTTGTTGATAGTATAACAAATCGTGATTACACGGTTATTATGGGAATTACTATTTTCTACGGCATCCTGTTGATGCTTGCTCGTTTCTTAACCGATATTGTTTATGTACTAGTAGATCCGCGTATTAAACTGAGTGGCGGGAAGGAGGGCTAACATCATGGCGACAGAACAGACTATACCGCATCCCGCGGCACAAAACTTAACACCTGAAGATTTTCAAAAAATTGGTGTAGATGAGAAACAATCTGAAGTTATTCAGCGTGAAAGCTTGTCGGCATGGCGTGATTCTTGGGAAAGATTGCGTAAGAACAAGCTCGCCATGACCGGCTTAATTATTATGATCATGATCGTCTTCATGGCCATTTTTGGACCGATGATGGTGAATTATGACTATGAAACGAATGATCTCATGAACACGAACATGCCGCCTTCTTCGGAGCATTGGTTCGGTACCGATGATCTGGGACGTGACGTGTTTGTCCGTACCTGGATGGGCGCTCGAATATCCTTGATCGTTGGACTCGCTGCTGCGGCAATTGACCTCATGATCGGTGTCATTTATGGCGGTGTAATGGGATACTTTGGTGGTCGTGTCGATGAGTTCATGAATAAATTTGCTGAAATTCTATATTCAATCCCTTATCTTTTGGTTACTATTCTGCTTCTGGTCGTATTTGAGCCAAGTTTAGGTACGATCATACTCGCTTTAACGATTACAGGTTGGATTAACATGTCGTGGATTGTCAGGGGCGAAATCATGCAGCTGAAGAACAGAGAGTTTGTACTTGCTTCTCGTTCGATGGGTGCAGGTGCGCCAAGACTGTTGTTCCGCCACTTGATTCCTAATGCACTGGGTCCAATTATTGTTACATTGACGTTGTCTGTACCAAATGCGATCTTCGCTGAATCATTCCTCAGCTTCCTCGGTCTGGGTGTCCAAGCACCGGTTGCATCATGGGGTTCAATGATCAACGATGCACTATCCGGCTGGATGTACTATCCTTGGCGGATGTTGTTCCCAGCTCTCTTTATCAGCTTGACGATGCTCGCATTTAACATTTTCGGTGATGGACTGCGTGATGCGCTGGATCCGAAACTGAAAAAATAGGAGGTGGGAAGGTATGGAACCGATTTTGCAGGTTAAAGATCTCAATGTTTCGTTCCGTGTACGCGGTGGAGAAGTTAAAGCGGTTCGCGGTGTGAATTTTGAAGTCGGCAAAGGGGAGACGGTTGCGATCGTCGGTGAATCCGGAAGTGGTAAAAGTGTTACCGCCCAAACGATTATGCGTCTGATTCCGTCCCCGCCGTCAGAAATTAAAAAGGGAGAAATTATATTCCAAGGACAAAATCTCCTGAAAAAAACAAACAAACAGATGGAAGCGATTCGTGGTAAAGATATCGGTATGATCTTCCAAGATCCGATGACTTCCTTGAATCCTACCATTAAAATAGGTAAACAAATTACAGAAGTACTCATCAAGCATCAAGGTATGTCCTCTAGTGAAGCCAAAAAACAAGCGATTGAAATGCTTAAACTCGTTGGTATTAAAAATGCTGAAGAGCGTTTTAATCAATATCCCCATGAGTTTTCTGGAGGTATGCGTCAGCGTGCGATGATCGCAATTGCTCTTGCCTGCAGTCCGGCTCTACTTATCGCGGATGAGCCGACAACGGCACTTGATGTTACAATCCAGGCACAGATTATGGATGTTATGAAAGAAATGCAGGATCGTCTGGGTACATCGATTATTCTGATCACGCATGACCTTGGTGTAGTTGCTGGTATGTGTGACCGTGTTATCGTAATGTACGCTGGTGAAGTTGTGGAGACAGGAACGAAATGGGAAATATTTAAGAATCCACAGCATCCTTATACTAAAGGTCTCCTACGCTCCATGCCTCGTCTGGATCAGAAGAAGGACGAGCCGCTCATTCCGATTATCGGTACGCCTCCAGACCTTATCAAGCCGCCGGTGGGTTGTCCATTCTGTGCTCGCTGTGATGAGGCGATGAGAATTTGTGAACGAATCGATCCGGGTGCAACGGAATTCAGCGATACACATGTAGCGCGTTGCTGGAACCTTCATCCGATGGCACGGGAGGCTGAGACATCATGAAGAGTAACAATCTAATCGAGGTTAAAGGCCTGAAGAAATATTTTGATGTCGGTAAGGGGCAAATCTTAAAAGCGGTAGATAACTTGAACTTCAACATCCGTGAAGGCGAAACGCTGGGAATGGTTGGTGAGTCAGGTTGTGGTAAATCTACGGCAGGACGTACCATTCTCCGTCTGTATGAGCCTACTGCTGGTAGTGTGATGTTCGGTGGAACAGACATTTACAAGTTGTCTCAGAAAAAAATGAAGGCAATGCGCCGCGATATGCAGATGATCTTCCAAGATCCTTATGCATCGTTGAATCCGCGGTTCACTGTTACAGATATCATCGGTGAGGCTTTGGATATCCACGGTATGGCTGGTAGCCGAGCTGAACGAAAAAAGCGGGTGGAAGAGCTTCTTGATATGGTTGGCTTGAACAGCGACCATGCTACGCGGTATCCGCATGAGTTCTCCGGTGGTCAGCGTCAGCGGATCGGTATCGCTCGTGCACTTGCGGTAAATCCGAAATTTATCATCTGTGATGAACCGATTTCGGCGCTTGATGTGTCGATTCAAGCTCAGGTTGTCAATTTGTTGAAAGATCTGCAGGATCGCCTTGGATTGACATACTTGTTCATTGCCCATGATTTATCAATGGTAAAGCATATCAGTGACCGTGTAGCAGTTATGTATTTGGGTAAAATGGTGGAGCTTGCTGACAGTGAAGAGCTGTATGCGAATCCGATCCATCCGTATACCAAATCGCTTTTGTCTGCAATTCCAATCCCTGATCCAGAGATTGAAGCTAATAAAAAGCGTCTGATTATTGAAAATGATATGCAAGGACCTATTTCAGCTGCAAAAGGCGAAGCAGGTACGGTTGTCCTTGAAGAGAAAGATACCGAATTGGTTGAGGTTTCAAAAGGTCACTGGGTGTCCAAAGCTTACGCTTAATAATTTGATAGGTTCTGAAAGTATTAACCGTCAGCCTGAGCGCTGGCGGTTTTTCTATTTTCCTTTGACGGAGAACATCATCATTCGGTACAATCAATATGAGCTTTACTAAAGTAAGTTAACCAAGATAGGTTGAAGTAGAATGGGAGGCATACCTCATGAATATAGTGCCCGAGCCATTATCTGGCGGATCAAGCCTGGCACAAGATTACATGGACCACTATGAACAGGTAAGTGGTTTTTACGGTGGTAATCACCGAGATGAACGAAGCTGGGAGCACCGAGTGAAATGGCTGGACCAGACCGAGGAGAAACGAATTAACCGGAAAGCGCTAACCGCGTGTCTTCGGTTATATAATGAAAGATACAATGGGCATGATGCGGTACATAAATCGCTTGATTTACTGGAGCGAGAAGGTACTCTAGTCATTACAGGTGGACAGCAGAGCGGCTTGTTTACGGGACCCATGCTTGTTGTTCATAAGGCCATTACGATCATACAAGCAGCCCAAGAGGCTGAGAGAAGACTCGGTAGACCCGTTGTTCCTTTATTTTGGATTGCAGGGGAAGATCATGACTGGGATGAAGTAGATCATACCTTTGTTATGGATGCGGAGCTAGAAGTGGCCAAGATTAGAATGGAGCGTGAGGAGGGTCCGAGGACATCGGTTAGCTGTACACCAGTTCATGCAGAACAATGGAACCAAGCTCTTGATGAAATGCAGGAACTGCTTAAAGATAGTGAGTATAAGTCTGAAATAATTCATTTACTTCGCTCAGCAGCAGCAACTTCCACTGGCCTTAGTGATGCATTTGCTCAATTAATGGGGGCGATGTTTGGGAAATACGGATTAATTCTTCTTGATTCTTCAGATCCAGATTTACGAGTTTTGGAGGCTCCGATCTTTGAACAATTGATTCGTCATAATGACTCTCTAGGTCAATCGTACCAGTTAGCAGCAAGGGATATGACAGGTTTGGGATATGAATTGCAGGCGGATGTTCCCGAGAATGGGGCGAACTTGTTTTATCTATACGATGACAAGCGAATCTTACTGTTTAGGGAAAATGGAGTCTTCACAGACAGAAAAGGTTTAATCTCGTTCTCCGAATCTGAGCTGCTTGCAGAACTTTCGCAGCATCCAGAACGCTTCAGTAATAATGTGCTCACTCGGCCGATCATGCAAGATTCTTTGCTACCGGTACTGGGAACAGTACTAGGTCAAGGTGAGATCTCCTACTGGGCAATTACACGTTATGCGTTTGCTGAGATGGGCCTTCAGATGCCGTTAATCTTGCCGCGAATGTCGTTTACACTCGTGGATGCCACCTCTCAGAAATATTTGGAGAAATACGAATTAACATTTCAAGATATACACGTTAACTTGGAAGCTAAGCGTCAGGATTGGTTAGCTGGACAAAATGGAATCGATTTGGATGAACGTTTCAAAGAGACCAAAGAGTTGTTCCATCGGCTTTACAATCCTTTGCTGGAGGACATTGCAAATTTGCAGCCCGGACTCGTGAAGCTAGGTCAGAGTAATCAGACGAAAATTTTGGATCAGATGGATTTTCTCCTGAATAAAACCAAAGCTTCGTTAGAACAACAGCACAGTGCCGCGTTGAGACAATGGGATTTTCTAAGCCAGTCTATCGCACCTATGGGTCGACCTCAGGAGCGAGTTTTTAATATTTTCTACTATTTAAATCGATATGGACTAACTCTCTTGGATGATCTGATGAGTATTCCTTATGATGATTCAGGCATTCACCGAGCTGTGTATCTCTAAATTCATTTTCATACAGACACTTATGTAAAAAGCTGGGGTATGATATAGTACTGCATAATTCATTTTTTAGGGAGGCTGTTGTATGAGTTCATCGTCAATTCAGAATAGCGTTATCAAGGATTTGAAACTTGCACCAGAGGGACATTTGAAGATCGATTGGGTCGAGGCGCATATGCCCGTTCTGAATCGAGTACGGAAGCAGTTCGAAGAAGAACAGCCGTTTAAAGGACTCAAGGTAGCAATCTCCCTACACCTCGAAGCGAAGACCGCCTATCTTGCAAAAGTGGTTCAGGCTGGTGGTGCCGAGGTCACTATTACAGGAAGTAACCCGCTCTCAACACAGGATGATGTATGTGCTGCTCTGGTAGAGGATGGTATCACGGTGTTTGCTAAATACAATCCTGAGCCAGAGGAGTACAAGGAGCTGCTTATAAAGGCGTTAGAAAGCAAACCTGACTTGATCATCGATGATGGCGGGGATCTTGTTACGATTCTTCATGCAGAACGTCCCGATCTACTTGCTGGAATTCGTGGAGGCGCTGAGGAGACAACAACGGGCATCCTCCGGTTGAAATCACTTGAAAAAGAAGGTGCGTTGAACTTCCCGATGGTTGCTGTGAATGATGCGTACTGTAAATACCTGTTCGATAACCGTTACGGCACAGGACAGTCTGTATGGGATGGAATTAATCGGACTACCAACTTGGTTGTAGCGGGTAAGACGGTGGTCGTTGTAGGGTACGGGTGGTGCGGAAAGGGCGTTGCCATGCGCGCTAAAGGCCTTGGTGCGAACGTAATCGTTACTGAAGTGGATGCGATTAAAGCAGTTGAAGCTTACATGGACGGCTTCCATGTAATGCCAATGGGTGAAGCGGCGAAGCGTGGTGACTTCTTTGTTACTGTGACAGGTAACCGTGATGTAATCAGCGGTGAACACTATGATGTGATGAAGGACGGAGCGATTTTATCCAATGCTGGACACTTCGATGTGGAAGTGAATAAGCCAGATTTGGAATCCCGTTCGAAATCTATTCGTACGGTGCGTCGTAATATTGAAGAGTACCATTTGAATGATGGACGTAAAATCTATCTTCTAGCTGAAGGTCGTCTGGTAAACCTTGCAGCAGGTGACGGGCATCCAGCCGAGATCATGGACATGACGTTTGCATTACAGGCACTTTCCTTGAAATATGTAAATGATCAATATCAAACAATTGGTAATCGAGTTGTGAATGTACCTTATGAACTGGATGAGCAAGTCGCTCGTTATAAACTAGAAAGTCTTGGAATGGGAATTGATGAACTAAGTGAAACACAGAAATCTTATTTGAATAGTTGGGCACAGCATTAAAACGATGCGCTACAAGGCTTTTTGCTAATATGCATAACCCTTATTTGGATTCGGAAAGAATTCAAATAAGGGTTTTTTTGATGTATCGCAAAGACATAGGCAAGAAAAAAACAATAACTTGCTTGAAGGGATTTGATTTGTAATGGCGAATCTATTATCCTAAAGTGGTGGAAAGTGGTGCAAAGTGGGGGATTCGGGGTTAAAGGAGTGAGAGTGCCTGATGTTTATGGGAGAATTTCAGCATAGCATCGACGATAAGGGAAGAATCATTATCCCTGCGAAGTTTCGCGATCTCCTTGGCAGCTCCTTTATTGTAACTCGCGGACTCGACCAGTGTCTCTTTGTATACCCCACTGAAGAATGGGCCATTATGGAACAAAAGCTCAAATCCCTCCCGCTGATGAAGTCAGACGCACGTGCGTTTACTCGGTTTTTTTTCTCCGGGGCGACAGAATGTGAATGGGATAAACAGGGAAGGGTAAATTTGCCGGGCAATTTGCGGGAATTTGCGAAGCTCGACAAAGAATGCGTCGTAATCGGCGTTTCGAATCGAGTGGAGATTTGGAGTAAAGAGCAATGGCAGAAGTATTATCAGCAATCAGAAGAAGCGTTTAATGACATTGCAGAGAAGCTGGTCGATTTCGATTTCGACCTGTAACCAATCCGCATGATATCACATGTGGAATGAGTAGACAATTATGGAGGGCTGCAGCTTGTTTCATCACATCACGGTGCTTAAAGAAGAAGCGACAGAAGGGCTGCGCATCAAACCAGACGGTATATATGTTGACTGTACACTGGGAGGAGCGGGCCACAGCTCGCTGATCGCTTCCAAACTGGGTTCAGAAGGCCGCTTGATTGCGCTAGATCAAGATGATTGGGCGCTTAATAATGCGCGCGAGGCTCTGAAGCCTTATGGAGACAGGGTTACCCTGGTCAAGACGAATTTCCGCGACTTGGAGGAGGTACTCCGGGGCGAAGTCGGTCGTGACGAGGATGACCCCGGCCTAGTTGACGGTATTCTGTTTGATTTGGGCGTGTCTTCGCCGCAATTCGATGAAGGGGAGAGAGGGTTCAGCTACAATCACGATGCACCGCTAGATATGCGGATGGATCAATCCGCAGAGCTTACGGCAGCAGAAATCGTGAATGAATGGTCAGAACAAGAAATCGCCAAGATTTTGTTTGAATACGGTGAAGAGAAATTTTCGAGACGTATCGCTAGGGTTATTTGTGAAAAGCGGGTCATTAGCCCCATTCAAACTACAGGTCAGTTGGTCGATATGATTAAAGAAGGAATTCCGGCCGCGGCTCGCAGAACGGGCGGCCATCCAGCGAAACGTAGTTTTCAGGCGCTTCGTATTGCAGTAAACGATGAGTTAGGAGCTTTCAAGGATGCTTTACATCAGGCTGTGAGATGTCTGGCTCCAGGAGGAAGAGTATCTGTTATTACATTCCATTCTTTGGAAGACCGAATTTGTAAGCAAATCTTTAACAGTTATATTCCGAAGTGTACTTGTCCGCCAGACTTTCCAATGTGTGTATGTGGTGGTGGCCAAGGATCTCTAAAGCTTGTGAATCGTAAACCGATCGTACCAAGTGAATCAGAATTAGCGCTTAATCCACGTGCTCGTTCGGCCAAGCTGCGTATCGCAGAGAAGTTATAACACACTTAGAAAAACAAAAACGAAGGAGAATTCAGCCATGGCCTACACACGCGGCAATTTGGCCGTACAAGAGAGACAGAAGGAACAACAGTCCCAATATGTCGAGACAACGACAGTTATTAAACGTCGTTCTCAGCTTCCTAAGAGAGAAAAGCTTCTCTACCTAATGTCCGTGCTGTTTGTGGTTGCAGTGATGGGGTGGGTTGGAATGAGTCATGTGAAGATCTATGATATGAACCGACAAATTCAGAATGCAGATTCCCAGATCAAAACATTAAATCAAGGAATAGACACGCTTCAGGTGAAGAAACAATCGCTCGAAATGGGCATTGCACAAAAAGCGAAAGAGCTCGGTTATGTACAAGCTGAGCAAGACAATGCGATCCATGTCTCCCCATCAGGGAAAGATGCATCCAATGCTCCGTCGGGACAAAACTAGAATAATAGTGAGGTTGTACCGATGATAAAAAAAATTAAACTGCGTACATTGCTAATAGGGGGAGTGATTACCCTCTTTTTTGCTTTATTGATTGGACGAATTTTCTGGCTACAGGTTATAGACAATGACTTTTGGGCCGAACAAGCTTCGAAGAAATGGAATCGACAAGAGACGTTAACAGCCTCTCGGGGGACGATCACAGACCGGGACGGCGACATTCTTGCCATGGACGCGCCTGCATATACGGTTACGATTAATCCTAAGGTTATTCATGCGAATGGTTTGGAAGATGATATCGTTGATGGTCTAAATCAAGTGCTAGGGAAAAACAAAGAAGCCCTGAGAAAGCTTGTGACTGCCAAAAACGATGATGGGGAGTATCATACCTATCGTGAAATTCGTAACGAAGGCTGGAAGATGGATGAAGAAAAGAGGAATAAGGTTGAAGAACTAAAAAAGAAGCTTGAACAGAAACTCAGAACCTCGGGGCAGGTTGTAGATACCGGAATTACGGTTGTCACCGAGAAGAAACGCTTCTATCCAAGAGATACGATGGCTGCCCATGTACTCGGTTACACGGATCGCCAAGGGAACGCGGTAGCTGGGTTTGAGAAGTATTTCGATGATGAGCTTAAAGGGATTGACGGGTTTGCGAAATATCAGAGTGATAAGAAGGGGGTTAAGGTCCCTTCTGCTGACGAAGTATACCAGCCTGCCAAAAATGGTAAAAATTTTAAGCTGACGATTGATGACACTATCCAGTATTATATCGAGGATGCAATGCGTGAAGCATATCAGCAATATAATCCAGTGAGTATGACGGTTATTGCTGCAGACCCCAATACCATGGAAATTTTAGGGATGGCGAATATGCCAAACTTTGACCCGAATACATATTGGGAATACAATCTGGAGAGCTTCAGGAATCATGCTATTAGTTCCACTTATGAGCCGGGATCCACGTTTAAGATCGTTACGCTAGCCAGTGCAATTCAAGAGAATTTGTTCAATCCAAATGCGGAATATTTATCCGGCTCGATCCGCGCTGGAGGAAGAACACACTATGATATTAAAGCTGGCGGATGGGGACAGATCTCTTATCTAGAAGGTGTGAAGCGATCCAGTAACGTAGCTTTCGTCAAGCTTGGTTATGAAATGCTTGGTAAAGAACGATTGAAAAATTATATTAACGCGTTTGGTTTTAGTGAAAGAACCAATATTGATCTTCCGAATGAGGCTCTCGGACGTATGAATATGGAAAGAGACATCGATATATCTACCGTTCCATATGGCTATGCGGTGTCGGTTACGCCGATTCAGCAGCTCGCAGCGATTTCGGCTGTGGCGAACGGAGGAAAGTTGTTAGAGCCTCATATCGTCAAGGAATTTGAAGATCCAAATACCGGTGAGAAAACAAAGATTGAGCCAGAGGTTGTTCGCCAAGTAATATCAGCAGAAACCTCTAGAAAAACAGGCGAATATCTGGAGCAGGTCGTAGCTGACCAAGAAAAGGGTACCGGACATAACGCATATATTGAAGGTTACCGTGTAGCGGGTAAAACCGGTACAGCTGTAAAAGGGGACTATAGTGACCGTTCCAAAGCGGTAGTGTCCTTTATTGGATACGCACCTGTTGATAATCCTAAAATCGCTGTACTCGTCATTATTGACGAACCGAATCAGAAGATTGGCGGCGGAGCCGCAGCTGCGCCTGTATTTCAAAAGATCGTATCCCAAACGCTTAAATATTGGGGCGTTCCAAAGACCGAAACACAGGCGGATAAGGATGACAAAGTAAAAACAGAAACTGCTGATCTGCTCAAAACGCCAGACTTGGCTGGAATGAAAGTAAGTGAAGTCAAAGCTAAGCTGCTCGCCGAGGGATTAACCTTTGAAACATTGGGTAAAGGAAGCACGGTAAAGAAACAGTACCCACCAGCGGGTGCTTCTATGGCAGCTAGTCAGAAGATCTACCTTCTCACTGAGGAGAACACTTCGATGAAGATCCCGGATTTGAAAGGTGAATCTCTGAGGGATGCGATGGAGGTCCTCACCTTAATGAAGGTGCGGGTTAATGTAAAAGGTGAAGGCTACGTTGCAGAACAGAAAGAAATAACCGAAAAAGGTCAACGTGTCGTCTATCTTACACTCAAATCAGCAGCTGACACGGTAAAGGGAGTCGATGATTCAACCGAGTCTGTTGATCAGCAGGAGGATGTAAAGCAAGAAGAGACAGCGCAAGGCGAATAAGAGCTTGTTCTAACCCCTGGTTGTCCCGAATACTCATGTGATAAACGTATATCATGAGCTTACGGGTTCGATTGGGGGGATCTTAGTTGAAGGTATCCATGGTTTCTCAAAGACGTAGGTTGCTATGGGCTCTACTTCTGCTATTTGTGTTGTTTGCCGCACTTGTTGTTCGGCTTGCCTATGTTCAGATTGGTAAAGGTGCCGAGTTGTCAGCGAAAGCAGAAGAGTCCTGGCGTCGAGAAATTCCGTTCACGGCAAAGCGTGGAGAAATTCTAGATCGTAACGGAGAAGCATTAGTGACGAATATTAGCACGCCGACAATCATGGCTATCCCGGTTCAGATTAAAGAGCCAGATAAAACAGCTCAACTCTTAGCTTCTTTGCTAGGCATGAAGGAGGCCGACGTAAAGAAGATTATTACGAAGCGGGGATCCATGGTTGAACGCCTTAAACCCGGTGGACGGAAAATTACGATGGAGCTGGCTCAGAAAATTCGTGATTTAAAGCTGCCGGGTATCGTTGTTGCTGAGGATAATAAACGATACTATCCTTATGGTGGTCTTGCAGCGCATATTCTTGGTTTTACAGGAATAGATAATCAGGGACTAACGGGAACGGAGAAAAAGTTTGATGATAAGCTAATGGGCATGAATGGCAACATATCTTATCTATCAGATGCTGGCGGCAGGCTGATGCCAGGGTCTTCGGAGAAATATGTGGAGCCTAGAGATGGGCTTAACCTGGAACTCACGATCGACAAATCCATCCAATCTATTATGGAGCGGGAATTGGATCAAGCGATGGTTAAGTATCAGGCCAATGCGAGTTGGGCGATTGCGATGAATCCGAAGAACGGTGAAATTCTGGCAATGGCTAGTAGACCGGGATATTCCCCGGGAAAGTATAATGATTTCGCACCTGAAATTTATAATCGGAATCTTCCGATTTGGATGACTTATGAGCCTGGATCGACTTTTAAGATCATCACGCTTGCTGCTGCGCTTGAAGAAGGCAAAGTGAATCTTAAAAATGATCAATTCTTTGATGCTGGTGCTGTTGAAGTTGGCGGAGCAAGGCTTCGCTGCTGGAAAAAGGGAGGACACGGAAGTCAAACATTCATGGAAGTCGTTCAGAATTCTTGCAATCCAGGGTTTGTAGCCCTCGGTCAAAAGCTGGGGAAAGAAACCTTATTCCAATATATCCGTGATTTTGGTTTTGGTACAAAGACAGGTGTGGACTTAATCGGTGAAGAGAATGGTATCTTGTTTAAACTGTCACGGGTAGGCCCCGTTGAATTAGCTACTACTGCCTTTGGTCAGGGGGTTTCGGTTACGCCGATTCAACAGGTGGCTGCGGTATCTGCGGCGATCAACGGTGGGAACCTTTATCAACCTCACGTAGCAAAAGCCTGGATTAACTCGGAGACAGGTAAGACCGTTGAAGAGATTAAACCAGAACCGGTAAAGCAAGTTATATCAGAGGAAACTTCTAAACAAGTTAGGGAAGCGCTGGAGAGTGTCGTAGCGAAAGGTACGGGACGTCCTGCCTTTATTGATGGCTACCGGGTTGGCGGGAAAACAGGAACAGCACAGAAGGTTATTAATGGCCGTTATTCTTCGACCGAGCACATTGTATCCTTTATCGGATTTGCACCAGCTGATGATCCGCAGATTGTAGTGTACACAGCGGTAGATAATCCGAAAGGGATTCAATTCGGGGGCGTCGTAGCTGCGCCGATCGTGCAGAACATTCTAGAGGATGCGCTGCATTATATGAAGATTCCACAGCGCAAGGATCAGCTTGCTCGGGAATACAAATACGGTGAGACACCAACAGTAACTGTACCTAATCTCGTCGGTGCTACAGTTCAAGACCTATATGAAGACCTGAACATGAACTTCATGCTTGCTAAATCGGGTACCGGTGAGGTGGTAATCAACCAAGCACCGAAGCCGGGAAGTCGAGTAGAGCGAGGGTCAACGATCCGGATATATATGGGGAAAGATTCGTCTGAAGGTAAGCATGGGCACTAGTCATTACAGTATCTGAAATAACGAGTTAAGATGCTAATGTCAAGTTGTGCACATATGGAGGGATGACGATGAAACTGAACGAACTGACTTCCGTTTTAGCCTCATCTGTTATTTTAGGCAATGCTGAGATTGACATCCTAAGATTGCAGACGGATTCCAGACAGGTTATACCGGGTGATCTGTTTATCTGTTTGCCCGGTCATACGGTGGATGGACATGATTACGCGAGCGAAGCGGAGAGAAAAGGTGCATCCGCTCTTATCGTTAACCGAAGACTAGATACTACCCTGCCACAGGTCGTGGTCAAGGATTGCCGGTTTGCAATGGCTATACTTGCAGATGCTTTTTACGGACATCCAAGCCAGCGGATGACCGTTGTAGGTGTGACAGGTACGAATGGTAAGACAACAACGACCTATCTTATCGATAAGATCATGAGCGATTATGGTCTCAAAACCGGATTGATAGGTACAATTCAGATGAAGTATAACGGGAAGAAGTTCCCCATGTCGGGAACAACACCAGAAGCATTAGAGTTGCAGAAGAGCCTGAATGATATGCTGGAGACAGGTACGGAGTTCTGCGTGATGGAGGTATCCTCACATGCACTTGAACAAGGGCGGGTGAAGGGCACCGATTTTCGAACCGCTGTCTTTACAAATTTGACACAGGACCACTTGGATTATCATAATTCTGTAGAGGAATATCAGAATGCTAAGGGGTTGTTTTTCTCACGACTGGGCAATGCTTTTGCCAAGGATCCCAAACAACGGAAGTATGCGGTTTTGAATGCAGATGATAAAGCATCTGAGCCATTCACAAAATTAACAGCAGCCGAGGTTATTACATACGGTTTAAACGATAAAGCGGATGTTTGTGCTACTAACATTGCTATAACTGCGAAGGGAACATCTTTTCATGTAGATACCTTTCGCGGCAGTATCGATATATCATTAAAGATGATAGGCAAGTTTAATGTGTATAACACCATGGCTGCGATTGCTGCTGCACTTCTTGAAGATGTACCACTGCATAATATTAAGAAAAGCCTCGAATCGGTGCCTGGGGTAGAGGGACGGGTTGAAGCCGTGGATGAGGGTCAGCCGTATGCGGTCATCGTGGATTATGCACATACACCAGATGGACTAGATAATGTACTTCGCACGTTACAAGAGTTTGCTCAAGGTCGCATCATAACCGTATTTGGATGTGGTGGAGATCGAGATAAGACCAAGCGCCCGATCATGGGGAAGATTGCAGCTGGCCTTAGTGATATAGTGATTATTACGTCGGATAATCCACGAACAGAGGATCCGCAGCTTATTTTGAAGGATATAGAAGCAGGTCTTCTTACGGACGATGTTCCAGAAGGGCGATATCAGCTTATTGTGGATCGCAGGCAGGCCATAAAAAAGGCTATTGAAATGGCAAGCCCGGGAGATGTAGTATTGATTGCGGGGAAAGGTCATGAGACCTATCAACTGATCGCGGGAAAAGTATTTGATTTTGACGACCGCATCGTTGCAAAAGAAGCGATAAGGGGCAGAAAATTGTGATTCATAAACCATTACTAAGCATCGCCGCTATGTGCGGCGGTGCGCTTACGCGTAAACAAGATGAGGAATTGAAGATTCAAGGAGTATGTACTGACACCAGACAAATACGGAAAGGCTGTTTGTATGTACCGTTAGTTGGTGAACGATTCGACGGTCATGATTTTGCGGCCCAAGCGCTTGCGTCTGAAGCAGGTGCTATCTTATGGCAAGAGGACCATGGCACTCCGCCAGACGGTCCAGTGATTAAGGTGCAAGATACACTCATCGCCTTGCAGATGCTAGCTACATCGTATTTGGACCAGAGTGGAGCCAAGGTTGTAGGTATTACCGGCAGTAACGGTAAAACTACGGTTAAGGATATGGTTACTGCTCTGCTAGAAACGAAATTCAAAGTGCATAAAACACAAGGTAACTTTAATAATCAAATCGGACTTCCGCTTACGGTGCTAGACATGCCGGAGGATACGGATATTGTTGTGCTGGAAATGGGAATGAGTGGGCGACATGAAATCGAGCTGTTATCCACGATCGCACGTCCTGATACGGCAGTCATTACCAACATAGGGGAATCCCATCTACTGCAGCTCGGCTCAAGAGAGGAAATTGCTAGAGCTAAGGTTGAGATTATCAGCGGTATGAAGCCAGGTGGTCTACTAGTCTATCATGGGGATGAGCCGTTGATTCCTATGGTTCTTGCAGAGGCAGATACGAAGAAGCCGGATGATCTCCGAACATTTACCTTTGGTACAGGGAAAGATAATGATGATTATCCAACAGGGATGATGTTTCATCCCAAAGGAATTATCTTCACGTCTCATGTGCATTCAGGTGAGGGGTTCAGCCTGCCTTTGTTAGGAAGACATAATGTTGTGAACGCACTGGCGGCTCTTGCAGTAGCTGAGCACTACGGTGTAAGCGATGAGCAGATTCGCGAGGGCCTTTCAGGTCTTCGTCTGACTAGTATGCGTATTGAGTGCATAGAGACGGAGCATGGGGTGACCGTACTAAACGACGCTTACAATGCGAGCCCTATATCTGTTAAAGCTGCACTGGATGTATTAAGTGATATAAAGGGTTATCGCCGTAGGATTGCCGTGCTCGGGGACATGCTCGAACTTGGTTCTGGTGAAGAGGAGTTTCATGCAGAGATTGGGCGTTATGTGTCATCGGATAATGTTGATCTGTTGTTTACATTTGGCCCATTATCCACTCATATCGCGGAAGCTGCTACACATACTCTATCTGAAGGACAGGTAATGGCTTTTACAGATAAAACAGCATTGATCGAAGCCATTGTAAAAGAGGTTACCAATAAAGATGTCGTATTGGTCAAAGCCTCCCGTGGCATGAAATTAGAAGAAGTTGTGGATGCTCTAAAAAGCTTGCACAACGGAACAACGAGGTAAGGGGGTGATTTCATGGACTTTCAACTGTTATTGCTGACGATCGGCGTATCGTTCGTACTTGCTGTCATATCCGCACCGCTGCTTATTCCGCTGCTTCGCCGGATGAAATTTGGTCAGCAGGTTCGGGACGATGGTCCGCAAAGTCACCTTAAAAAAGCAGGGACCCCAACCATGGGCGGGGTTATTATCTTACTTGCATTTACTTTGACCTTTCTGAAGTTTTCACCAGTAGATACGAACTTCTATGTATTGCTTGTAGGTACACTAGGGTTCGGTCTGATTGGATTTTTGGATGACTATGTGAAAATCGTGTTCAAACGTTCTTTGGGATTGACTGCTCTTCAAAAATTGTTTGGTCAGCTATTGTTTTCTGGTATTATGTGCTGGCTTCTTATTGCCAATGGTCATAGCACGGCTATCGGTATTCCAGGGACCGATTGGTCTTTTGACTGGGGAGGCTGGTTTTACTATCCTTTCATCATTATTATGATGCTTGCTATTAGTAATGCGGTTAACTTTACGGACGGACTTGATGGACTGCTCTCCGGTGTGAGTGCAATTGCATTCGGAGCTTATGCGCTCGTTGCAATTCAGTCTACTTCGTTTGCTGCTGCATTTTGTGCTGCTGCTATGATCGGTGCTGTACTTGGCTTCCTCGTATTCAATGCCCATCCGGCTAAAGTATTTATGGGGGATACAGGCTCGCTCGGAATCGGAGGCGCCATCGGTGCTATCGCAATCGTAACGAAGAGTGAATTGCTCTTTTTGATCATTGGTGGGGTATTCGTTATAGAGATGCTGTCGGTCGTTCTGCAGGTGGCTTCATTCAAGACCAGAGGCAAACGGATTTTCAAAATGAGTCCGATCCACCATCACTTTGAGTTATCAGGTTGGTCAGAGTGGCGTGTGGTCATTACATTTTGGGTAGTAGGTATCGTACTTGCGGGTCTAGGACTTTATATTAACAAGGGGTTGTAAAGATGAAGCATCCAGAATTTTACCGAGATAAGGAAGTTATTGTCTTAGGACTGGCCAAAAGCGGAGTTCAGGTGGCTAAAGTTCTCCACGATGCGGGAGCGATCGTTACCGTTAATGATAAAAAAGAGCGGGAAGAATGTCCCGAAGCTTCGGAACTCGAAGCTTTGGGTATTTCTGTCATCTGCGGAGAGCATCCGGAAGGTCTAATTCATGAGGGTATTGCTCTTTTGGTGAAGAACCCGGGTATTCCATATCATGTATCACCTGTGTTGAGAGCTGAAGAACTGGGTATTCCGGTTGTGACAGAGGTAGAGGTTGCCTCTCATCTGTGCCGTGCACCGATGATCGGGATCACAGGTTCGAATGGTAAGACGACGACTACGACATGGGTAGGTAAACTTCTGAAGGCTGCAGGTATGTCTCCTATTGTTGCTGGGAACATTGGAACTCCACTGTGCCAAGCTGCGCAGGAAGCATCGGAAGACGATTGGATGGTTGTTGAACTTAGCAGCTTTCAGTTGAAGGGAACGGAGGACTTTCGTCCACGTATTGCCTGTCTTTTGAATTTGGCGGAGACACATTTGGATTACCATGGTGGTATGGAGGATTATGTTGCCTCCAAAGCTAAGTTGTTTAGCAATCAGACAGCAGAAGACACTGCTGTACTCAATTGGGATGATCCGGTATGCCGGAGCCTCGTGCCGTATATAAAAGCTCATATTGTGCCTTTTTCGCTGGGTGAAAACCTTCAAGAAGGTGTGCATGTGGTTCCGCCATACTTGCCTGGTGTAGAAGATGAACTGAGTCGTAAGGTGGTATATACGGACGATAAAGGCATCAGCCATGAGATCATCTCGGTCGAAGAGATAGGCTTGCCTGGTAGATTTAACGTTGGCAACGCACTTGCAGCATGTGCAATCGCGATTGCAGCTGGTGCAGATATGGATTCGTTTGCAGAACCGTTACAAAATTTCGGGGGGGTAGAACACCGTCTTGAATTTGTAATGGATAAAGACGGAGTCTCTTACTATAACAACTCTAAAGCTACTAATTCTAAGGCTACCAATATGGCTCTAACATCGTTTAAGCGTCCAATTGTTCTTATCGGTGGTGGACTTGATCGAGGATCCGACTATGAAGAGCTTGTGCCTTCTTTAAGAGAACGTGTCAAATCCGTAGTACTCATTGGCGAAACGAAGGAAAAAATAGCGAAAGCTGCAGAACAAGCGGGATTAAAGCAAATTATACTCGTCGATAATGATGAGGACGCCGCCGCTGTGCTTACTGACGCTGTAAAGAAAGCTGCTGCTCTTGCTGAGCCAGGAGACATCGTTCTTCTCTCTCCAGCATGTGCAAGCTGGGATATGTTTTCTTCTTATGAGGTTCGTGGAAGCATTTTTAAAGAGGCGGTGCATAATCTGTAAGTAGGGGGGTGGATAAGCCCCTACTTCGTATGCTAAAGGTGGCCTCTTCATGAACAAGAATCGTCCGGCGCCTGATTTATGGCTCCTGATTTGTATTTTGGCTCTGCTGACTATCGGTATCGTTATGGTATATAGCGCAGGGTCCGTACTCGCTTTTCATGATTACGGAGATCGGTTTTATTTTGTGAAGCGGCAGTTATTGTTCGCTGGACTTGGACTTGCTGCCATGTATTTCACGGCCAATATGGATTTTCGCGCGTGGAAGAAATATGCGAAATTTGGCTTGCTGATTTGCTTTTTTATGCTTGTAATCGTATTGATCCCGGGTGTAGGTGTTGTCCGAGGCGGAGCGAGAAGCTGGCTTGGTATTAGTTCGTTCGGTATACAGCCCTCGGAATTTATGAAGCTAGGTATGATCCTGTATTTATCCAGATGGCTCAGCCGTGAAGATTATGATATCACCTCGTTCTCGAAGGGGTTAATCCCACCTCTTGGGTTGATTGGTCTTGCGTTCGGATTGATCATGCTTCAGCCGGACCTTGGTACAGGAGCTGTCATGCTAGCAGCAGCGCTTATGATCGTGTTTACAGCTGGTGCGAGAATGAAACATTTGGGGTTTCTCGCTTTGGGTGGAGTTGCGGGGTTCATTGGACTTATCCTTACCGCACCGTATCGGTTGAAAAGGATTACAGGTTTCTTAGATCCTTGGTCTGATCCTCTTGGAACAGGATATCAGATTATACAGTCCCTCTATGCGATTGGACCAGGTGGGCTTGGGGGTTTAGGACTTGGAATGAGTCGTCAGAAATACAGTTATGTCCCAGAGCCTCAGACCGACTTTATCTTTGCTATCTTGGCTGAAGAGCTTGGGTTTATCGGTGGCTTAATCGTACTACTCTTATTTCTTACACTCGTGTGGCGCGGAATGAGAGTAGCGATGACCGTGCAAGACGGTTTTGGGAGTCTGCTAGCTGTAGGAATTATTGGTATGGTTGCAATACAGGTCGTTATTAATATCGGAGTTGTTATTGGTCTGATGCCAGTAACAGGTATTACGCTCCCACTGATCAGCTATGGAGGCAGCTCTTTGACGCTGATGCTGACCGCGCTAGGCATTTTATTAAATATATCCCGTTATGCGAGGTGAACGGCATGCGTGTCGTATTAACCGGCGGCGGAACAGGGGGACATATATACCCTGCTGTCGCTATTGCTAGACAATGTGAAGCGGAGGATCCGAGCACCGCTTTTTTATATATCGGAGGCAAGCAAGGCTTGGAAAGCAAGCTTGTTCCTCAGGAAAACCTTCCATTTGAAAGTATTGATATTACCGGTTTCCGCCGGAAACTGTCATTTGATAATGTAAAGACAGTCATGCGCTTTCTAAAAGGTGTTTCTACAAGTAAAAAAATGCTTAAAGAATTTAAGCCAGATGTCGTTATTGGGACAGGTGGTTACGTCTGTGGACCTGTCGTTTATGCCGCTTCTAAACTCGGCATCCCAACGATGATTCATGAGCAGAATGCGATTCCAGGGCTGACGAATCAATTTCTAAGTCGCTATGCTTCAACGGTTGCTGTTAGTTTTGAAGGATCAGAGAAATCTTTTCCCAAAGCGAAGAGAGTGATTTACACAGGGAATCCTCGGGCCACTACCGTTCAATCTGCTAACCGTGAGCGTGGCTTTGCATCACTTGGAATTCCGATGGACAGTACTGTCGTACTCGTTGTTGGAGGAAGCCGTGGCGCAAGGGCTATCAATACGGCGATGATCGGTATGGCTCCTATGCTTAAGAGGTTACCGAATGTACATTTTGTTTATGTAACGGGAGAATTGTACTTTGAAGGGACTCGTGAAGCCGTGAGAAGTGAGTTAGGTACAATGCCGAATCAACTTCATATCGTACCTTATATTCACAATATGCCAGAAGTGCTTGCTGCCACATCATTGATTGTGAATCGTGCAGGTGCTTCATTTTTAGCAGAAATCACGTCGCTCGGCATTCCTTCCGTGCTTATTCCGTCCCCTAATGTGACCAATAATCACCAAGAAGCTAATGCGCGACAGCTCGAGGACGCGGGGGCGTCACGAATGATTCTAGAAAAAGAACTTTCTGCTGAAACATTGTTCACTCGCATTGAAGAAGTTGTGGGGAATGAGAAGGTACGCCAAGCGATGTCTAGAGCGTCAAAGCAGCTTGGAAAGCCTGATTCAGCTGCTGTTATTGTTGAGGAAATACGCCGGTTGGTGAGCAACCGTTAAAACGGCTGGGCGATTGTCACACACCTATAGAGCCTTACATAAGATACTCTATAATCGTGACAATCTCACCCAAGAGGCCGGAATCATCCAGAGCGGCCATCTCCTTGCTAAGCCGAGGAATGGCCTTTTCGGTTTTGAAGTTAAGGGAGGTTTTTGTAAGATGCAGCAGTGGGAATCACAGCTATCGCAATCAAATGTTGGAGCAATATTTAAGAATGAACCGCTGGCAAAGTATACAACCTGGAAAATAGGCGGACCTGCCGATGTTCTGATTGTCCCGGAAACGAAGGAACAATTGGCGGAATTGATGTCCATTCTCCATATCCACCGCATTCCGTGGACACAGCTAGGGCGCGGATCCAATATGCTTATATCCGATAAAGGGATTCGTGGAGCCGTCATCAAGCTGGGTCAGGGATTTGACGAGGTAGTGTTTGACGGGGACATGGTAACAGCCGGTGGCAGTATGTCTTTCGTTAAACTCAGCGTTCTAGCCGGTAAAGAAGGATTGACTGGACTGGAGTTTGCTGGAGGGATACCTGGGTCTGTCGGAGGGGCTGTTTATATGAATGCCGGTGCCCACGGGTCTGATGTGTCACGCATATTTAAGTCCGCTGACATTGTACTGGAATCAGGTGAATTGGTGAATTATGCTGCGGAAGATATGGAGTTTGATTATCGTCATTCTGTTCTTCATGATCGGAAGGGAATCGTAACCCAAGCGGTATTCAAGCTTCAGCATGGAGATCGAAAGGAAATCTCAGCAGCTATGGCGTCCTATAAGGACCGTAGACGCCGTACACAGCCACTCCAATCCGCGACAGCGGGTAGTGTGTTCCGGAATCCACCAGGTGATCATGCCGCAAGGTTGATAGAGGCGGCGGGACTAAAGGGGCTTCGAATCGGAGGCGCAGAGATTTCCAAGCAACACGCCAATTTCATTGAGAACACCGGTCAAGCGACAGCAGAGGACGTGCTCGCCCTAATGAAGCAAGTTCAGGAAACCATTGCTGAGAAAAACGGAATTACACTGGTACCTGAAGTTTACGTCATGGGGGAGCGTTAAACTCGGAGGTGATACATTGGACAAATTGGTGATTGAGGGCGGAAGCCCCTTATCAGGAACCATACGTATCCATGGAGCGAAAAACGCTGCTTTACCGATTCTAGCGGCAAGTCTTCTTGCCGAAGGAAATGTTCGGCTAAGTAATGTTCCACATCTGCTGGATATTGAAGTAATGTTGAACATACTAAGTCGTCTAGGTTCAAAGTGTAAACATGAACTAGAGACAGTCACTGTAGATACTTCATCTACCAATTCGTTTCATGTACCAGAAGATTTAATGAAGCAGATGAGATCCTCCATCTTTTTGATGGGTCCTCTGCTAGCTAGGTTCGGTGAGGTTACGATTTATCAGCCTGGAGGCTGCGCAATTGGTGAACGGAAAATCGATCTGCATCTTCAAGGTCTTCAAGCGCTTGGTGCCGAAATCGAAGAAAGTGATCAAAAGATTCATTGTAGAGCAAGCCGTTTAATAGGTGCTGATATTCATCTTGATTTTGCCAGTGTAGGAGCAACCGAGAATATTATGATGGCGGCTGCAACAGCGAAAGGCACAACCGTATTATCCAATGCAGCTAGGGAGCCAGAAATTCAAGATTTACAACACTTCTTGAACAAGATGGGTGCTAACATCATAGGGGCTGGCACGGACACGATTACCATTCAGGGTGTCGAAAGGCTTGAGGCTTGCGACTATGAAATAATTCCTGATCGTATTGTTGCTGGGACTGTCATGATTGCAGCTGCTGCTACACGTGGCTCCGTGACGATGACTAGATGTAATCCATCTCATTTAAATTCTCTTATTCACGTGCTTAAGCGCGCTGGTGTTCAAACTAGTATCTGCAATGATATAATGAATATAAGCTGTATGGGTCGTCCTAAAGCGGTTGAGCGGATTGTAACATCTCCGTACCCATCGTTTCCGACAGATCTGCAATCTCAAGTGATGGTACTCTTATCACTTGCAGATGGCTTCAGTGTAATGAAAGAGACGGTATTTGAAGGACGCTTCAAGCATGTAGAGGAACTATCTCGTATGGGGGCGGACATCTCTACAGATCTAAATTGTGCATTTATCCGTGGAGTACAGCGCATTTATGGTGCTACTGTGGAGGCAACCGACCTTCGGGCCGGTGCTGCGTTAGTTATTGCAGGGCTTGCTGCTCAAGGAACAACGGTAGTGGAACAAATTCACCATATTGATCGTGGCTATGACCGGATTGAGAATATGTTCCAAGGTTTAGGGGCGAAGATTATTCGTCAATCACCCGTACCTAAACCACTAGATTTAGCCAATTGACGATGTCCTGATGCATCCCTCCCTCTGATGGGAGGGATGACAGGTCTTTCTGGAGAGAGAGGATATGCCAAAGAATCAAATTCCTGTTCTGAAAGAGGACAGGCCTAAAATGAAAAGTGGTAGAAAGATTATATTTATTTTAATGCTTCTTTTTCTAGCTTTACTGATTGTGTTATTTTTCCGTTCACCTGTCAGCAAAGTTAGCGAGATTCACTTTACAGGAAATACGTTTAATACGGAGGAGCAACTCAAGGAAAAAGCGGGGCTTGCTATTGGAGTGCAGTACTTCAGTGTGGATGCTGAGAATGTGAAAAAGAATTTAGCATCGTTAGGAACCATCGAAACGGTGGAAGTAGACAAGCAGTTTCCTGGGGTAGTTAATGTTAATGTTGTTGAATTTCCGACGGTAGCCTATGAACTAGCTAACAATGGAAGTTTGCAGGCGATATTAGCTAACGGCAAGTCAATTCCAGTTTCGGCCAGTGGAATCGCTGTTGAAAAGCCTATTTTGACACAGTGGGATCCGAAGGATCCGAACAAAGCTAAATTAAGCAAAGTATTAGCCGATATACCTAACAGTATGACTTCTGACATTTCTGAGATTTTACCATCGCCAACTCCTTCTTTTCCTGACCGTATTAAACTATATACTCGTTCTAAGTTTGAAGTGATTACTGCGGTCTCTCTGTTGCGTGACAAAGTCGAATATCTTAATCAGGTGATTGAGATGGAACAGCCTGGCATTATTACGATGCTCGAGGCAGATTCCTATGAGCCTTTTAAGCCAGAGAAACTAGAGCAGGGGGCCGAAGAGCCCCCTACTCAGGAGTAGGAAGAAATGTTACAATTAAACGTATTAACACCTCAACCTGCTCCCTCTTTTTTCTCTGACTTTTTGGGCATATTCTAGCAGATGTTGGCACTAAAAAAATTGTAGAAAAAAGAGGGAAAGCCCCGTGCGTGTTGAATAAGTAGAAAAGTGTTATTATATTAATAATTTACTAATGAGAGAAACAGGAGGTGCCAGAGCTTGAGCAACAATGACATCATTGTTAGTTTGGACATCGGTACATCCAAAGTTCGTGCTATTATTGGGGAAATTAATAATGGAACCTTTAATATTATTGGAGTTGGATCTGCCGACTCGGAGGGAATTCGAAAAGGTGCAATTGTAGATATCGATCAGACCGTACAATCCATTCGCAGTGCCGTTGACCATGCGGAGCGTATGGTTGAAATTCAAATATCCGAAGTGTACGTCGGCATTTCTGGGAATCATATTGGACTTCAATCGAGCCACGGTGTAGTGGCAGTATCGAACGAGGATCGGGAAATTGGTGAGGATGATATCGATCGGGTGCTTAAAGCAGCCGAAGTTGTTGCATTACCTCCGGATCGGGAAATTATCGATGTAGTTGCTAGACAGTTTGTGGTAGATGGATTAGAAGGGATTTCTGATCCTCGTGGAATGATTGGCGTACGTCTTGAGGTAGAAGCAACAATTATTACAGGTGCCAAAACGGCCATACATAACTTGTTACGCTGTGTGGAAAAGTCTGGCCTTAAAGTGAAAGACCTCGTACTCATTCCACTCGGAGCGGGACAGCTTGCATTATCGAAGGACGAGAAGACGATGGGATCTGTTCTGGTTGATATTGGAGCAGGATCTACAACGCTTGCCGTATTCGAGGGAGGAAGCATATCAGCAACATCAACACTGCCAATTGGTGGAGATTTTGTAACAAATGATATTGCTTATGGACTTCGGACACTTACTGACCAAGCCGAGAAGGTAAAGTTGAAATACGGTTGCGCGTTAATGGATAACGCAGCTCCGGAAGTGATGTTCAAAGTAACACGGATTGGAAGTAATGTGGACAAGGAATTTACACAAGAGGATATTGCAGCAATTATTGAGCCTCGTGTCCAAGAAATTTTTCAATTGGTACGCCAAGAAATTAAGCGCCTAGGTTACAGCGAGCTTCCAGGAGGTTATATACTTACTGGTGGTACAATGTCCATGCCTGGAGTGCTAGAGGTGGCACAAGCCGAACTGGCGACTTCTGTCCGGATTGCTGTTCCCGATTTTATCGGCGTACGCGACCCAGGATACTGCAGTGGAGTCGGAATTCTCCATAATGCGATTCGGAATGTACGAGTACGTCCGAGTGGAGGAAACAGTAGCAATAATACAAAAAAACCGGTGAACCGCGTGAAGCAAAATCCTGCCGCAGCAACACAGGAAAGCAGCAGCCAGAAGCCGGGATTTATCGAACGTTTAAAAAATATGTTCAGCGAGTTTATATAGCGGGTTCATTTGACAGTGGACGTGCCATCCGCGCACATTGAGGGGGAGATGGATTAGATGTTGGAATTTGATTTTGATATGGAGAGCCTGGCCCAGATTAAAGTAATTGGGGTAGGTGGCGGCGGTAGTAATGCAGTTAACCGCATGATTGAAAACGGCGTCCAAGGCGTCGAATTTATAACGGTGAATACGGATGCGCAAGCACTGCATCTTGCGAAGTCCGAGCATAAATTGCAAATTGGAGACAAGCTGACACGTGGACTTGGTGCTGGTGCGAATCCTGAAGTAGGTAAAAAGGCAGCAGAAGAGTCTCGTGACCTGATCATGAACACACTGAAAGGTGCTGACATGGTTTTTGTCACAGCTGGTATGGGTGGCGGAACAGGTACTGGAGCAGCTCCAGTTATCGCTGAAATCGCGAAAGAGTGTGGCGCATTGACAGTAGGTGTTGTCACTCGCCCGTTCACATTTGAAGGCCGTAAACGTTCTTCTCATGCAGAGCTTGGTATAGAGGCTTTGAAAGAGAAAGTTGATACACTAATCGTTATTCCGAATGATCGTTTGCTAGAGATTGTAGACAAGAAGACGCCTATGCTCGAAGCATTCCGTGAAGCGGATAATGTTCTTAGACAAGCGGTACAAGGTATTTCGGACTTGATCGCTGTACCAGGTCTCATCAACCTTGACTTTGCCGATGTTAAGACTATCATGACTGAGCGTGGTTCAGCGCTGATGGGTATTGGTATGGCTACGGGTGAGAACCGTGCGGCTGAAGCTGCGCGTAAAGCGATTATGAGTCCACTCCTCGAAACTTCGATCGAAGGCGCACGGGGAGTCATTATGAATATTACAGGTGGAGCGAATTTGTCTCTCTATGAGGTCAATGAAGCTGCAGAAATAGTCACTTCTGCGTCCGATCCAGAAGTGAATATGATCTTCGGTGCGATTATCGAAGAGAATATGAAGGAAGAGATTAAGGTAACGGTTATTGCTACTGGCTTCGAAAGCAAGCCTATGCAAGCACCACCTCAACCTGGACGTCGTCCTGTATCACAAGGTGAAGGCCAAAGCCAGCCTCAACAACAGACCGACAAGAGTAATGTGAACCTGAGACCATTCGGAAATCAGGGAAACAATGATCAACTAGATATTCCGACATTCCTTCGCAATCGCTCCCGCAACAACGATTAATTTATCGAAAGCCCGTTCTCTCTTACGAGAGAGCGGGCTTTTTCATATTTGTCATACCGATTTGATGTCCATTCCACCCATCTTTCTATATCTAAATTCTGAAAGACCTCTATAAACTGCCTCACATCGACAAAAATAGTCGGTGGACAACCCACAGGTTTAGACAGACTTTGATTTCTATTCTTCTTATACTAAAATCATCTCCCACAACTCAGAACAACAATAACCCCGGAAAGATTCCGGCTAGGCGGGTGAAGACCCTGGTTGTTTATATCGATTTAATCTTTCTAGCAAACCTGCTCATCGATGGTATATTGCTTGCTCTCACAGCTTGGATGAGGAGATTAAAGCCGAAGTGGTGGAGACTCTCTCTATCGGCAGCAGTAGGCGCACTGTATGTGGTGATGATGTTCGTGCCGGATTTGACGTTCTTATTCACTTTTCTGATCAAGTTCGGGCTTTCTTTAATGATGTTGTGGATTGCCTTCGGGTTTATCAGCTTGCAAAGTTACATGCGAAACTTAGCATCATTCTACATGATAAACTTTGCAGCCGCTGGAGGTATTATTGGGATTCATTATTTGATGCAAAATTCGGGAGAACTTTTTAGCGGAATCTGGTATACAGCCTCGGGCGGGCTTACGTTCGAATTAAAGGTTGGATTTTGGTTTGCTTGTATTGCTTTTTTTGTTGTGATTTTAGTCTTTAAAGCTGTACAGACCAATCGGCGTCAAGTTGAAAATCGTGAGCATCTAATGGGACACGTCACGGTATGTATTGGTGATAAGACGATTATGTGTACTGGATTGCTTGATACTGGAAATCAGTTGAGTGATCCGTTAACACGAACGCCAGTGATGGTGATGGAGGCTATCTTATGGGAATCTGAACTTCCTGAAGCGTGGTGTAAAAAGCTGGCGGAGGGTGAACCGGACAAACTCATTATGGAACTCGGGGATAATGATTTCATCTGGCAGGATCGGTTAAGGCTCGTACCGTATCGAGGAGTGAATCGGGGAGCGGCATTTATGCTAGCGATTAAACCTGACACCGTACGGATTGAACTCGGTGGCAAGGAGTATGTTTCTACAAAGGTGCTTATTGGGTTTGATGGGGGCACACTCTCAGGAGAAGGAGCCTATCAGGCAATCATTCATCCGAGTCTAACAGAGGGAGAGGGAAAGTTGGTTGAATGCAAGGACACAGAATATCTCGATATGCAGGAGAATCTCGTGTAGCCCTGCTTTGAGAGATGATCTGTGGATAACGCTTACGACGAGAGTTTTCCTTTGGAGAACTTTGAGATTACGCTTACGAAGTTAGTTTCCCCTAGGGAAACTTTTAGGAGGATAAGAGATGCCTGTAAAATGGAGATTAACGTTACAGCTGCAGTATTATCGTGTTTTATTCTTACTGGGATTAAAAAGTCAGGAAATCTATTATATCGGTGGTAGTGAAGCACTCCCTCCTCCACTGACTAGAGAAGAAGAGGAGTTTCTCCTTCAAAAGCTTCCGTCAGGAGACGCTGCTATTCGCGCGATGCTCATTGAACGGAATCTCAGACTAGTCGTTTATATCGCTCGTAAATTCGAGAACACAGGGATTAACATTGAGGATCTCGTCTCCATCGGAGCTATTGGATTAATAAAAGCGGTAAATACATTTGACCCAGAGAAAAAAATAAAATTAGCTACATATGCTTCGCGTTGTATCGAGAATGAGATTCTAATGTACCTGCGAAGAAATAGTAAAACACGCAGTGAGGTATCCTTCGATGAACCCTTAAACATTGATTGGGATGGGAACGAGCTCCTTCTATCTGATGTGTTGGGGACGGAAAATGATACGATTGGCCGGAATATCGAGGAACAGGTAGATCGTAAACTTTTGCAAAAAGCATTGGATAAATTAAGTGACCGGGAACGCATGATTATGGAGCTTCGTTTCGGTCTTCAGGACGGGGAAGAAAAGACGCAAAAAGACGTGGCAGACATGCTTGGAATCTCACAATCCTACATTTCCCGATTGGAAAAGCGGATAATAAAACGACTGCGTAAAGAATTCAACAAGATGGTTTAACTGGAAAAGGTCAGGAATAAAATAAAGACCCAGGGAGATAATGTACAGTAATGTTTCTCCTTGGGAGGTTAGTCATCATGACCCGAAACAAAGTTGAGATTTGTGGTGTGGATACGGCAAAATTGCCGGTTCTGACGAATGTGGAGATGAGAGAACTTTTTCATTCCTTACAGCAGAACAACGAACTTTTGGCTAGAGAAAAATTGGTTAACGGTAACTTGAGATTGGTGCTTAGTGTCATTCAGCGTTTTAATAATCGCGGTGAATTTGTGGATGATCTGTTCCAGGTGGGATGCATCGGCCTTATGAAAGCCATTGATAATTTCGATCTATCACAAAACGTTAAGTTCTCCACCTACGCTGTACCGATGATTATCGGAGAAATACGCCGCTACTTAAGGGACAATAATCCGATTCGTGTATCAAGGTCCTTAAGAGATATCGCTTATAAAGCGTTGCAGGTTAGGGATCAGCTTACGAATTTGAATTCACGTGAACCGACTATTTTTGAAATTTCCGAGGCACTGAATGTTCCGAAAGAAGACGTTGTGTTTGCACTTGATGCCATTCAGGATCCTGTTTCTTTATTTGAACCGATTTATAACGATGGTGGAGACCCCATTTTTGTAATGGATCAGATCAGTGATGATAAGAACAAAGATATTTCCTGGATTGAGGAGATTGCACTCCGTGAAGCAATGCACAAGCTAGGACAGCGTGAAAAAATGATTTTGTCCATGCGTTTTTACGAAGGTAAGACCCAAATGGAAGTCGCTGACGAGATCGGTATTTCGCAGGCTCAAGTTTCACGTCTTGAGAAATCAGCTATCAAACAAATGCAGAAACATGTTAAAACGTAATGTGTCGTAACTGGAATGGAACTACATCACGATCCCTTTTATAGGGGTCGTTTTTTCTTTGTCTTAAAAAAATAGTTATTTTGCGGGCTGCTAACATATATTGAAATATAGTACATCTAGGGTGTGATGACGGTGATATCCGATAATCAGATGGTGGGGAAAATGATGAAAATTTCCGACTTTCAAACTAAAGATGTCATCAATATTATTGATGGCAAAAGACTTGGTCAGGTAAGTGATCTGGAGCTTGATTTAAGGCAAGGCCGCATTGAAGCCATTGTTGTACCGAGTTATGGGAAATTCATGGGGCTGTTCGGGGGTGGTAGCGACCTTGTCATCCCATGGCGGAATATTGTAAAGATCGGTTCAGACGTGGTGCTGGTGAAGATGGAGGAAGTCAGAAAAGTACCTGATGAGCAGGAGCCGGTAGGCTATCTTGAGCGTCCTGAGCGTGGAGATCGAAGAACTTATTAAAGCTATTGTCAATAATGGACCCTTGGAGGAGAGCTTTAGCTTAGAAAATGTATCGGCGGACGCTTTTCTGTTACACTGGTGTAGAGGTGAATAACATGGAACCGTTTGTGAAGCAAGACCAGCAGGGACCAAGCTTGTTTATGCTGGAATCGTGGAAAGATGAAAGAGCCGGTCTCACGGCCGGCTTTAGTGGGCGAGATGGCGGTGTAGGCGCGGCTCCTTATAATAGTCTTAATTTGGCTCTCCATGTAGGAGATAAGCAGGAAGACGTGATCGAGAACCGGAGACGGACAGCTGAAATGCTTGGTTTCTCGCTTGAGGATTGGACCTGTGGTGAACAAGTTCATCGTAGTGAAATAGCTGTGATTGGGCCATCCGAGTGTGGAAGAGGGAGTCTGGATCGGCAATCAGCGATTCAAGATACAGATGGATTGCTAACGAATACTCCGGGTGTGCTGCTGGCTTCCTATTATGCTGACTGTGTACCTTTGTATTATTGGGATCCGGTTAAAGAGGTCGTTGGACTGGCTCACGCAGGCTGGAAAGGGACTGTAGCAGGCATAGCGAGCCGGATGGTCGAGGAGATGACGAGTGAGTTTGGAAGTTCTCCTAAAGACATTAGAACAGCTATAGGACCTTCTATTGGCCAGTGCTGTTATGAGGTAGACGATAAAGTGATGTCCAAGGTTAACGATTTAGGGTTGACTGTAGAGGGTAATAACATAGACTCAGCTGTACTTTACGTCGACAAGGGAAACGGTAAATATATGCTCAACTTGAAAGAAATAAACAGACACATTATGATAAAAGCAGGAATAATGACGGATCATATCGAATGTACTTCTTGGTGTACAAGCTGTCGTAACGATTTATTCTTTTCATACCGTAAGGACGAAGGTACGACAGGGCGTATGGCGAGCTGGATTGGAATGAGAAAGAGGTGAGTCTCCCTTGAGTTTGAAAGAGCGCATTAGTCAAGTTGAACAGCAGGTGTCGGAAGCTTGCCGCAGAAGCGGAAGGAACCGAGATGAGGTGGGTGTGATCGCAGTAACCAAATACGTTTCGGTTGATATGACCGCAGCTGTATTGGATCATGGCATTCGTCATATTGGGGAGAATCGCTGGCAGACTGCCGAAGAGAAGTGGCGTGCTCTTGGTGAACGAGGGATATGGCATTTTATCGGTCATCTCCAGACGAATAAGGTCAAAGATGTGATCGGTAAATTTCAATATATTCATTCGCTGGATCGACTATCTCTTGCTAACGAACTGGAGAAGAAAGCAGCTGCCCTGGATGTACAAGTCTCTGCATTTATGCAGGTGAATATTTCAGGTGAAGCATCGAAGTATGGTCTGCAGCCTGAACAGGCGGCTTCTTTTCTTAAAGAAATCAACCGCTTGAAGCATGTCAATGTAATCGGGCTAATGACCATGGCCCCTTTTGAATCATCTGCAGAGGATACGAGACCCGTATTCCGTGGATTAAGACAACTAAGAGATGAGCTGAACCTTCAGGCGCTTACGCCGGAGCCGATTACTGAACTATCCATGGGGATGTCTAATGATTTCGAAGTGGCTATTGAAGAAGGGGCAACCTGGGTGCGTCTGGGCTCGATATTAGTTGGAAAAGAGGAGGAGTGACAATGGGCGTGATGAACCGGTTTATGAATTTCCTTGGATTGCAGGATGAAGAAGAGGTTGTCGAACGCGAAGTACTTGCTTCGCAAGAAGAGCCGGTGGAAACACCGCCGTTCGAGAATCGTAAAAACGCTAAGGGTGGCAATGTGGTAAGTATACATTCACAGAAAAATGTAAAGGTTGTCCTCGTAGAGCCCCGTTCTTATGATGAGGCTCAGGATATCGCGGATCATCTGCGGTCTTTCCGCACGGTTGTCGTTAATCTGCAACGTGTCCGTAACGATCAAGCACTGCGTATTATAGATTTTCTTAGTGGAACTGTATATGCACTTGGTGGAGGCATTTCCAAAGTGGGTGGCAACATCTTTCTTTGCACGCCGGATACCGTTGAGATTCAGGGTTCGATCACCGAGATTTTAGCAGACGAGCAAGATTACAACAGAATGAGGTGACTTAGGCTTTGACGGCTAATATTTATGCTTTAGTAGGTGTTTTATTTCAGATTTATTTTTACATGATACTTGTGTATGTGTTAATGTCATGGCTGCCGAATGTACGTGAGAGTTTTATTGGAGAGTTGCTTGGTAAGTTGGTAGAGCCTTATCTCGCACCGTTTCGCCGTTTCATCCCACCAATCATGGGTATGATTGATATTTCTCCAATCATAGCGTTATTCGTACTTCAATTGGCACAAAGTGGCGTATACGGCGTACTCGGTTTCTTCTTGCGCTAGAAAGGATTTAAGCGATGCAACCAGAAATATACGAACACTTTCACCGGGATGAACGGGAGTTTGTTGACAGAGCATGGGAATGGGTCGTGAACGCGGGGCAGTACCATGAGATGAAGCTGACAGATTTCCTGGATCCCCGCCAGCGGTTTATTTTAGAAAGCCTCGTTAACCGTCATCCGGATGTTCATGCGGTTTATAGCGGAGGGTATCCTGATGCAGAGCGTGTACGAGCTTTAGTTGCTCCAGATTACAGGGATCTCAGTGATGAAGATATGGGACTTAAAGTACTGGGTATTACTTCAGGAGATCAGAAGTTTCTTGCTCTGGAGCATGGGGATTACATGGGATCGGTGCTTGGTCTTGGTATTAAACGATCAAAGATTGGGGACATTCATGTATTAGATGATGGTTGCCATGTCGTTGTAGCTGAAGACATAGGTAGTTATCTGCACATGAATCTTAATCAGGTACACCGTGTGCATGTGATGACTGAGCTTCTGCCTATACAGGAATTGAAAGTGAAAAAATCTAAGCTTGAGGTAATGGAGCTGACGGTAGCATCCCTTCGTCTGGATGGTATAGCGAGTGATGTATACCGAATAAGCCGCACGAAGATAGTTGTTCCCATTAAGGCAGGCCGTTGCCGTGTCAATTGGAGAGTAGCAGAGGATCCTTCGACCATGCTTAAAGATGGAGATATGGTTTCCATCCAAGGATTTGGCCGTTTTAAAGTACTGGAAACGGGAGGATTGACAAAGAAAGGGCGATACCGCGTCAAGGTCGGTAAATTTACCTGAATCGTTTGAAGGATTTGCCGTTTTTTTGTCGAAACGTTCTACAATGAATATTAATGTAAGGTTTTTCAATATTTTGGTAGTAATCATTTTGTGAGATTATGCCGATACATCTGTTGACCGCTTGTGTTACAGGCGGGTGGTTCGGCTTCGAGCAGCGGTTGAAAACCTCATGCGAAGCCATATTCTTAGGAGGTGCACATCATGCCATTAACACCGCTGGACATACATAATAAAGAGTTTGCCCGCCGTATCCGTGGTTACGATGAGGACGAGGTTAATGAGTTTTTGGATCAAGTCATTAAAGATTATGAAAGTGTAATCCGTGAGAACAAGGAATTGCACAACCAATTAATGTCTTTGCAAGAGAGATTGGATCATTTCGTTAACATTGAGGACACACTATCCAAGACCATTATCGTCGCACAGGAAGCGGCAGATGAGTTGAAGAACAACGCGAAGAAGGAAGCGCAGCTGATTGTTAAGGAATCTGAGAAGAATGCAGACCGGATTATTAACGAGGCTCTAAGCAAATCACGCAAAGTTTCGCTTGAAGTGGAAGAACTCAAGAAACAAGCATCCATCTATCGGACACGCTTCCGCTCTTTGGTAGAAGCTCAATTGGAACTGTTGAAGCATGACGGTTGGGAGTCACTAGAGAGTCGTGAGCCAAGTCTGGAGCCTAAAGAAGTTTACTAAGGCCAATGGGTAATACCATGTTGACTTTTTTTCAGAAAGAGTCTATAACTAATAACATATTATGATTTGCATACGAATTCGTTGATGGGAATAGTACGTCAGGAAACTGTATCCTCAGAGAGTTGGCACCCTGCTGAAAGCCAATGTTCAGACCTTACGGAAGATCCTCCCGGAGAAGTGAAGCTGAAATCGCCTTTAAGCGTGAGTAAGCAGAACCGTCAGCCGAACGTTATATCGGCTCCGTGTCTTAGAAGACATGGACTTGAGGTGTCGTCTTTTGTGCAGAGTTCGATAGGAACTGACTGTACGAAAGCGAAATTAGGGTGGTCACGCGAGCTAGGTTCTCGTCCCTTTGGGGATGGGGCCTTTTTTATTTGCCAATTTTTCTCCCGAGGAAGCAAGAGGGTTAGATCTAACCCTCAGCATAAAGAAAGGAAGATCATGATGAACAGAGTAGATGTCAAAGAGAAAGCGCGGGCAAGAGAGCTCCGCATTTTGCAGAAATGGAATGAAGAAGATACGTTTAAGAAAACAATGCAGTACCGCGAGGGGAAGCCGAATTATGTATTTTATGAAGGTCCTCCGACGGCGAATGGAGCTCCTCATATCGGGCATGTACTTGGCCGTGTAATCAAAGACTTTGTTGGTCGCTATCAGACGATGAAGGGCTATCACGTTATTCGTAAAGCGGGCTGGGATACACATGGACTTCCAGTTGAGCTTGGTGTTGAGAAGCAGCTTGGCATTTCTGGTAAGCAAGAGATTGAGAATTATGGCGTTGAAGCATTCATTAAGAAGTGTAAGGCAAGTGTGTTCGAGTATGAGCACAAGTGGCGTGAACTGACAGAAGCGATCGGCTACTGGACAGACCTTGATAACCCATACATTACGCTAGAGAACAACTATATCGAAAGCGTATGGAATATCCTTGCTACGATTCACGACAAAGGCTTGCTCTATCGCGGTCACCGTGTAAGTCCATATTGCCCTTGCTGTCAGACGACTCTTAGCTCCCACGAGGTTGCTCAAGGGTATGAGGATGTTAAAGACCTGAGTGCTACAGCGAAGTTCAAGCTTGATGGCAGTGGTGAATATGTACTGGCTTGGACGACAACGCCTTGGACACTTCCTTCTCACGTTGCACTGGCCGTTAACCCAGATATGGATTATGCCCGCGTTCAGCAAGAAGATGGTGTGTACATCGTTGCAAGTAATCTGGTAGAGAAGGTTATGAAAGGTGATCATACAGTCCTTTCTACACTAAAAGGATCAGAGCTTGTTGGTCAGACTTACACTCCACCATTTACATTTGTTAAGGCTGAAAAATCAAACGTCATCGTTGGAGCTTCATTCGTAACAGATGCAAGTGGTACGGGTATCGTGCATTTGGCGCCTGCGCATGGTGAAGATGACTATCGTGTCTGCCGTGAGAATGGCATTAGCTTCGTAAGTGTTGTGAACGCTCAAGGCCGTTATACGGATGAGGTAACCGATTTTGCGGGACGTTTTGTAAAAGATTGTGACCTCGATATCGTAAAGTCTCTTTCCGAAAAAGGCTTGTTGTACAGCAAAGAGAAATACGAGCACAGCTATCCATTCTGCTGGCGTTGTAAATCTCCGCTTCTCTATTATGCGATGGAGAGCTGGTTCATTGAGACGACTGCGGTTAAGGACCAACTGATTGCGAACAATAACGCTGTTACCTGGTATCCAGGGCATGTGCGTGATGGACGTTTCGGTAAGTTCCTAGAAGACCTCGTAGACTGGAATATTAGCCGTAACCGATACTGGGGAACACCGCTGAACGTATGGGTATGTGAATCCGGCGAGCACCAGTTTGCACCACATAGCATTGCAGAGCTTCGTGAGCATGCAATCGGTGATGTACCCGAGGATTTAGAGCTGCATAAACCTTATGTGGATGAGGTTAAGGTGAAATGTCCTCACTGTGAAGGCGTTATGGAACGTACTTCAGAAGTAATTGATGTGTGGTTTGATTCCGGCTCCATGCCTTTTGCACAGTATCACTATCCGTTCAAAGAAGAGAGCAAGTTTGATCAGCAATTCCCGGCAGATATGATCTGTGAAGGAATTGACCAGACACGTGGCTGGTTCTACAGTCTCTTGGCGGTATCCACACTCTTTACAGGCAAAGCGCCGTATAAAGCAGTTATGGCTACAGGACATATTTTGGATGAGAACGGACAGAAGATGTCCAAATCCAAAGGAAATGTTATCGATCCTTGGGAAATCATTAACGAGTACGGCACAGATGCATTCCGTTGGGCTCTTCTCGCTGATAGCGCACCTTGGAACAGCAAACGTTTCTCCAAAGGGATCGTAGGCGAAGCGAAGTCTAAAGTCATTGATACATTGGTTAACACTCACGCTTTCTTGACGCTATATGCAGGCATTGATGGCTACGATCCAGCCGAACATGAGTTTAAGCCATCAAACAACAAGTTGGACCGCTGGATACTATCTCGTCTGAACAGTTTGATCCAAGGCGTGAACAAAGGTCTCGAAGTGAATGACTTCTTGAATACTGCAAAAGCGATTGAGTCCTATGTGGATGAGCTGAGTAACTGGTATATCCGCCGGTCGCGTGATCGCTTCTGGGGCAGTGGACTTGGAGAAGATAAATTAGCAGCATACGGAACACTTACGCATGTGCTTCTGACGTTGTCGAAGCTCATGGCTCCGTTCACACCAATGCTTTCCGAAGATATTTTCGTGAATCTGGGTGGAGGAGAAAGCGTACATTTGGCTGATTATCCACAAGCAGATGAGTCCATGATCGATAAGACGCTTGAGCAGAACATGGAAACGGCTCGTCAGATTGTAGAGCTTGCTCGTAACGTTCGTAATGAAACAGCGATTAAGACACGTCAGCCATTGTCTGAGCTTATCGTTTCAATGGACCGTGACTTTGACCTAGCAGATTATGAAGACATCATCAAAGAAGAGATCAATGTAAAACAGATTATCGTTGAGACTAGCGATAGCGGTTTTGTAGACTTTACGTTGAAGATGAATTTGAAAATCGCAGGCAAAAAATACGGGAAGAACATTGGCTTCCTGCAAGGCTTCCTCAAAGGCATGTCCAGTGAAGAAACACGCACTGTCGTTCAAAATGGTGGTGTAAACGTGACTTCACCGGAGGGAGAAGAGCTGCAGATTACAGCTGAAGAGCTGCTAATCGAGAAGCAGGCGAAAGAAGGTTTCGCTTCTGCATCTGGTTATGGTTTGACCGTAGCGCTCAATACTGATATCACGCCTGAGCTGGAGCAAGAAGGCTGGGTGCGTGAAGTGGTCCGTGCTGTGCAGGATACGCGGAAAAAGCTCGATCTGCCGATCGAGAAACGTGTAGTTTTGACCCTTCATGCTGATGAAGAGCTTCAAGCGTCCATTACCGCATATGACAGTGTTTTGCGCGATAACGTGCTGGTGACAGAAGTTCATTTTGGACAAAAAGAAGGTATGGAGATTGTTGAACTGGGCGGTAAAACGATCGGTATTCATATCGGCTAGTAGACAGATCGTTATTTAATTAGCATCTAAATATAAGATTTACTAAAGCCATCGGTTTCGGGATATTATTTCGGAGCTGATGGCTTTTTTATGTTGCATTTGAATGGTAAGAATGATTTTGTTGCATAATATCAAAAATATGGGGAGAGCGAGAGGGATTTTACGAATATGGTCACATGAGAATAAATAAAGATTTAGTTAGAAAAGGAGTCGATTACCATGGGGAAGAAAATCGATAAACCGCAAAAGGTTGAGAATGAATCCCAGCAACTTGAGGAGGAAAAAGATCAACTCAGTAAAATGTATATACTTACGGAGAAGATTGCAGCGCAGTTAGAGAAATCTCGCATTGCAGACTATACCCAGTTGCTAAACAGACCATGGAAGCTGATCTGGTTGAATCTACTGGCAGGATCGGCAAAAGGCGTAGGGATCGCGATTGGTTTTACTTTTTTTGCTGCGACCATTATTTACTTTCTTCAAGCGCTCGGTGCGTTGAATCTGCCTATAATCGGTGATTATATTGCCGATATCGTACGTATTGTTCAAAGACAGCTTGAGCTGGGATAACGAAGCAAAATTCGATTTTATAAAAATGAAAAAGCGGAATCAGCCAAGAAGCTGAAACCGCACTTTATAATGAAAAAGTTACATTGTCCTTATTCTAAAGGATCGTCATCTCCTGGATCCGCATAAGGGTCGAGAAGGAAGGTTCCCTCGCCTTTATTCAAGTAATCGTAGTATTGATCGCCGCGGACGATGAATACTTCTGTATTATCAATATTTGTAGCTACAAAGTTCTCGTAGATCTCTACAAATCCACCCTGGTCATCGTTATCTTCAAAGTCCATCTCATTGTAGCTAGATACATTAGGGTTCTCGGCCATTGCTGGTGAATTGGAACTGCCCATGCTTTCAAGGATTTGAAGTGCATCCTCCCCATCAAATCCGGAATACTCATGTTCATCCAGACTGGAACGCCCAAATGGAGGGGAAAGATACTCTTCTTCAACCGGACGATTATGCGAAAGCTCTTTGCGAGGTGTATCCTCGATACAGTACATCGTATCAGGAATTGCTTGCAAACGTTCGAATGGAATAGGTTTTCCACAGACAACACACGTCCCGTACTGACCATCCTCGATCGACTCTAAAGAGGACAGAACACGCTGTAATTGAAGTTCAGCCAGATCCTGAAGCCCGACATCTTTTTCCCGTTCGTATAGCTCTGTTGCAAGATCAGCAGGATGATTATCAATATGTGACAGTTCGCCGGTATTATCGCGTTCGGCTACACTTAAGCCATGATTATCATTACTATTCAGACGTTCTAATTCGGTTTTACGGTCAAGTAGTTGGCGATGTAGCTGTTTCATTTGCTTTTCTGATAAGTGTGACATGGACAGCTCCTTTCAGGTCTTGTTGCAGACCGCTTGATCCTATCTATATAGTGCGCGTTAATGGACAATTTTAGAGACGGAAAATGTTCACCGTATTGGACGGGAATGGACGATTTCAAAGTTGCTGTGCTACAATAAGGGCAAACTCCATTTGAATGGTGGGGTGTTTTTTTTCGCACTAGACAAGATCGGAGTGACAAGTTACTGTGGCCTATTATTTAATTGCGCTTATTGTATTCCTCGTCGATCAGGGAATTAAATATTTGATCGCAACCCGGCTTGAATTGTATGAGCAAATTCCAGTGATCGGAGATTTTTTCGTCATCACATCAAGTCGTAATCGCGGGGCAGCATTTGGCATTTTGCAGGATCAGATCTGGTTCTTCATTGTTGTGACTGTTCTGGTCGTTGTCGGTATTATCTGGTATATGAGAAAAGTGACTGCTGAAGGTCGCAAATTGCTACCCGTAGCGCTTGCACTTGTTCTGGGTGGTGCACTAGGGAACTTCATTGATCGCCTTGTGATGGGAGAGGTTGTAGATTTCCTCCAATTCACGTTTGGAACCTATACGTTCCCAATCTTTAATATCGCTGATTCTTGTATTGTCATTGGTGTGGGATTGATCATTTTGGACACCATACTGGATGGGAAGCGCGAACAAGCACGTTCAGGTCAACAGAGTTCCGGTAAGGAAGGGAATGAATAATTTTGCACGATGGCAAAAGACTAGAAGATGAATTTCAACAAGATATAAATGAGCATGAGTGGACTGTAGAATCCGAAGATGCTAAAGCAAGAATTGATAAATACATAGCGGAGGCGCTGGGTGAAGAGGCGTCACGCTCACAAGTTCAGTTATGGATAGCCGATGGGCATTTGAAGGTCAATGACAATCAAGTGAAGTCGAATTATAAACTGAATACAGGAGATCGAATTTCACTTGTCATTCCTGAGGTAGCGGCGGTCGAAATTACACCGGAGGATATTCCACTTGATGTTGCTTATGAAGACAGTGATCTGATCGTTGTGAATAAGCCTAGAGGTATGGTAGTACACCCTGCTCCAGGTCATCCATCGGGGACACTCGTCAATGCGCTTATGCACCATTGTAAGGATTTATCCGGAATTAATGGAGAGCTTCGCCCTGGTATTGTCCACCGAATCGATAAGGATACATCTGGATTGATTATGGCCGCGAAGAATGATAAAGCCCATGCTTCACTTGCTGCTCAATTGAAGGAGCATAGTGTCAACCGACGTTATTATGCATTAGTGCATGGTAATATCAGTCATGATCAGGGTACGGTAGATGCACCTATAGGTAGAGATCCGCATGATCGTAAACTTTATATGGTGACTGATCGAAATAGTAAACATGCGGTAACCCATTTTACTGTCGTTGAGCGATTCGGGGATTATAGTTTGCTTGAATTAAAGCTGGAAACGGGTCGGACTCATCAGATTCGTGTGCATATGAAGTATATAGGACATTCACTAGTGGGAGATCCAGTGTATGGTAAGAGTAAGGGGCTTAAAATGAACGGACAGGCACTTCATGCTGCTGTTCTTGGATTCATCCACCCGACCTCGAATGAATATATGGAATTTACGGCACCTTTGCCGGAAGAGATGGAGGAACTGTTAGCGGTGCTACGAAGCCGCTAGCGGTTTTTTTTTTGACTGTCATTAGTTAATGGCTAATTCTTAAAAGAATTTCCACTTATTGCATCTGGTTTATATTTGTGCTATATTCAAAACAATTATGATATGGGGAGGTGAGGTAGGATGAATATCGAGATGGTAAACAACTGTATTAGCCGGCTGCCGCTTGCTATGGCTGGCATTGCTCACACTTTTTCTTACAACGGGAGAAGTCTGTCCAATTTTAATAATACAGATTGTACCATTGCGAGAAGTCACCTGCCTGCCCACACGGAGTAAACCCTTAGAAAGGTTTGCGTTTTGTTTGGAAAAGGCCGCGGAGCTTGCTCTGCGGCCTTTTTTGTGTTGCAGTAAGGTCTTCTCCATAAATTAGGAGGAACCTTAATTATGATATTAATAAATGCTAAAGAATTAACACAGTACTATGGCGCGAACCTTGTGCTTGACCATATTCATTTTGAAATTAAAGAAGGAGAGAGAGTAGGGTTAATAGGCTGTAATGGAAGCGGGAAATCAACCCTCATGCGTCTTCTCGCGGGTAAGTTGGTCCCAGACGAAGGACAGTTGATGATAAGGAGAAATACAAAGATCGGTTATCTAGCTCAAGTTCCATCCATTGATGAGCATTGTACCGTATTCGATGTTTTGACAGAGGGCCTAAAGGAATTAGGTGAGTGTCGCTGCCAAATATCGGAGCTGGAACAGATGATGGGTGATCCTCTCTATGTCGGAAATGATGAGAAGCTTGAACAACTGCTTAGGAGATATGCCTCTCTTCAAGAACGCTTTGAACGTGAAGGTGGATATGAGATGGATGCGACCATCGATCAAGTGGCTTTAGGACTAGATATATCAAAAGATGCATATCAACTTCGGTTTAGTTCGTTATCTGGAGGTGAGCAGACCCGTGTGATATTGGCATCTCAGCTGATCGTAAAGCCAGAATTGTTGTTGCTCGATGAACCCACGAATCATCTCGACTTGGCGCGGACCGAATGGCTGGAATCTTATTTACAAGATTATAATGGGACATGCGTCATTATTTCTCATGACCGTTACTTTCTCGACCGTGTAATCTCAAAGACAATTGAAATAGAAGACGGAGAAGCATTCGCTTCGGATGGTGGATATACAGACTATATGAAGGAGAAGGAAGAAAGGCTGTTACAACAATTCAACGATTATCAAGAACAACAAAAGAAGATCAAAAAGATGAATGAGACTATTAGGCAGTTAGAAGAATGGGGTAGAAACGGTGACAATGAAAAGTTTTTCAAGAGAGCAGCTTCCATGCGCCGATCACTGGAACGAATGGAAAGGATCAAGCGTCCCGTTTTGGAGCGGCGTCACGCAGAATTTGCAGTTGATTCGCTGGATCGATCCGGACGCCGAGTAGCCGTCTTTGAACAACTTGAAAAGTCCTACGGAAGAAAGTCTATACTTAAAAATGCAAACGGCTTATTGGAGTATGGGGATAAGTTTGTCTTGATGGGTCGTAACGGCAGTGGTAAGACCACATTGTTTAAGATGCTGCTTGGCGAAGAGAAGCCCGATTCCGGATGGTTGGAATTGGGGGCACGGGTTAATGTTGGCTACTTGCCTCAGCAGGAGGAGCCAACTGACTTAAAAGCAACCGTATTGGATTTCTTTAAGAAAAATGCGAAAGTCGAAGAAGGTGAAGCACGTGGGATGTTGGCCAGGTACTTATTCTTCGGTCCCAACGTGTTTCGAGCGGTAGGGCAGCTATCGGGTGGTGAATGGACACGACTTAGACTAGCACTGCTAATGCATCAAAAACCGAACCTACTCTTACTTGATGAGCCGACGAATCACTTGGATATTGCCTCAAGAGAAGCGTTGGAAGAAATGCTTATTGATTATACAGGAACGGTTCTGGCGATATCACATGACCGTTATTTCATTAATCGACTAGCACAACGAATATGGGAAATTGAAGAGTGCCAGTTAAGTATTTATCTTGGTAACTATGATGCTTATCGTGACAAGAAGGCAGAGCAACTAGCAAAGATCCAATTACAATCACAAGAAACTCAAAACCAAGAACACTCAGGGCGATTATGTAGAGGGTCTTCCCATGATGTGGATACATCACGGGCTTCCTTAGCTAAGGGTTCAGCCAAGGAACGACAGAGACAGTCCAAGGATAAAAGGGAATTAGTAACAGATAAACTTCAGCGGCTCGAACAAGATATATCTTCATTGGAAGCTAAAATTCAATCGCTTGAATTAGTGATGAAACTCGAAACGATCCAGACTGAGGAAGCGGATGATCTGCTTAAGCTGGAACAACAATGGAATGAGCATGAAGCTCTTGTACTGCAGCGCGATAAGCTTCTCGCTGAGTGGATAGAGCTATCCTAGGATGGATATTACAATAGTACAAATCATTTGATACAAAATACATGGCTCATCTTGCGTTTTTACGGCATATTTAACAATATCAGTAAACGCTATAGTGGGAGATGAGTGCAAATCATGAACATGGAACAATATCAAGATACATTTATTCAGCACAACTTTGCAGATCGAATCGGTGGATCAAACTATGGAAAAGATACAGCAATTTATAAATTTGAGAAGATTAAACGGGCTAAAGCTGCAGCCAAAAAAGAATTTCCACATATAGAGTTAATCGATATGGGGGTTGGTGAACCGGACGAAATGGCTGATGCGGGGATCGTAAGAAAACTGGCAGAAGAAGCGGCTAAGCCAGAGAATCGTGGGTATGCGGATAACGGAATATCTGAGTTTAAAGAGGCAGCGGTTCGTTATTTAGAAGAGGTATTTAACGTGGAAGGATTGGATGCTGAAACCGAGGTTCTCCATTCTATTGGCTCCAAACCAGCGCTTGCCATGCTTCCATCTTGCTTCATTAACCCAGGTGATGTGACGATTATGACTGTACCTGGTTATCCGATTCTTGGTACGCATACGAAATATCTGGGTGGTGAGGTATACACGGTAGAGCTGAAGAAGGAGAATGCCTTCTTGCCTGATTTAAATGCCATACCTGAGGAAATCGCCAGACGAGCGAAGCTTCTCTATTTGAACTATCCGAACAATCCGACAGGGGCTAGTGCGACAGTAGAGTTTTTTGAAGAAGTGGTGGCATGGGCACGTAAATACAATGTAGTTGTTGTCCATGATGCTCCCTATGCTGCTCTTACTTATGACGGAAGGAAGCCTCTTAGCTTCTTATCTGTACCTGGGGCCAAAGATGTAGGCGTTGAGCTGCATTCCTTGTCTAAGTCTTACAATATGACTGGATGGCGTATTGGGTTTATCGCGGGCAATCCACTCATTGTAAAGGCATTCGGTGATGTGAAGGACAACAACGATTCGGGTCAATTTATTGCTGTACAAAAGGCGGCTGCTTATGGTTTGCAACATCCTGAGATTACTGAGAAAATTGCCGCCAAGTATTCACGTCGTCACGATATGCTGGTTGCTGTACTAAATGAACTGGGATTTACAGCGGAAAAGCCAAAGGGTTCATTCTTCCTCTACGTTGAAGCTCCAAAAGGTATTAAAGGTGGTCGCAGGTTCGAATCTGGAGAAGAGTTCTCCCAGTACCTTATTCGAGAAAAACTCATCTCTACAGTGCCTTGGGATGATGCAGGACACTTTGTGCGATTTTCTGTTACATTTATCTCTAATGGTGAAAAGGATGAGAAACGTGTGATATCGGAAATTAGGGATAGACTTAGTGATGTTGAGTTCGAATTCTAGTCTGTTTTGTAGGCAACTTTGGTTGACAACCTTCTATAGGTCTGTCATAATTTAAATCAGTCGAATAGCACCTTTAAATCAGTCCCGTGAGGCTGGCAAGGTAACGTGAACCAAACGTTCATGTATGGGAGCATCATTTCATCTGCGGATGGAAATGAAATGCTTCAACACAATCTCTTTGTGTCTACATGAGATTAACTCCTTGCCTAACACGGCAAGGAGTTTTTTTGTGTAAATACGCAAGATTGATGTAGAGGGCTATATCTAATAGGAGGGTTTATGATGAGCAGTGAACAGCATGTGATTATGGACGAAACGGCAATCCGGCGGGCTCTGACAAGAATCGCTCATGAGATATTAGAGAAGAACAGAGGCATCGAGGACTGCGTTCTTGTCGGTATCCGCACCCGGGGTGTGTTCCTGGCACAGCGGATCGCAGAGCGCATTCAAGAGATTGAAGGCAGACCGATCCCATACGGTGAAATTGATGTTACCTCATATCGGGACGATCGGGAAGAAGGGCTCGGTAGAGTTGAGAAGACAAAGCTTAGTCCAGAAAACCTGAATGTCCATGAGAAAAAAGTGATTTTGTTCGATGATGTGCTCTATACGGGCCGTACGATCCGAGCCGCGCTAGACGCGCTGATGGACTGTGGTCGACCACGGATGATTCAGCTGGCTGTACTTGCAGATAGAGGACATCGAGAGTTGCCAATCCGCCCGGATTATATAGGTAAGAACGTACCAACCTCCAAGCACGAAGAGATAACAGTCGCGCTTTCGGAATATGACGGTAAAGATGAAGTTACAATCTCGCAGAGAGAGGAACGATGAGCATGACGACAGCAACTTCCGTCAAAGAGCGAAGCCTGCTGGGACTTAAAGACATCAGCCGAGATGAAATAGATTCAATACTAAATCGGGCCGCCTACTGGGAGGCTCAACCGGATAAAGTCATTCCGGTACTAAACCAGAAATTCGCAGTGAACATGTTTTTTGAAAATAGTACAAGAACACGCTTTTCCTTCGAGATGGCTGAGAAAAGGCTTGGAGCTGAAGTGATGAACTTTACAGCAGCGGCATCCAGTGTGGAAAAGGGAGAGTCAATTTATGACACCGTGCGTACACTGGAATCGATGGGCGTGGATGCCGGAGTTATCCGATTGAAGCCGTCAGGTGTTCTTCAAGAACTTGCTAAGCAAGTGTCGATTCCACTTGTAAATGCAGGGGATGGAAACAATGAACACCCAACGCAAGCGCTGCTAGATCTATACACGATGAAAAAGAACTTCGGTGAGTTGAAAGGCCTAACGGTCTCAATCATCGGAGACATCAAACACAGCCGTGTTGCCAGATCAGACCTCTGGTCACTACAGAAATTCGGTGCCAAAGTTCAATTCTGCGCACCGCCTTCTATGCAAGCATCTGAGCTTGCGCAGTATGCACCATATGTCAGTATGGAACAAGCGTTAAAAGCGGATGTAGTCATGATGCTACGAGTACAACTAGAGCGGCATCACGAAGGCTTGATTAGCTCGAATGCGGAATATCGTGAACATTATGGATTAACGGAAGAGAGAGCCTCTAAGCTTTCAGGACATACAATCATTATGCATCCAGCTCCGGTGAACAGAAATGTGGAGATTGACGATGTTGTGGTCGAGTGCTCAAGGTCTATGATATTCAACCAAATGGCTAACGGAGTGCCTGTTCGGATGGCGGTAATGGAACGAGCCATGAAAGGCTAGTAAGACTTAGTTATCATCAGTGTGAGTTGGAATTATTAATAAATATACACAAAAGTGAATTAATATTATACAATATACAAGAAGCGGACCGTGCTTCTACAGCGGGGGGATAACTACGTGCTACAGATAATTAAGAACGCTAATGTAATTAATGAAGAAGGACAACTGGAACTTAAGACAATCGTCATTGATAACGGAGTCATTCAATCCGTAACAGATGAAAGTCACGAACTGCCAGATCAGGGCAGCGTGATCGATGCGGAAGGAAAGTTGGTCACACCTGGATTCATTGATATGCACGTACACCTAAGAGAGCCAGGGTTCGAGCATAAGGAGACGATCGAAAGCGGCAGTCGCTCTGCGGTCAAGGGTGGATATAGTACTATCGCCTGTATGCCTAATACGAAACCTGTGATGGATAATCCTGAGACGGTAGCACTTGTACTTGAGAAGGCGCGGCAGGCAGATATGGCCAAAGTACTTCCATATGCAGCAATCACTAAGAATGAGCTTGGAAGAGAGCTTACGGATTTTGAAGCTCTGAAAGCAGCAGGAGCGATTGGCTTTACAGACGATGGTGTCGGCGTACAGAATGCTCAGATGATGAAGGACGCAATGAAGAAAGCGGCTTCGATGGGCATGCCGGTTATCGCTCACTGTGAGGATGATTCCTTGGTAAAAGGTGCTTGTGTAACCGAAGGGAAATTCGCTGAGAAGCACGGACTTAAGGGGATTCCGAATGAATCGGAAGCAATCCATGTTGGACGCGACATTTTGCTCACAGAAGCAACGGGGGTTCACTATCATGTATGCCACGTAAGCACAGAACAGTCTGTAAGACTTATCCGTCAGGCAAAAGCGATTGGGATCTCTGTAACTGCTGAGGTATGTCCGCATCACTTGGTACTCTCTGATGAAGATATACCTGGGCTAGACGCAAATTGGAAGATGAACCCGCCGCTCCGCTCTCCGCGCGATGTGGAAGCATGCATCGAGGGCTTGCTGGATGGAACGCTTGATATGATCGTAACGGACCATGCTCCTCATAGTGAAGAGGAGAAAGCGAAAGGGATGGAGCTCGCACCATTCGGGATTGTCGGTTTTGAGACGGCCTTTCCACTGCTCTACACTAAGTTCGTTGCTACAGGTAAATGGGATCTGTCCTTACTGGTACAGCGCATGACTAGCGATCCTGCAAGAGTATTCGGACTGGATAACGGCGTATTGAAAGCTGGAGCGCCAGCTGATCTAACCATGATTGATCTGGAGAGCGAGAAGGAAGTTAATCCGGATCAATTCGCAACAAAAGGCCGGAACACACCATTTACAGGTTGGAAGCTGAAAGGTTGGCCGGTTATGACTTGGGTAGATGGCAAGATCAAATGGTCCGAAGCGAATGGGTTTGAATAGAACAATCACTAGCAATAAATATCAATTACTTACACATAGATGATAGGAGTGAATGGAATGCAGGCACAGGCAAGATTATTACTGGAGGACGGCACACTGTTCAGCGGAAAGGCTTTTGGTGCAGACGCTGAAATGACTGGAGAGGTTGTTTTTAATACAGGAATTACAGGTTACCAAGAGGTGTTGTCTGACCCTTCTTACTGTGGACAGATCGTAACAATGACTTATCCCTTGATCGGGAACTACGGTATTACGCGGGATGACTTTGAATCGATCAGAACATACGTGAACGGCTTTGTCGTTCGTCGTCATGAGCCTGTGCCAAGCAACTGGCGGGCAGAGTACAGTGTTGATAACTTGCTGAAAGAATATGGCATTCCAGGCATCAGCGAAATCGACACTCGGATGCTTACCCGGATTATCCGTCATCACGGTACAATGAGAGCGGTTTTGACAACTTCCTCTAAGCCGGTTGAAGAGCTTATGGAAATGCTGAACGATACTTCAATTCCACAGCTTCGGAATCAGGTTGCACGTACTTCTACTCCTCAAATGTTCACAAGCCCAGGTCAAAAGGAGCGCATTGTGCTTGTTGACTTCGGTGCAAAGAGCGGAATTTTGAAAGAACTTACATCCCGTGGATGTGACGTGACGGTTGTACCTCATGACACAACGGCAGATGAAATTCGTCGCTTGCGTCCTGATGGCATTCAGCTGTCGAACGGCCCTGGGGACCCGAAAGATGTTCCTTACGCAGTAGATATGATTAAGGAACTGCTCGGTGAATATCCAATCTTCGGGATCTGCCTCGGTCACCAGCTGTTCGCACTTGCATCCGGTGCTGACACCGAGAAGCTGAAGTTCGGACACCGCGGAGGAAATCACCCGGTTAAAGAATTGTCCAGCGGACGCTGCTACATTACTTCACAGAACCATAGCTATGCCGTGAAGGAAGACTCTGTAAAGGGTACGGATCTTGAAGTTACACATATCAACAATAACGATAAGACCGTTGAAGGATTAAAACATACGAAGTATCCGGCATTCTCGGTACAATACCACCCAGAGGCTGCTCCTGGTCCACATGACAGCAGTTATCTGTTCGATGAATTCCTTGAAATGATCGCACAACACAAGAACAATGAAATCCAGAAACCACGTCAAGCGGTTCTGGCTGCAGCCGTGAAAGGAGCTCGCTAATATGCCTAAAAATGAACAGTTGAAAAAAATTCTCGTCATCGGCTCCGGCCCGATCGTTATCGGTCAGGCAGCAGAATTCGATTATGCTGGCACACAAGCTTGTCAGGCTTTGCAAGAAGAGGGTATTGAAGTTGTACTGATCAACAGTAACCCAGCTACAATCATGACAGATACGAACATGGCAGACAAAGTATACATCGAGCCAATTACACTCGATTTCGTTACACAAATCATCCGTCAGGAACGTCCTGATGGTCTGCTTCCTACGCTTGGTGGTCAAACAGGTCTTAACATGGCAGTTGAACTTGCTCGTGCAGGTATTCTTGAGCAGGAGAATGTAAAACTGCTTGGTACACAGCTTGATTCTATTGAGAAGGCAGAGGATCGTGACTTGTTCCGTGATCTCATGCGTGAGTTGGAGCAGCCTGTTCCAGAGAGCACGATTGTAACAACGCTTGAAGAGGCACTTGATTTCGCAGGTGAAATTGGATATCCGCTGATTGTTCGTCCTGCCTATACACTAGGAGGAACAGGTGGAGGTATCTGTGCGAACGAAGAGGAATTGCGCGAAACAGTTTCCTCAGGTATTCGCTACAGCCCAATCAATCAATGCCTGGTTGAAAAAAGTATCGCAGGTATGAAAGAAGTAGAATACGAAGTTATGCGTGATGCTAACGACAACTGTATCGTTGTCTGCAACATGGAGAACTTTGATCCGGTAGGCGTTCACACGGGTGATAGTATCGTTGTGGCTCCTAGCCAGACATTGTCTGATCGTGAATATCAAATGCTAAGATCTGCTTCTTTGAAAATCATTCGTGCACTGAACATCGAAGGCGGCTGTAACGTACAGTTCGCACTCGATCCGAACAGCTATCAGTACTATGTAATCGAAGTTAACCCGCGTGTAAGCCGCTCCTCTGCACTTGCTTCCAAGGCAACGGGATACCCGATTGCCAAAATGGCAGCGAAAATCGCAATGGGTTACACACTGGATGAAATCGTGAACCCGGTTACTGGTCAAACTTACGCATGCTTCGAGCCAACGCTGGATTACATTGTTAGCAAAATTCCACGCTGGCCGTTTGATAAATTCACATCTGCTAACCGTAAGCTCGGTACTCAAATGAAAGCGACAGGCGAAGTTATGGCAATCGGCCGTACTTTCGAAGAGTCGATTCATAAAGCAGTCCGCTCCCTGGAAATTGGAGTGCACCGCCTTTACTTGAAAGGCGCAGAAGAGCTTAGTGAAGAAGTGCTGAACGAGCGACTGGTTAAAGCTGATGATGAGCGTATATTCCTGATTGCAGAGGCATTCCGCCGCGGTTATGAATTGCAAAAAATTCAAGATCTGACCAATATCGACTGGTGGTTCCTCGATAAGATCGAAGGACTTATCAACTACGAGAAACATATTCGCAGCGAAGCTGCACTGACATATGAAACATTGTATCAAGCTAAACGTCTTGGCTTTACAGACCGCGCAATTGCTGAACTGCGCGCTGAAGGTAAAGCAACATCACATACGACAGAAGAATCGATCCGATTCCTTCGTCATGAACATAGTCTTCGTCCTGTATACAAAATGGTTGATACTTGTGCGGCTGAGTTCGAATCTACGACGCCTTACTACTACTCAACTTATGAAACAGAGAATGAAGTTATCGAAACTTCAAAAGAGAAAATCATTGTACTCGGCTCTGGACCAATCCGGATCGGTCAAGGTATTGAGTTCGACTACTCTACAGTACATGCGGTGTGGGCTATTCAAAAAGCGGGTTATGAAGCGGTTATTATCAATAACAACCCTGAGACGGTGTCGACAGACTTTAACACTTCCGACCGCCTGTACTTCGAACCTCTCTTCTTCGAAGATGTAATGAATGTCATCGAACAAGAGAAACCGGTTGGCGTTATCGTCCAGTTCGGTGGACAAACTGCTATCAACTTGGCTGCTCCTTTGAAGAAAGCCGGGGTAACCATCCTTGGAACAAGCCTGGAAAGCATTGATGAAGCGGAAGACCGTAAGAAGTTCGAAGCACTGCTCTCCAGATTGAACATTGCACAACCGAAGGGTAAGACGGTTATTACAGTAGATGAGGCTGTAGGTACAGCTCAAATGCTCGGTTACCCTGTTCTTGTGAGACCTTCCTATGTACTAGGTGGTCGTGCGATGGAAATTGTATACTCTGACAGCGAATTACTGAGCTATATGGAGCAAGCTGTGAAGATCAACCCAGAGCATCCGGTTCTAATTGACCGTTATATGCTCGGTAAAGAAGTGGAAGTTGATGCGATCTGTGATGGTGACACAGTCCTGATCCCAGGCATCATGGAGCATGTAGAGCGTGCAGGGGTTCACTCCGGTGACTCCATCGCCGTATATCCACCACAGTATCTTACAGAAGAACTGAAAGTGAAAATTACAGAAATTACTATCAAAATCGCTAAAGAACTTAAGACATTCGGACTTGTGAATATCCAATTCATTATCTATGAAAATGAAGTTTACGTTATCGAAGTGAATCCGCGGTCATCTCGTACCGTTCCATTCCTGAGTAAGGTAACGGGAATTCCAATGGCGAACTTAGCTACACAAGCGATTCTTGGAACGAAACTGAAGGATCTTGGTTATGAGGAAGGCATGTGGCCTGAAAGCGAGCACGTATCGGTTAAAGTACCGGTATTCTCCTTTGCGAAGCTGCGCCGAGTTGAGCCTACGCTTGGACCTGAGATGAAGTCAACAGGCGAAGTTATGGGACGCGATGTGAAATATGCTAAAGCTTTGTACAAAGGTCTAATCGGTGCCGGTATGAAGATTCCTTCAACGGGGGCCATCATTGCTACTGTAGCTGACAAGGACAAAGCAGAAGCGGCAGCCTTGTTGAAAGGCTTCCAAAAGCTCGGATATAAGATCATTGCAACGGGTGGAACAGCTGCAGCACTGAAAGAAGCAGGACTTATCGTAACGACAGTTAACAAATTGTCCGAAGGTACGCCTAACATTCTAGATATGATTCGCACAGGTGAAGCGAACTTTGTCTTCAATACACTTACAAAAGGTAAAACACCAGAGCGTGATGGATTCCGTATCCGCCGTGAAGCGGTAGAGAACGGTGTAGTCTGCATGACTTCTCTTGATACAGTACGTGAACTTCTCACGATGCTGGAGACGATCAACTTCTCCTCAGAAGCAATGCCAGTATAATTTTTAAAGGGGGAGTACGATGAACACCGATTATAAAGAAATGTCGGGTCGCCTGATGGTGGCCCTGGATTATCCGGATGCCGCTCAGGCATCCGAACTGGTCCGTAAGCTTGAGGGTATTCCTTGCTATATGAAAGTGGGAATGCAGCTCTTTTACTCAGCTGGACCTGATTTTGTAAGAAGTCTTAAAGAAAGAGGTTACTCCGTCTTTCTGGATGTGAAAATGCATGATATTCCGAATACGGTAAAAGGCGGCTCCCATAGTGTGACACGACTCGGTGTGGATATGTTCAATGTCCATGCCGCAGGCGGTGTCGGTATGATGCAAGCGGCAAAAGCCGGGGCAGAGGCCGCAGTTGCGGAAACCCCGGGTCTTGTCATGCCTACTATCATTGCAGTAACCCAGCTTACGAGCACAAGTCAAACAGTAATGAATGAAGAAATCGGAATCGATGGTTCTGTTGAAGCATCGGTTGTCCGTTATGCGAAGCTTGCGAAAGAAGCGGGGCTTCACGGTGTTGTTGCCTCTTCACTAGAGGTAGAAGCGATCTGTGCAGCTTGTGGATCAGATTTCAAAACGGTAACCCCTGGCATTCGGCCATCTGGAGCAAGTATTGGAGATCAATCTCGTGTATTAACGCCTGGACAAGCTATTTCGCGCGGAAGCCACTATCTTGTTGTTGGTCGTCCAATCACGGCATCGCCGGACCCTAGAGCGGCAGCAGAACAGATTATAGAGGAGATGATCAGAGCATGAGCACAATAGCCGAAATTCCACAACAAATTGCATCTTATCTATTAAAAATCGAAGCGGTAGCTTTGCGACCGCACGAACCGTTCACTTGGACATCAGGGATTAAATCTCCGATCTATTGTGATAACCGTCTAACGATGTCTTATCCTGAAGTACGTGATTACATTGCTGAGTCCTTCGCATCCATTATTCGTGAGCAATATCCAGAAGTTGAAGTGATTGCAGGTACAGCTACAGCAGGTATTCCCCATGCTGCATGGGTAGCTCAGAAGCTGAATCTTCCAATGGCTTATATACGTGATAAGGCCAAGGGTCATGGTAAAGAGAATATGATCGAAGGTCATATTAAACCAGGTCAGAAGGTTGTTGTCATTGAGGATTTGATCTCGACCGGGGGAAGCTCGCTTAAAGCAGCTCAAGCGGTTCAAGCTGTAGGCGCAGATGCACTTGCCGTGCTTGCCATATTCAGCTACCAATTGGATAAAGCTGTACAAGCTTTCTCTGAGGCAAATATCCCTCTACAGAGTTTGTCCAACTATACTGCACTCACCGAAGTGGCGGTGCGCGAAGGACAGATTCAAGAGCAAGACATGGAACTACTTCAATCCTTTAGATCTAATCCAGCAGCATATGGTGAATCTGTAAAGTAATGCATCTTAGATAAAGACTGTTGCCTACCGTCGAATGACGGGGCGGCAGTCTTTTTTTGTGCTTTCAAAAGTATGTTTATTATACTCACGTAAATTAATAAGTAAATAATAACCTTGACAATGTATGGAAATCAAGAAATAATATGTACTATAATTGATTTTGGAGTATAAAAAGGGGTGTGAATTCATGTTAGCTGTAGAAGCTGTTGGGATCGGTAAAATGTATGGTTCTAAAAGGGCTGTAACGGATTTGAACTTAAAAGTACAGCAGGGTGAAGTATTTGGATTTATTGGACCCAATGGTGCTGGAAAGTCTACAACGATTCGAATGATCATGCAGCTTTTGTATCCCACGCAAGGAACATTGAAAGTACTTGGATGCACACTTAATCATGAGAAGCCACAGTTACGGAGACGAATTGGCTACCTCCCCTCCGAGATTGTTTCCTATCCCTATATGAGCGGCAAGCAGGCTTTAGAATTGACTGCCAGGGCATATGGACTAACTTTGAAACAAACGCCTGCTATGGAGTATGCAGAACGGCTGCAGTGGGACCCTTCACAGAATGTGAAATCCTACTCGCTTGGGAATCGAAAGAAGATGGGCCTCATTATGTCCTTATTACACCGCCCAGAATTATTAATCTTGGATGAACCTACATCAGGGCTTGATCCATTAGTACAGCGAGAGTTATTTACACTATTGAAAGAGTTGAATAAGAAAGATGGTATGACGATTTTTTTCTCGACGCATGTTCTCTCTGAAATAGAGAAGCTGTGTGAACGTGTTGCATTTATACGTGAAGGACGTCTTATCCGTGTATCCCGATTAGATGATCTTTCGCACAGTCGTACTCACAAAGTTTCTATCCAATTCGAAGCAGCGGGTAATCAGATTGAGACCTATGGATTAACCGAGCTTGATCCCTTTGTTAAATTCGACGGAATACATCATCTGCTTCATACGGGAGATTCACTTCAAACAGCCTTGCTTAAGCTCTCTGGGCTTCCCATTCTGGATTTATCCATTCGACGTCCGACAATAGAAGAGCTATTTATGGATGATTACAGAGCATCTGAAGAGGGGGGAGAACAATGAAATGGAATCTGATCACGCACGAACTCCGTCAGAATCGCCGTGGTTTTTACAGTTGTTTATCTGTCACTTTAATCTTCATTGTCTTGTTACTCGGAAAGGCAGATGCATTCGTCAACAATCCTCAAATGGAGCAACTCATCGAAGGAATGCCAGAAGGTCTCCTTAAAGCCTTTGGCATTCAGGTGGAGAGTTTTCAGACTTTTGAGGGTTATATGGCGACGCAAGTATTTCCTTATTTCATAGTGATATTATCTTCGTTTGCAGCGGCTTGGGCGGCTGGGAGTATAGCAAAGGAACGTGACCGTGGAACGGGAGAGTACTTATTTACACTGCCGTATAGTCGCTCTTCGATCTTCTGGTCGAAGGTAGCTGCACATTTAATGTACATGACGATGGTGTTCTTATGTGGTACTGCTCTTTTATTCGTGCTAGCTCAGTCATCAGGGCAAGTAGTACGACTCGGAGATATGCTCCGTCTTCTTCTTGCTGGATATCTACTTGTATTATCTTTCATGGGGATTTCTTATGGATTTACATCATGGGTTACTTCGGATCGAACTGCCGTCTCTATAGGTGCAGGGATCGCAGTAATAGCCTTTCTTCTTAACCTACTGTCTGGAAGTAGTGATCTAATGCAGAAGATTTCCACCATTTCACCTTATCGAATGTTTGATACGTTGGAGATTGTAAAGGGAAGCGGGTTGACAGCATATGGATGGATCGTTACATTAGGGTTGTATGCGGCTGGAACAGTAGCCGGTGTAGTTACGCTAAAAAGAAGGGATTTAGGCTGAATCATGAGCGCTAAAAAGGACGCGGTGCTTGAAATGGGTAGACGCCTGTTTCTTGAACGAGGAATACTCCAAACAAGTATGGAGCAGATAGCTGAAGCTGTGCCCGTTTCTAAGATGACGATTTACAATTATTATCAGAGTAAAGAAGGGTTACTTGATCATGTGGTTGACAGCTTAATTGAGGATACGTGGAATCTCTACCGCGAGGTTATGGATAATGCGAAGGACCCACTTGAAGCATTAACTCTATTTTATGAAGAGAAGGACCGTTTTTCGTTAGATGTGACACAGCAGTTTATTACTGACCTTGTGAAGTTTCCTGATCAGATGGCGAAGTTTCTGACGTTTAACCGTGAGAAGATTATTCCTGAGTTTGAAATGATGATCTTCAAGGGGCAGCAGCTAGGACAGATTCGAAAGGATATTTCTCCCCATCTGCTGGTAGCCTTTCTTACGTTCATTAAGGAATTTACCGCAAAATCTGAATGGTATGACGGGTTAGGAAGCTTGACTGCGGTTAGTGAGCAATTGATGATTATTTTGTACCACGGCATTCTTGAACAGGGTGCTAATCATACGGAAATCCAGGAACAATAATAGGACTTACACAAAAGGCCATACAGCAAAAATCAGTAACTCCCTTGGGAATCAGGGGGGTTATTCTTCATTTATAGAGGGGCACATTTTATGGAATGATTATGAGCTTGCCGGGTATAATAAGCAACGGATGAATATTATTACTTTTAAGGGGCGTTTAGTTATGAACTGGGTATATTACGGTAAGCTGTACACAACCAAATTTCAAGCTGGATGTTTTGCCAAACGTTTGGAACAAGACGCTTGGTTATTCGGTTATGGGGATCCACAGGTTGTTGAAGTGTACCGTTCTAGAAAGGGTAGATACGGCATTAGATATATCCCTTGATATTTTTTCATAAAATATCTTGACTTACATACCACAAATGCTGTATATTTATTCTTGTCGCTGTTTACGGCACTAAATGACGCGGGGTGGAGCAGTTCGGTAGCTCGTCGGGCTCATAACCCGAAGGCCGCAGGTTCAAATCCTGCCCCCGCAACCAATTTTTCAATAGATTGTCCTTATGATTATTTATGTAATCAGGGCCCTTAGCTCAGTTGGTTAGAGCGGTCGGCTCATAACCGATTGGTCGGGGGTTCGAGTCCCTCAGGGCCCACTTATTGAGAAGTCCTTGCGATGCAAGGATTTCTCGCTTCCTAATAGATGCAACCATTTTTCACGAAATGAATTCGTCAAATCTCGAACATTTTTTAAAAAATATCTTGCAATCTAATTAGAATAATGTTATATTAAAGATCCTGTTAGATTAATTCTTTCTTAATGACGCGGGGTGGAGCAGTTCGGTAGCTCGTCGGGCTCATAACCCGAAGGTCGCAGGTTCAAATCCTGCCCCCGCAACCAAATATTTTTTCTTCCCGATGTGCGCGTATGGCGGAATTGGCAGACGCACTAGACTTAGGATCTAGCGGGAGACCGTGGGGGTTCAAGTCCCTCTACGCGCATCAAACAAAGTGCCCTTCGTTTTTTCGAAAACGAGGGGCATTTTTATGTTTAGAACTTGATATATCGATGGTTGTATTCTACGAAATGAAAAAAGAGCGAGCTTGAGGGCGATATGCCTTCCGAAGCTCACTCTTCTGTGAAATTTATAGGAGTTTAGTTCAAAACAAAATATTATGCGCGTGAGATTATTTCTCTTACTTGATCCGGTAAAGCTGCAATCTCTGTTTTGGATAGCCCTTCAGTTGGGATCGAAGGGAGAATGGTCACTGTCACATGTGCTGGCCTTATCCACATGCCGTTATCCTCCATTAGCTTGTATGAGCCTTGTATCCGAACCGGAACAATCGGAGCTCCTGTCTTAGCGGCAATACGAAATGCACCAGGTTTGAAATCCCCGATCTCCTCTCGCTTACTTCTTGTACCTTCAGGAAAAACCACTACGGAATAATTGCTTTCTATTAACTTACCTGCTTCATTTAGGCTATTAATTGCTTGCCTTACATTGTTTCGGTCAACAAAGATACAGTTTAAATGTTTCATCCACTGTCGAATGATAGGCAGTCTGGCAAGTTCAGCTTTGGCAAGTAATGCTTTGGGTTCACCGATGTATCCTAACATGATGGGGACGTCAAAATTACCTTGATGATTGGAGACGAACACTGCTGCGTCCTGGGGAATGTGCTCCATGCCATGCACAGTAACTTTTGCTCCAGCCATTTTTAATAATGATTTTGCCCAGCGCGCTACATGTTTAGATACGTATGCATCATGTTCTGCGGTGCGTCCTTCCTTCATTAGCCGATTTGCTTTTAATAAACCTGGGATCATCATAAGTAAATATATCCAAAAATAAGTAAACCAGATTGCAGTGTGAATAATTTTCATGCTGAGTTCCTTTCATGATGACTTGTTGATTCTTCGTATTTTCTATAACCCAGTATAGCTTGAATGAATACATAATTGTATGGCGAAGATTTACAATGGAAATCCTAGAAAAGCTTGAGTTGTATGGATCTTACCACCGTAAGATGTCCATAATTTGAGTTATTTATTTTATATAGTCTTTTAGATGCAGGAATAAAGACCTAACCGTCGAAATCTTTGTGAATACATAAGGCGAAACAGCAAGAAAAAACTCATCGGGCATTATTAGGCGTATCATTTATCATACCTTCATTCTTGGTATTCTTACTTTCTGGATCGATGAAGGGAGCAGCAATTGTGGGAGCGATTTGTTTAGTCATGGTCCTGTCTTTGGTTGTTTTTATTACAAGTCTAAACCGGGAGTATTAAAGCTTGTTAAACAAACTGAAACGGGATAAAGGGTTCGCAAAAGAACCTTTTTGAGTGATTCGGGAAGGGAATTCCAAAGAACGTGGAGAATCATTTAACCAGTTCATAAATTCAACAGGCAAGGAGCTGGGGAATCCGTGGTTGAATGTTTGGATAATGAATTAATGATTTTCACCCAAATGCACGATGAGTTCATCGAAGATTGGAATTTGGCAATGCAATCGGGCGATACATCTAAACTCGAGAGGATGGCGGAGCACTACTACGTAGCCTTTTTCATGGGTGCCAAAGACAAACCGGCTTTCTACAATAGGGAAGAAGCGATGAACGGGATGAGGCTGTCTGTCAATGAACTCTTAGGGGCTGAGAAGAAGTTTAAAAACAGGGTTATTCGACTGAAAGACACGAACCATGCCGTAGTTTTTTATGAATTGTTGATCGAGAAAGATGATAAAGTACTGGCAAGACTGTTTACGATAGAGAATTGGCAGCTTATTAATGGACAATGGCTGCTGGTAAGAGAGATTGAAGAACAAGTTAATTGAATGTTCAAAAAAGAGGAGCAGGCCCTTTAAAGGTCTGCTCCTTTTACTATACAGATATGTCTAAGTTTTTTCCTAGGTTTGGATCGACACTTTTCTCCATCATTTGTACCAGTCCCTGGCCCTGGATATTAGCCTGATTCTTAGCCATGCTCATAACTTGGAGACTGACTGCTTGCGATAACGAAGCTTGGCTCATGGAGATAGATAATGCTGCAATGTCCATATGACACCTCCTATATATCTTTATATCGGCATCATTGTAATTCTCCTTAAAATTCTGAAAAACCATGATCATATTTGATGATGTTTTTTAAATCAATGCAAGTTATGTTATAATAATTTCATCAAACCGTCCGGACGGTACAGTAAGAGGAGGGCGAGCATGTCTAAGAAGGTGAAGTTGCTGGAAGCAGCATCCAAAGTCATCATAACCCAAGGCATAGGATCACTTACACTAGAGGCAGTGGCAATTGAAGCGGGTGTTAGTAAAGGGGGATTGTTGTATCATTTTCCTAATAAAGAGGAACTTATCGTAGGTCTCAACCTTTATGCACTTGAACGTTTTAGGAATTCTATACAGCTTGAGATGGAAGCCGGGAAGAACTACGTTGAAGCTTATGCTATAGCTACTTTGAACGATATATTTGATCCGAAATATATCGGAATTGACGCAAGTGTATTGGCGGCTTCTGCCAATCATATTGAAGTGCTGAAGATGTGGAATGAGGAGTGTAAAAGGTTTACGGCAGAGATGAAAAAGGAAGGGATACCGTTTGAACTTGGCATGTCATTAAGGCTAGCTTGTGATGGGCTTTGGTATTCCAAAATCTTTGGGATCGGTGAGTTAAATGAAGAAGAGCAGAGAAGGATGATCACTTATTTACTAGAGCGGATTAGGGAGGGGCGAATGTGATTTTTTATTTGTTTTTGGCAGGTGCAATTTGTTCCGAAGTGTTTGGCGCTACGATGTTAAAGCTATCTCATGGTTTTACGAAATGGAAACCGATGATTGGTGTAATTACCGGTTATGTCTTGGCTTTTTATCTGTTATCGAAAGCTTTAGGTGGGCTGCCATTAGGGTTATCCTATGCGACATGGAGTGGTGTGGGGACCATATTAACGGTTGTGATTGGAGTCTCTGTATTCAAAGAAAAGGTGAACCGTCAAGGATTTTTAGGTATCGCCATTCTAGTCATTGGAATTGTCATGCTGAATTTATCTTAGTAGAGGAGTAATGATGTGAAGGGTGCTATTTATTTAAGTTTAGCTATTTTGCTAGAGGTGTTTGGTTCCACAATGTTAAAGCTCTCTGAAGGGTTTACAGTACTTTTACCATCAGTAGGTGTAGTAATCGGATTTTTGGGGTCATTCACGCTTCTGTCGTTTGCGTTAAAGAGTATTTCGTTATCTGCTGCATATGCAACATGGTCAGGAGTCGGAACGGCACTGACAGCGATTATGGGCGTGTTTATATTTCAAGAGCAATTTTCATTCATGAAGGTTGCTGCGCTTATTCTAGTCATTGTTGGAATTGTTTTGTTAAATAAGTCTCAGCGTGAGTCTAAGTCTGTGGAGAATGGTGTCGCTTAATTAAATGAACATAAGAGTAACGCAAAAAAAGTCCATGTATCTTTTGATACATGGACTTTTAGACATGTTAGAATCCGAAGAGCTTAATGGTTCACTTCCATATAGTTTTTAGCTTGTTCACGATAAGAGAGCAGGTCGGAGATCGTAACAAACGAGTAGCCTCTCTGCTTCAGCTCAGGCAAAATGATCTTCAGTGCTTCATAGGTCTGTGTACTCCCAGATACAAAATCATGCATTAGCACGATATCACCGTTATGCGCGTTCTTAAGTACTTTATTCACGATTTTATCAACTCCAGGTTTTTTCCAATCCAGTGTATCTTGGTGCCAAGACCAGAGGATCATCAGGAGACCACTTTTCTTACAGTGCTGAACGATGGATTCATTATAACTGCCGCCTGGAGGACGGAACAGTATAGACTTATGTCCTGTTGCTGTATGAATAGCTTCTTGTGTCTTGTTTAGTTCAGTAACCATAAAATTGCTGCCGATTCTGACAAAGGACGGATGGCTAAAGGAGTGATTGCCGACCTCATGACCTTCTTTCAACTCACGCTGGACAATCTCGGGATATTTCTCCACCCGGTTCCCCACGACAAAAAATGTAGCTTTAGCATCATACTGTTTCAGTAAATCGAGAATATTTGCCGTTGAGTCATCGTCAGGCCCGTCATCAAAAGTGAAAGCAATGACCTTATTCTGTGTTGGGACCTCCCACACAATATCTCCACGCTGTTCATAGTATTCTCTTCCTTTACTTGTCGCGGAAGGCATGGCATCTAGTGGGGAACATAGCATGGTATTGGTGATGATGAGCAGGAGCAGTAAGATTGTTTTCATTTTTTTATTTATCCTTTGCTTGTCATGAAAATTGACGTTTTTTAGTATTCTTTGAATTGACAAGCTAAATTATTCTTAAATGATAAGAAAGAGGACGTAAGTCCAATAGTTTTCATTATTAATTATTTTTTTTAATAAAATGAATTGAAAGTGTTGACAACAATATAGTTACCATGATATTATCTATTTTGTCGCTAAGACGTTCAGCACAAGCTGATGAACACATCGTATTAGCACCTAGACATGCCGGGGTGGCGGAACAGGCAGACGCACAGGACTTAAAATCCTGCGGTAGGTGACTACCGTACGGGTTCGACCCCCGTCCTCGGCATCAAGAGTAGAATAGCAAAAAATAAACCGGCTTCCTTCTGGAAGCCGGTTTATTTTTTGCTAGAAAGAGTGTAGTATTTTTAATACTATAATATATGATCATCCGGTAACATCTGCTAGGAGGAAATATCTGTGTTTAATAATGATTGGGACTTAATTTTACAAGAAGAAATCAAGAAACCGTATTTTGAAGAGTTAACTTTGAAGATAGCGGAAGAGTATAAGGAGCACACCGTTTATCCGCCACAAGAAGATATTTTTCGTGCGCTCAAACAGACACCTTATGATCGGACAAAAGTAGTTATTTTGGGACAAGATCCATACCACGGTCAGGGGCAAGCGGAAGGTCTGAGCTTCTCTGTTAAACCTGGGGTAAGGATCCCACCTTCATTACATAATATTTATAAAGAGTTGTCAGCAGATCTGGGCATTCCTGCTCCATTGCATGGGTCTCTGATGCACTGGGCCAATCAAGGTGTCCTGTTGTTGAACGCAGTGCTCACAGTACGGGAAGGACAACCTAATTCGCACAAAGGATTAGGTTGGGAGAAGTTTACGGATGCCGTGATTGCGAAGTTAAATGAGCGTACAACTCCAGTGGTGTTTATTCTATGGGGGAGTTATGCGCAAAAGAAAGGTGCCTTTATAGACCGGACGCGTCACCGCGTATTAGAATCCGTGCATCCTAGTCCGCTCGCAGCAAGAAGAGGATTTTTTGGAAGTCGTCCTTTCTCAGCATCGAACGCTTTTTTAGAGGAGCAAGGCATTGAACCGATGGACTGGAGTATTCCTGAACTGTCTCAGACAAAAGGTTAATAATCCAAGGAGGTGACCGCGTTGAAGCATTGGGTTGGGCGACATGTACTTGTCCATCGTCGTGATGGTGCCAAGGTCACTGTTGAAGGTGTGCTGAAAATATGGGATAACATGCAGGAGAGGGTAGTGATTGTACCAGGTGATATTGTGGTACCCTTTCAAGCGATTGCAAGAATTGAGCGGGCAGATTTGACCCCGATGTTAAACTGTATTGGGTATAAGATTAAACATGCTATCCAATTTGATAATGCGATATACTTCCGTTCTAAAGTGATGATATGGAGAGGTGATACTTTAGTGGCGCCTCAGGCCATTTTGACGGCTCATGATGCGGATACCGTTACATTGTCTAGTGGTGAGCGATTCATGAAAGCGAATCATAGCTTTGTTGTTCGTTCCTTAAGAGGTAAAGTATAGTAAGACATGATTCAGAACATGAAGGGCACCGGCATTTGCCGGTGCCCTTTTTTTGTTGGGTAAAGAATGAACCTGAATTCGTTGACTCACTAAGCATCTTCAACTTTCTCTGCCAGGAACAGCTCATATACGCGAACAACAATAATTTTGAGTACCATATAAGCTGGAATCGCTAGGAGAACACCTAATATTCCGTAAAAATCACCACCGATTAGCAGTAGAATGATTGTGGTAAGCGGATGAATATCAAGTTGTTTACCGTAGATCACAGGTGTAAGTATGTTGTCCTGAATTTGTTGAGCAACGACAATGACGACAACGGACCAAATGGCAATGCTCGGTGATTCGATAAAACCTACGATAACGACAGGTATGGATGCCAGCAGGGCACCTACATACGGAATGAAGTTAAGGATGAACGAAATAATGGTCAGCAATAGTGAGTAAGGAAGACCTATAATGAGAAATCCAATATACATAAGAACACTAAGTGCGAGATTAAGGATAACTTTCCCGATAATAAAGTTACTAAGGGCACTGTCGATATCGCTAAGCACTTCTTGTCCATCTTTGCGATATCTTCTAGGGACTACACTTAAAAGCTTAGAAGGTAGCTTGCTGCTTTCTTTCAGCATGTAGTACAAAATAATAGGAATAGTGGCGATGATAACAACTACTCCAGACACAACGGAAATAAGGTTGCTGATAGAGTTGCTGATCCATGTCATAGCACGATTCGCATAGTCCATTAGACCGTTGTACAGTTCTGATTCTGAAGGCATAAAGCGTGACCAGAAAGGGTTTTTGCTCAGCTGATTCATTTGTGTCTGTAAATCATTTACCAGATTTGGCGCATTCTCTATGAAATTTTCGATTTGCTCTTTTAACGTAGGCCATACGAGAAGAATAAACATTATGAATAATCCAGCAAACACAAAATAAATCATGAGTACGCCAAGGGGGCGTTTGATCTTTCTTCGTTCCAGATAGTCCACAATTGGACGGAGTAAATAGTAGAAAAAACCCGCTGCAGCAATCGGAACGAGAAGCATGTTAAAAATGGATACGATGGGGTTGAACAAGAAGCTGACTTTGGCACCAAGATAAATAATTAACAGCAGTGCAATGATACCAAGGCAGGTACGAAAATATTTGCTCTGCATCATAGGGCTTTCCCTCCAGGCTATGTAGAGTGTCGCAATTGCTTGCGACTTAACAGTTCTCATTAACCAAATTAGCCAGTTTTGAATGAAGGGGGATTTATCCAGAAGCAAAGCATCGGTCTATTTCCACGGGTGTATGGATAGGAACAAGAGAGGCGAGCTCGTTGACATCTTCGTTATGCATTCGAATACAGCCGTGTGAAGCGCTCCTCCCAATGGAGGAAGGATCATTCGTTCCATGTATACCATAATGGGGTTTGGACAAGCCGAGCCAGTATGAACCGAAAGGTCCGCCTGGATTGGGTTCTTTATTAATAATAGTGTAGGTTCCTGAAGGTGTCTGAGTAGCTAGTTTGCCAACAGCAATAGGATATGTTTTCACGACACGGTTCCCATCGAGTAAATGAAGCTCATAATTCGATCGATCGATTATAATCCGATAATTAGGCATATTCAATCACTCCTTCTCAAATAGTCTATGTGTAACAATAGGTAGACGCGCATTAGGTACATAAAATTGGCTTCAGTATCTATCGTTTATTTTTTGATGCGTAAGGTTAATGATTTAAGCGTACATAATCCATTTTAGGTATCGGGGGAAAACATAAATGGCGATTCTTTTGGTAGGTGTGTTTGAAGCGGAATCTGATCTTAACCGTGTGATTAGCGGATTAGGACAACTGGGATTTAAAATGAAGGATATATCGATGATCGGACGGAATGTGAAGATGCTAGAAGACCTGAGTGATTTGACAGGCACGATGAAGCCCAATACGGGAACAGCTTCAAGTGGTCTCCTAGGTTCCTTACGAATTGTAGTATCTGGATTAGAGGTGTTGACCGAACCTGTAGCAGCGGTGGGGCCGATTGCCGAAAGAGCCGCAGGGGCGGGAGTTGGAAGTGGTGAGGAAGACAGTTTGGCCGTAAGCTTGCACGGACTTGGAATACCAGAGGATGATGCAAGGAGTTACGAGCAGCAAGTGGAGTTAGATCGAACTTTGGTTCTTCTGGAGTGTGACGAGGATCAGCAGGAGCAGGTAACGAAGTTGTTCAAGGAAAGTCGTGCTTTAAATATGTAATGTTTCAGTATATAGCAGAAGTCAAGGTGCTTAGTAGCCCTTGGCTTCTTTAAGTACGACCATAACTCCAGATTATTACAGCACTTTAAAGTTGACGGATCATGTTATATTAGAGGGGTAGGACGAACAAGCTATGGGTATTTGCATCAGGAAGGAGTTAGACACCCTTGTCTTTAGTTTACCTCTATAGAAATTATATAAAGAATAATATGTTTACAAAAATGCTGCTGTCATTTTCAGTGATCGCCATTATTACTATTTTGTCGTTGTCATATTGGATGTATCATTTTCTGTCACAATCCGCCATACGCAGTGAAATGAATACTCAGCGTGAAGCTGTAGAGCAAGTGGAGAGGTATGTGAATCAGAAATACGCAAATGTACAATCTTATGTGAATGATATGTATCGTAATAATCCGCTGAGTGATGATGCGTCTTTTTTTCTAATGAATAATTTCAATGAATATATGGCAAAAAGAATTGATCGCTTCACGGGTTCTAACGTCTCACATTCTGAAAGTGTCTTGGCGTATTTCAAGCAGCGTCTTGAAGACGATGCTGATATTGAGAATATTCTTCTCTACAGTGCTGAGAAACAATATGTGTATGTGTACAAACAGGGAAGTATGAATCGACTGTATCAGGCGAACTCCACGCATTCTTTTATTCCGGATGCCATGGCACTAGAGACCCAAAGTGTTACTCTACCTAATGAATGGGTCCGAAAGTTGACTCACAATGAAGATCGATCGTTGTATGCGATTAGAAGTCCTATTAATGATATGAGAACTTATAAGAACATCGGACAACTCCTTGTCTATTACCGGACAGATGGACTGCACAAGGTGCTGGAGACGATCAGTCCTCAATTGAAGGGTTACATTCTCGTATTGTCCGCGGATGGACAGGTGTTGTTTGATTCTTCTAATAAATATTATGGAAAGCGCTATCCTTATGCAGATGAACTTCTGAATCCAAAAGAGGTAGTTGATCTTGAGGAAGAGTCTTATATAACCACCTTGGCTCGTAATCAAGGGGGGTATACGGTAGTTGGGATTGCTCCCAAAGCGGAGGTTGCTAAGTCTTATAAAGGTCTGCTAAATACCATTATTCCGCTTGCCTTGATTTCTATCTTCGTTGCAATTCTCGTTCCTGCCATACTGATTGTGAATTATTCGAAACGCACCAATAACATTATCCGGTTTATGCGCAAAGTTGAAACTGGAGATTTGGTAGCCAGAATTCAAGATCCGAGAGAGGATCAACTTGGCCAAATTTCGCATAGTTTTAATGAAATGCTTGATGAATTAACAAGATACATCGATCGGGTATATAAAGCTGAGATTAATCAGAAGAATGCAGAATTATCGGCACTTCAAGCAAGGATCGATCCTCACTTTTTATATAATACTTTGGAAGTCATCCGAATGCGGGCGTACTCTCAAGGTGCCACAGATGTCGCGGAGATGATTTATAGCTTATCGGTATTATTTAAGAATATGGTACAGAAGAAGCGTATTCATACATTGAAGGATGAACTTGAAGCTTGCCGCCTTTATTTGGAGTTATTCCGGATTAGGTATAAAGATAAATTCACTTATGAGATCGATTGGGACGAAGAGATTGAAGATATAGAGATCATCAAAATGTCGCTGCAGCCACTCATTGAAAATTACATTGTCCATGGTCTTAGGTCAGACCGGTATGATAACTACATTCACATTAAAGCCGAAGAACGTGGTGACCGAATCCATATTGAAATCCAGGATAACGGAAAGGGGATCGCAGAAGAGAAGTTAAACAGCATCCTTAATCGACTCCAGGCTCCGGAATCGAGTGGAGAGTCATTCGGTCTTCGGAGTGTGAATGATCGTCTTAAGCTGACATATGGAAATGACTATGGCATGGACATCCAGAGCAAGCCGGATATTGGAACAACATTAATTATTGAATTTCCGGTGACATAGAGGAGTGAAGAACGATGTATAAAGTGTTTCTTGTGGATGATGAGCCCTTTATTATCGAAGGACTATATGATGCGGTCGATTGGCCTAAATTTGGTATTGAAATTGTAGGGACTGCTGAGAATGGGCGGCAGGCTCTTGAGAAGATGCAGAGTGTTCCTGTGGATATCCTCATTACAGATATTTCGATGCCAATGATGACAGGGCTTACACTGATTGCTGAAGCTAGAAAAATTAAGCCCGAACTTAGGGTCATCATTCTTAGTGGATTCGATGACTTTTCATATTTGAAAGAAGCTATGCGACTCGGGATTGAGAACTATCTCCTTAAGCCAATTAATTTGAAGGAACTTGAGGAGACTCTTTCTGGAACGATCAACAAGATTAATGCTTCAAAAGCGAAGTACATGCTAGATGAATATGATATATCGATTCTCAGAACGAATATTCTTTATCGGTGGTTAACAGGCAGAATAGAGCCGGAAGAATTATCTGAGCGTGCCGCATTGCTAAGTCTTAGACTAGATCAGCCTTACATGATGGTATCCGTGTTACGAGCACAATCCTCTAAGTTAGATCAGGCGTTAGTGCAGCTGGTTGAGACAGAGAAGAATGTGATGTATCTAATCGACTATGATGGAGACTTTGTCGTGATCTTTACCATGGATGATCCTGAGGTAGAGAAGCCGAGAGCAATTCGGTTGTTGCAGCAGGTTCGGGAACAATGTTTTGAGGAGGATATCAGCATCTCTCTTGGAAGCATAGAGACTATTTCGGATCATAATACAGAAAGTTATAGGCATGCTAAAGAGGCACAAGAATATTTTCTTGTTCTAGATCAGCCTTCATATGTGGATTATGTCGATATACAAGAGCAGAAGGATGAGGCATCCAAATCTTTTTCGTTCCAATGGCAAGGATATGCCAAGGGAATCTCTGCAAGGGACAAGCAGGAGTTATTCCATACGATCGACAGTGACTTTGAACGGCTACGTATGACTCCGGGGATCATGCCAAGCGTATTACAGAGCATTGCGGTAGAACTTATTATCCGAATTAAGATTGAACTAAGTGATATACAATATAGTGCGGCCCCAGATTTTGTGAAAAACACGCTCAGTCGTATTGTGGAGTCGGCCTCCATTGATGATTTGATTCGTGCAGTCAAAGATGGAATCGGTGGATTGGTTGATGCACTGAATAGCGATACGAAAAGTCCAGTGATCCAGCAGACGCTCAATCATATTCATGAATCATATGATGAAGATTTGTCGCTCAAGGTGCTGGCAGCCCATTATCACATTCATCCTGTGTATCTGGGTCATCTCTTTCATAAAGAAACGGGGGAGAGTTTTACCGAGTACATTAATCGTTACAGAATTGAGAAAGCAAAAGAACTACTTCGCACGACACCACTTAAGGTACAGGAAATTGCAAGAGAGGTTGGCTACTGGGAAACAGGCTATTTCTATAAGCAATTCAAAAAATATGTTGGCCTTTCTCCAAGAGACTTTAAAGGACTACTCTGAATTTCATGTTCAGAGTAGTTTTTTTCTTTATTTTGAACCATAATACCTTTAGTTTTTCGCCTATGTGAAAATGCTTTCATCCGGTAATCTTAATGTATAGAAAATAAACAAAGAGAGACAAAAGGGAGGAAATGAAATGAGTAAGTCGAGAAAGAAATGGCTCATTCCCATGACGATGTTGTTGTCCATTTCGATGTTGTTATCAGCATGTGGCGGGGCTAAAGATTCGTCAAATGGAAGCGCAAGCAATGGTGGTTCTTCGGACAAGCCAGTTGAGTTGATCTGGTACACAATTGGTGCACCTCCAAAAGACCTGGAAAAGGTTGAAGCTGAAATTAATAAGTACACTGCTGAAAAAATCGGTGTAACTGTGGATATGAAAATGATCGACTTTGGTGACTACTCCCAAAAAATGCAGGTTATGGCTGCTTCCGGCGAGCCAATGGACATTCTGTTTACAAGCTCATGGGCATTTGACTATGTACAGAATGCAAGAAAAGGCGCATTTATGGAACTGGACGAGCTGCTAGAGAAGGAAGGTCAAGGTATTAAAGAAGTACTGGACCCAGCATTCCTGGAAGGTTCTAAGGTTGATGGACATAACTACGCTATTCCAGCTAACAAAGAGCTCCCAGCTCAAGAAGTATGGCGTTTTAACAAGAAGCTAGTTGATAAATACAACTTGGATATTAGTAAAGTGGATACACTTGAAAGTCTTGAACCACTTCTTAAAGTGATCAAAGAGAACGAACCTAATGTGGTTCCACTTGCAATCAGTAAAGATTTTGGTCCGTTGACTCCTTATGATGCAGTTATTGAAAAAATGCCAATGGCTGTTCACTTGGATGACAAAGAGAACTTGAAAGTTGTAAACACATTAGAATCACCTGAACTAATGGCAGCTTTGAAAACAATGAACAAATACTACAAAGCGGGCTACATTTCTCCAGAAGCGGCTACAACAACTTCAACTCAGGACTTGTTCACTTCCGGTAACTGGTTTGTTGACCGTGCAGCAACACAGCCGTTTGCAGACAATCTGTGGAGCCAAAGCTATGGCTACCCTGTAGTTTCTACACCGGCGAACGATCCTGTAGTGTACAACTGGTCTGTAATGGGCTCCATGCAAGCGATTTCTGCGAACTCAGAATATCCAGAAGAAGCAATGAAATTCTTGAACCTTCTTAATACGGATGCGAAACTTCGTAACTTGGTAGACTCCGGTATTGAAGGCGAGCACTACAAGAAAGTTAGTGAGAATGTAATGGAGAACCTTCCAGCATCTAAAAACTATGACGTGCCTACATTTACTTTTGGTAACGTAATGCTGACTTACTTGAATCCAGAAGATCCTGAGAACAAATGGGAAGAGTTCAAGAAGTTTAACGAGTCCGGTACAAATGCACCACTTCTCGGATTTAACTTCAACCCATCAAAAGTATCTTCCGAACTTGCAGCAGTCAACAACGTAAAAGAAGAATTCTGGGCTCCGCTTATGACGGGAACTGTTGATCCTGAACAATACTTGCCTAAAGCTGTTGAAAAATTGAAAGCTGCTGGCTTAGACAAGATTATGACTGAAGTTCAGAGTCAAGTGGATGCATGGAAAGCAAGTAAGTAAGAATTAGATTGACAATGTGGATTAGATAGGGCGGCGGTCATCCACCGCCCTTCTTTTTCATTCATCACGAGGAGGGATTGACGTGAGAGCGATCGGACAATTTTTCAAAAATATCATGACGAATAAGGCCATGCTATTCATGGTTTTGCCGGGGGCCATTTGGTTTCTCTTTTTCTCTTACTTGCCGATGCTTGGAACAATCATTGCGTTTAAAGAATACCGTTTTAGCCGCGATGGGTTTCTTGCCAGCATCATAGACAGTAAGTGGGTTGGACTCGATAACTTTAAATTCTTATTCAGTACCAATGACGCATACATCATCACTAGAAACACGGTGTTGTACAATTTCGCATTTATCGTATTAGGTCTCATTTTATCTGTTGCTTTGGCAATTGTGTTGTCTGAGATTGTAAATAAACGACTGGCGAAAGTGTACCAGACCGGTATGTTTCTTCCCTATTTCCTATCATGGGTAATTGTTGGATATTTTGCGTTTAGCTTCCTCAGCATGGATAAAGGTATGCTGAATCAGATTCTTGCTTGGTTTGGTGTAGATCCAATCCAGTGGTATTCGGAGGCGAAGTACTGGCCTTACATTTTGATTCTAATTAGCTTGTGGAAAGCAATTGGTTATAACAGTGTCGTGTATCTCGCAGCGATTATGGGTATAGACAAGTCCTTGTATGAAGCAGCTATGATTGACGGCGCGAACAAATGGCAGCAGATCAAAGCAATCACGATCCCGATGCTGAAGCCGCTTATGACGATTCTAACTCTACTTGCTGTAGGTAAAATCTTTTATGCGGATTTCGGATTGTTCTATCAAGTGCCGAGAGATTCCGGTACCCTGTATTCGGTAACGAACGTTATTGATACCTATGTATACCGTGGTTTGAAAACAACAGGTGAGATCGGTATGAGTACTGCAGCTGGTTTGTATCAATCCGTTGTCGGATTCATTCTCGTCATGACTTCCAACTATATCGTGCGCAAATACGATAAGGACAACGCGTTGTTCTAACAAGCGAATTTACTTCAAAGGGGGTACGAGACATGTTTAAAAGAAAACCCAAAACCCAAGACTTTCATCAGCTCTCCAAAGGTTGGAATATTGGTGCGAACATAATTGCAGGTATTTTTGCCTTTATGTGTGTATTTCCATTCTTGTTTGTTATGATTATCTCCTTTACGGATGAGACATCACTTGCAAAGAACGGTTATCAAATCTTCCCGGAAAAATGGAGTCTTGAAGCATATAAATATGTATTTGAAACAGGAGATACTCTGCTTCGCTCCTATGGCGTAACGATCTTCGTTACCGTGGTAGGTACGATCATTAGCCTTTGCGTAATCGCATTGTATGCTTATGCAGTGTCGCGTAAAAGTTTCAGATACCGTAACTTCTTCTCATTCTTTGCATTCTTTACCATGCTCTTTAATGGTGGCTTGGTTCCAACTTACATTGTAGCTACCCAGCTTCTTGGTCTGAAGGATTCCATCTGGGCTTTGATTTGGCCACTTGCTGTGAATGCCTTCTACATCATGATTCTACGTACGTTCTATAGCACAAGTGTTCCGGATGCTATTGTGGAGTCCGGTAAAATTGACGGTGCTACAGAGTTCAAGATTTTCTACAAACTTGTACTTCCGCTTTCCTTACCAGGTCTAGCAACGATCGGTTTGTTCAGTACTTTGGGATATTGGAATGATTGGTTTAACGCTCTATTATATATCGATAATCCGAACTTAGTTCCTTTACAATCGATGTTAATGAGAATTGAAACTAGCATGCAATTTATACTACAGAACTCTCAGAACGCTTCTCTAAGCATGGATGCTCTTCAATCGCTGCCTCAGGATACTTCTCGTATGGCGATGGTTGTACTGGCGACAGGACCTATCATCCTGGCGTATCCGTTCTTCCAACGTTATTTCATCCAAGGTTTGACGATTGGTGCGGTGAAAGAATAAAACATGTAGTGACCGGGGGATATGGGAATGACCTTTAAAGATTCTAGCAAACCTGCACTAGATAGGGCTCAGCATTTGCTGAGTCTCATGACACTTGAAGAAAAGATTGGACAGCTTATACAACCTTTCGGCTGGAAGACTTACGAATATAAGAATGGTCAAATATCTTTAACGGATTCTTTCAAAGAACAAGTGGAGAATGGCGGCGTAGGCTCTTTATATGGGGTGCTACGTGCTGACCCTTGGACAGGTGTTACGCTTGATAATGGTCTCTCACCAAAAGAAGGCGCTCAAGCGGTTAACGAAATTCAGCGATATGCCATTGAACATTCTCGTTTGGGTATTCCGATCCTGATCGGAGAGGAATGCTCTCATGGGCACATGGCTATCGGAGGAACAGTCTTCCCAGTGCCGCTATCTATTGGCAGCACATGGAATGTGGATTTGTACCGGGAAATGTGCCAAGCTGTTGCTCGGGAGACAAGGAGCCAGGGTGGTGTTGCCACTTATTCTCCTGTGCTTGATGTTGTACGGGATCCTCGCTGGGGACGTACAGAGGAATGCTTCGGGGAAGATCCTTATTTGATCAGTGAGCTTGGTGTTGCTTCTGTAGAAGGTCTTCAAGGTGAGCGACTGGATGGGACAGACAGTGTGGTTGCAACTCTGAAGCACTTTGCAGGTTACGGAAGTTCTGAAGGTGGCAGAAATGCAGGTCCTGTTCATATGGGCTATCGTGAATTGCTTGAAGTCGATTTATTGCCATTCAGAAAAGCAGTTGAAGCTGGTGCAGAATCAATTATGCCAGCCTACAACGAAATCGATGGCGTTCCGTGTACGGTTAACTCCGAGCTTCTGGAGGAGCTGCTACGCAAGGAGTGGGGCTTTAAGGGAATGGTCATTACGGACTGCGGAGCTATAGATATGTTAGCTTCCGGTCATGATACGGCTGAGGACGGTATGGATGCTGCAATTCAAGCGATTCGAGCAGGAATTGATATGGAAATGTCCGGAGAGATGTTCGGTAAGCATTTGTTTGAAGCGGTACGACTTGGCAAATTAGAACCAGAAGTCATTGATCAAGCTGTCTTGCGAGTATTAACATTAAAATTCCGTTTAGGGTTGTTTGAGAACCCATATGTTGACCCTAACCGAGCAGAACAGGTCATCGGTAGCGATGATCATAAGAGATTAGCTCGTCAGTTGGCAACTGAAGGTACGATTTTGCTGAAGAATGAGGGAGATCTACTTCCACTATCCAAAACTTCAGGTACGGTTGCAGTCATCGGTCCAAATGCAGATCAAGGATACAACCAATTGGGTGATTATACTTCACCGCAACCACAAGAGCATGTTGCTACTGTATTAAAGGGAATTCGTCACAAGTTCGTCGATGAGACACAGCGCGTTCTTTATGCACCAGGGTGCAGAATTAAGGACGATTCGAAAGAAGGATTTGATTTAGCCTTGTCTTGTGCTGAACAAGCGGATACAATTGTTATGGTTCTTGGGGGTTCCAGTGCCCGTGATTTTGGCGAAGGGACCATTGATTTAAGAACCGGAGCATCCCAGGTGACAGAGCATTCATGGAGCGATATGGACTGTGGTGAAGGAATTGACCGTATGAACCTTCAACTTTCTGGCGTCCAGCTTGAGTTGTTTCAAGAAATCCACAAGCTAGGTAAGCCGATTGTTGTTGTGTATATCAATGGCAGACCGATTGCAGAACCTTGGATTGATGAACATGCTCATGCAATTCTGGAAGCTTGGTATCCAGGACAAGAAGGTGGTCATGCCATTGCTGATATTTTGTTCGGCGATGTTAACCCGTCAGGTCGTTTGACCATTTCTATTCCGAAGCATGTCGGACAACTCCCTGTGTATTACTATGGAAAGCGCTCGCGCGGTAAACGCTATCTGGAAGAAGATTCAAAGCCACGCTACCCGTTTGGATATGGTCTGAGCTATACGAAGTTCAGCTATAGTGATCTCAAGGTTGAACCTGAGATTATTGGTGTAGATGAGCAGGCAACTGTGAGTCTAAACGTAACCAACTCGGGAGATCGTGAAGGTAGTGAAGTCGTTCAGTTGTATATATCCGATGCAGCAAGTCAGTACACCAGGCCGGCTAAAGAGCTGAAAGGCTTCCACAAGATGAACTTGAAGCCGGGAGAAACCCGGACCGTTAACTTTACCGTTGGAGCTGAAGAGCTGAAATACATCGGTAAAAATTATAAATATGTCGTAGAGCCAGGTCTGTTCCACGTGATGGTGGGTAGACATGTTAACGATACGCTTAGCGCGGATTTAAGGGTGCGGGAGGTTTAATCTATGGAGCGAATCAGACGTTTTATCCGGGAACTGTCGGAGCGGCAGTGGCAAGAGCAAATGGAACTGCGGGATTGGGATATTACACGTTCAACCTATAAACTTCCTGGTCAATATGAAGATACAGCGCCATATCCAGAAGGTACGGGGTTAGATCGGTTTCCGAGTACTCAGGGAACAACGTATTTTTTTCGCAAAACTTTAGAACTCCCCCTTACTTGGAGAGCCGAGAAGATAGGTCTATTGTTCGAGTCTGGAGGAGAAGGGCTGCTGCGTATTAACGGTAACTCTTATCAGGGGCTTGATCAAAATCATACGTTTGTTACACTCGATCCTAAACGAACCGGAACAACAATGGATCTCGAAATAGAATTGTTTGATCCGATTCCGGAACCGGTTGATCCATTGAATCAACAAGCGGTCATAAAGCCTCCGATTACTTCAATTCGAAGTATGCTTGTAAGCGTCAATATGCCGATTCAAAGCCTGATGCATACGGTAACGGTCATACGGGACGCCATGGTTCTTTTACCAGAGCAGGATTTCCGTCGTGTCCGCCTTATGGAGGCGTTATACCGGGCAATGGACCGATTTGTGTCCATGGACGACACAGCGATTCACAATGGACACGCCGTGAGAGCATTAGAAGAAAGCCTAATCCATGAGGTTCGTAAAGTTGGCGATAACGCCGAGGGAACCGAGCACATGGTGGGGCAGTCGCATATCGATATCGCATGGCTTTGGCCCGTGCGGGAAACGGTGCGTAAAACGAGTCGAACCTTCTCAACAATCAATTCATTGATGGAGGAATTTCCAGAGTTCAAGTACGCTCAAAGTCAGCCACTTTTGTTTCAGTTCTTGAAAGACAACGATCCTGAACTGTACGAGCGGGTTAAGGAGCGGATTGCTGAAGGACGCTGGGAACTGGTTGGTGGAATGTGGGTTGAACCGGACCTGAACATACCGAGCGGTGAGTCACTTATGCGACAAATGCTTTATGGTCAGCGTTTCTATCAGCAGGAGTTCGGGAAAACCTCCAATGTGGAGTGGTTGCCAGATACGTTCGGTTATTGCGCTTCATTACCTCAAATATTGAAACATGGTGGAATTCGGTACTTCATGACTACAAAGCTTGGCTGGAACGATACGAACGTTTTTCCGTATGATTTGTTCCACTGGGTAGGGATTGATGGCACTCCGATTTTATCTTATTTGAATCATGGAGTGAATGAGAATACGCTTCCAAAAGATATTCACGATCACTGGCAATCCTACCGGCAGAAGGATGTTCATAATGAACAGATGCTGCTCTATGGGCATGGTGATGGCGGCGGCGGGGTAACCCGTGAAATGCTGGAGTATATTGATCGGTCAGATTTAATGGTCGGACAACCAGCCAGTCGTTATAGCACGGCAGCGGATTTCTTTGATGGTATTGATCAGAAAGATCCGAAACTTCCAACCTGGCGAGGAGATCTTTACCTCGAACTGCACAGGGGGACTTACACTACACACGGTCGTAATAAAAGACACAATCGCAGAGCTGAAATGCTATACCGCGAATCTGAACTGTGGAACACGTTAGCAGCACCTATGATGGAAGCCGAGAAGCTGCAGCAGGTTAATACAGCTCTTCATGATGGATGGAAGCTGATTCTATTAAATCAGTTCCATGATATTATTCCAGGGTCTGCTATTACCGAATCCTACGTAACTTCAGAGAAGGAATATGGCGAAGTATTTGATAAAGGTCACTCTTCTCTTGAGCAAGGACTTGAAGCACTAGCGGCTCAAGTAAATACAGAAGGTGACGGTCTTCCTTACTTGATCTTTAATAGCATGGGATGGTCCCGTGATGCGGTTGTTTCCATACCATGTGAACCGGATCTCTGCAAGCAATCGATTTATGATGCAGAAGGAAATCGTCTTGATAGTGATTTTGTAACCGATGATAATGGGGTTTCTTCTTTTGCCGTACGTGTGCCGGGAGTTCCTGCATTTGGTTACAAGACAATCTGGGTTCGAGATGTTGGAGACATTGATGGTTTAACCGCTACCAAGTCCCAAGTGCTGGATCAGGATTGGGAGACGGAATACTACAAGATACAGTTCAATGATCGTGGTGAGATTGTTAGCCTCTATGATAAAGAAGCTGACCGTGAAGTGGTTAAGGATGGAGAACGTGCGAATCGATTCCATTTCTTCCATGATCGGCCGACGCTATGGGATGCTTGGGACATTGATACACGCTATGAAGACCAGGTGGCTGGAGAAGTCGAGCTGCTGGAGAAGAAAGTGGTACTTTCTGGTACGGTGAAGGATATTCTCCGTTTCCGCTGGCGGCTACATCAATCGGAGATTACTCAGGATATGATTTTGTATCATCAGGATCGCCGTATTGATTTTAAAACCAAGGTCATCTGGAATGAGTCACATAAGTTGCTAAAGGTTGGTTTTCCGATTGATGTGGTTGCAGAAAAAGCGACTTACGAGATTCCGTTTGGATCCATTGAACGTCCAACACACCGAAATACGAGCTGGGAACAAGCACAGTACGAAGTGTGTGGTCATCGCTTTGCAGACGTATCTGAGTTCGGTTATGGCGTCAGCCTGCTGAATGATTGTAAATACGGTTATGACGTCCAGGGTAGTACCATTCGATTATCTTTATTAAGAGCTCCAAAATGGCCGGATGTCACTGCAGATCTGGGAGAGCATCATTTTACTTATTCCTTATATCCTCATAAAGGAGACTGGCGTGAGGCCGGTACCTTCAGGAAAGCTGCAGAGCTCAACTATGAATTACCTGTTCAAGTGACAGTGCCTAAGAAGGGGTCACTGCCTTCTAATCACTCGTGGATTTCGTTTGAAAGTCAGCATGTTGTTCTTGATACAATTAAGCTGGCAGAAGATGGTGATGGGGTTGTTCTTCGGTGGTATGAATCCTCTGGAGGAAGAGAGAACGTAACCCTTACTTGGCCTCATGCTTATACGAAAGCGTATCTATCAAATGCACTTGAGGAAGAGATCGAAATCATTCCAAGTACCAAAGGTAAGATAACCCTTTCGTTTGCCCCTTATGAGATCAAAACTGTGAAATTTACTTAATTCTTATTACTATACTTAACTTTAAAGGAGCCAGTATCCATGGAACAATTCAGACTCCCTCAAATACCTATGCCAAAGCTTGAGCTACCACAGTCCATTCAAGATGTACTGAAGGAAGCAGAGGAGAAGCTCGCACATCGCCCTAAATTGCTGCAACTCTTTAAAAATACATTTCCTAATACACTAGAAACGACAACGAAGTTAATGGACGACGGAACTACGTTTGTAATCACTGGTGACATTCCTGCAATGTGGCTTCGTGATTCCGTTGAGCAGGTGATGCACTATGTACCGTTTGCTAAGAATGATCCGGAATTGCAGCGTATTCTGAGTGGTGTGATTAAGCGTCATATGAATTACATCCATATTGATCCTTATGCGAATGCGTTCAATGAATCTGCTAATGACTGGCATTGGAACACCGTGGATGAGACAGAAATGTCCCCGTGGGTGTGGGAGCGTAAGTTTGAAATCGATTCTCTGTGCTTCTCGATCAGACTGGCTTATGCTTACTGGAAAGAGACTGGACTTACGGATGTGTTTGATGCTGGATTTAAAGCAGCAATGCTGAAAATCGTTGAACTGTTCAAGACAGAGCAATACCATTTCGAGCGTTCACCGTATCGCTTCACAAGAGATAACGGAATTCCGGAAGATTCCTTGCGCAATAATGGACTTGGTATGCCAGTCAACTACACAGGAATGGTATGGTCAGGTTTCCGTTCGAGTGATGATGCGTGTGACTTCCATTACAACATTCCAGGTAACATGTTTGCTGTTGTAGCTCTCCGTCATATGCAAGAATTTGCGGAGTGGATCTTCCGTGATATGGCACTTCTGGCTGATCTTAAGAAACTTGAGGCTGAAATTGACCACGGTATTAAGCTCTACGGTATTTATCGTCATCCAGAGTTTGGACCGATCTATGCTTACGAAACCGATGGATTTGGTAACTATTGCTTAATGGATGATGCAGGTACACCTGGACTCATGTCTATCCCTTATCTTGGTTATGTAACAGCAGATGATCCAATTTATCAGAACACAAGACGCTTTGCACTGAGCAAAGAGAATCCGTTCTATTTCGAAGGAAAAATGGCTAAGGGAATCGGAAGTCCGCATACACCGGAGAATTATATCTGGCATATGGCACTGTCTATGCAGGGAATCACGGCTTCTTCTGCTGAAGAGAAGCTTGAGATGATCGCTATGCTGGAAGCGACAGATGCGGATACCGGATTCATGCATGAAGGTTTCCACGCTGATGATCCGAAAGTATTTACAAGATCATGGTTTGCTTGGTCGAACAGCCTCTTCTCCCAACTTGTTTACAAGGCGATGAAAGAAGGCATTCTGTAAGTCTTTCGTGATCTTAAATGATGCATCATAAACGTTCTTATAAAAAGGAGACATAACAATGAGCAAAATTATTGGCGAATCCCTAAACAATATCCCTTGGCAGGACAAGCCGGAGGGCACTAACGCTCCGGTATGGCGCTACTCCGCTAACCCGATTATTGAGCGTCATGCAATCCCAAATTCCAATAGCGTATTTAACTCCGCTGTCGTTCCTTTTGAAGGTGGATTCGCTGGTGTATTCCGCTGCGACTCTAGATCGGTTAGTATGGATATTTTCGCTGGATTTAGTGAAGATGGTATTAACTGGACGATTAATCATGACCCTATCGTGTTCGAAGGTGACGAGGAAATTACGAAGCGTGAATACCGCTACGATCCCCGCGTAATCAAAATCGGAGATCGTTATTATATCAACTGGTGTAATGGATACCATGGTCCAACGATCGGTATCGGTTATACAACAGATTTCAAAACGTTCCACCAACTTGAAAATGCATTCTTACCATATAACCGTAATGGTGTAATGTTCCCACGTAAGATTGGTGATTACTACGCGATGCTTAGCCGTCCAAGTGATACTGGTCATACACCGTTCGGAGATATTTTCTACAGTGTGAGCCCTGACCTCACCTTCTGGGGTAAACACCGTTATGTAATGGGTACAGTGAATGGCGATGCTTCCGCATGGCAGTCCAAGAAAATTGGACCAGGACCTGTACCAATTGAAACAGAGAAGGGCTGGCTTTTGATCTATCACGGGGTTATTAATACTTGTAACGGATTCGTATATCGTATGGGTGTTGCCTTGCTTGATATTAATGAGCCTTGGAAAGTTCTAGCTCGTTCCCGTAACTACATTTTGGGACCTGAAACTACTTACGAGTGCATGGGTGATGTTCCTAACGTTACATTCCCTTGCGCAGCGCTTACGGATGCTGATACAGGTCGTATTGCAATCTACTACGGCTGTGCTGACACCGTTACTGGTCTTGCATTTACAACCGTTGACGAGTTGATGAGTTACATGGAAGAGTACCCTCTGGTGGACGAGGCGTAAGCTTTACATTCTAAAGCTCGAAGTATAAACAAGCCTTTTAGACCAGCAAGCGTGAAGAATTGTAGGTATGATCCTATAATTCACACGCTTGCTGTGTCATACATCAATCTATGAAGCAGGGAGTCGACAACTATGACTGAATCAAGAAAAGCTCATATCATCTCTCATACGCACTGGGATCGAGAGTGGTATTTACCTTATGAGAAACATCATGTACGTCTCATTCAGTTGATGGATCAATTGCTTGAAACAATGGAGAAAGATGCAGAGTATCGTTATTTCTTCTTAGATGGACAAACCATCATTTTGGAAGATTATCTGCAAGTACGTCCTGAGAAGAAAGAGCAACTTGAAAAGCTTATTCATGACGGACGTATACAGATCGGTCCGTGGTATATTTTGCAGGATGCATTCTTGACTAGCAGCGAAGCGAATGTACGTAACATGCAGATTGGACATCAGGATGCAGAGAGCTATGGAACGATATCTAAAATCGGATATTTCCCTGATACATTTGGACTTGTTGGTCAAACACCTCAATTGATGCTGCAATCTGGAATCGACAATGCTTTCTTTGGTCGTGGCGTGAAGCCAACGGGCTTTAATAACACGGTATCGGATGGTGACTTTGAGTCTTCTTTCTCGGAGTTGATTTGGGAAGGACCAGATGGCTCCAAAGTACTCGGCATCCTATTCGCGAACTGGTACAGTAACGGTAACGAAGTACCTGTAGACGAAGAAGAAGCTAAAGCTTACTGGGAAAGAAAGCTTGCAGATGCTGAGAAGTACGCATCTACAGAGCAACTGCTCTATATGAACGGATGTGACCATCAGCCAATTCAATGCGATCTTCCAGAAGCGATTCAAACAGCGGAAAAAATTCATCCAGACACCGAGTTTGTTCACTCTAACTTTGAGGATTACTTGGTAGATGTGAAGAAAAGCTTGAGTAAAGACCTTTCTTCTGTCCAAGGCGAGCTTAGAAGCCAGCGTACGGATGGATGGGGAACTCTAGTAAATACGGCTTCGGCTCGTGTGTACTTGAAACAAATGAATCAGACGGGTCAGAGCATCCTTGAGAAAGTGGCAGAGCCACTTGCTTCTTTTGCAAGTCTGGTTGGTCAAGAGTACCCGCATCACCTCTTTACTTATGCATGGAAGACATTGATGCAGAACCATCCGCATGACAGTATTTGTGGTTGCAGTGTGGATGAGGTTCACCGCGAAATGGTTACCCGTTTCGATAAGAGCCGTCATGTAGCTGAAACGATTATCGATGACAGTAAGAAGGCGATTGCAGAAGCTGTGGATACAACTTCTTTCGCTAAATATGGCGACGATGCTGTACCTTTCGTTGTGTTCAACACAACGGGCTGGAAGCGCAGTGGGACAGTGTCTGTAGAATTGGATGCTGAACGTCTATACTTCCGTGATGGGTATTCCCTGAAAGAAACAAGCCAGCGTATGAAAGATATCGATCTTTCAGAACGTATGGTTGTTGATAACGAAGGTAACACGGTTGCATTTACAATTGAAGATCTCGGACTTCAGTTTGGATATGACCTTCCAGATGACAAGTTCCGTCAACCATATATGTGCCGTAGAGTGAAGCTGACTTTTGAAGCTAAAGACATCGCTGCACTAGGTATCCAAACATATGCACTCGTAAAAGGTTCAGCTTCTGCAGCAGCAGATTCTTTGATCACAGGAGAGCGTACGCTTGAGAATGCGAATCTTAAAGTAGAGCTTGCAACGGACGGATCCTTTACATTGACAGACAAGCGAAACGGCCAAGTATTCCGTGATCTTGGTGTATACGAGAACACGGGCGATATCGGTAATGAATATATGTTTAAACAGCCAGAAGGCGAAGAGACGCTGACTACAAAAGGGCTGGATGCTAAAATTCGCATTGTAGAAGATACACCTTTCCGTGCTTCGCTAGAAGTGATTCATGAGTGGGAAATTCCTGCTTCTGCTGATACTATGCTGGATGAAGAGCAGCGTGAGCTGATCTACTACCCGTATCGTAAAACGCAGCGTTCACAAGAAATGATTGTTTTGTCAATCCGTACACTCATCTCCCTGAACCGTGAAGGAAAAGGCGTTGAGATCGAAGCTAGCTTCAACAATCAGGCGAAGGATCACCGTTTGCGTGCATTGTTCCCAACAGACTTGGAAACTGCGACTCACCGTGTAGATTCGATGTTCGAAATCGTTCAGCGTAACAACGTTCCCGCTAAAGAATGGGAGAACCCAAGTAATACAGCTCATCAACAAGCATTCGTTGATGTGAGCCGTGATGGTGCAGGATTGACTGTAGCTAACCTTGGACTCAATGAGTACGAAGTTCTTCGCGATGGACGTAATACAATCGCTGTAACATTGCTTCGTGCAGTTGGTGAACTTGGTGACTGGGGCTACTTCCCAACACCAGAAGCACAGTGTCTGGGTGAAAGCACAGTACGTATGGAAGTTATCCCGCATAGTGGTGACGGTATGGCATCTGGTGCCTATGCAGAAGCCTATCAGTTCCAGATTCCATGGACTGTTAGCCAGACAGGTATTCATGAGGGATCGGTTACTCCGAATGCATCAGTATTCCAGTGGGAGAGTAATGAGCTTGCCTTCTCGTCCCTCAAAGTTAGCCGTAAATCGGGTGATTTGATGCTTCGCTGGTTTAACATGGGCGGTGCTCCAGTTGAACTTGCACTCCAGTCAAATCTTTCCGGAGCTCAGGCTTATAAATCAACCATCCTTGAGATTCCAGGGGAACTCCAACCATTTAATGGTGAAGGAGAGTATTCGCTTCCTGTGAAGCCTTACGAAATCATAACCGTTGGTGTTAAAGCCTAATAAGCTATGACACTAGATAATAAAAGCCAGATTCTGCATTTATGCGGAATCTGGTTTTTTTATTTTTATGGTTTAAAATCATCGAGTTTGACGAAAACGATCATATTATGATTGAAAAAATCATTATAGTGATTTAATATAACATTATAACACGGAGGGGAGAGTTCTTTCATGACAAAGGGACAATTGACTTACCCAGAAATTGGACAGCAAGGCGAAGCGATTGCAGCAGCTTGGGAACAGTTAGCGAAACAGCAGGATTGGGTCAAGAAATATATTGGAAATACCGAGTACGAAGAGGTAATATTTATAGGTTCGGGTTCTTCGTATTACCAAGCACAGACGATGGCTACAACTTTCCGCTTATGGCTTGGAAGACCAGCTAGTGCGTTCCCTTCTTCTGAAATTTTCCTATTCAGAGATCAGTCTTCAGCTAAGGGAGGAAAGAAGCTTTTAGTAGGTGTATCACGTTCTGGAGAATCCACGGAAGTCATTCTAGCCATCGATTCGGTGAAAGGGCTGGAGAATTGGGATACATGCGGCATTACGTGTTACGAGGATAGTGGCATGGCGAAGCAAACAGAATGCCTTGTATCTCCGTTTGGTAAAGAGAAAAGCACCGTGATGACTAAATCATTCGTAAGTATGACGTTTATGATGCAAGCTGCTATTGCGGCGGCAGCAGACGGCAGTTATTCTAATGAAATGAAGTCTGTTATGGAACAAGCAGGTGCAAAGCTTAAAGAAGCAGATGATTTTGCCCAGCAATTACTTCATAACAATCATTTTACAAAAACAATTTATTTAGGTATGGGTAGTTATTTCGGTATTGCTCAAGAGGCGTGCCTTAAGATCAAAGAAATGTCTTACATTTGGACTGAAAGTTATGGAACACTCGAATTCAGACATGGTCCGAAGTCTATTGTTGAACCTGGATCATTAGTGATATTACTTCTGTCAGAAACAGCAAGATCCTATGAGGTAAAAGTGGCAGAAGAGATGAAAGCATATGGAGCTCATGTTCTTATCCTCACTTCGCGTGTTGATGAAGATACAGCATTTGCAGACTCCGTATTTGAAATTGGCGGCGCAGACGTTAGCGATGAAGCACGCGCTGTAATGTACTTACCGCTTCTTCAGTATTTGGGCTTTTGGACAGCAGTGAATAAAGGTGTCGATCCCGATGAACCACGTAACCTGACACAAGTCGTTAAAATCTAAATTTACGGATCAGGGGAATGTTCAAAAGCTCTATGAAGAGGCAAACGTTTAATCACCAGCTAGGAGGAAGAGAAAGATATGGCTCGTATTGGTATGAAAGCAGAAAGACAAAACCAGATCCTGAGTACGCTGGCGATCAAAGGTGAAATGTCACTTCAAGAGCTGATGACGACATTCAACTGTTCAGAAGCTACAGCACGGCGGGATCTCGAAGAATTGGAGCAGACCGGCAGTGTGATCAGACGTGTCGGTGGTGGAGCGATGTATGTGAAGCCAGCTTCGGTTTACGAGGTTCCTTTTATTGAGAAACAGCAAGTTCTTTATGCTGAAAAATTGGCTATCGCAAGCTTGGCCGCTTCTTTGGTTCAAGAAGGGGATGTTATTGGACTGACGGGAGGGACAACTACGTTTCTTATATCCCAGCAGCTCAAGCATCGGAAGAATATTACCGTTGTAACGAATGCGGTGAATATAGCGATGGAGCTGTCGGAGAATAGTGATCTTCAAGTCGTCCTGACCGGGGGAGTGTTGCGCAATAAAAGCTTTGAGCTTTGCGGACCGCTAGCAGAACAAACGGTGAATGCCATAAACATCAATTTGATGTTTATGGGAATTGACGGTTTCACTGCGGGAGGGGTAAGCACATACTCCGAGCTTGAAGCGAACATAGCTCGTATGCTTATGCGTCGTGCTGACAAGACGATTGCTGTGTTTGATCATACGAAGATCGGTCGTGCCTCACTGTTTACAGTCGCTCATCTGAATGATCTATATGGGTGTATAACAGATGGAGAACCACCGGAAAGCTTAGTTAGCGCAATGAAAGAAGCGGATACGACCCTGTATATAGCCCAAAATTGACAATCCGTAAGGGGTGAAACGATGAGTTTCTGGATTGGTATAGATGTTGGGGGAACCAACATCGTTTGCGGAATCGTAAACGAGAAGGGTGAAGTGATGGATTCGATGAAGAAGCCTACAGAGGCTTCTCTCGGTACTTCATCAGTGCTGGATAAAATGGCACAAATGACGGTAGAATTGGCTGCCAGAGCAGGACTCTCTGATCAGATTTCTGGAATCGGTATCGGTATCCCAGGTCTCGTAGACCCTTGGAGCGGAGTAGCAACGTATTCCGCGAATCTGAACTGGCGTGATGTTCCCTTGAGTGCTGAACTATCGAAACGAACTTCCTTACCTGTGTATATTGATAATGATGTAAGAATGTATGTTTATGGTGAGGCAGTGTATGGAGCAGGTCAAGGTGTGGATTATGTACTTGGATTGACAGTAGGAACCGGAATCGCATCGGCTATGGTCAACCGGGGACATCTTCATTATGGGCATCTCAATTTAGCTGGAGAAATTGGTCACGGACCCATGGATGGAGAGTCGGCATTATGTGGATGCGGATTTGAAGGATGTCTGGAAGCATCAGCCTCAGCTTCAGGGATGGTACGCGAAGCCAAACGTTATATAAATGAAGGAAAAGAGACGATTTTAGCGGAGTGGTTCCCTGAGGAGCAGCTTCAGCATTTATCGGCTGCTGATATATCGAAAGCGATGGATGCAGGAGATGCCGTTGCTACAGAAATTATGAACCATGCTGGAGTATTGCTCGGTAAGGCGCTTGTGCCTGCCGTACATATCCTCAGCCCTGAGGTTATTATTATAGGCGGAGGCGGGGCTAACGCCGGGGAAAGGCTGTTAACACCGCTAAGGCAAACCATGATGTCCCGTCTACTGCCTGATTACAGACAACATGTTAGTATTCGTACTGCATCACTTGGTGATGATGCAGGGGTTATTGGGAGTGCAATGCAGGCTAAGCAGCGTCATGAGCTAAATCAATCATAATTTACGATCGACATGGGAGGGCTTTACTATGACATTAGTATCATCTACGCCTTTATTACAAACTGCTCGTCGTGGTGGATATTGTATTGGAGCATTTAACGTCCATACACTAGAAATGTTGCAAGCTGTCGTTGAGGCTGCTGAGGAAACACAGTCGCCGTTAATCATTCAATCCACTGTAGGGACCGTAAAGCATCTTGGTCCGGATTATATCGCTAAGGCTGCGTTAGTGGCATCAGAAAGATCAAGCGTACCTATCGCACTTCATTTGGATCATTGTTCTGATTTTAATATCATTATGCAGTGCATTCGCGCTGGTTATACTTCGGTTATGATTGATGCCTCTCATGAGCAGTTCGATGTGAATGTTGCTATGACCAAAAAAGTGGTTGAGGCAGCGAATGCAATTGGTATCAATGTTGAAGCAGAACTAGGACGAGTTGGTGGAGTAGAGGATGATATCGTTGTCGATGATGAGCATGCACTCCTTGCTGATCCAGACGATTGTGCACGTTTCGTAGAGTTGACAGGTGTGCACACACTTGCGCCTGCGATCGGAACAGCACATGGTATCTACAAGGGTGAGCCTAACATTGATTTTGATCGAATTGAGAAGATTGCTTCCAAGGTGTCTGTTCCATTAGTACTACATGGTGGATCTGGTATTCCTGAAGAACAAGTAAGACGTTGTGTAACGCTTGGTATGTCCAAGATGAACGTTGCAACTGAACTTCGTATTGTATTCTCAGATGCGATTAAAGAAGTATTTAATCAGAATCCAGAGGAGAATGATCCTCGTAAATATATGGTGCCTGCTAAAGAAGCGTTGAAGAAGGCAGCTATTGAAAAAATGCGTCTGTGTGGGTCGTTTGGTAAAGCAAAGGATTATCTGCAATGAATACCCAAATCATCACCGTTACATTAAATGCAGCAATTGATAAAACGTATTATTTGAACGGATTCTCAACCGGAAGTGTAATGCGTGTGGATCGTGTTCATGCGATTGCTGGAGGTAAAGGTCTAAATGTTGCGAGAGTTCTTCAACAGCTTGGGCATGAATCTGTCACAGCTACCGGCTTCACGGCTGGATACAACGGACAGTTTATTGCTAAGGCAGCGGAAGAGGAAGGCATACATACCGATTTCGTGGCTACGGCTGGTGAATCGAGAGTATGTCTGAGCATTGTAGACGAGCTGAATCATTCATTTACCGAGGTGCTGGAGCCTGGACCACACTTGACTGCTGAAGATGAGAATAAGATGAAAGCGAAAATGGAGGAATTGGCTCAGCAAGCTGGACTTATTATTATCTCTGGAAGTATGCCAAAGGGATGCCGCCCAGAATTATATACTGAGCTGATCGAAATTTGTTCCTCTCACGGTGTTGATGTGTTTCTGGATGCGAGCGGTTCTCCGCTGGTCGAAGGGATGAAGGGAAAACCGGACTTTATTAAGCCGAATGAGGATGAAATTAAGCCATGGCTGAACGCTAATGGACCGATTAGTAATGACACTGAAGTTGTCGGCGAATTTGCCCTTCAGAACTACGGTACCGCCATTCAGAATCTTGCAAAGGATACGGGAATTCCGAGAGTAATCGTCTCCTTAGGTGCGATGGGAGCATTAGCTTGTATCGATGGGGTTCTGTACCGGATTCGTATCCCGAAGCTTCAAGCGGTTAATCCCGTTGGAAGCGGGGATTCCTTTGTAGCCGGTTTTGCTTATGCACATGTCCGTGATCAATCAGTGGAGCAGTGTTTACGTTATGCTGCGGCTGCAGGCAGTGCCAATGTACTTAATCCAACAGCCGGCTGTGTATTGCCTGCCGATCACGAAAGGATTATGGGGCAAATCGAGGTAGATGTATGGGAATGATTAATGATTATACTTCGGGTATCGATGTTGACATTGTTGATGGTGAGATTATCTCAGGCCATGAACGGTTCGAACGTGGTGTTCTTCAAATCCGTGGAGGCAAGGTCCATGCCATCTTATCACTTGAGGGATGGGAGAACTCTCCTCGCAATTCTTTAGTTCACGTGTATGATGCAGCAGGACGTACAGTTATTCCTGGTTTCGTTGATGTTCACGTACATGGTGGTGGTGGATTTGACGTCATGTCAAGGAAGAAGAGTGACCTTGAAGGGATGAGTCTTTTTCATGCTTCACGGGGAACAACCTCGTTTCTGGCAACGACCCTTACAGCAGGACACTCTGAGTTGCTAGAAGCAGTGCGAGTAGCGGGTGAATGCACGTTACAGCGAATGCCAGGAGCACAAATTGCTGGTATTCATCTTGAGGGACCTTATTTGAACCCAATCAGATGTGGCGCGCAGAATCCGGAACATATCCGTGAAGTTGACCTTGATGAGCTTAGACAGTACTGGGAAGCATCCCAAGGTCAGCTCAAATTAATTACACTTGCTCCGGAACATCCCCAGGCTGAAGCTTGTACGCGCTTTTTGACGGAACGAGGTGTGACGGTATCCTTGGGTCATTCGGATGCTGATTTTGAGACGGTGAAGAAGATTGTTCAGTCGGGTGCTAGTCACGCTACGCATCTGTTCAATGGGATGAGACCTCTTCATCACCGCGAACCTGGAGTGGCAGGCGCATCTTTGATGCTTGATGAGATCACAGTTGAGCTCATAGCTGATGGAATCCATGTGCACCCCGAATGGGTTAAGTATGTTCTGAGAACTAAAGGCAGTGAGCGGGTTGTTATGGTAACAGACTGCATCGGTCAGGCTGGAATGAAGGATGGAACTTTTGACTTCGGAGGTCTTCCGGCCATGATGATAGATGGGATCGCCTATCTTCGTCTTGAAGATGGGAAAGCGGGAAGTCTAGCGGGTAGTACACTTAGCTTAGAGCGCTCCCTCCAAAATGTGAGAAGCTGGACGGGTTTACCGCTGGGTGAGCTACTCCCTGCATATACCCGAAACCCTGCTCGACAAGCTGGTTGTCTAGACCAGAAAGGGACATTGTCTCCGGGCAAGGATGCCGATTTCCTGCTTCTCGGTGCGGAAGGACAGGTTGAGGAGACTTGGGTCTGTGGCAGAAGAGTATATACTAGTCATTCTTAATCAACAGACTATATTTCCTTGGAAATAAATGATTTTACTGTGGATATAAAAAGCCAAACACATTGAGGTGTTTGGCTTTTTTGCAGTTCTTAAGTATTATTTTTGAATGAGTACAGGGGTGTTCATCTTAACCTTATCAAATAACCAGCGGACTTCTTTATTATGCATTCGAATACAGCCTTCTGAAACGTATTTACCGATGGAAGCTTCATTGTTGTTACCGTGAATGGCGTAGGCATAACTTGTTTTCCCATTAATCTTTACATTGATACCAAGCCATCGATCGCCAAGAGGATTCTTGGGATCACCACCCTTGATCTTTTCTTTATAGTAAGGCCTATTTTTTGTCTTTTCATGAATTTTGAATAGACCTTCGGGGGTGTAGGAAGGTTTTTTTCCTGTGGCGACTGAGAACGTCTTGATCGCTTTACCTTTTTCATAGTAAGTGAGTTTGTTGGTGGACTTATCAATCACAATAAACTGTGCGTATTTTGCATATTTATTGTCTAACTTCTGAGTTGCCGCGTCAGCTGGTTTGACGATAGGTAAGACAAACACAAGAAGTAAAGCGAAGATAAGTACACGAGTTAACGCTTTGAAGATTTGAATCACCTCTTTTCGCTATTCCAGTATATGCGAGGGAACTCGAAAGTTGCCGTTTTTTATACTGCTTTACAATGGATAGAGTTTGTATTTTTATGATTCAGCAGATGGGAAGAAACGGTGACATATAATATACGATCTTTGTAATGAAAAGGAAACATTTAATTTTCAATTTTTTTCACACGAAAAAAACCTTTAAGCTTACAAGACAGGCATCGTAATCGATGGCTTAAGAATCTTGTAGGCTTAAAGGGGATAGATGAAATTCCTATTATTGTTTTAAGGAGTCTGTTCTTTCATAAGCAATTAACGTAACCTCTTTACCTGTAAGGCTGGCTATAGCTGCTTCCGCAGCTTTAATAGCATTTATAGTCTGTTCATCATCACTTAGTGAAGCAATTTTGTATTCATTGGAATGAATGTCCATTTGCTGATCCTCCTTTTGTATTGGTTTACGATTCATGATAGGATTTCCCATATGGCAGAAATTGAATACAGGTATGACTCTAGAACTTTGCAGACGTGTGAGAACATGGACGGGATCGATCGTAAGTAAAAGTTGTAAGGAATTGCTACTCGCTAAATTTTTTTTAGAAATCTGATTCGCATGTTTGAAATGTGGTTATATAAAGAATAAGTGGGAAGTGGTAATAATCATTCAGCACACGGAAAACAGTAATGCATTCCGAAAGGTTGTTGATTCACCATGAACGCTCTGAAATGGAAAAGAAAAAGACGGTCCGGACTTCGGCGGTTCTTTAAAGGTAAAATACCCTAGCAATTGGAAGATTGCTTAGACTATACAATCGCTTCCCACGATACAAAGCCCTGCGGATGATCCGTAGGGCTTTTGTTTGTGTTATTTTGTGTTATAACGAAGCGTATCCGAATTACTCTAAAAAAACACATCTGTTAAACGGATGTGTTTTTTTGTGCTATGGCACAAACGGTTCAACAGACTTGAAGAATAAAATAAAGCACCTCATATTGCGAAAGGAGGGAGCAATGGCAATTATGAGAATGGGGTGTGGTGTATCTGTTGCTCATAGATACTAGGCTGTTATGCAGGCCAAGAAAGGAGTTGTAGGTGAATGAAGAAGATATGGATTGATGCCGGCCATGGTGGAAAAGATCCAGGTGCTGTTGGCAATGGGCTACAAGAAAAAGATATTGCTCTGTCCGTAGCGAATGATATGAAGAGAAGATTAGAAACGAGTTACGAAGATGTACAAGTCATGCTGTCACGCTCTACCGATGTATATCTAAGTCTCACGGAGCGTACGAGTGCTGCTAACAATGCCGGCGCGGATATACTGGTTTCTATTCATTGTAATTCCGGTGGTGGCGCAGGAGGTTTTGAGAGTTATAGATACACCTCGGCAATGACTGCATCCGTTGCACTTCAAAATATAGTTCATGCAGAAATCATGGCTGCATTATTACCACTTGGCGTAATAGATCGCGGTAAGAAAGCAAAAAATTTGCATATGGTGAGAGAGAGTAGTATGCCTGCCATTTTGACGGAAAACCTATTTATCGATGTTGCCTCAGATGCGCAGAAACTAAAAGCCCCTGAGGTGATTAAGGCCATTGTGGATGGACATGTTTCTGGAATTGCCAAGTATTTAGGGCTAAAAAAGAAAGAGGCAACAGAGCCGGTTCGTGATATTCATGTGGTTAGTCCATGGGCAGCGAAAGCTTGGGAAGAGGCAATAGCGAATGGGTATTTTGATGGTACTCGTCCAGGAGCACCTATCACACGGGAAGAGGCTGCAATCGTCATGAGTCGGTTAAGTAAAAATTTGATGAAGTTAATCGATGAACGAAAATAAACATTTATGTTTCCCTAATGTTTATTTAATCTCCCATTAAGTTTTATAGATTACTATAAAGATACCCCTTTTTATATAGTAGAAGCCCCTCTAAATCTGGTTAGAGGGGCTTCTTTGCGTAAAGATTTAGATATGAAAAGAGTCAGGAAAAGAAACATGACTTCGCTAGATTATATAAAAACTTATGCCTTTTTATCGGATTTATTTCAAATGACATGCGTTAGTTTAAATATATAATTCTCCAAATAGTTTTCTTATATTTAATTTTAGATTGATCGTTATCTCTTGTTTGCTAACAAAGATATTCTCAACCAGAATTCCAAGAATATTTTTCTTTTTTTCAGTGGATACTTTATAGAATGACTTTTTCCAATAAGGAATATATTCTTTTAAAAGTTCCATTTCTTTTAATTCTATATTCTTCGTATTGACTACCTGTTCTAGCTTGGCTAGCTTAGAGTTTAACACTTCAATCTCATTATTTTTTTCTTCTATAAGATTATTAAGTAATTCTGGTTTAAAGGAACTTTTTCCACATAATGAATTAGGCACTTCAGCGTTTAGTATAGAGAGTTCCACATATGATTGTTCAATATTCTCTTGGTTTATTTTTATTTGTTTTTGGTCTATGTTAACAATCTTCTTTTTAAATATTTCGATTTGATTTGAAATATCTATTTCTTTTAAATTTTCTATGTAATAGTCGATTCGCTTGAGAATACTCTTTTCTAGTTTATTTGCGGAAAAGGTGGATTGCCCTGTACATTCAGTTTTTCCTTGAAGTTTTCCAGAACATCTATAGCTTTTGTTGTGATTGTATTTTACTATCTGTCCATCTGCTGTCTTGTATTTATTAACAAATGTTGTAGTGGTGAGTCTAGATTTACAACAGCCGCATCTTGCCAAACCGATAAATAGAAGAGAACCTCTAGTGTTCATTTGATTATTATCGTCACTACTATAAACTTTGGGATTACGTTTCTTTCTGATTTCTTGAACTCTTTCCCAAACCTCAGTATTGATTATTACAAGATCAGGTAAAACAGGGGAGAAGGTTTGCGTGTCTACATTTCGATATCGCATAACTCCTTTGTATATTGGATTTTTTAATATTACATTTATTGTGGCTGCTCCCCATTTTATAGCCTTTTTGGCAGGAATGTTATTTTCATTTAGATACTTTGCAATTCTTAATTGTCCATAACCCTCATCATGAACTAATTCGTATATTTTTTTTACGACCAAAGCTTCTTCTATATCAACAACCAAATTAATTAATGACTTCCCTCTTTTATTGACATTTCCAGAGTCTACCCCCTTGTATCCATAGGGAATACTTCCTCCTCTAAATATACCATCCTCAACCATTTGAGTATGTTTTTCATTGACTCTTTCAGAGGTTTTCCTGCTTTCATTGCTTGACTGCCAAAACCTAAGATAATTCATCAGTCTATCGCTAATTTGTTCAATCTTTTGCTGTCCCTCTAGAACGGACCACATCTCAATACCTTGGTTTACAAACCATTCTAAAACATATGGAGTTTCATCTTCTATTCTTCCAAGCCGATCAAACATGAATACTAAAAGAACATCAAATAAACCTTTTTCTGCGTCTTGCCTAGCCTGTTGTATTACATCGCGATTTGCGATGGAGACTTTAAAACCAGAAACGCCCTTTTCCGTATATTCTTTAACTAATTTCCACCCATCTTGTTTCTCAATGAAACTTCTACAGGCTCTCTGTTGCATTGGAATTTCATCATCATCAAGCTGGCTTTTCATTGAAACGCGATATAAAGTAGCGACTCTTTTATTTAATTTATTTTTTTTGTCATTCACATTCACCATATCTTTTTTCTGTCCTTTCTTTAACATATTAAATATCTAGTTTTACATGTAAAAATCTTATACCCTAAATATTCCAATTACAAGAAGAGAATATAGAAGTTTTCAGATGAGGAATCGTCAAGAAAAAATTTCAGGAAAGACATTTGATGAGGTAAATGTAATAATTTAGTTTATATGTAATTTACACTTGTCAAATTTAAGGATTACATGTTATTATTACTTACGTTGTTGGACGGTAGCTCAGCGGGAGAGCACTGTCTTGACAGGGCAGGGGTCATGGGTTCGATCCCCATCCGTCCAATTTTAGAAAACGCCATTTTGTAGATTAAGTCTACAAAATGGCGTTTTCTACTTATTAATGATGCTAGTGTCAATTGTTTTCTCGTTATAAAATAAGAAGTTCCGGTTCACACTATGGAAAGCATGATTTTCCATAAGGAGTGAAGATAACATGTGCGTAAGTAAGCATCTTAGAGACGGTGTAATAAGGATTTGTACTATATTATTGTCTGTCCTCTTATTTAGCGGCTGCAGCATACCTTCAAGAAATGTGGAGCCTGAGAATATCAAGCCGATGACATCGCCAGTGATGATCCATGTGTATGAACGTTCAGTAGAGAAGGATGTATACTCATCTGATGGAAGACGTGGAGAAAAAATCATTCCAGAGCCTTCACTGGAGACGCAAGATCATTTACAAGACGTAGTACATTAATCAGCACAGGTAGAATGTATTATTTATAAAAACCGTCGACCATAAAGGGTTGACGGTTCTTGGTATGTTTCTTATTCCTCATCCCATTTTCGAGAATAGCCTTTTTTGATGGTATAGAACATGGGATAAATCAATATTACGGATATGATGATTGCCCAAAAAATCGTGCCTCCAATACCGATGCCCGACAGCCCCTTTCCAAATTAATCTAATTTGATTTTACTATACAAGAAAACTAAAGTTTTGTATAATAATTCAACTTGATCCGGCGAGATATGCAGGAAATTTTTTGATTGATGAGGTGTTTAATTATGGCAGCAGAGATCATAAATGTGACAACAATGGAACAGTTACGTGAAGCGCTGGATATTCGTATGGAAGTATTTGTACAGGAACAGAAGGTGCCAGCAGACTTAGAGATCGATGAGTATGACACGCTGGATGCTGATGCTTTTCATATACTTATTAAATATGATGGAGAGTATGCCGCTACAGGCAGGGTTACATATTACAACAAAGACTCTGCCAAAATGCAGCGTATCGCCGTACGCAAAGATTTTCGTTCCAAGGGACTCGGCCGGGTGCTGTTAATGGCTATGGAAACACAGGCGCGGGAACTGAAGCTTGTATATTCTGTATTGGATGCACAGTGTCAAGCAGAAGGTTTTTATAATAAACTTGGTTACGTTGCGATTTCGGATGAACCTTTCGATGATGCTGGTATTCCGCATGTGCGGATGAAAAAAGAACTATAAGATCTTATTGCATAATCTAAAGACCCCGAACTTGAAGTTCGGGGTCTTTTTACGCTTAATACTTCATTTATTACTTCATCTATGATGAAGAGTTAGTTAGAATATCGGCAAATTATCCAAGTTGTTATTAGGATCGCCATCCGCATTGGACCGTAGATGCATTTCATCATCTCGTCCTCGGAATACGTTTAGATTTTTAATTTCTTTGTTTTGGACCATTTGCTGAGCTGTTTTATAATCGACGACATTGCCTGTGTTTAGCTTTAATTGAATGATGTCACCATCACCATTTTTTCTTACGGCCACGACTTCTGCTTGTTGATCTTGGTTCATATTGTATCGCCTCCCGTACATAATATCCCCGAGGCAATTGGATTTCTATTCATTATTTCTTAAATTATATAGTTTCAAAGCTCATAAAGACGATGTTGTTCAAGGAATTTCATGACATGGGTTTGACCTAGGTAGTTCTGCATGTTGTCTCCGTAATGCATGAGATAAATCTGCTGCTGGATGTACTCAGGTAGGCTCAAAAGCTCCTGCAGTGTTGTGTGCACCTCACCTCGCCCTTCAAGCTGGCATTCATGCAAAATCACCTCACATCCGCGCTCATTTATTAATTGGGCGAGGAGTCCAGGGGTGAAGATCATATCCGCACTGTAGAAAATACGTTCATTAAAGTAAATGGAGTAACTATCTTTCCCGGGAATGTGCTGTGTGTGGATAAGCTCTGCTCGTATGCCAGGTGAGATGTCCACGGCAACTCCTGCTCTCAAAGGACGCACATCAAAAATATCTTCAAGACAGGTGATGTATCCTTCCTGGAACAATCCACCTCGTAAGGTGTTATCCCACAGAGGTGTCACGAGGGTCTCTGCTATATATAAAGGAAGTTTTCGATTGTACATCATTTTCAACTTGAATGCTAATTCCTCCAGTCCACCAACATGATCTGCATGAATGTGTGTGATCAGAACAGCATCAACGAATTCGAAAGAGCGGCCTAATTGATGCAGTGCCATAGGTGCTGTCACACCGCAATCCAGAAGAAGGGTGAAGCTTTTATCAAAGATAAGCGCGTTATTGTTATAGTATGTTTTTGCGAAGGCACTCCCAGTACCTAACATTTGTAATTGTAGCTTCAATGAACTCAACCTCCAGGTGATTAATATGTAAGGTAATAGGTATTAACTATATCTTAACGAATTCTATGTTTATTTACACCGGGTATTCATCAAAAAGTGTCATATAGAACCAAGGTACTAACCAGCGATGCTATAAGTAACAAAAAATTGCCAGGGAATTCAATTTTTTGCGCAACTTTGTTTTTTAGCTTGTAGTATAACCATATAACAACTAGAAAAAGTATACGGAGGTTTGTTTATATGAAATTAAAATGGAAAAAGGTAATGGCCTGCACTTTATTAATTTCGTTACTCGGTGGCAGCTCACTGCTGTTTGCAGATTCATTTAATGAACAAGTTCGAGTATGGATGAATGGCAAGGAATTGAGTGATGGCGGGTACTTAATTGATAACAAAACATATATCCCGGTTCGAGATATTGATGGCGCGGTGAATTGGGACAAAAAGAGCGGAAGAGTGGATGTTATTAAACCTAATGTACATATTTTTCTGTTTAAAGGAGATACTGCATTCGGAAATGTTAACCGGGGCAAGTTGAAATTCAATGTATTTAGCCAGATCGACACTTTAAATGCAGATATACATTCTGTGAAAGTGGCCATATCGGATCCCTCCGGAAAAGTGAAAGATATTCAAACCCAGGAAATGAAAAATAACAACAGTGACAATTTCTGGTTCCGAACGTATGACTTCACCTACGATTTCAATACAATCGGTAAATATTCCGTCGGTTTTTATATTAAAACTTCCGCTGATTCGGCTTTTGTGAAAGTGGCTGAGAAAGTAATCACTGTTCTCAAGTGAAGTAATAGCAATGGTAAATTGACCTAGTTATTCTTCCGTGTTACCATACGGAAGTATGATAATTTAACTGAAGTGAGGTATTTTTTAATGAGCGATCACAAACATGAACACGGAGCTGACTGTGGCTGCGGTCACGATCATGACCACGACCATGAACACGAAGAGTTCGTGCTTACATTGACGGACGAGCAAGGCAATGATGTAGAAATGGTACTCGTAGAGACATTTGATGTCGGCGAGAAATTGTACGCACTACTTCTTGAGCGTGAGAATCCAGGAGCAGATGGCGTCATTCTTCGTATGGAAGAAGAGAACGAGGAAATGGTTCTTTACAATATCGAAGATGAAGAAGAATGGAATGCAGTTGAAGCAGCTTATAACGAGCTTGTAGCAGCTCAAGAATAGTATTTGTTCAACAGCAAAGACCCCGGTGCGTCCACACTGGGGTCTTTGCTGTTTGGTCCCTATTTTTTAGAATATTGGATCTGCTTCAACGATTACTTTGACGTTCTGAATACTGCGATCTTCCGGTCCTTTAACAGGAAGTCCCACATCCACATGGTCTATAATATAATCGATATTATCCTGCGAGATTACCTCACCCGGCAGTAGGATGGGAATTCCTGGGGGATATACATAGATGAATTCAGCAATTATCCGTCCTGCAGATTCCTTAAACGGTACGACTTCCGTATCTCCATAAAAAGCATCTCTTGGAATCAAGGAAAGCTGAGGAATCTCTGGTATTTTTACGATAAGTTCATTAATCTCATTTACATTATTGTAAGTCTTGGACATATCACGTAGCGCAGTAAGCAGTATTTCAATGGACTCAGAAGTATCCCCTGGGGTAACCAAGCACAAGATATTGTACATATCGCTAAGCTCGACTTCAATATTGTAATGTTCACGTAGCCAGTTTTCCGTTTCATATCCGGTAATACCTAGATGGCGTACATGAATCGTTAATTTAGTAGGGTCATAACTGTATGCGGCCTCTCCGCCAAGGATGTCTTCACCAAAACAGTATAATCCTTCGATTTCGTTAATAGCAGCACGAGCATATTGTGCAAGCTCAATCGCTTTGGCAGCCATTTCACGACCGTTCACTGCTAAATTACGACGAGATGTATCAAGCGATGCTAATAAAATGTATGAGGTTGAGGTGGTTGTCAACATACTGATAATCGTCTGGATCCGGAAAGGATTAACATAACCATTCTTCGTATTCACATTAAGGACAGAGCTTTGAGTCATGGAACCACCCAGCTTATGGACACTCGTAGCAGCCATGTCGGCACCTGCTTGCATCGCTGACATCGGGAGGTCCTCATGGAAGTGTATCAGCACACCGTGCGCCTCATCAACCAATACAGGGACGTTAAAGCTATGGGCGAGGTCTACAATTTCTTTCAGATTAGCACTTACCCCGAAATAGGTAGGGTTAATGACGAGAACAGCTTTCGCATCAGGATGTCTTTTCAGAGCTTTACGCACAGAGCTAATCGTAATTCCGTGGTCGATTCCTATATTTGAGTCTTGTGCCGGCGATATAAATACAGGTTTAGCACCTGAATAAATAATGGCGGACATGACGGATTTATGAATATTCCGAGGAACGATAATTTTGTCCCCTGGAGAACAAACTGTCATGATCATGGTCATGATCGCTCCGCTTGTTCCTTGAACACTAAAAAAGGTGTAGTCAGCACCAAATGCATCGGCAGCAAGTTGCTGTGCTTCTGCAATAACACCCGTCGGTTGATGAAGGTCGTCCAATGGGGCAATATTAATTAAGTCTATTGAAAGTGCATTATCCCCTATGAATTCCCGGAATTCGGCATCTGTACCGAGTCCTTTCTTATGTCCCGGAATGTGAAACTGTACGGGATTCTTGGCCGCATGTTCTTTAAGCGCGGTGAATAGCGGAGTACGGCTATGGTCCATGGACGCTGTCACAACCTTTCTGTGTCTGAATTGTTTATGATTGTCGATTTGTGTTTTATATAAACAAAATTGAGTATAGCAAAATAGAGGGGGATTGCAAGCAAATGATTTGGAGGCATTTCTTCTTTGAGATCAGGAAACAATAGAGATAAGTGCTTTACAGTATGAGCGATAGGATGTGAGTCCATGACTGAGGTCATTTCCACGGCGAATAAGCGCCGATTGATGTCTCCTTTTTTCTTTGAATTGCTTGCGATTATTTTTCTAGTCGAATTTATTAAGGGTTCACTACTTGTCGCGATTCTTCCAGTATATATGAAAAATGTTCTTGGCGTATCAGGAACGGTGATCGGTGTTGCCTTTGCACTGCAGTACTTAGGCGATAATCTGTTCCGCAGTCCAGCAGGGTGGATCGCTGAACGTCTTGGCTTCAAGACAACGATGACTGTAGCACTTACCATGGTCGTTCTAGGTGTGCTTATCATTGCCTTTACCGATGGCCCGATCTGGCTTTCATTCGCCTGTCTCATCCTTGGGACAGGAACAGCTCCGTTATGGCCTTGCGCAATGACAGGAGCTACTGAAATCTCAGGGCCTAATAACAGCAATGGTACAGCCATGGGGGCCTTGGAGACAGCGGCTCTCGCTGGAACGGGAGTAGGCCCGATTACCATGAATTTTGTGATGGAACACACATCGAAGAATTATCAGACAGCTTTTTTAATCATGATTGGTGCGGGCATTATACTTGTGCTAACAGCATTATTGCTTCCTGGCAGGGTGAAAATTGCGTTAAAAGCAGAGGTCTCAGCTACTGCTGCACTAACAGGGAATCGACTGAAGGATGGCTTGAACAAGCTTAGGACTAGCGTGAAAGCTACACTTCATGAGGTTAAGACCACGCTGAATGTCAGCTGGTTAGTGTATCCTGCACTATTCCTCCAGTCTTCCGTCATCGGGCTGTTAAGTCCCGTATTGACGCTCTATGTTAGCAATGAACTCGGTGTATCTCCGAATCAGTACAGCTTGCTGCTCGTTGTTGGGGGTGGAATTACCGTTCTTGCACTAATACCAGCTGGTAAACTGATTGACCGTTTCGGGACGACACCATTTTTGAACACAGGATTCCTTCTCTGTGCGATAACCTTGTGTATATTCACTCTTTTTAAATCACTTCCAATTGTGTACGGACTAGTATGTGCCGTTGGTGTTGCTTACGCCATGATATTACCAGCATGGAACACCTTTGTTGCCAGTTTAGTTCCCAAGGGGGAACGGGGAACGGTATGGGGCTTCTTCTTAACTTTACAGGGGTCAGGGATGGTATTCGGACCAATTATTTCCGGATGGCTCTGGGATGGAGTCGGTCATGGTGCTCCATTTGTTGCGAGCGGAATAGTCATGGGAACGTTATTCTTCATTCATCTGTTTCTATCCAGGCGTCACGGTTCAGGGGTTCAATCAAGTCGCGCGAAGGCTTAAATCTACGCAGCTCAATATAGGACAAACAGCCTTAGCTCATTTGAGCTAAGGCTGTTCAAGTTTTATCTAGTCTAGAATGCCATCCGGTACAGGGGAAGCAGCGTTTCAAACGTCTCCTGAATTTTTTCAATCAATTGCTCACCACTAAGTTTAGCTGCTTCTTCACGAGGAATACGAAGGCCGCACATGACCTCGGCTTTCTTTACCTGCTGTAGCTTATGAATGAGGGCGCTCATACGCTCATGATCCATATCCGCATGCGACGTACCGGTCGGACTCATATGATCGGTGGACCAATAGAACTGATCAGGCAGTTTAGCTTTTATGTCGGACATTTTCTTGTCTAGATTACTTGCAAATACCGTCTTGTTCGGACTTTCATATATGATGGCAAAAATAATGAATAGATGCGATTCGAACATACCGACCTCAAAATGCGGTAACGCTTTATAACCTCGCTTGTTCGCAGCCCAAGCCACCCAAGTGTCAATCGGTGGATTTACCGTTCTTCGTGCGTGCTTAGCAACATGGACGAACATTTCTTCCCCACATACCGCGGATATGTAAGGAGCGATCTCAGCACCTAGAGTCTCTAGTTTGGGACGAACACGCTCGATAAGCACTTCCATGCGGTTCTCTAGCCCTGGAACATTAAAAACATCAAAGTCATCTGCAGTAAATCCTGAAAAACTCATATAGAAACAACCTCCCTGTAAGTAGTCATAACGTGTGGTTGAGGACAATCCTTTCAAGTCTTTAATTCAGGTGGAAAAGGTTATACCTAGGCATCCATCTGGTTTCAAGTTTGTGCCTCAATATTAGAGGGTAAAAATAGTCAATAAACCAAGTTACCGTTACATAAGATGAAGTATAAGATATAGATAAGACAACGTCAAAGAAGTCCAACCGTAATAAATCATCTTAGCCGCATAAGATAGGAGAAGGAGTACCGAGGAGGGAGTGCCGTGAATAAGAGCGAGGAAGTGGAGTATTGCAATTTGGAACTCCGGTTTGACCGCCGGCATATCCAGGACTTAATTAAGGAATTGATCCAAGAAGGATATTCTCTTTATTGGAGTGAGAACGACGTCCAATTTGTCATATCTATCCGGACGGGTCGAAAGCTTGTAAAACTACGCTTCCAGCGTACAGGCAGCGGATATAAACTGGTTGGTGACTATATGATCAGGGACCCGAAGCTTGCAGAATGGATGGAGAAGCTTATCGAGAACACGCGAGGACATGCGGTTGTGAAGCGGTTTAAAGACAGGCAGATATTAATTGAGAATATTTTGTTTGGAGAGGTCATCCGCCTTGTGGAAATTTCTGGGTACCGGCAGCGCGTGCTCTACCAGAAAGGAACGCCCATGACAGAGCAGGAGATGGTTCGTCTGTTCGAGTCGAAGGAAGGAGAACGACGATTACTGCTATGCAGGCTTGAAGCTGATGATGAGCTGGAGAAGCTGTATAAGGCGATTCAAACCGGAAATGAAAGTGCTGCCGCTGATTGCAAAAAAAGACTCTACGAACTCTCGCTTGAGCTATTACGACTTGAATGGTAATCAGATTCCTGCACAAACTAAAAAGCACGAACAACACCTCAGACGTTCAGGGGTGTTTTCGCGCGGTCAGTTTTCAAGTGAGGGGGTTCACTTCTCTGCGGAAAAACGTTAATATAGGTGTATTGTGAGTCATCCGCGGTTTACACTGCTCGTGATGAATTACGTACAAATATAATGGAGTAAAGGATGGAGAACCAGATGGAAAAACAACAAATTGGTGTGATTGGCCTTGCTGTAATGGGTAAAAATTTGGCTCTAAACATCGAGAGCAAAGGCTTCACCGTTTCCGTATATAACCGCTCTCCGCAAAAAACGGAGGATCTGTTGAAGGAAGCAGAAGGAAAAAACCTCAAAGGAACATTCTCCATCGAGGAATTTGTGGAGTCTCTTGAAACTCCTCGTAAGATTCTAATCATGGTTCAAGCTGGACAAGCTACTGACGGTACAATTGAGCAGCTTCTTCCACATTTGGATCAAGGTGATATCATTATCGATGGAGGTAATGCTTACTTCCCTGATACGGTTCGTCGTAGCAAAGAGCTTGAAGCTAAAGGCTTCCGTTTCATCGGTGCTGGTGTATCTGGCGGAGAAGAAGGAGCGCTTAAAGGTCCTTCTATCATGCCTGGTGGACAGAAGAGTGCTTATGAACTCGTTCAACCGATCCTAACAGCAATTTCTGCAAAAATTAACGAAGAGCCTTGCTGTACATATATTGGTCCAGACGGTGCGGGTCACTATGTGAAAATGGTTCACAACGGCATTGAGTATGGAGATATGCAGCTGATCTGTGAAGCTTATCATCTCATGAAAGATGTACTTGGACTCGATGCTAAAGAACTTCATGGTATTTTCTCCGAATGGAATAAAGGCGAGCTAGATAGCTACCTAATCGAAATCACAGCGGATATCTTCTCGAAATATGATGAAGAGACAGGTAAGCCGATGGTTGATCTTATTTTAGATACAGCTGGTCAAAAAGGTACTGGTAAATGGACAAGCCAAAGCTCCTTGGATCTAGGCGTTCCATTGTCCATGATTACAGAATCCGTATTCTCCCGTTTCCTTTCTGCAATGAAAGAGGAGCGTGTGGCAGCAAGCTCTATCTTGAACGGTCCAAAAACGGAAAGTTTCTCAGGCGACAAAGCGGAATTTATCGAAAATGTCCGCAAAGCGTTGTTTGCGAGCAAAATCGTTTCCTACGCTCAAGGTTTCGCACAACTTCGTGTTGCATCTGATGAATATAACTGGGATCTTCAGTATGGTGAGCTTGCTAAAATCTGGCGTGGGGGCTGTATCATTCGTTCCCGTTTCCTTCAGAACATCACGGATGCATACAACAACAATCCGGAACTGAAAAACTTGCTTCTGGATCCGTTCTTCAAAGAAATCATCGAGAACTACCAAGATGCATGGCGTAAAGTTGTTGCTTCCGCAGTAACTCTTGGTATTCCGGTTCCAGGCTTCGCAAGTGCGCTCGCATACTACGACAGTTACCGTACAGCGAACCTTCCTGCAAACCTGCTTCAAGCACAGCGTGACTACTTCGGTGCTCATACATTCAAACGTGTAGACAAAGAAGGCGTATTCCACTTTAACTGGATGGATTAATATCCGTTAAACCGTGAACTACATCACGCAGACATGCGCGAATGTCATCGTCATCGGCATGAAAGTGCGCTTTGTTGCCTAGAAGTAGCATAGCAGCTTCGCAGTATCTGCTGAAGCTTTGTAGTAATCGTGGCTTTGAGAGGTCCAGTAGCGCTGGGTCTTTCGAAGCCACTTTTTTTTGTACATAATGTAGAACCCAGATAATATCTTCGCGGCATAGAGGGTGCGAAGGATCTAGAATCATGCTGAGTCTTTTTGGTGGTTCAGGCCTCGTGAATTGGTCGTAAGACATTGTCTTCATATCACTCCTGATCATCATAATCTTGCAAAGGGTATTACTATTTATATGGCAATTTATCAAAAGATAGACTGGTAGAGTAGAAATATATATGGAGCTCTCATTTGGCGCATTTAGGCTAAATAGCTGGATTGTCCAATCTTTTGGGCCTGTGGTATGATATGAAAAAGTTTAATAGGCTGAATGTGCAAATGAGGTGAGGAAATGAATCAAACGGGCCAAAATATCATTCTGATTGGTATGATGGGGACAGGCAAGAGCACAGCTGGGAGTATTATCGCACAACAGTTAAATTATACCCTTGTTGATCTGGATGCAGAAATTGAGAAAGCAGTAGGGAAATCGATACCAGCCATTTTTGAAGGTGAAGGTGAGTCTTTTTTTCGTAACGCAGAGTCGGCGGTACTCGAGAGAGTTCTTGAGCGTCAGAAGCTCGTGATCGCTACGGGTGGCGGATCTGTGCTTAGGCAAGAGAATTGTGAGCTTATGAGCAGTAAAGGCTGGGTAGTTGCCCTCACGGCAGATGAGTCTGTAATTATTGAGCGAGTCCGTGGGGATGGGAACCGTCCGCTGTTGGCTGGGAACCTAGAGGCCAGGGTGAGTAAGATTATGGAAGAGCGTAAAGATTGTTATCGCTTTGCAAATGTGACGGTGGATACAACAGGTTGTTCCGCCCATGAAGTAGCGCATCATATTTTAACGCATTACCGCGGCTAAGCTTCAACTGCAATAACTGATGCATACAGAAGTGGGAATATTCCCACTTCTGTAAGTAGCGAAGAATAAAATGTTCGTATAGGAACTATTCTTCGTTATTCCACTGAAGCATGCCACCTGTCATATTGACAACATTCTGGATTCCTTGATGGCTCAAAAAATCACATACATGTTGACTGCGTCCACCGCTGCGACAGATGAATATTACCTCGGTATTACGAGGGATTTCATCTAATCGGCTAGGGATGTCTCCCATCGGGATATGTTTAGCACCGGCAATCATACCTTGTGCGACTTCATCATCTTCGCGTACATCAATCATGTAGATGTTTTCTCCGTCTTGGAGCCGGCGTCTAAGCTCGGAAGGTTCAATCTGGGGAATAGGTTTCATCGAAATGTTCCTCTTTTCTGAAGTTATTAAGCCTTCGTCTATGCTTTCATGATACCGAAGGGGAGAATTACCTGTCAATTTATCTATGGTACTTATGGAAGATAAGAAGAGGACTTTGCTTAAATCATAAATAAGGAGAGATTACATACATGGACGTTATCGTAAGGCCGACACCGGAATTAAAAGGAGAAATTGGAGCACTTTCCTCCAAAAATTACACGACCCGTTATTTACTTGTTGCTGCTCTTGCTGAAGGGGAGAGCACAATTTATTATCCAGCTCACAGTGAAGACAGTGACGCAATGAGACGCTGTATCCAAGATCTTGGTGCGACGCTTGTAGAAGATGGAGAGAAAGCAGTTATAACAGGATTCGGTCGTTCACCTAAAGATGTGACAGAGCTGAATGTCGGAAATGCGGGAGCTGTCCTTCGATTCCTAATGGGAATTACATCGCTCTCGAAAGAAGTAACGTTCGTTAATACATACCCGGATTCACTTGGAAAGCGTCCTCATGATGATCTTATCGATGCGCTTGGTCAGTTAGGTGTACAAGTGGAGCATAATAATGGCCGACTTCCGATAACCATTCGTGGAGGCCAAGCAAAAGGCGGACAGATCACTGTATCCGGTGAGGTCAGCTCACAGTACTTAAGTGCACTGCTGTTCGTAACACCACTATTAACTGAAGATAGTGAGATTACGGTTACAGGAGATCTGAAATCCAAGGTAGTCATCGGGCAGACACTTGAAGTGTTAGAGCAAGCTGGTATCGTGATACATGCTTCTGAAGATTACACGCAATTCCGTGTGCCAGGAGGACAGGCCTACCAAGCGAAGACCTATACGGTGCAAGGCGATTATCCAGGTTCAGCAGCTGTACTAGCGGCAGCAGCAGTTACGCAATCTGATGTGACCATTCGCAATCTATCAGAAGATAGCAAACAAGGTGAGCGAGCGATTATTGATGTACTTCAGATGATGAAGGTGCCTCTAACGCATGAGAATGGTGATGTTCATGTGAAGGGAAATGGAAAATTGCAGGCACTTGAGTTTGATGGAGATACAGCGACTGATGCTGTACTGGCTATGGTTGCTGCTGCAGTGTTCGCGGATGGGACCTCTCGTTTCTACAATGTAGAAAATTTACGCTATAAAGAATGTGACCGGATTACGGACTATTTGAACGAGCTTCGAAAAGCCGGTGCACATGTTGAGGAAAAACAGGCTGAGATCATTGTTCATGGTCGCCCTGAAGGTGTAGAAGGCGGCGTTGAGATAAATGCTCATTATGATCATCGGGTCATCATGGCTCTAACCGTCGTAGGTTTACGTTCGGAGAAGCCATTACGCATCAAAGATGCCCATCATGTAGCGAAGTCTTATCCGCAGTATTTCGACCATTTGAAGGCGCTTGGCGCGAATGTGGAATGGGTACAATAATAAATAAGGGACTAACGCATGTAAACATTTTTGGATGAGTCCCGGAAAGGTGGACTTAAGATGGCATTTGAAAATCCTACACGAGAGCAAATAGCAGACATATTACGGAATGCGGGAAATATTGCAGTAGTCGGTTTGTCAGATCGGACGGACCGAACCTCATATATGGTTGCACAAGCGATGCAGAACCGTGGATACCGCATCATACCCGTGAATCCGAAAGCTACTGAGATTCTAGGGGAGAAGTGTTACTCATCCCTTAAGGACATTCCAGAAGCTGTTAGTATTGTAAATGTGTTCAGACGAAGTGAATATTGTGCTGAGGTCGCTGAGGAGGCTGCTGCGATTGGGGCTAAGGTACTCTGGCTTCAGCAAGGGATTATAAGTGATGAAGCTGCGGCTATTGCAGAAGCCCATGGTATGATCGCAATTATGGACCGCTGTATTAAAGTTGAGGATTCTATCGCTCTCCGCGAGAAATAAACTGTTCGAAATTGTATTCGTTTATGGCAAGCCCTGACATTCAGAGCTTGCCTATTTTTTGTTAGGCAATTCTTTTGACAAAATCATGCTGAGCGCTTACCATCTAGAATAGAAAGGAGGGCTCGCCTTGAATTGGTTGGGATCTTTACAGCAATTGGGCAGAGCAGTCATGCTCCCTACGATGGCTCTTCCTGCGGCGGCTCTCCTGCTTAGTTTCGGGAGTTTGCCCTGGGCTTCATGGGGAATGGAATCCTTGGGTGAGGTCGCTTCAGCGGCCGGCCACGGTGTTTTCTATTATATGCCCTATTTGTTTGCAATCGGGGTGGCATGGGGGCTATCTAACCAAGGTGGACCAGCCGGGCTAGCAGCACTTGCTGGCATGTTCATCTATGATCAGGTTACTGCGGTGGCCGGGGACGGTAGCGTGCAGCCGTCAACCTTGATCGGTATTATTTTCGGAGTTGTTTCGAGTATAGTCTACAATCGTTTTAAACATATTAAGCTTCCGGAGGCGATACAATTTTTCGGAGGCTCTCGTTTTGTACTGTTAATTATGGGCTTATTCTCAGCTGTATTTGCTTGGGGAATGACCAGTGTAGCGCCCCTTATACAAAAAGGGTTTGAAGCATTTTATTTATTAACCGTTCATATGGGTGGTTTTGGTCTGTTTTTATACGGAATTTTATATCGTGTATTAACGGCCTTTGGGCTCCACCATATTTTAAACAATGTGTACTGGTTTCAACTTGGAACATACGAAACTTCGGATGGTGTAATAGTACAAGGAGATTTACCGCGTTTCTTTGCCGGGGACCCGACTGCTGGAGATTTTATGGCTGGGTTATTTCCAATCATGATGTTCGCACTTCCAGCTATTGCGTTTGCTATTATTCAAGAAGCTCGAGAAGATCTGAAACCTAAGGTGAAGAAGACCTTTATGCGTTCAGCTCTTGTTTGTTTCTTGACTGGGGTATCAGAGCAGATCGAATTTGCTTTCTTGTTTGCATCTCCATATCTCTATGTTCTTCATGCATTAATGGCTGGTTTCGCAATGGTGTTAACGTATATCTTTAATGTTCATCATGGCTTTTCATATTCTGCAGGGTTTATCGATTTTGTTATTAACTATCATCTTTCTCAGAATGCTTGGATTTTGATTCCTATTGGCATCGCCTACGGATTAATCTACTATTTTCTGTTCCGCTGGGCAATTCGAAGGTTCGGAATCCCAACGCCGGGGCGTGAGGAAGGCTCTGCACTAGAAGGTTGGGCAGGTAATATACCTTATCAGGCTCCACTGATTCTGGATGCACTGGGAGGGAAAGATAACATCGTGCAGGTAGAATCCTGTATGACGCGACTTCGACTAACCGTTTATAACGATCGTCAGATCGACACGAACGCGCTTAAACTGCTTGGCTCCGCAGGAATCATTAAGCTAGGTGGCGGTAACGTACAAGTTGTGTTCGGAACTTACTCTGAGCTGATTCGAGAAGAGATCAATAAACTGATGCAACGTGATCTGCCAAGGGTACTGTTTAGTGCTCCCGTTCAAGGAAGAATGCTGCCTATTGAGGAAGTTCCAGATGATATCTTTGCAGCTAAGCTAGTAGGTAGTGGGGTTGCATTTATACCGGAGAAAGGTGAGCTGGTTTCACCGGTGTTCGGGACCGTAATGCACATATATCCTACGATGCATGCAATTGGGATCTCTACGCCGGAAGGCTTGGAGGTACTTATACACATAGGTATTGATACATCACAGTTGAAAGGACCCTTCACAGCTGTTGTCAGTGAAGGGGACACGGTTGAACCAGGACAACTGCTGGTGCGATTTGATCTTGCGTATTTGAAGAGTCATGCAGCATCACTGGCTACACCGATGGTGATCACGAATCCAGATAAGGTGAGGTCCTGGAACTATGCTCCTTTTAAATCGGTCAAAAAAGGACAGTCATCGGTCATGTCAGTCGTACTAAATGAGAGTAACGCTGGGGGTAGAGAAACATGATACAAGGCATTGGCGCAGCAGCGGGCGTTGCGTTCGGGAAGGCGTTTGTCCTTCCTCACTGGGAACTGGATCTGCCGGATTCTGAAATCGACGCTGTCGATTTAGCTAAAGAGTTCGAGCGACTTTATGAAGGCATACGAACCTCCAAAGATGAAATAGAATATATCAAGAATGAATTCAAAGAAATGGTGGGGGACGAGGAATCTCATATTTTTGATGCACATCTTGCCATTTTGGAGGATCCGGTGTTCATGAATGAGATTCAAGGGCTCATTGAACGACAATACAAAGCGGCTGAAGTGGCTGTTAAGGAAGCGATTGACCACTTTGTATCGATGTTTGATCTGCTTGATGATGAATATATGAAGGAGCGGGCAATTGATATTAAAGATGTCGGTAATCGACTACTTAAACATTTGCTTGGCGCACCTGAAGTGACACTTCCGTCAGATACACAGCCCTATATTCTCGTGGCAAAGGAGCTGTCTCCATCACAGCTTGCTCATCTCAATCCATCTCATGTTCTAGGCATTGTGACGATGTCTGGAGGTAAGACTTCTCATTCTGCCATCATGGCCAGAGCGATTGGAATTCCACTTGTATCTGGAATAGAGAACCGACTGGAGCAGCCGATTCAGACTGGCGAATTCCTTGTGATCGATGGTGACGAGGGGCATTTATATGTTAACCCTAGTCCAATGATCTTAGAGCGATACCAAAGGATTCGTGATGATCAGCGGAAGAAGAAAGAACAACTTCAACTGCTATCGTCTGTCGAAGCTGTTACGAAAGATGGTTCACATTTTCATCTTGCTGCGAATATGAATTCTCTGAAAGAGCTGGAAATGGCTTTAAAGAACGGGGCTCAGGGTGTGGGCTTGTTTCGTACGGAATTCCTCTATATGGATCGAGATACATTTCCGACTGAAAATGAGCAGTTTGAGGTTTACCGGCAGGTTGCCGAGAAAGCAGGAGATGCCTCTGTTGTCATTCGGACGCTCGATATCGGTGGAGATAAGCAGCTGGACTACTTCTCACTGCCGGAGGAAGAGAATCCAGTTCTAGGGTATCGTGCGATTCGGATTAGTCTGGATCGAATGGAGCTTTTTCAAACACAGTTAACTGCCATCTTAAGGGCGAGTCATTATGGCAAAGTAAAATTAATGTATCCTATGATTTCTTCCGTTGAAGAGGTTCGTCAGGCGAACGAAATCCTCAAGCGTGCTATGACGGATCTTGATCGGCGCGGCATTGCTTACGATCCGGATATTAAGGTTGGCATTATGATTGAAATACCTGCAGCGGTAACTATTGCGGATATGTTAGCTGAAGAGTGTGATTTTTTCAGTATTGGCACGAATGACTTAGTACAATATGTTCTTGCGGTGGATCGTATGAATGAGCAGATTGCTCATATGTATCATCCGTTTCATCCAGCTGTCATTCGAATGCTTAGGGCGACAGTAGAAGCTGCTAAGCGTGCTGGAATACCTATCAGCGTCTGTGGTGAACTTGCAGGTGATGAGCGTGCTATTCCACTCTGGCTTGAGTTTGGTGTACAGAAGCTAAGTATGTCCCCCCTATCTCTACTTAAAGTGAAACATCGAATTCTGAATACGAACGCTGAGGAAGCGAAGAAAGAGGCTGAAGCCTGCTTTAAACTTCGCACAAGTTCAGAGATCGAAGAGCGCCTGACTAGATTTGCTGAGCAAAACAACTTTAAGAGCGATGGTGTTAGCCAAGATACACCTGCACTATAAACGCTTTGAGTTTTATGTTCGTTTTTTTGAACGGACAAGCTCATCGTGATGGATATAACGAACAGATCAAAGTGCATACATTTGAAAAGCCGTCTTAAGGAATAACAGTTCCTTTGGGACGGCTTTTTGTATGAATTGAATCTTAACTTAAATTAATTAGTTAAATTATTCGCCAGCCAGTGCATCGCAGAATGCCTTACCGTAAGGTGGCAGATCCGGAGGACGTCTAGCTGAAATGATGTGACCGTCAGTAACTACGGCTTCATCTTTCCAGATCGCACCGCCATTCTCCATATCATCACGAATACCAGGCGTGGAAGTAACAGTTACTCCATTTAAAATCTTCGCTGAAATTAATACCCATCCTGCATGGCAAATTTGTCCGATTGGTTTTTTATCCTCGTGCATGTCACGAACCAATTGAAGAACTTTGTCGTAACGACGTAACTTGTCCGGAGCCCAGCCACCTGGTACTAGAATGCCGTCATAATCTTGACTATTCAATTCATCAAACGAATATTCTGCAGTTGCTGGAACACCATACTTGCCAATATAGGTTTTGCCCTTTTCTTGACCAGCTAAATGAACCTCAGCACCTTCTTCACGAACTCGGTATACAGGATACCATAACTCTAAATCCTCAAACTCCTCGTCAACGAGAGCTATTACTTTTTTACCTGTGAGTCTCATAGGTTCCAAGCTCCTTTCTAAAATACAATTCCGGCTTACACTAGCATGGGTCGGTATGACGTTTGCTGCCGAATGTATTCATTGTATCAAATCCATCAGTGCGTTTCACTATTCATACAACAGGATGAACCATAATTGGAAAACAATATATTGTTACAATTTGAAGGATTTTCGAGTTGATAGTCGAATAGTACTATTCATGTCAAAGCGTATTATCGAAATGACGATTAGTCCCGACTTATTAGACATCATGTGATAGGATTTGAGGTGGCCCAATTGTTCAAGAATTGCAAATGTGGACAGATGATGAGTGTCGATCTTAGAAGGCTGGTGTTTGCACGAAAGGTCTGGATCTCCCATGTTCCTGTTTATGCTTGTCAGGATTGTTCATTATATGAACTCTTACCGTTACTTAAGGCAGATTTAGTCTGCTATATAAGCTCGCTTGGTGATGTGAAGCAACGTATGCAAGTTTCATTCGCGGACATCTATGAACCAGCTTCTGTGCTACGGGATGTGTTGGCATCTTCTAGTGATTCATTGCTTGAATTTCAACATCGCTGCAAGGTTGCATTTGATGATCGGATCAATCAGTTGCTGGATCTTTATCGTGTTGCCCAATTAGAGTGTGACACGGAGTGGATGGCAGAGATAACTACTCGGCTGAAGAAGATGACTGCATTTGTACAATTGCAAAATGAGTATCTAGATTTCTGTGCGAGTTAATGATGGATTTTGTCGAGTTAGTTGGATTTTTCACGAACATTTTGTTAGGATATAGTATAGGAACTTCAATATAATGAAGGGAATGTATATCCTATGGCGACTATGACGAAAATGACTACAAACGAACAATTGCTTGATGCGGTAGAAGCATCTAATCAGAAGGCACTTCTTCTGTTTAAGCACAGCACCAGATGTCCGATCAGTGCGAGAGCTTATGAGCAAGTGACTGCGTACCTAAAGGATCAGCCTAATGAAGAGGTTAAGTACGCTATGATTGATGTGATAGCTGACCGTGCACTTTCAAATGAAGCTGCCGAGTCTTTAAACATTAAGCATGAATCGCCTCAAGTTATTCTTGTTAGACAAGGAGCGCCAGTCTGGCATACATCCCATTCCCATATTACGACTGAAGCGCTGAGAGGCAATTTGGACAAGCTGTAGAGCTGTGTCATTGCACAAAGCAGTAATTTGTCGTATCATAAATTTAATTGGCTGTTGTACGTATGTATGAATGAATGAAAATTTATTGGCAATGGAGAGAAGGAATTTGACGGTAACCATTTACGATGTGGCACGTGAAGCAGGCGTTTCGATGGCAACGGTGTCGCGGGTTGTCAACAATAACCCCAACGTTAAGCCTCAGACCCGGAAGAAAGTATATGAAGCAATAGAGAGATTAGGATATCGTCCGAATGCAGTCGCCAGAGGATTGGCTAGCAAGAAGACAACAACCGTCGGCGTTGTTATCCCAGACATTTCGAACTCTATTTTTGCTGAAATCGCCCGGGGTATTGAAGATATCGCCAACATGTACCATTATAATATTATTTTGTGTAATGCCGACAAGCGGAAGGAAAAAGAAATTCGCGTCATCAACACTTTGCTTGAGAAGCAAGTTGATGGTCTGCTATTTATGGGTGGAACTGTTACGGACGAGCATATCCAGGCATTCCAGACCTCTGCAGTACCGATTGTTTTGTGTGCGACTCGAGATGAGAAGGGTTCCTATCCTTCCGTCGATATCGATCACGAGCAAGCGGCTTTTGATGCTGTGAGTACCTTGGTTCGACATGGTCATCGTGAGATTGCGATGATCAGCGGAACGCTGCAAGATCCAGCTAATGGATATGCACGTTTTCAAGGATATAAGAAGGCGCTTGAAGCAGCCGGTATTGAATATCAGGAAGACCTTGTGCGGATCGGTAACTACCGTTATGAGTCCGGGGTAGAAGCGATGAAGTACTTCTTAGGATTGAAGAAGAAACCAACCGCTATATTTGCGGCAACGGATGAAATGGCTATTGGAGCTATTCATAGCATCCAGGACGAAGGCTATAAAGTTCCAGATGATTTCTCGATCATCAGTGTCGATAATATTCGTATGGCTTCTATGGTTCGTCCACAGTTGACGACAGTCGCTCAACCGATGTATGACTTGGGCGCTGTAGCAATGCGTTTACTTACGAAATTAATGAAGAAAGAGAATGTAGATAATTCTCGTGTTATTTTGCCGCATGAGACGATTCTTCGCCTTTCTGTCAGTCATGTAAATGAGTAGGTAGTAGGTACCTATACATTGATAGAGATTTTGAAAGAAGCTCCTTCAAGGAGCTTCTTTCTAGTGTGTATAAACAGAAGTATTATATTACTTATGTCCTGTTATTTAAGAGACGTAAGTATGAGTAGACGAAAGAATGGAGGGGCACTAGGATCATGACAACTTCGGTAATAGGGTTAATTGGTGCGATGGATGAAGAGATTGAACTACTATTGGCTCAGATGGAGAGTAGTGAGAAAGTCACAAAATCTGGAGTGAGTTATGTAAAAGGTACACTTGAGGGTAAAGAAATAGTGGTATGCAAGTCTGGTGTTGGCAAGGTTAATGCTGCAATTACAACACAAGTACTTATTGATTATTTCGGTGTATCACAGATTCTGTTTACAGGGGTTGCAGGAGCTCTGGACCCTAGATTAAACATCGGTGATATCGTTATTTCTTCATCGTGTATGCAGCATGATATGGATGTGACTCCACTAGGCTTTGAGCGCGGTGTTATTCCGTACCAAAGTGTATCTGACTTCCCAGCAGATGATCGTTTGATCAAACTGGCCGAGCAGGCTTGTAAAGATCTCTCAGCAGATGGATACCTTGTAGGAAAGGTTCTGTCAGGGGATCAATTCATCGCGAGTAGAGAAACTGTACAAATGCTCTACGAGCAACTGAACGGTGCATGTGCTGAAATGGAAGGATCCGCAGTAGCTCAAGTATGCTATATGAACGAAGTGCCGTATGTTGTCATTCGATCTATGTCGGATAAAGCAGATGGATCTGCGCATGTAAATTTTCAAGAGTTTACGGTTAAAGCATCCCAGCGCTCGCATTCCATTGTCACTCATATGCTAAAACATTTGTAAAATTAGATTAACATATCTAAAATACTAGTCTTATAGAGACTGATATCTGTTCATAGGTTTTGATATCGATTTCATAAGTATGCAAAAAGGCGTTGTCTCTTTGAATAGAGCAGCGCCTTTTTCGTGAAAATAATCTATTTTAATACATAAATCGCTGTTGGAATCTGATCCGGTCAAACTGCTCCTGTGAAGATAAGGGTACCTGCTTTCCGATCTTGACCATGAGACAGTTAGCGGGATGGGAGCAAATCTCAGGATCATCTGTTGCATACCACTCCATTTCTACGACTTTCATCAATCGTTCCATCATTTTGCGGTAATCCCATACATTCAGACCACTTCCCTTGAGGTCCCAATGCCAATAGTATTCTGTCGTAAAAACGATATATTGCTCCATTTGTTCATCTTCAAAAGCGGTCTGTATCATCTTCTGGCCTAGACCGAGTGAACGGTAATCATTGGCGACTTCAATAGCTCCAAGCTCAACCAAATCTTCCATTTTCCCCTGAGACCATCTTTCTTGTTCATCAGGATAATGAAAGGTTACATACCCTACAATCATATTCCCATCACGGGTAAGGATAATTCTTCCCTCCGCTAGCCCAGCAATTTCAATTAGGGCTTCATGCTGCTCTGCAGGACGGCGAAAGGCATTGAGGTCAGGGTGCATAGTCAGCTCGGAGAGCTGCTCGGGCGTTACAGGGCCTTCTATGATTAGGCGGCGGTCTTCAGGAAACAAGAGGTGAGACTTGTATAGCTTGTAGTGTTCCATCCGGTACGCTCCTTTCAAGTACATACCCTACTTATAGCAAAAAAATAAAAAAATGAAAAGCAATGACAGGAAATCATATCCTATGATATAATCTTTTCGACATAAAACCTTCACAATTATTACATTGACTTTCGAGTTTGACTCTCGAAATTCCTTAGGTCTATTTCCTGATGATTTGAGCTCCATGATGACCTGCCGTTTGTGAATTCTAATGTACCATTCATATCATTTGTAAGCGCTGTCCACACAAGTAGGAGAACGATTTAAGAATGAGGAGGATGCAATTATGAATCAAACGCACACTGAAGTGCTGCCGAGTGAAGTTTCCATTTCCAATATGAGCAATTACGAGCAAGCAGCTTCTCAATTTTCGTGGGATGAAGTTGAACGCCACTTCACTTGGTACGATACAGGCAAAGTCAACATGGCATACGAAGCAATTGATCGGCATGTGGCCGAAGGAAGAGGAGATAAGACTGCACTGTTGTATAGTGATGCAACTCGTGATGAAGCTATCACTTATGCCCAGTTGAAAGAGAAGTCGGACAAGTTCGGCAGTGTTCTCCGCAGTTACGGAATTGGCAAGGGAGAGCGGGTCTTTATTTTTATGCCTCGTAGTCCTGAGCTATATGTTAGTTTGTTGGGTATTTTGAAGGTTGGTGCCGTAGTAGGTCCTTTGTTTGAAGCTTTCATGGAAACAGCGGTTAAGGATCGGTTGGAGGATAGCGGAGCAGTGGCGCTAGTTACGACTCCCGCATTATTACCACGTGTAAAACGTGATGAGCTTCCGGAATTAAAGCATATTTTTGTCGTGGGTGAGAATACACCAGAGAATGAAGGTCTCATCGATTATTACAAAGAGATGGAGAATGCCTCATCGGATCTTGAGATCGAATGGTTAGATCGCGAAGATGGTTTGATTATGCATTACACTTCTGGATCAACAGGTAAACCTAAAGGTGTCTACCACGTACAGAATGCAATGCTTCAGCATTACTATACAGGTAAAGTCGTTCTCGATCTGCGAGAAGATGATATTTATTGGTGTACAGCGGACCCAGGCTGGGTTACTGGAACATCTTATGGAGCCTTTGCCCCTTGGCTTAATGGTGCAACAAACGTAATTCGCGGTGGACGTTTCAGTCCTCAGGATTGGTACGGAACGCTTGAGAAATATAAAGTAACGATTTGGTACAGTGCTCCAACGGCATTCCGTATGCTAATGGGGGCAGACAAAGATCTTATCTCCCAGTATGATTTGAGTAATCTACGCCACGTACTCTCAGTAGGTGAACCTCTTAATCCTGAAGTTGTACGTTGGGGACATAAAGCTTATAAACAGCGCATTCATGATACATGGTGGATGACGGAGACGGGTGGACAATTGATTTGTAACTATCCGAGCATGGCAATCAAGCCTGGGTCTATGGGTAGACCATTGCCAGGAATCAAAGCAGCTATCCTGGATGATAAGGGGCGAGAGGTTGCTCCTTATACGATGGGTAACCTAGCGATTCAATCAGGATGGCCATCTATGATGAGACAAATCTGGAATAATCCAAGTAAATATGAGGAATATTTCAGAATTCCAGGTTGGTATGTATCAGGAGACTCTGCTTATATGGATGAAGAAGGATACTTCTGGTTCCAAGGTCGTGTCGATGATGTTATCAACTCTTCTGGGGAGAGAATCGGGCCATTCGAAGTGGAGAGCAAGCTTGTAGAGCATCCAGCTGTTGCTGAGGCAGGAGTTATTGGTAAGCCTGACGTAACAAGAGGGGAGATTATTAAAGCATTTATCTCCTTGCGTGAAGGCTATGAGCCTACTCAGGAGTTAAAGGATGACATTTATCGCTTTGTAAAGGAAGGATTGTCAGCACACGCAGCTCCTCGGGAAATTGAATTTAAGGATAAACTGCCGAAGACACGTTCTGGTAAAATTATGCGTCGCGTCTTGAAGGCTTGGGAACTGGATCTACCAACAGGTGATCTATCTACAATTGAAGATTAATAGAAAATAAAGAGCAGCCTCCTGGCTGCTCTTTATTTGTATAATGCATAAATTATGAATTATGATTATTACCGTATAACGTATATCAAGAAGAAGGGACGCCAGAGTGCATGAAAGTGCTCTCTGGCGTCCCTATTTGTTTAACAGTTTTAATTCTTCTCAAAAAACACGGTCGCTGAAGGTGAGGACTGACCAATTTTATTCACAGCTGTAATCCGGAATGTTCCACTGATCGGAGCGCTGCTCTTATAGTAAAACTCATTAGACTGCGACGTTCCGAGTTGTTGATAAATCCCATCATTGTTAGGGCTGTAATGAATGATATATAAACTTACTTGATCATCAGCTGGATTGCTGCTCCAAGAGGCTTTAAAGCCGTCTGGTGTAGCTTGAATATTGGGCTGTCCAGGTTGCTGTGGCGGAGTAGAGGAACTGTTAGAATCAGTCTCAGGTGTCTCTTGAGCTCCATCATCAGGTATTACCTCGTCAGGCTTTGTATCTATATCTGGCACTATTGGATTAACAATCTGTTGGTAACCTGCGATAGCACTCGGCTCAGATGCTTTACCAGCTACGTCTACGGCTACAATATAATAGCTTGCATTTCCGAGCCCAGTAAACTGTTTAGTAGCATCTGCCATAACAATCTGACCTGTTTGCATATAAGGACCATTGTTCAAAGAACGATAGAGCCTATAGCCGACCACATCAGGCGAACCGCTTGGAGAGAAGGTGATAACTCCATTGGAGTAGTTCACGTTCTTAGGAGGGGTTGGAGCCCTTCCATCGTCAACCCTCGGATCGACTTTCGTTGGCATGCCTTTATTAGCGTCTCTAGGGATGTAATACTCTAGCGGCTGGCGTTCTCCACGCATAACCGCGAAGGCAGCCTCTAGTTCCTTAATCAGTTCATCAATAGGCTTTTCGCGCTTGATGACCATTTGCTCTTTAAGGAAATCTGAAGGCGTTCCATCTCTAGGTATATAATTAGCGCCATTGTAAGTAATGTACTTGGCTTTAACCAAGCTGTCATCTCTCTCTGTAGGCACATACTTGACATTAAAGAGATCTGTTACAAATTTGTCAGTCAACTCTGAAGGGAGTTTTCCACTATATGCTGAGACGGTTTTGGAGATAATTCCCTCAGGTTTTTTGAATTCTTTTGTTGGGAACAAGTCAGGCTTAAGATCGATAGCCTCATTCATGACTTTGGACCATATGCGCTGAGCATGTTTCTTCTGATCATCTACCAAGACATTAACGGATTGTTTATAACCGATCCATACCCCCAGGGTAATGTCAGGAGAATAGCCCATAAACCAGCTATCACCGTAGTTTTGGCTTGATCCCGTTTTTCCGACAACTGGAATGGTATTGAAATGCTTGTAGTTGTTGCGAACAGTGTCACCAGAACCATTCGTGATAACTGTACGCATCATATCCGTCATCAAGTAGGCAGTCTGATCGGAATACACCTGCACCGGATCTACCTTGTGCTGGTACACAATCTTACCATTGGAATCTACAATTTTTTCAATCATATAAGCATCTGTGAATTTACCATGGTTGCCAATCGAGCTGTAGGCATTTGTTAATTCTTCTACAGATACACCGTATTTGAGTCCGCCCAACACACCCGTTGATGCTGCGTTATCGGCCTCGACTAGGGTAGTTATTCCGAGTTTCTTAGAGAAGTCCCATGCCTTATCAATACCGATGGCATTATTAAACAACTTCAGTGCGACTGTATTCGTTGAGTTATTCAAGGCTTCACGAGCAGTCATAAGACCCTTGTATCCTCTATAGACATTTCGAGGAATATGATACCCTTTTGAATAATCTTTCAAAATAATAGGTGAGTCGTCTACGATACTGCCTGGTTGAACCTTGCCTTCCTCAAGGGCGGGTAAATAAGCTGCAATGGGTTTCATAGCCGACCCCGGTTGACGAACCATCTGTGTAGCATAGTTCATTTCCTCTGTCTTGAAGTCTCTGCCTTCAATCATTCCGAGAATTGCACCGGTTTTATTATCAATCATCATTGCAGCCGTCTGTTCTTTCCCTTTTGTTTGGCTATCAGGGTAGAAGTTACTGTTGTCTTCTGCGATCTTTCGCATAGATCCATAAATCGTACGATCGATGGTTGTGTAGATTCGATATCCACCGGTACTAAGTTGTGAGCGTGCTTCCTTCATCAGATCGCCGTTTTCTTTCGTTTGTTCACCATCAACGTCTGGATGGTTAATTTTCATTAAAATTTTCGAAGCCTGACGTTCAACTTCCATCATCAGATATGGATAAGTTACATAAGCTTTCTGCGTGCGTGGAGCCAATGATTTCTTGATGTCAAACGCTTTGGCCGTCTTATGTTCTTCAGGGGTGATCTTACCCTCTTCTAACATACGGTCAAGCACGAGATTTTGACGCTTGAGAGCACGCTTAAAAGACTTCTCATCAAATTCTCCGATCCCATTAAACGCCGAATAGGCAGAAGGGAGTTGTGGAAGACCTGCAAGGTAAGCAGCCTGAGCAATATTCAATTTATTCAGATCGCTGATATTAAAAATACCTTTAGCTGCTGCTTTGATTCCGAATACATTGTAGCCATTTGAACCGTTACCAAACGGAACTTTATTCAGATAAGCTGTGATAATCTGTTCCTTACTTAAAAATCGCTCCAAGCGTAACGAAAGCAAAATCTCTTTAACTTTCCGGTCACTTGTCTTGTCGCGGCTTAAAAAAGCTTGTCGAGCGAGCTGCTGCGTAAGTGTGCTGCCACCTGTCTGAACAGGCTCATTCAAGAGGCGTTGTTTAACAGCGCGTGCAGTGCCCATAAAGTCGACTCCATTATGTGTATAAAACCGGTTATCTTCTATGGATACAACCGCATCAATGACGAGTTTCGGAATGTCATCATAACTCACCGGTCTTCGATCTTCTTCCGTCCGAAGTTGACCGATAGGGGATCCATCACCAAAGTAGGCGAAACCAGTGACGGCGTTGTCGTTCATCTTTTGTTCGATGAGAGCCCTTGATCTTATGGGTTCATCTTTAACAATAGAGGTTACATAACCAAAGACGGCTCCTCCAACGAATAACGTACCCATCAAACCAATAACAAAGAGCCAGCCTATAACCGATCCTATTCTGCGTCCGATGGATCTCTTAGGAGGTCGTTGTTTATCTGGCTCCTTTTTTTTCTCCTCAACCATGTATGTTACTCCTCCTTTTAACGCACCTATTATAGCATAAATCGACGCATTTGAATCATCATATCGCATCCTGTCGTTCCCATTTTACGGAAGTTTTATTTTGTAGGAGACAGAAGAGAGCCATTCTTCCTAAAGTTGGCGTACAAAAAACTTAATATGATGAGCATAACTGTTTGAGAGCGCGATAATTCTCCATATTGTTCACATAGGAAAGGATTTTCTTGCATTCGATTTAGAAGGGCGTAAGAGAATGTATTGATCATTAGTTAAATATCATGAATGATCTTTTGATGTGATAAAAATAAGACGGACAAACCTGAAAGTTCGGTCTCACATTTAAGAAACGGAACTAAAAGGTTCATTCGTCTTTAAGTAGACAGGTATAAAAAAACCGGAGGCATAAGCCCCCGGCTGTTAAGAACTCAATCTTAACGGTTGTAGAATTCGACGATTTGCTTCTCGTCGATATCTTGAGACAATTCGGAACGCTCTGGAAGACGGATGTACTTACCTTCCATTGCAGTTTCATCGAACTCAAGGTAAGCAGGAAGATGTACGCGATTAGCCAAAGCATCTTTAATTGCAGAAAGGCTACGGCTTCTTTCACGAAGACCGATTACGTCGCCAATGCTAACAGCATAAGAAGCGATGTCGACTTTTTTGCCGTTAACAGTTACGTGACCGTGTGCAACCAATTGACGAGCACCTGCACGGGAGTTGCTGAAGCCAAGACGGTAAACAAGGTTGTCCAGACGGCTTTCGAGCAATACCATAAAGTTCTCACCGGCAATACCCTTCATGTGCTGTGCTTTATCAAACAGGGTGCGGAATTGCTTCTCACCCAAGCCATACATATGACGAAGCTTTTGCTTTTCTTGAAGCTGCAAACCGTAGTTGCTCATTTTTCTACGTTGGTTAGGACCATGTTGTCCTGGAGGGAAAGGGCGTTTCAATTCTTTACCAGTGCCGCTCAGGGAAATACCCAAACGACGACTTAATTTAAATTTAGGACCGGTGTAACGTGCCATGTAATATAGACTCCTTTGTAATTAAGTTTCATTTAGGGCTCTATTTGCGCCGTATTTGTTTCATTCTGTCCGGTATCCGGCAGATCTGACGGGAAAGTTCAGCCGCTGTCCTGTCAGCAACAAATATCGTGAGGGTGACACAACGATTCCGCCCAAATTCAAATGAATGCAATGCATTCTTATCAACAATAAATATTATATGAAAAGCTGATATAAAGTCAAGTTGAAGATAAAGTTTACATACGGATAACTTTGTCTAAATTTGTCGATAGGCCCAAGGACCTAAAAAATATGAACAAAACGTCGAATTCTTAATGCAAAATGGGTAGGAAAAGAGTAAGATATATTTAATAGTAATTATTCTATTTGATTAAGTATACACAATTTAACGCGATAACGCTTGAAAGTAAAAGTGGATTAGTGAAGAAGCAACGGGTACATGTATATTCGTACATATTAGCGGGATGTTTATAGCTTATGACCAAGGTCTTTATAATGGTACAAAGGAGCGCCCTTTATGTCAGAAGAACAACGTAAAGTTTCTGGAAGCTCTCCTGGTTCTACATCCAAGATAATGAATGTCGATCGGATTCTTAACTCGGAATCTTATGACTGGCATCAATCTATGGATATAACACCTTCGGATTTTCCTTATCTTCAACAATTACTAGAAGAAAGCTTTCAAGAATGGAAGAGGGATAGCTCTGGACTTCAAATGATATTGCAATCTGATTGGGCTATCGTAGGTCCAAACGGTGAATGGGTGACAGGTGATCCCAAACTGCAGAAGTATTTGTGGATTAAGGATGATGCTACACTTAGGCGAACATTGGAATTACAGGCGGTTACTATCGGTTTAAGTGAAGAGGTTTCAGGTGTTAGAACGATATGTGCTACGCCTATTGTTTCAAGGATTCATCATGATGTATTCGCTGTGCTAATTAGTGCCGCGCCTTCGCATATCGACTCTGAACAAATTCAGTTTATGACTGAATCTGCAGCTGTCATGCTTCGCTCTTGTTTTTATCGGCGATTCGAACGTATTTTTGTAGAGGATATGGCAAAAATTCATGAACAAGCTCAGAGAGAGGCCAGTAGACGTTCCAATCTGTTTCATTATGTGAAGCGTATGCATGCTCAGAACAATGTAGATGGAGTACTTACAGAAGTGTTAGACAGTGTCCACGGTCTATATCCTTATGCTAACGTGCATCTGTTCATGTCACAGGACCATCAGAGTAGTCATCCGCTAGTAAAGCCATTACTGCTTCATCATTGGCAGGAGGAAGTGTATGTACGTACCTTCATGGAGGGATCGCTCACGGTATGTGATGATACTGAACAGGCGGATAATATGGTTGAAATTGGAGTCCCTGTGGGTGGGAAGCAAGGTGTTTATGGTGTTCTCCATCTTCAAGTTGAGCAAGCACAGCTGTCGGATATGGATCTTGAATTGCTAGGGATGATGGCTGATGCGGCTGGTACCGCATTCGAGAATGCTAAATTGTATGAGCAGTCGAATCTGATGATCCATGAATTACGTATGATCAACGAATTGACACAGCAGTTAAACAAAAGCTTACAGCTTTCAGACATATATCAATTTGCTAATGAGGAACTTTTAAAAATTTTAACGGCAGAGTACTGCTGCATTTTAAGTTACAACGAGGAGCTTGGGGGACTTGAAGTCGTATCCTGTAATGCTTCAAATCTTGAAAAAGAAGTGTTTGAGAAGAACTATGGTCTAGGTGGACATGTATTTCATTCCAAAGAGCCGCTGTTTATGGCGGATTATTCAGTGGAGCGTCCTGCGGATTCGAAATTGATGGAGTCAACGGGATCCAATTCGATGATTGCTACACCTTTGATTGTTAATGGTGAAGTTCGAGGTGTTATTTTGTTAACCCATCGAAATAGACATTATTTTTCGTATGATAATTATCGTCTGTTGCAAGCCTTAACGAGTCATATTGGTCTTGCCGTTGGCAACGCCTCATTGCATGCAGAAGTACGATGGATGGCGAATCGTGATATGCTGACTGAACTATATGCACGTCATTACCTTGATGAAGCTATTCATGAGTGTCAGAGCCGTGATTTCTGTGGATCGCTCATTGTTGTAGACATTGACCAGTTTAAACAGGTGAATGATACCTTTGGGCATCAGCGGGGCGATAAAATATTGAAACAGGTCAGTGGGATTGTGAAGACATCCATTCGACAAAGCGATATTGCAGCCAGATGGGGCGGAGAAGAGCTTGCTGTCTACTTGCCGGGTCTCGGCATTGAACAGGCGCTCCAAGTAGCAGAACGAATACGTATCAGAGTTGCAGAAGAGACAGAGCCAAGAGTCACTGTATCTTGTGGGATCTCAGAGTGGAACTGGATGCATGACAGGGTAAGTGTAGAATCTCTATTTTACAGGGCAGATATGGCATTATATGATGCGAAGAATAGTGGTCGTAATCGAATTGTTATTGAACGGACAGAAGTATGTGAATGAATGGAACCCAGCGGCTATTCGTAGTCGGTGGGTTTTTTTCTGCATAAATGGGGTGGAGGCGGTTAGTCTAAGGGGAATGAACAAATGAAAGGCTGATTGCCATCATGAGAAAAAATCACTGTCGAATTTACCTACTATGGCTTGCTGTAATAGCTATATGCATGTCCATAACCGCTTGTGGTATGAATAAGCTATCTGCAGAAGAATCTTTTACACGAGCGGTTGCTGGGCTTTCCGGTATGGATAATCTTGCTTTTAAAGGTAATGCTGTGATCAAAAGTGGTAATGGTGAACTGCATAATCAAGCTTTCGCTTTTCAAGGGCAGTTACAGGACCATAAATTGCTCACTATCACGACTTCAAAGTCACCTCCCTCATCAACTAAAGTTGCTGGTGACTTATCGGAGAACGCTTATTCCGAGGGTCTAAAAGGGAAGCTTCAGTATGATGGTGAGAAGTGGCATTCTCTTGCTGATGGTCATTCCAATGCAGACTGGATGGCCCGGATGAATCCGTTGGAACAGCTTAAGCTTCTGGGGGATTCCGATAAGAAAATTACAGAAGAGGTACGAGCTGCTAGGGGAACGAAAATCCTCCGAATTAAGCTATCTCCAAGTGCCTCTAAGGAAATGACAAAGAGCACACTGACGTCTCAAATGCAAGCTATCCGCAGTCGAATGGACCAGAAAGGGGATGCTCTATATACTGACGACCCTAAGGTGAAAGCTCGGCTTTTAGCTATCTGGGAGAGAGAAAATCAAATAATGAATCGGTTGCTTGATAAGTCAAATGTAAACACGGTCTTCCATCTAACGATTGATAAGAAAACATACCTACCGAGCAGATTGTCTTCAGAACGAACCATTTCCACAGCCAGCTCCAAGGGACAGAAAAGAGATGAAACGTTGGTATCTGACATTCTTTTTATGGACTATCAATAAAATTCAAAGGGAGCGGCTGACGCTATCCCTCTTACCGTGATACAATATAGGAATACGAATTTACCGCTGTTCAATTTGAGGTTGTGCAGTGACTAGCTCAAGGGAGGTAAACATTTATGAAGGACCCAAGAATTCAGAAATTAGCAGAAAATCTGGTCGGTTATTCTGTTGATATGCAGCCAGGGGAAAATGTTTTAATTGAAATGATTGGTTCTGAGCGTGACTTACTCAATGCCATTATTGAAGAAGTGGGAAAAAAGGGAGGACATCCTTTTGTCCAGCTTACAGATAAGACCGTCCAGCGCGCGATGCTGAAAAATGCAACAAAAGAGCAACTTACATTGTGGGCAGAACTCGATTTGGCCCGTATGAAAGAAATGGATTGTTACATTGGTATTCGTGCTGGAGAGAATGTGAATGATCTCGCTGATGTTCCAGAAGAAAACATGAAGTTATACAATGCGCTGTATTCGCATCCTGTACATAGTGAAGAACGTGTTAAACGCACGAAGTGGGTTGTGCTCCGTTATCCGAATGCAAGTATGGCGCAACTAGCGAATACGAGCACGGAGGCTTTTGAAGATTTCTATTTTGATGTTTGCAACTTGGATTACTCCAAGATGGATCGCGCACAAGATCCGCTCGCAGAATTGATGAGAACGACAGATAAGGTTCGTATTGTTGGTCAGGGTACAGATCTGAGCTTCTCTATTAAAGGAATTGGGGCTGAAAAATGCTCAGGACAAAAAAACATTCCTGATGGCGAAGTATACACCGCACCCGTTCGTGACTCCGTAAACGGCACCATTTCTTATAATTCCCCAACTTTATACAATGGTGTTACCTTTGAAAACATTAAATTCCGTTTTGAAAACGGCAAGATCGTAGAGGCAACGAGCAGTGATACTGAACGCCTTAACGAAATCCTTGATTCCGATGAGGGAGCTCGTTATATCGGAGAGTTTGCTATTGGTTTTAACCCGTATATTTTGAACCCGATGAAAGATATCTTGTTTGATGAGAAGATTGCTGGAAGCCTGCACTTTACGCCAGGTCAAGCATATGAAGATACGGACAATGGCAATCGTTCTTCCATCCACTGGGATCTTGTATTGATTCAGCGTCCGGAGTATGGTGGGGGAGAAATCTATTTCGATGATGTATTGATTCGCAAAGACGGTTTATTTGTCATTCCAGAACTTGAGGGGCTAAACCCCGAAAATCTGAAATAAGACGAAATATAGTTGCGCGAGAAAACGGATTCAAGGTATCATGAAGAAGCAATACAAAGCTTCCTAATATCCTAAAGTTACGGAGGGATTCGTATGTCCAATACTAATGCGACAGTCGTAGACATTTCTCAGACCGCAAGTCAATTCTCTTCCTCTATCGTTTTGCAGGCTGAGAACAAGTACATCGATGTTAAGAGTATTTTAGGTTTGTTCACTACACTTGTGAGCCACCAAAGCTATGAGTTACACGTTCATGGCCCAGACGCTGAAGAAGCAAAAAAGGCAATGATCGACGTGTTTACAAAGCATGGCCTTAATGTCACTGTAGTTGCTGAATAAGATCAGCAGAAACATCCTTCCTATTGTAGGAAGGATGTTTTTTTAGATTTAAGAAAGAATGATTATAAATAAGATTTCTAGGGTCTAGTTTTTGAAGTGGTTCTTGTATTGACCTGCGATATCGTCTAATATTAGAGGTAGAACCGTGCTGTGATATTGACATAGGGGGGAAGATCATGACTTCATCTGATTTGCAAGAACAGCTCAACCTTAAAGCGATCAGTCTTCTAAATGAAGATGCAGATAAAATTCAAAAGCTCATTGAAGTACAGATGGAGAATCTGGCAACCCGTTATTGCCCTCTCTATGAGGAAGTGCTGGATACCCAAATGTACGGATTTTCAAGAGAAGTTGATTTCGCTGTCCGGGCTGGACTTCTTTCGGAAGTAACAGGGAAACAGCTACTCAGCAAGTTAGAGCGTAATCTGGCTCTTTTATATGAAGCCATGAATCAAGCCGAATAGCCTGTGTTAATACAGGCGATACATAGAAACGCATGCGTGAGAAAGTGTCGGCATGCGTTTTTTTGATAAAAAATGTTTTAGAAACATCAATAGGGATATGCTAGAAAAGACGCGTTATATGGAAGCTTAAGCTCCGTATAGCGCGTCTTTTGAATGGAGAAGCAAGAATGTTTGTAATCTTTTTTTACACAAGGTAAAAGGAGAAGCCAAGTATTACATACACAGCCAGCAGCATTAGACCCTCATACCAGTTGGTTGCACCGTCCTGTGTGATGGATTTGGCAATAAAGACGGCTACACCGATCGCGACCAGCTCTATCGTTGTGAATACGATATCCATCGTGTCACCCATGAAAAAGCTGATGAAGACCAGAACAGGAGCAACAAATAGGGCGATCTGCAGGCTGCTGCCCACCGCAATTTCTACTGCCGCACCGATCTTGTTCTTCATCGCTAGCATGATCGCTGCACTATGCTCAGCAGCATTACCTACGATTGCAACAAGGAATGCACCAACAAACAGTTCACTGAGCCCATATTCATGACTTACAGGTTCAAGGACGCCTACTAACCACTCACTGACAAAGGCGACCATAACGGTAGCTACAACAAGGTAAAGAATCGAGCGGCCTTTGGACCAGGTAGGAGCGTGCTCATGAGCCAACTCCTCTTGTTCACCGTCATTGCTGACATCGTTTAAATAATCCTTATGTGTGATCATAGAGAAGAGCAGCCATGCTAGATAAGCGACGATGAGAATACCAGCGACCACGAGACTGAGAAATTTAGTATCCGACTCCGTTATGGAGTGCGTGTTCAGAAATACAGCCGGAATAAAGAGGGCGATAATTCCAAGTATCATCAGGGAACCATTTAATCCTGCAAGTGTAACGTTATATTTCTGAATCTTAAATTTCAGGCCTCCTGCAAATACACTTAACCCTAGAACAAGCAGTAAATTTCCGATGATAGATCCGGTTATGCTTGCTTTAACCATATCGTATAACCCTTGCTTAACTAAGAGGATAGCAATAATGAGTTCAGCAGCATTACCAAAGGTTGCATTCAGGAAACCACCGAGCCGTTGTCCAGCGTAGTGTGCCACGCTTTCTGTCGCTTTTCCGAGAAAGCCTGCGACAAAAATAACCGAAATGGCTGATAGAATAAACTGTAGGGTGAAATTCCAACCCAAGAAATGACCCGCTGCACTAAGTAAGAAAGTAATAACTAACAGCGCTGGACTCAGCCATTTTTTCAACATAAACACCTACCTTATTAATATGTAAAAACTTTAGTATACCTACTTTTATACCCATTACAATGCCTTAAATAAACACAACTTGCAACTAGAGATTTGCTTTTTGGGCCTGTTAGGATTTACAATAACGGATAATGAGGGTGAAGGAGGATATGGCATGGCAGAACAACTTCAACTGGATAACGGTTTAATTCGAATATCGGATGATGTCGTCTCGAAAATTGCTGGAATGGCTGCTTTGGAAACTCCAGGTATCGCAGCGATGTCTGGTGGATTGTCCGAGGGCTGGGCGAAACGTCTTAGCGGCAAAAATGTACAAAAAGGTGTGACAGTAGAGGTAGGTCAGCTTGAAGCGGCGATCGATCTGCGCATTATTGTTTTGTACGAGACACCGATACATGAAGTGTGCCGTATGCTTCAGCAAAACGTTCGTGAGGCTGTAGAGAGCATGACGGGCCTTCGGGTTGTAGAAGTTAACGTTAAAGTAGAAGGCGTAGCTTTCAAAGACGATGAGATCGATGATGCTTCTTATCGCGCTAAATAAGTCGCATAAACAATTAAATTAGCAGAACACAAAAAGACTACCGGGCTGGCCGGTAGTCTTTTTTGACGACGGATTTTACATGTTCTTCTTTATCAGGTCGATTGCTTTCTCTGGAAATACTGAGCATAATCCCCATAGCAAGCATCATAACAAGTAGAGAAGAACCACCGTAGCTGATGAATGGGAGGGTAACACCCGTGATTGGAATGGTGTTTGTCACACCGCCGATATTAATGAACGCCTGAATGGCGATCAAGCCCATAATTCCTATGCCGGTTAATGTACCGAAGGGATCAGGACAGCGGAGCGCAATAATAATTCCCCTCCATATGAAATACAGATACAGCATTAAAAATATCGTCGTACCAATAAATCCGAACTCTTCTCCGATGACGGAGAAGATAAAGTCGTTGTAGGGATTGGGTAGATAATGAAGTTTCTGAACACCTTCACCGTATCCTGCGCCTGTTACGCCTCCCTGGCCGATGGCAATCAGCGATTGAACTAGGTTATACCCGGTACCTGATTGATCCTTGAAAGGGTCAAGGAATGCCTCGATTCGACCCATCTTATAATTGCTACCTGTCTGGCCCTCGGCATCTCCCCCAGAAGAACCGAATAAGGAACCAATTCCAATGGTTAGAACCAATCCAAGCGCAACAAGAGATATACAGGCTGTAATATGCTTCATACTCGCGCCTCCGGCATAAATAATTAGGCCGCATGTAGCTACAAGAATAAATGTCGAACCCAAGTCGGGCTGAAGCATAATCAGACCGGCTACAACGCCTACGATGATCAGTACGGGGAAGAATCCGCCCTTCCATTGACGGATCCGTTCCCCTTTCTTCGAAATCAGAGCTGCGAGGTACACAATGGTAGAGATTTTGGCCAGCTCTGACGGCTGGATTCCCAGCTTGCCGAGATTAAACCAGCTAGAAGCACCGTTGGTGGCCACACCGAGAACAACGACCAGAATGAGCAGAATCATCGTAATGAAAAAGACAGGGATAAATAGCTTTTTATACTTCTTGTAATTAATGTTCATGGCAACCAGCATCACAAATGTCCCGAGAACTGCAAAAATAAGCTGTTTTTTAGAAAAGTAAAACGGGTCATAACTAAATTTTTCAGAAAAAACAGTCAAGCTGGAGCTGGAACTGAACACCATGATCAGTCCGAATCCCACCAACAGCAAGGTAAGGATCAGCAGCTGGAAATCCGGCGTCCCTCTCTTGGGCTGTGGTTTTGTTGTTTTCATAACATTACCATTACGCTTCCAGCAGCGATTTCAGTTCCTGCAACTTCTTATTAGCAAGATTCATAACCGGTTGTGGAGCAGGTGTCTCGTATTCTAGACCGTGTGGGAAGGTTGCCTTTCCCAAGTAAACGGCTTCAATCTGGAGTACAGTGTCAGGCTTCTCCAATTTTCCTTCAACAGCGCGTGTGTTGATGCGGAGGAAGTACTCTGACTCGCTTTTCTTATCTTCGATCTTCAAATCATATGTAGCTCTGTAGTATTCCCACTGCCAGCGGACGAAGCCTACCTTCTCTGCACTTTCATCAAGATAAGCTAAATCGCTTTTCAAGCCATCCAAGCCCGTATTTTCAAAAATCATGGCGTTAGTAACCTCCTTAATTAGTCCCTACAAAGTTCTTTAAATATGATAGTATGTTTCAAGAACTTGTGCAAGCCTGCGGGTTCGTCAATTGTAAGGTCCGACAGGCTGTTGTTATATGAAGAGATATGATGATGGCATATTGATGAATTTGAAGTATATGGGTCAACATATTTCTGATACAATGAAGAATATTATAACTTCCAATGTTTGGGGTTCATTAGCTAGAGGTTTATTAATTCTTATGATGATTTCATAGGAAAAGAGGTGCTATTATGAACCGCGCTATATATCAATCGCAATATTACGTCGTCGAAGAAACGAAGAACCACGAGATAATTGTTCATGACATGATCCCTGAATCAGCTTCAGTGGTCGTCATTCATCAGAATTGTGTGATGCTAGTGCGGCAGCATAGAGAAGCCATAGGTGAACGAACCTTGGAGCTGCCAGGAGGTACTATTAAACCGGGGGAAGAGAAGGTCGTCGCAGTGCAGCGGGAGCTAGAGGAAGAGGCGGGGATCCTGTGCGGTGATATCAAGTATATAGGAAGCGCTTACCCATTGGCTTCACTTGCGAACAGAAGAGTTCATTTTTATTTCACCGATGATGTCCGGCAGGTCACAGTGCTTAGACAGGATAAAGACGAGGACGTTAACCCCGTATGGGTTCCACTCCGGAAAGTTTATCGAGAAGTGAGAGAAGGTAGGAGTAATGACAGCATGATAGGACATGCACTGATGTTATGTGTACTTCATGGATTGCTGAAGTTAGATTGATTCATTGAGACGGGGGAAGGATGAGTGATATGAACGAGGCAGTTGACTTGGAAGGATTATTTCCACAAATGGTGGAATGGCGTCGATATTTACATCAGCATCCTGAAGTTTCTTTTGAGGAACAAAAGACAGCGGCGTTCGTAGAGGCTCGTCTACGAGAAATGAATTATGAAGTAACCTCGGGTCTTGGTGGACATGGCGTTATGGCTATTCTGAAAGGTGGGCAACCCGGGAGGACGGTCGTACTCCGTGCAGATATGGATGCACTCCCGATCCAGGATGAGAAGAACTGTGAATACAAGTCCACTGTAGAAGGTGTAATGCATGCTTGCGGGCATGATGGTCATACGTCTATATTGCTGGCGGCGGCATCGTATTTCAAGCGAATTCAGGAACAGGTTCGAGGAGAGATCAGATTTGTGTTTCAACCAGCTGAGGAGGTATGTCCTGGGGGCGCGCTGGGGATGATTGAGGCGGGGGTGTTAGACGGAGCAGATGTGATCTACGGTTTGCATTTGTGGACACCGCTTGCGCTTGGGAAAGCGTCCAGTGCTCCGGGCCCAATGATGGCGGCGGCAGATGAGTTTTTTATTGATATTATTGGTAAGGGCGGCCATGGAGGAATGCCACATATGACGGCTGATGCTGTAGTAGCGGGTTCTGCTCTGATTATGCAGCTGCAGAGCATTGTTAGTCGGTCTGTCGATCCGCTTCAACCGGCAGTCGTTACGGTGGGAACTATCCAGGGGGGCTCAGCTCAGAATGTAGTTGCTGATCGCTGCCGTATTACCGGAACCGTGCGTACATTTGACGAAGAAACACAAAAGCTTATTCGTACTCGATTAGAGACGATAACGAAGGCCACAGCCGAAACTTACGGAACGGAAAGCTCGGTACAATATCTTACCGGCTACCCAGCTGTTGTGAATGATGAGAAGGAAGCAAAGCGATTTTTCCAGACTGCCCCAAGCATATTTGGAGAGGAGCACGTTATGCTATCTCCTAAGATCATGCCTGCGGAGGATTTTGCATACTATTTGCGTGAGATACCAGGATGCTTTATGTTTGTAGGAGCGGGGAATATGGCGAAGGGGGCGGTTTATCCACATCATCATCCGAAGTTTGACTTTGATGAGGATGCTATGCTCCATGGATTAAAGCTAATCATTGAAATGACTCGTTCCTACCAGGAACAGGATGAACAAATATAGGATTCTGCTTTCCGTTTAAGAGAGTACTAGACGCATTGAACCGGGAGAAATTGGGAAGAGTATAACTATGGGAAGTTCAGATCCGTGTATCAGACGGAGATGAACTTCTTTTTGCGAATAAGGCCAAATATTCAAGGGCCAGCCAAGGAGGACTACATGATGACACAAGACAAGCCGTGCATTGTACAGCGGGATCGGACTATCCTTTTGGAGGTGGGTCATAAAGGTTTCGAGGAAGCCCGTGAGCAATTGTCACGATATGCCGATCTGGTTAAAAGCCCGCCCTCTTTCCATACATATCGAATCACACCATTGTCGCTCTGGAACGCAGCGTCTTCAGGTTGGACAGCCAAGGAAATATGCGAAAGCTTAGAGTCCATCTCACGCTGGGATGTACCCGCTGCACTAAGCGAAGAGATACAGCGTCTTGTAACGAGATATGGACAGTTGTCGCTAATACAGCATCCTGACCGTGAGGAGTCTCTTATTCTCCGAAGCGAGGATGAAGAACTTATGGAGGAGATACGTAGGCAATCGTCGCTCTCCAAGATTGGCCTTCGTTTCATTACCCATTTAGTGGCAGAGATCTCGGCGGACCGAAGAGGGATGTTGAAGCAGGAGTTAACCCGACTTGGATTCCCTGTGATGGACTATGCCGGCTATCAGGATGGGCAATTCCTTCATATTCGATGGCAGGGTGAACAAGATGAAGCAGAGGATAAGAATAAAGAGGAGTCTATATCGGGACAGAAACATCCCTTTCGACTTCGTGATTATCAGCAAGAGGCAGTAGAAGCGTTTCGAGATAGTGGGGGAAAGGGCGGAAGTGGCGTGCTGGTGCTTCCTTGTGGCGCAGGGAAGACGATCATAGGTATGGCAGCGATGCGAGAGCTTCAATGTGAGACGCTTATTCTGACATCGAATACAACCTCTGTCCGGCAATGGATGACAGAATTGGAGGACAAGACAACACTTCAGGCGAACGAAATCGGTGAGTATACAGGACAGCGTAAAGAGGTTCGACCAGTAACGGTGGCTACCTATCAAATTCTAACCCATCGTCATAGTAAAGAGGACGAGTTACGCCATATGAAATTATTTAATGAGCGAAACTGGGGTCTGATTGTTTATGATGAAGTTCACCTGCTTCCTGCACCCGTGTTTCGTGCCACCGCTGAGATCCAGGCAACGCGGCGACTTGGATTAACCGCTACCCTCATTAGGGAAGATGGACGTGAGCATGATGTATTCTCCCTAATCGGGCCGAAGCGTTATGAGATGCCTTGGAAGTCGCTAGAGGACAAAGGCTGGATCGCATCTGTGGATTGTGTTGAAGTGCGTGTGCCCATGCCAGAACAGTTGAAAGAGAAGTGCCTATATGCAGGAACTCGTGAGCAGTACCGATTAGCATCAGAGAATCCAGCGAAGATCGATGTGGTGAAACGGCTGCTGGAGCACCACTCGGGCGCACAGACGCTTATCATAGGGCAATATCTGGATCAGTTAGAAATGATCTCTACTCAGCTCGGTGTTCCACTCATATCTGGCTCAATGCCACAGTCACAGCGGAATGAGCTATATGCGGCTTTCAGAAAAAGGGAACAACAGGTCCTTGTCGTTTCGAAGGTAGCCAATTTTGCAGTGGATTTACCAGATGCGTCTGTAGCTATTGAGATTTCTGGTAGCTTTGGTTCGAGGCAGGAAGAAGCACAGCGGCTAGGTCGTATTCTTCGTCCAAAATCTGGAGATAACAGAGCATATTTCTATGCGCTCGTATCGCAAGACAGCCGGGAGGAGACATTTGCACTCCGGAGGCAACTGTTTTTGATTGAACAGGGCTATCGGTATCGAACAGTGACGGAACCCAATTTAATAAACGATACAATGCAAGCTATTGAAGATGATCCGGAACTTGGGAAGGAGGCGGCAGGTACGACATGAGCTTAGAACCATTGTCCAAATACGAAAGACTTGTGTTGCAGCGAATTTGGTTATCCTATGCAGGGCAAGTGTTTACAGAGGAGAAATTGCTCGGACTTAACCTGCTGCCTTTGAGTGGCGCTGAAGTCATGACAGCTTTTCTAAAGTTGCGGCAAGAAGGATGGGTCTGTGCGGTCAAAAAGGCCTGGGGTGAGCGATTGTGCTTCATCCCTTCGGACAGATTACTTATGATTCAAGCTGCATTCTATCGCCCATCGAAGGAACTAGGCGAGGTTTCCATAGCTTCTCTGATATTCGAGGCGAAGCCGGGACTTGTGCTAGATGTATTTAATGCATTGGTGTATACCGCCAAGAATGAGGGGCTCCCCTTAACTTCAAAAGGCACCATACATAAGAAGCATATCCAAAAGCTAGATGATGAAAAGGGTCTCACTGGCGAAGATATCGCTGCAATTGGACTGGAATATGCGCATTCAGACGTGTATCCGCTGCGTGTTGCGGTAATGCTCGACTTGATGCTTAGTCTAGGTCTGCTAATCAAGGAGAGTCACGCCTTCGTGTTGAAGGAGGATGCCGTAGAAGAATGGATGGATCTGTCATGGGAGGCAATGAATCATCTTCTTTTTCAGAGCATTATGGAAAGATACGGCCGTACCAATCCAGAAATTCAGCATTTCAGGCTACTGTTATGTCACGAAGCATTTAAAGATAACACATGGTACGATGTGAGCCGGATGCTGGATGAAATGATAACAGAGGGAATGGTGAATCCCGAGCATCGGGATGAGCTATATGAAAAGGGGAAAGCATGGCTTCGCTTCCTAGCTGGTGCGGGCTGGGCGGATGTTGGCATAAACGGTGAAGATCATTACCTGATTCGCTGGAAGGTTCCGATAAGAGAGCTAATTCATGGCGTTATTACGAGAACGACTGAATCAAAAAATGGCTATTTATTTGTTCAACCCGATTATGAAGTGTTGGTACCGCCAGAAACCCCTTTTGCCGTTCGCTGGCGACTGGCTCGTTGTGCCGAGCATATATCTGATGATCATATGTCCGTTTATCGTCTAACGAAGGGATCTGTTGCGCTTGCAGCGGATCTGGGGATTAGACCGGAGTGTGTGGCTGATTTTATAACTGAACAGGCGCTGACAGGCATGCCTGATAACGTAGAGGCTGCCCTTGCACAGTGGGGAAGAGAAGTGGGAAGAACCTCTTTTGCAGAATTGACAGTCTTGCAGTGTGAAACTTCCGATGAAGGCGACCAGATTGCGGCTCATCCTAAACTTACTGAATGGATACATCGTTTGGGTCCGTTGCATTTTGCAGTGCAGCCACAGCGTGTTTCTGAAATTAGAAAAATATTAAACGTAGCAGGTCTTCCGCCAAAACGACAGATCGGCGGATTTGAACAGGTCTTGGGATCAAGTACCTCTCATTCAGCTACGGATGACTATGTTGATGATGGAGCTTTACGCGATCGATATTTTGAAGGGGACTTTAACCACTTCGCATTTCCAAGTCTCGTGTACAGTGGAAGAAATGAGCACTACTATGAGCCGGATGTAGACATACCAGATAACGCAAGTTTATTTCCTGGACTTGAGAAGATTCCGGTGATGTGGACAAGAGATTGGCGTACATATCATGGTACAACAGCTAAACAGATATTAGAGCAAGCGTTAGATTGGAAGATTAAAGTGGAGCTTAGTATAAAGAATGAGAGAGTGGTGTTCATTCCACAGCGATTGCTTCGCAATCCATGGCGTATGCTAGGAATGATCTTTACACCAGATAAGACGGAAGCGGTAACGGTTGAGCTTGGTGAAGGAGATTGGCAAGAAATGAGGCTCATTGTACCTGATTTATCGTGAGGATAACAATCACTTAATCAAGGAGAAAGCCCTCTCATCTTGGAACGGAATGGTTCAATCTGATGAGATTCAAACTGTAGTTTCCCCCTTCTTAAGCAGCGACTGATATGCTATGATAAAGAAGTCCACCTTTTAAGGAGGACTAATCTGTAAAGAAGTGGGATGAGATCATGAGCGTATCAGAATTGAACACGGTTGATATGGCCGAGGTGCTCACCTACGCCTATGAATTGGGTGACATGATTAATGCTTCCGTCGAAGTGGCGGATTATCTATATTGGAAACAGGCCGTCGAGAATGATCCGAATATTCAGGCTTTGATCCATAAGCTTGAATCGAAGAAGGAATTATTCGAAGAGACCCAGCGGTTTGGTCATTTCCACCCGAACTATCATTCAGCGAAGGATGAAGTTAGCGCGGTAGAAGCAGAGTTGGAAGCGTTTGAGGCTGTTGCGCGCTTTAAACTTGCTGAGAAGAACTTGGATGACCTTCTGTTCAATATGTCGGAGAAAATTGCACTATCAGTTTCCGACACGATTAAAGTACCTAGTAATAATGCTCTTCCGAAGAAAGGTTGCGGAAGTGGCGGCGGTTGCCAGTGTGGCTAGCGTAAGGCGTAGATAGAGATAGAGATGAAAGAGAGGCGAGACTACGGATGTTGGCGGAACGAACGGGTTATATTATTTGGGTTAGTGATGTGAAGGCAGCTAGAAACCTTGAAAAGTATGGTAGTGTACATTATATCTCGCGCCGTATGCAATACGTTGTGATGTATGTAAATGCAGAGCGGGCGGAAGAGACTGTTAAGAATATTCGCAGACTTTCCTATGTTCGTAAAATCGAACGCTCATACCGAAACGAAATCAAGACAGAATATAGCAGTAATGGGCCTGACAAGACCAAGTTTTTCGGACCTTGAGTTTGTTCCCGATTCTGGGGTCTTGCCCGTAATATCTATAACGAAACACTTAGCAGCCGAAAGGCTGCTTTTTTTTAATTCTGAAATACGTGTGGTTTTTTAGGCTGGAATTTTTTTAATATTCAAGAACTATTCACAATGAGAAATGTTTCTGCCTTGTGCATAATTAAGGAATGATGTAATATGTTGGGTATATATACATAGATACAAAGACCCATTTGGTGGAGAGTGATTATCCATGCGCGACAAAGGGACTGAGCGGTGGAGCACCTACGAACCGTTTTACATTACGTTAAATGATAAGAAGGTAGCTGACATTGTAATAACGAATCATGCAAAGAGCCGATATACGGATCGTGTGGAGCACAGTGATACTCCACATGATGAGATTGGAGCATGGATGTGGGAATGTTTAAAGCAGGATCGCATTGTTCCGTATTATCGAAATGAGCAGGACGTGTATCTTATTGATGATGATCTTGTTGTGGTTGCGGAGTTTTCGGAGTTAGAACATGAACGTGATCTAATTGGAAACCCTCTTCATCGAATGATCATCGTAACTTTTCTGGGAAGAATGTCAGAGACAATAGAACTTCGGGATTTGAAATCCTATTACTCGTGGCTGCGCCATTCTCGGCGTATGACGCTAATTAAGAACAGTCGTAAACGGAAGTAAGCATGCGTGCAGTTGCACGGATGCCTTTTTTTTGTACCAAAGAGATGGAATCCGCTAGAATGAAGGAATAATAGTGAATAAGGAAAGGGGCTGTAAAGATGGATGATCGTCCAATGAAATCAATCAACGCCATCCAGAAAGGCTGTGATCTACATACCCATACGCAAGCATCTGATGGAATGAACGAACCTACCGAAAATGTACGCCTTGCGTATGAAAAAGGATTATTTGCAGTTGCAATTACCGACCACGATACGGTTTCAGGCGTTCAAGAGGCGATGGAAGCGGGAGTGAAGTATGGTGTTAAGGTGATTCCTGGAGTGGAAATCAGCACGATGACTGGTGGAATAGATATTCATATTTTGGGTTATTTTGTAGATGCGAACAATCCTGAATTTTTAAACCGTCTTGCTAATCTCCGAAATACGAGAAATGAACGAAATGGGAAAATCATTGCCAATCTTCAAAAGCTTTGGATCCCTATTACGATGGAAGAGGTAATCTCTGGATTAGAACGTGAACTAAAACCAGACGAGAGTATCGGGCGTCCACATATTGCAGACACTCTCGTTCGAAAGGGATTCGCCACGGATATGCGTGATGCGTTTGATCGATATTTGGCACAAGGAGCTCCTGCATATGCTCCTCAGCCTCGAATTTCACCTCAAGAAGCATGTCAATGGATTAGGGAGGCCGGTGGGACGGCGGTACTGGCGCATCCGGGGTTATATGGTGATGATAAACTTGTTAGATCCATTCTTGAGCAAGCGCAGTTATCTGGCATTGAAGTATTTCATTCGGATCACAACCAAGAGGACGAACTTCGTTATTTGACATTGGCGGAGGAGTTTAAACTGATCGTTACAGCGGGTTCTGATTATCATGGTGAGCGGCAGGGCGTTGTGTTTCATGGAGACCTTGGAGATAAGAGGGTACCCGAAGAAGTATTGGAGCAGTTAGAGTCAGCGCGGGGAAGGTTTTAAAGATTCGTAACTAGGAGCCACGAATATAAAGTGTGGTCGATCGTGATATATATATAAAGAATCAGGGATATCCGGGGTTTAAGACCCTTTGGATATCCCTGATTTTGTCTGTAATGACTGAGGCTTAGACCTGGTGGTAATAGATTTTGCTGACAAGTGACTAGTTACGCTGATTTTTGATTACACTCGGCAGACTTTTAATGAGCTTCTCATCAGGTGTCACAAACAATGTCTTCTGGTGATCATAGATCACAAATCCGGGTTTGGATCCGCTTGGTTTACGAACGTGTCGGATTAGTGTGTAATCCACAGGGACACTACTGGATTCTTTAGCCTGGCTGTAATATGCGGCAAGTTGTGCGGCTTCCTGAAGTGTATCCTCGCCGAAGCGATCGCTGCGGATAACGACATGAGAACCCGGAATATCCTTCGTATGTAGCCAAGTATCATTCGAAGAGGCCAGTCGGTTCGTGACATACTCATTTTGCAAATTGTTCTTACCTACGTATAACTCGATTCCCTCTGAGGATGTATACATATGCAGGGTCGGCTTGTCGTTCTTTTTCTTCTTACGGGTCTTGCGGCCACGGTCGCGGAGATAACCTTGCTGCACAAGTTCATCTCGAATCTCGTCGATATCATTCATTGACGCATGAGAAAGCTGTTGCAGCAGGTTCTCAATATAACTAATCTCCTCGTGTGTCTTGATGAGCTGTTCATCAATAACGGCTAAGCTGTTCTTGTATTTATTGTATTTCTTAAAGTATCGCTGCGCATTATCGGAAGGAGAAAGCAAGGGATCAAGTGGAATGATGATCGTCTTCTGATCCTCGTCGTAGAAGTTAACGAGTTCCACTTGCTTGTCTCCTTTTTGGATCATATGCAGTGAAGCAAAGAGGAGTTCTCCTGAAATACGGTACCGGTCAGCATCTCCTGCTTCTTCCAGATCCTTGTTCAGATTGTCCAGCTTCTTGATGTTTTTAGACCGCTCGTTCTGCAGGAAGCGAAGGAGGTCACTCACCTTCTGCTTAACGGTGTCCCGCTGAGCCTTGTCTCCATAGTAATCTTCTAGGCATTTGCTTGTTGATTCATAGGTCTTCGTATCTCCTGTAAGCATCGTTAGTGGTATAACGGAGAATATGAGTTTTCCTTTGGCGTTTAATCCAGCTGTCGGCGTAAATCGATAGTTTCTGACATCTTCCATGACCTCAGAGAAAGCGGTCCATAAACCGCCACAATTCTTCTCCGTACCCACATCTTCTGTGCTAGATACATAACCAGCTCGGTGGGCTATTTCTTGTGCCGCTAACGGACTCATTCCACTAAAAGAATCTACGAGCCAAGTTATAGGGTTATCTGGACTAACAAGGCAGGATTCTCGGAATGCTTCCTGTTCGGTATCGAGCGGATTCAGCTTATTCTGCTGAGGTGGCTCTGTATAAGCAAAACCTGGCATAATGACCCGGTAGCTGCTAATGGCCGGTGTGACATGATGAATTCCATCTAGAATGGTGCCTGTGGATGGATCTGTCAAAATAATATTGCTGTGACGCCCCATAAGTTCGATGATGATCAGCTTGGAGGAAAGATCCCCGAGCTCATCCCGCTGACGAACACGGATATGAATTATCCGTTCCATCCCCACCTGCGTGATCTCCTCAATAATCCCACTCTCACAATGCTTACGCATTAACATGCAGAACATAGGCGCTTCGCTTGGGTTGACGAAGGTCTCTTCTGTTAGATGTACCCGCGGATACGTTGGGTTTACGGATAGCAAAATCTTGGCGTTTCCTTGCTGTGTGCGGATATGTAATACAATGTCGCGTTCGTTCGGTTGATATATTTTACTGATCCGGGCGCCTTTGCAGGCCTCAAGCTCATGCACGATCGCCCGTGTTACGATTCCATCAAGTGCCATTGGTCATTTCTCCTATCTGCTAGCATTGCCCCTACTTCATTCCTTCTCTATGATGCCACACTTCAGGCAAAAACTTAATAGCTATGCTGTGATATTTGTGAACCTGTCCGAATACATTTACGTTGAGAGGTGGAAAAGCTGTCATCCGCCGGAACAGGAGAAACGACCGGGAGGGAAAGGAAGCATGGAACAAAAGTTATGGCACCAGATGGATGTTGATGAACTGCAACAGGTGATGCGGGTGCATCCGCAGCAGGGCCTCACGGAAGAGGATGCTGAAGAAAGACGTAAAAAAAGCGGTTGGAACGAGTTGTCCGAAGGAGCAAAAATATCTCCGTTCACGCTGTTGTTGAATCAATTCAAGGACTTCATGGTGCTTGTGCTCCTTGGTGCCACATTGGTATCTGGATTGCTTGGAGAATATCTGGATGCCGTGACGATTATCGCGATCATACTGATTAATGGCGTGCTTGGTTTTGTTCAGGAGTTTCGGGCAGAACGTTCACTTCGTGCGCTGAAGCAATTATCAGCACCGACGTCTAAAGTACTTAGGGATGGCAAAGTTATTCATATTGCCGCTAAAGGACTGGTCCCGGGAGATGTCATTTTGGTGGAAAGCGGTGATCGGATCCCCGCAGATGTTCGCTGGTTGGAGACAAGCAGTTGCAGTGTGGAGGAATCGGCGCTAACCGGAGAGTCACTACCTGTAAATAAGCATTCGGAGGCCATAGCCGAAGAAGATGTGCCACTTGGGGATCGTAAAAATATCGGTTACATGGGCACGATGGTATCGAGAGGGACTGCAAAAGGCGTGGTCATCCGCACAGGGATGGATACCGAGATGGGGAAAATCGCTGATTTGATCCAAAATACAGAATCGCAAGAAACTCCGTTACAGCATCGTCTCGAACAGCTCGGTAAGATTTTAATTGCTGTATCTCTCGTACTCACGATTCTCGTTGTTGTGGCTGGTATTTTGCATGGTCAGCCAGCATCAGGGATGTTCCTTGCAGGTGTTAGCCTTGCCGTTGCTGCTATTCCTGAGGGATTACCGGCCATCGTCACGATTGCACTGGCTCTCGGTGTACAGCGGATGATTAAACGAAAGGCAATCGTTCGGAAACTCCCATCGGTTGAGACGCTCGGCTGTGCTTCTGTCATCTGCTCGGATAAGACAGGCACGCTAACCCAGAACAAAATGACGGTAACTCGTATCTGGCTTGATGGCCGAATGATGGAAGTGACAGGTCAAGGATACGAACCTCTTGGTCAGATTCTAAAGAATGGTAAGCCCATTGAATTACGAACAGATCAGACTTTGAGAAGACTTTTGCAAATAGGTGGATTGTGTAATAATGCAGAAATCTATGAAGATATAGCTGAAGCTCCAAAGATGAAGAAAAAGAACAAAAATGAAGCAGTATCAACCAATTGGGAGCTTAAAGGAGACCCGACGGAAGGAGCGCTACTTACGCTCTCAGCCAAAATGGGGTTAGGACAAAGCGCATTAGCTACCACATATAAGCGGGATAAGGAATTTCCATTCGATTCCGAGCGGAAGCTGATGTCTGTCGTTGTCAGTCATCAGGGAGGTCGACTGATATGTACGAAAGGTGCTCCTGATGTACTTCTGGATGCCTGCGCGTATATTTTATGGGAAGGTAATATCGTGCCTTTAACTGGAACCTTACGGCAAAAGGTACTTGCTGCGAACGAATCGATGGCTTCCTCTGCACTGCGGGTGCTCGGAATGGCTTACCGTGATCTCCGTTCTTATGAAAAACCAGAGACGGAAACGGAAGCAGAATGCCAGCTGATATTCGCAGGTCTTGCCGGTATGATCGACCCGCCGCGGCGTGAAGTTCGAGATGCTATTGCAACCTGTCGCCGTGCAGGCATTAAAACCGTGATGATCACGGGTGATCATCGGACTACAGCGGAAGCTATTGCGAATCAGCTTGGCATTATGCCGCGTAACGGTCTTTCGATGTCTGGGCAGGAGCTTTCTAGGCTTGACGACAAGGAACTAGATGCGAAGGTGGATCAGACCTTTGTCTATGCGCGGGTATCACCGGAGCACAAGCTTCGAATTGTGAAGTCGCTTCAGCGAAAGGGTCATGTCGTAGCTATGACCGGAGATGGTGTCAATGATGCGCCTGCGATCAAGGCAGCTGATATCGGGATTGCGATGGGGATTACAGGGACGGATGTTACAAAAGAAGCATCGGCTCTTGTGCTGAGCGATGATAACTTTTCAACAATCGTAGCAGCGATCGAAGAGGGGCGAAGCATCTATGAGAATATCCGCAAGTTTATTAGGTATCTCCTCGCCTCAAATGTTGGCGAAATCCTGACCATGTTCTTTGCTATGATGATGGGTCTGCCGTTACCGTTAGTACCGATACAGATTCTATGGGTTAACCTTGTGACTGACGGTCTTCCAGCGATGGCCCTTGGTGTCGATCAACCGGAGAAGGATCTTATGGAACATAAACCTCGGGGTGCGAAGGAGAACATATTTGCAAGACGTCTCGGATGGAAAATTATTAGCCGTGGAGTGTTAATTGGCCTGTGTACTCTGGGGGCGTTCTGGCTTACATTACGAACAGCACCTGATCAGGCAGGGCAGTTGGCTAAAGCGCAATCTGTTGCTTTTGCCACTTTGGTCATGGCACAGTTAATTCATGTATTTGACTGTAGAAGTTCCAGATCCATTTTCCACCGGAATCCGTTTCAAAATAAATATTTGGTACTCGCTGTACTCTCATCCGTTCTTCTCATGCTGGGTGTTATGTATATTGAGGCGTTGCAGCCAATCTTCAAGACGGTTCCGCTTGGACTTCGGGAGTGGGCAATTACACTTGTTGCAGCTGGTATACCAACGTTCTTAATGGGAATAGGCAGCGTATGGGGAGGAAAGCGTCATCGTAATCGTCGCAACATGATGACGAAAAGTGCAAACCTTTCGGCATAAAGTAAATTTGAAAACCCATCTTTCTGCGGTATGCTGATTTTCATCAACAGCTGCAGAGGAGATGGGTTTATTATGATATTCACGAAAATGAACGGACTCGGAAATGACTTTATTATCGTATATGGCGAGCAAGATCTGCCTGTTAATGCTGCAGAATTAGCTGTAAAATGGTGCAACCGATTTTTTGGGATCGGGGCTGACGGACTTGTGTATATCTTGCCTTCTGAGAAAGCAGATTTTCGGATGAGAATTATAAATTCTGACGGTTCAGAAGCAGAGCAATGCGGGAATGCCATTCGTTGTGTGGCTAAATACGTATATGATTACGGGTATACCGTGAATAGTGAGATTACAATTGAAACGATTGGAGCAGGTGTTCAAAAGGTTGGTCTTCGTTTAGAGGGGGATGTGGTCAAAAGCGTACGCGTTGACATGGGAGAACCGATCCTAGAAGGTTTAATTATTCCTACTACACTGAATCAGAGTCCTGTTGTGAATCAATCCATTGAGGTGGATGGACAGGAATTCAAATTTACAGCAGTGTCGATGGGGAACCCTCACTGCGTAATCTACGTGGAAGATGCCACTCAGTTCGATCTATCCTTGTGGGGGCCAAAGCTTGAAATTCATCCGTTGTTCCCTAAGAAAATTAACGTTGAATTCGCGACTGTTCGAGCTCGGGATTATGTGGACATGCGAGTGTGGGAACGTGGGGTTGGACCTACACTAGCTTGTGGGACAGGCGCATGTGCGACGTTAGTGTCTTCCGTACTGAATGGTACTGCCGATCGCGCTGCGGTAATCTCACTGAAAGGTGGAGACTTATTCATCGAGTGGGATGAGAAGGATAATCATGTTTATATGACGGGGGCGGCTGATATGGTATATGAGGGAAGGGTTCCAGAGTAAGTGCATATTTTGAAATTTTCTTTGAGCTGACGGACTAATATTGGTAAAATAATGAAAGATAAAGAGACAAAGATGGGGTAGAAGGTACCCTCTTTGTCTCTTTATCTTTTGGAACCATTTATGATACATTAAGGTGAAACTACAGTCAGGCGGGGGGAGTACGATGAGACCGGATCTGCGGCAAGCATGGGGAAATAAGGTACTAATCGGGGACGGGGCGATGGGTACATTTTTATATCAAAAAGGGTTTCCAGTAGGAATATCTTATGAAGAGTTAAATTTGATCTCACCCGAGGTTATAGGTGATGTTCATCGCCAGTATATAGAAGCGGGTGCCCAGATACTTGAGAGTAACACTTTCTCAGCGAACTACGACAAGCTCTCCAAATACGGTCTGGAATCCAAAGTGGATGAGATTAACCGGGCCGGAGTAAGGATTGCTCGTGAAGCTGCTGGCAAGAATGGCTATGTTCTTGGAGCGATGGGTTCCATTCGTGGGGGAAAGCGGAATAATATTTCAACCGATGAGTTGAAGAAGTACTTTCAGCAGCAGATTCATTCTCTACTAACTGAAGGCGTGGATGGAATATTACTAGAGACATTCTATGATGTTGAGGAAATGCTGCTTGCCTTGTCCCAAGTTCGCAAGGTAAGCGATGTGCCTATCATCTCGCAATTCGCAGTAGAGGATATCGCTCGGACGCTTGATGGATATACCATGAATGAAGCGCTTCGTATCGTACATCAGGAAGGTGCTGATGTATTCGGATTTAACTGCCGCACCGGACCTAACGGCATGCTGCGTGCATTGGAGACGCTTCAGGGTTATAAATCGATTCCTATCTCTATATTCCCAAATGCAGGGATTGCGGATTACGTGGATGGGGAATACCGTTATGGAGCGAGTCCAGAGTACTTTGGTCAGATGGCGTTAAAGTTCGCTGAGCAGGGAGCTCGAATTATTGGTGGTTGTTGCGGGACTACTCCAGCCCATATTACTAAGATTGCAGCTGCGCTCAGTGACTATCTTCCAGCGCCTTTATCAGACACTCCTATCGAAGAGACGGATCGAATCGTACTGCACGAACAGGTAGAACCACAAGAAACGGTAGAACGCGGCGGAGAACCTACGCTTGTTGATCTTGTGAAGGAGCGGCATACCGTCATTGTCGAGTTGGACCCTCCACGCGATCTGGATATCACGAAGTTTATGAAGGGTGCTGAAGCGCTCAAAAGAGCCGGGGTAGACGCGCTTACGCTGGCTGATAACTCGCTTGCTGTGACTCGAATGAGCAACATGGCACTTGGACACCTTGCCTTTAGTCGTACTGGAATCCGGCCATTGATTCATATTGCTTGCCGAGATCGGAATTTGATCGGAACACAGTCCCACATGATGGGCTTTGATGCACTTGGTATTGATCATGTCCTCGCAGTAACGGGTGACCCTGCAAAGTTCGGAGATTTGCCTGGTTCTAGTTCCGTTTATGACCTGACCTCTTTTGAGATTATTCGAATGATTAAGCAGCTCAACCAAGGTGTAGCATTCTCAGGTAAAACGCTCAAGCAGAAGGCGAAGTTTGTTGTTGGAGCAGCGTTTAATCCGAATGTAAGGAACCTTGATAAAGCGGTTCAGCGCTTGGAGAAAAAAATAGCAAGTGGTGCGGATTATGTCATGACCCAGCCAGTCTATGATCCAGAACTCATCATTCAGTTGAAAGAGGCTACTAAGCATCTAGATATTCCTATTTTCATCGGGATCATGCCTTTAGCAAGCGGACGAAATGCAGAATATCTTCATAACGAGGTCCCAGGTATTCAATTGTCTGATGAGGTTCGTCAGCGGATGGCGGGGCTAGAAGGCGAAGAGGGCCGTGCAATGGGTGTGAAGATCGGCAAGGAATTATTGGATGTTGCAACAAAACATTTCAATGGTATATATTTGATGACTCCGTTTATGTTTTACGAGATGAGTGTTCAGCTGACAGAATACGTATGGGAGTTATCAGGGCGCCGATTGTCCCCCTTGTTTCATTAATAATTTTCAATTACAATAGTATAATGGATGTGATTCCGATGTCATTAAGTATGACCGGATTTGGTCAATCTGCCATCAAATTTGAAGGTTATACCGTTATCTTTGAAGTGAAGTCGGTCAATCACCGGTATTGTGAAGCAGTATTCCGCATGCCGCGCGAATGGGCCTATTTCGAGGATTCTTTAAGGAGAACTGTACAATCTCGAATTTCTCGAGGGCGGATCGATGTTTACATTAATAAAGAGAGCGACGGCGAGAGCTTCTCGGCGGTCCTTAATCATGCGATGGTTAAGGCTTATTTGAAAGCCGCGGATGAATTGGAGTGCTACGGCATTGAAGGGAAACCGACAATCACTGACATTCTATCATTGCCAGATGTTTTGGTCAGTCGAAGCGAACAGCTGGGGGAAGATAAACGCCAGCAGTGGAGCGAAATGCTCTGCAGAGGGCTTGACGAGGCATTAGATGGACTGATGCAAATGCGCAGTGCAGAGGGAACTCACTTAGCCAAAGATATGGAGCAGCGGATTGAACGCCTTCAGCTCTTGCAAGCAGAGATGGTGAGCCTGGCACCGACCGTGACGGATGAATACCGGACACGCCTGCGTCAGCGATTGGAGGTCTTGAATGACGGCTCGTTGACTTTCGATGAACATATATTTGGAATGGAAATAGCTTTGTTTGCGGAACGCTCCAATATTGATGAGGAACTTACTCGTCTGTATAGTCATTTTGAACAGTGCAGACAGCTACTTCATCAGAGTGGTCCTGTAGGACGTAAGCTGGATTTTCTAATCCAGGAAATGAACAGGGAAGTCAATACGATTGGATCGAAAGCCAATCATCTGACTCTGGTAAACCGTGTTGTCGAAATGAAAGCGGAACTGGAGAAGATTCGTGAACAAGCCGCAAATGTAGAATGAACAGGCTTATTCGGCAAATAGAGTCAAATGTATAGGGGGAGCAACCGCAATATGGCAATCAAACTCATTAATATCGGCTTCGGGAATATCGTATCGGCCAATCGAATCATTTCTATCGTGAGCCCTGAATCGGCTCCGATTAAGCGGATCATTCAAGAAGCAAGGGATCGTCATATGCTGATTGACGCCACATACGGTCGCCGGACAAGGGCTGTAATTATTACCGACAGTGATCATGTTATTCTGTCGGCAGTACAGCCTGAGACGGTTGCTCACCGTTTATCCAGCAAAGATGATGACAACGACGAATAAAGATGGGGAGTATTATGTCTACAAAGGGATTATTAATTGTATTGTCCGGTCCATCCGGTGTAGGAAAAGGAACGGTATGTAGTGCACTTCGACCTCGTATTCCAGATCTCGTGTATTCGGTGTCTGCAACGACGAGAAAACCACGTATGGGTGAAGTAGATGGTGTGAACTATTTCTTCAAGGAACGGGAACATTTCCTTTCCATGATTGAGAATGATGAACTCCTGGAATATGCGGAGTATGTCGGTAATTATTATGGTACCCCTCGTGATTTTGTTGAAGAAACCATCGCGAGTGGCAAGGATATCATTCTGGAAATTGAAGTACAGGGCGCCTTGAAAGTGAAGGAGAAATTCCCTGATGGTGTTTTCATTTTCCTTACTCCGCCGTCTCTAGATGAATTGAAGGATCGGATTGTAGGACGAGGCACGGAAAATCAGGCTACAATAGACCATAGGATGTCTGTAGCAGTTGATGAAATGGAATTGATCCGGCACTATGACTATGCGGTGGTCAATGATGAAATCAATCTTGCGTGCAAACGAATAGAATCTATTATTATTGCCGAACACTGTAAAGTTATGAAATAATGTACTTCTGTTTACAGTGTAAAGATAATTAGTATATGAAAATGAGGTGCTTTGAACTATGCTTTATCCATCCATCGATGAAATGATGAACAAAGTAGACAGTAAGTATTCGCTCGTTGTTGCGGCTTCCCGCCGTGCACGTCAGCTGCGCGAAGGAGAAATCTCCGAGCTGAAAAACCCGAAGTCCCATAAACAAGTGGGCGTTGCTCTTGAGGAAATTTACGGTGGCTACCTTATTGTACAAAAAGGCGAAGAGTAGATTTCGAAATAGACAGAATCTAATGAAATTGATTTATGCAGTTTAATAAATGCACTACAAAAATGTGACAACCGAAAGGTTGTTATTTTTTTGAAAATATAAGAAAGTAAGTTTGCATTTATACTTCCAGGTACAGGAGAGAAGCGGCTTTGCGATCCAAAGCACTGCTTCTTTATTGTTTTAATACAGAAAGCGGGGGGAGCAGTCATGTTAAACGGTAAAGTTATTGTGCTTGGGGTCACAGGCGGTATCGCGGCATATAAAGCCGCTATGCTATGTAGCAGACTCGTCCAAAAGGGAGCCGATGTTCATGTGATTATGACAGAATCGGCTAAGCAATTTATTACTGAGCTAACACTGCAGTCGCTTACTAAAAACCCGGTTTACAGCGACACATTCGATGAACGTGATCCATCTGTTGTGTCTCATATTCATCTGGCTGATCTAGCAGATTTGGTGCTGGTTGCTCCTGCAACTGCTAACGTTATTGGCAAGATGGCTCATGGTCTTGCAGATGATATGCTTACAACAACGCTGCTTGCCACGACAGCACCTGTGATGATCTCGCCAGCAATGAATGTTCATATGTATACTCATCCTGCTGTGGTTGCGAATATGGAAACGCTTGTGTTTCGTGGTGTTTCTATGATTGAGCCAGGGGAAGGGCTTCTTGCTTGTGGCTACGTTGGCAAGGGACGGATGGAAGAACCAGATACCATCGTAGAGGTAGTGGAAAGGTTCTTTGAGCAACAGGAGAAGGACCAAGCAGAGACAATGGATGAAAAGTCACCTGAGCTTTTAACGGGTAAAAAGGTGGTTGTTACGGCAGGGGGAACGATTGAGCGGATTGACCCTGTACGTTACATTACGAATGACTCTTCTGGAAAAATGGGATTTGCCATAGCGAAGGTGGCGAAGGAGATGGGAGCGGATGTTCACCTCATAGCCGCTCATACGGATATCCCCCTCCCCGAAGGTGTGAATGCGGAACGCGTAGAATCAGCTCAAGATATGTATGATGCGGTGATGCGCAAGTTTGATGACAGCGATCTGATCATTAAAGCAGCTGCAGTAGCTGATTATCGACCCGTGAACGCAGCTTCTTCCAAGCTGAAAAAGCAGGGAGAGACGATGCTTCTAGAATTGGTCAAGACCACAGATATTCTTGAAACCTTAGGCAAACACAAACAGTCTCAATTCCTCGTTGGTTTCGCTGCGGAGACGGACTCGGTTGAACAGTATGCAATGGACAAGCTACGTCGTAAGAACTGTGACCTTATCGTAGCCAATGATGTAACCAAATCCGGTGTGGGATTTGGAACCGATACGAACAGTGTGAGTGTATTCGATTCGGAAGGGCTTGCTCTTCATCTTCCGCTTATGTCCAAGGAGGATGTGGCCCGGCGCCTGCTAACCTTGGCAGCCGAGCGGATGACAAAGGGGGAATCCTAAATGGAAATGGCCAGAGTCATTGTGGACGTACCATCCAAGGATACCGACCGGCCGTTCGATTACCTGATTCCTGAGCGATTGCGCCCTTGGATTGAGGTTGGTAGTAGAGTGGGTGTACCTTTTGGTCACCGGACACTCCAGGGGTTTGTCGTTTCTCTTCACCCTCGCCTTGAAATGGATTATGCCAAAATGAAGTCGATTCAAGAAGTGCTCGATTTTGCTCCTCCACTGTCACCTGAGTTGATAAAGCTTAGCGAATGGATGAAAGAGCGCTATGCTTGCCGTCAGATAACGGTTTTGCAATCTATGCTACCTACGGCACTTAAAGGTAAAGCGGAGCGATACATTACACTTGGAAATCCCGAAGAGGATAACGGGCCGGAAGACGGCCTGTTTTCCTTGTCTTCTGAGAATGATATTGAACAAGCTGTTATCTTGTTTGTGAAGCAGCGCGGGGAAGTTACGCTAGAGCAGGTGAACCGTGCTTTTCCGGATGAGGCAGATCGTATTAAGAGGATGTTATCCAGAGGACTACTTCGCGAGCATCAACAAATCAAGGACAAAATGCAGAAAAAGACGATGAAGGCTGTGGAACTGGCCGTGGATGTTTCGGCGGCACAGGAAGCGCTAGAATCATTTCCTGCTAAAGCGCAGCGTCAAAAAGAAGTTCTCGAATATCTTATCGAAATGGAATCTTTTCTTCCGATCGCGATGAAAGAAGTGCTCTCCTCGCTTGGAGTCACAGCGGGGACAGTCAAAGCACTTGCAGACAAAGGCTATATTCGTGTAGAGGATATGGAAGTATTCCGTGATCCATATAAAGGCCGGGATTTCAAACCTACGAAGCCGCTTGTTCTTACTCAAGAACAGCAGCATGTATATGGAAGAATTGTTCATAAACTGGATCAGTTCCAGCACGGCGTTTTCTTATTGCATGGTGTCACCGGGAGCGGAAAGACAGAGATTTACCTTCAGACGATTCAGCGTTGTCTTGAACAGGATAGACAGTCTATCGTTTTGGTGCCTGAGATTTCACTTACACCACAGATGGTGGAGCGGTTTAAAGGGCGGTTTGGTGATCTTGTGGCCGTAATGCACAGCCGGCTATCCGCAGGTGAACGTTATGACGAATGGAGAAAGATCCATGAGGGCCGGGCATCGGTTGTTGTCGGTGCTCGTTCGGCTGTGTTTGCTCCCTTTGACCGTCTTGGACTGATTATTATGGATGAGGAGCATGAGACTTCTTATAAGCAGGAGGAGACTCCGAAGTATCATGCTAGGGATGTAGCCGTCCGCCGTGCTTCTGAAACGGGGGCTGTTGTCATCTTGGGCTCAGCGACTCCGTCTCTTGAGAGTTATCATGCTGCAAGGTCGCATTCCCAGGAGGGCTTTGAACCTGAGCTATTAGAAATGCCGACTCGGGCGCTCGGCAATCGTCTGCCGGAGGTCGAAATTGTCGATATGCGTGAGGAGTTAAAGGATGGTAACCGCTCCATGTTTAGCCGTCCCCTTCATGAGGCGATCGCAGCTCGTTTGGAACGGGGGGAGCAGACGGTACTACTCTTAAACCGGCGTGGACACTCTACATTTGTTATGTGCCGCAGCTGCGGTTATGTGGCGGGTTGTCCAGAATGTGATATCTCCCTTACGTACCATCAAAAGTCTAACAATCTACGTTGTCACTACTGTGGATATGCTGAAAAGTCACCTGAAGTGTGTCCGGAATGCGGAAGTGAGCATATTCGGTTCTTTGGTACAGGTACGCAGCGAGTGGAGGAGGAGCTGGCCAAGTTATTCCCAGGGATACGGGTCATCCGGATGGATGTGGACACGACAACAGAAAAGGGTTCGCATGAAAAGCTGCTGAAGCTATTCAGAGATAAGAAGGCAGATGTGCTCCTCGGCACCCAGATGGTAGCGAAGGGTTTGGATTTCCCGGATGTAACACTTGTTGGTGTGATAACGGCTGATTCTGCCCTGAACTTACCTGATTTTAGAGCAGCGGAAAAGACATTCCAATTGCTTACTCAGGTAGCTGGTCGTGCTGGTCGACACCAGCTACCGGGAGAGGTCGTTATTCAATCGTATACACCGGAGCATTATTCCATTATTCATGCTAGTGGTCATGATTATTTAACGTTCGTCAAAGATGAACTAAAGCATCGTAAGGCACTGCATTATCCACCGTACTGCAGACTCATTCTCGTGACATTATCCCATGAGCAGCTTCCGCTGCTTGTCCGGGTAGCGGAGAATTATGCTGCAGATTTGAAGGGAAGAGCAGACCGGAGAGGTTGGTTCGGCAGTTTGGATCGTTTTTCCGCAGATGCCTTAGATATTCTAGGGCCTGTCGCATCGCCAATTCCAAGGCTAAAAAATAGATACAGATTCCAATGTATGATAAAATGGCGTGGAACGATGGATGCTGTCTCGCTTGTTCGGCAAGTTGCCGAGGAGCTGCAGGATTCAGTGCGCGACACGAACTTGCAGATCAGCATTGACGTGGACCCGCAAATGTTAATGTAATACTGCATATATTGAATGAAAAGCGTGAGGAAGGTGTCATAATGGCAATACGCATTATTGTTAAAGAACCAGATGATGTATTACACAAGAAAGCAAAGGAAGTTACAAAAATTACACCGAATGTTCAGAAGCTGCTCGATGATATGGCAGATACGATGTACGATGCGGATGGTGTTGGTCTGGCCGCACCTCAAGTCGGCATTTTGAAGCGTCTTATCGTAGTTGACGCAGGTGACGAGCATGGATTAATCAAAATGATAAATCCGGAAATTGTAGAGAGTGATGGCGAGCAATTCGGACCCGAAGGTTGCCTTAGTATCCCTGGATGGAACGGCGATGTGCGCCGCGCGGAACAAGTGAAAGTGAAGGGGCTTGATCGCGAGGGGAACGAACTGCTTGTGACGGCGACAGGGCTGCTGTCCCGTGCTTTCCAGCATGAGATTGATCATCTGAACGGTGTATTGTTTACAGATATTGCTGAACGGGTGTATGAATTTGATCCGAATCGCCCTCCACGGAGGGAGCTGGAAAATCGATGAATATTGTATTCATGGGTACACCTGCGTTCGCTGTGCCAAGTCTCGATATGCTTGTAGCTGAAGGCTACAACATTACCGCTGTCGTAACACAGCCGGACCGTCCCCAGGGACGTAAGAAGGTGCTTACACCAACTCCAGTAAAAGAAGCGGCTCTTCGTCACGGAATCCCTGTGTTACAACCACAGCGGCTGCGTAGCCCTGAGGCTGTGGCAGAACTGGCGAATTATAAACCGGATATGATTGTGACTGCAGCCTATGGGCAAATCTTGCCTAAGTCTGTGCTCGATATGCCGGCACTTGGCTGTCTTAATGTTCATGGATCGCTTCTCCCTAAGTATCGGGGAGGAGCTCCGATTCAGCGTTCTATTATTAACGGTGAGAAAGTCACTGGCATTACGCTGATGTATATGGCTGAAGGACTGGATACCGGCGACATGATAGCTCGTGTCGAAGTTCCTATTCTGGATGACGATACGGCTGGAACGATGTTTGACAAGCTTAGCATCGCGGGAGCAGCTTTATTAAAAGAACAGCTTCCCCGATTGACTAATGGCAAAGTACAGGCTGAGCCTCAGAACGATGAGGAATCTACCTATGCTCCGAACTTGACGCGTGAGGACGAGAAGATTGATTGGAGTCGTACATCGCGTGAAATCTACAATCAGATCCGAGGACTTGTTCCCTTTTCCGGTGGCTTTACACTCTGGAACGATGAAGTGTTTAAAGTATGGTCGGCTGCTCTTCCAGATGTGGATGGCGCAAACGCATCTTCGAGTCAGGCGGATCCAGGAACCGTGCTTGAACTGACAGAGACCGGTATTGTTGTTAAGACAGGTGACGGTTCGCTGACATTATTAACGGTTCAACCGAGCGGTAAAAAAGCAATGGATGCTTCGCAATTTGTCCGTGGGACAAGCATGACAAGCGGGACGGTGCTGACGTGAGCGGACGTGGAAACGGTGCTCCCAAGGGACGTGCAATGACAGCAAGGGAACTCGCCATGAATGTTCTGACACAGGTTGAGCAGGAAGGGGCTTATAGCAATCTGCTCCTAAATACTGCTCTCCAGAAGGCTTCGCTTGAAAAAGGGGATGCAGGGCTTGCAACGGAGCTTGTATACGGAACCATATCCAGGCTGAATACGCTGGATTACTTCCTCGACCGTTTTGTCAAAAAAGGTACAGCCAAGCTGCAACCATGGGTCAGAGCACTGCTTCGCCTGAGTTTGTACCAGATTGTATATTTGGACCGGATTCCCGATCATGCTGTTGTTAGTGAGGCTGTGAACCTGGCAAAACGACGTGGTCACCAAGGCATATCTGGTATGGTCAATGGCGTGCTGCGGAGTATACTCCGGCAAAAGGAAGAGCTCGTTATTCCCGATAATCTATCACCAGCAGATCAAATTTCTCTTCGGCACTCCCATCCGAAATGGCTTGTGGAGCGCTGGATTGAACAATATGGCGAGGATACTGCCGAGGCGATCTGCAAGGCTAATAATGAGCCCCCTGCTGTTAGCATCCGGGTGAATACAACGATGATCAGCCGCGATGCGCTGCTGGAGGAGATGAACAGCCGTGGGTTTGAGGCCGTATCATCCGAACTAAGCCCTTATGGGATTATCGTGAAGAGCGGCGGAAATATGGCTCATACCGAGTGGTATAAGGACGGAATGATCTCGATTCAGGACGAGAGCTCGATGCTTGTAGCGGAGGTCGTTGATCCAGAACCAGGTATGCGTGTGTTAGACTGCTGCGCTGCCCCAGGCGGAAAGACAGCTCACATGGGTGAATTGATGAAGGATGATGGCTTGATCATCGCTAATGACCTGCATGCCCATAAACAAAAGCTGATTGCAGAACAGGCAGAACGGCTTGGACTGGATCGTATTAAGACAGTTACAGGCAATGCCCTTGATCTTGCTCAGACATATGAGCCAGCCTCCTTTGATCGGGTATTGCTGGATGCACCGTGCTCGGGCCTTGGTGTGATTCGCCGGAAACCTGATCTCAAATGGGTGAAGACTCCGGAGGATATTGGAGAGATCGCATCGCTTCAGCGTGAGTTGCTTCAATCTGTGTCTACACTGGTGCGTCCAGGCGGTGTACTCGTATACAGTACATGTACGATTGAACCGGGGGAGAACGAAGGTGCAGTCGCTGCATTTTTGGCTGACAACCCTAATTTTGAAGTTGCTGATAATGAGAACGGCAGCATAAGCCGTATTATGAAGAATGCACTTCCGAAGGGTGGAGGCGTGCAGATCCTTCCCCAACATTTTCACAGTGACGGATTTTACATTATTAGACTTCGTCGGCTCTCATAAGAGGCGAATGCTTGTAAGACAATAGAAATGGCCCGCCGTGCCGGCGGGTTTTCTCTTTTACCGTCTCTTTTATTTATGTTAGAATAGGAAGAATGAGAAAAGAGATGCATATGAATGAAAAAGACAGGTGTGGTGAAATGAACCCTTTTATATACGACTATTCGCTAGAAGAGCTTCAGGCTTGGGCTCAAGAGAACGGAGAACCCGCATTCCGCGGTTCTCAAATATTTGATTGGCTGTACGTAAAACGAGTGAACTCTTTTGAAGAGATGACGAATCTACCGAAGGGCATTCGCCAAAAGCTGGAAGATCAGTTCAGCTTTGTGACCTTGACTGAAATTACCAAGTTTGAGTCGAAGGATGGTACAGTTAAGTTTCTGTTTGGATTACATGATGATCACGCGATTGAGACAGTTATTATGAAGCATAACTACGGTAACAGTATCTGTGTGACGACTCAGGTCGGATGCCGTATTGGTTGTACGTTCTGTGCTTCAACACTTGGAGGCTTGAAACGGAACCTGACTTCTGGTGAGATTGTCGCTCAAGTCGTTCAAGCTCAGAAGATTCTTGATAAAAAAGGTGAGCGTGTCAGCAGCATCGTAATTATGGGCTCTGGTGAACCATTTGAGAACTACGATGCAACGATGAAATTCCTTCGTACCATGATTCATGAGAAGGGACTCAACATTGGACAGCGCCATATCACAGTGTCGACAAGTGGTATCGTGCCTAACATCTATAAGTTTGCTGAAGAGAATACCCAGATTAACCTGGCGATTTCGATCCATGCACCTAACGACACACTTCGGTCCAAGCTGATGCCTGTAAACCGTCGTTTTCCGTTTGATGATGTTATTGAAGCACTTCGTTATTATCAAGCGAAGACGGGACGCCGCATTACGTTCGAGTATGCCTTAATTGGCGGTGTGAACGACCAGGCTGAACATGCAGCAGAGCTTGCAGACGTCATCAAAGATATGAACTGCTATGTAAACCTGATCCCTGTTAACCACGTACCGGAACGGAAATATGTCCGTACGTCACGTAACGACATTTTCAAATTTCAACGTACGCTGGCGGAAAAAGGCGTGAATGTAACGATCCGCCGTGAACAAGGCCACGATATTGCTGCTGCTTGCGGTCAACTTCGTGCCAAGCATATGGAGTTGGGGTGAGAATAATTTGATCAATACGGTTCATGTCAGCCATGTCGGACGGGTTCGGCAGGTGAATGAGGACTCTGTCTTAATCTGTCAAATGGAGCATGGTTATACACTCGGCATTGTTGCCGACGGAATGGGAGGTCACCTTGCGGGTGATACGGCCAGTAGACTTGCGGTTCAGACCGTGTCTGAAGACTTAGCTTCCTTGGAACCTGATATGTCTATGGATGCTATTCAGGCTGCGCTTAGTGATGCTATCTTACATGCCAATGAAGTGATTTACCAGGAGGCCTCCGCCGATGAGCGGCTGCATAATATGGGTACGACCATTGTAGCAGTGCTACTCCGTGGTCATGAAGGCTGTATTGGGCATATTGGCGATAGCCGTGCCTATAAAGTATCAGCAGGTCAAGTAAGCCGGCTGACAGATGATCACACATTGGTCAATGAATTGTTCAAAAGCGGTCAAATTACTGAGGAGGAGTTAGAGTCTCATCCGCGTAAAAATGTACTTATTCGTGCTCTTGGTACAGATATCGATGTATCTGTTGAAATGAGTGCGGTAACCATTGAAGCGGGAGAGGCGTTGTTACTATGCAGCGACGGGCTAAGTAATCTGGTCAAAAGAGATCGGATAGGACAAATTGTCGGCTCACTCGATATTCCTCTACAGGAAAAAGCGGACCGCCTGCTTCAACTAGCACTTCTCGCCGGAGGCGACGACAACATCACTGTCGCCCTGTTAGAACATCAAGAAGAAGCTGCTGGGCAAAGTAAAAAGGGGTGGAATTCATGATCGGACATGAATTGGCTGGTCGTTACAAGATCATAGAGCGTATCGGCGGCGGTGGAATGGCGCTGGTCTATAAGGCACAGGATATTTTACTGAACCGAAACGTAGCGATCAAAGTGCTACGGCAACAGTTTGTGCACGACGAGGAATTTATCCGCCGATTTAGGCGTGAGGCACAATCTGCGGCATCATTGTCGCATCCAAATGTGGTTAGCATCTACGATGTTGGACAAGAGGATGAAATTCACTATATCGTCATGGAATATATCGAGGGAAATAACCTCAATGAAATCATTAAAGAGCGAGCGCCTCTTCAGGTTGACGAGGCAGTGCGAATTGCGACTCAAATCTGTGATGCGCTCGATCATGCCCATCATAATCAAATCATTCACCGTGATATCAAGCCGCACAACATTTTAATCGGTCGAAATGGCCGGGTAAAGGTAACAGATTTCGGTATCGCAAGAGCGGTAACCTCTACAACGATTACCCAGACGGGTTCCGTTATTGGGTCTGTTCATTATTTCTCTCCAGAGCATGCCAAAGGTGTAGCAACAGGGGAGAAGTCAGATTTATATTCTCTTGGTATTGTGCTGTATCAAATGCTTACGGCGCGTCTTCCGTTTCTTGGAGAAAGCCCGATCAGTGTGGCGCTTAAGCATCTCCAAGAGGAATTTGATGAACCGCGGGAAGTGAACCCGCTTATTCCTCAAAGCGTAGAGAATGTAATTCTGAAGTCGATGCGTAAGAACCCGCAGGAGCGTTATCAATCAGCTGAAGAAATGATGCATGATCTCGAAACTTGTTTGCTGCCTAACCGGCGCAATGAGCAGAAGCTGGATTTTGAAGAAGATGAGGATCAGACTAGAGTGATGCCTGCAATCAAAACGATGCAATCTGGGGATCACACCTACGCTACTCCTGAAGATCCAGAAGAGGATGATCAGGAAGAGGAAATTGCTAAGGGGGATGGCTCCAAGAAAAAATGGAAAAAGCCAGCTTTGATTGTTGGTTTAGTCCTTTTGTTTCTGGGTATCCTTGCAGGTGTAGTTATTTATGTGAATAATTTATTTGTAGTGGATGATGTAACGGTTCCTAAAGTGGTGAATATGACAGAGGAAGTCGCTATAAGTACACTCGAAGAAGCGGGTCTGGTTGTTGATGGTGAAGTCATTAGAAACTACAAGCAGGGTTTCAATGAAGGCACGGTATATGATCAGAGCAGGAAAGAAGGAACGATCGTCAAGGAAGGTTCTGTCATTCAACTATCGGTTGCAGGACCCAAGCCTTTAAGTAAGATGCCTAAAGTTGTAGGTAAAAAGCTTGATGAAGCGCTCCAATTATTGGAAGTTCAGAAAGTCGACGATAACAGGATTAATACGACTGAAGAGCACAACGATAGCGTGCCAGCTGGGGAAATCATCTCTCAGTCACCAGATGAGGGTGAGGAGTTTGATCCGGATATCACGGTTGTGAAATTGGTTATAAGTAAAGGTAAAGAATCCGTAACGATGCCTGATTTGACGAATATGAGTCGTAGCGAAGCGGAGAGTAAAATCAAATCGCTCGGTCTTGAAGTCGGATCGGTAGAGGAAGCACCGAGCTTTACCGTGGAGAAGGGCAAGGTTATTAAGCAATGGCCTTGGAACCCTAATAGCCCTGCAACACCAGGAACGGAGCAGAACTTAACGGTAAGCTCGGGTTATCCACCTGAGGCTATCAAGTATACTTTTAAAGTTCCAGTAGCTCCGATCCGTGAAGGAGAGAAGAGTAAGATTCGTATCGTTTATTCTGATGCGTTAGGAGACAATCGAGAAGGGGAAAGTCGTACAATCAGTACAACAGAAATCATTCCGGTTGAGCTTCTTCTCGCCCCAGAGAAGAACGGATCTGTTCAGATTTACAGAGATGGTAAGTCGATTGAGACATACTCTGTGTTTTACTCTGATGCTAAGAACGGGACTGTACCGGTTCCTGAGATCGAACCTCCACAACTCCCGGATGTTCCTGTGACAACCGATCCTTCCACAGAGACTGGTGGCGAGGAAGGTCATAATGAAGGACAGGAGCAAGGAGAGGACCAAGGCGATGGTCAAACGGAAGGGCAATCTGAGGAGAACGATCATTCTGATGATTCTGCTTCGAGTAATCAGGGCAATAACGGAAATGGTAAAGGAAAAGGTAAGCACTGGAAAGAGCTTGAGGATAAGATTGAAGCCGCAGGCTGGAGTAGATAAAAGATCTAACATCAAACTATTGAAAGTGAGGCCTGCATATGCTTGAGGGACTGATTGTTAAGGCACTAAGCGGATATTACTATGTCAAACCATTGCGGGAAGGCAATGTTGTATCCGGGGAGGACCCATCGGTTCAATGCAGAGCCCGCGGAATATTTAAGAAAAGAGGCGTATCTCCGCTTGTCGGAGATCGCGTCTTATACACTTTGACTGAGAATGGGGAGGGGACCGTGGAGGAAATACTTCCACGGTCTTCCCAATTGATACGTCCTCCAGTTGCGAATGTGCATCTTGCCGTCCTTTTATTCTCGATAAAAGAACCGGACTTGAGCTTGCTCTTGTTGGACAAGTTTCTCGTACACGTCGAACACGCCGGTTTAGAGGCTTTGATCTGCTTCACGAAGCAAGATCTAGCTGACGAGGGTGATGATTCAGCAGAGCGTGCGAGAAGCCTCTATGAAGCTATTGGCTACGAGGTCATCGTTACAAGCTCACAAGAGGGATTGGGAATGGAGATCGTCAAAGAACGTCTCGCGGGTCAAATTAGTGTGTTTTCTGGCCAATCGGGTGTAGGTAAGTCATCACTTCTGAATGCTTTAATGCCAGGCTTGTCTCTAGAGACAAGTGAGATCAGTCAGCGATTGGGACGTGGTCGTCATACGACTAGACACGTTGAGTTGATCGAACTGGATAACGGAGGTTTTGTTGTTGATACACCCGGCTTCAGCCAGCTGGACTTTCAAGAACTAGGTGTGGAGGAATTGTCGAGCAGCTTTAGGGAGTTCATTCCATTCGCCGAGAATTGCAGGTTCAGAGGTTGTAGCCATACGCACGAACCTGGCTGCCGTGTGATTGAGGCTAAGGATGAAGGACTTATCGTATCTAGTCGTTATGAACACTATGTTGAATTTCTTACTGAAATGAAAGATAAGAAGCGGAGGTACTGACATATGATTAAAATAGCACCATCGATACTTTCGGCAGATTTTGCAAAGCTTGGTGATGAAGTTGCAAATGTGCAGGCAGGAGGAGCTGACTGGATCCATGTGGATGTAATGGATGGACACTTTGTGCCTAATATTACGCTTGGACCTGCGATTGTACAGGCGATCAGACCTCATACGACGTTACCGCTTGATGTTCATCTGATGATCGAAGAGCCGGAGCGTTACATTGCTGATTTTTCAAAAGCTGGCGCGGATTATATTACCGTTCATGCTGAGACCTGCCCACACCTCCACCGTGTCATCCATATGATTAAAGAACATGGTGTTAAGGCGGGGGTTGCTATTAATCCTGGAACCCCTGCACATGTCTTGCAGGAGGTACTTCCTGATCTGGACCTGGTTCTCGTCATGACGGTTAACCCTGGATTTGGCGGACAAGCGTTCATTGAGCGTACGGTACAAAAAATTGAGCAAATACGTAAGTGGATTGCAAGTGGACCAAATCCGAATATATATCTTGAAGTGGATGGCGGCATTACGGCTGAGACGGCTCCGCTAGTTGTAAAGGCAGGCGCTGACGTTCTAGTAGCTGGAAGCGCTGTGTACGGCAAGCCAGATCGAGCGGCTGCTATTACAGAGATTCGGGCGAGCACGCAGGTCTGAGCTGTAAGTCTGAGAGTGACATGCATAGGGCGGCGATCCGCCGCATAAATATGGTTACATGAGCTAGGTTCTCATGTAGCCTTTTTTGTCGTGTTAACCTCGATGGGCTTGGTGCATAAAATAAGCTAGAAGGCATGAGAATGATGGGGAGGGTGAGACATGAAATTCTATACGTTCAGGCTGCCGAAGTTTTTGGGAGGTTTTGTGAAGGCCATTTTGAACACGTTTCACAAAAGCTGACAGCTTGTCCCGGCATAACAAAACCTCCGCCCGGGACGGGCTTGCGGTAGCTAAACCGGGAAAGAGGCATTAAAAAAAGCACCTGCTGCGTTCAGGGTGCTTTTTGTTTAGTCATATGTAGCTAAACGCAAGAAAAACTTCCTGGTCCCGGGCAGCCCTTTAAAAAGCTGGAGATTGAGAAGTTTTTCTTCAACATAAGAAGGTATAACAATTCATTATACTCGCTTATATTTCTTGCAGAAACGCGATCGTCCTGTTCAATGGACGACGCATTCGTTTCTACTTGTATGGGTGTTGATTCATTATACGCGAGTCACTTTACCGGACTTCAAAGCACGAGTGCTAACGTATACACGTTTTGGCTTGCCGTCTACCAGAATACGAACTTTCTGAACGTTTACGCCCCAAGAACGTTTGTTGTGGTTGTTGGCATGAGAAACGTGGTTACCAGTGCCTGGTTTCTTACCTGTTACATAACATTTGCGAGACATAGATTACACCTCCTTGTTTCATAACCCTGCATAAAACAATACCTAAATATCATATCACAGTAAAAAATGCTGCGTCAACTATCCTAAAAACATTTATTTCTCTTTCTTCTTATAGTACAATGTTATTTAGTCTATAATATTTCCTAAGAAATGTGATGGACTTGTCGGTTTGTCCTTTCTAAGTGGAGAGCAGTACCGAAGACTTGGAGACGAGAGGCTAGCCCATGACCAGCGTTGTGACTAATTTATTTAATCATAGATGTCTATTCTTTGTTGGGCGATTATCGGCTCAAAGCTCTGAATCGAATTAAAAAATATAATTGAAGCGTTTTTTTGTATCAAGCCAGGAAGGGGAATTCTCATTGAGTAAGCGTTCTTTGAATGGAACAGAATTTACCGCGATGGTACTAGCCGGAGCGGAACAACTGCAGCTGCATGCAGAACACGTCAATTCCCTAAATGTTTTCCCGGTGCCGGATGGCGACACGGGAACGAATATGAATTTGACGATGACTGCTGGTGTAGCAGAACTGAAAAGCAAGTATTCGGAATCGATCGGACACAGTGCTGGTGTGTTGTCTAAGGGACTTCTGATGGGAGCTCGGGGTAACTCCGGAGTAATTCTGTCCCAGCTGTTCCGCGGCTTTAGCCGCTATGCTGCATCATACACAGAGCTGAACTCCACCCAATTTGCAGCTGCGCTGCAAACAGGTGTAGATGCTGCTTATAAAGCGGTTGTTAAACCGGTTGAGGGTACAATCCTTACGGTAGCTAAGGAAGCTGCTAAGCATGCTGTTTATTTTTCACGCAGAAGTAGTGATGTTGTGGAATTAATGGAGCAGGTGCTAGCGAAAGCCAAGGAGACGCTGTCCCAAACCCCGGATATGTTGCCGGTTTTGAAGCAGGTTGGTGTTGTAGATTCCGGAGGACAAGGCCTCGTTTACATTTATGAAGGTTTTTTAAGATCGCTGAAAAATGGTGCTCCTTCTGCAGAAGTGGTTACGACGTCTGTAGGACATACTGTATCGCGTGACCTACCTGAGGGAATTGTTACCCATCCAGATTTGGCCACTGTGCAGGTTCCTGCATCAGCACAGTCTCAACTATCTACCGAAGAAATCGAATTCCTATATGATATGGAATTTTTTATCAACCGACAGCTGGGCAACACTTCGTCTGCAACGTTCGATGAAGATAAATTTAGAAAAGCGCTTGCTGTAAATGGTGATTCTATTATTGTTATTGCAGATGATGACACAATCAAAGTGCATGTGCATTCTAAGGCTCCAGGTGAAGTACTTAATTTGGCACTATTGTATGGTGAAATTACTCAAATTCATATTTTGAATATGCGTGAGCAGCATCGCGATCTGTTATCGACGGGTATGGATATTGCACCGATGCCTGAGTTGTTTGCAGATATTCCTGCTGAGTCCAAGACACCTGAAGCACCTGCAGTTCCTCCTGCTGATGAGCTAGCTCCTTATGGATTTATTGCGGTATCGTCAGGTGAAGGAATCTCCAGTATATTCAAGAGCCTTGGTGTGGATGTTGTACTGGCCGGTGGTCAGACCATGAACCCAAGTACTGAAGACTTTGTAAACGCCATATCTTCCATTTCTGCTCAGCAGATTTATATTCTGCCGAACAACTCTAACATTGTTCTTGCTGCTCAACAGGCACGAGAGCTATTGGAAGGTGAACGGAACGTAACTGTAATTCCGAGTAAGACTATACCACAGGGAATTGCGGCAGCATTTGAGTTCCAAGAGGACGAGAGTGTTGAGACGAACACGGAGAATATGATTGAAGCTGTTTCTCGGGTGCAGTCTGGGCAAGTTACTTACGCAGTAAGGGACACAACGATTGATGAACTTCATATCAAAGCTGGTGAATTTATTGGTATTCAGAATTCGAAGATCGTTGCCGCCGCACCAGACTTATTGACTGCTTGTCAGGAACTGCTCGGTAAAATGCTTACCTCTGGTGATGAAATCATCACGCTTCTCACAGGGGAAGATGCGACTGAGGAAATTACAGAGGGTCTGACTGCATGGTTAGAGGATAACTATCCGAACGCAGAAGTGGAAGTGCATTACGGCGGACAACCAATATATGCCTATCTGTTCTCTGTTGAAGTCTAATTACGATATTTAATCGTATGATATCGTAAATGCTGTTTATTTTTAGGAGGGGTTCCCGGTGAAGAAAACCGTTATTGTCACTGACAGCACAGCGGATATTCCGGCAGACCTGGTGAAGAAGTATGACATACGAATCGTTCCGTTGCGTCTTATGTTTGGCAGTAATACGTATTTAGACGGAGTCGAAATTACGGCTAGCGAGTTCTATAAGCAGCTTGTAGAATCGCCACAACTGCCAACTACTTCTCAGCCCTCTCCGGCGGACTTTGTAGAAGTCTATGAATCGATTCTAAAGGAGTATCCAGGCTGTTCTATTCTGTCGATGCACCTATCTTCCGGTATGAGTGGAACGTATCAGTCGGCATTACTTGCAACCTCGCTGATAGAGGGAGAACCTGATATTACGGTGTGGGACTCAAAGTCAGCATCTTACGGTTTTGGACTGTTTGCTGTTCATGCAGCTAAGCTAGCTGCAGAAGGATCAACTGTGGATGAGATTATCTCTTCCACAGAAGAACTTCGGAGCAAACGTCGTCTATATTTTCTGGTAGATACACTAGAATATCTACAGAAGGGTGGACGTATCGGTAAGGCATCTGCCGTACTTGGTACGCTGTTAAACATTAAACCGATCCTATCCATTGATGATGAAGGTATTATTTATCCAGTTGAAAAAGTAAGAGGCCGCAAAAAAGCAACTGCCAGAATGATTGAGCTGTTCCAAAAGGATCTGGCAGGTGTTACGAATATTAATGTAGCGGTGGGTCATACGGCAGATCCAGCTTCAGTTGAGGACTTTCTAGCGCAACTGTCTACCGTGTTTACGGTGAAAGAAACGGTTCTGTCTGACATTGGCGCCGTCATTGGTACCCATGTGGGACCGGGCACCATTGCCGCGTATATCTGGCCCGCTTGATTGGGGGAGAATAATGAATCTCGATCTAGATCAAATATCCGTACGGCAGATCAACGGCGTGAGCGCTCTGAAAGAAGGAGAGCTTCACGCCTTTGGCGTCTCTACGGTTAAAGACTTATTGGAGTATTATCCGTTCCGGTATGAAGATTACCGCCTTCGCTCGCTTAGCGAGGTAAAGGATGGAGACAAAATTACGATACAGGCTAAAATTGCAGGTATTCCTGTATTGCAGAGATATGGTAAGAAGTCTCGTCTATCCTGCAAAATGTTAGCTGAGAATTGGATGTTTACGGCAACATGGTTTAACCGCCATTTTCTAAAGGATCAGTTGACCCCAGGACGAGAAATTGTGCTGACGGGCAAATGGGATCAACGGCGTATGCAATTGACAACGATGGAATCGGAGTTCCCGGATAAAGGGGCTTTTCGAAGTGGCACGCTTCAGCCTGTGTACTCAGTTGGCGGGAAGATTACACAATCTTGGATACGTAAGACGATGGTACAAGCCCTGCAGCAATACGGTGATATGATTCCGGAGATTCTTCCGCCAGCCCTGCTGCAGAAGTATAATCTGATGCCGCGGAAGCAGGCGATCGTAACGATTCATCAGCCTGTGGACTCTAAGGAAGGTCAGGAAGGTCGGCGTCGGATGGTTTATGAAGAGCTGTTTATGTTCCAGCTGAAAATGCAAGCTTTCAGGGCGCTGAATCGCGACCGGATGGATGGGGTTGTACATACAGTGGATAATACAACGATTCGGACATTTGTGCGGAGCCTTCCGTTTGAGCTAACAGATGCGCAGAAACGGGTAGAGCTTGAAATTCTGCATGATATGCGTTCACCGTACTGTATGAATCGTCTGCTCCAAGGGGATGTTGGTTCCGGGAAGACCGTTGTGGCTGCGATCGCCTTATATGCAACGGTTCGATCGGGTTTTCAAGGCGCTCTGATGGTTCCTACAGAGATTTTGGCAGAGCAGCATATGCGTTCCTTACAAAAGCTGTTTGAGCCGTTTGGCGTAACGGTAGGGCTCTTAACGGGGAGTGTAACAGGTAAGAAGCGTAAGGATCTGCTTGCTTCGCTGCAAATGGGACTGATCGACATCGTAGTGGGTACGCATGCTTTGATCCAAGAGGATGTCTATTTCCGCCAGCTTGGCCTGGTTGTAACGGATGAGCAGCACCGTTTCGGTGTGAACCAGCGAAGTGTTCTTCGCAGGAAGGGCTATAACCCTGACGTGCTTACGATGACGGCGACGCCGATTCCTCGGACGATGGCGATCACTGCGTTTGGTGATATGGATGTCTCGACCTTGTCGGAAAGACCGAAGGGTCGTATTCCAATTACGACGTATTGGGTCAAGCATGATCTGATGGAGCGTGTTCTTGGCTTTATCGCAAGAGAGATTGAGCAGGGGCGTCAGGCTTATCTGATCTGTCCGCTTATTGAAGAATCAGACAAGCTGGATGTACAGAATGCGATTGATCTGCATGTTCAAATGCAGCAAGCTTTTCCGAAGTATCGGGTTGGACTGCTTCATGGTCGAATGACACCAGGGGAAAAAGATGAAGTGATGCGTGGGTTTTACAGTAACGAGCTGCAATTGCTCATCTCGACTACGGTAGTCGAGGTTGGTGTGGACGTTCCGAATGCAACCTTGATGATTATTATGGATGCTGATCGTTTCGGTCTGTCGCAGCTTCATCAGCTTCGTGGCCGAGTGGGACGAGGGGCTCATGCTTCTTACTGTATCCTTGTAGCGGATCCCAAATCGGAGGTAGGACAAGAGCGAATGCAGGTTATGACCGAAACCGAGGATGGCTTCGAGGTTGCACGTCGAGATCTGGATCTGCGGGGACCAGGTGACTTCTTCGGAACGAAGCAGAGCGGTGTTCCTGAGTTCCGACTAGCGGATATGGTTGCGGATTTTGAAGTGGTGGAGCAGGCAAGAGGAGATGCTGCCAAACTCGTTAGCGATGCGTCATTCTGGACTTCACCGACTTATGCTCCTTTAAGAGCCTATTTGCAGAAGGAACAAATTTTCCAAGGTGATCTTATCGATTAATTGAATCAGATAGCACAATGGACGGGCCCTCGTCATATACTGAAACAATGACATCGTTATAACGGGAGGTGCCGAACGTTTTGAGTTATCAACAATACGGAATCAGTCCACAACTTGTGGAACGAATTAAGCAGAAGCTGAAGAATCCTGCCGTCAAGGACAGGGTGAAGGCTGTGGTTCAAGGTCTGTCTAAGATTGATCTTCAGAATAGCGCAAAGGTTCAGCAATTAGTACGGACATGCACAAGTCTTCTGAATGAAAAGCTCACTCCTGCACAGGAACAGCAGATTGTTCAGTTTGTCCTTGCCCAGCGAATTGATCCGAGCAACACATTTCATCTCATTAAACTATGGGGGATGTTTCGCTAAACCCAGTGGTGAGGGCCAAGTAAATAGAGAAGAGCCTCTGCAAACTTTGCAGGGGCTCTTTCAAATGGTGGAGTATGTGATTTAGCTGCTAATAGGTTGAATGCATTCAGGGGTTTCGTTCTTGACTGAATTGACAGTTGTCCCGACGAGGGTAGCTCTCATCTCGGTTGCAGGGTAGGGTTCGAGTAGTCGTTTAAGCTCATCACGACTTGTGCTGCGGCTGATCCATAGTGACTCATCCTCTGGTCTGAGAATGACTGGCATGCGGTCATGAATATCTTGCATCAGTGGATTAGGCTGAGTGGTGATGACTGTGCAGGTACTTAGCTTGCTCCCATCCGGTGCGGTCCATATGTCATATAAGCCAGCCATGCTGAAAATACTACCATCTTTCATCCCAATTCGGTGAGGCTTTTTAGTACCTTCAGTGCGCTGCCATTCGTAGAAACCATCAGCCGGGATGAGGCATCTTTTTCGCAGGAAGGGGGTCTTATAAGCGGGCTTCTCTTCAAGGGTCTCGCTACGAGCGTTGATCATCTTAGCACTACCTGTGGTATCGCGAGCCCAGGAGGGGACAAGACCCCAACGAAGCTGCCCGATTCGTCGGCGAACTCCGTCGTGAATGACAGCGGCAACCATCTGGGTAGGTGCAATATTATAGCGGGGCGCGTGGAAAGGATCGGTAGCGTCAGGATCGATCAAGAATCGCTTCAATAATTCTTCCCAAGTTACAGTTAGTGTGAATCGGCCGCACATATTATCTGCCTCCTTCTGGCACAATGATAATAGTTATATTTTATTTAGATGAATAAAGTATACACGTAATTTAGGCTCGCGAAAAATATGACATTCCTCTATAATAGTAGGTGCGTTTTTGCAACATGTGATTTTTACATTAGAAATGGAGGCAATTCAGTGTTTGATTTAAAAGCCAATGGAACTTCGGTCAAGACCGAAATTGTTGCTGGAGCAACTACATTCTTCACCATGGCGTACATTATGGTCGTAAACCCTCTGATCCTTTCCGGAGCGGGTGTGCCATTTGAACAGAGCTTTACTGCAACTGTCATTGCAGCGGTTATCGGTACCTTACTGATGGGTCTGGTGGCTCGTTATCCAATTGCTGTTGCGCCAGGGATGGGGCTTAATGCTTACTTTACATATTCAGTCGTTCAAGGACATGCGAACTTGTCTTATATCGAGGCGTTCTCGGCTGTATTCATTGCAGGGATTCTGTTCTTGCTTCTGTCGATGACTTCGCTGCGCAGTCGATTGATTGAAATGATTCCCCAGAACTTGAAGCATGCAATTACCGCAGGAATCGGATTGTTCATTGCTTTTCTTGGGTTACGGATGAGTGGGATCGTGGCGGCTCACCCAGATAATCTTGTAGCCCTAGGTGATCTGCATCAGCCTAAAGTGGTATTAGCGCTGGTCGGTCTTACGGTAACCTTAATTCTGTTGTCTCGTAATGTAAAAGGTGCGCTGTTTATCGGGATGATTATTACCGGTATTATCGCTTATTTTGCCGGGATGCTGTCCTTCTCAGAGGGAATCGTCTCTGTACCTACGCTTCCTGAAGGAATCTTGGTGTGGAATCCGATTGAGGCAGCGGGCGATGTCATTTCGCATAGCTTGTACGCTGTGGTGTTCTCCTTCCTGCTTGTCACCTTATTTGATACTACAGGTACAGTGGTGGGTGTAGCTGAGCAGGCTGGTCTAATGAAGGATAATAAGTTGCCTCGCTCTGAGCGAGCTATGTTCTCTGATTCCATCGCAACGGTTGCGGGTTCCATGGTGGGTACAAGCCCTACAACAGCATATGTCGAATCTGCTGCTGGTGTGGGTGCAGGTGGACGAACAGGGCTGACCGCGGTTGTGGTTGCAGTGTTGTTCGTAATTGCCGCGTTTTTTAGTCCGCTCGTTGGGGCAGTGTCTGGGTTATCTGCGATTACCGCTCCATCGCTTATTGTCGTTGGTTGCTTAATGTTAGGCAATGTTAAAAGCATTCGTTGGGACGACTTCGACGAAGCGTTTCCTGCATTCCTCGTTATTCTGACTATGCCGCTTACATCTAGTATCTCGACTGGGATTGCACTTGGCTTTATCTCCTATCCACTGATGAAGGTGGTTAAAGGGAATTTCCGCGCGGTGCATCCACTTATGTATGTCTTTGCTGTATTGTTTTTATTGCAGTTGGCATTTGTTCCACACTGATTGTTTGTACGTTCATGACTGAAAAATGTTAAAAAGCCGGAGAATTCTCCCTGTGATTACAGGTGGGGTTCTCTGGCTTTTTTAGTGTTGGTCTGATTCGTTTGAATGCTGGTGAAGAAGATGGCTCAGTTTCTGGTCAATCTCTTTTAATTGCCGGTCATAATGACGGTAGGTGATATACCCGATCACTGCTTTTATGGCAAAGAATAAGAGAGCAGCGATGGGCTATTTTATGAATTTCCATTGTTCCAAATGCTCATCGGACTCAGCGTAATGATAATGGATGTGAGTCCAAGGTTGTTCTTCGCATTAGCGCAGCTCATTTCGCTTCCTTGGTGTAATCTTTCAGGAGTCTCGCCAGCTCCGACATATACTTGGTCAGCTGTACGCTGATCTCTGCTCGCATGACATCACGGGTCATGCCAAACTGGTCTTCATATCCCCGGCAATAATAGCGATGATAGATGACCAGATCGGATTGCTCTTCAGTCAATATTTTGATATTACGCTGCTTGAGCTCACGCCGTATTCGGTACATATCCTGCATGATCTGTTCGAGAATCTTCTGGCTTGCGAGGATGTACAAGCGCTTTAGAATATTGGTGGAGTACTCTGCATCAGCGATGCTTTTCTGAACCATCTTCTCCATATGCGGCAGCAGGATATAGTCACGAATCATCGTGCGTTCCTCTGGTGTAATGATCTTGCTTCCATGAGGCGTATGCTGCTGTTCATACTGCTCGACATGCTCTGTTAACAGCATTTTGGATTTCCAGCGTTCGTTACCATCAAGCTTGCTCATTTATAATGCCCTCCAATTTGTTCAGCTCTTTCTCGTGCTACGCCCGCTGCCTTCAGAGAAGACGCGCGCATAATGGCGCTGCTCCCGTACCGATGCTTAATCTCATCAATGACCCGTTCTTTGCGAAATGCAAGGGGGCGGTCATCAAAGAGGGTGAGCTGAATAACGCTATCGTCTGTTAGTTGCGACAAGGAAATGCTTAAGTTACTGAGAGGCAGACCGCTCCAATGATCGATGAACAGCTTGCGTGCAGCGGCAGCAACTTCGTGGGTAAGTGCCGTTGGTTCAGGCAGCGTCATCTGCCGGCTGAACCAAGCTGTACGCTCACCGTCGGTCTCTGCGGCAGAGACCGAAACTACAGATCCCACATAGTGATGTCGCCTTGTACGCTGGCACACTTCAACGACAAGCTCAAGTAGAACAACTTCAATATCTTGCAGTCTGCGATACAGGCTCCAGCGGAGAGCTTTACCATGGCTGATGGATTTAAGCTGATGCCGTATTCCGGATACGACGGGGCTAGGATCAATGCCGCGGGCAGTCTGCCAATAGTATGCAGCCTGAATATCACTTTGTTTGCCCATTTCCCGGCGCATCCGTTGTTTAAATTCACCGAATTCCATACGGGCAATATCACCGATGCAGCTCAGGCCCATCCGAGTGAAATGGCGAGTCATGGCAGAGGCTACCATGAACATATGGTGTACAGGTAGCTTCCATAACGTAGACTCTAGCTTGTCGAAGGATAGCTCAAAGATGCCTTCGGGCATCGTTTTGGCATAGTTATCGGTGGCCATCTTGGCGAGAATCTTCGTGGGACCGATCCCGACTCGGGTCCACACACCCGTGGATAACAGTACATGGTTCTGGATCGTCTTCGCCATCTCGTAAGGGGAACCGAAATAAGTGATGGAGCCTGTAACATCTAGAAACTGCTCGTCGACACTGTACGGCTCTACGAGATCTGTATAGGATTCAAAGATTTGTGTGATAAATAAGGATACTTGAATATAGGTCTGCATTCTAGGACGAATGACAATCAGATCCGGGCATTTAGCCAGAGCCTCCCCGACTCTTGATGCTGTTGTCACACCGCGAGATTTTGCGATGGGGCACGCCGCGAGCACAATTCCATTAAGCCTTGCGGGGTCTCCCACAGCAACAGGCTTATCCCGATATTCCGGATGAGCCGCCTTCTCTACTGAAGCGTAAAAAGACTGTCCGTCGATTAAAAAAATATGTCTCGACATGGGTTAACCCTCCATTGAAATACTGTAAATACACTGTTCTCTGTATGGTTGATGAATAGATATATGGCTGAAATACGAATCAAAGATACGAACAAGAGAATGTTTCTCTATCCCCGTAGTGAATGGAGCCTAGACCCCTGCCTCGAATCTTCTCCGTATCTTCATTTACTCTTCATTATTATATACAGAACATGTGTTCTATATGCAAGTGGTAAATACAGTTTGGTGGAGGGGATAGTTTATAATTAATGATAAATATATAATTATGCATCTACATACAACAGCGAATGGTATCTTGCCTGCTATGATATTACCGAGAGCGGGGAAGAAGCGGGAATCATGGACGGTGGTGTCGTATCTCACAGTGGCATGACTTCAAGCCTTAATGTCTCCCTCCCAGGAAAAAAAGGTGTGTATCAAGTGAATGATCAGCTTGATACACACCTTAGTACAACTAATAAAGGCTATAATTAACCCTAAGGGTTTGTTGAGTCCCACCAACCTCTAGTAATATTCATGAAGAGATAGTTTCCTCCACTTAATGCAGGAAGTAAATTAATATCAATTGTATGAGGGGTATAACGATAAAGTGAATATGTCGCACGATTGTTTATCCAAACATAATTTTTGTAAGTAACGCCACCGGAAGTAACTGTTTTCCCAAAGTTAATGGAAGTTACTGAACTATCAGGTAGTCCAGAAAGTAATTTGTATTTCACTTTAAACTTCATTAAACAGGAGTGATGGCTTATGTTAATTAGAGTAACTGTTCTTCTGATTTTATGTAGTATGCTTCTTATATCTTGTTCGGCTTCTAAGGAGACAACAGAGAGCCCATCGTTACAATACCCAACATTAGTATATGTATCTCTCTATCGGAGTGACTCGATAAAGCCGCAGCCGGAACTTGTAGATGTTATATCACATAATGCTAAATTGCTGGAAACAGCGACTAAAGAGATACAAAATATTGGACCTATTGCAACTATTCCCACGGCTGAACAAATAGATTCAATTTTTTATCTCCAGTTTTCATACGAAAGAGAAGGAATCACCGAGAGAACGGAAGATTATATGTATGTTAGTGATATGGACGGTAACTATTTCATTAAAAGATTCAAAATGATGCCCCAATACTCTCTCGACAAATATAATACAAGTGAAAAAGAGTTGCTGTTACAAAATATCGGATATAACGATTGGAAGCCTCTTACTTCACCATTATTAAATATTCTATGCCCAGCGAGGTAAATCAAAGACTGTTGTCAGGATTACAACAGGAACGAAGCATATATCTGCTAAATTGAACCATCTAAGGCTGTACTAAAAAAGGAAATTCAGAAGGTAGAACCATATTGGAAGATAGATGGGATATATGTTGTAGAAATTAAAATGTTAATTTCAGAAGGTGAAACTGAGGTAGGAAAGGAGAACGCTGCTATTATTTTTACAAGGAGGTGAAATCATCTTTGATTGATTTACAAGCACCTATCGTCCCTTGGGAAGGAATGGGAGGTATAAAGCTATATAGCCACATCAATGAGTTCTATTCAATGATAGAACAATTTGGTAAACAACCGAAATTATTAGGGAAATATCTAATAAGGTATGAAATAGATAACTCAATAGATTTATGGTTTAATTTATTAAATGGTAAGTTATTCAAAATAACTGCTACGAGTAACTATAATGGTACTTTATTTAATAAAATTAGGATTGGAATGCATATTGATGATGTTATAAAGCTAGAACCAAGTTTTGTATATGATGATTTTGAAGAAGTTTATTTTAGTACTAAAGGAGTTTACCTTGAAACAGACCCCGTTAAACAAACAGTTTTATGGATTTCAGTTTATATCAAAGAAATAGATAATCCAGATTTTGAGAGAGGAATTTGGTAGAACACCTTCGAAACCTTGATTGGCTAAATGCCGTTTAAGGTTTCTTTTTTGTCGGCTTGCTTTTGGATTTTTATCTGGTGTAGGTAATAAGCTGAGTTCTAATCGATATAATTACTTGTTTGATCTGTTAACAGGTAAGAGTGCCTATACAAATAGTGCAGGCAACTCTGATTGGGCGAGAGAACAGCTAGTAAGTGCTTTTTTGAAATCGAAAGAAGCAGAATATAGTGCGATGTATGCCATGGGAATGGCAGGTGGAATTGGTTGGGGTAACAAGTCTACAGGTAAAAATAAGGTTAAATCTGTTGCAAATATGGATGAGTTTTTTAAAATGAAGTTTGGAAAATCAATAAGTAATTCCCTATCAAAAACAAAAGTTAAATATGATGGACAATCAATTTATAGGGTAGAAAAGAAAACTAATAACCAGTATCTAAAAAAAGGCTATGGAGTTTATCTTGACGGATTACACAAAGACCATTTAGAAGTAATAGATAAAACAGGGTATGTGAAATACGTTTTGAATTTAAATGGTACTTTAAACCCTGATAAGACTAAGAAAGCACTTGGACGAGTAGTTAAGGATTGGAAATGAAAGTGGAGGGATTTAAATGGATAAAAAGTTAGAAGGAATATTGGACATTCTAGGTAAACTTAATTTAAGTATTAATATTGTAAACAAAGAAGATTTAGATGAACAGTACGGGAACCTGGAGGATTTTAGGACTTTAACTAGAGATTTAGATATTTTACTAAACAATTTTAATTCTGTGGATAAGAATGATGGTGATGAAGTAGAAAAAATGTTATTTGAAATTCATAGAATTATAACGACATTTGAATGGCATTTATCAGAAATCAGTGATTTGAACACAACAATTTTAAAAGTATATAAAGACAAAATTAAAAATGCCTAGTCTAGTAATGTGAAGACTTAAAAAGAGAGTTATCGTCATTTTAAATAATTTAGACTCCTCGACCGGGACCTGCTAGCCGTGACTCTATAATTATTGAAAGAATGAGCAAAATTATAAAAAAAGATGGTAGGGTTTTTGAAAGTGATGGAGAGACAAGTAGTACTCAATATTCCAATGCTAATGAATTGCTTGATAGCTACAATATTAAACTGATTAGTTGGGAATCTACCCCACCAATTAAAAATACTTTTTCGAAATGATTCATCCTAACCGCCTTGCGTTTATCGCTTGGCGGCTTACTATTAATTCAACGCTGTATCGCTAACAACACAAATATTCGCCAAAAAAGTATGAGCGGCAGCAAGTTCAATATAAGGGTAAGGGTAATGTTCCGAAGCAGACGATAATATCAAACAAAAGGAATATATACGATGTCACCCCAAGCTCAAATCATACTATAGTTACTACAACTCCCGGGTCGACTGGTAAACCAAACTCAAGCGTTGATATCGTTGACTTAAAGACGGGAGAATTGACGAGAAGATGGTATGGTCCTGACGGAAGGGCAACGAGGGATGTAGATTATACACATCATAAGACTCCTCAAAGTCACCCTAAGGCACCGCACGAACATAGATGGACTTATAATAAAAATGGTAATCCTGATAGAAGCAAGTAAAGGAGGGATTTGAGTTAGTAGAATATACTGAACTCGTTCAAAGAGTAGGGGGGGGCGAAGAGTTCCCGTTTTACTATCATAATGAGGAGTACTGGATTAGTAGAAATAAAGAAGGATACTATCTAACAAGAGGGGAGGATAGTTACACGCAATCATTTAGGACAGCAGATGAATTGCTTAGAGAAGGACAAATTAATGGGAAGACTATCTTCGAGATTTGGGATTTAATAGAGATTTAAAGTTTATTACCAAGTTTAATTCTTAAACGCCTATGAAAATATCGAATTAAATATAAAAGAAAAATCTACTTTAATGATCTGAGGAGAGCTCAGCTAGCGTAATCAGAGATCATCTAACTCAAGATATTAGTATTCATAAGAATACAATTTATTATTGGGCGATGCTGCATGAGGATGGTCTGGTCATGCTGTAACCTCTTTCATGCGAGAGATTGCATATGTGGCCAAATTAGATAGCCAAGACTAGAGTTATCAGATGGGAATTTAGATAGTAAGTCTGGTCAAGTGGTCTTTACTAAATTTGTTAAATCACAATTAATTAAGGTGGTGTCTGCGATTTTAGATGTAGAACAATTAAAAAAAGCAATAATACTTTGGCAGATTGAGAAACAAACCAAAGAACAATTTCTAATAAATTTTAATAATTATATGGTTGAACAGAAGGAGGAGTTTTTGATTTTGATTTAATAATGTTTTAGTTTATTTTATTTGAGTCAAACGTCCAGTTTGTCACAAATTAACCATACAAAATTCACAAAGGAAAATTTGGAGGATAAATTGAAACTTATTGGAAGTAAAACAGAACAAGAAATCAGGGAACATCTTATTAAATCAAATCAGTTACTTTTCAAAAGTGAAGAGAAAAAAAGGTTACTTGAAGTTATAGAGTGTGAATTTCCAGAAATGAAAGCAGCATATATTATTTATTGGATACCTGAACAAGGTGAGCATCTTTATAAGATACTAATAAACGATAGATTCGTAGCAGAAATTGAATTAGAACGTAATAGTTATGAGGTAAAACCAAAAGTTAAAACTTTAACAGTTTCGCAGTATTTAAAAGGGCTTAGTAAGCAAAATCAAATTAAATTGGCTGTTGCTCTTGATTTAGTAAAGCATGACTTAAAGATGTAGATTAATTTCATATCTTGCCTTGAAAGGTTATTTTCCTTTCAAGTTTTTTTGTTGGTGGGCATACCTAATACCGAATATTTAACATCCTTTAAACTTCTTCTAGGTGGAACTCAATGAAGGCTGGAGTTATTAATAGATATACATTGGTATTGCTTATCGGGAAAGAATAGCACTAGCGAAAGTCAGATAAGCCTTATTGAGGCAAACGCGAATGTTTTACATTCTATGAAAAAACTGATAGGTCCTTATGAATGAAGCTTTGGAAGACGAATGTAAGTAATGAAAGAAACTCCGAAAACCCACTACATTCATGGGTTTTCGGAGTTCTTGTAGAGAGCTTTATTTTAGAGATTTAGCCCTACGCAGAAATACTTTTCATTTCATGGATTTTTTGGAGCGTGTGGACAAGATTCTTCTTCTCGTCATCGTTCTCTGTGTGGAGATACCCCTCCACAAGCCGATACCCGAACATAAGAAGGATCAGCTCGTAGACGCAATGATCGGCGATAGAGGATGCATCTGTATACTCCGAAAATCCTTTGTAATATGCAGGGACACATCGCTTATAGTATTCGACCATGTGATCGATATCCGCTTCATCCGCAATCAGGCTTGCGATATCCTCACCCAGGTAGCCCCATCCGGAAGTATCCCAGTCGATGAGAGCAATTGTACCGTCCGCATAGATCAGGTTAGTCACCCAGAAATCCCGGTGGCATAGCACGAGGGGCAAATTCTCGATGCGGGCGAGGATCTCGTCTGCGTGCTCATCAATGTCGATGAGCATTTGCCGTAAATGCTGTGGGAATTCGCAGTCTTCCGAACGTATATAATCGTAGACGAGCGGCCATGATCGATAATGCAGATACGTATTCTTCATAAGATCCGCATGGCTCAGATTGGTCAGACTCTGCAGTACAGCGGGCTGCTCCGCATACAGTTTTCCTTGATAGCGTCCTAACTCCAACGCGGCCTGTTCATACATGTCACCGGTCAAGTCTAAACCGGATACGCCATTGATAAATTCCAGCCACAACTGGAACTGATCTTCTTCGGCATTGATCTCGGCGTGATAACATATCGGCCAGCGGAAGGTATCCGAGAACGTCGCGCCTAAGTCAGACGTATAGAGATCATATTCCCGGCGCCATGAACCCGGATCGCCATAACGCTCCCATTTCTTTTGAGTTTTCAGCACGATGCGGTACGGCAATTTTTCACCATCCGCGGCTTCGGCAGTCCCCGTTACTAGGCACACATCTCCTACAGTTCCGCCCTGTAATGGTATGGTGTGGCAGTCAGCAGAGACGATGTCCTTCTTAAAAAGTTGGCTTAAGGTATAGATTAGCGTTTCGAATTTAATGTTCATATTTTCATTCCTCCGTTTTTCTTTGTTTGCTTGCTCCGCATAGCGATCGTTTTGTTTCGAGCTCTTTTATCGATGAGGTAGCTCGTTTTATCCTGGATATACTTGTTCTCATACTGTTGAGCGATATAATGCTCCCACCGTTCACGTGGCAACGAACCGTCTTTCAGCGCGGCGAGAACGCCACAACCCGGCTCGGTCTGATGGCGACAATCTGTAAATCGGCACTGAGTAAACCATTCCTCTACATCGGTAAAGCCTGTGCGGATACCTTCGTCGGCATCAAAAAGCCCGAGTTCACGCATACCAGGTGTATCGATGACCATCGCACCGGAGGGGAGCATGAACAGTTGACGGTGCGTTGTTGTATGCCGTCCTCGGCTGTCAACCTCCCGAATCTCCTGAACCTTCATTACGTCCTGTTCGATTAACACGTTAAGCAAAGACGATTTACCGACCCCCGACATACCGAGAAATACGACTGTTTTAGCAGGTAATAAGTAAGGAGCGAGTTCGCTTAGTCCTTGGCCTGTATGACTGCAGATCGCGTAAACCGGCACATCAGGAATGCTCTGTGTGACTTCTGCGAGGGAGAGATAATAATCTGGAGCGAGATCCGCCTTAGTCAGAATGATGACCGGCTGGCCGCCGCTCTGTCTAGCTTGTGTCACATATCGCATGATTCGGTTCACGTTGAAATCCATATTTAGAGAAGAGAGGATAAACACGTAGTCAAAATTGGTTGCAACGACCTGTTCCAATACGGTTTTGGCATAGTCTGCAGCATGCCCTGAGTAATCCGCGCGTGAGAACTTGGAGCGGCGGGGCAGTACTTTAACGATGAGAGATTCTCCGCTCTCGTTGTAGTGCAGCAAGACAAAATCACCGACGCTTGGAAAGTCTACGCGTGTTTCCGCGCTGTGATAGAACGCTCCTTTGAGTACCGCTTTTACTTCGCCACGCTCGGTCATGATCGTGAAGCGCTCGCGCCGAAGCTCTGTCACCCTGCCGGGTAATAATCCGTCTTGAATTGCTTCTATTTCTGTGTAGCCATAGGTTTTCAAATCCACCATATTTCTTTGTTAGCTCCTTTAATATTGTTTTTTTGGACGCAAAAATGCCACGGACAAGCAGCCTCTAAAGAAGCTGCTGTCGCGCGGCATTATGACGCAAAAAAGATACGACCTTTATCGTATCTCGCAAACAGCAATATTCACGAAAGGTTACTTTGGATGGCATACCAAATAATACGGGCATTTTCCCGCCTTATTTCAAATATGCCTACTATTCAGTTTTAATACTGAACCACCATATAAGTAGTCGCCATTAAAAACATCTCCCTTCGTGTTAGGAACTTGCTTATCGCTAAGCTGTATATAAATTAACCTATTTTAGAAAAAAATTCAATGCCTAAAACCGCAGATTCGGTTAGCCTGCTCCACTGATGCTGAGTTATTGACAAACAACCTACTGCGTGATACTTTATAGTGGTAACTAGCAATACTTGATACTAGTGATACAGAATAGCAAGAGGTGATTGTTCTGGAAAACCTAACGGAAATGCTTAAAGGAGTACTTGAGGGCTGTGTCCTTGAAATTATAAGTCGTAAAGAAACCTACGGATATGAAATCACTCGGAGGCTAAATGACCTCGGCTTTACAGATGTTGTGGATGGAACGGTATACACGATTCTGGTCCGGCTTGAAAAAAACAAGTTGGTGGAGATCACCAAAAAGCCCTCCGATATGGGACCGCCGCGTAAATTTTTTATGCTTAACGACGCAGGGCATAAGGAATTACAGAAGTTCTGGGGGAAATGGGAGTTTGTATCTTCGAAAATCAACGAGTTAAAGGAGAGACAAGAATGAATTTTTGGGAAAAAATTACCGGAAGCGACATCAATAAAGAGATGAAAACTTTTGAGTTACGAGTCAAAAAGCTGCCAGTTGATTATCAAGAGGCATGGGGAGAGATTCATACTAGTCTTTGGGAACATTCAGATTTCACGGGTCGTAATCTCATGCCGATTTTTGAAGGTGTACTTAGCTTTTTCGAAGAAACAGCGGCAGAAGGTCAAAGTGTCCAAGAGGTTTTGGGTGATGATATCCGAGGCTTCTGTTTAGCATTGGCTAGCGAAGAAGGAGCAAACTCTTTACGCGACAAGTGGCGCAAGCAACTCAATAATAATATTGCAAAAAAGTTAGGTAAGTAGGAGGGTGAAATGAGAATACAAGATATCATCGAAGGCAAAAAAGAGTGGCGTGCACATGTAGCGCGTGTTAAAGGGCTCCCGGAAGACTATCAGATTGTTTATAAAGAGATTCAAAAATATTTCTTTAAGGTCGGTCCTGTTGAACTAACCGCTGGAATGAGTGTGCTTTCGGGAATTGTCGATCTTTTTGAAGAGGGTGCAGCCTTGGGAAAGGGTGTGCTCGATGTGACAGGCGGTGACGTAGCCGCTTTCTGCGACGAACTAATGAATAATTCAAAAACTTAAAGTATTGAGGATAAAACTAAGTTGAAAATAGATGGGAAGGCCGTATCGGATTAAATCTGATAGGGCTTTTTTGTGTATAGAATAGTTCTGAATTGTTTCGGATATATATTTAATTCTGTGACCTTATTATAATTTACTAAAAACTTGGAGGGTTATATGCTTAATATAGATTACAGCCATTATTATTGGCAAGATGATGAAATTAGACTGCGTGCCATACAGACTGAGGATTGGGAAAGTTGCTACGTAAGTGATTTTGATACTCCGGCACGTCGCTTTTTAGAATGTGCAATTGAATTACCACCTACCATTTCAGGGGTGAAAAAATTCGTAGAGGAGAATGCTGATTTTTCTTCAACGAATGGACGAATTATGTTTACTATTGAAAAACTAAACGGAGAAAGTATAGGCGGAATCAATTTAAATAGTATTGACGAGAGAAATGGTACGTTTAGCATTGGAATCGTAATCTATAAAGAGTATCGTGATCAGGGCCACGGTACAAGGGCTATGGAGATCTTATTAAGGTATGCATTTCTGGAGCGAAGACTTCATAAATTTAATGACTATGTTCTCGAAGGAAACGAAGGTTCTTCAAGGATGATGCAAAAACTTGGCTGCGTTCAAGAAGGTGTGCGGAGACAGGTGGTATATATAAATGGTCAATATTTAGATTTCATTCTGTTTGGTTTAACTAAAGATGAGTTTATGCAGAAGCAAGCGGAAAAACGCAAATTGGGATAACAAAGGTACAAATAATCTTGACTTTCTGTATGAAATTGACAAGGGATATAACCATCTTTTATAGAATAGTATCAGTAATGAAGGGAATGTATTCTTAGGGGGCTCGGAGCGTAGGTGAAATCTCCATTAACAGGTCTAAAAGTAGTTATTATTGGGGTTTTTGTTTTTTTTACTGCGCCCTGGATATTGTTATATATCGGTCTTTCATTAACAGAAAATCCTCCTAAACCTGCCTATACATATGGGGAATTCCCCTTTTACCTGGAATATGAAATCGATGGTCAAGTAAAGACCGTAGAAGATACAGTCATTGTCGAGTTTGATGGATTTGGACTTAGTGAAGGTTCTGGTGGTAAGTACGTACAGTGGAAGAAATCATTGGCCAGTGGGAATAAGGAGATTGTCTTATATAAAGATGGCAAAGGAGAAGAAGAGGTATCACTGCTTTTGTCCGTTCTATATCAATCTTATGGATTGCAAAATGAGTTGCAGAACGGAGAAACTACAGTTCCGGGTGTAATAAAAAGAGAAGGGAGCTTAAGATCGGCTGCACACTTACATGAATACGAATTATTAACGGAGTATAAGTTGAAATGGATCAAATTCGAATATGGCGAATCTATAATAAAGTAACCTGAGTAGCAATTCCAAAGCGATAAGGAGTGTGAAAGCTTCATAATGAAGATTCATTTTCTTGGGACCGCTGCGTCTGAAGGATTTCCTAATGTATTTTGCCGCTGCGATGCTTGCCTTACAGCTCGTAAACTCGGTGGGAAAAACATTCGCACAAGAGCTTCAGTCATCGTCGATGATTCCTGGAAGTTCGATTACTCAGCTGATTCACAAATGCAGGCTCTACGAGATCAGATCGATATGGGGCGAATCGAGCATCTACTCGTGACTCACACCCATTACGATCATTTTTACCCGAATGATCTGATCAGCCGGATTGAAGGCTTCGCGCATGGAACCAAGCATCCGTTACGGATTTACGGCAATGATCTAGCCATGTATCATGCTCGGAAAGCCCTTGAGAAGTTTGAAGGCGCCAGATTTAGCTTCCAGCGGATGATGCCTTTTCAACCGGTAGCAATTGGATCTGCTCTTGTTACGCCGCTGCTTGCAGATCACGATCCGATGGAAACTTGTTTGATCTACTGTGTTGAGAAAGATGGGAAGGCTGTTTTATATGGTAATGATACAGGTTGGTTCCCCGATGAAACTTGGGCTTGGCTGAAGGGCAGAAAGATAGATTTGGCAATTCTGGACTGCACACATGGAAATACAGGAGATAAGAAGCAGCGTGGTCATATGTCTGTAGAAACGATTCTGGAGGTCCAGAACGTATTCAACCAAGAGCAAATTCTTACGGAGGAGGGGCGGATTTATGTCACGCATTTTACGCATAACTCCGGTCTACAACATGACGATTGGATGAGAATCTTTGAACCTTATGGCATTGGGGTTGCGTATGACGGACTTATCGTACATATCTAATAAAGGCTCACTTTATACCAAAAGAACGAATAGAGGCATTATCAGCGGACGGGTTCCATTCGGAACATGTTTATGGTAATGCTTTTTCCTTTTGTAGCTTCCAAAAATCACATAAAGAAGGTTAAGTAGACAGCGCATACAAGCTCATCAAAGTCTATTTAGAGGTGATTTTTCATGATCAAAAGTGAACATTTGCTACACATACTTGGGTGACTATCGGTATTCATTCTGAATGAGCATTTCAGACATGAAGTAGCGTGTTATGTGCATTTTCATATGTTGAAATTTGAGATATATTTTAGTTGTTTGCGAGCTAGTGATTGGAGGCAAGAAAATGGAGGTAGGTGAGCTGTGTCCGGTATTTGTAGCAAAGGAATGCTATGCGGGAACGATCGTTAATTCACCAGGTTGTACCTATGGGCCAAGACTTCAGAGCGAACTACAAGTTGTACTGGTACATTCCGGTTCAATGCTGACCACAATTGACGGTGCAGTGACCAAGGTTAAACCTGGAGAAATGATACTTATTTTACCTGGTCAGAAAGTGTACATTGCATTCGCTGAAAAGGAAGAAACTTGGCATCGCTGGGTTACTGTATTTGAATATGAAATAGAGAGTGAAGTGCTAGAAAAACTGCAAAAGCTACCTAATAAGCTCCCCATATCGGAACAAATGAACCAACTGCTTGATTTGCTTGTTAAGCTTCAAAGACGTGGGATGCCAGGCGGTACGATCGTGCTTAACAATCTCGCACTTTGTGTCTTTCAGCAGTATGCAGTAGAGTGCCAGAATGACGCGGTAGCGCTTACAGTTCATCCGGCCATTACGCTAGTACAGACAATTATTCAGGAACGATTTCAGGAGGATTTAACTTTACCTCAATTAGCCGCTCGTGCTTGTCTATCCGTGAGCCATCTCGTACGGCTGTTTCGGCAGCATACAGGAATGACACCGATGCAATATATTTGGCAATACCGTATGGAACGCGGGGTGGAACTTCTCCGTACAACGGGTCTCGCAGTCGGAGATATTGCAGAGCGCTGCGGTTTTAAGTCATCCTATCATTTCGCACGAATTGTTAAATCAGGTAAAGGGCGTACGCCTACAGAAATTCAGAGAGGAAGATTAATATGACATTAAAGTTGAAAGATTCATTTGATCGTGATGGTTATGTTGTATTGAAAAATTTATTTTCCGACCAAGAGATTCTTGAACTCAAAAAAGAGGCTATTAAAGTGCTTAAGGAGAAAGAGGTAGGCAAGGAGGGTGTATATGTCGGCATGGCGGCTGCTAGTCCTGTCTTCGCAACCGCGGCAGTAAAGCAAGAGCTTGTCGGAGCGCTTAAAGAAGTTATTGGAGATAAGATTGTGTTTCTGAGTGATAAAATTGTGTTTAAGGATGCAAGTACAGATTTTGGATCTCCTTGGCATCAAGATTATCCCTATTGGGAGGGCAGCCATAAGTTTTCGGTATGGATCGCGTTAGATGATGCTATTCCAGAAAACGGATGTTTGCGAATTGTGCCTGGGTCGCATTTGCTCGGGGATATACGTCATAATGGTGATGCCTCTGACGGTCTTGGATTTGGTAACCGATTAAGAGATGAGGATATTGATCCGTCACAGATTTTAGATTTACCAGCATCAAAGGGAGATGCGATTATATTTCATGATCTGCTCTTCCATGCTTCTTATTCGAATAAATCCGGTAAAGATCGCTGGGCACTTATATCCACTTATAAAGACGGTACACAAGAAGATCCGACTTACAGTTGGGCCACTGCAGCATTTGTAGTTAGTAGTTAAGTTTTCGTTCGAGTTGAACGGCAAGCTATGAAGTAACGCTCCCTACTTGTGGAAATGACTTCATGTTGGGCATTAGTTCGGTATTGCACCGGACTGATGCCTTTTAATTTTGACTTAATTACACACGTTGTGATTGTAATAATCGAAAAATCAGATGTCATGATGATAAGTAACAGTGAGGCTGAAGAAAATGTGTGAATAATGACGATCGTTTTAAAAAATGAACAGCCTACATATTTAAAACACGCAATCTTCTTAAAGAATGAACATAGACGATAAATGAAAAAGAAAGTTAAATGAAGGCGAGTGACTATTTAAAGGGAGGCAGTATAGAGATGACTAAGGAAAATCATAACGGAATTAAAGTAGCTATTATCGGTGCAGGATCGAGAGGATTGGGTTATGCCGATTATTTCCGCTCTAATCCGGCGGCAGGTACCGTAGTTGCGGTTGCGGAACCGAATCGCGAGCGGACAGATCTAATTGCAGGACAGCATCAAATTCCCGCCGAGCAATGTTATGACAGTTTCGAGGCCTTCTTTGCCCAGCCGAAGATGTGCGATGCTGTAATGATTTGCACGATGGATCGACTCCATTACGAGCCGACGATGCTGGCGTTAGAGAAGGGGTATCATGTCATGGTGGAGAAGCCGATGTCTCCGGAACCTGAGGAAGTACTTGCCATGGCTAAGAAAGCGGATGAAACCGGAAATATTTTGATGGTTGGACATGTACTGCGTTATTCTCCATTCTTCCATAAGTTAAAATCCGTCGTGGAATCAGGCGTGATTGGTAAGCTCGTTTCGGTCGATTTAATCGAAAATGTTGGAAACATTCATTACAGTCACAGCTACGTTCGGGGCAACTGGGGGAATAGCAAGAAATCAACGTTCATGCTGTTATCTAAAAGCTGCCACGACATTGACATATTACATTGGCTAGTAGATCAGCCGTGTAAGAGGGTTGCTTCTTTTGGCTCGCTGATGCATTTTCATGAAGGACAGGCACCGGAGGGATCAACGGGGCGCTGTCTTGACGGCTGTGCCGTAGAGCGGACCTGTGCATACTCAGCGAACCGAATTTATGTGGAACGCGGTGAATGGCTATGGCAGGTTACGCTTTCTGACCGTAAGGAGGAAAGGTTGAAGGCGATTCAGGATGGGCCTTACGGCCGCTGTGTTTATCGATGCGACAATGATATCGTCGATCACCAGGTGGTCTCCATGGAGTTCGAGAATGGGGTTACGGCTAGTTTCTCGATGATGGCTTTTACAACAGAAGGGTATCGGACAATCAAGCTGTTCGGTACGAACGGACAAATTCGCGGGCATATGGAGAAAAATGAAATTGAAATTTCTACTTTCGATGGTGAGGTGGAAGTGATTAAACCGATGACACGTCCCGGTGGACATTTCGGTGCTGATCCCCTACTCGTAGAGGATTTCGTCATACAGGTACGTAAAGGAATGCAGGGAAAAGGGCGCACAAATGCGAGCGCGTCTGCAGAAAGTCATCTCATTACCTTCGCAGCCGAGGAAGCACGTTTGAAAGGGCAGGTCGTTGAACTGGATCGTTATGTGGAGGGGCTGACGCCTACGCCTGCCCCGATACAAGCTTAAGTGGTGACACTAAAATATTGCGTTGGTGTCGTGCCGTTTAGCCTTTTGAAATGCCTGATAAAAGTGCCAACATTGGTGTAGCCGACACGCCCCGCAACTTCTTTGACCGGTAGATCTTTGTTCTCCTGCATCAGCCTGATCGATTCTTTAATTCGGACAGTATTGATGTAGTAGCTCAAATTGAAGCCGGCATTTTTTTTGAAATAACTAGACAAATAGACGGTTGATATAGAAAAATGATCAGCAATCATCTGCATCGACAGATCAAGCCTATAATTGGTTTCGATATAAGCAATGATCTTATCATATAGTATTGTGTCCTGCTGGGTGGAATAGGCGGTTGCTTCACTATATTTTTTTCTCAGCAAAGTTAGCATAGCCGGAATACCGAACATCGCGGACAACTCAAGTGGTGCGGCATCGACGGAGAGATTGGTCTGCATTTTCTTGCTTGCGACAATGATATTCAACAAATCGTGAAGATAGCGAAGCATATGGCGAATTTCCTTGTAGCACAGCTTCTCCATGATCGCTGGTATGGTCGTATTGAAAAAACGCTCGACACCCTCAGTATTACCCTTGAGGACGTAGGCGATAAGTTCTTGTTCTTTCTCAAGAGAGAGTGTAAAAGGCACTTCTCGGATTGCTGCTATGTCTGGATAATAGGCGATATGACAAGTCGCGTCAGAATCGTATGCATGGCGCTCGATCGCCAGAAGGCTTTCCTGCACAGCGGAGTGGACATTCAGCACATCATACTGATAACTGCTTATGCCGCAGATCATAAAGAGTGAATTGGATGCTAGCCTGTCGCAAACGGACGATACAATGGTTCGCGGGTCCGCTTCGTTCATTGCCTCAATAATGTACACGTCTGTGTCGTGCCGGTGAAGTAGCTTCTGATAAGGGCAGTATTCCGAAAGTATACGCTCAAATTCCTCGATTGCTGCCCAGGCACGTTGACCGTCATGACCTTCAATCTGGCTGGATACAACATAATAAGAACGGTATTTTAACGCCAGTGCTTCGAGCATGTTTTGCGGAACTGCAGACGGCGTACCGCTTGAGGCGAGTCGTAATAACGCATTTTGTTCCATGATGATTGATTGCTCTGTAATCGTCTTCTCCATCTTAGAGTTAGTTATATTCAGCTTTCTAATTGTACGGCTAATCGGCTTGTATACGAACAGATTGAGGCCAATGAAGAACAAATGGATAGCTAGGAAAAGTCCAAATAGCAAGGCAGTATAACGACTGGCGGTCTTCATTTTTTCCTGTACCGTATTCTCACCGTACAAAATGGAATACTGCAGCTTGTTCATACTTAGTCCTATACCAGTATACGATCTACCGTCCAGTTGAATTCGGTTATCCAGCATGGTGATGTCTTCATTGCTGAGGGGGCGGCTGCCTGCCAAGAGTCGACCATCTGCTGTCGTGATGGTTATTGTATTGTTTAAAACGGCCGCTGCGTTCCTGAGGTACGTTTCTAAATGTCTTCTATCTATTTTTACAAAGATGGATCCGACGTTTTTTACTTGATAGGAGTATAAAACAAATTGTTCGTGAGTCGCCCATACTTCATCGGCTTCAAGTTTATGTAGGCAATTACAGGTGAAATCCCTGGAGTCATTTCGCAACTTGTTGTAGAACAGGTCTAATTTCCGGCTACCGTCTGCACCAGTGACAAGACCGGATTCCTTGAAATATACATACATCGAGGCACTAAACGGCATCAGTCGGTTCAATTCACCCAACCTTTGGTTGAATTTTTGAAGCTGCTCATAGTAGGCTGCGTTAAAGCGGCTATGATTTAATGAGTAAATATCAGTATTCATACTTAACGAGAAGGCACTTTTTTTTATTTTAGTCAGTTCTTGATCGATGGATCCAGCAATATTGAGCAGCGAATCTTTATTTGTTTGGTCTATGTTTTGTTTGATTGTTGACTTTAGGTAGATTGAATTGTAAGTGAGCAAGGATGCAAACAGCACAATGAATATGAGATTAACCGCGATGATTTTTAGATAAATGCTATCCCGGTTCAACATGATATTAGAAATGAACTTCATTTGGAGATCGTCACCCTTCCAAGATTGATAGCGCTTACAAATCATTATGTTATATTGTATAGACTCGGCTAACAATTGCAAGAGGAAAAGAACGCTTAGATTAAAGATTGAACATTGCTTCGATTTTTGAATGTCGGCGATTATACTTTTTGCATATCGGATTAATAGTTGAAGATTGCGTTTACATGATCTTCTTAAACATACTAAAACCACCACGCACGATGCGTGATTTATTTAAGAATAAAAGAGAGGAGGGATTGGAATTGAGTCGCTTTATTAGTCTATGTGTAAAGCAAAAATACTTGTTGTTGATGACGCTTCCAGGATTTTTGGTTGTACTGCTGTTCAAGTATTTTCCGATTTACGGTATTCTGATTGCTTTTAAGGACTACGATGTCGCTGCAGGCATATGGAACAGTCCTTGGGTAGGATTAAAACACTTCTTTTCATTCTTCAACAATCCACTCAGTTTACGCATTATTAAGAATACCGTATTGCTGGGTCTATACTCGCTTCTGTGGAGTTTTCCCGCACCGATCATTCTAGCGCTGCTGATGCACGAGTTGAAGATACGTTGGTTTAAACGTTGGGTACAAACAATTACGTATTTTCCTCATTTTCTGTCGGTGGTTATTATTGTCGGCTTCATTAAGGAATTTACGGCGATGGATGGACTATTCAATCAGATTACAAGTTGGTTTGGTATGGAATCGGTGCCGATGTTGTCGCAACCTGATTATTTCCGAACGCTCTTTATTAGTTCTGGTATATGGCAGGGAATCGGCTGGGGGACCATTATTTATCTGGCGGCTTTATCGGGGGTAGATGAAGTGCTGTACGAAGCGGCAACGATCGACGGTGCTAATCGCTGGAAACGTATGATACATATTACTTGGCCTGCTATTTTGCCAGCGACGACCATTCTGCTTATACTCTCGCTAGGCAGTATTGTCGGAAGCGATTTTCAAAAAATATTGCTTATGTACAACCCGAATATTTACGAGACTGCGGATGTCATTGATACGTTCGTCTACCGTCAAGGAATCCTGGGGGCACAATATGAATACAGCACCGCTGTTGGGTTGATGCTGTCGATTGTGGCGCTGATATTTGTTGTAACAGGGAATCGCATTTCTAGGAAAGTGTCAGAAACAAGTCTATGGTAGGAGTATGCGCCTATGAAAGCTTATAATGAAGGATTTGGCTCTAAACTGTTCAATGTGTTTAACTATTCGTTTATGATCTTGCTGTGTATCATTATGCTTTATCCACTTCTTAATACGCTTGCGATTTCCCTCAGCAATCCATCAGAAATTATTCAGGGAAAAGTAAGTTGGTTTCCGAAAGGTTTCAATCTGGAAGGCTATAAATATATATTTCAGGAACCAAGGCTGATGATCTCATTTCGGAACACTGTGATCTATGCAACCGTAGGTACGTTTGTTATGCTGACACTCACGTCCCTGATGGCGTATCCGCTATCAATGCAGGAGTTCGTTCTGAAAAAATTCATCACAATCTTTTTGACAATTACGATGTTTTTCGGCGGTGGCTTGATCCCAACCTATCTGCTTATCCGCAAGCTGCAGATGATCGATACGTTGTGGGTGATGGTTATTCCTGGTGCCATTTCTGCTTTTAATGTAATCATATTCCGTACATTTTTTCAGAACTTACCCAAAGAACTGCGCGAATCGGCACATATGGATGGGGCAAACGATATCACGATTTTGTTTCGAATCTATTTGCCATTGTCCAAGGCTCTTCTGGCGACCTTCGCCCTGTTCGGAATCGTCGGTGCTTGGAACGGTTGGTTTGAAGCGCTTATCTATTTGAACGACGAGAACAAATATCCGATTCAGATGCTACTTCGCAAAATGATCACAGAAACAGACACTGGTGCGATGAATGCGCAGACGTTTCAGCTGGTCGCAGCGATGAAGCTACACGGTAAAAATATTAAGATGGCGACAGTCATGGTGACGATTTTGCCGATACTTTTCCTCTACCCGTTTCTTCAGCGGCATTTCGTATCGGGTATGATGATCGGTTCTATAAAAGGCTAGATTACATTATTTATGAAGAGGGTGGTTCGGATGAAAAAGAAAAGTATGATCATGTTGACAGCTCTTCTGCTGCTGTCCATCGCTTTGACAGGTTGTCAGTCAGGCGCAAATGAGCCGGAATCCAGAGACAACGGGGGAGATAACAAGCCTTTAAAGCTGTCTATTATGGCAGCAACATTTGGGGCTTCGCCGGCTGGAACGGAAGTTCAAGAAGAATGGCAGCGGCGAATGGAGGCACATATCGGACGGAAGCTCGAAATTGACTGGCAATATGTGCCCTGGGGGGAATATAGCGACAAATTCAAATTAACGCTTGCTAGCGGTGATTTACCTGATATTATGACGAACACTGACGGTGACCTGACTACCCAGTATGGGCGGCAAGGCATCGTACTGGATATTTCCAAATACTTAGATGAGCACGCACCAAACTACAAGAAATTTGTTGATGAAACGCCGTATTCGAAATCCAGCTTATATACCCCAGAAGGAAATATGTACTTTTTTGGTGACGGTTGGTCTAACAAAGCAAATAACGAAGGATCGGCTTATGGCTCTCTTTATCGGTTTGATGTGTTCCAGAAGCATAATATCCCGATTCCGGAAACACTGGAACAGTTCTACGACGCTGCTAAGCAGCTGAAAGTACTGTATCCTGACTCATATCCGGTTACGAGCTTCCCGTGGCCGAAGATTCAGGATGGATTGGTTAACATTCATCATACATCCACCAGCATTTACTGGAATGGTAAAGAGTTTGCTTTCGCTCCAGTAGAAAACGCTTACAAGGAGGCGATCATGTATGCTGCCCAGCTATATAAAGACAAGCTGTTAGATCCTGAAATTTTCACCCAGTCTGAGGATCAGGTGAAGCAGAAGGCAACGACCGGTAAGTCATTCATGATACCTCTAGTTTGGTACGGATTTGTTGATGAGTTCAACAGTGCTCAGCAAGGGATGGAATGGGGTGGGTCGATGCTTCCGGCCAATGAAAGCTACGGAGTTCCATGGAAGCTGAGCTCTGTTGAACCGGGCCAGCGTATTCGACCTTACAATGGTGTGCTTATATCCGCTAAGACGAAAAATCCAGAGCTAGTCGTCAAAATGATCGACTACCAATACTCTGATGAAATGATCGATCTTCTCAACTGGGGCATCGAAGGCAAGACATATGAAGTGGTGAACGGTGTCAAGCAGTTATTGCCAGAAATTATGAATGCCCCAATACCATCCAAAGCCCTGGAACCTTTCGGTATAGGGGGCTATAGCAGGGCAGGAATTGTGTTCTCGCCCGCTGAGTTTAGTTCGGATATCGGAAAATATAAGCCGATGCCGTTTTACGCTAAGGGTGAATATGTAAAAGAGAAAAACTTTATTATTACAGATAAATTGGGCGGTAAGGAGTCGATCGCTCCAATGGATAGAGCTCCGTTCATCCGTCTGACCAAAGAAGAGCAGTCAATTCGGACGGAGACGATGACCCCGATCGATACCTATGTGGCAGAAATGACGACTAAATTTATTACAGGAGAGAAAAGTTTTGATGAATGGGATTCGTATAAAGCCGAGTTACTCAAACTAGGCGACTACAATGCGATTCTTAAAATATTGAACGATAAAGCAGCTGAACTAAAATAATGACTTAGATGAACGTCGTTGTTTCGAAGTATTTAATGGAGATTGCTGAGACAGGGATGAAACTAGGGACCGGAGGTACGCCTCCGGTTTTTTTACAAACTAACCTGTTTCCTAGGAAATTGGTGCGAATTTACGAAGCTTGAGCAAGATCAAACTGTGAAGGGGTGACAAAAATGAACGATAGCCAGGACAATCGTAGCCTAAGCGATAACGTCTATACATTCGACATATCCTCACAACGTTGTATGCCAGAGACTATTTTTAGGGGCATGGGAGGGAGTAATCCAGAAGGTGACATGCTCGATGTCAACAGCAAGTATTTAACCTACAATGGAACTCCTTTCCTTCCTGTAATGGGTGAAATGCATTATTCACGTTATCCTGCTGATTATTGGGAAGAAGAGCTCTTAAAGATGAAGGCATGTGGAATTCAAATTGTGGCGACATATATTTTTTGGAATCATCATGAAGAAAGCGAAGGCAAGCATGAATGGACAGATTCGAGAAATATTCGTAAGTTCTCGGAGTTATGTGCAATGCATGGATTATTCCTCTACTTAAGGTTAGGTCCTTATTGTCATGGAGAAGTCCGATACGGTGGTTTCCCGGATTGGGTTATTAACAAATGCCGTATTCGTACTAACGATTCGGTATATCTAACTTATGTTCATCGTCATTATGAACAAATATTTGGGCAGGTTCAAGGTATGCTTTTCAAGGATGGAGGGCCAATTATCGGAGTGCAGATTGAAAACGAATATTTGGGCGGTCAAGAGCATATGTCCGAACTTAAGAATATTGCTATAAGCGTCGGGTTTGACGTACCGTTCTATTCAGCAACCGCTGCAGGCGGGCAATTCGATTCCATTCCGGAGGGTGAAATGTTGCCCATGTTCGGAGGATATCCTGAAGCTCCTTGGGCGCAGCATACAGATCCAATGCCACCAAGTGTGAATTTCTTTTTCAGCCATCTTCGAGACGATTCTAATGTTGGTAATGATTTGATAACGACTGACTTGGATAAACGTGGATTAAATCCACCTGGAATTGAACGTTATCCTTACTTTATGTGTGAACTTGGTAGTGGTAATCAAGTGACATACCATCGCAGACCGATCATTTCAGCTGATGATATTGTCTCCATGGCTCTTGTAAAAATAGGCAGTGGCTGCAATTGGCCGGGATATTACATGTTTCATGGCGGCACAAATCCAGTCGGTAAATTGTCCACGTTGCATGAATCCCAGTCGACCGGCTATCCAAACAACTATCCTATACTTTCTTATGACTTTCAATCGCCAATTGGCGAATATGGTCAGATTCGCGAAGCTTACCATGAATTGAAACTACTGCACATGTTTTTACGAGATTTTGGTGAACGATTAGCTCCAATGGAGTCAATACTGCCTAAACAACAGCCTATAGATCGTATGGATAAGGATACATTAAAATGTGTGGTACGGTCAGATGGATATAGCGGATTTTTGTTTTTGAACAATTACGTTCGCTCGCAGGAGACGAAGCAGATCGGGCCTATACGTTTTGAATTTACGCTTGCAGATGGAGAGAAGCTTCTTTTTCCACAAAACCCAGTAACTATTCCTAAAGGAGAGCGTGCGATTTTTCCTTTCAATATGCCGTTAGAAGGCGGAGCGCTATTACATTACGCCACTGCACAGTTGTTTGCAAGACTTGAACATAACGGTAAACACATCTATATATTCTTTGCGTTATCTGGAATTCAGGTGGAATGCGCCCTAGAGGGAGTTGCCGTGAATAATATTGAGACTTCCGGAAATGGAGAGGTAGTTAGTCAGCATGAGGGTAAGGTGATCTTATCAGGGCTAAAGGCAGGTACTGATTGTTTGCTTCGATTAACTACAGCGGATGGCACAAAAATAGAATTTCTAATTATGACAAAATTAGAGGCGCTACATTGCTATAAATCAGAAATCTGGGGAAAAGAAAGGCTATTTTTAAGTGAATCCGACCTGCTCTTTGAGAAAGAACAAGTTCGTTTACTGAACAAGCAGCCTGGGCTTATGGATGTTGCGGTATTACCAGCGCCACCACAGCGATTGCTGTTCAAAAATGAGGAAGCAAATGTATGCATCAAGGGACCATTTTCGCATTACTCAAGGATAGTAAAAAAGAATGATGTGACCGTGAAAGCGTCCGCGTTAGCGGATGGTATTCTGTCTTATGATGGAGTACAACATGAAGTCAAACAATGGAGTATTAGGTTTGAAGCTGAGGATTTTGATCAATGTGAGCTAGGAATTAACGATATTTTTTTACTGATCGAATATGAAGGCGATTTCGCGGTATTGCGAAAAAGTGGAGAAAAAGAGCTTCTCGCCGATCATTTCTATACTGGTTCGGTTTGGGAAATTGGTCTGAAACGATTTATGCCTGGCATTATGTGTACCGACCTGCTGCTTCAGATCATCCCGTTAAAGGATCCATCGGCTATTTATTTGGAACGAAAGCCATCGACTGAAGGTCAATCCATTGCGTCTTTGTTGAATGTGAAGACTGCAACGGAATACACGGCTGGATTTCATATGTAGAAGTATATGATCAAGACAGTCTAATAAGATGAGTGAGTAAGATCTTGTAGCTTAATAACGCTATTAAAGGGAGGTTTACAATATGAAAGAAAAAATTAAAATTGGAATGATCGGATTAGGTGGCAGAGGTATGGGGCTATTAAGGCTTGTTATTCTTAACATGTCGGATGTTGAGGTCGTTGCTCTATGTGACCGATATGAAGATAGACAGACAAAGGCAGCAGATAAAGTAGAAGAGAAACAGGGTTCAAGACCCTTTGTAACGATTGATTATCAAGAAGTACTCTCAATCGATGAAATTGATGCAGTAATTATTAGCACATCATGGGCAGATCATATCGATATTGCGATTGCTTCTATGGAAGCTGGTAAATATGTAGCTACTGAAGTTGGAGGTGCATATTCGGTACAGGAGTGCTGGAGATTAGTAGAAGCATACGAAAGAACAAAAATACCATGCATGATCTTGGAAAATTGTTGTTATGGCAGAGATGAGCTTATGGTTCTTAACATGGTTAAGCAGGGATTATTTGGAGAAATCGTACATTGTGCTGGTGGATATCAGCATGATTTGAGAGATGAGATTGCCTACGGTTATGAGAATCGCCACTATCGTTTAGATAATTATATCAATCGTAACTGTGAGAATTATCCCACACATGAAATCGGACCCATTGCTCGTATCTTAGATATCAATCGTGGTAACCGCATGGTTTCTCTCGTATCCATGGCCTCCAAAGCTAAAGGTATGAAAGAGTACATAAAGAATGAAAAGAGTCATGATAGTGAGCTGGCTAAGCTTGACTTTATGCAAGGAGACATTGTTACAACAATTATAAAGTGTGCTCATGGTGAGACGATTACTATCACGCTGGATACAACATTGCCGAGATACTATTCCAGAGGATTTACGGTAAGAGGGACAAAGGGGATGTATACTGAAGAAAATCAATCTGTATACATTGATGGGAGCCATGATCATTACCAATCTTGGAATAAAAACTGGGGTAACGCTGAAGAGTTCAGAGAGAAGTATGAGCATCCAATTTGGAGCAAGTTCTTAGAGGAAGGCGTGCAAGGCGGACATGGTGGTGCGGATTGGCTTGTATTGGCAGATTTCTTTGAAAGTGTGAAGAAAGGTACTCAAACACCACTGGATGTCTATGACATGGCATCATGGATGTGTATCTCCACGCTGTCTGAAGATTCTATTGCTATGGGGGGACACCCTATTGCAATCCCTGACTTTACGAATGGGAAATGGATTACACGTCAATAAAAAATAAAAGGCGTATCCATCAACTATGTACTTAGAGCGAAGGGAATAATGGTGGTAGCAATGACTTATACGAGATGTATCTATTAACAAGAAAAAGGGCATTCCACAAGATCTTATACTCTTGAGGGATGCCCTTTTTGAAGTCAAAGTACACTTTCTTACAATCATCAGCCCACATTTTGTGTTTTGGCAGGAGCTGGGGCCACGCTGGACGACTTCCGCTTAGCCAAATCCATTTTGCGCTGCAGTATGCCTAGCACAACATCCGCGAAGATAGCTAACACCGCAGCAGGGATAGCACCTGCAAAAATCCGAAGCGAGTTATTACTGTTCAGTCCTGCGTATATTTCACGCCCTAAACCGCCTCCACCAACGAGAGGGGCGATCGTTACGACACCGATGGCAATAACTGCCGCAATACGAAGCCCTGACATGATATACGTCAGCGAAAGGGGGAAGCGCACTTTAACGAGCAATTGGAAGGGGCTCATACCGATTCCTTTACCCGATTCGAGGTAGCTTGGATCGACTTGCTTTAAACCGACGTAGGTATTACGAGCAATCGGATTAAGTGAATATAGGAAGAGTCCGACCATGACGGTCTTCGTTCCAAGTCCCAGCCACAGCATGAGGACGACGAGCATAGCAAGGCTCGGTACGACCTGAAGAATATTGGTTATAAATAGGATGATTTTGGCTGCCCATTTGTTTTTGGAGCATAGAATGCCGAGGGGCACACCGATGATGACGGCTAATCCGAGACCGATACCGACCATGGTGAGATGCTGTAGAAAATACTCCCAGAGCATATCTTTATTTCGTGATATATAGGATAAGAAGTCTGCAAATGTTAATTGTTCACTTTCCATAGTAACCCTCCTTTAGCTTTTCAAGAGGCCCTGCTCTTTCAAGTACGAAATGGCAACCTCTCGCTCACTTTTCTTCTCAATGTCCACCTGATAGTTGAGCGATATCATCGTATCTGCATCCAGATGACCGATTAAAGGCGCTATTGTATCCTGAATTTCAGGATGCTCTTTCAAAAGGTCCGAACGAAGTACCGGACTTGCATCATATGGAGGGAAGAATTGTTTGTCATCTTGAAGTGTCTGTAACTCGTAGGCTTTTAGCCGGGAATCTGTAGAATAGGCCAAAACAATATCGACCTGCTTATTAGCTACCGCACTATATACCAGACTGATCTCCATAGGGAAAACCTGGCCGAATTTGATGTCATATGCTTTGGAGAAGGCAGGGTACCCATCGCTGCTTCTTTCCAGCCAGGTGGTATCTACCCCGAGCTTCATCTTATCCATGTCTTGTTTAACATCGGAAATTTTGGTATACCCATTCGATTCCGCAATATCCTTTCTGACGGTGAACGCGTAGGTATTCTCAAAGCCCAGAGGGTCCATCCAAGTGAAACCGAAGTGTTCCCGAAATCCTTCTTGCGCTTCCTTCAAGACGGTGTCACGGTCTTTCGAGCCGCTGATTGGAAAATGGTTGTTAAAAATTTCACCTGTATAGAATGTCGCCATCTGGACGTCGTTTCTTTTCATCGCATCGATGATAAGGGAACTTGACGCTAAGTCGGGAATAATATCCACCTTCAGGTTGGTTTGGTCTTCGATCAAGGCTTTATACATTTCAGCAATAATTTTGGATTCGGTATAGGTTTGAGTCCCAATCGTAATCTCACTCTTTACTCCGCACGCTGAGGTGAATGAGGCAAGAGCGATCATACAGACTAGCATCGGTATCCATTTGAGTTTATTCAGTTTCATCACGTCTCCCTTATTCGGTCTGGTTCGCGGTTTCAGATTCATGTTACTCATACCGCAGCGTCCCGGGTCTGATTTTGATGGTAGTGTTTACTGAGCCAGCTCTCAAGGAGACCAAGCAGACCATCGGCTACAAGTGCTAGGAGAATGGCGCCAATACCACCGATAAATATCATCTCAGGTTTGTTAACTCCAAGTCCGGATACAATAAGCTGTCCCAAACCGCCAGCACCAATCAGGGAAGCGAGTGTCGCCCAGCTGATGATGTAGACTGTCGTGATACGGATACCTGACATGATATATGGGAGAGATAGAGGAAGCTGAATCTTTAGAATGGTTTGAGCAGTACTGTATCCCATTCCTTTGGCTGAAGTCAGCACACCTTTATCCACGGAATGAAAGCCGTCGTAAGTATTCCGCAGAATTGGCATTAAGGAGTATAGGAAGAGTGCCAGAATGGCGGGCTTCATCCCAATACCGAGTAAGGGAATGAGAATAGCTAGAAGTGCCAAGCTCGGAACAGTCTGAAATAGGTTCGTAATGAAAAATACAATACTATTAATCCAATTTATCCGGTTGTATACAAGCAGTATTCCGATCGGTACTGCAACAATTGTCCCAAGTAATACGGAAGAGAACGAGAGGATCAGATGCTCCTGTAATGCCTTCAAAATATCCGGATAACGATCCGTAATAAAGCTCCAGAATGCGTTCATATTACTCATCCTCTCCGTTCGGCAGCGGAGGGGCCATAGCTGGATATACTTCGGCCAAATGTTTAACTACACTACCTCTTGTAATTAATCCGAGGAACCGGTTGTTACTATCGATAATCGGTAGATTGCTAAGCTGATGATTGTCCATAATTTCAATAGCTTGGGTCAGCGAGCTTCCGGATGCTACGGAGTAACGGACTGGATGCATCACATCAGCTACAGTTTTCCCTTCTTCCCCGTATTGATCGAGAACTCGGTAGATTGAAACCGCGCCGTGAAGCTGACGATTACGGTCCACAATGAGCAGTGAGTCTACCCGTTTTATTTCCATCAATTTGATAGCTTCGGCTAATCCTCTGCTTGGGAATGCTGTGACCGGATTCGTAATCATCACTTCATCTACAAGCGGAATTTCGTAGCTGCTTTCATTTTCATTTTGCAGACGGTTCGAACCGATAAAGTTACGTACATAATCGTTCGCAGGATGTCTTAGTATCGTATCCGGTCTACCGGTCTGCATCACTTCACCATCTTTCATAAGAACGATGGTATCTGCAATTTTGATCGCTTCATCCATATCATGCGTTACAAAAATAATCGTCTTATGGAGATCCTGCTGAAGCCGGATCAGTTCATCCTGAAGCTGCTCACGGCTGATGGGATCCAGTGCGGAGAATGGTTCATCCATGAGAATGATATCAGGTTCAGCGGCAAGTGCCCGCACTACACCTACGCGCTGCTGTTGTCCCCCACTAAGCTCTGAGGGATAGCGGGAGCCGTAGGTTTTGTGATCCAGTCCGACCATATCAAGCAATTCATTTACCTTTTGGTCTGTTTTGTCTTTATCCCATTTCTTCAGACGCGGAACGACACCGGCATTCTTGGAAATATTCATATGCGGAAATAAACCAACGCTTTGAATGACATAACCGATATTGCGCCGCAGTTCTACCGGATTCATCTCGGAGATATCCTTGCCGTCAATGAGCACTTTGCCTGAAGATGGCGTGTTAAGTGCATTGATCAGCTTCATGGTTGTAGATTTACCACATCCACTTGGACCGATTAGGACGGTGATTTCACCTTTTTTGAATTCGAGGTTAATGTCTTTCAGTGCGTGAAAGCCATTATCATAAACTTTGTTCACATGCTCTAGTACTATCATTCAATCGCCCCTTTGGAAGAAGTCCATATTATCAGGAGCATTCGGCATATGATCCGGCAGAGAGTAGAGGGTTACACCACATGTGTGATTCCAGAATTAAGAGAAGGCATCAGCCTTATATATGTAATAGCTGAAATGAAGCCAAGCAAGTTAGCTTTAAAAAATATCAAAATGGATAGGATTAGTTGCATGGTTAAGGGATGGAAAAGCGTTAAAGAGGAACCCTGAAGGGTGCTAACAAATTCAAGTCACAATTTTCGTTACGGTATTGACTTATATACCGAAAATTCCACCTTTATATGCATAGTAGCTTGCTAAACTGTGTAATCCCCTGATGCATCCATCCGAAACATTTCAAGCCTGTATGCCCTGCATACAAAAAAGTATGCGTTCTCACACATGAATTCCTGAAATACCTGTGATAGGTCAAGCAGCTCTTTAATGATGCTACTGCTTCTCTCAGCCCAAATGGATATATGCAAAATGCGTAAGTAGGTAACGAACCATCACTTGAGTAGGTCCGATTAACCGTAATAATATGCTTATAACAATTACCCACTGTGCACAGAGGTGAAACATGTACTTAGGACGATTTTGTAGGGTTTCTTTTTTTAGGAAGTAGGATGGAGGCTCTAAATAGGATGAAAAATGATTTGATTCCATATAAAGAAGCTGCCCTAGGTCCTTACGGCCTAGTGAGCAGCTCTTCGTCGGATTGAAATATAGAATTATTGATGATTAGCTGTTTGGACAACAGGCTCCAGCGATACTTCTCCGTGCTGGTCGGATGAATCGTAAATTGCTTGAATAATCTGGGAGGAGAGGATGACTGTATCGATATGCGAAGGTTGCTTTTCTCCGGTTTGAATGCATCGAATGAAACCATCAATTTCATTCTGGAACATGCTTCCGTGATTGAATTTTGGTGTTGTTTCGGTTAGTGCACCGTCATTTGTACTGTAAAAGGTGAAGTCTGCGCCATACTTCAATCGGATCCCACCTTTGTCACCTAAGAAGTCGATGTAACTCTCATCTGTACCAATATTTTGTGCCCATGCACCGTTTAGAGAAATAGTTGGACCTTCGGTGCGCACAAGAGCGGTGACGAAATCATCAACATCATAAGTGCCGTCGTATTTCGGTGGACCTGCCCACATGTTGAGGAAGGTATAATTCTCCATATCCTTGCCTAGTTTGCAGTAGGTTTGTCCAGAAACAGTCTTCGGCTTTGGATCTCCAGTACAGTACATTACGATATCGAGGTAGTGAACGCCCCAATCGATCAAAGCACCGCCACCCGCGATGGATTTAGTTGTGAAGGCACCGCCCAATCCTGGAATGGAGCGATGGGAGCGGAAGCTCGCATATACATGATAGATTTCACCAAGATCACCATTTTGGATCATCTTCCTAATCCTGTTAACGCTTTCATTATACCGGTTGACGACCCCAATATTGAGCGTCTTGCCTGTTTCGTGCTGAACCTTTTGCATTTCCAGTGCTTCAGCATAGGTCCGTGCTGCTGGTTTTTCGCATAATACATGCTTACCTGCTCGCAAGCAATCAATGGCGATGGATGCATGACCGTCATTCGGTGTACAGATCGATACCGCATCAACCTCAGGGTCATTTAAAATCTGATGATAATCCTCAATGGCTTGACCGCACTCGTATTTCGTTACAGCGGCATCGGCCCGTTCCTTCACAAGATCGCAGAAATATTTAATTTCAGCATCTGTATTAGCCATGTAAGCAGGGATATGGGCACTGTTCGCAATCGTGCCGCAGCCAATCACGGCAATTGTAATTTTGTTCATCGGTTCTCCTCCAGAATCGTGGATTGATGATGCAGTGATTACATGAGCCTATCGCTTGATGTTATTGCTTGCCCCGAGTATAGCATATTGAATTAAGATTTGGAGTATAAAAATAGGATGAGAACATTATTTTTCCTTATGGGATTTTAAAGGATATTTTCTGTAACTAATTTTACAATGTTGGAAGATGCATAATATGGTTGATTTTGATAAAATAAAAAAGGAGTTACAATGCGATTTCTGAACAAGTATTCTGAGGAAAGGAGCGTCTTTCGTCTAGAAGAAAAATCCACTTTTAGGTCAGGAATATTTTGATTTGGTTAGAAGCATAATGAAATGATAAGCTCATTTGTTTAAAATTGTTACTAGATTAGAATTATTATAAAAAAGCTTGACATTTTTCGTTTTTTGGTTGATTATAATAATTACAAAGTACGTTCAAGGACATGCCAAATCGTCCTGAACTTACTATATAAACTAAATTACAATTAAAAGGAGATATAATCATGTCACTAATCGGAACAGAAGTACTACCATTTAAAGCATCTGCATTTCAAGACGGTAAATTTCTAGATATTACAGAAGAAAACTTCAAAGGTAAATGGAGCGTAGTTTGCTTCTACCCAGCTGACTTCACGTTCGTTTGTCCTACTGAGCTTGAAGATCTGCAAAACCAATATGAAACTTTGAAAGAGTTGGGTGTAGAAGTATACTCCGTTTCTACAGACACTCATTTTACTCATAAAGCATGGCATGCAAGCTCTGAAGCAATCGGTAAAGTAAAATACATCATGATCGGTGACCCTTCGCATACGATTTCCCGCAACTTTGATGTATTGATCGAAGAAGACGGTCTTGCAGATCGTGGTACGTTCATCATCGATCCAGATGGTATCATCCAGACTGTTGAGATCAACGCTGGTGGTATTGGCCGTGATGCAAGTGCTCTCGTTAACAAGATCAAAGCAGCACAATATGTACGTAATCATCCAGGTGAAGTTTGCCCAGCAAAATGGTCTGAAGGTGCAGCAACATTGAAACCAAGTTTAGATCTTGTAGGCAAAATTTAAGGTGGTAATATAAATGGCACTAGATCAAGATATTAAAAACCAACTAGCACAATATCTTCAAATGTTGGAAGGCGATATTGTACTCAAAGTCAGCGCAGGCGATGATGATGCATCCGTCGAAATGCTTGCTCTGGTTGAGGAAATTTCCAGCATGTCTTCACAGATCACGTTGGAGAAGACACAGTTATCTAGAACACCAAGCTTTAGTGTCAATCGTGTTGGAGAAGACACGGGTGTCATCTTTGCTGGTACGCCACTCGGACATGAATTTACTTCATTGGTGCTCGCGCTGCTACAAGTTAGTGGACGAGCTCCAAAAGTGGAGCAGAGTGTCATTGATCAAATCAAGAGCATTCGCGGCGAATACACGTTTGAAACGTATATCAGCCTGAGCTGCCATAACTGTCCTGATGTTGTACAAGCATTGAACCTGATGAGCGTCCTCAATCCAGGTATTTCGCATACCATGATTGACGGTGCAGCATTCAAAGAAGAGGTAGAGAGCAAACAGATTATGTCTGTACCTAGCGTATACCTCAATGGTGAGTTTTTCGAAAGTGGTCGTATGACGATTGAAGAGATTCTTGCTAAACTGGGTTCTGCTCCGGACGCTTCTGAGTTTGACAATAAAGATCCTTATGATGTACTTGTTGTTGGTGGTGGTCCATCAGGTGCAAGTGCAGCGATTTATGCAGCGCGTAAAGGGATCCGCACAGGTATTGTTGCTGAACGTTTTGGCGGTCAGGTTAATGATACAATGGGCATTGAGAACTTTATTAGTGTGAAATACACTGAGGGTCCTAAGCTCGTAGCGGCTATTGAAGAACAGGTGAAAGAATATAACATCGATGTGATGAAGCTGCAGCGTGCTAAACGTCTGGAGAAGAAGGATCTCATCGAGATTGAGCTTGAGAATGGCGCGGTTCTGAAGAGTAAAACCGTGATCATATCCACCGGTGCTCGCTGGAGAAATGTCGGCGTTCCGGGTGAAGCTGAATTCAAGAACAAAGGGGTAGCTTATTGCCCACACTGTGACGGTCCTTTGTTTGCAGGTAAAGATGTTGCAGTTATTGGCGGCGGTAACTCCGGCGTAGAAGCAGCGATTGATCTTGCGGGTATTGTGAATCATGTAACGGTTCTTGAGTTTGCTGAAGAGCTCAAAGCCGATGCTGTACTTCAAGATCGCCTTTACAGCCTGCCTAACGTTACGGTAATTAAGAATGCGCAAACCAAAGAAATTACCGGAACGGATAAGGTCAATGGTATCTCCTATATCGAGCGTGAGACAGGAGAAACAAAACATATAGAATTGCAAGGTGTGTTTGTACAGATTGGCCTTGTACCAAACACCGATTGGTTAGCTGATACACTTGAACGCACACGAATGGGTGAAATCGTGGTAGATAGCCATGGCGCTACAACAATACCTGGTGTGTTTGCTGCTGGTGACTGCACGAATAGTGCTTATAAGCAGATCATCATTTCTATGGGATCTGGTGCTACAGCAGCTCTAGGTGCTTTCGATTATCTGATTCGCAATTAATCAATATCGTTATAAGGAACAGCCCTCACTTTATAAAGTGGGGGCTGTTTTATTTGTGGAACTTCGGCTTGATTTACAAGTATGAAACATATAAGTTTATCTAAAAACGGATAATGGGGGTTCTGTATGTTGGCTATTTTTAGCTTGGTGCAGTTAAATTCGGAAGGGGTTTTCACAGAGCTAGGGCGTATAAGGTTAATGTAGGGAGATACTTGAAGTGATATTTATTGAAAACGTTTTCTTGAACTGTGTTACTAATCTCTATTAAGGAGATAGTCGGTTGTGAAAATATTATTCTCAGCATGGGAGGTTGAAAATGGATGAGGGATAATCATTGCAAATTGATAGAGAGAGGGCCAGCACAGGTTTGGACAGAGGCATTTCCAATAGGGAATGGCCGTTTGGGTGGGATGATCTTCGGGGGAATTAGGAACGAACGGATTCAACTGAACGAAGATTCCTTATGGTACGGAGGACCGAAAGGAAATGACAATCACACTTCTTCTGAGAAGTTGGAGGAGATCCGAAGATTACTGAAGGATGGTAGACCTAAGGAAGCTGAGAAATTGGCTTTATTACATATGACGAATGCTCCTCATTATTTTGGCCCATATCAACCTCTTGGCGATCTATTCATCCAGGTAGAAGGTGCTGACAATGCACTTAACTATCAGCGTGAGCTTAATATTCAGACCGGAGTCGCATCTATTGATTACCAAGTAGGGACAACGCAGTATCATAGAGATATTTTTTCAAGTGCGGTCGACCATGTTGTAGTCATCCATTTAACGGCTTCTAAGCCAGCAGCTCTTTCCATAACAGCAAGGATGAGCAGAAGACCCTTTGAGGGAGATATTAAGCGAGAGAGCTTCGATATTCTCACAATGCAAGGACAGGCTGGGGAAGGAGGAGTGCGTTATGCTGCCGTTTTACAAGCCGTAGTGGATGGAGGAGAAATCCTTGTAGTAGGAAATTACTTGGATATTCGTCATGCCAACTCGATTACGTTAATTATGGCGGCGCAGACATCGTTTAGATGCAAGGACCCTTATCAAGAGGCGTTAAGGCAAGCTGAAGGAGCCGCATCCATACCGTTTGCAGAGCTTAAGCGAAGACATGTTTCAGATCATCGGCAATTATTTGATAGAGTTAAGCTAGAGTTAAAGGGAGATGATGAGGAACAGCTTGTACAGTGTCCTACATCTGAGCGTCTTACGAATTACCGACTAGGTCGTGTTGATCGTGGTCTTGAAGTACTATTCTATCAATACGGAAGATATTTGCTCATAGCTAGTTCTCGGCCCGGGAGTCTCCCAGCCAATCTGCAAGGGATATGGAATGAAAGTTTTACCCCGCCATGGGAATCTGATTTCCACCTGAATATTAATCTACAGATGAATTATTGGATTGCAGAAGTGGGGAATTTGGCGGAATGTCATGAGCCGTTATTCGACTTCGTAGATAGACTCCTTGTAAACGGTCGCCAGACAGCCAAAAATTTATATGGTGCTAAAGGATTTGTAGCCCATACCATGACAAATCTGTGGGCGGATAGTGGTATATTCGGGGCATTCACGACTTCTAACATTTGGCCGACAGGTGGTGCATGGATTGCACTTCACTTCTGGGAGCATTACAGATATAACGGATCTGAAAGCTTTTTGCGGGAAAGGGCTTATCCGGTGCTTAAGGAAGCAGCTTTATTTTTCCTCGATTATTTGATTGAAGATTCATATGGGCATTTGGTTACTTCACCTTCACTATCACCAGAAAATAGCTATATAACTGAAGGCGGTGAAAAAGGTTCCTTATGTTATGGTCCATCCATGGATTCCCAAATCATATATGCCTTATTTAGTGCCTGTATAGAAGCGGCAGAACTTCTTGAGCACGATCGACATTTGCAAGAACAATGGGCAGAAGTCCGAAGTCGGCTTCCTAAGCCGCAAGTGGGCAGGTACGGTCAACTTATGGAATGGTCCATTGATTATGAAGAGGCCGAACCAGGTCACAGGCATATTTCGCACTTATTTGCACTGCATCCGGGAGAGCAAATCGTACCTCACCGGATGCCTGAATTAGGGGCTGCTGCGAGACGTACGCTTGAGCGAAGATTAGAACATGGTGGTGGTCATACAGGGTGGAGCCAAGCTTGGATTGCGAACTTTTGGTCAAGGCTTGGTGATGGCGATAAAGTGTATAGCAGCTTACAGAACCTATTGTCTAAAGCGGTACATCCGAACCTTTTTGGTGATCATCCGCCGTTTCAGATTGATGCAAACTTTGGAGGGGCTGCTGCCATTCAAGAAATGCTTCTGCAATCCCATGCCGGTGAAATTCACCTCCTGCCTGCACTTCCATTGGAATGGTCCACGGGCCGTGTTACTGGTTTACGTGCAAGAGGTGGGTTCACCCTTGATATGGAATGGTCACAGGGCCGTTTGTTAGAGGCAAAAATCCGTTCAATTCGCGAGGATACATGTGTAATTTATAGTGATATTCCTATTGAGATTCTAGATTCTCATGATGAGCTCATTTCAGTTGAACTGGTGGATAAGAGATATCTCTTTAAGGTTCCCGTTGGAGTCACTTATCGAATCCGATTAAAATCCAATTCTTCTAATAACTAACCCTGACCTGAATATCCTGTTCATAATTACCGAAACATTTACCGAAGAGACTGACGCCGCCGGCATTTCTAGCATCTTCGGGAGAACTAATACGGAATCGTAGTTCCTCAGCAGGTTTAAAGGGGATATCTTGAATACACACATCAGATAGAAGAACGCCATCCATATACGTCCCCGTGGAATTGACAAGTAGTGTCTTCAGGAGGCCATGCTGGGTGCTGCCGGGCTCCCACCATACGGGAGTAAGCTTGCCTTGTACACTTCCAAAATCTCCAGGGGAGGTCCATATGCAAACGGGAATGTCATTGACTATGAATGAGATGTCGGATGGCCAGTTATCCGCATAGCCAGGCGCTTCCGAACCGATCTCAAGGGATATGCGAAGGCTGGTGATGTTGTCTCTACTTGTCAAGTAATTCGGTATACGATACTCCACAAACCCGCTGGCGAACCATAAATGCTGTGCGCTTACATGCTCTGGTTCGGCAAAATATCGAGGATCATCCCGCATTCCGATCAGCTTCTTCTCGGAGGCAAGCCCACATGTAGGTTTGATTTGATATTCGGTGTACTGCCCTACAGGAATAGATACAGAATATGAATTCTGAACCTGTGCAGGCTCTTCTGGTATGTCAGAGGTTTTAAAGATTAATGACAAGGTACTTAGATGAAGCATGCATTGTTTCTGCATCCCACGTTTGCCTGCAATCATCTCTGTATGAATGATTCCAGCTTCTTCAAGCTGCTGCACATGTTTAGTCACAATAGCAGAGGACATCTCTAGTCTGTGTGCCATTTCTCTAATGTTGAGGTTTTCCTTACTTAGCATTTCAATCATTCGAATTCGAGTTTCGGAAGCTAGTGCGACAAAGAATGATAGGTTGCTTTGATTAACCTGTAATTCCATTTATGGACCCGCCTTTACGATTACGTTTATATTGATATTAACCATTGTATAACTAATTAGTTAACCAAACAAGATTGCAGTTGACTAAATAAGAGCCCTATCTTACAATCTGCTTGTAGTAGCATTGAGTTAATTATTAATCAATAGGTTAACTAAATAGGAGTGATTAACAATGACAATGGCATCAAGCAACACAAAAATTCCCCGTCCAGAATATCCTCGTCCTAATTGGGAGCGTCCTCATTGGATCAATTTAAACGGTCAATGGCAATTTGATATTGATCATGGAAAAAGTGGCAAGGAACGCGGATACCATCATGCCGAGCATGAACTATCTCGAACGATAACGGTACCATTCTGTCCGGAAAGCAAACTATCCGGTGTAGAATATACAGATTTTATGGCTGCGGTATGGTATAGAAGAGAGTTTTCCGTACCAGAGACATGGTCGAGTGGCCGAATTCTAATTCATTTTGGTGCAGTTGATTACAACACGGAGGTATGGATAAATGGTGTATCTGTAGGTACGCATCGTGGCGGCTATTCTCCGTTTAGCTTTGACATCACAGCAGAGGTATCATCGGGTGTGAATATCATCACCGTGTATGCAGAGGACGATGTTCGTTCAGGGCTTCAACCACGGGGCAAGCAGAGTGGGAGGTTCTACTCGAGTGGCTGTGATTACACGCGAACTACGGGGATTTGGCAGACGGTATGGCTTGAGCAGGTGCCTGAAACATATCTATCTAATATGAAGCTCGTTAGCGATCCAGACAATGCTTGCGTGCATCTGGACTTGAAGATTGAGGGAAATACAGCAGGGGGAAGTGTTAGCGCAGCTGCTTTTTATGACGGGAAGCAAGTTGGGCATGCTAGTGTTCTTATGTCAGGACCATCCTTAAAAATGAGCATACCGTTGTCTCAGGTTCACCTATGGGAAGTGGGCAAAGGCAGATTGTATGATCTGAAGTTATCCTTGTATCAACAGGGTCAAGTGGATGATTCCGTGAGCTCCTATTTCGGTCTCCGAACAGTTAGGTTGGATGGAATGGCATTTCGGATGAATGAGAGATCAGTGTTTCAGCGTCTTGTACTGGACCAAGGTTTTTATCCGGATGGCATCTATACGGCTCCGAGCGATGAGGATCTACGAAAAGATATCGAAATATCGATGGGACTTGGGTTTAACGGAGCCAGACTGCACGAGAAAATGTTCGAGCCCCGCTTCCTATACTGGGCTGACCAATTAGGTTATCTCGTATGGGGAGAGCATGCGAATTGGGGACTGGATATTACTACAACAACAGGGCTTTCGCAGTTCTTACCTGAATGGCTTGAAGGCGTAGAACGTGATTTCAATCATCCCGCCATCATAGGTTGGTGTCCGTTTAACGAAACGTGGGATCATAATGGAACTAGGCAAAATAACGATGTCCTGCGAATTGTTTACGAGGTTACCAAACAAATCGATCCGACGCGTCCAGTCATAGACACCAGTGGGAATTATCATGTAGTGACGGATATTTTTGATATCCATGATTACGATCAGAACCCGGAGTCGTTTCGTGCAAAATATGAACCGATGAAGACGGGTGGGGAAGTCTTTAATACGTTTCCAGATAGACAAAAGTATGAAGGACAGCCATACTTCATTAGTGAGTATGGCGGCATCTGGTGGAATCCAAATCAGAATGATGAGAAATCTTGGGGATATGGCGATCGCCCAACATCCGAGGAGGCATTTCTGGAACGTTATGAGGGATTAACAAGTACGCTGCTTGATCACCCGATGATGTTCGGATTTTGCTATACGCAATTATATGATATAGAACAGGAAGTAAACGGCCTTTACACATACGACAGACAGCCGAAATTTGATCCGGAAATGATCCGTCGTATTAACTCCCGTAAGGCAGCAATTGAAGATTAAGTTAGGATGTCCATAAATGATAACCGAGTGAGTACTAGAACGTTGATATTAGCCCGCAATAGGAGTTTCTTGACAGACAAAAGACCCTTTGCGGGTCTTTTGCATTTTTATTTCTTTTTTCGATATGCAGAGGGCGTAGTATTCGTAAGTATCTTAAAAATTCGATGGAAATGGGGAATGCTTGTGAACCCGCAAGTTTCAGCAATGCTGGAGACATTGTCATCTGATTGAAGGAGTAACTCCTTCGCACGAATAATACGCTTGGCATTCACATAATCCGTGACGTTCATTCCGGTGAACTGTTTAAATACACGTGAAAAATGAGATTGAGATACGGATGCTCTCTCCGCAAACGTTACTAAACTATGAGGTAGTTCAGGATTCGCATCGATTTCGAAGAGGGTACTTTTTATCCATGAGGGTCCGATTTTATTGTCCAGCGGCTGGCTCGTAAAATGTTGATTCAGGTATCGATTCAATTGCAGGAGCAGTTTTCCGAGTTCCAGTCTTATAGCTGCTCGATAACCTTGCTGCTGGAGTTTATATTCTTCTTGAATGACATCCAACGTGGACTCGATTGTAAAACGTAATGGGTCTGGCAATGCGAATTTGTAAATTTTATGTTTGGAAGCAAAATCGAAGCATTGAAGCAACGAGTAAGAATCGTCATTAGCCCCAGCCCCGGCTAGTGTAGGACCAAAAAAAACAGCCGTAGAGATAATCGGGTCAGCTTCATCTGGAATGGATCGATGTACCGTATTGCCTGGGATGATGAACAGATCGCCAGGTTGTTTGTCGTACAAGGATTTGTCGATAAAGAATGTGCCGTTGCCCTCATGGATATATACAAGTTCATAAAGGTCGTGAAGATGGTCAGGGAGTTCATTGTTCGGGAATTTCAGGGTTCGATGGATAAGGTGAAAGGGAAATAGCGGATCTCCATAAAAGGGTTTGCGAAAAGGTTCCATATCAACACCTTCTTCCAAGTGTTAAAGTTCATGACATAACAATATCAAAAAATAGTACAAATCTGCAATATGAGATCATATGATTCTATATTTTGATTATTTATAATGAGGGATAAGGAGAGGGGATGAACGTATGCGAATTGATGCACATCAACACTATTGGCGAATCGAACGTGGTGATTATGGATGGATAACCCCTGATATTCCTGTACTGTACCGAGATTTTATGCCGGACGATTTAAGGTCAATGTTGGAGAAGCATGATATAGAAGGAAGTATTGCTGTCCAAGCGGCACCTACGATGGATGAGACCGAGTTTCTCCTAACATTAGCAGCAGATGAAGCTTCGATATTAGGTGTTGTTGGGTGGCTGGATTTATTGGATCCAGATCACCGGAAACACTATGAGCGATTTGGCCAGCACCAGAAGTTCCTAGGGTTCCGAATAATGATTCAGGAGATGCCTGATTCAAGTCGCATATTAGAAGAAGCATTTATTACGGCGCTGCAAGGTTATGCAAAGGAAGATGTCCCCGTAGACATATTGGTGTTGCCGAGTCAATTGGAACATAGCGCCCAAATGCTCCATCAGGTTCCTGATTTACGTGGAGTTATTGATCATATTGCCAAACCTCGGGTCAGAGACATGGAGATGAATAATTGGTTACAAGCAATGCGTGAGATAGCAAGCTTTCCTAACATTTATTGTAAGATTTCCGGACTCGTAACTGAAGGTGATCATTTGAACTGGAAACCGCAGGATTTCATTCCCTACATCCATCATGTGTTTCAGTTATTTGGGCCTGATCGAGTGATGTTTGGCAGTGATTGGCCAGTTTGTCTGAGAGCAGCCTCGTATGACGAAGTCATTCAATTACTGCAGGAAGCTATGCCTCCGGAGTGGGGGAAGAGTGAGCAGAATAAGCTATTCGGCTTGAATGCTAAGGAGTTCTATAAATTATGAGTAATCTGTTGAACCCGTCGATGCTAACGAGTGAGAGCCGTGAGATATTTGAGACAATGAATAACGAACCGGTAACGATTTTGCAGATTGGAGAGGGGAACTTTTTGCGAGGGTTCGTAGACTGGATGATCTATATATGCCGGTCTCAGAGGTTGTTCAGAGGCAGCATTGCGGTAACACAGCCTAGGCCTGCTGGGAAAGCGAACATCGATAAGCTTATTGTCCAAAACGGGATATACACATTAGTTACGCAAGGCATGGATCAAGGCTCTTTGGTTATGAAAAAAGAAACGATTCAAGTGTTCTCTCAAATGTTTGATCCATACGCGGAGTGGTCACGTCTCATCGAACTAGCTATTAGCCCAGATCTTCGCTTTATTGTATCCAATACGACGGAAGCGGGACTTACATATCGTCAAGAAGAGCTGACTTATGGTCAACCGATTCTATCTTATCCGGGCAAAATTGCGTACCTGCTTCATGAACGCTATCAAGCATTTCAAGGTAATCCTGAAAAAGGTCTTATCTTGCTGCCTTGCGAGCTGTTAGAGCGGAACGGAGATGTTCTGAAGGCAGCGGTTCTTCGGTATGCTGAGGATTGGCATTTCTCAGCATCATTCCGAGATTGGATTAACAAGCATAACCGTTTCCTTAATTCATTAGTCGATCGAATTGTGACGGGATATCCAGATGAGGAGCAAGCGGAAGCATGGTTTGAAGCTTGGGGATACCGGGATTCAATGTTGTGCACAGCAGAACCGTACCACTTATGGGCAATTGAGGCAGAAGAAGAAATGGAAGCGCTTCTACCGTTTCGTAAGGCAGGACTAAATGTGCATTGGACAAAGGATTTGACACCATTTCAGCAGCAGAAAGTTCGGATTCTGAATGGATCTCATACTTGGATGGCTCCCTTAGGTTTGCTAAACGGTATAGAGCATGTAAGAGAATTTATGGAGCATCCACAGTTCGGCGAATGGGTACGAAATACGGTGCTGCGTAATATTTTGCCGACGTTACCTTACGATGAAGAAGAACTACATATTTACGCGAAGAGCGTATTTGATCGTTTTGGTAATCCATACATCAATCATCGTCTTGCTGATATTGCCATGAATTCGATTAGTAAGTTTAGAACTCGATTGTTGCCTTCGATAGCTTATTACATTGATTCAGATAAGGAAATACCGGAGGGGCTGGTCATAGGTGTAGCAGGCCTTCTTCGCTATTATAAAGTAATCCTGAATGATGAGGGCGTATTCAAAGGCATGAGTTTGAATGGAAGCACTTATGTGGTTCGAGATGATGTTAAAGTCTTGGAGAGCATGGCAAGGCATTGGGCCAGCGATGAAAAAATGACAGAAGAGGTGTTTCATCAACGAGATATTGTGAATGCAATTCTTGCTGACAAGGAGTTATGGGGACAGGACTTGTCCGCATGGAGGAACTTGAGCGAAACGGTCGCAGAGCATTTAGAGTGTCTGGAACGAGGTGGGATTAATGAATGATTGGATTCGTTTGTCTGAGCAAGATCAGGTTGTGATTGCGCTACGGCCTTTGGGTTCAGGTGAAACACTTCTGCTAGAAAATGGTCGCTCTCTCAAAGTTATAGATGATACACCGAAGGGACATAAGTTATTAACATCATCTGTACTCACAGGGCAGGATATCTATAAATTTGGTTATTCCATTGGAAGAGCGACGATGGACATTCGGGAAGGTTCTTGGATACATACCCATAACTTAAGAACAGGGCTTGGATCTATACTAGATTACAGCTACGAGCCGGTTCATCAGGATAAGCAAGAATCGTCAAGCCATGCGCCTACGTTTCAAGGGTATATGAGACCCAATGGAGAAGTGGGTATTCGCAATGAGATCTGGATTATTAACACCGTGGGTTGTATTAACAAAACTTGTGAAATGCTTGCCAAACGAGGAAATGATCACTGTGATGAACAAGTAGATGGCGTGTTCCATTTTGCGCACCCATATGGCTGTTCACAGCTTGGAGATGATCTGCAATACACACAGAATCTACTCGCTTCGCTTGTGAATCACCCCAATGCTGCTGGTGTACTTGTTGTGGGTCTTGGCTGTGAGAATAACGGAATCGATAGCTTCAAACAAGCGATTGGCGATGATAATCCGCTACGTGTAAAATTCATGAGCGCTCAAGAGGAAGGGGATGAACTGGAGAAAGGGCTGGAGCTTATTGAAGAATTGATAGCTTATGCCAAAACGTTCAAACGAGAGCAGGTACCTGTATCGAGGCTAAAACTAGGCTTGAAATGCGGGGGCTCTGATGGTTTTTCTGGCATTACAGCGAATCCCCTAGTAGGGACACTGGCAGATCGTCTGATCGAATTTGGCGGCACTGCGATATTGACCGAGGTTCCGGAAATGTTCGGTGCGGAGACGATTCTAATGAATCGGGCTGTAAATGATATGGTCTTCGGGGAAATTGTCACACTTATTAATGATTTTAAGCAGTATTTTATGAGACATGGGCAAGAAATCTATGAAAACCCATCACCAGGAAACAAAGCCGGGGGCATCACCACGCTTGAAGAAAAATCTTTAGGCTGTACGCAAAAAGGTGGCCGCTCTATTGTGAATGCTGTTGTGAAGTATGGTAGTCGGGTTAACACCAGTGGGTTGAACCTATTAGAGTCCCCAGGGAATGATTTAGTATCCGTTACTGCCTTATCCGCTGCAGGAGCTCATATGGTGTTGTTCACGACGGGGCGAGGTACGCCGTTTGGTGGTCCTGTTCCAACGGTCAAAATTGCAACGAACTCGGATTTGGCCGGGCATAAGAAGAACTGGATTGATTATAATGCAGGGCAGCTTCTGGAGATGAAGTCAATGTCAGAGATGAGCTATGAATTGTGGCATCAACTCATTGCGGTGGCCTCAGGAGAACTGAAGACTAAGAATGAGATCAATGGGTTTCGCGAGATAGCCATTTTCAAGGATGGAGTGATGCTCTAATGAAGTATCGAAAGTTAGGTAAGACAGGACTGGAAGTATCGCAACTTAGCTTTGGTGCCTCCTCGTTAGGCTCAGTCTTCCGTAATACAGAGGATCGTGAAGCCGTAAAGACAGTGCATGCTGCCCTTGATGCAGGCATTAATTATATCGATGTGTCGCCTTACTATGGTCTTACGAAAGCGGAAACGGTATTAGGCAGGGCTATTCAAGAAGTACCCCGTGATAAGTATCTATTATCTACTAAAGCGGGTCGTTATGGAGCAGATGTATTCGATTTCTCAGCTAAACGAATTGTAAAGAGCCTTGAAGAGAGCTTGACCCGTTTGCATACGGACTATGTCGATATTTTGTTCTTGCATGATATTGAGTTCGTTCCAGCACAGATCATCTTCGACGAAGCCATTCCGACACTAAAGCTGTTAAAGCAGCAGGGGAAGATCCGTCATACTGGAATATGTGGGCTGCCTGTGGAACTCTTCGAGTACATGCTTCCAAAAGTGGAGGTGGATGCGATTATTTCCTACTGTCATTATTCCTTAAATGATACATCGCTGTTGCAGCTTCTACCGCTGATCGAATCTCAGGAAGTGGGTCTGGTCAATGCCTCACCGCTATCCATGGGCTTGTTAAGTTCGCGTGGGACACCGGAGTGGCATCCAGCGAGTCGAACCTTAAAGGATACCTGTAAGGAGGCCGCAGAGTTCTGTGCAGCGAACGGTACGGATATTGCGAAACTAGCTGTACAGTTCTCTGTATCGAAAGAATCAATCCCAACAACGCTTGTCAGTACGGCTAACCCTGTGAACATTGAGAAGAATGCGAAGTGGGTAGATGAGCCAATCGATGCGGAGCTGCTGAAGGCAATACAGGATATTCTGGCTCCTGTATTGAATGAAACTTGGGTGAGTGGCAGACAGGAATACAATACTAGACTTCGGATCGAAGGGAAGCTGAATTCATGAACGGTATTGTATGCCAGCACATAGGTTCATTTCAGTATCAGTATAATCTACCAGAGCCAACGATGAAATCTGGGGAAGCAATCGTAAGGGTAAGACGAATAGGTATTTGCGGAACGGATATGCACGCTTATCAAGGTAATCAGCCATTTTTCACATACCCACGCATACTAGGTCATGAGTTGTCGGGGATTATTGAGCAGATCAACGATACGAATTGTGGATTTCTGATAGGGGATCAGGTAGCAATCATCCCTTATATGCACTGCGGAGTATGTATTGCCTGCCGTCATGGCAAAACAAATTGCTGTACTTCCATGGAGGTGCTTGGAGTTCACGTTGATGGAGGTATGCAGGAGCGAATAGCTGTACCAGTCACACATCTGATTCGAACGGAAGGATTATCGTTAGACGCGTCTGCTATGCTTGAGCCGTTAGCTATTGGAGCTCACGCTGTTCGTCGTTCTCAGCTTTCACAGGGTGAAACTGCACTCGTTATAGGGGCCGGACCCATTGGACTCGGGGTTATGGCATTCGCCAAACATGTAGGCGCGAATGTTATTGCGATGGACGTTAACGAGGAGCGACTTGCATTCTGTAGATCGTGGGCGGAGGTGGATCATATTGTCAACGCGTTAGACAGACCACAGGAGCAGCTATTAGAGTTAACGGATGGAAGTTACCCAACCATGGTATTTGACGCTACGGGGAACATGAAATCGATGGAAGGTGCATTTCGTTTTGTCGCTCACGGGGGTACGCTCGTATATGTGGGGCTTGTGAAGAATGATATTTCGTTTAATGATTCTGAATTTCATAAGCGAGAGATGACACTCATGGGCAGCCGAAATGCAACGCGAGAAGATTTTAATCAAGTATTCGAAGCTTTACAAACAGGTGAGATCGATATTAACAGATATATAACACATCGGGCAGGCTTTCACGAGGTGATTAGTAGGTTTAAGGATTGGCTGGACCCAGCTTCTAAAGTCATTAAAGTGATGATTGAGCTATAGTTATTCATTTAAAAATGTATATCGAGTGAGATGGGTCTGACGGATATGTTTCGAGCAATACTAGTTATTTCTGCTCATTAATGAGGAGGCTACATAACGTGGATAAGTATGATCTTCAATTTAACCAACCGATTGCTAGGTGGGATGAGGCGCTCCCGCTTGGCAACGGATTAAATGGATGCCTTTTATGGGGAAACGGCGATCCACTGCGGTTCAGTCTGGATCGAGGTGATCTGTGGGATCTACGGCTTACCCCTGAGGTGCTAGATGAACGATTCACCTATGCTGAAATGATTGATTGTGTGAGACGTGGAGATCAAAAGGAATTGCTGAGTCGATTCGATAGCATATATGAGAACAACCCACACCCGACCAAACTTCCAGCTGGTCGGGTGGAGCTAAGTTTTGGACGTTCTGCTGATCGCATAGTGAACCGACTCACCCTACAGGAGGCATGCGCACATGTTAAGTTGACCTTCGGTGAACGTACGGTCACGGTGTCTAGCTATATGCATGCTGTGAATGGACTAGGGTATATCCGGATTGTGGGTGATCCAGAAGGAAGACTGGATCTTGTAGCGCCTGATTATACGGGGGAACAGCGGGATGACAACGCTAACCCCGTATTTCATACAAGTCTGACCCGTCTTGATTATCCTGCGGCAACGATGCATTCGGAAGGTAATGTGAGTTGGTTTCATCAGCGAACGCTTCATGATCTTGAATACGCAATTGTCGTCGCGGAACACAGGTCAGCAGAAGGGGAACATACTGCGGTATATACGATTGCCACCAATCATGATGGAGATGAGTGGTTGGAGGAGGCAAAGTGGAAGACTACTTCTGCACTTATGGCCGGGTTTGATGCTGCACTTGCCGAGCATACCGAATGGTGGGAATGCTACTGGGATCAGAGCTCGATTGTATTGCCGGACGAAGAAGCAGAGAAAATGTGGGTGCTGAACAACTATCTATTCGCGTCCTGTTCACGCAAAGGCGCTCCGCCGATGCCACTACAAGGGGTATGGACAGCCGATGAAGGAACACTTCCGCCGTGGAAGGGTGATTACCATAATGATTTGAATACACAGCTGAGCTATTGGCATTATTTGAAGGCCAACCATCTCGAAGAAGGCGAAAGTTTCATCGATTTCTTGTGGAACTTACGGCCTGAGGCGAAAAGGTTTGCGAAGCGTTTCTATGATGCACCAGGCATTAACCTTCCTTCGGTGATGACGCTTAGGGGCGGTGCGATGGGTGGTTGGCCGATGTACAGTCTGAGTATCACGAACCAGATCTGGCTCTGTCAGGCCTTCGATCATTATTGGCTATACACGGGAGATCCTGATTTTTTGCGTGACAAAGCCTATGTGTACTTCAAGGAGACAGCTGAGTGTGTGCAGCGTTGGCTCACTCTAGGGGGAGACGGAAAGCTGAGGCTACCGTTATCGAGTTCACCAGAAATCCATGATAATCGGCTGGATGCATGGCTCGATCCGATTAGCAACTATGACTTATCTCTCCTGATCTATCTGTTCCGTCGTTTAGTTGATCTGGCTGGACGGCTTGGATTATCGACTGAGGCTGAAGGCTGGGCAGCCGTGCTTGAGAAGCTACCTGAGCTTGCTGTGAATGAGCATGGGGTGTTAATGATTAACCCGAAAGAATCGCTTACGACCAGTCACCGGCATATGTCGCATATGATGGCGATTTATCCTCTACAGTTGCTTGATCGGCAAAGTTCCGAGCGGGATCGTAATATCATTGATGCGACAATTCATAATCTGGAGGTGCTCGGTAAGGGACAATGGGTCGGTTATTCGTTTGCTTGGATGGCCGCCATGTACGCTGGTCAAGGGAATGGAGACGCCGCTCTCTACCATCTTCAGCAAATGTGGCGTTATACATGCTCGCCGAATGGATTCCATCTGAATGGCGATTACAAGAACACAGGGCTGAGCATGTTTCACTACCGCCCGTTTACACTCGAAGGTAACTTTGCCGCTGTCAGCGCATTGCAGGATATGTTGCTGCAAGTAGATGGAGGTATTATTCGTGTATTCCCAGCGATTCCAGCGGAATGGACAGCACAGTATGCAGAGTTCCGTGATTTCCGGGGGGAGATGGGCGTTCTTGTATCTGCGAAGATCAGCGAAAATCGGCTTAGTTATGTCAGGCTGAGAGCAGAACGTAGCAATATATATCAAGTTGAGAATAACTTTTTGAGCGATCGACTGCTGATCGTATTCGGACATCGCACAAAAGACATTGTCTGCCAAGTAGGTCAGGTGTTCAGTATTGAACTTCAATCTGGAGATGAATGTACGATTTCGGAAGCATAAGAAATGTTTGTGTGTTTCACGAATGTCATCATTTTACAAATGAATGTCTCGTCTGTGCAAATACGATTCCGCTTCAGCCTATCTATAATTAAACTTGAACTCCATCTAATTATTGAGAGGGTGTATGCTGAATGATCGACGAACAAGACGTGCAATTTTATAAAGAGAACGGGTATTTGTTAGTTCGAGGGGTTTTTAATCAAGAAGAAGTAGAGGAGATGCGTGGGGCGATTGATAAGATTATTCAAAGAGCCGCGCAAGCCAAAGCTGATCAGAATCATGCATGGCAAGGAGATTATTTGGACCCCGAGAAGCTCAAGAAGTTAGTGTTAAAGGGGTTTCACGATGTGCAATATCATGATGCCGCTTTCATGCGTGCCGCTATACATCCGCAGATGACAAAAGTATTGAATGGAATCATTGGACCTAACGTGCAGTTGCATCATTCAAAAATGCTTGTGAAGCCGCCGACAAACGGTGCAGCATTCCCTATGCATCAAGATTATCCTTACTTCCCTCATCGCGATCATACGATGCTTGCGGCTAGTATTCATCTTGATGACGCCGACATGGAGAACGGCTGCTTATGTGTCATTCCTGGCTCCCACAAACAAGGTGTTTTGCCTCATGTAGGCGCTCACTATCTCAATCATAAGGAATATCCGATATCCTCAGGAACTCCATGTCCGGCTAAGGCTGGAGATGTGTTGTTCTTCAATTACTTAACCATTCATGGTTCGGACGTGAACCGAAGTGAGAGAATACGTAGAAATGTTTTATTCCAATATCGGGACGCATCGGACATTCCAACGGTAGATACCCATTTCGACTGGGGAATGGGATTAATGATCAGCGGAGAGAATCCAGATTTCAACCATGTAAAGCCGAAGTATGAGATCATAAGTGGAAAATAGCTGAAAATCTAGAGTATGTGTGGATCTAGGGAGATAGAGAAGACTGCTGTATGAAGCAGTCTTCTTTATTGTTAGGATATACAACAGATTCTGCCCACGAAGATGTAATCATTTCAAAAGGAAAGAGCAGTGGTCATTATTTTATAGGATATTTAACGAATATCAATATCAGATACATTCGTGTAAATTACAGACATTGTTCAACTTTGGATAGAAAGGTATTCTAGAGTGGATCCAAAAGAAATAGACGTAAAGGAGAAGTTATTATGAACATTACATATACACCACCGACGTCTCCATTGACTGATGAGCAAATCCATTTTTTTAGAGAGAATGGTTATTTCTTATGGAAGAAAGGAATGAGCAGCGATATCATAGATGCCTTTAACAGACATATCTTTGATATACGAAATCAACAACCTATGCCTGATTGGGCAGCTTGCGATGAAACAAAAAAATACGCCCTGAGGCTATTTAATCCTCATAAGCACGACAGCTTCTCCCGTCAAATTATGAAACATTCTCTTGTTAGAGGAGCACTCGCACAACTGATGGGAAACGAGGCTGTATGTGTTCAAAGTATGTATTTCTACAAAGAGCCTGGCTCACCAGGCCAAGCCTCGCATCAAGATTATTATTATATTAAAAATGATCCGATGACAATGATTGCGGCATGGACTGCAATGGAGGATTTAGTGGATGAAGAGAACGGTTGCCTGTGGGTGATACCTGGGACGCATAAGCTTGGTCTTTTGCCTCATGGAGCTGTGAAAAACTTAGAGGAACACGAACACTGGACTGAGGAAACAGAAGGAATTGACACAAGTAGTCAGATTCCCGTCATTATGGAGAAAGGAGATATTTTATTCTTTAGTGAGTTGCTGATTCATTCGTCCAACAAGAATCGGAGTCAGAACAGATGGCGACGTTCTTACGTGTGTCACTATATTCGTGAAGACTCGAATGTACTGCATAGAGAAGACCTTCGCCAGAAGTTTTTGTTATATTAGAAATTAAAGATCATAAGAGATATTGACAACGTCAGGATGAAATATACTTGGCGTTTTTTTTGGGCAATAAAACACACTATCTTCACATCGTAATTGATAATATATTTTTGTGGCAATAGATGTTACCGGGGATGCTCATGAGCTAGTTTGATCCTGATACAGGGGGGATGCATATGATAATGATGCAGAATATACGATTAATTCGGGTGAAAATCGAATGAAGAAAGGGGAGCCCATGATCAAGAAGTTACCGCTTGAAGTCATAGCTGCATTACAGCCTCAAGAACCTTATGACGTTGTGTATTGGATGTTATGTGATCGAAGTATGGACGGGGAAGGTTATGCAAATACGTATGTGATTCTAAGTAAGGAAAAGCTATTTATCATATCGAATCCAGAGGATCTGTCGTGTGTAGAGTCGATTGATATCGATGATATTGAAACCGTATTCACCGTTAATCTTGTTGCCTCAGGTCTGATCGTTCTGAAAGAGAATGAGGAGCGGGTTATAGGAGCATTTACGAATGAACAGATGTCGAGTGCAGCGAGGCTTGTCTCTGTCTTTAATAAGATCAAGAAGCAGGAAGAGATTAACGATGAAGATGTAGAGGAGCGTCAAGAGAACAATACTTGTCCCAAGTGCGGAAAGAGGTATCCGGAGGAAGGCAGACAAATTTGTCCCAAATGCATGAAGAAACATGCCATCTTCTCGAGGCTTCTATCATTCGCTGGACAGTATAAGCTCTTGATGTTTTTTATTGTGTTTTTTATGTTACTCAATTCGGCTACGGGTCTTGCCATTCCCTATCTGCAAGGTACAGTGTTATTCGATCAGGCCCTTGGGAATACCGGGGATTTCGCTGGTCAAATCGGACTGGTAATCCTTCTTATCTTTGCGTTTCGTACGATTTCTTTATTATTCGGTGTCCTATTCAGCATGCTGAATGCAAGACTCTCTGCGAATGTCGTATTTGATCTGAAGGCAAGTGTGTTCGCTGCGATGCAAAGGTTGTCCCTTAGCTTCTTTCAGAAAAAACAAACCGGTCAGCTCATGACAAGGGTTAGTAATGACGCGCAGGAATTACAGTTTTTTTTCGTAGATGGTATTTCTTATTTCATTGTCAATGCGATGAACATCGTTGGAATTACAATCATAATGCTCGTTATGGACTGGAAACTTACCTTGATCTGCCTCATCCCGATTCCATTCGTTTTGCTGATGATAAGGTGGGTATTCCCTAAACTGTGGCGATTATCCTGGCGCAGACATAGACGGATAAGTACACTTAACGCCATGATTAGTGACACGATTCAGGGTACGCGTGTTGTAAAAGCTTTTGGAAAAGAGAATCAAGAGATTCATCGTTTTCATAGAGCGAATACAGCCTATTCTGAATCTGAACAATCCTTTAACTTGATGAGCAGTACGATCTTCCCGATATTAACGATTATCACCCAATTTGGAGGTGTATTAATCTGGGCATTTGGTGGTTGGAGAGTCATGCAGGGAAGTATATCATTCGGTGAGATCATGACATTTGTAAGTTATATCTATATGCTGTATGGTCCGCTACAGTTTATGAATAACATCGTCAATTGGTGGTCCAGTTGTATGAGTGCGGCACAGCGTATTTTTGAAATTCAGGATTCGGTTTCTGATGTCGCGGAAAAGGAAACGGCGGTCCACGTGGATCAGATGAAAGGAGATATCCGCTTGTCTGGCGTTTCCTTCGGATATGAACCCAATAAGCCAATCCTGAAGGAAGTATCCATGCATGCTAAGCCAGGTCAGATGATTGGTGTCGTCGGACATTCCGGTGCGGGGAAATCGACACTTGTGAATCTCATCTCCCGTCTCTACGATGTTACAGATGGCGTAATCTCTATTGACGGGGTGAACATAAAGGATCTGAGTCTGGATACGATGCGTAAGAACATCGGGATTGTATCTCAAGAGGTATATGTATTCATGGGAACCATCGCTGAAAATATTGCTTACGCAGATCCTGAATGCTCGATGGATGATATCATTCATGCTGCCAGGATTGCGAATGCGCATGATTTCATTGAAAAATTGCCAGATGGCTACGACACGATCGTAGGCACCGGTGGGCATAGCCTATCGGGTGGCGAGAAGCAGAGGATATCTATTGCACGAGCAGTTCTTCACAATCCTCGAATACTTATCCTGGATGAAGCAACAGCGTCGCTGGATACAGAGACCGAGCTGCAGATCCAAGAAGCGCTTGAAACATTAATTCAAGGCAGAACAACGATTGCGATTGCGCACCGCTTGTCCACTCTAAGAAATGCTGACTATTTGCTTGTGATGGATGCGGGCAAAGTGGTTGAAGAGGGAACGCACGATCAACTAATGACACAGGAAGGCATTTACCATGGCTTAGTTAAGAAGCATGATGAAGCACTGAGCATGAGAAAGGTGGGTTAATCTGTTAATGCAAACTACGAAATTGAATCAATCGGATTTGTCTGTCGCAGCAAGCATGAACTACCTAACGTCGGATAACACGGTTTTCACCAAAACAGAAGGTCAAATGCTTACGGTGAAAGTGAATGATGAAGAATATCACGGCGTGTATCTACATTGCTCCTTCCCTCATACCAACAATCGAGTTTATATATCGATTCGAACAGGTGAGAACAAAGAGATTGGCATCATTAAATCCATGGATGATGACTTTCCGAAGGATGTTGTTGCCTTGCTGGAGGAGCAAATAAAGATTAGATATTTTGCCCCAGAGATCACGAAAGTGAATGGAATCAAAGAGGAATTTGGTTACTCCTACTGGGATGCAGAAACGAGCGCTGGGAGCTGTGAGTTTACGGTTCGAAATGGCGGAGGCAATGTGAAGATGGTAACGGAGCGCAAGCTTCTCATTATTGATGTGTACGGGAACCGATTCGTCATTGTGGATATCAAACAGCTAAGCGAGAAGGAATATCGATTGGTGGAAATGTATATTTAGGGGGGAGGATGCAATGAACCTTCAATTTACGCTCTCAGAGCAAAATCTCCTAGCTGTTCAGCAAGCTTTAGGAGAGAGTATTACGTACTGTGTGCCTGCTGATTTATCGTTTGAAGGGCGAAGGACGGATGGTTATTTTGTCATCGGAGAGACCAAGTGGGCTCACGTTGTGCATGGAGCTGTGACTGAAGTCTGCAGCATTCATGAGGCACATGATTATAAGGTGGTTCCTTTAATCGGAAATGTGATCATTGAGGCAACACATATGCATACGCAAAGGATTGTTATCCGCTGCTCAATGCAGCATGCAGCAAGGCTATCCTACATTGCTCAAATCCTGAATTATATGGCTTCAAATAGTAAGATTCGGATCTACAACAACGAGAGTGAAAATGTATGTTCCAAGTGTGGTGGATATCTTGTGAAAGGTACAAGGTTGTGTCCGAAGTGTATGAACAAGGGAGCCGCTTTCAAAAAACTTTGGAACGTATCGAAGTCACACTGGAGAATTCTTGCCACGGCACTATTCGTTCTATTATTGATGTCTGTAGTAACCCTTACGGGCCCCTATTTTCAGAAAATACTTGTAAATTCGGCTTTAAAACCGCCAGACGGAGAAAGCCCCAATACACAGATATTTCTAATTGCGATTGCTGGGATTGCTTTTGGCTTAGTGGCAGGAGAGCTGCTAGGAGTACTTAGGGGAAGGATCATGGCCCGTGTCAGTTCAAGGATTGCAGCGGATTTGCGTATGCTTGTATTTGAGAAAGTTCAGAGTCTCTCACTGGGCTTTTTAACCTCCCAGCGTGCTGGAGATATCATGAACCGAATTAATTCCGATACAGATCGCATTCGGAACTTGATTCAAGAAGTGTTTACAATGGCGATATATCAGGTGATTATGCTGGCCTCCGTAAGTTTTTTGTTATTCTACACGGACTGGACACTTGCACTTATTATTATTTTGCCAGCGCCACTCGTCGTATATATTCAATATTTTGTGTGGAGAGCGGTGCTTCGGAAACTCTTTCGTAAGCAGTGGAGGGTCCATGATAAAGCCAACTCATTTCTGCACGATGTGCTGAGCGGGATTCGAGTGGTTAAGGCATTTGGGAAAGAGGAGCGAGAGATCAAGCGGTTTCGGACATATCACCGTGAGTATGCTGAGGCGACCATCCGAAGTGAAAAAGTGTACAGTTATCTCTCCCCAATCTCTCATTATTTGATCCAGATTGGACAATACTTTGTCTTGCTTGTGGGTTGTAATATGATTCTGGGTGGGGAATTATCTCTCGGAGAGTTGGTTCAATTTACGGGTTATGCCGCAATGATCTATGGCCCCCTTGGGTGGTTAATGAATATGCCGAGATGGATCGCAAACGCCTTGATTGCGGTAGAGCGCGTCTTCTCGGTCATTGATGAACAGCCGGAGATCTTCGATACGGAAAAATCTCAGAATTATAAGATAGATGGGACCATCCGCTTCAAGGATGTTACCTTTGGCTACAAGTCGTATGAACCAGTGCTCAAATCCATTAATGTGGATATTAAGAAAGGTGAAATGATTGGTCTCGTGGGGCATTCCGGTTCAGGAAAATCGACGTTTATCAATCTAATCTCCCGTTTCTATGACGTTAATGAAGGTGTCATAAGTATCGATGGCGTGGATATCAGAGATATCAAGCAGGAAGAACTAAGGTCGCAGATCGGAGTTGTGCTGCAGGAGACATTTTTATTCAGTGGAACCATTATGAACAATATTAGGTATTCCAAGCCGGAGGCAACGATGGAGGAAGTGATACAGGCCGCAAAGATCGCGAATGCTCATCATTTTATTAGCCAATTCCCGGATGGATATGATACCAAGCTTGAAGAGAATGGGAACAATATTTCAGGCGGTGAGAGGCAGCGGCTCGCGATTGCCAGAGCGGTACTGAACAATCCTCGAATTCTAATTCTGGATGAGGCGACAGCTTCACTAGACATTGAGACAGAATCGGAGATCCAAGAAGCGCTGCAGCGTGTCACAAGGAACCGGACGACAATTGCAATTGCACACCGCCTGGCTACATTGAAGAATGCAGATCGACTGTTTGTACTGGATAAAGGAGTTATCGCTGAGATTGGGACTCATGAGGAATTGATTGCGAAGCAAGGTATCTATTATAAGCTGGTTCATGCGCAGCGGAACATGTCGAAGGCGAATTCGGAACAGATCCTGGAGCCAGAGCCAAGCTTGCATACTTAGTTGAAGAAGATTACTGTGATTACTAGAGTTGATACCTTTGCAATGAATAGCGTACCATGGATATGAAAGCGATTTATTAACTATCCTAATCCGTCTAAGGAGTACATATCATGAGTACAAAATGTAAAGTTATCGTTGTTGGCTGCGGAAATATGTCTAATACGTGGGTGGAATATGCAAAAGAAAGAGTAAATACGGAAATTGTAGCACTTGTTGATATTGAATCATCTTTTGCAGAAGCACTTGCCGCTCGTCATGGTTTAACATGTCCTATATTCACGGATCTGGAAGAAGCTATTCGGGAGAGCGGGGCGAATATCGTATTTGATGTTACGATTCCTGCTAGCCATTACGGGATCAGCACAACGTCATTATTGGGCGGATGTCATGTATTTAGTGAGAAACCACTCGCAGAGTCGATGACACAGTGCCTGAATATTGTTGAGCTTTCTGAGAAGACCGATAAGATCCATGCCGTTATGCAGAATCGCCGTTATGATCCAAGAATTCGTGCCTATAAAAATTTGATTGAAGAATCGATTGGAAAGATTGGTTTTATAGGTGCGGATTTTTTCCTTGGTGCTCACTTTGGTGGATTCCGCGATCTGATGGAAAGTCCGCTACTCTTAGATATGGCGATCCACACTTTTGACCAAGCAAGGTTGATCAGTGGTGCGAATCCAGTCTCTGTATACTGTCAGGAGTTTAACCCTCCGGGATCTTGGTACGCTGGAAATGCGATGGCGGTATGTATTTATGAAATGTCGGACGGCTCAGTATTTAATTACCGCGGTTCTTGGTGCGCGGAAGGGGCTCAGACATCCTGGGAAGCCGCATGGCGTGTAACGGGAGAGAAGGGGACGGCCATCTGGGACGGGAACGATGCGATTTATGCAGAGATTGTTGCAAGTGGGGAACAAGCAGGGAATTTCACTAGGAAATATGAGCGCATAGAAGGTATTCTACCTGCTATGGATAAGACGGGTCATCATGGATGTCTTGAGGATATGTTTCAGGCGCTTGAAGCGGGAACCAAGCCCGAAACAGACTGCAGCGATAATATCTACAGCATGGCCATGGTGTTAGGGGCATTGGAGAGTGCCAAATCTGGGCAGAAGATCATGATCTCCGAGTTTATGAATCGGTAATGTAACCTTCTAAAGGTCGGAGGCAGGCTCTAAACGAGCTCCTGTCTTCGACCTTTTTGTTGTTGTCATCGTGCGGTGAAAGATTCAATGATCAGCTTCCTCATCTCTCACATGCCGGAACTCCCGTGGTGATCTGCCATTCATCTGCTTGAATAGCTTCGAGAAATAATGTACGGAGGAGAATCCATGCTTCTCCGCAATTTCCGTGACAGAAATATCCGAATTGCACAGGTCATCTTTCGCTCGATTGATCCGGAACTGGTTGATGTACTGTGTAGGCGGTAAGCCGGTAGCTTTTTTGAACAACTCGAAGAAGTAACCGCGACTAATACGTAATTCGTTATAGTACATCTCAAGTGGATGGATATTGCCATGGATAAGATCCTGATCAAGCTGTTCTAACACCTTGCGAATTCGATGATCCAGCATATGGTCATCTTGCAAGACGAATTGAAGAAAGAATTCAATGAATTGGAGAAAATGACTTTGACGCTTGAGATTACGCATATAGGTATGTTCTGTCATGAAATGGTTCTCGGTATAAAATTTTTCGAAAAAATCAATCCATACCCGTAGCTTTTCCACCTTTATATGTTCGGGGATAGCATAAGGAAATGCTGAATCTATGAGGCCCGGGATCACCTGCTCAGAGTCATAACAAATGACATGAGGACTATCGAAGTGCTGCTTCCGATCTCGGTAGATCCAATCGAAATAACAACAAATATGTACCATCGGATTGTGAGGATCTGCAATCCAATCATGTGGCTGTCCTGCAGGAATATATACCAAGGAACCCTGAGTGGGGCTATAAGTACGACCACAAGTTCGAAGGATGCCGCTACCTTCTGAAATCAAATAGAGCGATGAGGAATAACAGTGTCTATTCATACTAGCTTGACCTTTGGAGAAAGGATACCGGGTAGCATAATTGACATGGGGATGAAAAGATGAAAAGTCCACGATTCCATAACACAACCTTCTGTGATATTTATCATATTGCATGACGATTGTATAAAACACTGACGTTTATGTAAATACACCTGGTACAGAAATTGCTAGAATGAACCTGTATTTAAACGAATACAGAGGAGTGAATGAACAAGATGGATAGCAGAAATCTGTTGACGGATGAACAAATGATGGATTTTATAGCAAAAGGTTATGTTGTGCTTCAGAACGATTTGCCGGAACAGCTCCATAGGAGCGTAATGGATAAGATATATCATGTGCTGCATGAAGAGGGCAATCCGGGAAATAACATTTTGCCCCGGGTACCTGAAATTCAGCAGTTCTTTGAAACACCCGTTGTAAAAGGGGCTTTGACAAGTATTCTTGGTCCGGACTACTATATGCACCCACATCGACACTGTCACTACAACCAACCGGGTAATCAAGCACCTGGTGGCGGGGAATGGCATAAGGATGGTTACTGGTCTTCCATGCGTAGTCACCGCCCATGGTGGGCTATGATTTTATATTACACACAAGATATAACAGAGGACTTAGGGCCAACGGCGGTTATGCCGGGTACACAATACTATGAGAAATTTATCGGTGACCGAGGGGAAACGTTACTCCCAACAGGTAAAGCGGGAACGATGGTACTTATCCATTTCGATTTATGGCATAAAGCTTCATATAACATAACGAATTTGGATCGTTATATGCTAAAGTTTCAGTTCGTGCGGCTACGGGCTCCCGAATATCCAAGCTGGAATCATCAGAGCAGCGAGATGATTGTTCCAAGCGGGACGCCATGTGTACATCTGAATTTATGGAAGGATAGTTGGGACTGGCTGCGGGGAGCTAGTGAATCAAGTGAAGATGTCGCTTCCGTAAGTAAGGATCAGCTTGAGCTACTGGCGAGTGACCTGAAGTCTAATGAGGAGGCCGTTCGAGCGAAAGCAGCGGATGAGCTTGGACTGTTGGGTAAGGCGGGAGCTACGCTTGCGAATGATCTGGGAATTCTACTGAATGATGTGGAGATGGTAGCGCTGAACGCAGCGTATGCTCTTGGACACATGGGACCAGCAGGTATTGAAGTATTGATGAATCATATCAACGAAGGAACAACGCAGGTCGCGGTAAGGGCTACATATGGTTTACAGGCTGCTGATATTGAAGCAATTCCAGGGCTTGTGAAGTTATTACAGGAGCATCCGAGAGAGAAACGTAGAGCGCTGGCAGCATTCGTACTAGGCATGATCGGACCGAGGGCAAGCGAAGCTGTGCCTGCGTTGATCACATCTTTAGGAGACGAGAGTACATGGGTTCGACGCAATGCGGTTGAAGCTTTGGGCATGATCGGAAATGCGGGAGGAGAGGTATGTCTGGCATTGTCCAAGGTGCTTGAAGCATCGATTCGTATCGAGGCGTATGATATGGATGCTTTGAATGATATAAGCAATCAAGGGCATATTTTGAACAAAATCGGTTATACAGCTGCATTGTCTCTGCTCCGCACGTGTAGGGAAGATGACGCTCCATTCATCCTTCGTTCCTTGGAGATGGCCCTGCATAGTAAGGATCGTTACGTAAGAGCCTATGCATTCGAAGCGTTGACACATCTGCGTACAGATGAATCAGTGGATATTCTAATCCGGTATTATCGCACTTCAAGATGGTGTCCTGATACGAACAAAGCGAGTACGTTTTAGAATAGTATAGAAACGGTATATTTGTATATAAAAATTATGTAAAAAAGGCACCCTCGACGTTAAGTCCGTGGTATGATCCCCTTACGATAGACTGTGAGCCTCAAGTTCATACTTATGAGCTGAAGCTGCAGTTTATTGGAGGGGATTTTGTTAAGGAGGAAAGACTGAGCTGTGCTTGAAATCAAAAGTTTCATTGGAACGCATGATCAGGATTGGGAAGATGAACAGCAGTGGCGACACCCGTATCTGGAGATTACCGTCATACTTGAGGGTAGCGGCATATTCCGTAGCGAAAATGATGAATGTACGGTGCATGCTGGACAAGTTGTCTTAATCCCGCCGAATGTTCCGCATTCTTTTCATGCCGTCACACCGATACGTTTTGGAGTACTGTTGATTCAAGATTTGCCTATCTCAACACGTGAGCTGTTCAATCGGATGATTACAGACGATCTTCCGCGTATCATTACCTTGTCTCCGCTGGATCAGGAGCATTATGAACTACTGTTCCGTGAGTGGTTACGAGCGTTTGCATCGACCTTGAAAGAACGCGAACGAAATTATACAGCTTGGATTGAGATCCTATTGTTATTTTTGAGTGAGCACTCATACGCTGATCAGCAAGCGCTTTCAATAGCGCGTGTAGGTGATTTTATAAGAGAGCATTTAAGCAGCCCCATTCAAATGTCGACGTTAGCGGATATGACTGGACTTTCGGAGGATGGTTTTCGCAAAAAATTCTTCAAAGTGTATGAGATGACTCCCAAACAGTATCAGCAAGTATGCCGATTGGCGGAAGCGAAATGGCTCCTCAGCTCATCCGATAAAGACATGCAGACCATCGCGAATCATATCGGTTTCTCACAGCTGCATTCATTCTCATTATGGTTCAAAAAACTAGAAGGCTGTCCCCCCACCGAATGGAGAAACAGCCAGCGTTTATATCATCAATAATGATGATGAATTAATGTGGATAAACATTGTCGAACTCGATACCGCAAGGGCCGCCGTCCGGATTCGCCTCAAGGTCAACAGGGGTCCCGTCTGCACGGAATAGTGGACGGTAGTGTGTACCGATATGCGTCGCGGATGCATTGGCATAATGGCAAATAAAAGCACGTCTAAATTGATCTTTCGTCTTATTACGGTAGGACCCGTGAATCAGGTTTCCGTTGAAGAACAGTACATCACCTCGATCCATGATGGCGGGAATCGCTTTCTCCTCCTTAGGAGGTTTTACATAGTGAGTCGTAAAGGATTCATTCGAATCAGCAAGTTCAGGACACACGATTTCATAATCACTGGTCTTCGGAACAACAAGTAGTCCCCCATTCTCGAGTGTTGCAGGATCGATAGCTGTCCAGGCAGCAATACAATTACCGGGCTCTACTTGCAAGTAAAAATTGTCCTGATGTAGCGCCTGTCCGCGTGAGCCCGGAGGCTTGTAATAGAACATACTCTGTGCAGCCAGTGCCTCTTCTCCATATAGATCTTCGAGTGCATCCAGTACAGGTCTATGGAGCATATACGACTTGGCTGTTTCGTTAAAACGATGTGGATGCATGACACGAGGATAACGTTTCAGAGGATCTTCAGCTCCTGCATTCATATCAGGTTCGAAATGACCGGGAATATGCTGATTGCTTATGGCGTCAAATGTATCATCAATGATTCGAAGATCTTCTTCACTAAATAAACCTTTGACGATGACATACCCCTCAATTTGAAAATGGGATAATTGTTCTGGAGTTAGCTGTTTTAGTACTTTATTCATTATTTATTCATCTCCTTGTTTGTGCGAAATGATATTGTTCATTGACTTTAGCTTAAAACAATACATAGGGGAGAAGAAGTAGCATTTTGGCTATAAACTGCATGGATGCTGCTATAGCTTAAACAGAAGTGGAGGATGAAGGATGACTCCTCAATTCCAAGTAGACGATGATACAGGGACCCCGTATGGGAACATTTTATGTGGACATTTTGTAATGAATGATACCTATGTACTTCGCAGGCCTAAGGCTAGAGGTGACTGGTTAATGGTGTACACCCTGGGGGGAGAGGGATATTTTTGCACCCCGGAGGGAAGGAAAGAGACTCGAGCAGGACAGGTCACTCTCCTGCGTGAAGGCGTGCCTCATGAGTATGGGACCGTACAGGGTAAGCATTGGGATTTCGTGTGGGTGCATTTTCATAAACTCCTTGAAATGAGCTATTTACCACAAGAGGAAGTACTGGTCGTTCCCATATCTGATGAATATTCTCAGCAGAGGGTCATGTCCGCAATGGATCATATTGTATACCTGACAAGAGATCGTTCAGATTACTGGTATGCCTTATGTGAGAATTCAGTTCGAGAGATTGTACTGCTTATTGCACAGCAGCTACAGACGAGACGCGATCCAAGAATTGTGTCTGTACTTCAGAGATTGTCGCAGTCTATGCAAGAGGAGACTACGGTTGGAGATCTGGCAAAAGCAGTCGGTCTGTCTTCTTCCCGATTATCTCATCTCTTTAAACAAGAGGTTGGTGAGGGAATTATCGAGTATGTGAACCGAATGCGAATCAAGCAAGCGGCCTTATTCATGGAGCATATGGGAAGGTCAGCCACGGAAGCTTCATTAGATGTAGGATTCAATAATTATAATCATTTTGCAGCGCTCTTCCGTAAACAGATAGGCGTTAGTCCAAGGGCGTACCGGCAAGAAAAAGGAATGCGTTAAATATTATAATCGAAGGGTTGGGAAACGAAATGTCACTGAGCATTGGATTAATTGGTACAGGTGGATTTAGCAAGGTACATGCAGATATTCTTACTACAATGGACGGAGTGTCTGTTAAAGCGTTCGTTGGGACTAGCCTCGATAAGGCTGAAAAGGCAGCGCAAGGTTATGCTTCAGCCAAAGGTTACGGGGATATTGAGCACATGCTGGATGCGGCGAAGCCGGATGCTGTGTATGTTTGTGTTCCACCTTTTGCACACGGAGAGATTGAGCGCAAACTTGTTGAGAGAGGGATACCATTCCTCGTCGAGAAGCCGCTTGGTATTAATCTTGAAGCTCCGCAAGAAATTCTCAAAGGAGTTACATCTTCTGGCTTAATTACCTCTGTTGGATATCATCTCCGTTATACGGATGCGGCATTAAAGGCAGTGGAAGTGCTGCGTGATCGGAAGACGGGTATGGCGCTTGGCTACTGGATGGGGAATATGCCACTCGTTTCGTGGTGGAGAAAGCAAGATGGGTCTGGGGGGCAGTTCATCGAACAGACTACGCACATGGTGGACATGCTCCGCTTCTTGCTTGGCGAGGTGGATGAAGTGTACGCGGCATTCGCTCAGCGAGCCATGCATGAAATACATGATGGGGTTACCGTCCCGGATGTAGGAACCGTGACCTTGAAACTAAAGAGTGGGGCTGTAGCGACTATCTCGAATACATGCATGCTTCCGACTTCTGAAAAGGTGGGACTAGCCATTTATACCGATCAGGGTAGCGTTGATGTTCTAATGGATAAGCTCATAGTGAAAGAGAATAGTGGGTCGGTAGAGTATCCGAATATAGCGAATGCTTATCAACGGGAAAATGAAGCTTTTATTCATGCTGTACGAACTGGTGATACTTCGGGAATCTTGTCTAGCTATGAAGATGCTTTCAAGACGATGGAGATTACATACGCCGCGCAGCAGTCAGCGGAGACGGGAATGCCGGTGAAGCTATAAGTAAAAGAAAAGAAAACAGCAGTGAACTTGGAGATGGGAGTTTGCTGCTGTTTTTGTTGTATGGGTAGGTGATATTCCCGAAGTTTGTGGATATGGTAATATTGGAGGTGATTGATGTGAAATTGTATTCAATTATCAAAGACGATTTTGACTAGTGAACTCGAAGAAGGTCAAATATCCTCAAAATCCTTGAGAGAGTGATTAAAATTGCGTAAGTCTATGATATGCATGTTTCTACTATTAATACTAATGGGGTGTTCTGAAGACTCCCAATACAAGGGAATTGAATGGGGGACATCAAAAGAAGAAGTAAAGAAGATCGAATCCTTAGAGCTTTTAAATGAATCAGATAAGGAATTAGAATATAAGTATAATACAAACTTAGTTGAAGAGGCTGTACTTCGATATTCTTTTGATGCGAATCATAATGGTTTAATAAATAGAGTTGTAGAATATGATTTCAATAATGAGCAAAATGAAGACCGACTGAAAAACTTAAATCTTGTGTATGAAAAACTGGAAACTGAATATGGAACTGGTAGGTACACAAAAGATTCAGAGTTCCAGGGTTATAGTTGGGCTGTAGATGATACATATATTCGAGTAGTATTATCAGAAGGAACTAAGGGCTCAGTATTCGTTATTTATTACGATTATGAGCATTATAAGGCAATACTAAATAACAATTGAAAGGTTGATATGATGTATCAAAAGAGTAGATTACTTCGTGAATTTTCTTGCTATTAAGGCCATAAGAAAGGTGTGATTTATCAATGATTTACCGTTCAATAGTAGATACTTTTTTCATAATATTTATTTCCATAACGGTATTAATTACAGGTGCTGTAACGCTAATACCTCCGTTCATTGATAAAGAAGCATCAATATCTATCGTAATAACTATGTCCGCTATCTTTATGATTTCAGCAGGTTTTATATTATGGACAGCTTTTTCTATTAAATACGTTTTCTATGAAGATTATCTATTAGTGAAAGGCGGACCATTCAGGAGTAAAATCCCTTATCAAACCATAACAAAAGCTTCTCCAACGAACGATATTTTTACTGGTTATCGAATCTTATCTTCTAGGAACGGACTTGAATTATTTTATAAGTCGGCACTACTTGGTAGTGTGAAGATTTCACCAAAGGATAGGAAAGAGTTTATCACTGAGTTAAAAAAACGATGTCCAAATGCAGTAATTCAGGAATAAACCATTCAAGTAATTGATATTACGAATCTCCTTAATGGGGCTTTTTTTTATGCACTTTCTTCTACGGTTCCATAACCTTATTCCATTCTAAAACGTTACTATTTATAGAACGACAAAGCCAATAATGAATTGTTCAGAAAAGAGAGGGAGTTATGAAAAGCATCATTATAATCATAGTATTCTTGATGTTACTGCCTGATTGTAATCCAACCAGTTACTCACGCTCAAAAAGTAGTAAACCAATAGAAACGGCTTCAACAGGAACTCCGATGTACTTAGATGAAGGGCAATATGCAGGGGATCAATTGGAATTGATCAAACTCATAAACCTACGAATGAAATACTTGTGGGAAGTAGATGAGACAAGTTATATGAAGTTGTTTCATAAGGAAAGTCCGATTAGCGGCATTCCATCATTTAAAATTAAAAGTACAACATTGAGAAGTGAAATCACAATTCGTGAGCACAAAAATGTATATCAAGCAGTAGTAAGCGTCACTGAGTTAAGATATGACAATGCGGAGGAAGAGAATCCAACCTATGTTTTTCAAAAAGATAAAACTAAAGGCGCTGAATGGTGTATTCGAGATATCGATTAAGGGTGGAGAACCAAATCTCTAACAAAGGATGAAAGTTGATAATGAGGAATCTATTCTTGAAGGTTGAATGGACGACAAAGTCGAAGGAAATGGATGCGTTATTGGCTATGGATGATCTAGAGATCTTAGAATTAGGGTCAGGGATGGAGGCAACTGTATACAAAGTAAGTTCCACAATGATGAACCGGAGTTATGCGTTGAAATTATGGAATAAACGCCTTCCTACGGATGTGGAGAGGCAGTATCATGTGCTATTGCAATTACTTGAGGCAGGAATGTCTGTCTCCAAGCCATATGGGTGGGGACGGAATTTAAATGGGGAATATATCTTACTCACAAGTTACGATGGTGAGCCACTCCCTTTTAATAGCGTACATAGTAGTCATATGAAAGTAATCGCTCATCAGCTTGTAAAGATCCACAGTCTAAGACTATCTTATTTGGAGGAATACCTCCCCCAATATGATGACATTATGGGCTACTTCTTCCCTCGAAATGAAGTGCACTCTGACATCTTGGAGTTATTACAGAAAATTCTTGAAGATATTAATGTTAGAACGAATTGTCTCATTCATGGAGACTACAACCTTGGCAATATTCTAATCGATCAAGGGCGGTTTACTATCATTGATTGGACCAATGCTCAACAGGGAGATAGTAGGTATGATTTTGCTTGGGCTAGTTTCTTAATCAAGATTTATAATGGCGAGAAATGTTATGCAGAGTTTGTTAAAACCTACATCGAACGTATTCCTACGGATGACAAAGACGTTTATTTGTTTGAGATACTCGCATGTCTGAGATGGATTTGGCTCAGTCGTATAGCGCCCATTCCCTTACATAAAGATACTCTACATCGTGTGAAGAAATTTATAGAGGATCATAGAGAATTAGAAGACATTGTTTTAAAAATGTAAAAGATCAGAAATGACTTCGATTTTGAATTAATAAAGGCGCTAACATCATGTAACAACGAATAAACAAATAAAAATCGAGGATGAGAGAATGAATTCAAATATGCTTAATGATTTTGAACAGCAGTTGAAAAAAGCAAAGATCAAGAGTTGTCTTATGATAAGGGAAGAGCATTTGATTTTTGAGTACTACAAGAATAAAAAAGTTAAAGCTAATCCACAAAAAGTCAATTCGTGCACTAAAAGTATTCTATCCATACTTATTGGAATTGCAATTGATAAAGGATATATAAAAAGTATTTCAGAGCCAGTTAGTTGTTATTTTCCTGAACTCATTCATAATCTCGTTGATCCTAGGAAGAGATCTATCACGATTGAGGATTTGCTTACAATGTCGGCGGGGTTTGACTGGCCTGAATTCGGTGAATGGAATTACTTTGCTCCAATGGTGTTTAGTTCTGACATTGTGAAATACGTGTTTGAGCGAGAACTGCAAGATAATCCAGGGGATAAAATGAATTATAATTCTGGTTGTTCACATGTATTAACAGCAATTTTACAGAAGGCTACAGGAATGAAAGCTAGTGAATTTGCAAACCTTCATCTCTTCAGACCTTTAGAAATTACGAATACGAATTGGTACGAAGACAGTAAAGGTATTAATCGAGGCGCTGACGGCTTAACTATGAGTACTAATGATATGTTAAAGATAGGGACCTTGATTTTGCATGAAGGTGTTTGGAACAATAAATGTGTTGTGTCTGCAGACTGGTTGAAGAAATCCACACAACCTTATTATTTAACTTATGAATCTATCGGCCATTATGCATATCATTGGTGGGTAAGAGAACTAAATACCAAAAACGACGAAATGAGTAGAACTGAATTGATTTTTGCGTTGGGATATGGTGGTCAGTATATATGCGTTGTGCCTAAATTAAGAATGGTTATTGCAATAACTAGCGAGCTCTACGAGGATTCGATGAAACCATTAAGAATACTTGAAAAACTCATTGTTAATATCCAAGGGATTTAAAATAGAAGGGAGATTGATTTGATATGTCTGCTTGGCCTAATCTTGTTAGTCTTGTGTTTGGAATTATCGCATGGATTGTCCCAATATTTAATATGTCTAGATATGATGAACGTTCTAGAAATTGGACTACTCTTTCCATGGTAAGCATAAGTGCTTGTGCCATTTCGTTATTTTTCCAGACACTTAGTTTCTATGAACGTGTTAAGGCTGAAGATTGGACTGCTCTTAAGGATACAGTAAGTGTTATCGCATCTGTTCCAGCAATTCTACTCATCGGTACAATCACACTGAATGTAATTACATTATATGTATACCGTAAAAGGGCAGCGTAAAGAATGTCGATTTGAATGTGTGCCAAGATTAGAGAGTGGTGTGATGCTATAGAGAGGGTTTTTAAAATATGAAAAATAGAAATAAAAATGATTTTAATACTATAAGTTTACGCTTAAAACTCTTATTATTTTTGCTTCTGTTTGTGTTCATATCGGACACAACATTAATGTTACTAAGTTTTAATGACTATCGTTTTATATTTGATACCTCTGGATGGAAAACTCCTATTTTAATTAATTTAATATTTGTACTTTTAATATTTTTTATAACTAGAAAAAAAATAGTATGGGTACCGATTATTCTTTTGCTTTTTTTGTTAGTAGCAAATCATTTTGGCTTTTTAATTATGGATTGGCATTATACCCAAGTGGTCTCTCCTAAAGGTACGGAAACCCTAATTATAAAATACCGCCAAGCAACATTAGGAGAAAGTCATTACTCATATGAATTCTATCAAAAATCTTATTCTATCTTAATGAAAAAACACATTTATGATGACATGGGATTTATCATTTTTAATGGCCCTTTAAATGCTAGACAAGCATTAGGAATTGACGATGCTAACTGGTTGAATGAAAAAGCAGTCATCTTTGAAACAGCAAACGGTAGAAAAAAGATTAATTTATACTAAACTATGAGGGACTCCAAAAGCTTCATTAAATAGATCCTTGTCACAACTATAATATATCCCAAGCCCTTGCTATTGTTGGTTAGGGTTTTTTCTATCTAATAAAAATTGGTATACTCCAGTAAAAAAGGGTATTATTGTATCCTCATTCAGATAGGTAATATATAATAGATATAACTAAAAATTATCAAAGGAGAGTAATTAAATGTGATGCGTTTTAAACTATTACAACGAAAACAAAAAGAGAAAGATGTTACAAGTGAGCTTAATTTAAGAATGAATATATTCTTTTTTTCTACATTTATTATATTTTGCATCATTATTATTCGGCTTGCCATTCTTCAATTTGTTGAGGGTCCTGAGCTTACCGAGCAAGAGAATTCTGGTCGAACAAAAAATGTCCCTCTTCAACCGGTTAGAGGAAATATTATTGATGCTTCCGGAGTTCCTATAGCTTTTTCTAAGCCGTCAAATGCACTCTATGTAACTTTATTAAAGAATTACGATAACAGGACAGAAATTGGTAAGGAGAATCTTCCTGAAATTGAATCTATTGCAGAGGATATTTATCGAGTATTTGAGAAATATGGAGACAAAGAGGGAGAGAGGCTGTCAGTTGAAGAAATAGTAGCACAATTGGATATTCAATTCAAAAAACAAGGAGGATACGAACCCCGAAGGATAAAAGGTGATCTTACTGAGCAAGAAGTAGGCTACTTTTTAGAGAATAAAAACACCTTTCCAGGCATTGAAATTATTGAAGAGAATAAACGATATTACGATAAAGATAGCGTAGCTGTTCAGACAATTGGATATCTTAGGTTTTTCAAGGGTGTCAAAGATTCAGAAAAATATAAAATAATCGATGAACAAAACAAAAAACAAGAAGATCCTAGCTTAATATATACCGAAGACGAGTATGTAGGTAATGATGGTTTGGAAAAAATGTTTCAGGAGGATCTTCGAGGTAAAAATGGTTATATGAGCATACCTATTAATCCACAGAATATGGTTGATGGTGTCCCAACACTTATTCCTCCTGTGAAGGGTAATAATGTCTACACCACTATTCATAAAGAAATTCAGCTTCGAACTGAACAAGCAATTTATGATCAATTGAATTGGCTAAAAACAACACAATTTTCAGGACGTACACATCCAGAAGCCCAGACTGGATATGCTGTAGCTATGGAAGTAGATACGGGCAGCATTATTGCTATGGCGAGTATTCCAGACTACGATGCTAACGTTTGGACTGAGGGAACAAATGAGTGGGATAAAGTAAAGCCCTATTGGGGGAACGGTACAATAAGTCCCTATAGTTCTGGAAAGTCTGTAAATAATTTAGAATCTGTTATATTGCTTGGTTCTACTATTAAACCATTAAGTGTACTAATTGGACTTAATGAAGGTTTATTTAATGTGGATTCTTATTACCCTGATAAGGGATATTCTGAATTCGGTAGGGATAAAACAAGAGTTCGTAACTCTCAATCCAAAGTTTTAGGATCAATCGATCCCTCAGCTGCTCTCCAGAACTCTTCTAACGCTTTTATGGTCGATATGGTTGGTAGAAAATTATTTGATAAATATGGAGCCGAAGGAATAGAGGTCTGGCATAAATATATGTTGGAATTTGGACTTGGAATCCCTACCGAAGTTGGTCTTCCTGGTGAGTATCGGGGCAGATATGAGTATAAAAATATAAAACAAGCCGGAAGCCCACTAGCAGCATTAGCCTATGCCTCTTTTGGACAGTCTGGTAAATATACAACAATGCAGTTGGCACAATATGCTACTACACTTGCGAACAAAGGAAAACGTATTAAACCACAGCTAGTAAGTGAGATAAGAGATCAGGAAGGAAACGTCATAAAAAAGTTTAAGCGTGAAGTATTGAATGAAGTAGACTTTCCAGAACCTTATTGGAATGAAGTTATAAAGGGAATGAATACTCAAGGTATTAAATCATTTGAAGGTTTTCCATATGATTTCGCTCGAAAAACAGGAACATCACAGCAATATATTTTCGATAAAAAAATTAATGCTGATAATGGTATTTTTATTGCTTTTGCACCCCGAGAGAGTCCTAAACTGGCAGTAGCTGTTGTGATTCCTGAAGGTGGTTTTGGAGCTTATAGTGCTGCTCCTGTTGCACGTAAAATCTTCGATGCATATGATGAAATATACGGCTTAGACGGTACACCACATCCTAAACAGAAAGATACCGCAGGTCAGAAAGACTAGCTGGTAGGAGACTACTTATTGATAGAGGGAAACCCATATTTTTAATTACAGGTGCAAGTGGATCAGGAAAACAAGAGGTTGGTCTGATCGGATATTGAATAATGCATATACGGCATTTAGTACATAAAGAACCATGCTCGAAAGGATGAATGATTATGGTCGATTGGCGGCAAAGGGGGTAAAGAAACATCATAGCAAGATCCTAGGCTAATAATTTAGTAAAGGGTGATAAATTTGAAAATAAGATATTTTTTTGTGGTGGCGATGTTGTTCCTCAGTATGTCCCTTTTAACGGGGTGTGTGCCTGGAGATGGAGCAAATAATAATCAAGACCTTGCGGGATTCTTCTGGGGGATTTGGCATGGATGGATTGCTCCCATCTCATTAATCATTGGATTGTTCAACCCTGATATTCGAATATATGAAACATATAACTCGGGATGGTGGTACGATTTTGGATACTACATCGCGATTATAAGTGGTTTCGGTGGGATTTCACTATTTCGTCGCAATAAAAGAAAGTGATATTGATCTTGACTAAATTGCATGGTTGGTTTGATGAAAGAATGAACCGCTCGAAATGAGCGGTTTTCTAATGTTAAAGATAGTCGATTACGTAGGAGATAAGATACTGCGTTTGCAACGAAAAAGATTAACGATGAAAGATTAATAATAAAGGGAGGTTTACTAAAATGAGTAAAGCTACATTTTCCGGATCAGCGATGGTGCTTCTTGTGAGTGATATTGAGAAATCAATTGATTTTTATAATAGGCTTGGTTTCAAAGAAGAATTCATTGGTGGTCCAGATGTTCAACATGTACATATGACAAGAGATAGCGTAACGTTTATTCTCCATCAAGCACGTGATCCTAAAGATGTAAGATCATTTTCATCGGTTGAAGGTGGATTATATTTCGATGCTTTCTGTTATACCAATGTGCGTCAATTACTAGAAGAAATAAAAGATAAAGATATCCCAATTGTTAGAGGCCCTGATTTAAATGATTTTTTCAGTGAATTTACGATTCAAGATGTAGATGGATATAGAATTTCGTTTGGAGGAAATGGTTAGAAGGGATTCAGAACATGCAAAATTTCTTATTAGTTGTTTTCATTTTTGTATTTTTACTAGGTATAACTTCAGCTTTGATTTATAGAAAAAACACAGGGAAAACAATAGTAATTATATTAATTATGATGTCAATAAACGCATGTATCTTTTTTACAATCTTAAAAATCCATGATAATACCCTGAGGAAGGAAATAAAAAATGTAATAGCATCAAGAAATGGTGAGGTTGTGGATATTCGAAAGATTCAGATAGAAGATGCTGGCTCAACACCGTTTCATGATGAAGTTAGTAGCAAAAATCTTATATATAAAGTGGAATACAAAAAAGATAATCATTATTTTATTGCATGGTATAGAGGCGTCAATACTATAAATGATATACATAGTCAAAACCCTGGTAGACATGGAATGGGTATTGGTGAGAAATGGATATTTATAGAGGGTGAATAAGGAAAATCTAATTGAAGGCTGGTACCTTATTAAAATAGTGTACATAAGTATGGATTACTTAATTTGAACATCGGATGTATAATTACGGAAGCTGTAACATGACAAACACCTCAACCTAAGATAAAGCTATCTAAGGGTGGGGTGTTTTGTATTAGAATTAGAATGGAACTTTTAAAACATCAACCTGATAGTATAAAGTGACAACGCTATAAATAGGTTATATACGGATATTTCCCGTGCAATATTCTCAAGTATAATCGGAACTTTTTTAAAAGATTCCAAATAACTTGTTGATTTCATGTCCGAAAAGTAGTCTCAAAAAAAGTTAAATAAACGTATGTTTATGTACAAAGGAGAACTCTGAGAATGTATCTTGTGTGGAAGGATTATGATCAATCGTATGCGAACGAAATCAATCAATGGTTGAAACATCATGATACCTATAAGTATACAGAAATAGAAGACTGGCATGTCTCATATAAAAATATCATTGATGGAATCGATTTTTATTATGCCAATGGTTCTGACGGAGAGAAGTGCTACTACAAATTAAATGATGATTATTATTGTAAAGTGGTATTTGATCAAGAACAATTGATTGCTGTATTAGATGTGTATATTAATCCTCTGGGGACAGAAATTATCATAAACCCGATCATTGTTTCTCCCAGCTATCAAGGAAGAGGGTATGGGACTTTGATCATTAATGAATTTACCATACATAGGAACAAAATTCTCAAAGAAGGTGCTTTTAGCAAAATCAGCGTGGTCATAGAAAGAGGCAATATCCCCAGTATTAGATGTTTTGAAAAGTGTGGATTCATGTATGTGAACGATAGTGACAACGGTGCATTTTTAATATATGAGTATGAGCTTGTTTAGAATATCATCACATATTTTCTATGAATAATGGGAATTAATCTACTTATTGAGGTGAGATGATATGCCAATACACTTGGAAACTGAACGATTAAAATTACGTCCTTTCTATAATACAGATGCAAAAAGAGTTCAAGAACTAGCAGGAGATATAGAAGTAGCAAAGACCACTCTGGGGATCCCTCACCCCTATACTGTTGAACATGCGGATCAATGGATTTCTAATCACAGTCAAAATATTGAAGCTGGGACGATCTTTCCACTTGCCATCGTATTAACCAACAGTGAGGTTTTATTAGGAACTATGACATTAAGAGTAGATAAACAGCATAATAAAGGTGAATTAGCCTATTGGGTCGGAAAAGACTTTTGGGGAAAAGGTTATGCTACAGAGGCTGCTTCTTTAATAACGAAATTTGGTTTTTACGAGATTGGTTTAAATCGGATCTGGGCCATGGCGATGTCTAGTAATCCTGCATCGACGAGAGTTATGCAAAAAGTAGGTATGAAAAAAGAAGGAACTTTAGTAGAGCATATTAAAAAGTTTGATAAGTACGAGGATCTTGATGTTTATGGAGTCTTAAAGAATGAATTTATGTAACATATCGAAAGTGAGAAAAATATTAACCGCCACTTGGCAATAATGGGCGGTTAATATTTCGCAATAAATGAATAGAATACAATTATTGAAGGTTCAGTTCGACTATTTTTCACAGGCGATTAAATCTTTGTCTCGATCGAGTTTCTTATTTGCATTATAGAGATCTTTAGAAACATGAGGTTTATATTTGGTTTTACCACCTTTGTTTTTTACGGAAGAGGATTGGGCAACTCCACCTTTATAATCCTTGCGCAGTTCTGTGCAGTTTTTATAGGACTTAACGTTTGTAGATGCACTAACCGTAGTAACATTTAGAACCATAAGAAATGCGACACACACAATAGTAGCTTTTTTCATAATAATACCCACCTTTTAGATAATGAGTATATCTTAACTGGTATTCTTTTCTTGCTCAACTGTAAAATTAATAAGAACTAACATTTATATTGATGGGGAATCTGTTACATAGTGAACGTCTAACGGATTTATGATTACAGCCACTGTGAAAAAATAGTAAGTAAGACAACTCGGAGGTTATAAATTGTCCAGAATTATGATAGTCGGGTCGGGTGGATCGGGTAAGTCTACATTCGCTAAAGAACTTGGAGATATCTTGAAAAAGCCGGTTTATCATCTAGACGCATACTATTGGAAGCCTGGATGGACACCAACACCCAACGATGAATGGGATCAGTTCTTAAATGAAATCCTTTCAGAAGATGAATGGATTATCGATGGAAATTATGGGAGAACTCTTGAATTAAGAATGAAGAGGTCAGATGTTATTATTTTTTTCGATTTGTCCCCATGGATTACAACGTACAGAGTCATTAAACGAAGAATTAAGTACCATGGCAAGACTAGAGCGGATTTAAATGAAGGATGCCTAGAACAATTAGATTGGAATTTTGTGAAATGGGTGTGGAATTTTCGGAAGAATAAAAGACCGGAAATACTAGATAAGATACATAGGAATGGACAGAACAAGAGGATCATTATCTTTAAGGATAGAGCCGAGGTATCGAATTGTTTGAAAGCAATTAGGGTAGAGGGAGAAGGGTACTTCGAAGAGAGGCTATATAATCCTGCGAGATATTCACAAGGAGTTGAAATAGAATGATGATATCAAAAGTTGAAAATTCAGATCTAAAAGAAATTCTTGAACTTCAATACAGAGCGTATAGAAGTGAAGCTGAAATTTATAATGACTATACGATTCAACCACTTGTACAGACAATGGATGAGCTGGAATTTGAACATGAAAATCTCGTTATATTAAAAGCAACTGAAAATAATAAAATTATAGGCTCAGTTAGAGTAAGCGAAGAGAACGATGTTTATAAGATTGGTAAGCTGATCGTAGATCCAAGTGTTCAAAATCAAGGTGTTGGTACAAAACTTATGCAATATGTTGAACAATATTTTAATCACGTTCAAAGATTCGAACTTTTTACAGGTCACAGAAGTGAGAGAAATCTATATCTATATAAGAAGCTCGGTTATAGGCCGTTTAAACAAGAAGAAATAACTAAAGATTTAATATTAATAAGCATGTACAAGGATATTCATGAAGCGGAGATAAGTTGATAGTGTTCCCGGGGGTGTAGAATGAAGCGGAAATACGCAGATCGATTAGATTGGTATCGAGTATTAAGGAGAACCTATGCATGTGAATATATTGAAGAAGCTGAGTTTAGCGGGCATATTTCTCTAATCAGTATTGATCAAGTCAGTTCCCCGATAATAATAAGAATTGGTGATGAAAATCTCTGTCTTGCAAATGACGGATACTATTGGATGCAGCATTTTCCTGAAGGATCTAATTATTGTGTAACTACTATGCTAAATGAGAACAAAGAGATTATCCAGTGGTATTTCGACATATCGAAGAGCATTGGGCTGAATGAAGAAGGGGTACCTTACTGGGATGATTTATACATAGATATTGTAGTTCTCCCCAATGGGGATTTTTACATTAAAGATGTAGATGAACTTGAAGATGCCTTAAATGAAAAGAAAATTGACGAAGACGATTTTTTGCTGGCTAAGAACACATTGGATGGATTATTACAGGAAATTACATCTGATGAGAATCATATTATGAGGAATAGTATGAAGCATTTTGAATATCTATTAACTTCAAATATAGAAGGGGAATGAGCTTGTCGAATCCGAATAAAGGAAGATGAATTCATGAATATAATTACTAAAAACATTATTAACCATGGTCATTACATCCATTATGTGGATACTAAAAACGAATCAGATGATGCTTTAATTCCATTATTGATATGTCCGGGGTTGTCTGAAACTACCGAGGAATACGTAGACTTGTTGATTAATATTCTGCCGAGGAGAGGAATAGTTTTATCCTTTAGAGGTAGAGGTCAAAGCGGGACTCCATTAGATGGATATGATTTAGGGCAACATGTTACCGATATTGTATCGGTAGTCGATGATGCAGGAATAACAAGGTTTCATATACTAGGGAATTCACGTGGAGTATCGTATGCGTTAGGCTATGCAAGGAGCAATACGAATAAAGTCGCTTCACTAATCTTGATAGACTATCCTTTAGAGCATAAAGCGATGTCTGAAGATTGGGCAGATGATTATATCCATAATTATTTAGTACCATGTAATCGTATAGACAATATACGTCCTGCTGCTGTTCGAGGAATTCAAAAAGAATCAACACAGGAATCTTTACAATTTCACTATGAAGAACCGGTACTCGTGATTCGAGGTTTACTGGAAGGATCTTTGGTATCTAATCATGAACTAGAAAAATACAAGAATAGTTTTATGAATATAGAAATAGAAGAGTTTCAGAAAAGCGGACATGATATAAGAGTTACAGAAAGAGCGTTATTATATAAAAAGATAATAGACTTCATTGATTAAGAATTTATCACTTATATGTTTAATTAAAAAAAACCGCCAAGAGCAGCCGGATAGGCACTTTTGACGGTTATTTCCCTTAGGGGATAATAAGATATAAATGCTATTTGCTAGTATTTCGTTTCAAAACCTCATAATCTGCAGTCGTATAATTACCCATATACCACAGGGAAACCCCATGAAGTCCATAATACTTGGCCAACCAGATCTTGGCCTCAATGCTCCGTTCATCCTCGTACCAGATCACATGACTTCCACGGTCATCTTCAAATGTAATTTTCTCTAAAAAGTAAGGATAAGAAAATGCGGTTTTGCTTCCCGACTTAGCTGCTCGCTCCTCTACCAGTTTAATGGCTGGATTCTCAAGAGTCACCGTACCATCCTTGCGCGTAATCCATTGATTCGCTTGCTTCGAGATCCCCAGAACGATTTTCTCCTTAGGAATATCCTTAAGAACAATCTGGATGGTTTCATTGACTAATGGAAGCGGGGCCGAAGGCAAGTTGCTCTCCAAATGAGTATAGTCATAGGCCATCACAATCACTTGATCCGCAATTTGACCGATTTGACGTAAGTCATAACCTTTGTACCATTCCGTTGGCGGGACTGCTACCGATAAGGTGAGTCCATCAAGACTTTGACTTAATGCCTTCAAAAAGTCTACAAAAGCAGATCGTTCTGAAGCATTCAACAAACCTTCAAAATCGATAGAGATCCCAGTAAAGCCATACGTATTATTCTTCATTGTATCTTGGACGGATTGAATGAATGCCTTCTGCGCCGGAAGATCCTTCAGAAACTTGCTTAGCTTTTGATCCTTGTTATCTGAAAATACACTAAGCTCTTTCTGGACTTGATACTGGTCAGCAACCTGGATAGCAGACTCCCAGCCTTTCGGTACAGAATAAAAACTACTATTCAGGTCTAGTGAAGCTGTTCCATCTGCTTTATAAGACAGTTCGGACCAACCGAATTTCACTTCATTCATGAACTGCATCTGCTGAGCCTGTTTGAAGGATTCAATAGCGTAATATCCAATGCCTGCTACTTCCGTTTCCTTCATTCGTTCATTAATCATGCGTTCGATAATGACCGCAGCTTCTTTGCGGGTAAGGGAGGCTTTGGGTCTGAATCTACCTGCTTCATCACCAACCATCATCCCGAGCTGGGCACTGTAATAAAGATCTGCTTGATAGCTTGTATCAATTTGAGTAGCGTCTTTAAACTTTCGTTTATTGGCTTCTGCCTTCCAGCCTGAGTTACTCCATGTATCCTGCTCCTGCTCATCCAGTTCTTGAAGCAGCATACGTCCGGTGAGTACAGCGACCTCTTCGCGTGTAATCTCTTGTGTAGGTTTAAAGCGATTATCCTTGATCATAAAATTGATAAGGTCTTGATCATAAGCACTCTTAATATAAGGATAGGACCAACGTTTTGGGTCCTGCATATCTTGTAATTTCATCGACTTTGCTGAAGTGGATCCAATTTGAAGCGAAGCCATTAGCATTTTTATAAAAGCTTCTCTAGTCAGCACCGCATCGCCTTTAAACGTACCTTTTCCCATACCCGAAATCACACCTACTGCAGATAGCTTGTAAATACTGCTGGCAGCCCAATCATTCGAAACGTCGGAAAAAGCCTTTGTCTGTGCGCTATATGCCATTGTGCTGCTTGAACCTGCACAAAGCATAATACCCATCGAAAATAAAGCGATTTTTTTAAGCATATTACCCTCCTAATGTTCACTCTCTAAAAGTTTAAAGTCTCGAAAACTCTCAGATATCTGTGATAGAATCATACAAACAGCTCACAACTAACCCTTATTCTACCATTACGAACATGTTCTTTATAGTATTATTTTACATGTGAGATTGTTTCGCTGATCATCTATGATTCAAAAACAGGTATTAAATGTTATTTGATGATGATCTACTAAACTTTGAAGCTAAAAGAGAAAGGGTGGCAATATGAATATTTTACAGAGTATTATAGGACTGCTGATTTTAATTTTTGGAACGGTAGCGGGCGTGTATTCAGGGAACCTCCTCATATTAATCATTAGTTTTACTTCGGGATTTTTACTGATATCTCTATCTAAATTGGTCGATAATCTAACAGATATAAACCATAAGTTACTGGGTTTGCCTTTTACAACAAGTCAGTTAAATACAATCCTAAAATATTCACCTCAATATTATGTTGAGTCTCCAACGTTGGACGTATATCCGGATAATGAAACCTTGTATCCATTAATTAATTTAGAGAATGAGTTGTATATAAAAGCAAAAGTATTCTATAAATATCTGAGTCAAAATGAACATCAATACACATTCAGTTTGCCAGAGAAAGGGGCCATAGTTCTTAATTGTTCATCTGCGTATTATCAGGGGGTTGATTTATTCCAATATGGAGAGCAAGTTCTGGTGAAACTATCGGTTCTAAAGTTGAATATATCAATCTATAAAGATCGTTTAATTCTAAAATAGAAAACTTGAAGGGAACGGATTGGCATGGTTGTATTCCCAGATATCGAGACCCATAGACTCTACCTTAGAGAATTGACTTTATTAGATGTTGAATCTGTATGTAAACATTTCTCGGACCCCAACGTAACACAGTATATGGATATTGAGCCATGTAAGACAATGAATGAAGCAGAAGAAATCATTCAATTCCATATTCACGATTCAGGGTGTAGATACGGAATATTTCATAAAATGGATAATAAACTCATTGGTACATGTGGTTTTCACTGTTGGGTACAAGGGGAAGAGCCCAGAGCCGAAATCGGGTTTGATCTATCGAGTGATTTTTGGGGGCAAGGATTCATGAAGGAAGCTCTCGCGGAACTCATTAGGATCGGTATTAATGTTATGAAGCTTCATTATATTGAAGCAACAGTTGAGCAAGAGAATATTCGGTCACAACGACTTTTACAAAGCATGAATTTTACAAAACATAATGAGTTGAAAGACGGTCTTTTCTATTACACATTCATAGCGATGGATACTAAATTATAGATTACGATATGAGGGGGAGAATGATGAAAAATTCAAATCTGATCATGACTGGACTAATTCTAATTATAAGTTTTTTAGTATATCAAATATATGATATGAAACAAGAGGTGAAAAGGGTTGGTTCCTCTCAGCCACAAATATCGTTCCCGAATGGATTTGATATTTATGGTCAAGTGACTGGGGGGAGTAGTCAGGATGGGTATTGGCTTTTTAAAAATGATGAGAAAATATTATATTATTTTTATTATGATCCAGAAACGAATGAAATCGTAAAAACGGAGCGAGGTATATATGATTGATATTTCAAGTATTGACCCCAAACAACCCATTAAGATTATTGTTGGAGCTTCAGACCTGGTGGATATATTCGTTGTGCTGTTCCGGATGGATATTTCAGGAATGAATGGTATCAGAACATAGTGCAAGTGGGTGGGCCTGGACCCAAAGATCACCCAGCAGCGAGCCATAAAATTGTACATAATTACAAAACACTTAGCAAGTTATTCAATGAGGCAGGTTTTACTGTCAAACTGCTTGAGTACTGTGATGAAGCGGGTCAGTTTCATTATAACGAGTGGGATCCAGAAGAAGGTTTTATTTATCGATCGTATCGTTATGACCATAGAAATAATAATGGAGAATTAGACTTTGTATCCTTAATCATAGATGCGGTTAAGGGATAGATGGAGGACAATAATGAAGGGCTGCTTAGCTTGCCAAAGTATTCATGTCAAACAAACCAGTTCATATGTAACTAGATTATTACTGTCGATTTATATATTCTTATCTTTTTATTTTTTCACGGGGAGTGTAGATTACGGAGCGCTAATTGCTTTGATACCGCTCTTTATTCCTTATAGATTTGTGTGCTCTGACTGCAAAAGATACTATTTTAGGATGCCTGCATTCAGGGGTTACCATAATTTAGGAATAAGAAATATTCAAGATAAATTAGTTCTAGCAATGCTACCTTCCATGCTTACAATTACACTTTTAGTATATCATTTTCCATATACTGGCCTTCAGCGCATTGTGTATTTAGTAGGGATATATTTTATCAACAGTATGATAATCTTTATTAGTTTATATAATTCTAGAAAACTAAATAAAACACTAAAACTTTTAGTAGGGGTATTGACCATTCTAACGACTGTTTTGTTCTCTGTGCTATCTTATCCACAAGATTCAAGGGAAGAAATCTTAGATCTGATATTCAATTAATACATTTTTAATTACTTTTTATTTATTTACTGCATTCATCATTCATCACTCAAGTGAAGGCTGGTAGGAGCATATCATGACGATCATTGGACTAATTTAACGAGGGCTTACAAAACATCCGAAATGATAAGCGCAGCTTTGGGGATTGACTCTATTACTACAGATGAGCGACTTAGGGAGATTAACTGCGGGCTTATCGAAGGGACAACTGAAGAAGAGCGGATCTTACAATGGGGAGAGGAGTGGCGCCTCAAGGATATCGGAATGGAGCCCTATGATGAAGTCGCAATGCGAGGAATCGAATTTCTCTATGAGATAAGCATTCAGCACCCTGATCAATATGTTCTAATCGTGAGTCACGGAGCGCTAATAGGGTTGACTTTACAACGACTATTACCTGAGTTTTTCACCAAAACATATATTGATAATGCGGCATTAACCGTGATTGAACGTAATAGAGATAATATTTGGCAATGTAATCTGTATAATTGTACAAAGCATTTGGGAAGCAGATAACCTTCTGGATGAATTTAGCGGCCCACGCCATAATGCATTTTCTTTATTTAGAACCGCCATAATGGCGGTTTTTGTAAGGAGTACATCTATTGCCTCAGGCATTGGGAACTCCGCTCGTGATCGACTAATCATTCGGCGTGAACATGCTTATTTGCTGCCTAAGGGCAAAGAGCTACCTTTTTATCCAAAAGGTCCAGTTTTTCGGATCAGTTAAGAAAGAAAAACTCCCTTCTTCATGCGTAGAAAGGGAGTTTGTTGTCATAACTAACTTGTTTAACACTTATAAGGAGCTGCGTAATGAACTTAAATCATACCAGATTAATTCTAGTTGAAGGAATACCAGGGTCGGGTAAAACATCAACAGCAACGTATATCAAGGACTGGTTGGAGAGAGGTGGAATACCCACTCAATTGTATCTCGAAGGTGATGTAAATCATCCAGCGGACTATGAGTATGTTGCTTGTCTTGGGATTAAGGAATATGGAGAGCTGAAGGACAAGTTCCCAGAATTAACGGATGTATTAGATCAGGTTACTGATGATGTACAAGAATATAAACTAACTAGCTATGGAAAATTACAGGAGCAAATTGATACAGAAACCTATAAAGACTTAATCGATGCGTTAAGACAATCGGATGTATATAATCTTTCCCTAGATCTATATCAAGAGTTAACTGTTGAAAAGTGGCAACAATTCGTTAGAGAAGTTCAACAGACTCGTGAAACGGTGGTATTAGAATGTTGTTTTATGCAAAATCCGGTTACGATGATGTTTGGGCGATTTAACTGCCCTGAAGAGAAAATCATAGACTTTATTAAAAGGCTAGAGCAGATCATAATTCCCTTGAATCCTAAGCTCATTTACTTCTATCAAGATGATATTAGATCAACCATTGAACGAGTTAAAAAAGAGCGTTCAGCAGAGTGGCTGAGACATTTAATATGGTATTTTACGGAACAAGGGTATGGAAAAGAAAATGAATATCAAGGCTTGAATGGAGTCTATGAAGTGTTGAAGAAACGAAAAGAATATGAGTTAAATATTGTAGATCAATTAGATATGAATACAATATCAATGAATAATTCTGCATTTCATTGGGATGTTGTATTACAGGACGTAAGAGATTTCTTGCATGGAGAAGACGGAATGACCAGAACTTTAAGAGAGGAATAAAAGGAAGATGTTCCCGGTACGTAAAACCCAAAGGTTGGTCCTTAGACAATTGCGGCAAGAAGATGCAGCTGATGTATATCATTATTTTTCAACGGATGAAGTAACGGCGTTTTATGATTTGGATCGTTTTACAGAGGTACAGCAAGCAGAAGATTTAATCCAGTTTTGGAATGATAGATTCGATACAAGGGATAAGATGGGGAATTACGCTTAGATCAGAAGATCGGGTTATTGGAACGTGTGGGTTTTTTAATTGGTCTAAGAAACATTATAAGGCTGAAATAGGGTATGAATTATCACCTGAATACTGGAGCCGAGGGTATATGACCGAAGTACTAGAATCTGCTATTGATTTTGGGTTTAAAGATTTGGGATTCAATCGAATCCAGGCTTTGATACATCCTGAGAACGTAAAATCTAGGGGATTGTTAGAGAAATCAGGATTTACGGAAGAAGGATTATTGAATGAGTATTACTTTAAGAAAAACAGATTTGTGGACGCGGTAATATTCTCTAAATTGAAAAAGGAGTGAAGCTTATGAGTGCTTCTGATGTTGATAATATTTTTCAACTCTCTGAATTAGGGTTTAAGGTCATTAGTATTTTAATCATCGTAGCGATAATTATAGGGTTAATTGCTTTATTCATTTTTTTCCGAGTTTTAGATGGGAAGAAAGTTATGTTGTTCGGTTTGCAGTTCATTGTTCTAGGTTTTGTTTTCAATGCGATTGCTGATTTTCGGATGTATTATCCTAGCTTAAGTTTCATTACCATCTTCATTGGGATAATCGTAAGTACTATTGGATTGTGTAAGCGGGATTAAGTGTGTTGAGGAATTGGCTTGTTTTGCAGAACATACTTTTGAATCAAAAAGAGAGGAGTTCAAATGAAATCTTTTAGAATATTCGCTGTCTTATTCGTTGTGTCAGTCCAATTCCTGATATCTGGTTGTGCACAAGATAATAAAAGTCTAATACTTGGAGTCTGGGAAGGTAATCAAGCAACTCAGAAAGTCGGAAGTGATGAGGAGCATTTTAATTATTTAGAAATAACCGACACTACGATTCATGCTAAACATTTTAATATGGTAGCAATCGAAAGTGGAATACCTCAAAAGAAATTTAATGATGAAACAAAGGATATGAAATATGAATGGAAATCAGAGAATGAAATTTTAATAGAAGACTCATTATTTGAAGTAGAATTAAAGAAAAATGAAATGATTTTAAGTAATGAGAATATTGAAATAAACTACTCAAGACAGCGTTAAGGGCATGTAGTCTCGATTTCATGTCATTTACTGGGAATGACTGGAGGAAGAGCACATTGAAGATTTCTCTTAGTAAGGCAGGTTTAACCGACGCTTCTGATATTCTTGAAATGCAAATCAAAGCATTCATGCCCTTGTTACATAAATATCAGGATTATGAAACAAGTCCTGCGAATGAGACCATTGAACGAATAATTAGTCGAATGAATCAATCATTCTCGGAGTATTACATCATTAAAAACATCTCTAATCCTGTTGGTGCTATTAGAATCATCAGAAAAAGCAATAAAACATACCGTATCAGTCCTATATTTATTCTACCGGAACATCAAGGTCAAAGAATTGCTCAGCAAGTATTTGCAATGATCGAAGAAATGTATAATGACGCAATCGTGTGGGAACTAGATACCATTCTGCAAGAACACGGAAATTGCTATCTATACGAGAAGTTGGGTTATAAGAGAACGGAACATATAGAAGTGATAAATGAAAAAATGACAATCGTGTTTTATGAGAAGCATATGACCTACCTGGACGTGAACATGTAAACACTATAAGATAATAATTCAAAACCACAAGAAACAATAATGAAAGGTGCATCTATGATGAAATCAATAAAAATTATGATATTCGGTGCAGCATTAATTTTAGTTAGTTTATTCATTCAAGGAGAACCGGGAATAAGATTTTATGGAAATGAAGTTTTTATTGGGGCTATTGGATTCATTCTAGTCTGTGTGGGCCTCTTTATGAAAGAGGAGTAAGAAGATTTTTCTGTCGCACCTAGTTGCTGACTTTGCGTGGGCCTTACTGACTAAGATGAGAGCTATCTAGGTCAGTTGGGTAACACTTACTTTGGACATTTTTAGAGATTTGATAATATTAATTTCATATAACAATGTGTTATCGATCTTATTGTATTTGTATAATCAATGAATAGTGGATGACAGTAAGAGCTTATCGAGGGAGGGGAAATTGATTATGCAAGCAATGCAGAAAGTCGCAATGATCCTTGTGAGCATTGCTGTGGCCTTGATGATTGTTGTACTCGTAAATAGCAATTATACGATTAAGACCAGTTCGGAAAACTATAGGGAGTCTTCAGATGCAAACATTGAGATATTCCCACGCTCAGAAGAACAAGCTTCCGAAACTCCAACATCTATTAGAGAAGCAGGGAGTATAGAAACTAGGGACGGCAAAGATTTTTTTATAAGGCTCAGTGGTGAAGGGAGCAATAATTTTGGAGAGCTGCCGTTTAGAAAAGGAGAGTCGTTCACACTTTCAGTGAGTAGTGAAGAGGTAAGATCACTAGAAATTGGACTAAAGTCTATTTCGACTGAAAAAGTGTACAAAGAACTCGTGAGAGAAGGAACCGGGTCCGTGGTCATTTCTATTCCAGAGGACGGGAAATACCGAGTCTATATAAAAAATAAATCTTCAGATACTGCAGAATTCAAGATGATCCTTAGTAAGGCAATTGAGGGACCTATCGTATAGAGAGAACGGGAGGAGTAATTGAGGATGAGGATATTAGTAACTGGGGGAGCAATCATTCGAGACAACCAAGGTAGGATATTACTCCAAAGAAGATCTGATTACGGTAATTGGGGACTTCCTGGCGGTGGGATGGAAGCGGGTGAATCTATTGAAGAGACTATGATACGAGAAGTATTTGAGGAGACAGGATTAGAAGTACAACAATATGAACTTTATACGGTTTATAGCGGTTCACGCATGAAGTATAGATATCCTGACGGGAATGAAGTTGTTTTCGTTATGTTTATTTTTAATGCTAGGGTTGATTTAGAGGGGAGAATTGCTGAAGACAGGAAAACTCTTATTTATTCCGATGAAACTCGAGAATCATTAAAACTTGAATTCAAATCAATCGAGGATATTAATATTGAAGACATAAGTACTGTACAAAGACCTGTATTTGATGACCTAAAGAAAGAGGTAAGTACATTATTAAGGACATAAAGAAATCACTACAAGATACATAACAAAAATCAAAACATGGAGGCAATCAACAATGACAAATCAATTAGCCAAGGAAATTTATGAGATCGCTCATTTAACAGGTGAATTCACTCTAAGATCGGGACAGGTTTCGAGTGAATATTTTGATAAGTACTTATTCGAATCAGATCCAGTTATATTATCTAAGGTCGCGGAAGAATTATTTGCTTTATTACCTGAAGGAATTGAAGTACTTGCCGGTTTAGAGATGGGAGGTATACCTATCGCCACTGCCCTCTCACTGAAGTCAAATATTCCTGCCGCTTTTGTACGAAAAAAAGCAAAAGAGTATGGAACCTGCAAGCTTGCTGAGGGAACTAGTATTGTAGGTAAGCGGATTTGTGTAGTAGAGGATGTAATTACAACCGGTGGGCAAGTGATTTTAAGTACCCATGATTTAAGAGAAGCGGGAGCTATCGTTACGGATGTAGTATGTGTCATTGAGAGAAATCCAGAAGGCAGAAGTAAGTTAGAAGAGATCGGACTTAAAGTACATTCGTTATTCAAAATGGAAGAACTACTAAGCGCGGGAAACGTTAGATAGATAATAAATTAATCATTTTCTGAATAAAAGGAAGGTGTCGTATGGAAGTAAGACAAATGGCAACAGCTTTTTTGTTTAACCAAGACAATGTATTGATGATGAAAAAGGAAAGAAGTAAGATATTTGATTTCGAATTTTGGGGAGGTATTGGAGGACATCTCGAATATGAGGAGCTAAATCATCCCAAGCTAGCAAGTTATCGCGAGATTGAAGAGGAAACTGGATTCAAGAAAAGCGAGATTAAGAACTTTAGACTCAAGTATATTTTAATAGAAAGTGGCAGTGGAGAAATTCGTCAGCAATATGTTTATTTTGGTGATACGGAACATACGAATTATATATCTTCCGATGAAGGCGAATTATTCTGGATACATAAGAATGATTTATTGAGTTTACATATGTCTAAAATTATTAAGTTCACGATCGAACATTATTTACATAATCCAAATTCAGAACATATTTATGTTGGAATAATTACGACGAGCAAAGAACAGATACCTAGTATTCAATGGTCGATGCTTGAAGAGACAAGTACATTTTAAGGTGTATAAGAGTGTGAAATGGCTATAGAAACTGAATTCAACTTCTTATAACAGCGGTATTTTGATGACATTTATTTGATTTTCTGAAAAGCATTTAGGATTTTCATATCGAAATACACAGAGAGTAGGTGTGCACTCTGATTCGAACTGCTGCAAGGGCCATCATCATTCAAGGAGGTAAACTACTTGTCTTAAGAAGAATAGGTGCTCAAGGGGTCTTTTACGTTCTCCCGGGTGGAGGACAAAATCACGCCGAAAGTATTACAGATGCCTTAAAGCGGGAAGTTAAGGAAGAAACCGATTTAGTTGTTTTAAATCATGAGTTACTATTTATTAACGAGTTTATAGCTAAGAGAGATTCACAATTTTATGAACTGGAACCGGATGTACACCAGATTGATTTTACTTTTCTATGTGAAGTAAGAGCGGATAGAGAAGCTAAAGTAGGACAGACCCCAGATGTACATCAAATCGGAATAGCCTGGATACCTTTAGATGAAATTACTGATTATATGGCGCATCCGAAGCAAGACCATAATTTTATAATGGGTGCTCCTACAAGAGATGTATTAGCTGAATGGATAATAAATAGAAACTCAGTTGAAGTACCAAGATTTGTTGAAGGTTGAATCAATTTGAGTAGGGGAGGAGAGAAGCATATGAACCATAAAATGCTTGTAGTTGTTTACATCCTAACGCTTACTCTAGTTCTTTTTGGCTGTCAGAATATCAAGGAAAATAATAGTTCGAACACATGGGGAAATAACAACAAAATCAGCACAGAAGATATTAGTGAAATTAAAATACAGAACAAAAAAGACTCTGCTCGGAGTCTGACTCAGCAAGAAATTAAAGTGTTTATGAATGCAATCAATAATAGTGTTTACAATCAAGGAAAACTTGATATTCGACCTCCTGATTATGAGGTGGAAATAAGCTTGGAGAGTGGCCAGGCCAAGAAATTATACTTGTGGATAGATGATGGTGGAGATTTATTTATGGATGAAGATGAGAGTGGACATTATATTTTAAATGAAGCAGACCGGACAGAACTTAAAGATATTTTTAAATGATTCATTTCCAAAAATCTGGAGATAAAAAGCTAATCTAACCCTATATTTATTGCCAATTCCTTCATTCACATGATATTATTGTGATATCACATTGATATGTAGGGGGTTTGTAGAAATGCATGAGAAACAAGCATTCAAAATGAACGGTTATTACGGTATTATTGTGTCACTGCTCCTTATCGTACTCGCTGGATTTATGTTTATTTCCACGGATACGGTTAGCGCAGCTTTGGTTATTCCAGTTCTTTTGTTCATTGTAGCTTTGTTTATTCTTTCAGGCATAACTGTTGTTCAACCAAACGAAGCCAAAGTGCTTACATTATTCGGAACGTATATCGGTGTAATTCGAGAGCAAGGGCTATGGGTAGCTATTCCCTTAACCGTTAAGTCGAGAGTTTCTCTTCGTGTCATCAACTTTAACAGTGAAAAGCTAAAGGTAAATGATCTGGAAGGTAATCCGATTGAAATTGCCGCCGTTGTTGTATATAAAGTATCGGATAGTGCAAAAGCTACGTTCGATGTAGAAGATTACGAAGAGTTTGTTCAGATTCAAAGTGAAACAGGCATTCGTCATATTGCAAGTCAATATGCGTATGATCATTTTGATAAAGATACGGATATGTCCCTACGGAAGAATAGCGATGAGATTGCTGACTTTTTGGCACAAGATCTTCAAAGTCGTCTGGCGGTAGCTGGCGTTGATGTTATGGAAGCACGTATTATGCATCTCGCTTACTCATCTGAAGTTGCATCTGCTATGTTACAAAGACAACAAGCACAGGCCGTATTATCAGCACGTAAAGTCATTGTAGATGGGGCTGTCGGTTTAGTGAAAAGCGCAATAGAGCAATTAGCGGCTGAAGGGGTAGTTGAGTTAGATGATGATAAAAAGGCACAAATGGTGAATAACCTGATGGTTGCGATTGTTTCTGAAAAAGGGACGCAACCTGTCATTAATACAGGAAGCATCCACTAGGATTAACTAATGGCCAAACGAAAAGCTTACCCGCTAAGAATTGACCCCAAGCTCTATGACGCGCTTGAAAAATGGGCAGATGACGAGTTGCGAAGCGTCAATGCTCAAATCGAGATTATTTTAAAGGAAGCAGTGAAGAAAGCAGGAAGATTGAAAAAAGATAGTGATGACAAGGAAAGTCATGAGTAGGAAGTAAATAGTGTCTAAATAAATACAGAATGAGTAGTAAAAAGGATAGATACATCAGATCATCTTATCTGTTATGTATCTGTCCTTTTGTATTATAAGAGGAATTAGTCTAGAAATACCGAATTTTAAGATTAATTAATTCGTATAACAACGTATTTTGGAGTAAATGGATTTGGTGCCAAACTCTAAGGGAGGAATGATCATATGAAAGAACACACCATTAAAAGCCAGGAGGATCTCTTCAGGTTGCTAGATTCCCAATTTAAACCTTCAACTCATTTTTGGGATCCTTTTTATTCAGATCGGGAACGAAAGGTTCCCTTTTTCAACAATAAACCAGATGAGAATTTGGTTTCTTATGTACATACTGGCATGATTCAAAGGGGCAGAGTTTTGGAGTTAGGATGTGGGCCTGGAAGGAATGCTCTTTTTCTAGGTGCTAATGGATTTGATGTGGAAGCAGTCGATATATCTCAAGTAGCGATCGATTGGGCCAAAGAAAGAGCGGCAGAGTTATCTTTGGATGTTCAATTTAAATGCCAATCGGTTTTCGAATTATCTCCAATCAACGAATATGATCTTATCTACGATTCAGGGTGTATGCATGGACTACTTCCTCACCGCAGGATTCAATATCTTAAGATGATTCATGATGGATTAAAGTCTGGAGGATATTTTGGTTTAACTTGTTTTGCTCCAGGATTTGGTGGATTAGGCGGGCCAGAGTTTGAATTGAGTGATTGGGATGTATATGAAGAGCGGGGAATGAGAGGCGGGCTTGCATTTACAGAAGAAAAGATTCGATATCTTTTGTCTGATAATTTTGAGTGTATTGAATTAAGGATGATGAAGGAAATGGATAAAGACAGTGAACGGTTCGGTGTGCCATTTTTGTGGACGTCGCTGTGGAGGAAAAAGTAAGAATTATGAAGTGCAAGTGATCACAAAAAAAGATACATAAAGAGGGAACCCCATTGGAGTTAATCGCTGAAATACTTGAAAGTGAAATCATTGAAAGCAGTAATGAGCTTGAAAGTAAAAAATTTAATGTTAGAAAATCATCCAGAGCGGTAGTTGTAAACAGTGACGGAAAGATTGCCTTATTATTTGTCTCCAATAATAATTACCATAAGCTTCCTGGTGGTGGTGTTGAAGAAGGAGAGAACTTACATGCTGCTCTGAAACGAGAAATCATAGAAGAAGTTGGATCACAGATAGATATCATGGACGAGATAGGATTGGTCATTGAGTACAGAAATAAACATGAATTACTTCAATTATCCTACAGTTACTTCTGTAAGGTGGTAGGAGAGATTGGCTCGCCTAAATATACTAACCAAGAATTAGATTCAGGTTTCCAGCTTATTTGGATTGGAATTGAGGAAGCGATTTTAATACTTAGGAATGATAGACCTAACAACTATATCGCGCAATTTATTCAGCGAAGAGATTTAGCGATTTTAGAGAAGGTTAGAGAAAAAATGTAAGTAGTGAATGGTTGCTTTGAAAATAGCTAGATGAAGTACTAAGAAAAAAATATTAATAATAGTAAAGGAAAATGCATAATGTCTTTTTCATTTGAATTGTTTAGAGAGCGTATTGACCGGATAGCCAATCGGATTAGAGAATTCGGTGGAGAGGTTCAGGAACTAATCATTAAAGATCCTGCTACGAAAGATCAAATACAATCCGTAGAGAATAAGTTGGGCGTCTTATTACCGGAAAGTTTTAAGTATGTCTTGTTAAATTTCTCAGCTGAATTTAGTTTTCGCTGGTATTTACCAGATAATTTTGAACTTCCTTATGAATATAGAGGGGTTTTTAGTGGACGAGTTTACTGGAACTTAAACAAAATTGTGGAGCTTGATGAAGAGAGACGAGGATGGATCGACCATGTTTTTCCTGATCCAGAAGACAATTATGATAAAGTGTGGCACCAGAAGCTAGCTTTTCTAGAAGTAGGGAATGGTGATTATTTTGCATTTGATTTAAGTAAACAAACAGAATATCCAATTGTATATTTGAGTCATGATGATGGTAATGGACATGGTTATACGCTAGGCCATAATTTTATTGCGTTTATTGATAATTGGTCAAGAATTGGATTCGCTGGACCTGAGGACTGGCAGTGGATTCCATTTGTTCTAACGAGAGAAAGTGGAATAGTACCTGAAAGTGATTTAGCTCATGAGTTAAGAGATTTTTTAGACATAAATATATAAGTAAGGTGGAAAATACGAAATAAGGAGTCTTCATATGGGAGTTCAGTTAAAGAATTCAAATCAAGTTTCTGGTGGAGGTGAGGAACATAAATATGTTTGATATTCCAAGTGTCATTCCTCATCGATATCCATTTTTAATGATAGACCGGATTACAGCGATAGAACAGGGCAAATGGGTTAAGGGTTATAAGAATGTGACATGGAATGAGTGGTATATTACTGAATCACATCAATGTATGCCGAGTATGATGATTGTGGAGGCATTAGCGCAATTGGGAGCATTTGCAACAATAGAGCAAGAGAAAAGTTTAGGCTTTCTTTCGTCTATTAGTGGTGTGGAAATTTTAGGAGAGGCATATCCTGGTGATCGAATTGAATTGTTTTATGAGGTTGTGAAGAACCGAAGAGGCTTTGTACTAGGTAGAGGAGAAGCTACAGTTGAAGATAAAGTCATTATCAGAGCAGAAGAGATTATGATATATATCCAAAAGTCTACTGAGGGATAGTTCATCAGAGAGAAAAGAGGAAAGCGGAATTGATGCCGGGTTTCCCACTTGATCGGGGTTTATTCGAATCCAGGCACTGAATAGAGGAATATCTAGGGGACAGGAATACGAATGGATTTATTACTGAGCTGAAAGAGTCTAGTTTATGAGAATAGAAGACTGGAGATACGCTGCTCTATGCGAAAATAAAATAATACATATTGGCTGAAAAGGACTGAGCATACGAGCTCTAGTCCTTTTTCATTGCTTAATCATCTTCCAGATATTAGTATGAAGGTGCTAGATGCTGTTACTTCTGGTACAAAATTATTGATGTAAAAAGGATGATACTCATGAGACAACGTGCCCAAGCAATAATTATTAGAGATCAAGCGATGTTATTCGCATATGGGATGGCTTCTAGCCATAACCAATTACGTCATTCTTTCATTGGTGGAAGGATCGAACAGGGGGAAACTCCAGAGGAAGCGGTTTTACGAGAACTGATGGAGGAAGCTCAAGTAAAAGGGGAGATTCTTTTTAGGTTCAATCAAGAAATAGCAGAAGGACATCATACCTTCCTGATTGATATTGGGAACCAGAGCTGTAAGTTAGGATGCGACCCAGAAGAGATGCACCTAACTATGGATGAACGAAATCTGAAGGATTTAATCTGGATTAGTTTATTAGATAAGGAATCTTTTACAGAATGTGATCGTGAGTATATTGCAAGATTAATTAATGAATGTAAAGAACGTGATTATTATCCAGAGTGGCTTGGTAGTTTGCAGGAAATAATAGAAGAAGTAGAGGGCCATGCTGTATAAGAAGAGGTATTCGTTCATGTTTTATGTTAATGCAAGGGCCTTTATTGAACGTGAAGAGAATGGCACAACGGAAATCGTTATTCAAACTCGAAATAAAAAGAACGAGCAAGCATTGGAATTACCAGGAGGAAGATTAGAACTATATGAACCCATCTTAGATGGGTTAAAGCGTGAGGTTTTCGAAGAAACAGGTTTAACAGTTGTTGAGGTGGAGGGTAGTGAGAAGCGTATCGATACCCGGGGAATTAACCCGGATTTCGAAGTGGAATGCTTGGAACCTTTTTGTGTATACCAGACGGTAAAAGGGCCAGTAGATTCAGTAGGGATGTACTTTATTTGTAAGGTGGAAGGAAGTCTCCTGACCGTTGGGGACGATACAAAGGATGTTCGATGGGAAACGGTAGAAGAGGTTAATAGATTAATGTTTGAAAATCCAAGGCAGTTCTCTGATGTAGATCGGGCAGGGTTGCAATATTATTTAAAACATAGGGTTTAAGAAAGCTTTTGATTAAGAAGGTCTATCATTTATAGTAGAAGTTATGACAAAAGGAGGAAGTCTGATTTTTAATCTTTTACCAAGGAACAAGCATGATTTCGAAAAAGTAAATGACTTAAAAAAATTACCAAAAGAAGACATCGTTCAACTTATACCGGAATTGCTAGGTTGGCTTCAAGATATAAACTGGCCAATAGCTATCAATATATCACAAATCCTATTAACAATCCCTGAAGAAACAATCCCACACATAAGTCTTGTACTCTCAGGTGATGATGATATTTGGAAAGAATGGTGCCTAAGATATTTTGTCATGGAATTACCGGATGAGTTGATACTATCTTTACAAGAAGAAATTAAGAGAATAGCTTATACACCAACGAAGGGAGAAGAACTTGAGGAAGTACATATTACAGCTCTGGAAATTCTAAAAGATTTAAAATAATGCGAAACACCGTATAAAGTGAGGTCAAGTCGTTCATGAAACTATACCATTTTAGTGAAGAGTCAAATATTCAGGTCTTTGAACCAAGGAAGATATACAATCAGGCAGAGGCAAAGGTATGGACCATTGATGCATATCATGCTCCCCATTATTATTTTCCTCGCGAATGTCCGAGAGTGTGTCTATGGCCCAAAGAAGATACTACTGAGGATGATCTAGTAAAGTTCTTTGGAATGTCAAAGACTAAGCGGATTGTTGCGATTGAGACAGGTTGGTACGATCGGTTAAAAAAAGGAACAATCTATAAATACACGTTTGATTCAGAAGGATTTAAATTAGAGGAACCGAATGCAGGTTATTACACCACAAATCTTACCGTTAAACCCTTAAGTATCGAGAAAATTGATGATTTGATAAGCGCAATTTTACATGAAGGGATAGAGCTGAGAGTGACCCCCTCATTAATCCCATTGAAAGAACGTATTTTAGAGTCTACGGTCAATTTCTCTATGATTCGTATGAGGAATGCGGTACAGGAGTGATAAAACTCTTAATGATGAAGGGAGCTTTAATATGATTATTTTTGCTTATATCGGTATATATTTAATGCCAGTTATAGCATACTTCTTCATTGTTGCACTATTAAGAGCCGTTAAAAAAATCGTTAAGAACAAACCCTATAAAGTAGAATTGTTCTGGTCAGGATCTTTATTTGCACTAATCGTTTGGACCATAAGCATGCTAGCTTTTATGGCTACACAATATTAAAACGAAAAGGAATAACATGATGAACCACATTTTATATCATTATTTTGATGAGGATATGGGTCCATTTAGAAATCTATCCAGTTTAACTGCTGAAGAAGCGTTAAACATTTCTAAACAAATAAGACTTGAGGGAAGAACATTCGCGAGTCAGAGATCGTCAGATTACTTAACGATTAGAAGAGATTTGGAGAGGAAGGCAAGAGAACAATTTATTGCAAAAGGTGGAAATCCGAAGAGGAATTATCCCCATTACATGACTTTAGGCGCGTGTGATTGGCTCGAAACATGGTATGTGAAACCGAGCAGACTAGCAATAAATTGGAATATGTTCGTAGAAGATTCCATTAGTTTTACATATGGTGATCTTTTTCCCACAATGAGGTATGAGGATAATAAACCCTATAGTAAACAAGTGTATACCAAACAAGAAATAATGAAAGTGATAGAGGACTTTGGATTTCCGCAACATTGGAACAGACATGGAGACAAGGGGCCGGAAAGATATATTGAAGTGCAGGTTTGGGATGACGAAGTGATTAAGAACTATTTTAGGTACACATAACGCTTGGGGTGATGATGAATGTATGGTGTTATCGCTTTATTCGATGAACAAACAGAACAGATGATCAGAAACATTTGGGATGAGCTGACGGAGAGATCTATATCTTTTTATGCAGATGAAGTGGTAGATAGAAAGCCTCATATTACGCTGGCGAGCTATAACCATTTCATTAAATCTGATTTTATAAAACAAATGGATGATTTCTATAATAACGCCCCCGAATTGGATATTTCATTCAGCTCTATTGGATCTTTTTTGAGATCAGGAGCATTGTATTTCACGCCCATTGTCACAAGAGAACTGTTGGATTTCCATTCTAATCATCACAAACGTTTTGTACTGTTTAACGATGATCCTGAGTCTCTATATCTGCCTGACAGATGGATACCTCATTGTACAATCGCGAATCGATTGTCACCCGAGAAGTTAGCCGAGGGATTTCACTATTGTTCTAGAAGGAATGACGCGATCTACGGAAAAATAACAGAAGTGGCCATCATTGAATTTATGGATAAGAGTAATGTGCCTGTAATCTATTCAAAGAAATTAGAGAGGTAGTACGTTAATGATTGAAATTAAACCACATTTCGTAAGATCAGGCAGACAAATTGAGGAAAAATACGGGGTTAGAAACTGGTTGGAACTTATACACACGGAAAAGCAATATGTAAATATCGATAATGTTGAAGAAGTATATGAAATCATACATGATGATAAATTCTCAACTCGACATATTCAGATGCTCTTTACTATTACATATGATCAAGAAGTTATCGCCGGATTTAATGTGCCTAGTGCACATGATTTATGGCTGACATATTTAAATGCTGCTGAGGAAGTAATTAACTATGGTGAATCTAGACGACAATATGGTATTGACCCATACATTATAGAGTTGAAATCGCTTAATCAAGAGTTCCTTCATCTATCCATCTACCAAGAGTTTGATAGAACTAATAAGTGTGTGGATGCACAGCTTCCATATCAAGCGTTCTTGGTCTCTTTACTAAAAGCTATTCAACATTTTTATACTAAAATGAACAATGACTATGAACAATCCTTCGAGGATGAGAGAATAGAAATACGAGTTGAGAGTCTTATATGCCGAGTTGTGAATTATCCTATATAGAAGCGGTGATATCAATGATCATTAGAGACTTCAAACCTAGTGATTTAGAATTTTGTGTCGAGTTATTTATGGATGTATTCAACAGTGAGCCTTGGAACGATCAGTGGACAGATGACAGGGCTAAGCAATATTTAATGGATTTTGTAAGCACACCGGGTTTTATTGGCGTAGTAGCAGCGAACGACTCTGGAATTCATGGTTTTATTTTTGGAGTAAGTAAGTGTTGGTGGAAGGGGAATGAATTCTTCATTCATGAATTGTGTGTTAGATCGGATTTTCATCGCGCTGGAACTGGAACAAACATGCTTCAATATCTTGAGCAGACATTAACTACTGAGGGCATAGAGGACATAGCTTTGCTTACGAACCGAGATATACCCGCAGAGAAGTTTTATGTGAAGAATGGCTTTAAGGAAGTCAACAGAATAGTCTTTTTAGCGAAAAACCTCAATGGATAATATGTGGTGGAGGTGAATATACATGAGAAGAGCACATTTTTTAGTTTGTATTCTTGTCATGATTGTTCTGTTAATGGGATGTCAGCGATATTCTGAGGTCTTTGTTAAAGAGGGAGAAATTACAGGGATCGATAAGGAGAAGTCCCTTATATATGTGGATCGAGACCCGATAAAAATTAAAGATACTAATGAATTTACTATAGGTCAAACTTTGAGAATAACGATAGAGGACCGATCACCAGACGATGATTGGAATCCAGATGATTTTAAGGTAAGGGAAATTGAGTATATCGAATAAAGAGCTTGAACTGAAATCTTCTTGGTATGATGGGAGTGATTGCATGGAGAGGGAAGCTGGGTTTTGGATAAGATTAGGTGCTATGGTGTTGGATGGTCTGATTATTGGGATTCCATTAGGTTTTCTTTCTTATCAAATTGACGGAGGAATGGATCGGGAACCGATCACTGACATTTTGTCGATGTTATACTCGCTGCTACTACCGATATTCTGGTATGGTTACACAATTGGAAAGCGTATTTGCGGGATACGTATTCGGAAGGTATATGATCATATGCCTCCCAGTTTCGGCACCATGTTAATGCGCAACGTTGTCGGGGGCGTGGTCTACGTATTGACTCTAGGCATAGGATTAATCGCAAGTATTATTATGATCAGCATGAGAGAAGATAGACGGTCACTGCACGATTTAATCGCAGGCACAGAAGTGGTTTATGATCGTGAATAGTAAGCGTTCTAGCCTATGGCTGGGGCGCTTTTTTTATTGTGTGTGGTTATAAATGGTATATTATTATAATTAAGGATATTTAATTCTACGTATATGAGGATGTGATCTAATGTTGAATTACACCAACACAACGAAAGAATTATCGGAAAGCGGGATTGATACCGCAATCATATCGGTAGGTGCAACCGAACAGTTTGGGCCGTATTTGCCTATGCACTTGGATAATTTAATTGCTGAACGTTATGCAGAAGAATACGGAAAAGCTTTAAATGCATATGTACTACCAACGTTACCGTTCAATACTTCTGAGGAACATGCGAATTTCAAAGGGACAGTAACGATTAGCCCTAATCTAATTTCAACCATGTTGGAGGAAATCATTATTAGTCTAATGAGGCAAGGGTTTAAGAAGTTTGTTGTATGTTCAGGCCATGGTGGCTCTTATTGGGAAGGGGCATTTATCAAACACATCAATTATAAATATCCAGAGATAATAGTCATTCATCCACATCATAATCATGATGCTTGGGTCTTAGCCATTCAAGCAGCAGAATTAGAAGGATTAGATGAAATGCACGGTGGATTGTTATCCGTATGTACTGCGATGTGGCTATGTCCAGATAAAGTGAAGTTAGAGTCCATGGGATCCTCCATTCCTATTGAGAACAAAAAGTATGCTGATTTTATGGGCTGGGACAAGCTTACCTCAGATGGGTGTTGGGGAAGCTTTGAACCGGAATTGTATACTACTGAAGAGTTAGCTCAAAAGGGTATGATTTTTTGGAGTACATATATGAAGAGGAAAGCGGAAGGTCTTAAAGAACTATTAGAAGACGCATATCATAAAAAAACCTGTGGGTGAATGAAAGGAATGATTGAGGAACATGAAAATGATAGATTTAAACGCGTTTCCAGCCCTGTCTGGCGTAATGGATTGGGGGATTGTTCAAGCTAAGTTTGTCATAACAGATAGGATAGACGAAAGCTTAGTAAGTAACGTCAGCATCATACCTTTTTGCGGAAGCAAGTGTGTTGTCTTTCAAATCGATAATGGGAACTGGGAGCTTCCCGGGGGCACATTAGAAGAAGGTGAGCGATATATAGATGGATTAAGGCGAGAAATGATGGAGGAGCTTGGAGCGGAGCTAATATCCTATCAAGTATTTGGTAACTTTAATTGCTTATCCCGTGCAGATCAACCGTACAAATCCCATATTCCTCATCCTAATTTCGTTCGTTTAATCGGTTATGGAGAGGTGAATATCGTTGATGTTCCATTAAATCCAGAAGATGGCGAGACAGTTGTAGCCGTTGAATTAGTGGATATCGAAGAAGCAATCAAGAGATTCGAAGACATCCAAAGGCATGATATAGCGGAGATGTATAAGCTGGCCTACATGATTAAGGAGGCAAAATGATTAAATACAATTTATGCTTAATCAGACAAGGAGGACATTGTCATTTCATAGCTTTTGTGAGAGGAGAAATGATTTATGAGTATATTTAGCAGCTATTTGTACATAACCGTAAGTGATTTTAAGCGTTCCGCAGAATGGTACAATCAACATTTTGGATTTCGAGTTGTTAAAGAAGATGCATTATTCTTAGAGCTTCGGAGTGAGTTTGGTGTACGAGTGATGCTAATTATGAATGAGCCAAGCATTAATTCACATATGAATTATTCAACTGGAACACAAGCTGCCTATGGCTTTGTAGTACATAACATTCACGAGATCTATCAGAAGTTAATATCCTTAGGAATTGAAGTTACATCGATGAAGGATTATGAAGGAACTTCTTTTAAATTCTACGATCCAGATCGTAATATTATTGAGCTATGGGGTGATTATCCAGAGGCCGGATGGACTACGTTCGAACAAATTGATGATTAGTTTTTTTTATAATGAAAGGGGGGAATTCATGTTTCTAAATGGTTCGAAAGCGGGAGACAGGATACAGTTATCAGGGAAGTCAAAATTCAAATTCAAAGATAAGAAAAAATATTTAATTGAAGATCATAATTAAATAAGAAGTAATGACCTACTTATTCCTGCAGATAACTTCTTCAACATCGTGGATAGGACTCGTTGATCTTTTTCAAGGAGGAGGTTCACTATGAATCGCGGAGCCAAAATAACAATAGGCATATTCTTAACTATATTCGTTTTGATCGCGAGTGGATTTTTATTTTATCGTAATCTATCACCGGAATTTATGCCAACGAATATAACAATTGAGAGTACAATACATAAATTGAACGCAAATGAATATATGGTTGAATTACAAGTGAATCAAAAAAAAGATGACTATCATTCGAATATGATTTACCCCATCATACCGGGCAAAGGGAATATTTCCTTCATTCAGGATGATGATCTATTTACACCTTCTTCTATCGGGAATGACCACGCTAGTCTTCAGATGCTTACGAATGAAACTTCAAATATGCCAATGGCTCAAGAGCCTTTTGGATTCGGGATTCCAGGCATGAAGGGGATCTATAATATGAAATTCACGGTAGATGCATTAAGTGAAGCACAAGAGAATTTAAACCCCCAAATTTACTATATTCATAAAGAGAAACGTTACGGTAAGGATCTAAGCTGGATTAAGGGTTTCGAGATGACAGTTGAATGATTATCGTAACTTTTCAGGTGCTAACTTCGTCAAACATATAATAATCGCTATTATGCGATCGTTTATGGAGGTACACTATTGTTGAAAAAAATTATTATTCTAATGCTTTTATCCATTGTATTTACCTCATGTAGCTCAGATCCCATTCAGGAGAACATTTCATTACACAAGAATATGAGTTTTAGGGAGGCAAAATCAGAAGGCTATGTTGTTACAGGACCATCTGGACTGGCTAATGTGGATAGACTGGAAGAGTTCTATGAGGATGTTCAGAACAAAGTTAAGAATCGGATCACAATCGCTCACTATACAGATGAAGGAGATCCGATCTATATTGATCTGGAGTTTGATGGAGAGAAGTTTATATATGTTTACGATAATACATGGGATGCATTCGGAGGACAGGATAAAGGTGTGAACGAGGCAACTTGTACAGAACTGGGTAAACGGGTAGGTCCTTATGGAAACCTAAACGGTACAGAATATTATCTCACCTCGTGCAAGGATGACGTTGGGTATAGCAGTCCGGAGAAGAAAGAGTACTATTTGTTATTTGTTAGTGATGGAGAGAAGTAGTATGAAATAACATCATTCGGATGGAGATGAGAAAAATTCAACAACTAAGCTATCGCCTAGCTACATCTGAAGACGCTGAATGGTTAGCCACAATGAATAAGGAATTAATTCAAGATGAACGCAGTGATAATTCAATGGCTCTTGGAGAACTGGTTACTCGAATGTATCAATTCTTAACAGAAGGATGGAATGCAGCCATATTATTGTTAGATGACGAACCAATTGGCTACGCTCTATACCTATTAAGGAACAATTTATATAACAATAAAATCAAAGAAATTTATATTAGGCAATACTTTATCAAGCGTGAATATAGGCAACAGGGGATCGGTAAGCGGGGGATTGAGTTACTTGAAGAGGAGCTTTTTCCAGAGCATAGTACCTTGGTCATTGATGTACTAAGTGTTAATGAAAGTGGATATCGATTTTGGGAAGCTATTGGATTTGAACCCTACTATATAAACATGAAAAAAAAGAGTGTAGATCAATACTGATTCTTCAATGTTCAGGAGTGAACTTAGATTCGATATATTGGAGTCTTATCTAATTTTCCAGAGTCAATACAAGATATTATGCGAAAAAGTGTTGAAATGACTCGAATGAATACGGGAATGATTATTAATTTTGCTATGAATTACGGTGGGAAAGCTGATATTATTCAAGCCATTCATAAATGCATTGAAGATCACCCGAATTCAAGTGAAATAACGGAAGATATAATGGAATCCTATTTATACACGAAGGGTTGCCCTGCCCCAGATCTCATTATTAGAACGAGTGGAGAAAAAAGATTAAGTAATTTCCTCTTATGGCAGTCGGCTCAATCAGAGCTATGGTTTACAGATACATTATGGCCTGACTTCAATTTGAATTTGTTGTTATCGGCGATAGATGATTATAGAGAAAGAAAGGTTAGAGAGTATGCCTGATCCTATTATTATTGTTCCTTACGATACAAAGTGGCAGATAGAATTTAAAGAAATTGGAAAGGAAATAAGACAAGCTCTTGGTCAGACAGCAATACGAATAGATCATATTGGTTCTACTTCTATAGAAGGCCTCGATGCTAAACCAATAGTAGATATTCAGGTTTCTGTAGCTAGATTAGAGGCCATAGAGCTATATAAATCTCACTTCGAAAGAATTGGCTTCAGACATAGAGTCGACAACATCGATTTAACGAAACGATATTTCCGAGAAAAACCAGGAAAAAGGAGAGTACATATTCATGTTCGAGAGTCGGGAAGCTGGTCAGAACAATTTGCATTGTTATTTCGGGATTATTTGAGAGTTCATCCAGCCGACTGTAAGAAATATGCTGAAGAGAAGTATAGATTGATGGAATTATTCAAAGATGCACGTGAAAGGTATGTTGAAGGGAAAGAACCCGTAATTTGGGATATTATGACAAATGCAAGTCGGTGGAGTCAAGAAATGGGCTGGAAACCAGGATTAACCGACGTTTAATTCAATTACTTATTATGTAGAAGGTAGTGTGACCCATGCGCAAAAAAATAGAAGAGTTTTCTTTAAATGCTTGGCCGGCATTACAGACATTTCTCTATGACGGTTGGCTTTTACGTTTTGCTGACGGATATACGAAGAGATCTAATTCCATTAATCCTATTTACCATAGTCATGAACAGAGCCTCCAAGAAATCGAAGAGAAAATCCGGAGATGCGAATCATTATACTCCCATGTTGGACTTGATACGGTCTTCAAAATCACTCCTTTTGTGATTCCTGAACATTTAGACAGCATTTTGGAACAGCAAAGCTATGAAGTTCTTGACCTTACAAGTGTTCGGATCTTGGATCTATCAGAGATGGAGGAGCCTCAAACTAACAACGTGACAATACAAGCTGAAATTAGTAATACATGGTTAGAGGTTGTAAGTTCGCTTAACAACCTCACAAAAACACATACAGAAATCACAAGAAAGCTATTATCTAGTTCATATTTGAAAAAAGGTTTCTTTACACTGTACGAAGATTCGATTCCTGTTGCTTGCGGAGTCGGAATCATTGAACAAGATTATGTTGGACTATATGACATCGTTACGGATCATAGTTATCGAAATCGCGGATACGGAATGGAATTGGTTTTACATATTTTGAAGTGGGCCAAGGCAAATGGAGCAAGTCATAGTTATTTACAGGTGCTATACAGTAATGAGCCAGCCAATCGATTATATGAACGACTCGGTTATCGAGAGATATATACATATTGGTATAGGCGTAAAAAGAGAGAGTTGGATTAGATATAGATAATTAGGAGGTTATTTGGTTTGAGAGTCATTAATTTTGATTACCCAGTTATTCAAAAGTCATATAAGACAGTAAATCTACGAGATCTATCATTGTACATATTTTACCCTAAAGAGAATAGAGGTCATAGACCGGCTATTTTATTTTTTAATGGAGGAAGTTTTAATAAGGGTCCACATACTCCTGCTCAGTTTCAACATCAGGCCCATTATTTTTCATCTATAGGTTTGGTAGCGATTTGTGTGGATTATCGAAACGGCCATGATGAGGGGTTCGTGCCAGAACAAGCTATATGTGATGTTAAATCTGCTGTACGCTGGGTGAGAGATAACCATGATGAAATGGGCGTAGATCCGAATCGAATTATCATGTGTGGAGCATCGGCTGGTGGATATATTTCCGTCTCGTCCATCATGTTTCCGGAGATCGATGATGAAGAAAACACTACAGATCATGTACCCAATGCATTGATCGTGTATGCAGGAGGGATGGATGCAATAGACATTATGAATCGCCTTTTTCCAGAGCGAGTAGAGAAAGCAGAAAGTGTGTCCCCTATGCACCATATTAGAGCGTGTTTGCCATCAACACTTTGGATGTGCGGAACAGAAGACATTTTATATGAACAAAATATAGATTTCACTGACCGAATGCGGGCATCGGGAAATGAAATTGAATGGATAACATATGAAGGTATGGATCATGGTTTCTTTAACTACGGAAATCATGACAACATTTATTTCAATAGGACCATGAAAGATATGGAGAATTTCCTTAAAGACGGAGGTTACATCAGGTGAATAAACCAAGAAAGCTGGGACAAAATGACTGTGTTCAAAGAATGTATGCCTAGTGGAGAGAGCTTTATTAAGCTTGTGGATAGTACGGGATGGAATGGGATAACGGATAAAGGACCTAAAAGATTAACTGAGGCGTTAAGGAATAGCTGGTATGTCGTTTCAGCCTTTGAAGAAGATGAACTCATTGCAATGGGTAGGGTTATTTCAGATGGTGTATTTCAGGCTCTTATCTGCGATCTGATCGTGCTTCCCGATTATCAAGGAAGAGGGATTGGAAGCGAGATAATGAGACAACTGTTATCGAAATGTTATGAGAATGATATCTTAATGGTCCAGCTATTTGCAGCTAAAGATAAGCATAGTTATTACAAGAAATTTGGTTTCGAGGCAAGGCCGACGGATGCACCAGGGATGAGATGGATGAATAGAGATATTTTTTAGGGAGTAAAGTCAATGAAGCGAATTTATCTCGTTAGACACTGTAAAGCTGAGGGACAAGAGCAAACAGCCAAGTTAACGACTGAGGGTGTAGCGCAATCTCATCAGCTTGCTGATTTTTTAGACAAAAGGGACATTGATTATATTGTAACAAGTCCATTTGTACGTGCCATTGAAACGATAATCCCCTTTTGTAACAGAATAGGCATGGATTATTCGGTGGATAACAGGCTGGAAGAAAGAGTATTAAGTTCGAAGAGTCTAGATAATTGGATGCAGTTCTTAAAGGAATCTTACGAGAACTTGGATCTTGTTTTTGAAGGTGGAGAGTCTTCTAGAGAAGCCATGATTAGAGGGATGGAAGTTATTCATGAGGTTATAAATGGACCATATCACAATACGGTAGTTGTAACTCATGGTGCATTGATGTCACTGGTTTTAAAATATTTTGATAGCTCAATAGGGTATGCCGAATGGAGTAAACTTACGAACCCAGATATTTACGTCATAAGCTATGACTATCAGAGGGTTGAAGTGGAGCGAATTTGGAATTAATGGGAAGCGTTACTATTTCCGTATTTAATAAGGGTCGATGATATTAGAGCAGTATTTGTGTTTGGTAACACGCCACCCTATACCCTTCAAGGTAGTGAGTATTGAGGAGTATGCCGAGACAATAAATGATGATTATAAGTTTCAGGTTTGATCATCGCATAATTTAGCAACCAATTGCTACTGTTGGTGTAATAGAGGAGGTTCTTTATGGAGATCCACGGAGAGAAAGTTATGCTTTCCAGAATTTCAGTTAGTGATCTGGATTTTATTTACAGGATAGAATGTGACAAGGATTTATGGTATTTCGAAGAATCGGTAGAGTCAGATGAACAAGTTGTTCGAGCTAAGTATTTACATAAAATTAGTGAGGGCAACCAATCAAATAGCTATGACTTCATTGTACGTTTAAAAGTGGATGGTCAGATGGTTCCAATCGGTCTTGCGCAAGTGTGGAGTTATATAGACTTCCGAAAAAGTTGGGAAATAGGATTTGCAATAATTCCGGAATATGGTGGCCATGGGTATGGAAGTGAAGCAGCTAAGCTATTGTTGGGTTATGCATTTGAACAGCTAGATGCTCATAAAGTGGTTGGTATGTGCAACGCTAAAAATATTCGTTCAGAAATGCTGATGAGACATGTTGGTATGAGGCAAGAGGCGATTTTTAAAGAAGAGCTAATGTGGCATGATCAATGGACGGATCAGTATTATTTTTCAATACTGGAAAGAGAGTTTTTGAAGGCAGATAACAAAGAAAGAGGGATATGAAATGAAATCACCAGGCGGCTCAATATTTCCATACTACTATAAGGGTGGGGAGATCCACTGTCTAAAGTATGGAAATAAATATAAAGATGCGGACGCTCTCTTTCATGTGATGAAGCAAGAGGAGGACTTTATATTAACTACAAATCGGCAATTAAAAGTCTGGGTTGATTTCTATAAGACTTCTATTACTGATAACGTATTGATAGCGTTTGTTGAGAACATAAATCGTCTAAACGGACATATTAACAAATTAGCTGTCGTTGGATTATCCAGCTTCAATATATGGAGACTGAAGAGGAAAATAAGAAAAACGAAGCTCTCATTGAACATATCATTTTATGCAGATCCAGAAGATGCGAAAACTTGGTTAGTGAGTGATAGATAAGTGACCAACTCTAGCAGAGAGATCAAGAGTTTTGTATCTACTAACAACGTAGTATAACTATGTTAATTATTAATTATTGGGCCGTCACCACAGATGTGGCTAGTAAAGGAAGTGAACACGGTTCGAACAATAACGAAGAAGATATTGATATGGATGTTAGTCATTGGAACACCAATATTCATAATTTTTTATCATTGGCCGAAGGAAATATCCCGAACCTATTCTGCGATGGAGTATAGGGATGACGAATATAGACCCGTTAGCTTAAAGCTGGATCTTACAATAAAAAAGCAGCTGTTCTCGAAACATTTAATCGATGGTTCGATTGAAATTGATGGAAGTGAATTTGAAGTATCGAATCACTTAGTTTTTACGGGGAGAGAAGAGACGAATGACGGAACCATGAAAATTGCAGGCACAAGTAATCCGTTAAAATCTATTAAGGATCATTTATTTGGTGATACCTATGAATTTGGACGAAGAGTTATCGGATATAATGGCTTCACATTTACGGAAGGCGAATCAATGACCATAGTTATAACGAAAGATTTTAAGTATTTGAGTGCGTTCAGAACGGACGGAGAGAATAGTCTATTAAATTATATACCACCCGCGAACAATATGAACGATGTGCAAGAAGTATCACAAATTTTATTCTCACTTCCCTGAATTCGCTGAAGACCATATCAAAGGAGTAACTATGTACAGACTCATTGTAAGTTTATTGATCGTCATTTTGATTACAGGATGTGCCGGCAAAAATGAATCAACTCAAGAAGATGATATGAATCGTATATATTCTATAGAGTTAAATTCGATTGAGCCCGAACATGTAGATAAGGTATCAACGTGGCTAGATAAATCTCGTATTGAAGCCAAGGAGAAGCAGTATTTTCTATACTCTGTTAAAGATGATAGCAGTGAATATTCCTATGAATATGTTTACGGAAAGGGCTTTACAGATTACGAAGTAACACTAATTCATTCGAAGAGTCAATCTAACCAACAAGGCTCGATTCATGTTACAGGACTTTCATGGAATGATACAGGAGATAGCTTCGTGAAAATTAAATACAGGGATAAGTCCATCGACATGATCTCTCTGTCAGATGTACCAATAGCAGAGAAACTAAAATAAGGGGGGGATTCTTTATGAGTAGAAATCATTTCATTATTACAGGAACATCACGGGGGATCGGGAATCAATTGGCCAAGATGTTACTGGAGAATGGCAACGTTGTCCATGGCATCTCGAGAGGGGATTCACCTGTTCTTAGTGAGCATGAGAATTACACGCATCATCCATTTGATTTAGGTCAAATATCCAGTATACAAGATTTGCTGCTGCATATCTTCAGTCTAATGGATCTAAGTAATTCGGAAATGATATGCCTGATCAACAATGCAGCGATGCTTGAACCACTGAAGACAATAGATAAGTGTACACCTGAAGAGATTAACTTGAATCTCCAAACCAGTCTAATTGCCCCGATCGTGTTGACATCTTGTTTTATGAATCAGACGAGTGAAATGCACTTAAGACGAAAAATCGTCAATATATCCTCCGGATCAGGGACCTATCCAGCACCAGCGATGAGTGTGTACTGTACTGCAAAAGCTGGAATCAATATGTTTACTGCCTGTGTTGGAGCAGAACAAGCGAATCAGCTATTCCCTGTCGAGATTGTTGCTGTTGATCCAGGCATGGTAGAAACGGAGCTACAAATGATCGCTAGAGGAAAGGCTGATGAACAATTTGAGATGGCAAAATATTTTCGACAAGCACATGATACAGGCCAGCTACTCTCAACCGAGACGCTAGGAGAGCATTTACTGCGTATCATTGAGAAGAAGATCGAACCTGGAAAGCTTGTCGCGTATAGTGATATTTAATCTTTCGAAGCGAGTGATACCATCTAACGAAGAGTCAATGTCGTGTCGTGAAACATTACGATCATAACAGATCTAAGGGGGAGTATCATTCAGATGACAGAAAACATAGGAATCAGTAAGAAAGAGCAGTCTTTTCTTAATAGATGGTCGGTTATTAGAAAAAAAGGGAAGGTCCGTTATATCATAACCAGAGGGTTAATACACGGACTTTCAATATTCTTAGTATGGTTCATAATCACATTAGTAGAGATTCAAATGTCTGAATACAAACAGGCTTTATATACTCCAGAATATTTAATGAAGAGAAGTACGACGTGGTTAATAACATATTTACTCATTGGTCTGGTCATTGCGCAAGGTAGCTGGAAGGCGAAAGAAGACAAGTTTAGATACCTATCCTAATCAGTTAAGAGAAAAATCCATCCGGCTTAGTGGTTGAGTCACCTGTAACTTCATTCAATAAGCCGTTTGGATAGTAATTCTTAATCGGGATGGATTAAATGAGCTCCACCATTTTGATATAGTTGGCATTTTGGATAAGGGACAGCAGTTGCTTCATATCGTATTTCACAGGCAGCTTCACCGTTAGATTCAGGATAAGATCGGCCGTTTCACTCCTTTTCTCTGCGTGGAAATGCAATACGGTTACACCTTTCTTGTGTAGCAATTCCTGAATATAATCAACGGAACCTGGCTCGTTGTTCATGATAATCGTGATTTGTTCGGATCGAGGTGAGCTAAGCCATCCATTTCCACTGTGTAGCAGCATCTGGGCTACTACAATCAGAATCGTCACACCTATTCCTACTTCGTAAAGTCCAGCAGCTATTGCCATACCTATACCCGCAGTTGCCCATATGCCAGCAGCAGTGGTTAGGCCCTTCACGGTTTGTCTCTGCATAAATATCATACCTGCCCCAAGAAATCCGACTCCACTTACAACCTGAGCAGCAATCCGTGATGGGTCAAGTGCAATATCACTGTTTCCTATAATGTCTTGAAAACCATATTTGGATATCACCATCATTAATGATGCGCCGATAGCTACCACAAAATGAGTTCGGATTCCGGCTTCCTTCATTCGGCTTTTACGTTCATATCCAATAATCAAACCACAAATGCCCGCAATAAGTACTCGAAATAAATAATGGTATTCGATGATATTCGCCTCCTCATAAACAGTCTTCATAGAAATAAGTGACATTATATCATACAAGGCTAAAGGGATAAAAATACGCATGTATTACGAATATCGTAACTTCCATTTGGGAATGAGCCATTTATGTGGTACGATTTTAGAGAATAATTCTTAATGATACATAGAGAGCAGGTTTATCTTGAATGACAGAAAATAGACAACAACGCTACCGCTTCAGTAATGCACCCATATGGGATTTGCAGCGGGCTTATTACGAAGAACAAGGCACAAAGGCATGGAATAATGATCAGGTTCCGCAATATATAACCAGTAACCCGATGATTGCTACTGCTTATGCAGAAATGATATTTGGATTTCTAAGAGATCAAGCTGACAAAGGTGAAGTAACAGAAACGGTAACAATCGTTGAATTGGGAGCAGGAGCGGGACGTTTTGCATTTCATGTGCTCCATAAGCTGTGTGAACTGAGAGACTTCGCAGGAATACAGTTACCACCTTTCCGTTATGTTGTCACTGATTTGCCCATTAAAAATGTAAATGCTTGGCGTGAACATCCAGCGTTCCAACCTTATATTCATGAGGGGATCGTTGACTTTGCTCGGTTTGACGCTGTACATGATACGGAGCTTAACTTGGTTGTATCGGGTCTCACCATTAAACCGGGCGATTTGAAGCAGCCACTGCTGATCATCGCGAATTATTTCTTTGATGGGATTCCACAGGAACTAATTTACGTTGGTGATGGTCATATTTATGAAACAGATGTGTTGGTGGAGACTCCTCCTGAAGCGGAGTCCTTGAAGCCTTCAGAAGCACTTAGTCTATTGAAACTGAATTATGAGCATCGCAGGGCACCTGAATATGAAGCAGATGATTACCCGTATCGTGATGTAATCGCCTATTATCAGCAGGAACTTGAAGATTCACACATTCTATTTCCTCATGCTGGACTTGTATGTTTGGAGCGATTGAATCAACTATCTCAGGCAGGGTTTCTACTGCTTACGGCAGATAAAGGTGACCACCTTATTGAGGATTTTAAATTCGCTGAACCACCTGAATTAATTCGTCACGGCAGCTTCTCATTTACAGCCAACTATCATGCACTTAAACATGTGTTTGAGCAGAGGGGGGCAGAGACTCTATTCACAGCCCATCACTATAAGAATATTAATGTTGGCTGTATATTTATGCTGGACAAGCCAATGACCTATACGAATACCCGCCTTTCCTTCCGGCAGTTTATTGAACGCTTCGGACCCGATGATTTCTTTAGTATGAAGGAATGGGTAGACCCGCGTTTAGAAACGATGGGACTGCAGCAAATTTTGGCGTTTTGGCGTCTAGGTGGGTATGATGCAGAGTTCTTCATCCAGTGTGCAAAAAGGATCTCAACTCTGATTCCTGAAGCTTGTGATGAAGAATTGCAGGATATTAAAAGAGGCATACACATTATGTGGTCATCGAATTATGAAATGGAGCAGCGTTATGATCTAGCACTGGACGCAGGGCTACTATTGTTCGAGATGGATATGTATGTGGATGCGATGCAGTTCCTTGCAACGTCTGTGGAAACAGACGAAGATGAGCCTGTTCCGACCGTTCTTTATTGCCTGGCTATATGCTGTTATGAGCTTGGTCTGGATGAAGCGGCGCTGGAATATACACGTGAAGCGCTTGTTCTTGAACCAGGGCATGAAGAGGCTTTGGCTCTGCTGAAGTGTTTTGAGTAAGCGATAAGTTTCTTAAACAAAATAGTACAAACATACGACCGAAGCCTAGGATAAGGATATCTAGGGTTTCGGTCGTTTTTTCTATGTATTCCTCAGATCTGATGCTTGAAAGGTTCTTTAAGGTAGATCACGAATTAAATATAGATCTGAACCTAATATATTGCTCACAAAAATAATTTTGAGAACCCCCCAACCTTTTAACATTTCCACACACTATTTATTTGATAGGAATTTCTGAGAGGTAATTGCAGGAGGCGACAGATGAGGCACTTAAGTCAGAGTGACAATGAAATAGCAGAAATAATCCGGCCATTCATTAAACCCATCTTCGGGTTTGCGATGAACCGGGTAAAGCAGCGGATAGAAGCAGAAGACCTGGCACAGGAGATCCTGTTACAACTACTAAAATCGATCTCTTCAGGGGCGAATATTCAGAACATGGATGCCTATGTCTGGACCATCGCGAGGTATACTTGGGTCAACTGGTTGAAAAAGCGTACGCACATGCCCCAATCGATTGAGGTCAATGGGATGTCTGAATGGCTGCTCGATCATCAGAAGGAGCCGCTTGAACAACTGATAGAAATTGAGGCTTACCGGATGCTGCGCAGGGAAATCGCGTTTCTATCTGAAATTCATCGCCGAGTCGTTGTTCTCCATTACTACGATGGCCTAAAGCAAATTGAAATTGCAGGCATCCTTGGTATTCCTGTTAATACAGTGAAATGGCATCTGAGTGATGCCAAGAAGGAATTGAAAAAGGGGATGAAACGTATGAGAACAACGGGTGTTTTAAGTGTAAATCCAATTAAATTGAATGGTATTGGTCACTCCGGTACACTCGGGAAACTTGGTGAGACAAATGATTTCCTTGGACGCACCTTGGCTCAGAATATCGTATATGCAGCTTATCATAAGGCACTGTCTATTCATGAAATCGCTCAAGAATTAGGGATGCCACCGTCTTTGCTTGAAGCTGAAGTTGAGCATTTGAGTGAATACGGTTATCTCATTGAAGTTGTTTCAGGAAAATATCAAAGTAATACAATCATCTGGGATACAACCACTGAACATATTGAAGCGGGGCATCAGCATTATAAAAATTGTGCTGGTGAAATTGCTGATTTACATTTTGAAGCATTAATGGACATTCGTAAGGATATTGAGGAAAGTGGGGTGTATTTCCCGGATCAAGACTTTAACTTCCTTCTCTGGACTTTACTGCCCAAGAACATCGAAGAACAGTCTTGGCGAAGTCGCCCAGCAGAAGTAAACTTTCACGCGGTTGCTCCAATGAGGAAGGATGGGGGCCAGTATATCGCTTATGCAACTTTAGAAAAGAGCAAACAACCGGAGTTAACCTTTGATCCACATAATTATGATATTTGTGGTACAATGACTCGTTATCAGGAAGGTAGCTCCCTATACCTATGGCAACTTAATACACATTGGAGTGACCGGGAAGGTTGGCGGGATCTTCACTATAAAGATGTTGAGGTTTGCAGTCAGTTTTGGAATGGGGGATTACCCGACGACGAATCTCACCGTGAGTACTATGCTTTTCTTCTTGAAAAAGGTTATATCCGAAAATCAGAAGGGAAATATCATTTTAATGCCGTTTGGATTGATTCACCTGAAACACTTCAACGTTTAAATCGAGTTATGCCGGACTTGTCTAGTCTTTACACACCAGCGGTTACTAAGCTGTATGAGAACATGCTAGAACTGAGTATTCTAAACCAACCGAAACATCTGGAACCACAGATTGCTCATTTAGTACATGGGAGAGTCTGTGGGGGAATATTGACCGCCTATGTACTGAAGCATCTTGTAGATAATGGAAAGCTGCAAGAGCCGCTATCACATCAGAAGAAGACGATCACTACCTGGATGGGTCCGGTTAAGTAAAATAGAATAGCGTTTGAAAAGGCCATTCAATGGAATGGCCATAAAACTTTACACAGACATGGAACAGGTTTTGCATTCTGACAGCAAAAGCCCCTCCACCGTTTTTGGCGGAAGGGCTAAAGTGATCATCTAAACTGTGTTATTTAACATCTTCCTCTTTAAGTTGTCTTTTTCCCCTTTATAGTAATCAACGGTCTTACCCTCTGTAATCTTCCAATCGCTTTCCAAGAGTGTAATTATTTCGTGGAGCTTTTCAATGGCCTTATCATATTTCCCTTGAATTTCATATATGTGAGAAATCGCTTCTAATGAATCTGAATATTTTGGATTTGGCTGTAATTCGTAACCTTTGGAGTAATATGCGATCGCTTCATCGTATCTACAGAGTTTAGCCATGCAGTCTCCTCTAGAGGACCATGCAAGCCATTCATCTGGATAAAGGTCGGTCATCTGCTCCCAAAGAGCTAATGCCTCAGCAAGATTACCTTCCTCCTTGTATATCAGACCTCCATATAATTGATATAAATAACTTGGATGGATAGTATTCAATTTTTCTAGAGTTTCCCGAGCTTCAGTACATCTGCCATCTGCAATGAAGTAGTTCATAAGCCACTTATAAGCTGGCCAGTAATCCGGATGATTAGACACAAAATTCTTATAGTACGCTATGAGTTTATGGTTATTGGAGAAGTTCCAGTCAAACATGACTCCATTCTCTCCATCGCGCAAAGCATTATGATTACTCTTTTTATTCGGATCTAATATCAGTGCATCCTTGGCATAATGGGAAGCTAATTCACGGTGCTCATTGGAACGATGAATGTGTAACTCAGCTAGCAAGGTGATACATTGGGATTTTTTTTCGTTATCATTTCGTTTTTCTTTAAGAAATTTCTCTGCATAATTAAAATCATCATTTGATATAAAATGTTCAGTATAAATCATATTTTCAATGCGTTCTATATGTGTATCATCGGTTAGTGCAAATAGCTCATCAATGGTAACACCCAAAATTACAGATAAACTAGGAAGAGTTTGAATGTCAGGCATGGTTACGTTGTTTTCCCATTTGGATATGGCTTGGGATGACATATTCAGTTTTGTTGCAAGTTCTTCTTGAGTCATTCCTTTTTGTAAACGTAGTGTTTTAATCTTCTTTCCTATCTCAATATTCATTATTTGAATAACCTCCGTTTTATATCATTTCGACTAGTCCATTGCATTATAGCTTTTTGGCTTAAATTTCCTCAATGACCGCGTAGTTAAACGAATGAGCTTAACAGTTACATTACCGTTCACATTTTTAATTAAGCGTAACACCTTCAGGAAAAAGAAATTGCCTCTCGAAAAGGAGGAGGGACCTAGTTCACGAATAGATATAACAACCATTTAATAATATCGGAGGAATTAAAGACTAATGAACATATCAGATATCCGATACGAACCTTTCAGTGAACAAGATTATAATGCAGTTAGAGAATTATTACGTACTGACATCGAAATAGGACAAGACATCCTTCATGTACTTGAAGAATACCCGGAATTATTCATTACTGTACTGTATGAAGATAAGCTTGTTGCGCTTGCCCAAGTAAACAAACCTGGACCACAGTCGTATTTAACCGTGTTCGTGGCTCCACAGATTCGCAGGCAAGGAATCGGATCAGCAGTTGTAAGGTATGGTGAGAGCATATTACGAGCTGGTGGAACTCAAAAAGTCAGAAGTTCCTTTCTTGCCGGTCGTCCTTCGTCCGTTGCGTTTGCACGGAAGCTTGGCTATGCCTCTTATTTCTCCTCGGCCTACATGCAGCGAATAGGGGATCCTTTTCAGATCGAGAAGCTCCCCATAAGGATGTACACGGACGAAGATTATTTTTCAAGTCAATCGATGTATGCCACAGCTTTTCATGAAATGCGCGTCCGTGTGGGTAGATTTCCTGATTCTGTGATTGCAGAGCCTAGCGAAAATGAGCGGCAAGCTTGGAAAGAGAATGCTAAGGACTATTTCGTATACGAATTAAATGGGGTAATAGTAGGGTTTAGCCATATTCATGGCAATGAGATTAGTAGTGTTTCAATACGTACAGACGCTCAAGGGCAAGGGATAGGAAGAAAATTTATGATGTATTTATGTAATGAGATCTATCAGCGCGGATACGAAACGGTCAAGCTTTGTTGCGTCATCGGAAATGATAATGCCAGAAGTCTCTACGATAGCCTTGGATTCAGGGAAATGTATATTAAGGACATGATGGTAAAAATGTTGTGAGATTAGATGACAGATTTAATTAGGGACATGGAATGATATGGGCTGTGCAAATGGATGATGTACTCACCCTGCAATAGTTGAACTGAATTAATCGGATGTCTTGAAAAATATCTTGCTACTCTTAGAAAGAAGGGAGGTCGTTGGGATGAATGTGCTGGAAAATTTAAATAGGGCATTAGACTATATTGAACAGAATTTGGAGAACGAAATCGACGAATACGAAATAGCAAGGCGTGCGTATTGTTCGGTTCACCATTTTAAAAGAATGATCTCCTATCTGGCAGACATTTCACTTCAAGAATATATCCGCCGTAGACGTCTAACGCTCGCAGCATTGGAATTACAGAATAGTGCTGTGAAAGTGATTGATATCGCCATCAAGTATGGATATCTTTCACCCGATGCATTTACACGTGCTTTTCAAATTCAGCATGGAATCACACCAGCAGAAATGAGACTGACGAACCAATCACTAAAAGCATATCCCCAAATGACCTTTCGCTTATCTATTGTAGGGGGCGAGCCGATGAAATTTAGAATTGAGAACAAGGAAGCTTTTCAAGTGATCGGGATTACCAATCGAGTTACACCGATTGAAATGGGTGAACACCCTGGTGTCGAGCAAGTGTGGAGTTCAACAGATCCTAACACGTATGCCGAGCTGATATCACTTAATAACGTCGAACCATTTGGAATTCTTCATGTGGATGTAGGAGAAGGGGGGGGACGTAGGAAGGGCGATTACAATTACTATTTCTCAGTTGCTTCAACAGAGTCATGTCCGGTCAAATTCTCTCGGTTATATGTACCGAGTATGACCTGGGTAGTCATTGAAGTGAAGGTTCCTTGGGAGCCAGAGAAATGGAAGCAAATTTATGGAGAATGGTTCCCTTCCTCAGGTTATGAGCAAATTGAAGGGCCTACGATACAGGTTGGACCAGAAATCCAAGTAGGTGTAGAGAAGCAGGTATTTACCGAAGAAGTTGAGGTCGAATATTGGATACCTGTTAAGAAAGTCCGGTAGAAGAATTTAATAAAACATTAAAAAAACTCGTCCTCTGCCTAGAAAGCACTGGACGAGTTTTTACTACTATATAGCTTCAATTAACGATTTACTTGATCTGGTTTTATTTGTAGGTGGACATGAATAATAATCATGGTTTGATCATCCTTTTTGTCTTGTGTACTTTAAAACTCGTGAATATGTTGAGCAATCACATATTTGAAAGCGAGCTTGCTTCGGGCTACCATCCCATAAGCGGGTAATGGCCACACTAACGATGTTTAGGACTTTCTGCCACGGAGAACTGAATTACTTCATCGACGTCGTATTATTTCCACGTCGTTACGGTTTCGACAGGCAGGCGGTAGGTTTGGAACCCCTCGCTGGCTGCTTTTCCGATGGAGATGAGCATAATTGGAATGTAGCGCTTTTCATCAAGACCCAATGCATTGGCGATTTGATCTTTCTCGTAGCCGCCAATAGGGTTGGTATCATAACCATGTGCACGTGCAACAAGCATGAGTTGCATGGAGACGAGACCTGCGTCGAGGATGGTGGTTTCTCGAATTACAGTCTCGGACATAGCTGCGTACATCGGTTTGAATGCGTTCAATTGATATTCTTTTATGTCAGCAGGCATGTAGCCTAGTTCAACCGCTTTACCATAAATCTCTTCGGCATAATCAAAATTATTCATATCTGCAAAGACAGCAATGACTGCTGATGAACTTAACACTTTATCTTTGTTGAATTTAGCGAGATCGCCAAGCGCTTTTTTTCCTTCTTCGCTATCAATAACGACAAAACGCCAAGGCTGCATGTTGATAGAAGATGGGGCAAGAGTAGCCTTAGCTATGATCTCTGTCATTTCCTCACGGCTTATTTTTACATTTGGATCATACGTTTTGATGGAACGGCGTCCATACACGATTTCGTTGAAGTCGTTTGTTTTTTGATATTTACTCATATTTATCCCTGCTTTCTTTGTGGTTGAATAATGTTTGATGGGTCAATGATTGATACGTCAATTAATATAATGCAAGGATAGGTGTAATTGCAACTCGGAAATGAATGAATACACGTAAAATAATGAATACTTTTCCATATCTGAATCTATTAAAAGGACTAACAAATTCAAGAGCCATACAGGAATGAATCATTAGAATAGAGTGGAATTTTTAATATTATTGGATATAATTACCTATAATATCTTCATTCTTTTTGATAGTTTTTGTGTGTAGATGTAGCAGGGGAGGGAATCATGACTAAACATCAATTGATACTAGATGTGGCTGGTGTGCTAGTCACTAATATATCCCCACGTTATTGGGAAGAGATCGCTGAATTAGGTAACGCTACGAATAAAGATCTCAAGACGATGTTCAAGCTACATATAAGGGATCGGTATTGGTCAGGAGTTTTACCTGAAGAGGCTTTCTGGGATTGGCTCCGAAAGGAGTGTCCAAATGTCGAGGTCACTGTGGCTAAAACGATGCTGTCTAAGCATCTTCAGACCATGCCAGCTTTTGAACGCATCCCTGAATGGAGTCATTTAGCTGATGTTCACCTGATAAGTAATCACCGTGAAGAATGGTTGACCCCGATATTAAAGCCTTTGGCTCCCTACTTACACAGCGTAACTGTATCAAGTAATGTAGGGTACTGTAAGCCTCAAGCTGAGATTTATGAGCTAGTACAATTGAAATTAGACCGGAATCGTCCAGTCACTTATGTAGATGATCAACAGAAGAACTTGAAGCCTGCTCAGGATTTGAGATGGAATACGGTGTTAGCAGACCGAGAGGGACAATGGATAGAGCGTGTGGAGTTTATTCTTGGTAATCGTTGATGTGGAGGGGAACGTATGGCAGTACAATTCGGGGATTATGTGATCAGTACAGATAAGGCGCGCTTAAACTATGAAACGATCCATTCGTTAATAGGTGGGAGTTATTGGGCGAATAATAGACCCAAAGAGCGAATGAATCGGGCGATTGAAACCTCTCTTTGTTATGGAGTGTATCACGGGAATCGACAGATTGGATTTGCTAGAATTATTACAGACTGGGCAACGACATACTGGCTGTGTGATGTGATCATCGACGATGAATATCAAGGACAAGGGATCGGCAAAAAACTGATCGAAACGATTACCACAAGCGAAGATCTTAAAGACTTATCCGGGTTTCTAGGAACAGCTGACGCTCATGGGCTTTATGAGCAATATGGCTTTCAGCGGAACGCTGACCGTTTTATGGTACGTCGTCCATAATAGAGGACAAGTCTATCAACGTTGCGTCATGACAAGACCAGGTGTTCAAGAGCACCTGGTCTTGTCATGTATATCTTTCTTTTCTTACGATAATCTCGAAGAATTTGAAAGGGAGCCATAACCATGGAATCTTTTGAACTCTTCGGGTGTCATGCCTTCTAAGCGTTTAAATACGGTGCAGAAATAACTCGGATGTTCGAACCCGGAGCGCTTAGCGATTTCTCGGATTTTTTGATGTGGTTCCAGAAAAATAAGTTGCTTACTAAGGTTAATCCGCTCCCGATTCACATATTCCATAGGCCTTACGTTCATCGCTTGCTTGAATAAATAGCATAGGTACTGAGGAGTCACATTGGCCTTTGCAGCAAGCTGTTCGATGGTGATCTGGTGCTGGCACTGCTGTTTGATGTATTGGATCACCGGCTGTAGCCGCTGAACACTTTGATGTATCGTGTGTTGACTCGTGTTTACACGCTGAGCCAAATCCAGAAGAAAGTTATAGATCAGCTTAGAGCAGCGTAAATCCATATATGAATCTTCTAATGAAGCTGCTCTAATGATTGCGAGTAGATCGGCCTTCATGTGAGCAAAATCCGTAATATCAAACACATCTGATTGCCGGACCCCTGCTAGGTCGAGTAGTGGACTACATTGAGATCCTTCCATTGAGAGGAAGATGACGCTCCAAGGCTCGCTGACTGCATGATAATGATGAGGTTCGTCTGGAAATAGACAGATCGCTTGTCCTGCTCTTGCCTTCTTCACTTGTCCATCTACATAGATGACACCTTCACCCGACAGAACAAACAACCATTGATAAGAGGAGAAGCCGCTTGGTCTTCGTACAGTCTCCTGATTATTCCACTGGCCCGTTATCGTAAGATAGACGGGAAGTCGCTTGGTTGAATCGGTAATTAATCCGAAATAAATGGAATCGATCATATCAACCGCTCACTTTCATATTTTTATATCATCATGAATATTGTTTAATAGAAATAAGAAATTCCTGACTCTATAATATGAATATAGTAATAGAATACCTCATTTACATAAAACTATCGAACAGGAGTGACACCACTTGAATAAACAAAAGCTAGCTTACCAGCCCCCTTCAAATGGTTATCCCGAATGGAACAATAATCCGGAGACTTTCCAGTTGAACCGTATGGATGCTCATTCAACCATGATTACTTACGATTCTTTAGAAGAGGCCTTAGCAGGAAAGTTGGAGCAGTCCCGTAGCTACTGTTCTTTGAACGGAATGTGGAAGTTTGCATGGGCAGAGAATCCGAATAGCCGAATCGTTAATTTTTATGAACAAGATTATAACTCCGATGCTTGGGCCGAAATCCCGGTACCATCACATTGGCAGCTGCAAGGATACGATTATCCGCATTATACGAATGTGATCTATCCGTGGGTTGAGCAAGAGGATCTAAAACCTCCTTATGCTCCGACGAAATACAATCCAGTCGGTTCTTATATCCGCACGTTTACGGTGCCAGAAGATTGGAAGGATCAGCCTGTATTTATTAGCTTTCAAGGGGTTGAATCCGCTTTCTATATTTGGCTTAATGGAGAACTTGTAGGATATAGTGAGGACTCCTTCACGCCGTCTGAATTTGATCTGACGCCGTATCTTGTTCCTGGTGAGAATAAGCTTGCGGTGGAAGTATACCGCTGGAGTGATGCAAGCTGGCTAGAAGATCAGGATTTCTGGCGGATGAGTGGGATTTTCCGGGATGTATACTTATTTACGGCTCCGGATGTTCATATCTATGACTTCCACGTTACTGCTGGATTAGATCACAATTATGAACATGGCTCACTATCTGTTAAATCTCGCATCCATAACTACAGTGAAACGGATCATAGCAGCGTTACTCTGGAAGTCCAACTGTATGATGAGGAACATAATCCCGTATGGACGAGTGCTCTGTCTGAGCAAGTTTCAATCGGTACGAAGCCGGAGGAAGTGTTGGAACTTGGGGCTGAGGTAGGTTCACCTAAGAAATGGAGCGCAGAGTTTCCTCACCTGTACACACTTGTCCTTGAACTAAAAGATCAGGATGGTCAGACGGTACAATATATTAGCTCAAAGGTTGGCTTCCGTTCTTTTGAAATTAAAGATGGTTTAATGAAAATAAATGGGGAAACCATTGAGTTCAAAGGTGTAAACAGACACGAGTTCTCCCAAACGAAGGGGCGGGCGATCGGTGAAGACGAAATGCTGGCCGATATAAAGCTCATGAAAGCATATAACATTAACGCTGTGCGGACCTCGCATTATCCGAACCATCCGAAGTGGTATTCGCTTTGTGATGAGTACGGATTATATGTGATTGATGAAGTGAATCTGGAGACCCACGGAACTTGGACCTACGGGCAAAAGGAATTGGAAGATACCCTACCAGGCAGCAAACCCGAATGGCGGGAGAATGTGCTGGATCGTAGTAAATCCATGGTTGAGAGAGATAAGAATCACCCCTCCATCGTGATCTGGTCTCTTGGTAATGAATCGTTTGGTGGGGATAACTTTATTCATATGTACGAGTACTTTAAAGAAGCAGACCCATCACGTATCGTTCATTATGAAGGTGTGTTTCATTATCGTGCTTCAGAGGCAGCATCAGATATTGAGAGCCAGATGTATACGCATGTCTCAAACATTGAGAAGTATGCAAAGAGCAATCCACAGAAGCCTTTTATCGTATGTGAGTACAGTCATGCCATGGGGAATTCTTGTGGTGGACTAAGCACCTACTGGGAGTTGTTTGATCGCTATCCGGTGCTCCAAGGCGGCTTCATCTGGGACTGGATCGATCAGGCTATTCTTACACGAAATGAAGATGGACAAGAGTACCTAGCTTATGGCGGAGATTTCGGGGATTCCCCGAATGACGGAACGTTCTGCGGAAATGGATTGATTTTTGCAGACCGAACGGTGACCCCGAAAATTTATGAAGTGAAGAAATGCTATCAAAATGTTAGATTTTCCGCGATTGATTATGATCAAGAGACGGTAAGTATTTCGAACCGGAACCTGTTTACGAATCTGGTTGACTATGATTTACAATGGAATGTGTTAAGGAATGGACAGCCTGTGGCTGAGGGAGTCCATCAGGTTGATATTGCACCTGGTGCTACAGTAGCTGTCGGGATTTCGGAGGCACTAGCGGCTTGCTCCGGTGGAGAATTCAGTGATGAATATGTGTTGACTCTTAGCTTTGTGTTGAAAAAAGAGCAATTATGGGCTGATAAAGGCCACGAGGTAGCCTTCGAACAATTTGTATTAAAAGTAGGCGACGATGCAGAAGTTATAAACAAGGACAAGAATTCTGGAAAACCAGTACAAATCACGGAACAAGATGCGCTTATTAGCGTAAGTGGTGATGATTTCTCCTTGAAGTTTGATAAAGCGACAGGCGCTCTAACATCGTACATGTATGCAGATACGGAGTTTATGAAGCAGACACCAGTTCCTAATTTCTGGCGTGCATTGATAGACAATGACCGAGGTAACAATCTGGAGGAGCGCAGCGGTGTATGGCGTACGGCAAGTGCGGAAAGAACACTGAAGAACCTAACCTGTGAGCAGGGTGCGAACATCGTGACGATCGAGGTGGTGTACTCGTTACCAACATCACCTGAGTCTACTTGTATATTGACCTACACCGTAAATGGAGAGGGAGCAGTACAGGTACAGCAAGAGCTAACACCAGGGGCAGATCTGTCCGAAATCCCTGAGGTGGGAATGATGTTCGAGCTGGAAGGATCCTTCGATACGTTGACTTGGTATGGAAAAGGCCCATTTGAGAACTATTCAGACCGGAATACAGGTGCGAAGATAGGGCTTTACTCAGGATTGGTCAAAGATCAATGGGTTCCATATCTCCGCCCGCAGGAATGTGGGAACAAAACAGAGGTGCGCTATGCGTCCATTCATAACAATCAAGGGCTTGGAATGGAAATTCAAGGTCTGCCGAAGGTTGAATTGAATGTACTTCCATTTACACCAATGGAGATTGAGGCTAGCGATCATGCCTATAAACTTCCAACATCAGATAAAACCGTTGTACGCGTAATGAGCCAGCAAATGGGTGTTGGTGGTGATGACAGCTGGGGATCGAAGCCACATCCAGAATATACACTTTATGCAGATCGAAGCTATCGTCTATCCTTCTCATTTAAAGGAACGAAGAAATAAGAAGTTTTGATCTGATTATGGAGCAGCATCCGTATTGATTATTAGGATGCTGCTCTTTTTGTATTCAAATGACACGATGAACGAAGCTCCTTGAGATTATACATCTAGGGAGTATTGAATTATCTGTGACATGTCGTAATTTTATATATGGTTTGTCGTATACTTCTACTAAAAAAATGATTCGTGATGTGATACCTTTATAGGTGAATGTCAGGATATTATATATCGGGAGGTAAGGCGAAGTGAGCATTAGAATCGGCAAGATTAGCTACTGGCACGTTCATGCTTGGGATTACACAAAACAAGCGCAGGAACATGATGATACAGACATCGTTGCAGTTTGGGACGAAGATCCGGTTCGCGGAAAGAAAGCTGCCGAGAAGTTGCAAGTTCCTTTTTATGATCATTTAGATGACATGCTTGCTCAAAAGGATATCGACGCAGTCATTGTTGATGCACCTACGAATAGACACCGTGAGGTTATGGTCGCTGCTGCTAAGGCAGGTAAGCATATTTTCACTGAAAAGGTGGTTGCACCTACGCTCGCGGAAACCAATGAAATTGTGTCTGAAACGGAGAAGCAAGGCGTTAAGTTAACGGTCTCGTTACCCCGCTTAAATGACGGTTATACCTTAGCTGTTCAGGACGTGCTGAATCAAGGGCTGCTTGGCAAAGTTACATATGTTAAAGTTCGCCTTGCTCATGGTGGAGCTCTTGCCGGCTGGCTTCCCGATCATTTCTATAGTTTAGAGCAATGCGGTGGTGGCGCCTTGATCGATCTAGGATGTCACCCGATGTATTTGACCCGTCTATTCCTTGGAGAAGAAATTACGGGTGTAAGTGCAAATTTCGGTTATATCACAGGTAAAGAGGTTGAGGATAACGCTGTTGCAACACTTCAAACAGCATCAGGAGCGATCGGTGTTGTAGAAGCCGGCTTTGCGAACAGTCATTCACCATTTACCATCGAGATTCACGGAACCGAAGGAACTTTATTGTTCGGAACACCAGAAGAGAAGCTTCTGCTGAAAACGAACCTTGCTAAAGATGAGACACCAGCTTGGACAGAGATCCCGGTATTCGATTCTCGTGAGAGTGCATTCCATCAGTGGGTTGGTCACATCCAGAACGATACAACCGCTGACGATAATATCGCTATGGCTGTTGAGCTGACAAAGTTAATGGAAGCTGCGAATCGTTCAGTTGCAGAAGGAAAAGTAATCAAGCTGGAAGAATTACAAGCATAGAACGATGGATGAGTTAAAGAGAGGCACTACTTTTCCTTATGGAGTGATGTTTGAGAAGCAGGATATGCTCGAACGCCTGGATATTCGGATTTCATGGGGACATTATGAGATTCATGTATTAAGGTTTCATCTTACGAAATTTCCTCCGGGAAAAGTGGTTGATTTTCATAACCATGCCGAGTTCGAATTTCACTTTATTCCAAGAGGAAAAGGTAAGGTAATTCTCGAAGAACAATCCTACTCCTTATCGGAAGGAATGTTCTACTTAACAGGTCCTGGTGTTATGCACTATCAAGAGGCAGATGCGCAGGAAGATATGGATGAGCTCTGCTTGCACGTGAATATTACGGAGAAAGCAAGAGATGAAGTGGACCCGTGGGAAGCCGCAGAGGCCGAGGAGTGTATCGAGAAGTTACAACAACTTCCTCTCATTCCAGCCTATGACTCGCATAAGGCGATGAGTTGTTTTCTTGAAGCTTACCAAGCATGTGATGGTAAGTTCGCAGGCTACTATACCTCTATTAAACATTTAGTGGTTAGTATTTTAGTGAAAGCAGTAAGAGCTTACGATTCTGATGGGATTCGAGTAGAGGCGCCAGTGAGGGATATGCTCTCCTACCGTTATCAATATGCCATTCATTTTATGGAGGCTAATTACTCAGCTAGTCTTACACTGGAAAGTGTAGCGGAGAAACTGAATATTAGTCCAAGGCAGTTACAGCGGGTATTCAAACAGATGAATCCGAGCAGTTCATTCAGTAAAGTGCTTGAGGATATTCGATTGGAAGCCGTATGCCGAAGGTTAGAGGAAAGCTCCTTACCGATTGAGCAGATCGCGCAACTTGAAGGGTTTACGAATGCCACCTATTTACATGCTGTGTTTCGCAAGCGAGTGGGTATGACGCCTGGCGCTTATCGCAAGGAACAACAAAATAAAAACTATGAAAAGTGAAGGTGATTAAGAATGAGTAAAGTATATCGTGTAGGAATTATCGGATGTGGCGGTATTGCAAACGGAAAGCATTTGCCTAGCTTAAGCAAGTTGAAGAATGTTGAGCTTGTCGCTTTTTGTGATATCGTTGAAAGTCGTGCAGAAGAAGCAGCGAAAAAATTTGGTACAGACGAAGCAAAAGTGTATGCTGATTACGCAGAGCTTTTGAAAGACAATACGATTGATATTGTTCATGTTCTTACACCGAATGATGCTCACGCTGAAATTTCAATCGCTTCACTTGAGTCCGGTAAGCACGTCATGTGTGAAAAGCCAATGGCTAAGACGGCTGCTGAAGCAAGAAGCATGGTTGAAGCGGCTAAGAGAACGGGTAAAAAACTCACGATTGGATACAACAACCGTTATAGACCTGATAGCTGGCATCTGAAGCAAGTATGTGAAGCGGGAGATCTTGGTGATATCTATTTTGCCAAAGCACATGCAATTCGTAGAAGAGCTGTACCTACTTGGGGCGTATTCTTGGATGAAGAGAAGCAAGGTGGAGGTCCACTTATCGATATCGGAACCCACGCACTTGATTTAACACTGTGGATGATGAATAATTATAAGCCGAAAGTTGTTTTGGGAACGAAGTATCACGAGCTTGCGAAAAAAGAGAATGCAGCAAATGCTTGGGGACCATGGGACCCAGAAAAGTTCACTGTAGAGGATTCAGCATTCGGTATGATCGTTATGGAAAATGGAGCAACTGTTATGCTGGAGTCCAGCTGGGCTCTTAATTCCCTTGAAGTGGATGAAGCGAAGTGCAGCTTGAGCGGTACCGTTGCTGGCGCGGATATGAAGGGCGGTCTGCGTATTAACGGAGAACAACACAGCCGTTTGTACACGCATGAAGTTGATTTGAAGTCTGGCGGAGTCGCTTTCTATGCAGGTAGTTCGGAGAGCGATGCAGATATTGAAATGAGAAAATGGATTGAAGCGGTTGATCAAGATCTTGAGCCGGTTGTAACACCTGAACAAGCTTGTGTCGTTTCTGAAATCCTAGAAGCTCTTTACGAATCCGCTCGCACAGGAAAAGCTGTTTACATGAATCAGGGGTAATAAACAAGGGAAGCATCTTAACTTATCGAAACAACATCAAGAGACTTATTAGCGCATTAGATGCTGATGTATTAAAAAGGAGCTGTGTATCCATGACAACGACCAAACACGCTATCGTAATTGTAGGCTTTGGCGGTATGGGAAACTACCATTCTAAACTAATCAAAGACAATCAGAAAGTTGAAGTTACTGGAACTTATGATGTTTTGGAAGAACGGCGCAAAGCGTCTGTGGAAGCGGGTTATCCTGCTTACGAGAGCTATGAAGCTGTTCTCAATGACCCTAAGGTAGACGTTGTTCTTATAGCTACACCGAATGATGTGCATAAGGAATTGGCAATTAAAGCTTTACAGGCAGGTAAGCATGTGATCTGTGAAAAACCGGTGACCCTTTCTGTAAGTGACTTTAAAGAGATTCTCGCTGCTGCAGATGAAGCTGGACGAGTACTTATGGTTCACCAAAATCGCCGCTGGGATGAAGATTTCTTGACTGTCAAGCAAATGTACAATGAGAAGACGGTTGGGGATCTCTTCCGAATCGAATCCAGAGTCCATGGAGCTAATGGAATACCAGGAGACTGGCGTCATCTTGAAGAATTCGGCGGAGGTATGCTCCTAGACTGGGGAGTGCATCTGTTGGATCAGATGATCTTCATGGTTGACAGTAAGATCACGAGTCTGAGCAGCCGACTTAGTTTCATTCTAGGTGATGGTGTAGATGATGGATTTGAGGCTTATCTTCAATTCGAAAATGGTGTATCTGCTGTAGTCGAAGTAGGAACGACGAATTTCATCACACTGCCTCGCTGGTATGTGAAAGGTACCGAAGGAACGGGTATCATTGAAGACTGGTCCATGAACGGTCGTATCGTTACTCGAAATCAGGATGCTGTAAAAGTGGAACCGAAGCCAATTCAAGCAGGGGTAGGTTTAACCAAGACGATGGCCCCTCCTTCAGAAGAAGCAACCATTACGGGTTCACTTCCAGAAGCGTTCCGTCAACCTAGTAGCTTCTTCGATAACTTCGCAGATATTATAGAAGGCACAGCAGAACCAATCGTTAAAAATGAAGAAGTACTGCGCGTACTGAACATTATTGAAGCTGTATTTGAGTCGGCTAGAACAGGCGAAACGTTGAAGGATTTTGATATATATCCTGCGTAACCTGAAAAATTAGTCCACATTAAAAAGTACCACTGCTCTCGAAACTCATTCAGAGAGCAGATGGTACTTTTTTTATGGGAAGTTATATGATCTATATTCCAAATAAAAAAAATGTTGAATTTTCAATCCGAATATTCTCGATCTTTGCGCAGTATGATGGGATGAACATATCGCGAAGGGGGAAAATGTGTGGTATTGAAAGGACACAGTAATGGATTAATGAGGTGGCTAGTAACGACTATGGCTTTATGTTGGCTGCTAAGTACTTCAATCGTCAACGCCTCAGATTCCGAAATAGTATTGGATCCAGTAATCGACACAGTAACGATTAGCGAAGATGCCAATCCGGCTGGAGAGATGGAGATGGCTAGCGAAGATGCAAGTACCGCAGCGGATATGGATACGGATCGTGAAGATGTAAATAACGCATTTGGTGGGGCAGTGACAGCGTTAAGCATTGGTGGGGTCTCGGTTACAAATATTGCGAATAACGGTGGCAATTACGGAACAAGTACCCTTAATAAAGCCATTGACGGAAATCCGGCTACGCACTGGGAGACGGGCACACCGAATTCCTCCAGCTTTACGAACAAGGTTACTTTCACTTTTGATCAGGTGTACACCCTATCAAGAATCGAATACCTCGTTCGTCAAGGCGCGGATTGGAAGGGATTTCCACTTCACTACAAATTATATGCAAGCGCTACCGAAACAGGTGAGAATTTTACTCTATTCAAAGAAGATACTTACGTTTCAGCCATCGGCACGTCCATCGAATTTGAATTTCCAAGCATCGATGCCCGCAGAGTCCGTATGGAATTCGTTCAAGCGAAAGAGAATTGGGCGAGCATCGCCGAAATCTCCTTTCATCAACCGGATGCCCTTCGAGATCAATTTAAGCAGGTCTTTACGGATCAAACCTATTCGAAATTAACCCCAGCTTACAATAACACATCGTCCATTCAGAACTTAATTAATATAGCGAGCGGTCATCCTGATGAGAGTAAATATATACCGATTCTGAATGACGCGCTTACCCTGGTCAATCAACCAACGGCGTTTGATAATAAGCTCTTTACTGCAATACAGCGCGGCAATATTAATCAAGAAGCGAGCCGTGGACAGATGGATTCTAGGCACACCATGGTTCCCACAGGCTATTATGTCACGCCTGGAGAAACGCTTCGTGTCTATGTAAAAGCTGATTATAATGGCATCCTTCCACAGCTTGTGTTAGGGCAGGCATTGACCGTAGGAGGAAACTGGGGAAGCTGGATAAAAGTCTACGATCTGGTGCCTGGGATTAACATCATCAAAGCTCCTCCATTAGCCGTCGATGACACGGATGGAAGTAAGATTAGACCTGCAGCAATCTATTTGCAAAACCAAGCCTATCCGAATCAACAGCCCTACGCGCCTCAGATTCGTCTGGTGGGTGGGACGAAGTTCCCAATGTATGTTCATGGGGTAACTAATGTGAACGATTTCATGTCAGAACTCACAACTTATGTAAGTAATGTGGAAAACAATGACTTATATTTTGATTACGATACGATCGTAAGTTCAGGGCAACCACCTAAATTCTACAACATCATGGAGCTCGTAACCGATAATACCATTACGACCACAAGTGCGAGAGCTGCACTAGAGGGGCTTAATGAGCAGTTTACCAAGAGTGGTCAGACCATAGCTGATACAGCAGAGACTTGGGAGAGATTCTATAGAGTCATGAACGAATATTCAGGTTTTGATGCCAACGACCCGAATCCTCTTCACCATGCGCCGAACAGCATGATGATGTCTAGATTGTTTACGAAGGGAGCTCATGCTTGGGCCGGCGGTGGACTTACAGGATATCAAGCCTATGACGATTTGAATAATGGTCCGCGTACGGGCGGATTTGCCAAAGAACTCATTCAGGTGGTTGGTCCTGGAGGAGGATGGGGCGAAGCTCATGAATGGGGACATATCTTTGACAATTATGCAATTGAAATTGGCGAGATTACGAATAATATGTACGCCTTACGTATGGAACGCGAGTTCGGCCTTGCTTCAAGAATAGAACGCGAAAACCGCTGGGATACCATGAGAAGGTTCAATGAGGGAGAGGCGGTCGAACTCAGTGTATTCGAACAAACAGCGATGAATTATCAGCTTGAAATAAAATACGGCTTAAATACGTTATATCCTTTAGTTAATCGTTATTTACGTGAAGAATCTTTAAAAGGAACATTTGCAGGATTAGACAAATGGCAGACGATGGCGGTTGCAATGAGTCGTGTTATTGGTGTGGATGTCACACCACACTATGCGCACTACGGCAAATCCATGGATCTTCAAAAAGTTCGTGATCTGGTAAGTGGACTGCCTGTACTGCCGGACAAAACTTGGCTGATTACCGACAAGTCCCGTACGCTTGGGAATTTCGTCAACGGAGCTAAACCGCAAATTACATCGGTAGACCGTTTTGATGTAGGCGTAGAGCTAACCCTCGGAATAAATGAACCTTCGAATACATTGCTTGCCTATGAGATTTATCGAAATGGAGTGCTGCTGGGGATTAGTTATGGTTCAACTTTTGTAGATACAACGGCTCAGCCTAATCAGGTCTATGAATATGAGGTTATCGCTTATGATGGCAAAGCAGTCGCTTCACCAAAGAGCGACAAATATTTGCTTCGCGGTAAAGCAGCTTCCATCTTTGCAGCAGATTGGACATTCAATGCAACACCTGCTGCTCAGTCGGCATTCCCGCTTGCGAATGCTTTTGACAAGAACACGGGCACTTTCTTCGAGTCACTCAAACAAAGTGGTAATAAGACGATTACTATTGATATGAAAAAGGAGTTCTATATCAAAGGTTTTTCCTATGTTGCAAGACCATTCGATCAATGGGACGAAGGTATGTTGGTTAACTATAACTTCTATGTGAGTCTGGATGGAACGAACTGGACGAAGGTAATTAATAATGGTACTGTACCGAATCCGAATGCTAGAGGGAACAACTATAACAACATTAATCTGCCTACCATTACCAAAGCGAGGTATATTAAGCTGGAGTCCTTGTCTGTTGTGAATGGTACAGCGCTTGCGGTAGCTGAATTCTCAGTCACGGGAAGTGAGACATTATTTGACCCGAACGGCACGTACAAAATTATTTCCAAATCAAGTGGGAAAGCAATTGGGGTGCAGGATGGTGCTACGGCGAATGGTTCTCAGGTGAAGCAGTTTACTTATATGAGTAAGGATAGTCTGCACTGGAACATTGTTCAGAACTCCAATGGTACCTTCAAGCTTGTCAATAAGCTGAGTGGTAAGGTGGCGGATGTGAACGGTGGCTCGACTGCGAATGGCGCGAATATTATTGTGTATGCTGATTCGGGAGCAGCTAATCAACAATGGCAGCTTTCTATAGGAACACAAGGCTATTACACAATCACAAGCCAACATAGCGCCAAAGTCATGGATGTAAATGCGAATTCAATGCAAGATGAAGCGAATATTATTCAATACGCACCAAGCGGAGCGAATAATCAACAGTGGAGTATTGTACGAGTGGATTAGTAAATAGAATAGACCCAGATCAGCGGATATTTGGCCGATCTGGGTCTTTGCTGTATTATCAAACGATGCAATTTGCTTATAGCGTATCTGTTTTTAGATCAAGCCAGTTCATTTCATCCGTTGTGAGATGAATCAGTGCGCCTTCCTCACAGGAGCGCAGTTCTTCTTCACTTTGAGCTCCGATTAGTGCGCATGTTGGAAATGGTTGATTGAGTACATAAGCGAGTGCAATCTGGATTGCAGTGGCACCTTTGGATGCACCAAGCTGCTTAGCACGTTCTAGGCGCTCCCAATTATCGTCATTGTAGAATACACGGACAAGATCCGCATTGTCACGGATTTCTGGTGAGAATCTTCCGGTGAAGAATCCTCTAGCTTGTGAAGACCAGGACAGGAGTGGAAGTTGTTGCGCTTCATGCCATGCACAAGTTTCTTCATCTGCGGACACACAGCCAGACCAGAAGGGCTCATTGGGCTTAGCTAGACTGAGGTTTGGGCTGCTAAATGAGAAGCCGGCAAGTCCATTCGCATCTGCATATTCGTTCGCAGCTTGAATGCGTTGCCAGGTCCAATTAGATACCCCAATCGCACCAACCGTTCCAGCTTTCACATATTCATTCAAGGCTTCTACAATTTCACCAACAGGTATATTCGGATCATCCCGATGAAGGGCGTACAAATCGATGAAATCGGTCTGCAGGCGTTCAAAGCTTGTTGTAATATCTTCACGAATGTGTTTGGCAGTAACACGAGGACCGTTGTGATCATGATGAGCGCCTTTGGTTAAAATGACCCACTCATCCCGGTTTCCTCTTTCCTTCATATAGCGCCCGATGACTTCTTCACTCTGACCACCACAGTATATATGTGCGGAATCAATAGAGTTACCACCGCTGGCAAAATAAGCATCTAGGTTGGCAGCCGCTTTCTCATAGTTGTCATGATAAAAATAATCAGAACCCTTCATTAAGACAGAGACAGGTTTATTCAATCCTTTAATGGATATCGTGTTCATATTCTCATAACTCCTTTCAACTTTAGAGAGTGACTCTAATTCGTTCATGGGCAGAGCGTAGACAAGCATCGATGACCTTCATGTTGTTTATAGCATCATCGACTCCGTATCGAACCGGCGCGTTGTTCAGAACGACACTAGCGAAATGATCTCCCTGTTCACTATAGGCATTTACAGATGGAACTGGCATTTCTTTACGTTCACCATTCTGGGTAAGGAAGATACTGGCACCATTAGCTGGGAAACTGTAAGCATGAGGCACTTCAATAATTCCTGTAGTACCGATGATCTCCAGTGGATTCCGCCCTGCAGCCCACATACCGCAGTCAAAGGTGAGTCCTACATTTCCGTCAAATTCAATCAGGCCAGAGGCCATCATATCTACGTTATCGTGTTCTGGGGAGAAGAATGCTTGGACTGTTACAGCTTCAGGTTCAGAACCAAGTAAGATTCGGGCAGCGTTGATCGGATAACAGCCGATATCGTAGATCGAGCCACCTCCCCAATCTTTTCGGAAACGTACATTCTGAGAATGACCTGAATTATTAAAAGTAAAGGAACTGTGAATTGCACGAATCTCACCAATAGCTCCTGAATCAAGCAAATCTTTAATGATATCGTACCGCGGATGATAACGATACATGAAAGCTTCGCTTAGATGAACACCAGCTTTTGCTGCAGCTTCCGCCATGTCAACTGCTTCGGCTTCCGTTAGTGCCAGTGGCTTCTCACACAGAATATGCTTTCCAGCTTCTGCGGCTCGGATCGTCCATTCCTTATGCAGATGATTCGGTAGAGGAATATAAACAGCATCAATACTAGGGTCTTCCAGAAGTTCTTCATAACTACCGTAAGCTTTCGGGATTTGAAGTTCTTCCGCTGTAGTTGTAGCTTTATCAATATCGCGGCTCGCGATAGCTGTTACTTCATTCAATTCGGATTGTTTAAGGCCGGGAATAACGGCACCTTTGGCGATATTGGCGCAGCCTAAGATACCCCATTGTAGTTTGCGACTCATAAGAGATAATTCAGCTCCTTCGGATGAATTAATATTATATTGCGATTATATTAGACAGGAATTAAAATTAATATAATATTATTTTGCAGTCACTTATAACAATATTGTCATGGAGATGCGATTCGAATGAAAAGACAAATTCACCTGCTAACACTACCGCAAATGCCATTTTTTTGTTTCCCGGAATCGGTCGGTATTTATAGAGATGAACCTGATCATCGTGTTTTTCGAAAGGCTGGGGCGCTGAATAACTTCAATATTCACTATGTCGCTTCTGGCAAAGGATATGTAGAGGTAGATAATAAAGTATATGAGCTTGGGGCGGGGGAGGCGGTACTGTACTTACCGATGCAGACCCAGCGATATTACAGCAGTGAAGATGACCCTTGGGATGTGAGGTGGATCCATTTTTATGGAAGTGGTCTGCAAAATTATTTCATTGAGCGGGACTTTCATAAAAGTCAATTGTGGAGTTTGCGTCACCCAGCTGCATTTGAGCAGGCACATGAGGCGTTGCTTCTAGAAGCGGAAACGCATCGGATGCTGGATTTACCGCATCTATCAACATTAACCTATGCTCTACTTGCGGTTTTCGTTGAACAAGCTTCTCCTTTAACTGGAAATAAACACAACACCTCAGGCAAGCGTATTCTGGAGCTGCTTCCCATGATGCAGCAGGAGGCGGCAGAGCCATTTATTTTAGAGGAATGGGCAGAGAGGCTTGGGGTCAGTTCGTATTATTTTTGTAAACTATTTCGAAGTGTCATGGAGATGACACCGATGGATTTCATTACACGCTGTCGTCTTCAGATGGCCAAGCAGTGGTTACTGGAGAGGAAGGATATAACGATTGGCCAGATTGCAGTAGATGCCGGATACCCGAGTGTTAGTTACTTCAATAAGCGATTTATGGAGCATGAGGGGATGACACCATCCGAGTACAGACGATTATATGAAGTGTAATATTTAAAATGAAAATGATAGAAACAGCAATAAGCACCTGTAAATCGAGCGAGTTATTCGCCGCTTACAGGTGCCTTTATTCCTCAGGCTTCACACATGATCATGATCCTGAGTCCGAAATATTAATCTAAAAGATTAGTAGGAAGAAAGATTTTGTAGTATATGCTGGCTACCTCGTTCTAACACCATTGGATAGAGCTTTACTTTTTCTGGTGACATTGCTTTTACTTCCTCATAGGCAGCTGCGGAAGCATAGATGGTGTCCGATCGCTCGAGCTGTTGAAGTAGATGTTCAGTATCATCGATACTAGAAATATAAGGATGGATATTGGTTAGACCAGCTTCTTGAACCCGGTTTACCATCCACTGTGCACCGGCTTTGCCCAAACATACAAATGTAACGTTACTGCCGGATTTAAGTTTAGAAATATCGAGAAGTGCTGACATGTCAACGGAAGCCCCGATGATGTGTATTTTTTTGTCCAGCTTTTTGAGTAGGTCTTTCACTTCGGTATCATGATTTAGAGTCGTGATGATATGCGTAAACGATTTAAGCGCCTTCATTTGATCCTTTACGGAGCCTCTCAAATCCTCTAAAAAGATAGAATGAACATCTGCGCCCGTAAAGCGCCTGATCGCTTCTAGGTAGAAAGGGTGATCATGCTCTTTGCACTCTATAAAAAGGATGTGTGCTCGTTCGTGTTTCACGTGATCTCTCATGAGAATGAACGCAAGTGATGCTGTGAAAAATTCATCCAGCGAAATACCCTTCGACTCCGCATCTTCAATCGTACGCAGAATCAGTTCATACATTGGTTTTCTACGGTAGGATAGGTCCTCCACGCATTGGTTATCTAGGACTTGTGTTCCTCGTCCCGCAAGCATGGATACAATCCCCTCGTCTTTTAACTGGTTATAGACCATATTCACGGTGTTGCGGTTTACCTTGAGCTGCTCTGCTAGATTTCCTGCAGCCGGAAGTAGATCCCCTGGCTTAATATGTCCAATTCCAATTAACCATTTAAGCTGTTCTTTGACTTGGGTACTAACACTGAAGGTCGTATTCGGATCGACTTTAAGGATAAAATCATCATTCATATCCAACATTCCAACCTCTTTTCATAGATCGGTAGTTATTTAACTGTAACGAATTACGAAGGACTAAGCAAGAAAAACTGTTGACAGATAAAGTAAAGTTCGTTTAAATTACAAACAACCAAATAACTAGTTAATTGTATATTATGGAGGAGTTAGATGAAGAATACCGTGTTGGTTAGCTTACGAAGTGTCTTGAAGAGCAATAGTCCGTTAACAGTTCATCCGAGAAATATGATCATCGGTTTTTTGGGAGGTGCGATGTCCATTGGACTACTCGCTTTATTTTCCTTAAATGGTCATAGTATCTGGATTATGGCGCCTTTTGGTGCGAGTTGTGTCCTTGCATTTGGTGTATGGGATGCACCGCTATCACAACCAAGAAATATCATCGGTGGACATCTCGTGTCTAGCTTGATCGGACTTTCGGTTCTACATTGGTTTGGTGATGGCATAATTGCTATGGCTGTCGCTGTGGGCGCTTCGATTAGTCTTATGCAGCTGACCCGGACCACTCATCCTCCTGCTGGTGCAGATCCATTAGTCATCATCATGTCAGGAAGCAGCTGGTCTTTTCTTCTGACACCTGTGCTTGCGGGTGCTCTCGTTATTGTTCTCATCGCACTCGTTGTGAATAATGTTGTTAAGGATCGAAAGTATCCGACCTTCTGGTGGTAATGATCCAACTCAAAAAAGGCAGGTTTCAATTCGCCAATGTATGGCTTTTGAGACCTGTCTTATTTTAATTCTAATAAAATCCGAAAATAAGTTTACTTTTACCGTTAGCAAGCGAAGAAATCACATGAAATGGGAAGTAAGATGTATTTATTGTTACATCGAACTACTTTTCATAGGAGGCTAAGCGCATGAGCGGAAAGTTAAGTGAAAATGAAGTGCAATTTTATCAGGAGAATGGTTATCTTCTCTATAAGCAGCCGTTGTTCAGTGCAGAGAAACAAGCAGAGCTAACGAGTATATTTGAAGAACATTGGGAACTTATCGGACGGAAGCTAAATAGTGAACTTGATACTCCGCATTTTCGAGATGAGCGGCTGTTGAAGTTTCTGCTAAGTGATGAGGTCCTTGATCTGGTCGAGCCTATCATTGGACCGAATATCGGTCTTTGGTCCAGCCATTTTATTGCGAAGGAACCGCTGAATGGCAAACAGACGCCATGGCATGAGGATTCGGCTTATTGGGAAGGAAGACTCGACCGTTTCGATAAGATTGTAACGGTATGGCTTGCGATCGACCCAAGTAATAAGGAGAATGGGTGTATGAGGGTAATTCCAGGTACACATAGGAATGGATTTTCTGAGTACGAAGAGGTAGACAGTAACGAGAACATTTTCTCAACAGAAATCAAGTCCCATTCCATCGATGATTCAAAGGCTGTATATTTTGAGCTGGAGCCGGGAGAGTGCTCCCTGCATGATTCTAGAATTATTCATGGTGCTCCAGCCAACAAAAGTCCTCATAGACGATGTGGTTACACGATGAGATATTTCTCTACGGAGGCGAAAGTACTACCGGAACGTAATGAGAATTTTAAGGTCTGGTTGGCACGGGGGAAGGATATTGCTGGTAATTCATTTGTGAACGCTTAATATTATGCACGGAAGGAGACGGGGAGATGTTAGATAACACCCATACACCAGAGAGATTGAGGAATGAGCATTTTCTGAACATGCCGTCTCCTTTTCGGATTTTTCAACATGAGATTGATCATCCGATTCCTACCCATTGGCATGAGTTTTTCGAACTAGCTTTTGTCGTATCAGGTGAGGGTAAGCATGTGATGAACGGCATAACTCAACCTATTCGACGTGGGAGTTGCTTTCTATTAACCCCCGCTGATTTTCATGCCATTATTCCGACACGAGGGCAGACGATACAGCTTTATGATGTGATTTTTTTGGAACAATTTATTCGGGAACAAGTGATCGATCTATTGTTCGAGGGGCGGACACAGTATGTTCATACCTTTAATATCGGGGAAGCGGATTTGATTGAGCAAGAATATATTCGGCTATGGGAGGAGTCTGAGAATCCTCAGAAGGGTGGGGAACTCATCAGGCAAGGTGGCTTAGAGCGGATATTAATTGATCTAGCCCGAAAATGTCCTACTTTATCCGCATCAATATCAAAGTACCCGATGGAGCAAGACAATAACCAGATGAATCCACTGATACGGAAAGCACTTCTCTACATTCACCATCATTTCAGAGAGCCTCTAACGTTAAGAGAAACGGCTGAAGTGTGCGGACTGTCAGCTAATTATTTCAGTGAGTGTTTCCGGAAATATACGGGATTTACATTCCAAAGTTATGTTTTAAACCAAAGATTATTGTTTGCTAAAGCGTTGCTACAGACGACAAAGTTGCCGGTGACGGAGATATGTTATGCTTCTGGATTCAATACGATTGCTCATTTTGAGAGAGCTTTTAAAAAAAGCTTTGATCTATGTCCAAGGGACGTAAGAAAAGGTTAAGCTTGCTTTTAGACCTGACACAAATCATGTGCCAGGTCTTTTTTGGTACACAGAGATTTACATCTTTCATTTATTGCTTTGGCTTATACTCCGTTGGAGATTGACCGGTCCAGCGGCGGAATTGTCTAGAGAAATGGCTCGCTGATCGAAACCCCAGTTTCTCTGCAATATCGGCGACAGACAGGTTTGTTGTGACAAGAAGCTCTTTAGCAGAATTGAGCTTCTGACGGCTTATATATTGTCTTGGGGATAGACCATACACTTTAGAGAAAAGTTTGCTGCACTGGCTCCGGCTCAGATTCAGTTCTTTGGCTACGCCAGCTACGGACATTTCATCATTTAAGCCTTGAGACAATCTCTCTTCAATAGCATGAGCTACATCTGTGGCTGGTAAAGGACCATCTCTAGTGGGGGCAATCGGTGGTGCTGGTAGTTCACGAAGTAAAGTAAGTAGATCATGGATGATTAGTAGGGTATAAGACTGGAGTAGCAACTTGTCTTCGAAGCGAAACTCCGGAGCTGACTCTTCTCCGTCCTCTGCATGATTACGCTGTACGATTGCCTCTAACTCTTGAATGTGAGAGCTAAGCTTGGTGCGCTTGGCTACATCGTGAGGAATATGCCGATAAGGTGCACTAGCCAGCATACTACGAATCTCTGGAACGTCGAGATCGAAGTGAACGTTGAAATACCCGTAAGGCAAGTCTGATTCATTGATCAATTGATGTCGGACCCCTGATTTAATAAGAAGCCAATCTCCCGTATGTAACGTAATTGTATCCCGATTTATCTCTTGAACGACTTCGCCTTCAAGACAGAAGAGAAGCTCAAATAGGTGATGATGATGTCTTGGGTAATACCATCCTGGAGGATGAACACCGAAATGGCAGCCTGAGACTTGTAACGTGTTTATTAAATAGGGGAATTCAAATAAATATCCCATAGGATACTCCTTTTTAGGTCATGACGTTTCTAACCTTATTTCTAGATACAACTATCATAACATGTGTGAATGACTAGTAAATGTTTATTTGGCACAAATGGTATAGAACATGCCCCATTTGGAGATTGAGGGTTTGCATCATTTCATGGATGATAAAAGTGAGCGTTTTCAACGTACAGAAAAATAATGAGGTTTTTGTTTATTATACTTTTTGGAGGGATAAACTTGGCACAACTAACAGTAGCGAATAAACAATTTCAATGGGAAGATAAACCATTACAGATCATCTCGGGTGCGATTCATTATTTCCGCGTAGTTCCTGAATACTGGGAAGACCGTCTCTTAAAACTGAAAGCTTGTGGATTCAACACGGTTGAAACCTATTTAGCTTGGAATCTACATGAGCCTGAGGAAGGACAGTTTTGTTTTGAGGGTATTGCAGATGTAGAGAAATTCGTTCGGACCGCTGAGAAGGTTGGTTTGCATGTCATTTTACGACCAAGTCCATATATTTGTGCAGAATGGGAGTTTGGTGGATTGCCATCTTGGCTGCTCCGTTATTCGGATATGAAAGTTCGCTGTATGGATGAGCTGTTCCTGAAAAAGGTTGACAGATATTACGATGAGCTCATTCCGCGCCTGGTTCCTCTGCTTAGCTCCAATGGTGGACCGGTCATTGCGGTTCAAATTGAGAATGAATACGGTAGTTATGGCGATGATCATGACTATATTAATTACTCTAAAGAGGCTCTTATTAAGCGTGGTATTGATGTTTTGCTCTTCACTTCTGATGGTCCTGGTGATGGTATGCTTCAAGGTGGAACGGTTCCTGACGTAGTTGCAACTGTGAATTTTGGATCTAGACCTATCGAGGCATTTGAGAAGTTAAGAGAATACCGTTCTGAGGATCCGCTTGTCTGCATGGAGTTCTGGAATGGATGGTTTGACCACTGGCTCAAGCCGCATCATACGCGTAGCGCAGAAGATGTTGCGAAAGTGTTTGACGATATGCTGCAAGCGGGCGCATCCGTGAACTTCTATATGTTCCACGGTGGAACGAATTTTGGCTTTTATAATGGTGCGAATTATGGTGACAAGTATGAAGCAACAATTACGAGTTATGACTATGACTCCCCGCTATCCGAGTGCGGAGATATTACTGCTAAGTTTGAAGCTGTTCGCAGTGTTGTCGCCAAGTTTAAAGGGGTAGATGTTTCAGAGTTACCTGAGTTGCCAGCACCGTTGCCGAAGAAGGCGTATGGTATTGTTTCCATGACCCAACAAGCTGATTTGCTTGAACAATTGACTCAAGTCTCCGACCCTGTGAAGCGTGTAACCCCTGTTCCGATGGAAGAGTTGGGTCAAAGTTATGGATTTATCGTCTATTCAACTCAGGTGTCTGGACCGCGTTCAGGGGAAAGCTTGTATATTCAAGAGGTTCGTGACCGTGCTCAGGTATATCTGGATGGAGTATACCAAGGTACAATTGAACGCTGGAATCCGCAAAGTTTACCGTTACAAATTCCTGCTGAAGGTGCCCGCTTGGACATCGTGGTCGAAAATATGGGACGTGTTAACTATGGTCCGAAGTTGTGGGATCATAAAGGGATTACCGAAGGCGTTCGTTTGAACAATCAGTTCTTGTTTGATTGGACGATCTATCCGTTACCATTAAATGATACTTCCGCAGTTACGTTTAGTGATATTTCAAACCATGAGTCTAGCAGAACCGATCGCCCGAACTTCTATAAAGGTGAATTCAATGTCGATGAGACTGCTGATACATTTGTTCGTCTAGATGGATGGGGTAAAGGTGTACTGTGGATTAACGGCTATAATCTTGGTCGTTATTGGGAGCAAGGTCCTCAGAAGACGTTATATCTACCTGCTCCATTGCTCAAAGAAGGTCTTAATGAGATCGTTATTCTAGAGCTGCATCATGCTGAGAAACCTCAAATTGAGCTGGTTGATGCACCGGATTTAGGATAAAGGCATATGTAACTTATGCCGTAATAGAAATACACTTCTTAGAATAGTAGTTGGAAGAACCTCCGGGTTTAACTGATAATTCTAGGGAGTGTGTTTTTTATTTCAACAAAAATGCGTAACAGATACTAAGTATTGAGGAGACGATTTACTTGTCGGCGATCAAGGAACTTTATAATGAAGATAGAGCATAACGAAAATAAAACAAGCTGACTCCTTAAGTAAAGGAGTCAGCTAACTGATATTCAAAAGAAATTCGCGGCCAACAGTGATTGGAAGAATGATCCGCTTTCGTAGTGATGCCTGGACTAATAAATTTTATCCAACTAACATAGGTGGTTTTCTAGAGACTTTTTTATTTCATGCTCCCCAGACTCTCGGCATCGGCATAGACTCTTTGCCAAGCTCTGCGGATATGTATTTCAGCATGAGTTCCGACTTTAAGGAAGCAAACGCAGGGTCATCCCATAAATTATTAAGCTCTTGCGGGTCTTCCTGCAAATCAAAGATTTCGCCATATGTTTGATTATAGTACACCGTGATTTTATATCGTTCATTCACATAAGTCTTCTGATGGATCGTGGTAGGTTCATGTCGGAACTCGCAGATAGCATGGTCTCTTGCAGACGCTGCCGATCCGGTCCACACCTTACTCTGATCAACACCGGTCATGGCGTAGGGGATAGGGATATCACACAAGGATAAGAATGTAGGCGCTAGATCAACTAAAGATTGAATGGCCTCGGAAGTTTTTCCCGCCGGGACATGCCCTGGATATCTGACGATGAAAGGTAATTTGATGAGATCTTCGTAATGGAATCCGCCCTTCGCCTGCAGTCCATGCTGACCGAAGAAATGCCCATGATCCGTGGTGAATACAATAACCGTGTTATCGGTAAGTCCGAGTTCATCCAACTTATCGAGGATCTGACCGATATATTTATCCATCATGCTGATCATACCGTAATACGTAGACATTTGTTTTTTCTTGAGCGAGTCATCCAGCTTTATATTCTTGCCATATCCATAGTATAGATGTGAATGATAGCCGTGAATTCCCTTGCCACTTTCGCTCAAATGAGAGAAGTCCGGTTTCTCTTCTTGTGTCATTCCGAAATGCGGAGGGTTCTTCTCATGCTCTCCAGGCACAATATCAGGAACCGTTAAATCCGCTTCATCGTACATTGTATCCCATGGTTCAGGAACCAAGTACTCAGGGTGAGGATCAAAAAAACTAGACCATAAGAAGAAGCTCTCATCTTCTTCTTGATATTGTTCTAGTAGAGCATTGGTGCGTTCGGCGATCCAAGTATTGTAATGATATTCCTCAGGAATGGGCCATTTGTAAGAAGTGTTCGGATCCATCGTCCCCGTTGGAGCTAGGAAGTAATCTCGCCAGTTCGTACATCCTTTCTCTTCCATCCATAATACATAATGCTGGCCTACATGCGCCTCATTCGTATGGTTCCTTGCAAGTTCAACATGATCGAATCCATAGAAAGGTTCTTTAAAAGCTTTCCAATAATCAAGATCCTGCATGAGCGGATAAGACTCTAAAGAAGGAAACTCATCTGTCGAACGAAGCTGCTGAAAATGAGCCTTCCCAATAAGAGCGGTATTGTAACCAGCCGCTTTAAAGTCTTCTCCCACGGTATGACGGTCTTCAAGGAGCTTCGTTCCAAGTGTCCAAGCACCGTGTTGACTTGGATACATACCAGTTATAATGGAAGCACGGGTTGGTGTGCATGTCGGATTGGGACAATAAGCCCTACCAAAAGTCGTTCCTTCTCTGGCTAGACGGTCTAGATTAGGTGTACTGATCTCATCATTGAACATGCCAATCGTATTCCAATGCTGTTGATCACTTGTAATAAGTAAAATGTTCGGTTTCTTCATAATAAATGAACACCTCCATCACTTATTCTATCGATAGAAAAGGTATAGAAGAATGGCATGTTGTCAGGTGAATTTATCATTTTGTCAGGTGGAATCTTGAAAAACAAGGGTGGATTGTATGCAGGATTATGGTCACGAAATCGCAGAGTACCTTTACTATTTACCAGAATCTTTAGATAAGGAAGGGGTTTTCTGGCTGCTAAGAGCAGGAATAATGACGGCTAAGCCAGGATATTATGCGGGGCCGAAGCGTATTAGCAGCTATAGTATGCATTTTGTTAGCAAGGGGAAGGTAATACTGAAATATGGCCGTGAGCAGGTTGTCCTGGAACAAGGAGATATCTTTTGTCTATTCCCCATGCAAACCTATGTTTACCGTGAATATGAAGATACGGATAATCTGGAGATGTGCTGGCTGAACATGGATGGGCCGGGAATGGAACAAATGCTGAAAAGATCAGGCTTCTCACCGTCCTTGCCTTACGTACAGAATCGATGGACTCTGTCCTTACAGAAGACGATTAATTCTATTATCGATCGGATGAAGCAAGATAAACCCATAACATCTGCCTTACGCTTAGAAAATCAAAGTCTGTTATATCAGCTATTCTCACAACTTCTGGATGGAAGTCGGGAAGAGTCGAATACAGAGCCTGACAATTGGTTGAAGCGGAGCATCGAATATATTGAAATGCATGCAGCCGAAGGGATCTCGGTACAACAGGTAGCGGAATGGGCAGGGGTTAGTCGTACGTATTTTTCCACAATGTTCTCGAATCAGACGGGGATGACACCGATGATGTATATTACTAAAGTTCGGATGGATCGAGCGATGCGTATGCTCGTGGATACAGATTGCTCGATTACGGAAATAGCCTATACTTTGGGATACCCGACGCTCTATTCCTTTACAAGAGCCTTTAAGAACAAATTTTCGCTATCTCCAACCGAATACCGCAATCATTCAAAGTCATTACACACGATTCGAGCTCCTAAAGAATAAGTGATGATCCCATGGGAGAGGGTGAAATAACAAATTAAATACCCAATATGTGGTGGGGTGACGCATTTTTCACCGTTTTTGATTCGAAAAGACTGTATACATCAGGATAAGATTACCGGTCTTTATTATAGAAGAAACTCATAAGTAGGTGTATTTAACCATGATACATAATGTTTAATAATGGAAGATGGAAGAGAGTCCCGGTGCGGGACTCTCTTCTTATTTTTAGTAACATCCTAATTATTTACAATCCTTTAGTGACGCGGTTTATTGCGGTTTGCATGTCGTACTTTGGTATCAATTTTGTAATATCTATGGATAATGATGTAAAAAAGACCGGAACTTTAGCAGTTTTTCGGCGTTTAACTAATCGATTCAAGAAAATTTTCTGAAAACTGTATCTCGTTTTAACGTGATCTACATCCCATTGCTCCCTGTTCTACCTATAGATGATGCGGGAACGGGGATTGTTAATCGATGCAATGAAAATGAGAACATGGCTCAGTGGATTTCTTTTGAATTGCTGATAAATAGGTGTTCGGACTGTTTAGGGCAGGAGAGAATCCTGTTGCTTCTTTTTGCCTACGATGGTGATTAGAAAAGTTGGTAAATCAGGTGCATAGCGCTGAGGACGTTGTCAGACGTAGAATTGCCTGTATAGCTGTTGCCGACAAGCGCAGCACAACAGACCGAAGAATTTTGGAGAACATGGAGAAGGTGAGTTGAGAAAGACAATGAGCAAAAGAAAACGATGGATGCTGCTAGGCATACTAACCGTCGTACTGCTCTGTGGTGGTGCCGCCATTTTTGGATATTTTCAATCCTCATTAACGACGTTCGCGGATGCTGATGGGAAGAAGATGAAATTCAAAACAGAGGGTACAAGCTTTCTTCTATACGGTGAGGATGAGCAGTGGAACGATATTTTTGTGAAAGGCGTCAATCTGGGAGCTACGGTTCCAGGGCATTTCCCCGGAGAGCTTCCCGCGACGGAAGAGGATTATCTCCGCTGGTTTAAACAGATTGATGATATGGGAGCAAACGTTATACGGCTGTATACCGTACACAATCCGGTTTTCTATTCAGCACTTGTGAAATATAACCGGGATAAAGGTGAAGACCCGCTTTACTTTATGCAGGGCATTTGGTCACCAGAGGAGCAGCTCATCGAACAACAAGACGCTTATGCGGACAATATTCATCAGATGTTTAAAGATGAGATACGAAAAGCGGTTGCTGCAGTGTACGGTGATGTCACGGTAGAAGCGAAGCACGGGGCATCAAGCGGCAAATATAAGACAAACGCAGGGAAGTATTTAATGGCATGGCACGTTGGTACCGAATGGGACCCGGCTATGGTTAAAAATACGAATAACAAGCATAAGGATGTTTCTCTTCACGAAGGTGCTTATTTCTCCGCGGCACCAGATGCAAGCCCTTTTGAGAATTGGCTCGCCGGGCTTCTCGATTACACAGCTACGGAGGAGCAAAAATATGGCTGGCAGCATCCGATAACCTTCACGAACTGGGTTACAACCGATGTTCTTGAGCATCCGGGAGAGCCATTGTTTGAGGAAGATATGGTTTCTGTAGATGCCAGACATATAGAACCCGTGAATTGGGATGCAGGGTACTTTGCTTCCTATCACGTTTATCCGTATTATCCTGATTTCTTCCGGACGGATAAAAGCTTACAGACGATTTCTGATGGGCAGGGAGGCTTCAACACCTATAAAGCGTATCTACGAAAACTCAAAGCGGAATATAAAGATATGCCTATTATGGTGACGGAGTACGGAGTCCCTTCCTCTATGGGAGTCTCCCATCATGGCCCTGGAGGTCGTGATCAAGGTGGGCATGATGAACAGGAACAAGGTGAGATCAACGTATCCTTGACGAAGGACATCTATGATGAAGGCTACTCAGGCGCGATTCTATTCATGTGGCAAGACGAATGGTTTAAGAAGACCTGGAATACGATGCCCTTTGAACTTCCAGCGGATCGTCGGTCGTTCTGGTTGAATGTGTTGACGAATGAAAAAATGTTTGGTGTTCTAGCCATGCAGCCTGGCAAAGAAGAGCAGATAACTATCGACGGCAATCTGGAAGACTGGGATGAACTGCCTAAGGAAGAAGTTACGCATTGGGAAGGCAATACCGAGGGTGTTAAAGAGATGCGGATAACTCACGATGAGGCATACCTCTACATTGGGATGAAGCTTGATCAAGCGTTTGACCCGAAGCGCTCTAAACTGTATATCGGTGCAGATACGATTGATGGTGGTGAATTGCCCGAGGAAGAGTTGGTAGGTCGAACCATAACCGGTGGCGGACTAGAGACATTAATCGAATTAGGCCAAGATCGTGAGTCTCAGGTTAAAATAGCTCCGTCTTACGATTTTCATCAGCGTCTTTATGGAAAAGACGGATATTGGATGCTTCCAGAGGAGGAAGAGGGCACTGGTTCTGATCGTTCAAATAAGCGAATCCAGTTCAACGAATGGAAGCTTGGAATCAGCTTATTAATGAATCCACCGGATACCCGCTTTGCTCATCCATTTGTCGATGAGAAAGTCGGACTGCTGAAGCGAGGGTCAAGTGATCCGGAAGCACAGGATTTCAGTTCACTTTCGTCATGGCAGTATCAGGGTGACACTGTAGAGATGCGAATTCCGTGGATGCTTCTGGGATTCTCAGATCCAAGCTCGCTGCAAGTCATTGATTACAGCCCAATCGAGGATCGTAGAACATTTAAGACTACAAAGATTGAAGCGATAAATCTGTTGCCGTGGATTACGGAGCGAACCAAAACGGAGCAATCTGAAAGTAGCACCTCTACGAAGCAATTAACAGAGGGTCAATCAGGTGAAGTACTCAGTTTGGATAACGCCGCTACCTATACATGGGAGCCATGGGAAGCAGTCAAGTATAGTGAACGTTTGAAGAAAAGTTATTATGCGATGCAGGAATTTTTCAACAAAATACCTGATATACGCAAAGAATAATAGAAATGAGAAGGAGGAACCATCGGATATGTTTTCAAATTTAGCCTTGGCTTATATGTTTATCTATGTCTGTCTAGGCATGATCGTGTTCGGCATAATCCTGTTGTTCCAAATGAAAATGAAGCATAATGCTGAACTTAGACAAATAGAGCAGTACACTGAGAAACACCGTGATTACTTCATTTACGTGCAGGCTCATCTGCATGACGAAGTTACACTTGAACTTCCACCAGGGGTACTCAAACCGCTGGAACGCAGAGTGATTCAAGATAAATTCATGGAGTGGATCGAACAATTTAAAGGTGATGCACGGCAGAAACTGATTGGTTTGTGTAGTGAAGCTGGATTTGTTAGTCAAGAAATACGTGCCCTTTCAAGTATTCGATATGGTCGCCGGATTGAAGCAGCTTATCGACTGGGTGGCATGCGGGCAGAAGAAGCTGTGCCGGCTCTTGAAGCATTGCTGGATCGAACGAAATATGGACCACAGACGATCATTATTGCTCGGGCTATATCCAAGAGTGCCTCTCGTCCGGATCAGATTCGTGCGATGCTTGGGAAGCTATTATCTTATAACAAACCGATTCATCATATGGCGGCAGATATATTGCTGGAAACTCAGCTCGATTCAGCTTCGCTGATCCGTAAGCTGCTTGATGATCCGAACCCAGACTTAGTCAAGATTGCTTTAGTTGCCATGTGGGGACAAGCCGTACCTTCTGTCGTTCCTGCCCTTAATCGACTTGTTGGATCTGACCAGAAAGATGTACGCGCTGAAGCAGTCAAGCTGTACCTTAGCTCCAATCCAGCTTTAAAAGACGAGACTATAACACAGCTGATGAATGATGAAGAGTGGGAAGTAAGAGCAGCGGCAGCTAAAGCGCTTGGTTTACTTCATGCGGCAGGTAGTATACCCCTTCTGACCGCTGCACTTGAGGATGAGAGCTGGCATGTTCGTAATAACAGTGCTGAAAGCCTATCTTTACTTGGAGAGCAAGGCTTTGAAGTTCTATGCCAAGTAGCATCTACAGGGGTGGGAGTCGCGAGGGAGACAGCAATCCACCGAATTGAACGAATGATGGATAAAGAGAACAATCATAAAGCCGTTGAGCAGATGGTTGCATTTAACAAGAATAAATTGATGTATGAAAGTTATTTCGGTATGGAGCCGAACAAACGGACTGTACAAATGGCAAGAGTAGGAGGGGATTCCACTGCTTAGAGATATCCTGCTTACTTATGGAATGATAGCCATTTACTACGCTATGACCGTCAACGTGCTGTATTTTGTAATTCTGATGTTCTCTTTCAGAAATATCGGGAACATTTTCCGAAGATCCGTGTATTCCAAATTCAATACCTTATCAGGTTCGGAGTTGGTTCCGTCAGTTTCGCTACTGGTTCCGTCCTATAACGAAGAGTTAACCATTATTGAGAATGTTCGCTGTCTGATGACTCTGAATTATCCGACATATGAAGTCATTGTAATCAATGATGGGTCTTCGGATCAGACATTAGACGTACTTATTAAGGAATATGGGCTCAAACGCGTTGAAAATCCCGAGTTTAGAGGGAAGATTAATACGAATAAAGTCCGCGGAGTTTACCATAACGAAAGATATCCACATCTATTGGTTATCGATAAAGAAAATGGTGGGAAAGCAGATTCCCTCAATGCGGGGATTAACATGTCTCGTTATCCACTTATCTCCTCCATCGATGCGGATTCATTATTAGAAAAAGACGCACTCATCCGTATGGCAAGGATGTACATGGAGAATCCAGAGGAAACGGTAGCCATCGGCGGTGACGTTCGTATTGCTAACGGCTGTGTAATTGAGAATGGAGCGGTGAAGAATGTATCTCTGCCTCGCAGGATCTGGCCGATGTTCCAATCCATCGAATACCTAAAAGCGTTTCTTGGTGGACGGATCGGCTGGAGTCACATTAACGGGCTCATCATCGTCTCCGGAGCATTTGGTTTATTCCGAAAGGATTATGTCATTGCAGTTGGAGGTTATCGCGGTGGTTATCCTGGTGAGGACATGAACATTATTATCAAGCTGCATCGATATATGCTCCAGAATAAACTTAAATACCGGATTGCATTCTGTCCTGAAGCCGTTTGCTGGACCCAGGCACCAGATAGCTATCACATTCTGTCCAATCAGCGCAAACGCTGGGGCCGGGGGAATCTGAAGAACATGATCGAGAATCGCGATATGTTGTTCAATCCGAAGTATAAGACCATGGGCATGATGACGATGCCGTACAACATTTTTTTTGAAGCGTTAAATCCTTACTTTAGAATCACGGGCCTGCTGGCTCTGATAGGATATGTTTTGATGGATATGACCAATTGGCAGATTCTTGTTGTGTTCGGACTTGTGAACATTCTGAGTGGCTACTTGCTCAGTGTAGGAGCACTTCTGTTGGAGGAAATTGCATTCCGCCGATATAACAAGCTGTCTGATCTGGTGAAGATGCTCTTTTTCTCAGCGCTTAAATTTGTTGGATATCATCAATTGGGTGTGCTGTGGAGAGTGCAGGGCCATATTCAATACATGCAAAATAATAATTCCTGGGGAACGATGACTCGGCAGAGCTGGAAAGATAAGAATGAGGCCGCCTGACAACAAGGCCCGTATGATTTTACATTTAAGCATGAATGATGAGAAAGGTGGATTTGATCATGTCTCAAACCGCAACATTGCAAAGAGAGAAAGGTACGGAGCTATACAATCTTTTGATACAAGAGGTACGTAAAGATCCAAGCGGGACGTGTGCCCTCCTATTTCTTTATTGCGCCGGAGATTCGCCGGGTCTAGAGGATCAGGTGAAAGGATTCTTTAACCCAATGTCCGGTATACAGGCGGAGGTCCGGAAGGACCCCGTCACCAACACCTTGGCGATTATTCTTCCGGGGGTGACGCTGGATGCAGCCCATTATCAAGCACTGCTTCTGAAGCAGCTTTTGCTTGATAGGAATGAGAATGCTGATCTTCGAATCACGCTGTCTGTGAATTCTGAGGCTCCTTCGCCAAAGATGCTTAAACAGATGGCTGAATCGACTCGTCTAAGCTCATCATCTGATATTCAGATCTTTAGTGAAGATGAATCCGGATCGGATTCAAGTCGTATTCTGATCGTTGATCATGATGCTACAGTGCGTGAATTTTTACAGATTCGCCTAGCCATGCAGGGATATGAAACGCTTGAAGCGGTGGATGGCCTAGAGGCGCTGGAGATGATTCCTAAGTGGGAGCCCGATCTGGTATTAACAGAGCTGAACTTGTACGGCATCGACGGACTTCCATTTATTCATCATATTCAGCAGTTAGATGTGAAGGCACCGCCCAAAATAGTCGTGTTAACCGAGAAACGGGTTGAGAAGACGATTAGTCAATGCTTCCAGAATGGTGTAGATGATTATGTAACAAAGCCCTTCTCACCCGTGGAACTGGATGCTCGCATTCGTCGTTGTCTTCACTAAACAATTGATTCACCCGCTTGTGATCTTCTTAAGATAATACACCAATGGAGGTAGATAGTTATGAACGAAGAATTCAAAACTTTATTAAGCGCAATTGAGACGAAGAAAGCTGTTCTAGGGGTAGTTGGACTCGGGTATGTAGGTCTTCCTTTAGCTGTAGAGATGGTTAAACAAGGATTTACGGTTGTTGGTATTGATCTGGACCCTGACAAAATTGATCGAATTTACCGAGGCGATTCGTATATCTCCGATATATCATCCGAAGAACTTGCAGCTTGTATGCAAACAGGAAGATTTAAGCCTACAACGGATTACAGTATGATTGCTGTGATTGATGCAATTAGTATCTGTGTTCCAACACCGCTGAGTGAGAATCAGGACCCGGACACTTCTTATATCACAATGGTTGTGGACCAGCTCAAGCGCTTTATGAAGCCGAGATTGTTGATCACCTTGGAGAGCACTACATATCCTGGCACGACGGAAGAACTGATTCAGACGGAGATTGAGGCACTTGGCTATGTTGCAGGCAAAGACTTCTTCTTGTGCTTCTCACCAGAGCGTGTCGATCCGTCGAACAGCCGGTTTAATACCCGTAACACACCGAAAGTTATTGGCGGAACGACCGAAGCCTGCTTGAAACTTGGGGAGGCATTGTACAAAGAATATGTCGATACCGTGGTACCTGTGAGCTCTCCAAAAGTTGCGGAGATGTCCAAGCTGCTTGAAAATACATTTCGAAGCGTGAACATCGCTTTTGTGAATGAAATGGCTATGATGTGTGACCGCATGGGAATCGATGTATGGGAAGTCATCGATGCTGCGGCAACGAAGCCTTTCGGATTCATGCCGTTCTATCCGGGTCCAGGAATCGGAGGTCACTGTATTCCACTTGATCCGATGTACTTATCTTGGAAAGCGAAGGGCTTCCGCTTCTACAGTAAATTTATCGAGCTTGCGCAATCGACGAATGACAATATGCCTTACTACGTTATTACGAAGACAGCGACGATCTTGAACGAATATGCGAAATCAATCAAACGTTCGAACATCTTGCTACTCGGAATGGCTTATAAGCCAGATATTAGCGATCTTCGCGAATCACCAGGACTTGAGGTATATGAGCAATTCAAAGAGAATGGAGCGAATGTAGATTACTATGATCCACATGCAAGTAGCTTCGTTGATAAACATGGTATAACCGTTCACAGCGTGGACTATGACATGAACAAATTCCGTAAATATGATTGTATGGTCCTTATTACGAACCATAGCAGTCTGGACTATAGCTTAATTGCTTCCATGGGCGTTCCAATTCTCGATACTCGTAATGCGTTCAAGACCCATGCACAGCCTCATATCTACAAAATCGGTCACTCGGTTGAGCACGTCGCGGAACCGGGCGAAGCGGTGCTAGTTTAAGGTGAACCGGAGGAGAAGGATACGTTTTTTGTCGGCAAAAGCCAAGTTGTACATCTTTGCTGCGATCTTCTGTCTTTTGCTGATCATCGTTCTTCTCCCATCCAAGGCCGTGAAACAAGATAAAGCCACATGGCTTTGGGATTCGAGTATCATTCGCAGTGATTCCGATGAGATTATCGATTTCAGCAAAAGAGAAGGGGTAACAACCATATTTCTTCAAATTCAAGAAAAAGTGGAGATGGAGGAGTATCGCCAATTTATCCGTGCTGCACACCACGCGAATATTTCCGTTCATGCTTTGGGTGGTGAGCCGGACTGGGCTTATGCTGAAAAGCGAGAAGAAGGAGAAGAATTATTGTCCTGGCTTGAGGAATATAACATGGATTCAGATCCAGAAGAGAGATTTGAAGGAATTCAACTGGATGTAGAGCCTTATATTTTAAAGCGCTGGGAGCGTGAGCAAGAGAAGGTTGTCGAGGAATGGAGCGGCAATATGGATTCTTGGCTTCAGGAAGCAAAACGTCAGAAGCTAAACATCAGTGTGGCAGTTCCTTTCTGGCTGGATTCTATTCCGGGACCAGGAGAATCAGATAGTTTCAGTTACTGGATTCTGGAGCGCTCAGATAGTGTTGCGGTGATGTCTTATCGTGATGACGGAGAGAAGATGTATGAATTGTCCAAGGAAGAATTGGAGCAAGCAGATGAGCTTGGGAAATCGGTCTGGATCGGCATGGAGCTGACGGATACGGCAGAAGGAGAGCATCTAACCTTCCATGGTAAAAGTGAGAAAGTGATGAATGATGAAGCGCAGCGTGCAGCTAAATTAGGTACGCCGCATAAGTCATTCGCTGGTCTTGCGGTCCATCATTATGAAGCTTGGCATCGGAAGTTGACAGCTTCTGCTGAGGAGAAGCATACCAATTAAACAACAAGCAAAAAGGAAGTAGTACCCATCCGGGGGTCCTGCTTCCTTTTTGCATTAGCCTAGTGAATGATCTTCGATTCCCTAGCTCTGCGCACGAGATGGTTACTAGCGCGGTTAATAGGTCCTTTCAGTCCGATGCCAACGACAACAGCGACTGCGGCAAAAATCATGAGGATGAGTAGATCTCGTTGGACGATATCCCATAAGATACCTCCCACTGCTTCACGCATCATACTGATTGCATAGGTGAATGGAAGATAGGGGTGCAGTGATTGAAAGAAAGCCGGCGTCATCTGAATTGGAAATGTTCCCCCAGCGCCAGCGAGTTGAAGTACGAGCAGAACAATCGCCATGGCTTTACCTACATTTCCAAAGACCGATACAAGCGTGTACACAATCAGCATAAACACGGAGCTAATAAGAACAGCAAATAGAACGAACCATACGGGATTAACAACATAGGTTCCAAGAATGAACAAATCACCGATTGTGACGAACAGCGCTTGGAAGACAGCAATCGTTAAGAAGGTAAAGAAACGGCCGAAGTAAACTTCAATGCTGAGGTAGTTTATATTTTCATGGTGAACTTCAACAGTCAATAAGGATACCAGAAGCAAGGCCCCGACCCATAGTGACAAGGTTGTAAAAAAGGGTGACATCCCTGACCCGTAATTCGGAATCGGATAGAGTCTATTCTCCTTCAGCACGACAGGCTCTGCGAAAAATTGACTCTCCTTCTCGAAATTGTTCTTGAGTAAACTAATAATTTCTTGGAGCTCTCCGCCTTGTTCCAGCTTCCGGAAGCGGTCTGCCAGATTCTTGATTTGCTGCTCAGCCTCGGGAAGTCGGTTCTGCACGGATAAGGCTTCTTTGCTGCCAGCCGCAAGCCCTGAACTAGCATCTTGAAGCAACTGTTTTACATCAGGTACGGCCTTTAGTGCTCGATTCAGTTCCGTTTGAACGGTTTGAGCCATGGTTCCGGTCTTCGCGAGCCCTGCCGAAATCTGTGGACCAATTTCGGAGTCGTACCGGTTAAGGATTTCACTTGATACTTTCGCTACATCGTCTGCAAGTTGCTTCAATTTTGCAAGCTGTTCAGCGCTAACCTCGCCATTCTGCTCTAATGCGACTTCTGCATCCTGAAAACCTTTTTGCAAAGATAACCAACGGTCACGAATGGATATTAGATTAGTGGCTGCAGTTGCTGCACCTGAACCTGGAAATGCTTTATCTAGTTTCCTGAACAACTCCGATAGTCGTTCTGCAATGTGTGCAACTTCTCCAGCACGATCACTTCCTTGCTTCAAAAGAGTTTTGACCTCTTCAGGTGAAATATCGGATTGCTGAATTCTTGAGATGACCTGCTGAACTGAAATGGCGGCTTCATTCAGGATGGCCAGGTCTTGTTTCACGCGCGGTTCGAGAGACTCGGAAGAAGCAGATACCTGCTGAGCAAACCCTGCCAGAGCTTCTGCTGTCTTTTGCCCTTTTTGTGCTATTTCCTCCAGTATGGGTAGTGTCTTCTGTGACTCGTTGACCAGCTTTGAAGCAGAGTTCATATCCTTGATGGCCGTATCCATCGCCCGGTTGAGATCAGGAAAATGACTCTCTATGCGGAAAACTAAGTTCTCAACTTTCTTAATTGTAGGTAATTCATTCTCTAGCTCAATACCGAGCTCATTAAAGATTTGAAAAATTGCTCCGTTTGCGGTTTGAATGAAGTTTTTACTAACCTCTTCAACGATACCAGAAGCACCCTTGCCCGTAACCTTAGGAGCGACAGCATTAATTTTTTCATTCGTATAATAAATAATCTCAGCTTTAGATAGTTCTTTTGAAAGGGCGGTTCCAATACGGGCTGAAAAATCTGCAGGTATGATGATAGCCGCATAGTCATCACCATGACGGACGCCCTTTATAGCAGAATCTTCATCCGTAAATCGCCAACCGAGACTGTGATTATCTTGTAATGAACGAATGATTTCCTCCCCAGCATTAATGGAGGTTCCGCGTAAGCTTGTGCCCTGATCGAGATTAGCTACAGCAATAGATATGCTCGACGTTTGGCTGTACGGATCCCATGAAGATGCGATATTGAACCAGGCATATAGAGAGGGAAGGACGGCTAGACCCAAAATGAGCACAGTCGCAACCCAGTTTGTTGTTATATTTTTGAGGTCGGTGATGTAGATATGGATAATATTCCGGATGATTTATCCCTCTCTTTCAAGTTCATTTTAGGCTAGTATGCCGCGATTGTTGAGCTAGAATACCGAAACCGTATACTTTGGAAAATATCGTCCGGATAAGAGACCATATCTTTTTGTTATAATGAATAGATAGTTTCTAATTGGGAAGGGAAAGAAGTGTATGATCTTACATAAAGGCGAAGTATTATTTCATCAAGGAGATAGCGGTCAATTCTTATATCATATTAAGAGCGGATTATTTAAGGTAACTCGATTACATCAGAACGGGAATATAGTGTTGTTTAATATCTTGTATCCAGGTGAGACCGTACCGCATCATTCATTAATCAGTCCTAAAGAAACACATGGTACGGCTACAGCAGTCATTCGAAGCGAGATTGAGATTATTCCGGCGAACGAATGGTATCGTGAACTGCAAGAGAATCCGGAGAAACCATTGGAAATAGCAAGATTATTGCAGGAGAAGTTGCGATTTATGCAGCAGCGTCTTGATCATCTGACGGTCGGTACGCCCGCTGAACGGCTTGAATTACTAACACAGTGGATGAACGATTATTCCCAAGGAATGGATTTAGCTGAAATATTGACCCAAGAAGAGATCGGGCAGTTAATTGGGGTACGGCGTGAGACGGTTAATCGATTGTTAAGAGGCGTGTAAATCGTCTTTTATCATGAAAATGGGGATGTTAGATGTTGCATCATCAAGGCAGCAGGTGGATGATAGGGCTTCTGATCTGAAAAAAAAGAGGGATACCTATCCTCTATGAGGACAAGTATCCCTATGCTGGTCGACCAAGTCATTACGCGCTTTTTTTCGAGGATCCTGATCGAATCAAGGTTGAAATTGTAGCGCCTGAGAATGATTAGCCTAATTTTATGCTTCTAAAGATGCTGCGGGTCCGAAGAATTCATAATGAATATTTTCGTCTGCTACGCCCAGTGCCTTGAGGTTCTTGTAGACTGAAGCCATGAACGGTTGAGGTCCGCAGAAGTAGCAGTCGGACAACCGAGCTATTTTATCTGCTAAGAAGGATTCATCGATGTAGCCTTCTTTATGGCAAACTTCACCTTCGCGTGGGCATTCATAAACAATGTAGGTGCTGAGTTGCTTATGTTTTGCTGCAAGCTGATCAACATGGTCTTTCATCGCATGATAACTGCCGTCGATCGCAGCATGAATGTAGGTTACAGGACGCTCAGGTTGATTTACGAGAACTGTTTCAAGCATGCTGATCATTGGAGTTAATCCCACACCACCACTAATAAGCACAAGAGGTTGATCATTCTTCATATCTAGAGTAAATGATCCAGCTGGCGCACTAAGCTCTACAACTGTTCCAACCTCAGCATGGCGATGAAGCCAAGATGAGACAACACCTTCTGGTTTCGTATCTGTTGCGTCTTCGCGCTTAACACTGATTTTGTAGTAGTTCTGACCAGGAGCTGTAGATAGGGTATAGTGACGGATGTGAGAATACTGTTCTCCATCTGGTTTAACACGCAATGTAATATATTGACCTGGTTCATACTGAGCAATTGGTTGTCCATCTTCCGGCTTTAGATAGAAGGAAGTGATTACGCTACTTTCTTGTTCTTTACGGTCAATAATGAAGTTACGATAGCCTCTCCATCCACCCGTAGTTGATTCGGCAGCCTGATACATTTCAGCTTCTACACTAATAAATGCATCTGCGATGACCTGATACGCTTTACCCCAAGCATCAATAATTTCTGGTGTAGCTGCATCACCGAGCACTTCTTGAATAGCAGCAAGCAATGTTTCACCAACAATAGGGTAATGCTCAGGCAGAACGTTAAGTGCGCGGTGCTTCTCACCGATCTGTTTTACAACGGGTAGAATGTTCTCTAATTGATCAATGTTAGCTGCTGCAGCGTAGACTGCACCAGCAAGTGCTGTTGGTTGTTTACCCTGACGCTGATTCGCATGATTAAAGATGTTCAGAAGCTCCGGGTGATGGTGAAATAGCTTTTGGTAAAATACAGTCGTTATGTTTTTCCCGTGGACTTCCAGAACGGGAACCGTGGATTTAATAATTTGAATAGTTTGTGTGTCAAGCATTGTAATATCCCTCTTCTCCAAAGTGCTAAATATCCTTGCCCTATTAGTATATCCAGCATAGAAGAGGGGGATTAGTGATTATGATCACACTGCATATTTCAGATTGATGAACATATATATTATTCATAAACCCTTTCTATGAATGTCTTCGATGAAAGCGAAAGAAATACATCATAGAGAGCAAGCTGTTTAGTTAACATTATAATTGTGTTATAATATATTTAGCGAAAGATTGAACGGAAGGTGATTTCACCGGTGAATCCCTGCGTCAGTTCAATCTATTTAATACAAACAAAATTAACAACAAGAAAGGATCAGGATACCATGTGTCCCCGAAGGACGAATCCCCAAAGGACGATTTGGAAACGTTATGATCTCTCATACACTTAGCTTCTTCCGTAGAGCAAAGTCGGACGTCTGAAGACAAGGACAGCCTCTGCGAAGGGAAGGAAGCTTTGATGCGAAGGATGAACTCCTCAAGGGTACCTTACCGTGGAGGTTGGCCGTTGTCTGACCAATCTACTAGGACTAGAGGGAACCTGTATGAGGACAAGAAAAGACATCAAAATGTTGATGTATACTATGTTAGCTATGTTATTCGGAACTTTTTTATTAGCGTTTACTTATTACCACATTAACTTTCAGAACCATTTATCAGAAGGCGGATTTATGGGGCTAGCCCTACTGGGCAAATATACGTTAGATATACCGCCGGCACTTAGTATGCTCCTGATGGATATACCTGTGCTAGTGATTGCCTGGTTTTTAAAGGGTCGGAAATTTATTCTGAATACGATGATTGCATCCGGCATGTTTACATTCTTTTATGCCATGATGGAACGTTACTCTCCGTTAGTGATTGATCTTAACCATAACTTACTGGTAGCTGCAATTTTATCGGGAATACTTACTGGTTTTGGAGCTGGAATTGTTCTTCGCTTCGGCGGAGCGACCGGTGGAGACGATGCGATTTCCGTTTTGGTGAGTGAATGGAGCGGAATGAAGGTGGGAACGGCGTTCTTCCTTATGGATGCCGTAGTACTTCTATTATCGTTATTCTACATGCCGCTAATTGAAACATTATATACAATTCTTGCTGTATCCATTGCTGGACAGATGATTACGATTACGGCAACGTATGGTCTGGTCAAGAAACCAGCACGTGTGCAGCGAAATAAGGTTACTCGGACCGCACCGCAATCGGTTGGAGGCCGTTAATTTTATTACGAGAAGCTCGCCCGGATCAGGGCGAGCTTTTTTAGTGTGTGAAGTAATGATATGCATTATTGAAAGCCCGCTAGGAGTTACAGATTTAACAACCGTGAGTCTAGGATTTCCGATGCTTGGGATGGTTATCATTCCATTCTTCAGCCTTAGATGTAGCGATTGCAATGGCACGACCTTCTTCATAATCTTCTTCCAGCAGTGCATTCGCAATCTCGATAGCTTTGTTTCGAACACGTGGCTCCAGATTTTTCATGGATGTGGGGTAATCCTCTTTATTCCAAGGCATAACATGTCCCTCCTCAAACTCAATTTAATATGTACTTACCCTTTTACCTCGATTGTAATCGAAACAAGAAAAAGCCCTCTGCTAAGAGGGCTTTTGATTCAGGTCTATTCAAATAGTTGCAGATATTCAGCATATCCTTCTTTCTCCATGTCCTCTTTTGGGACAAACCGGAGAGCAGCAGAGTTGATACAGTAACGTAATCCGTTCGGGCCGGGGCCATCCTCGAATACATGACCCAAGTGGGAATCGCTGTGCTTACTGCGGACCTCTGTACGTATCATCATATGGCTTAGATCGGCTTTTTCTTTAACATTATACTCACGAATTGGACGGGTGAAGCTTGGCCAACCACAACCAGCGTCATATTTGTCTAGAGAACAGAAGAGAGGCTCTCCAGAGACTATATCAACATAAATTCCTTCGCCATGATGATCCCAGTACTCATTACGGAAAGGTGGCTCTGTAGCACTGTTTTGTGTCACTTCATATTGCAGCGGGGTTAGACGAGATTTGAGTTCTTGTTGATCAAAGGATGCTGACCAATGGGATTCAATGAAATCTTCACGTCCAGAACCTTTACGATAACGCTTGTAGTGAGCTGGGTTTTTCTTATGATAACCTTGATGATATTCCTCAGCCTCATAGAAATCACTTGCCGGAATAATAGAAGTTACAATTGGTTTGTCAAATCGACCACTTGCCTCAAGCGCCTGCTTAGATGCTTCAGCCTTTATCTTCTGATCTTCATTATGATAGAAAATAGCTGTACGATAAGAAGCACCTCTGTCATGGAATTGTCCTCCGGCATCGGTTGGGTCAATTTGCTGCCAGAATAGCTCAAGCAGCTTCTCGTATGGGAAAACTTGAGGATCGAACGTTATTTGTACGGCTTCATAATGTCCCGTTGTATTCGAACAAACCTGTTCATAGGTTGGGTTCTGAATATGTCCGCCGGTATAACCGGAGACAACCTTAATGATGCCAGGCATCTCTTCAAAAGGAGAGACCATGCACCAGAAGCATCCTCCCGCAAATGTGGCTAGCTCTGTTGCGTTAGATTGTATATTATTCATGATATCCCTCCATAGTCATAGATAAATGGTTGCAATCTTCATTATATCGCATTTTAGTGCAGTAACCAAAAAAATACTATATCCGCTTTTTTCGTCGGTTTAAACCATAGTAAATTGCGAAACTGATTACTGCAATCCCGGCAATCATGAATGTGATCATCGTAACCTGAACCGGATGATTGGCAAGCCCATTCCCAAGGAAGGAATAGATAAAGATTGCAGGGATCTTTCCAAGACCGGAGGCTATCGTATAGATCCAGAAAGGAATCGATGCGACACCCGCATAGACATTGACCGCCATCTGCGGAACAATTGGTATCAATCTTGCGATAACCATGGTTTTGAAGGGATGCTGTTCTAATGCGGATGTAAATCTATCCAGTGACTTGAATTTGGCTAGAAACCTTCTTCCAGAACTCCTATAAATGCTGGCTGCTGCTGCGTAGATGATTATTGCGGCAATGGTCGTACCAAGCCATGCAACAAGGCCCCCCCAGAAAGTGCCATAGGTATATCCTAATACAGCGATGACGGCTTTATAAGGGAGGATGGGAAATAGAGCAAGTACTGTTGCTAACCCAAGAAGTAGTAAGAAGGAATCATTTGTTTGTAACCATTCGAATATTTCATTTCTATAAATAAACGCGAAGATTAGCGCTACGATATAGATAACAGGTGTGATCCATTTTTTCATAAAGATTCCTTTCTACACTTATAGAGAATGGATTGTATAGGACAATCATAACAAATTACAGGCAAAAAATAATAGTTAGCCAAGAAAGTAAGCCTTATGCTATAATATGTCCAACCGAATATTTCCCAAAGGGGAGTAGCTTTAAGCAGTAAAGTCGTCATTACGGGATCTATTCAATCCCCGGCTTTATTGGCAACGAATTATAGTTGTTAGCGAGACCTTTGCCTATTCTTGAATAAGGTAAAGGTCTTTTTATGTGTCTAAAAAGCGCCGTTACCTTATTTAAGGGGATGGCGCTTTTTTTTCATGGGATGGAGGTCATCGGGAAGAGGAAACATAGAGACATACAAAGAAAGGTGGGGGAAGCATGGATATCATGACCATGGAATTTTGGATGGCACTCCTGTCAATCGTCGTCATTGACTTGGTGCTGGCTGGAGACAACGCGATTGTCATCGGTCTTGCAGCTAGAAACGTGCAGAAGGAAGACCAGAAAAAAGTAATTATTTGGGGTACCATCGGTGCGATTGTAATCCGCATTGTTGCCACGCTTCTGGTCGTTCAGCTCTTATTAATCCCGGGCTTGAGACTGGTCGGAGGTCTGGCATTGCTGTGGATTGCCTACAAGTTGCTTGTAGATGAGAAACAACATGAAATATCTGCAGGCAGTCAAATGTGGGCTGCAATTCGTACGATTATTATCGCGGACGCGATGATGGGACTTGATAACGTACTTGCCGTGGCAGGTGCAGCAGAAGGCGACTTCATGCTTGTTATTATCGGACTTGCAATTTCGGTTCCGATTATGGTGTGGGGAAGTACTCTCATCCTGAAGTTAACGGATAAGTATCCCATCGTCATTACAATTGGAGCGGCTGTACTAGCTTGGACGGCATCCAAAATGATCGTGGAAGAACCGATGATCCACAATTGGTTTGCTAATTCGATCGTGAAGTATGGCTTTGAACTTGTCGTTGTTGCTCTTATTATTGGTCTGGGCACATGGATCAAGAAGAAGAAAGATGAAAAAGCAAAGCATGATCCTGTTCATGTCAAAATGGTGGATTAGGCATTATTTTTAATTATGACCATAAAAAAGGTATAATGACTTCATGGACAGAAGGAAGGCTGCTGACAGTGCTTCCCTCAGCATGAGGAGGAGAAATTTATGGAATCTGCGGACAAATCCGTAGAAGAGCGGATTGTGGAAAGTTACAGACAAGATGAGGATATGATGATTCTCGTCTTTGCACAGTGGTGTGTAAATCACAGTATAGATCCTGCTGAATTATACAGAAAGGCTTATCCTGATCAAGTAGAGAATGAGTCTTTAACGCGTGTGCTTGAATTAACTGTTCCTAAAGAAGAAGCTGGAGATATTCCGGATCAGACATTACTGGGAGTACTCTCTTTGTTCGGTAATGATGATCTAGCGATGACCGTTACCGAAGCCATTAAGCAACGGGATCAAGTCAAATCCAGTCCTAACGAATAAGTTCTTATCATTCATACCTATACACGAAAGCCCCCTGTTTCAGGGGGCTTTGTGCTGCTCATATGTACAAATGAATAAGTTCTACATGGATGTTCGACTAGCCATTCGAAATTGTTTAGGTGATATGCCGAATCGTGAACGGAAAACTCGGTGAAAATATGTATAGTTCGCAAAACCAGATGTTTCAGCCACATCTTCAAGTGACATTCCGCTAAATATGATTCTTTCTCGTGCCATATCAATGCGAACGTCCAGCGTATATTGCATAATCGTTGTACCGAATGCCTCTTTAAACAGATGAACGGCACGTGACACACTAATATCAACATGTGCAGCCACATCTTCCAGTTTAAATATGGATGAGGCATTTTCTTCGATATAATTTTTCATGCGATGTGCAAGATACAGTTTAGGCGTAGTGGACGGTTGCTCTGAAAGTAAACGATCGACCTCAAGGCAAAGTACACGGACAGTGTAATCTGATATTTCTGGACAAGGATTCGATAAACGCCGCTGCTCCATGATCACCTGACGGAAGAGTCCGATATGACGTTCATCGAGTGGGATACGAATCCGCGTAGGTCGTCTGCGTGATTGCCACCAGGAGTCTACCCAAGGTCCTTTGAAAAAAATGTGATAGTCTCCGCTTTCTACAATGGATTCTCCCTGTGGATTTATTTCTTCATCGATCCTCAATTCATAAGGTTGTCCAGGGCTGAATATGAGAAGATCACCTGATTCGATAAGTGATAACTCATTGTCGATTCGAGCGCGACAGCGGCCATCGGTTTGAAGGCGCATTAGATAGGTATCAAAACCGTTTAACATCGTCATTTCGAATGGTTTTCGATGAAACGAGAAATTGGCTGCCATGACTTGTGTGGAAATATCTTCAAGCATTGGTGAGTCCCCTTTAAACAAAAAATAATGACCAGATTGTTCATGTTTTGATCATATAATTCATTTTAAATGAATTCATTTCAGAATACCATGATACTAGTTGCTCGGGCATCTTCACAGTCATAAAGTGACCATAATAATCGAGCAATGATGGGGGCAATTAGCGTCAAGCCTATTACAATACAGATGCCGATACACATGACGGGAATAGTGGACATCGAGAACGGCGCCATTTTAACCATGATTACGAATGAAACAATATGTTTGGTCGCTCTGGGGTAACTGCACTTGACGAGATAGCTAAAGGCTCTCTAAACCCAACCCACCCCTTGAAGGAGGAAATATAAGTGTCTAAGACATTAAAGATTGGAATTATCGGATGCGGTGGCATCGCAAACGGCAAACATATGCCAAGTTTGAAGAAACAGAAGCAAGCAGAGATGGTTGCGTTCTGTGATATTATTCCGGAGCGTGCAGAACAAGCTGCAGCAGATTTTGGTGCAGAAGGCGCGAAGGTATACACAGATTTCCGTGAACTTTTGAAAGATGGAGGTCTGGATGTCATTCATGTATGTACGCCGAATGATTCTCACGCCGAGATTACCATCGCTTCTTTAGAAGCTGGTAAGCATGTAATGTGCGAGAAGCCAATGGCAAAAACAGCTGCCCAGGCAAAGGACATGCTTGATGCTGCGAAACGTACAGGCATGAAGCTGACGATCGGCTACCAAAACCGTTTCCGTAATGACAGCTTATACCTGAAAGAAATGTGTGAGAACGGTGAGCTAGGAGATGTTTATTTTGGAAAGGCATTAGCAGTACGCCGCCGTGCAGTCCCAACTTGGGGTGTATTCCTTGATGAAGAGAAGCAAGGTGGGGGACCATTAATCGACATCGGTACACATGCTCTTGATTTGACACTCTGGCTAATGGATAACTACAAGCCGAAAAGTGTAATGGGATCTACATTCCATAAACTTGGTGGACGTGAAAATGCAGCGAATGCATTTGGTCCTTGGGATCCAAAAGAGTTCAAGGTAGAGGATTCGGCTTTTGGTTTCATCACGATGTCCAATGGAGCTACCATTGTTCTTGAATCCAGCTGGGCTTTGAATGTAGTTGAGACAGGTGAAGCTAAGACTATTCTTGCAGGTACTGAAGGTGGAGCGGATATGAAGGATGGTCTGCGCATCAATGGTGAAAAAATGAGCAGACTGTATGAAACCAAAGTGGATCTTAGTGCAGGCGGCGTTGCATTTTATAGTGGATCATCGGAGAATGAAGCAGATCGAGAAGCAAGACTTTGGATCGAAGCTGTTCTCGAAGATAAAGAGCCAGTAGTGAAACCAGAGCAAGCCTATGTGGTTACACAGGTGCTTGAAGCTATTTATGAGTCTGCCAAAACAGGTAAAGCAGTCTATTTTGAAGATTAAGCTATTGTAAAATTTAATTATACTTACTACACAATGAACCAGGAGGGATCGTATGAAACTCGGAGTATTTATGGTATTGCTAAGCGGTCGTAAATTGGAGGATGCACTTGATTATGTAGCTTCAAAAGGTCTTAAGGCTGTAGAAATTGGGACAGGTGGTTTTCCTGGCAACGCTCACTGTAATCCAGCAGAACTACTTGAGAACGAAACTGCACTGAAGAACTTTAAAAATGCGGTTGAATCTCGTGGTCTAATTATTAGTGCGCTAAGCTGTCATGGTAACCCACTTCATCCTCAAAAGCAGATCGCTAAGGAATTCCATGACACATATGTAAAAACCGTAGAGCTGGCAGAAAAGCTTGAAGTTCCCGTCGTAAATACGTTCTCCGGTTGCCCTGGTGATCATGAGGATGCCAAATATCCGAACTGGCCTGTAGCGCCTTGGCCTAATGATTTCCAAGAAATTTTGACTTGGCAATGGGATAACAAAGTAATTCCTTATTGGACCGAGTGGGGGAAATATGCTGCTGATCGCGGAGTGAAGATCGGTCTGGAGCTTCATGGTGGATTCTCAGTGCATACCCCTGCTACGCTGCTTCGCTTGCGTGAAGCTGCAGGAGAGGTTATCGGAGCGAACCTTGATCCAAGTCACATGTGGTGGCAAGGTATTGATCCGGTTCAAGCTATTCAAATTTTAGGTCGTGAAGGAGCAATTCATCACTTCCATGCAAAAGATACAGTCATTGATCCCGTGAACGTGAATAAATATGGTCTAACAGATATGCAATCCTACACGAATATGATGGATCGTGCTTGGCAGTTCCGCAGCGTAGGTTATGGACATGATTTGAAAGCTTGGGCAGATATGATGAGTGCTCTGCGTCTCGTAGGCTATGATTATGTTGTAAGTATTGAGCATGAAGATGGTCTAATGTCCGTTGAAGAAGGTTTCTCTAAAGCGGTTCAAAACTTGCAGCAGGTATTAATTGAAGAGCCACTTGGTGATATGTGGTGGGTGTAAGGCTCAACACTTTGAACATGTAATACAATAGGGGGAAACAAACAATATGTTGAATGTTACCATTTGGAACGAGTTCGTTCACGAGAAGATTCATGATGAGGTTAAAGCGGTATATCCGGAAGGAATTCATAAGGTATTAGCTGATGGATTGAGCGATCCTGAGTTTAACATTCGAACAGCAACCTTAGATGAACCGGAACACGGCTTAACAGATGAGGTTCTGAACTCGACAGATGTGCTCCTATGGTGGGGTCACATGGCTCACGATCGTGTAGAGGACGTAATTGTAAATAAGGTTGTTAAGCGGGTACAAGAAGGTATGGGTCTGATTGTACTGCACTCGGGGCATTTCTCGAAGCCGTTTAAAGCACTAATGGGTACAAGTTGCGATTTGAAATGGCGCGAAGCGGGAGAGCAGGAAATTCTGTGGTCTGTGAATCCAACTCATCCAATTATGGCTGGAGTGAATAGCCAGATCATACTGGAGCATGAAGAGATGTATGGCGAGTTTTTTGACATCCCTGCACCAGATGAGCTGATTTTTGTTAGTAACTTTGAAGGTGGAGAAGTATTCCGGAGTGGTTGTACTTTCAAGCGTGGACAAGGAAACATATTTTATTTCCGTCCGGGACATGAAACGTATCCTACGTACTACAATCCTGAGATCATTAAGGTAATCTCGAATGGTATCCGTTGGGCGGCACTAAATGCCCTTACAGTTAAGCCTGTATTCGGAAATAGCCAGCCTGTCCGCTCATTGCGGGTTCTAGTTTAGTCAAATTCTGTTCTGAATAGAAGGTTGCCCATAGCGATATTTGGGCGACCTTCTTTTTGCTGTTTCATGCATACAAAAGGTTGTAACTGGGTAAATGTATATATTAAGTAGAATCTTATAAAATATTCCCCCTTTTGTATTCGGTAAGTCATCGCTATAATAGATAGATAATATAGAGAGACAACAATTTACAGATCAATGGTTTTCAGTTCCAAGAATATATGGTATTATTATATGTACTAACTAATTGTAAGTTTTATGAAGAAACACAACTAGGTAGTGTGACTCTGTAAAGAGGTGAATGATATGGAAGTTACGAATCTCTGCTTATGTCCTCGTTTTGAGTCCGCATTTGCTTTCCTAGGAAAGCGCTGGAACGGGCTGATTATTCAGACACTGATGAGTGGTCCCAAACGTTTTAAAGATATTTCAAACTTCATTCCATCGATGAGTGACAAAATGCTGTCCGAACGAATGAAAGATTTGGAAAGTGAAGGGATCTTAATCCGGCATGTTTATCCTGAAACTCCTGTTCGGATTGAATACGAGTTGACTGATAAGGGAAGAGCACTGAAACCCGTTATGGAACAGATTTCGAACTGGGCTGAGCAATGGGTAAAGTAAAAAGATAAGATGTTTCACAGAAACCCTCGCCCAAAGCTTAGTGCTTTGGGCAGGGTTTTTTCTAATTTAACAAGAGTACTTGCACCACAAGTTGTCCTGTGTAGTATAATTTGAAAAAAGCTCTGAAACACATTCAAGGAGGCGATTCTTTATGAAAGATACGGTCAAACTACCGCATATTCATTATGGACAAGAGGAAGCCGCCGAGCTTGAAAGGGCTTCGTTAAGAGTTCAGCATATTTTTGATAAGACTCAAAATCTTCTGGAACAATATTTGCCCGTCTCATTAAGAAATGCGCTATCTGGAATAGAGTCAGATGCGAGGGATCAAATGTACTCGATCCGAAGCAATCAAGAAAGTGGAATATTTCAGAAATGGGTTAAGAGTCCAAAAGGATGGAAGTGTATCGGATACGAGAGGTACAGCGAATTGCTGATGGATGGAGATTCATCGAATTCGAGTTCAATCATGGATGCCCAAGAAACAGCTATACTCCACGACAAGGGCCTAACCGGCAGAATGCTGCAAATGGTCATTTGGTCTTTGTTCGAGAAGATACAGCTCCTACATCCATTTTTGGGTGATGATCCGTTTTTTACTGACGATGAAATGGAAGCTATATCTGATTACTTAGTACCAACATACTTAAGTCCTTTACCCTTGAAGGAAAGAGGTAAAGATTTCAAGACCCTTTCGACGAGAATTCCTTTATACCAGGAGCATGTTCCAGCGCCTTCATTAGTTATGTCCACAGAAGGTGTCAGTGTATCGGGCAATTGGATGACAGGAGTCGATCTAAGCTCAAAAGGTTTTACCGGTCTTCGTCCATATTTGAAAATCCCTCAAGGTGGGCGAGCATATTTGAAAGCGTTAATTGTATAAATGAGATAATGATGAGACAGTGAAAACTGTCTTTTTTTTTCATCTTTTTCAATTAATTTTGTGAAAGTATTCACAATTGGTGTGAACATAATCACAATAAGCATTAAATTTTAAATGTATAATGTTGCCATAGAGCATAATATTGGAAATTCAAAGCGCGGGACATTCAAATCTGAACATGAGGACGGCTTGCTGACAGACATATCAAGCAGGCTGGTTATGCCTTTAAGGAGGAAGAGAACATGACTGGAGATCACAAACAAAAGCTAGTTGTCGTTGGTAATGGTATGGCGGGGATCAGTACGGTGGAGCAAATCATTAAATTAGGTGGCGCTTATAATATTACCGTGTTCGGCAGCGAACCACACCCGAACTATAATCGGATTATGTTATCTTATGTACTTGAGGGAAGCAAAACGGTAGATGATATCGTACTGAATGATTGGAATTGGTATAAAGAAAATGATATTACACTTTACACCGGAACAACCGTCACGAAAATAGATGAAGAAAATAAGGTAGTGGTGGCTGAGAATGGTCTCGAGGTTCCTTATGATCGAGTAATCATTGCCACAGGTTCAAATCAGTTCATTCTTCCCGTACCAGGTAGCGACAAAAAAGGTGTTGTTGGTTTTAGAGACATTGCTGATTGTAGCCAAATGCTTGCGGCGGCTAAGTTGTATAAAAAAGCTGCGGTTATAGGCGGTGGTCTTCTGGGTCTTGAAGCTGCTAAGGGGCTTGTCAATTTAGGCATGGATGTTACAGTCATCCACTTGATGAATGATCTTATGGAGCGTCAGCTTGATCATCAGGCATCGGCTATGCTACAAGCAGAGCTGGAGAGTCAAGGAATAAAGTTTGCCATGGGCAAGCAGACGGTTGAATTATTGGGTGAAGATCGAGTTACCGGGCTTCGTTTTAGTGACGGAACAGAATTAGAAGCGGGGTTTGTCGTCATGGCTGTCGGGATTAAACCGAATGTGGACGTGGCACAGGCGAGCGGAATTGAAGTTAATCGTGGGATCGTGGTGGATGATTATCTTCAGACATCGATGGCAAACGTGTATGCTGTCGGAGAATGTGATGAACACCGAGGGGTATGCTACGGCCTCGTAGCACCCTTATTTGAACAAGGTATGGTGCTTGCGAAGCATCTATGCGGTGTAGACACCATGCCATATGAAGGATCGGTCGTTTCGACCAAGCTGAAAATCAGTGGAGTCGATGTATTTTCGGCCGGTGAATTTATTGAAGGTCCAGAGCACACTGTCATTGTAGCTAAGGATGAATGGAAAAAAACATATAAAAAGATTCTGCTTAAAGACAATGTGATCGTTGGTGCTGTTTTGTTCGGAGATGTGACTGAATCGGCAGCTCTGCAGAAGCTAATCAAGCAGGAAGCCATAATGACAGATGAAATATATAGTACGGTAATGGGTACAGGGTGCTGTGGTGGAGGCACTAACAAAGGAGCTTCGGTCGAAAACATGGCAGACGAAGAGATTGTCTGTGGATGTAATGGGGTAACCAAGAAGACCATTGTGGATGCGGTAACGCTTCAAGGCCTGACCACTGTGGATGAAATTAAAGCATGTACAGGTGCAACCCGTTCGTGCGGCGGATGTAAACCCGTTGTTGAACAGATCTTGCAATATGTCCTTGGAGACGGTTTCCAAACGGTAGCTAAGCAAGGAATATGCGGATGTACGACACATAGCCGTGATGAAATCGTAGCTGATATTCGTGCCAAAGGATTGAGAACGACCGGAGAAGTTATGAACGTTTTGGAATGGAATAATCCTGAAGGGTGCTCGAAGTGCCGCCCAGCAATTAACTATTACTTAGGTATGATTTATCCTGAAACCCATGAAGATGAGAAGGAATCGCGCTTTGTTAATGAACGGATGAATGCTAATATCCAGAAGGATGGTACGTATACAGTCGTGCCGCGGATGTATGGAGGCGTGACGACACCGGAGGATTTGAAGCGAATTGCAGACGTCTCGCTCAAATATGACGTTAAGGTCGTGAAGGTGACGGGGGGACAGCGCCTAGATCTTATCGGTGTGAAGAAGGAAGATTTGCCTAAGGTATGGGAAGAGCTCGATATGCCTTCGGGTTATGCCTATGCTAAATCCCTTCGTACTGTAAAAACTTGTGTAGGTTCGACGTTCTGTCGTTTTGGAACACAGGACTCGATGGGGATGGGAGCGCAGCTTGAGAAAAAGTTCGAGAGACTGGATCTTCCCGCCAAGTTCAAGATGGCTGTAAATGGCTGTCCACGTAACTGTGCTGAATCGTGTACGAAAGATATTGGTATCGTTGGTAATGACGGAGGTTGGGAAATTTTCATCGGTGGGAACGGCGGAATTAAGGCTCGTATCGCAGACACTTTCTGTAAGGTGAAAACGGATGAAGAACTATTTGAAGTATGTGGTGCTATTATCCAGTACTATCGTGAAACAGGTAACTATCTGGAGAGAACTTCGGAATGGGTCGAACGTATGGGGCTTGATCATATCAAAAAAGTTATTGTTGAGGATCAAGCAGAGCGTAAAGCTTTGGTGGAAAGAATCGAGGTTGCTCTACAGCAGGTCGAAGAGCCTTGGCAGAAAGTGCTTAATGACAATCAAGTCCGTAAAGCTTTATTTCAAGATGCTAGTCCTGTAGTTGCTGAGTAGATTGTAATAAAGGAGATGATGACATATGAAGACAAGTCAGTATATAGCTATTGGGAAAATTGACGAGTTTATGGTGCGAATCGGAAGGGTTGTGGTAATAGAGAACGAAGAGATTGCGGTGTTCCGCACATCTGATGGACGATTTTTCGCGCTAGAGAATAAGAACCCGCACCCGAAAGGCGGGCCGCTTGCGGAGGGAATTGTGTCAGGACATTATCTATATGACCCTTTATACGACTGGCGAATTGACTTGGAGACTGGAAATGTGCAGGAGCCTGACAGTGGAAAGGTCCAGACTTATACCATCCGTCTAGAGGATGATATTGTACAGATTGCCTTGTAGTGAATAGCCATTACTCGGAATAACAATTCAGGAGGTACCCCTATGTTTACACAGGGAGTGGAAACCATCATTGAAGCAGCAGTCAAGAAAAAGGAACAGATGAGTGCCAGTATGACTCGTTATATAGTCTCAGCTATGCTTGCCGGCGCCTATATTGGAATTGGAATCATTCTGATCTTTAAGTTGGGAGCTCCGTTTGCAGTAGAGGGATCACCGCTACAGACTTTAGTCATGGGTGCATCATTCGGGATTGCGTTGACATTAGTTGTTTTTGCAGGAGCGGAGCTGTTTACCGGTAACAATATGTTTTTCACGATGAGTACTCTAGCTGGGCGAACATCCATCAGAGATACATTGAAGAACTGGGTGATCGTATTCCTTGGTAACCTTGGTGGGGCAGTGCTTCTTAGCCTGTTGATATGGGGAACCGGCTTGTTTAAAGCTATTCCATCGGATCATTTGCTCTTTACGGTTGCAGCTAATAAGATGAATACACCGTTTATGGAGCTGTTTTTCCGAGGCATCTTGTGTAATTGGCTTGTCTGTCTCGCGCTGTGGATGGGAAGTCGTGCGAAGGAGGACACTGCGAAGCTCATACTGATATGGTGGTGCTTATTCGCCTTTATTGCTACGGGTTATGAACACAGTGTAGCGAATATGACACTTCTGTCCTTGGCAACGATACTACCCGGCCATCCAGAAACGATTTCAATAACCGGCTGGGTTAGCAATATGATCCCAGTTACGCTTGGTAATATTATTGGAGGAGCCTTGTTCGTTGGGATGGCATACTGGTTCATTTCGCCGGTAAAAGGAAAAAAGATAATGTAATTTACATCAAAACATAAAGAGAAGGGACGTTCTAAAGCCAGATGTGTGGCTTACAGAGCGTCCCCTTTGGTTATATCCTCCAAAACAGTCTACCGGTGTTCTACTAAGTCAATCGCACCCAGTACGATATGGGCAAGACCGAACCCGAGAATTCCCGTTGCGGCAAGTTTGTACTTACTGCTGCTAAATAGAGCGGCGCCAGAAGCAGATACTACTGTTCCAAGAACGGCAGGAATCAAACCTTCTCTCATGCGAAACACTCCCTAGTGATTGATTTGGAAAGACCTCGTTATTGTGGACTGTGTATCGTTTTTTATGCACACCATAACAAAAAGACACCCAGAATCACATTTCATATTCGGGTGTCTTTAAGCTATCTATACAAACAGATTAGATCCGGCAAATTTCATGCGGGCATAGTTCACAGTGGCATATTTCTTGAAGTGCAGCTAAGTCTTTAATAACGATCATCCCGCTGATATATTCCACAACATCTTTCTTACGAAGATCACTGAGCATTCGGTTTACGCTCTCACGAGTAGCTCCGATCATATTTGATAGATCTGTATGTGTAATTTTCTTATTAATAAGAATCGATTGATCTTCAAGCGTCTCACCATAAGTGTTACTAAGACGGATCAGCGTTGAGCTAAGGGCACCCGGTTTACCATACATCATAAGGTCTCTAAATTTCGTTTGTGTAATACGATGATGGATTCCCATCCATTTCATAAAGTCGATCGCAAAATCACAGTGTTGGCAGATAAGGATTTCTAAATCTTTATGTTCAATGACTCCGACTTCACTTTCTTCAAGAACTTCAGCCGAGAAGCTGTGCTTCGTGCTAAAGAATGGATCCGCCTGACCAACCATGTCGCCAGCTTGATACATATATAGTATAAGTTCTTTTCCTTCGTCAGTCGATTTCGTTAATTTAATACGCCCACGCTTAATGTAATATAATTTATCTGAAAAATCACCTTCCCAGAAGAGATGTGATCCTTCCGGTATGATACGATCCTTCATGCTTACAAGCAGACGATTTAGATTTTGCTCCGAGAAACAGCTGGTATTTCCTTGGGTTACCATGACACTATCCAATGTTTTCATGTCTATATCCCCTAACTCCTTCATATTTTCGGTTAAATTTAAATTAATTATAACGTGAATACATTCACTTGTGGGGGAGGAAACCAAGGTAAAAGTGGCGAAATTTCAAACATTGTGATTATTTTCACTTTAAACAAGGGGGAACAAGTGCAAGAATACACAGACAAATGCATCATAGAAGCGATGTAAGCGTTTCAAACCATTTCAGAAAAAACATTTAACTTTGTGAAATAATTCACTATCTTTTTAGAGATCCCTGTGATATGATCAAGGTGTAGAGAGATAATAAACATTTTTTTACAGGAGGATGAGGGGAATGGCTATCAAGAACAATGGAGTTACTCAGGTAAAGGAGCAAACAGCAGGTGAGTATATTCAGGGTTTAATTGACAAAGCGAAACGCGCAAGTGAACAGTTTAAAGCTCTCAACCAAGAGCAGATTGATGGGATTGTTCAAGCAATGGCACTTGCAGGTCTAGAGAAACACATGCATTTAGCTAAATTGGCAGTGCAAGAAACTGGGCGAGGTGTCTATGAAGACAAAATCATCAAGAATATGTTCGCTACTGAATACATCCACAACAGCATTAAATATGATAAAACCGTTGGCGTAATTGAAGATAATCCATACGGTAACTATCAGAAGATTGCTGAACCTGTTGGGATCATTATGGGGATTACACCTGTAACGAACCCAACGTCAACCACCATTTTTAAAGCTCTCATATCCATTAAGACGAAAAATCCAATTATCTTCGGGTTCCATCCATCCGCACAACAGTGCAGCCGGGAAACAGCCAAGATATTGCTGGAAGCAGCGGTGAAGCACGGTGCACCGGAAGATTGTATTCAATGGATCGATGCTCCATCCATGGATAAAACCAATACACTAATGAACCATCCTGATGTTGCATGTATCCTGGCAACTGGTGGATCTGCAATGGTTAAGGCCGCTTACAGCTGTGGTAAACCAGCGCTTGGAGTAGGACCTGGTAACGTGCCATGCTTTATCGAAAAGTCTGCCAATCTTGATCAAGCCGTTAATGACCTTATCCTCTCGAAAACTTTTGACAACGGTATGATCTGTGCATCGGAACAGGCTGTTATTATAGAAGAAACTATTTTTGAACAAGTGAAGAAAAAGATGATTGCTAGCGGTTGCTACTTCGTGAATAAAGAGGAAGCTGCTAAGCTAACCGCTGGTGCTATCGTAGCAGATAAATGTGCCGTAAATCCGGCAATCGTAGGTCAACCAGCAACGAAGATCGCTGAAGCATGCGGTATTGAAGTGCCGGAAGGAACGAAAATCCTTGTTGCTGAGATTGAAGGTGTAGGACCGAAGTTCCCATTGTCGGCTGAAAAGCTTAGCCCAATTCTAGCTTGCTACAAAGTGAAGAATGCAGAGCAAGGGATAGAACGTGCTGCTGAAGTCGTTGCTTTTGGTGGTATGGGTCACTCTTCGGTAATCCATTCGAACAATGATGAAATCATTCAAAAATTCTCGAATCGTATGCAAACTTGCCGTGTGCTTGTGAATCAGCCATCTTCGCAAGGCGGAATTGGTGATATCTATAATACTAACCTTCCATCGCTTACACTCGGTTGTGGATCGTATGGACGCAATGCAACATCTTCGAACGTAAGTGCTGTCAATCTCATTAACGTGAAAAGGGTGAATCATCGTACGGTGAATATGCAGTGGTTCAAAGTGCCGAATAAAATCTATTTTGAAAAAGGATCAACACAGTATCTTGCTAAAATGCCGGACATTACTCGGGTAGCGATTATAACGGACCCCATGATGGTAAAACTCGGATATGTGGAGAGAGTTGAACATTATCTGCGTCAGCGTCAGATTCCTGTTGCTATTGAAGTATTCTCTGAAGTAGAGCCAGATCCATCGACAACAACGGTTGAACGTGGTGCTGAGATGATGAAGAGATTCCAACCTGACTGCATTATCGCACTTGGTGGGGGATCGCCGATGGATGCTGCTAAAGCGATGTGGTTGTTCTATGAATATCCAGATACAGATTTCAATAACTTAAAACAGAAATTCATGGACATCCGTAAACGGATTTACAAATACCCTCGTCTCGGTCAAAAAGCGAAGTTTGTTGCGATTCCAACAACATCTGGTACAGGATCGGAAGTAACCTCGTTCGCAGTTATTACCGATAAAGTGCTTGGAAATACGAAGTATCCTTTGGCTGACTACGAGTTGACACCTGATGTAGCGATTATCGATCCGGAGTTTGTATACAGCTTGCCAAAAACGGCTGTTGCCGACACGGGTATGGACGTTCTGACACACGCGATCGAAGCTTATGTATCGGTTATGGCAAACGACTATACCGATGGTCTTGCAATCAAAGCAATTCAACTCGTATTCCAGTACCTTGAACAGTCGGCCCTGACAGGCGACAAATTGGCTCGTGAGAAAATGCATAATGCTTCTACTTTGGCAGGTATGGCCTTTGCGAACGCATTCCTTGGTATCAACCACAGCTTGGCTCATAAATGGGGCGGGCAGTACCATACGGCTCACGGACGTACCAATGCGATTCTAATGCCACACGTTATTCGTTACAATGCTAAGAAGCCTACGAAATTTGCTGCTTGGCCTAAATATACTCACTTCGTTGCGGATGAAAGATATGCTGAGATCGCACGCATTCTCGGATTACCAGCTCGTACAACGGAAGAAGGGGTTAACAGCTTGATTAATGCCATTCGTGAGTTGAACAAGAAACTGGGTATTGAAGAATCGTTCCAACAGCTGGGCATTGATCCAGTGGACTTCGAAAATCGGGTAGAGTACTTGGCTGATCGTGCATTTGAGGACCAATGTACGACTGCGAATCCAAAGCTGCCACTTGTAACTGAGCTGGCTGATGTTTATCGCAATGCATTCTATGGACGTTTCTAACAGAAACGACAACTAACAAACAGCCCTTAACACAACGTGACTAATATCACCAATCTTGTGATATTAGTCACAGATGTATATATTGAACAGGACTACAATAAAAGTGTAAAAACAATCTCAGATGATAATTCTTACAGTTTCAAGTTCGCAATCAAACAGGGGATAGCGCCCAACATTGTGAAAAGCGTCACATTTATTGATCTGGGATGTTGGACATGAGAAGATATACCATAAGCTCATGCCTCAACAACAGAACATAAATTGGAGGGATCAGAGATGTCGGTGATTGAGAAAGAAATTAAAGACGTTCAGTCCGGTTGGAGAGGGTTCAAAACAGGTAAGTGGGCAAAAGCAGTAGACGTAAATGACTTTATTGCTTTAAATATTGAGCCATATTACGGTGTTGATGACTTTTTGGTTGGACCTACAGCGAATACAACAGCATTATGGGATATTGTATCCGATCTAACCAAAAAAGAGCGTGAAGCGGGCGGCGTATTGGATGTGGATGTAAACACACCTTCTACGATTGTGTCGCACAAACCAGGCTATTTGGATAAAGAGAAGGAACAAATCGTTGGTGTACAAACCGATGAGCCTTTTAAACGTTCGATTCAGCCATTTGGCGGAATTAAAATGATGATTGATGCTTGTAACGCCTATGGTTTTGAACTTCCAGCAAGCATCGTGGATATGTTCACAAATATTCGTAAAACGCATAACCAAGGTGTATTTGATGCCTACACTCCTGAGATGCGTGCAGCACGTAGAGCAGGTATCATCACTGGACTTCCAGATGCATACGGACGTGGACGTATTATCGGTGACTATCGCCGGATCTCACTATACGGTATTGACTTCCTCATTAAAGATAAATTGAAAGAACTAAGCAGCCTCGAAGTTGATGTGATCGATGAGCCAGTGATCCGTCTTCGCGAAGAGCTGTCAGAGCAAATCCGCGCACTGAAAGAATTGAAGCAAATGGCGGAAATGCATGGCTTTGATATTTCCAAGCCGGCAACAACAGCTAAAGAAGCATTCCAGTGGTTGTATTTTGGTTACCTGGCTGCAATTAAAGAACAGAACGGTGCAGCGATGTCCCTTGGACGTGTATCCTCGTTCTTGGACATTTACATTCAGCGCGATTTGGCTGAAGGTACACTGACTGAAGAAACAGCACAGGAACTGGTTGACCACTTTGTCATGAAACTTCGTATCGTTAAATTCTTGCGTACCCCAGATTACAACGATTTGTTCAGTGGTGACCCTACTTGGGTAACAGAATCCATTGGCGGTATGTCTGTGAATGGTGAAACACGTGTTACGAAGAACAGCTTCCGTTTCTTGCACACCCTTTACAACCTTGGACCTGCCCCAGAACCAAACTTGACTGTATTGTGGTCAGAGAAATTGCCTGAAGGATTCAAGAAATTCTGTGCAAAAGTATCTATCGAGACAAGCTCGATTCAATACGAGAACGACGATCTGATGCGTCCAATCTACGGTGATGACTATGGTATTGCTTGCTGCGTATCCGCTATGCGTATCGGTAAACAAATGCAGTTCTTCGGAGCTCGTGCGAATTTAGCTAAAGCCCTTCTGTATGCTATCAATGGTGGTCGTGATGAGAAATCTGGTGCACAAGTAGGACCTGAATTCCCTGCTATCACTTCCGAGTACCTGACTTATGATGAAGTCATGAAACGCTTCAAACCAATGATGGAATGGCTTGCGAAGCTGTACATGAATACACTTAACGTAATTCACTATATGCATGATAAATATTCTTATGAGCGGATTGAAATGGCTCTGCATGACCGTGATATCCTCCGTACTATGGCATGTGGTATCGCTGGCCTGTCCGTTGCAGCAGACTCACTGAGTGCCATCAAACACGCAAAAGTGAAACCGATCCGTAATGAGGAAGGTATCGCTGTTGATTTCGAAATCGAGGGAGATTTCCCTTGCTACGGTAATAACGATGATCGTGTAGACAGCATTGCTGTTGAATTGGTTGAGACCTTCATGAGCATGATCCGCAAACATAAAGCTTACCGTGATGCATTGCCAACACAGTCTGTACTCACCATCACTTCGAACGTTGTATACGGTAAGAAGACAGGTACTACACCAGATGGACGTAAAGCGGGAGAACCATTTGCTCCAGGTGCGAACCCAATGCATGGACGCGACAAAAAAGGTGCACTTGCTTCCTTGAGTTCTGTAGCTAAGTTACCTTATGAACACAGTTTGGACGGAATTTCGAATACATTCTCCATTGTGCCGAAAGCACTTGGTAAAGAGAAAGATATTCGTGAGAAGAACTTGGTAGCTATGATGGATGGATATTTCGGTAGCAACGCGCATCACCTTAATGTAAACGTATTTGATCGTGAACAACTGATGGATGCGATGGAGCACCCAGAGAACTATCCTCAGTTGACAATCCGTGTATCTGGTTATGCAGTGAACTTCATTAAACTGACCCGCGAACAGCAGCTAGATGTTATCAACCGTACTTTCCATGGTTCGATGTAATAAGGACGGGTAATGTATTAACAATTCTTGGCTTGTCACAGAGCGGATACGGAAAGGATGACATCATATGATAAAAGGTCATGTGCATTCCATAGAAACGTTTGGTACAGTGGACGGTCCGGGTATCCGCTTTGTACTCTTTATGCAAGGCTGCTTGCTCAAGTGCCAGTATTGTCATAACCCGGATACTTGGGCATTGAATGAAGGACAGGAGATGGAAGTTGAAGAGGCGCTTGCTGAAATAGAGCCATATCTTCAGTATTACCGTTCTTCCGGTGGTGGTCTCACGGTTTCAGGTGGAGAGCCAACCCTACAATATCCTTTCGTTACACAGGTGTTTAAGGAAGCTAAGCGTCGTTGGAATCTTCATACTACACTTGATAGTAACGGTTACAATGAACCGGAGAAAATCCGTGAATTGCTTGAGAATACAGACTTGGTATTATTGGATCTGAAGCATATTAATGATGAGAAGCACATTAAACTGACAGGAAAGTCGAATGAACGAACTTTGAAGATGGCACGCTGGCTTTCCGATAATGGTCGTAAGATGTGGATTAGACATGTATTTGTTCCAGGTATCCATGACCAAGAAGAAGATTTGCTTGAGCTCGGGCGTTTCATTGCAACTTTGAATGGGGTAGAGAAGTTCGAGATTCTTCCTTATCATCAGATGGGAATATATAAGTGGGAAGCTTTAGGAAAAACATATCCACTCGATGGAGTGCCTACGCCAACCGAAGCAGAGGTTGCACGGGCTTATGAGTTAATTGAGAAGGGTAGAATGGAAGTTCTATCGGTATAGGATTCATATATAATCATACTTGGTCATGTTACACATACCCTTGCCTATTCAGGCAAGGGTATTATTGTTTTATTAGAAGATTTTATCCCTATGTAAGAAAAATATAGTTCTATCGTAACTTGAAACCGCTTTCTATAATGAATATATAAACACAAACATTTTTTAGGAGGGTCAAATAATCATGAAGAAAAAAAGCCTAGCACTGATGATGTCGCTGCTTTTGGTTACTTCGGCTTTTGTGTCTGGTTGCGGTAGTAACAAGACAAGTGAAGAACCAGCTAAAGGAACAGATACACCGCCTGCAGCAAGTACCGAACCGTTTGAAATGACAATTCGACACACACAAGTTGGCGATGCTAAGAAATTCAGACTGGCTTTACTTCAAGATGTCGTGAAGAAGACGGAAGAAGCAGTACCTGGATTGAAACTAAATCTGGATGCTGTAGATTCGGAAGTGAATCGTAAAGAGAAGCTGAGAGGCGAGATGGCTTCCGGTAAACCACCTGAGATTTTTGATGTGTTTGGTAGCCCTGATGCTGGTGTGTATGCGAAAGAGGGCTTGATGCTGGATATTACACCGATCATTGAAGAGCTTGGTATTAAAGATAAATTCACAACTTTGGATCCATTTACACGTGAAGGTAAAGTATACGGATTGCCAATTGGTGGTTCAATCGAAGGGATCTTTTACAATAAAGAGTATTTTGACCAAAAAGGATTAACGGTTCCTAAAACACTTGCTGATCTAGAGAAGATTGCTGAGACCGTTAAAGCTGATGGTAAAATTCCATTTGCACAGTCCTCTAAAGATGCTTGGATTCCGTTAATGACAACAAACAATCTATGGGCTTACTATGCAGGACCAGAGATTACTTACGGATTTAAGACTGGTGAGACGAAGTGGACGGATCCTAAAGTGGTAGAAGGCGTGAAGAAGCATCAAGAGTGGGTTGAAAAAGGGTACTACAAAAAGGGTGAGCTTGGGTTCGAATATGCAGATATGAGAAACCAAATCATTTCCGGCGAAGCGGTCATGATGATGGACGGTTCTTGGGCTAACAGCGTATTCAGAGATCCGAAACAAGCTGGTGATATGGTAGGAAAGATTGGATTTTTTAACCTGCCTCCTGTAAATGAAGGTGATCCGGTAGTTGTCATGCAAGATGCGAACAATGGTTATGGCTTCTCAGCTTCTATTCAGGATGACCCTAGAAAGATGGCTGCGGTAAAAGAATTCATCAAGAACATGTGGACGGATGAAATGCAGCTTCGTGGTCTGAAAGAAGATGGCGTATTGCCAGCGATGAAGATGGATGTAGCGACAATGAACTCTACGTCTGATGAGGCGATCATGCAGGATATCTTCAAAGCCGTAAGCGAAATCGACAAATCATTCCCTGCGTTTGATGCATTGGTTCAAGCAAGTGTAAATACGGCACTGAGCCTTGGAATTCAGCAGGTGATCGGCGGCGAAATCGATGCTGAGAAGATGCTCCAAGATGTACAATCTGCACAAGATGCAGCCAATTCATCTGAAGAGTAATTAAGGAAGAATAGTTAGGGAGAGGGCGCACCCGCTAGACTGGGGGTGCCCTTTCCGCTAAGTATAAGACATGAAACTACGGAGGTTACCATGAATAAAGCGCTGAGAAATCCTCTGATTTATATTCTGTTTGTTCTGCCGGCATTCATCTTGTTCTTGGCCTTTTTCATCTATCCTATTTATACAGCGATCGATAACAGTTTTACGAGCTGGAATGGGATATCTAAAGACGTTAAGTACATTGGTTTTGACAATTACACGCGAGCATTTGATGATATTGCTTTTTGGAAATCCGTTAGAAATAATGTGTATTTCATTCTATTTTCATGTTTTATCCAGGTTCCTATAATTATTTTCTTCTCATTACTTATTGCAAATGTTAAGAAACTTAAAGGTCTTTATAAAACGGCTGTATTTGCTCCATCTATCATGTCCACCGCTGTAATCGGTATTTTGTGGGGCTTCATTTATAACCCAGACTTCGGTTTAATGAATGAAATCGTGGGTTTGTTTGGAGTCGAGCCGATCTACTGGCTGTCTGAGAAGAAATGGGCTATGATCTCGATTTTGATAACTAACGCCTGGCAGTGGACCGGATTTTATATCGTTATGGTGCTTGCCGCGATTATTTCGATACCTAAAGAATTAGATGAGGCAGCTGCGATTGACGGTGCAACCGGATTTCAGAGAGCAATCAAAATTACACTTCCACTAATTATGCCGATTATATCCGTTGTCATTATGTTATCTATCGCTGGAGCGATGAAAGCTGCAGACATTGTTCTCGTTATGACCAAAGGTGGTCCTTTTGGTTCAACTGATGTAATGGCAACCTACATGATTCGATATGCTATTACGAGCTTCCAGCATGGATTCGGAAATACAATTGCTGTTCTAATCTTTGTATTCACCATGATAATAACGGTAGTTTATCAGTTGCTGATTGCAAGACGTAACGAAAGGATTGAATACTGATGAGAGCATTGAAAAAATCTATCCCACACATCTTTTTATTAGCTTACATGCTCGTCATTTTATATCCTTTTCTCTTCGTATTATTCTCTTCCGTGAAAGTGGATAATCAAGCAATAGCAACGAATCCCTTCGGACTTCCGAATACATTCGTATTTGATAACTATGTAAATGCTTGGGTGAATGCCAAGATTAGCACTTATTTCTTTAATAGTTTGTATATTGGTATCTTATCTGCGTGTTTATCCATTCTGTTTGCGGCAATGCTAGCTTTTGCAGTAACTCGAATGAGATATAACCGAATCAGCGCGATTATATTTCAGCTCATATTAATCGGTATGTTGATTCCGAATAACTCCCTCTTACTACCAATTTACGGTATAATGAAAAAACTAGATATCCTTAATACACATATGGCTCTGATCTTGCCTTATGTTGCGAATGCTATCCCGTTCTCCGTAATCATTCTTGCCGCCTTCATGCGTTCATTGCCTGGTGAGATTGAGGAAGCGGCTGTAATTGATGGATTACGATCGGGTGGCTTATTTATGAGAATTATTCTCCCATTGACAGTGCCAGCCATCGTAACGGTTTTTATTATTAACTTCCTAGGTAACTGGAACGAGTTCTTGTTAGCTAACTATTTCTTATCGAACGAAGAACTAAGAACACTTCCTGTCGGCATGGTCGGATTTAGGGATGCGTACAATACGAATTACGCGCAGATGTCTGCCGGAATTGTATTTAGTGTACTGCCTGTCCTAATTATATATGCGATTCTTCAAGAGAAGATCATTGAAGGAGTAACAGCAGGCAGTGTGAAAGGTTAATTTACAATGAATTAGGGGATTGTGTATGAACCTGAGGAACAAGTTGTTTACAGCATTTTTAGGACTAATCATCATTCCTTTACTTGTATTGGGTTTGTTCACCTTCTTTGTCACGTATAACTCAATAGAGAAGAAATACAGTCAGCAAGCCGAATACTCCTTAAAAGCGATCAGTTACAGTATATTAAATGTATTTGATGAGATGGAGAATGTAACGGATAGTGGTATCGCATCATCGGTTTTTACAACTGCGCTAAAAGCCGATGATCCGGATTCTCAAGACTTTATTACGAACTCGGAACAACTAACATTGAATGCGAGTCAGCGGAATTTCCGTAACCTTCTATACAACCATCCAGCCATCAGCTTTGCATTTCTATACAATATGAATAGAGAGTCGAGTCATGTGCCGTTATTTACGAAGGAGAATTTCGGTGCCCTTCCGTTTACCGAGTTCAAACAGAGTCATCTCTACGAGGAAGTCATTAAACTTAACGGGGTTCCAAAGTGGATCGCACCGCATGAATATCCTGAACTCAGTGGAATGGAGCCTGTATTTACACAAATTCGACTTGTGAAGAACATGGAGACTTTTCGTAAAGAAGGGATTCTCGTTGTGCAGATTAAGCGACTTGAATTCGAACGGATTTTCCGTAATTTGACGATTCCGAATAATCTGCAAGACACATCGTTCTTACTTGTGAATGATGAGGGTCTGATTCTTTTTGATCCAAGAGAGCAAAATGACGGAAATAATATGAACACGTTCATGAAGCATGATATCGATTATCAATCCGAATATCAGAGCTTTAAGTCTCAATTTAATGGAGAAGAGAGTGTTGTATCGATCCATAAGCTTGAAGGGTATCCATGGAGCGTGGTTTCCGTAACAAAATGGGATTCGTTATCCCAAGAGGTCACCTCCTTTGCAAAGTGGTTTATTGTCATTCTAGGTCTTTGCTTAATTACGGCAATCGCCTTTAATAAATTTTTCATGAACCGTATTACAGGAACGATCGCAGTCATTGTTCGTTTTATGCGCCGCGTGGAAGATGGGGACCTGAGTGCTAGGGTTGAGGAAAAGGGTGAGGACGAGCTCCTCCTCTTATCAAAAGGATTTAACGATCTGATGAATCGTATCAATCGATTATTCGACCAGATTCGTAATGAGCAGCGATTGAAAACAGAAGCGCATATGCGGTTGTTACAAGCTCAGATTAAGCCACATTTCCTTTTTAATACGCTAGAATCTATCAATGTTCTTGCTGTTCAGAATGAGGGACGTAAAGTCAGCGAGATGGTATATCGTTTGGCTAGCATTTTACGAATTAGTATTCAGGATAAAGAAGAGATTACACTGGAAGAAGAACTGAAGTATTTAAGAAGTTATTTGGAGATCCAGAAGTTCCGTTTCGAAGATGTGTTTGATTATGAGATTGATGTGCCCAAAGAGTTGTTGTCGTGCCGAATCATGAAGCTAACTCTGCAACCGCTTGTCGAGAATAGCATTCAGCACGGCTTTGAAGGCATTGATTACACAGGGAAACTTTTGATCAAAGCATGGAGTGAACGTGGGAATCTGATTGTTAGTGTTGAGGATAATGGTCTGGGGATGTCTTCTAAGCAGCTGTCGGTCTTTGAATATATGATGCCTGAAGATAAAGAATCGCCTCTTATGGATGGAAAGGACTTAAAGTTGAATCAGGAAAGACGGGGGCTTGGTATTCGCAGTGTCGCCGATCGAATTCGAATTCAATATGGTGATGGATATGGGTTATTTATATGCTCAAGCCAGCCTGGAGGTACAGTGATACATTGTGTGATACCCAATTATGATGGGGGGGAAGGGCAACGTGCTAAAGGTATTATTGGTTGATGATGAGGCCCCTATTCTTAATAATCTTAACAAGGTCGTTCCTTGGAAGGATATGGGCATGGAAGTGGTTGGACTTGCTCGAAGCGGGATGGAAGCTCTTGTCATTGCAGAAGAGCATGATCCTGATTTAGTTTTATGTGATATACGTATGCCGGTGATGGATGGATTAACGTTTATCATGAAATTAAGAGAAAAAGGAAGCACAGCAGAAATATTTTTGCTCACGGGTTATCAAGAGTTTGAATATGCTCGTGAAGCAATCAAGTTACGTGTTAAGGATTATATTAGCAAGCCGATTAATTATTTTGAGTTACAAGATCGAATTCGTGAGATCGGTGATGAGATCCGGAAGAAGCAGGTGAAAGAGAAATACTTCACTTCGGTTTCTTTAATCGATAGTGATCCAGATCCTGATTCAGTCAAGAAGCCACCCGAACAATTGATGATGTCCGCTCTTGATTACATTAATACACATCTCGGTTCGGATTTGGGGATTGAGGAGCTTTCAGACTATCTTGGAATTAGCTCCAGTTACTTCTGTCTATTGTTTAAGAACCATGTGGGTATCACTTTTGTTGAGTACCTAACGAAGCAGCGTATGGAAGCAGCCAAGTTCCTTCTAACGAACAGCGATAAAAATATCGCTCAGATTGGTGCATTTGTCGGTTACCATGAACGGCGCTATTTCACAAAAGTGTTTCAGAAGGCTACCGGAATGACGCCATCCGAGTTCAGAGAAGTATGCGGAAGCTCTAATGCGTTGTAAGATGTTGTTTGTATCAATTATTAATGAAGAAGGTAGGTTAGTATGTTATGAATTGGAAGGTCTCAGATTTAACCCTGGAACAAAAGATTGGTCAGATGTTTATTTGTGGTTTTGATGCTTTAACACCGAATGAGCATGCCAAAAAATTGATCCAGGAGCATCATGTAGGTGGTATCGTATACTTCCGCAGAAACGTACAGAAACTCTCACAATTATCCGAGCTGTCTTCATCCCTCCAGCAACTGGCTGCTTCTAGCGGTGAGCCGCCACTTATCGTTTCTATCGACCAAGAAGGTGGTATGGTTGCAAGAATTGATCATGAAGGGATCAGCCGGATTCCAGGTAATATGGCACTAGGGGCGGCTGGAAGCACGGATTATACTTACGAGGTTGGAAAGATTGGAGCTAAGGAACTTAGAGCTCTTGGTGTTAATATGAATTTTGCTCCTTGTATCGATGTAAACAACAATCCATTAAATCCAGTAATAGGCGTTCGATCCTTTGGAGAAGATCCCAAGACGGTTGCTGCTCATGGCGTAGCTGCAATTAAGGGTTATCAGGAAGAGGGTGTTTCCGCGACGGCTAAGCATTTTCCAGGTCACGGAGATACAAGTGTAGACTCCCATCTAGGTCTGGCTTCTGTGCCTCATGATCGTACTAGACTTGAACAAGTGGAGTTATATCCATTCAAAGAAGCTATAGCAGGTAACGTCGATGCCATTATGACTGCACATGTTAGCTTCCCGGCTATTGAACCAGATCCCATTCCAGCTACGTTGTCATATGCTGTATTAACGGGACTGCTCCGTGAAGAGCTAGACTTCGATGGCCTAATTATTACGGACTGTCTAGAGATGCATGCGATAGCGAAAGAGTTTGGAATACCAGAAGGCGCTGTTCGTTCTATTGAAGCAGGTGCAGATTGTGTGCTTGTCAGTCATAGATTGGAACTACAAGAATCAGCAATCAAAGCCGTTGTTGAAGCTGTTAAGAGTGGACGTATAACGGAAGAGCGCATTGATTCCTCCGTTGAGCGGATTTTATCTCTTAAGATGCGAAATGCAGAGAAGGCAGCGAACTTACCAGCTGTTGATATTGCAGAAATAAGTAGCAGTGCTGAAGCATTATTGTTTGAAATTGCAGCTAAAGGAATTACACTTGTACGAGATGAGCAGCAGCTACCTTTAGACCGTGAAGTGTCCACACTTGTATACTGGCCAGAGTTATTAAAAGCGACCGAGGTAGATGAAGCTTGGAGTCGTTCCTATACGTTAGGTGACGCAATAGCTGCGAGCAAAGGGAAGGTAGAGGAAATCCGCATCGGTACTGATTTGACAGATGAGGAAGTTGAGGCGGCTGTCCAAGAAGCGAAACATTATAAGCAGGTTGTCGTAGCGACTTATACTTCCGAGAGCAAGCTTTCTTCAGGTCAACGTAAGTTAGTCGAGAAACTAATGCAGCTTGGATCAGTGAAATTGATTGTTGCTTCAACACGTAATCCTTATGATTTGAATGAGATTTCTCAGGTCCCTACATATCTATGTTGTTATGAGAACACACCATTTTATATGGATGCACTCTCAGGAGTATTGTATGGAGACGTGATACCGGAAGGGAAACTTCCGGTAAGCTTGAATGATGTTCAGGAATCAGGTTCGAAGGCGAATTAATTCATAGATTTATAGAGTCGGGAGCCCTGTCAACAGAGGGGGAATCTCCCGGCTTTTTCTTTTTTGGAAGAAATATAGCAACTTTTACCGGAAGTGGGCGTCTAATACTATGATGTTTAGATAGAGAGAATCAAAATCACACAGGAGTTGAAGGAGCAGAAATGAAACTTAAGAGAATGTCCATCATCACTGTACTTGTCATGGCACAGATATTATCTGTTGTGCCTGTGAGTGCGCAGTCTTCTGCTGTCATCGTACCCGGTCAAGATATGGTTCAATCCGAGGCGACGAACAGCGGACAATTAGAACAACAGCAATCTCTAAAGTTGCAATCACAAGAGGCAGATGCCTCAAGCCATGCGACTAAGTCACCATTGACACCAAATAACCCGTCGGAAGCCGTTGAAGATACTTCATCATCAGATAAGATCAATAATAATGAAATGAATGGCAAGGACAACAATCAAGAAGAAGTTGAACAACAAGAGCAATTGGAGCAAGAACCGATTCAGCAAGATAAACCGGTAGTCGATGAAGTGGAAGAGGATAAAGATAGCGAGAAGTCAGATGACCAAAAGGGTCAGGATGAAACCGAATCCCTAAACACGGAGAAACAGGAAACGAATACTTTAGCTGTATCCAGTAATGAGCTTGTACTAATCATGAATAGCGCCGATATGTACCACAATGGCAAGTTCTATAAGGCAGCTCAGCCAATGGCTGTCAAGAGTGGGGTATCATATATTTCGATTCGAGCTATGGTTGAGCGGGCTGGTCTGAAACTTACATATGATAATTCTACGAAAGAAACCATTATTATTAAAGACGGCAATGAGCTTCGTTTTAAAACGGATAGCAGTATTTATAAGGTTAACGGTGAGTCACGGCAAATGAAGGGGCCTTCCTATCAATACAAGAATACATTTATGGTGCCTCTCACTTCAATTACACAAGCATTAGGTATACCTTATAAAGTAAATCAGCCCGAGAAGAAGATCATTCTAGACCTTTCTTCTATGACCGGCGGAAGTGGAAACGGTGGTGGAGTAGTAGATCCCGAGCCGCCTATCCCGAATGAATCAGGTCTTATTCTCATGATGAATAGCGATAAAATGTACCACAATGGAAAGCTTTATATTGCGGGACAGCCGATGGCTGTGAAGAACGGTGTATCCTATGTAGCCATTCGTTCATTAGTTGAGCGTGTTGGGCTGAAACTGGCCTATGACAGTTCCACGAAAGAAACAGTAATTACTCGTGGGGCAGATACATTGCGTTTCAAGACGGATAGCAAAGTCTATACCGTGAATGGTGTAAAAACTACGATGAAAGGTGCAGCATATCAATCCAACAATGTATTTATGGTACCGCTGACCTCGATTACACAGGCCCTAGATATCCCATATAAAGTGGATCAGACGAATAAACGGATTATTCTTTCTTTGAGTACTAAGCCAGTTGCTTCCTTCACCATCGAGAATGATGAGATTTTTGCAGGACAGACAAAGGTGAGGTATAAGACAAGTCCTTACTCTCCATTGGGTCTCCCAATTATTGATGAGAAGTGGGAAGGTAGAGAGGAGATTTTTGCAGAGCCTGGTGTGCGGACGATTACATATTCCGTTCAGGACTCAAGTGGTGAGTGGAGTGATCCATATTCGGTAACCATCGAGGTATTAACTCCTAACGAACCGCCGGTTGCTATGTTTATCACGGATAAAGATGAATACAAGATGGGTGAACGAATCACTTATACCGATCAAAGTACGGATGATGAGAATGCGATTGTAAAATGGGATTGGGATAATAATGCTGAAGCATTTTTCACACCTGGACCCGTAAAAGTTGGATTGACTGTAACCGATAAACATGGTGCTACGAACTATTATGAGAAGACACTTATCATTACATCTGAAACGTTATATACACGTGAAGAATTCAGTCAGCTATTCTCAAAAATCGGTGAAAAATACATCTTTGACGGCTCTAAGGTTCCGTCGATGGAGGAGTTTCCTTACTCAAGAACTTCTGAACCTACCACGCTAATCCGTAGTAATAGTCCAGAAACGGTATACACGGAAGGAATCGTATATCGCGAAACAGGGATCGGATCGACTAGATTTATGATCCATCATTTGAATGCTACAGGTAAACGGATGAAAATGTATGTCGTTGCGACTAATATTAATGACACCAATGCCTTGTTAACGACACAATATGTAGGATTTGGCGGTCCAATTAATATTCCTACAGCTACGGGTAAGGCGTCTGTACAGAGATACTTAGAATCCATGCAGTCCGGTAAGGATTATCAGTCGATCTACCTAAAACCAGGTGAGAGCAGAGTCATTTTACAGGAGCTGAGTGCGACTCCGATGAAGAATGAACAAGTAATTTCGATGTTTGCAGATCTTTATACGGATTCACCTGTTCGTTATGATATTGTCATGATTGAAGAGAACAAAGACCCTATTCAAAAGCTTCCTTTCTTAAGACTACATCCGAGTGATGGAGTCCATAACCGGGGTACTTATTCGGATGCTACACGTATCATTGAATCGAATGAACTGATTGGTAACACACCTTCTCGTCTTGCAATTGGTGATAAGGTAAGTGATCCGAATCTAGTTGGTCATGACGGCATAACAGGTTATCAGACCTCTAATTCAGGTAATTTTGGTGTTGTCTACCGCATAAAGTTGAATCGAGTAGCTCCTAATACATTGATTTCATTTAATCCCCGTGGAGGTAAATACATGGGCGTTGTTATGGTCAATGGAAATATCGTAGGTGCACCGAACTCTGCTGCGTCTTCTGCGCCTAACGAGGCAAGTATTCTATATCGTACGGGTACCTATGAGCAGTCTGTGGAAATTACGTTTACAGCTGCACCGGGTAGCAGCTTACCAATCAACTTCCTATTCACGCCATTGCCAGAATTGAAATCGAATTAAGGTTAAACCTAGCCCCAAGTGTCCGATTAAGAGGAACTTGGGGCTTTTTATGTCTATTGATCAGTTCCTTTGAGATGATTTTGAATTCTGTCGGTGTCTACCATAGACTTGTCTCGTTGACTAGGCACATTTTTTCATGCATTATTAATAGATGACATGAAAGACCTAGACATTTAAGCGATCAGGAGGTTAACTGCGTATGCTGACGACGGAACAGATCATAAACGGCATGTCCGAGAACGGGCTGCGCATTACCGATCAGCGTAAGACACTTGCCAAATTATTTGGAGAACATCCAGGGTATTTAACAGCTAAGGATGTATACGAATATATGGGTAAGAAATATAGTGGTCTCAGTTTTGATACGGTTTATCGCAATCTTAGAGTATTATATGATCTTGGTGTGCTGGAACAGGTTGTGTTTGAAGAAGGTATTAAATTTAGAGCGAGCTGTAATGAAGAACATCATCATCATCACATGATATGTCTTCAGTGTCAGAAGACTTATCCGATCAAGTTTTGTCCGATGCAAGTGACCGATGGTCCAGAGGATTTCCAAGTGGTTCAGCATAAATTTGAAGTATTCGGATATTGTAAAGAGTGTGCCAAGGATACGACAACACTGAAGAAAAACACATCACCACATAAGACAAATTCGTGTGAAGATGGAAAGACGGAATCTTTATCATGAGTAAAATTTCAGCTAGTCGTGTTGTAAAGGTACCTATCCACATATACCGTAAGTTCATTTCACCCTTGAAACCGGCTACATGTCGTTTTTATCCTACGTGTTCTGCTTATGCTCTGGAAGCTATCGAAGTGCACGGAGCGCTGAAAGGATCATGGTTAGCGGCCAAGCGTATTGCTCGCTGCCATCCTTTTAACCCGGGAGGAATTGATCTGGTTCCACCACGTAAGGGGGCTTCGAATGATGTGGAAGTTCAAGGCCCGTGACAAGTAACCTTGACACCCGAAGGGTTCGTTGATTATATTGAAGTTATATATGCATTTCCGAGGAAGAGATAAGTACGAAAATCAAATCTTGTACAGAGAGCCGGGGAAGCTGAAAACCGGTCAAGGTTATTTTTGGAAAATGGTCTTGGAGGAACCACTTTTGAGCGATCCAGTTCGTCTGGACGTAAAGGAGTGGCGTGATCCAGCGTTAATGGACGGTCGTCTTTGAATAGGCGGTCGGTGAGCCTGTTGCCCGTAAGGGTACAGGGAATTTGGGTGGTAACACGTGAGATAACTCTCGTCCCATAGGGATGAGGGTTTTTTGTTGTGTTTTCACAGACCAAAATAAACGATAAATTAGTGAAAAGGATGGGTTAATCATGACAGACAAGAAGACATTTTATATTACGACACCGATCTATTACCCAAGCGACAAGCTGCACATCGGTCACGCTTATACGACTGTAGCAGGTGATGCTCTGGCACGTTATAAACGTCTGCGCGGTTTTGATGTTCGCTATCTGACAGGAACGGATGAACATGGTCAGAAGATTGAACGAAAAGCAGCTGAAGCGGGTAAGACACCACAACAATTCGTTGATGACATTGTAGCGGGCATTAAAGATCTGTGGAAGAAGCTTGATATTTCGAACGAGGACTTTATCCGTACAACAGAAAAGCGTCATACGCAAGTTGTTCAAGATGTCTTTGAACGACTGCTTGCCCAAGGTGATATTTACAAAGGGGATTATGAAGGTTGGTATTGTACACCATGTGAGTCGTTCTTCCTTGAACGTCAGCTCGTAAATGGTAACTGCCCAGATTGTGGCCGTCCTGTTGAATTGGTAAAAGAGGAAAGTTATTTCTTCCGTATGAGCAAATACGTAGACCGTCTCCTTCAGTTCTATGAAGAGAATCCGGACTTTATCCAGCCGATCTCCCGTAAGAACGAAATGATTAACAACTTTATTAAGCCGGGGCTTGAGGATCTTGCAGTTTCTCGTACTACGTATGAGTGGGGAGTTAAGGTGAAGAGCGATCCGAAGCATGTTATTTATGTATGGATCGACGCGCTTTTGAATTATATCACCGCGCTTGGCTATGGAACCGAAGATCGTTCTCTGTTTGATAAATACTGGCCGGCAGATGTACATCTGATGAGTAAAGAGATCGTCCGTTTCCATACGATTTACTGGCCGATTATTCTCATGGCTCTAGACCTTCCACTTCCTAAAAAAGTGTTCGCTCATGGCTGGCTCTTGATGAAGGATGGTAAGATGTCCAAATCTAAAGGAAACGTTGTCGATCCTGTAACCATGATTGATCGTTATGGCCTCGATGCACTCCGTTATTATCTACTTCGTGAAGTTCCTTTCGGAGCTGATGGAACATTCACACCGGAAAGCTTTGTGGAGCGTGTTAACTCTGATCTTGCGAATGACCTTGGTAATCTGTTAAATCGTACGGTTGCGATGGTTGATAAGTATTTCGGGGGAGAGGTGCCAGCTTATCAGACCGGAGTAACAGCATTTGATGCAGCTATGGAAGAAGCGGCAAAGGAAGTTTACGACAAGGTAGAAGAATCGATGGAGAATATGGAGTTTTCGGTTGCACTAACAGCTATCGGTCAATTCGTTAGCCGTAGCAACAAGTACATCGACGAAACACAGCCTTGGGGACTCGCTAAGGATGACAGCAAGCGTGAAGAATTAGCTTCGGTGATGAGCCATCTGGTTGAATCACTTCGAATTTCCTCCATCTTGCTGCAACCATTCCTTACGCGCACTCCTCAGAAAATCTGGCAGCAGCTTGGTATTCAAGAAGGTGAGCTGACAACCTGGGATAGTGGACGTGCACTTGGCAGCATTCCTGCCGGCACGAAGCTTGTTAAAGGAGATCCGATTTTCCCTCGCTTGGATGTTCCGCAAGAGGTTGCCTACATCGCTGAGGCTATGACAGGTGGCACGAAAGCTGCAGAAGAAGCACCGAAGCCTGAGGCACCTGCAGAGGATGAAGTGATTGAACATAAAGAGGAGATCGGTATCGAAGATTTTGCTAAAGTTGAGCTTCGTGTAGCTCAAGTTATTTCCGCTGAACCGGTTAAAAAAGCAGATAAACTGCTTAAGCTTCAATTGGATCTCGGTTATGAGCAGCGTCAGGTTGTATCTGGTATTGCAAAGTTTTATAAGCCGGAAGACCTCGTTGGTCGCAAAGTCATCTGTGTAACGAACTTGAAACCAGTCAAGCTTAGAGGAGAATTGTCTCAAGGTATGGTACTGGCGGCTTCAAAAGGTAGCGAGCTTACGCTCGCAACAGTACCGGATAGCATGCCTAACGGTGCGATCGTAAAATAAACCATCTCTTACTTGAATGGTTCATTTCAGAACGGTATACCCTGTTAATGGGGTGTACCGTTCTTTTTACATATTTAAAAGTATAAGAACATACTCTTAATAGTAATTTTTACGATTTAGTTGACAAGATCTTTCAGATGCTCTTATAATCTTGTTAGTAATCATTACGATTAAAACAATAGATCGGAGAGTAAACATAAGATGAAACATAGAATCAAAGCAGGTTACGGAATACTGATGTTAGCATTAATAATGGGTCTAACCGCTTGTGGAAGCCAAACAGATGGCGTTGTAGAGGGGAAAGTAAATGTCGTAACGACGATATATCCGATCTATGAGTTTACAAAAGAGATTGGTGGAGACGAAGTAAATGTTATAAATCTCCTTCCGACTGGGGTAGAGCCTCATGACTGGACACCGAAAAGTCAGGATATTATTAATACATCGAAATCTCAATTGTTCCTTTATAATGGTGCTGGTCTTGAAGGATGGGCTCCTTCATTTTTGAAAGGACTTAATAAAGATACGCAGGTTAAGCCGGTAGAAACTAGTCAAGGAATTGAGCTTATTGATTCTGAAGGGGACGACGGTCACGGACACGGAGAAGAAGGAGATCATGGTCACCATGTAGACCCTCACACTTGGGTAAGTCCAAAGTCTGCTCTAGTTATGGCACATAATATTCATCAAAGTCTTGTAGAAGTCGATCCAGATCATGCGGCCTATTATGATGAGCGTTATGCTGGACTTAAGGAAAAGTTAGAAAAACTAGATGAATCATTTACAACACAATTATCAGGACTTCCTAAACATGAAATTGTTGTGTCTCATCAGGCATTTGGTTATCTGGCCCGGGATTATAACCTGGAGCAATATGCTATTATGGGCTTGTCTCCAGATGCTGAGCCTCGTGCACAGGACCTTGTTAAGCTGACGAAGACAGTGAAAGAGAAAGGTATACGCTATATTTTCTTTGAGGAGCTCGTATCGGATAAACTAGCTAAGACCTTAGCTTCTGAGACCGGTGTGGAAACGCTCGTACTTAACCCTGTAGAAGGCTTAACGAAAGAACAAGAACAGAATGGTGATAACTACTTCACATTGATGGAGAAAAATTTGCAAAATCTCACTAAGGCTTTACAATAGTAAGGTGGATCACAAGGTTTTGAGAAATCTTATGTTTATTAGCAAAATAATGAGAAAGGCGGCCAAGGTATGATACCAGCACCACAGGATTGTCACGAATCGATTATACAACTGAGAAATATATCATTTTCCTACCGGGAGCAGCAGGTCATCAAAGATCTTGATTTTGCCGTCAAAGAACGCGATTTTGTCGGAATTGTAGGTTCCAACGGAGCGGGGAAAACGACCTTACTGCGAATGATCGTGGGTTTATTGCCAGCGACTGAAGGCAGTGTTGAATTATTCGGTCAGAAGGTCCGTAAGTTCAGGGATTGGGAGCGAATCGGGTATGTTCCGCAGAAGAACGCCTTTAATCCACTGTTCCCAGCAACAGTGCGTGAAGTCATTATGTCAGGACTTTATTACCGAAAAAATATGTTCCGTCGCATCGGCAAAGAGCAGCAGCAGAAATGTGATGATGCACTTGAAGTCATGCGTATACAAGATATAGCACACAAACGGATTGGTCAGCTGTCAGGTGGACAGCAGCAACGCGTCTTTCTTGCGAGGGCGCTAATCAACCGTCCGGATTTACTCATTTTGGATGAGCCTACGAAAGGAATCGATTCGGAGACCCAAGCAAGTTTTTTTGAATTGATCACCCATATGCATGCACATCACAATATGACCTTCTTGATGGTGACACATGATCTGGATATGGTAAATGGCTATTTAGGCACTTCTCCAGTGCAGCAGAACGGGAAAATTCAATTTTTTGTACGTCACTCACATGATATTGAAAACTGTACAAAACAAGATCTGCAACACTCACTCGTTTAATAAAATAAGATGATATAAAGTTAAAGCTGCGAAGGAGACGTTTTCATTGCTTGATATAATACAAAGTGATTTTTTTCAGCGGGCACTCCTCGGCGGTATTCTCATCGGTGTTACAGCGCCGCTGATTGGTATCTTTTTGGTGCTGCGAAGATTGTCCATGATTGGGGATACACTCTCCCATGTAACAATTGCAGGTGTGGCTCTCGGTTTTCTTATTGAAGTATATCCGCTGGCTGCGGGACTTGTATTTGCCGTGCTAGCTTCATTCGCGATAGAGAAGCTTAGAAAAGCTTACAAAAGTTATGCCGAACTATCGATCGCCATTATTATGTCCGGTGGGGTTGCACTGGCATCTCTCTTTTTCACATTAGGAATGGGTTATAATACCGATGTGATGAGTTATTTATTTGGAAGCATCTACACACTTGATACGACAGATCTATACATGGTAGGCGGAGTTACAATAATCGTTATCGTAGTTGTGAGCCTGTTCTTCAAAGAGTTCTTTCTGCTTAGCTTTGAGGAAGATGCAGCAAGTGTGAGTGGTTTACCAGTTAAACTGATGAATATGCTGATCACTGTGCTAACAGCGCTTGTGGTGAGTACCGCGATTAAGATAGTAGGCGCCCTGCTTGTATCAGCCCTGTTGACGATTCCAGTGGCGATTAGCTTGCTTGTGGCAAGAAGCTTTAAATCCTCTGTGATTCTCTCGGTTATCATTTCGGAGATTGCTGTTATAGGAGGTCTTATACTGGCGGGAGGGTTCAACTTAGCACCGGGAGCGACTATTGTTTTACTATTAATTGCTTTACTTGTAGTAACGTTGCTTGGTAAAAAGGGTTTTACAACATAAAGGGGGAGAAGATTGGCTGATATTAATGTCGGTATTGCGTTCGCCGCGGGTCTGGCTTCTTTTATATCTCCATGCTGTCTGCCGTTATACCCGTCTTACTTGTCTATTATTACAGGGATGTCTGTAAATGAACTTAAGACAGAACAGAACCGGAAGGAGGTGCGCACGCGTACACTTACGCATACGCTTGCGTTCATCCTTGGGTTCTCTGCTGTTTATTATTCACTTGGCTGGGGAGCTGGAATATTTGGTGAAATATTTATAGAATACCAGGATTTAATTAGACAGCTTTCTGCTCTTTTAATCATTTTAATGGGTTTGATGCTTGTAGGAATTTTTCAACCAAGATTTCTAATGAAAGACCGGAAATTTGATTTCAAATCAAAGCCGACCGGATACATAGGCACATTTTTGTTTGGCATAGGGTTCGCTGCAGGGTGGTCACCTTGTGTTGGCCCAATTCTTATGGCTATTATAGCGCTTGCTGCTACTGAACCAGGGACATGGTTCCCTTTAATCACATCATACTCTTTAGGCTTTGCCGTTCCATTCTTCGTACTTGCATTCTTCATCGGCTCTACTCGCTGGATCTTGAAATATTCAAGTGTCTTAATGAAGATTGGTGGCGTGCTTATGATTATTATGGGGATTCTGCTCTTCACGAATCAAATGTTCAAAATCACAATCTGGCTGCAGTCTTTGACTCCAGATTGGTTGAAATTTTAAGTGAAGTAATCAATCTTAGCTTTAGGGAAATGTTCAAAGATCCGCTCTGTGATGAATTCGCGCAGGGCGGTTTGTTGTTCTTGGGGATATACATATTTATATTGTCCCCAGCGGCCCCACTTTTGTTTACGCTTTGCAATATCCATTTCCAGCTTAGATTTCGGATATCTTTGTTCGATTAGATTTTTGGCTGTTTTGGTGAAACGGTGTTGAATCATTTCAAAGGTTAAACCATCTGTTGCATCTTTCGGCAGTTTCATTGCCAGGCGCTCTAGAAGCTCAGCATAGCCCTTTTCCCAGCCGTCATACCATATAATTGGAGCTATGATGAATCCTAGTGGATATCCAGCGTGAGCGATCTTAGCAGCGGCCTCAATGCGTTCATCGAACCGGGAAGTGGCTGGTTCAAATTGACGAATGACATAGTCAGCATTGATGCTGAATCGAATTCTTGTATGATTATTATGCTTAAGATCAAGCAAAGGACCAACATGATGAAACTTGGTGACGAACCTTAATCGGCCGAACTCTTCACCTGCCATGAATGTAATTAATTCTTGAAGGGAGTGGGTAATGTGCTCAAGCCCTACAGGATCCGAAGTACAAGCCGCTTCAAATGTTGTTATTTCAGGTGCTCGTTCCTCGATATATTGCTTAGCTGTGCGAAGAATATCCTCCGTGTTAACATAAACACGAATGTAAGGTTTAGCCCCGAGTGTTGTCTGCAAGTAACAATAATGGCAATGACCCATGCAACCTGTAGAAATAGGAATGGCATAGTCTGCTGAAGGCTTTGATTGATCGAATTTTAATGTTTTTCGCACACCCACAACAAGAGTTCGCTTTGCAATCCGGTATTTTTCTTGCTCGGTTTCACCCGGGAGATTTGTAATACGATTGTGGGATGTCGTCATACGATGCTCAATCCCTCTTGCTTTAACAAACTCCATAATTTCTTTACCTTTTGGATACTCTAAAGCGCCTGGTTCAAAATAAACAAGGTCTGGAATAAAAGCTTTAGTACTCTTTAAAGAGCGAGCAGGGCGTTCGATTGTTTTTACCGTCACGGCAAGCCATCCTTTCAACTCAGAGGTACATTTAGTCTGCTCTCACATAAGTGGTTCAACACGTGCCAATTATTCGAAGGAATCGGGCCAGGACTTGCCAAGTACTCTCTGAAACATGTATCATAACATGTGCAGGTAATATGGTTTTTTTAGTAAGACGTAATTTTTAGAAAAGAGGGAAAAAGATGCCGACACCCAGTATGGAGGATTATTTGGAGCGCATCTACAAGCTGATCGACGAGAAGGGATATGCGCGCGTTTCGGATATTGCCGAAGGCTTGGAAGTACATCCCTCATCCGTCACGAAAATGATTCAGAAGCTTGATAAAGATGAATATTTGATTTACGAGAAATACCGTGGTCTCGTGCTTACGAGTAAAGGTAAGAAGATGGGCAAGCGGTTAATGGCACGACATCAGCTTCTGGAAGAGTTCCTCGGATTAATTGGTGTTCTTGAAGAGAATATTTACAAGGATGTTGAAGGAATCGAGCATCATTTAAGTTGGGATTCCATTACTCGAATTGAAACGCTCGTTGAATTTTTCAAGCGAGATGAAAATCGCATTCAGGAATTACGTGACATTCATAACGAATTAGTCAGCGAATCTTAACAGGGCATCTGTCCGCTGGTGACAGATGCTTTTTTGCTTTTGTATGTTTACCTGCAAATCTATCAATGCTGGAGGATATGTGGAATGAAGTTTCGTAGATGGTTGCTTTTGTTGTTCATATCAGTACTATGTCTCCCGTCCTTTGCCCCCCCTGCCCAGGCCAAAAGCCCAGAGATTAGCATTATTCTGGATGGACAAAAATTAAACAGCGATATTTCACCATACATATTGTCCAAGGTAAACGTGACGATGGTCCCTACCCGTGTAATAAGTGAGGGACTCGGGGCATCGGTTCATTGGAATCAAAAAGAAAAAACAGTAACGGTTTCGAAAGATGGCTCAAAACTTGCAATGACTTCTGGGCGAAGCACCGCTCTAGTCAATGGCATTTCTATTCCTTTGGATGCCTCTGTTCAGATCAAAAATGGCAGAGTGATGGTGCCTCTTCGGTTTATTAGTGAAAACCTTGGTTTGACTGTAAACTGGAATCAGGCTGCACAGCAAATTACGCTAACTAGTGTACAGATTATTCCTCCACTAGAGCCTGAGAATCCACCTGTACACAATGACAATAAGGTGCGTGGTGCATGGATCTCTACAGTATTTAATCTGGATTGGCCAACGACCAAGAACAACATGCTGAAGCAGCAACAAGAGTATACAGCGCTACTTGATAAGCTACAGGATACCGGGATCAATGCCGTGTTCGTTCAAGTTCGTCCTGCTGGGGATGCGTTATATCCATCAGCATTAGTTCCGTGGTCTAAGGTGCTTACGGGTAAGCAAGGTGTTGACCCTGGATATGATCCATTAGCATTCATGGTAGAGGAAACCCACCGAAGAGGAATGGAGTTTCACGCTTGGTTCAATCCATTTCGAGCGAACTCCGATTTATCAACGGCTACACTAGCTCCTAATCATGTTGCTCTGTTATATCCTGAATGGATGATCAAGGTTAACAACCAATTGATGATCAATCCTGGTATCCCAGAAGCTCGTCAGCACATCATTGATACAATTATGGAAGTTGTAAATGGGTATGACATTGATGGAATACATCTGGATGACTATTTCTATCCTTCGAACACAACGATTAATGATTCAGCCGCTTATAAGTTGTACAATATTGGAAAATACAAGAACGTTGGGGATTGGCGCAGAGCGAACATCAACACATTTGTGCAGATGCTTGGAGAACGTATCCACCTAGCTAAACCAAATGTTGAGTTCGGTATTAGTCCATTCGGTGTATGGCGGAATAAGTCGGTAGATCCAAGTGGGTCAGATACCGCTGCTGGAGTGACGGCTTACGATAGTATGTATGCTGATGTACGGACATGGATTCAGAACGGATGGATAGACTATGTGGCACCACAGATCTATTGGAGCATGAATTATGCGCCCGCGGATTATGACAAGCTTGTAGACTGGTGGGTAAAAGAAGTCAGTGGTACCACAGTAGATCTATTAATCGGTCACGCTGCGTATAAGGTTGGCGATCTCACTCAAGAGAAGAGTTGGCAAAGTGCATCTGAGATTATTGCTCAATTAAAATATAATGAACAATACAGCGAAATTGGTGGAAGTATCTTTTTTAGAGCTAAAAACTTAATAAACAATCCTCTAGGCTTACTTGATCAATTGAAATTATATTATCAATCCTAAAACGCAAGTCCTAGAGGAATGAATGATCCCCCGCTTACATACATAGTCAGTAGACCATGTGAGCGGGGGATTTATTTATGCACATCAATGCCGTATTTGAAGGTGGAGGAGTCAAAGGAATCTCACTAGCAGGAGCTGTGAAAGCAGCAGAATTGGCTGGTGTACATTTCAGTAGAGTGGCTGGTACATCATCAGGATCCATAATTGCGGCAGTTCTTGCAGCAGGCTATACGGCAGATGAAATGAAAAAGATTATCGAAGAGACACCGTTTCAATCTTTGCTGAAGCGAGCACCAATCTTTAATGCTCGGGTGGTTGGGCCTGCACTTCGAGTGTTGATTAAGAAAGGTCTATACTCTGGGGAGGCGCTTGAGAATTGGGTTCGTCAAATATTACTGGATAAAGGAATCTTTACTTTCTCTGATATTCCTGCTGGAAAGCTGCATATAGTGGCTTCGGATATTACCAATAGCAAGCTGCTCGTCCTTCCGGATGATCTTCGGCAATATGGGATTAATCCACTTACATTTCCAGTAGCCAAGGCAGTGCGAATGAGCTGTAGTATTCCTTATTTTTTTGACCCTGTCATATTACGTTTAATCGGTGCACCCGCCCGAGGCAAATCCTTCAGTGAGCAGTTTGTTTACATTGTGGATGGTGGACTGCTTAGTAACTTTCCTCTGTGGCTATTTGATCTACACTCCAAAGAAGGTCCAAGTTCGCTTCCTGTTGTTGGGTTCCAAATGGTGGGGAAGAATAAGAACGAACCTCATCAGATTGATGGTGCGTTTAGTATGTTGACAGCGATGGTTGAAACCATGTTGTCTGCACATGATGAACGATATATTGAGCAGCACAATCGGGAGCGTACGATTAAGATTCCTACGCTTGGTATCAGTACAACGCATTTCAATTTAACATTAGAGGAGAGTATGAGCCTGTATGAATCGGGATTGTCAGCCGGGAAAGCATTCTTTTCTTCTTGGAAGCCAGATTGTGGTCATTAATCTTCGAAAAAAACCGCCCAAGTAAGCGCTAAGCGCTGACTGGACGGTTTTTTTAATGATATTTTGGCAAGTCATCAGACGAGTCATTCTTTCCTTTTTGACCGTCGATCACTTGAAATGGATATTGCTTACGTTTGGTTGGTGAGCTGCTTTTACGAATGCCATTAGGCTTCGCTGCCATTTTTGCTGCGGTTCTCTTTGAAGGTTTTACTTTAGGCCGTTTCGCTGTGCGATAACGAGTTGGTGGGAACTTATACAGCAGGAATACGATGCCAATAACGGCCAGCGGAATCAAAAAAACAGGAGAGAACAAGTTTCTCACAATTCCTAATACAGCTAGTGCAATCATAATCCAAAATACAATGTATTGAATTCTCAGCCTTTTCATGGCTTACTCATCCTTTCGCGGGATCCAAAACACTTCCTGCCAGAGGCTGTTGAACTGATACCTTTTCATATTGAGCATCCAGTTCACGCATCCGATTGAAGGAGGCAATGGATACTTCCACTTGATCATCGCTTGGTTCTTTTGTTGTCAAGAGTTGAAGCCAAAGTCCAGGATAACCCAAATATCGGAGTACAGGCACGTCTCTAAGTGAATTCGTAAGCTTCAAGAACTCAAAGGATAAGCCTAGCACAACCGGCAGAAGAGCAATCCTCTGGATGATCCGCTCTGTCATGGTATCCCAATGAAGGACAGAGTAAATCACGACGCCAAGAACAATGGTGAGCATCATAAAACTGCTACCGCAGCGGTAATGAAGGCGAGTGTACTTTTGTACATTCTTAACGGTTAACTCTTCGCCAGCTTCAAATGCTGATATTACTTTATGCTCCGCACCGTGGTATTGGAATAGACGCTTGATGACAGGCGTAAGAGAAATCCCCCACAGGTAGGCGAGAAGCAGAAGCAGTTTGATTACGCCTTCTACCAGATTATGAAGTGTTTTACTTTGAAATGAGTCACCGAACAAAAAATCTTCTACAAATACAGGAACAAGTGTGAACAATAGCTTACCAAATATGAAAGATAATACGCTGACTGCCGCAACGCCAATAATCATGCTTAGACTCCAGCCGGACTCTTCCTTTTCTTTCTGCTGCGCACGTTCCTCTGGTTCAAGAGTATCATCAGCATAGGCATCTGCCGAAAAATTCAGATGTTTGGAGCCCTTAATACTCGAATCTATAAGGCTGACGATGCCGCGAAGAAGCGGAATTTTACGTAACTTACGAATCCAGGACTTGTCTTCACGCGGCACCTCTAGAAACTTAATTTCGTGGTTTTTTCTCCGTACAGCTGTGACGTTGACATGCTTTCCGCCGAACATAACGCCTTCAATAACAGCTTGACCACCGTAGCTAACCGGAGCTGATTTTTGGGACAACCATTTCACCTTCCTGTCTAATAGTAAGAACTTTAATCCTATTGTATCGAATTTTTGAAGTAATTTCTAGTTGGATTAGGCTTTCAAGAACGGAGCATAATAATGACATTAGAAGAAGCTTCTAAATTTAACATGAAATCTAATACCACTGAGAGGAGCTCTGGTAAGTATGAGTCAATCACATAAACAATCACAGAGAATCCATACCAATCGATTTTTCTTCGCGTTGGAGCTAGGATTCTACGCTGGGTTTATCTGGGGAGGTATCCGTTGGATTTTTTATGCATTCCACTTTAGCTCCATACTTCCTGGTTTTTTGTTAGAGCCGTTTTTTAAACATTCTTTTCTAGAGAGCACGGCAGGGCAAGTAGCTGGCTGGCTATCTTTTATTGGATTGTCTATCATTGCGTCGTTGTTATATGTGTATGTATTCCGCAGAGCTAAAGGGCCCTGGCCTGGGATTGCTTATGGAGTTGTATGGTGGGTTGTGCTTATGATTGTGATCGCACCGCTGCTGAATATGAGTCCGCCTATGAAACAACTCTCTTGGGATACTCACATATCGGAAGCTTGCTTGTTTTTGCTGTGGGGATTGTTTATTGGCTATACAACAGCAGAGGAATACACGGATGAGAAAACACGCGAACCAGAAGAAGCATTGAGCTGATGCAAAAAAACTTCTCAAGAAGATACCGCCTATGGTAAAATAGCATTTGGTTATTTGACGAAAAGGTGGGGAACCCCATGAAATCCATATGGGTGATTAACGGACCGAACTTGAACTTGCTAGGCATCCGTGAGCCGGGGATCTATGGTTCGCTTAGCCTGCAGGCTATTGAAGATCGTTTACGCAAGGTGGCAGACAATGCCGGAATTGAAATTACCTTCTTTCAATCGAATCATGAGGGTGCCATTATTGATCGGATTCACGAGGCCATGGGACAGGCAGAGGGGATTTTATTAAATCCTGGTGCACTAACTCATTACAGCTATGCGGTTCGCGATGCGATAAGCTCTGTGAAAGTTCCTACTGTTGAAGTGCATCTTTCTAACATTCATGCTAGAGAAGCTTTCCGTCATACCTCGGTCATTGCGCCGGTGTGTGTGGGTCAGATCTCTGGGTTTAGTGCTACCAGTTATGAGCTAGGTATACATGCACTTTTGGATGTATTGGAGCAGCCGAATTCGTAAAGTAATGTTTTGTTTTGAACGGGAGAGGAGACTGAAGTAAATGGCTAACAAACGGGTTGAACAATTGCGTGTAAAGTTACAGGAACAAGGACTGTCGGCAATGCTAGTAGCAAGTCCGATCAACCGACGCTATTTGACCGGCTTTACTGGGTCAGCTGGGTATGTACTTATTACTCGCGATCAATCTTACCTCCTGACTGATTTTCGTTACATGACGCAGGCTCCGGAGCAAGCGATTGGTTTCCAAGTCGTTGAGCATGGACCTAAATTGATGGACACGGTAAAAGAACTACTAGCATCTGAGGGAATTACGTCCCTTGGATTTGAGCAAGAGCATGTTACATATGCGGTGTTTACCAGCTATACGGAACAGCTTAAGCCGGTAAGTCTAGTGCCGGTTTCAGGTCTTGTAGAACAACTTCGTATATTTAAGGATCATGAGGAACTGCAAGTGATGCAGCGTGCTGCTGACCTCGCAGATGCAACCTTCAGTCATCTCTTAAATATTGTGGGTACAGGTAAGACCGAACGGGAAATCGATCTTCAGATGGAAATGTTCATGCGCAGTCACGGTGCGACCTCGTCTTCGTTTGATACGATTGTTGCATCAGGTGAGCGTTCAGCCTTGCCTCATGGTGTAGCTAGTGAACGAGTCATCCAAGGCAATGAATTTATCACATTTGATTTCGGTGCTCTTCTGGACGGATATTGCTCGGATCTAACAAGAACCATTGCGATCGGTACACCTGATCCGAAATTAAAGGAAATCTATGATATTGTTCTTGAAGCTCAACTGCATGCGCTCGATCATATCAAACCTGGTATGACTGGACGCGAAGCTGATGCGTTGTGCCGCGATATTATAACAAAGTATGGATACGGCGAGTACTTTGGCCACAGCACAGGTCACGGTCTTGGTATGGAGGTTCATGAATCTCCTAGATTATCCAAGGCTAGCGACGATGTGCTTAAGCCTGGTATGGTTGTTACAGTTGAGCCAGGTATTTATTTGCCAGGGCTTGGCGGAGTTCGCATTGAGGATGATATTGTGATTACCGAAACGGGTATTCATATTTTGACAAGCTCAAGCAAAAAGTACACCGTTCTTTAGAAACAAAACAACTTGTAAAGACATCAATGAACTTATTTTAGGAGGGAATCGAATGATTTCAGTCAACGATTTTAAAACAGGATTAACCGTAGAAGTGGATGGAGATATTTTTACCGTTTTGGATTTCCAGCACGTTAAACCAGGTAAGGGTGCTGCGTTTGTTCGTTCCAAATTGAAGAACCTTCGTAACGGTAATACCGTAGAGAAAACATTCCGTGCTGGTGAAACGATTGGTCGTGCACAGATTGAGAACCGTGGAGTTCAATATCTGTATGCTAGTGGTCAAGAGCATGTATTCATGGATAACGAAACTTATGATCAGTTCAGCTTGACTAGCGAGCAGCTGGAGTGGGAACTGAACTTCTTGAAAGAGAACATGAACGTTAACATCATCAGCTATCAAGGGGAGATCCTTGGGATCAACCTGCCTAACAGCGTTGAATTGAAAGTTGTAGAAACAGAGCCAGGCGTTAAAGGAAATACGGCTCAAGGTGCTACAAAAACAGCTAAAGTTGAAACTGGACTGAACGTACAAGTTCCTCTGTTTATTAATGAAGAGGATGTTCTTCTGGTCGATACTCGTGAAGGTAAATATATTTCCCGCGCGTAGTCTGCATAGGAAATGCTAAGGAACTGCCTCAACAGATGGAATTAACTGTTGAGGCAGTTTTTTTTGTGGACTTTTTTTCCAATATAGTTATAAAAATAGTTATAATGCATGATATCTATATGTTTTTTGTCGAATTTTCAGATGTTATCTGAAAATTCTTGACGCAACCAAGCATTTTCGTATTATACTGTTTTAAAGCGAGAAACCAAAAGATACATAATTGAATAACTAGTGGGGAGTGAAGGAAGCGTTGTCACTGTATGTCATGAAATTCGGAGGCAGTTCTGTAGGGGATACGGAACGGATGCAGCGCGTCGCCCGAAGAATCGTTGAGAAGCAAGATGAAGGTCACCAATGTGTAGTTGTTGTATCGGCAATGGGAGATACAACGGATGATTTAATCGACCAATCTAAAGTATTGAATCCAAATCCTCCGGCTCGTGAGATGGATATGTTAATGACAACAGGTGAACAGATTTCGATGTCCCTGCTGTCAATGGCTATTCATGGCTTAGGACGTGAGGCGGTATCATATACGGGTTGGCAGGCTGGTTTCCGTACGGAGCCGGTGCATGGCAAGGCTAGAATTACGGATATCTCTCCCATTCGTGTGAACAGAGCGCTGGATGAGGGGAAGATTGTCATCGTTGCAGGCTTCCAAGGGATGTCAGACGACGGCGAGATCACAACACTCGGTCGTGGCGGCTCCGATACAACAGCTGTTGCACTCGCGGCAGCTATTAATGCAGACGTATGTGAAATCTATACGGATGTGGATGGTATCTATTCGACAGATCCACGTGTAGTGAAATGTGCGCGTAAGCTGAAAGAGATTTCCTATGATGAAATGCTGGAGCTTGCGAATCTTGGTGCTGCTGTTTTGCATCCTCGTGCTGTAGAGTATGCGAAGCATAACCAAGTTAAGCTTGTTGTCAGATCCAGCTTTAATTATAACGAAGGTACGGTTGTTAAGGAGGAAGCAAGCATGGAACAAGGTGTAGTTGTAAGTGGTATTGCTTACGATAAGAACGTTGCGAGAATCAGTATTTTGGGAGTAGGCGATTATCCGGGTGTCTTGGCTAAGATGTTCGGCGAACTAGCTAAAGAAGGCATTGATGTAGATATTATCGTTCAAAGTGGTGTAATGAATGGTGAGGCTGATTTCTCCTTTACCGTGTCTCTCAGCGATCGTGAGCGTGCACTTTCTGTCATTCATGGTATTCGTAACGATCTTCCTTTCCGTGATGTGACATCAGAGGATAACTTGGTGAAAGTATCCATCGTTGGTGCTGGTATGGTCAGCCACCCTGGTGTAGCTGCACAAATGTTTGAAGTGATCTCGAAAGAAGATGTCAGCATCAAGATGGTTAGTACATCTGAAATTAAAGTGTCTTGTGTCATTGAAGGGTCCAACCTACAAAAAGTTGTTCAAGCTCTTCACACGGCTTACGGTCTGGATACAGATCAACAGGCAATGGTTGGTGGACCACAAGATCGTAGATAAACAACATAAACTATCGTTAAATCCTGGTCTTTCATAGGCCAGGATTTTTTGCGTTCTTTTTCTATGAGAATTAAAAAAAGTAGAGATAAATCAAGAGAGGGATGCATATTTTATCACATCACGTAAAAAAGGAGGTTTCAGCATGTTGGACAAGTTTGTAGCTGGGATGGCGTCACTTCGGATCTTCTCTGGTAGTTTAGAGATCATAGCTGCGCTAATCATGCTCAGACTCAACCAAGTCGACAAGGCGCTTGCGGTTAATTCAGCACTGGCTTTTACAGGTCCTCTTATTCTGATTTTAACAACAACAATCGGTCTTGTAGGCATGGCTGATAAGTTGTCTTGGGGAAAGATAGGCTGGGTATTGTGCGGTGTCGCATTTCTTTTATACGGGATATTAAAAAAATGATAGATTCGCTGCATAAATTCGGAGTACAAGCATACATATGTGAATAAGAAGTACTTCAAGAAAAGGACAGCTTGGGGGAAATTGAAATGATAATGAATTGGTTGGAGCTGTTTCCCGAAAACGTAAAACGGCTTCTGCTACATCTGCCGAAAGGTGTTCTTGAAAGGTTGGAAGAAGTTCGGATTCGTGAGGACCGTCCGCTAGAAATAAATGCAGGAGGCAAATTTCACTTCGTGAGTCCTGACGGAGAGCTGACTCAAAGGCCTCAAGAAGCGTACAAGCCGAGCCGGGAAGATGGTCACAGACTGCTGGATCTGATAAGTAATCACTCTCTCTACACGATGGAAGAAGAACTCAGAAAAGGATTCATCACAATACCTGGGGGACATCGGATCGGTCTGACTGGACGAACCGTGCTTAGTGGTGGAAGAGTTGAACACATCCGGGATATCAGCGGGTTTAATGTCAGAATTGCTAAAGAGATAAGAGGAGCAGCAGACGAGATATTACCATACCTGCTTGATATCAAGCGGAAAAGATTGTTCCACACACTCATCATGTCACCACCTCAACATGGAAAGACAACTCTTGTTCGTGACTTGGCTAGGCAGGTTAGCTCAGGCTTATGGGGAAGATCGAACGTTCACTGGCCAGGGCTAAAGGTTGGGATTGTTGATGAGCGTTCTGAAATTGCTGGCTGCAAGCGCGGTGTACCTGGGTTTGATGTCGGTCCGAGAACGGATGTGCTAGACGGTTGTCCGAAAGCAGAAGGCATGATGATGATGCTGCGTTCGATGTCTCCAGATGTATTAATTGTGGACGAGATTGGCCGACCAGAGGATGCAGAAGCTGTCATAGAGGCACTTCATGCTGGAATCAGTGTCATTGCAACAGCACATGGTTCCTCTCTCCAGGATATGAGGGGACGGCCTGCACTGGCTGCTCTAGTAGATAACCAGATGTTTGAAATGTATGCCGTGCTAACACGTTCTGGGGATGAGAGATCATTCAGACTTCACGATAGTGGACAGCGTACACTGCAGACAACAAGGGGTAGTCGATTGGATGGTGATGCATTTGCTTAAATTGATCGGGGCGGCGATTGTGCTAGTCGCTGGAACATTAGCAGGATTCTTTCAAGCCCAGCAGTTTGCGGCAAGGCCCAGACAGATTCGTGAACTCATCTTAGCTCTACAAAGGTTAGAGACAGAGATAAGCTACGGATTTACTCCTTTACCCGAGGCTCTTCAGAGAATTGGTAACGGTCTGCGTGAGCCACTAAAATCATTATTTACAGCTGCAGCGAGGTATATGAGTCCTGAATATGGTCTATCTGCTCAAGATAGCATACGAAGAGCATTAGATGCTTATTGGAGACGAACTAGCATGAAATCCGCCGAACGGGATGCGTTGGAGCAGCTAAGTGGTGTACTTGGCACCAGCGACCGGCAGGATCAAATGAAGCATATTGCACTCACTGCTAGCCAGCTCAAACATGAGGAAGCTGCGGCTAGAGAGGACCAAGCGAAGTATGAAAAAATGAGCAAAAGCTTGGGACTGCTTGTTGGAGCGTTGATCGTCATTTTGATCTTTTAGCGAGGTGCCAAGGAATGAATATAGAAGTGAATGCCATTTTCCAGATTGCAGGCATCGGCATCATCATTGCGATGATCCATACTGTGCTGAAACAAATGGGAAAAGAGGATATGGCTCACTGGGTTACGCTCATCGGGTTTGTTGTAGTCCTGTTTATGGTTGTGCGGCTGCTGGATGATTTACTCCAGGAAATAAAAACGATATTCCTCTTTCAGTAGGTGGACAATGGAAATCATCCAAGTCGTAGGTTTTGGCTTATTAGCCACCATACTCATACTGGTTGTCAAGGAACAGAAACCACTTTTCGCCTTTCTCATCGCAGTAGCAGCAAGTGTAATGATCTTTTTGTTCCTTGTTGGGAAGATTGGGAATGTCATTCAGATGCTGGAGAACCTTGCAGAGAGCTCCGGTGTGCAGATGATTTACCTGAAAACGGTACTGAAAATAATAGGGATAGCTTACATTGCCGAAATGGGGGCACAGGTCGTAAGAGATGCTGGACAAGAATCCATTGCCTCCAAAATTGAAATGGCGGGAAAAGTACTGATTCTTGTTCTCGCTGTGCCGATCATCAGCATCATTATCGAAACGGTTTTGAAGCTCCTGCCGGCTTGAGAAAGCGGGGGATGACATGAATGAGCGACTGCATAATTGCAGGAGGCCCCTAATCAGAATGCTGCTGGCCCTGTTTGTACTTATGATAACTGGTTTAGGCTGCTGTACGGTCAGTGCAGACTCACCTGCTGATCAATTTATTGAAGAGCAGACGAAAGAGCTTCCCACAAGTCAGGTTGAGCAGTATTGGGATCAGTTGATGAAGGACTACGGAGGTTTTTTTCCAGAAGGTAGGACCCCTGCACTGATGGATATGCTGCTTCCAGGGGGCGATGGATTAGGATTAAAGAACGTTCTGTCCGCGATTGGTAAGTTTATGTGGCATGAGGTGCTCTACAACGGCAAGCTGCTAGCTACAATTGTGATGCTAAGTATCATGAGTCTCATCTTAGAAAATTTACAGACAGCCTTCGAAAAAAGCACGATTAGTCAAGTGGCTTACACGATCTGCTACATGGTCGTTCTTGTTATAGCAGTCAACAGCTTTAACATTGCGATCGGATATGCAAGAGAAGCAATCGACAGGATGATCGATTTTATGATGGCGATGTTGCCATTGTTGTTCGCGCTGCTCGCCTCTATGGGGAATATGGTTACTGTTTCAGTAACCCACCCTCTTATCATATTTATGGTTCATACCGTAGGGACGTTAATCAGTACAATCGTGTTCCCTTTGTTATTCTTCTCGGCATTGCTTCACTTAGTAAGTTCACTGTCCGAGAAGTACAAGCTGACACAACTTGGGAATCTGCTGAGGGGCATCGGAATGGGAGTGCTTGGGGTTCTGCTAACCGTATTTCTTGGTGTCATTTCTGTACAAGGTATTACGAGTTCAGTAACAGATGGTGTGACGATTCGGACAGCCAAGTATGTAACGGGGAATTTTGTGCCGGTTGTAGGTAAAATGTTCGCAGATGCGACAGACACCGTTATCTCCGCATCACTGCTTGTGAAGAATTCGATTGGACTTGCCGGTGTCATTATCATTTTATTCCTTTGTGCCTTTCCAGCCATTAAAATACTCACCTTGGCGCTCATTTACAACGTTGCTGGAGCGGTCATGCAGCCACTAGGAGACTCTCCAATTGTCACTTGCTTGCAAACGATTGGTAAGACGATGCTATTCGTATTTGCAGCTTTGGCAGCGGTCAGCATGATGTTCTTTCTAGCCATTACAATCATATTAACTGCTGCGAATGTCACCGTCATGATGAGGTAGCGATGACTTTAAAGGAGGAGATCGTAAGTGGAGTGGCTTGGCGAATGGTTAAAAAGTGTGATTATGATCGTCATGTTCGCTGCCTTCGTCGATCTCATCCTTCCAGGAAAGTCAATGCAGCGCTATGCAAGATTAGTGCTGAGCATGCTGATCCTCCTGGCCCTGCTTCGTCCGGTCATCAATTTGCTGACCGTTTCTCCTGAGAAGCAGCTTGCACAAGAGTTTGAGCGACTGGATAAAGGGAGCGATCTTCCTAAAGAAGCGGAGCTTGAGTATATTTTAGCCGAGGCCGAGAAGCTCAAGAACGTACAACAGAGTCAAAGTCTACAATGGGCTGGAGAAGAGGTTGCTAGGCAGATGAAGGATCAAATAGCTGCAGAGACGAAAGAGCAGGTTGGTGAGGTGAAGGTCGTTCTAGCCGCACCTAGTGAAGCTACGGGCAGTGCAGTGATCACATCTGTTCTAGTGAGTCTTAGAGAACCAGAAGACCCGAGTATTAATGCAGATACGACAACAACAACAAGAGACGAATCTAAAGGTGTAAAGCCGATTGATGATGTTCGGGTAACTGTGGAGATGAACTCGAGTAGTTCCAAGAACGACAAAGCCAGGACGGAAGATTCCATAGAAGCAAACAAAGTCATGGAAGCGAGAGCGGGTCCAGTAAGGGATCTTTTAAGCAGTCGTTGGAATTTGAATCCTGATCAAATAGAGGTACAAACTTTAGGGAGTGACCCAAATACCAAATTATAACGGGGGTGATGAGGTTGGGGAAGTGGCTGAAGAAGGTTGAGCATTGGCTTGGTGGGGGTGCTGGCGGAATCAAGAAAATGCAAACATTCCGTTGGTTAATTATTTTAGGATTGGTTGGCGTTGCCATCATGCTGTTTAACTCCTTCGTTCACGTAAAGAAGCTCGATAATGAGAACATTGGCCGTGAACCGCCAGATACAGCAATGACAACGTCTGTCCAGTCACCTGCTGGAGACGGAGTCAGTGAGTTTGGGACGATCGAGCAGGAATTCGAAGAAAGAACCAAATCCATGCTTGAACAGATTGTTGGGGTTGGCGATGTGCATGTCATGGTTACAGTGGAATCGACAGAAGAGATTGTGGTGCAGCGCGATGTGAAAGACACCCAGGAACTTACGGAGGAAAACGATGCTAATGGCGGAAAGCGACATGTAACAAGCTACACTCGAGACGGAAGGATCGTTACTTATGATTCTGCAGGGGATCAGACACCTATCGTTACGAAAAAAGTAAAACCGCAAGTACGCGGTGTGATGGTAGTCGCCAAAGGGGCAGAGAATGAGACAGTTCGCAATCTAATTATTGACGCTGTCCAAAGAGGTCTCAACGTTCCAAGCTACAAGATATCCGTTGTTCCTAGGAAGCAGGAATAGAATATCAATAGCGAGCCGATCGTTATTCATGCGTTTATTTAAAGGAGGAAGTATTCTAAATGAATAACAAAAGACAAACAATTTGGTTAGTTTCGATGTTAAGCCTGATGGTCATCCTCTCCGCGTATTACCTGTTTACTGACGACTCTGGTAAAGCGACGCCACCTGTTGCGGATAGTACACAAGCGAGCAACCAGAAGTCAGGAACAACTACAAGTACAATGGATGAATTGGTATTGAATGAAGTTACACCTGAGGGCATGGTGGGAGATTCCGGCGCAAGTGAAGTAACAGATAGTGTGGCAAATGATGAAGGCAAGAAGGATTCAAGTGAAGGCAAGCAAGATCAAACAACGAATGAAAAAGAAAACGGAAAAACGACAGAACCAAAAGAATCAAAAGAACCTAAAGGTGATGCAAAAGCAGGTGAATCAACAGGTACTGAGGATACAGCTAAGACTGAAGAAGATATCCTTGGGGAAGTAGCTGCACAAGCGAATTCAGCAGGTAGCAAGATTGAAGCTTATCAGCTCGATCGTGCGAATAAAAATATGAAGTTGTATGATGAGTTGATGACAAAGCTTGGAAATCAAGAGAACACTGCAGAAGAGACAGCTCAAGTGACAGAACAATTGAAAACTTTGGAAGAAAGAGAGCAAATCCTTCTAAGTCTTGAAGAAGAGCTGCAACAACAATACGAAAAAGCAGTGGTAAAAGAAGAAAATAATAGATATAACGTTGTTGTTCTAGGTGATCAATTAGATGCCAAAGGAGCAGCTGTCATCGTAAATAAAGTGATGAGCGAACTGAAGGTTAGCCAAGATAAAGTAAGTGTACAAATCGTTAAACAATAACATTTGAGAACGAGTATAGAGGATACTGTCTCCCTTCAGCCTACAATATGAATGAGTCCGGGGAAACTCTGGACTCTTTCCATTTCTTTGGATTGTGATATAATACTCTAAGCTATTGACTGACTGTCCGAAGTAGGGCTTCTAAGAAAGTGAAGGAGTGAGAGTCTAACATGTTTAAATTAAGCGAGATTAAGGAACTGATTAAGCTAGTGGATCAAACCACTGTACAAGAATTAGAAATTGAAAGTGAAGGTACACGTTTATCCATTAAGAAACCTGGTACACCAGAGGTGGTTAGCTTCCAGCAAGCTCCACAAGCGGTTATACCTGCACCTCAGGTTCAATATCAGGCTGCCCAGCCGATTGCTACAGGAAATCAGCCAGAGACGGCTAGCAATGCTGCACCAGCTGCGGATGCATCAAGTTCACTACATAAAATTGTATCTCCCATGGTAGGAACTTTTTATCGTTCTCCATCTCCTGAAGCTGCTTCATTTGTAAGCTCCGGTGATAAAGTGGATGAGAAAACAACGGTTTGCATTATCGAAGCTATGAAGCTTATGAATGAGCTTGAAGCGGAGATCAAGGGAGAAATCGTAGAAGTACTAGCCCAAAATGGGCAATTAGTCGAATTCGGACAGCCTCTTTTCTTGGTGAGACCGGATTGATTTCCATACTCGCAGAGAATCAGAGCTAACTTGAGTCCGAAGGAGGTTACTTGCATGACATTTCAAAAAGTGCTAATCGCGAACCGTGGAGAAATCGCTGTTCGTATAATCAGAGCTTGCCATGAGCTTGGCATATCTACGGTAGCAGTTTATTCGGAGCCAGACCGTGAATCTCTTCATGTTCGCCTTGCGGATGAAGCTTATTGCATTGGTCCAACTCTATCGAAAGACAGCTACTTGAACTTTACTAATATTATGAGTGTTGCAACCTTAACTGAATGTGATGCAATTCACCCAGGATACGGATTTCTCGCAGAAAATGCAGATTTCGCTGAAATTTGTGAATCATGCAACATTACTTTTATCGGACCTTCTGCAGATGCGATTACACGTATGGGAGACAAAGCCGTAGCTAAGCAGACGATGAAAGACGCAGGAGTTCCGGTTATTCCGGGATCTGACGGACTTGTTGAGGATTTGAATGACGCGATTATCGTTGCCCAAGAAATAGGATATCCAATCATTATCAAAGCTACCGCAGGTGGTGGAGGTAAGGGGATACGGATCGCTGAAGATGAGGAATCACTCGTTAAACAGATTACAGCTGCCCAGCAGGAAGCACAGAAGTCTTTCGGTAATGCAGGAGTATATCTGGAGAAATTTTTAACTGGCATGAAGCATGTTGAAATTCAGATCATTGCTGACAAGCACGGGAATGCTGTTCATTTGGGCGAACGTGATTGTTCAGTACAGCGTCGTCGTCAGAAACTTGTTGAGGAAGCACCATGTCCGGTGTTGACTGAAGAAGTACGTGAGCGCATGGGAGCGGCGGCTGTTCGCGCAGCTGAAGCGGTTAATTATTCCGGCGCGGGTACGCTTGAATTTTTGCTAGGACCCGATGGACAGTTCTACTTCATGGAGATGAACACTCGGATTCAAGTTGAGCACCCAGTAACTGAAATGGTTACCGGTGTTGATCTCATTAAAGAAATGATATCGGTAGCGGAAGGTCATCCGTTGTCCTTTACACAAGAAGAAGTCGTTATTAACGGCTGGTCGATCGAATGTCGTATTAATGCCGAGAATCCAGATAAGGGCTTTATGCCTGCACCGGGAACGATTCAATTTTATCTGCCTCCAGGTGGTCCGGGTGTTCGTGTTGATAGTGCGGCTTATCCGGGATATACAATTTCTCCGTATTATGATTCCATGATCGCGAAGCTAATCGTGTGGGCTCCAACTCGTGAAGAAGCGATTTCCAAAATGAAACGTGCCCTAATGGAATTTGATATTGAGGGAATTTATACAACGATACCTTTCCATCAGAAGCTAATGAATCATCCTACTTTTTTGAAGGGTGACTTCGACATTAAGTTTCTAGAAGAAAATGAGATTTAATATGTTTTTTATCGTTTGTCATTAGCATGGGCAGATGATATAGTAAGTTTAATAATAAGAAGCGCATGCCTTGTATCGTCCTATGCATCCGCAAACTTATTTTGAAAGGTGTGTTGAGACATGGTAGATTCTTTACCGACAGAATTTGATCGTACGGATATTGGTCAGATTCAAATCGCTCCGGAAGTTATTGAAGTTATTGCAGGGCTTGCGACGGTTGAAGTGCGGGGCGTTGCTGGAATGAGCGGTGGATTTGCTGGCGGGATCGTTGAATTATTAGGACGTAAGAACTTGTCCAAAGGCGTTACCGTTGAGGTAGGTCAGCGCGAAGCGGCTGTAGATGTATCCGTTATTGTGGAATACGGCCACCGTCTTCCTGAAGTAGCTGGTGAAATTCAGCGTAACGTGAAACGCTCAATTGAGAATATGACAGGACTTACGGTTGTGGAAGTCAACGTACATATTCATGACGTTCATTTCGTAAAGGCTGCCGAGAAGAACGAAGAGATTGATATGATTCAGCGAGTGAAATAAAGCTATACCTTAGCCCCCGACAGATATGTCGAGGGTTTAATCTAATTTTAAGGAGGCTGTGCTGTTCGTGGCTAAAATAGTGGACAGACTTTTGCTGTTTATTTACAGCTTAAGTATCGGCGTGATTTCTGTAGTTGCCATCCTCCTCTTGAGCGGCGCTATACCTTATGAATTAACGTTTGCCCAAGAGCAGCGTTTCTTCTTAATAGCTATTATTGTGGCTGCTGTCCTGTTTCTGATCAGTATTCGTTTCTTCTATATCTCCATTCGCCGTGACCGCACGGTTACGAATTCGATCGATCAGCGAACTGAATTCGGAGATATCCAAATTTCGGTAGAGACAATAGAGAATCTGTGTCTTAAGGCTGCCTCAAGAGTACGTGGGGTTAAGGATCTAAAATCTCGTATCAAGGTATCCCAATCGGGATTAGAGATTGCTATTCGTGCTGTGGTAGATGGTGAGGAATCTATTCCGACCTTGACTACAGACGTCCAGAAGCAGGTACATGACTTCGTTGAGGATACGACAGGAATTCCTGTTTCAAGTGTATCCGTATATATTGCTAACGTGGTACAGGCACCGAGCTTCAAGAGCAGAGTGGAATAGAGGTGAGTTTCCCAAAATGCCATGGAAACAAGTGTGGGAGAGTCACGGCGGACGTATATTTGGTGTTATAAGCGGCATTATATGCGGTGTGATTTATTTATTATCAGGTTTTTGGGATATGCTGTTCTTTGCATTAGTGGTATTTATCGGTTATACCTTCGGTAAACGAAGGGACTTACAGCAGGGCTCCCTGTTTCATTGGCAGGAGTGGGGGCGCTGGCTGTTTGAGCGTTGGCGGCCGTTTAAATGAACCCTGTGATATGCTTTCTCCGGAAAAATGCCGAGACATGCTGTATCTCGCCCGTTTTTGCGGAGAGAGCCGCTCACAGGTTTTTTTTTGCCGTAAATTATTACTCTTTGATCATACTAAACACAAAATGGATTTCAGACAGGATCCACAGGAGGAACATAATGAAAAGACGTGTATTAAGAGAAATTGCAGTTCAATGTTTGTACCAAATGGAGATGAACGAGGTGGACAGCGCAGAAGCTGTATCTATGCTTCTCTCTGAAGCTGCAGAGGAGAACGAAACCGAACGAGAGATTGGTGACGAAGCGAAAGTTAAAGAAATCGTACTTGAGCTTGTTAATGGTTCCTGGGCGGCTAAAGAAGACATTGATGCGGTGTTAACACATTATTTGAAAGGCTGGCAGGTTAGTCGTTTGTCTCGTGTAGACCGTCAAATCCTGCGTCTCGCTGCTTATGAGTTGGCGTTCCGTGAAGATGTGCCAGGAAAGGTAGCTGTTAACGAGGCGATTGAACTTGCTAAACATTTTGGTACAGATGAATCCGGTAAATTCGTTAATGGTGTTCTTGGACGCATGCTTCAGGAAGTGGACGATGTGAAAGCTAAGCTTAAGAAAGCTTAGAGGAGATGTCTTAATTCTTATGGATTCAATTCAAGTGTAACCATTACTTTCGGTTTAAGGGAGAGGTTGAAATGACAGCAGAAATCATCAGCGGCAAAATGGTATCAGAAGAAATTCGGGGAACGATTTCACAAGAAGTTCAAGAGCTTTTGAGCAAAGGGGTTCGTCCAGGTTTAGCGGTGGTATTAGTCGGTGAAGATCCTGCTTCTCATGTTTATGTGCGTAACAAGGAGAAGGCATGTCATGATCTCGGTTTTTACTCGGAAGTACATCGTTTGCATGAAACTGCAAGCCAAGAGGAAATTTTGATTCTCGTGGACAAGCTTAACGCTCAAGATAATATTCATGGGATTCTCGTTCAGCTGCCACTACCTAAACATATTGATGAAAAAGCAGTAATAAATGCGATAGCAGTTGAAAAAGATGTGGATGGTTTTCATCCGATTAATGTAGGTAACCTTGTAATTGGTGATGACAGTCTACTTCCATGTACTCCTGCCGGTGTTATTGAACTTATCAAACGAACAGGTATAGAGATGTCTGGGAAACATGCAGTTGTGATCGGACGCTCCAATATTGTAGGTAAGCCGGTATCACTGCTCCTTCAAAGAGAGAATGCCACGGTAACGATGTGTCATTCCCGGACGTCCAACATGGATGAGATTGCTCGTATGGCTGATATTCTAGTCGTTGCAATCGGCAGAGCCAAGATGATTGATGCAAGTTATGTTAAACCTGGAGCTGTTGTGATTGATGTCGGTATGAATCGTCTAGAAAACGGTAAGCTTGCTGGAGATGTGGATTACGACAGTGCGAGGGAAGTAGCGGGCTATATTACGCCAGTTCCAGGCGGTGTAGGGCCGATGACAATTACGATGCTGATGCAGAACACGCTGCTGGCTGCGAAGCGTCTGAATGGACTCGTCTAAGATGAAAACCTCAGATCAGCAGCATGTCTTATCCGTCAAGGATTTGAACCGATATATCCGTATGAAAATGGAAGGCGATACGAGACTGTCAGATGTGTGGATCCGTGGTGAAATTTCTAATTTCACTCATCACTCCAGCGGACATATGTATTTTACGCTAAAGGATGAGGGAAGCCGAATTCGAGCGATTATGTTTGCCACTCATAACCAGAGACTACCCTTTATACCGAAAGAAGGGGCCCGAGTTATAGCCAGAGGTAACGTCTCGGTATATGAAAGGGACGGACAATATCAATTCTATGCGGTTTCTATGCAGCCTGACGGAATTGGAAGTCTATATCTTGCATATGAGCAGCTTAAGAAGAAACTGGAAGAAGAAGGTCTGTTTGCTATTGAACGCAAACGTCCTCTTCCACATTTTCCTCGCACAGTTGGTGTGATCACGTCTCCTACAGGAGCTGCAGTTCGCGATATTATGATTACAATCAAGAGACGCTTTCCTCAAGTGAGAGTTATTCTATATCCTGTACTAGTACAAGGTAAAGGAGCAGCACCATCCATCGTTAAAGCTATAAGTTCAATGAATGAAATGGCCGAAGCTGATGTACTCATTGTAGGTCGCGGTGGAGGTTCACTTGAGGAACTTTGGGCATTCAACGAAGAAATGGTAGCACGGGCTATCTATCAGTCTGATATACCAGTTATCTCAGCGGTTGGGCATGAAACTGACTTTACGATTGCTGATTTTGCCGCTGATGTGCGGGCAGCAACACCTACGGCAGCGGCTGAGATTGCTGTGCCGAGTGCGATCGAGTTGAAATCACGTATACTGCAGCGTGAGCGTCAGCTTAGACAAGGACTAGAACACAAGCTTCGCCGGAGTAGTGAACGTTTGCAATCATTACAGCGGTCCCCTGTACTCGTGTACCCTCGTCGATATATGCTACAGCACGCTGAACGCTTAGATATGTTGAAAATGCGCCTTCAGGGGGCAGTTAAATCTCAGGTTTCCAGAAATCATCAAAAGCAGATTTCTTTGAAACACGGTTTAATGCGTCTTAGTCCGCATGTACAAGTTCAAATGGCATCTCGTAGGCATGAAAGTGCTCATCGTCAATTAACGGGCGCGATGCAAACGATGATGCGTGAGAAGTTACAGCATCTCCAGTCGGAAATCAGACATTTGGATGCTTTAAGCCCGCTCAAAGTTATGTCACGTGGGTATAGTCTTGTCTATGACGAACAGGAATCCAGACTTATTAAGACTCTGAGTGATGTCCAGCCAGGAGATCTAGTTAATGTGTTAGTTAGCGATGGACGATTACAGTGTCAAGTGTGGGGAATGAAGGAGGATGACAATCGTGGCGAATGAAACGGAAATGAGTTTTGAGGAAGCATTGGCACAGCTCGAAACGATCGTAGGCCAACTGGAAGATGGAGATGTTCCGCTTGAAAAAGCGATCGATCTTTTTCAAAAAGGAATGCATCTATCTCAAATGTGTAGTCAGAAGCTTGAGCAAGTAGAACAAAAAATCGAGATGATTGTGGAAGAGGGCGGAGAATTAAAGCGTCGTCCTTTCGGAAATATGCTCGAAGAATCGGGTGATACTAGTGAATAACACATCCCCGCTTGATCAATATATGAATGAGATTAATGACCTAATCTCAACCGAATTGTCTGTAATGATGCCTGAGGAATGGGATGTTCCGACTAGTCTCAAGGAATCTATGCTCTATTCTCTAATGGCAGGTGGAAAGCGTATGCGCCCACTGCTAGTCATCGCAGCTTGTGAGGCTGGTGGTGGAAAAAGAGAGGCAGCTTTACCAGTAGCATGTGCTGTTGAAATGGTACATACGTATTCTTTAGTGCATGATGATCTTCCAGCCATGGATAACGATGATTATCGACGTGGCAAGCTAACCAATCATAAAGTGTACGGTGAAGCAGCTGCAATACTGGCAGGTGACGCTTTACTAACACATGCTTTTTATAAAGTTGTTCAGACAAGCCGTAAATATGGAATTCCAGCAGAACGAGTTCTTTCAATTGTGGAAGATCTAGCTGAATATGCAGGTCCACGTGGTATGGTTGGTGGACAAGTTGCTGATATGGAAGGCGAGCAGGGATTGACTAGTCTTAAGCAGTTGGAGTATATCCATCTACACAAGACAAGTGATTTGATTATGTTCTCTCTTATGGCTGGTGGAAGAGTAGCTGGAGTGACGGATGCACAACTGGACGCACTTAGAACCTATGGACATCACATCGGTTTGGCGTTTCAGATTCAGGATGATATCCTTGATCTAACCGGAGATGAAGCCAAACTAGGGAAAAAGACTCAGAGTGATGTTAAACAACAGAAGGTAACCTATCCTTATTTCATCGGTCTTGAGGCCTCTAAGCAGGAGGTCGAACGGCTGACAGCTGAGGCAAAGGCCGTTATTATGCAGGGTGGATTTTCGGATCCTCAGCGGCTTATCGAAATTGCAGACTTTCTAATGTCACGGGATCACTAATCCCGATATTACTTGTGGGCTGTTTTTTTATGATATAATGTCTAAGATAAATAAAAGCTATGAAGCTCAGAAGAAATGGTGGGCTGTACATGAATGACAAATCTAAACAAGGAAAGCGGGGAGATTCTTCGTGCTGCTTCCGAACATACAACAACCAGAACAATTAAAAAATCTATCAGTTGACGAATTAGCTGATCTTGCAGGAGAAATCCGGCAGTTTTTAATCGAGAAGCTGTCTGTAACTGGTGGACATCTCGCATCGAATTTGGGAGTGGTTGAACTCACGCTAGCCTTGCATTATTGTTTCGATAGTCCTCGGGACAAAATGATATACGACGTGGGTCATCAAGCTTATGTTCATAAAATATTAACAGGGCGTATGGATCATTTTGATACATTACGCAAGTATAAAGGATTATGCGGGTTCGTAAAACGTAATGAGAGTGAGCACGATGTCTGGGAAGCTGGGCATAGTAGCACATCCTTGTCAGCGGCTATGGGTATGGCTTTAGCTCGTGATTTGAAATGTGAGGATAATCGGGTTATTGCCATGATCGGTGATGGCGCATTAACCGGGGGGATGGCTTTTGAAGCACTCAACCATATCGGACACGAACAGAAGAAGCTTATTGTTATTCTTAATGATAACGAAATGTCCATTGCTCCGAATGTGGGTGCAATGCACAATTACTTAAGTAAAATTCGTTCTGATCGTCACTACTTACGAGCTAAGGACGAAGTTGAAAGTCTGCTCAAGAAAATTCCAGCCATTGGCGGAAAGCTTGCTAAGACAGCTGAGAAGATGAAGGATAGCTTGAAGTACATGATGGTCCCTGGCATTCTTTTTGAAGAGCTAGGATTCACTTATTTAGGACCCGTTGATGGTCATGATTTGAATAAATTGATTGACACATTGCGTCAAGCAGATAATGTGGATGGCCCCGTACTTATTCATGCGGTGACAACGAAGGGTAAGGGCTACCGTCCAGCGGAATCAGATTCTCATAAGTGGCACGGAATCTCACCGTATAAGATTGAATCGGGACAGGTACTTAAGGCAGTTGGCAATCCAATGTATACTGAGGTTTTTGGCCAGACACTTATTGAACTCGGTGAGCAAGATGAACGTATTGTTGCTGTGACGCCTGCAATGCCAGGTGGCTCTGGATTAATACCGTTTAGTGAAAGATTCCCTGATCGAATGATTGATGTGGGAATTGCTGAACAACATGCTGCAACCATGTGCGCAGCGCTTGCTATGGAGGGAATGAAGCCGGTATTTGCCGTCTATTCTACTTTTATGCAGCGTGCTTACGATCAGATAGTACATGATATTTGTCGTCACAATGCTAATGTCATGTTTGCGATTGACCGAGCCGGATTTGTCGGTGCTGATGGAGAAACGCATCAAGGTGTTTACGATATCGCATTTATGCGGCATATCCCCAATATTGTATTGATGATGCCGAAAGATGAGAATGAATTGAGACATATGATGAAGACAGCGCTTGAATATAATGATGGTCCAATTGCATACCGATATCCGCGTATTAACGTCACGGGTGTTGCTATGGATCAAGAGTTAGTACCTATCCCAATCGGAAAATGGGAGATGGTCCGGTCCGGAGAGGGCTGTGCGATTCTTGCGATGGGTCCTATGGTTCAAATTGCAGAAGAAGCAGCAGATATGCTTAAGCGTGAAGGAATTCAAGTTCAGATTGTAAATGCACGGTTCCTGAAGCCGCTAGATGAAGATATGCTTAATGAACTGGCTTCATCAGGTACAGCTATGATTGTACTTGAAGAGGCATGTCAAGCGGGAAGTCTTGGAAGTGCGGTACTTGAATATTTTGCAGCTCAAGGCATGCATGAGGCTGTTGTATCCTTAATGGGCATTGAAGATCGTTTCATCGAGCATGGTAGCATCAAAGAACAACGAGCAGAGGTAGGCTTGACCACAGAAGCGGTATGTGCTGAAATTCGTGGGCTAATCTCATCCAGTTCTGCTATGGCAGGTAAGAGAAGTTTCTCGTCCTAATGACAGATCAGGAGACCAAGATGGATTCAATACAAAAAGAACGCATTGATGTCCTGCTTGTGGAGCAGGGGTTTTATGAAAGTCGTGAGAAAGCCAAGGCGGCCATTATGGCCGGCCTTGTATACTCAGGAAGTGAGCGGATTGAGAAGGCGGGTATGAAAATACCACGAACCACCGAACTTAGAGTAAAGGGATCTGTTCACCCTTATGTTGGTCGAGGTGGATTGAAGCTTGAGAAGGCTCTCAAAACATTTGGTATCGATATGACGGGACGAACGATGCTCGATATCGGATCATCCACTGGTGGTTTTACGGATTGTGCGCTCCAGCACGGGGCTGAATATGTGTATGCCATTGATGTTGGTTATAATCAGCTCGACTGGTCTCTTCGTAACGATGAGCGTGTCTGTGTAATGGAGCGAACGAACTTCCGTTATGTAACGCCTGAGGACCTGAACGGACCTCGCCCTAATTTTGCAAGTATTGATGTATCTTTCATCTCCTTGCGAATTATATTGCCACCACTGCTTGCTTTACTCGATAGACCTGCGGATGTTGCTGCTCTTATTAAGCCACAATTCGAAGCAGGTCGTGAGAAAGTGGGTAAATCGGGGGTTGTAAGAGATCCTAAAGTGCATAAGGAAGTTCTTACTCAAGTACTCACATTTGCGCATCAATTAGGTTTTGAACTAAAAGGTTTAACCTTCTCTCCCATAACCGGAGGAGAAGGAAATATCGAATTTCTGGCTCACTGGCAAGTTATGCCTGAGAGGCTAGCCCAATCGGAAGAACCGGGGATGGATTCACAACAAGTTCCGGATCAGTTGGGCGAGTGGATTGACAGCACTGTACAGCAGGCAGCTCATACATTTACGGGAAACTCATCGAAATGATGGGTTTCTTTTGCTGAAAAAAAGGAGTTATTACTTGTATCTCGAATACAAAGTTCGAGGTGAATAGGGATGAATGAGCGTTATGATGGGTTTCTCATGATTCTAATCGGAGTTGTTGTCATTATACTGCTTGTATGGCGACTCAATCGCTGGCTTATATCACCAGGAATCAGTCAACTACCGGGTGTGCCCATCAATGAACGTATTCAAGATCATCCTGCAATTGAGCTTATGGAACGTGAAGGATATGATGTAATTGGGGGTAAGGTAAAGATAAACCTGACCTTTGATACAGACGAACTTACGCTGCAAAGCCGACTTTTTATCGATTATGTTGCATCAGATGATAATGGAGATTTGTATTTGGTCAAGCTTTCACGTGACCGTTTGCCAATGGACTTTACAGGAAGTGGTATCAGAGACCGGTTAATGCCTTTTATGGTGATGTACCCGGAATGTGCCGGATTACTGTACATTGACCTGAATGAAAATGCTGTCCGGCGAGTGACCATGGAATGGTCTGACGAGGAATGGACCTTAAACGACGATTAAATCAGCTTAATAAATTCGGGAGGCTTCTTAATGAAGGGACAACGACACATAAAAATTCGGGATATTATTACCCATAGAGAAATTGAAACACAAGATGAATTAGTTGAAGCACTTAGATCCGAAGGCTTCCAAGTGACTCAGGCAACTGTTTCTAGAGACATTAAAGAATTACTACTTATCAAAGTTCCGATGGATGATGGACGTTACAAATACTCCATGCCGACGGATCAACGCTATAATCCAGTTCAAAAGTTAAAACGAGCACTTGTGGACAACTTCGTTCATATAGATCGTACTGGAAATTTGGTTGTCATGAAGTGTCTACCGGGTACAGCCAACTCCGTTGCTGTGTTACTGGATAATATGGAGTGGTCTCATATCATGGGTACAATTTGTGGAGATGATACCATTTTATTGATCTGTCGAACAGATCGTGACAGTGAGCAAGTCGTATCACAAATTATGGGATTCATTTCATAACCCTACGGTTATTGAACAGTTAAGTCGGAGGTGCTGCATATGTTAGTGACGTTATCGATTCGAAATCTGGCGGTTGTAGAGGCAGTAGATGTGCATTTTTTTCCTGGATTCCATGTACTGACGGGTGAGACGGGTGCGGGTAAATCGATTATTATTGATGCACTTGGACTTGTTGCAGGTGGACGTGGGTCAGCAGATTTGATTCGTTACGGCTGTGAGAAGTCAGAAATTGAAGCTTTGTTTGATTTGCCGAGTGCACATCCCGTGTGGGGAACACTGGAGAGATTGGGTATTGAAGGTGCACCTGAAGAACATTTGTTAATACGAAGAGAGCTGACATCTCAAGGGAAGAGCACTTCACGGATAAATGGTCAATTGGTTAACTTAAGCATGCTTCGTGAAATTGGTGAGCAGCTTATTAACATACACGGGCAACATGAACACCAGAGCTTACTTCGTTCGGACAGGCACCTCAGCCTTCTTGATACTTATGGGGACCAATCGATTGGACCGATTAAGCGAAAGTATCAGGATCATTATAGCCAGTTTATCAAGGTTGAGAAGGAATTAAATGACTTGCTTGAATCCAGTCAAAAAGCATATCAGATGCTTGATATGTACCGTTTTCAATTAGAGGAGATTGCTGCAGCAGAATTGAAACCTGGGGAAGACGAAGTGCTTGCTGAAGAGAGAAACAAGCTTTCTCATAGCGAGAAAATGATGGATTCTGTGGGAAGCGCATATGAGCTTCTATATGGATCTCAGGGACTTGAATCAATAAGCCGCGCTTTAACGCGAATCGATGATGTATCTAGTTTTGATGAAAAAGGATTGAAGCCCCTTGCAGAGCAACTTCAATCGGCTTATTACCAGTTGGAAGATGCAGTTTTTCAATTGCGGGATTACCGAGATCAGATTGAATTCAATCCAGATCGATTGGATGAAATAGAACAGCGTCTAAATATGATATCCGGACTGCGCCGGAAATATGGGGATAATGTAGAGCAGATTTTGGAATACTACAAACGCATTGAACAGGAGACAGATCTGCTTGAGAATAAAGATGAGCATATTGAAGCGCTCAGAAATCGCAGAGATAAGCTCTTAGAAGGGTTATTAAAGCTTGCTAAAGATTTGAGCGCCATAAGAAAACAATGTGCCAATGATTTAGCGAGACAAGTGGAGCGGGAACTGAAGGATCTCCAGATGGAGAGAACTTCACTCGAAGTACGGCTAGATCTTCAAGATGACGCTAATGGGTATGAATATGAAGGAAGACGTGTCCGTCTCAGCCGACAAGGACTGGATACTGCTGAGTTTTTAATATCCCCCAATCCGGGAGAGCCACTAAGGCCGCTGGCAAAGATCGCTTCCGGTGGTGAACTTTCGCGAATTATGCTTGCCATGAAGAGTATCTTTGCTCGACACGACCAAATTCCTGTTCTCATATTTGATGAGGTTGATACGGGTGTCAGTGGGCGAGCGGCGCAATCGATTGCTGAAAAGTTGTATATCCTGGCCAAGACATGCCAAGTCTTCTCCATAACCCACTTGCCACAGGTCGCTTGTATGGCTGATCATCAGTATTTAATTGAGAAGAAGCTTTATGATGGAAGAACGATGACACAAGTTGAATCTTTAAATGAAGATGGACGTGTAAAGGAACTAGCAAGGATGCTCGGTGGTGTCGAGATCACAGAAAAAACACTGCATCATGCCCAGGAAATGCTCAATTTGGCGGAAGCGCAAAAAGCATCCAGAACGGCATTGGGTCAATGATTGACAGTTATAAAAGCCTGAGGGCAGGGTTAACTTAAAGGTACGCAATTGGCGACCAACCTTTTCGTCAAGCGGAAGAAGAAAAAGGGAGCGTGACAGCCATTGAACCCCAACCTCAGGAAAAAACTGCTCGGTTTTATTCTTGCCTTCTTTCTTTGTTTCGTAGGAACTGCTGAACCTGTACAGTCTTTAGCCGCATTACCTAATGAAATGAGGTTGTTTACTGGACAACAGGCGAATTTGAACTTGGCTGTGCCGGTTCAGGCACTCGCTTCGGTAGACCGTCCTGATGTGCTTCAATTGAACGGGTCCTCAGAGTCAGCGTTAAATGTTTCTCTGAACCGTCCATTGCAGTTGAACCCTCAACAAACTGGTAAGGCCGAGGTTACCCTGAAATTATTCGGTACAATTCCTCTGAAGACAGTGCATGTTAAAGTCATGCCCGAACTCAAGGTATATCCGGGCGGCCAAACGATTGGTGTTAAAGTGAAGTCAGCGGGTATATTGGTTGTTGGTCATCACCTTGTGCATTCCAATGGAGCGAAGACTTCACCAGGAGAAGCCGCAGGTCTTAAATTGGGAGATCTGTTGACCCAGATGGATGGTACGGTACTTAGTGATGTAACTAAAGTAGCTCAAATCGTTGAAAATGCTGGCACTAGCAAAAGACCTCTTGATATCACTTTTAAACGAAATGGTAAGGAGTTCAGAACAAAACTGACACCATCTTACGACGATGAAGATCGTTCTTGGCGTCTTGGTTTGTACATTAGGGATTCAGCAGCTGGTGTGGGTACTTTAACCTTTTATGCGCCGCACCAGAAGGTGTATGGAGCTTTAGGACATGTTATTACTGACATGAACACACAAACACCGATCGAAGTAGGAAGTGGACAAATTTTACAGTCTAATGTAACTTCAATTTCACGAAGTGAACAAGGTGAGCCTGGTGAGAAGCGAGCTCATTTCCTAAAAGATAGCCGCATTCTGGGGAATGTTGAGCGTAATACCCACTTTGGCATCTTCGGTAAAATGCATGAAAAACCAAGTCATAGTCTCTATCCAGAACCTATACCGGTTGCATTTGCTGATGAGGTTAAGACAGGGCCTGCAGAAATATTGACTGTGGTTGAAGGTCAAGAGGTCGAACGTTTCAAAGTAGAAGTCATTCATGTTTCTCGTCAGGATGCTCCGGCAACAAAAGGAATGGTTATCCGCATCACCGATCCTGAACTAATTAAGAAGACCGGTGGTATTGTACAAGGGATGAGTGGAAGTCCAATTGTTCAGAATGGTAAGCTAATCGGGGCAGTTACTCATGTGTTTGTGAATGATCCAAAATCAGGCTACGGATGCTTCATCGAATGGATGCTTCAGGATTCAGGAGTGCTTCCTTCGAGTCATAGTAAGTCACACAATCTTAAGGCAGGTTAATGCCTTAAGATTTTTTTGTCGCAAAAAGCCGAAATATTAATGAATTTGAAATAAAATATTCATTATAAATCAAGATCAAAAAAAAATAAAGAAAAATAATTTTCGACAGAAGGAATTTAAATGACTGTGTCGAAAACTTTATTTACAAGAAATTTAACAAAAACAATTGATTTGATAAAGGAGGAGCACGAATTGCAAAAAATTGAGGTTTTATTGGCAGACGACAACCGTGAGTTTACTAACCTGCTTGGAGAATATATTACGGACCAACCTGATATGGTGGTTTCCGGGATTGCCTACAATGGCGAGGAAGTTCTAAGTATGATTGAGGAAACCGGGAAGGTACCTGATGTGTTAATTCTTGACATTATTATGCCTCATTTAGACGGCTTAGGTGTTCTTGAGCGCCTGCGTGATATGAATTTATCTCCACAACCAAAGATTATTATGCTTACAGCATTTGGTCAGGAGAACATTACTCAGCGTGCCGTGCAGTTAGGTGCTTCTTATTACATTTTGAAACCATTTGATATGGAAGTACTCGCCAGCCGTATTCGTCAGTTGGTAGGGGCACCTAACAGTATGTCCGCAAGTGCTTCATTTAGTACCATGAAATCAAATGTTGTTCCGATGGGCAAAGGGAAGAATCTGGATGCTAATATAACTTCTATTATTCATGAAATTGGAGTGCCTGCTCATATTAAAGGGTATCAGTACTTACGTGAAGCCATTACGATGGTTTATAACAACATTGAAATTTTGGGAGCGATTACGAAGACGTTGTATCCGGCAATTGCTGAAAAATTCAAAACAACTCCATCGCGTGTGGAACGTGCAATTCGTCATGCGATCGAGGTGGCTTGGACCCGTGGGAATATAGATAGTATCAGTCACTTGTTTGGGTACACAATCAATATTTCCAAGTCTAAGCCGACGAATAGTGAATTTATTGCGATGGTAGCTGATAAGCTCAGAATCGAACATAAGGTTTCTTGAAAGGGTTAGGAGTATTGAGTCTTCTTCAATATTAGGTGACCAATGCGTCACTTCTTTAGTGGATGATGAGTATATCATCGATTCATTAAAGAAGTGACGTATTATTTATAATATGCTCATTTTTGAATGGGCAGGGAATTACATAATCAATGAAGAAAAGAAGATATGGTGGCATTTAAGCCGGTGTATTGCGTATGCATTAACCATTTTCTTTCAGGGGGAAAAAGACAATGAAGAAAGTATTGGTACTTGGGGGTACCCGTTTTTTCGGAAAAAGATTGGTAGCGAACCTGATTGGCAGCGGAGCTGAGGTGACCATATTAACAAGGGGAAACAGTAAGGATGAGTTTGGTGAATCTGTGAAAAGGCTTTCAGCTGATCGTAAAGACTTTGAAAGTTTGAAAAAGGCAGTCCAAAGTAGCGATTTTGATATCGTGTATGATAATATTTGTTATACTCCAGAAGAAGCGGATTATACGGCTAAACTTTTTGCTGGGCGAGTAGGTCAATATGTTCTAACTTCTACACTTTCGGTTTATGATTTTGCAGACCATCCATTGAGGGAACAGGATTTTGATCCTTATCGGTACCCGATCATTACGAATGATCAAAGGGAGTACAGTTATAAAGAAGGGAAACGTCAGGCAGAAGCAGTACTCTTCAGTCGGCATGATCTGAATGTGGCAGCCGTACGTTTTCCAATCGTTCTAGGGATTGATGATTATACAAAGAGGCTGCTATTCCATATCGAACATTCGCTGAAAGGCGAGCCGATTGGCCTACCTGCACCTGATGCGCGTATTTCTTTTATCCATGCGGAAGAAGCAGCGCAGTTTTTGCAGTGGGCAGGGGAAGTGCGGTTCGAAGGTCCTGTTAATGCGTGCTCCAACGGAGAAATCTCAGTACGTGAAATCATGGATCTCATTTTACAGGAAACGGGAAGAACCTCCACGTTGCAGAGCTCAGCTGGAGTGGATCATATGTCACCGTTCGGCATTCCTGGAGATTGGACAATGGATAACAGCTTAGCAGAAGCTGCAGGATTTTCATTTTGGAGCTTGAAGGAATGGATGCCAGAACTTATTAAAGAGTATATGAAGATGATGAATTCGTAGAGTAAAACAGCAGATTCATTAGAAAGGAAGATCAACATGAATGACACCATTGTAAATTTGACGAATCAGGCAAAAAAACTGCAGGAAGAAGGACAATTAGGTCTTGAAGCTGCAAAGCTCGTCGAGCAGTTGCTTGAGGAACTCGAAATCATAACACGACAAAATGTGAACCTACGGAAGGCGGCACTAAAATCCTCCTCGAAGCAGGCTCGAATGTCTAGTAAATTGAAGGATGCTCTGATGGAATAGCGGCTATAAGGTTAAATAGTGTCAGGTAATATATCTATGCGAAAACAAACACCGGAGGTTATGACCCCCGGTGTTTGTTTATGAATGGTGATAGCAGTAGATTAAGTTTGCGCAGTTGTATCTGGTTTAGCTGGACGTTTCTTCTTGAATCTAGGGCCTACGTAATTACGCTTCCGGTCGCGGAATAATATCCATCCTCCCAAAAAGCTAATACCAATTCCAAATAGAAGAAGTCCACCGCCGAAATGGAGCCATTCAAATGAAGGATTTGTAACTTGATCGTCACCATGCACAGCGATATATGAGAAAAAGGCGTCTTTCATCATTAAAAAACCAATCATTGCCAAGAAGCCGGGTATAACCAAAATAATGATGGCAATGAATCGAGAGATCATAATTTTCATACAGGGTTCCTTCCTCTGTTGTAATATGAAAAATCTACTACTTATCATACCTTTTTCCACGGATGATGTCTATTTAAGAAGCTGAATCCGATTTGTAATACATAAAAAAGAGAGTACAATAATAGAGAAAAGAAGTACATAATGCGGAGGTGCCAACTATGGCGATTACATGTGATGTGGCGATTCTCGGTGGCGGTACCGGCGGCTATGTGGCTGCCATCCGAGCGGCTCAATTAGGAAAGAACGTTGTGATTATAGAGCAGGACAAACTAGGTGGAACATGTCTCCACCGTGGCTGTATTCCAAGTAAATCATTACTGCGAAGTGCAGAACTATATGCTGATATGAAGGAAAGCGAGAGCTATGGTATAGAGGCGGATGGTGTTCGTTTAGCATTCGATAAGGTTCAGAAGCGAAAAGATAATATTGTGGAAAAACTCCATCAAGGCGTACAGTATTTGATGCGCAAAAATAAAATACAAGTTATTCATGGTGTTGGACGTGTAATCGGGCCTTCCATATTTTCTCCACGAAGTGGTGCTGTAGCTGTAGAATTAGCGGATGGTGAAATGGAAACGATTGTTTCTACACATCTTATTATTGCTACAGGATCGCGTCCTCGCCATTTGCCGGGGTTAGAGCCGGATGGTAAGTATGTAATGACTAGTGATCATGCATTGCTTATGCAAGAGCTGCCAGCTTCGATCATTATTGTTGGTGGAGGCGTAATTGGTGTGGAATGGGCATCCATGCTTCATGATTTTGGTGTGGATGTTACAATAATTGAATCCTCTTCACAGATTCTTCCTGCTGAAGATGAAGAGATAGGCAAGGAAATGAACAGACTTCTTTCGGGTCGAGGTATTAAGATCATGACGGGAGCAGAACTCCTAACAGAGTCATATGAGGTCAAGGATAATCAAGTTACGCTTCGTGTTAATTACGAAGGGCAGGAGCACCAGCTGAATTCGGATAAATTGTTGATTTCTATAGGCCGAATAGGTAATGCTGAGAATATTGGACTTGAGAATACGGATGTGCGTGTTGACCGTGGATTGATCGTTGTTAACAAGTTTATGCAGACAACGGAACCGCATATTTATGCGATCGGAGATGTAATTGGTGGTCTTCAACTTGCTCACGCTGCGAGTCACGAAGGATTGGCTGCCGTACATCATCTTGCAGGTGAACAAGAAATGGCGTATCGCAAAGAATGGACACCTCGTTGTGTCTATACTAGACCAGAGGCTGCGAGTGTTGGCCTTACGGAGAAGCAGGCGCTGGCACAAGGCTACGAGGTTAAGAGTGGTAAGTATCCTTTCTCGGCAAATGGGAAGGCGCTTGTATTCGGTATGAGTGATGGATTCGTTAAAGTAATTGCAGATAAGGCCACGAATGACATACTAGGTGTTCATATGATCGGGCCTCATGTAACTGAACTCATCGGTTCCGCCGCACTTGCTCAGGTACTTGATGCAACCCCTTGGGAGATTGGTTCTATGGCTCACGCACACCCAACATTGTCGGAAATATTAGGCGAAGCTAGTCTGGCTGTAGACGGAAAAGCAACAGGTATTTAAACTGCGAGAGCCTATAATGAGCAATCCCTCATTTCTTTTTCGGGAAAAAGGGATTATAATAACATTAAGCCAAGTCTTAGTACCAGGTTTTAATACTAGATCCGTAAAAGGGGATTTAGATCTGTATTTGAATCAAAGGTATGATTCCACGGACGGTTGGTGTGATGAATTAAGGAGGGATCTCCATGAAAGAGCGGGAAACAATACTCAAGAAAAACAGGCATGAGCAGCTTGGATTGACAGACGGTCAAGTACTGGACATGTACAAATATATGGTGCTGGCGCGAAAATTTGATGAGCGCAACATGCTTTTGCAGCGTGCAGGAAAAATTAATTTCCACGTTTCAGGAATTGGGCAAGAGACATGCCAAGTAGCGGCAGCTTATGCTCTGGACCGGGAGAAAGATTACTTCCTCCCTTATTATCGGGACTACGGGTTCGTACTAACTGTGGGCATGACGCTAAAGGAACTTATGCTCTCTGCATTTGCAAAAGCAGAAGATCCGAATAGTGGCGGCCGTCAAATGCCAGGACACTTCGGAAGCAAGAAGCTTCGTATTGTAACAGGTTCAAGCCCTGTAACGACTCAAGTTCCTCATGCTGTCGGATTTGCTTTAGCGGCAAAAATGCAGAAGAAGGACTTTGTTTCTTTTGTTACGTTTGGAGAAGGTTCGAGTAATCAAGGTGATTTTCATGAAGGCTGTAATTTCGCTGGCGTGAATAAGCTGCCTGTCATTATTATGTGCGAGAACAACCAGTACGCGATTTCCGTTCCACTTCATAAACAGCTTAGTGGTAAGGTAAGTGATCGTGCACTCGGATACGGATTCCCTGGAATCCGTGTAGATGGTAACGATGCGCTGGAAGTGTACGCAGCTGTTAAAGAAGCTCGCGAACGGGCAGTGCGAGGCGAAGGTCCGACACTGATCGAAGCGATGATGTATCGTTTGTCTCCACACTCGACCTCTGATAATGATCTGGCTTACCGTACGAAAGAAGAAGTCGAGGAGAATTGGAAGAATGACGGCGTAGCTCGCTTCAAACAATACTTGACGGACTTAGGTTTGTGGGATGATAACAAAGAGCAGGATCTAGTAGCTCAGCTGAACCTAGAAATTAAAGAAGCGACGGAATATGCTGACCGTGCTCCTTTCCCGAAGCCGGAGGATACACTTCGTCATGTGTACGCCGAGAACGAAGGAGGAGTATAAGATGGCTCAAATGGAATATATCGATGCGATTCGTTTAGCGATGAAGGAAGAGATGGAGCGAGATGAATCTGTATTTGTTCTTGGGGAGGATGTCGGCGTAAAAGGCGGCGTGTTCACGACAACAAAAGGGCTAATTGAACAGTTTGGTGAAATGCGTGTAATGGATACCCCGCTTGCGGAGTCAGCGATTGCTGGTGTTGCCATCGGAGCTGCGATGTATGGAATGAAACCTATTGCGGAGATGCAGTATTCTGATTTCATGCTGCCTGCAACCAATCAAATTATTAGCGAAGCAGCCAAAATCCGCTATCGTTCCAATAATGATTGGAGCTGTCCGATTGTCGTTCGCGCGCCTATTGGTGGCGGGATTTTCGGTGGGTTGTATCACTCTCAGTGCCCAGAATCGATCTTCTTTGGTACACCAGGTCTTAAGATCGTGGCTCCGTTTACAGCCTATGATGCTAAAGGATTGTTAAAGGCTGCTGTACGTGACCCAGATCCAGTTCTGTTCTTTGAGAACAAGAAGTGTTATAAGCTCATTAAAGGTGATGTGCCTGAGGATGATTATATCGTACCTATTGGTAAAGCCAACTTGCTCAGAGAAGGTGCAGACATCACCGTTATAGGATATAGCCAGCCACTGCATTTTGTACTCCAAGCTGCTGAAGAGCTTGAAAAAGAAGAAGGAATTACTGCACATGTACTAGATCTCAGAACACTGCAGCCGCTTGATCAAGAAGCGATCATTGAGGCAGCTCGCATGACTGGAAAAGTTATGATTGTTCATGAAGATAATAAAACCGGTGGTATTGGAGCCGAGGTAGCAGCAATTATTTCAGAGCATTGTTTGTATGACTTGGATGCTCCAATCATGCGTTTATGTGCTCCGGATGTGCCTGCGATGCCAATCAGCCCTCCAATGGAGAAATTTTATATGCTGAACAAGGACAAAGTGAAAGAATCAATGCGTCAATTGGCGCTCTATTAAGATACAAGGAGTTGTGAGCATGTCTGAAAATGGGAAAATGACCGATGTGGCGATGCCGCAGCTGGCGGAATCACTCGTGTCCGCTACGATAGGTAAATGGTTAAAACAACCTGGAGATCAAATTGAGCAGTATGAGCCTATTTGTGAAGTGATTACCGATAAAGTAAACGCTGAAATACCATCAACGATGGACGGCTTCATGGGAGATATTTTAGCGGAGGAAGGTCAGACGGTGGCTGTAGGAGAAATCATCTGCCGTATATCTTCTACTTCAGGGGGAGCAGTTGTTGACACGGCAGCTCAGGTAGTTCATGAGCCCACGTCCAGTCAACAGGCTCCTTCATCGGACCAATCTATGCGCAGTCGGTATTCACCTGCAGTACAAACACTTGCTGCGGAGCATGGAGTTGATCTTAACCAAGTAGTTGGAACAGGGATGGGTGGACGTATTACTCGCAAAGATGTTCTTTCGTATATTGAGCAAGGAGGGACAGCTAAACCTGCAGCAGAACCAACTGTTGTTCCTTCAACATCAAATAATCCGTCCTCTACATCATCTTCTTCGCCATTTATAGGAATGGTAAGTCCACCTCAGGCTGAACCAAGTCCTCCTGTAGGAACGGCTATTCCGAATGTTAGACACTCGGGTCTCCATTTAACAGAAATGCCGAAGATTCCTACCATAGAAGTAGAGGGAGCCGGAAATGGTCGATCAGATTATTTTGTTGACGTGACTCCGCTTCGGAATACGATTGCACGCAATATGCGTCAAAGTGTATCGGAAATTCCTCATGCGTGGACCATGATTGAGGTTGATGTGACCAATCTTGTGCTAATCCGGAACAAGTTGAAAGATGAGTTCAAGCGTAATGAAGGTGTTAATCTAACGTATCTTGCTTTTCTGTTGAAAGCGGTAGTGAACGCAATCAAGGATTACCCGATCATCAATTCGTTCTGGGCTGTTGACAAAATCGTTGTAAAACGGGACATTAACATCTCTCTTGCCGTTGGAACCGAAGATTCGGTCATTACGCCGGTAATTAAGCGAGCGGATCAGAAGAACATTGCTGGTTTAGCCCGTGAAATTGATGAGTTGGCTCGAAAAACTCGTGAAGGAAAATTGAAGTTTGACGATTTACAAGATGGTACCTTCACTGTGAATAATACCGGTTCATTCGGGTCTATTTTATCGTATCCAATCATTAATTATCCACAAGCGGCTATTCTAACTTTCGAATCCATTGTGAAGAAACCTGTCGTCATTAATGATATGATTGCGGTTCGGTCGATGGCTAACCTTTGTCTTTCATTGGATCACAGAATTCTTGATGGGGTCATTTGTGGTCGGTTCTTGCAACGTGTGAAGGATAACTTGGAAGGATACACACTTGATACTAAGTTGTATTAATGACTAACATCTAAGAAATGCATACACTCGCTCGTCTAAGGATTCTTAAGTAAAGTGATTTTTTTAGGGTATTCTAAGAAAGAAGGCGTAGTAAGATGATAAAAGCATTAGATGTGTCGTATACGCCACTGCTTGATTATGGAACAGCCTGGGATATACAAAAAGAGCGGGTGAAAAGTATTGATCTGGGGGAGCGTAATGAATGTCTGATGCTCCTCCAGCATCCCCCAACGTATACGATAGGCTCGCAGAGGCATCCAGAGCATCTCCTTCTCAGCCGCGAACAGCTAGAAGCTAAGGGGATTGGCCTGTTCGAAATTGATCGTGGTGGAGATATTACATATCATGGACCTGGACAATTGGTGGGATACCCACTGCTCCTTCTGGATGGTGGTAAGAATCTGGATCTTCATGGGTTCTTAAGAAGTGTTGAACAGGTTATTATTGATTATCTTCTCCAATTCGGCATCGAATCCGGACGCAAACCGGAGTATACCGGGGTTTGGGTTGGGGATAAGAAAATATGTGCGATTGGTATGAAGTTCAATAAATCTCGTCATCATCGTGGATTCGTAACAAGTCATGGTTTTGCGCTGAATGTAAAAGCCGGCATCGAAAAGGAAGGGTTTACAGGCATTATACCCTGTGGAATTCAAGAGTACGGCGTAACTTCATTAGAGGAATGTACGGGTAAGGAGTTTCAAATAGAGGAAGTTGCCCGGGGGATTATTCCCTACTTCACCCGGGTTTTTCCCTATGAGATACAGCTGCAAGCAGCTGACGCCTAATTCGGCGGCCATATGTTAAGTTTTAGCGCAAGAGTAGAGGCTCTAAGACAATAAATAAAGTGGAACCGATCATAGCGGCCAGCATGAGATAAATAACGATACGAAACCATTTTTTACGTTGCATTGTGTTACTCCTTTGGTTTAAGTTTAAATGATGTACATAAGGACTTAGTCCTTTATGCATTAATCGTACAAGCACATTGTAACTCATCTAAGAAGGAGAGGGAAGTCCAATGATTTCACAAGACCGTATTATAAATGAGTTTATGGAATTGGTTCAAGTGGATAGTGAGACGAGACATGAAGAGCAGATTTCTGCTGTGTTGAAAGAGAAATTTGCTAGTCTTGGACTGAACGTATTTGAGGACGATACCAAGGAGAAGACCGGTCATGGGGCTGGCAACTTGATTATTACTTGGGATGCGGAACAGGCTGAGGAAGCAGCTAAGCTTTTATTTACATGTCATATGGATACCGTTACACCAGGCAATGGTATTAAGCCTATCCTTGGTGAAGATGGATGGATTCGTAGCGATGGTACGACGATCCTAGGATCTGATGATAAAGCTGGGATTGCAGCTCTTCTAGAAGCAATACGTGTCATTCAAGAGAACAAAATCCCACATGGTAAGATCCAGTTCGTGATTACTGCGGGTGAAGAATCGGGCCTTGTAGGTGCGCGTGCACTTGACCCTAAATACTTGGATGCTGATCTCGGATATGCACTGGATTCGAACGGGGAAGTAGGAGCTATCGCTGTAGCAGCACCGACTCAAGCCAAGGTGACGATGATCATTAACGGCAAATCTGCCCATGCTGGAGTGAATCCAGAAGATGGAATCAGTGCCATTCAAGTTGCGGCAAAGTCGATTGCGAAAATGAGCTTAGGTCGGATTGACGAAGAAACGACTGCTAATATTGGAAAATTCCAAGGCGGCGGTCCGACAAACATCGTGTGCGATTATGTACAGATTGATGCTGAAGCTAGAAGTATTGTACAGGAAAAAGTAGAGAAGCAGATTAATCAGATGCGTGAAGCTCTGGAAACTACGGTTCGTGATTTTGGAGCAAAATGTGAGTTCCGTAGTGAGATCATCTACCCTGCTTTCAGTTACAACGAGAAAGATGAAGTCGTTCAATTGGCACAACGGGCAATTGGTGGATTAGGTATGCCTAGCCGAACCTTCCCTTCAGGTGGAGGAAGCGACGCTAATATATTTAATGGTTTAGGTATTCCAACGGTAAATCTTGCCGTAGGTTATGAAGAAATTCATACAACAAATGAGCGAATTAAAGCTTCAGATTTGGTCAAAGCAGCGCAAGTTGTTGTAGCCATTATCCAAGAAGCAGCTAAGGTTGATTCTAAATAACAAGCATAATGATACGAAATCTTTGATAGATCCAAAACAAAAAAAGCACCTCTTAGGACGGACATTGGAATAAACGTACAGTTTATCCAACGAAAATCTAAGAGGTTCTTTTTATAGGTCAATGAAGTGAGAATATTAGTTAAGTATGGATGATTGATCTAAACCGTACTTTCTACGCTTCTGGGCAGGTGTCCAGCTCGTGTGCCACTTCGTGTTTTCAACAATATGAAGTGCAGCATTGATACTATGCATGTATTCTAATGACTGTTCTTTTACTGTTCTTGTGCTTTCAATACGAGTCATTCGTGATGTAAGGGAGAGAAGGGCTGAATGTAAGTAGCAGGCAGCTTCTCCAAACCTCGCATTCGTATGCTCGGCTTGAGATAATCGTAAATTTTCAAATATTGCAGACGCTTTATCATATTCCCTCTGATCATATAATCGTTCAGCAGCGATAAAGTGAAGTTGATTACTATATGAAGTTGAATTAATCCTTGGTAGTTCAACCATTTGCTTCAGAAGAGAATCAACGAGATCGATGTAACCTTCTGTATACAACATACAGATGAGGTTGTGTTTCTCGAGATCATCTTCTATGGATAGCATATAATCTGCTTCTGTTACCATTCCTACTGATAATGCGGCCTTGGCTATCTGAATGCGTTCTGAATCAGATGGAGGTAAATAGGGGAGTGTACCACTTAGTCTCCAGTTGCACAGAAAAATAGCATGGTTAATAAAACAGCGATCCCCTTCTGAGGGCAAATGAAGGATTGTACACTCATACTGTAGACGAGTTAATAATGTTAATGCTTCATTGAGACGACCATCGTTAATCAGACAGCGGGCATGTTTGATGCCTGATTCAGTGTCATTGTATTCGGCCATGTTAAAGCAGTGTACAGCCTCTTTGTAGGCTCCGATTTCAGTGAGTGCATTCCCAAGCTCTGAAGGTGGAATGGAATGTGTTGATAATTCAGCAAGGAGACGTGTGAGTATGTCCGCGTCATTGATCCCTTGTTTGTGGAGCATTACAGCCCATTCTCTTAATGATGATGAAGTGTAAGGTACACCGAAGCATAGTGCTTGTCTGAAAGAAGTTGTGGCTTCATCGCATTTATTCATTCTGGCGCTTAGACGCCCGTATTCAATCCAACTTAATGCGGAGCCTTTCTTTTCCGTAGGTGATGAAGGATTTACTTGGATGGCATTAATTGCTCCTCGTTTGAAGTACTTCAACGCTTCTTCAAAATGACCACGAGACTCGTGCCATTTCCCAAGCTCATAATCATCTGATGGTGGTTCTGTATGATGTTCGGGTTCTCTATTTATTAGATGTCGCATTTCGAAACCTCCCAATAATAGAACACATAAACAGGCATATTAGTCATGGTTTTTGTAAGAAAAAAATAGAAAAAAGTCGAATTTTGATTCTAAAGACCTAGTTGATTGCTCATTTTTTGCATTATTTATTGGATTGAAGAAGTTCAGCAATCGTGACTTCTGGCCCCCACTGCTTTTGCCATTGTTTCAACATGACTTTGATCTGCCAAGCTTGTCCAACCATATGTATGGACTTTGTACCTTGATAGCTTTTCATTGTCACATACCTTCTCTCATATGAAGTTTGATATAATACACCTTATGCACTAGCATGGGCAGACATGCCGTTTTTAAACAAAGGAGGCCATAATATGAGTGATCTCGGGAATAAAGAGCTCCATTCAAGTAATAAATCTTTAGAAGAAACAACGGTATCTACAGAACAGATTTTTGAAGGGAAGATTATCTCTTTACAAGTGGATACAGTGACACTTCCTGATGGCAACCAAGCAACAAGAGAAGTCGTTCGGCATCCGGGAGCTGTAGCCGTTCTCGCACTGCACGGTGATAAAATGCTGGTCGTGGATCAGTACAGACAACCTTTAGGGCGTTGTGAAGTAGAGATTCCTGCTGGGAAATTAGAACGTGGGGAAGATCCTCTCGAAGCTGCTAAACGTGAGCTGCAAGAAGAAACGGGATATACTTGTGGTAAGATTCGAAAACTACATTCTTTCTATACCTCGCCTGGGTTTGCAGATGAGATCATCCACCTCTACTTGGCTGAGGATTTGGAGTTAGGGGAGATGAATCCGGATGAGGATGAATTTCTTGAAATGTCAGAAATCACGTTGGAAGAAGCATATCAACTTATAAAAGAAGAACGCATCAGTGATGCGAAGACAATCATGGCTGTTTATGCGTGGAATATGTACAAGCTTACAGGTGTTATCTAATATGGATACTACGTCCCATCAGGAAGTAACCGCGGACTTGCGAGAGTATTACTGTGATATGCACATTCATATTGGACGAACACAAAGCGGTCAAGCTGTAAAGATCAGCGGGAGCAAAAACTTGACCTTTGAGAACATAGCTAAGGAAGCAGCAGAACGCAAGGGAATAGAAATGATTGGAATTATAGATTGCCATTCTCCATCGGTACAGGATGATATTCGTGCATGTCTTGATGAGGGTTTAATGAAGGAACTTGATGGCGGAGGAATCGCGTATCAGAACACGGTTATTTTGATGGGCAGTGAAATAGAGATTAAGGGTACAGGGAAAGGGGCAGCTCATGTATTGGCATTCTTCAGAGACTTGGATACCATTCAAGATTTCACGAAGTGGATGTCACGTTATATGAAGAATGTCCAACTTAGCTCCCAGCGAATATACGTGGAGCCAAGAGAGCTACAACAGGAAATATTGGTACGGGATGGTATTCTCATTCCAGCACACGTATTCACCCCACACAAAGGTCTTTATGGCAGTATGGCAGATCGAATGTCCGAGGTATTCGATTTAAATGGGATTGCTGCTATCGAGCTTGGACTTAGTGCCGATTCAAGCATGGCAGGTTATATTTCTGAGATGGATAACTATTCGTTTCTAACGAACTCAGACGCTCACTCTCTTGGTAAAATCGGGCGTGAATACAATTCGATCCAGATGGCTTCTCCCTCTTTTGATGAGTTTAGAAAAGCACTTGCACGCCAGGATGGAAGGTATGTTGCAGCGAACTATGGACTTAACCCGCTTCTTGGGAAATACCACCGAACGTACTGTTCAAACTGTAATAGTATTTTAGATGAAGTGATGATTGTATCCTCGAAGGATAGATGTCCGCTCTGTGGAAGTTTAAAGACAGTACAAGGGGTCTTCGATCGGATCATGTCTATTGCGGATAGAGAAGAGCCTTACTATCCTTCTCACCGGCCTTCTTACCACTACCAGGTACCGCTAGAATTCATTCCGGGTCTAGGTAAAGCAGTGATGTCCAAGTTACTTGCTGCGTTCGGTACAGAAATGGCAATTCTACATCGAACATCTACTGCTGATCTTGCTTCTGTTGTTGGTGAGGGGATTGCTAACCGTATTGTTGAGGCGAGAAATGGAATCCTCGAACTATCATCTGGAGGCGGAGGAACCTATGGAAAAGTTGTTCGGGATTCGAAAACTATGAAATCTATTCGATAGTCATAGACGGTATCAAACTCACATAGTGTAGAAATAGGGACAGGAAAGGAGACTCTATTTCATGCATTTATTAAGGCAAAGTTTTAAGGAACAGATGCCACTATATGTTTTTGTTGCCGTTCTTTTTTTAGTTGGAGTTCTTTTTGGAGCTTTAATGGTTAATGCATTGTCACTAGAGCAGCAACAGGATCTTGCCAGCTATTTAGATCATTTTTTTCTGACAATGCATGAAGGGGCTGAAGGCCAAAGCGCACCTTCTTTTGGTAGTATCGCAGCACTTCACCTGAAATGGATCGGTTTAATCTGGATTTTGGGGCTATCTGTCATCGGTCTTCCGGGAATACTAATTCTGGATTTTCTCAAAGGGGTATTGGTTGGTTTTACAGTAGGGTATCTTGTAGGTCAATATTCTTGGAAAGGATTGCTGTTTGCTTTAGTTTCAATTGCACCACAGAATATGCTTATCATTCCCGTATTAATGATGAGTAGTGTAGCAGCAATAACCTTTTCTTTATATATCATCCGAAATCGACTTCTAGCACAGCGTGCGGGAAGTGTGACAAAACCATTTGTATCCTATGTCGGATTAACTTTTGTCATGGTTATGCTCATGTTAGGCATTTCTTCATTTGAAACATGGATTGCTCCAAGTATGATGCGTTGGGTAGCGCCTATGTTACTTCCTGCAAGCGGCTTGTAGGATGTAGCAAAACCGTTTGACTTTGTTTGCAAAGTCCCCCTATAATGAAAGAAGTGAACAATTACGTGCAGTGATTTCCAAGGGGGAGGGAAACGATGGAAGCACGGATCGACAAAATCAAACAGCAGTTACAATCCCAAGGCTATAAATTAACGCCCCAAAGGGAAGCCACCGTCAGCGTATTGTTAGAGAATGAGGATGATCATCTCAGCGCAGAGGATGTTTTTATGCTCGTTAAAGAAAAAGCTCCCGAGATCGGTCTGGCAACCGTATACCGTACCCTCGAGCTTCTGAGCGAGCTGCATGTGGTGGAGAAGATTAACTTCGGCGACGGCGTTGCCCGTTATGATTTGCGGACAGATACGTCTAAGCACCATCATCATCACTTAATTTGTACCCAATGCGGAAGCATGGATGAGATACGTGAAGACTGGCTCGGACCACTCGAAGAGCGGCTTGAGAAGGAATTTAATTTCACGGTTCATGACCATCGTCTTGATTTCCATGGCATCTGTTATCGGTGCAAAGAAAAGGGAAAGCAAGATAATAACGAAACTTAATGCAATAGCAATAATCTGTGTTTGATTACGCAGGTAGCCCTCTTACGGAGATACAAGTCTCCGAGAGGGTTTTTTCAACTTTGAAGGTTCAGTTACATAGGATTGGTTTACTGTTTCTATACAGCAGCTATATAACATTTATACATTTTCAGAGTTAATTCATGTGATCAGCTTATTCACGGGCGTCATAATACATGAAATAAGCTCATAGGCTTGGGTGACAGAACTTTTTCAAGTTATCTCATGAAAGAGAGGCGCCTTGCTTATGATTATTTCTATAAGAAGAGTTGGAGCTTTTATAAGGTTTATCCTTATGTTTAGTGTTCTGACTTTGTTTTTTTACTATACCCTTGCTCTCGTTAATGAATGGGTGATGCCGCATGATCCATATCGAGTGCCAGTAGGGCATGCTGTAAAGGCTTTTCAACCTGAAAATTCAATGGACACATGGGTAACACCTCGAGACAGACTTCGCTTATACTATTGGTATGGTGAATAAATGTCTGCTGAGGATGGAAAAGCAGTGATAAGGAGCAGAATATCTCATGAAGCAGTATTTGGACGATTATATCTCTTTCTTAACGGAGGAGAGAGGGTTGTCACGCAGTACTACAGAGTCTTATCGCAAAGATATCGCGTTGTTGATCGAGTTTGCCGAGCAGCGTGGTGTGAATGAAGCGGCGGATGTGAATCGTACGCTTCTTAGTTTATACCTTGGAAATCTGAGGCAACGAGGTAGAGCTCCGTCCACGATGATGAGATGCACCGTTTCCATACGATCTTTTTTTCAATATTTGATGCGTCGTTCTATTATTGTGCAAGATCCTTCAATTCATCTTGAAGCCCCGAAGCCGGAGCGCAAGGTCCCTAAAGGACTTTCTATTGATCAAGTAGACAAGTTGTTGAATGCACCAGATGGGTCTACTCCTCAAGGAGCTAGAGATAAAGCGATGCTTGAGCTGCTGTATGCGGCAGGTATTCGTGTCTCAGAACTGGTGAATCTGGGTGTGAATGATGTGAATACAGACATGAAGTTTGTACGATGCACTGGAAGCTCAGGTAGAGAGCGAATCTTGCCTATTAGTCCACTTGCTGCACAAAGTGTGGAATGGTATGTAAACGGTATGAGGCAGAAGCTGCTAAAGAAAGATGATGAAGAAGAGGGTCTATTTCTGAATTCATTAGGTACTACGCTAACACGTCAAGGTTTTTGGAAGATCATTAAGAAATATGGTAGAGAAGCAGGGATTACAGAAGATATTACACCGCATACACTTCGACATTCCTTTGCTATCCATATGCTTGATAATGGTGCGGATCTTCGTTCCGTACAAGAAATGCTTGGACACTCTGACATTTCTACAACACAGATGTACCAGACGCCGAGGAAAAGTATGAAAGAAGTATATGAATCTCACCATCCACGAGCAGGAAATTAATGAATATATAAGTTTCCGTCGTAATGGTAGTCCTAGAATCAAAACTAGATGAGTTCCTAACCAATAATCAAGGAGTGATCAACATGTCAGACAACACCAAACATCGTTTCGAGCGAATCTGTTTTATTGTACTTGACAGTGTGGGGATCGGAGAAGCACCGGATGCTGCCAAATTCGGAGATATTGGGGCTCATACCCTTGGGCATATTTTGGAACATAATCCTGATTTGACTTTACCCAATCTTCAGAAGCTTGGTCTAGGTAACATCGCTTCCTTACCGTCTGTTGCTCCTATGGACGCACCACTAGCTTATTATGGTAAAATGCAAGAGCAGTCCGTAGGTAAGGATACGATGACGGGCCACTGGGAATTAATGGGACTTAGGATGAATTCACCTTTTAATTCATATCCGCAAGGCTTTCCATCTGCACTTATAGCTCAGTTTGAACAACAGACTGGACGTAGAGTCATTGGGAACAAACCTGCCTCTGGAACAGAGATCATTGAAGAACTTGGGGAAGAACAGAAGAAGACTGGAGCATGGATTGTATATACCTCTGCGGATAGCGTGTTTCAAATTGCAGCTCATGAAGAGGTAATCCCACTGGAGGAGCTTTACGCAGCTTGTGAAATCGCCCGCCGGCTTACGCTACAGCCTGAATTCTCTGTTGGGAGAGTCATTGCACGTCCTTATGTGGGACATCCCGGGAAGTATATTCGTACATCGAATCGTCGTGATTACGCTGTGAAACCTCCAGAGCCAAGCGTGATGAATGCACTTGAGCATCATGGGTTGGATGTGATATCCATTGGTAAGATCAATGACATATTTACAGGAGAAGGCATTACGAAATCGCATCCGACCAAAAGTAATGAACATGGTATTGAAGTAACGCTTGCAGAACTAAGTCAAGATTTTAAAGGCTTGCTGTTTGCGAATCTGGTTGAGTTTGATTCACTCTATGGACATCGGCGTGATCCGATGGGATATGGACAGGCATTAAAAGTCTTTGATCAAGCACTTCCGGATATCATGGACCGCTTGAATGAGAAAGACTTGCTTTTGATTTCAGCAGACCATGGTAATGATCCGACACATAAAGGCACGGATCATACTCGGGAGTTTGTGCCTTTACTTGCTTATAGTCCGGGTCTTAAAGCCCCAGGAAGTCTAGGTGTGCGGACGACCTTTTCGGATGTTGGTGCAACCATTGCGGACAATTTTGGGTCGAAACCGCCAGAATACGGCAAAAGCTTTTTATCACAACTAAAATAAAGATGGATTGGGAGAGGTGCTTGAATGAGTACGTTAAATCAGGGGATTATTGAAGAAGCAGCAGCTTTTATTCGTGGAAAAGGCGGTGTGAGGCCAGAGGTTGGACTTATTCTAGGTTCTGGGCTTGGGATATTAGCTGATCTCTTGGAAGATTCCGTTTCTATTCCATATACGGATATTCCACATTTTCCAGTTTCAACGGTAGAAGGTCATGAGGGAGAATTGTTACTTGGGAATATCAAGGGACGTCCTGTTGTTCTCATGAAAGGGCGCTTCCATATGTACGAAGGATACGGTCCGGAGTTGACTGCATTTCCAGTCCGAGTGATGAAACAACTTGGTGTCAAAAGTCTGCTTGTCACGAATGCAGCAGGTGGAGTCAATACAGATTTCGAACCAGGTGACTTGATGCTCATCACAGATCACCTTAATATGACAGGTCAAAACCCTCTAATTGGACCGAATGATCCGGCGCTAGGTGTACGTTTCCCGGATATGTCAGAAGCTTATAGCCGTCGGCTGCGCAAACTGGCTTTGGATACCGCAGAGAGCCAAGGCATCACACTTCAGCAAGGTGTATATGCAGGTTTACTCGGTCCTACATATGAAACGCCTGCTGAAATTGTAATGCTGCGTACCATTGGTGCAGATGCAGTTGGAATGTCCACGGTATCAGAAGTCATCGTTGCGCGTCATTCGGGTTTGGAAGTGCTAGGTATATCCTGCATTAGTAATATGGCAGCAGGCATACTAGACCAACCTTTGTCTCATGATGAGGTAATGGAAACGGCTGAGAAAGTGCGTGAGAAGTTCCTAGGTCTTGTGATGGCCATCATTCCAGGTATGTAAAGACCATAAGATCGATTGAGGTATTGATGGATGAGTTCACTTCCGGGCATGCTAGTTGTAAACAATTTGGGAGTGAAGCTTATGGCAAGAAGAAATAGAAGATATGTGGTGCCCGGAGCAGCTAAGCAGATGGGAGCCTTTAAAGCAGAAGTTATGAACCATGAGGGCTATGTGACGGACCCAGGACATCCTGATGATGTAAAGTATGAGGTAGCCAAAGAACTTGGAATACCTCTAAAGGCCGATGCAAATGGTGATCTGACAACAGAAGAAGCAGGCCAGATCGGTGGGAGAATCGGCGGTTCCATGGTCCGTGAAATGATCCGTCTTGCTCAGCAGGAGCTGGTGGACCGTGAGACCCACAAATGACCGGATTCATATGGATTGGTATCTAGGTCGTGCACATGCTAAATAACGAACGAGAATGGTTACTCTATATGACAGCCATTTTCCGTAACTTTTATCCTGAGCAGTTGGCACTAAACACTTCCATAATTTCTCTATTTGAAAGATATGGATATATTCACCATATGGATAGTAGTTCTTTTGGATAGACCTCAAATATCTTTTAATACAAGTGAGCCCGTCCTTTAAGGATATGGGCTCATCTTTTTTTTGATTATCAATGCTATAATAAACCCCGTTTACTACAGGAGGATACGAAAACCTCACTGGGGAATGGAGGGAGATTATGATTACGAGAACATACAAAATGAATGCTGGACTGTTGTTTGTGGTTGCTTTGCTTTTAATAGGATTTCAGTCTCCGGCTTATGGAGAATCGACAGGGAAAAAGGCAACATGGCTATGGCAAACAGAGTTAATATCAGATGGTGGGGAGCAAATCCTTAATTTCGCTCGTGAAGAAGGCATTAATCTGATTTATTTACAAATCAATCGAAAGCTACCGAAGGAACTATACGAAACATTTATAGAACGTGCACATAACGCACAAGTGGCTGTACATGCATTGGGGGGAGACCCGCGTTGGGCTTTACGAGAACATCAGGAAGATATGTATGGTCTTGCTAACTGGGTTGTTGATTATAATGCTAGTGTATCGTCTGAGGGGCGATTTGATGGTATCCATCTTGATATAGAGCCTTATGTCCTTAACAGATGGGCAACAGAGCAGGGAGAGATCATCTCATCTTGGAAGGAGAACATTGAAGTCTTCCTGAGTATTGTATCAGGGTCAGACTTAGAGCTTGGGATCGATATCCCATTCTGGTTTGATTCGATTCAAATGGCTGATGGACAATATTTAAATGAGTGGATGATCAGGTCGTTTGACCATATAACGGTACTTGCATATCGGAATCAAGCGGATACTGATCATGGCATCATTGCTCAATCGAAACATGAGCTCGAACTCGCAGATCGTCTGGGGAAGCAAGTTATTATTGGTGTAAATACGATGGAAATGCCGGGTGAGAAACATACAACATTTTATGAAGCTGGCAAAGAACGAATGGATCAGACACTTGAGTATGTAGCAGAGGCACTGAGTTCACACCCTTCTTTTGCAGGTCTGGCAGTGCATGATGTACTCCACTGGCAGAACATGCCCTCTAAGGGGGATGGGGAAGATACAGGCTCTGGGGAAGAGGTTCCACCTGTTGAACCTGACCCAGATCCGGAAACGGGTGAACGTGTCCCAGATGCTAATCCTGTTGCACGTGATTCTATGGTAAGAGGAACTTACATATGGGAAGCAAAAGAGGTTATCAATAACAGTGAAGAAATACTCAAGTTCGCCGAAGAGAAAAATTTAAATTGGCTTTATGTTCGATTGGATTTAGAGCAACCATTCAGTGCATACCGTGCATTTGTTAAGCAAGCAGCTGAAGCAGGGATTGAAGTTCATGCAATGGGTGGACACCCGATATGGGCGCTTCAAGAGAATCGTGCGAAGATGTTAAGACTTATAAAGTATGTGAAAGAATACAATAGATCGGTCCAAGGTAATGAAAGGTTTCATGGTATCCATTTAGATATTGAACCTTATGTTTTGCCAGAATGGAGAATGGATTCACAAAGGGTCATCTCAGAATGGACCTCAAATATGGAATTGTTCGTGCAAGAGCTTAAAAAAGATTCTAATCTACAAGCAAGTATGGATATGGCGGTATGGCTCGATAAGTACACCGTTCCAGGTACTGAAATGTCTCTCAGTAAATGGATGATTGATCAAATGGATCACATCTCTCTCATGGCATTTAGAGATACAGCGGAAGGTTCCAACGGCATTGTTAAAGTGACAAAGGAAGAGATCGCTTTTGCAGATGAATTGAATAAACCGCTCATCATTTCTGTGGAGATGAAAGAAAGTCATGAAGGAAATCATATTACTTTTTATGAAGAAGGTTCAGCTTACATGGAGGGTGAACTTGCGAAGCTCCAAGAGATCCTGAAGGAATCTACCTCATATACCGGAAATGTGGTACACGCATATGAATATTGGAAGAATGGTAAGCCTTAATCTAAATATCTTTTTTTTTATTAAGTATAGGAGATATCCGTTACAATCTGGAATAATTTACTTCCAACCTGACAACAATGGGAACAGACCCGTTTATTGAGAAGCGGGATATGTCATTACGATTGTCAGGAGGGGACGGAGTTGAAAAAGGCGTTTATTGCCGGGATACTATCACTTAGTATCGTATTTTCACTGGCGTCAGCAGGCTATGCTGATGAGAAGAAACCTAGCGGGGCATCTGATAGTGAGCTTGCGCCAAGCGCTAGGTCTGCAATTTTGCTGGATGCGGATACCGGAACTATCATTTATGAGAAAAACAGCCATGATAAGTTGCCTCCGGCCAGCATCACGAAGATTATGACGATGCTGCTTACGATGGAGGCCATTGAGGACGGCAGGCTGAAAATGACTGACAAGGTGCGGACTAGTGATCGTGCTGCTTCGATGGGAGGATCCCAAATATTCCTTGAACCGGGTGAAGAGATGACGGTCGATGACATGCTCAAGGGCATCGCAATGGCCTCTGGTAACGATGCATCCGTAGCCATGGCAGAGAAACTTGCTGGTTCTGAGGAAGAGTTCGTGAAGATGATGAATGAGAGAGCTGCTGAACTTGGGATGAAGAACACTCATTTTGCTAACTGTAATGGACTCCCGGTTGAGAACCACTACAGCACAGCTCATGACATTGCATTGATGAGCCGTGAACTGCTGAAGCACGAACAGATTACGAAATATACAGGAGCATATCAGGATTATCTACGTAAGGAGACACCAAAGCCCTTCTGGTTGGTAAATACAAATAAGCTGGTTCGTTTTTATCCTGGAGCAGACGGACTTAAAACCGGTTATACTTCGGAAGCAAAATTCTGTCTTTCTGCAACGGCAACTAGGGACGGCCTTCGAACGGTAGCTGTTGTACTTGGGGCGCCAGATACGAAAAATCGTAACAATGAAATCTCTCGCATGTTCGATTACGGCTTCGCTCAATACAGCAAGCATGCAATTTATAAAAAAGGTGAAATGTTAGGCAGCATCCAGATCTCCAAAGGGACTGTGCCACAAATGCAGCTTCAAGCAGAAGAGAACTACAGTGTTCTCGTTAAAAAAGGTGGGAAAACAGCGGATCTACGTCATGAGGTGACCATACCTAAGAGCATTAAGGCACCTGTAACGGCTGGACAGGTCGTAGGTAAGCTGTCCGTTTATCAAGGGGATCTGCTGGTGAAGGAATTTGATCTCAAAGCACCTGCAGAAGTGAAGAAAGCAGGATGGTGGAAACTATTTAAGAGAACGACAGGAAAGTTGTTTCATGTAGATTGATAGGAGTTTTCTTCTAGTTTTGTCGGGGGGCAGGAATGTCTTTCGCAGGTGTAGAAATCTTTGTTCATGTAGGGAGGAGAGTGAGCAAACATGAATCTGCATGTTGAAATGGAGCACCAGCGGCATGTGTTGATCGTCAGACTATCAGGGGAACTGGATCATCACACGGCTGATCACGTCCGGATGCAGCTGGATGAAGCCATCCAGCGTCGCCAGACGGAGCATCTTGTGCTCAGCCTGAAAGATCTTGAGTTTATGGACAGTTCGGGATTAGGTGTAATTCTCGGGCGGTATAAGTTCATCAAGCAAAAAGGTGGGAAAATGGCTGTATGTGATGTTAACCCACCCGTGTATCGTCTGTTAGAAATGTCAGGGTTGTTTAAAATCATGCCCATTTATGAGAACGAGAGTACTGCACTCTCGGGTTTGGAGGTTGTGTCATGAGTGAAGGGAAAACGCAGCATAATTTCATGACTCTGGAGTTTGCCGCAAGATCGGAGAACGAATCCTTTGCCCGAGTGGCTGTGGCTGCGTTTATATCTCAGCTTGATCCGACGATGGATGAACTCAGTGATTTGAAGACCGTTGTCTCAGAAGCGGTAACTAACTGCATTATTCATGGCTATGATAGTAATCCGGATGGTGTAGTAAAGATTGAAGCTGAGATTGACGGTGATATGATTTCTCTTGTCATTCAAGACAATGGACACGGCATTGAGGATCTGGAAATGGCCAAACAGCCGCTCTACACGTCAAAGCCTGAGCTTGAACGCTCCGGAATGGGATTTACGATTATGGAGAACTTTATGGACGAATTTGATGTCATTAGTGAGCCGGGAACCGGCACATCGATCAAAATGAAAAAAAGGATCGAATCCAAGAAAGCTTTATATAATTAGGGGTTGGACAAATGGATGCCGATGTGAAGAAGACTTCGCAGACTTATTTGGACGACGCGGAGGTTAAACGTTTAATAGCACTTAGCCAAAGCGGAGACACAGTTGCCCGGGATACGCTCGTTAACTGTAATATTCGTCTTGTCTGGTCGGTTGTGCAGCGGTTCATGAACCGGGGGTACGAGCCGGAGGATTTATTCCAGATCGGTTGTATCGGTCTTCTGAAATCCGTAGACAAATTCGATCTCAGTTATGACGTAAAGTTCTCGACGTATGCCGTACCGATGATTATAGGGGAAATTCAGCGTTTTTTAAGAGATGATGGAACGCTTAAGGTAAGCCGTTCTTTGAAAGAAATGGCTAACAAAGTAAGGAAAAAACGGGACGAGCTATCCAAGACGCTTGATCGTTTACCAACGATTAAGGAAGTTGCTGAACAGCTAGGAGTGACCCCCGAGGAAGTGGTATTTGCCCAAGAAGCGAATAAACCGCCAACTTCCATTCATGAAACGGTATTTGAGAACGATGGAGATCCGATCACTTTGATGGATCAGATTGCGGATGAGTCACAAGAACGTTGGTTTGATAAGCTGGCTCTAAATGAAGCTATCGGTGGCTTGTCTGAACGTGAAAGACTCATCGTATACTTACGTTATTATCGAGACCAGACCCAGTCTGAGGTAGCAAGTCGTCTCGGCATATCACAGGTTCAGGTTTCCAGATTGGAGAAAAAAATACTTCAAAGCATTCGTAATCAGATTGCGCAGTAGCACAATCTTTACCGAATCGTCTAAACGCCGTCCCTTAGGGACGGCGTTTTTGCATTGCTTGAATTCGGATCTAAAGAGAGAGTGTAATAATTACTCCCTGCATATGGAAAGGTAAATAAGAGTAAGGAGAGCTTTTATTTCCCATACTAACGGTAATTTAGCAGTAAAGGAGTGTTCCGGATGAAGGTTAGTCCCACTCCGACGGTGTTTCTGCAATTAAGGAGCCGTATTCGCCTACCCAGAGATCAGACCGTCAAACTCGGAGATGTTGCTTTTATTGTTTGTGATCCTGAATGGGAAGATCCATTGCGTAGCCTACCTCTTGTTCAACCGAAAGATGGGGATGGTAACCGGCTTCTGATGGATTTAATTCTGATCATTCCAAAGATCCGTCAATTGATTCCGAACGTTCAGATTGAGCCGATGGGAAATCACCATACTTTAGTGGAGTTAGTTGGTCCCTCAGCTAAACCGTCCCGCTTTTGGTTTCCGATTGTTTGGTTGCTGTTGTTCTTTGGATCGGCTTTAACGATTATGAATTTTCATGCCGATGTCAACATGTTGGAGGTTCAAATTCGAATCGTTGAGATGGTCACAGGACACAGAGATGAGCATCCCTATTTGTTCCAGATTGCCTATTCGCTTGGGCTCGGTTTTGGGATGACCGTATTTTTTAATCACCTGTTCAAAAAGAAATGGAACGAGGAACCCACTCCACTTGAGGTTGAGATGTATTTGTATCAGGAAAATCTCGATCAATTCGTTGTTGCAGAAGAATATCGAAAGATGAAAGTGGCAGAGAGTCTGTCGCAGGTATCTGATGTGAAATTGAAGGGGAAAACATGATTACGATCGTGCAGCAAATGATTTCCATCATCCTCGGAATAGCTGGTGGCATTGCCGTAGGTGGGGGGGTCATTGCGCTCATTATTGTGCTCGATATTATTCCGAGGCTTTCCCAGTTGACCTGGACCTATGACAAAGTCCACTGGTATGAAGGCGCTCTGATAGCAGGTTCCCTCATAGGGACAATCGCTGATTTCTGGATGTGGAAAACATCCTTAGGTCCTGTGGTAAGCACACTTATTGGTTTGTTCTGCGGTGTGTTCATTGGAATGCTTGCAGCAGCTTTAACTGAAGTGTTAAACGTTCTACCGATCTTGTCCAAGCGGCTGAAGCTGACTCAATATCTATTTGGCTTATTGATGGCTATGGTCGCTGGAAAGGTCGCTGGTTCTTTGTTCGATTGGTTTATTTATCGACAGTAGACTAGCGAGGGTAGCGAGAATTAAAGGGGGTAAAGTAGATGGATGATAAGACGGAGCTTACTGGAAATAAAGCAGAAGACATACCACCCGTTCCACCTTCCGAGATCAAGAAGTTGGATGAGGAAGCTTTGATTAAGAAAAGAGACAGTGAAACTTCGGACAGTACCTATGAGTCTATTTTGTATTGGCAAGGTTCAGATGAAATTCCGGGACGAATGAAGGATCTGAAAGCCATATTAGCTGAAGTCATGGGCCTTGGAGTTTCCTTTGATATTGTATTTAGAGAAATGACCATCGGAGGAAAAGAGACCGGCCTTTTATTTATGAATGGTTTTATTAACTCAGGGGTAGGAACAGAGATCCTAAAGCGGTTAACGTATTTAACACCTGAGGATATCGAAAAACATGCTTTTTCAAGTATCAAGAATAAGTACATTCCATATGTACAAGTGGAGTCCACTTCAAAGCTGAGTGAAGCTATTAGTAAGGTCATGACCGGAATGAGTGCCTTTTTCATTGAAGGTGAACAATCGGTCATTATGCTCGATACAAGGGTATATCCTTCTCGAAGCCCAGACGAACCGGATACGGAGAAGGTCGTAAGGGGAGCCCGAGATGGTTTCACTGAAACATTGCTTACCAACATCAACCTGGTACGGCGGCGTGTTCGTGACCCGGGGCTTCATAGTGAAATCATGCAGGTCGGAAGACGTACTCAGACGGATGTTTGTATCTTATTCATTGATGATATCGCGGATCGTGAACAGGTGGAGGCGGTAAGGCATAAAATTCAAGAGCTTGATCTTGAGGGTTTACCCTTAGGAGATAAGCAGCTTGAAGAAGCAATCGTAAATAAGGGCTGGCATCCTTACCCTCTTGTACGATACTCGGAGCGGCCGGATGTCGTCGCATCCCACTTACTTGAAGGAAGAATAGTTGTGATGGTAGATACTTCACCAAGTGTGATGATTATGCCATCCACGTTCTTTGATTTGTGTCAGCATGCGGAAGAGAATCGGCAAACGCCTTTTATGGGTACCTATCTACGTTGGGTTCGATTTGGAGGCATATTTGCTTCCATGTTCCTTTTACCATTATGGATGCTTCTGGTTATACATCCTGAATTGAAACCGCCGTATTTAGACATTCTTGGTCCTCAGGAAAATGCGAAAATTCCGATCATCGCTCAATTCTTGATCGTTGAATTTGGGGTTGACTTGATGCGTCTGGCAGCGGTCCACACACCTACGCCTCTAGCCTCTGCGATGGGCTTGATCGCGGCTATCCTTATCGGGGATATCGCTGTGAAGACAGGGTTGTTTGTAAACGAAGTGGTACTATATATGGCTGTTGCAGCGATTGGTATGTTTGCAACTCCAAGTTATGAGCTGGGACTCGCCAACCGAGTTGTTCGGCTGGTGCTCTTAATAGCAGTGGCACTGTTCGGTGTCAAAGGTTTGGTAATCGGAACTACGCTACTCATCTTGATGCTTACTACGCATCGGTCGTATAACTCCTCCTACCTGTGGCCGTTCATACCATTTAGTGCAAAGGCGATGGGAGAGGTGTTATTCCGTAAACCAGTGCTATACTCTAGGAGACGTCCTGCTTTGAATAAGACTCGTGACAGCAGTAAGATGGGTCCTGAAATGAATCCTAAACGAAAACAATAATAAATAACACAAAGGTTATGTTGAAAAATCCATTTTATTACGATTCGTTGTCTGCTATACTGTGAACAATTATTCGATTATCAAACTTTTCAAATATCGATCGGAGGAATTGTGAGCATGTTTTTACACGGTACTAGCAGAATTAATGATCTCGGACATCTTGAAATTGGTGGGTGCGATACAGCTGATCTAAGAGCCCAGTATGGAACCCCTCTTTATATTGTAGACGAGCAATCGGTAAGAACCCGTTGTCGTGAATACATCGATGCTTTTAAAGCCTCAGGTCTTAAGTATCAAGTTGCTTATGCAAGTAAAGCATTTTGTGTCATGGCTATGTGTCGTCTTGCTGAAGAGGAAGGTATGTCTCTTGATGTCGTGTCTGATGGCGAGTTGTATACAGCTCTGGAGGCAGGTTTTCCAGCAGAACGTATTCATTTTCATGGCAATAACAAGACCCTGGATGAAATCGAAATGGCATTGAATGCTAACATTGGCTGCTTCGTTGTGGACAATGAGATAGAGCTCCACTTGCTGCAGGCTGTAGCAGCTGAGAAAGGCCGTCAAGTGAAGATCTTGCTTCGTGTAACCCCTGGGGTAGAAGCACATACCCATGAATACATTTCAACGGGTCAGACGGACTCTAAATTTGGATTCGATATCGGAAATGGTTCTGCATTTGAAGCTGTTAAGCTAGCGGCAGCACAAACCAATCTCGAGCTTCTTGGATTGCATTCACATATTGGATCACAGATTTTTGAGGTTGAAGGTTTCCAGATGGCTGTGCAGCGTGTTGCAGAATTTGCACGTTCGGTGAAAGAGGAACTTGGTGTAACATTTAGTGTTGTGAATCTTGGAGGCGGATTTGGTATCCGTTATATCGAAGGAGATACACCTCTTCAAGTATCCCAGTATGTTAAAGCCATTACAGATTCTGTAAAGACTCATTTCGCAGGGATCAGCGCTGAACTTCCAGAAATCTGGGTTGAGCCAGGTCGGAGTATTGTGGGCGATGCAGGAACAACACTATACACCGTGGGAACTAGTAAAGATATTCCTGGTGTGCGTAAATATGTTGCCGTAGACGGAGGGATGACCGATAACCCTCGTCCTGCCTTGTATGAGTCTCAGTATGAAGCCATTCTAGCTAACCGTGCGAATGAGCAGAATGAAGAGAAGGTATCTATTGCAGGTAAATGTTGCGAGAGTGGCGATATGTTGATCTGGGATGTAGAGTTGCCTAAGGTAAAATCAGGTGATTTGCTCGCAGTTGCATGTACAGGTGCTTATAACTATTCCATGGCTAGCAACTATAACCGTATTCGTAAACCAGCGGTTGTGTTTGTTAAAGATGGTGTAAGTGATCTGGTCGTTCGTCGTGAAAGTCTAGAAGATATTGTTAGACATGATGTTGTTCCTCAGCGAATCCAGAATAAGCAGACAGTATTGAGCTAAGGTTAATATTAGGGCAAGGGTCGCACCTATACTTCGGTATTAGGCTGAGACCCTTTTTTCTTGTTATCTTTGTTTGCATGAGATGTTGCAAATGAGATACAATGGGAACGTAATCAAGACATGGAAATGTGATGGATTGTATATCAGACATTTCGATTAATCGACTAAGGAAGTGAAGAGAAAATGAAAAAAGGTACAATTGAATTAGAAAACGGCGGTATTGTGGAAATCGACTTTTTCCCTGAAGAAGCACCGAACACTGTTGCCAACTTTGAGAAATTGGCGAATAGCGGTTTTTATAACGGACTAAGCTTTCACCGTGTAATTCCAGGCTTCGTAGCTCAAGGCGGATGCCCTACTGGCAACGGTACTGGCGGTCCTGGGTACACGATCAAATGTGAAACTTCTACAAACACAACGAAGCATGATGTAGGTGTATTGTCCATGGCTCATGCAGGCCCTAACACTGGCGGAAGTCAGTTCTTTATCTGTTACGGTCCTCAGCCTCACCTTGATGGCGTTCATACTGTATTTGGTAAAGTAACGAGCGGTATGGAGCATATTAACAATGTGAAGCAAGGCGACAAAATGAAAGAAGTTAAAGTATTTGAAGCTTAATACTTTAATATAGGACAACCTTCTCTCGTTATTTTGATAACGAGAGAAGGTTGTTTTTTTTGTATAAAATCAATGATTTGAATGGTACACATTGGAATGAATCGTAAGTAAGTGTATATTATTCACTTGCTTTTTGTTTTTCTATTTGTTAATATGCCATTAACTTAATACAGCAAGATCCTTCGGGGCAGGGTGAAATTCCCTACCGGCGGTGATGGACGTGATGAGATAGTCGAAACAAGCTATTCGTCACGTACTTAGTCCGTGACCCGGATATACGCTAGAGGCATTTTGATAAATGCTGAGTATATACGGTGGACCTGGTGCAAATCCGGGACCGACAGTATAGTCTGGATGGGAGAAGGAGAGAAGACATACCATTTTTTGTGGTAGGTCTCATAGAAGCAACCGTTTATTTGGTGTGCGTGCATATTTTCACAAAGAGTCGCAGCTGATTTGAGCCAGCTTTTTTTGGCTTTCATTCAGATTCTGTTCCTTTGGTAATATTCAGCATATCTTGTTTGCTTCTGTCTACAATATTTAATCTCCCAATTTAAGTTAAGCCCTGTTTGGATTTAATCATCCAGACAGGGCTTTTTTGTGCCGAATGAAGTGATCCGCAAGGAAGTTTCATGTTCGATTCTAATCTCTGCTTGTAAAGCGGGGTGTAAGACCTTGAGGAGGGGAGATGTACTTGAAAGAAGTAATGGATGATGAATTTTATATGTCATTAGCGCTTAATTTGGCTGAGCGTGCACAAGGTCAGACTGGTATCAACCCGGTTGTCGGTTCTGTCGTAGTGAAAGATGGCATGCTGGTTGGTATGGGTTCTCACCTTGAAAGAGGAACACCTCATGCCGAAATTCATGCACTGCAAATGGCTGGCAATAAAGCATATGGTAGCACAGTATATATTACACTTGAGCCTTGTAGTCATTATGGAAAGACACCCCCATGCAGCGAGAGATTGATCGCTGAGCGAGTTAAACGAGTTGTGATCGCAACTGAGGATCCTAATCCACTTGTTTCAGGCAAAGGTATTCAGATGCTGCGTGAGGCAGGAATTCAGGTCGATATAGGAGTACTAAAGCATCGTGCTAACAAGCTTAATGAACCGTTTAGAAAGTTTATAACAACGGGTAAACCGTATGTCACACTAAAAACGGCTAGTACTCTAGATGGCAGGATCGCAACAAAAGCAGGGGATAGTAAATGGATTTCTAATGAAGCGGCGAGAGCTAGAGTGCATACGCTTCGCCATCGGCATCAAGGTATTATGGTTGGAGTATCGACCGTAATCGCTGATGATCCTCTCCTAACGACCAGGCTTACTGTAGATGGACTGAATCCGATTCGGATTGTGGTTGACTCTAAGCTAAGGATACCTTTGGACAGCAAGATGATTCAGGATCATGCCGCTTCGGTCATTATACTGACAACAAGTCATGGGGATAAGAATAAGCGAATTGAGCTTGAGAAGAAGGGGGTTGAAGTTATTGCTTGCGGTGATGGCCCCCAAGTTGACCTGCAGCTTGCAATGACCTTGTTAGGTCAAAAAGAGATTGGATCCATTCTTTTGGAAGGGGGAGGAACGCTAAACGGGTCTATGCTAAAGGAAAGGCTTGTGGATTGTATCGTCCTCTTTCTGGCTCCGAAAATCGTAGGTAGTATGGGTGCCCCTTCAAGTTTTAACTTTAGTGGTGCAGAGCTAATGAGTGAGGCGATAACTTTGACAGAACTAGAGATTGAACAACTTGACAATAATTTATGTATTCGTGGAATACCGGCCTATTCATAATCGTATTCTTTTAAGTCGATTTCCTATTTGAATCAAGCTAAGAAGAAGAGGTGTTATATGTTCACAGGACTGGTAGAAGAAATCGGTGAGATTCGACGGATTAGTCGAAAAGGTGAAGCTATGGTTCTTAGCATCTCAGCATCTTTCATTATGGATGACCTAAAGCTCGGGGATAGCGTGGCTGTAAACGGCGTATGTTTGACGGCAACGTCGATCATAGATAAGAAGCAGTTCACCGTAGATGTGATGCCGGAAACATTTCGAAGTACCAATCTAAACGAACTTCAGGGGGGGAGCAAGGTGAACCTGGAGCGAGCGATGGCTGCTAGTGCAAGATTTGGTGGACATATTGTCCAAGGACATGTTGATGGCACTGGAGTGATCCGAAGTGTTCAGAGAGATCAAAACGCGGTTGTCTACGAGATTGCTCCTTCGAACACAAACTTGTTTAAATACATTATTCCTAAAGGTTCGGTCACTTTAGATGGTATTAGTCTTACCATAGTTAAGGTTTATGAAACTTCTTTTACCGTATCGATTATTCCACATACGCTTGCTGAAACAGTTCTTTCATTCAAGCTGGCTGGTGATACGGTGAACATAGAGAATGACATTTTAGGTAAGTATGTGGACCATCTTTTACATTATGGTTCATCAGAGACAGATGATAAGAGATCAAATCGTGGAATAAGTCATGAATACTTGTCTGAGCATGGCTTTGCATAATAGAGCATGTACGCTCTATGAGAAAGAAGGAGAATGAGCTATGGATGATCAATTCGAGTTTAGCAGGGTTGAAGACGCGATTAACGACCTGATGGTTGGGAAAGTTGTTATCGTTGTTGATGATGAGGACCGCGAAAACGAAGGAGATTTTATTGCTCTGGCGGATAAAGCAACACCAGAAGTCATCAACTTCATGATTACAGAAGGTCGAGGCTTAGTATGTGTGCCGATCACACAGGCAAGAGCACGGGAATTAGATTTGAAACCGATGGTAACTCAGAATACAGATGCTCACGGAACAGCTTTTACGGTATCTGTTGATCACAAGGATACGACAACGGGTATTTCTGCTTTCGAGCGTTCACTTACCATTCAAGGGATATTGGACCCGAACGCCGTGCCGACTGATTTTCGAAGACCAGGGCATATGTTTCCGTTAGTAGCGAAAGATGGTGGTGTTCTCCGACGTGCTGGCCATACCGAAGCAGCCGTTGATCTGGCTAGATTATGTGGTTCTTATCCAGCAGGCGTGATCTGTGAGATTATTAAAGAGGATGGTACGATGGCACGTTTGCCTGATCTAGTTCAAATCGCCAGAAAGAATGATCTGAAGTTGATCAGCATTAAAGATCTAATACATTATCGTAACGAAAAGGAAATGCTGGTCAATCGTGAGGTTTCCGTGCGTATGCCTACCGATTTTGGGGAGTTTCAAGCGATCGCTTATACCAATGAGGTGGATAACAAAGAGCATATTGCACTTGTTAAAGGTTCGATCGATGGTGATAAACCTATTCTCGTACGCGTCCACTCCGAATGTTTAACGGGAGATGTGTTTCATTCGCATCGTTGTGACTGCGGTCCTCAGTTCGAGGCAGCGCTTCGACAGATTCAAGAAGCGGGAGAAGGCGTTCTTTTATATATGAGACAAGAGGGGCGAGGGATTGGACTTATTAATAAATTGAAAGCCTATAAGCTTCAGGAAGAGGGACTAGATACAGTTGATGCTAATCTGAAGTTAGGTTTTCCAGCAGATCTGCGGGATTATGGGATAGGAGCACAGATTCTGAAGGATCTAGGTATTCGTCAAATTCGTCTCCTAACTAACAACCCACGTAAGATTAAAGGACTTGAGGGATATGGCCTTGAGGTTGTAGAACGTGTACCGATACAAATGCAGGAGAATAAAGACAATTCGGGTTATCTTCATACGAAGCAAGCCAAACTTGGTCATATGCTGAAATTTTAAATACTACTATTCCAATTTGAAAGGTTGATGATTTAGCATGGCACATTATTTTGAAGGAAATCTCGTATCCGAAGGTTTGAAGTATGGAGTCGTTGTTGGGCGCTTTAATGAATTCATTACAAGTAAGCTATTAGGAGGAGCGCTTGATGCACTGAAGCGTCATGGTGTTCAGGACGATGAGGTGGATGTGGCTTGGGTACCAGGAGCTTTTGAAATCCCGTTGATTGCCCAAAAAATGGCGGAAAGCGGGAAATACGATGCAATAATTACACTAGGTACTGTGATTCGAGGATCTACCACACATTATGACTATGTATGTAATGAGGTCGCTAAGGGAGTATCTGCGATTAACTTGAAATCCGGTGTACCAACGATATTTGGAGTTGTGACTACGGAGAATATTGAGCAAGCGATTGAGCGGGCAGGGACGAAAGCGGGCAACAAGGGTTGGGATTCCGCAATGGCAGCGATTGAGATGGCAAACTTGACGAAACAGCTAAAATAGTGCTTATTTAATGTAGTGCCCTTTTTTTCAGGGCACTACATTTTATTTTTTGTGGCGGGAGGATTCACCGTGACCGTATTATACAAGCTGGAGACGTTTGAAGGACCGCTCGATCTATTGCTTCATCTTATAGATAAAGCGGAAATTGACATCCAGGATATCCCCGTCAGTGAGATTACCGAACAGTACATGGCTTATCTACAGAATATGCAGGAGTTGGAGCTGGAGATTACAAGCGAGTTTTTGGTTATGGCTGCCACACTGCTTTCGATTAAGAGTAAACTATTACTGCCAAAACCACCGGTTATTGAAATGGACGAGTTTGACTATTATGAAGAAGATGATGTTGACCCACGAGCGGAACTCATTCAGCGATTGATTGAATACCGGAAATATAAAGGGATCGCAGAGCACCTTCACGAACGTGAATGGGAGCGAAGTCTCATCTATTCGAAGGAGCCAGAAGACTTAACGCCATTCATGCCTGTTATGGAAGAGAATCCAGTTCTGGGATTGCATACATCGGATCTTATTGCTGCCTTCCAAAAGGCGCTTAGCAAAGCGGTCAAGCGTACTTCTTATGCCCGCATACAAAGGGATGAAATATCGGTAAAAGACCGGATTGGACAGGTGATACATACTCTGGAAAGTGCTGGACCAGGCGGAAGAGTATTGTTCTCCAAGCTGCTGCATGAAGAGATGGTAAGACATGAAATTGTCGTTACTTTTTTGGCGATTCTGGAGTTAATGAAGATGAAACAAATATGGTGTTTTCAAGAGAAGTTATTTGATGACATCGTAATGGAGTGGAGAGGGGAAGTAAAGTTTGATGGATTTTCCGAAGCTGAAATCGATTATTGAGGGACTGTTATTCTTATCTGGCGAGGAGGGATTGTCGGTAAAGCAGATGACAGAAATTACAGAGCAACCGGCCGACATCATATTGGACGCTCTGAACGAGATGAAGAGAAACTGTGAAGAGGAGCATCGGGGAATTCAAATTATTCAAATTGCAGGTAGCTATAAACTAGCAACTTTGCCTGATCATGCGCCGTACTTTGAAAGGCTGGCCTATTCTCCTTCTCGTTCGTCTCTGTCGCAAGCCGCCCTCGAGACATTGTCTATCGTCGCTTACAGGCAGCCAATTACACGCGTTGAGATTGAGGAAATTCGCGGTGTAAAAGCTGAACGTGCCATTCATACGTTGACGAATAAGGGACTCATTGAAGAAGTTGGCCGAGCAGAAGCGATCGGGAGACCGATCCTGTATGGTACGACAAAAGCATTTTTGGACTATTTCGGATTGGCAAATATAAAGGACCTTCCAGAGCCTTCACAATTTGAAGCGGATGCGGATAGCTTGGAAGAAGAGACACAGATGCTATTTGATAAACTCGATAATAAACAGCTAACATTTGACGATGTGAATTAGAATGAGATGAAGAAGCCGAAGGGGGATCCCAAGGCTTCTTTTTTTGTTATCCATTCTTTTTCGAATCATTTTACGGATTATTTGCCATACTAAGCCAGAGAGTTGTTTAACAACGTTTTGGGGGTTACAGTGTGGGGATATGGCTTATTCTATTAATACTGGTCGTGCTTATACTGATTACTCTGCTGATTCTTGTCTTGGCGTCCACCGTTACATTTCGAATACACATCATACTTCGGAGTAAAGAATATAGGATGATGGTTAACATTCGATTGTTGTACGGAATGATAAATGTTCAGTATGAAGTACCTTTTAAACTAACGGATAAGGGTGTGCGATATACAGATAAATCAATTTCATCTGACCGATCGAAAGGAAGAATAGACGAACCGGAAGAGGAGTCAGAGAATAAGAGAGAGTTCAGTTTCAGTAATTACCAAGTCTTGGTTCAAGCGACGAAAGGTCTCAAAAACTGGTTTCTCAACACACTATCCATTATTAGGTTATCTGAAGTACACTGGGCAACATCGCTCGCCTTGGATAATGCAGCGGAATCAGCAGTAGCAGCCGGTATGGTTTGGGGAATCAAACATACCATTCTAGGACTGTTGTCCTTTCACCTTAAATTAACGAATACACCGAAGTTACAAGTGCATCCGGACTTTAATGGACCGCCCCAAGTTTCTACAGATCTAAGCTTTGTTATTCGAATCACCTGTGCAAGAGCTATATTTGCAGGGCTAATGTTAATGGTTAGGATTGTATCGATTAAAGGTGGAATGAAGATTTGGAGGCGGACCTTGTTCCGTACATGATATGGTCAGGATATGTGTAGCTTACGGAAAGATAAAAGACATACATATTACATGCACCATCCGAGCAAACTGAACATAGTGCAGGGATGCCCTTATTTTTATAAACAGCAGAGGAGGAGTCATCATGTCAGATCACCCCATTCAAGGGTTAATGCAAACCGCAATGGAAAACATTAAGGCGATGGTGGATGTTAATACCATTGTCGGCGATCCTGTAAATACACCGGATGGAACCGTCATTCTTCCGATCAGTAAAGTCGCTTTCGGCTTTGCAGCGGGGGGGAGTGACTATAACGCCGATCATGGCGGTGGACGTGGAGGGGATACTCAAAACAACAATCCACGTTCCCTTCCTTTTGGTGGTGGTAGTGGTGGTGGTGTATCCATTCGCCCAATCGCATTTCTTGTCGTTGCTAAAGAAGGCGTTCATATCGTTCCACTTGATAATCAGACACATCTGTTCGAACGTATGATCGATGCTACACCTTACTTGCTTGAACAAATTCAATCCATGTTTCAAAGCGGAACGGGTGCTTCCAATTCAAGCCAAAACGGAACACAGCCATCACATTGATCTGCTTATGAGATCCCTTCCGGTTTACCGGAAGGGATCTTTACTTTGCTGTGGGTAGCTTGTTAAACAGCTAATAATGAACTCTGACAACGGAAGGGACATACCCTCAAGCTTTTCCGCATATACTTGTACAAGATTTTAAGATCACCGGAGGCTAAAATCATGAATCAATATTACCGTTTCACCTTAATTGGATGTATTACCGCTTTTCTGATGGTATTTAATTCAGTGTTACCTGTTCAAGCTGAGCCTCAAAATGAACCTTATGGCGGACCTTCTAACCACGCACAAGCGGCAGCTCTGATTGATGTAACATCAGGCCGATTGCTCTATAGCAAGCGTGGAGATGAACGTATGAGAATTGCAAGTTTAACCAAAATCATGACAGCGATCGTAGCCATTGAGCGAGGGAATCTGAAAGATTCAGTCAAAGTTACCAAAAACTCATTCGCCAAAGAAGGATCATCTTTGTTCTTGAAGCTGGGTGAAGAAATGTCACTTGAGAACTTGCTCTATGGTTTGATGCTTCGCTCAGGGAATGATGCCGCCTCAGCCATTGCTGAGCACGTAGGGGGATCTGAGGAAGGCTTTGTGCTCATGATGAATGAGAAAGCTACGGCTCTTGGACTAAGTAACTCTCACTTCATGAATCCACATGGACTAGATCATGACGAACACTATTCATCGGCTAACGATTTAGCCAAGTTAACAGCATACGCGTTGAAGAATCCGACATTTAAGGAGATTGTAAAGACACCGGTTAAAAAGGCACCGAATCCGAATGAGAAATGGGATTACAAATGGGATAACAAGAATAAAATGCTCCGTTTCTATGAAGGCGCAGATGGTGTTAAAACCGGCTATACGAAAAAAGCTTTTCGCTGTCTAGTCAGCTCAGCGACAAGAAATGGTCAGCAGATTGCAGCAGTTACTTTGAATGATGGTAATGACTGGAATGATCATTCCAATATGCTTGACTATGGATTTGACAATTTCCCTCTCCATCAGATCGCCGCAAAAGGGCAAAAGCTGCAAGGTTACTCACTTGTAACGGGTACAGGTTTTTCATATGCCCTTGCAAAAGGTGAAGAAGATCGCGTATATAAAAAGCTTGTCCTAGATAAACCAAGAAATCCGGATTTGAGTTTTGGTCTTAGAGGCTTTGTAGAAATATCACTTGACGGTAAAAAGATTGGACAGGTTCCAGTGTTTGTAGAAGGTAGTCGTTTACCGGAGGATGCCCTTCAGGATCAGCCCGAGAAAACGACGTTCTCACATCAAACCGATAATGAAACCCTTTGGCAGTCAGCTGGGCATATATTAAGGCATATGTTTGGTGGTGCTAAATAATCGTATAAGCTTTTGGGAGAGAGCCTTGGACGAGGAGAACAGGGGGAAGAAAGATGATCAATGTGATTTGGATGGGAATGATTTTGGTTGGTTTTGTATTCGCGGCTGTGAGCGGAAATATCGACAGCGTGACCAAAGCGGCATTTGATGGCGCCCAGACTGGTGTGACTGTCTCTTTTGGGTTGATCAGTGTACTAGTATTCTGGCTTGGGATGATGCGGCTTGCTGAAGATTCAGGCATGCTAGCTAAGGTAGCTAAGTTAATGGGGCCTGTCGTTCGATTCTTATTCCCCGATGTACCTAAGAACCATCCAGCAATGGGATATATATTGTCCAATATGAGTGCAAACCTGTTCGGATTAGGAAACGCAGCCACTCCGATGGGCATAAAAGCGATGCAGGAACTTCAAAAGCTTAATCCGGATAAAGATACAGCGACTCCGGCGATGTGTACTTTACTTGCACTTAATACGGCTAGTATTACGATCATTCCTACCACACTTATAGCGATTCGGATGAATTTTCAATCGGCTAGCCCGACGGAGATTGTAGGTACAACGCTTTTAGCCACAGCAGTAGCAACAATGGCTGCTATTCTAGCTGACCGGTGGTATAGAGCACGTACAATCCGTAAGAACAAACCACCTGGTGTAGGTAAAGGGCTTAGTAGTACAACGGTAAGCGGGGAAGGGTGAGTTATAGGTGCTGACGTGGATTAACACGATATCCGCATGGTCAATTCCGATCATAATCGCTTTTATTCCGCTTTTTGCCTACACCAAAAAGGTGCCCGTGTACGAGTCTTTTGTAGATGGAGCCAAAGACGGATTTTCTACGGCAATATCCATCATTCCTCATTTAGTGGGCATGATGGTGGCCATAAGTGTCTTTCGCGCTTCTGGTGCATTGGAGTTTATGGTGGGGTGGACGGCTCCCTTCCTGCAATGGCTCGGTGTTCCGAGTGAAGTATTGCCCTTAGGGATTCTAAGGCCATTGACGGGAACTGGCTCTTTAGCCTATACCACTGAGCTGATACGTGCCTATGGTCCTGATTCTATGATTGGCCGAATTGCTTCTACCATTCAGGGAAGTACGGATACTACACTTTACGTATTGACTGTATATTTTGGAGCAGTAGGTATTCGGAATGGTCGGTATGCGTTAAAGGTGGGGCTTTTTTCAGATGTAATTGGTTTCATCGCGGCTATCGCTGTATGCTTGTTTGTCTTCGGATAAACGAGCTTTTTTATTTGTATAGGACAAATGACCATATCCGTAGTAAGACACCCGCATATACTGTTGCATTCAGGGCACATCAATTCGAGGTGATGATATGGTGTTTGAAGGCTTTGTGATACATGATACCGCATGTGATAAAGAGACGAAACCGCAAAACGTGGATTTTACGATTCATAAAGATGGATCAGTATCCACTGCATCTGTGTTACTTGAATCGGAGTTTATCCATATATGTCTGGTTGGCAATTTCAACCGTGAGTATGATGCTATGAGTAAGGAACAGAAAATGCAACTTTTTGCTGCTAGTAAAATCATTTCAGAGTTGTCTAGACGCTATTCTATCTCCCCGCTGTACCTATTTCCACATTCTGAAACATGCCCGGGAGCACATTTTCCATGGAACGAGCTTGTGATTTATCCTGTAGGTGGGTATCATTAGACTTGAGGTGACCTATCGAACATGGAGAGATTACAAAAAATTATGGCACAGGCTGGGATAGCTTCCCGCCGCAAGTGCGAAGAATTGATTTTGCAAGGAAAGGTGCAGGTAAACGGGGAGGTCGTAACCGAGCTCGGTACAAAAGCGGATCCCGATCAAGATATGATCACGGTTGCAGGCAAACCGATCAAGAATGAGAAAAAAGTTTACATTATGCTAAACAAACCAAAAGGTGTTATCACGAGTGCTTCCGATCCGGAAGGCCGTAAAATCGTATCGGATTATCTAAAAGGCGTGAAAGAACGCGTATATCCGATCGGACGGCTTGACTATGATACGGAAGGTCTTTTGTTGCTCACGAACGATGGTGAATTTGCGAATCTGCTTAGTCACCCGAGGTTTCATGTACCAAAGACGTATCTTGCAACCGTTAAAGGTGTTCCGCACGGAACAGAGCTGGACAAGCTACGTCAAGGTATTATGCTGGAAGACGGCATGACCTCGCCTGCAGAGGTGGAATATAAGGATGTGGATCCGGATAATAAGCAATCCGTTATCGCCATCACAATACATGAAGGACGTAACCGTCAGGTTCGTCGTATGTTTGAAGCGATATCACATCCAGTTACCCGCCTAAAACGTGTTTCTTATGGAGACTTATTACTTCAGAACTTGAAACGTGGTTTGTTCCGTCATTTAACTGCAGATGAAATTAACACACTCAAGCAGCAGGCAAAATCAGCCAAGCCTGAAGGAAGTCCCCGCAAAAAACGTTAAAACCTGACACATAATATTCAAATTGGAACGCAGCATTTATGGCAAATATCGTTATAATTGTTCATAGGATGTTCACACCTCCTTCGAACAATATGATGGATGTCATAGAAAGGATGCTGCTTCTTTTATGGGCAAATCAAAAAAAACAGTTCAAATCATCATACTGTTGATTGTTGTTCTATTAGGTGCTTATGCTGTGGCAACCGTTGTTATGGGCAATGACGGGATCCCCAGAGAAGGCGATAAAGCTCCTGACTTTCAATTGCTTGGATTGGACGGTAAGGTACATACCATGAAGGAATACGAAGGTAAAGCCAAAGTTATAAACTTCTGGGGTACTTACTGTCCACCATGCGTGAGAGAGATGCCAGCTCTTCAAGCTCAGCGAGAAAAATGGAAGAGTCAAGGAGTCGAAGTTATTGGCATTAACGCCGGCGAAGATAAAATGACCGTCGAGAATTTTGTTGCTCAGACTGGCGTGGAGTTCCCAATCCTAATGGATCCGGATCGAGATGCGGTAGGAGATTACAAAGTTGGCGCAATGCCGGCAACCTATTTTGTGTCGTCTAAAGGCGAAATCGTTCACATTAAGATTGGAGAACTAGATTTAAGTACCTTAGACAAACAAATTGAACAGTTGGTGAATGCAAAATGAGTCAAGGATCACAACCTTTAATAACGAACACGAAATGTGAGTGCGGACATCAAAATCCGACAGGTACGGTATTATGTGAAGCCTGTGGTAAACCGTTGACCGAGGACGCAGAATCTCAGACCGTTTTGGAAATGCGATATGATGGCATAGCTCGTCGTTCGCAGAAAAGTAATCCTGGATTTATTGACCGGATATGGAACTTTTTCTCGTCTGTAAAAGTAGCCATCTACTTAATCATTCTGACGTTAGTTGGTTCGATGCTCGGGACAATTTTCCCTCAGGAAAGCACCTTTTTGAACATAGATCCATCCACATACTACAAACAAGAATACGGGAAATTAGGACATGTATATTATCTACTAGGTCTTTCCCATACATACACATCATGGTGGTTCGTTCTTCTTCTCGTTATGATCGGTGCGTCGCTGGTTATTTGTAGTTTAGACCGGGTTCTGCCGCTGTATAAAGCTCTAAGCAGACAACGGATTCCCAAACATATGTCTTTTCTAACTCGTCAAAAGGTAACCTATCAGACACCAATTGCTGAAGATGGGGCGAAGTGGGTAGAGCAGATAACCCCGCTTATACGCAAAAAAGGTTACCGAGTTCGGACAGATGGTGGTACGCTGCTTGCTGAGAAACAGCGATTTAGTCGCTGGGGACCCTATGTGCTTCACATTGGACTTATCGTATTTCTGCTTGCAGTGCTTGCAAGAGGATTGCCCGGAATGCATATGGATAAGCATATCGGCTTCCCTGAAGGGGAGAGTAAGAAAATTCCGAATACAAGTTATTATTTGAAGAATGATGGTTTTCGGGTAGAGTTTTATACCGAAGATGACATGCCAAATGAATTTAAGAATAAAGGTAAAGTGCTGCCTAAATTGTTCGAAACTAAAGCCATTCTGTATATGTGTGAAGCAGATTGTGATGATTTGACGAAGGAACCGAAGTTAGTCGAAGTCGATCGTCATAATATTCAAGTGAATGATCCTATGAATTACAAAGGACTTATGGCGTATCAGTTCGACTATGATCTGAATCCCGTAATTCGCTCTGTCTCACCCGTATTGGTAAATGCGAAGAGCGGTGAAGAATATGGCAAGTTCACCTTGAACATAAGGGATCCAGAACGGGAGTATAAGGTTGGAGATTATACGCTCAAGTTAACAGAGAAGTACTCTGATTTTGGGTTGAATGATCAAGGCCAACCGGCTAATTTATCCTCAAGTCCCAATGCACCAGGCTTTTTATTCCAGATTTTTGGGCCTGATCTGCCAGAGACCGGCGTTCAGTATTTTTACTTCCCGAAACAAATTGACAAGGAACGTTTTCAGCAGGATGCACTTAATGCACAGTTAGCTGGAGGCACGGTCCCTCTCAATCTGGATGTGACGAGTATGGAAGATGTCGATTTGTCCAAATCAACCACCTACTTGAACATACGTGTTGATAAAGTTATGCCTTTCATATGGATCGGAGCCGCAATAGGTATGCTTGGTCTGATCATGGGCTTCTATTTCCAGCATCGCCGGATATGGCTTCGGATCGATAATGAGATGTTAACTTTGGGAGCGCATACGAACAAGAATTGGTTCGGATTGCGACGGGAAATATCGGCTGTACTCAAGCAAATGAACATCGAAGTAGATGAGAAGTCACTGGAGAATAATAGGGGGAGTAAGCCATGACGTTAGTGGATTTTAGTAGCGATGTGTTTATTGCTGCGTTCTTACTTTATTGTTTATCGTTTAGCTTTTATGGTTTAGCGGTGTGGGGTAAACGTTTTAGAAAGACGAATCCTGAAGCTCATGTAGCGAAATGGGGTAAAATTGCTTTCGTTACGGCGGCTATCGGCTTAGTCTGTCATCTGGTTTATTTCTTTACACGCTGGGCAGGTTCTGGACATGTACCTGTCAGCAATATGTATGAATTTATGACGTTCTTATCAATGGCTATCATGATTGCATTTCTGGTCTTATTCTTTCTCTATAAAAAATCAATGCTTGGTTTATTTGCACTTCCACTAGCCATTATAATCATGGCGTATGCAGCGGTGTTTCCTCAAGAAGTTCAACCGCTTATTCCATCCTTGAAATCATACTGGCTTGGAATTCATGTAACAATGGCTGCACTAGGTGATGCGTTCTTTGCTATTGGTTTTGTAGCCGGGTTTATGCACTTGCTGAGAACGGTTGATTTCAATAATAAGGACAAGCAGTCTCGCCGTGAACAAAGATGGCTTGAATTATGTATGTTTGCTGTTGTCGTATTAATTGGTTTTATCGTATCGGTCTACAGTTTCCGTGCTGCGGGTTATCATGCTGAATTCAATCAGACGAATGTTGACCCTAAGACAGAAATTAGTAAAATAGTTAAAGTGGATTATAATATGCCTCCACTTGTTGCACCATATAACAGTGAAACTGTTGAAATGCAGTCTTTTATGGGAATGAAATCCCCGCTTTTTGAAGCACCATCTTGGATGCATGGTATCAATGCAGGACGTAAATTAAATACCGTTATATGGTCTCTCGTGAGTGGTTTGATCTTATACGGCTTAATTAGACTAGCGTTGCGTAGACCTATAGCGAAAGTGATTCAACCCGCTCTCAACCGACTTGACCCGGATGACTTGGATGAAATCAGTTACCGTGCAATTGCAATCGGTTTTCCAATCTTTACGCTAGGTGCACTCATCTTCGCGATGATCTGGGCACAAATTGCATGGGGCCGTTTCTGGGGTTGGGATCCAAAAGAAGTTTGGGCACTCATTACATGGTTATTCTATAGTGTGTACCTTCACCTACGGTTATCCAAAGGATGGCAGGGCAAGAAATCATCATGGCTTACAGTAATCGGCTTTATCGTCGTTATGTTTACACTCGTTGGCGTGAATTTGATTATTGCAGGTCTCCATTCCTATGCCGGAACAGAATAATATGATAATGTTATACAAGTAAATTAGATTTTGATAAAAATCAGAAGGGTCCTCGAACCAAATGGATGAGGGCCGTTCTGATTTTCCCTAGAATGAAGGAGATGTTACCGATGACAGAGCATGGAAATCGCATCCTCGTGGTAGATGATGAAGAACGCATTAGGCGACTACTCAAAATGTATCTGGAGAAAGAAGGATATGAAATTGATGAGGCAGAAGATGGAGAAACAGCGCTTCGGAAGGCGACAACCGAAGATTACGGGCTGGTTCTTCTTGATGTTATGTTGCCTGGAATTGATGGCGTAGAAGTGTGTTCGCGCTTGCGTCAGGTGAAATCAACACCGATCCTTATGCTGACTGCTAAGGGTGAGGAAATTAATCGAGTACAGGGTTTTGAAGTTGGTGCTGACGATTATGTTGTGAAGCCATTTAGCCCGCGTGAAGTTATTTATCGGGTGAAAGCAATTCTTCGTCGTTCTTCTGCGACTGCTTATTTATCGAAGGAAACTACACCAACGAATAGCATTGTATTTCCGCATCTTGTTATTGAGCATGATGCTCACCGTGTCACTGCGGGTGGACAAGAAATTAGTCTTACACCTAAGGAATATGAGCTGTTGCATTATTTGGCATCTTCCCCGGATAAAGTCTTCTCGAGAGAAGAACTTCTGAAAGATGTATGGAATTATGAATTTTTTGGTGATCTCCGTACTGTAGATACACATGTGAAACGATTACGTGAGAAATTGAACAAGGTATCGGGCGAAGCAGCGGCTATGATTACAACCGTATGGGGAGTAGGTTACAAGCTGGAGGTTCCTAAGTAAGTGAACTTTTGGAGATCGCTTGTCGGAAAGCTGTGGATAACGATAACCTGCCTTGTAGCATGTGTCCTACTGACACTTGGCCTGTTTCTGCTTCCTTATATTGATACTGTATTTACGAATTCCGGAGATATCAAACGGTTATTTACCTATGCGTCGATTATCGGATTTTCGATGACGACTTTCTTTGGTTTATTTCTTCTTACGAAGATCACACAACCGATGCAGAAACTTATCCAAGCAGCGAATGCGATCCGTAAAGGGAAGTATGGAACACGACTCGATCTCGTTACGAGTGATGAGATTGGTGAGTTGGCTAACACTTTTAATCATATGGCAGCGGAGCTGGAAACAACGATCCGAAGTCTGAATCATGAGAAGGAGCATTTGGCTAGCGTGCTGCGCAGTATGAGCGATGCTGTAATTACTTTTGATAATAACGGTGATGTTGTACTAGCTAATCCCCCCGGTCAAGATGTGATGAAGACTTGGCAGGGGTTACATTGGGATGAAGATTTAGAAGGTGGGGGCTGGGCAGCTGATGTGATGCCAGAACCTCTGAGTGCGTTGTTTTATAAAACGATGCATGAAGGTAAAGATCAGAGTGCCGACTTGCATGTAAAACAAGGGGTCTGGGAGGCCCATATGGCTCCTCTATACTCGGATGATGTTATTCGAGGTGCTGTTGTAGTTCTGCGTAATATAACGGAGCAAGTGAAGCTAGAGAAGATGCGTACAGACTTTATCGCGAACGTCTCCCATGAAATACGTACCCCGCTGTCCATGATGCAAGGCTATAGTGAAGCGCTTCTTGATGGAATGGCTGCGTCTCCTGAAGAGAGTGAGGAGCTTATACAGGTGATCCATGAAGAGTCGCTTCGAATGGGTAGATTAGTCAAAGACCTTCTGGATTTAACAAGAATGGAAGCGGGACATTCTGAACTCATGTGTCGTAGCGTGGACGCCGAAGATTTGTGTGAGCGGGTTTATCGTAAGTTCACAGTTCGGGCAAAAGAGCGGGACATCGACCTTCGACTAACGAAATTGAATTCGAATCTATTACTTGCTTCAGCAGATGAAGATAAGTTAGAGCAAGTGATGACGAATTTGCTCGATAATGCTTTTAGACATACGCCTTCTGGGAAGGTTATAGAAATAACAGCGGATCGTGTTCAGAATCAACTTGGACCTGCCGTTAAAATCGTTATATCCGATCAGGGGGTAGGCATTCCGTCAGAGGATCTGCCGTTTGTATTTGACCGTTTTTACAAAGCTGACAAGGCCCGTGTACGCGGTGAATCCGTTGGTACGGGGATTGGTCTTGCCATAGTTAAAAACATCGTAGAAGCGCATAAGGGTGCGATCTCCGTTCATAGTGTTGTTGGTGAAGGTACTGATTTCACCTTCTACATACCGGCGGAATGAGTAAAATAACAGCAAATATTTACAAAATACAAAAAACACCTTCGATGAAGAAGGTGTTTTTTGTTGAACGATAAACATTAATCTTGTTCTACGTGGAACAAAAGCCCCCGAGTTCGGCACTAGCAGCTGCTAGTACTTGGTACTCGGAGGCTTAATTATTTATGATATGAATTAAGGAAGTACGATTTCTTGAGCTGTGTTCAGATCAGTGAGTCCCGTAAGCTTAACAAGAACATCCTTTGGAACGTCCTTATCAACAGTTAGGAACATGATCGCTTCACCGCCGATAACTTTACGGCCCACCTGCATGGATGCGATATTGACATTGTTCTCACCCAGAAGGGTTCCGACGCGTCCGATAATACCTGGCTTATCGTTATGGGAGATTAGGATCTGGTGTCCTTCCGGTGCAATATCAACTGGGAATTTGTCCAGACGTACAATTCGCTCGCCATAACCGTGAAGTAGTGTTCCGGCAATCAGACGTTCGCTTCCATTTTGAGATTTCAATGTAACCGTCACGAGGTTCGTGAAGCCTTTTGTCTTAGGTGTCTGTGATACCACCACGTGAAGATCACGGCTCTTCGCAAGGTGCATTGCATTAACAATGTTCACCTCATTACCAAGATGACGCTCGAGGATGCCTTTTACGATGTAACGAGTCAGGGCTTGTGTATCCACTTCCGCAAGATCGCCAGCGTAATCAACATGAATCTCGTTTACGGCATGGGCTGTAATTTGTGCTACTGCACTACCAAGTTTCTCACCAAGTGGGAAGTAAGGTTGAAGTTTATTCATTACATTAGCTGCCACGAGAGGGAAGTTAACCGCATTCTTAAACGGCTCATTCCGCAGAATGTGGAGAACCTGTTCAGATACATCGATCGCTACATTCTCTTGAGCTTCCACAGTGGATGCGCCCAAATGAGGAGTAACAATAACTTTTGGATGCTTCAGGAAAGGGTGATCCTCTTGTGGTGGTTCATGTTCAAATACGTCAAATGCAGCTCCAGCTACGATTCCTTCGTCAATAGCTTCAACAAGTGCTTGTTCGTCGATGATTCCACCGCGAGCACAGTTAACGATACGCATACCAGGCTTCATAATTTCGAATTGTGGCTTTGCAATCATATGACGAGTTTCAGGAGTGAGTGGTGTATGCACAGTTATGAAATCTGCATTCCGGATAATCGTGTCTACGGAAGCAAGTTTCACTTCAAGTTTATCAGCACGCTCCTCAGTGAGGAAGGGGTCGAAAGCAAGGATGTTCATGCCGAATGCTTTTGCACGCTTAGCAACTTCGCTACCAATACGGCCCATACCCATCACGCCAAGAGTCTTGTTACGGAGCTCTACACCTAGGAAGGATTTACGATCCCAAGTGCCAGATACCGTCTTCGCATAGGCTTGAGGAATATGACGCGCTAATGCAATCATCATAGCAAAAGTATGTTCAGCTGTTGTGATTGTATTACCATCTGGAGCATTGATAACAACAATACCGCGTTTAGTGGCTGCTTCAAGGTCGATATTATCTACACCAACACCAGCACGGCCTACAACTTTAAGATTCTTACCTGCATTCATAATATTTTCTGTTACACGAGTCTGACTTCTTACGAGAAGTCCGTCATACTCTCCAATAATAGCAATAAGCTCATCTTCTGAAAGACCTGTCTTTTTGTCTACTTGTACGTCAGGTGCATCCATAAGCTGCTGGATACCCAAGTCACTAATCGGATCCGATACCAAAACTTTAAACATGGTTTCTCTTCCTCCTCAGTACTCTCTAATTATAGTTTGCTAGTTAATATAGAATAAGGATTGTGCTGAAGCACATTCCGTTACACCCGACTTAAGCGACGCGGTAATGCGGCAAAGGGAATAGCATATAAAAAAAACCCCGATCCGCATACTACTTCCGTAGTAAGGGACGAGAGTTATTCGTGGTACCACCCTTATTCACTGCCATATAGGCAGCCTCAAACGGCCTATCAAGGCCTTGATTGGTAACGGATATCATCCGATTACGCCTACTGAAATTCAGCGGAATATCTCAGGATCGCTCAAGCACACTTTTCGCCGCCGATTTGCACCCACCATCGGCTCTCTGTAGACGTAAGAAGCGTCTTTTTTCCATCATCGGTTTTAGTCGATTAATTTTTTCATAATGTATCATGGCTTTTACGATCATGTCAATAGGTATTTAGGGATGTATCTAAAGTTATGATCAGTGCTTTATCAAGGCGTGAGCCTTGTAATACGGGCGTTTTTTTTGCTATGATGCTTATACCCACTTATTTTATGACTGCTCATAGATTAAGGTTAGTAGCATAATTTTCAGTTCAGCATTTTGCATAATGCTCACTTATACACTTTTATTTTTCAAAGAATAAAGAGACAGGCAGGCTAACATGAAAAAATTCAAAATCAAAATCAAGAAGATTGAGCCGCATCAATTAAATGACCGGCTGCTGTTGATTAATCTATATTTAACCCAAGGATTGACGTTGATCATCGGCCTCATCTGGATTCTGTTCCAGAAGCAGAATCCCATTCAATTGCTTGCTCTACCATCAAATAATCATTTTATCCTTTGGGGGCTAGGTCTTGCTTTAACAATGTTAGCCATTGATTTTGTTCTATCCCGTATTGTACCTGAGAGTAGCATGGACGATGGTGGAATCAACGAAATGCTGTTCAGTAAAAGGCCCATATGGCATATCATTCTTATTGCATTTATCGTAGCAGTATGTGAAGAACTGTTATTCCGAGGAGCCATTCAACATGCTTTTGGTCCTTATTGGACGAGTATATTGTTTGCCGTTATTCATGTTCGTTATTTGAGGCATTGGATTCCTACGGGTTGGGTGTTTTTGAGCAGTTATGGTCTTGGATACATTTATATTGAGTCTGGATCATTGTGGGCACCGATTATTTGTCATTTTGTCATTGATTTAATATCAGGTATGATGATTCGTTTTCGGAGGAAGGAAGATAATGAACGAGCTTAGCAGAATGGATAGACATCGGAGCCGAAATAAAGGCCGGAAAAATAGTAAGGCTGCATCGAAGGATACAGTTTTTCGTTCAAAAGAAAACAAAGAAAATCTAAATTCAAGGTTGGATTCTAGATCACAGCATAGTACTAGCAAGGATTACTATGATTCTCAGCATAGAGCCCCTGAGGATGATGTGCTGCGTAGATCAAGATCTAGAAGAGAGAACAATGATGCTCAGTTAGATGAAGAATCAGCACCGTCTAGAAGCAGCACACATCCTTCACAAAAGGTTAGAATGAGCAAATGGTTTGTTAATTCACTTATTGTTATTTTTATCCTGTTGATGGCCGGTCTGCTCATTTGGGGACTGATCGGTGCACCACCCCTGGAGGAAATACTTTGATCTTATGGATAAGTTTAATCCTACTGATTCTTGCTTTATCTACTTTGCTATGGATGAGAAAGGAAGCGACCGGGTACCGCGTAAGAAATGAAATTGTGGAATCCCAGTCGATTCCTGAATGCTTTGATGGCTATAAGATTCTATTCATTACTGATATTCATCGTCGTAAGTTAACAGATGAGAAGTTACTAGAACTCAATCTTAAACCGGACTGCATCCTGCTTGGTGGAGATATTACGGAGAAGGGTGTCCCTTGGGAACGTGTGAGTTCAAATCTACAGTCTTTAAGCCGAATTGCACCTGTCTACGGGGTTTTAGGTAATCATGATCTGTATGCAGGTAAAGAGAAGCTGGAAGCGTTATTTAATAAATTTGGACTTACGCTACTTAAAGACAAGACGGTTAGATTAGAGAAGAATGGGCTTTCCATCGCACTAAGTGGTGTAATGCAGCCTGCAACACGCAAACATCCATACAGTAATTTTAAAGGCCATGCCAAAAAAGATCAGTATCACATCATGTTAGTTCATGATCCGATTTGGGTGATGGGGAAGCGCAATATTTTCGCAGACCTCGTCTTAGCTGGGCATACTCATGGAGGACAAATTGTTCTCCCTCTATTTGGAGCGGTTCGCTTAGAAGGTTTTTATAAGAAATATAGTGCAGGTTGGTACAATTTAATTCAAAAGTCTTCTGCCGCGGTACCGCTGCTTATTAGCCGAGGATTTGGCACTTCTCATATTCCTTTACGATTAGGTTCTCCATCTGAACTACACCTTATCACGCTTTTGAAAAAGCCTTGATCCAATCCGCATATGCGGAGGAGGGTCAAGGCTTTTTGCAATCATATTAATGTTTAGCTTAATGCTTAGCAATACCTGTTATGTAGGCAGCGATTAATTTATCTCATCTTTAGCTCAATATTCTGCGGATCTACAAATTGATAACCTTTTTTCTCAAGTTTGGTTAAAAGTTTGTCTAAAGCTTCGACTGTCCATGGAAGCTCATGCATGAGGATGTTGCTACCCGGATGAAGTTGATCCATGACGTTGTTGATTACGGCTTCAGGGTTGTTTTTACTTTTACTTTCCCAATCTAATGAACCGTTAGACCATGTCATGAATAACAGATTATTATCATTGGCAATTTTCTTTACATGATCTCCTGCGGAACCGAAGGGAGGTCTGAAGAACTTAGGCTTTTCTCCGATTGTATCCATAACAATCTTTTGGACATCTTCGATTTGTTTTTTGGCTTCTACTTGACTTTCTTTCTTGAGATCGATATGGTCCCAGCTATGATTTCCAATAATCTGTCCACGCTCATGAATTAATTTTAATAAATCTGGGTTTTGTTTAACACGATATCCATTCACAAAAAAGATAGCTTTAGCTTCATGCTTATCCAGTGTATCAATCAGACTATTAATCATTTTTTCATCTTTAGGTCCGTCGTCAAATGTTAGCAACACGACCTTTTCTTCAGTAGCTTTATCATTAGGTACAATATTAAACACTTTGTTAATGTGATACTGAGGCTTAACAGGAGTTTGTTCCGATGGTTGTTTTTCATTTGTATCTTCTTTACTTGTATCTTCTTTGTCATTTGAAGAGTCAGATGACCCATTAGTGTTTGTTGAGTCATTAGCGTCTGGAGTGACTTCTTCCTGATTAGGGTCTTTAACGCTTTGGTGTCCATTTGTGGGTGTCTCAGTCTGAGAGCCTGTTTCCGGATCTTTATTAGCCCCTTCTTGATTTTGTCCGCAAGCGCTTAGTAATAAACTTGCCGCGAGTAATAACGTAGTTGTCTTTTTAACCATGATTCCATCTCACTTTCCTGTTTTTATGCCGCATGAGTTGTTACTTACCCGAGAACACTACATATGAGTTTATCATAGAAGGAGGTAATATTTGTGAGAACTTCGTCGTTTATATACGGAGCTATTGTCGGTATTGCTGTCTACCGTTTGTTCTCCAGTAAGGGCATTATGTCATTCTCTTCAATGGTGAAGGGCGCAGATATTGGCCAGCTGGCAAGTACTGCGAAAGACATGATGAAAGACTATAACGGTAGTTCAAGTAATTCAAGCCGCTCAAGCCATTCGTACAGCACAAACCAAGGCAATAAAAGCCAAGAAAGCGTGCGTCCCAGTTCAAGCGGGGCTGCCATATCTAATCAATCCACGGGAAATCAACATGGGGAGCAGGCATCGTCTAATTCGAAGGCTGCCAACTTAAAGCAGCTGAAAGAGTTTATTCGCACGAACCCAGATATTAAACAAGAAGTTGAACAAATATTAAAAGAAACTCATACGGTCATACCGGGTTTGTAAACATTTGAACCGGATTCGAATCATTCTAAGGAAGTGTATTCCTTAGAATGATTCTTTTTTTTATAGGTACATATTTACGTGCATTTGTGGGTATTAAATGATAAAATCATTGTATAAAACTATTTTTGGAACGTCATCATCCAAGAATCATAAATTGTTATAACTTTTTTTGTTTATAGAGGAGGATCCTGTCATGAAAATAGAACGCTTGAGCCAAGATAAGATACGGATTTTCCTCACGTTTGACGATCTGAGTGAGCGTGGGATCCAGAAGGAAGAAATGTGGCAGGAAATACCCAAAGTGTATGACCTGTTTACAGAAATGATGGATCAGGCTTACAGTGAACTCGGATTCGATGCCACAGGTCCTTTAGCGGTTGAAGTGTTCGCTCTACCCGCACAAGGTATGGTGGTCATTGTAACGAGAGGAAAGTACGATCACCACTTCGGCGGCTTATCTGAAGATGAGATGCCAGATGAGATTTATGAAATGGAAGTAACTTTAGAACAAAGCGGCAGCATCGTTTATTCATTTAACGACTTCGAGATGCTAATTGAAGCCGCCCATATGTTGAACGATTTAGTCGACGGGGCAGGCACGCTCTATCACTATTTGGATAAATGGTTTTTATGGATGGATCCCGATCAACTGAACAGTGAGAAGCAGGCAGCTGTTGTTGCCTTGCTTGCTGAATTTGGTCAATCGTCTCCGGTAACAGACGCCGTTCTAGAGGAATATGGGAAGACAATCATGCCGCAACAAGCGGTAGAAAACATCTGCCTCCATTTTGATCGTAGTAAATAAGCAAGTGTGGGCATGTGAGGGCGGTGGCCGGACTACAGGCCCGCAATTAACAGAGGGGGAATTCGGTGCTGGTGTTCTCGATCATTGCGTCTGCTTTGGCGCCGGGTCTCGCTTTGCTCACATATTTTTACCTGAAGGATAGGTATGATCAAGAACCGTTGCATATGGTTGTCAAAGTGTTTTTGCTCGGATTTCTGATCGTGTTTCCCGTGATGATCTTACAACGGGGAATGATATTATGGCTTGGCGATAACCCGGTGGTCGAATCTTTGATCATTTCAGCGGGTGTAGAAGAGTTGTTGAAGTGGTTTGTATTATATCACCTTATATTTAATCATACGGAGTTTGATGAACCGTACGATGGCATTCTGTACGCAACAGCAATATCACTTGGTTTTGCAACGGTAGAGAATATTATGTATGCCTGGTACAGCCAAGCGGCTTTCGGGCCCATGTTAATTCGAGCGTTACTGCCGGTGTCCGGACACGCAATGTTCGGCATTATAATGGGGTATTATTTCGGGCATGCTAAGTTCCCAGGAACTAAATCAAATCGAGTCTTCTTGATACTATCCTTGCTTCTACCTTGGATGTGGCACGGACTTTACGACTTGATCCTCAATATGATGACTAACTATTGGTTGTGGTTTATTATTCCTTTGATGGTTCTCTTATGGTATGGAGGAATGGGTAAAATCTCACGCGCTAACAACCGATCTCCTTTTCGCTTTATTAAGCGAGATGAAGAGGTTAAGACTTAACAATATAGGACACACTTCATCGTAGAGCCCCTTGACTGTCAGTCAGGGAATGAACGATGGAGGTGTCTTTTTTTGTGCGTGTAAAAGTGAAAATACGTTGTAAAGCATGTGGGGAGAGATTCATATTACGAGGGCGTAAAGAACAAGGGCGCATAGAAACAGGCTTTAAACAATGCCTTTGCGATAACCAGAGCCAATTTGAAATTGAGGAAGATTTGTAAAGGAAAACTGTAATAGGTATGTTTTATAAACAATGCATAAGACTTCTTTCTTCTACTCAAACTAACGTCAGTGAATAGAAGAAAGGAGATTTAGCCACATGTATAAACGTATTAGTGCCGTATTGTTCCCGGTGGTCACTATTCTATTGGTTGGCTCACTTATGTGGGGGAACCAGGTTAAGGAAGATCGGAACAGTATTCAGATTAAAGCAGAGAATCAGTATCAACGAGCTTTCCATGATTTGTCTTTTCATATGGACCGAATTCACGGAGAAATTGGTAATACTTTGGCGGTAAATTCAGCATCTCAAGGCATGCATCGTAAGGGCTTGATGAATGTCTGGAGACTTGCTAGTGAAGCCCAAAGTGAGATAAACCAACTTCCACTTACGATGCTTCCTTTTAGCAAAACGGAGGAGTTTCTTTCACTGATCGCAAACTTTACTTATAAAGCTGGCGTTCGTGACATGACAAAGGAACCACTTAACGAGAATGAGGTTAAGACATTAAAGTCGCTGTATGCGAATTGTGGTGAGATTACGAAGGATTTGGAGAACGTACGTAATACTGTTCTGGCAAAGAACCTTCGCTGGCTTGATGTAGATACTACAATGGCTAAAAATCATCAGCAGGCAGGCAATGCGATTATTGATGGGCTTAGTTCCGTTAATAAGAAGGTCGAGACATACCCTGAACTTGATTGGGGGCCATCGGTCACTAGCATGTATGAGACACGTTCTGTAAAGATGCTCTCTGGAGTGCCTGTAACGGAAAAAGACATTACCCGTAAAGCGTTGAAATTTGCAGATGCCGGGTCTAATGCGAGTTGTAAGGTCATAGAGAACGGGAAGGGGACAGATTGGGAGTCCTATACTGCGACTGTGCAATCACCAAAAGGAAGTCCACTAACGATGGATTTTACTCGTAAAGGTGGCTTACTCACTTCTTACAGAGATGATCGTCAAGTGGGGCCCAAAAAAGTGTCTATAGATGATGCTATGAATAAAGCTGAAGAATTTCTAGCGAAGAAGGGTTACCGAAATATGAAGGCAGTTAATGCTGATCCATATGATAATCTGGTAAACTTCACCTTTGTTCGGAAACAGGATGATGTGCTCATCTATCCGGAGAAGATGACGGTTAGATCTGCACTCGATAACGGTGATGTTGTTGGTTTCCAGGCGAATGAATTTGTGTACGAGCACAAAGATAATCGTGATATTCCAGAACCTAAGCTGAGCCTCTCTGAAGCTAGAAAAACATTGAATACAGATTTTGAGGAAGTGTACAGTCGCAAAGCTTTGATTAAAAATGATCGTTCTGAGGATACTCTCTGCTATGAGATCGGTGGAAAAATCAATGGTGCCCAGTATCGCCTCTACATTAACGCAGATACCGGCCTTGAAGAAAGCGTTGAGATTATTAGAGATTCTGCAGCAGACGTACACTAAAATTTAATGATTAACTTGAAACGAGTCTCCTAACTTGGAGGCTCGTTCTTTCGTTCTCTGAAGATTTTATATCTTTAGCAACTGGACTGCGTGGTATAATGAATTTTGTTGATATTATCCAGGTAGAAGGTGAAAGGTTTGTATCTTAAAATTAATGATATCTTGTTTATCCAAATGGATACGGGAGACGAAAAAGAATCGAAAATTGTTTACAAATCAAGAATTTGCGAAATTACCGAAGACGCTATTTTTATGGAGGTACCGATTCAGGAAGGCACAAATCGTCTGAAAAAATTGTACATAGGGGACGAATTATCCACCTATTTTTTGACAGAGGGTGGTATTAAAAATTATTTTAATACGTATGTTTTGGGATTTCATGAGGATGTCATTCGTCAAGTCAGGATTCGAAAGCCTGATCCAGAGGAAATAACGAAAATTCAAAGGCGCAGTTTTTTGCGGGTTCAAGCCGAATTAGAAATAGCAGTTAGTCATAAGGATGGCAGACGTTATGTATCCACAACAGAGGATGTTGGAGGTGGCGGAGTATCTTTTTATGCGGGGCCTGATGAATTGATTAAAGAATCAGACCTGCTATCCTGCTGGCTACTAGTTCCTTATAAAAACGGTTCAGTTGAGCATGTTCCTTTCGAAAGTGAAGTTGTACGGGTCAAAGAACTTCTTAATGGCCGAAAACTAATCATGCTTAAGTTTAACAGCATTGTAGATATGGAGAGGCAGAAGCTGATCCGTTTTTGTTTTGAAAGACAATTCGACTTCAGAAATCGATAGAATAAAATAGAAGTGAGAATGCCATCCTAACTGGAAAAGATAAAAGGTGGTTATGTCTCATGACTAGAGTAGATGTGAGAGAAATTGAAGATGGGACTATAACAGAGGTTAAGTTAGATCCATTAATAGAGCATGTTGACTTTCTTGGTAACCTAATATTGAGGATTCTGAAATGGTTGGGAATCAGTCTCCTTGTGATACAGATGCTGTTACATATTGATGGAACTCGGCCTTATCTCTCACCAGTCTATCGAATGGAAGGAGTGCCCATAGATACAGGGAATGTAAAGGATTGGATGGATGTAAAAAAGCCTTCTTTTTTGCATCACTCTAGTTAGTGTGGTATAATTTTCACGTCGCAGGCAATGCCTGCTTTTTTCTTGAGGCTCATGTTTGAGGAGGAATGCCCCGTTGGTTATGCAGGGTACTGAGAAGAATGACAGAATAAATATTGCCATCGACGGACCTGCAGGGGCGGGCAAAAGCACGGTTGCCCGGATGGTGGCGAACAAGCTCCAGTATATTTATGTAGACACCGGAGCCATGTATCGGGCTGTCACTTGGTATATGCTGAATGAAGGAATTTCTTCAGAAAATCCCGATAAGGTGCTTCAAATCGCGCAAAATATGGTGATTGAATTACAACCACATGAAAATGGACAGTTGGTTCTGTTGAACGGGGAGGATGTAACACCATATATCCGCTCTCATCAGGTCAGCTCAGAAGTATCTCGTTATGCTCAAATTGAAGGCCTTCGTAATCAGCTCGTTGATTTACAGCGACAAATGGCATTGCGTAAAGGTGTCGTAATGGATGGACGAGATATCGGAACAACTGTATTGCCAGATGCAGAGGTCAAAATTTTCATGACGGCAAGTGTCAAGGAACGTGCTCTCCGCCGATTCAATGAATTGGGTACTGCGGAAGGAGTATCTTTGGAACAACTGGAATTGGATATCGCGACGCGCGATCGCTTGGATCAGGAGCGCGAGGTGTCGCCACTTCGCTGTGCCGAGGACGCTATAGTTCTGGACACAACAGAGATGAGTATTCATCAGGTTGTAGAAGCGATACTTTCTTACTGCACAATTCAAAAGGATGGGGAGAATTAGACATGATCTATGTGTTCTGCAGAGCGGTAGTTCGCGGGTTGTTCGCCGTGTTGTACCGGTTTGAATCCGTTGGCGTACATAACATTCCTGCGGAAGGCGGTGTGATGATCTGTTCCAATCATATTAGCCTTAGAGATCCAATATCTGTAGGCATACATGTGAAGCGACAGGTCAAATTCATGGCCAAAGCCGAATTATTTAAGATTCCGGTATTCGGCTGGTTAATTCATAAGCTGGGAGCGTTTCCTGTGAAACGCGGTGGTGTAAGTAAAGAATCAATTAAGACATCACTAAACATCCTACGCAATGGTGAAATAATGGGGATCTTTCCTGAAGGTACGCGGAATTCGGATGCCGAAGCAGCCAAGCGTGGTGCCGCAAGCTTTGCACTACGTAGTGATGCTACAGTAATTCCGGCTGCTATCATTGGGGATTATAAGCTTTTCCGAAAAACAAAGATTATTTACGGAGCTCCTGTAGATTTATCGCGATTTAAAGGGGATAAATCACCTGAGGCTTTGAATGAAGCCACTGCACTTATTATGAAAAGTATTAATGAAATGCGGGCTACAGGAAAACCTACCGTGAATTGATGTTTTTATTAAATCGTGTATAAAATACATGAACATTATGGAAAGCTATAACAACAATTATGTTTTGAACTTCGCATAAGCGGGTTTAAATAAATGGGGTTTGAATTGAGGAGGTTATTGACATGTCGGAAGAAACAAAAAATGTTGAAACACAAAGCCAAGATCAGCTGGACCAAATCGTATCCTTGAAAAAAGGGGACACCGTGAAAGGGACGATCGTCAAACTGGAGGATAACCAAGCTTATGTAAGCATTGGATATAAATATGACGGAGTAATTCCTGTTCGCGAATTGTCTGCTGTTCAATTGGATAACGCATCTGATGCGGTTCAAATTGGCCAAGAAGTAGAATGCAAAGTTGTCAGCATTAACGACGACAAGGAAAGCTTGGTTCTTTCCAAACGTGCGATTGATTCTGAAAGCGCATGGGATGCACTTGAGAAGCATTTTGCAGATCAAGATGTTATTGAAGTTGTTGTAGCTGATGTTGTAAAAGGCGGTTTGGTAGCTGACGTAGGTGCTCGTGGATTCATCCCGGCTTCTATGGTTGAGCGTCATTTCGTTGAAGACTTCAGCGATTATAAAGGTCGCACTCTTCGTGTGAAAGTTAAAGAACTAGATCGCGAGAACAACAAAGTTATCCTTTCCCAGAAGGATGTTTTGGAAGCTGAATTCGAAGCTAACAAGCAAAAAGTTATGGCTGAGCTTCAAGAAGGTCAAGTGCTTGAAGGAACAGTTCAACGTTTGACTCAATTCGGCGCATTTGTTGATGTAGGTGGCGTGGACGGGTTGGTTCATGTATCCGAAATCGCATGGAGCCATGTTGAGAAACCAGCTGATGCTCTTTCCGAAGGGGACAAAGTGACTGTTAAAGTTCTGAAAGTTGATCCTGAAAAAGGAAAAATCAGCCTCAGCATTAAAGCAGCACAACCAGGTCCATGGGAAACAGCTGCTGAAAAATTCCAAACAGGTGACGTTGTTACGGGTCAAGTTAGACGTCTCGTGAACTTTGGTGCATTTGTAGAGTTAGCTCCAGGGGTTGAAGGTCTGGTGCATATTTCTCAAATCTCTCATAAGCATATCGGAACTCCACAAGAAGTTCTGAAAGAAGGTCAAGAGGTTCAAGTTAAGATTCTCGACATCAACGCTGACGAGAAGCGTGTAAGCTTGAGCATTAAAGAGACTGAAGAAGCACCTGCTACTCCATCTCCAAGACCTGAAAAGCAGTCTAAAGGTCCTAAAATCGACCTGAAAGACAATCCTAACGTATCTTTGAATAACCAAGGTATGAGTGTAACGCTCGGAGAACGTTTCGGCGATAAACTAAGCAAATTCAAGTAAGGCCCCGAAACGAATGACCGGTCAAATGACCTATCATAATTAAGTCGGCGGACCCAGTATTGGGTTCGCCGTTTGTTTTTTAAGATTTACTGCATACAGATGCAGTAAATTGGGAATGAAACTATTAGAAACTGAAGATGAAACGTTAGCCAATTGTAACGTTTTTTGCTATGATGATAATCGTAAGCATTGACAGGAGGAGTGAATATGGCAAGACCCGTAGTGGCTATTGTCGGCAGGCCGAATGTCGGTAAATCGACAATCTTTAATCGCTTGATTGGCGATCGGCTAGCCATCGTTGAAGATAAACCAGGGATTACACGTGATCGAATATATGGCGGTGCTGATTGGAATGGCAAGCTATTCAGTGTGATCGATACCGGTGGAATCGAGATTGACGGCGATGATATGATTTTGAGATCTATTCGCGTACAAGCGGAATTGGCTATTGAAGAAGCCGATGTAATTGTGTTTATGTGTGACGCGAAGTCGGGAGTTACCGGCTCCGATGAAGAAGTTGCACAAATATTGTTCCGCTCTGGGAAGCCAGTCATTCTGGCAGTAAACAAAGTGGATAATATGAAGAGAGCAGAAGATATTTATGAATTCTATAGCCTTGGTTTCGGGGATCCTATAGGTATTTCAGGAAGCCACGGTACCGGTATAGGGGATTTACTCGATGCTGTTGTTGAGAACTTACCTGATTTAACAGATGATGAGTATGATGATGATGTTATCAAGGTAGCTCTAATCGGGAGACCGAACGTTGGTAAATCCTCACTCGTAAATGCTATTCTCGGTGAAGAGCGGGTAATTGTAAGTGATATCGCGGGTACAACCCGTGATGCGATTGATACGCCCTTTGAGAAGGACGGTCAGCGTTACGTATTAATCGATACTGCGGGTATGCGTAAACGTGGTAAAGTTTATGAGACAACGGAGAAGTACAGTGTTATGCGTGCCATGCGTGCGATTGAGCGTGCAGATGTAGTTCTTGTGCTTATTAATGGAGAAGAGGGCATTATCGAACAGGACAAACATATTGCAGGATATGCTTATGAAGCGGGTAAAGCTTCATTGTTTGTTGTGAATAAATGGGATGTCGTGGAGAAGGACGACAAGACGATGCAGAATTTTGAGAATAAAATTCGCGATCATTTCCTATTTATGACTTATGCTCCGGTTGTGTTCCTATCTGCTAAGACAAAACAACGTTTACAGAAATTGCTGCCTGTAGTGAAGCATGTTGCTGAACAGCATACGCTTCGTGTACAGACTCACTTGCTTAACGATGTTGTTTCTGATGCAGTAGCGATCAATCCTCCACCTACAGATAAAGGACGGAGATTGCGAATTAACTATGTAACTCAGGTTGCCGTTAAACCACCAACAATGGTTGTATTCGTAAATGATCCTGAAATGATGCACTTTTCATACGAACGGTACTTAGAGAATAAGATACGTGCAGCATTCAACTTTGAAGGGACACCTATTCGTATATTCACAAGACGAAAGTCTGATGAGAGTTAGGGGAGAGTAGCTTGATTCTTAAGATCGTAGCGATTATTTTATGTTACCTGCTGGGCTCAGTGAGCTTTAGTGTACTGCTAGCGAAGATTCTTAAAGGGATCGATATTCGTCAGCACGGCAGCGGAAACGCCGGAGCAACGAATACGCTCCGCGTTCTCGGTAAAGGTCCAGCTATTCTTGTACTAGTACTCGACGTTCTAAAGGGTGTTGCAGCTGTTTGGATTGGTAAGTGGCTTGGTGGGGACAATGTATGGATGCCTGGATTATGCGGAATTGCAGCGATAGCTGGACATAATTGGCCTTTATATTTCCGTTTTCGTGGTGGCAAAGGCATAGCAACTGCTATTGGTGTGTTGGTGTCGCTATGTTTCCTACCGGCTCTGTATGCAGGAATTATTGCGATTCTATCTATCGTATTTACTCGCTATGTATCGCTGGGATCGCTCATTTTTGTAGTGTTGACACCTGTTTTCATCATGATCATGAATTTTCCTTGGTCTGTATTCTGGACAAGCCTGATCATATGCATTTTTGCTATTTGGCGTCACCGCACTAACATTGAGAAACTTGTGCAGGGACGGGAAAACAAACTTGGATCTGGTGGTAGCAGAAAAGGGGGGAAACGCGTTGTCTGACAAGGTGGCTGTTTTGGTCGCTGGCAGTTGGGGAACGGCCCTAGCCAGTGTGCTGGCTTATAACAAACTAGAAGTGGTTGTATGGACGCGTGGTGCAGAACAGGCTAGAGAAATTAACGAGGAGCATACGAACAACCGTTATTTACCGGGTGTTGAGTTATCGCATCGTTTACGAGCAACAACCGATATGAGCGATGCGGTTGCTAATGCAACTGCAGTATTGATTGTTGCTCCCTCATCGGCTATGCGCGAAGTTTCCAAGCAACTCAAGACCTACTGGACTGAAGAAATGCTAATCATTCATGCAACAAAAGGTTTTGAGACAGAATCTTTGAAACGAATGTCTACCGTCATCTCTGAAGAGCTTGGGTGTAATGAAGGGGATATCGTTGTTCTTTCGGGTCCGAGCCATGCCGAGGAAGTGATTAGGAAGTGTCCTACAACTGTCGTGGTGGCTTCTTCGAGTGGTAGAGCTGCAGCAGCACAAGATTTGTTCATGAACGCTTATTTCCGCGTTTATACAAACCGAGATATGATTGGTGTGGAACTAGCAGGTGCTCTGAAGAACATCATTGCACTTGGTGCGGGCATGTCAGATGGATTGGGCTTTGGAGATAACGCCAAAGCAGCACTGTTAACACGTGGTCTTGCCGAAATCTCTCGTATAGGTGTGGAGATGGGGGCGAATCCTCTAACCTTTGCTGGTCTTGCAGGGATTGGTGACTTAGTTGTAACAGCAACGAGCCGGCATAGTCGTAACTGGCGCGCAGGATCACTCCTAGGTCAAGGTAAGGGACTGGATGAAGTATTGGAGTCGATGGGCATGGTTGTAGAAGGAATTCGTACGACCAAGGCGGCATATGCGATCTCTGATAAGCTTGGTGTTCAGATGCCGATCGTTAATCAGCTATATCATGTGTTGTTTGAGGATAGAGATCCGAGGGTTGCAGTTGAAGCCCTTATGGGTCGTGATCCAAAGACAGAAATGGAAATGATGCCTCAAGAAATATGGGAGCAGTGGCATACCTAGCTTATTCACCATTCAACCTTCTACCTCATATATTGATGTGAGGATTGCTGGAGGAGGGGTGGAAATGAGCAAAAACTTTCCCAAAGATGTACTGAACGCTATCAATAAAAAAAGCGGCAAACAGATATCATCAGGGGCTGTCAAGAAGCTAGCTGGAACGGTTAAGCCGTCTACGATGCAGAACGAAGCCCAGCTCCGTCAACTGATTAAGCAAGTATCAGCTATGGCTAATGTGCCAGTTAGCGAAGAGACCGTTCAAGAAATTGTCAGTGCCGTTAAGAAAAGCGGTATGAATCCAAGCAACATGGAAGCATTGATGAAGATGATGATGAACAAGTAGGACATTATCTGTCCTGCAATTAGAACAAAAGGTGTATTCCTTCTTGGAATACGATCTTTTGTTCTTTTTTTTGATGTGAGAGATAGATGAATTCGTGATATAATGGGTTGAAATATTTTGTCGATAGATTGGAGCGGGTTGTCGTATGGATCCAATGCAAAAAATGTGGTTGTCTATGATTGCTTTGTTGATTATGGGAGTATCTGTCGTCATAGTGACCTTTGCTCGAAGTAAGACGAAAGGTGCTATACGGATGGGGTTATCCACCGTTGCTTTTTTCATGATGATCATTGGGTTTATTGCTGGGCTAGCCTCTATCACCTAGTTGACTATTCATCAAATTGATCCGTTGTGGTTATAAAGAAGAGGTGGAGCATGATACATAACTTATTGCCCGAAGATTTAAGAAAGTCTCTTATCATGACAGGGAAATCATTGAATAGAACTGATTTATTCTGGCTGTTAGGCGGAAGCTGTGGTCTATTTCTGCAAGGCGTTAATCTGAATAAGGACCCGCGTGACATAGATGTGTATACCGATATCGATGCTGTATCAGCGTTGCATCAGGAACTGGAACTATGGGCGGAGGATGCGCCTCATATCGATGAAGAGGGAATATATAAATCTGTACTAAGTCATTATGAAATTGATGGGTACACGACTGAATTAGTAGGTGGATTTAGGGTTACTTCGCAGGAATCCGTTTATCAAGTTAAGATTAAGGATTTACTCTACGCTTATGCTCCAGAAGTGTCAATAGATGATACAACATTTCGGTTAATGCCACTGTCTCATGAGCTTGTGTTTAACATTTTAAGGAACAGAAGTGAACGGTACGAAGCGATTGCAGAAGTGATAAGGCAGCAACCAGAGAATCATGAAGAGCTATTAAGAAAGATCGTGTCACAGTCTCAATGGAGCTGTTCGCATCTATCCTTAATTAAGCAATTGACGAGAATATCACTATAGAGACTTATTTACAATATCATCCGGAAGGAGTGGATACGGTGGACTATGAAGTTACTTTTCAACCCGAAGGTAAGAAAATAAAGGTTCGCCCGAATACGCATGTTCTGGATGCTGCACGACGGGCTGGAGTGAGGATTCCAACGCGATGCGGTGGTAAGATGGGCTGTCTGATGTGTAGGGTACACATTGGAGATGAAGAGAAGTCTCATTGTATTCCTCCATCAGAAGCAGAGCGTAGAAAGCTTGGTTCGCTTATTGATCAAGGCACAAGGCTATCCTGTCAGACTGTAGTTACAGGTAATCTCGTGGTTGGTGTTCCCGAAGATCCACTTAAAGCTGCGGTTCGTAAGAAACTTGAGGCTGCGAGAAGAGGGGAAGCTGACGATTTTATTTAATGTAGATAAGGATGATGTGAATTGAAGTCGATTTTCTCTAATGATAAGAAGAGGCCGGTAAGAAGAAGTAAAGTTATATTTTCAACTTTCCTTCTCAGTATTTTGACTATTATTATGTCGGGATGTATGTATCAGAGTGAGGCAGAACAGGAGAATACGGTTTCCTATCGTGAAAGCGTGAAGCGTATACAATCAGCAGTTGATGACTTTTATAAAGAACAATCGATTCTTCCCATTATAACGGCAGATGAGCAAGTTCCAAGGTATGAGAAATACAGAATTGACCTTAATAAGCTTAATAAGATGGGCTACATAGACGAAATTCCGAAGACAGCTTTCGAGAACGGCGGCGACGGTTATTTTCTCATTATAAACGAGGAAGAAGATCCAAGTGTTAAAGTGATGGACTTGAATACACAACAAAAGGTGAATGAGGTCCAAATGTCTGTTAATAGGTATAAGACGGCGAATAACGGGGAGCTTCCGAAAGGAACTGAGCTGTATCCTGACTTCTCAACAGTAGATCTAGCCAAGACTGATGCTAAGAATGTGAAGCTGAAAAGTGTATTTTCGGGTCAGGAAGTTACTTTTATGATGGATAACAATGGAATAGTTTATATCGATTATGCCTTTGATATCATGCAAGCCATTCAGAAAGAAGAGTCAGAGCCTACCAAAGATGAAGATTTAAGAATCTATCTTGAGCATGCCTCTTATTTTGTTCCTGTGAAGTCAGTTCCTTATTCCTGGCAGGATAACCAACCTGTAGCTAAATTATAAAACTAGCAAAACCCGCTGAGAAGCGGGTTTTTTGGTGTCTATATTCTGTGAAAATAACTTGTAGGCATATTAGAATGTTTCGGAGCATATCCATAACCGGAAAGCACAGTTCGGGTTTCACTGGGTGCCCGGCGGGTTTTACAAAAAAAAGGACGGACATATCCGGGCAACCGTCATATTTTGATTCCCGGTACATATGATGTTACTAGTCCAAATGCATGTACGAGTTACGCCGCTTTGCCGTTTCCATGTCAATCGGATACCGGCGGCGGACTGCTGGCGGCGTGGTAAAGGCTGCTCAATTGTTGCAATGGCTTTGGCTGTGAGATGGAACACGAAGCGGATGCTCTTAAAGCATTTTTCCTTCGGAGTAATTTGAGGAGGGGATCTCTTTTGGAAAAAGTGGACATTTTTAAGGACATAGCCGAACGAACTGGAGGGGACATATACTTAGGTGTCGTCGGTGCTGTCCGGACGGGAAAATCAACCTTCATCAAGCGGTTCATGGAAACGGTCGTGCTTCCGAACATAACGAACGAAGCTGACCGAGTAAGGGCTGTCGACGAGCTGCCGCAAAGCGCTGCCGGCAAGACGATCATGACAACAGAACCGAAATTTGTACCAAACAATGCGGTGCAGATCAAAGTAACGGAAGGCCTTGAAGTAAATGTACGTCTCGTAGACTGTGTAGGATACGCAGTTGAAGGCGCGAAGGGTTACGAGGATGAGAATGGTCCGCGTATGATTTCTACACCTTGGTTTGAAGAGCCTATTCCTTTTCAAGAGGCTGCAGAAATCGGGACTCGCAAAGTTATTCAAGAACATTCGACGCTCGGTGTTGTTGTGACAACGGATGGCACGATTGCAGAAATTCCACGCAGCTCCTATGTGGAAGCGGAAGAGCGTGTTATTGCTGAGCTTAAGGAAGTAGGTAAGCCGTTTGTTGTCGTCATTAACTCCACTCGTCCAAGAGGGGAGGAAGCACTGCAGCTACGTAGTGAGCTCGCTGCGAAGTATGACATTCCAGTAATGACGTTAAGTGCAGCGACGATGACAGAGGATGATGTGACGGGTGTTCTCCGTGAAGTTCTCTATGAATTCCCAGTACATGAAGTCAATGTTAACTTGCCGAGCTGGGTAATGGTGCTTAACGAAAACCACTGGCTCCGCAGCAACTATGAAAATTCCGTGCGCGACACGGTGAAAGATATTCGCCGTCTGCGTGATGTGGATCGTGTAGTCAGTCAATTCATGGAATATGACTTTATCGATCGCGCTGGACTAAGCGGTATGAACATGGGGCAAGGTGTTGCTGAGATTGATCTCTTTGCACCAGATGAGTTGTATGATCGGATTCTCATGGAAGTGGTTGGCGTAGAGATCAGGGGTAAGGACCATCTGTTACAGCTCATGCAGGAGTTCTCTCATGCGAAACGTGAGTATGACAGGTTTGCTGAAGCACTCGAAATGGTCAAAACAACAGGTTATGGTATTGCCGCGCCATCACTCGCTGAGATGGCACTTGATGAACCAGAATTGATTCGTCAAGGGACTAGGTTCGGCGTTCGATTGAAAGCTACGGCTCCGTCCATTCATATGATCCGTGTGGATGTTGAATCGGAGTTCTCACCAATTATCGGTACAGAGAAGCAGAGCGAAGAATTAGTTCGTTATTTGATGCAGGACTTCGAGAACGATCCTATCAAAATCTGGGAGTCTGATATCTTTGGTCGTTCGCTTCATTCCATCGTACGAGAAGGTATTCAAGGCAAAATTGCTATGATGCCAGATAATGCCCGCTATAAGCTCCAAGAAACGCTAGGGCGTATTATTAACGAGGGTTCAGGCGGATTGATTGCGATTATTCTATAATTCATAGAATCTGAGCTAAGAACAACCATAAGTCGGCTGATGAAGCCGATTTATGGTTGTTTTTTACTGTTTTGAAGGTGAACAGATGTAAAACGCTTGAAATTATGATTTGGCTGTATTACTATAAGTTTGTTCCGCGTCATGCATCAGAATGCAGCGAAGGGTGAAAAATGCCCGGTGTACGTATATTTTGCGGTAAAACGGAAACAGTGAATACCAAGTGAAGTACATCCTTATTAGGGAGGTGAAAGAATGAATAAATCAGATCTGATTACTCAGGTGGCTGAATCCACAGAGCTTTCCAAGAAGGACGCAACTAAAGCGGTTGATGCTGTTTTTGATGCTATTTCACAAGCCCTGCAAAATGGAGATAAAGTCCAATTGGTAGGTTTCGGAAACTTCGAGGTCCGCGAGCGTTCCGCACGTAAAGGCCGTAACCCGCAAACAGGTGAAGAAATCGAAATCCCTTCGAGCAAAATTCCTGCATTTAAACCTGGTAAAGCGCTCAAAGACGGAATCAAATAAAGATTTCTACATAATACCTAAAAAGCAAAGGTCCGTGAATTCGTTCACGGCCTTTTCTTTTCAATAGCATTGGGGGAGAACACGGTTATGGAAGATGTAAAAAACGGTGATTATTTTGTCGTTAAGGCTCTGGAAAATGGAGTTCAGGTGATCGGGTTGACCCGTGGACAGGATACTCGTTTTCACCATACCGAAAAGCTCGACAAAGGTGAGGTTATTATTGCTCAATTCACAGACCATACCTCCGCTGTCAAAATCCGTGGAAAAGCGGAAGTCATGACGAAGCACGGTAAGGTTGAATCAGGTTCTTAAAAGACTGAAGAGACAAAAAAGAAGGGCAGCCACAGGTCAATGCGACCAAGGGGCTGCCCTTCTTGTTATTACACCAATTTCAGATAATCAACGATCGTTAACAAACCAAGATCAAAATTCTCTAAGTTAAAATGCTCGTTAGGTGCATGAAGGTTCTCATCTGGTAACCCGAAGCCCATCATAACGGCGGGAGCATTTAATGTACTTGAAAGCTTCTCCACGATCGGAATAGAACCACCGTCTTTAGTGAATAGTGCGCGAGTTCCGTACACATTCTCAAAAGCATCAGCTGCTTTTTGAAGCATAGGGTGAGAAGGATCGATATTAAAAGCGAACGCTTTTTCCTTAGGTTCAAATGTTAACTTGGCTCCGACAGGTGTATGTGCGTGTAAATGCGCTTCAATGGCATCGAGTACAGCTTGAGGGTCTTGATCAGCGACCAAGCGGCACGTGATTTTTGCATGAGCTTCCTTTGGAATGACAGTCTTACTGCCTTCGCCTTGGAATCCACCGTACACCCCATTTAGCTCGAGTGTTGGACGAGCGCCGACGCGTTCCACGAAGGAGAACCCTTCTTCACCGAACAGCGCTTCCAGATTAAGATCTTTTTTGAGCTGCTCCTCATCAAACTGTTGCTTCGCAAATTCTTCTCGCATCTCAGGAGATAGTTCCTGAACACCATCATAGAATCCATTGACACTTACCCGGCCGTTCTCATCGTGTAGTGAAGCTAGCAGGGTGACCATAGCATGGAGCGCATTAGGTACGCCTCCACCAAATGATCCGGAGTGCAGGTCAGTATTAGCTGTGTCAATCGTTAGCTCCATAGAGCACAGACCACGAAGTCCTGTCGATATAGCAGGTTTACCAGGGGATAGCAGTGAGGTATCAGAAATCAAAATAGCATCGGCTGCTAGCTTGTCCTTGTTCTGCTCCAAAAAAAGCGGCAGGTTAGGACTCGAAACTTCTTCTTCCCCTTCAATACAGAACTTAATGTTGACTGGTAACTCTTTTTCTTGCTTTAAGATTGCTTCCACCGCTTTAACATGAAGAAACAATTGGCCTTTATCATCAGTAGCACCGCGAGCATACAGCTTGCCGTTACGAATAGAAGGTTCAAACGGTGGGGTTTCCCACAAGTGAAGTGGATCTACAGGTTGGACATCGTAGTGGCCATATACCAGCACCGTCGGTTTACCTTCTGCATGCAAGTAATCAGCTGTAATGATTGGATGTCCCTCAGTTGGATGGACCTCCACGTGCTCAAGTCCAGCATCTACTAGCTTATCAGCAAGCCAATTAGCAGCCTTGGTAACGTCACCCTTATGCTCCGATATAGCTGAAATACTTGGAATGGATAACCACTCTTTAAGTTCATTCAGGTGTGTTTCGCGATGTTCAGCAAAATATGCTTTATAATCAACGCTCATAGTTCATAAATCCTCCTTCAAAAATGTAACCAAGATAACAGCATCAGTTTATGCAGTTCTTTATTATTCTATCGCTTATTAAGAAAATACGAAATAACGAACATAAAATCGTTCCATAGTTAACGAAAGGCATAGCTTGCTCTTTTTATTTGTACAATAAGGTATGGGGTTGGCGTAGGTGGATGAAAATAAGTGTAAGGAGGTCTTAACATGAAATTTTTCACGCGTTCTTCTGGATTGTGGGCACCGGTATTTATTACAATCTTATTCCTTGTACTGCTCACTGGACTGCGTTCCGGTATTAGTTCACAGGAACTACGCAGTGTCAGCGCCTTTCAACCTCACTCTGGTACAGAACTATCAGATGAAAATCTTGTGGATGAACTCAGAGCGTTACCTCTTAATCTAAGGATTGGTCAGGCAGATTGGGATAACGGCGCATTGTATCTCGACATGAGAATAGCGGAGGAGCCGTTGTCAATTGAGACACTATACAAGGATCTGGCAACGATTCTTTCTTTCAGCTTTGAGGATAAAATGAATGTCAATCGGCTCTTACTTAGGTTTGAAGCCGTTGACCCTTGGTCGCAATCTCGTTATTTGATACTCGCTGCGAACGCGAGAAGATCTGAATGGGATCACGGCATGTTGGAAGAGTTAAAACAATTGAAGAATGAACCATTTTCCGAGAGATTGGTGCAGGGGCTTCATCTTACATTAACAAATCTCTGGAAGAAGCAGTTCATTCATAGTTGAAAGGGGTAAAATAGTACATGTCAGGCGTTTACGTGCTTGTATGATGTGTTATAATAGATTGGATTATGATCACGACTGGACTAAAGAACATCAAGTGCACGGAGGCTGAGGATGAAACCGTATCGCGTTCCCGAGTTAGCAAGAAAGTATTTAAATTACGACATGATTCAAAAACACACGGAGCTTCCTGTTTTCCCGGATGCTCGCGTTCATTTGTTATACATATTTTTACAACATTCTGGTAGGAATGTATCGGAACGTGATGAGCTGTACGCGCTGGTTACTTCATTGGTTCAGGTAGGACTGGATACACATGAAAGTATTGATACAACAGCTGGGAATCAAGGTGAATCAATGATGCGTGATAGGCAGCTTAAAGTACTAGCAGGCGATTACTACAGCAGCCGGTTTTATAATCTGCTCGCAATGAGCGGGGAGATCGAAGCTATCGCACTGTTAAGCAAAGCTGTTAGTGACGTCAATGTTCTGAAGATGAAATTGTACGGAAAGATGAAAGGCGTGCTTCTGTCAGCAGAAGAATACTTGAAGTACATGGTACAGCTGAACATGCAGCTGTTTCTTTCTTTTACTCCACTGATTGAGCCTTCCATTCAAGGGACCTGGAAGACATTGATGAACGAGTTAACATTGTGCGAGACCATTGAAAGAGAAGTGGATCGCTGTATCTCACCGGATGACGGCAAGCATGGATATGCATTTTGGTACGTTCTTGAACGGGCCAATGAAGAAGAGAAGAAAATGATGATCTTGAAACGGGTAGATTCGAGGGATTGGACAAAACTGATGCTGAAATATAAAACGACGGATGATTTACTCGAAAAATTGCGGAATTCCGTCAAAGCCATTCAATCAGCATTGCCAGTCTTGAACGACGAAGTACCTTCTGCTCAGATTGGTCAGATTCTCGAACCATTTATTCAAAGACTGAGCAGATATCGAGCTGCTGTTAGGGAAGGATAGGTGACTGAGTTGGGGAATGATACGGTGAAGCCTGTAGTGAAGCATGATGAAAGCAATAAACCGAAAGAGGACTATGTTCATTCAGTGTTCGAGAGCATCGCAAGCAAATATGACATGATGAATGATATCAACAGTTTCAGGCAGCACAAATTATGGCGAAAGTTTGCAATGAAGAAGATGAACATCAAACCAGGCAATACAGCCATTGATTTATGCTGCGGTACTTGCGATTGGACGATTAGCATAGCAAATGCAAGTGAAACTGGACACATAGTTGGACTTGATTTCAGTCAAGAGATGTTAAATGTGGGTCGTCAAAAAGTTGAGAAGAATGGCTTAGACAAGCAAATTACACTCGTACAAGGCAATGCGATGAGTCTTCCTTACGAAGATAACTCTTTTGATTATGCGACCATCGGATTCGGTCTTCGTAATGTTCCGGATTACACACAGGTATTAACTGAAATGAAACGAGTTGTAAAGCCAGGAGGAATGGTTGTTTGTCTTGAACTTTCCAAGCCTACATGGCAGCCCTTTAAAGGTTTATATTATTTTTATTTTCAAAATATTATGCCATTAATGAGTAAATTGATTGCGAAGAAATATGAGCAGTACAAATGGTTACCCGAGTCATTGGCACTTTTTCCGGGCAGGAAGGAGCTCGCTGAAGTATTCCGTAGCATCGGGCTGACCCGTGTAGAAGACCATCCCTTGACCGGAGGAATCGTAGCCTTACATATTGGGATCAAGGAGAATCAGGATGTTTAAAAAAATAGGCACATATCTTGAAATGATAAAAGTGGAGCATACCTTATTCGCTCTGCCTTTTGCGTTTATGGGAGCGATACTGGGATCCGTGGTCGTATTCAATCACTTACCTTCATGGGGAGACATTGGATGGATCTTTCTTGCTATGTTTGGAGCTCGGAGTGCTGCATTTGGCTTAAACCGTCTAACGGACCAATACATTGATGCGAAGAACCCACGTACCGTTGGACGTGCGATTCCTGCAGGTTTACTCAAGCCGATTGAAGTTATACTTTTTATTATCTTATCGTTTGGCGTATTCTTCTGGGCCACGGCTGAACTGGACTCATTTGCATTTCGATTACTTCCTATTGCTATTTTTATGCTTATTTTTTATTCCTATACAAAACGCTTCACATGGCTTTGTCATGTAGTTTTAGGACTCACGACCGCACTTGCACCTCTAGGAGGATGGGTGGCTGTCACAGGGCAAGTGGATTATAAAGCGTTCATCTTCTATATCGCACTTGCATTCTGGACTGCAGGTTTTGATGTGATCTATGCTTGTCAGGATCAAGATTTTGATAGTGATGAAGGACTGTACTCTATTCCTTCGCGATTCGGGTTGAATAAGGCACTGTGGTTCGCTCGTGGGTTTCATGTCATAACAGCAGCCGGTTTTATTATCTTGTTCGTCGTGACACCTCTCAGCTGGTGGTACTTGATGGGGATGATTATTGCGTGTGGTATCTTATTTTATCAACATTACATTTTATCACCTAGAGATATGAGCAAGCTTCAGACGGCATTTTTTACGATGAACAGCACTTTAAGCATTGTATTATTTGCGTTTACTTTGGTTGATCTGGTGGTGAAATACCTTTAATGGATACAAACCGGAGAAAAAGCTGGGTTGTAGGTATTACGGGGGCGAGTGGGAGTATTTATGGTGTGCGTTTGACTGAATGTTTATTAAAATTAGGTTTTGACGTACACTTGATTATTACGAATGCAGGCTGGCGTGTGCTGAAAGAGGAGTTGGACTGGCAGGCAAGCAATCGTGAGGCTATTCTTGAAGAGAAGTTTGGTGATATGGGAGGTAGCGTTCATTATCATCCGATCTCCGATATCGGTGCGAGTATTGCCAGTGGCTCGTATCTTGTGGAAGGCATGGTTATTATGCCGTGTTCGATGGGAACATTATCGTCAGTAGCTCACGGATCATCAGATAACTTAATGGCACGAGCTGCCGATGTTATGCTGAAAGAAGGAAGAACTTTAGTACTTGTACCTAGAGAAACACCTTTGCATGCGATCCATTTGGAAAATATGCTGAAGCTTACTCAACTAGGTGTTAAGATGATTCCTGCGATGCCTGCCTTCTATTTTAAACCGCAAAGCTTGGATGATATTGTGAATTTTCTAGTGGGGAAAGTACTGGATAATCTTCGAATCGAACATCAATTGTTTAAAAGATGGGGTGACTAGCATGCCGGGATCAGACATGAAGACCGTGATCGGCAAGATCAGTTATACCAATGCTTGGCCTTTATTTTATTATGTGGATCCAGAATCTCTACGTACACCAGCTCATGTGGTGGTTGAGGTACCGGCCATTCTAAATGAAGGTATGAAAAAAGGGGATATCCACATTGGTGCTTTATCCTCTTTTGCATATGCTGAGGCAGCGGATAAATTGCAACTGCTACCAGATTTATCAGTAAGTTCTGATGGAGCAGTGAAATCGATTTTATTGTTCTCCCGTGAACCAGTGGAAACACTGAAGAACGGTACGATTGCGTTGACCAACACTTCAGCGACATCGGTTAATCTTCTTAAGATATTAATGCAAAAAGCGCTCGGCGGAGCTCCTGAATATATAACGATGGAGCCTGAACTGGAAGAAATGATGGAAAATGCTGACGCAGCTCTGCTGATCGGCGATAATGCCATTAGAGCTTCTTGGTATAACCAAGGTAAATATCATGTGACCGATTTAGGTGCATGGTGGAAGGAATGGACAGGGTGTAGCATGACGTTTGCCGTCTGGGCAGTTAATCGTGATGCGGCTTCTAATAATCCTGAAGCTATGGCTGAAATCGCACGCATGTTCATGGATAGTAAACGACGGAGCTTAAAGGACCTTAGTCCGATTGTAAGTGAAGCAATAAGCAGAATTGGTGGTACAGAATCATATTGGCAGAGGTATTTTAGCAACTTGTGTTATGATTTTGATGAGCGACAGCAGAAGGGCCTTCGCTTATATTTCAAATATGCTTATGAGCTTGGTTTGCTACAACATGATGTGATACCGGAACTTTGGAGAGATAATATTCGGATGCAGGTGAAAGAATGAAACGACTGGACATTTTCGGAGCACTAAAGAAAGATATGGATGTAATTGAAAAAGAGCTTTATCGCAGCATAGAAGGTGATGATTCACAGTTGACTGAGACCTCGTTACATCTTCTTAAGGCAGGCGGTAAACGTCTTCGTCCAGTCTTTGTGCTGATGGGCGGCAAATTTGGTAATTATGACATCGAAAAGCTTAAATATATTGCCGTTCCTCTGGAATTGATTCACAGTGCTTCACTTGTGCATGACGATGTCATTGATGATGCAGAAACGAGAAGAGGCAAGCCAACGGTTAAGTCCAAGTGGGACAATCGAATAGCCATGTATACCGGTGACTATATTTACGGTAAGGCGCTCTTGCTAACTACGAAATTAAGGAACCCCGAAATTCATCGCATCTTATCCAAAGCCATGATTGAGATGACAATCGGCGAGATGGAGCAGATCCGCGATTTTTTCAACACAGAGCAAGACGTTAGACGTTATCTTTTGCGAATTCGCCGTAAAACGTCACTTTTAATCGCAATCAGTTGTCAGCTGGGTGCTATCGCATCTGATGCAGATCGCAATATTGCTAGTAGTATGTATCGATTTGGGTATAATGTAGGCATGGCCTTTCAAATTCAAGATGATCTTCTCGATTTATGCGGAACAGAGAAACAGATTGGTAAACCGCCAGGCAGTGACATGCGTCAAGGGAATATAACGCTTCCTGTCATTTATGCCCTTCAGGAGCCAGATTTGAGACAATCATTGCTTGAAGAAATAGAACGGATTCATTCATTGAATGGACAGTGTGATGTTAGTAAGGCAGTAGAAATGATCAAATCCAGTTCAGGAATTGCTCGTTCTGAGGAGCTAGCGGATCGTTATATTCAGAAGGCGCTTCATGCGCTTGATACATTACCGGATATTAAGACTAAAAAGCAATTAAAAGATATTGCGAACTTTATTACAAAGCGTTCATATTAAACTGCAATTGAAGGCCTCACTGTTAAACTTACGTTGAAGAATGTAACATCACATGTATGAAAATGGAGCGTGATGAAACCAATGGAACGTACTTTTTTGATGGTTAAACCGGATGGTGTTCAGCGGGGGTTGATCGGAAGGATCGTCACTCGACTGGAAGACAAGGGATTTAAACTTGTGGCAGGCAAATTTCTACAGATTACAGATGAGCAAGCAAAACGCCATTATGCAGAGCATGAGGGCAAAGATTTCTTTGGTAATTTAGTAGGCTTTATTACTTCCGGACCTGTATTCGCTATGGTGTGGGAGGGAGATGAGATTATCACCTTATCTCGCATGGTTATCGGAAAGACGAATGTAAAGGAAGCATTGCCAGGAACAATTCGAGGTGATTTTGCATCTCATACACCTCATAACTTAATTCACGGTTCGGATTCACCAGAAAGTGCGGCACGTGAGATTGCTAACTTCTTTAGCCCAAATGAATTGGTGCAATATGAGAAGAGCATCTCTCCTTGGAACTAAAATTCTTATTTAATACAGGATGGTACAATGAAGGAATATGAACAAATAGTACAAGACCAAGATTATATTGGCTTTATTCGAAGTATAGAATCGAGTACAGGAATTAATCTTGCGGATTATAAAGAAGCTCAAATGAAGCGGAGACTCACCACCCTACGTCAGAAATATGGGTATCATACCTTCGCTTCTTTTTACGAAGGTATGATGAAGGAAAAGTCTCTGTTACAAGAATTTCTAGATCGGATGACGATCAATGTATCGGAGTTTTGGCGTAATCCGAATCGGTGGGAGGTTCTGCGTGATAAGGTCTTGCCTGAGTTAAATGGTACAGGCTTTAAACGTCTAAAATTGTGGAGCGCTGCTTGTTCGACAGGAGAAGAACCTTATACGCTTGCGATGATTTTAGCTGAACAAAACTTACTCGCATCGAGTACAATTCTTGCAACGGATATCGATGATGGAGCACTTGCCAAAGCTAAGCAAGGGCTGTACTTGGAAAGATCGTTAAAAGATGTACCGAGTACTGTTGCTGCTAAATACTTTACGGAAGAAGGAGCCTTCTACCGATTTAGTGAACAACTGAAAAAGGAAGTCAAGTTTCAGAAGCAAAATTTATTGACGGATCGATTCGATACAGGCTTTGACTTAATTGTATGTCGAAACGTAATGATCTATTTTACTGAAGAAGCAAAAGACAAGTTATATCAGAAGTTTGCTACGAGTTTAAGACCTGGGGGCATTCTCTTTGTAGGCAGTACGGAACAGATCTTTAATCCTGGCCAATATGGCCTGGAGTCCGCTGAAACTTTCTTTTATCGCAAACTTAGAGATTAATCTGTTTTGAATAAATATGGCCATTATATCTGATACTATGAATTGATGATTTATATTCAATCGGAGGTCAGTCATGGATAAACGAAAGGTAATTACCGCGTATCAGCGCGGATTGTTCAGTGTGCAGGAATGCGGTCAAATTCTTGGCCTTGAAAGCTTTCAGATTAATGCACTATTGGATCCGCAGCAGACTTTAGGGCATGGTCCTTGGAAGAGACCAGTACGTCATTTGAAATAGCTATACGTAAAGTGCACTTCTCATCCGTTGATGGGGAGTGCTTTTTGGTATGTCCAATTTCTTGTCAAAGCGGAATAGCTATACTATAATGAGCAGAAGATATTTACGGATTTTAGTGATTCAACGTCCTAAAAGTTTAAAGGGGGAACGCATCATGAGTTTACGCTTTTTGACCGCGGGTGAGACGCACGGTCCTCAACTCACGGCAATCATTGAAGGACTACCAAGCAACCTAAAGATTGATTTTGAAGCACTGAATTTTCAGTTGCAGCGGAGACAGAAAGGATACGGTCGTGGCCGCCGCATGCAAATTGAGAAGGATACAGCGCAAATCCTTGGAGGGGTTCGTCATGGATACACGACGGGAGCACCGGTTGCACTCGTTGTTGAGAATAAAGATTGGACGCATTGGCGTAACATCATGAACATTGAGCCGATTGAAGGAACAGATGAGGAGAAAAGACGTGTTCATCGTCCCCGTCCAGGACATGCGGATTTGAACGGTGGTCTAAAATATAATCTTACAGACCTTCGGAATGTACTTGAGCGTTCTAGTGCACGTGAAACAACGGTTCGGGTTGCGTGTGGTGCAATTGCTCGTCAATTTTTGGAGCAGTTTGGCATCAAAGTAGCAGGTCAAGTTATTCGCATTGGGGAAATCGAAGCACCTCCTCACCATCTATCCATCGATGAGTTGATTGCTCTCACAGAGGAATCATCCGTTCGTGTGGTGGATAAAGAGACCGAGAAGAAGATGGAAGAATACATAGATTTAATTAAGAAAGAAGGCGACTCCATCGGTGGGGTTGTAGAGTGTATTATTGAAGGTCTTCCTGTCGGACTTGGAAGTCATGTACAGTATGATCGTAAGCTCGATGGAAGAATCGCTCAAGGTGTAATGTCGATCAATGCTTTCAAAGGTGTTGAAGTAGGCATCGGATTCGAAGCAGGTGAATTAAGAGGCTCTCAAGTTCATGATGAGATTCTGTATACTGAGGAGCGAGGATATCACCGTGCAACGAATCGATTAGGTGGTTTTGAGGGAGGGATGACGAATGGAATGCCAATCGTCGTTCGTGGTGTCATGAAGCCGATCCCAACGCTTTACAAGCCACTGCAAAGTGTAGATATTGATACGAAGGAAGCATTTACAGCTCAAGTTGAGCGTTCGGATGCATGTGCAGTTCCAGCTGCAAGCGTAGTTATGGAACATGTAGTAACTTGGGAAGTCGCTAAGGCATTTTTGGAGAAGTTCGGTGGCGATTCCATGGAAGAGATTCATGCGAATTATAGAAATTATCTTGCTCAATTGGAGAATTATTAAGTATGAGAACATTACAGGTAGAACTAGGCGATCGTTCTTATCCTATATATATCGGGTCAGGATTACTTCAAAAGATTGGAGAATTGAGTCTCCAGCATGGCATTAAAGCGCAAAGCCCTCATTTGATTGTAACCGATGAATCCGTAGCCCCGCATTATTTGAAAAAAGTAGAAACACTGATGGCTGAGGCTGGATATGTAACTGTATCTCATGTGGTGCCGTCAGGCGAGACCTCTAAATCATTAACTGTATTTGAACAGGTAATGACTACAGCTATTGAAGGTAAGTTGGACCGTAACTCTGCTGTTTTCGCTCTAGGAGGCGGCGTGGTTGGAGATCTTGCTGGATTTGTCGCCGCTTCATATATGAGAGGTGTTACCTTTGTTCAGCTGCCTACAACAATTCTTGCTCATGATAGTAGTGTTGGGGGTAAGGTTGCCGTAAATCATCCACTCGCTAAAAATATGATCGGTGCATTTCATCAGCCTGTGATGGTTTTGTACGATGTTGATACACTGTCTACACTTCCAGCAAGAGAAGTGTCCGCTGGTTTCTCTGAAATGGTAAAACACGGACTTATTCTTGACGAGGAGTTCGCTTATTGGTGTAGAGACAATGCCGCAGACTTACTCTCACTGGATAAAGAGAAACTCGCCTACGGTCTGGAACGTGGTTGTGCAATTAAAGCGGATGTTGTTTCACAGGATGAGAGGGAGGGTGGACTTCGAGCCATCTTAAACCTAGGTCATACGATTGGACACGCGATTGAGGCTGTAGGTGGATATGGTCGCTTTTTACATGGTGAGGCGATTTCAATTGGTATGGTTGGTTCTGCGATGCTTGCTGAATCGTTAGGTAGAGGGAGCCAGATTTTGCAGGAAACGAAGAAAATGCTTAGTGCTCTGAATTTACCTATTGAACTACCGGCTGATCTTTCTGTAGATGAGATTATGGATGCAATGCAGCATGACAAGAAGTTTACTGAGGGACGCATGGTATTTATTGTTCCAGATCGAATCGGAAAAGTGAGCATTGTGAAAGATGTATCCGTGGAATCCGTTCGTTCGATCGTTGAACAGCTTAAAAAGGAGAGATAACGATGATGAATCGTGGTATACGCGGAGCGACAACCGTTACGCAAAATGACGAGCAAGAGATTTTAAGAGAAACTGTACTTCTATTGGACGAAATAGTGAAGAGAAATGATGTACAACCTGAGGATATTTGCAGCGTTTGGATTACAATGACGCATGATTTGGATGCGACTTTCCCTGCTAGAGCGATTAGAGCGCTTGAAGGTTGGGATTTGGTTCCACTCATGTGCTCTGTTGAAATTCCAGTTCAGGGTAGCTTGCCTCTCTGTATTCGCTTAATGGTGCAGGTGAATACTGAGAAGAGTCAGAAAGAAATTAAACATGTCTATTTAAACGAAGCTCAGCGCCTTCGTCCGGATTTATCGGTTTCTTCAAATTAATCCTAAATTTAGTGTTGCATTGTACAGGGTCCATCCTGTATAGTGATTATCAGAATAGTTGAGTAGAGTTTTAGATGAGTATAGTTGAGCAGAGAAGAGCAGAGCAGTTTAGGATACATCATGAAGCGGTTAGAATAGACCATATTTGTAATAGATAAGAACAGTATCTTGTGATCCGGTTATGTCTTTGTCATACCTATAACCGTGATTATGAGTAGTGATTCTTTATCTTATATGGTTTCGTCACTTTAGACCGTGCTCTTTTTTTCATATACTTATCGATAATAGACCTCTACTTTGGTAGAGGTCTTTTTTGTATTATTACAACATTTAAGAAAGAAGGAGGGATTGATAATGGCTAACCCATCAATGGAACAAGTATTATCCATGGCTGGACAATATAACTTGATTCCTGTTGCTATCCGTTTACTGGCGGACATGGAAACACCAATCCGTATTTTTCAGAGGTATGCACAGCGGGAGCGGGCATTTTTATTGGAAAGTGTAGAGGGTGGTGTACAGTGGGCACGTTATTCATTCATTGGAACGGATCCTTTCCTTTTGATATCAGGTAAACAAGGGCACATCGAAGTGGAAATGAACGGGAAGCGGAAGCAGTTAACAGGAAAACCAGTAGAAGAGTTGAAAGCTTTACTTCGTTCCTATCGTAGCCCACAGCTAGATGAAATGCCTCCCTTTACTGGAGGAGCCATTGGGTTTTTCGGATATGATCTTCTTCAATATTATGAAAAACTACCCGCTCATACATTAGATGATCTGGGTATGGATGATATTAGGTTTATGTTCTGTGATCAAGTCATCGTATTTGATCATGTGAAGCAGCAAATTCTCTTGGTTGGTAATGTTCATGTTAAAGAAGGCGATACCGACGAGGATATTAGGCAGTCATACATGAAGTTATGCCGCAAGCTTGAAGAGACGGCAGAACAATTGCAAGAACAAGGACCAAGGGAAAATGTAAATTCCCGCGGCATTCCTACGGATGTGGACTTAGGTGAAATTAAGTCGAATATGACGAAGGAAAAGTATATGGATAATGTGGATAAAGCGAAGGAATATATCCGCGCTGGAGATATTTTTCAAGTAGTGCTATCTCAGAGGTTCCATATAGAAACAGAAGTATCTCCTCTTCATGTGTACCGTGTATTAAGAACATTGAATCCATCTCCGTACATGTACTACTTGAAGATGGATGAAGAGATTATTGTTGGAACTTCCCCTGAAGCTTTAGTCAAAGTAGATGACAGAAGGGTGGAGACAAGACCTATCGCAGGAACACGTCCACGTGGTATCGATGAATTAACGGATCGAGCGCTCGCCGAAGAGCTTCTAAAGGATGAAAAAGAGCGAGCGGAGCATTTGATGCTTGTAGATCTAGGCCGAAATGACCTGGGCCGTGTCTCTGAATTCGGGAGTGTGAAATGTGATTCATTTATGGAGATTGAGCGCTACTCTCATGTGATGCATATTGTCTCTGGCGTATCGGGTAAACTTCGCGAAGATAAGGACTTCTTCGATGCTTTCCTATCCTGTCTTCCTGCCGGGACTGTATCCGGTGCACCGAAACTTCGGGCTATGGAAATTATTGCAGAGCTGGAGCATGAAGCTAGAGGGGCTTATGCAGGGGCGATTGGATATCTGGGATTCACAGGTAACATGGATTCATGCATTACCATTAGAACGATTATCTTCCGAGAAGGTAAAGCATATGTGCAGGCTGGGGCGGGAATTGTTTGGGATTCTGAGCCGGAGAAGGAGTACGAAGAAACGGTAAATAAAGCTAAAGGGATGTTGAAGGCCATTCGTGTTGCTGAAGAGATGTTTCCAACTGAAAAAAAACCTGTAAGTACAATTAATCAAGATTATCTTTACGAATACACGCCTAACTAAAGTATTGGAGGAGGAGAGGAACATGAGTATTATGGATACGGTACAGTCCAGCATATCTAAACTGATAGAAGGTCATGATTTAGAGCGCTGTGAGGCTAGAAATGTCATGCAAACCATTATGGAAGGCAGAGCGACCCACTCACAGATAGGGGCTTTGTTAACTGCACTTCGTATTAAAGGGGAGACTGTAGAGGAAATTACAGGCTTCGCAGAAGCGATGAGAGGTTCCGGTGGGCGGGTTGTAACCGAGTGCAGTCAATTATTAGATACATGCGGAACTGGAGGATCTGGCATCCATAAATTCAATATTTCTACTGCCTCAGCCATTATCTCTTCTTCAGTATCTGTGCGTGTAGCTAAACATGGTAATCGATCCGCCTCTGGACGTGCAGGCAGTGCGGACGTATTAGAAGCGCTTGGGGTGAATATTCATTTAACTGCAGAGCAGGCGAAGCGATGTCTGGATGAGATCGGAATCTGTTTCTTGTTTGCCCAAATCTATCATCCTTCGATGAAGCATGCAGCAGCACCGCGAAAAGAACTTGGGATCAGAACCGTATTTAATATGCTGGGTCCACTGACGAATCCAGCAGGTGCAGATCGACAACTACTAGGTATTTATGACCTTAATAAAACGGAAACGATCGCCAAAGTGCTTAAAGAACTCGGACTAAAGCGGGCTATGGTCGTAACAAGTCATGATGGACTGGATGAGATTAGCATCTCTGCACCAACTCGTGTATCTGAGCTCCGTGGTGGGCAAATTCAAACCTATGATATTCATCCAGAAGATCTTGGTCTTGAACTTCATCCGATGCATTCAATTCTTGGTGGTGATGCGGCAGAGAATGCTGCTATCATAGGAGCTGTGCTCCAGGGTGAAAGAAGCCCTTATAGAGATATCGTATTAGCAAATGCAGGAGCTTGCATATATGTCTCTGGATTGGCAGATAGTCTTGTCGAAGGTGTGAGTAAAGCCGCAGACGCAATTGATTCTGGCGTTGCTCAAGCTAAATTAGATCAGCTTATCACAATGACGGGGGAATTAAGTTATGTATCTTGATCGAATTGTTGCAACGAAACAAGAGGAAGTGGCTAAGCTTCGCGAGACCTTATCGATTCCAGAAGCTTTACATGAGATTTCATCACTTCCTCTAACAAAAGGTTTTATTGATGCATTATCATTACGTCGAAATCGAGACATGGGACTCATCGCTGAGGTGAAAAAGGCATCACCATCTAAAGGGTTAATTCGACCGGACTTTGATCCGGTTCAGATTGCAAAGGCTTATGAGGCAGCAGGGGCAGACTGCTTATCTGTACTTACGGATGTACAATATTTCCAAGGAAATGGATTATATCTTACAGCGGTGAGAGAGGCAGTAAGCTTACCTTTACTTCGTAAGGATTTTATTATTGATGAAGCTCAAATCTATGAAGCACGACTGATTGGTGCAGATGCGATTTTACTCATTGCAAGCATTTTGGAAGTAGAGCGAATTGCGGAATTTATTGCTATTGCTGATTCTATAGGGCTGGATTGCTTAATAGAGGTGCATGATCGCAAAGAACTAGATGCCGTACTTCAATTGGATACAGCCAAGCTTGTAGGTGTGAACAATCGAAATTTGCATACATTTGAGACGTCATTAAACACAACGGCAGAATTAAGCCGTGATATACCTAATGACGTAATATTGATTAGTGAGAGTGGTATTGCTGGTAAAGATGACATGCATTTCCTTGCTTCAACAGGCGCTCAAGGTGTGTTGATAGGTGAATACTTCATGCGACAAAATAATATTGAACATGCTGTTCTAGATCTGATGGGAAGCGTTAAGAATGCTCAGCCAAGTGGCAAAGGAGCACGGTAATATGACGAATACCGCAGTAAAAATATGTGGACTTCAAAGCGTTGAAGTGCTAAAATCGATGATAAACTTACCTGTGGATTATATCGGATTTGTATTTGCCAATAGCCGCCGTCAGGTTACTCCTGATCAGGCGGCTGAACTAATCACCGTGTTGAAGCAGTGGAAGAGCGGAGAAATACCTTCCTCTGTTGGAGTGGTTGTAAACCCCGAGATGGAGGAACTAAAGGAACTTCTTCACACGGCCAAATTAGATGTTCTGCAGCTACATGGACAAGAATCGCCGAAATTTTGCCGGGAAGTGAAAGCGAACTTCCCGGTTTCCGTTTTTAAGGCAGTTTCGGTGAAAGCAGAACAATTGCCGGAAGAGCATATTGCCGAGCTCGAACATTACGCCGGATGTATTGATGGTCTCTTGATTGATACATATGATCCGATTCATGGCGGCGGCTCTGGACGAACTTTTGGCTGGGATGTGATCCCGTTTTATAAGGAATGGGCTAGGCAACAAGGGATTCCGCTGTTTGTGGCGGGAGGTCTTGATTCATCGAACGTAGGAACATTGATCAATGAATACAAACCCGACGGAGTGGATGTATCAAGTGGGGTTGAGTCTGCTCCTGGTGTGAAGAATATAGCAAAAGTTACAACATTCGTAGAAAGGGTGAAACGGATTATGACAGTGCTTCCGGATCGTAACGGACGGTTTGGCTCTTTTGGAGGGCGATTCGTTCCTGAGACATTGATGAATGCTTTAATAGAATTGGAAGAAGAATACAATCGGTTTGCAGAGGATTCTGCATTTCAAGAAGAGATTGCGTATCTGTTGAAACAATACTCCGGCAGGGAGACACCACTTTATTATGCTGAACGATTAAGTAACCATCTTGGTAAGGCGAAGATTTATCTAAAGAGAGAAGATTTGAATCATACGGGAGCGCACAAAATCAATAACGCTATTGCGCAGGGCGTTCTTGCGAAGCGGATGGGCAAAAAGAAGGTTATCGCTGAAACGGGCGCTGGTCAGCATGGTGTTGCAACTGCGACAGTAGCCGCATTACTTGGCTTGGAGTGCAAAGTGTTTATGGGTGAAGAGGACACAAAACGTCAACAGTTGAATGTCTTCCGGATGAAGATGCTTGGAGCGGAAGTAGTCCCTGTCACATCAGGAAGCCGAACACTGAAGGATGCAGGTAACGAGGCACTCCGCTACTGGGTTAGTAACGTGGAAGATACTTTTTATATTCTGGGCTCAGCAGTTGGTCCACATCCATATCCGATGATGGTTCGTAATTTCCAGCGGATTATTGGGGATGAGACACGTCGCCAAATTCTTGCAGTAGAAGGACGTTTGCCGAATACGATATTCGCACCTATTGGTGGAGGTAGTAATGCAATTGGAATGTTCTATCCGTTCCTGGAAGATAGCGAGGTCGCACTCGTCGGAGTGGAGGCTGCAGGTAAAGGTGTAGAAACAGAATATCATGCTGCAACAATGAGCAAGGGAACACATGGCGTTTTCCAAGGTTCTATGAGTTACCTGCTTCAGGATGAGTATGGACAGGTGAAAGAAGCTCACTCCATATCAGCCGGATTAGACTACCCGGGAGTGGGTCCTGAGCATTCATACTTGAAAGATATTGAACGTGTGAAATATGTACCGATTACCGATCAGGAAGCGATCGAAGCTCTTCAACTTCTCAGTAGAACCGAGGGGATTATCCCTGCACTAGAGTCTGCACATGCTGTAGCCCAAGTTGCAAAGGTGGCTCATGAATGGAACGAAGATGATATTGTTGTGATCTGTCTTTCTGGCCGAGGCGACAAAGATGTGGAGTCCATCATGGCGTATACGGGAGGGAAATCGATATGAATCGAATGGATGTAACCTTTGAACGCTTGAAAAAGCAAAATAGGACTGCATTGATACCGTTTTTGACGGTAGGTGATCCTAGTATTGAATTAACACTCGACATCATTGCTGAGGTCGAAGCAGCAGGTGCAGATATTGTTGAACTGGGTGTACCTTACTCCGATCCGCTTGCTGATGGACCTGTCATCCAGAGGGCATCTGAAAGAGCGTTAAAAGGACACGTAACAATACGGACTTGCATGGAGGTCGCATTAAAAGCTAGAAAAGCGGGTAGTCAGATGCCTTTCATCTTGTTTACTTACTTTAATCCAGCACTTCAGATGGGATTGGATGTCTTCTTTGAGGAACTGATTGCCCATGATATCAGCGGATTAATCATTCCTGATCTTCCTATTGAAGAGTCTGAAGAAATCCGAAGAAGAGCGAAGGAGGCTAACGTACACCTTATACCACTCGTAGCCCCAACTTCGCATGAACGTATCTCTAGAATTGTAAGTGATGCAGATGGCTTTATCTATTGTGTCTCCTCGCTTGGGGTGACAGGTGAGCGGTCAGATTTTTATAGCGGCATCAATGAATTTATTGAAACTGTGAAAAAATACAGTAAAGTCCCAGTCGCAATCGGCTTTGGTATATCCAATGGTGAACAAGTAGCTAGATTCTCTGAAATCTGCGATGGTGTTGTAGTGGGGAGCGCGATTGTTCGTCAGATTGAATCTGTCATACCATTGTTATTGCAAGAAAATACGAAGCAAGAAGGGCTTTTGCAAATCCGCCAATTTGTGTCACAATTAAAAGGAAATAAAGTTTACGAAAGGTGAGTTGATAATGATGAAGCCTAAAGCTAATATTGTGAATCTGCCGGTATACCAACCCGGTAAACCTGTTGAAGAAGTAAAGCGTGAGTTAGGTTTGAGTGAAGTTATTAAGCTGGCTTCTAACGAGAATCCATACGGATGCTCTCCTCAAGCAAAAGAAGCAATTATTGCTGAGCTTAGCAATCTTAGTGTTTATCCAGATGGAAGTGCATCTGAACTGACTGGAGAGCTTGCTTCAAGTTTAGGTGTTAACAAGGATCAGATAATTTTTGGATGTGGATCAGATGAGATTATTGCACTGATTACAAGAGCGTTTCTTGATCGCGGAGACGAGACGATTATGGCTGACCAGACCTTCTCCGTATATAAGAGCAATGCCGATATTGAAGATGCTGTAAGTATTGAAGTTCCGTTGGTGGATGGGAAGCATGATCTAGATGCAATGCTTGCTGCGATTACAGACAAAACAAAAATCATGTGGATCTGTAACCCTAACAACCCGACAGGTACGATTGTATCCGAAGAAGAATTCGTTCGGTTTATCGATGCTGTTCCTGCTAGCGTCATGGTCGTTCTGGATGAAGCTTATTATGAATATGTAATGGATTCCTCATATCCTGAAAGCATGAAACTCCTTGAGCGCTATAATAATCTAGTTATTCTTCGTACATTTTCTAAAATTTATGGATTGGCATCCCTTCGTATTGGTTATGGTATTGGTCAAGCTGAAACTATTAAATACATTAACCAGGTGCGTGAGCCTTTCAATACGGGACGTCCAGCTCAGGCTGCTGCTAAGGCCGCGCTTCGAGATCAAGACTTCGTAGAGAGTTGTCGTCAGAACAACGCAGAAGGAATTCGTTATTTCCAGCAGGAGTTCGATCGTATGGGGCTTCAATATTTCCCAGCTCATGGTAATTTTGTGATGGTTGATGTGCGTACATCAGGCAAAGATGTATTCCAATCACTCTTAAGCAAAGGGATCATTGTCCGCCCGGGCTTCTCCCGCTACCCGAGCTACATCCGTGTTAGTGTAGGTACACCTGAACAAAATCAAGCGTTTATTGGGGTATTAGAACAAGTCCTGCGTGACGTGAAGTCGCCAGTATAACCTTTGTTAACGCAATCTTGAAACGAGTGAGAGAGATAAAATGACAAACAAGACAACAACAAATATCGCAATATTTGGCGTGGGACTCATTGGTGGGTCTCTCGCTCTATGTTTCAAAGGTAAACCAGGAATAACCGTTACAGGTTATGCCCATCGTCAAGATTATGCAGATCAAGTCATTGCCCGTGGCGTCGTGGATCATGTGACGTTATCACCGGAAGAGGCAGCAAGAAATGCTGACTTTATTTTTCTATGTGTACCTGTCGGAAGTTTAGAGTCTTATATAACCCTGCTTAGCACTTTACAGTTAAAGCCAGGGTGTATTATTACAGATGTAGGAAGCACTAAAGCTAGTATAGCAGAATGTGCTTCAAAATTAGTGCTGAAAGACGCCTGCTTTATTGGTGGACATCCGATGGCTGGATCTGAAAGATCTGGGGTTGGTGCTGCCTCTTCATTATTGTTCGAAAATGCCTATTACGTATTAACACCGGCAGATGGAGTAGAAGAAGATAAAGTTTCAGAGCTAGCTGATTTGTTATCTCATACTCGTGCTCATGTGGTTACGGTGGAGCCTTATTTACATGACCAAATCGTAGGAGCTATTAGTCATCTACCCCATATTATTGCTGTAGCGCTGGTTAATCAGATCTGTGGTTACAATGAAGATAACTCCTTGTATCAGACACTCGCTGCTGGTGGTTTTCGGGATATTACCCGCATTGCCTCTAGTGATCCTGTTGTATGGCGTGATATTCTGCTTAACAACCGGACGGTTATGCTACCATTGCTTGAAGATTGGAATAAAGGGATCGTACAATTCATGAATATGCTTAGAAGTGAAGATGGATCGTCAATTGAAGAAGCGTTTCGCCGAGCAGGAGAGTTCCGTAATGAGCTTCCAGAAAGACGAAAAGGTGTCATCGCATCACAATATGATCTTTACCTTGATGTACCCGATCATCCGGGGATCATCGGTCGGATTACAACGGAGCTAGGGCAGAACAGCATTAACTTAAGTAATATTCAAATTATTGAGAGTCGTGAAGATGTGCCTGGCCTAATGCGACTTTCCTTCCGCAATGAACGTGAGCAAGAGAGAGCAAAAGATCTGTTATTATCTAGAGGATACATGGTTTACCATTAAAATTCCCTGATTTTTTATATTACGGAAATATTTAATTTATTATTGTTGACAAAATGAAAACGTATACATATAATAAAAGTACAGTATGGTTTCTCTCCACTCCTATCCAATAATTGCACGTTTGTGCGACCGCCTTCCTTTAGGGAGGCGGTTCTTTTTTTGTTGTAATCCCTTACACTTTGGGTAATATGGTTAATAATGGTGTGTCAAATCTAGTAAACCTGATTCTTTCTCCAAAATATGCTACAATGATAGATATGGTTTGTAGAAGAATAGGGAAAATTGCCAAAAACACCAAAATACATAATAAGATTAGGCATCACGAGGTGTGAAGTATGGTTTGACGACAGCATTGTGAGTCCTTGTTCTAGTTTTATCGTTTGGAAGAGAACAAGACACACTGATGGCGAGGGAGGAAATAAAAATCATATGACGGATTCCCAATTGATATTTGAGATTAAGCAAGGAAATATTGATGTGTACTCGGAATTAATGAGAAGATACCAACGTAAGATTCTAGCTTTTGTATATCATATGTTAAAAAGCGCCAATCTGGAATTATTAGCTGAGGATATTTGCTCGGAGACATTCTATAAAGCCTTTAAAAGCCTTCATTCATTCCGAGAAGTAGATGCATCGTTCTCCACCTGGCTCTATACAATTGCAAGAAATACCGTACTAAGTGAGCTGCGTAAGCAGCGTAGTGGTACACTTCCCCTTGAAGAGAGCGGTGTTATTCCTGTAGCACCTCTTGAGATAGCTCCTGAGCAGGCAATATTGCGAAGTGAGCGAGTTACTTTAGTCCGTGAAGCTATTAATAAATTACCTGAAAAGCAGCGTTCTGCGTTAATTTTGCGTGAATACGATCAGCTTGATTACCAAGAGATTGCCGATATTTTAGGACAAACTGTAAGTTCGGTCAAATCTCTCTTGTTTAGAGCACGCAGTAGTGTGAAGATTCAGCTTGAGCCCTATTTCTCTGAGCCTGTTTACAAGGAAATTGAAGGGATGAGCAGCAGATGAATTGCGAGGAAGCCCAAGAGCTGATGGAGTATGTCTGGGATCTCCCCGACAATGATCTGAGGCGAATCAGGCTGAGACAGCATGTGCAGACGTGTGGCTCGTGTGCAATGGAGTATGAAATGTGGGAAGATAGTCTAAGACTAGTTCATGCGCTTGAGCATGAGGTGTCCGAGGCCCGTGCAGAAGCGATCAACCGTAATGTAATGGACCGGATCTATCGTGATTTTCCAAGACTTGTTGAAGAGAATGAGAAGGGGAAATCCGTTGGTCGAATATTCCGTAAGCGACTCACCATATTAATCTCAGGCTTTGCAGCTCTATTTGGTGTTAGTTTTTTGTATTTCTTTTTGAAGGGGAATACGCATAAACTGCAACCTGAAATACCGACAACAGGTATACTACCTACAGGTGTTGTGGGGGATGGCTCGGCGGTAACCGAGAGTCAGCAATACGTTATACCTAGGATAAACAGTGGGATTATAGATCCATTGGTTGTGAACATGGACCCCAGCCAACCTCAGTATTGGATGCTTTTATCCATTCTGGGAGTAGGTCTGGCTTTGTTCTTTTTAATGAGGCTAAACAGAATATCAAGACGGTAATTTATTATTACCTAAGACACATTTTTAATGTTTACAGTAGGAGGTTTCAAAGGATGCTGATTGGTTTTATACGTCATGGCTTAACAGATTGGAATGCACTGGGCAAGATTCAAGGACAGACAGATATTCCGTTAAATGAAGAAGGGCGTCTTCAAGCACGAATGCTCGGTGAGCGTCTTCTTCAAGAACCTTTTAAATGGGACTATGTCATTAGTAGCGGGTTGTCTCGTGCTGAAGAAACAGCCTCCATTATTGCCTCTATACTAAATATTCCAATGCTTGAGCCTGATCTTCGTTTGCGTGAGCGTGCTTACGGCCAAATTGAGGGATTGACGGCGACTGAACGAGAAACTCGTTATGGTGCGGAATGGCATCTGCAGGATTTGGGTCAGGAGAAAGATTTGGCGCTTCAGGAGAGGGGAATGGCTTTTCTAGAAGAAATGTGGACAAAGTATCCAGATCGTAATGTGCTTGTGGTTAGTCATGGGGGCTTTTTAGCTCAGCTTTTCCAGGTGTTGTATAAAGATCGTCAAAAAGAAAGAATCGGAAATCTATCCTTGACCATACTAGAGAAGAAAGATGTGGATTGGATACCGCATCTGTTTAATTGTACGAGACATTTATTGGAGAAACAGCACTGATCCGAATATTCGGGTCAGTGTTTTCTTTTCAATTGAAAACCAAACTAACAACATAGAGGAGACTGAAATAATGCAAAAATTAGTGCAAATATCAAAGCATGTTGCTTACCTTCCCCCATATCAGGAAACGGATCGGCCTTTACTGGCAGCTGTTTCAGGAAATAAATACACTCTTTTAATGGACGCAGGGAACTCAGTGAGTCACGCTAAGCTCTGGTTGTCTCAACTTGCAGACCTTGGCATCACAGGAGATTGGCTTGTTCTAACACACTGGCACTGGGATCATGTTTTTGGATTGAGTGAAATGGCTATGCCTGTCTTTTGTTATGAAGAAACGTTTAAGAAAATCCAAGAATTACAGCAACTAACTTGGGATGATACGGCACTGGATGAGCGTGTGGAAAAGGGAATTGAGATTCCTTTCTGTGCTGATGCGATGAAGAAAGAGCTTGGATCAGAACGAGAGATTGTGATTCCATCGCCGAATATCACTTTTTCCAATAAGATGACAATGGACTTAGGTGGCGTGAGTTGTATCATTGAACATGTTGGTGGGGATCATTCATCTGATTCTGTGGTTCTCTATGTTCCTGAGGAAAAAGTTCTATTTCTAGGTGATTGTCTGTATGCGAATATGTACGCCAAAAAGTGGTGTTACACAAGAGAGAAAGTGATGGCTATGATCTCAAAGCTTGAAGAGTATGATGTAGAGCTAGCTATCTTGTCTCACGGCGAGAAACCTTTGGCAAAAGACGAATATAAGTCGTTTATTGAAATGTTAACCTCATTGGCAGAAATAACGCATCGTGAAAAAGGAGATCAGGAGCAGATCACGAATTCGATGATATCTGTCTTAAATAGACCGCTGAATGATCTTGAAATCGAAACGATACAATTTTTCATCCATGGTTATGAACAATAATTGTGCGTCACTTATAGGGAGACCCTTTTACGGGTCTCTTTTTTTGATGTTAATGGAACGGGAATAGAGTTTGTCCTTCTACTGATTTATTTAAATGCATAAAAATGTGTTAAACAGAGCTTCCTAACAAAAGAATAAAAAGTTACACAAATCATGTTTATAATAACGCAAATCCGTTAAAAATGTGGACAACAACATGTTAGAACATGTATCAAATGGGCTGAACATCCCCATAATGGAAGTAAAACGATGAGGGCGATGGAAGATGAATCTAGCGGATATGCTCACTTATGCCGACATTGGACAATTAAGCAACATAGCCAGCTATTACGATTGCGAATGCAAGCGTAATTCCAAGCACGATTTAATACAAAGCATCCTGATTAAGCTTGGCAGGAGGGATTATTTCGAAGAACTGGTGGGACATTTGTCTGAGGCAGATCTTAGATTTCTGAACAGCGTTGTATTCGATACACGTAGTGGCTACAGCTTGGAGGAATTAACTGCAACCATTCGTCAAGCATCCGCAGAAAAAGCAGATGATGAAAAAGGCAAGTCGCAGAAAGTAGAGAGTCCTCGTGAAGCTGTTGCAAGATATCGACGGAGTGGATGGCTGTTCAATGGATTTACGCATTCCACCAAGTATACCTTTCAGGTGCCATCTGATTTAAAACAGCGATTTCGTGATGTTCTCCGAGGAAGGCTTGAAGAAAGATTGCAGTCTTCTGAAGAACCTGAGGCATATCGGGATGAGCAGGGGCTTATATCTGCCGATATGTTGCTGTTCCTGAAATATGTCGAAGGTCAAGAAGTTGAACTTAATGCTGAAGGGTTTATGTATCGTCGATATCAGCAGCAATTGATGAGCTCGCTCCATATTCAAGAGTCGTTGATATCCAAGGGAGCTTGGAGATTCGGTTATGGTCGATCCTGTACAGAATATCCAGACAGGTTTGCACTTCTCTATGATTATGCCTATGCACGTCAATGGATCAGGGAAGCAGGTACCAGGTTGATTCTTACTGATCGTGGCAAGGAATTTCTGGATGAGGGAAAAGAAGAGAGTGTGTTGCAGGTATTCCGTTTTTGGTTAAGACTTTATAAAGGTGCTGTTCCTAACTTGTCCTCTTTAGTGTACTGGATAAGTAAGTGTGCGAAGGATTGGGTTACAACGGAATCCCTTTATGAGTCTTTAGGTTGGCTCATTCGCCCCTTCTATTACGATACTCCTCAAGCCATTTTGGATCAGCGTATTCTACGAATGTTAATGCATTTAGGAATGCTGCGAATTGGAGAAGGTGAGCAGTCAGGGACTGTAATCCGCATGACAGTTCTCGGTCATAAAGCTGCTGAGGCGTGTCTACATATTGGCGATAACGAAGATTTTTTGCATTGACAGAATGAGGTTCTGATTGCTACAATCACTCCCACTAATTAAAGGGGTGATCCTAAATGAATTATGAGTTTAAAGGATTATGGCCGTCTATTCATCCTTCTGTGTTTGTTGCTGAGGGTGCGAAAAATATTGGAGATGTAAGAATCGGTAGGGATTCAACCGTTTGGTTCAACGCTGTACTTCGAGGCGATCTGGCTCCAATTATTATCGGCAACAAGTGTAACATACAGGACGGGGTAGTAGGACACGTCAACGATGAACAGCCATTAATCCTTGCAGATGAAGTATCTGTTGGGCATTCCGCCATAATTCACGGTTGCAGAATTGGAAAAGGCAGTTTGATTGGGATGGGGGCCATCGTGTTAAATGGTGCTGATATTGGTGAATACGCTTTAATTGGTGCTGGTTCCATTGTAACAGAGAATAAAACAATTCCGCCTTATACGTTATCATTAGGAACCCCTGCTAAGGTGATTCGTGAATTAACCGATGACGATTTGGCTCGAATGAAGCGAACGATGGAAAGTTACGTGCAAAAAGGGAAAGAATACAGGCAATTCTAAATATCGGTTGGAGGTGCATCCTAATGGATAAAATGAAAGTAACTTACGAAGTAATGTTAAGTCTGGCTGCGGAGATGGTATGGGACGAGGCTTTGCGAAAGCATCGGAGTGAGGAACTTTACAAAGGAATAGACGAGGCGTTGGCTTCGGGCGACGAGTTGGCTTTCCGAAACCTGACGGATGAACTGAGGACTTTAAATTGAAGAAATGCTTATGCATTTCTTCTTTTTTTTTTTGCTTAAAATGAAAGGGAAACGTATAATGAAGAAATTAACAATTGGAGAAAGAAAGGATGCACAGCATGAAATTCAGTGAAGTGGATGAACAAACTTGGCCAGAGCTGCAGCCATATTTTGATACGTGTGTCATACCGTACACCGGTTTGAGCGGACGTGAGACTCCATTGGAGGTAACTTCAGCATTAGAGAGATTAAGAGATTTTATGGATTTAGTAGAGGTTCCTTTTAAGGGGAGGGTCGTTACATATCCTGCCATTCAGTATGGAGGAGAGTCTGCTACAAAGCTACTAAACGACATTTGTCATAATGTCAAATTTTCAGGGTTCCGCTATGTGATCATTATGACAGCTGATATAGAGCTTTCGCAAAGTGATGTTCCTGAAAGCGCATTAGTGCTTTCCCAGCCTAGAATCAAGGCTTCTGGAGATAACCCATTATCAGCAGCTGTTGCGAGGTTAATCAGTGAGTTGTGGAAAAAAGAGGAAGGGTCTTAATTGTGACAGAAAACCGACAATTTATGTAGATATAGCTGGAAGCAGAGCCAGAATTAAGCTTCCAATTCTTGACGGTCTGTGGTGCCTAATATATTATTATTATGTCCTAGTACGTCGTGTGATATTAATCATTGAAAACACTTAGAATGGTTGACAAAGGGGGTTGAACACAGAATGAGTCACAACCACAATGACGAGCATGAAGAGTCGCACAAACCACCCCGGCTAAAAGAAATGTCCCGTAGACAGTTTCTTACTTATACGTTGGGCGGCGCCACAGCTTATATGGCGGGTGGAGTAGTACTACCAATGCTCCGGTTTGCCGTGGATCCTATTCTTCAGGATAGTGAAGAAGGGGCGTTCGTTAAGGTAGCTGAATTGAGCAAGATTACAAATGATCCACAAGAGTTTCATTTTGAATTGAAACAGCAAGATGGCTGGTATGCCAGCAAAGCTTCACTGACAGCTTGGATTCGTAAAGGCGACGACGGAAAAATCCTTGCGCTTTCACCGATTTGTAAGCACTTGGGGTGCTTGGTCGGATGGAACAACAACAAGAATTATCCAGACGAGTACCACTGTCCATGTCACGGCGCGCGGTACACACCAGATGGCAAGAACCTTGCCGTTGCACCTAAGCCGCTTGATATGTACACCGTCAAAGAAGAAAACGGCTGGATTTACCTCGGCGAGATCGTACCAAATACCGTAGCGAAATAGGAGGCGTAGATTCGGATGTTGAAGAATGTCTACAACTGGATTGACGAGCGTCTCGATATCACGCCGATCTGGAGAGACGTTGCGGACCATGAGGTTCCGGAGCACGTTAACCCCGCGCACCATTTCTCCGCGTTTGTTTATTGTTTCGGCGGCTTGACGTTTTTTATTACTGTAATCCAGATTTTGTCAGGTATGTTCCTGACGATGTATTATGTACCCGATATTATAAACGCTTACGCTAGTGTTGAGTTCTTGCAGACGAAAGTGGCTTTCGGTCAAATCGTCCGTGGTATGCACCACTGGGGAGCTAGTTTGGTAATCGTAATGATGTTTCTACATACGATGCGTGTATTCTTTACAGGCTCATATAAAGCGCCTCGTGAAATGAACTGGGTTGTTGGTATGCTGATTTTCTTTGTGATGTTGGGTCTCGGTCTGACGGGTTACCTGCTTCCTTGGGATAACAAAGCGTACTTTGCTACAAAGGTTACACTTGAGATTGCAAACTCAGTGCCTTGGCTCGGACCAATCATTAAGGAACTGCTGCAAGGCGGTACCATTGTTGGTGCCGAAACGTTAACTCGTTTCTTCGCCATTCACGTGTTCTTCCTTCCGGCTGTACTGCTCGCCCTATTGGTAGGGCACTTTATCATGATCCGCAGACAGGGTATTTCCGGACCACTATAAGAAGAAGGGAGGCATATTCATGGCACACGGACACAAATCTGATGAAAAAGTAGTATTCGTAGGCGATTCCCGCGTACGTAAAGGTAATGGTTTTATTACTCCACCAGACTATACGGCGTATCCCGGAAAGTCAGAAGCATTTATACCAAACTTCCTTTTGAAGGAGTGGATGGTAGGGGTCGTTGTGCTGGTAGGCTTTCTAGTATTGACCATTTCAGAGCCTGCGCCTCTCGGCTATCCGGCCGATCCGAGTGCATCTGTAATCCCCATGCCTGACTGGTACTTCTTATTCTTATACGAATATTTGAAACTGCCATATGCTTCTGGTGATTATGTAGTACTTGGAACCTTGGGTGTTAGTGGAGTAGCCTTCGGAGCTTTGTTGCTAGTTCCTTTCTTGGATACAGGAAAAGAACGTCGTTTCTACAAGCGTCCGATTACTTCAGCTCTGATGTTTCTATCTATTATTGCCGTCATTTACCTGACAAATTCCGCTTGGACACACTACACGCACGAGTTGGAAGCTTCCGGGCAGAAACCGGAACATATTCAGCGTGAAGAAGAAGCGGAAGAAAAGCGTGCTCAAGGTCTTCCAACGTCGAATGCTAAGCAGCCTGAATCTGAAGAGATTGCCATCGTAGATAAAGATAATCCTGCCATGGAAACCTTCAAAAAGGCAACTTGTATTTCTTGCCATGCTGCTGACATGAAGGGCCAGGGGAATGCCCCTGGTCTTCGCGGAGTCGGTGATTCGCTTGATAAAGCGGCTATCGCTGGCATTATCAAGAACGGTAAGGGTCAGATGCTTCCGATGCATGACACTGCTATCGCTGCAGGCGTGACGGAAGAAGAGCTTGATCAATTGGCTGAATGGCTTGCCAGCCAGAAAACTGCAGAGTAAAATAATGATGAACCTGATCGTATCCTACGATCAGGTTTTTTAATGAAGCAAAAAAGATTCTCATTAATAACTGGACACAGTGGAGCAGGAGGATGTGAGGTTGTCAGTTACATATTTATGGAGCCGTGAATTTTTATCGAAGCGTCTCATTCTGTGGGTATTACTGATCAGCAATGTGTTGGGGACGGTTTATGGTTATATCTGGTATGGGGGTCAGCTTTATAATACCGCGATGAACCACTCTCTATGGCAACTAATATTCGTTCCGGATAGTCCGACAGCGAGTTTGTTTTTCAGTTTGGCGCTAATTATGTTGTTGTATCCTCCCAAACAGCTGGCAGGTTTATTATTTCAGCAATTAATAGAAGCGCTTGCTGTAGTTACATCCATTAAGTATGGCATTTGGGCAGTAGCCATGATCTTTGCTGGGGCATCGCAGGGAAGTGAGCTGATATGGCAGGATTGGATGTTGGTTGCTTCGCATACGGCGATGGCCGTTGAGGCGCTGATCTTTGTAAAGCTGCTTCATATAAGGTGGTCTGCATTGACTGTAGCCATCATGTGGACGCTTTTAAATGATACAGTGGATTATACCTTTGGTGTATTTCCGTATCTCCCAGGGCCTCTCTATGACCATTTAGAAGCCGTGGAAGCCTTTACGTTTGGTCTGACCCTGTTCAGTGGGGCGTTGGCGTGGATCGCTATCAGACGTTCCTTATCAAAGTCTAAGTATCGTTAATATGTTCTAGTGACATCCCTTCTGCCATACATTATGGTTAGGAGGGATGTCCCATGTTACGGAGATTATTTCAATGGTCAGCGGGTGTGTCCGCTTTTTTCTTACTGATCGGATTAAGTATTGGTGGAATCGTTTGGGGGAGTCCCAATTCCAATGGAGACCGACCTTCACCGGCCGCATCCATTCAAGCCAAGGCACTAAACCTTGAGGTTGAGACGATGTACAGGCTTGTAGAAGAAGGGAATTTGCAAGCGACTTTAGAGTCTTTGAGGAAAATTCAAAGCATTTTCGAAGCATCTTCTTTTCAAGGTTTGACAAGTGTTGAAGGAATACATGTACTAGCTGAAAGTATAGTAGAAATGAAGGAGACGACTGCTAGTAGCACGCTGGACCCGAAGCAGTGGATGATGTCTGCTGGTAAACTCCGACTTGCAGTGGACAGTCTGACCCATCCCAAAGATGGGATCTGGCTTCAATATTATAAGCTTATGCGTGAAGATCTACAGATGATGGAGCAAAGTGCTGCTAAGCAGGACCGTGATGGGATTAAGAAAGCTTATGCTCTATTGGAAGATCATTATGAGTTAATTCGTCCAGCTCTTGTGATGCAGCGTAAGCAAGAAGAAGTATCGATGATAGAGTCGTGGTTGTCTCATGCGGGGGGTGCAGTTTCAACAGCTAGCCCAGCTACGGTAAGAGAGATTGTTCCACAAGGAGAAGTAATCGTTAACTTATTATTCGGCAAGAAAAAAGATGAACCGGCACTTGCACAACTGAATGAAGTTGAGGGTCCGTGGTTCTGGCAGTTGCTCTTCGCCGCATTTATTCTTTCAGCGCTAACGTTTGCCGCGTATCGGAAATACCGTGGACTAAGAGATGGATATTATCCGTGGTTTCCTAAAAAATCTTGAGATTAAAAAGCCCGGAATTCCGGGCTATTCTTCTTTAAATCCTTCTCCGTGCACATCGTTTACATCATTAATGATGATGAAGGCTCGTGGATCTAAGGATTTTGTAATTTCATTCAAACGACGAATTTCCTGTCTTGAAACGACGCAATAAGCGATATATTTGGACTGCTTAGAATACGCTCCAATTGCAGGAATAAGCGTTACCCCCCGTTCGAGTTCCTGGGTAAGGCGGTCAGCGATGTCAGGAGCATTGTCACTAATAATTGTACAAGCCTTGGCGGAATAGGCGCCTTCTTGTATAAAGTCAATTACCTTCGAAGTGATGAACACAGCTACAAGAGTGTATAGAATCTTTTCAAGCGGAATATACAGCAGAGATGCTCCAATGATGATAATGTCTAATGCTAATATCACTTGTCCCATGCTATAACCTAATTTACGGTTCAAGATGCGGGCAATGATGTCTGACCCTCCGGTAGTCCCCCCGAAACGAAATACAATTCCAAGACCAGCACCTAAGGTTACTCCGGCATAAAGTGAAGCCAGGATGTAATCATGTTCCGTATGGAACGGTGTGATCCAGCCTTGATCAATCCATTTCTCAATGAGCCATAGAAAGAAAGTAAGTGAAATAATTCCGAGTCCTGTATAAATGGATTGACGTCCACCTAATATCTTTAAACCAACAAGAAAAAGAGGAATATTCAGCATAAGCGTTGATAGGGAGGGAGGAATATTGAACGCATAGTTCAAGAGAACGGTGATACCCGTAACACCACCCTCCATCAATTGATTGGGAATGATAAAGAATAGCAAACCGAATGCATAGATCGCTGTACCAACGATAATGGGTATAATCATTTGTAGTTGATTGACTATTTTGGATTTTTTCATAGGTAGCCCTCACATTTGTTATAGGAATGTTACGCTATCCTATAACTTCCGTATCTTTTCCCAAGGATATACCCTTTGCATTACAGAATAAAAAATATTTGTTTTCAAATGGGCTTTACGATAACATAGTTGTAAAACCTTGCCGATTATTGCGACTGGTAATCATTGGTGGACAGCATGAAGGAAGGAGTGCCCGTAATGGAAAAATCAATGGCAGAAATGCAGCGTGAAGTTGATCGTTATATATCGCAATTTAAAGAAGGCTATTTCAGTCCTTTATCCATGATGGCGCGGATGTCAGAAGAGGTAGGGGAGCTTGCCAGAGAGGTCAATCACCAATTTGGAGAAAAACCTAAAAAACCTGACGAAGCCGAAAACTCCATTGAGATGGAACTCGGTGATATTTTATTTATTGCGATCTGCTTCGCGAATTCACTCGGTATCGATCTAGCGGAAGCCCATGATAAAGTGATGCATAAATTTAATACAAGGGACGCGGATCGCTGGACGAAATTGAACACGGATTAGGCAGTGAATACATATGCTGTACCAAAACCCGCAGCGGGGGAGGGACAGCCAATGAAAGATGACATTTTTATACAAAAGGCGTATCATTTCATCTTGCAAAATGATTTCGAAGAAGCACTCCGTTGGTTTGAAGCAGCTATTCTTGCGAATCCTGGAGATGCTGAGGTGCACTATCGTTGTTCAATAACATATGGTCGCAATGGTAAGCTCTCAAAAGCGATCCATCATGCTAAGGAGGCCGTGCGTCTTCAAGGGGATAAACCTGAGTATCATCTGCATCTCCAGCATGTTGAGGCGCTTGAGCTGGTTCAGAAGGCACGGAAGATGGTAGATGGTAAGTCGGCCACTGAGCCGGCCGAACTTTATCAAGCTGTGAGTCTCCTGAAGTCAGCCATTGCTAAAGATCCATTGTATTCAGAAGCTTACGTGTGGCTTGCACTTGTATATAGTGAATTGAATGAGCATCCGCTTGCCATTAACACTTTAAAGGAAGTTATCGGTTTATATCCGCAAGAGAGCGAACTTCAACATATAATGGAGGAACTGAAAAAGCGTCTGAAGTCATATGTTCTGGATTCACCAACAGAATAAGAGTGGAGGAATGTTTGAAATGTCAAATGTAATCCGAGTTGCGGTCGTTGGAGCTGGCGGCCGCATGGGTAAAGAAGTTGTAAAATTGGTTTTGCAGGACCCAGATCTTGAGCTAGTTGCTGCTGTCGGACGGGGCGATCGTGGAACCGATGCGGGAACACTGGTCGCACTTCCGGAATGTGGAGTAATGGTGACTCATGATCTGGAGATGGCTCTCGTTGAGCATAAACCGGATGTGATGGTTGATTTTACTACACCGCAGTTTGCTTATGTCAACACTGCACTCGCAGTTAAACACGGTGTTCGTCCTGTTATTGGGACAACTGGGTTCACACCAGAACAGATCGAAGAACTGGACGAGCAGTGCAAGGCTCGGGGGATCGGAGGTTTAATTGCTCCGAACTTCTCAATTGGTGCTATTCTGATGATGAAATTTGCAGCGCAGGCAGCAAAGTATTTACCGCATGTTGAAATTATTGAAACACATGGTGACCAGAAATTGGATGCTCCTTCTGGAACTTCCATTAAGACAGCAGAAATGATTGCTGCGAACCGAGAAGAGCTTCGTCAAGGGAATCCGAAAGAGGAAGAGATGATTGAAGGAGCGAGAGGCGGATATTATAATGGTTTCCGTATCCATAGTGTGCGTCTCCCAGGTGTTTTTGCACAGCAGGAGGTTATTTTTGGAGGCTATGGCCAAAGTCTTAAGATACGGCATGATTCTTATGAACGGGCTGGTTATATGCCAGGTGTGAAGATGGCTGTCGAGAAGGTTATGGGATACACGGGAATGATATACGGGTTTGATCACTTTATTGACTAGAGAAAGAGGGAAGACATAATGAATATTGCATTTATAGCACATGACCGGAAGAAAGAAGAAATGGTTAACTTCGTCATCGCTTATGAAAAGGTATTTATTGATCATAGCCTTTACTCAACAGGGACAACCGGAACCCGGATTATGGAACAAACGGATTTACATATTCACCGCTTTATGTCCGGTCCGTTAGGCGGAGATCAGCAGATTGGGGCTCTAGTTGCAAAAAATGAAATGGACCTAATTATTTTCCTGCGTGATCCATTGATGGCACAGCCTCATGAACCAGACATCAATGCACTTCTTAGACTCTGTGATGTTCAGGGAATTCCACTTGCAACGAACATTGCAACGGCTGAAGTTCTTGTAAAAGCACTTGATCGAGGGGACTTAGGTTGGCGAGAGCTGGTTGATAAATATAAACCGGGTACTGATATATGAGTCAGAAACTGGATATCTTGATCTTTGGAGCACATGCAGATGATGCGGAGATTGGGATGGCAGGAACGATTGTTAAGCACACCACAGCAGGTCTTTCAGTTGGTATTTGTGATTTAACGGCAGCGGAGATGTCATCGAATGGAACGGTTGAGCTAAGGAAGGAAGAAGCGAACCGTGCTGCACAAGTGTTGGGGTTAACCATGCGAAGTAATTTAGGATTGCCGGATAGGGGATTGTTCGTATCACCTGAGAATATTGAGTGCGTAACGGCTGAGATTCGAAAGTATTCGCCGTCGATTGTGTTCGCTCCATACTGGGAAGATCGACATCCCGACCATATTGCCTGCAGTAAGTTGGTGGAGGAAGCCGTGTTCAATGCAAAGCTTCGTCGATATTTACCAGATCAGCCTGCTGTGAAGGTGGACGAGCTGTTCTTTTATTTTATTAATGATCTTGGCAAGACGGATCTCATCGTCGATGTCACGGATCATTATGGGATGAAGGAAGAAGCGTTATCTTGTTATCGGTCGCAATTTGAGAAAAACCATGAGGACGCCGTCTCTACTCCACTTACAGAAGGATATATTGAACGTGTTCGAGCTAGGGATGCACTTCTTGGACAGCGCAAACTTATTCCTTATGCAGAAGGTTTTGCGACAAAGTCACCTTATAAGGTTCATCTATTTAACTCCAAAGAGACATATTAATAAGACATAGGCGATACGAAAGGAGGCCTCGATATGAATACACAACAGCCGTTAAAAATAGGTATTACTTGCTATCCCTCATTGGGCGGCTCGGGCGTTGTAGCTACGGAACTCGGAAAGTTGCTCGCAGAACAAGGCCACCAGGTGCATTTTATTGCACACAGTATCCCATTTCGTTTAGGAAGTTTTCATAAAAACATTTATTATCATGAAGTTGAAGTGAATGATTATTACGTGTTCAGGTACCCGCCTTACGATCTTTCGCTTGCTACCAAAATGGCCCAAGTGGCTAAAATGCAGCAGCTAGATGTTCTTCATGTCCATTATGCAGTGCCTCATGCCGTATGCGCATTTTTGGCGAAACAAATGGTAGGCGATCAACTGAAGGTAGTAACAACCTTGCACGGTACGGACATTACCGTACTTGCGCAAGATGAATCGCTGAAAGATTTGATCCGACTAGCTATTAATGAAAGTGATGCAGTGACAGCCGTATCACAAGATTTGATCCGAGAAACACGTGAGGTGCTCGATATTCATCGGAATATTGATCTCACCTATAACTTTGTAGATCACCGTGTTTATTATCCGAGAGATTCTGCATCGCTTAGACGTGATTTTGCCGATCCGAGCGAGCGGATCTTGATGCATATATCAAACTTCAGACCTGTGAAACGTGTAGCAGATGTAGTTGACATCTTCGCTCGTGTGAATGAGAAGGTTCCTTCTAAGCTTTTACTCGTGGGAGAAGGTCCAGACTTGCCTAAGATCCAGTGCCGTATTCAAGAACTCGGACTTAGTGACAGAGTGCATTTTCTCGGGAAACAGGATGAGATTGCGCATGTTATCTCGATGGCAGATGTCCTGCTGCTTCCTTCAGAGAAGGAAAGCTTTGGGCTTGTTGCATTAGAAGCAATGGCTTGTGGTGTACCAACCGTTGGTTCTCTTGCAGGAGGCATTCCAGAGCTCATTACCCATGGCGAAACAGGATTCTTAGCTCCAATAGGAGATACAGATCAAATGGCGGAATACGTGATTAAGGTGTTTAATGACGATCAGCTTATTGCTGATCTAAAAGAAGCCTGCCTTCATAGAGCAAAAACGATCTTTTGCAATGAGGCCATTCGTAGTAAGTATGAAGAAATTTATTACCGAGTATTGGGGCGGGAGGCTAGCGAGCTGAATCCGGTGTGCGGATAAGCTCGTCTCGCGTCCGTTTTTTCGGATAGAAGGAACGGGAGACTGATGTCTGAACAGCACCAAAGTTTAGCGTGGCAGTACGCAGACTCCGATTTGGCAAATGGAAGTGCTAAAGTGATCCGTACGCTGATTGATCATGGTTATGAAGCGTATTGGGTTGGAGGCTGCGTCAGAGATGAGTATATGGGCCGCAAGGTAAGCGATATGGATATAACAACCTCCGCTTTACCTGAAGTAACAAGTACAATATTTCCGAAGGTCATTCCTACCGGAATTAAACATGGTACGGTTACAGTTATTGAGAATGGACAACCCTTTGAGGTTACAACGTATCGAGTAGAGAGTGGATATGAAGATCATCGTCACCCTACACAAGTTACTTTTGTAAGAGATGTAGAGGAAGATTTAAGGCGGCGGGACTTCACCATGAACGCGATGGCACTCGGCATCGACGGTGCATGGGTGGATCCATTTGGAGGACGAAGTGATGTTGATCTTCAAATGATTCGCTGTGTGGGAGATGCCAGAGTTCGATTTCGTGAGGATGCGCTGAGGATGGTTCGTTGTATCCGCTTTGCTTCGGTCTTCGGTTTTGCTATTGCAAAGGATACGTGGAAAGGGATGCTGGAAGTTAGAGATACGTTATCGTGGATTGCTATGGAGCGTATTCGTACCGAAATGGATAAAATGCTTGCTGGACCTGATCCACTAAGAGGTCTTGAGTTGATCAAGAAGAGTGGTTTGTACAGCAAGATGAAAGTACCTTTTCCATATGTAACGGATAACCCTACAATTATTAGCGCTATCCCAGTGGTGGACACTGTTCAACTGGATATTCGCTGGGCGCTGCTCATTCATGGATGTGGAATATCTAGTAGTGAAGCGGACAAGCTGCTGAGAGAATGGACATTCTCTAACCGGCGTAGAGAAGTAATCATGGGATTGCTTTCTTTTCAAGAAGCTTGGTTTGAACAAGCTCGGGGGATAGATCTTGCTGCAGATCGTCTGCTATGGATCAATCTAGTGCTGAAACACGGTACTGATACTGCTGAAGCATGGATCCTTATGCAAGAGGGAATACAGGCGGTCTCGAAGTGCTTGTGCAATGGAGTTTCACTTGAGCAGGTACGACAGTGGCTTGAGGCTATGCATATTAGAAGCCTAAAAGATCTGAAGTTGACTGGTAGTGAACTCCTACAAGCATTAAATCGACGCGGAGGACCCTGGATGGGGAAGGTGTTACAGCATCTTCTGGTGAAATCGGCCGCTGGATTTCTTCCGAATGATAGAGATATATTGATTGAAGAAGCAAAGCAGGTGATTGAACGTGAAGAACAATGAAACGTTAACTCTTCTAGATATTTTTCTAGAACAGCCTGGGGAATTTCTTTCAGGTGAAGAGATTAGCAGACGTCTATCCATTAGCCGGACAGCGGTATGGAAGCAAATTAATAAACTCCGAAATAGTGGATATGAATTTGAAGCTCTGCCGCGTCTTGGTTATCGCTTAACCGAAAAGGCAGTACCTCTTGATCCTGCTTTACTGGCAAAGTGTGTTGAAGGGCATTCATTTGGTCAGCAAATGGAACTGCTCGATTCCACAACATCGACACAGGAGGATGCAAGGAGACTCGCTGAAGCAGGGGCGCCGGAAGGTACAGTTGTGATCGCTGAGGAACAGACGGGTGGACGTGGACGAATGGGGAAGAAGTTCTACTCTCCATATGGTAAAGGAATTTGGATGAGTATCGTACTGCGTCCAACCCAGCCACTGCATCTGACACAGCAATTGACTCTCTTGGCGGGGGTTGCTGTTCGTAGAGCCATTCTCAAGACTACCGGCGTTGAAGCCGGGATCAAGTGGCCTAACGATCTTCTGATCGAGGGTAAGAAAGTGTGCGGCATTCTACTTGAGTCGGCAACCGAAGATGATAGGGTACGTTACTGCATTGCTGGTATTGGCATAAGTGCGAACTTAAGAGAAGAAGATTATCCGGAGGAATTGAAGCCGATAGCTACTTCACTCCGAATCACAAGCGGTCACAACGCCGATAGGAATGAGTTAATTGGTTCAATACTGAATGAAATGGAGTCTCTCTACGAACTCTATAATGAACAAGGTTTTGAGCCTATCGCTTCGTTATGGGAAGCGGCATCGGTAACATTGAACCGTGAAGTCAGTGTGCACTCCTCAAGAGGTGTACTTAAGGGAACAGCTGCAGGTCTACATTCTTCGGGAGCCTTACTTGTAAGAAATGAAGATGGAGAGTTAGTTCCTGTCATCTCAGGAGATATTGTGCTTCAGCCCCTGAATGAAACAAGGTGAAAAAATAACGATTTTTTGATATACTGTCATCAGAGGCGGTATCTGCTTATTGGGAACTGCACTCTGAGGATAGAACGAATGATTAGGAACACCTTCATAACTGCTTTGCCGGTTACGTTGGATTCTGCTCTGAGCCGAAAGGACCGAGACAGAAGGGACGATCGCGAGTGACTCTTTTTTGCCTTTCGGACTTTTTAGCAAATTAATGCTAAAAGGTTTTTTTTGTTTTGTATAACATTAACTGAAAGGGGCTTGTGTCACATGGCAAGCAAACAACCGCTAAACATTGTAAAAATGAAAAAAATGAAAAGTGATGGTGTACCCATCAGTATGCTGACTGCGTATGACTATCCTTCTGCCCAACTTGCTGAAGAAGCAGGAGTCGATATGATTTTGGTCGGTGATTCTTTGGGTAATGTTGTGCTTGGTTATAATTCAACCATCCCCGTTACAATGGATGACATGGTGTATCATACTCGCGCAGTTGCCCGGGGTGCTGAACACACGTTTATCGTAGCAGATTTACCTTTTATGACGTACCATGGCAGTCTGGATGAATCACTCCGCAATGTACGCCGATTAATGCAGGAAGGCCATGCCCATGCCGTTAAAATGGAAGGTGGAGCGGAAATCGCAGATACCGTTAAACGCATTGTGCAGTCCGGCGTCCCTGTTCTGGGTCATATTGGACTTACACCGCAGTCTGTTAACCAAATCGGAGGTTACCGAGTTCAAGGGAAGGACGCAGCTGATGCAGAGCGTCTAATGAACGATGCAAAGGCGCTAGAAGCAGCTGGAGCTTTCGCGGTAGTGCTTGAGCTAGTTACGGAAGAGACGGCAGCTGAGATCAGTAAGGCACTGTCCATTCCTACAATTGGTATTGGAGCTGGACGATATTGTGATGGGCAAGTGCTTGTCTATCATGATGTTCTTAAATATACTTCTGCTTATAGAGACAAAAGATTCGTCAAAACGTACGCTGATGTCGGCACGATTATTCGTGAAGGCATTTCACAATATGTAAAAGAAGTGAAGGAAAAGTCTTTTCCTGCAGAGGAGCATGTGTTCAAAGCCCAAAGTACGCATAAACCTTCAACTTCCCTTTACGGAAACGAAAAAGAAAAGGTGAGTTTAAAATGAAAGTGATTCGCACAATCGAAGAGTTGCGAACAGAAATTAAACACCGGCGCAGCTCGATCTCAGGCCCGGTTGGACTCGTTCCAACCATGGGTTATCTCCATGAAGGGCATGGGAGTTTGATGCAGCGTGCACGAGAGATGGCAGGGACTGTCGTACTCAGTATTTTTGTGAATCCCATTCAGTTTGGTCCAGGGGAAGATTTTGAAACGTATCCCCGAGATGAAGAACGTGATCTAGCTGTCGCACAATCTAATGGGGTAGACATCGTCTTTATACCAGATGTGCAAGAAATGTATCCACAGCCGACAAAAACGAAAGTAGCTGTATCGGAGTTGACGTCTCTTCTATGTGGAGCTTCAAGACCTGGGCACTTCGATGGGGTAACCACCGTCGTGAATAAGCTTTTTAATATTGTCAAGCCTGATTTCGCTTTTTTTGGGATGAAGGATGCCCAGCAGGTAGCCGTGATTGAACAGATGGTTCGTGATCTGAACATGGATATTGAGATTGTACCTTGCCCGATCGTAAGGGAACAAGACGGTCTGGCATTGAGTTCACGTAACGTATATCTAAAGCCAGAGGAAAGAGAACAGGCACTCGTTCTGTCGAAGTCCTTGAAGACGGCTTTGGAACAGCTTGAGAATGGAACCGTTGAAACAGCAGGTGAAGTGCGTGAGTTGCTAAGCCGTATCATATCTGAATCGTCCATTGCGGTAATCGACTATGCTGAGGTCCTTTCTTTTCCAGAATTGACCCCAGTGGAGAATGAGACAAGGCTTGCGGATTCGGGGAGTACGACAATAATGGCGCTGGCGGTACGTTTTGGTAAGACGAGACTAATTGATAATGCATTATTCCAAGCGAAAGAGGGTATTTCTCATGTTTAGAACAATGATGAAATCCAAGATCCACCGTGCAACTGTTACGGAAGCTAATTTGAATTATGTTGGTAGCATTACGATTGACGAGGACCTAATGGATGCAGCAGATCTCCTTGAGAATGAAAAGGTTCAGATTGTAAACAATAACAATGGAGCGCGTCTTGAAACTTATGTTATTACAGGAGAACGCGGCAGTGGTGTTATCTGTCTGAATGGAGCGGCAGCAAGACTTGTTCAGCCAGGTGATAATGTAATTATTATTTCTTATGCCATGATGTCCAAAGAAGAATATGAGAACCATCAACCAACTGTAGTTATTGTAGATGGTGCTAACAAACCGATTATTACCGAGCATCGTGAGATTCATGCAACGATTCGATAAAGAACTGCACTCCAAAATGTAGCGCTTGTTTCGAGAATGAAAAAGTCCGCTTTAACAAAAAATGAACTCATGCACGACGCACTGATCTCATTTTTCTGCTAGGGGTGGGATGCAATCCATGTTTCAGCATGTATTCGACGAAATGAACAACATGTTAGATGAAATTGTGAAGCATTACCCTTCCGCACACGGTCCCAAGAAACAGGCGCTGGCTCATAACTGGAACTTGCTGAAGAGCATGAGCGAAGGTATCATTGACGAATGGCTTCATTTTGAAGAGAAAATGGCTTTATTCCGTGAAAGTGCAGCTACAACTCCGGTTTTTCCGCCAACTGAATCACCTGAATTGCAGCTCGATAGCTTTATTCGCGGTCAAGGTTACTACAAGTTGCTGATGTTTAGGCCCGCAATTACCCAGTTTGCTGTAGCTGCATCCGTTTACCCCGAGAGTTTACTGATCCGATTATATAAAGCGATGGCTCATCTGCACTTGGGTGAAACGGTAGAAGCTTCAGATTATCTAATGTCGATTCTGCCACTCGCAGACGATAAAAGGTTTCTGCAAGCTATGATCTATAATGCACTGGGTTGTATTCAGGTTATTAACGGAAGGACAGAGAATGCACGGGATTATTTTACACTAGCTATTCAAAGTGATCCTACGCTTCCCGATCCACTCAATAACCTGGAAGTTTGCCACAAAAACCGTGGTCAGCTGCAATACGGAAGTCAATTGATATCGCTGTTATGAATAGGAGTCTGTGCAAAAACGATGCCCACTCGGTGTTCTTATGTCGAGTCTGCGGCATCGTCTTTTTTATGTCTATAATGTTCAAAAGGCGTGACTTCTGTTATGCTGTTATTTAGACTGGAAGGAAAGGGATTTATACGAACATGAAATTTGCCGTATTGGATTTTGAAACCACGGGCAACCAGTCAGCCGATGAAATCATTCAAGTGGGGCTGGCCATCATCGATGAAGATCGCAGTATTTCCCGAGTTTACGGCTCTTATGTCAATCCCGGGATTCCGATTCCACCGTTTATTACAGGTTTAACAGGTATTTCGGACAGTGATGTAGCAGATGCGCCTTCACTAGAGGAAATGATGATGGAACTGGTACCAATGCTCGATGATGTTGTACTTGTGGGTCATAATGTGGCCTTTGACTTTAATTTTTTACAAAATGCACTCGACCGCTGTGGCTATTTGCCTTTTAGCGGACGGATTCTTGATACGATACACTTTTTGAAAATTTGTTTCCCATCACTAACATCGTATCAGCTTGGGATGGTATCATCCCACTTTGGCTTTGAGCATGATCGGCCACACCAAGCAGACAGTGATGCACTGGCTACCGCATATGCGCTCTTGAAGTGTCTTGAAGAGCTTGATCAGTTACCGCTCATCACGATTCAACGACTTAGTGATCTTTTTGCAGATGAAGACAGTGACCTAGGTTGGTTCTTTGACGGAATGCGAGTGAATTTAGAGAATCAAGCCCTTCAGGAACCAGATAACTTCACATACTTCCGCCAGTTTGCTCTGAATATAGAGGATTGGACGGAGATGGCGCCTCCACGGGCTGAGAATGAGAACAATCCGCTTGCAGATGTTTCTTTTGATGAATACATGTCTCAAGTACGCGACAATCTTAGAGAGACGCTTCCTCAATATGAAAGCCGTGACGCTCAGGACATTATGTTCGAGGAAGTCATGACTGCTTTAGAAGAAGATAAGCATCTTCTGATTGAGGCGGGGACAGGGACGGGCAAATCATTAGGATATTTGCTCCCTTCCATATATCAGAGTGTGAAACAAGAACAGAAGGTCATGGTCAGTACACATACCATTAACCTTCAAGAACAGCTTCGTGAACGGGATATTCCATTAATGACAAAGGTAATACCGTTTCCGTTTAAAGCCGCCGTCTTCAAAGGAAGACAGCATTATTTGTGTTTGAGAAAATTTGAACATAAAATAAACAGAAGAGATTTTAATACACCTAAAGAAGATATCATTACATCTGCTCAGATGATTGTCTGGTTAGCACAGACAGAGACAGGGGATGATGAAGAGCTTAACCTTGGAGGTCGGGGTGGAGATTACTGGGAGACGGTTGCAAGTGAATCGGACTCTTGTTTAGGCCGTGCCTGCCCGTGGTTCCGTAAATGCTTCTACCATCGTGCGAAACACGAAGCAGGAATTGCAGATGTAGTCATCACGAATCATTCGAAATTGTTCACCGATGTGAAGGCGAATCATCAGCTCTTGCCAGCCTATGAACGGCTTGTCATCGATGAAGCACATCATTTAGAGGATGTGGCAGGTAAGCATCTAGGGCTTAACTTGAAGTATTTCACTGTGGTTCATACGCTGACTCGCCTATATAAGGATAGCCGTAATGGACAGCTGCCAGCACTGCGTCAACTGCTTCAAACCTCAGCACATGAGAAGGCAGGGGATTGGACATTAGTCATTGATCGGATCTATCCTGATCTTCTAACGGTTAAGGAGAGTTGGGATCGCCTAAATGATCTCCTTTTTGGTCTTTTACCTGAGCGTGGAGATGCTTCAGGTGAGGTGGGGCAATTTACACTTCGTCTATCGCCCTCTAAGAAACCTAAGGATTGGGTTAGCTTAACAGAACTTGAGAATCAAATATATGTAACCTTAGGTGAAGTGGTTCGTCAGGGTGATCGGCTCACTTCTGAGATTCGAGAAGAACTGGATGATTATAGTGCAGATAGTTTGATTACAGATATTAATGGGCTCTTTAAGGATTTGGCTTCCCATCGTGAGAATTTGAAATTTTTTATGACATTGAATGATGACGGTATTGTTTACTGGATGGAGGCCAATGGGAATTTCCGCAGCAAATCTTTGCAGATGTACGCGGTGCCTGTTGATGTAAGTAGTCAGCTGAAGGAATTGTTTTTTGATAAGAAACAGAGTGTGATCCTAACGTCTGCTACCCTATCTGTAGATAAATCGTTTCAGTATATGATTGATAACTTGGGACTTCAAGAAGCTTCGGAACAGGGACGATTAAACACCGTTCAACTTCCTTCTCCTTTTAATTACCGGGAGCAGGCATTATTGTTAATTCCGAGAGACTTTCCGAGCGTAAAGGGAACCGTCGGAGATCCTTTGTTCGTAAATACTTTGGTCCAATCTCTGTCAGATACGGCCATGGTGACGCGGGGGCGCATGTTAGTGCTATTCACCTCTTACCGTATGCTTCGTCAGGTATATGAGCCTTTGAAAGAAGCCTTGTCATCTAGTGACATCGCTGTTCTTGGACAAGGCATGGATGGAACGAGTCGAACGAAGCTGATTCGCAGGTTTCAGGATAGCAGTGCTTCCGTTCTTTTGGGAACTAGTTCGTTCTGGGAAGGTGTTGATATTCCAGGGGAGGCTCTAACGTGCCTTGCTATTGTCCGTTTGCCATTTCAACCGCCAAATCATCCGCTTGTTGAGGCGAAGAGTGAATTACTTCAGCAACAAAAGAAGAATCCATTCATGAAGTTATCTGTGCCACAGGCTGTTATTCGCTTTAAACAAGGCTTCGGACGCCTTGTAAGAACAGCACAAGATAAAGGAATCGTCATTGTATATGATACCCGTGTAATTGAATCATACTATGGTAAGCACTTCTTGTATTCACTACCTGGACCGAAGATGGAGCATATGCCAACAGAGCAAATGGTTTCTCGGATCACGGAGTGGATGGGGAAGGAACAGGAACATTAGAATATTATTTTGAGTTTATTATTAGGGGGAGCATGCATGAAATCGGAAAAAATTTCGGAGGCCGTAGTACGCAGACTGCCCGTTTACTTACGTTACCTAAACGAACTTCATGTTCGGGAGGTAGCAACCGTGTCCTCGCAAGAGTTAGGACAAAAACTAGACTTGAACCCAGCACAGATTCGCAAGGATCTTGCATATTTTGGAGATTTCGGTAGAAAGGGAATTGGCTATGATGTCACATACCTGATTGAAAAAATCCGCCATATATTGAAGCTTGATCAGCAGATTAATGTAGTGCTTGTTGGTGCAGGTAATCTTGGTCATGCCTTGTCTAACTACAACGCGTTCTTGAAAGATAACATGAAGATTGTTGCTATATTCGATGCATATACTCCGAAAGTGGGTACATCCATTAACAATATTGTGGTTCAGCCTATGGAAGAATTGACTTCAACGATTAAGGAGAAGGGAATTCGGATCGGTATTATTACAGTGCCCGATGTCGAGGCGCAAGCTGTAGCAGATAGTTTGATATCAGCGGGGATTGAAGCGATTCTCAATTTTGCTCCAACGATTCTGAAAGCTCCACCACAAATTCGCATCCATACGGCGGATTTCACGACAGACCTTCAAAGTTTGGCCTATTACTTAGTTAATGGAAAGGAAGATGCCGAACATGACGAATCATAAGTGGATGATCAAAAATGGTACCTTTGCTGTCCTCCAGGAAGAGAAATCTATTCTGCGTGGATATATGGTCGTCGAGAATGATCGTATAACTTACCTTGGCGAAGAAGAACCGCAGGTCGAGGCCGATATTGAAATCATTGATGGTACGCATCTTTTCTTTATGCCCGGTTTAATCAATACACATGGACATACAGCGATGTCACTTCTCCGTGGATATGGAGATGACCTCGCACTTCAGGTATGGCTGCAGGAGAAAATGTGGCCAATGGAAGCTAAATTCACAGCGAATGATGTATATTGGGGTTCTTCCCTTTCGCTAGTTGAAATGCTAAAAGGTGGCACAACAACGTTCCTGGATATGTACGACCATATGGATCAGGTCGCTGCAGTAACAGAACAATCAGGCATGCGTGGTGTGTTAACCCGTGGTGTCATTGGACTATGTTCGCCAGAGGTTCAGAAGCATAAATTGGATGAGGCTACAGCTTTCGCCAAGGATTGGCATGGAAAAGCAGACGGCCGTATAACAACGATGATATCACCACATGCTCCATATACTTGCCCTCCAGATTACATTGAGAAGTTTGTTCAGGTTGCACACGATCTGGATCTGCCACTGCATACACATATGTCCGAAACCGCTGCAGAAGTACAGCAGAATGTTCAGGATTATGGTCTGAGACCCGTAGCTCATTTACAAAAGCTAGGTGTATTCTCCAGACCGACTTTAGTAGCTCATGGAGTTCATTTAACGGATGAAGAGATCGAAATTTTGGCAACTCATAAGGTTGCTGTATCTCATAACCCAGGGAGTAATCTTAAACTGGCGAGCGGTGTAGCGAGGGTGCCAGAGCTTCTTAAAGCAGGCGTTACGGTATCTTTAGGAACAGATGGTCCCGCTAGCAATAACAACCTGGATATGTTCGAGGAAATGCGCTTAGCAGCTCTCATCCATAAAGGTGTTACGGGTGATCCGACAGCAGTGCCTGCATCGGAAGCACTTCGTATGGGTACCATCTATGGAGCTAAATCTCTATTCTTAGATGAAATTGGTACGCTCGCTCCAGGAATGAAAGCAGATTTTATTGCGTTGAATACGGATCAAGCCCATTTCTTACCACACACGGATTTCATATCACATGCCGTCTATTCAGCAAGTGCGAAGGATGTGGAACATGTATGGGTCGATGGTAAACAGATCGTCAAGAATGGTAATTGTTTAACGCTCGATGAAGAGAAGATTCGCCGTGAAGCCCAAAGTGCGTTCGAACGGCTGTTAACCCTTTAGGGAATAACAAGGGAGCGAGGAACGCCGATTGAAGAAAAAAACAAAGTGGATACTCTCCAGCGTTTCTGGAATTCTGCTCATATTATTGGCTTGTCAAATTTATTATTCTTATGTCATGTCTGATGTTTGGAAAGAAGAAAATGCGGCTATTATAGCAGCTCAAGAACATGGTGGACTGATTAAGAGGGATAAAACTTATAAATCAGTCTGGGACAAGGATAGTTTGTATTGGGTTATTACAGGTCAAAATGTTGATAACAAAGACATTATTGTATGGGTTAAGTTTACAGAAGAGCATAAACCATTCGGAGGAGCCGACACGGTTCATACAGAATTATTAAGTGATGGTAAGTCTGAAGCGCAGATAAGAGCTCAGATCAATTCAGATTTGCCTGGTGCTGTAATCGAACGGCTCGTCCCTGGAATGTATGAGGGTGAGTATGTATGGCAGCTGCTGTATAACCTAAATAATGAAACAAAATACCGATTCTACCGTTTTCAGGATGGTCGTCCAATCGGCGAAGACATTACATTACCGAACCAGTAAAGCATAATTACACTCCATTCATTAGGATGGGGTGTGTTTGATTTATATATGTAAGCGTTTGCATAAAAAATAATTAAATAGTTTTTAATATTTTCACAGCTTGAAAATGAAAAAGTATATAAGATGTGATATACTCATATTTGTATTTAACGTATACAAGTATATGTTAGAAGAAGACATACGTTATATATGCATCATAAGATAGACCGACTATATATCATCTATTTAACAAGGAGGAACTTCATTGAAACTACGTATTGTTCCTATCGTCCTGACGGTCGTTATCTCGGCATCGGTACTTTTTGGTGGATGGTATCTGTATCGGCAAATGGCTCTTCAGAATCCGTTGGCCAATGTGGTATCACAGTATGAAGGCGTAAAAAACTCTCAAATTGATATTAACCAAGATACCGTCACTTTGAAACTTGATTTAAAGCCAGACACGAATTTACGTGGATTGGTTGAACATATAAACAAAGAAGGTAAGGCGGTCGTAGGAAAACGCGCATTAAAAATTGAGGTTGAAGATCATTCATCAGAACAGCTAAATGAGTGGTGGGATGATGCGATGTTATCCGTCGCCGAAGCGATGGATAATAAACAATACACGGATATTCAGACATCTTTGAATGAATTGGCAAAACGCTCACCTGAGTTAAAAGCAACTGCGCAGATTGATGATCAGAACGTATATGTAAGTTTATCTGATGGAAAGTCTGGTAAGTTTATTATTTTGCCTCGTCAACCGGGCAAAGTGGAGGTGTGGAACCATGCCTAAGTGGTCCAAAGAAGTATTCATCGGATTCATTCCTGTCCTGTTTGTGTTTCTGGCCTTTATTGGTGTGAACATCGTTCCGATTCTGATTGCGGGTATGCTTGTTGGAACTCTTCTCTTCATCGCGAAGATGAAAGGGGGAATTGCAGTAGGAGCGGGAGGGGATCGTAAACGTAAGAAAGGCTCCCCCATGAAGCTGACCTTTGAAGAAATTGGAGGCCAGGATAATGCCAAGCAGGAGCTAAGAGAAGCGCTTGATTTCCTAATTCGCCACGAAGAGATTAAGAAGTTCGGGATCCGGCCACTGAAAGGGATTCTTCTTACAGGTCCCCCAGGGACAGGTAAGACTCTGATGGCAAAAGCAGCAGCTCACTACACGAACTCGGTATTCGTTGCCGCTTCCGGTAGTGAATTTGTTGAAATGTACGTGGGTGTAGGTGCTGGTAGAATTCGTGATTTATTTAAAGATGCTAGAACACGTGCAGCAAAAGAAAACAAACAAAGTGCCATTATTTTTATTGATGAGATTGATGTCATTGGCGGTAAACGTGAAGGTGGCCAGCAAAGGGAATATGATCAAACATTAAACCAACTGCTAACTGAAATGGATGGTATCTTTACTTCTGAGGCTCCTCGAATTCTTGTCATTGCAGCTACAAACCGTAAAGAAATGCTGGATAGTGCGCTTCTACGTCCAGGACGTTTTGACCGACATATACAGGTGGACCTTCCGGATAAAAAAGGACGTGCGCATATTCTAAATTTACACGCTGGAAATAAGCCTCTTCATAGCGATGTTGATCTGGAGAAAATTGCGGAAGAAGCTTATGGTTTCTCAGGGGCACAACTTGAAAGTGTTATGAATGAAGCTGCAATTTATACCATGCGTGAGAATGAGGAGTTCATCCACCAGCGCCATCTATCATTGGCAATTGATAAAGTTATGATGGGAGAACGTTCAGACCGTGAGTCTAACTTTGAAGAGAAGAAGAGGGTCGCAATTCACGAGTTGGGACATGCTATCATGGCAGAACTCGTAAGACCAGGGAGTGTGAAACAGGTAGCTCTAAGTCCACGAGGAAAAGCATTAGGCTATGTACGTCACAATCCGCAGCAGGAGCAATATCTCTATACGAAGTCCTTTCTAGAAGAGCAGATTATGATTGCACTTGGAGGAGCAGCAGCAGAAGAGATGTATTATGGCGGACGTAGTACGGGATCAAGTAATGACTTTGAACAATCACTGAACATCGTGGAGACGATGATGAAATCAGGGCTAACATCACTGGGTATTATCAACATGAATATGGTTACAACCGAAGAGCTGATGAAAGAGAATAATATGATTCTGGAACAATTAATGAATAGAACGAAACACTTGCTAGAACAAAATCGAGCAGTTTTCGACAATTCTCTCGACATACTCTTGAGAGAGGAAATATTGTCCGGAGATCAATTCAGATGTCAATTTCGTGAAAATGCCCTTTTACCAGCATAAATTGTTATGCTGGTTATTTTTTTTTACTTTTTTGTCATGCTAAGATATGATTATATCTTGTGCCTTATAAAATGTATTATTCGACAAAGAAGGGTACAATATTGTTTACAGATAAGGAAAGGGTGGAACAGAAACCATGTACTTCAAAAAAATCGGCGTTATTGGCGGAGGGACTATGGGGCAAGGCATTGCAGAAATGCTGGCAGCCAAAGGTCTTGATGTTATGCTGGTAGAGAAAACCCCCGAAAAGTTAGACTATTCGTATGGGATGATTGAGACCAGCCTCGACAAACAGCTCGAGAAATGGGGCATTACCCAAGCGGAGAAAAAGTTAATTCTTGGACGTATTCAGAAAGTAACACATTTTGCTGAACTAAGTGCCTGCGATATGGTGATAGAGACAATTACTGAGGATTTAGAATCTAAGAAACAAGTATTTGCACAGCTTGATCAAGTATGCCCAAGTAACATCATATTAGCTAGTAACACATCCTCGCTTAGTCTCACGGAGCTTGCAAGCTCTACGATGTATCCTGAGCGTGTTATTGGTCTGCACTTTATTCATCCCGTTTCTAAAGTGGATCTGGTTGAAATTATTCGCGGCTTGAAAACTTCAGAGCATACGTTTACTGAAACGAAACGTTTCGTTGAAGAAGTAGCTGATAAAAAAGGAATCATGGTGTATGAGTCACCAGGTTTTGTATCCAGTAGAATGATTTGCTTGTTAATTAACGAAGCACTTCATCTTTTGCAGGAAGGTGTAGCTTCTGCGGAAGATATTGACGATGCGATGAGAATCGGTTATAGCTTCCAATATGGTCCTTTGGAAATGGCTGATCGCTTCGGTCTTGACTCTGTACTTGCTGCGCTTGAGCGTATGTTCCGTGAATTCGGTGAACTTAAATTCCGTCCATCTACCGTGTTGAAAAAGATGGTACGTGCTGGTCATCTTGGTGTGAAGACGGAAGAAGGCTTCTTTAAGTACGACAAGGATGGTGACCGGATATGAATATTCTCGTAATTAACGCAGGGAGTTCTTCCCTTAAATATCAATTGTATAACATGACTGATGAATCCGTATTGGCTAAAGGTCTGGTTGAGCGGATCGGGATGGATTCTTCAATTCTTACGCACAAACCAACTGGAAAGCAGGATGTAACTGAAGTTAGTGAAATTCTGGAACATACGACTGCAATTCGTAAAGTGCTAGGAATGCTGACGGATAAGGAGCATGGCGTAATTTCATCCATACAAGAAATTCAGGCTGTAGGTCACCGCGTTGTTCATGGTGGTGAATCCTTTAAAGAGTCAGCTCTCGTTGATGGGGATGTAAAAGCAGAGATTCGTCGTCTGTTTGACCTTGCTCCACTGCATAATCCTGCAGCAATGCTAGGTATCAAAGCGGCAGAATTGAACATGCCAGGCGTTCCTCAGGTGGTTGTATTTGATACAGCATTCCATCAAACGATGCCTGAAAAATCTTATCTGTACGCTATTCCTAGAGTTCTTTATAATAAATATAAAGTCCGTCGTTATGGTGCTCACGGAACGTCCCATGAATACGTGAGTAAAGCTGCAGCCGAATTCCTCAATCGTCCGATTGAAGAATTGAAGATCATTACTTGCCATATCGGTAACGGTGCTTCACTTACCGCTGTTAAGGGCGGTAAATCCATTGATACTTCCATGGGAATGACTCCACTTGAAGGTCTTATGATGGGTACACGCAGCGGTGACTTGGATCCCGCTATTGTTCCTTACGTCATGAACAAGGAAGAACTGACAGTAAACGAAGTAAACTCGATGCTGAATAAACACAGTGGCTTGCTAGCCATTTCAGGAATCAGTAGCGATATGCGTGAAATTACGGAAGGTATGGAAAAAGGTGAACCGAATACTACCCTCGCCTTTGACATGTACGAATATCGTGTACGCAAATATATCGGGTCTTATGCTGCAGCCTTAAACGGAGTGGATGTCATTGTATTCACTGCAGGTGTGGGTGAAAATTCCGTAGTTCTGCGCCAAAGAGTGCTTGAACAGTTGACTTATCTAGGTGTTGAAATTGATGAGGAGCTGAACAAAGTACGTTCAGGGGAACCGCGTCGTATTTCCACGAAGAATTCCAAAGTGGAAGTGCTTGTTATCCCTACAAATGAAGAATTGGTCATCGCACGGGATACACACCGCATTGTAACAGCTTCAAAATAGTAAAGAGTAGTTCAAAGGGAGAGATTATTGCATGTCCACCAAATGTGTGATTCGTCACGTCAGCCAGCACGTCGGGGAGACGGTTACGATCGGCGGCTGGATCAACAACAAACGTTCCAGCGGAAAAATTCAGTTCCTTCAGCTTCGTGACGGAACGGGGTATATCCAGGGCGTCGTTGTAAAAAGCGAAGTTCCTGAACAAGTATGGGATGATGCTAAAAGCTTGACACAAGAGAGCTCTTTGTATGTTACGGGTATCATTCGTGAAGAACCTCGTAGTCAATCAGGATATGAAATGACTGTTACCGGCATTGAGATCATTCATATTACTGAAAACTATCCAATTACACCAAAAGAGCATGGTGTAGATTTTCTGATGGATCACCGTCATCTATGGCTTCGTACACAGAAGCAACGTGCGATTCTAGTTATTCGTGCGGAAATTGTTCGTGCAATTCAAGAATACTTCGATATGAATGGATTCACGCTTGTTGACCCTCCGATTCTGACTCCAACATCAGCGGAAGGTACAACGAACCTCTTCCATACAAAATACTTCGAAGAGGATGCTTACTTGACTCAAAGTGGTCAGCTATACATGGAAGCAGCTGCGATGGCGCTTGGTAAGGTGTACTCCTTCGGTCCAACATTCCGTGCTGAGAAATCCAAGACTCGTCGTCACCTGATTGAATTCTGGATGATTGAGCCGGAAATGGCTTTTACAGATCATGAAGAAAGTCTTTGTGTTCAAGAACAGTTCATTAGTCACGTGGTTCAATCTGTTGTGAAGAACTGCCGCAAGGAACTGGAAGCGATCGGACGGGATATTTCGAAATTGGAAGCTATTCAAGCTCCATTCCCACGAATCACATATGATGAGGCAATCGAGTTCTTACAATCCGAAGGTCATGAAATTTCTTGGGGTGAAGATTTCGGGGCACCTCATGAAACGGCTATCGCTGAGAAATACGAGAAGCCAGTATTCATTACACATTACCCAGCTAGCTTCAAAGCGTTCTACATGAAGCCAGATCCAAACCGTCCTGAAGTAGTGTTGTGTGCTGATATGATCGCTCCTGAAGGTTATGGTGAAATTATCGGAGGTTCCCAGCGTATCGATGATCCTGAATTATTAGAAGAACGCTTTAAGGAACACAACCTTTCCATGGATTCATACCAATGGTACATGGATCTCCGTAAATACGGTACGGTTCCACACTCCGGATTCGGTCTTGGACTAGAGCGGACTGTAGCTTGGATTTGTGGTTTGGATCATGTCCGCGAAACGATTCCATTCCCTCGTACACTGTATCGGTTGTATCCGTAAGTGGTGAGAGAATTGATGAATAACGCTAACGGTGCTGGAGAGTCTATCTCTTGGGCAGCCGGTGCATCAGCGGGCATGAATCAGGGTATGGCCGTGATACCTTACGCACTACTTCGTTATTACCATATATTAGGTATGAATAGCAGCGAGTGTATATTAATGATTCATCTGCTTGGATTTCAACAGGTGGAACACAAAGGTTTTCCTTCTCTAGAGGAGTTACAGCAGGTCACAGGGGCTAGTGCAGAAGTGCTGGCTATGACCTTGCAGAAGCTCATGAAAGAAGGATTTCTAGGTATAGACGAGCATGTTGATGAAGAGAGAGGCATACAGTACGAGCGATATAATCTTAGCGGGTTATATGCAAAGCTCGGTCATCTGCTCGCCAAAGAGAATGAGGAAGAAGCAGTAAGGGCGGCTAAGTCTGTTGTCCATACGGATTCTATGAATCGGTTTAACGTACCAGCTCCTTCGAAGGCTGTTTCAGAGCAAGAAGAGCGAAATCTTTTTAGTATCTTCGAAAAAGAATTCGGCAGACCTTTATCTCCAATGGAGCTTGAGACGATCTCCGGTTGGGTGGATCAGGATCGTTATCCGGATGAGCTTATCTTATTGGCTCTGAAAGAGGCAGTGTTTGCGGGGAAAGTCCATTTCCGATACATTGATCGCATACTGCTTGAATGGAGCAGAAACCGTGTTCGTACTGCCCAAGATGCTAAAGCGTACACACAGAAATTCCGAAATATAGGTAGATAGATCGAAAGCACGTCCTTTATGGACGTGCTTTTTTGATGCTGGGTTTATTGTATACTGGGTAATATAAGACAATATAAGTTGATGAAGCAGATAGTAAAAGCGGGGGAGATATTCGATGAACGAAGCTGTGCTGGTTATCGAAGATGAACAAAAAATTGCAAGACTGCTCGAAATCGAACTTGAATATGAAGGTTACCGAGTAGGGAAAGCGAGCAGTGGAACGGAAGGTCTAGAAAAATATAGATCAGAGAACTGGAATCTAATCTTGTTGGATATTATGTTACCTAACATGAGCGGCATTGAAGTATTGCGCCGAATTCGCCAGCATAATGCGCAGATTCCAGTTATTCTGCTAACGGCTAAAGACTCCGTTGAGGATAAAGTTTCAGGTCTTGATCTTGGGGCGAATGATTATGTGACAAAGCCCTTTCAAATCGAAGAACTGCTGGCACGTATACGGGCTGCATTACGCTTAAGCAGTACAGCTACAAGTATCTCCGAGACTGAATCAAGCATGGAGTCAATGGCCTGGTTAAACATTGCAGATTTAAGGCTAAATGAACGTACACGCGAAGTAATTCGAGGTGGGGATCATATTGAGTTGACGCCAAGGGAATATGATTTGTTAGTATTTCTGCTCAAGCACCAGCGACAGGTATTACACCGTGAACAAATATTACAGGCAGTATGGGGATTTGACTATTATGGAGACACCAATGTTGTAGACGTATATATTCGATATCTTCGCAAGAAGGTCGATCATGGACGGGCTACTGAGCTAATCCATACCGTACGCGGAGTCGGCTATGTATTGAGGGAACAAGTATGAAACTGAGGAGTAAGATTTATTTGTATTCCTCTGTTTTGTTTGCCGTTTTATTATTCATTGTGAACATAGCAGTTTATGTTCTGTTTGATCGCATGTCAGTAAGTGATGAGTTAAAACGTGCTGAGGCGGAGGCGGAATCGATTGTAAAAGGAATACAGCAGTCGGCCAGTACCATTCCACCGGATGACTTGCTCCGAGCTTACGCTCCACTGGATGGAATGCTGAGAATTGTAAGGTCTGATGGAACCAGCACTTCTCCAGTGATTACATCGAAAGAGCAGGAATTAAGTGAATTAAAATATACGTACGAAGAGCATCGTAGGGTAGCGCGTATCAGAGTTGAGGGCACGGGCTATGCTTGGGTATCCGTACCTGTGATCTGGCCTGATGGTAATGTGGTCAATGTACAAGTGATGGAAAGTATGAATGAAACAGAGAATCGTCTTCGGGTGCTTAGGACGGTACTTATCATAGTTACATGTATTGCACTCATTCCCGCGATTGTTTCAAGCCGGATTTTAGGAAACCGGATGATGAATCCAATTACTTCCATGATAAGAACGATGAGAGAGATCCTAGGGAGTGGACATTTCAAGCGATTAAAACTTGGAACAGATTCGAAGGACGAGCTTGCAGAAATGGGAGAGACCTTTAACCAGATGATCGACATGCTTGAATCAAGCTTTGAGCGCCAGGAACGCTTTGTTTCAGACGCTTCTCATGAGCTCAAAACCCCGTTAACCATTATAGAAAGCTATGCGAGTTTACTAAAACGACGGGGAAAGGATCGACCTGAGGTATTTGATGAAGCTGTTGAAGCGATTTTGTCCGAATCCATTCGAATGCGTGAAATGACAGAGCAGTTGCTAATGTTAGCTAGGAAGCCTGAGCAGTGGAGTGTACACGCTCAACAAGTGAATATTACGCAGACGGCTTTGGAATCCGTACGTTCCTTTCAAAATGCATACCATCGTGACATCTCTTTTACTGGGGACCTCCCAATATGGCTAGAAACAGATGAGAGTAAGCTCAAGCAACTCTTGTTTATTCTACTCGATAATGCACGTAAATACAGCGAGGGACAAATTTCGGTTCAAGTTGGTGGGAATCAAACTGAACATTGGATTCGAGTTACCGACACAGGGATTGGCATCCCGAAGGAAGAACTTGAAAAGGTTTTTGATCGCTTTTACCGCATCGATCCTTCTCGAACGAGGAAATTTACTGCAGGTGGTTCAGGGCTCGGTCTGTCTCTAGCAAAAGATATTGCACAAGTGCTTGGTGTTCGGATCGAGCTGGATAGCAATTTCGGAGAGGGCACGACAGCATCTATTGTTTTCTCCGCTTTCTCAGGAGATTCTAATCTTCGCTAGCTATACTGAGGAATAAGATAGGATGGAGAGGTGATGCGCATGAAGCAGCGAGAAAAACGATGGATTCCGCTTGCTGGGGCGCTGGGATTAGCTGCAGCTATAGCTATCCTACTATGGCTATGGCAACCATGGAGTACTCAAGATAAAGAATTGACGGCTGAAGAGGCAGAACAGGTCGTATTAGGACAATATGAAGGCGATATCGAACAAATCTTTTTGGAAAATGGGCAATATCAGGTTACGCTTCGCTCGGAGAACGGGTTATATCAGCTAGGTCTTGACGCAGCCTCCGGTACCATTCATTCCATTCGCCAAACTGAAAAGACAGGTGATACACAGCAAAAAGCACTACTGAGTCGAGATCGAGTGAAGGCAGCCTTGCAAGCTCGTACTGAAGGTCAGATTGATCGGTTAGAGCTCATTAGTCGAGATGGGGAACCTGTGTATCAAGCGGTGATTAAGAAGGAGAATGGAGAGTCTGTAGAGATTATGGTAGATCCATATACGGGCAAAATACTTATGACTCAAAATTTAGAACCATCTCCTCAAGTGAATGATGAGGATAAGTCAGCCAGACTACTGAATGAAGAGGAAGCGTCAAAAATTGCTCTTACTGAAATTCCTGGAGTTGTGGATGATGTTGATCTTCGGGACACGGATAGTGGCATTCCATACTATCTGATTGATATTGAATTGGAGGATGGTCGTGAAGCAACGGTAGAAATTAATGCGATATCGGGTGCGATTCGTTCAGTTACTTGGGATGATGATGAATCCGATAAGGATTCATAATATTATATCTGGCTGGTACGTTCGTTCTAAGGTGATTCTATGAGGGACTGACTCATTCTTTGAGGTTTCTCATCAAATTCTAATCTTTCTCTTTCCGGCCTCTCATTCAAGTTGGATAATCTAGATGTGTAGGCAATGAATGAGCCATATTCTGAAGGAGGAATAGATGATGAAACAAAAATTGTGGATCGGTACTTTAGGTGTTGTGATGCTTCTTGGAGGTACAGCTGTTGTTGGTGCTAGTGGGAATACCGGCAGTTCAAATACGTTAGGAGCGAAGGCTGCTTCTCAAGGTTACATTACAATGGAACAGGCTAAAACTGCTGCCTTAAAGGAAGTTAAGGGCCATGTGGACGATATAGACTTGGAACGTAAGCAAGATAAAGTATACTATGAAGTTGAAATCGATCAAGATAACGGTGAAGTGGATGTCCATATTGATGCCATAACAGGTAAAGTGCTTGCAGTACTGAATAAAGATGCGAAAGATGATGACGACGATGACCGTGATGATCTGAATAGTTCTGCTGCAGCAGTTAAGATTACATCAGACCAAGCTTCGTCTATTGCTACTAAGAAAGTCAGCGGTGGTAAAGTGGTGAAAGTGGAACTTGATACGGATGATAATCGCTACATTTATGAAGTCGAGCTTAGAACGTCGAATGGTGAAGCTGATGTGGATATCGATGCCGTAACAGGTAAGGTGCTGTCCATCGATCAAGATTTCGATGATCACGATGAATAAGATTATTTCAGGAAACTAGTCGCTTACTGCTAATGTAAGAATTGATACAAAAGTGCCTTAAGAAACTTCTCATGACTTTGAGAGGATGCCTTAGGGCTTTTTTTCATATATATGAGTCCAATCTTTTTTCTGTAACTTCTTGTAGAGTGGGAGGAAGTGTTAGGTTATGATTGAATCAATGAATTGGAAGGTGGTTTGTCGCTGATATGAACTATAAAAATGTACTATTTGATCTGGACGGAACACTCACAGACCCCAAGGTTGGAATTACAAAATCGGTTCAGTACGCTCTAGCTAAGTTCAATATTATCGAACCGGATTTAAGTAAACTGGAATTTTTCATAGGTCCACCTCTTCAAAACAGCTTTATGGAGGCTTATTCCTTTACAGCGGAGCAAGCATGGGATGCAGTTACACATTATAGAGAATATTTCAAGGAACAAGGAATTTATGAAAATGAATTGTATGAAGGAATTAAAGAATTGCTTGAGCTTCTTAAGTCACAGGGAAGAGACTTGTTCGTTGCTACCTCGAAACCTGAGGTATTCGCTCTAAGCATTTTGTCTCACTTTGAATTAGACTCCTATTTTACATACGTCTGTGGCAGTGAGCTTGATGGTACTCGCTCGGATAAAACAGAAATCATTAAGTTCATCGTCGATAAGTATCATTTGAATCCTATGGAAACGGTTATGGTTGGTGATCGGAAGCATGACTTGATCGGCGCACACAACAATAACATCCATAGCATAGCTGTAGGCTTCGGATATGGAACGGAAGAAGAGTTAATTGCGGCTGAACCGACGTATAATACACAAACTGTGAAGGATCTTCTAATGGCATTTAGTATGATTGAGGTTTGAAGTACATAGAAAGAGTTGATCAATAATGTATTCATTATTTCTATATAATTGGCAGGTTCGTGATGAGTGGTTTGAAGTACTGAAGGATTTGCCTATCGAAGAGCTTACTGCGGAACGAGGTGGAGGAATCGGATCGATCATAAAGACTCTGTTTCACATTGTGGATGTTGAGTATAGCTGGATTCGAGGAATTGAAGGGTATGATGACCCAGCCCCTCTGTTTGAAGACTTCTTAAACATCCAATCGATACAGCGGTTATCGGATGACTATAGGAAAGATTTGCTGCAAATTTTGGGGACACTGACGGATGATCGAGAACTCAGAGTCGTGAAAGTCCCTTGGGATGAAGAATCCTATCGGTATGGTGAGATTCTACGCCACGTTATTGCTCATGAAATTCACCATATGGGACAGTTATCGGTCTGGGCGAAAGAGCTTGATATCGATAGAGTGACAGCTAATTTTATAGGTCGGGGACTTGGAAGGAGCATCTAACAAGGAGGGAGTATGCGGAAGAGAGTGTGAGATTTGAATGACAGGAACATAAATGTGATCAGGGAATAAGCATATGCTGGTTGAATAGTTGCATAGTTAGATATCGAACAAGAAACCTGCTTAGGCAGGTTTTTGTTTTTTATCGCTATGAATGTTAAAGTTAAGGTTAGAGATAACTATTTACTTGGAGGTAACACCATGTCTGGAATCGCAAAAAACTTAACGGAACTCATAGGAAATACGCCGTTACTCGAACTATCTAACTTTAATCAGAAGCATCACTTACAAGGTAAGGTGATTGCTAAATTAGAATATTTTAACCCGGCTGGAAGTGTAAAAGACCGGATTGGATTCGCTATGATCAAAGATGCTGAGGAGAAGGGACTACTCAAACCTGGCTCGATCATTGTAGAACCGACAAGCGGAAACACGGGGGTTGGACTTGCATTTGCTGCTGCAGCGCTTGGGTACAAGCTTATCATTACACTACCTGAGAGCTTCAGTGTGGAGCGTAGAAAGCTGCTAGCTGCACTCGGAGCTGAGCTTGTGTTGACACCTGCTAATGAAGGGATGTCGGGTGCGATCAAACGCGCAGAGGAAATCGCAGCTTCGACACCAGGGGCGTTCCTTACCCAACAGTTCGAAAATCCGGCGAATCCAGCAATTCATCGTAAGACTACAGCAGAGGAAATATGGCGTGACACGAATGGTGAAGTGGATATATTCGTAGCAGGTGTAGGTACGGGCGGCACCATTTCAGGTGTAGGTGAAGTACTTAAGGTGAAGAACGCTAGTGTTAAGATTGTAGCTGTAGAGCCGGCAGATTCTCCTGTGCTGTCTGGTGGGAAGCGTGGAGCCCATCAAATTCAAGGAATTGGTGCTGGCTTTGTTCCAGGCAACTTTAATAGAGAATTTGTTGATGAGATTATAACGATCAGTAATCAAGATGCCATTGAGACAGCTAGAGAACTTGCGAAAGTTGAAGGCCTGCTCGTTGGGATTTCGTCGGGTGCAGCAGCTTTTGCAGCGAAAGAGCTCGCGAGTAAGCCAGAGAACAAAGACAAGAATATCGTTGTTCTGTTGCCAGATAGTGGCGAGCGGTACCTATCTACGAATCTTTATGAAGAAATGTAAATTCTCTAATTAACTTTATATACGAATAGAACACAAAGAACAGCGACGATTACGGAGCTGTTCTTTGTGTTTATATTTATGTTATGCTTTACAGTGCCTTCTAATCATCAGGACATTTCACAATCAAGGAGGATATTTATGGGGAGTCGTAAAGAAAAACTGATATTTGCAATCGTAACCGTTATTTATCTGTGCATCTTCTATTTGGCATATAGTTGGTTATGGGAACAATGGGTGCCTTGGAACCCTCCATTAACAGATGTGTTGTCCATTGTTGTGTATGTATTAGTTATCGTACCGATATCTGCTATGGCTGGAGACTTCACCATCCGTAAAGTATGGGGTAAATCAGGAAATGACCCTAGCGTCGATGAAGAATATTGAGGTTGATAGTATAATGAAGAACGTCGAATGACGTTCTTTTTTTATTTTTTTATAAAAGTGCAGGGTTTAGATAAATGTCAGACGTCTATTATTAACGGGAAGGAGGGGAGAGTCATTGAAACAGAACGATTAATCACACGCATCTTGCAGGGCGATCAGGGCGCTTTTCGAGAGCTTGTAAATATGTACAGTAAACATGTGTTTCATACAGCGTATTCGGTACTTCGGGATGTTAAGGAAGCAGAAGATGCATCCCAGGAAGTATTTATCCAAGTATTTAAAGCTCTCCCCCAGTACCGTTCTGAAGGATTTAAAACATGGATAACTCGTATTACACTAAATAAATCGATAGATTTGAAACGAAAAATAGTAAGGCGTACCCCTGAACAACAAGGAGAACGCGAAGAAGAGCTTGAACGGATTCCTTCCCAGGATGAGGATACTCTTAACTTATTGATTCATAAGGAAAAGAAACATGAGCTGAGGCAAAAAGTGCTGAGTTTACCGGATAATCATCGTGAAGTGATAACAGCTTTTTACTTAGAAGAAAAAAATTACGAGCAAATTGCCTGTGAGCTTGGCGTGACTGTTAAAACGGTTGAATCAAAGCTCTACAGAGCTAGACAATGGATTCGAAAAACATGGAAGGAGGAGAAATGGAGATGAACAAGGAGACATCCGATTGGAGATTACAAGCAGAAAGATATATAAAGGGAGAGTGCTCGCCAGAAGCTGCAGCTTCTTGGGAAGCATTAATGCTGTCAGAGGATGCTGCTCTCGAAATGTATATTCAAGCTATGTCAGAAATGGAAAGCGAACTCCCTGATATGGCTGATCCCGATGATTTCACAGATCGAGTGTTGGCGGATGAGGGAATGATCCCTTACCGTGCCCGTGTTATTCCACTTTCGTCCGACAGACCAAGGAAATGGTATGAGAAACCATTGTTTCATTATACCGTTGCTGCTTCCATTACACTTGTTTTCATGTTCTCTGGCACGTTTGACCGGCTGTTTCCTGAGGATACAAAACATAGACTTCAGCAATCCGAGTCTCCATCTTATAGTGAACAATTAATGGAAAAGACGACGAATTGGCTTGACCTGATCTTGCCAAGATAATTTTTGATAGGGATGAAAGGATGATGCTTTGTGCAACCGCAACGCAATAAAGGGCTTGCATTTATTATGAATGTTATTCCCGGGCTAGGTCACTATTACTGGGGAAGAAGAGGAAGAGCTCTGCTATATCCTGTGATGTTTTTTGGTATCTTGATGGCTGCTTTTGTTCTAGCGATTGGGACTCACGATGATAGTCCGTTAATTCTTGGTTTTCTGGGTGCCCTTTTCATATGGGGTGTTAGTATGCTCGATTTGTTGATCGCTTTGATTAGACATACACCGACTATGATTATTCACGACGAGTATGGACGTCCGATCTCAGTCCCTCAGGATAAAAATGAAGATACAGAGAGATTTTATACCATTCTGTTATCTTTTATTCCTGGACTTGGACATTTTCAATTAGGTTTGATGCAGCGTGGTCTATCTTTCTTGATCTCATTTTTCGGACTCGCGACCATTCTTATGTTTCTTGCAGGTTTAACTAACGAGTCTGTATTCCTTCTGTTTCTTGGCATGCTGCCAATTATCTGGCTCTATTGTATGTTCGATGTGGTCCAATTGGTACACCGCAAGCAGGCTGGTGAAATGATTCTGGATCGTACGTTATTTGACGAACTGGAATCCAGTCGTGAGGAAGGTCGCCGTAGCAAAGTGTTCGCAACAATCCTTTCAGCGTTTCCGGGAGCAGGTCAGATGTATCTTGGTCTTCAGAAACGTGGGTTGCAAATGATGGTCTTGTTCCTAGGCAGCATATATGTGACGGATGTACTGAGACTAACCCTATTCTTTTTCCTCATTCCGCTGATCTGGTTTTATTGTTTCTTTGACGGATTGCAGCAGGTGGGTCGTTATGGTCGTGAACCCCTTCGTGATATACCTGTGATTGAAGGCTTTGTGAATCATCAAAAGTGGCTTGGATTAGGCTTAATCATACTAGGTGTCTACTTCGTATTTACAAGTGTCGTTCTACCTTATCTGGAAACTATATTTCCGGAAGCCCAAATTAGTTACCAGATTCGTAATTTCCTGAAAACGGGGATTGTATCTATTATACTGATTGGCGGCGGGATCAAGCTAATGGCCGGATCTAAAAAAGGTAAACGAGAGGAGGTACATTACCGTGAATCAAAATAGTCATCTAGCGGGTTATGAACAAGTCCCACAAACGGCGGGTCGACAGTGGAGAGTGGGAACGCTCTCCATGGGCATCTCACTATTACTGCTTGGATTGTTAGTATTAATCAGTCAATGGAAAGGCATAGAAGTGTTCGATTATGCACTGAAATGGTGGCCGATCGTGTTTGTACTCCTTGGGGTTGAAATTGTGGGATACACCTTATTTTTCCGAAAAGGGGAGTATGTAAAATATGATGTGTTCAGCATGTTTATCGTCGGACTTCTCACCATTAGCTGTATTGGTATGGCTGCCCTTAGCTCTACTGGTGTAATGGACTATATTCGCCGTGAGACTGGAGCGGTATATAAGACTGTCCAACTACCGGATATTCGAATGAATGTACCTCAAGGGGTTACAAAGGTTATTGTACAGGGGAGCTACATCTATAACGTGAAGAAAGATAACAGTAGTTCAGATGAATTACTTGTATTCGGGAGTTTAAACACATCGGAAGCTGAATTGCTGAAAGAAGAGGGAACCTTGTCCGAACTGATCCAGACGAAACAAGCGGGGAATATACTATATATAAACTTATCAGATCCACCATACAACAAATTGAATGGAGGGTCGAATCGGCTTGATGTGACGGTGTCAGCTCCATCATCGTTAAAAATCATTGTACGTGATTCTAACGGAGAAGTACGATAAGAAGAGTGATCCAATAAGCAAGTAACATAACAAAAAAATGTAAAACGAAGCTGAATCCGCTTGTTTTACATTTTTTTTGTTTGTTATAAAGTATTCATTTTATTTAGACTGAGCTGCATTAAGAAGCAAACGACGGTACGTATATTCAAAAATGAATTCAAAAGCTTCCAAATGGCGTTTCGCTTCAAATGCATTCTGTCCCCACGCATAAATACCATGATTACGAAGCAAGATGCCTGGAACTGTAGGATCAAGTGCATCAGGTACAAGCTCTGCGATTCTTGGAATGTCCGCATAATTTGGAAGAATTGGAATACGGATTGCCGCATCTTCCTCCCAAATATTAAAGGCTTTGATAAGCTCAATGCCTTGAGCCGGAACATAACCTTGTTCACCGTACCAATCGCTGATCAGATTGTTATCGATCGTGTGGACGTGAAATATTGCTCCACAGCCAGTCTTACGGTAAATCTCACAGTGGATTAATGTTTCGGCACTTGGTTTCAGCCCTGTTGTTTCACAAGGACGGCCATCCTGATCTACGAAGAGATAATCCTCTGGTGTATGTACAGATTTATCTTTGCCGCTTGCTGTAATTGCAAAATGGAACTGCTCTGGCGTGAACTCACCAACTCGAACGGATAAATTACCGCTTGTGCCAGGGAACCATCCACGAGACGCGAATAATTCTTTAACACCCTTAAGTTCGCTTAGCGCTGTTTGTTTATGTTCCAGCCGAATATCAGAAAAACTCATTTACAGCACCCCCTGGTTCTTTTTCAGTTTCATATCTTCAAGGATTTCATGGAACGTCTCGAAAGGAACATGGTTAACACCAATCTCTTTACAGCGCTCCGTGAGGGTTGATCTAGAATAGACCAGATCGGCCTTTTTAGCACCTTCAAAGTCAGTCACACTGTCTCCGATTAATATTCGGGTATATTCCCCAGCAGGGAAGTTACTCATTACGGTAACCTTGCACATACCACAGTCATTGCTGCAAGGCTCCTGACATGGGTGAGGCCATGTAATTTGGATCTTCTCACCTTCAAAGTCAGCACCATTGCAGAAGATATGATCAGCAGGAATATCAAAAGGTTGAAGCAAAGGTTCAACAAAGAAGTCAATACCACCGCTTGTTACATAAAACGGAATTTTGCTAGCATTTAAGTAGTCCAAAAATTCACGGAAACCATCCCGGATGACAGCCTGTTCCAGGGCATACGATACGATTTCATCTTTTCTAGAGGAAGGGAACAAGGCGAACATGCGCCCGACGCCTTCACGAATTGAAATATCTTGGTCCAGTACTGCCTGCATGACTGTTTCATAACCTTCTGGTTTGAAATGTTTCATGATGGCAACGATGTTGTCATTCGCGGTTATAGTTCCATCAAAATCGCAAAAAATGATCGGTGTCTTTCTAGATGTCATTCTTATCCTCCCCATATATCAAGAGCAGCTCTCAGCTCAGGATGTTCAGCAGCATACTCGGCTAGGGATGTTCTTTCCATCGTTGCCTGAATAGCTTGTACAAAAGCGCGGCCTCCAGCTTCGGTTCCCATCGGATGACCGTGAATACCTCCACCTGCATTTACTACGACATCAAGTCCAAAGTCACTTACGATTCTTGGAACAAGACCTGGATGAATGCCAGCAGAAGGCACTGGCATACTGCGTTTCACGCCTAGATCAGCTTTATGAAGCTCATCTCGAATGGCAAGATTCTCTTCCCGCGGCATCGTTACAGATCCGTAAGGAGAAGGGAACAGAACGAGATCTGCTCCAGCAAGGCGCATTAGTTGACCAAGCAGGACAGGTGCAGCTATTCCGTAATGTGGTGATGGGTACAAAGCGCCTGCAAGAGCAGGGTGTGCCGCGATAGGGATGTTAATCTCTGGATCGGAGCTAAGCTCCTGCAACACATCGTAACCATATGACAAGACGTTAAAGAGCAGTGCATTCGCCCCAGCATCTATTGCCCGCAGAGCTTGATCTTTCAGACCAGAAGTGCGTCCAGTTAAGTTGGCTGCGTATAGAAGCTTTTTGCCGGTTTCCTGCTCGACTTCAGCAGCAGCTTGCATACATAGCTTCACACGAGTCGCAATCGGTGTCAGTTCATTCTCGAATAGGATCTCATCGTCCTTGATTAGATCAACCCCACCCCGAGCTTGTCTCACAAACTGTTCTCTAAGCTCACCTGCATTAAGGCCAATAACGGATTTGAAAATACTCATAAGCAAAGGTCGATCAAATACACCCAGTTGTTGCCGAATACCTTCAATACCGAATTTCGGGCCAGGGAAGGCAGACAGAAACTCAGGAGATAGGTCCAGAGAAATGAGTTTGATTCGTCCATCCATTGAAATTTTTCCGAATATTGTAACGAGGAGCGCAGGAATATCACGACTGAAATTAATGTCGGGATATGCTATTCGAACATCTGCATATCTGCCTCCAGGCTCGTTATCAGGTGATTCGTGAATTTCAACGGCATAAACTTCGCCAAGATGTTGCTGAAGTGATTCTTTCTTGGCTTGCGGAAGTTCAGTCCAGCTACCAACGGTCATACCAACAGCGATGGATTCAGCTTTCTTACGGAAATCAGCATGGTCATCGTGGATACGGTAAGTTGCTATACATCTGCTCATGAGGTTTGTCCTTTCAGCACTGCGCCCATTTCACGAGAGCGCTCGGCACAACGATTTACTGCGGCAATAACGGTTTCGAAAAAATCGCCTTGATCCAATCTTTCTAGTGCGGCTTGTGTTGAGCCGTTAGGTGACGTGATTTTAGCACGCAAAGCTGAAGGGTGTTCGCCGGTTACTTGAACCATACGAGCAGCACCCATAATCGTCTGTAGGGTAAGTTCCCTGCTCTGATCAGCTGTGAGACCACCCCGAATACCTGCGGCAGTCATTGCCTCCATCAGATAATAGAAATAAGCGGGTCCACTTCCGGAAATGCCTGTCAGAATATCCATCTTATCTTCCTCGATGATGGTCACATCTCCGACTGCTTCGAACAAGGTCATCACAAGTTGACGCATTTCTGAATCGATTTCTTTGGAGAAGGAAATACCAGTTGATCCAAGCCCGATGGAACTTGAAGTGTTCGGCATGGTTCGTGCAATAGGCTGCTTTTTACCAAGCAGATTTTGAGTCGTCTCAATGGAAAGGCCTGCAATAACGGACACCAACAATTGATCATCTGATAGAATCGGTCCGAGCTCTTTTAATACTTTTGCCGCATCCTTTGGCTTTATTGCAAGTACGATGATGGGAGATGTTTTTAAAATCTCTAGTTTTTCCTGAGCGTCATTGCTTACTTTCACAGCATAGCGATCCTGTAGTTCTTGCAGACGCTTGGTGTTGCTTCTATTCAGCATTGTAATATCTTCAGGACGCATGACTGAACGGCTAGATAAACCGCGTACAATGGCTTCAGCCATGGAACCTGCACCATAGAAGGTGATTGCCTTTTCAATCAAAGGCCGATTCTGGGGAGATTGGCACATGAGTTGTTCCTCCTTCTTGATTCTATTGACGGATTTGACCGTTGCCATGAATGACATATTTGGTGGACGTGAGAGATGGTAATCCCATTGGGCCACGGGCATGAAGCTTTTGCGTGCTAATTCCGATTTCAGCACCGAAGCCGAATTCGAAACCGTCTGTAAAGCGGGTGGATGCATTATGATACACGGCTGCAGCGTCTACTTCTTGCAGGAATCGCTCTGCATTGTCTTGTGATTCGGTCACAATGCATTCGGAATGTTTAGTACCATATGAAGCTATGTGATCCATCGCGTCTTCTAGACTGTTTACCACCTTGATGTTGAGCACATAATCATTATACTCGGTAGCATAATCCGTTGACGAGGACTGTGTTGCCCAAGGCACTAGTCTCAACGTTTCTACACAACCACGGAGTTCAACATTCGAGTCACGGAACTTTTGTGCAATAGCTGATAAGTGTGCTTCAGCAAAATTTTGGTGAACAAGAAGTGTTTCCATCGAATTGCATACGGAGGGACGCTGTACTTTCGCATTTAAGCTAATGGCCTCTGCCATATCAGGTATTGCAGAAGCATCGATAAATGTATGACAGATACCAGCTCCTGTCTCAATAACGGGTACTGTCGCATTCATAACAACATTTTGGATGAGAGAGCTTCCGCCTCGTGGGATAATCACATCTAGGAGACCGTTAAGCTTCAACATTTCATCAACGGAAGAGCGATTTGGGTCCTCAATCAATTGTAAAGCATCTTTAGGCATAGCGGATTGTGCCATGGCCTCATGCAGTACCTCAACAATCTTCTTGTTAGAGGAGAGAGCGGAAGATCCGCCGCGCAGTACGACAGCATTTCCGGTCTTGAGACACAGGCCAGCTGCATCAACTGTCACATTGGGACGTGCTTCATAAATGATACCGATGACACCGAGTGGAACGCGAGTCTTACGAATGTGCAGTCCATTCGGACGTTCTATAACTTCAAGTGTATCTCCGACTGGATCAGGTAGCTGAACAATTTGACGAAGACCTTCTGCAATGGCTTCAATCCGCGATTCATTCAATGCTAGGCGATCCAACAGGGAGGGGGAGGTACCTAATTCTTTTCCACGCTTTAGATCTTCGGCATTGGCTTCAATAATATCAGCTGAGCGGTGAACAAGTGCATCTGCCATGGCTAAGAGCGCTTCGTTTTTCTGAGTTGTGTTCAGCTTGTTCAATATGGAAGTTACATTCTTGGCTAGTCCTGCCTTACTTCTTACTTCACTCATCATTTATTCCTCCTTCAAAATTCTATTTCAATGTTATCCATTCATCACGGTGGATGACTTCAAGACGATGAACTTCTCCGATCGTGCTAATAACTTCTCCACTTGGTAGACCGATAATGGTCTCAAGTTGATCGTCATCATAATTGACGATACCCCGTCCAAGCCTTTCATTGCAGCTATTGATAACTTCAACTACATCACCCGCGTGAAAACTACCTTCTACACGCTTTACACCAACAGGAAGGAGACTGTGCCCCCCATGTAGCAAAGCATCTTGAGCACCATCATCAACGACAATCCGTCCTATCGGTGATGACATAAATCCAAGCCACTGTTTCTTCATGGGAAGAGAGGATAAATGTGTGGCGAAATAGGTGCCTTTTCCATGAGATGACAATGTGTTTTTCAGATCTCCTGGCTCGTTAGCCTTACCAATAAATACGGGGACTCCACCACGTGTTGCGATTTTTGCTGCGTCTATTTTGGACCTCATGCCGCCAGTTCCGACACTTGAACCAGCTCCTCCTGCGAGTGCGTATATCTCATCCGTAATCTCTTGAACCTCTTCAAAACGCACAGCATTTGGAGCTTTCCGTGGATCAGCTGTATATAGTCCATCGGTATCTGTCAGAATAATGAGTTGACGTGCCCTTACAAGGTTCGCAACCAAGGCTGATAATGTATCATTGTCTCCGAATTTAAGTTCATCGATAGAAACGGTATCATTCTCATTGATAATGGGGACAACCCCTTGTTTCAGTAGTTCATCAATCGTCATGCTGGCATTGTTCATTCGTTTGCGATTGGCGAAATCGGTCCTAGTCAGTAAGATTTGTCCTGCAATGAGGTTTCGTGCTGCAAAGGCGTTTTGATATGAACGCATGAGTAAAGCTTGGCCTACCGCTGCTGCTGCTTGTTTCTCATGTAGTAGACGTGGGCGAATATTGTAGCCGATCTTTCGGAACCCAGCAGCCACAGCGCCTGAAGTAACAAGAAGTACTTCATGTCCTTCTTCACGGAGAGCGGCAAGCTCACCCGCATAAAAATCGATGGCTTCTAGGTTTAGTTCTCCCTCGTCCGTAGTCAAGGAGCTACTTCCAATCTTTACGACGATGCGTGAAGGCATCGCTATCACTTCCTCTGTATAATGTTAGGGTTAGAAAATAAAAAAACTTTCGTCCTTAATAAGTAAAGGACGAAAGTTATAACTTCCGCGGTACCACCTTTATTGATGAGTTTCTCATCCGGCTTTGACCTTGTAACAGAAGGGACTGTCCTGCCTGTTAAGGCAAGGCCGCTCGGGGGTAGGATTCGGAAAGGAAGCTACGGCAGATTCTCTCAGCCTTCGGAATCTGCTCTCTTATCGTGCATTTATCTTTCGTACTGGTCCCGTCATCACGTTTAGTTATCGTATTCTACTACTTGAAAGAATAACACAAGAAAAGCTTGATTTCAAAGAAAACCCTACCGGAACAACCCGAGCTTTCCGATGCGTTCTGCCGCTTCACGCAGTCGATCCTCGCTGCTGAGCAGCCCAATTCTTACATATCCCTCACCATGGGTTCCGAAGCCTACACCAGGAGCGACGGCAACATGAGCTTTTTCAAGCAACAGGTCTGAGAAGGAGACCGAAGTAAACCCTTCAGGAACCGGAAGCCAGCTGAAGAAAGATCCTGCAGGTTTCGGTGCATTCCAACCAATGTTAGAGATAGCATCAAAAAATGCATCGCGTCTGGATTGATATTGACGAACAAGATCTTCAACACAAGTCTGGGGAGCTGTCAATGCTTCAGCAGCTGCAGCTTGAATCCCACCGAACAGACTTACATAAATATGATCTTGGAGCTGGTTAATCAGTGAAATTAATTTGGGATTTCCAAGTGCAAATCCGACTCTCCATCCAGCCATATTATAGGTTTTGGATAAAGTATAGAACTCCAATCCGACCTCTTTAGCGCCAGGCGTCTGCAGAAAACTAATAGGACGCTGTCCGTCAAAGCCGATAGCACCATAAGCGAAATCACTTGCGACCACGATGCCGTGCTTTTGAGCGAATGCAACCGTTTCTTCATAGAAAGAGAGCGGAGCCGTTGCTGAAGTTGGATTATTCGGATAATTTAGGAACATGAGTTTCGCTTTTTCCCGATCTGATGAAGAGATAGCACTGAAATCCGGTAAAAAAGCATTCTCTGCACGTAGCGGCATAAAACTCATCTCAGCACGAGCAAGTGCTACCCCTGACCAGTAATCCGGATATCCGGGATCTGGAACGAGACATAGATCTCCAGGATTAAGCAGGATTTGGGGAAGCTGTACCAGACCTGTTTTTCCACCAAATAAGATGGCTATCTCCGTTTCCGGATCCAGTTCAACGTTGTAATCTTCCTTGTACCGTTGAGCCATAGCCTCTTTAAGGAATGAGTGTCCTGTAAACGGTGAGTATTTATGATAGAGAGGGTTTTCTGATGATTCCTTCAATTTAGAGACGATATGTGAAGGAGTCGGTTGGTCAGGATTGCCTTGGCCTAGATTGATAACGTCATGGCCCTGGGCAACCTGCGCATTCACTTTAGCAACCAGCGTTGCGAAAAATTGGGTCGGTAGTGTAGCCATGATGGAAGCGGGCTGTATTGTAAAAGGTTCCTTCATATTAGACATATATGTATCACTCCGGTTCTAAATGTAAATCCATAGGATGAATGTATGATCAATCCTTTAGAATTTAAGAAATAATTTAACACGATTTATCCGAGCTGTATAGAGAGATTTCCGCTTTTAATATTGAAATTACTAGCTTGTGAGGCTATGATGACTACAATTCGTAATAAAACAGAACGTAAGGATAAGCAATTCCAGTGCTTAAAGTTCTAACATACAGGTGAAAGGGGTTAAGATACCATGAACATTGCACTTATTCAGTCTTATATTGAAGTAGGAGATCCCGCAGCGAATCAAAAACGGATCTTTGATCATATGGAGAAAGCTATGGAAGCTGATCCGAAACCTGATATTCTAGTTCTTCCGGAAATGTGGAATACAGGTTACGCGCTTGATCGAATTCAAGAGATTGCAGACAAGGAAGGACGAGAAACAAGAGAGAATTTAAGCTCGTTTGCTCGGAAGCATCGTGTCCAGATCATTGGTGGATCTATTGCTGAAAAAATGGATGAACAAATCTATAACACCATGTACATATTCAATCGACAAGGTGAACAGGTTGCGAAATATTCTAAAATGCATCTATTTCGTCTCATGGATGAAGAGAAGCATCTTCAGGCCGGAGATGAGGCAGTCACGTTTGAACTTGAAGAGGGTCTGATCGCAGGAGCATTGATATGTTACGATATCCGATTCCCAGAACTCGCTAGAACGCTTGCGTTAGAAGGGGCGAAAGTGTTATTTGTTCCAGCGGAGTGGCCACACCCGAGATTGAACCACTGGAGAACTCTTCTTATTGCTAGGGCTATAGAGAACCAAATGTATGTTGTTGCATGTAATCGTGTTGGAGATAGTGGTGAGACTTCGTTCTTCGGACATTCGATGATTATTGATCCTTGGGGAGAAATTGTAGCAGAAGGTGGAGAAGAGGAGGCCATTATTACAGGAAATCTAGACAGTTCTCTTACGGATTCGGTACGTCAGCGGATTCCTGTGTTTGAAGACCGTAGACCAAGTTTGTATGGACTAAAATGATATAGCGGTTTGGTTTCATCTCCTGACGAGCGGGTATACTATGGGTAATCCCTTATAAGGAGGTCTAGCATGATGACCAACAACAATGAAAAGAGCACCAACCAAGAGAGTATGGAAGAGCAAAAGGATCAATTCCGGAATTTTGTTGAGGGTGTAACTGGCGGCGGACATGGGACTGGGGATGATGAAGCGATTCAGGAGACATCTCGTGTTGCAGATAAGCAGAATCGCTTGATTGACAAGCATAATTTACGTAAATAATAGCAGGATGCTAAAGAGGCTTATCCCTAGGGATAAGTCTCTTTATTTCTATATAAATATAGATCACTGTTTGCTGTTGGTTCCTTCAGAAGCAAGCACACTCATGATTTCCTTGAAGGTTTCGATAAAGGCATCAGCAGCTTTGGATAAATAACGGCCATTCCGATAGGCAATTACAAGTGTACGGCTTGGAACAGGCTCGGCTAATTTTAAGTACACAGGAATAAATTCACTGCGCTTTGCTCGGGCGATGAAATGGGGAACTAACGTAACGCCCATGCCTGTCGCAACTAAGGATTGAACTGTTTCGATGTTGTTGCTCTCAAATACGACATTAGGTTCAAATCCAGCTTCTCGGCACAAATCGAAGGCAAGCTTGCGAAAACCTTGTCCTTTTTTCAGTAGGATAAAAGCCTCATCCTTCAGTTCCGCAAGGTCGATTAACTGATCAGGATACTTCTGTGCGCGAAGTGCAAGTGGATGCTCCGGCGGTACGGCTAAATCAATCGTCTCTACCCCTACCGGTACATACGATAAAGAAGGTTCAGTTAATGGTAAGGATAGAAGACTTAGATCTGCCTTACCACTAGCTGTAAGTTTCTCAAGGTTTATTGAGGAGTCTTCCATTAATGTAATTTCAATATCCGGATAGGACTGTTTAAATGCCGGGAGAACTCTTGGGAGCAGATGCGACCCTGTGATCGGCATACTGCCGACCACCACTTTGCCTTTTCGTAACTGAGAAATATCAGACATTTCTTGACGAAGCTGTTCAACGGCATCCATTATTTTTTGAGCATGTTCAACAAAGCTAGCTCCTGCATGTGTTAGTTCAACGGTACTCGTATTACGCTGAAATAGTAGAACACCAAGCTCCTTTTCCAATTTGGACAATTGCTGGCTGAGAGAAGGCTGGGCAATATGAAGCTTCTCTGCTGCGCGTGAAAAATTTTTGTCTGCGGCAATTTGCAGTGTGTATAATAGTTGTCTGAATTCCATTCAAATCACTCCGTTATAGGTTTAACCTATTATTGTAGTTATATTATATAGGCTTTGGTATTTATTTGAAAGAAAAAAGAGATATCGAATATATTGATCTGGAACTTATAGATGTTACCTATTGCTTTTATAGCTTTTATATCTTGGAACAATGAGACAGGAGAAGATATAATACAATCAATCGAAAGGGAAGGTAAATCTTTCTTTTCACATGGATCGAATGAATTAATGGGGTGAATATGATGAGTAAAAAGACGATGTTCGAAAAAATTTGGGATAACCACGTCATTCATCAGGAAGAAGGTAAGCCTGGTATTTTGTATATCGACCTGCACTTGGTTCACGAAGTAACTTCTCCGCAGGCTTTTGAAGGGCTTCGTCTTAGCGGCCGCAAGGTACGCCGTCCTGAATTGACTTTCGCGACAATGGATCACAACGTTCCAACGAAAGACCGTTTCAACATTACGGATCCGATCTCGAAACAACAGATTGATACACTGACACAGAACTGCCGTGATTTTGGCGTAACGCTCTACGATCTCGATACAATTGATCAAGGTGTTGTTCACGTCATGGGCCCTGAGCTTGGTTTGACACATCCAGGTAAAACGATTGTATGTGGCGACAGCCATACATCTACGCATGGTGCGTTTGGAGCTTTGGCATTCGGTATTGGTACAAGTGAGGTTGAGCACGTAATGGCAACCCAATGCTTGCAGCAAGCGAAAGCGAAGACAATGGAAGTTCGTTTCGTGGGCAAGCGCAACCCGGGTGTAACGGCTAAGGATATGATTCTCGGCGTAATCGCAAAGTATGGTACGGACTTTGCTACGGGTTATGTTATCGAGTACACAGGTGAAGCGATTCGTGAGTTGACAATGGAAGAGCGTATGACGGTATGTAACATGTCCATCGAAGGTGGAGCAAGAGCCGGTATGATCGCACCAGATGAGACCACTTTCGAATATCTTCGTGGACGTCAGCATGTGCCGCAAGGAGATTACTTTGACCGCGCTGTTGAAGCTTGGAAAGAGCTTGTGACTGATGAGGGTGCAGCGTTTGACACTGTACTGGAGTTTGATGTAGAAACATTAATTCCACAGGTTACATGGGGAACGAGCCCAGGTATGGGAACAGATATTTCTTCAACCGTTCCGAACCCAGCTGATTTTACAACAGAAAATGAACGTAAAGCTGCTGAAAAAGCACTTGAATATATGGCTTTAGTTCCAGGAACGCCTATTTCTGAAATTCCGATTGATTATGTGTTTATCGGCTCTTGTACCAACGGCCGTATTGAAGATCTTCGTGCAGCGGCAGCAGTAGCTCAAGGGCACAAAGTGTCTGAGAATGTAACGGCGATCGTTGTTCCTGGATCTGGACGGGTTAAAATTCAAGCAGAGAAAGAAGGCTTGGATAAAATCTTTATCGAAGCTGGATTCGAATGGCGTGAAGCTGGCTGCAGTATGTGTCTAGCTATGAATCCAGATGTATTGAAGCCGGGTCAACGTTGTGCTTCAACATCCAACCGTAACTTTGAAGGACGTCAAGGTCGCGGTGGTAGAACACACCTCGTATCTCCTGCTATGGCAGCAGCTGCTGCAGTAAAAGGACGTTTTGTTGATGTTCGTGACTGGAATTTCGTAAATAAAGAAGCTGTAGTCTAAGAAGGGACGGGGAAATACTATGCAAGCATTCACAAAATTCACAGGTATCGTTGGACCTGTTGATCGGGTCAACGTTGATACAGACGCTATTATTCCTAAGCAATTTCTTAAACGCATTGAGCGGACAGGGTTTGGACAGTTCCTGTTTTACGAATGGCGTTTTGATGAAGCGGGAGCTGTGATTGATAGCTTCTCATTGAATCAACCTCGCTATGAGGGAGCTTCTGTACTTATCTCGAGAGCTAACTTTGGATGCGGATCTTCACGTGAACACGCTCCATGGGCAATCATGGACTATGGGTTCCGTGTAGTAATCGCGCCATCATTCGCGGATATTTTCTACAACAACTGCTTCAAAAACGGTATTCTGCCGATCAAGCTGTCTGAAGAGCAGGTAGAAGATCTCTTTCAGCGCACAACTGCTCAGGAAGGCTATCAGTTGACTATTGATCTAGAGAACAAGAGTATCTCCGATGGTCAAGGACTGAATATTGAATTTGATTTGGATGAACATCGTCGTCAGTTCTTGCTTCAAGGATTAGATGATATCGGACTAACGCTGCAACATAAAGACGAAATTGATGCTTATGAGAAGAAGCATGCAGATCGTTTGTTCGCTTAATCTCTCAATTGAATCTACAAAAGGTTACAAGATTATTAAACTTCCATTTCCGGTGTAGGAAATGGAAGTTTTTTCTGTTATTATGGGTATAATATACAGCTTTATGAGAGACGGACTTCATTTACTTGTCGGCTTATGTCCAGATTACCTTCAGCGGTATGCTGAAAAGCTTTTGCAAACAATGGATGATTGAGGTGGATTCATGAAAAGGTTAGGGTTTTTAATGTTTTTGCTTGTTTTTTTGCTAGCGTTTCCAAAGGCGGGTGATGCTGCTTCAGCCAGTGCTAAGATTTTCTTAGACGGGCAACAACTGAATTTGTCGTCTGGCGTGCAAGTGGCGAACGTAGATAACAACATCATGATTCCTATTCGTGTTGTGTCCGAGAACCTGGGATTTAAAGTCGATTGGGAGAAAGCAAGCCAGTCTGTTACCGTTCAGAACAGTATTACCACAGTGAAAATGGTTGTTGGTAGTAAGACAGCGCATATTGATGGATCTCAAGTAAGTATGAATATCACACCGGTGCTAAGCGGTCAGACCACACTGGTACCCCTTCGTTTTGTAAGTAGTCAGATGGGGATGGACGTAAAGTGGGACAACCAGAATAAGGCTGTATATCTGTCTTCCTCCGGAAGTATGACGGATCCTTGGATTGATGGCAATGGAACACCAAATGATCCTGATACCGAGGTTCCAAGCACTCCAACTGAGCCAGTGAATCCATCGCTGCCAGGAACACCTGGATCACTCGCATCGATTGATGGAATAAGCTTTAGCGAGAATCGCTTGATGATTGCTACCTCAGGGAATGTGAAACCTAATGTTTTCAAACTGAGCAGTCCAGAACGTATAGTAGTAGATTTACCAAATACAGCTTTCTCCGAAGTTTTCGGATATGAACATACGCTGAACACTAAGAATAGTGGCGAATTGTCTGTAACTGGTTATCCCGATGTATCATTGATTAGATATGCCCTGTTCAGTGATTCACCTTCAACAGTTCGCGTCGTTATTAATCTGAACAATGCAATGGATTATACAGTTACTACTGAAAATGATGGTCTAGTATTTATTAATCTGAATCCACCCGAGGCGGTTCCTACACCTCCAGTAGGATCGAACGGTAAGAAAATTGTTGTACTTGATGCTGGGCATGGAGGAAGTGATCCTGGTTCCAATAGTGTTACGGGAAAGAAAGAGAAGGCATTCAACCTTGCTCTTGCTCAAAAGGTAGAGAAACTTCTAAAAAATGAGAAGAATATCGATGTTATTATGACACGGAGTGATGACTCTACACTGGGTCTTAAAGATCGCTCTAAAATTGCGAATAATCTTAATGCAGATATATTCGTATCCATGCACGGAAATAATAGTACTGCCGGTTCGCCTACTGGAACGGAAACCCTCTATACAAGAGCGGAAAGCAGTAAGCTTGCCCAAACCATCCATAAACATTTGGTCAAAGCAACCGGTCTTAAGGATCGTGGTGTAAAAACTCAAAATTTAAGTGTTACTCGAGAGACTAAAATGCCTGCGGTTCTGCTAGAGGTCGGATTTTTGAACAATAAGAACGATGAATCTCAAATGTTTAGTGAAGATTTTCAGAATCGTGTTGCAGAAGGGATTGTAAGTGGTATTAAAGAATATCTAAATGTACAATGATAGATCAAAAATTTAACTACAAAGGGGGACAATCCATGAACAGAAAGTATTTGATTACAGGTCTGTTGTCACTTGTCCTGGTCCTAAGTGCTGGATGCGGCCAGAAACCGGAGGCTGCCCCGATCGAGCCAACACCGACGACACCTGAGCAAGTAGTAGACGTAGAGACCGTGAATAAAGAAATTACACCTCCTGAAAACAATGAGACCGAGAAAACTCCAGCGAATACGGGAGGAACACAAGAAGTTAAGACGGGCAGCAATAATGCGAAAGCAGAAGCGAAAACGGCTACCATCGAACTCTACTACACGGATCCAGAACTATTAGGCGTAGAGAAGACTTCGAAAAAAATTGCGTATACAGATGAAGAGGACAAGTATAAGAAAGCATTTGAGGGGCTTCAATCGAGTACAGATGATCAATTTGTTCCGTTATGGAGAGATTCCATTAAACTGACATCGGTGAAGTTCGAGCAGGGTGCTTTGACCTTGGATATTGTCAAGCCTGATGAAGCGAACTTGGGATCAGGTGGAGAAATGTATGCTATTGAAGCATTAAGAAATACTTTTTTTCAATTTAATGAAGTAAAGTCTATTGAATTATTGGTAGAAGGCATGAAGGTTGAGAGTCTTATGGGACATGTGGAACTTGAACATCCTATGACCCGTTAAACCGTATTAGTAGTTGTTTTGAACTATATATTGTCTTCATTAATAATACTACCAAACTCCTATTTCTTTCTTGAAATAGGAGTTTTTTTGGTTAAAAGGGAATAAATTCGCAACTTTAATAAATAGGGTGCGTCTATAGTTTGTCAGGTAATGTCGGACAGGCCGAGGTCAGAAACGCCAATCTATGGCAGAACAATAGGATGGTAGGGGTGAATGATGAAGAAGTTCGGTATTTTATTATTTCTGTTTGTCATTATGGTGGCTTTACCTAAAGGAGTGGATGCAAGTTCATACAGTGCCAAGATTTATCTGGATGGAAATGAATTGAACTTGTCATCGGATGTAAAAGTGGAAAATATAGGTGGAACGGTGATGGTGCCGATTCGCGTAATTTCCGAGAACTTAGGTTACGCCGTAAAGTGGAGTAAGGCAACTCAGACAGTAACGGTGAATGACAGTGAGATAACTGTTGAAATGGTCATCGGTAGTAAGTATGCAAAGATCAATGGACAGAGTATGGAGATGAATAAGGCTCCATTACTTCGTGGGGGAACCACAATGGTGCCCATCCGTTTTATCAGCGAACAGATGGGCTTGAATGTTAAGTGGGATAACAAGGAGAAAGCTGTATATCTTATTACCCCGCCAACAAGTAATCCAAACCCTGGGGGTGATGGACTTGCTACAATCAACGGGATAAGTTTTAGTGATAATCGCCTGATGGTTGCTGTATCGGGCAACGTTAAACCTAAAGTAATGAAGTTAACAGGCCCTCATCGGATTGTGATTGATGTTGAAAATGCGAAGTTCTCTGATACATTCAGCAGCAATAATACGATTGATTCCAATTTGAATGGACAGTTGTCTGTTACGGGAAATCCAGATGTGAAGTTGATTAGATATTCACTTTTCAATAATGATCCTTCGACTATACGGATCGTAATTGACCTCAATTATGCGAAGAACTATACACTTCAAGGTACAGGAACTGGTTCTGGTGTGTTCATTGTTGATCTTAACACGACGACAACCGAACCTGCTCCGCCACCAGGAACGGGTGGTAAGAAACTTGTTGTTATCGATGCTGGGCACGGGGCACATGATCCGGGTGCTGTAAGTTCTTCTAAAAGACAAGAAAAGGACTTTGCTCTTGCTGTATCTCTAAAAGTAGGGAAGTTGCTTGAAAAAGAGAAGAACATCGATGTTGTTCTAACAAGAAGTGATGATACTTTCTTGGAACTGAAGGACCGCGTGAAGATTGCGAATAATCTGAAGGCAGATGCCTTTGTTTCTATCCATGCTAATAGTGGACCTTCTGCAGCTACAGGTACGGAGACCTATTATCAAAGAGATTCTAGTAAAGCGTTAGCGAATACGATTCATAAGTATCTGTCTAAAGCTACTGGGTTTAAAGACCGTGGTGTGAAGTATGGAAACTTCCATGTTATTCGTGAGACAAATATGGCGGCAGTCCTGCTTGAAGTTGGTTTTATAAGTAATAAGAATGATGAGACTCAGCTCTTCAACAGCGCATTTCAACAACGTGTAGCAGAATCTGTTGTTGTAGGATTGAAAGAATATTTAAAGGTTAAATAAGTTGAAAAGAAGATTTCAGGAGGTGGGCATATGAACAAGAGATTATGGTTCGTGGGCATGCTTGCAGCAGTCATGGTGTTTAGTGCTGGCTGCGGGCAAAAGCCCGGAGCAGCTCCGGGAGATACGACGGGACAAAACACAACAGGCACGCCCTCGCCTGGGGTTGATCCCGATCAACAGCAACCGGCTGAGGGTAACAATCAGACGGGTACGACAAACGGTGCAGGTACGGGTGAGGTGCCGAAAGATGATAAAAAAACAGAAACCATCACATTGTATTATACCGACCCAGAGTTGTTGGGGCTGAAGAAAGGTTCAGTAGAAATCACATTTAAGAACGATAGTGAGAAATACGAAGCTGCCTTTAAAGCTCTTAAAACTAGCGATCAAGAAGATCTAGTTCCATTGTGGGAAAAGGTTGAGTTGCTTTCTTCATCTTTTGCGGATGGAAAGTTGACACTTGATCTTCAAATCCCAGCTGAGGCTCATTTTGGAGCAGGTGGAGAATCTTTTGCTGTAGAGGCAATCAAGGATACTTTCTTTCAATTCGATGAAGTAAAATCACTTCAGCTGCTTGTCGATGGGAAACAGGTTGAGAGCTTGATGGGACATGTAGAATTACAAAATCCTGAAACTCGGTAGTGACGGTTTGAAGGAGATCACGATCTGTTGTCGAATAAAGGAATATTGAGGAAGCAGCAGATAGGAGAGGGGAAACAAAATGGTATCAAGTCAAAATAAACAATATCATTCCAAAAAAGTGGTCTCCGCCGTCATGGCCGGACTTATGGTATTAGGAACAGGTGCAGCGACTACCGCTGCTGCAGCAGAACAAACAGCAGTGAGTGCACCAGCTTCAACATCTAGTCTCTTCAGTGACGTGAAGTCAGGTTTCTGGGGAGAAAAGTATATTTATCAATTAGCGGCGCAGGGCATTGTTATGGGAGAAAACGGGAAATTTCGACCTAACGATCCAGTGAGCCAACAAGAGGCTGTTACAATGGCGATCCGCTTCTTAAATCAACAAGCTAGTGATAGTAATGGCTTGGCCACGACATTACCGACAAATATGAAAGTTAGTAGTTATGCAGTTCCTTATGTCAAATTGGCGCTTCAGCAAAGCCTGCTCGACATGAAGAAAGAATCCGCCTATTCCGACCCTAAAGTAACGTGGGGAGCCAAGAAAGCCTCTCGCGAGTGGGTATTGGAAGTATTGGTACGTGCCATTGGACGCACGTCTGATGCTAAGGCAGCTATGAATAAAGCGACGGGCTTTGCGGATAACGCCAAAATTTCACCAGATCGGTTAGGGTTTGTGAATGTAGCCGTTAGTTTGGATCTTGTCCAAGGTGTTAGCGGTAATAGATTTGATCCACAGGGAGCGGTAACAAGAGCTCAAATGGCGACATTCTTAAGCCGTGCACAGGCACATATTGAAACAAATTATGCGAATCAATCTAAAGGCTATGTTACTTCGGTAGATAGCGGAAAGCTTGAAATTTATGTTGACGGTAAACCAAGTGTATTTACGCTTGATGGATCAACTACATATTTCGAGAAAGATTCAGCTAAGAGATTGTCGAATTCCGATATTAAGCCATATACGATGGTGACTGTTATTGGTAAAGACAATAAGGCAGCTTATGTTGAAATATTAGATCCGAATCAAAAGGTTGAGTCGTTTGAAAGAACGTATGCACGTTTATCACCGAATAACGTGATTTGGTTCGACTCTAACAGTACATTTGAAGAGTTGTCTTACGATGCGAATACGAAGTTCTTAGATCAGAATGGTAATGAAATTGATCCAAAGACAATGGCCGCTGGAAGTGTAGTAACGGTTGAGCGGGAAACATTTACGCCGCAAAAGCGAATCGTTGCCATTCGTATAAAGAACGGTTTGGTTAACAAGACAGCAACAGGAACCGTGCAATCGGTGGATTCTGTTAACAAAACGATTTCGATTAAAGATGCATCGAGCACAGTGGTGGATTCTTTCAAATGGGACGACAGTACTTTGATTCAGTATCAGAACCAATTGCTTAGTCCTTCAGAATTGAAGGCAGGTTCTGTTGTAAGTTACACCGTGAAAAACAGTGTCCTTCAAAAGGTTGAGATTAGTCAAAGTGTAGACCGTACAGTTACAGCTATGCTGTATAACGTAGAAAGTAATGGAAAAACCATTACTTATAAACGTTCAAACAGCAACCAATTAGAAACAAAGTTTCTGGTTGAAAAGCCAGAGCTTGTGATCAGTGGAATTGCCCAACCTGTGTTAGGTGATCTACTGGCTGATGCGACTTCAGGAGACCAAGTTGAGCTTACCATTAACGGCGAAGAGAAAGTTACTAAGATTCAAGTATTAGGTCGTCAGATGGAACAAATGAATGGCGTAACCGTCGTTTCATACGATCCTAAGAAACGTTGGTTGATGGTTAGTGATGATAAGAGCCTACCTAAAGTCATTATTTTGGATGACAAAACTAAGCTAGACTCTTCTTCTGGAAGCACCTTGTCTGCTGTAGAGGGACTTCTCGGAGCGGGCCGGAAAGTAAACATTACACATATTGGAAACCGTGCCCTTTCTCTTGAAGTTGTGTATAAGTATGATGGTAAAGTTACAGCTATTAATACGACAACCAAGACGGTTACGATTCTGACTGCAGAAGGACAAAGTATCAGTATTCCTTACAACACACCTAAGGTGGAGCTGTACAGCAAACCGGTTGCTTCCATCTCGGATATTAAAATTGGCGACGAGGTTTCTGCACAGTTATCAACTAATCAAGATAGCTTGTTCAGTCTGAGAGCCAAAACATCCGTTCAGTTTGAAGTAGTATCTACAGAAAACACCCTGAACCGTGTTCGGGTGAAAAACGAAGGTATTACGAGTGAGTTTTATACGGATAAGGCTGTTCTAACGGATGAGAATGGTCAAGCCATCCGCATTAATGATCTTCGTGCAGGAACACTGATTAACGTAAACTTTGTGGGTACAACTGCAAGCTCTGTTCAGTATGTTAAACTATCTCTCGGCCAAGTGATCGAGGTTGATGCTGCTGGAGGTGCGTTTACAGTAAAAGCATTTAATGGCGCGAATGAGAAGTTGAGTACGTCAGGTAAGGTTAAAGTCATTCGTGGTGGAGTCGTTTCAACGAATCTGAACACGCTGACTGGTAATGATCGAGTAGAGGTTCGTAAGGATATCGATGGAACAACAATTGTGAAGGTTCTGGATTCGTTAACGCGTTCTTTCTGGAGATATGACAATGGAGATGTGTTTGTAAAGCGCTCCTATACAACAGAGAATTATCGTTTCCCAGCGGCCTCAAATGTATATGTTCATGAAAAAGACCAGAACTTGTCCGTGCAATCCCTTAAAGAAGATGATAATATTGTACTGTATTTCAACAACGGAACCGTTGTAGAGATCGTGAAACAATAGTTATCACTTCGAAATACACGAGAAACACCGTCTTGATGCGGGGCTTTGTCGCATCAAGACTTTTTTTTGCGGGAGGGATCTTGTTATGAACTCGGCCACGGTACGACATATACTTGATACGATAGAAAACATGTTTCCGGATGCACACTGCGAATTACTTCATGAAAATGCTTTTGAATTGACAATTGCTGTTCTATTGTCAGCACAGTGTACGGATGAAACAGTCAACAAAGTGACCAGAGATCTGTTTCAGAAATATAAAACACCGCAGGATTATGTCGCTGTACCGATTGAAGAGTTGGAACAGGATATTCGGCGGATTGGGCTATACCGTAACAAGGCTAAACACATTCACAATCTATGCCGATTATTAATCGAGCAGTATGGTGGTGAGGTGCCTGAAGCTCATGATGAGCTGGTGAAGCTGCCTGGTGTCGGGCGAAAAACCGCGAACGTGGTCGTATCGAACGCTTTTGGCGTACCTGCTATTGCAGTGGACACCCATGTGGAGCGTGTATCGAAGCGTCTTGGCTTAGCCGGATGGAACGACAATGTGCTTGAAGTGGAGAAAAAGCTGATGAAACGAGTACCACGAGAAGAGTGGACCTTAACACATCACAGGCTTATCTTTTTTGGAAGATATCACTGCAAAGCCCAAAATCCACAATGTCAGGTATGTCCACTACTCGACGTATGTCGTGAAGGCAAGAAGCGTATGAAAACGTCCATGGTCAGGAAGAATAAGGTACAGACCGCAAGGAGTAAGAATTAGACAAGAGAAAGAGGATGGGATTATTATGAAATGCATCTCGGTTTACACGGATAACTTTGAATTGTTCTCCGACATTTTTGAACAAGTGGTTGAGAGCCAACTGGAAGAAAATGAAGAAAAAGAATTAGAAGGCGTAACTTACAGCAACTCGGGAGAAGCTCCAGAGCATTATTTAGAGCGTATGTCTCAAAAACCTGAGGTTGTTGTAATGCGCGACAAATCGAGAGGTTTAACGATTCTGCAACACGGGAGTGTTTTTGAAATTCTTATTCCTGAAGCAGAAAATGCAGCTCTTTCATAAACCATACTTATTGGTTTCAAAAGATCCGGCCCTAAAATAGGGCCGTTTTTTTTATTTTACCTGCTGACAAGTGATTTCTTTACAGCTCCAGCGATGTTACAATAAAATGATCTGAGAATATGTGACATTTATTATAGATAAAGATGGACAGGAGCGAGGGATGACATTGAAAGTAGTAACTGAACATGAAACCGGATACAGTACTGATTTCTTAAAGGCTGTTAAAGATCAATTTATAGGGTGGAATGATGAGTCGTCTGCAGCTCTGACGGAGGATTTAATCCGAAAGCAAGCTGCGGGAGAATTGACGCTGGCGTTTTGTGGACATTTTTCAGCTGGGAAATCGAGTATGATCAATGCCTTATGCGGTAAGAAGGTGCTTCCTTCGGGTCCAGTTCCAACAAGTGCGAATGTCGTGACCATCCGCAATGGCGCTGCCAAGGCGGTGATCCACCGTCCAGATGGTGGGCTAGGGGAGACGATGCGCGTTAGTACAGAGGAACTTGCTGCTTATTGTAAGGAAGGTGGCGAGTACTCTGCTATTGAAGTGTGGGATGATGTACCGATCCTCGGTGAGCAAGGCGTACTTATGGATACTCCGGGTGTAGATTCAACAGATGATGGGCACCGGCAAGCGACACATTCTGCACTTCACATGGCTGACGTTGTGTTTTATGTGATGGATTATAATCATGTTCAATCCGAAAGTAATCTATTATTCGCCAAAAGCTTATCCGATTGGGGCAAACCGCTGTATTTGATCGTGAATCAGATTGATAAGCATCGAGATGAAGAACTGCCATTAGCTTCATACTTAGAAGAGGTGAAGAAGGCATTTGCGCAGTGGAAGGTTCATTATAACGGACTGTTGTGTGTCTCGCTTAAGGTATGGGATCATCCCTACAATCAATGGGAAGATTTGAAATCGGTCATTGGTAAGTTGTTAGATAGCCGTAAGGCGCTTTTGGACTATAGTGTCGAATGTTCAGTTCGTCATGCCGCAGAACATCACGTTGAAGCATTTACCCGTAGTCACCAGGAAGAGAAGGATCAATTACTGGCTGAAATGGGCGGGGAAGCAGCTGTAGCTGCGTTGAAGGCTAGAATGGAGGAACTGGAGCGAGAGCATAGCAAGCTTCGTGAGCTTCCGGATGAGGTGAGAGGGGAGCTGCGGCGAGAAGGAGATACACTTCTAGCGAATGCGAATCTCATGCCTGCTGATATTCGGGATTTAGCATTGTCCTTTTTGGAAAGTCGTCGGAGTGGATTTAAGAAAGGCTTCTTGTTTACTTCTTCAAAAACGGAGGAAGAGAAGTCTCGGAGATTGGATGTCTTTCATGAACGCTTAACAGAACAAGTGAGAGCTCAGGTAGATTGGCATGTACGTAGCCTAGTTAAGCCTTTCGTGGAAAGGTTTGAACCTTGGAGCACGAATTGGGATGAAGCGATGGATACATTACTTCCTTTCCTTTCTAAAGATCAAATTACGAATAGCGTAAATGCAGATGCGGTACTTTCAGGCGAGTATGTGCTGAATTATTGCAAGATGCTGTCCGAGGAAATCAAGGGCAGCTATCGTAGAGCTGTATCGGATATTGCCGATCAGCTCCGGGTATTGGCGGCGGACGATGCCGCAGTCCGCCTGGAAGCGCTGGAGGGCCAGCGCGCCGAGCTGCTGGCGCAATCGTCCGCTTCCGCCCGCTATGCTGCATTGCAGCAAGCGGAAGCGGACCGCGCCCTCGCGGCGGCACAGCTGGTGCCGCCGCTTACCTCCCTCACCCCCGGCCTCCTGCCGGAGGTGAGGGAGCCGGCTGCGATGCCACAGGCCGCAGCCAGCAAGAGTTCCCCTGCTGCGCAGCAGGGGAACGGCGCCCCTGCGCCCCGGCGCAGCGCGCCACAGGGCGCGGCCGGGGGCCGGCGCCAGCGGCTGGAAGCCGCGGCAGCGCAGCTTCGCGCTGCAGCTCAGCTGCTGGCGCCGCACCCTGCGCTTGCTTCGCCCGCGCGGGATCTGAATGCTCGCGCCGATGCGCTCGCAGGAGGCACGTTCACACTCGCGCTGTTCGGAGCGTTCAGTGCTGGCAAGTCTTCCTTCGCCAATGCACTGCTTGGCGAATCGGTATTGCCCGTTTCGCCTCATCCAACAACAGCTGCGGTAAACCGAATTGTTCTCCCCACCGAAGAGTTTCCTCATGGAACGGCTGCTGTGCGGATGAAGACAAAAGAAGTCTGGTGGGATGATCTCAAGTATTCATTTAGTGTACTTGGATTAGCGGAACCGAGTGAAGAGAACTGGAGGAAGACAGCGAATGGTCTAACACCTGATGGTGTCCATCCAGCCGGATTGCCTCATTATGGCTTCCTCAAAGCAGCTGCAGCGGGATTTGAAGAAATGAACGGGAAGCTAGGTAGCATCCAGTCTGTAGGGATGGAAGAATACCGTGGCTTTGTAGCAGATGAGACCAAATCCTGTTATGTAGATGGAATTGATCTATATTATAGCTCACCTCTTACGGAGCAAGGGATCGTGTTGGTAGATACACCGGGAGCGGATTCTCTGCACGCCCGTCATACGGGGGTGACTTTCAATTATATTAAGAACGCGGATGCGATTGTATATGTGACGTATTATAACCATGCTTTCTCCAAAGCTGATAGACAGTTCTTGTCCCAGCTGGGTCGGGTTAAAGATAGTTTTGCGCTAGACAAAATGTTCTTTGTCGTAAATGCGGCTGATTTGGCTTCGTCTTCGGATGAGCTAGAGGAGGTTGTCTCTCATGTGCGTACGAATCTGATTCAAAATGGAGTCGCAAATCCACATATTTATCCGGTTTCTAGCTTGTCCGCTCTGAAAGGTAAGGTTCATGGGGATGATGAGAAACTAGATGGCTCAGGATTTGTATCATTCGAATCGTCATTAGAACGTTTTGCGGTTGAAGAATTACCTGGATTATCCTTAAGGGCAGGTTTAGACGAAGTAACCTCTGTAAGGCGGAGGGTTGAAGCATGGGCAGAGTTAGCTGAGCAGGACGAGGAATCTAGAAGCCGGCGTATTGAAAGGCTTGAGACAGTACGATTAAAGGCAAAAACTGATTTGGAAGCTTTGAAATCACTGGATTTAACAAGAGAAATCACACAGGAATGTGGGGAGCTTCTCTTTCATGTCCGTCAACGCCTTGATTATGCAATGGGAAGGTTCTTTCAGGAGGCATTTCACCCATCTGTTCTCAGGGAAGATGCAGGAAGCTTAAAGTCTGCTTTTGCCGCATGTGGACGGGATCTGGAGCGTACACTGTCCATCGAATTGGATCAGGAATTCTGGGCGACCACGCTTCGGTTGGAACAGAAGGGGCGAAGATTAACGGAAGAGGCTGCTAAGCAGACGGCGCAAGCCGTAGGGGAGATGACCGAAGGACTGGAGTTTTCTATTCGACAGGTTAGGGAATGGTCAGCTCCGTCACTAGAAGAAACTGAATTGAAGATTACAGAGGATTGGCTTTCTTATTGGTCTAACTTTAAGAATCCGAAACATTTTTTTGAAGGCAACGGAAGCTTGAAACTTCGTGATGCAGCAGAGCCTAAGGTGAAGGAAGCTGTGACACAACTTGTGAAACTACGCGAAGCACAGATGGCATCCCATTATGCCAATGAAATTGCCCTTTCGTTAGATCTTCATGCTGTCGTGCTTCAAGAGCAACTGGAAGAATCACTTCATGCGATGCTTTTGTCCTTACAGGATGGACAGTCACCCGAAATATGGCGTTCACTTGCATTAGAGCTTTCTAAAATGGAAAGCAAGTGACCAAACACTCACGTTAATTTGTCTACATGATGATTTTGGGCTGAATTAATTAGCAGATATTCTTTTGAGTTGTTTCGTATTCTATTTTCAAGGGAAGCCGGATTATAAGTCCGGCTTCCCTTTTGTTATGCGCGCGAAAGGAATTTGTGTTTTAAACTGCTTGTTACAAGTCGTTAGGGGCGGAGAAGATAGCTGATAAAAAGCTAAATAAATAACTTTAAAATGAGTGATTTTGAATGATCTGATATGGAAAAATGGAGCCGTTTTCATATCCTCAGTATTAACGAGAATTACTGACTATTTAATCATGAAAGTATGAAAAGTTGCACTAAACGACTCGTTTAAGTCTCATTAGCTCATTTATGACGGTTTATTCTCTTTGCCGCCTTAACGGGTCGATGATAAACTTCATAAATGCTACATAACTGAACGTTATTAATCCAAAGGAGGAAAAACATGAATGTTCTCAGGCAACTGCAGGGCTTCTTTTGGGAGAAACGAAGCTATCTCTTTCTTTCCATACTGTGTCTGGCGATCGCGACCGCACTTGGCCTCGTGTATCCGAACCTGCTGCAAAAATTGATTGATGATGCAATCCTGCCCGGAAATTTTGGTATTGTGCCAGGACTTGCACTAATGGTGGTGGGGGTGGTAGCCCTCAAAGCGTGTATGCAGTTTCTTCATGGCTATTTTGGTGGACGACTGGGTAACTTTTTAGCTTATCGTCTACGTAACGCCTGCTACGAAAAGCTGCAATTTTTATCATTCCGTTACTATGACACAGCACGGACGGGTGACTTGATGTCACGGTTAACGGGAGACCTTGAAGCCATCCGAATGTTTATAGGCTTCGGTTTTGCTCAAATTTTGAACCTCGGATTGATGGTGACCTTCGGCTCCATTATGATGTTCTCGATCAGTTGGAAGCTTACTTTGCTTACGCTGGTTAGTATGCCATTTCTTGTATTTACAGCGCTTAAATTTGAATCCAAGATTCATCCTGCGTTTCAGGAGATGCGACTGGCTTTAAGCTCTTTAACAACAGCTGTACAGGAGAATATTACTGGGGTTCGGACGGTTAAATCCTTTGCTCGTGAACCGCACGAAGTAGAGAAGTTCTCCGGACGAAACGAACGCTACAAATCGAATCAGATTTTTGCATCATCCTTGTGGGCACGTTTCTTCCCACTCATGGAATTATTCGCGAATATAAGTGTCGTTGTCCTACTGCTTGTAGGGGGAACAATGGTTATTAACAAAGAACTTTCGCTTGGTCAATTGGTTGCCTTCTTCAGCTTGATGTGGTACATCATTGGGCCGATGTGGGGCATTGGTTTCCATATCAATAACTACACGCAATCCAAAGCTTCAGGTGAACGTGTATTAGAACTACTGAATCAACCGATCGATGTGGAGGATCGCCAAGATGCGATTGAGCTAGATCCGAAATCCGTAAAAGGTCATGTGGTATTTGATAGCGTAACCTTTGCTTATGGCAACAAGATGGCTGCGGTTAAAGATATTAACCTGAATGCACCACCCGGATCTGTTATTGGTTTTCTCGGAGGCACAGGATCAGGTAAATCTACGATTATTCAGCTTCTCATGCATGCCTATAATGTGAATTCAGGAAGTATCAAGCTTGATGGAATGAATATTAAAGATATTAAGGTTCGTAGCCTTCGTAGTCAGATTGCTACTGTATTCCAAGAAACCTTCTTGTTCTCTTCAAGTATCCGCAATAATATTGCTTATGGAATGAAAAATGTAAGCATGGATGAGATTATTCGAGCAGCGAAGCTAGCAAAGGCACATGATTTCATTATGGAAATGGAATTAGGCTATGACACAGTGGTTGGTGAACGCGGTATGGGACTATCTGGTGGACAGAAACAGCGGATTGCAATCGCTCGCGCACTCTTAAAAGATCCAAAGATCCTCATACTAGATGATGCGACAAGTGCGGTGGATATGGAAACGGAGCATGAAATTCAATCCGGTTTCCAAGAGGTTATGAAGGGAAGAACAACCTTTATTATCGCTCACCGTATATCATCACTGCGTCATGCAGATGAGATTCTGGTTCTAGATGAAGGTAAAGTGGTCCAGCGTGGTAAACACAATGATCTGATTAAACAGGAAGGTCCTTATCAGGATGTATACAAAATTCAATATGCGGACCTCATTGCCCGAGGCGTTACAACGGCGTATGAGGAAGGGCAGGTGAAATCATGAGTTCGGAGATGAACATCGAGAGGAAGCCAAAATTGAAGGCTTCCCGTTCTAACAAAGAATCGGGGACAACGGGGGAACGGTTCGTATATCAAGATGATGATGTGATTGAGAAACCATTTAACTGGAAGCAATTAACCCGGCTAATATCTTATATGAAGCCTTATGCGAAACAGATGATACCGCTTATCGTTGTTCTCATGATCATTGGTACCATCACGAAGCTTGCGGTTCCATATCTGACAGGTGCAGCCATTGACCAGGCTATTGCTCCTGAAAAAGGTAGTCCGAGTTTAAATATGCTGTATAAGATTACGATTACTGTTCTTGTACTTTATATTATTCAATACATCACAGGAATTTTCCGAATCAAATATACGAATATTATAGGCCAGCGGGTCATTTATGACCTTCGTGCAGATCTGTTCCGGCACATTCAGCGTTTGTCCTTCAACTTCTATGACAAACGTCCAGCAGGTTCAGTTCTAGTCCGGGTTACGAATGACGTTAACTCTTTACAGGACCTATTTACGAACGGTGTCGTCAACTTGTTGATCGACTGTGTACAGTTAGCCGGTATCGTTATTATCTTGCTCTTAATTAACTGGAAATTAGGTCTGGCTGTTATTGTTACGGTACCTATTATGTTCTTCATTTCAACGGCACTGCGTATAAAAATCCGCAGAGCTTGGCAGGAAGTTCGAACGAAGAATTCTCGAATTAATTCCCACTTGAATGAATCGATTCAAGGAATCCGTGTAACGCAGGCTTACACGCAGGAAGAAGAGAACATGAAGTTCTTCGATCATATGAATGCGGATAGCAAGAAGTCTTGGGATAGGGCTTCTGCGATGAACCAAGCATTTGGTCCACTGATCGAAATTACAGGTGGTTTCGGATCTTTGATCCTATTCTGGCTTGGAGCAACGCTAATTCAGAGCGGGGAACTTACCGTAGGTCTCTTGATTGCCTTCTCAAACTATGTCGGTAATTTCTGGGAACCAATTAACCGTCTGGGTCAAATGTATAATCAGCTCTTAGTAGCGATGGCATCATCGGAACGGATATTTGAATTTATTGATGAGAAGCCTAATATTGATGACGCTCCTAATGCTAAGAAACTTCCTCAAATTAAAGGTGATATCAAACTAGAGAAAGTGGTATTTGAATACGAGAAAGGTCGTCAAGCATTGAAAGGGATTGACCTGGATGTAAAAGCTGGGCAGTCGATCGCTCTCGTAGGGCATACTGGATCTGGTAAGAGTACGATCATTAATCTTTTGAGCAGGTTCTATGATATAACTGATGGTAAGATCACGATTGATGGATATGATATTCGCCAGGTAACGGTTGAGAGTCTTCGTCATCAGATTGGAATTGTGCTGCAAGATACCTTTATATTCTCAGGAACAATTCGTGACAATATCCGGTTTGGTCGCCTCGATGCTACCGATGAGGAGATTGAAGAGGTAGCCAAAGCGGTCGATGCGCATGAGTTTATCATCAATATGCCGAATGGTTATGATACGGAAGTGGAAGAGCGAGGTAATATGTTGTCTATGGGTCAAAGACAGCTATTATCATTTGCAAGAGCGCTTCTTGCAGATCCTCGAATTCTTATCTTGGATGAAGCAACGGCAAGTATCGACACAGAGACCGAACTCAAAATTCAAGATGCATTAAAGGTGCTTCTGAAAGGACGTACTTCCTTCATCGTTGCACACCGCTTATCGACGATCAGACATGCTGATTTAATCGTTGTCTTGGATCATGGTCAAATCATTGAACAAGGAAATCATAACCAGCTTATGAATATGCAGGGAACCTATCATGGATTGATTGAAGCTCAGTATAAATTTTTGTAACATTTAAGTGAATAATATTCGTATAATAGAGAGAAATTTGTCGGAACCCTCTTGCAATCTTCATCAGAAACTACGAAAATAGATAATGTGGAGAAGATATCATACGAGAAGGGAAGCATGAGGGTATAATGAGCATGGATAGCGTTTTGTCTGCGCCTGCACTGCTGATTCGAACGTTTGAGAAAAAAGATTTGGAATCTGTCACGTCTTTAATGCGCGAGTTACATTATCCAACAACGCTGAATGTAATGCGTGATCGGATGGAAATGATGAGCGCAAACCCGCTCTACTGCAACATGATTGCAGAGCTAGACGGTAAGGTAGTAGGTATGATGATGCTTCGTCAGGTCAAATCCTTCGCAGAGACTGAATGGGCAACTCAAATCACTTCGTTGATTGTAACCTCAAGCTGCCGCAGCCAAGGAATCGGCAAACGATTGGTACGCGGTGGAGAGAATTGGGGAAAACAGCAGGGAAGCAACCTCTTGTTTCTCACAAGCGGCAACCGGGAAGGTTTAGCCCCGGCACATGCATTTTTTGAACATATCGGATTTGAAAAAGCAGGCTATCAGTTCATAAAGCAACTGTAGTTTAGCCTTTTTCTCCAACCCGCTCCCTCCGTTAGGGAACGGGTTTCTCTTTTTTGTAATAATACATAATTGAAACCGTGGTATTTCGCAACATGCAGAATCATAGGAGTAACGGCCTATTCTTTCAATTTATTGAGGGAATAGGCCTTTTTTGTGTTCTGTATTGCAGGTAGCGGATGTTGTAATCCAGAATATACATTTGGAAAGCGGTATCATTTATGAGGGTTGTATGGATAAGTATTCATCTACATTGAACAAGTGAAGGAATAAAGGACGTGTGAGATATGCTAAAGCTGATATTGGTTGATGACGAAGAGGACGTTAGAGAAGGTCTGATGGAGCAGATCCATTGGGAGAGATATGGATATATCGTTACTGATCGTGCTGAGAATGGACAAGAAGCGATGGAGATGATTGAACGGAGCAGGCCAGACGTTGTCGTGACTGATATTCAGATGCCCTTTATGGATGGCCTTCAACTAGCAGAGTGGATTCGGGAGAATTATCCGCTGACAAAGGTCATTATTTTAACAGGGTATGATGAATTCGAATATGCCCGTAAAGCTATAACTTTGCAGATTGATGAGTATGTTCTGAAGCCCTTTTCATCTCAAGAACTCATTCAAATATTACTTAAGGTGAAGGAACAGATTGAAGCGGAAGTAGCTCAGACTGAGAATATTCACCTGCTTAGAGCCCATTATGCACGTAGCTTACCTATATTAAGAGAAATGTTTTTAGCTGAGTTGATGACAACTAGGATGTCGCTTGAAGATATAAAAATGAAGTGCGAAACGTTTAACCTTACTCTTACGGAAGGCTCTTATCTTACGGCAGTCATCTCACCAGATACATCTCCATCTTGTTCAGAAGCCAATACCGAGAACTCCAAAGAGACGGTATCTCTGCGTAATGGGAACAACCGAAATCTTCAACTGTTTGCAGTTCGTAATATTGCAGATGAATTAAGCGACTCAGATCGAAATCTTGTTTTTATAGCAGGTGAAGAAGTTATTCTAATTACCCATGGGGATCTGAATGCTGAGAGTTTGATCAAGCAGACTTTTCAGTTACTTGAAGTCATTCGTGAAAAGGTGGAGAAATATTTAAAACTGACCGTGACCATAGGTGCATCAGCCATTAGAAATACACCCGAAAGCCTTTATTTATCTTATCAGGAAGCAAGGCAGGCCGTAGATTATCGACTAGTACATGGCAATAATCGGGTTATTTGGATTGAAGATGTTGAAGCCTCAAGAGCCTCTCAGCCTGTCATAACCCTTGATGAACGCAATGAACAAAGACTTATTCGTAGTATTAAGGTAGGGACAGAAGAGGAACGGAGATTGGTGATCTCTTCCATGTTTGAAGAACAAACGGTGGAGACAGCCTCGATTCAAGATTATCAGATCTATTGGTTAGAGATTGTGGCGCTTATTCTCAGGCTCACGAAAGAGAGTGGAACGAATCCGCAAGAGTTATTCGGTTCGGATATGAACTCATTAATAGAGATTACTTCATTCACTGGACCCGACGAACTAAAGAACCGTCTACGGCAGATTTGTGACAAGCTTGCTTGCAATTATGAATCTGAGCGGCATTTCAGCGCAAGGAATGCGGTGGAAGAAGCAAAAGCTTTTATACATAAAAATTATTCTGATAGCGATTTATCAATTGGCAGCGTATGCAAGTTGCTGCATATAAGCACAGGATATTTCAGTTCTATTTTTAAGAAAGAAACCAAGATGACGTTTGTAACTTATCTGATGCAAGTTCGCATGAATGCAGCCAAGGAAATGCTGCGAACGACAACGTTGAAGGCGTTTGAAATTGCAGAGAAAAGCGGGTTTTCCGACCCCAATTATTTCAGCTTTTGTTTTCGTAAGACGTTCGGGATTTCACCGAAAGAATACCGTACAGCCGGGGAAGGATGAGGAAGCGATATGGTACGGAGAATTAGACGTTTCTTTCGTTTGAAAAGCTCTGTTTCAGATCGACTTCTATTCCGCTTCCGCAGCATTCAGGTGATGATTACTTTCCTAATCTCAATCATCACCATGGTTGTTGTATTGGTGGTCAGTTTCATGCTTTACGATAAGTTCTCAAGGACTGCTGAAGAGAATGCTTACCTGAATATCCAGCAGATTATCGAACAAGTTAGCAGTAACCTGGAGACTTACGTAAAGGGAATGCAAGATATTTATCGTGTGGTAGAGGATCAATTCGATGGCAAGCGTACCGACAACAATTCTTCGTTAAGAGGGCAGTTATCAACACTATTACAGACTAGAGAGGACTTAGTATCTATAGCATTATTCACGATGGATGGTGAGTCCGTTATCAATGTACCCGCTCAGCCGATGATGGAGAATACAAGATTGACTTCACAAAGCTGGTTCGAGACCTCGATCCGAAACCCTAATCAATTGTCTATATCAGCCCCACATATTCAGAACCTCTACCAAGGCCAGTACAAATGGGTTGTATCCATGAGTCGGGTGATCAATTACCGAGCCTATGGAGAGACGCAAAAAGGTGTACTCATGGTTGATATTAACTTTCGTACGATTGATGAGTTAAGTTCTCAGGTTAGTCTTGGGAAAAAAGGATATGCCTACATAACCGATTCAGTCGGGAATATTGTGTACCACCCGCAGCAGCAACTGATATACGCAGGCTTGAAATATGAGAATATGGAGCCTGTGCTTAAGTACAATTTTGGTAACTATACGGATCTGTCTACAGGCGAGGAACGTTATATTACCGTTCGATCTGTGCAGCCAATTGGTTGGAAGATTGTTGGTGTATCATATCCCTCTGAGATTGTGACAACGAAACGTGATTTGGGAGAATTCTTGTTATGGTTCCTCGCAGCTGTATTGGCATGTGTCATTATCATCTCTGTATTCGTTTCTGCCAAGATCTCTCAACCGATTCTACGACTAGAGAAATCCGTGAAAAAAGTAGAGCGGGGAGACTTCTCTTCTCCAGTAGATGTTAAGGGGTTTGTCGAAGTAGAGCGTGTATCTCACCGATTCAATCTGATGGTGCAGCAGATCAGAGAGCTTATGGAACAGATTATTCTGGAGCAGGAAGCCAAGCGAAAAAGCGAACTTGATGTGCTTCAAGCACAGATCAATCCTCATTTTCTGTACAATACACTGAATTCAGTTATTCGGCTTGCGGAGAGAGGGCATAACGAGGAGGTTGTAAAGACCATTACCTCATTATCGAAGTTGTTCCGGATCAGCCTTGCTAAAGGGAATAACATTATCACAGTCAGGGATGAGCTTGAGCATGTCCGGAATTATTTGATTATTCAAAATATACGTTATAAGAACAAATTTCAATTTGTTATTGAAGCAGATGATCAGGTGTTGGATTGTCTGACCTTGAAATTGATCCTGCAACCCTTGGTTGAAAATGCAATTGTACACGGTTTGGAAGAGCAATATGACCCTGGAATGATTACGATTAAGGCCGTCTTGGATCAACATATTGTTCGGTTTACGATTGCTGATAATGGACTCGGAATGTCTCCATCGAAACTAAAGGACGTGATGAGTGGTGAATCTGAGGGAGGAAAGGGCTCTGGCGTGGGCGTAAAAAATGTGAATGAACGTATTACCTTGGCATACGGTCCTGAATATGGATTGTATTATGAAAGTGAGCGAGAAGAAGGGACGACCGTGACAGTTACGATTCCAGCGCAGTGGCCAAATGATCGTTCAGAAGGGAGGATCTCTTCATGAAACGACCTTGGGGTATCTTTTTAACGATGGCTATGCTGCTTGGAATGACGAGCTGTTCAGGCGACCTCCCAGACAATAAAGTTCGGGACAAAATGCGTTCCATTGATATGATCGTAAAAATGAACCGAGGAGACTACTGGAATACGGTAAGGATGGGCGCTCTTGTCGCTGCCAAAGAGTATAATATCGAGCTGAATTTCAAAGCTCCATCCAGCGAAGATGATATCGAAGGTCAGATTCAGATGGTGGAAGAAGCTATTGAGTATAAATCGGATGCGATTGTCCTTGCAGCGAGTGACTACATGGAACTGGGACAGGCTGCAGATAAAGCTGCATTTTATGGCATTCCTATGGTTTCATTGGATGCTGATGTTGCTTCGGCTCGGGTAGAGACCCGTATAGGAGCGAATAACTATGATGCAGGTCAGAAAGTTGCACAGCGTTTGGTCGACCTACTAGGTTCATCTGGAAAAATCGGAGTGGTTAGCTTTGTCAAAGGTGCATATGACGAAGCTGAGCGAATGGAAGGATTTACGGATTACATATCTCGTTTTCCTGGGATAGAAATCATGGAAGTTGGATATTGCGGATCAGATGAGAATCTGGCAGCTGACATTACGGGCAGAATGATTAAATCCTATGACTTAGATGGTATTGCTTCCCTGAACAGTGTTTCATCAGTAGGAGCTGCAAGAGAGATCCGAGCACTTGGTCTAGGTGGTCAAGTTAAGCTGGTCACTTTTGATAGTACGCCGGAGATCATTGAACTTCTTCAGGAAGGAACGATTCAAGCAACGCTTATCCAGAACCCGTTCAGTAATGGCTATCTTGCTGTTCAATATGCTGTAGAAGCTCTAGAGGGTAGGAAGGTACCTGAACGAGTCGAAACGCCTACCAAAATGATAGATTTAGATAATATGTTGTGGCCGGAGAATCAGAAACAATTGTTTCCTTTTGTAAGATGAAGATAATCATGAGAATTTTCATAAAACAGATGAGAATTTTGTATTAAGTTCATTTCCTTTTTCCGTAATAATGAGAACGTAAACAACGTTATGTCCGAACCATATAGAGTAAATAGGAGGTCATTGTTGATGAAAAAGGTAACATCCGTATTGCTTGCAGGCGCTCTTTTAGGTGGTGCACTCGCTGGTTGTTCCAGTGATGGATCGAAGGAAGGAAGCGGAGGCAAGGAGCCAAAGATTGGAGTTGCAATCTACAAATTTGACGATACCTTCATGACAGGGGTAAGGAATTCCATTAAAGAAAATGCCAAGGGTATCGCTAGTGTTGATATTGTGGACAGCTTAAATTCACAGCCTACACAGAATGATAAAGTGGATCTTTTTATTAGTAAAAAATCAGATGCTCTCCTTATTAATCCGGTTGACCGGACTGCAGCAGGTGTCATCATTGATAAAGCGAAGGCAGCGGACACTCCAGTCGTTTTCTTGAACCGCGAGCCTTTGCCGGAAGATATGAAGAAGTGGGATAAGGTGTATTACGTTGGAGCGAAAGCTGAAGAATCCGGAACGATGTCAGGTGAACTGATTGTGGATTATTGGAAAGCTCATCCTGAAGCAGACAAGAACGGAGATGGAGTTCTGCAATATGTCATGCTGATGGGTGAGCCAGGACACCAGGATGCGGAGCTGCGGACCAAGTATTCCGTTGAGGCAATTGTGAATGCGGGTATCAAAGTTGAGAAAGTTGCTGAAGACTCCGGCATGTGGGACCGCGTAAAGGGACAGGAGAAGATGGCAGCCTTCCTCGGATCACACGGAGATAAAATCGAAGCTGTGCTCGCAAATAATGATGATATGGCACTTGGTGCAATTGAGGCATTAAAAGCAGCTGGTTATTTCAAAGGTGACAAAGTGATGCCAGTTGTAGGTGTTGATGCGACGGCTCCAGCTCTTGAAGCGCTGAAAGATGGAACGATGCTCGGAACGGTTCTAAACGATGCGGTTAACCAAGGGAAAGCTTCCGTTAAGTTAGCTTCATTACTAGCAAATGGTGAGACACCAACGAAAGATAATGCTGGCTTCGACATTACCGATAACCAATACATCTGGATCTCGTACAAAAAGATTACAAAAGACAATATGGATGATGCAAAATAGCAGTCTTTTGTTAAGTACAGCAGAGAGGAGCGGACAGCGGTTCGCTCCTTTCTTATACCTCATAGAAGGCTATGGCTGTTGAATTTGGTATTAGTCCAAGAGCCGCAGTATGGATTTGAAGGAGGCAAACGCATGACAGAGCAGCCCTTTTTACTAGAAATGAATGAGATGACTAAGGAATTTCCAGGAGTTAAAGCGCTTGATGGAGTTACGCTGAAAGTTCGTCCAGGTACGGTACACGCACTGATGGGTGAGAATGGAGCGGGTAAATCGACGCTAATGAAATGCTTGTTCGGGATCTACTCAGCAGATGGTGGCGAGATACGTCTGAACGGAGAGGTCGCAGATATTCGAAATTCTAAAGATGCGCTGCGTTACGGGATATCGATGATCCACCAGGAGCTCCATCCCATTCCTTTTCGAAGTGTCATGGAGAACATATGGCTCGGTAGGTTCCCTACCTCTGGCCTTGGACCCATTCAATTTGTGAATCATAAAAAAATGAGAAGTGATACCGAGGAATTGTTCAAAGATATCAATATTGATATTGACCCCGATATTAATGTAGGAAAACTGTCCGTTTCCAAAATACAATCCATTGAAATAGCAAAAGCAGTTTCCTATCAATCACGCGTTATTGTTATGGACGAACCGACCTCTTCTTTGACGGGGGTTGAAGTAGAGCATTTATTCCGAATCATTCGTGATCTGAAAGAACGCGGCGTTGCCATTATCTATATTTCACACAAGATGGAAGAGATTTTACAAATATCTGATGAAGTTACAATTATGCGGGATGGAAGAAAGATCGGCACTTGGCCCGCCGGCGAACTGACAACCGATCTGATCATCTCCAAAATGGTTGGTCGTGACCTGACGCAGCGTTTTCCAGAGCGTGACAATGTACCGGGTGACGTACTGCTGGAGGTCAGAAATTTGACTTCTGTTGTCCCTAAATCATTTCAAGATATCACATTTAACTTGCGCCGAGGTGAGATTCTTGGTGTAGGGGGACTAGTAGGAGCACAGCGTACAGAATTAATTGAAGCTCTGTTCGGACTTCGGGACATTGCTTCTGGCAGCATGTTGCTGAATGGTAAACCGATTAAGATTAAGTCGCCTGAGGATGCGAAGAAATATGGGCTTGCCCTATTGACTGAAGAAAGACGTTCCACCGGAATATTCCCCGTATTGTCCGTGCATGAGAACGGTGCTGTGGCTAACTTAAAGCGGTATCCAAAGTTCTATATTTTATTGGACGAGAAGAAGAAGAAGACGGATGTCAAGATGATGGTTGAGAAGCTCCGGACCAAGACCCCTTCCCAGAGGACACGAATTATGAATCTTTCAGGGGGAAATCAGCAAAAGGTCTTACTAGCCCGGTGGCTGCTTACAGAACCAGAAATTTTACTGCTGGATGAACCGACTCGGGGGATCGACGTTGGTGCGAAATTTGAAATCTATAGCATCATCGCTGATCTAGCTAAGCAAGGAAAGAGCATCATTATGATCTCGTCCGAAATGCCGGAACTTCTTGGAATGTCAGATCGTATTCTCGTCATGTCTGAGGGACGATTGACCGGAATTCTGGATAGGTCAGAAGCGAATGAAGAAATCATTATGCGACTAGCAGCTCAGCATTAGGCAAAAGAGAGAAGGAGAGAGTCTATGAATACGCTAAAAGTTCGTAATTTTGCGTCAGAGAATGCTATTTATATGGTATTGGTCGTACTTATTCTTGGTATTACGCTTTATGATCCTGCATTTTTTTCCGTACAGTCGCTGCGAGATGTATTAATTCAGTCTTCGACTAGAGCAATTATTGCTTTAGGTGTGGCATTCATCCTGATTACTGGTGGAACAGATCTATCGGCAGGCAGAATTGTTGGATTGTCGGCAGTTATATCGGCTTCTATGCTTCAAAGGTCAGATTATTCGAGTCCTTTTTTTCCGGATCTTCCATATATGTACTATATTGTACCGGTCATCCTTGCGGTACTCGCAGGCGTAATATTTGGATTTATCAATGGTGTGATTGTTGCTAAGTTTAATGTACCACCATTTATTGCGACACTCGGGACAATGGTTGTTGTCTTGGGGGTTAACTCCTTATATTTTGATATGGAGCCGAACAATTCACAGCCAATCGGTGGATTGCGTCCAGATTTCACGAATGATCTAGGAACGGGATTTATCGGCGCTGGTGATTTCCGGATACCTTATATTGTGCTCATTGCGATCGCGGTCGCCTTTGTTGTATGGGTTATCTTTAATAAAACACGATTAGGTAAAAATATGTATGCGATTGGTGGCAATATTCAAGCTGCACGTGTCTCTGGTATTAATGTAGCTCGTAATTTAATTATCATTTACTCTATTGCTGGAGCGCTTTATGGCTTGGCGGGTGTACTTGAAGCTGCTCGAACGGGCGGAGCAACGAATAGCTATGGTAATATGTACGAACTTGACGCTATTGCAGCCTGTGTTGTTGGAGGGGTATCCACAACAGGCGGAATTGGTACAGTCCCGGGAGTGATGGCGGGCGTTCTCATTTTTACGATTATCAATTACGGTTTGACCTTTATTGGTGTCAGCCCATATTGGCAGCTTATTATTAAAGGATTGATCATTGTAGTAGCTGTGGCTTTTGATATGCGCAAATATGCTGCAAAGAAATAAGCATAAGAATTAATTCAAAGAGAAATCTTAGTCCGATGCAAATCGAGGCTAAGATTTTTTTTGTTATTTATTGCAAAAATAAAGTGCTTTCAAACATTATAATGTTTTCATTTACTTTGACGTAGAGCCGTGATATCTTAAACATTATAACGTTATATTATAAAAAGGTGATGCAGGTGGAAGAGAGAATCATACTATCTCATGTAAAGCGCGTTAGTGGAGAAGAAATCGATATCATCATCGACAATGGCAGGATTACAGCGATTACATCTGCCGGGGATGGAAGAGGTGGTCGGATCGTTAATGGCTTAGGGGCTTATGTGTCTAGCGGTTGGATCGATATGCATGTTCATGCCTTTCCAGAGTTTGATCCTTACGGGGACGATATGGATGAGATTGGTATTAAGCAAGGCGTTACAACGATTATTGATGCAGGAAGCTGTGGAGCTGATCGGATTGCTGATCTGGTCTCGAACAGGAAGCAGGCCAAGACTCGTGTATATGCCTTCTTGAATATCTCGCGGATTGGTCTAGCGCGAATTGATGAATTGTCTAGACTCGAATGGATTGATCGAAGTAAGGTTATGCAGGCAGCCGAGATGTACTCCGATTTCATTGTTGGATTAAAGGCACGGATCAGTCGAAGTGTGGTTGGTGAAAGCGGGATAGAACCGCTGCGAATTGCGCGTGAGCTTTCCGGTGCTACTCATCTTCCGTTAATGGTTCATATCGGATCAGGACCTCCAAATATTGAGGAAGTGGTTCAATTACTGCAGCGTAAAGACGTAATTACTCATTATTTGAATGGCAAGAAGAACAACTTGTTTGATGATGAGGGGAAGGCGCTTCCAGTGCTGCTAGATGCGATTGACCGTGGCGTTCATTTGGATGTTGGACATGGGACAGCTAGCTTCTCCTTTCAAGTAGCTGAAGCAGCGAGAAAACAGGGCATCGGGCTTAATACCATTAGTACTGACATTTATAGAGGGAATCGTGTGAATGGTCCCGTTTATAGTATGAGTTCTGTGCTCTCGAAATTTTTATACCTGGGCTATTCGCTGGATGAGACTGTAGCTGCTGTAACAACGAACGCCGCGGAGTGGCTGGGTAAGCCTGAACTTGGAAGAATTCAAGTGGGTGATGTCGCGAATCTGACACTGTTTTCTGTTGAGAATAGAGAAGCGGAACTCGTTGACTCTGAAGGCGATAAGCGAGTAACCAATCGAGTGATTGAAGCAAAAGGAGTGGTTATCAATGGGGAATTCATTGAATGCGAAATACGGTCTTAAACGAGTTATTAATGCCAGTGGACGCATGAGTATTCTAGGTGTATCCGCACCAACGGATACGGTTATGGATGCGATGAAGCAGGGTGGACAGAACTATGTGGAAATCGCTGATCTGGTTGATAAAGCAGGCGATCACATCGCACGTATACTGGGATCTGAAGCAGCGGTCGTAGTTAGCTCAGCTTCCAGTGGTATTGCTCTGTCCGTTGCAGCGATTGTAACGGGGGGGAACCGTCGTCTAAGTGAGCGTCTTCATCAGGATAATATAGAAAAGAAAGAGATTATTATTTTGAAAGGTCATAATGTGCAGTACGGCGCGCCTGTTGAAACGATGGTTTATTTAGGTGGAGGAAAGTTGGTTGAAGTTGGTTACGCCAATGAAGGTCGAGCTGAGCATATTGAGGATGCTATCTCGGACAAAACGGCAGCAATTCTTTATGTTAAATCTCACCATGCAGTTCAAAAAAATATGATCTCTGTTGAAGAAACATGGGAAGTAGCTCAGCGTAAAGGTGTTCCGATGATCGTCGATGCAGCCGCCGAAGAAGACATACATAAATACGTGAAGTATGCGGATCTAGCTATTTATAGTGGCTCAAAAGCACTCGAAGGTCCGACTTCAGGAATTGTCGGTGGTAAACGTAACTATATCGATTGGCTGAAAGTTCAGTTGCATGGTATTGGTCGCAGCATGAAGGTGGGTAAAGAAACTACATTTGGTTTATTGCAAGCACTCGATGAATACATCGTCAAAGTGGATAACAGCGAGTCTGAAAGAGCTGAACTACAGAAGTTAATGGCTCTGAATGACATCAATGGGGTGCGTGTATCCATCATTCAAGATGAAGCGGGGCGCGCGATTTACCGTGCTAGAGTTCAGATTGATCCAGAGCAAACGGGCACAACAGCGAAGGAAGTAGCTAGCGGCCTTCAAAACGGGGAGATTGCAATATACACTCGAGATTATGGTGTAAGACAGGGTTATTTTGATATCGATCCAAGGTCATTAATGGGTGACGATATCCTTGTTATACAATCCAAAATAAGTGAATTAACAGGGGGAAGATAAAATGTCCAATATATCAAACCGTTTATACAGAGGTCGTGTTGCTTTAAATGTACTAGCTAACGATGTTGAAAACGCAAAGGAAGTTTTTGAATCCGCAGAAGGATTCGTGCTTGTAGGTGTCCTATCTAAAGATTATGCTACTGTAAAAGAAGCTGTAGCAGCCATGAAACAGTACGGCGAAGAAATTGAAAATGCAGTGTCGATCGGTCTTGGAGCAGGGGATAACCGTCAAGCTGCCGTTGTTGCTGAAATCGCTAAGTATTATCCAGGAAGTCATATCAATCAAGTGTTTCCAGCAGTCGGTGCAACCCGTGCTAATCTCGGTGATCAAGATAGCTGGATTAACAGTCTCGTATCTCCTTCAGGTCGACCTGGTTACGTGAATATTTCAACAGGTCCTTACAGTGCTGCACAGAGTGAAGCAGCAATTATTCCGATTAAATCTGCTATTGCACTCGTTCGTGATATGGGTGGAAATGCTTTGAAATATTTTCCGATGCAGGGCCTTAGTCTTGAAGAAGAGTATCGCGCGGTTGCACAAGCATGTGGAGAAGAAGGTTTTGCGCTTGAGCCTACAGGTGGGATCGACATGCAAAATTTCGAACCGATTCTTCGTATAGCACTTGAAGCAGGCGTTCCTCAAGTGATTCCTCATGTGTACTCTTCCATTATTGATAAAGAGACCGGTGACACTAAAATTGAGGATGTTCGCGAGCTACTCTCCATTATGAAAAAGTTGGCGAATCGTTATGCCTAAAGCAATAGCTGCTTTTGGTGAGGTCATGATGCGTTTGCAGGTTCCTGGATATGACTTGCTTACGCAAGGCAACACCTTAAACTACACTTTTTCAGGCACAGGAGTAAATGTTATCTCCGCTTTAGCGCGTTATGGACATTCTGGATACCTCATTTCCCGATTACCTGTTAATTCTCTAGGTGATGCAGCTGCAGCTTATTTAAGGAAATTAGGTATTGCTTCAACGTTCATTCATCGTGGCGGGAACTATTTAGGAATGTATTTCTTGGAGAATGGGTTTGGTGTTCGTTCAAGTCGTGTAACGTATACGAATCGTCTTGAAAGCAGTTTTAATACCGCTCCTGAGCACGAATATGATTATGCCGAAATAGCTACTCAGATCGATGCGGTTCATTTTTGCGGAATCGCGCTTGCTATGAATGATCGTGTGAGAAATCATATGAAATCATTAGCACAAGCTGTGAAACAGCACGGAGGAACTGTTATATTTGATTGTAACTATCGTCCATCTTTATGGGGGGAAGACGGCTATACCGCTGCAAAACCACATTATGAAGATATGCTTAATCTCGCAGATATTGTTATTATGAATGAAAAAGACGCGATATTTACATTAGGAATGGTAACGAGTAAGCTTGAACGTGAAGAGCAGCTTACAGACTTGATTCCTATTGTTGCGAAGAAGTATCATATTCAAGTAATTGCGGGTACGCATCGATCGATCAACCACGATAATACGCATTCACTGTGCGGGTATATATTTAAGCAGGATCAATTTGTATTATCGGATAAGCTGACTTTTGCTGTGTATGATCGAATTGGTGCGGGGGATGCTTTTGCGAGCGGAATTATTCATGGTGAGATGGAGGGTCTTTCACCGGATCAGACTGTACAGTTTGCCGCTGTATCCAGTATGCTGGCGCATACGGTGTCAGGGGATACCCCTATGGCATCTGAAGCGGATATCCGTCGTGCTATGACTGAAGCTGTAGGCGATGTAGAAAGGTAGTGGATTAGTTGTGAGCTTATCGCGAAAAGATAGGCCATTGTATTTGCAGATCAAAAATATTATTAAAGATCGCATCCTTTATGGTGTGTATACGCTCGGTTCCAACATTCCTTCAGAGCCTCAGCTGGAGAATGAATTTGGTGTGAGCAAAATAACTGTAAGAAATGCGATTCAGGAGCTGGTTCAAGAAGGCTATTTGGAAAAAGGAAGTGGAAAGGGTACGAAGGTGATTCGTATTACATCTACCTCTAAATTATCCAAGTGGAAACGATTCACCGAGGTTCTGGTTGAGGAAGGTCATCGCATTCATAAGCAATGGCTGCGTGTAGAAACGATTTCGTGCGAGAAGAATTCCGAGCCGAATCGTCTTTTTGGAGATCAATGCCTCAGGCTTGAACGTGTTTATTTTCTGGATGATGCACCGTATATTTATTACACGCACTATTTGACGCATACAATTGGTGAGTTGGACTTGCAAGATCTAAACGCACAATCATTATACGAGCTTTTGGAGGATCAGAATATTTCACTTGATAAGCTTCGCGATGAATTTGATGTACAGGCTCCACCCGAACATATTGCGACAATTCTACAGGTTACTAGTGGAAAGCCGCTCTTAAAGAGATCGCGATATTCTTATGATGAGCAAGGTCATGTAAAGGAATATAGTATCGGGTATTACAATACGGCGCTTCAAAACTATGTTGTGAATTATAATGTGTAACTCAGATCCAGCTCGTTAATAAGAGACTATCCTGTAGCGATGAATCGCTTAGGATAGTCTTTTTTTTGTGTTGTTCGATGGTTCTTTCCAACATTTGAAGGGTAGATGAAGGTTTCGAATATGTTACAATGTGATCGTAGTTAATTACAAAGTTGTAACTAAATCGAAATTAAGGAGATGTTATTTTTTGAATAGATCCATGGTTAAAAAGCTTGTTAGCTTAGGGTTTGCCGCAGTATTGTCTGTTGGAGTTATGCTTCCTGCTTCTGCGTCTGCGTCAGCAGCTACTCCTAGTGTATCTCAAGAGACCATTCAAACTTTGCAGCAAAAATTACAGCAGTATTTAGAAAGTCAAGGATGGACTGGGAGCTTTAATTGCATTGTTCAGAAGCCTGTAACGAAACCTGAGCCAGAAAAACCTTCTACGCCGCCGGAAGTAGAAAAGCCATCAACACCTGCGCCGCCGACGAGTCAACCGAGCGAACCAAGTAAGCCTAGCCAACCAAGCCAACCAAGCAAGCCTAATGAACAACCGAGCGAACCAAGTAAGCCAAATCAACAACCAAGTGAGCCTAGCAAACCTAATAAGCCAAGTGAGGAGAATGCATCTTTTGCTAATCAAGTAGTAACGCTTGTGAACAAAGAACGAGCTAAAGCCGGACTTCCAGCACTTACCGTACATGAAAAGTTGACAGGCATGGCTCTCGATAAAGCAAAGGATATGCATGATAACAAATATTTCGATCATACTTCCCCAACCTACGGATCACCGTTTGATATGATGAAGAAATATGGCATTTCATACGGATATGCGGGTGAGAACATCGCTATGGGGCAACGTACACCAGAAGAGGTTATGAACTCTTGGATGAATAGTGATGGTCATCGTAAGAACATCTTGTCTGCTAACTTTACTAAGATCGGTGTCGGTTACTACAATGGATATTGGGTTCAAGAATTTATTAGCGAATAAATCGTAAAGTAATAATTAAGCAGGAGGGATAATCCTCCTGTTTTTTTATGCATGGATATGCTTTCATTTGCAAATTTTACATAGAAGTTTTATGTTTATGTACATACAGTCACTTCGCTTGGTAAATATATGTTATTGAATATCACATTAATCGGGGAGGACGTCCTCATGCATTCTTCAAAATGGATTTGGCGGATTACCGCATCGGTCTCCGTAATCGTAACTATTGTGTTAATTATCGGGTTTATATATGCCTATCAAGATATAAATTCACCTCAATCCGCATCTTTAAGTTCACAACCTAAACCGTCAGAGAATCAAGGTGAATCGGTTACTACACCACAGCAAGATGAACAAGGACGTGAGCAAGCATCTAGAGAGCTCCCTCCTTTACCAGATGAATTAAAGATCACGGCGATTGGAGATTCTTTAGCTAAAGGGACCGGAGATAATACGGGGAGTGGATTTGTCCGTAGGAGCATTCAGATACTGAATGATGGTGGGCGCAAGAGCGAGCTACTCAATAATCTTGCCATTAACGGTTTGACTACAGAGGCACTTTTGCCGAAGTTAGAAGAGAAAGGTGTCCAGTATGCATTGCAACAAGCCGATCTGATCCTTTTGTCCATCGGGGGGAATGATCTGTTTCAAGGAAGTGGCATTATTGAGAGTGCGAAGACTGGTTTAGAGGAACTTGATCCGAAGCAGTTAATGCAGGCTGTCCCACAAGCAACACAGCGCTTGAAGGAGATCCTGAAGCAATTACGAATTATCAATCCGGACGCAAGGGTGATATATGTCGGTCTTTATCATCCTTTTGCTGACTTAAAGGAGCTCCTATTACCTGGAAATATCGCGGTTTCCACTTGGAATTATGCTGCACAACAAGTTGTGAATAGTGACCCGAATATGGTGATGGTTCCTACATTTGATTTGTTTCAGGGGAAATTAGATGTTTATTTATCCTCGGACCACTTTCATCCGAATGGTGAAGGATACGAGGCCATTGCGAAGCGGATTGCACAAGGGATCTTGTAGTTGTAGTAGCCTGTGATGTGAGGGGAGTGAAATACAGATGAACGATGAACAAAAAGAAGTTGTTTTGTCCGTGGAGAATGTGAAGAAGCGAATCGGCCGAAAATGGATCATTCAGGATGTTACATTTGACGTTCGAGCAGGTGAGATCTTCGGCTTCCTCGGACCGAATGGTGCGGGAAAAACAACAACGATTCGAATGCTTGTCGATCTTATAAAGCCTACGAAAGGTCGCATTAAAGTGTGTGGTTATGACGTAAATACTCAACAAGAGAAAGCCCTTGCGTTTGTAGGATCTATCGTCGAGAACCCTGAAGTTTACACTTATTTAACTGGCTGGGAGAACCTGGAGCATTTTGCGAGAATGCAGCCTGGCATTGGCGAAGATCGGATTCATGAAGTTGTTGATATCGTGCGATTGGATAAACGTATTCATGATAAGGTAAGTACATATTCGCTTGGTATGCGTCAACGTCTAGGTATTGCACAAGCTCTCTTAGGCAGGCCCAAGCTTCTGATTCTAGATGAGCCAACGAATGGGCTCGATCCGAAAGGGATCAAAGAAATGAGGGAGTTCATCCAGCGTCTTGCTGGTGAAGGTTTGGCTGTATTCGTATCCAGTCACCTCCTAAGTGAGATCCAGTTGTTATGTGACCGTGTGGCGATCATAAGCAGAGGTAAGGTGCTTGCTGTGGGTGGAGTTGATGAGCTTATTGCAGGGAGTACTGGTTATGTTGTCTGGGACTTGTATCCTGCTGAGGTAGGAGAAAGCGTGTTACGCAAGATTGCGGAGTGCGAGGTTATGGATCATCCTGAGTCTCTTCTGGATGATTCGATCTTAGCTGGAATGTCTACTGAAGCTATCGTGACGCGGATTCAAGAGGAGCATACAGCCCGTGCGGTAAAACAACTTGTTGCAGCAGGGGTAGAAGTTCGCGGTGTAAGCCGAATCAATCCAACGCTGGAACAGTTGTTCCTTCAGATGACGGAAGGTGAGAGTATTGAGTAGCATACTACCGCTGATTAAGAATGAAACGATTAAAATTGTGAAGAAGAAACGCTTTTACGTTATTCTATTGGTGCTGCTCGTTCTGGTTCCGATGTTTACATATGCGCAGATGAAGTCAGCCGAGCGAAGTCAAGGGAAGTTTAATGGGGATTGGCGCTTGGAATTGCAACAGCGAATTACGGATAATGAGAATTCCCTTGGAAGCGATCGGGTACCAGAGGAGTGGAAGCAGTACCGTGCTGTTTTTATTCAACAGATGCAGTATTATCTTAAACATGATGTCAATCCGAATGAACCTAATGGTGTTAACTTTACCCGTGAATTTCTGAACAATGCCGTATCTTTGTTTATTCCACTGCTCATAATGGCTATTGCCTCAGATATTGTGTCTGGTGAACGGACAACCGGTACAATTAAAATGTTATTAACCCGACCTGTGAAAAGATGGAAGATTCTCCTGAGCAAGTTAATCGCACTGGTGATGTTCGTTTCACTGATCATTTTGGCAACCTATGTGATTTCTTACTTGATCTCAGGTCTCGCCTTCGGTTATAAAGGATTTGAGCTTCCTGTATTTACCGGTTTTCAAATTATTGGGTCAGAGGTAGATATGTCAGCAGTTCATGCGGTTCCGCAGTGGAAGTATCTTCTTATGCAAGGCGGACTGATCTGGTTTGTCAGTCTCGTTGTGGCTGCGCTGGCATTTATGGTGTCAGTGCTTGTGCGCAGTACAGCAGCTAGCATTGTCATTATGATGGCAGCTCTCATAGCAGGGAATATACTAACCAACATGGCGTCTGCATGGAATAGCGCTAAGTATTTATTTATGGTGAATTTGAGAATTACAGATTATCTTGCGGGAACTTTACCGCCAATTGAAGGGATGACACTCAATTTTTCCCTAGCTGTTCTAGCGATATGGGCGGCAGCGGCTGTGATCATTTCATTCACTGTCTTTACGAAACGGGACATTTTGAATTAAAATGAACGAGGTATACAAAACATTTGTTTGCATTTTGGGGGTGCTAACCCCCCTTATAGTGAAATATGAAGGAGGAGCATGAATGGTCGAACAGATCGATAGGTTTGCAGAGTCATCACAGAACGGCCCAGATGGCCGCTCGGGATACGATGCTGACGACATTCAAGTGCTCGAGGGCCTAGTTGCTGTACGCAAACGGCCAGGCATGTACATAGGTAGCACAAGCTCGTCAGGTCTGCATCATCTGGTGTGGGAAATCGTAGATAATGCGGTGGATGAGCATCTTGCGAAGTACTGCTCGAGAATAGATATAACTTTACACAAAGACAGTTCAATTACGGTATATGACAATGGCCGAGGCATTCCAACAGGAATGCACAAGACAGGAATTCCAACACCGCAAGTTGTATTCACGATACTACATGCGGGTGGAAAATTCGGAGGTTCAGGATACAAGAAGTCCGGTGGTCTTCACGGTGTTGGTGCCTCGGTTACGAATGCATTGTCAGAATGGTTAGAAGTTGAGATTTATCGTGATGGTAAAATCCATCGTCAACGCTTTGAATATTGGCAGGATAAAAAAGGAATTGAGCACGTAGGAGAGCCGGTAAGTGGGCTTGAAGTGTTAGGGAATACGAACAAGACAGGCACGAAGGTAACCTTTAAGCCAGATACGCGTGTCTTTTCGGCTGGAATTCATCTGAATTACGATACACTTGCAGAGCGACTTCAGGAAATTGCTTTCTTGAACTCGGGTCTACGGATTGTACTGAAGGATGAGCGAAGTGGGAATAGCGATGAGTTCTTTTATGAAGGAGGAGCCAGTCAATTCGTTGAGTTCCTGAACGAAGGAAAGGATGTCCTTCATGATGTCATTCACTTTTATGCCGAAAAGGATGAGATCGAAGCGGAAATTGCGCTGCAATATAACGCAGGATATACCGAAACGATTGCTTCATTCGTTAACTCTATTCCAACGCGGGGTGGAGGAACACATGAAACAGGATTTAAGACGGCTTATACGCGTGTTATGAACGACTACGCCCGTAAGAACAATCTTTTGAAAGAGAAGGATAAGAATCTTGAGGGTAACGATCTCCGTGAAGGTATGATGGCTGTAATCAGTGTCAAAATGTCTGAAGTGGAGTTTGTAGGTCAAACGAAGGATCAGCTTGGTAGTGCATCTGCACGTAGTACGGTGGACAGCATCGTTACTGAGAAAATGCAGATTTTTCTAGAGGAAAATCCACAGATCGCTCAGACCCTTCTTAAGAAGGCGATTCAAGCATCCAAGGCACGTGAAGCAGCGCGTAAAGCCCGGGATGAGATGCGAACGGGTAAGAAGCGCAGTGAAAGTTCCAACCTCGGCGGGAAGTTAACACCTGCACAGTCCAAAGATTTCACTCGTACTGAGCTATTCATCGTAGAAGGTGATTCAGCAGGTGGGTCTGCGAAACAAGGGCGAGATTCTAAGCTTCAAGCCATTCTGCCATTGAAGGGTAAGCCGATGAATCCTGAGAAGTCGAAGCTTGCTGATATTTTGAAGAATGATGAATATCGTGCGATTGTAGCGGCAATTGGTGCTGGAATCGGTAATGAATTTACAGCTTCAGACAGTAATTATTCAAAAATTATTATCATGACCGATGCCGATACGGATGGAGCGCATATTCAGGTGCTTCTTCTCACATTCTTCTACCGGTACATGAAACCACTCATCGATGCAGGCCGAGTTTATATTGCACAGCCACCACTTTATAAGATCTCAAGTAAGTCAGGCAAACTTCAAACGGTGAGATATGCTTGGCATGAAGAACAGCTTGCGAATTACTTGAAGGAGTTCAAAACTTATGAGCTTCAGCGCTATAAAGGACTGGGTGAGATGAATCCCGATCAATTGTGGGAGACTACGATGAATCCGGAATCAAGAACTTTGCTGCAGGTTCAGATAGAGGATGCAGCAAAAGCGGAACGACGAGTATCTACACTGATGGGGGATAAGGTCGATCCCCGGAAGCGCTGGATCGTAGAAAATGTGAACTTTGCAGAGTTTGAGGAATAGAAGGTGAAGTCATGAGTTTATCAGAACAGTTTTTACCGGCCTTTCTAGAAGAGATTGTGGGTGACCGCTTTGGTCGGTATTCTAAATATATTATTCAGGACCGTGCGATACCTGATGTGCGTGATGGTCTAAAGCCTGTACAGCGCCGTATTCTGTACGCCATGTACGATTCCGGCAACACACCGGATAAACCGTATCGTAAATCCGCCAAAACGGTCGGGGATGTTATGGGTAACTATCACCCTCACGGTGACTCTTCAATCTATGAGGGTATGGTTCGTATGGCACAGCCGTGGAAGATGGGACATGTTCTCGTAGACGGACACGGTAACTGGGGGTCTCAGGATGATGACCCAGCTGCAGCAATGCGTTATACCGAAGCACGTCTGTCACCGATCGCGATGGAATTGCTTCGAGATATCGAGAAACGGACAGTGCTCTTTAAGGATAACTTCGACAATACGGCTAAAGAACCGGTTGTCCTTCCTTCTCGTTATCCGAACCTACTAGTAAACGGTACGAGCGGGATTTCTGCTGGTTTTGCTACCGAGATTCCACCTCATAATTTACGCGAGGTAATTGATGCTTGTATCGCTGTAATGCAAAAGCCAGATATTGAGCTTCATGAAATTATGACATTCATTAAAGGTCCGGACTTCCCAACTGGCGGTATTATTATGGGGGGGACGGGGATTCAGGACGCTTATCGGACAGGCAAAGGCCGTGTCTATCTTCGTTCGAAGACAGATATTGAATCTCTACGTGGTGGTAAGCAGCAAATTGTCATTACCGAAATTCCATTTCAAGTTGTTAAAGCACGTCTTGTCACAGCGATGGAGAACATCCGTATCGAGAAAAAGGTTGATGGTATTGCAGAAGTTCGGGATGAGAGCGGACGCGAAGGCCTACGGATCGTTGTAGAGCTGAAAAAAGACGCAGATGCGAACGGTATTCTTGCGTATCTCTTCAAAAAAACAGATCTACAAGTGACTTACAACTCCAACATGGTTGCGATCGTTAATAAAACTCCGCAGCAGCTTGGTCTAAAGGCGATGTTAGAGGCCTATATTGCCCATCAGCGCGAAGTTGTTACCTTCCGGACCCAATATGAGCTGGAACGAGCGGAAGACCGTGCGCATGTATTAGAGGGCCTAGTCAAGGCTCTTAATATATTAGATGAGGTTATTGCGGCAATTAAAGCCTCCAAGAACCGTCAAGACGCACAGAATAACCTGCAATGGATGTTTGGATTTACAGAACGCCAAGCTGATTCCATACTGACCCTTCAGCTTTATCGTCTGACCAACCTGGAAATTCATTCACTTCAGAAGGAACTGGATGAGTTGACGAAAAAAATCGAGGGTCTTCGCGCGATTTTGGACAATGACAAGAAGTTGATTTCCGTTATTCGTAAAGAGTTGATGGAAATTCGCGATAAGTATGGTATTGATCGTCGTTCATTAATTCAGGAAGAAGTAGAAGAGATTAAGGTGAATCTTGAGGTGATGGTTGCAGCTGAGGATGTACTTGTCACGCTCTCGAATGACGGATACATCAAACGTACGAGCATGCTGTCATTTAATCGCTCAGGTGGGGAGCCTGACAGCTCAGGCGTAAAAGAAGGTGACTATGTCACCCGTGTGCTAGAGGTAAACACCCTTGATAATCTGTTAATTTTCACACAGAAAGGGCAATACTTCCTTCTACCCGTGCACCAGATTCCAGAGTACAAGTGGAAAGAGGCGGGCACAGCTATTGTTAACGTCATACAACTGGCCAAAGAAGATGAGATTGTGTCTGTCATCCCGGTATCCAATATCGAAGAAGAAGGGAAGACGCTTGTCTTCGTGACTCGGAAAGGCCAAGTGAAACGGACGGAACTCAAGGAATACGCTACGAAACGGACTGGCGCTGTTGCCGCAGCAAAAGTTGCAGCAGAGGATCGGGTGCTTACTGTAACTTTAAGTGACGGAACGAAGGATATCATGCTATTTACTAAAGATGGCATGAGTATTCGGTTCCAAGAGCAAGAGGTTAACACTATGGGACGTGTCTCTGGCGGCGTAAGAGGTATTCAGTTACGTGAGGGTGATGAAGTAACAGCTGCTTTATGGGTAATGGAGGATGAAGGTGAAATATTGACCATGACCGATCTAGGATATGGTAAACGCTCATTACTCCTTGACTATCCTACTCAGAGCAGAGGTGGAAAAGGTATCGTCACCTTTGAATTCAAGGAAGGCAAGCGTGTGAAACCGAATGGTAGTCGGATCGTTGGAGCATTCTATTGTAGGGAACCACTTCGAATTATGGCGTACAGCCGAGAAGGTACTGCCTTTGCTATTGATTCTGAGAAAGTACCGATTCATGAACGTAAATCGATTGGTAAGCTGTTAGCCGATGTCGGTAAGAACGGTGAGATCACAGACTTACTTCTGACTCCTGAGTTAAAGCATAATTCTTCAGATTAAAAACAATTTTGTTAAGTAGACAATAGAGTTTTACTGCACTAAAGGACACCGAATTCCTGTTATGGAATTTGGTGTCCTTTTTGATGCTGAAGAAGGTTTGATGGGAGAGTTGCACGGCTCTTGTCGAATGTGTGAGATGTCTGAAAAAGCTTGTCAGTAAAGGGTTAGCGGCATTTGTCGGATGCTTAGAGATTATATTTTTTATCAAAAATAGCAGGAAAAAGAAGCTTTTGGCACGAAAGTTAATCATATAAAATACCGGAAATTCTGGTCGCTGAACTGTAATCTTTAAGCTGATTATTCGTAGTTTTTTCATGGAGAGGAAGGAGTTAATGATGATGCATACGAACGAATTTGCAAAAGTATGGTCTAAGCTGGCCAAGGATTATAGACTTCATATGGAGAGTGGTCTTGCACCTGCATTGACTGAAGCTCAGCTCACAGTGCTGGAAGTATTAGAGGAACAGAAGAGAATGAAGCCTTCTGACTTCATACCTTATTTGGCAACAAGCCCGGCTGCTGTAACGATGCTGCTTGACCGGATGGAGAAGAATGATTTGATTATCAGGCAACGCGACGAAAAAGATAGACGAATCGTTTGGGTTACAATCTCAGAACGTGGACGAGCAGAGGTAATGCGAGGGATGCAAGTTAGAGAAGATTATTTATCACATGTTCTTAACCGCATCTCTTCACATAATCAACAGCTCCTCGTTTATCTGCTGGGTAAAGTTAGTGCTGCTCCGCAGGAAGCTGGTTAGGGTAGGGGGTACAACGAGGGGATGAATCGCTCCTACAAGGAGTGTTAACCTGATGAAATAGGAACACCCCTGTAAGATCTCTCGATCTTACAGGGGTGTTCTTGTGTAAGGGTCTATTGGTAGTTCTTTAACTCTTCAAGGATCCGAGCAGTATCAAATGAATTCCATGGATGTATCTCAGGAGGAGTCGATTCAATGCGTATCTCTTCCTTTGTGACCGGATGTGGGAATCCAACAAGCGCTGACCAAAGAGCAATCTGCTGACCAGCTTTGTTGAACCCTTTTCCATATCTTTGATCTCCGTAAAGAGGGCAGCCGGCATGGCTGAATTGGACACGAATCTGATGAGGTCTGCCTGTATGAAGCTCAACTAGAACGAGGCTCATAGCGCCTGCTGTCTCAAGAACAGTATAGTCAAGTATTGCTTCCTTAGAGCCCTCAGTCCCTTTAGGAACGACGCTGACTGTGTTGCTGCGGCTGTCTTTGTAAAGCGTATCGATTAGTCGTCCGGTCGGCTTTTTCATTCTTCCGTGCACTACAGCTACGTATAGCTTGCGAAAATTCCGGCTACGAACAGCTTCTGACAAGCGAGAAGCAGCCTTTGACGTCTTCGCGAAGACCATAGCGCCTCCAACTGGGCGATCCAGACGGTGAACGAGTCCAAGGAATACATTCCCGGGCTTGTTGTAACGAACCTTTATGTCATCCTTCAAAATCGTCAGCATATCCGGATCTCCGGAGGAATCCTCCTGAGAGAGGATGTTTACAGGCTTACTGACGCCTAGTACATGATTATCCTCATACAGGATTGGGATATCTGGATATTTATCTTTCATGTGAGTCATAGGCACTAAGATTCCCAGCGACCCAAAATACCACACGGAAGATTCAGGCCTGAGTTGGTTATTGGAAGTCCAATCTCACCTGCACTAATGCTGCCGCCGTATCTTGGTTGCATGGTCATAGAGAGCATGTTCTTCAATACGGTTGGTGATATGCCTGTTGTATACGAGTTAATCAGCATGAAGAGTGGATTGTCAGATAGAATATCTAAACAACTCTCAAGGAACGGGTATAAGCTTTGTTCCAGTTTCCAAGTCTCTCCGCTAGGTCCACGACCGTAAGAAGGGGGATCCATAATAATGGCTTCGTATTTATTACCACGGCGCTGCTCGCGTTGTACGAATTTAAATACATCATCAGTAATGAACCGAACAGGACGGTCTGCCAAACCAGATAAAGCCAAGTTCTCCTTCGCCCATTGGACCATACCTTTAGCGGCATCGACGTGAACAACCTGTGCTCCAGCGTATGCCGCAGCGACCGTTGCTCCACCTGTGTATGCGAATAGATTTAGAACTCGAATTGGACGCTGTGCATCAGCAATTTTATTCATCATCCAGCGCCAGTTCGCAGCTTGCTCAGGAAACAAGCCGGTGTGCTTGAAGTTTGTCGGGCGAATATGGAATTTGAGTTGATCGTAAGAGATACTCCAACGCTCAGGAAGTTGCTTTTTCATATCCCAATTACCGCCACCTGACGAGCTGCGGTGGTAGTGACCATGCACATTTCTCCATACACCACTATCATTCTTTAGAGGCCATATAATTTGCGGATCCGGACGACGCAGAATCACATCACCCCAGCGTTCAAGCTTTTCTCCGCCTCCCGTATCTATAACTTCATAATCTTTCCAATCATCAGCTACATACATGTTGAAAACCATCCTTCAAATAGTCATTTAAGCTTTATTGTACAACATTTACTGCGTATATTGCCACAGCTTGTGCATATGGAGCTTCTCGCCTCATTCTTAGTGTTCTGGTTTTGTTTCAATGGTTAGTCCTTCGACATGCTTTCGATTCATGAGCTTTCGCTTTTTGCGATTTTCTTTGCTTTCGAGAACGATGTCCAGATCATAGTCATCCGGATACAAATCTTTGCCTGCAATATGCAGCTTGAGACGTTTGTGATTGATTTTGAATTTTTGTTTCTGTATAAGAACACCCACCATGCCGCGAGAATCAATCGTTTCGTAGACAACACCTGTCCGGTTCATTGATGACACGTATACACTATCCCCTAGTTGATAGGAAGGAAGTGACCGAGCAGGAGCGGGATTATCATCATGATCCGCTTGACGTTCAATTTTGTCTTCTAGTTGATGAAGTGGCGCCGAAGCTTTCTCTAGTGACGATGTGTCCTTAATCATATGATCTGCAGGAGTGGAGTCAAGTGTCATACCACTGATTGTTGTGTCTTTTTCACTCACAGACTTACTGTCTTTCGTGAATACTGTACCTTCCTGGGTTCGCCCTGCTTCTGATATTTGGCGGGAGCGAGTGATGATAGAAGATGGGATACCTAATTTTTCGGCTATAACGAAAGCGTAACTCTGACCGGCTTCTCCGATCTTTAATCGGTACTTCGGTTCTAGTGTTTCCGTATCAAATTCCATTCGTGCATTTTCGAAACCAGATGTCATTGTGGCGAAATTCTTGATTTCGGTAAAATGAGTCGTTACCACCACGGTTGATTTTCGGCGATAGAGCTCTTCGAGCACAGCGATAGAAAGTCCAACCCCTTCTCCAGGATCTGTACCTGAAGCCATTTCGTCTAACAGAATCAAAGTTTTGCCGTTGGCGGTATCTAGAATGTGTTTAACATTTCTAATATGAGCGGAGAATGTGCTGAGTGCATGTTCAATGCTCTGTCCATCACCGATATCGACGGAGAGATGTTCAAATACGCTGCACATACTATTCTCCTCTACAGGTATGAGTAAGCCGGATTGTACCATCAAAGTTAACAAGCCTACCGTTTTCAGTGTCAAGGTCTTACCGCCTGTGTTCGGTCCTGTAATAATTAGAGACCGATAATTGTGTCCGATTGTAAAATCCAACGGAACCATGTGAGACCCGATCAGAGGATGGGTAGCTTGTTTAAGTGAAATAACACCTTGATCGTTCAGCTGAACGTCTCTTCCACCGATCGACAATGCATATTTTCCTCTTGCGATGATGAAATCATATAATCCTACGGTGTCGGTATTCAAGTTCAGTTCATGGTTATATTTCTCAGCTAGAGCGGTTAATTCACTCAATACCTTGGTTTCTTCACGAGCTTCATCTGATTGAAGATAACTGAGCTCCATCTGAAGACTAGAGACTTCGGTTGGTTCAATATAGACGGTCTGACCGCTTGCTGATTCATCAAGCACAGTGCCATTCACCAGTCTGCGATGTTCTTTTTTAATAGGTAGAACAAATCGTCCATTCCTTTTGCTGATCAGCGACTCTTGCATAATATCCTTGTGTTTATGAAGTAGGCTATCCAGTTTGCGTTTAATCCGTTCTTCACACACGATGATTTTCTTGCGAATTTTTGCCAGGTCTTTACTAGCTGCATCAACAACACGACCGCCGTGAATACATTGCTCAATTTCTGTTAGAAGCGGTGTTAACTCATACATGGAGGAAGCGTATGAGGCAATGGTAGGAGCGATTTCACTCTTGCTAGTCATATAACGAATGAGCTGCCTACAGCTGCGTAAAAATTGCACTATGTGTGTGAAATCTCTTTCACTGAGCACATATCCTGTTCCAAGTAACTGTAAAACTGGCTCGATTCCTTCAAGTGATGGGATTGGAACACTCGCACCTGCACGGAGAAGAGTGCGAGCTTCCGCAGTCTGATCAAGCTGATGGCGGACAGCTTTAAGCTGGGTTAGTGGTTTCATCTCAAGAATATGCCTTTTACCAACATACGAAACAGCGAATCGTTCCAAGTCTTGCTGCACCTTATCGTATTGAAGTTGTTTTAGAGTGGTTAAATTCATGCGGATCATAACTCCTTTTTCTGTGATTTATACATTCCTGAAGCAGCCCCGGGCAACAAAAAAAGGCAGAGAATGAACCATAGGTTCACTCTCTGCCTTTAGACAAGTCTGCCTGCATATACGATGTCTGGTTAGAATATGCCGACTAAATAACAGCATACTCGTAAAAAATCCGCGCTGAACACTCAGCACGGATAAATAGACGCCAATATACAGGATAGACATCCTGGGCTTCAATTGATATCCGTAGTTCTTAACTAATTGCATAGACGGAAAAATCCACAAGAAAATAAACATAGCCATTTCGGACTATGATTCAAGAAATTTCCAGTCTTATGAAATTTGGTTAGTTAAGAACGCTCACCGACATCAAAATCTCTCCTTAAATAGAAGGTATGAAATAAATATAAATTTTTTTATAGGTGAAAGTCAAGGTGATATATGAAGTAATTCTAAAAAAATAGCCAGTCATTGACGTTGTTATAGGTATCGAAAAAGTATCAATTTACGTTTAAATAGTTACAATCTATTCATAATTTCATGAAACGGACACAATTTAGACGTAAATTGTCTTGCTGGATGTGTTACCTTATTATGAGTAACTTGGAATAACTAATGGCTGAATCCAAGCGAGCATAACGTTTGGTACGGGGGATCTTAATTTTGGGGTGAATGTTTATTTTTATAAACTAGGAAATACCTCTTTCCGAATCCGGCAACTAACCTCGGAAGCAACAAGGAGGAAAACATCATGAATAACATACTGAAGAAACTTCTATTATCCGGAGCGATTGTTGCTTCATCATTCGCTCTTAGTGCTAATTTTGCAAGTGCCGCAACGTCTTCCATAAAGGTTCAAATTAATGATTCACTAGTATCATTCCCGGACCAGAAACCATTTATTGACGCAAAAGGATATACGCAGGTACCGATTCGCATGATCGGAGAAAAGCTGGGTGCAACGGTTAAATATGAGAAAGTTAACTCATACATAGTTAAGGTAACAATTAAAAAAGGAAGTACCACAATTGTACTGAAGTCAGGTTCAAGCATTGCTACTGTTGGCTCCAAACAAGTTAGAATGGACACAACGATGCGCGTGGTAGAAGGACGTTCATACGTTCCACTTCGTTTTGTTACCGAAACATTCGGATTCACGCTCAAATGGGATTCTAAGAACAATATTGCTATGTTGAGTACAGATGGCAAAACCTATAAACCAGCTTGGACAGCTCCAGCGCAAAGCGCATCCAAAGGAGCCCGGGTAGTGACTGAAGCTAAGAAACACTTAGGTGTTAAATACGTATGGGGCGGTTCTTCTCCATCGCAAGGATTTGACTGCTCTGGCTACATTCGTTATGTATATGGCAAAATGGGTGTGAGCTTGCCGCACAGTTCCATTTCGATGCATGATAACCATGGAACTCCAGTTTCAAAAAGCAATCTTAAACAAGGTGATCTGGTATTCTTTATCACCAATAAAGTTTCAACTTCGCATGTAGGTATTTACATTGGGAATAATGAATTTATTTCGGCTACAAGTAAAGGAATTACGATCGCGAACATTAACAGTTCCTATTGGGGGCCGAAATATAATGGTGCAAACCGAATTTTTTAATATCGTGAATAGCAAAGGGTTGTCTCCACGTCATCATTGATGACAAATCGGGGACAGCCCTTTTTTTGTGGCCAATATGTTTTGGGGGATGTCCGTCAATTAATGTAGTAGGTCACGATCTTCGGGAAATTTATCGAAATGATATGCTGCATAGGAGCAAGCGGGATTGATTTTCAAATTCTCTGTTCTAGCATAATCGATGACTTTACGAATAAGCTTCTCGGCAATTCCTTTACCCCTTAATGAAGAGTCAACAAAAGTATGATCTATGCTAATAACATCATTACCGAGGGATGTAAAAGTGATTTCGGCAACGTTCTTTCCTTGTTCTTTGATATAGAATCGTCCTGTATCTGACTGAATTTCCATCATGGATGTTAACCTCCTTTGATCTATTTTTTATTTACCCGAATTTAGTATGCTCTAAACGATTCTCTATAGGCAATACACCCTATGCTAGGCGTCTGCATATGATGAGGTAAGGATAATTCAAAGGAGTGACGATATGACAACATACTCGACTCACCAAGTCGTGTATCAATGCGACCAACATACAGCGAACTCATTGATGCAGCACAAGGAAAAAGTACATCATACGTGCAAAAACGCTGTAAATCGTAAAGTGCGGATACAGACGGTCGATAATGAGATGATCGAGGGAATCGTAGTAGGCGTGGACGCAAAATTCGTATATCTTAATATTGATAATGGTGGTTCTCGTGGATTCTATCCGGGTTTCCCACCGCCAAGACCCCCGTATCCCGCCTATAATCCCATTCTTCCGTTAGCTTTGTTTAACTTACTAACCATCAGTCTATTGTTATAAGTATGTGGCAAGATCATCAGATGGAATGAAATGATATGAAAGCCTGTGTGTTTTTCCGCAGGCTTCTTTTAGTTAAGGGAAATATTTACATATAAATAAACATCATAATCTAGCTTCGTCCTCATAACCATTTACAGAAAGGATAAGTAATCTGGTGTTCCAGTGCAGTGGGTTGTCATTCAAGAGAGGAGGAGGAGGTATTTGTCATCCACCCCAGTAAAGAAAGTGCATTCTAACCCAAGCGGTCTGTCCAGAAGGAAATTCAGATTTAATCGAAATGATTGGATGGGTTACTTATTTAGTGCTCCATTGATTATCGGTGTGCTTGCATTTGCGATCTACCCTATGTTCGCGGCTCTCTTTATGAGTTTTCACCAGACATCAGGACTTTCTTTGAATGGAAAGTGGGTGGGATTGAACAATTACAGTTATGCTTTACAGGATTCGATATTTTGGCAAGCGCTTTCAAATACATTTGTCATGGGAATATGGTCCGTACTACTTGGTATTGCACTCTCGTTCATCCTTGCAAGTATGATTAACAATCTTAAGTGGCATCTGGGAAGGAATTTTTTCAAAGCGGTATACTTCCTGCCGAACGTGGTATCAGGTGTTGCTACAAGTCTTCTGTTCTCATTCTTGTTCTTCCCGTCTAAAGAGGGACTGATTAACTTCATAATTAACCTTATTGGTCTTAATCCTGTCGGTTGGTTCACGAACCCGGATGTTTCACAGTATAGTATCGTCTTAATGAGCTTATGGGGAGCGCTCGGGTATAACACGATTATTTTTCTTGCAGGACTTCAAAGTGTTCCACGTGATCTTTATGAAGCGGCCGAAGTGGATGGGGCTGGTACTTATCGTAAGTGGCTGTATATAACGATTCCTTATCTACGACCCATTTTTGTTTTTATGCTTATTATGGGAACGATCGGTGGGATGAAAAGATTTACGGATGTTTGGCTAATTGGAGGCACAGCTGGGAATCCAGGAGGAAGTCTGATGACGGTTGTACTTTATATTTACCGAAATGCCTTCTTGGCTTCTCAAATGGGGCTTGCGACAGCCGTGTCCTATCTATTGTTTCTAATGATACTCATGTTGACCGTATTCCTCATGCTTCTTAACCGCCGGAAAGACAGTTTAGATTAAGTTAGAGACTTAGCAAATCGATTGAGTATACGTAGATCGGAGGGTATCATGGCGGATACGACTTTAACTGAGAAAATGACGAGGCGTAGAAGGATTTCAATGAATCAACTCCTGTTAACAGTTGTTCTGTTTTTAGGTTCATTTCTTATGATTGTACCTTTTCTCTGGATGCTAGTGACAAGCTTCGATTGGGGGGCGAGGCTTAATATTACCTTTCCACCGAAAATTTGGCCAGAAGACCCATCAATTAGAACGTTTGAAGTTGCTTTTACAAATATCAATATGTTCAAATATATCGGCAACTCAGCCATTGTTAGCGGAGGTGTCATTATTGTTAGCTCGCTTTCGGCACTGCTATCAGGGTATGCGTTATCGAAGCTGCGCTTTAAAGGGGCTAATCTGGTGTTGTTGCTTGCGTTAAGTACGATGATGATTCCGTTCGAGATGACAATGATTCCACAGTATCTGCTATTCAGCAAGCTAGGCCTGGTGGATAATTATCTGGCATTTTATCTGCCTGCAATGAATTATGCATTTGGAACTTTTTTAGCTAAAGCATTCTTTGATCAGCTCCCAAACAGTCTAAGAGAAGCGGCGGTACTAGATGGGGCGAAGGAGATCACAGTCTTTAGTCGCGTGTATTTACCATTATGTACTCCAATTATTGCTACGATGATTATTCTCTTGTTCCTTGGGGTGTGGAATGACATGTTGTGGCCACTCCTAATTCTAAAATCAGCTGCCAAATATACGATTCAAATCGGCCTCGCTATGTTCACCTATAACAATGGTATAAATCAGCAACCAGCTATTATTATGGCCGCTACAACAATTAGCCTCATTCCGGTGATAGTTGTGTATTTATTTCTTCAGCGTTACATCATCGAGAGCATCGCATTATCAGGAATTAAGCAGTAAAGAGCAATGGATTGCCAATCCCATAGGAGGTGTAAGGAAATGAAAAAGACATTTTTACTCATCATATCCTTGGTGCTCGTTATTTCATTAGCTGCTTGTTCGGGAGGTTCAAAGATCGATGTGACTGGCGGTGTGAAGATTGAACAAGTGTCTGATATGAAAGGAACGGTTCGCGTTGCTCTAGCCGGGTGGCAGCTCGATAACGGGATCGACGCATTAACAGGTAATCCAACCATAGGTCTGAATGAATATTTGGATAAAACGTTTAAGATCATGTACCCGAACATCAAGCTAGAGGTGTATCAGATTCCATGGGAGAATGTAAAGGCGAAGCAATCCGCGATGCTGCTCTCTGGAGATGCAGATATATTTTATACAGCGGGTGCATTTGCATCGCAGTGGTACCAAGAGGGATTACTGCGTGATTTGGATGATCTAATCGCCAAAGATAAGACATTTGATCCTAGCACCTATCTAGAAGGGATCATGAATAACTCTTATAGTACGAAATCACCTGATGGAACGAAGCAATTCGGCATTCCGGTAGCTCTTGGTCGCCGAATGGTTGTATACGATAAGAAGCTCTTTGAGGACTGGGGTGTTGAAGCCCTATCTGAGAAGCCAACTGTCCAGGAAATATTAGAGAAAGCTAAGAAAATGACCGGCAAAAATCCAAAAACAGGGGAGGACAATTTTGGACTGCATTGGAGTGGTAACTCCCTGAATGGTTCGACCTTTGTTGCTATAACGTTAGCTTTTGGAGCAAAGGGGGCAGAAGGGACCTTAAAGGATAATAAGAGCATTAAGTGGCATCTGAATTCCCCTGAGATGGTGAACGTTATGGAATGGCTCAAAGAAGCATCGAAGCTTCCGCCAGCTGGTTTTGTGAATGGGCAAGGAGCCGAGAATTTTGGTCTGGAAAAAAATAATATTGCGATTGCGCTCGATTCATCGGGCGGTTCTGCAATGAGTGAATACCGAACGAAGAAGAATAAAGACAATTTGGATCGATTTGAGCCTGTAATGAATGTAGGACCTAAAGGTGAGGGCTGGGTTGCGGTGGATCCATTTATTATGGCGAAAAAAGCTAAAGACGTAGATGCATCATGGGAAGTAATGAAGTTCCTTACAAGTTATATGACACAAAAATATATGTATGAAATGTTCTCTAATACGCCGACCTTGAAAAATGCGGATTTTGTAACGGCAGAGGATAAGTTTACGAAGAAAGCACTAGCAATTGCTGATGTAGGTCACTCCGAATTAATGGATGAGGCGAATCCGTTCTTTATGAGTGATATTATTCCGGCAGTTAACGGTTTTATCAGTCAGGCAGCATCAGGAAATGCACCAGATATTCAAAAATTCTTGAATGATCTTCAAGCTCGTGCAGAGAAATGGTCAGCTAATCTTAAATAATGAGGAGGACTATCAATGATCAGAGTTGGTGTGGTTGGTGCAGGTATTATCGCTACAGAACATTTTAAACACATCAGTGCTAACGAAAGAGCTGAATTGGTCGCCATATGCGACATTGCATTTCCGGTTGCAGAAAAGGCTGCTGTGCAATATGGAGCAGTACCTTACACAGATGTTCGTGAAATGCTGGATAGAGAGAACTTGGATGCATTGTTCATATGCGTGCCTCCATTTGCGCATGGTGAGATCGAAGAGATCGCTGCTCGTAAAGGGATTCATCTTCTGGTCGAAAAGCCACTTGGACTTCATATGGAGCAAGTAAGGCGTAAGGCTGCGATTATCGAAGAAGCAGGAATCATTACAAGCACAGGATATTGTTTAAGATATATGGAAGTGGTACAGCGTGCGAAGCAGTATCTTGTAGGTAAAGAAATTGGTATGGTTCGAGCCTATCGTTTCGGTGGTTTGCCTCCAACGGCATGGTGGATTGATCATTCCAAATCCGGTGGTCAGCTAGTAGAGCAGACGACACATAATTTGGATTTGATGCTGTATTTGGCTGGTGGTGTACAGAAGGTATATGCAGATATGGGGCTGCTGTTAAATCAAGATATTCCAGAGATAACCACTCCGGATATTGCATCGGTTAATCTTGTGTTCGAATCGGGGGCGCTCGGACATATTGATACCGGATTTCTCCCTCAGCCTGATGACAGGTCGTCCTTCGAAATTATGGGCAGAAACTTTAGGCTTTCCATTGATGGTATGAAGTTGACGATCGTGGAGCCTGAGGGAACAATGACTTGGCAGGGTGCAGGTAATTTCTATAAACAACAGGATGATGCCTTCATTCATGCGGTTAGTACGGGAGATACGAGTCTGATCTTTGCGCCTTATCGTGAAGCTATGCGAACGCTTGAGGTTACATTAGCAGCGAATCAATCGGCAGAGAGCGGGTTGCCTGTAAAGCTAATATGATTTAAATGAAATCATATATGTTGGTTCTAAAACCAGCCATAAGGCTGGTTTTTTTATGTGAAGAAATAAATTGACACTGGACTCTATGGGAAATGATGGAATATTATAGAAATATTAAATAAAAGGGAGTTGGAGTTATGGATGATCACAAAAATATAGCAATCCCCGTATTAGCTGAGCAAGTTAGTCGATTAGCAAAAGAAAAAGGATTCACGATGTCTTGTGACAATTTGACAGGGAGTCTATTGCGGTCACTCGTTTCTTCAAAACCAAAGGCGCGTATTTTGGAATTAGGTACGGGAGCTGGATATTCTACAACTTGGATCTTAGAAGGCATGGATCAGGAATCAAGACTTACTTCTGTTGAATTCGATGAGCAATACGCAAATATCGCCATTGAAGTCATTCAAGATCCTAGAGTCGATTTTCATGTCTGTGATGGCGGGGACTTTATAGAGAAGAATAAAGATCAGAAGTTTGATATTATATTTGCGGATACATGGCCTGGTAAATTCTATTTGGTCGAGGAAGTGCTGGAAATGGTAGAACCGGCTGGGCTTTATATTATTGATGACCTTAATCCCCAAGTGAATTGGCCTGAGGGTCACGGAGAGAAGGTTGTGGAACTTATTGATATGCTTGATCAAAGAGGGGATTTTCATAAAGTGAAATTAGATTGGTCCACAGGCATTATGATCATGACAAAAAAATAATAGTCTCAAAATTCATATACCCTATTTATGGAATTTGATGTAGAATGGTGGAAGCTTTGGAATAAGCCCTAAAGCATAGGGCTATGTACCGGATATCACTATCATTCGAAGAAAAAATAAAAATATAAGAATAGTCATAACCCAGCTAAAGATAGCTGGGTTTATCTATTACGGGCAAGTACTGAGAAAGAGGTAAGGAATTGAAGAAGCATATCGTATTCGACTTTGATGGAACTCTCGTAGATTCAGTGGATGTTGTGGTGAAGGTTTATAATGGATTGGCTCTTAAATACAAGTTTAATACATTAAATTCGAGCGATTACCGGATGATGATGAATTTATCATTAAAAGAGAAGATTAAAGCACTTAATGTTCCTATGCGTCGAGTGTTCTTAATTAAGAGGTTTAGTCAAGAATTTAAAAATAATTACAGCGTTCATTTGAAATCTCTTCGATTCTTCGATGGAGTTGTAGACGTAATCAAACAATTGAATGAAAAGGGATATACAATATCCATTATTACATCAAATTCTAAAGCAAATATTTTAGAGTACATGGAGCACCAAGAGGTTTCCTACTTCAAACAGGTCATGTCATCTAATGGGTTGTTCGGCAAAGACAAAACGCTCAAAAAATATATGAAAGATAATCAACTGCATAGTTCAGAGCTAATGTATATCGGGGATGAAGTGAGAGATATTCAGGCTTGCAAGAAGAAGAATGTTGAGGTTATTGCGGTTACATGGGGTGTTGATCCTAGAGAAGCTCTAGTTATCGAAAGGCCGGATCATCTTGCAGATGAACCGAAAGATATACTTAGAATATTACAATCTAATTTGTGAGAGGAGATTATTTGATATGATCTTAGAGGTTGCCATATTAAATATTAAACCAGGCTTAACGGAGTCATATGAGGTTGCATTTAAGGAAGCATCGACCATCATAGCACGGATGAAGGGATATATCAGCCATGAGATCCAACGATGCATAGAGAACGACCATCAATATATCTTACTGGTGAAGTGGGAAACCTTAGAGGATCATACGATTGGTTTTAGAGGATCAGATGAATATCAACAATGGAAGCAATTGCTTCATCATTTCTATGATCCTTTTCCGACGGTTGAGCATTACCGGATGGTTGAATAAAGGATCAAGCGAAGGAGAATCATTACGTTGAGATACATTTTTAAACCAATGAACAGGCACATGGCTGAAATAATTTGCTCATGGGAATACCCTGCGCCTTATGATTTTTATAGCTTTGATTCTAGCGAAGAAGCGATGGAAGAGTTACTGAATGGCGAGTACTTTGTAGTGTTGAATCGAGAGAATCAACTTACGGGATATTTTTGCTACGGTCAGTCTGCCAGAGTTGCTGGGGGGTACCCGGCTGGTATTTATCTTAATGAGGAACGTCTGGATATAGGGCTTGGAATGAATCCGGCCTTCACGGGTCAAGGCCAAGGACGTATATTTGTAGCTGAGGGACTGCAATTTATGAAAGAAAGATACTTACATGATCGGTTCCGACTCGTAGTAGCATGTTTTAATACTAGAGCCAAGAAAGTGTACATAGAGAATGGATTCATGGAGAGAAGCAGATTCTATAGTGAAGTGAAAGGGAAAAAAGTAGAGTTTCTGTGGATGGAAACGGTATGATCTGAATTTGTATGGCTCAGGAGGTAATTCGATGCAGTTTAAGATTGCCAAACATGAAATTCTGGTACCCTTGCAGCACATCTCAAGAATAGCCACTTCGAAAGTGATCCCTATACTCAGTGGTGTTCTAGTTATCGTTAATCCTGATCGAATGATATTAGTCGGCGGTGATTCTAATAATATTTTGCGATATGAGCTGAGTAAGGATAAATTTGAGTATGCTGAATCTGGCTCCATCGTGCTCCCCATAGCTAAGCTCTATGAAATGATAAGAAAAATGGATGGAGACTGGATTCAGATCCAGCGGATAGCTAATCATAGCGTACATATTGTGTGTGGAAATTCAAATTTTCGGTTAGTAGGTATGGATGCTGACGAATATCCTGATGTGCGAATGGAACAGAGCGGGCAGCAGATGATGATTAATGGAGAGAAACTGAAGGAACTCATCAGTCAGACGATGTATGCGATCTCTTCACGAGAAGAAACGCCTCTACTCACGGGTATACATATTCAATTGCATCACGATCAAGTTCAATTCACAGCTTGTGATAGACACCGAGTTGCGAGAATGACAGAGTGGTTGGAATGTGAAATTTCAGAAGAGAAAGTAATTGCGGGAAAGACATTAGCCGAGATAAAGAACATTGTAAAAGACGGGGATCCTGTACTCATCGATATACTTGATCATCGTGTGATTTTTAAACAAGGAGCCTTTACCTATGCAGTGACACCTTTAGAGGGCAGGTATCCAAATATTGAAAAGATGATTCGTATGGAATCCAGCTCTCGTGCAGTAGTATCGACAAAAAACTTATTACGCACGCTCGAGCGAACAATGATCATCTCGGATCGCGGGAACGGATTTATTACTACAATGCGAAAGAATGACGATCACCTTAAGATTTTTTGCCAGGGTGAGAATGGTTATTTGGATGAAATGATTACACTAGAGCGTCATGACGGGGACAGCTATGAGATTAATTATAATACTAAATATGCAATTGACGCTTTAAAAGCCATTCGAACAGAGTATACTGCTATTCATTATAGTCATAATCAAAAACTTATTGTGTTTAAAGCCGATGAACAGGAGAGTTCTGTGCACTTAATTATGGGAGCTTTGAAATAATAGGAATGATAGCATGTCCTTTGAGTAAAGGACATGTTTTTTTTTTTTGATTAAACCAATTTTATATTTACATACATTCTGTATGTATGTTATTTTATGGATAACACATTCGAAAGAGGAGGAATTTGGAAAATGAAACTAAATAGCTTTTATCCGGTAATTATGAGTGAGAAAGTTGCTGAAAGTGCCTTGTTTTATACGCAGTACATGGGCTTCGAGATGGTCTATGAAGCAGAGTGGTATGTAAGTTTAAAATCTTCAGGGGATATACCGTTTGAACTGGCACTCTTGGATGCTACACATCCCACAATTCCTCAAGCGTATCAAAGAAAAGTCCAAGGTATGATTCTGAATTTCGAAGTGGACGATGTGGACCAGGAATATCAAAGATTAATTATGGATCATAAACTTCCGCTATGCCAAGATATACGTGATGAGGATTTTGGGCAACGTCACTTCATCATTTCTGATCCAAACGGTGTATTAATTGATGTCATAAAAGTGATCCAGCCTTCTGAAGAAGAAAGCAGCCATTATATCTAATCTTTTTCAGTGTAGAGCTCGATTAATAGAATGAGGAATTAAGACAGGGGTTAAGCACACAATGAGAAGAAGCAAGGAAGAGACCAGAGAAACGATCAGTAAACTTATTAAGGTTGCAAGATATCATTTCACTTATAAAGGTTATGCAGATGCTGCCTTGGAGGAAATTGTAGAAGAAGCGGGAGTGACACGGGGAGCACTCTATCATCACTTTAAAAATAAGAAAGAATTATTTCAGAACGTACTGGAACAAGTGCAAGCAGAAATTGCAGAATGTGTAGAGGAAGAAGCGGCGAGAAGCGAAGATGCTTGGGAACAGTTGTATTTAGGTTGCCAAGCATTTATATCCGCTGCTATTGAACCTCAGAACAAACGGATCTTACTCATAGATGGGCCTGCAGTTTTGGGATGGGATAGCTGGAGGAGGATGGATGAACTAAATTCGATGCGATTGATGCGTGAACAACTATTGATGATGCAAGACGAAGGGTATTTAAAACCCATATCCATCGATGGATTAACACATATGCTATCAGGAGCACTTAACGAAACTGCTTTATGGCTTGCGCAATTCCCAGAAGAAAAAAGAGCTATTGAAGAAACAATGGAAGTTATTCAACTCTTATTTATAGGTCTTAGAGCAAAAAGATAACAAAGTATAATTTTCTCTAAAACAGATCAAGTTTTTGATCTGTTTTTTTTATGTTCATTTTTACATGGTCATTTACAAACTGTATACGACAATGTACAATGTTTGTATATTTACCGACGGGTTAATTAATTGATTATTCAATATTAAGTACATAGAAGATGGATGGAGGGACGGCATGACATCTAGAAGAAAAGCTATTATTGTGGGTGCTGGTCCAGGAGGATTGGCTGCGGGAATGTTACTTGCAGGCCGTGGATATGAAGTCACGGTGTATGAGAAACAATCATATGTCGGTGGGCGCACGTCTCGTGTAGAGCTAGGTGAATATCGATTTGATCGTGGAGCAACCTTTCTCATGATGCCTGAATTACTCGAGGAACTATTCACTTCGGTAAATCGCTCGCTTCATGACTATGTAGATTTAATTGAACTAGATCCGCTATATCGATTGAAATTTGGAGATGTCAGCTTTGAGGCGACATCGAATCGCGAGTTAATGAAAGAGCGAATTGAACAGTACTTTCCCGGTAACGGGGAAGGGTATGAGCGATTTATGAAGGAGGAAAAAGTAAAGTTCGACCGTATTTCGCCTCTGCTCAAACGACCTATCGCGCGTTTGACGGATTATATACGTTCGGATGTTCTTAAGGCTCTGCCAAAACTTAACGCAATGGATACGGTTTATGGACGTTTGTCGAAATATTATACGGACGAACGTCTCAAATACGCGTTTACCTTTCAAGCCAAATATCTAGGTATGTCACCTTGGGAATGTCCAGGAACATTCTCCATCCTGTCTTACTTGGAACATGAATACGGACTCTTCCATCCTATTGGTGGCGTCAATCAGATCTGTACTGCTATGGCTGAAGTGATAAGAGAATATGGCGGGAAGGTTGAGACTTCGTGCGGTGTAAAGAAAGTTCTACATCGGAACGGTAAAGCAATAGGTGTGCAATTGGAGAATGGGGAACGGATGGACGCAGATCATGTCGTTATCAATGCCGATTTTGCCACAGCGATGACGCATCTATTCGAACCTGGTGAGCTTAAGAAATATACACCTGAACGGATTGCTCGTAAGAAATATTCCTGCTCTACCGTCATGCTCTATTTAGGTATTGATAGGAAGGTCGATATGCCGCACCATACTGTGCTGTTCTCAGATGACTATAAGAAGAACGTAAACGAAATTACGAAGCTTGGTGTGTTGTCCGATGACCCTTCCATATATGTTCACAATCCAGGCATCAACGACTCGACGCTAGCACCGCAGGGTAAGACCGCATTATTTGTCTTAATGCCTGTCCCTAACTTGACTGGAGAAACAGATTGGTCCGAAGCCAGCGGACGTGTTCGGGAGCGAATGCTTGAACGTTTGGAACAAGAGTCAGAGCTTTCAGGAATTTCCTCTCGAATTGAAATAGAAGAGATGGTTACCCCTCAAGACTGGCAGGATCGCTTCCATGTGTATCAAGGAGCTACCTTTAATTTGGCCCACTCCCTTGACCAAATGATGCATCTACGCCCTCATAATCGCTTCGAAGAACTTGGGAACTGCTGGCTTGTTGGTGGAGGGACTCATCCGGGTAGCGGACTTCCAACAATATGGGAGTCAGCAAGAATCAGTGTGAAACAACTGATGGAGCAGGATCAACGTGCTGGATATCGTATAGATTCAACGGTCCGCACATCAGAGGAGGTTACATTATGGAGATAGGTATCGTTGGTGGGGGAATTGGCGCGCTAACGACCGCACTGCTGCTTAGCAAACGCGGTTTTGAGGTCACTATTTATGAGAAAGAAGCGCAAATTGGTGGACGAATCGCTTATCAGACAGATGAAACGGGCAAATACCGAATTGATCGCGGTCCAACCATCGTGTTGCTTCCAGATATGCTCTTAAGCATTTTAGAAGAAGGTGGAATTGAACGCTCAAGACTGCCCCTTATGGAATGTGATCCATTATACAAGATTCATTATTCTGATGGGACATCTTTTACGAAACATCGAAATCTAGAATTACAGCTAGCAGAGCTTGATCGATGCTTTCCGGGGGAGAAAGAAGGATTCTTACGTTATATGCAAGACATGGAAGAAGCATATATAAGTGGTTCTGAAGCATTTTTGAGCCGACCATTTGTGCAGAAGGGGCATTTCTATACATGGCATAACATGAAATTACTGCTTCGTATGAAAGCATACAAAAGCGTCCGTGCGTTAGCAGCTGATTATTTCCGAGACGAAAGGCTGCAAGATGCCTTCTCGCTTCAAACTTTGTATATTGGTGGTGCTCCATTCAAATCTCCCGGTCTATATACGCTTATCCCTTACGCTGAACATGCGTTCGGAGTGTGGTATCTCAAGGGAGGTTACGCAGGTCTCATCTCAATTCTTCGTGAAGAGCTGGAGAAGCGTGGGGTAAAGATCATCACCCGTTGCCCTGTAGACAGAATATTGATTGAGCAGGGTCAATGCCGTGGGATTTCATCGGGTGGAAAAGTCTATTTGCATGACTCCATCATATTTAACGGGGATTTCCCTTATCTTACGGACATAATGCCGGAAGGAGCCAAAGGGGCTGAGTCATCCAAAAAATCCTATCAGCCATCATCGGGATGTTTTCTTATCTATCTAGGTTTGAATAAACGCTGGGCTGAAGCGGGGATTCATCAATTCTTTCTTCCGGAATCCTTAAACAATGGTCTAAGACAATTGTTTGTCGATCAACAAGTGCCGAATGAGCCTGCATTTTATTCCTTCTACCCTACAGCGTTGGACGAAGAAGCGGCACCTGAGGGCGAAAGTGTACTGTACTTGCTCGTGCCAGTCCCTCCAGCAGGTGAGGTGGAATGGGAGGGGCGGAAAGATCAATTGACAGAATATATACTGGATGAAGCTGAACGTAGAGGGTTTCCAGGACTGCGAGAAGCGATTCAGTGGATGGATATACGGACGCCGGATGATGCAGAGCGAGAAGGGATGTACCGAGGCGGTAGTTTCGGAATCGCACCTAGCTTAGGACAATCGGCGGTATTCAGACCGCAAATTGTTCCTTATCCAGCAATTCATGGACTTTACAGTGTTGGAGCATCCGTTCACCCTGGTGGGGGTGTCCCGATTGTTATGCAAGGGGCACGTTTACTAGCCGACTATCTAACAAAGGAGAGAGAAATATGCAGCGCGAAATCAGTTTGACCTTGTGTGAGGACATGATTCGTGAAGGATCTTCTACGTTTTATAAAGCATTCAGCTTTCTTCCATCTCCGCGGAAAGAAGCAGTATATGTGATTTATGCATTTTGCAGAATGATTGATGATGCGGTGGATGAGCCGGAGAAGGCCTTTTACACGATAGATGAATTAGAGTTTCATTTACACCATTTGGAACAAGCAGAAGGACATTTTATCTTTACGGCTCTTAGATGGTTGTTTGATCAGTTTCCGAATCTTGGTAAGGAGCCGTTTTTCAAACAAATGGAAGGTCAGCGACGTGATTTAGTGCGATCTCATTATGATACGATGGAGCAACTGGAAGAATACTGTTATCTAGTTGCTGGTACTGTAGGTGAAATGCTGCTGCCGGTATTGCACGACTCCCCTACAGAGGACATTACGAATTCGGGGATTTACTTAGGCAAAGCTATGCAGATTGTAAATATTGTACGGGATATTGGAGAAGACCGAGCAAGAGGAAGAAGATATGTACCTCTGGAATTAATGAAGAAGCATGGATATTCTGAATCAGCGTTTGCTGAAGGGGATATTAATCCAGCGTTTATTCATCTTATTCATGAACTTGAGGGGCTTGCTAAACACTGGTTTGAATTGGGACTTCGCGATCTGGATAGCTATCCGAGCAGAAGTGCGTTCAGTATTGAGCTTGCGGCTAAGTTTTATGGAGCGATATTGGATGCGGTTAAGGACAATCAATACCGTGTGTTTACCGATAGGGCCTATGTAACAGGAATGAAAAAAGCCGCTATTCTAACTACGGTAACTCATCGCTTCGGTATATCTATGTTGAAACAAGAAAGCAGCGCTGTCTCATGAAGATGCGTTATTTATTCTGGGGCTGGTACGCGATCGGCCTTGTCCTCATGCTTGCATTTTATGTTCCGGACTTTTTACACTTCTCAAATGGACTTTTTCTAATCTTTTTTGCTCTTTATGCGCTTCAGCTTGAAGTACAGGATCGAGATACATTTATGCAATCGAATGGGATTCTAGGCAATCGCCCGCTATCTATTGTCATGAGAGCTCTAGTTGTTGGTGTTGTTACTTATGTCCTGGAGGGAATAGGAACACAGACGGGTTATCCCTTCGGGACGTATCATTATAGTCATACGCTCAGCTTGTTTGGAGAAAGTGTTCCGCTTGCGATCGGATTTGCATGGATTGGCGTCATGTCTTCGGCGATACTTCTATCAACTGCTACAACCAGATGGGGTCGAGCTCTACAGGCTGGATTATGGGCATTACTATTTGATCTCGTACTTGACCCTGTTGCCTTTTCCAGAGGTTTTTGGGAGTGGCAAGGAGATGGGATATACGCAGGTGTACCTTGGCAAAATTTTGCGAGCTGGTTCGTGACGGCTTTTCTACTCTCGTGGCTGTATCCGCTTCGAATGCCGAATCGGAAACCATTAGCAGAAGGTGTGAGATTGTATCAGGGTATGCTATTGATGTTTGGTATTTTGGGAATCAAAGAGGGCCTCTATACTCCTTTCATGATCTCGTTAGTGGGTTCGGTAATCGCTGAGGGGGTTCTTAGATATGATCGAAGCACACAAAAGCAAAAGCTTTGAACAAATTTTTCATACATACAACAAGTATTATTTGCTTCGACGTCATTTTCATAGTCTTACACTTCGGGGAACGTTTGATCATGAGGATACAACGAATAAACCTATTCTGTATATTATGAATCATAGCTCTTGGTGGGATGGATTGCTTGCCTACTATGCTATTCGTACATGTTCACGGAATGACCATTATATCATGATGGACGAGAAGCAAATGAACCGCTACCCTTTTTTTCGCAAGATTGGGGCATTCTCGATTGATAAAACATCTCTGAGAGGAATTATGCAATCCCTTCATTATGCCGGCAAACTACTGGATCGTGGAGCATGTGTTTGGTTATTTCCGCAAGGAGAGATTTATCACTCAGAGATTCGCCCTCTTCATTTTCAATCCGGTTGCGGTTATCTCCTTGCCGAGTGTGAAGCAGCTGCTGTGGTCCCTGTCACGATGATCAGTGCTATGCTGCAACATCAGAAGCCTGATGTTTCCCTATGGGCAGGCGAGCCGATTATTCAGAATTGGAAAAAACTCGGTCGTAAAAAAACGGTGGAGGAGCTGCGTATTTCACTAGAGAATCAGCTTAACATTCACCGTCAGCTCGTTATTTCGGAACAGAACACGATTTCGGAACAATTTATACCGATTCTTGAAGAAGGACGGTCAACTAACGATATATTTGACGATTTCCGAAAGAAGGTGGGCATATGGAAAAGCTTTTTCTAATTACGCTGATCATTCTGATGATTCAGCTTTTGTTCGTTATCTGGAATGTAAGGCAGATGCCCAAGTTAGAAAAAACGAACAATTTCAAGGAGAGCGATCGTTCTCCTCTCATTTCCATCCTCATACCGGCTCGTAATGAAGAGAGGAATATTGGGGAGTGTTTAGCATCCTTAGTTCAAAGTAATTATAAAAATTTACAAATTCTCGTCCTGGATGATCGATCAGAGGATCGTACCCCAGAAATCGTAAAGTCTTTCGCCTCCCAAGATGAAAGAATAAAGCTAATTGAAGGAAGTCCTTTACCGTCCGGCTGGGCTGGTAAAGTATTTGCTTGCCATCAGCTATCTAGACATGCAGCAGGAGAATGGTGGCTCTTTATGGATGCAGATGCCAGAGTAGCGCCTGATGGGATTACCTCAACGCTCCAGCTAGCTAAAAAGCAGGGGCGAGGATTAATTACAGGCTTTCCTTATCAAGAAGTCCGAACATTTTTCGAGAAGTTAATCGTTCCATTAATGACCTTTACAATCGCTTGTCATTTGCCTGTACGGTTGGTTCGGAAATCTCGTGACCCTAAGTTTGTGGCCGCACACGGGGCATTCATGTTTATAAATCGTGAAAGCTATCGGGTGAGTGGAGGTCACAGCGCGATTAAAGATCAGATTGTAGATGATATGGCGCTCGCTCGAAGAATGAAGGAGGTCGGTGAGCCTGTCACATTAGCCTATGTGCATACAAGTATAAGCATGCGGATGTATCATAATAGCAAAGAGGTATGGAATGGATTTCGAAAAAATATATATGCAGGACTTGGTCGTCGTATTTCGCTCTTATTACCCATATTAATCACTTATTTCATGCTATATGTACTTCCATCTTTATTGCTGCTTGTCTTCTTGCTTGACTGGATAATTTCACCGAATTCACCCGTTGCGACAAGTGAGATGTTCTTCTGGGCAACGGCTTGCATGTTGCTTGGTATGGGCGTAAAGTTTGCAGCTGATCGAAATAGCGGACAACCCGGTTGGTTATCCATTTGCATGCCGCTAAGCACAATGCTCTTAATCTTACTAGCACTTGATTCATGCCGTGGTGCATATTCTAGCAAAGGATATCAATGGAAAGGCAGGAAATACACATGAAAAAGGCTATCGTCATTGGTGCTGGACTAGGAGGGTTATCGTGTGCAATACGTCTAGCGACTTCGGGATATCAGGTTACGGTGTTTGAACAACAGAATGCTGTAGGAGGGAAGCTGCAGCGGGTAGAATATGAAGGCTACCATTTTGACCGAGGGCCTAGCACCATTACGATGCCCGAAGCCTTTGAACGAGTGTTCCGAACCGCGGGGCGACGAATGGAAGACTATTTGGACATGTATAAGATTGACCCATCTACACGAAACTTTTTCGCAGATGGTCATATTGTTGATATGAGTAGTGATATTGAGTGGATGAAGGAGCAGATTGCCGCTTACAGTCCGCATGATGCGAGCCAGCTTAATGCATTCTTATCTGAGTCGAGAGAACTCTTTCAACAGGCGGATCGACAGTTCCTAAACACCCTGCTTCTAGACATGAAAAGCAAACTGAAGCCACAGCTCATATCTGCGCTACTAAGGATTCGCCCCCTAACATCACTACAAAAGCTGCTTTATCGTTATTTTCGTCATCCCAATACGCTGGCCATGTATGGAAGATACGCAACTTATGTCGGTTCATCACCTTATCAGTCTCCTGCGATCTTCGCGATGATGGCACATTTAGAAGGCACGCTAGGTGTTTATGGAGTGAAGGGAGGAACCTCTGCTATTCCGGCTGCATTTGAACGATTGGCTCGTGAACTAGGTGTAGAGATATATACTGGAGCTAAAGTCAGAAAGTTACTCATCCATGATGGAGAGGTAAGAGGGGTGGAGAGTGAACGAGGTGCCATGAGTGCGGATGTAACGATTGCAAACGGTGATGTATTGTCTATATGTCGGGATATGATTCCTGCACTTCATCGTCCTTCCATGTCAGACTCTAAGATCGCCGCTTATGAACCTTCGCTCTCGGGGTTTGTATCCTTAATCGGAGTAAGAAAGCATTATGAGCAGTTATTACATCATAACGTCTATTTTCCTGAACATTATGAACAAGAGTTTCAGGATATATTTGGAGCACTGGTTGCTCCGTCGAATCCTACAATTTACATCTGTCATTCAGGATACTCTGAACCGTCCATGGCCCCTGAAGGTGGCAGCAACTTGTTTGTGCTTGCCAACGCACCGTATACTTCATCCTCTTGGAATTGGGATATGGAACGAGGGAGATATGGAAGTTCACTTATAAAGCGACTGGAAACTCGAGGTTTAGCGGGAATAACAAGTGCTGAAGTAAAACGGTTCTATACACCAGAGGATCTTCAGAAAGATACCGGAGCATATCGAGGTGCAATATACGGAATTTCATCGAATTCAGCGAGACAGACGTTCTCACGTCCAGCCAACACTTTAAAAGGTTTGAATCGATTTTGGTTTGTGGGCGGAACAACGAATCCTGGAGGCGGAACTCCAATTGTCACATTATCGGGGCAACTTGTGGCTGAGGAGATTTTATCTCGAGATGGAAGAATATAATATCTGAGTCAGTAGGCCGCTTCAAGGGTTATCCTTAGGTAGTCGTCTGACTTTTTTTGTCTTGTAATACATATGTAAAGCACATTGTTAAAGGAGGAGTTTGATTTGAAAAATAATAAAAAGGTATTCATGTGGATATTTTTTATATTCGTACTATGTGCCCTACCTTTCTTATATTATTCTGAAGAATATCATATTGAGAATAATGAGAAGTCTATACAGACAAATTTAACAAAATGGTTAAATCGGGGGAGTGGGGGAGAAATGAGCCCTCACGTGAAAGAAATTGTGAGGTTGGGTGCTTCAGATACCTATATTACTTTATTTCAGCTAGAAGATCACCGTATTGGCTATGCTCAGATGATTATGGGATGGAATGGCAAGTTGAAGATTGGACAATCAGGATATGGAACCAATGAAGTATCCTATCGCAATATAGACACGAATCAAGGGATGTATGGAATTGTAATTGGTTATAATATCGATTTTAAAATAGACCATCTATTCGTTGAACTTCAGCACGAAGAATTCAGTTTTTCAACAGATATTTCTCAAGATGAATTATTCATCAAGTTTGAGAAACTACCAAAGGATTTAAAAGAAACTTATCCAGCCCGTATAACTTGCTATGACCAATATAATAATGTAATTTAGTTGACCGCCTACCTATTTGGCGGTTTTTTTGCAAATTATATCTATTAAATATCCTAATCTTTGGTAAAATGCTAAGTAAGCAAATTAGGATAATAAAAAATAATAAATATTTCCATTTTTTAGTTTGGGTCATAGACATTATAACGTTTGATTTGATATATTGTTTGTATATTCAGTTAAAGTTGTTATAATCAATAACAAGCTAGAATAATGGGGCAGACTGGAAGTGAGTTAAGATGCAATCCAAGAATAAGCCGTTGTACATGATCATTTTGGAGGACTTGAAAGCCAGGATATTAAACGGTGAGTTTAAAGCGGATCAGCAGCTTCCAACGGAAGTGGAGTTAGCTGAGCAATCAGGCGTAAGCCGAATTACATCTAAGCGTGCACTGATTGAATTAGAGCGAGAAGGTCTAATTTACAGGAAACGGGGTAGCGGTAGCTACGTAAAGAAGCAAGATAATGAACATAAACTTCCAGAATTTACGACTATGCATTCAATGTCGAATCCGAATCCCATTATCTCTATGATCTTGCCATATCTAGCAACGAATGAACTAGAATATATCCAAGGAGCATCGGAATATTTAGACTCCAAGGGGTATTATCTAAGCATTCATTACAGCAATTGGGACAAGAACAAAGAGAAGGAGCTTTTACTCCGAGTTCCGAAGATTGGTTCGAGAGGTATTATCTTATATCCAATGAGCACGATGATAAACATCGATGTTTTGAATGCGCTTTATTGGAATAATTACCCACTCATCATGATTGATCAATACATAGAAAGCTTGCCGGTTACAAGTGTCGTTTCAGATAACTTGGAGGGTGGATATCAGGCAACCAAGAAGCTCATTGATCTAGAACATAAGCGAATAGCATTTATATCAAGCATTAGCATAGAGTATCGCAGTTCAGTTAGAGATCGTTATCAGGGGTATTGCAAAGCGCTTCGAGATCACCATCTTCCCGTGGACCCGGAGCTCATCATTACCGATTTTTATGAAGAAGCAGATGAACAAGAGGATAAGAATGCGTTTTATAAAACTATGATTTCACGTCTGATGAATATTGGGGTTACAGCCATTCAAGTAGAGCATGATCATTTGGCTGTAGACCTGTTACGTAGTGCTTTAGACATGGGGATTCGAGTTCCGGATCAGTTGTCAATTATTGGGTTTGATGATCATATGATATCCCGTCTGGTAGAGGTTCCCTTAACAACGATATCACAAGATTGTAAGGAAATCGGTCGCCGAGCAGCTGAGCTCATTGTTCAGCAGATACAGAGTCCAGACAAGGCTGCTCAGCAGATAACTGTACCTGTTTGCTTAATCGAACGAGGTTCGACATCATCTCCAAGTCTATTTAACCTCGTACCTACGCAGAGAAAATAATAAGCTGAACTTCTATAAAAGTATAAAGATTTAAAGCTGTTCCTTCACAGGAACAGCTTTTTTAATTGTAAATGTAAGCATTTTCGAAATAAAAGGTATAATTTTTTACACAAAATTGAAATTAGGTATATTCACTATTTACAAAGAAGATTTATCCAATTATAATAGCTCCTATGAGTGGTGTATTAGATATACTTAATACATAATATGTAGCAACAGGTATACCATTTTATTTTTTTGTCTTTGATGTAAGCGCATTCTTAACAGGCGCGTTTTTGCGCGAAAAGGGGTGATTTGTTTAACTAGAGTTCTGTTAACTAGGACTTAACGCAATTAAAGCTTGTTAAAAATTAAATCTAATAGAAAAATGGGGGTTTTACAGGTGAAGAAATTCAGATTACTTCCTATGTTGCTCATCGTTGTACTGATGACCTTTATGATCGCTGGCTGCTCTGGCGGTGGTGATAAGAACAATGCATCACAAGAACCAACTACGGATACTCCGAAAGAAGATACAGCAGTTAAAGATCCTGAACCAGCTGCAGAAGATGAAGTTAAGTATGATCTTAAGGGTGAAACGATCCGAATTGGTGTTTGGTACGATGATGCTGACCCAAGATTGGTTGCAGAGAAAGGTCCTGCTGAAGAATTGCAGATCAAATTGATTGAAGCAGCAGAGAAGAAATACAACGCTAAGATCGAATACGTAAAGTTCGGTGATTATGGTAAATACATTGAGAACTTTACAACGACTTCACTTTCCGGAACTCCTTTTGCAGATATCGTTCTGCTTGAATTGTTCTGGGCCTTCCCAACAATGGTCAACAAAGACTTCATTCAGCCTGTGGATAATATCCTCGATCTGAATGATCCGAAATACACAGCTTGGATGAAGGCGGGTGGATCTTATAACGGTAAGCAGTACGGTATGACAGATTCATCTCCATCTCCTTACGGTTTCTTCTATAATAAAACACTAGTTCAAAAGCTTGGCCTTGAAGATCCTTATGAACTTCAGCAAAAAGGCGAATGGACTTGGGATAAATTCCGTGATTTTGCTAAAAAAGCAACGAAAGATACGAACGGTGACGGAAAGACGGATATCTACGGTGTAGCGGGCGCTTACGGAACGATGGACTTCTTGACTGAGCAATTTGTTTATACAAACAAAGCTTCAGTAGATAAGAACGAAAATGGAGAAACAGCATTCTCCCTTGATAGTGAAAATGCAATCCAGGCGCTGCAATTCGTATCTGATCTTTACAATAAAGACAAATCGATTATGCAACCTATACCTGAGAATGCAAGCAAAGAGTTTATTGCAGGTAAAGGTGTCATGTACGGTGCATTTAGCTGGGAGCTTAGCGGTCTGTTAGAAAGCATGCCAAACCAAGAACTTGGCTATGTGTTCTTCCCGAAAGGACCTAAAGCAGATAAACATGTTACATACACTCCATTTGCGAACATGTTCATGGTTTCTAAATACTCTAAGAATGCTGAAGTAGCTGTCAAAATCTATGATGAAATCAGTCTCCATGAAGAAGGAAGAAAACTTTCCAAGCAGAGCTGGGAAGCATCCTATCCAAATAAAGAGTCACTCGATACAAGAGGACAAATGGCTGAGAGCATGGAGTATATTTCTTATTATGCCATTCCAGACGGCGGGGACTTATTCAAAAGTGTAGTTAAAGATATTACAACAGGTAAAATTTCTCCAGCAACAGCAGTAGATAAAGTTAAACCTCAGTTTGAAGCTAATATCAAGAAAATGCTTTCTGAAACCAAATAACTGTAGGATAGAAACTCTAGATGCGTACCCCTATTCTTCATGATGGAAAATAGGGGTATCTCTTAGAGAGAAGGGGTGGGTCCAATGCGGAAACCAATCATGAAAGTAGCACTCGTACTGCTTTTGTTGATTATTGCAGCTGGCCTGTTTTTTTCCTTTAGAGGTGGAGCAACTCGTGATTCTGCAGATTCCATTTCTCAAATACCACCTGAGCTTGACCTAACCGGCATTGGGGGGACGCCTAAGAAGGGCGGTTATGAGGAATATTTAAGCAAATTCACAGACGCCAGTTCCTCAGTGGAGAATGTCATCATCGAAGGGGAAGATTTCAGCAAGGTAGATGGCATGAAGACCACAGTATTGGAAGATTACAAAGGCAGACAAGGAAAAGCACTTCTCACGGAAGAGACGGGTTCCGTTTCTTGGGATGTACAGATTAAAAAAGCTGGGCTTTACAATATTAGAATGGATTTTTACAGCGAGGCAGGGAAGTCCTCCGACATAGAACGCGAATTACAAATAGACGGCAATATTCCTTTTAATGAGGCGAGAAGCTTCATTTTTAATCGTATTTGGGGTAACGAGAAAAATACGTTTGATCGTGATGACCGAGGAAATGATCTCGCTCCGAATCAGGTTGAGACTCAAATGTGGAGAAATGAAGCATTTAGGGACTCGACAGGCTTTTATCAGGATCCTTTCCTATTTTACTTTTCGGAAGGCAAGCACACCTTGACCTTAACTTCTGTACGAGAGCCGCTTGTCATCGATCAGTTGATATTGTCTCAGGAAGAACTGACGCCTACATACGATGAAATAGCGAGTAATTATAAGCAGGACAGCCTTAATTCATCTGAGGAAGTCTTCATAAAACTACAGGCTGAAGAGACATTGTATAAATCAACACCAAGCCTACTTCCTTATAATGATCGTTCCAATCCTGCGGTAGAACCATTCCACGTCTCCAAACTACGGAATAACGCGATGGGTGGGTACGCGTGGAGATTACCAGGGCAATGGATCGAATGGGAATTTGAAGTTCCAGAAGATGGACTGTACCAGATTGCACTCAAGAATCGACAAAATTTCTTAAGAGGAATGTCATCACTCCGTACGGTTTATATCGATGGCGAGGTTCCGTTTAAGGAACTTAAATCGTATCCTTTCCCGTATAGTGCAGATTGGCAAACGCAAGTCATTGGCAAGAGTAATACAGAACCCTATCTCTTTGAGTTAGAGAAGGGCAAGCACACGATAAGGATGGAAGTTACGCTTGGAGATATTGCACCGATTCTTAGATCTGTCGAATCTACCATTCTAGAGCTTAACTCTATGTACCGGACAATCATTAGTTATACCGGAACTGTTCCGGATCCATTTCGGGACTATAACCTAGAGCAGCGTATACCGGAGATGACAGAACTGTTCAGTGAAACGAGCGAACGTCTCTATAACATTGCGAAAGCGCTAGAAGGTCCTTCAGGGAAAAGTGATGATAAAACTTCGATCATTAATACTGTGGCATATCAACTAAAAGATATGGCAGATAATCCGGAGACTGTTCCATCAAGGGTAGAAGCATATAAAGCGAATGTTGGTGCACTGAGTTCTTGGATGCTCACCATCAACGAACAACCACTATCGTTAGATTATCTTATTGTAAGCTCCCCAGGTGCTAAGCTTCCAAAGGCTAAGGCTGGGAAGTTCGATAAGTTTGTTACAGATACAGAAGCATTCTTAGCATCTTTCTATGAGAATTATGATGATTTCTCCGCGGATCAAGATGACAAGAAGAGTGTAACGGTGTGGGTTACATCGGCTCGAGACCAAGCCCAAGTGATTAAAAAATTGGTCGATGATCAATTCACCGCAAAGACTGGAATTCATGTCAATCTGAAGCTCGTCGCAGCAGATGTTATTCTTCCATCTACGGTAGCAGGTAAAGGACCCGACGTTGCGATCCAGATCGGAAGCGACTTGCCGGTGAACTATGCCAGCCGGAACGCACTTCAGAATTTGTCTGAATTTAGCGACTTTAACACGGTGAAACAGCGATTCAATGAAAGCGCACTGGTACCTTTTGAATACCTTGAGAATTATTATGCTCTTCCAGAAACACAGACCTTCCCGATGCTCTTTTACAGAAAAGACATATTGGAAGATGAGCTGAAGCTAGAAGTTCCTCAAACCTGGGATGATGTCTATGCGATGCTACCTGTATTGCAAAAAAACAATTTGCAATTTGGACTCCCACAACGACCGCTTGATTCGACGGGGAATGAGACAGCTAATACGAACATTGCGACTTTACCCATTAGCCCGGCTTTGATTATGTTTTTATATCAAAATGACGGGAATATATTCAAGGACGGTGGGATGTCGACCGATCTCGATTCCGAAGTAGCTATGAAGCAATTTAAGCAATGGACCGACTTCTTCGTGAATTACAAAATTCCGATTGCAGCAGATTTCGCTAACCGTTTCCGTACAGGAGAGATGCCAATCGGTGTTGTAGATTACACCATGTATAACAAGCTAAATGCCTTTGCACCTGAGATTAAAGGCCTATGGTCCTTTGCTCCAGTACCGGGAACGATGACGCCAGATGGAGAGATTCATAGAGAAGTGGGTAGTAGTGGATCAGCCTCAGTCATGTTCAAGAATGTAAAGGATAAAGAATCCGCTTGGACTTTCTTAAAGTGGTGGACTGAGAAAGATACACAAGTTGCCTTTGGTCGTCAAATGGAAATTCGAATGGGGACGGCAGCAAGATACCCAACTGCGAACAAGGAAGCATTAGCAGAATTGCCATGGCCTACACAGGATTTCCTTAAACTCGAAGATCAGATGCAGTGGGCAAGAGGGATTCCGGAAGTGCCGGGTGGATATTTGACTGGCCGGAACATCGACAATGCATTCCGAAGAGTTGTCGTTCAAGGTGAAGACCCGCGTGAAACGCTTGAGAACTATGTTCGAATTATGAATGAAGAAATTACGCTGAAGCGTAAAGAATTTAATCTTCCCTATGAGAAATGAGGGATCTAGAGTGAAACAACAGATCGCAGAGAAACCGATTGCTACTGGGCTTCAAAAGCCCGGTAAGCGGAAGCCGAATCAGATGCTCCGCAGTAAATGGAAAAGTAATATTGGTTTAATGAAGAAAAACAGACATGCATACGTGTTATTAGCACCTTATTTTCTATTGTTCTTTACCTTTACAGTCATTCCAGTATTGTTATCACTTATTCTTAGTTTTACAAACTTCAATCTATTAGAAGCGCCGAGCTTCATTGGTTGGCAAAACTACGCAAGACTATTTGTTCAGGATGATGTGTTTCTCATCGCATTGAAGAACACGATATTATTCGCAGCGATTACAGGGCCGATAAGTTATATTGCTTGTTTCCTGTTCGCTTGGCTTATTAATGAATTGCCACCGAAACTTCGTGCTCTTCTAACACTAGTCCTATATGCACCATCTATTGCGGGCAATACCTATTTAATCTGGACGTTATTGTTCGCAAGTGATTCATACGGTTATGCGAATTCATTTTTAATGAATTGGGGCTTTATCCAGGAACCGATTCAGTGGCTTCAAGACACAAGATTTGTACTCATGATTCTGATCTTGGTACAACTCTGGCTCAGCTTGGGTACGGCATTCCTGGCTTTTATCGCAGGTCTTCAAAATGTGGACCGTACATTGTATGAAGCGGGAAGTATCGATGGAATCCGTAACCGTTGGCAGGAACTGTGGTTTATCACACTTCCAGCGATGAGACCTCAGCTGATGTTCGGGGCCGTCATCCAGATTGCTTCGGCCTTCTCTGTTGCAGAGATTTCCATCTTCTTGGTCGGATTCCCAAGTGTGGATTACGCTGCGCATACCATTGTTACGCATTTGGTCGATTACGGTACGATTCGTTATGAAATGGGCTATGCTTCCGCGATAGCTACTGTACTGTTCTCCATTATGCTTATGACCAATTTGATCACACAGAAGCTTCTTGGAAAAGTAGGTGAGTAGGCCATGAAAATAGCTTTTAAAATGCCCAAAAGACTGAACCGGTCCTGGGGTGTGGACTTGATTTTGTTCATACTGCTTGGCGGGGTAGCTGTATTCATGTCGCTACCATTGGTGTTTACGATTAGTAACGCGTTTAAGCCACTTGATGAAATTTTTACATTTCCACCAAAGTTCTTTGTTCGGAACCCAACATTCAAGAACTTTACGGACTTGGTAGGAATCTTCAGTGATTCTTGGGTTCCGTTCTCAAGATATGTATTTAATACTTTCTTCATCGCGATCGTTGGTACAGTTGGACACGTTCTCCTTGCTTCAGCTGCTGCTTATCCGCTCGCAAAAACGCAATTTCCTGGAAGAAAGATTCTGTTCAGCATTGTCGTACTATCGCTCATGTTTACGGCATATGTAACCCAAGTTCCCAATTATATGATCATTTCATACTTGGGAATGCTCAATACTTACTGGGCAATCTTGCTTCCTGCATTCAGTATGACTCTTGGTCTCTATCTCATGAAGCAGTTCATGGAGCAAATTCCAGATGCGCTATTGGAGGCTGGAAAGATAGACGGAGCAAGTGAATATCGAATCTTCTGGCAGATTGTCATGCCGATCGTAAGACCGGCTTGGTTAACACTCATTATTTTTTCTTTGCAAAATCTTTGGACCAACGGTTCAGCTACGAGCCATAAGTTCATTTATAGTGAACAGCTCAAAACGGTGGACTATGTATTCGGTCAAATCGCAAGTGGTGGTTTGGTCAGAACAGGACCAGTGGCAGCCGTAACATTCTTGATGATGCTAGTTCCGATTACGGTGTTTATTATAACGCAGAGTAGCATCATTCAGACGATGTCCACATCGGGTCTGAAGGAATAACAAGGGGGCTTACAGATGACAAGATTTGTCACCGCTATCCTAATCGTTATGGTGCTATCCGGCGCGATTGCCCCTGCTCAAGTCTCTGCCAATGATAACTACAGCTATTCTTTCTGGGGAGAACCGGTGCCAGCACCAGATCCCTATAACCTGCAAAAGGTCATGTATGGTGACGATTGGAACATAGGCCCGTTGTCATCCCCGCAAGATTTGTACTCCGGTCAAGATGGACGGTTGTATATTGCGGATACCGGAAATAACCGGATCGTCATCTTGAACAGACAGTTGGAATTAGCTCATGTCATTTCGGAATTTGAGCGTGAGGGTCAAAAGGATCAACTGAACCAGCCGGAAGGCGTGTTCGCGGATGCACAGGGAAACATTTATGTAGCAGATACGGAAAACCATAGAATTGTAGAGTTTGATGTAAAAGGGAAGTTCGCACGTATCATTGAAGCACCGCAATCATCGATGCTTCGTAAAGGTTTTCAGTATATTCCTATTAAGGTAGGAATCGATAAGGCTGAACGCATTTATGTCATTAGCCGAGGCTCCTATGAAGGGATTATGGAATTTGATTCTGGCGGCGGATTTGTTGGCTTTATCGGGACGAACCGAGTGAAATTTAGTCCTGTCGACTTATTCTGGAAACGAATTTCAACCAAAGCTCAGCGTGAGCAGATGCAGCAGTTTATCCCGCTGGAATTCAATAATCTTGACATCGATGCGGATGGATTTATCTATACGTCTACATCAGAGGAAGAGTCAGATCAACCACTCAAAAGGTTGAATCCTTCCGGCGTTGACATTATGAGAAGTAAAGGCTATTTCCCACCGAAAGGTGATACGGGGAATTTGGAGACAGGTACGCCACCAGGTAGCTCTATTTTTGTAGATATTACATCAGACGAAGGTGGCATGTTTAGCGCACTGGATTCCAAGAGGGGCCGCATATTTACTTATGATAAAGATGGTAACTTACTGTATACTTTCGGCGGACTTGGTAGTCAACAGAGTAACTTCCGCACACCGTCCGCTATTGAAACCGTAGGCAACAAGATGCTGGTTCTAGACAAAGATAATAACCGTTTATCCGTGTTTGAACCAACACAATATGGAAGTTTAATTCGTGAGGCCGTGATTGCACTTAATCAAGGTGATAGTGAGAAAGCAACAGCTTCATGGCAGAAAGTACTTCAGATGAATACGAACTTCGATGTTGCTTACATAGGGATTGGTAAGTCACTTCTGAAGGAAGGGAAGAATGACGAGGCAATGGATTACTTCAAGCTGGGAAACAGTAGGGAGTACTATTCCGAAGCATTTAAGCGATTCCGTAAAGAGTTCGTTATGGACCATTTCGGGTCGATTGTACTTGCCATAGTCTTATTCCTGGGTGTCATTATAGCTGCTGTTAAATTAACGCGTCGTAAGAAAGCCGAAGGTCAATTCTATCAGGAGTTCGGAATCATTCGTAATCCTTTTTACACGATGATTCATCCTTTTAATGGCTTCTGGGAAATGAAGTATGAGAATAAAGGAAGAATTAAGGTGGCTCTTAGCATCGTATTCTTCCTCGTTATTGGAACGATTATCAAAAGACAATTTAATGGATTTGTTATTAACTTTAACAATCCCGATCAGCTGAATTCTCTGGATGAACTTAAGTTTATCGTGCTACCTTTCCTCTTATGGTGCGTAGCGAACTGGTCGCTGACAACACTTATGGATGGAGAAGGCAAGTTCAAGGAAATCGTGATGGCAACGGCGTATGCATTGCTCCCACTTGTCATCGTATATATCCCGCAGATGCTCTACAGTAATGTGATTACTTCAGACGAAAGTTCCTTCTATTATATGTTAGAAGCGATTGCGCTGGTGTGGTCCTGCTGGCTCCTGTTTACGGGTACGATGACTGTCCATCAGTATACGGCTGGGAAGACCATTGCTACGATGCTGTTAACGCTTGTTGTAATGGGCATCATTATATTCCTTGGGGTATTGTTCTTCAGCATGCTACAACAGATGATCAGCTTCGTGAGTTCCATCTATAATGAGATTTCATTCCGGTTGTAGCAGGCGAAAAAGGAGGTATAAAAGGTGGCCGCAAAACAGAAGAAGATTGCTGGACTCCTGTGCCTGCTGATTATCACAAGTATTGCAGCAGGAACAGGATTACAAGGGACCTTGAAACTAGACAGTGCCTCTGCAGAAGCAAAGGTGACAACAGGTTCGGGAACAGATAAACCACAACCAAGTATTAATAGCAAGACAGATTTAACGGCACCTACAAAGATTAACAAAGAGAAGAAAACAAGCACGAATAGCCCCCAAGAGCTGAAAGCTTTAGATGCGATGGAGAAAGTATCTGAGAATGAGACGCTAATCCTTTACATCAATAAAAAAACTGCCGAAATTGCAGTTAAAGATAAGCGTGATGGCTATGTTTGGTTCTCTAATCCGGTTACACGAGAAGAGGATCCGATTGCTTCTCCGTTGTATAAATCAGAATTGTCAGCCCAGGTACTCGTTAGTTATTACAATGAGAAAGGGCAGATCAACACGTTTAACAGCTATGAAGATAGTGTTGCGAAGGATCAATTCCAGGTTGACGTGAACGAAGGAAAGATCAAGGTTGTTTACCAGATCGGAAATATGAGCAAGAGCGTTGCGAATATTCCTAAGGTAATCAGTCAGGAACGTTTTCAGAGTCAAATCCTAGATAAGCTGCCGGATCAGGAAGCACGTGATAGTGTAGAATACAAATTCCGATTTGATGAGGCAAAAAAAGTCTATGAACTCCGTAAGCTTCAGGATTACATTGCGGAAGAGTTGTCTGTTCTGCTAGAAAGCATAGGCTACACAGCGGAAGATGCCGCTGCTGACCAGCAGGAGAATGGACTTGCAGAGGAAGCTGTAAAGGCTAGCGCTCAGTTTACGATCCCTTTACAATACTCACTTGACGGCGAGCATTTGGTTGTATCTGTTCCTGGGCAGGAACTTGAATTCAACAACGCGTATCCTCTTGCATCCATTCAGGTGCTGAAATTCTTCGGTGCAGCGGATACAACAGGGGATGGATATATTTTTGTACCTGACGGATCAGGTGCACTCATTCATCTCAATAGCAGCAAACCAAGTGCAGAACCTTATAACTTGCCTGTGTACGGCGATGATGGCACTTTTGATGTAAAGGATGTTATTCAGCACAATCAAATTACACGCTTACCTGTCTTCGGTCTTAAAAAGGATGATCATGCATTCGTTGGGATCATTGAGGGTGGAGATGCTGTATCCAGTATTCGTGCTGATATAAGTGGACGGAATGATTCATATAACTCCGTTGGCAGTGAGTTCAAAGTAACATCGATGGACTTCTATACACTGTCATCTGGTACGAAGACCAGTTCTGTACCGATGTTCCAAAAGAACAAATTGAATGGTGATCTGCAGTTAAGATACGGCTTTCTGTCGGGAGAATCCGCGGACTATACAGGTATGGCCGGCCATTATCGATCCTATTTAACGAAGAAATATAATCTGCAGCAACTGAGTAAAACGGAGAATTCACCTTTTGTGTTAGAAGTGCAAGGTGCGTTCCGGAAAAACAAGTCGTTTCTAGGAATTCCCTATAATTCTACGGAAACGTTAACAACGTTTGATGAAACAGTAACGATTCTGGAAGAGTTAAAACAAGCGGGTATTCCGAATGTCGACCTAAGACTTGTTGGTTGGTTTAATGATGGAATCAATCATTCTTCACCAGATGAAATTAAGGTTGTTGGTGCACTTGGTGGTAAGAAAGACTTGCAGAAGCTGATGGATTATACGAAAGAGAATGGTATCGATCTGTATCCGGATGCGGCTTTCCTTCAGAAGTATAAAGGAGATTCCGGAGCTGCTGTCTTCTTGGATCGTGGGAAAGCAAAAGTATATAACTACAATCCAGTAACCTATGCCAAGGATCTTACAAGTTTCTCACACTACATTCTGTCACCAACGAAGCTATCCAAACAAGTTGATGGTTTTATGAAAGATTACTCTAAATTATCGTTGTCCGGCTTGTCTTTACGAGATATGGGGAACGAGGTGAACTCCGACTTCAATCCGGACCATCCTGTAACTCGGCAAGAATCACTTGCCCTAATACAGAATGAAATGGAGAAGTTGAAACAGGGTACTGGTTCGCTACTGATAAATGGGGGCAACGCCTATACGCTGCCATATGCCAATGTTATCGTAAATGCGCCCACTCGAAGCAGCCGGATGAATTTGACGGATGAGGATGTTCCTTTCTACCAGATCGCGCTGCATGGATATTATGATCTGGCAGGAGCTCCTTATAACATGGATGAAGTTCATAATCCGCGTCTGTCGATGCTGAAAGCACTCGAAACGGGTTCGAACATTTATTATCAATGGTTCCATAGTCCTTCTTCCACTGTGAAGGATACCAAGTTTGACCACTTGTATGCACTTAACTACAAAGATTGGTTTGATGAGGCGGTTGCACAGTATAACGAGGTAGACAAGATCTTAAATCAAGTACGTACCGAAACCATTGTAGGGCATGAGACTCCTTCACCTGGTGTGGTTCAGACTACATTTGAGAATGGAACCCAAATCACAATCAATTACAACGATGTGGCTGTGTCCATAGATGGTGTAACCATCGAGCCGCAGAGCTATCAGGTAGGTGAAGGCGGTGAATAGAATGCTCAAAAAACCACTTACGCTAGCACAGAAAAAAGCATGGATGGGTGTATTATTCGTGACACCACTCATCATTGGCTTAATTCTTCTGTTCATTTTACCGCTGATTCAGTCGTTTCGATTCAGTCTAAGTACGATTCGGTTGGTCGAGGGTGGGTTTGCTGTTGATTATCTTGGCACAGTGAACTACACCAACCTATTCTCAACCAACCCTGAGTTCCCTCGAAGACTAACTGAATCGGTGACGAACATGTTAGTCAATGTACCGATCATTATCATTTTTAGTTTGTTTGCTGCGGTACTGCTTAACCAGAAATTTAAAGGCCGGGCTTTAGCAAGAGCGATCTTCTTCCTGCCGGTTATTCTGGCATCCGCAGCGATTGCGAATATGGATATCAGCAGTTTCGTAGGTAGTACAACCTCTGCTGGAGGCGGCGAAGACGGCGGGAGCATCATGCAAAGTTTCGAGTTGCAGAAGTTACTGACTGAATCCGGACTTGCGCCCGTCATTGTTGACTATATTACCGGAGCTGTCGATCGAATCTATGAAATTATCAGTTCCTCTGGTGTACAGATTTTGATCTTCCTTGCAGGTCTACAGTCGATTTCTCCAACGCTGTATGAGTCATCCCGGATCGAGGGAGCGACTGGGTATGAGATCTTTTGGAAAGTAACATTTCCGATGATGACACCACTAATCTTAACGAACTTGGTATACTCCATCATTGATTCATTTAGCGCGAATACCATAAACACATTGATATCGGAAACGGCGTTTAAATCGTTTGAATTCGGTCAAAGTGCTGCAATGTCCTGGATCTATTTCTTAGTTGTCGCACTAATTCTAGGGATTTCAACAGCCATTATATCCAGAAAAGTATTCTACTACGACTAATGAGGAGGAAGAGACTATGAAATCGCCAACTGAATTTGCGAATTTCATCTCGTACAAATTCAATCCTCAGGAGAAGGCAAAATATTGGCTGTGGATTGTGGTGCGAACCGTACTAATTACAGGATTTTGTTTCATTATTTTGTTTCCGTTGTTTCTACGATTCTCTGTAGCTTTCCGTGGTAAAGCAGATATTTATGATCCTACGGTGTTGTGGATTCCGAAGCATTTTACGCTAGATAATATTAAGATCGCCATCGGAGCTACGGATTACTGGTCTTCTCTATTAAATACGTTCCTGATCTCTACAGGTACGACGCTGATCCAATTGGCGTCCTGTGCACTAGCTGCTTATGCGTTTGCACGGTTAAAATTTAAGGGAAGCGGACTGTTATTTGGACTTGTCATCTTTACGATTGTTGTTCCACCACAGACGATTATGATTCCGCTGTATCTGACTTACAGATATTTTGATCTGTTCGGGATTGTTAAGGTTCTGACTGGGAAGAGCAGTCTGAATCTGATCGATACGTTCTGGCCGTTCCTGATCTCTTCCGCGACCGCTATGGGTCTTAAGAATGGTCTGTACATCTATATCTTCAGACAATTCTTTAGAGGGATTCCGAAGGAGATTGAAGAGGCATCTCTGGTGGATGGTTCAGGTGTATTTAAAACATTTTACCGAATCATGCTACCGAATGCAGTTCCTGCAATCATTACTGTTGTTCTGTTCTCGTTCGTATGGCAGTGGAATGACAGTTACTATGTATCCTTGTTCCTAAGTAAGGTTAAGGTACTGTCAACACAGCTTATGGATATGGGGATGGCGCTAGGCAAGGAACCTGATTTGGTGTATCAATCTATGCTCTTAAACACAGGTGTCCTGTTACTTATGGGACCGTTGATCATTTTGTATTTATTCGTTCAGCGCTACTTTGTTGAAAGTGTGGAGCGTACAGGTATTGTAGGATAAACGCATTGAATGAATTATGCGGCAGGTTTGGAGGATAGCTCCAAGCCTGTTTTTTTGTTTGTAGAATCATATGTTAGAATGGGGATTACATATCGTACATACTATTTATTTCAGGAGAGCTTGTTATGAACATTGAACGAATCTATAAATTTACTGGTACTAAAGAAGTGCTAATGAAGCATCTTTTAATGGTTGACTCAAGCGCACAAGTTAATTACAAATTACATAATGAAGTATTAGAAGTGATTATTCAGTCTTTTTCCAAAGATGAATTACGAGTTGAGTTTGAAAACTTTAATATGAATTATAAAAGGTACTCTACTAGTTTTTTTATTAGCGAATCGTTTTACATTGTGATTTGCAATTTTAAAACATTATACGCAGGAGAGAAATTTATAAAACCTTTACTGAAGTATCTTGATACAATTCTTGCGCTTATGCTATTTATTCCGCAGGATACCTATAATAAGATAGATCCTAAACTCATAGATTTAATTACTCAAGATTATTACTCTGAGGGTTCAGTCCAGTATGATGAAGTCGTTTATCAAGCATTTCAATCTGCAGAATGTAATATCTAATATCATCTTAAAGAGACAGGACTGGAGAATATCCATCCTGTCTTTTTTTATGTCTAAAACATATATTTTTAACATAACAATCCTATTTATTGGAAACGGTGGTATCATAAAAGGAAATCATTTACTGACTCAGACCATTGTGAAAGAGAGGTTGAAGTGTATGGTTATCTGTCCATGGTGTGCAGAGAAAGTTATTATTGTAGGCGATATATGCCCTGAGTGTAGGATGGAGGTGTTACCGGAGCATTTGAATGCTTATATTGAGATTGGAGACGACAAGGAGCCGGTATCAACAGAAGTACTAAACGAAGACTATGTTGAATTAAGTATAGAAGAAAGAATCGAGCATCGATTTAATTGTGTGACATGTGGAGGCACAGTATGTGAAATTCAAGAGGTGGCGATGAGTGGCACGGGTTTAAATAAAGTCCTCGATATTGATTACAATCATTATTTATTCGTGTCTTGTCTAAACTGCGGAATCGTAGTTGTTTATAACCCGGATATACTAAGAAGGAATAGACTCGAGAAGAGCTGAACAGTGATGGATATTGTGCTGGATTCATAGATTGAATAAAAAGGAGAGTGGATTCCAATAGAACATATTTACAAGGTGAAGAATCCTAGAGGTACACGTATTATAATTTCAATGTTGTTATTAATAGGAATTCAGTTAAATTTGTTGTTTAGGATGAATTCAATCCATAGTACATCATTTTCATCTATTTTATTTTCCACTACTATGGCCGTATTAGTTTTGTCTGTTACTCTCATTAGATTATTCAGAAAGCCTTACACTATGCATGTTAGTGAGTTTTCATTACAAATCAAAAATAGAAATCTTAAACCAGAAGATATCAAAGAGATCAGAATCCAAGGGTACTTCAAACCGCTAATTGGTATTATACCAACAGGGAAGGTATTCACTCCATTCGATCTTTGTTTTCATATAGATCCTGACCAAGAGGATAAAGCCATCAAAGAATTAAAGGAATGGGCTGAGGAGCATGGTGTGACTGTGTTCTCGAATAAGATGGTTAGACGTTGGATTTAATCAATGGAGTTTAACGGGGAGAGAAGCTGGTGGAGAACGAAACAATGATTCAAGCTAAACACCCTTCCGGAGCAGGGTTGATAGGCTTACTGATCCTTTATTTATTCATTTTTCTGAAACCCTTTAATCGCGATAGAAGCTTCAATAATAACTTTGATTATTTCATGGAATTTTACAGGATTATATTCATAGTTTTCTATGTGAGCGTTATCTTGATCTTGTTAATTAGAATGTTTGTTAAACCATTTACAATATATCTGACGCAAGATTCGATAAATGTAAGAGGTAGAATGGTCAAGGCAACCGATGTAAAAGAAATTAGAGTGCAGGTAGGGCGTTTCGGATCACTTGTTGGGATTACCCCTGTGGGGAAACGAGTAACCCCTATAGCTCTATGTTTTCGAGTGATGGGAGATGAGGTTCAAGCCATAGGTCAGATAACCGAATGGGCTAGTATGAATCACATAAAGTTGTCCCATAGACAGATTCGGAAATGGTTATAATGAAGTGCTTTTCTTAAGAATATCAATGATCTTAAACATGAGCTGAATTGCTTTTCTTGTTGTTCTGAACTGATTAAGACTACCAATAAGATAGACGTCCATTCTTGGATGATAGAATAAGAATGATCCTGTGGAACCGAAATTCCCCCACATGTTATATCGAGCAGGCATCAAGAGTGGGATGGTGCGGAATTGAACCAGTCCGTATCCGTAATCAATACCGAATGAGAACTTTGACCAGTTCTTCATTCCTTCAAAAGAATCTTCCGAGATGATCTCATGTGACACTAACGCCTTCATGAATTTCAGTAGATCTTCCGATGTAGAGATAATACCACCTCCAGCAAACTCAATACTAAGACTGCGATGGTCATTAAGTACTGTCTTATTCACATAAACATCTGCAATGGGATATTCGCTTGAAGAAAGCGGGTTGGAGTAGTGGATCATATGCGATTGCTCCATGCTAAGTGGTCGAAAGAAATAATGTTCGAATATTTGATGGAGTTGTAAACCTGTTATTGTCTCAGCGATCAGTCCAAGCAGGTGATATCCGGTATCGGAATAGTGAAAGCCACCTCCAGGAGGAAAGTGTGATTTCAAATGTTCCTTAGACCATAGTATGACCTCTTGCGGAGTCCAAATTCGAGAAGGGTCATTAAGTATCATATCGATCATGCTTTGGCCTTGCTGGGGTTTGTCTTCGAAAAAGTCATTTAGTCCAGATGTGTGTCCAAGTAAATGATGAATCCGGATATCCCGCGTGTAATCTGTTCCTTATAGATATGAAGTTTGTTAAGAAGCTCTTGCTCTACATATAAATGAATCGGGTCGTCATATGATAACTTGTTCTGTTCGGCAAGTCGAGCGAATAATACAGAAGTGAAAAGTTTGCTGATGCTGGCAATGAGATAACGCTGATCAGCATGCGCAGCAATGGTTCCACTAGAACCCTCGGCAAGATTGAGATGGACATTTCGTTTATCGGAATGCACTAATAGATAGGCATTGTGTATGCGAGCGTTCTTTTGAATAGTTGTCTGGAACATCGTTTCAATTCTCATATGGGGATCCATCAGTTCTTGTCTCCTTTCAAAAGTGGGGAGAATCAGTGCATGTATTAGAAATAAAGGGGTGGGATCAAATCGAACGAATATATAATGCTAAGAATCCGCGGGGTATAAATGTAATTATTGGAGCGACTCTATTGATGAGTATGTATGCATATACCTTAGTGAGATTCAGTTTTGATACGGATAATATTCTGGATGTACTATTTTTGGGCACGAGAATCTTAGTTATTATCCTTTGTCTTAGTACAATTGTGATTACAATAATTAGAATGTGTGCGAAACCCTTTACACTGAAGATTCAAGGCGATTCCCTATCAATTAGGAATAGAACTCTTAAGACCGCAGATATCAAAGAGATTCGGGTGCAAGGTTACTTTAAACCGCTGATTGGGATCATACCTGTTGGTAAGCGAATAACTCCTATCAATCTTGTCTTTCGCTTCTTCTCCGAGGAAGAGGATCGTGCGATAAAAGAGTTAACGGAATGGGCTAACGTTCATCAAGTAAAGGTGAAGAAATACACGCAGATTAAACGCTGGGTATAATGGATGACAATAACAGAGTATGATGCTCTATATAGATATATGTTGGCAAACTAATCTGTCCGATGTTTCGTTATAAGCTAAACAAGACTAAAGTCCAGCTTGAATCCACTCCTATGGTCGGTTTTGGAAAGGCAACAAGCCGACTAAACTAGAGATATCGTATTTTTATGAGCGTGGAGGAACGTGTGATAATGGCAGACCCTAAATTTATATATGTATTATTAACGGATACAGGAACGATGTTTACGAGATTGATAAAAAGATACACGGCAGCACCCTATAACCATGCTTCGATTGCGCTTGACGTGGATTTGAAGGAAGTGTATAGCTTTGGACGAAAATGTGCGACCAACCCGTGGTCAGCAGGATTCGTAGAAGAGGATATTCATGAAGGGGTGTATCGTCATTTTCCTTCGACCAGATGTGTGGTTCTAAGGTTAAAAGTTACAACCGAGCAGCGCGAAGTTTTGCAGAAGAAAATTCTGTTCTATAAGAAGAATAAAGAACGATACAAGTATAATCTTCTCGGATTATTCTTCCTAGCCATGAAACGAAGTTATGCCCCTAAACATGCCTACTTTTGTTCTCAGTTCGTAGCCGAACTAATTCGAGGAATGGATTTAGAATTGTGGAATCGCTCTTCTGCCTTGGTGACACCCCATGATTTTCTAATTCATCCGGATTTTGAAGTAATCTATGAAGGTATGCTTTATGATTATCCCTTATTCTGTGCTAACCATCATATACAAGAATTGCAATTTAGTTAGTTCCTGCTCATTATACATAACTCATAAGAACATCAAACAAAGGAGCTTTCCCTAATAAGGGAAGCTCCTTCTTTAATTATGTCAGTTAAGTCTTTCTCTGAACATTTGCCACGCTGCTAATGATGTTCTCTCGCATTGTAGTATCCACGGGTTGGCCATATGCAATTTCGAGTGCCCATAATACGGCTCCTGTTGCAGGAGGGACTTGTAAAATATGAAATCTGCACTGGTGTTCTGTAAGTGAGGTAATATATGTTTTATATTTATGCAGTAGGAGTGGGCTCTCAGCCTTGACCCAAACAGAACCTGCAAGAATAACATCCACTTCTAATCCGAAATCCAGATTATGCATGCAACCTACGGTTGAATAGGCAAGTTGCCGGGCAGTGTGGTCTATAATATTCACCGCTTGCTGGTCACCATGATCTGCAGCTTCGAACATGATTCGCATAAGCTCTGTATTGGGGAGTGTTCTCTCTAGAATACCATTCATAGCGTGCTCGATAAACATAGATTTATCTGGAATCTGGAGCAGCTTCATTACAGGTGAAGTCATTGATGTTACGGGTCCCATGCGATAAAAAGAGTCGTACACCGTTCGAAGAATCTTACGAGCCAGAAAATAACCACCAGCCTCATCTCCAGATAACTCGCTGCCAACGCCACCGATCTGAAGACGGTCGCCACTTGGAGATATCCCACCCGTAACGGTGCCCGAACCATTAATAGAGCAGATACCGAAACCTTTCTCACTGCCGGCCTTGATACCAAGAAAGGAGTCATTATCTACAGCATATTGTGTGAAGCCAATTCGTTCAACGACCTTACTTAAATAAATCTTCTGAGAAGGTACATCAGCGCCAGCTAATCCGAAAGCGCCAGCAACAACATGGTCCATAGATAACTGATTCCGGCTCAATAGCAGCTGAATGTTCTCATTCATGATGCGGTAGGAGCTTTCGTAGCTGTCAGGAAATCGTTCATGACTACACGTTCCCGCATGAATATGATCTATATACTTCCCAGTCAAATCGAATAGAAAGTAGTCCGTTTTACTATTTCCACCATCGACGCCAATGACATATTGTCTGTTCATCGTGACATTTTTTCTTTCGGGAAGAACTGTGGAAGGTATTCCTTATGGGCTTCTTTCAACTCTTGAAAGCAGTGATATGCAGCGTCGTAATCCCCCACAAGGGGATTCATTAACAGTGCGCGCATCGCTGCATCCTCACTACCATTCACAGCAGCAGCTACCGTCTCACGCTCATAAGCCTTTACCATGCGCATATAGTCGACGATATGTTCATTGTTGAAATCAGGGACAGCAATCGGCGTGGCACCATCTTTTCCAATCACAGCACACATCTCAACGGCATCGGAATCCTTCATGAATTTGAGAGCTCCGTGATTGCGCAGGTTAACGACATGAACCTCTTGCTTATCATTGTAGATGGCATCTACCAAGCTGATAGCAACTTCGGAATAGTTGGCTCCACCACGAGATGCTAGAAGTTCAGGCTTCGTATGCAGTTCTGCATCAGAATAGATATTTAGAAGATCATCCTCAATCTGCATACATTTCTCACCACGTGTTATTTCACTTTCCTGCAGTAGCTTAAACTTCTTCTCTTTAAAATAATAATACTCCAGATAAGAAGAAGGGATAGCGCCTACCATCTGAACAACTTCTTTACTGAATCCGCTAGAAGGAATGTTCTTCATGGCTTCGCTATTTAGTCCCATATCGAGCGCAGATCTTAAATAATCTGTACCGTCTTGTTCGATTGCCGTGATCCAGCTCAGGTGATTGAGACCTACATAAGTATAATGAGGATGATCTAGATTAAGCGTTTCGCTAATGCTTTTAAACATATTGAATGGGACATTGCACAGTCCGAGCATTTTGATATCGGTATGATTAAGTATGGCTTCCGTAATGATTCCGGCGGGATTGGAGAAATTAATGAGCCAAGCGTCTGGACACAGTTCTTTCATACGTTCTGCGATATGCAGCATGACAGGAATGGTACGCATCGCTTTGAAAAAACCGCCAATACCACATGTTTCCTGACCGATCAGTCCATGTTTCAGAGGAATAGTCTCATCCAGTACTCTGGCAGACAATTTACCTACACGAATCTGTCCAAGGACAAAATCAGCATCTCGAAGCGCTTCATCTAGATTCTGTGTTCTTGTTACACGACAAGGCAGATGCTCTGCCTCGATCATTCGTTCACAAAGCATACCGACGATTTCTAGTTTACGAGAATCAATGTCCATTAATACAAGTTCACTTATCGGTAGCGCCTCTTTGCGTTTAATGATTCCCTCAATAAGTTCGGGGGTATAGGTGCTGCCTGCGCCGATAATGGCAATCTTCAAAACCTTTCTCATGCTAACTCCACCCTTCGATAGCTGTTCTACGTGTTCATATCGTGCTCAATTTTGCTGTTAGTATATCATTGCTATTGTAAGCGCTGCAATATAAAATAGAATTAAATTTCCAAAATGATAATATTCTAGTGAAATAAAATTTCGGTCAGCAGTTGATCTATTTCTATCATAAACCTGACGTAATCATCTTGTATTTTGAGGGGATTGAGCTTATGATGAAATTGATTTTTGTAATAATGAAGAAGTAGAAAATGATTTATATTTCAATAGACTAAAGGATAAGTAGGGAAGCCAATGTCAATTAATGATAATATTTTGATTAAGATTCGAGATATGAAAGACAGCTTGACACCAGTGGAAAAAATGCTTGCCGAATACATACTAGAGAATTTAGAGGAAATTCCCCATCTATCGATAAAAAGCTTGGCACAGTTAACCAAGACTAGCGATGCATCGGTACTTCGTTTCTGTAAGACGATGGGATATACCGGTTATCGAAGTTTTATCGTCAGTATTTCGGCCTCGATTGGTTCGATGGATGAGGAGCAGAAGCATCAGTATACGGATATTCAGCCAGGAGATGATCTGTCCACAATCATTGCGAACATTTCACGTAATAACATTAAATCCATTGAAGATACCCTTAGTGTAATCAACAAGGATGCGATAGATCGAGCTGTAAAGGTACTTCGGCAGTGCAAGCGAATCGTTTTTTTTGGCATCGGTGCTTCGGGTTTAGTAGGTATTGATGCGGAACAGAAATTCACAAGGATTAATAAAATGAGTCATGCCTATACGGATGGTCATAGCCAGCTTACCGCAGCTACGTTGCTTGAGAAGAACGATGTAGCTATCTTTATATCCAATTCTGGTGAAACGGTGGATATTCTTGATGCACTTGATATTGCGAAGAAGACGGGTGCGACTACAATTGCCATAACGAAATACAATAAGAGTGAACTAGCAGATAAAGCAAATATTGTACTAAGTATTTCTACGCCAGAGCTCACCATACGAAGCGGGGCCATGGGATCACGCATTGCTATGCTTACAGTGATTGATATTTTATTCGCTGGGGTAGCTAGTGCGGAATATCGAAACGTGAAGAAATACTTGACGAAGACCCATAATATTGTATCAAGTAAACAGCGAAAATAGGATGCAGACATCGGCGAGATTAGCACTCTAGCCGGTGTCTTTTTTTGTCATAAAATAAAAATAAAAAACCATTGAAATATTTTATTATAAAATTTTATTTCAAAAACTGTTGACCGAAATGAAATTTCTCGTTAATATGCAATTATGAAATGCAAATACTGGGATAGGGGGATGGCCATGGATGAGTATCTGGCGGGATTGACGACCGAAGGGATCAATGAGAATACTCAGATGATCGATGAATGTACAACGGAACAAATGCTCCGTCTAATGAATGAGCAGGATTCCAAGGTTCCAGGCGCTGTTGCAGCAGAAATACCGCAAATTATGAAAGCGGTTGATATTGTACATCATGTGCTTAAGAATGGCGGTAAAATGTTCTACATAGGAGCTGGGACTTCCGGAAGACTTGGAGTGCTTGATGCTTCGGAATGCCCTCCTACATTTGGTACCGACCCGTTGCTGGTGCAGGGACATATTGCCGGAGGTGATGTGGCGCTGAGACTAGCAGTTGAAGGTTATGAAGACAATGCAGAGGAGGGGATCGCACTCATTGAACGAAGCGGTGTAACAGACAAGGATGTTGTCATCGGATTATCAGCAAGTGGCAGCGCGCAATTCGTTATTGCTGGACTTCAGAAAGCAAGAGAAATTGGAGCTGCAACCATCGGTGTAGTAAACAATAAGAACTCGAGGGTTGAGCCGGTGTGCGATGTATGTATTGCTCCTGTCGTTGGACCTGAGGTGATTATGGGCTCGACAAGGCTGAAAGCAGGCACCGCACAGAAGCTGGTACTGAACATGCTGACTACCTGTACGATGGTGAAGCTTGGAAAGACTTACAATAATCTAATGGTCGATTTGAAGGCTAGTAATATCAAACTGTATGACCGCTCAGTTCGTATTATTCAAGCAGCTACGGGGGTAGACGACAAGACAGCTATTGCATATTTAGAAAGCGCTTCCATGAGTTGTAAACTTGCGATCATGATGATTAAGACCGGACTGGATGCAGCCAAGGCAGAACAAGCGCTGGAAGAAAGCGAAGGAAGTCTGAAAAAAGCTTTTGCTCAGTTACAAAAGTAATATCTAAAGAGCATTGTATATTCCTAGGGGAGGTTTGTGAGTAATGAAAAAGAAAATGCGTGTATTAGCTCCTGTTCTTGCTTTGACCCTCGCGTTGTCCGCTTGTGGTGGTGGAGGCGATAAGAAGAATGAAACACCAAATACAGGATCAACAGACGGTGGTACGAAAACTGAAGCTAAAGATACGATAACAGCTCTTCTTCCACCGGTATCCGCTAATTTCCAAGATAGTTTCTCGCAACTGGAAAAAGATTTTAATGCTTTGTACCCGAACCTGACTTTGAAAATTGAGCCTGCCAGTTGGGAGGATATGACGCAAAAGCTTGATACACAAGTGAATGCGGGCAGTCCGCCAGATATTGCATTCATCGGCTCTGGTGGTCTTTCTAAATATGTTGAGCAAGGAATGCTGATGGACATCACAGATACGGCGACTAAGGAAATGGTTGAGGACTTTGATGCAGCACCAATCGAATACATGAAGCTTGGCGAAAGCCTTTATGGATTTCCAGGATACATGGAGGTTCACGCGATCGGTGGTAACAAGCAGTTCCTAGAAGAAGCCGGAATTGATTATAAGAAGATTCAAAAAGAAGGCTGGACGTACGAACAGTTCCGCGAGGAAATTAAGAAGGGTGTTGTAAAAGAAGGCGATAAGACTTCCCGATACGGCTTCGTATTTGCAACGGCGGGCGTAGCTTCCAAAGACTATCTGCAAATTTTGATCAAAAATGCAGGTATGCCACATGCCTTTGACAAAGATCTCAAATACGCATACACCAGCAAGAATTTCTTAGAAGTGCTGAAAGCAATTCGTCAGATGATCGACGACGGCTCCATGCCGAAAGAGCTTAGCTCCGTGGATGCTGGTAAACGCTGGAACATGTTCCTAACAGGGCAAACAATGATTACGGGTAAAGGCCTTGCAACGTTTGAGAACTCTGCGAACAAGAACAATGAGAAGATCAAAGCAAATGACGGAAGTGCCGTACAAGGAAGTATCCCGGTAGACTATATCGTTCTCCCTGTTCCAACTTTCGTAGGTCAAAAACAACAGTCGAGTGTTGCTGTTGACGGCTATGTCACATTCCGTGGTAAGAAAGAACCTACGCCTGAGCACAAAGCGAATGTAGTCAAAGCAGCTTATTTCCTTGCATCAGGTAAAGTAGCAGCTACAACGAACAATGATTTGTTCGCAGCACATATCACGAAGAGTGGTAAAGAAGCCGCAAAAGATATGACGATTAACAGAAATCCGGATAACGTGGCTGCGGTTGAGACCCTTCTCTCCCAAGCGACACCTGCACGCCCTGATATTCCAACAGACCTCGGTGCGAAATCCATCAAACTTGAAGATGAGGTAATGATCCCGAAACTGCAAGCGCTGATTGCTGGCGAAATCACACCGGAAGCCATGTATGACGCGGTGAAGGCAGCAGCGATTCAAGCCTTTGGTGAAGACGGCATTGTAAAAGACTAATCGATTGAACAGGATAGCCGCTTGGCCCCGCCTATGCGGCTATCCCTTATTATGTTGCTTAAACCCAAGCCGTGAAAGGAGCTTCGCATGATGAGTCAAATTGCCAAACCTATGAAAAGACGTCGTATCAAAGGAGACAGCGGCTATGGATATGTCTTTATCGCTGTTGCGCTTGTTGTATTTGCGATGTTTACTGCATATCCCGTTGTAAGTGCGTTTATTATCAGCTTTCAGAAATATAAACCGCTTGGTTCAGAATACATCGGATTTAATAACTACATGGAGACATTTGGGGATAGCCTGTTCTGGAAATCGGTTGTTAACACGGTTGTCTATACGGTGCTCACGGTACCCGTGGGGTTGTTCATCTCATTTGCTGTGGCGATCTTAATTCTACCCTTAAGAAAAAAAGTCCAGAGTGTATTTAAGGCAATCTATTACTTACCGGCAGTTGCATCCGGTGTGGCTCTGTCCGTTGTATGGCTCTGGATCTTCGATCCGATGCCATCAGGTATCTTCAACCAATTGTTAAGTGTGTTTGGAATTAGCAACAACAACTGGCTTGGCTCTAGCTCCACAGCTATGTTCTCACTTGTGCTCATGGCGTGGTTATCCAGTCATGGTACGAGTATCATTATCTATTTGGCAGCTCTCTTAGGCATTGACGAAAGTTATTATGAGGCCGCAGAGCTTGATGGTGCATCTTTCTTGAAAAAGGTATGGTACATCGTCATTCCTTGCTTGAAGCCTACCACATTATTCTTGCTTGTAACCGGCGTTATTGGCTCCTTCCAAGTATTCCAGAACGCTTACCTGATGACAGGCGGTGGACCGGATAATGCAACAACGATGGTTGGATTGCTTATTTTTAATAACGCTTTCAAATATTTCGAGTTCGGTGAAGCCGCCGCACAATCCTTAGTATTGGCATTCATCATAGCTACAATTTCCTTCATTCAATTCAAATTCATGGGCAAAGAAGTGGAATATTAAGGAGAGGAGGGCACCGATAATGGCGTTATATAACAGTCACACAGGTAAACCTGTGCGGAGACAGACCCGTAATACGGTGATTATGGTTTTACTTGTGATTTTTGCATTGGCAACACTGTTTCCAATTTACTTCATGGTGATTTCATCATTCGGGGATCCCGTAGAAGCGGGGGCGATGAGTTATTCGCTGTTCCCAACCAAAATATCGTTAGATTCATACAAATTTTTCTTCAATTATAGTGTGCATTCAGTGCGTTGGTTGATCAATTCCTTGATCGTAGCAACAACTGTCATGGTATCCAATGTATTCTTCGCAAGTCTTGCAGGTTATGCGTTCTCGAAGATTCGCTTTAAAGGCAGAGCGGTTCTGTTCTCAGTGTTGCTCGTCTCGATGATGATTCCTTATCAAGTAACACAGGTGCCTCTTTATATCCTGATTGTGAATACGTTTCAAATTCAGAATACGTATGCTGCTATGATCGTGCCTGGACTGGTTACGGTATATAACATTTTTCTGGCTAAGCAATTTATGGGTAGTATTCCTTCTGAAGTACTTGAATGTGCGAAGATTGAAGGATGCAACCAATTTCAGATTTACTTCAAAATTGTATTACCTTTATCCAAGACCGTACTTGCGGTTATGGCGATCCTTACGTTCATGGACAACTGGAACACATTCTTCTGGCCATTCCTAGTAACGAACACCATGGATATGCAGACCATTCAAGTGGGACTTAAAAACTTTAGGTTCGCCAACACGACGTACTTCGCACCGATGATGGCAGGGGCTACAATTTCTGCACTTCCCATGTTTATTCTCTTCTTCAGCTTACAGAAGTACTTCTTGGAAGGTGTAACGGTCGGGGCAGTTAAGGGTTAGCATTGGACTGAAAAGTAAGGTGTTGCACCATAACAACGATGAATACTTGGAGGAGCCATTTGCTCTAGAAGCAGGCAGTGAAGAGCGCCAACTTCTTCGTTTGTTGCGGCATGAGGCCTAATGAATTCAGCCTGTCTGTTTCTTTGGTCGGTCAGCAAATGGCTCATCTTAAATAGATAGCATGTGAACCCTGCTGAATGATTCGGCAGATGGTGGAGGTGTGTGCTGGATGATTGAGACTTGGAAGCGCGATTATACACAAGCAGTGATTGACTTATGGAATAAGGAAGCGGTGAAAGACGGGTATAAGGAGCTGACCGAAGAGAGCTTTACGTCTATTTTTCAATCGAATCCTTATTTTGATCCTGAGAATACGTTTGTGTTAGTGGAATCGGGTCAGCTCCAGGGGTTCGCCTGTGGATGTACTGGTGATGACCTGCCCCTAGGTGGTGTCGCCGGGTATATTACTTGCATTGTCCTAGCAGAAAGCTACCAAACCGATGACTATTTCACCAAGTTACTGGAGGCACTGGAGAACCGATTTAGACAACTCAGTAAAAAGCAATCGGACGTGCTTTTCTTCAACCCCATGATGCTGCCATGGTATATACCGGACACCCCGAGGCATGAACACAATAACGCTCCGGGCGTACCTGTGGATAGTGCTTTATATGATGTTCTCTTGCGTCAGGGATACATCGAACGTGCGAGGGAATACGCAATGTATTTGAACTTGTCCGATTTTCGTGTCCCCGAATCAAGTCGGTTGAAGGAAGATAAGGCAGCAGAAGATGGTTACCATGTTGAATTATTCGACCCGACTAAACATCACGGTATAGAAGAGATGCTGAAAGGATTCGATAATCCACTGTGGCAGAAGGAGATTGGGGAGTCCACGCGCAAGGGTGTGCCGGTTGTAATAGCTGCATATCAAGGTAAAGTTGTTGGTTTCGCTGGCCCTGTGATTCGTCAAGAGAATGGTCGTGGTTATTTTGCTGGTATCGGTGTTCATCCGGATCACGAAGGTCATGGACTTGGAAGTATTCTGTTCTATAAGCTATGCGAAGCGTTCAAGAACATGGGGACGGATTATATGTCACTTTATACCGGAAGTACAAATCCAGCTATACGGATCTATGAGAAGGCAGGCTTTCAGACCGTGAAGCAATTTTCAGTCATGCGAAAGGAGTTATGATGATGAGTGAACAGAAAATAACTGTACTTGCGATTGGTGGACATGTTGGCGATGCTGAATTGACAGCGGGCGGGGTCCTTGCACATCACTCCTTAAAAGGGGATCATATCGTTACATTAGCCCTAACCGCTGGGGAACGCGGCGTTCCTGCTGGACAGGATATGGCAGAATACCGGGAACAAAAGGTGCGGGAAGCGAAAGCTTTTGCAGAAATGTTAGGCGGAGAAGCCATCGTATTCGACACACCTGATGGGGAACTGAAAGACGATGAAGATAACCGCTGGGCCGTTTGTGATGTGATTCGCAGAGTGCGCCCGAATGTCATCATTACGCACTGGAAGAACAGTATGCACAAAGACCATATGACAACACATCGGATCGTGAACGATGCCAGGTTCTATGCCGGCCTGCCTTCATTCGAGCGTGAGCTTCCCGCGTTCTTCGCCTCTCGTCTTTATTATGCGGAGAATTGGGAGGATGCGGTTGATTATAGGCCTTATGTGTATGTGGATTTCTCGAAGGAAGCATTCGATCTGTGGGTAACGGCTGTGTCTCAGCATTGGTTCGTCACGGTCAGTAAGTCATTCCCATATCTAGAGTACTATAAGCATCTGGCTAGAGTACGAGGTATTGAAGCGAGAAAAGAATATGCGGAAACATTCATGATTCCAGAAGAAAGTAAACGTGTCTTGAAAGGTGAGCTTTAAACACGATCAATGACTGTAATAAGAATCTTGTTACGGTCTTTTTCTAGATGACATACATTTATGGAGGTAACGATGATCCGTAATGGAATTGATCGAATTTTAGACTACGCGCATTTATTTCAAGGAAAGCGAATTGGACTTATCACTTCACCGACAGGCCTGAATCATAAATTTGAATCTACGATTCAAATTTTACATGAGAATTATAATCTAGTGGCGCTGTTCTCGCCCGAACATGGTGTGCGCGGGGATCTGGCTGCAGGGGCTATGGTTGATACATACATGGATCCGATTACAGGTGTACCGGTTCATAGCCTGTATCGTAAAGATTCTAAGCGCCTTACTTCTGAAATGCTGGATGAAGTAGACATGGTTGTTTATGATATACAGGATGTGGGCGCACGGTATTATACATTTATTTATACGATGCTCTATGCTCTTGAAGATTGTGCGAGAGCGGGCAAGGAAATAGTTGTACTAGACCGGATCAATCCGCTGGATGGAATTACAGTGGAAGGGAACGTATTGAAGGATGGCTATCAATCATTTGTTGGTAACTATCCGCTCACTGTACGATATGGGTTAACAGCGGGTGAGATTGCACGAATGGCGAATGAACAGATGAATTGGAATGGGGAACTGCATATCGTAACATGTGAGGGCTGGGAACGGGGGATGTTGTTTACGGACACAGGCCGGCCCTGGATTATGCCCTCCATGGGATTACCACGGTTTGAATCTGCACTTCTCTATCCTGGAACCTGTCTATTCGAAGGGACGAATATTTCCGAAGGAAGAGGGACGACGGCACCGTTCGAGATGATTGGGGCGCCTTTTATCGAGGCTGAGAAGTTAGCAGATGAGATGAACGATCATCGGTTGCCGGGGGTAGTGTTTCGTCCAGTCTATTTCAAGCCTACATTCTCCAAGTTTCAGGGAGAGTTATGTCACGGTGTGCAGCTTCATATCACAGACCAGAGAGCGCTTAGACCGCTGGATACCAGTGTGACTTTAATGTATACAATTAAGAGTAACTATGTCAAATTTTCGTTTTTGCCTCCGCTAAAAGAAGGTTCGCGGCCATTTATTGATCTGCTTGGTGGGGATCATATGTATCGTAATGATCAGGTAGATGTACCAAAGCTGCTAGAGCAGTTTCGTGAAGAAAGCCGGGAGTTTTCTCTTATGAAGCAGGAGTTTCATTTATATTAAATTGAGCTGCGGTTGCTCATTCGTAGGAGCGTTAAGCTTGAAGAAAGCCCTTGGGATTTATTCCAAGGGCTTTTTCGTTATTAGATTGATTCAGTAGATGTATAAGAAATCATGGAATGGATGTGACTATTACAGAGAGCCATTCTCACCAACAAAAGTGACGACGCTTTTTGGTGGGATAACGACTTGAAACTTTCCGTTTACTAAAGGAATCGCTGATCCTTGAGTTAAGGCGGAACTATCGTTGGTCGTGAATGGGGTTAGATGTCCTGAGGTAAAGCCGTTTGGTGAGAAGTCGAGCTCTGCATTTGAATTATTATCATTAATGGCAACGATCGTAAATTTTCCGGTAGCTGGATCTTTATAGGCTGAGGTATATACGCCGAACTTCGGAGTATCTGGTGCCCCGATCCGCACGTAACCCGGTTTAATGAACTTGCTGAAGTTACCGAAAGTATAGAAACGTTTGGTCAACGCATAAGTACTTGAGGCTTTATCGACATTGATAAGACCTTCATCATTATTACCAGGAATCGCACCTGTCCAATACATCCACGCATTGACGTTGGCTTTCGTCATAAAATTATGCGTTTGTTTCGCAAATTTGAGGCCTGATCCCATACCTGGATCGTAAGAGTCAACCTTGGAGACCTCTGTCATCCACACTTTTTTGCCTTTGGAGATGGCAGTCGAGAATGGGGTTGTAGGCATCTCTGTGTTGATGATAGGTATCGGGTAATTGTGTCCTCCGACAATATCAATTCTTTCTGCAGAAGCGGGATCATTTAATGAATCCTTGATCAGATCTTCGGACCACCAAGATGATTCACCAGCAATCACTTTTGCAGATTGGACCCCTTCATTAATCATCGCTTGTTTCAAGTGATTCTTTAAGAACACTTGGAAATTGGTTGAGTTCCACTCACTGGAGTCCCACGTAAGGAAAGTCATGGAGTTAGGTTCGTTGGCAATAGAGACAGCATAGAGATCAAGATCGAATTGCAGTTTGTATTCTTTAATGAATTTCGCCATCAGTAACGCATAATCGTCATAATTAGCTTGTTTTAAGTATCCACCATTCGTTGTGGAGTTGTTCGTTTTCATCCAAGCTGGAGGACTCCAAGTACTTGCAACTAATTTATCAACGCCTCTGGCTTTTGCTTGCTGCATCACCCAGACTTGATCCGGCCTTGCATTGAAATCGAATTGACCAGGTGCAGGGTTAAACTGCGGGAACAAAGCGCCTCTGAAGATGGAGATTCCAATTCCTATATCGTCACGAAACAATAAATCCATGATCTCACTGCGGGCTGGTTCCTGAAGATCATAAATGGCATCAGACCATCCTGCTTGAGAGACCCCGAAGCCGTCAATTTCTTGTTTCACATCATTCCAATTCACACTAACATTTGTTGCTGCGTAAGAGCTGAGAGGCATTAATGGGAGTGTTACTAGTAGTGCACTCATCACCATAACCACTAGTTTGTTAATGAATTTTTTTCTCATTCCAAGCCACCTTTCAAAATGTAGTTTAACTTCCTTAGAATCCTTTCATTGTCTGCATTAAATGCAACAACATTTAACTATTATGTATGTTTATTGTATATATTCATTTCAATTTACTTACAACTCTGTGAAGAATATTTCGAACAGCAAACAGATCAAAAAAGTGGAGAACTTGTTACAAGGAGGTAAGTAGAAGAGGAACGGCACAAAATGTTCTGGATAAATCATGTAATTTGTTAGAAACTGAAACATGATACAATCATGTACGTATTAAAATATGTTATTCACTCGTTTTTTAATGGAGGGCAAAATAGTGTCAAATCAAGGTTCTACCACTAGAGGGGCTTTAATATGGTCAGGAAGAAAGTGTACCATCTTCGGCTTACCGCTTTCATTCACTAAATATTTTGTATATGAGAAAAGACTGGTCACAAGAAAAGGCTTCCTTAATTTAGCGGAGGATGAGTTGGATTTTTATAAGGTGCTTGATAAGAGTATCAAGTTACCATTCTGGCAGCGAATGTTCGGCTGTGGTTCGATTCATTTGAATGTTGCTGATGTAGATACGCCTATCAAAGTGCTTGAGTCTATAAAAGCGCCGCGTGAAGTCTATGATCATATAGATCGGATTGTCACCGATATAGCGGTTAACCATCCTATGCGTTCAGCAGCTCATATCTTAGGCTCAGTCGACCAAGGGGAGTTCTTTAATTAAGTTGTAGATAAGCAGGTGTCCTCGCGTTTTGTGAGGACACCTGCTTTTTTATTTTATATTGTAGGAGCGGTATTTAGGCAATACTTTAACTCGTAAGCAAATTGTTTAAGATCAGATGGGTTAGATTTTAAGGTAAAGAAGGTCCCTAAATCGATCCAGATTAAAAGATATTGATTTATCGCCGCTTCATGAATCCATTTTAACTCTAGATGTTTTTCGTAATGTGAGAAGTAACCTTCAAATTCTTGATTTGGGAAGTTAGATAATAAGTTAAGGAACATATTCATAACTCTATTTGTCCACCCAACAGAGACTTCTCTGCTCAGAACAGCATCTTTGAAATATCGAAGGTAAAATCTACTTCCTTCTAATTCACCTGGAATGTGATAAATGAATTCAAATTCAATGTACGTTTCTTTATTCTCACAGTCATAAATTCTAGCCATGTTCAATCTCCTGTTATGTACAAAATGCTAAACCGAATCATATTAATACTTTACCCATGATGCTTGTGATATGTTCTTTAAATACAGTGAGTTGTATAGGTGTAGCGTATTCTCGCAACGATTCGAAGCACACGATAGCATGCTTATATAATCCATCGTTTGCTGCTTTATGAGCGTAGAACAATAATTGAAATGTATAATCGATGGCTGAGTGATGTTCGAAATGATTTATTTTGTAATCTATAATTTGTTGTAAGAAGGATTGGTAGTAAGCCGTATTAATAACATCTTGAGAGGCGTGTCCCACAGAGAAAACGATATCGTGAGAGAAACGATTAATAATCGAATCGATATTGTAATTATGGTTGTTAGCTGCTTTTAGAATAGAAATCAATCCAGGTAAAAGTTCATTGCGGTTACGAGCGAGATAATCTACATAGGCATCTAACGAATTAAAGTCACCTGACAGGAGGTGAATTTCGAATCGATTTGGTTCGGAAATATACTGAAAATATTGAACTTCTCTTATGTCATCTTCGTTAAAATCTTCTTCAAACCAGTACAAATTGGAATAACGATCAATGCACTGTAGAGCTTTATCATATCTTCCGAGTTCTTTATACCCGTGACCTTTCATCAATAGACTATAGCCATAATAGTAAACAAGCGGTCTTTCAGCTAGTACTCTAATCGGTTTCATGAATCTATTCTTATAGATATGGTTGGCTCTTATGTATAGTTTATTGGATAAATCTATTAATTGCTCCCATAGTTCAAGGGAATACGTCAGTTTAATCATTTTCACGGCACTATCAAGTGTAACCGTGTCGATTTTTATTTCATTCATCTGGTTCACTTCCCTATATTTTACATAGGAGTAGTATAATTAATGTTTATTCCCAGGTCAATTCCTTACTTAGTGAGAAGATATTCTGTAGACTTTGTTGGCGAGTATGTGTTAGTTTTAACTACAATAAATGTCCATCTAAAGTGGATTATACGGAAGGATATGAGATGATGAAACGACCATCACAAACGGATTATCCGGCATATTATCAAACGTATGTGGGATTAGTACCGGATGGCAATTTGCATGAGATTCTTCTCGAACAGCAACAGTTTACTAATAATCTGATCTCATCGCTTACGGACACACAGGTGGATTACCGCTATGCTCCTGGGAAGTGGAGTATTAAAGAAGTATTAGGACATATGATTGATACAGAACGGATCATGAGTTATCGATTGCTGCGTATCGCTAGAGGAGACCAGACACCACTTGCTGGGTTTGAAGAAAATTTCTATGTGGACCATGCATATTATGAGAAACGCTCTATGGATAGTCTGCTTGTAGAATATAGGACCGTGAGGAGTTCAACCCTGAGCTTAGTGAGAGGGCTTGCTGAGGAAGCATGGGAGCGAACTGGAATTGCGAACGATAATAAAATATCAGCTAGTGCAGTGGCTTATATAATTGCTGGGCATGAGCTCCATCACCTGAATGTACTAAAGGAAAGATATTTGTCATAGTTAAAGAAATAACGAAGGGAAAGACACTGACTTGTGGGTTAGTGTCTATTTGGTATATTGGTTGTTCCGTGTAAAAAGTGGAGTTTATAATGATTTGATCAAAAGCGGAATAGATCCAATCATCGCCATAATACCGCCTAGTTTGCACATAAAGTAATAGAAGTCGCTAGGCTCATGGTCATTCGTTCATATCCATTTCAGTGAAAGGATAAATAACAAGTACTGAAACTTCTCGTATCGAAATCCGCACCAGCCATAGATGAAAAGTAGTATCGCTAACCAATAGAATGCAGGAGTTCCCTGCTTCTCATGGTATTCAGGGTAAGCTGCTTGAACTAATGAACTGGGATGGTACAATTCTTCTCCATCGCTCAAAATCCTCTTATTACCCATATAAACGGTTCCCTGAGTCACGTAGTGGCCATCCGCGTCATAGGTGGTCATTCGATGGGGTTGCCCCTCAACCCTGTACCAGTTCCCGTTCGTATATGTAATATGAAATACTGTGCCTTCCGTATTGTTGATCGTGCTGATTAAGTATTCTTCTTCATTAATAACGACAACTCGTGTATCGTCTCTAGGAACTATGTTGATTATAGGACCTCTTCTAGATTCGTAAGTGATCATACCGTTTTGTTCGCTAGCTTTCTTGTACTTTTCACCGTCTGCATAAAAAACAGATTGAGAGAAGTAAGAGCTTGCGAAGGAGAAGAGGAGGACGCCGATGATTCCCAAGATTGCTATGGTCAAAATGGTGGAGAACTTGAACGATTTGGAGGCGTGTGAGCGTTGGATCATGTTTAAGGGCGCTCCTTTCATGAAGTGGATCATTGATTTAGGTTGAATACGAGGGGCGTAGGGAACTGGTTTCACTAATATTTAAACGAGGATGTTTAGGTTTTGTTATGATAAGTTAATGAAACGCGTGTAACCAAATCAGGAATATCTATTTCTACGATAATGTTAGACGAAATACACTGTGGAGAGGGTAACATATGATAACGATTTCATGCACCAAGAAGCTATTTGAGGCTAGTTCTTTTAAGCAAGAACAAGACACAGAATTAAGCGATGAATTTTATAAATGGCATGCCAATATATTTCGTCTCGCTAGAAAGAATAATATTATTTTTATGAATAATAAGACTCGGTATTGTTTTATTTTGTTTGGAATTAAAAAAGCACACTATAAAAACTTTAACCAGATTTTTACCAGTGCACTTATAGAAAATTTAGAGGCAGAAGGGATTTCTGAAACCTTAATTAATAACTACATTAGTAATGCAGCAAGTATGAAATTCATTAAAACTTATGATAGAAGCGTAATGGGAACAATGGTTGATATGGTTATTACGACGGAGTTTTCAATTAAAGATAAACTTCCTGTTGATGAAATGAACAATATTGAATTCAATAAATTTTTAAACGATACTCCTTTAGTAAAACTGAATAAATTCCCGAACCAATTTATGAAAGAGGTTCTTAGTAATTGAAGGCATCTGTAATGTGATCACTTTTTCTTTCTCTTGAAAAAATCGAACTTAATTACGTAATCAAAGAGAGAGGTAATTGCAATAGCTCCAATTGGAATCATTGGATACACCCAAGGCGGATTATTTGGAGCTTCGCCAGGCGGGGCGTCAATTAATATCTCGAATAGGACAATACAGTAAATTATGGCCACAATAATACCTGTGATGTTTCTAGTTCTTCTTCTTTTAAACATAGATTTACCACCTCCGTTAACAAGAAAAAACTGTAAATAATAACAATGGCTATTTCTAATATAAACCATAAATGTATGTAGAGATAGGTAGTTGTATTAAGGAGGTAAAATGAAACATCAATGGAGGATCACAAAATATAATCCAGATTTCAGAAATGAGCATGGACATTATTTATTAGATGAATGGACTTGCCCATCCGAAATCGGAAAAATAATAAATGGTGATTTATTTACATTCGAGAAATATCTTTACGTGGAAAACGCATATGTAGAGGCAATAATAGAGTTCTTAAAGGAAATAAGACAGGATACTCTACGAGTTATTCAAGTAGTGTCAAATAGTTCAATGTCACAAGAAGATGAAGAGTCTGAATTATACGAGCCAGAATTTAGTGAGATCAAAATAAAAGAAGACATGATTATTAACATAGATGAAATTCGTACCCTTTGTAAGATGAATTTAAGAAATTATATCGGATTTCAGCTTTATTCCAAGGATAACTTCTTTGTACATTTTGGTTGGGATTATTATATGTACATCGGAAGTAGCCATCATTCTTGTAAAGCAATTGAGTTTGCAACGAAAAGGGGATTATTTGTGGAGGAGTGTACTTCTCCCTATTTCTTTGAGGAAACAGACACAACAAGGTTGATTCAATGGAGTGAAATAGGTGCAGAAGTACCAATCGTTATTGGTGAAGAAGTAATTAAAAATGTGCCATTAGAAGAATATCGAAATATATTTAGTTTATCAGATGAGCATCCTGTTTTCGGATATTTTGAAATAACAAAAGATCATAAGGATTTCTTTCAATCAAAAATAAATCATAAGTTGGATTTCACTAAGTATGAGTATGGATTTTGGGCTGGGGATTAAGCATACATCCTATTGTGCTTGTGCAACGTAAAAAGCTTACCAGAAATCCTTACAAAGAAAGAAAAAGGTGAGTATTTAATGATCAGAGGAATTAGTTTCGAAATTCCTAATGAATAAGGTAGATTTCTCGGGCAAATATTGAAACCTTTTAATGTAGAAGAACATAACTGGTGGCTTGGCGGCGAAGAGTCGTATATTTTAGTAGATGGGGAATTAGAAGATCTTTTTCCAGGGTTAGTAAATGATATGGAAGGTCAGACACTAAAGGATATTATCGAGAATAATGATTATTATTTGATATTTCAAGATATAAAAGCTTTTCCAAGGAACTGTAAGACAAGTGAGATTAAGACTTACGAAGAGTTTCTAAAAAGCACCTGTGTACTGGCTTTGTTAGTTGTAGATAGTTCTTATATTACCCTTTATTGCAAAGACATTGAGGTGTTAGAAAGAGTATACCAAAACGGAAAAAAAGCAAGGATATCTAAATCTAAATTACATAACCGATGAGAATGACTTTAGGACGGGGATATCTGTATGGTAGGTTCTTAAGTTCTTTGAACGTAAAGTGAGGATCCAGTTATACAAACAACCATAAAGAATGCGTTTAAACATCTGGATGATCTCACTAGTGTAGCACCGAATTTATGGCTATATAAACCAAGTAAATATGTAATCGAGATTTTCCATGATGGTACAATTAGAAAAATGCATAAATACAAGGATCAAAAGTAGGCCTAAGATAAGAGTTATCAAACTTCGGGGGAGATCATTTATGGATCAATTCAAGCTAGTTGAACCTTCTTTAGAATATCGGTATGAGTATCTAGACATGATTAATGAATGGAGTAACACGGGTGAGAAAATGATTCCATTTATATTGAGATTCGATTGTAGTAATTTTGATTCGTTTCTAGAAGAGATACATAAATTAAAAACGAATAAAGATCGAGGAGAGAACAAAGTAAATAGTTCGACTTTTTTATTGGTGAATAATGAAGGAAGAGTACTTGGTGCAACCAATATAAGGCATGAACTAAACGAACAACTACTTAAAATGGGTGGGCATATTGGTTACGGTATAAGACCTAGTGAGCGAAAGAAAGGATATGCTTCTCAATTATTAGGCCTGGCATTAGAAAAAGCTAGATCACTTGAAATTAGAAGTGTCTTAGTAACATGCGATAAAGATAATGTTGGATCAGCGAGGACTATCTTAAGAAATAATGGAAGACTAGATTCCGAGGATATCGTTGACGGAGTCGCAATTCAAAGATATTGGATTAACAATAATTTGGAATCATAAACTCTGAATATTGTCTAATCATACTAGAATGGCAAAAAGATAAAGGCGGGGGAGTATCTATGGTCGTATTAAAAGAAATAGATCGACATAATTTTTTTGATGTCATAAAGTTGAAAGTTGCGGATGAACAGACTAAATTTGTGGCAACAAATATGTTCTCACTCGCACAAGCGAAGGCATTTCCAGAATGTGAATGCTTAGCTATTTATCATGATGATGAACTGGTCGGATTTACAATGTATTGCATGGATCATGAGGATCAGGAATATTGGATTTACCGATTAATGATAGATGCTAAGTATCAGTCAAAAGGTTATGGGAAAGCTGCCATGGAGTTAGTAATTGAGAAAATAAAGGAAGATAGACAACATCGGGTCATTTACATAAGTTTTGAACCTGAAAACATCTGGGCACAGCAATTATATGAACAAATCGGATTTATTGCAGATGGTCGAGTAATCGATGGGGAAGTCGTATATAAGTTAGAATACTGATCGTTCCAGGCTAGATGTTTTAAATGAACCATTGATGTTGAAGTAGAGATCAAGTGTTTGCGCACTTGGTCTTTTTTGTATTTATGGTAACATAATAGAAAAATATGTCGTTTAAACTATGAAGTTTCGCGCTTCAGACGGGAATACTCTTTTTTATTGAAACAGGAGGTGCATTATGAGAACCATGAAAAAAAGTCAAAAACATAAATCTATCTTAGGAGTATGTGGTGGTATTGCGGAGTTTGTAGGTATATCTGCGTTTAGTATTAGATTGATTTTCCTAGTTACATTACCCGTATCGATCTTAATTTATATTATATTAGCTAATTCAATGGAAGATATGCATACCTTATAGAATGGCTTATGTATGATACCGTAATAGCAGTTGCGACAGATAACAATGAAATAACAAAGTTCTTCGTAAGTAATGAGGATACCGACAGTAATGTAAGTATAAATATTTTAGATGAAATAAAAGAAAACTCAACGATATATATTGAATCAGGAATTTTATTATGAATAGAAATTGAGGATTTTATAAGAAAGGGAATCAGAAATGAATGTAAACTTTGGCAAATATGATATACCACCAACACTTCAAAGAGTAATGCTTTTACAGGAGGAACTGGATGATCAAAGACATTTCTATCTGGGGATGAATTTTTATCTCTCGCTAGATAATTTTCGCTATTTCAATACACCTAGTGATGTTGTCGTGTTCGGAAACACGGGTTGCGATGGAATTCATTACGGATTCTTGACGGATTATGGTTCAGTAGATAATCTTGAGACCGCTCCAATTGTGTGTGTTTCTCCTATGGATTTTGACCGACCCACTCGCATTGTTGCTAACAATCTAGCGGAGTTCCTTAGGGTGAATGGTTCAGATTCAGCATTATTTTATAATGAGTTCGAGTCTGAGAAAGATTATATAATGACAAGGCAACAATGGGATGAGGAAAGTGAAAATTCGTTATATCCTCCTTCAGAAAACGATAAGTTAGTAAAAGAGAACATATTGACTTGGATAAGCGATAACATTTACATGCCTGAAATAGACAATCCTTATCATTATATTCAGGATGTCCGTAATAAACGGCAAGAGAGGGTTACAATCTCAACACAGGATGGTTTAGGGATTGTTCATCCATTATTAGAAGGGGAGAAGCATATATCGTTTAATATCGACAAAAACAAAGATTTTAACATGCTACGCCTACAGGAATTCTTGGACAGTGAACCATTCGCCTCCCGACTTGTTGTGTTCAGAGATATTCAACAGAATCACGTGCTGCCACAGGAAGCTGAATTGAATAGAGTAGTTGTTGATGCCATGAACAGCATGGGACTTACGGATGAAGCCCAGCGTTTAATGTCCGTCGTAACGGATTACTCTATGAATGCTGGTGGCCAAGAGGTGTTGCAACAACATGAATTAGTGTATGTAGTAACTGATGAGAATGAAGCGTAACACAGCAATAATAACACGATGCCTAGAAAAAATTAATGTTCAAACTATAACTGAAATTTAAACTTTGTTCACAATTCTTGGTGCGAAGTGAGTGATTTTGGATGATATAATTAATTGAGAAAGATTATCAACAACTTTCAGGTTGTTGGTTGGAGTGGAGGATTTATAAGGTAATGAACAACAAGAAAATCGTACTTCCTCATGAACATGGGGGATGGGCTATGGTTAGCGTACCGTTTCTATTCGGAGTGCTAGCGGGAACACCGCGCTGGAGTCATATCCTATTATTTATAGCATGGTTATTTTTATATCTGGCTTCCTATCCTTTATTGCAAGCATTAAAAAGAAAGAAGCAGCGCAATCATTTGCTGAAGTTCTTTGCAATTTATGGAGTCATAGGTTTAGCTGCAGTCATCTATCCGTTGATCGTCAAACCGCTATTGTTCTATTTCGGAATTCCATTCATCATACTATTGAGCCTAAACATATGGCATGTAAAACATAAATCTGAAAGAGCGATTTTGAATGATTTTTGCGCTATTCTGATCTTCTCACTGGGCGGGGCTGCTTCTTATCTGTATGGTGACGGAGGATGGAATTTTGAAATGCTGACGATTGTTCTCTACAATTTGGTGTATTTCATGGGAACTGCGTTCTTTGTGAAGACGGTATTTCGGGAGAAGAAAAATCCAACTTGGAAGAGAGTCAGTCAGATCTATCACATCGTTATTCTGATCGTCCCTATTCTATTAGGTCAACCTTGGATGATTTTGCCCTTTATATTCCCACTTATTCGTACATTCCTATTCTCCGGAAAAACAATGCGCCCGATGAAGGTAGGTATTATGGAGATTATCGGGGCTGTGCAGTTTATCATCATTTCTTGGATTGTCTATTAAAAAGAAGCCATAGCAACCGTGAAAGGTCGCTCATTATGTAGAGAAACCCTGTCCTTTATGAAAGGATCAGGGTTTCTTCGTGTTTTTGCATATTACAATGATTCCAGAAATACAGGCAGTGCGCCTACCATCATTAAAATGCCGAGAAACTTACAGATAAAATAATGAAAACCATTCGGTTCATCATCTTGCCATGAATAGCGGGGATTGATATAAAATAAGAAGTTTTGGACTTTCTCATATCGATACCAACACCAACCTAATACCAGTAGAAATACGGCAATCCAGTACAAGGGCTGAGTTCCTTGCTTCCCTTGGTACGCTGGATAAGCTGCTTCCACTAATGAACCAGGATAGAATGATATTTCTTCTTCTTCACCAGCATTGTTCAGGAGTTTTGTTCCATTGCCGGCATAGGCATTAATAGTGATGAAAGATACCATCTCACCGTTCTCATCATAACTAAGCATCGTACCCGAATGGTCTACTACTGTGTACTTCTCATCATTGGGATAATTCACATGAAATATGGGGCCATTGATATCTTCCTTCCTGGTAATTGTATAGTCCTCATTATTAATGCGTACAACTTGGACATCATTACTAGGGATCACCTCAATCGAAGGTGCGTTTCTAGATTGGTAAGTGATCAAGTTTGGTTGTTCATAGGTTTTCTTGTATTTCTCATCGTTTAGATAGAAAACGGATTGAGAGAAGTAGGATAGAGCGAAGGAGATGATTAGAACACTTACAGTGATAAAGACGGCTGTGGTCAGAAGGGTGGAGAGTTTGAATGGTTTGGAGGCGATCCATTGTTTAATCATGCGCCTGTGTGCTCCTTTCGCGAACCGGTTGTTTCTATAGATTGAGTACGCAGGGAATGGGAAGTTGGTTTCACCAGTATTTTGCATGAGGGGTTGTGACATGAGGAGATGATTAGAAGGTAAATATGACAACGGAATTATGTAGAATAGGACACACAATACATTATGGTATTATAGAAATAAATAACCAAATATGGGTGGGAATATATCCATCAGCTAAAACTAATTCTTACTTGTTTTCTTTATATGAAACTAACACCACTCTTCGACGAACATCTTTTCCTTCATAAGCTAACAGGCATATACTTCATTAATAATTTTATTTTTATGACAATCTTTATTTAGGAGGTATTCGCTATGTCCATTGGTAAAAAGAAATTCATGATTATAATTTCAATTGGTTTAAATATTATTTTTATTGTGTGCTTATATTTATTGTATCAAGAAAATACGGATATGAAAAAAGGAGCGATCCGTCAATATTCATTGCAACAAAATGAATTGCTACTTAATTTAGAAACAGCAATCCGCCATCAAGATGACAAAGTAGATTATGTTAATTCGTTAGTCGGAGCATATGCGAACACCAATCATAACTTTTATCTAACCTCAGAATATTATTCTGCTACTAATTACTTAAATATTCCTAAGAATATAAGTATCCTCAATTCCCCTACGGTTTCAAGTATCATTGTTCAATCGTTAAATAACCGAATAACTGATAAATCAGACAAGGATGTAGAACAGGAGTTTAAAACGTATATTTCACAAGTTTCACAAGTTGTAGATACACTGGATTTTGTAAATAATATTAATGGTAAGAGTTTAAAGGAACAGTATAAAACGTTAGACGAAGTTAGCGATCTAATTGATGGATTCAATTTAAGAAGGTAGTATCTTTTTGAAAAGTAATGTATCAAATAACTTATAAGTGAGGGTTCGATAAATCGAGCCCTTACAAGTAGATGTCAAAGAATTAGAGGTAGTAACCCGAAAGGTATACGCTCTATCTTTTGTTCACTCCCCCATTTGTAAATCATTTCCGTTGCCGAATGACGAATCCCTTTCTATAATAAATGACATACAACTTCATAATCTGGATGAAGTATACGGGAGACAGACGATGGTCTGGCCGAAGGGGCAAAACTCTCAGGCGCTCGCACCAATCTGCAAGATTGGACGTTAGCAGGACCGTATATGGACAGAACTCTGGAGAGACTCCGCTCGAGCGGGGCACCGAAGGGGCAAGACGTGATACATACGTTCAAACTCTCAGGTAAAAGGACAGGGATTGCAGAGATTGCATTGTTATTCGAAGTGAAATTTTTCACTCATCGTTGTATTTGCTATTCTGCAAAAATGTCCCCAGAGTCAAATCACCATAGATTTGGCTCTTTTTGTGTCTTCTAGACACATCGACATCATGAAGAAGAGGGGATTCGAAAATGGATCAGTTAGAACTGTGGTTAAGTCGTGTGAATCAATTCGTATGGGGGGCGCCGCTTCTTATACTGCTGGTAGGGACAGGCATCTTTTTTACCATTCGACTTGGATTGTTACAGGTGCTGAAGCTTCCGCTTGCACTTAAATTAATATTTACCTCGAAGAACGAAGGGCAGGGGGATGTGAGCAGTTTCGGTGCGCTGGCTACGGCCTTGGCTGCTACGATTGGAACGGGGAATATTGTCGGTGTCGCGACAGCGATTCAGATCGGTGGACCGGGTGCATTATTCTGGATGTGGGTTGCTGCTTTTTTTGGAATGGCTACGAAATATGCAGAAGGTGTGCTTGCGGTTAAGTACCGGAAGGTAGATGAGAACGGGCAGATGTCAGGCGGTCCGATGATTTATATTGAACAAGGTCTGGGTAAACGATTTAAACCACTTGCTATATTCTTTGCTGTGAGCGGTGTGCTGGTCGCATTATTCGGGATTGGTACATTCCCGCAAGTTAATGCCATTGTATCCTCTGTACAGTCTAGCTTAGGGGTACCGACAGTAGCCACAGCGATTGTGATAACTGTATTGACGCTTCTGGTAACCATGGGAGGAATCAAAAACATATCGAAGGTCACTTCGAAAGTTGTTCCGATGATGGCAATTGTATATATCCTAACTAGTTGTGTTGTGTTGATTGTGTTTGCTAACAAACTTCCAGATGCTCTGCTACTCGTATTTCAGAGCGCGTTCAATCCGACCGCAGCAAGTGGCGGTTTCGTAGGTGCAACCATCATGATGGCTATTCAGACCGGGGTTGCTAGAGGTGTGTTTTCGAATGAATCGGGCCTTGGTAGTGCACCCATTGCCGCTGCTGCAGCTAAAGTGAAATGGCCAGCAGAGCAAGGGTTGATATCGATGACGGGTACATTTATTGATACGCTCATTGTATGTACGCTTACTGGCTTGACGCTAATTGTAACGGGTGTTTGGGATGGAGCGGCACTTGGTGCTGAGATGACTCAGACGGCGTTTGATGCTGCGATGCCACTGGGGTCACTGATCCTGATGTTATGTTTAGTCTTGTTCGCTTTTACGACGATTTTGGGTTGGAACTATTATGGTGAACGCTGCATCGTCTATTTATTTGGTGTCAAATCCATCTTGCCATACCGTATCGTGTTTGTTTTACTTGTGGGTGTGGGTGCGTTTATTAAGCTACAGGCTGTCTGGGTACTTGCGGATATCGTCAACGGACTGATGGCGCTGCCGAACCTGATCGCATTACTTGCTTTATCTGGGGTCGTTGTGGCGGAAACGCGTTTGTATTTAAAACATCTAAAAAAGAATTAAAAATAATGATGTTTAACCAGACGATAGTTGACTGGTCATCTTTCGGATGTGTTAGCATGAACAAATAGGTGTAATGGAGTAATGCACGAATATGAATCATATGTTTGAGAAAAAGGTGATACTGATGAACAAGGGATGGTGTAGCTTTTGGGGATAGCTTATTGTCTTGTTATTGTCATTGTATTAGCTGTTTCCTTTGGATGGATCAGGAGTAGAAGGGGCAAGTGAGGTTTACATTAGTCCCCAAGCAATACTCACTTCCCTCAGGCACGATAAAAATTATTTAAAAAAGGGAATCCCCAAGGTCCATAGACCTGAAAGGGATTCCCTTTTTTATAATTTAGAAATTCATATAAATAAACGATGACGTTTCACCCGAGAAGAATAAAATGCCTAACACTACGGCGATCATGGCGATGGCACCCGCGACTGTGACTAGACTTAGATACATCACGCGAGTAATTCGCTTGCCAAGTGAATAAACCTCAGGACTCTCTTGTTCCTTACTGCGTGTCTGTAATTCCAAATGATCTCAGCCTTTCATATAAAATTTCACCGAAAATAGTGCTTCCATCATCAATGAGATGGGATGCGTCATGATAGTACTCATGAGGAATAAGATTGCTCTCTTCCTTGTTGAACTCGATGAACGGATAATTGCGAGACTCTATTAATTCCTGATAGGCCCCCATTACGATGTAGTAGTCATTCCAATCGAGCATATGATGTTCATCAATCATTTGCTTATCCAGTGGAGCGGTATAGAATACAGCTTTTTTCTTATGCTCATCCAGAAGGTCCAGCGTCTTCTCCATCAGGAACAGACCGAAGCTTTTACTCTTGTCGAAGGGTTCGTCCCATGCGTACAGAGAAGTAAAGTGCTTAACAATCTCTTCTTGCTGATTCTCTTTGAGCTTATCAAAGGAACGATACGGCGGGATATAGGTCGCTGCAATCCCTTGCTTAGCATCTCGTACCTTTTTGACCTCTCGACGGACGTATTCGGTTGTGGTGCGCGTCTTGAAGAATCGATAGTTAATGACATCTCGATCATGATATAGAGTCCAGTGGTTTAAAAGCCCGGTCGTTAGGATGTCATGGACTTTACTTGGTACTGATTCTTTATCTTTATGATTGAATTCATTTAGCCACTGTCTAGGAATATTCTGATCCAGCTTACTCATCAGTGTCGGGTATATGGATACCGAGGGATCGTTATCAGTGACTGACAAGATCCCATAGTTAATTTCATAGACTACATAATCTATTTTATCAATTATTGATGAGAGAATGGCATAGGTTTCTGCAAGACGAGCGCCGGATAATCCAAGATTGAGTACGCGCTTGTCCTCTAAGTGTACCTGTATGATGCCAGCGGGGGTGTTCCACGCATCTTTAACCGTCGTTCCATATACGGTGGAGGCACCAAACATACCGATTACGGGTGTATCAAAATTTTGTTTCTGTAAATATTCAAGCCAAATTGGTGTATATACGATGGAATCATATAGAGGAACGCGAAGATTTTTCTCCGCATTTTCAACAACTTCTTGTCGGACATCCTCCACAATCGTATCTGCCCACCTGGTGACTATAGCTAATCCAACCATGGCCAAGATGACCATGAGAATCAGCAGTCTTTTTATTGGAAGCTTGCTAAACATTATTTCTTTTACCTCACTCTCTGAGCCTTATCTCAGACCAAACAGTCTTAACATCAAATCCCAGCCATCCATCACGGGCAGAACGAAGAATACCCGGCTTAGAGTCACTCCGAAAAAAGTCACGCCGATTGCAAGCAAAGTCGTTCCTGGTTTCAACCATTTCGGTACGGGCTTGAGCTTAGGTTTTAGCTCTTTCAAATAGAATCGATGAACACATAACATGACGCCGTGGAACATACCCCATAATACAAAATTCCATGCTGCACCGTGCCATAAGCCCGAGACCGTCATGGTACACATTAAGTTGAAATAAATGCGTAGGGGAGGAACTCTACTACCTCCGAGAGGGAAGTATATATACCGAGTTAGCCAAGAACCAAGTGATATATGCCATCTATTCCAGAACTCGGCGATACTACGAGCTAAATATGGGAAACGGAAATTCTCAGGGACAACAATCCCGAATAAACGAGCCGTACCGATCGCAATGTCCGAATAACCCGAGAAGTCAAAGTAAATGACAAAGGTATAGGCTATTAACGAAATCCATAACGTCGCCATGTCAGAATTCGCAATTCCAGCTTGGGAATACACGGGTTGCGCGAGTAGATCGATGGTACCTGCTAAGACTAACTTCTTAAAAAGACCGATCCCGATTCGGGTAACGCCTGTGATAAGATGATCCATTCGAAAGCGAGCCGTCAATTGAGGATAGAACATTTGGAATTGTTTAATTGGGCCTGCTACCATCGTGGGAAAGAAGAAGAGAAACGAAAAAAAACTTACTGGCTTATGCTCAGGAAGGTTTCCGCGTTTGCGCTCAACTAAGTAATGAATTAACTCAAATGTGAAATAAGATATTCCGAGAGGTAATACGATGTCTTCTGCTTTTGGCAGAAACGGCTGATGAACGAAAGATAGTAAATCATTGATCGTTGTGATCAGCATGTTACTGTACTTAAAATAACCGAGAACAAGAATGACACCTATGATCGCCGCTGCGTAAATCCACCTGTTTGTTTTTTTGATAGCTATTTGAATAAGTACGAATGCAATAATAGCTTCGATAAGCAACAAAATTATAAAAGATCCGGCATAGTAGTAGTAGAAAGTGACTCCAGCTGCTACTAGTACTAAGGGTCTTAAACGGATTGGACTTACATGGTAGATCACAACGGCCAGTAACACGAAAAGCCAATAAAACCAGTCTGTATACATCATAATATTACTTCCACCATCCGAACCTAATACTCTATAATTTCTTTCAGAAAATTAATAATACCACGAAATTAAATAGTTATCGATCAATTATCCATGCCTTAGGTAGAAACGCCAGATATTTCAATCTATTAACTTTTGAAACTAATATAATATTACATGAAAAAACCGCCAGGTTAGGAACCAGCGGTTATGATTTGAATTATTTAACGCGTTTGCCAAGAAGGATCAACAGCCAGATGAAACCTGCGCCTAATATCGCATGACCGAGACCTGCGATGTGAGGCAAGAAGCTAATGTCTCCACCATTCAATTGCAGCATACCGCGAGTTGTCATCGCACCAATCGTAATCAACAGGCCGAGGTTATAGACGATATACCATACACCAAAGGATTTTGCTTCATGAACTTGAAATACCTTGGCTAGAATCAGAGCAATCATAAAGAACATAAATCCGAGGACGAGAATGTGCGTGTGAAGCGCTACTAATACCGTATTTCCCGTAAAATCACTATGTTTCGTTATTTCCCGATAAAAAATACCTGCTATTAGCCCGAGAACAGCATAGAAAAAGGAAGTGTAGTAAAGTTTCTTCATTAAGATATCTCTCCTTTATAATATAATTTAATCTTATCATCTAACGACAGATTAGCATGTGAATAAGAACACAATATGAACTAAATATTACAAAAGTGATACTATTCACGATGAAAGAGAGAAGATCCCTATAATTCAAAGTTGAAGGGTAGAGATCTTTATCCTTTAACTACAAATAGGACTGCTCCAGGTTACAAGACCCGGGGAGCAGCCCACAACTTATCGTTATGTATTTAGTTAACCAGTTCCCTTACCTCTTTAAGAGAGTATTTGCCGATCTCCTTCTTAGCTTGTTTCTGTTGTTCTGGGGTAAGATCAGCATAAGGAATGCTGTCCGGATTTGTTTCGTAGTATTCTACCACTTTTCCATTCTCCACATAATATTGAGCCATTTCTTTTGTAACTTTCTTTTGCTGGATAGGGGATAGTGCGGTAAAGTAATAATCATACTCGGAACCATCTGTAAAATGGGATCCCCCTTTTTCTTCAGTTGTATATGGTTTATCTTTGAATAGGGTGACTTCAGGCGAAACTTTTGCGGCCCATACAGCGGTGGATGTCCCTATAGCACCCATGACAACCAGCGCTGCGATCGTCATAAATACAGTGCGTTTCTTAAACTTCTTCACATTCATCATCATCGTTAATCTCCTCTTCAATTGTTGTCCATTTCCAGATAAGGAAGCAGCGAACCGGACAGGTAAATCCCGTGTTCCGATCATGACATTCAGGATGGTCTCACCATATCTTTTTCGCTCGGCATATGTCATACCTCGAACGACTTCTTCATCACAAGCTATTTCACTCCAGAAATGAATGTCTTTACGTAACAAGTGAACCAAAGGATTGAACCAGTGCAGGCAACTTACAACTAATACAAGCATTTTCACCCATAAATCTTTGCGTTTGAGGTGAATCAGTTCGTGGTTAATGACCATGCGAAGCTCTAAATCTAGTTCCCTGCTTGCGGGTAGCAGAATCGTTGGCTTCAAGAGTCCAACAAGAACAGGGCTTTTAATGTTAGAGCAATAGGCAAGGTCCACATGACGTTTAATTCCAAGCGCCTGCCTAAGGCTAGATAACAGTTTATAATCTTCGTTGTTTGGTGAAGAGGGTGAACTGGTTTGATTTAGGTTTTGTATAAACTTCTTGTAGCAGTAGATCTGCCAACTCGCAAAGAGCAATGCCCCGATCCCCCAAAGGGTGAGTAAGATCCATGCACCTTCGGCAGGAATAGATAGCTTTAGGAGTTCATCTGACAAAGAGGTTGAAGTTGATACGAATACCTCATACGATAAATCAGCACTATATCCATCCATAGCTGGCTTTGAATTAAAGAGGTCGATAACCCCCTTCACGATAAAGGCTACCGGTAGTATGTAGAACCAAACAGCCATTTTTCCTAAGTTATACCGCCATTTCGTAGGTACGACAAGAGAGGGAATGAGGCGTAAGAGCAAAATACAACCCGTAATGGTACTACCTGCAACCGTAAGCGTGATCAGCAGTTGGAGAGTTTGACTCATATGTACACACCTACCTTTCGGAGAACCAATGTTTTAACTCTGCGATATCCTTCTCTGAAAGCTTGTCACCGTCATATAGCGCGGAGATCATATTCTTTACGGAACCCTGATATAATCCATTCAAAATATTTTGGGTCTCCCATACCTTGTAATCTGCCTCTGAAAGGGAGGAGACGTAGGAATTGATCCGACCATGCCTCGTTGCAGTTAAAGCTCCTTTATCCACGAGTCTCGATAAGAAAGTAGAGATTGTCTGGGATTTCCACGCCTTCCCTCTCTGTGCGAAAATCTGCAATAACTCGGTTGAAGTTACCGGATGCGCACACTCCCAAATCACTTCCATCAGTTCCATTTCTGTATCAGATAACTTTTGCACTTCTTCTACGATATTCACCTTCTCACTTCTAGTATGGAATGTATTTAATCACTACACGGTGTAGTGACATAAATGTACTACAGTGTGTAGTATGTGTCAACCTAGTTATACCTACCTTTTGCTAAAACACATCTTTCGACCTATTAGTATGTAAATACAACCATAATGTAGTAAAAAATCGTCTTTCTTGTCATAAAAAGCCCTCTTATTCGCATCTATTCAGGGAATTGGAACTATATACAAATTTTTATCAATTTCTATAATTAAGTAAACATAACCATTTTAAAGAAAAAAGGAGAGTGTCTATGTCTAAATGGAAGTATCCCTTATCTAGCAAAATGATTCAACGCTCTATCAGTGTATCGCTTGGTGCTATGTTATTCGCTTTACCGGTAACGGTTTCTGCTGCAGAGGTAACGATTGAGAAGAATGTATCGAATAGCGGGATAAGTCATACGATCGTCATCAGTGAGAACAGTTATGAAGGAAGTTCACTTTCCGTGGGTGAGAATCATTTTCTAACGCTCAAAGAAATCGAACGTGAGTGGGATGGGATCGATCCAGACTACAAGCCCGACCAAGCAGTTGACGCCGTGAAATCCGTTCTGCCTGAGAAGGAATACGAGTTCCTATTTCCGAATCGATTAGGATCACCAGAGTGGTTTAAGGTTGCCAAAGGCAAGGAATATTTCAAAGAGGATCAGAAGGATTACTTCTCTTATGAAAACCTAATTGCTGCTGTAACAGAGGTTTCGAACATTAAGCTTAAGATTAGCACCCGTAAAGGTACGAATAACTCACAGGAGATACATAGACTGGATAAGGATGCTAGGATTGAGACATTAATCTCTCGCTCTTCGGATTTCAATTCCATTTCGAATCGGAACAAAGAAATTGAAACCGTTATCATTGATTTTGGAACATTTTTGAAAGAAGGATTTAAGAAGGATCGTAAGCGTGAGCTTGCAGCATTCCTCGCGAATCTTGCGCATGAGACGGGCGGCGGCTGGGCCACTGCACCTGGTGGTGAGCTGAAGTGGGGGTTATTCTGGAATGAGAATATTGCAGGCAGAACGGGTGTTAATAAAGATGCGTTTGTGGACCCAGGAAGTAGTGAGCTCTATCCAGGAGTGAAGGACAAGCGCTATTATGGTCGGGGTCCGATCATGCTTAGCTGGAACTTTAACTACGGTCTGTTCAGTTCAATTATCTATGGAGATAAAAATATACTGCTTAAAAATCCAGAGATTGTAGCTGCGGATGGAAAAGTCGGATTTATGACAGCTATTCTATTCTGGATGACGCCGCAATCACCAAAGCCTTCAGCACATGATGTCATTATTAACAAGTGGAAACCTTCAGCACAAGATCTTGCCAAAGGACTGAGCCAACCGGGGTTCGGGATCACGATTATGGTGCTGAACGGTCTGGAAGCCAATCTTGGGGAAACGGAAGGTAGCTCAGTGAAACGCCGTGCCGGACATTATCGTGATATTACGAGCCGGATGGGTGTAGATATTACGGGTGAGAAGATTGATACACTGGGTATGAATCCGTTTTAGAAGCTTGATCAGGAGCTGTTCCAAATCGTGGAGATTTTCTGCGAGGGGACAGCTTTTCTCTATGATGTCTATTTAAAGCTCAGCTACTCTATTAAAATAAAGGTAACCAATGTTCGTTGCTGGCATCATAAGGAGGGTTACCTATTTCCATACAGACTCAAATTCGAAATCTACCATCTTCCCCAGGTGTCTATCTAATGAAAGATTCGCTCGGTGGAATTATATATGTAGGTAAATCAAAATGCTTAAGAAAAAGAGTTCAATCCTATTTTACAGCATCTAAGTCTCACACTCCCAAGATTAAGAAACTTGTAAATCATGTGAGGTCAATTGATCATATCACGACAGATACGGAATTTGAAGCTCTCATGCTGGAGTGTGAATTCATTCAGGATATAAAACCGATGTACAATCGCAGAATGAAGAACCCTCTAGCATATACCTATCTAGAAATCAGGCAAAAGGATGGTTTACGTCGTATTGAAATTACGAATCAACCAAACTTTGAAGAAGGGACCCTGTGCTATGGACCCTATACAGCAAGCAAGAACGCAATGGAAAGGGCCATTCAAGGAATACAGGAATGCTTAAAAATAGCTTGTAATCAATCAGCTGCTACGCATACTCCATGTTTGAATTATTCAATTGGACTGTGCTTTGGTATGTGCTTCGGCGGAGAATCCGCGAAGAAGTATGAACAATTAATGGACCGCTTCATTGCGCTCCTCAATGGAGCAGATAAGAGCTTGTACGATGAAATAGAACAGAGTATGCTGAGCGCAGCTGAACAGTTTGATTTTGAACGAGCAGCAAAATACAGAGACTACATGACAGCTATGAACTTTATTCTGAAAAAGGAAGAAGTCCTTGGCTTCACAGCAGAGAGTAGTAATATTGTTGTTGCTGAGCATATTGACGATGAAAAGATGAAGATTTTTCTGATTAAGCGAAGTACGATTCTCAAATCCATCACATTTAATATGGAAGAGATGAGCCCCGAACAATTACGCTTAGAGATTAAATCGTTGATTCGAAGTGAGTTTACGGGTCGTGATGCTGTCTTGAATACGAGGGTTATGCGTGAAGAGATTGATCGAGCACAGATTATATTTAGTTATCTTCGCAGTAACGGAAGCAAGCATATGCTCGTACCCGAGGACTGGACGACTACTGGGGACTCCTCTGATTTGGATCAGGCACTTGAACATTTGGTGAGTGAAGTGCTGGAATAGTTTACCGTCATCAGGTCTAGGATGCGTTTGATTGAGAGCGCTAATTAGCGCAATATAAGAGGAGAGATATTATGGAGAATAACTTATCCAAAGGACATCCAATCTGGTTTTCAATTATGCTTGGGTTAGGATTAACTTTATGGATTGCAGTAGCTTCTGCTGTTGCGACCATTGCGGAGTTGCAAGACACCGGAATCATGATTACCCAAGCTTGTGCTTTCTTCGTGATGGCAGTCATTGTTATGGTGTACATGAGAAAGAAGGATCGCTCACTTGGAATATTCGGATTTCATAAGCTGGATAAGCGCAAAGATAAGGCAGCTCTTTATTATATTCCATTACTAATTATCGTGCTTATTCAACCGATGATGGGTGGACTGAATACAGAACTCACTGCAGCTAAGATCATACTTATCATTGTTTTTTCACTACTCGTTGGATTTACGGAAGAATCCATATTTAGAGGGATTATAAGGGCGAAGTTGATACATAAAGGACCTGTATTTTATATTGTGTTCTCCTCGGTCTTTTTCGGACTTTTGCATATGGCTAATGCATTTAGCGGCAGTGATTCCCTCCAGATCATCTTACAAGTGATAAATGCTCTCCTTATCGGCTTTATTCTGGCTCTGCTGATTGAGACGACCAACAATATTATTCCTTTAATCGTATTTCATTTTCTATTTGATGCCTTAGCTCAAATGACGAGAAGCGACATCGCAGATAAAGAAATCATGATCGTTTCCGTGCTTAATATTATATACTTACTTTATGGAGCTTATCTCGTGTTCGTGTTATTACATAAAAGAAAGACAAATATTCAAATACAAGCCTGATGGGCTATAGTGTAATGTATAAGAAGCAGGCTGACCTAGCGGCGTCTAGGGCACAGCCTGCTTTCGTTTTGGCAATAAATTTGAGAAGATAGGGATAGAAGTCGAGTTAGAGCAGAAAGGCGGACGAGTATGAAAGATCACATGGTTAATTATGAATTTACGAAGCGAGACGAAGATAATTCTTATGAAAGTATAAAAGGAGCCGTTCTAATGCTTCAAGGGACGGCTTCAGATGTAGGCAAAAGTATCGTTACTACGGCATTATGCCGTATTTTTGTTCAAGATGGACTTCGCCCTGCTCCTTACAAATCACAAAACATGGCACTCAACTCTTATGTGACCATGGAAGGGAAAGAAATCGGAAGGGCGCAAGGCGTTCAGGCTGAGGCTTGTGGAATTGTAGCAACAACGGATATGAATCCCATATTGATCAAGCCGATTAAAGATATGCAATCGCAGATTGTAATCCATGGGGTTCCTGAGATGCAGATGAGTGCTATGGATTATCGGACACAGTTTTTACCGAAAGCAAAAACCATCGTTCTAGAAGCGCTAGATCGTCTTCGAGAGGAATATGATATCGTTGTCATGGAAGGTGCAGGAAGTCCGGCTGAGATTAATCTCAAAGATCGGGATATTGTGAATATGAATCTGGCTGGATGGGCGGATGCACCGGTTCTGTTGATTGCTGATATTGATCGCGGTGGTGTTTTCGCATCTCTCGTGGGTACTCTCGAATTGCTTGAACCTCATGAGGTCAAGCGGATTAAAGGTTTTATCATCAATAAATTCAGAGGAGATGTTGAATTATTAAGGCCGGGGCTTGATTGGCTTGAAGAAAGGACAGGCATTCCGGTTCTTGGTGTTCTTCCATACATTCAGGATATGCGTATAGAGGCAGAGGATTCGGTTGTGCTGGATGAACTTCAGTATCGAAGACAACAAGAACGGGAGCTCGACATCGCTGTTATTCGATATCCTCGAATTTCTAATTTCACGGACTTTGATGCGCTAGGATATGAACCTGATGTGGTTATTAGATATGTCAATTCAGTTCATGAGCTTGGCATGCCTGATGTCGTTATTCTTCCAGGAACAAAGGATACGATCAGTGATCTGAACTTCCTAAAGGATCGTGGACTGGATCAAGCCATTCTTGATCAAGTTCACCGCAGAAGTGTCCAGCTTGTTGGAGTGTGCGGAGGTTATCAGATGCTGGGGGATTGGCTATGCGATCCACACGCGGTAGAAGGGGAGGCTCGGGAAGCTAAGGGACTCGGTTTGCTTCCGGTAGCAACGACCTTTCTTAAGGTGAAAAAAACGGTTCGAGTCAAAGGAAAGTTAATGCCGGATCATTCGCTGCTTTTGTCCAGATCAGATTCCAACTCCTTTAAGATTGAGGCGTATGAGATACATATGGGTGTAACGAAGCGAGCCGATCTAAGTGGCGATCAAGAGTTTCGCTCTATTTTTAGGTTAGTACAAGACCACGAAGAGACCGAGATTACCGATTCGAATGCAGCACATGAAGAAGGATGGGCTACCTCAGACGGCACCGTATGGGGGACATATCTGCATGGCTTATTCGACAATGATGATCTCCGGCGATCTTGGCTTGATGGAATTCGAGCGAAGAAAGGACTTCAGCCCATTTCGCAGACATTCAATGCCCATGAAAGAAAGTTTGAAGAATTTGATCGCGTCGCTGATATTGTTCGGGAACATCTTGATATGAAACGGGTATATGAAATTGTGGGTAGTAATAGAAGGGGGACTTACTAAGAATCGCTTCCCAAGTAACTTTATAACAACAGCTTCAGAAATTTTATAAGAAAGGGTGTTGGTTCGCTATGCGCTTTCTCGTACTGACACTTATCCTCCTGATTACAGGATGTCAGACAGGCGATGTCAAGCGGTTAGGCCATGAAGAGCAGCAATCAACGCAGAAGGTGAACAAACCAATGGACAAGCTAAACCAAGCACTTTTATTCGCTGCTGAGCAAGGGAGTAAGGAAGAAATAACAAGTTTATTAGCAGGCGGTGCTGATATTGATGCTAGAGATCGTAATGGTAGAACATCTGCAATGATCGCTGTTCACACGAAGCAATTGGATGTATTCGAATGGTTGATTGAGCAAGGTGCAGATATCAATATTCGCGATAACCGCTTAGACAATCCGCTTCTTTATGCAGGAGCAGAAGGAATGCTTGATTTCGTGAAAGTGGCTGTAGCGGCAGGGGCGGATACAACCATTACGAATCGTTTTGGCGGGACTGCGTTGATTCCTGCGGCAGACAGAGGTCATGTGGATATCGTGAAGGAACTGCTTACAACGTCAGATGTTAATATTGATCATGTCAATAATTTAGGTTGGACGGCTTTGCTTGAAGCAGTAATCTTAGGGGATGGGGGACAGAAACATCAAGCTATAGTAAAGTTGTTAATAGATCATGGCGCTGACGTTAATCTAGCAGATTCTGATGGGACGACCCCGCTACAACATGCAAAGCGTAGGGGTTATCAAGAAATGATAGAAATGTTAGTTCGCAAGGGCGCTAAATAAGTTTTACTAATTTCATCTATGGGAAGATCGGGAGGGTTTAAATTTATGAATACATCCTATTGGGTAACGAATGTAAGATTAGAATCTGGATATGTACGGGAAGAGGGACAGGTTACAGGAACAGAAACTAAAATCTCTCATGTACGGATCGATGGAGGTAGGATAGCTGAAATTAGTGAGACTATAACAGAACAGTATCGAGACTTGCCTAAATACGATGGGAAAGAGTTGTTGATGTTACCTTCTTTTGAAGAGGCACATATTCATTTGGATAAAACTTATTTTAGTGCTCCTTGGAGGGCTGTGAAGCCGATAGGTAGTATCTTCGAGCGAATAGAGGAAGAGAAAGTTTTACTTCCGAAATTGTTGTCTACAGCGCAAGAACAAGCAGAAAGCATTTTGCAACATATACAGGCTTTAGGCTCTACCCATGTTCGCACCCACTGTAATATTGAGCCTGTTAGTGGGCTGAAACGGCTGGAAGCGACAAAACAAGCCCTAAACACCTTCTCAGGGAAACTCTCACACGAAATTGTAGCTTTTACACAGCATGGTTTACTTCGTTCCAATTCGGTAGAGCTTGTGAAGCAATCTTTAGCAGAAGGAGCGACCCATGTAGGTGGAGTTGATCCTTTTACGGTCGATGGAGACATCGAGAAGTCGCTTCAGACGATGGTGGAGCTTGCAGTTCAGGGTGATGCGGGTATCGATCTTCACTTGCATGATGGAGGAGAAGCTGGTAAACAGACGATCACTAGGCTCGTAGATCTGACAGAAGAAGCGGGGTTAGCTGGTAAAGTGACCATAAGTCATGCCTTCTGGTTTGCAAAAGCTGATCCCCAGGAGGCCGAGCAACTAGCCGCTCGTATGGCTTCGCTGGGCATGTCAATTGCTTCCACCGTTCCTATTGGAGGAATAGTGATGCCACTTCCGATGTTACATAAGCAAGGTGTCCATGTTAAGCTTGCTACAGATAGCCTTACAGATCATTGGTCTCCTTTTGGAAATGGAGATTTACTAGAGAAAGCTGGTCGATTTGCAGAATTGTATGGCTATAGTCATGAACACTCATTATCTCAATCTCTTAAATTCATTACTGCCGGGATTACGCCCCTGAATCAAGAAGGTGAACAGGTCTGGCCACGAGTGGGAGATGAAGCGAGCTATGTATTGGTTCATGCAAGCTGCTCTGCAGAAGCAGTAGCAAGAAGAAGCAAGCTACAAATGGTATGTTATCAAGGCCGGTTTGTAAGCGGGACGTTGTAGTATAAGAGAATAGGGAGGAGAGTCTCTATGACGGATCAACCTAATTACATTGCACGGATAAGGGAAAAGGTTGGACATGAACCGATTTTTCTCAACTTCGCTGGTGGCATCATCTGTAATGAGCATAACGAAGTTTTATTACAACGTAGAGGCGATAGCGATTCTTGGGGATTTCCAGGTGGAGCGATGGAATTAGGGGAATCTGCCGAAGAGACTGCGATCCGTGAAATATTCGAAGAAACGGGTTTGACTGTTTCCATAGAAAGGCTTATCGGTGTCTATACGAAATATACGAATCAGTATTCGAATGGTGATCGGGCCCAGACGATAACGTTTTGTTTCGAATGCAGACCTGTCAACGGGGAGTTGACGGTAGATAATTTGGAAACATTAGAGCTCCGATACTTTTCGGTAGATCAGTTACCACCGTTATTCACTGAGCAGCATCAAGATGCATTTGATGACTGGGTATCAGGAAAGTATGGGGTGTATCGTTAGGTTTAAATAAAGATGAGCTTATAGGCATTGGTTGGTGGGTTAAGTTTCGTCTGGAATACAATAAGCAGGTCGATCAAGGGAACATCCTTGGAACGGCCTGCTTTTTTTTGATAAACATGAATATAAATTAATAAAACTGAACAAAAATGAATGAAACTGATATAAACACCCTTGTATTACTGGATAAAACAGCATATAATCGAAGTGTATTTGGAATATTATGATAATTCAGGAGGGGAAATGCATGGTTCAAGAAGGAGCAGGACTATTTGCGGAAGAACGTCGCGACAAAATTCTTTCATTACTAAATCAACACAAACGGGTCTTAGCCAAAGACTTGGCAGAAACATTCCAGATCTCGATTGATACGATCCGTAGAGATCTGAGCATGATGGAGGAACAAGGGCTGCTTCAGAAGACACATGGCGGTGCTATTCCTAAGGTAAAGGTTAGACAGTCCCCGCAGCCTTCTGAACATCGATATGGCGCAGGTTCAGCAGAAGGAAATGCAATTGCTAAATTAGCGGTATCCTATATAAGAGAGAAAGAAACGGTGTTTATCGGCAGTGGTTCTCTTTCATATGTATTATTGCATCATCTTCCTGAACAGATGCCGCTTACGATTGTAACGAACTGTATGAAGGTAGCCGATGCCTTACGTGAACGGGAATGGATCGAAACTTATTTCATAGGTGGTCGTGTGAAGTCTTCGGGCAATATAACAGATGTCCTTGCACATGAATTTGTTCGACAATTTAAGTTTGATCTTAGTTTCATTACAGGAGGTGGCGTCTCAGATGAAGGTATATTTGTAGCTTCTCCTGAAGTCGCTGCATTTGGGAGAGCTGTCTTCTCAGTATCTCGCCGGCGTATAGGTTTAGCCACCTATCATTCGATAGGGAACGATGGTTTTGCAAGAGCAGGATCCACAGAGGATCTCGATTTGTTAATAACCGATGAACAAGCGGATCAAGAAGTGGTTGAACGAATTCAGGCACTCGGTGTTGAGGTTCGCATTGCGCAAGTAGAAGATGTAGAGTAAGAAGGACTTGTTACTCCTTAACGGATAACTATGATAGAAAACTCGAATTGCAACGAGCAATGTCTTAGGTGAATCATTCACCTAGCATTGCTTTTTTTATGCTAGTATTACAAGTCAGCAATTCACTTGGTATCTAACTTAACAATAGAGTTCAGTACTTTGACCAACTGCTCTGGTGTATTTCGGCCCGTCAAAATATACCACAACTTCTCCTTATCATAAGACCAGCCTGCATCCGAAATAACTCCCTCTTTAGTTTCAAAAGTAACGAATTGTCCGCGTGTCGCATCTGGAACAGGAGTCGCGTCATTATTTAAACAGAGCATCATTCGTTCCATTATATTTATCGCATGATTGGGGTTCCTTGCCCATACAATGTACTCCCAATTTGAATGGTTCCAGATCAATATATTTTTATCTAGGTAATAATCAACGTGATATCCGCGGAACGTAAAGGAGCCTTCAGGCTTTTCAAACATATCTGATGTGGCAAACGGTTTTTTTCGATAAACAGGAAGTGTGCCAGCTGACATGGTTAACTCATCGTAAGGGAGAAGATTGTTTCGATTGACAAGTTTCTGGTGACGCGAGCGGGAAATACGAAATAAATAATGATCTTTATTCACATCCAGTTGGCTAACAAATAATTGGCCAATTCGACGCGTAATTGCAGATGTAGCTACAACAGTGGGGACATAAATGGGAACTTTTGATTTCTTTAATTTTTCTGTAGTTTGTCGATCCCATCTAAACGGCTCTACTGACTCATCTTGATAAGCATAAGTGACAGGAGTAAAACAGAGTAGCAGGGAGATGAAGAGTAATAATGATTTGTGCATTTTGCACCTCCTCACCTATTATTTGTTATGATTTAGGTTTTATGTAATGGTCTACAAAAAAGAGTGAAATGATGAAGGTGAAAGGGGCACTTGGTTTGTTGTAGAATGAAGATAGATTTATATTAGGAATGGAGTAATTAGGGTTCCCAGCTCCTGACGTTAGTCGTCAGGGGCTTTTTATTGTAGATTTACTGATATTTACTAGTAATGTGGAATAGACATGGAACAGAAGTGGAGAAATGTTACTAGCCTTCTTGGTAGACAGGCGAAAAAAGTACCTGCTATGATGGGTATAATATTAGAAATGTAATTTGATTTGTTGATAACAAGTAATCATCCCCGTCTCTAGACGGAGGAAGAAGCCGTACCTGGGTCTGTTGGTTAATTCATAGGGATCAAGTATGATGAATAGGCATGAGACGGTTTCGATAAATTAGAGAGACGTGAACCGGAAGGATGGAGAAGCATGCAATGGATTAAGAAATTGGATCAATCGATATTTTATTGGTGCAACCAGAGATTAAGCAGTCCTGCCATGGATCGATTGTTCGCCTTTATTACCCATTTAGGAGGAGCTAGGTTTACGATCATCTGTGCGTTACTTTTACTGTGGTTTGCTGAAGGTGAATATAAGAAAGTAGGTGTTCAAAGTTCGATAGCACTTGCTGTCAGTCACCTCATCGCAGTCCTCATTAAGAAGTCAGTACGGAGAAATCGTCCTTTTCGCATGCTGAATTCTGTGAGATTAGGAAACTACCCGCTCAAGGATTACTCCTTTCCATCCGGTCACACTACGGCAATATTTGCTTTTCTAACACCAATCATGCTAGTTTCGTCGCCAGGCGTAGGTCTTGTGTTGTTCATTCTGGCCTTACTGGTTGCTTTGTCCAGGGTCTACTGGGGGTATCATTATCCGCTAGATTGTGTAGTGGGAGGAATGATTGGATTTAGTACCGCAATGATATCTTCTTGGCTGATGGTAAGTTAATATCGCGAAGGAGGAAATATGGTGGAAAGCTACAAACGTGAACAAATATTGATTTTATCTGGTTCACTTGGTGAGGGGCATATGCAAGCGGCAAAAGCGATTGTTGAAGCTTCGTCTTTATATAAACCGAATGTAACGGTGAAAGTGGTTGACCTTATGGCTTGGATTCATCCCCGTATGCATGTGATTGAACGCTATTGTTTTAAGCAGTGGGTGAAGCATTTTCCTTCACTATACGGGTACTTATATCAAAAAACTCGTGCGGACAACCCGCTTACATATCTGTTAAAACAGTTTCGTACATCCAGTTTACAACGATTGTGTAAGTTAATTCAGGATGTGAAACCATCCGTGCTTGTAAGTACATTCCCACCGGCTTCAGCAGCTATTTCAATGCTCAAGGAGAAGGGATTGACGAATCTACGTTCAGTGACGGTAATTACGGATCATTCGGATCACAGTTACTGGATTCATCCTAATACCGACCTATATCTCGTTGGTTCAGAAGAAGTTCAATCGGCACTGATAAGGAAAGGCATTTCAGATACAAAAATCTCAATAACAGGCATCCCTGTTCGCCCATTTCATACTCAGGTTAGTAACAAACAACGTTTGCGTGAGAAATTGGGCGTTGATCCATCATCGTTTGTTGTATTGGTGATGGGAGGTGGCTGGGGGATGATAGATGATACCTTTATGGAACAATTACAATCGGAGCATCTGTCACAAGTACAATTCGTTATCATCTGTGGACGTAATGTGAAACTAATGCATAGAATGCACGAATCTTTACACGACAAGCACAATGTTCTATTGCAGGGGTTTGTCGAAGGGATTAACGAATGGATGGCTGTTTCGGATTTGTTGATCACAAAGCCAGGTGGATTGACCACTTCGGAGGCACTTGCACAGCAGCTACCGATGTTACTATTCGAACCACAGCTTGGCCAAGAACGGGACAATGCAGCTTATCTGATTCAAAAAGGAGTTGCAAAGCGTTGCGAGGTAGAAGGATTACCATCTCAGTTGAATGAAATGGTTCAGCAACCGGAGTTACTGAGACAGATGAGAGAGAAGGCTGGGGCGTGCAAGCAGCAGAATTCTGCCAGTCTAGCGTTAACGCAAATATTAAAGACAACAACTAGTGATTCTGTAGCAGTAGATAAGAATGCAGTTTCTATTCCACAATACGCTTGACGATAGCTTCGGCTTCTTGATGGAGCGATGAGGAGATTGAGATGAAAAAATATATTGTATTTGGAGCTAGTCAAGGATTAGGAGATGCCTTTGTCAGGGGACTTCCAGATAAGGGGGACCACGTTTGGGTGATTTCTAGAAGACGTCCAGATAACTTGGATTTAGATGATGGAATCTATAGAACATGGATTCAAGCTGATTTGTCTAAAGAGGATGCTGCCAGCATTATCATAGATTCACTTCGAGAAGAGACGCTGGATGTACTTATTTATAATGTGGGTATTTGGGAAAAAGAAGGATTTGAAGATCATTATAATTTCGATAATGATGCCCCAGCTGACATAGCTAACATCATTCATGTGAATATAACCGCAACGATTACTTGTATTCAGGCTCTATTGCCGAATCTAAGACAATCTGAAGCCGGAAAGATCATTTTGATCGGATCAACGGCTGGATTAGATCACACGAATAACGATCAGGTATCGTTTGTTGCTTCAAAATACGGATTGCGTGGTATAGCAAGTGCTTTGCGGGAGCATGTGCGGAAAGATGGTATTGCTGTAACTTGTATAAACCCTGGAGAGTTAGCTGCAGAGATACCGTTTGAAGAAGGAGCCGATAAAGCCATCTCGAAATATAACGGCACACGAATTCCCGTTCAAGATATCGTAGCTCTTGTAAAGTGTGTGGTTAGTCTATCCAAGGCTGCTTGTGTCAAAGAAATCCATGTTCCTGCTATTACTGATCTAAATGCCTAATCCTTTATACAAAGAAAATAAATCGCAGATCTTAATGGCGATAATATAATCGGATTTAAGATCTGGTCATTAAAACGACGCTCCATTTTGTTTTTAAAGGAGAGTCGTTTTTTTTTTATGATATCTATAAATATAAGTATTCTCAATTACTTAATGGTTTCCTCTGGCTCTATAATTGTAGGTATTGTAACGGTGAACGTTGTGCCTTGCTCTGGCTCACTAACGATGGATATGGCTCCGCCATGATTATGTATAATATTGTGCGTAATCATAAAACCTAGGCCAGTCCCTGTTTCTTTTGTTGTGAAAAAGGGTTGTCCCAACGCTTTGATCTGTTCTTCTGTCATACCACAACCTTCATCCTGAACATTAACCCGAACTTCATTATTACATGTAAAGACATAAATATGTATTGTGCCTCCTTGGTTCATGGCTTCAATAGCATTTTTGAGTAAATTAATAAATACTTGCTTCAACTGATTGGCTTCTCCATTAATCCAAATGGATTGTTCGGTGAAGCTCGGAAGAATCTCTATATTTCTCATAGAAGCTTGTCCGCTCATGAAGGTGATTACCTGTTCGATGATAAGTATGAGATTCATAGGTTTACTATGATGAACAGCTTGTGGCTTAGATAATACTAGTAACTCATTGACGATAAACTCAATCCGTTTCAATTCGGACTCTATAATCGAGAAATAATGTTCTTTTTTGTGCTCCGTAGAACGAAGAAGTTTCATAAATCCATTAATCGCGGTTAACGGATTTCGGATCTCGTGCGCTATACCGGCGGCCAACTGCCCAGCTGTAGACAATTTTTCGGATTGCATGAGTCTTTCACCCTCGATCGTTTGCGCAGAGATATCTTTGAAAACACCCAGGATTGCTCTCTTTCCATTAAGTGTGATGGGGATTGAGAATCCTTCCACATATTTCTGTTGTCCATTTAAGCAGTGGATCAAATATATAACTGAACCTACCGATTTATGAGAATAGTATTTTTTTCTACGTTCAGAAAGCCTATCGTGATTGGAAACGTCGACAATACTGTTCGTAGACATTCCAATTAATTCATCCACACATTCAGCCTGAAGTAGTTGAAGACCAGAAGGATTTACATACTGAATGACCCCATGATCAGTAATGAGCACAGCTAGAGGTAATCTCTCTAAAAGTTGCTGGAATGAGTCCTCTTTCTCATGAAGATTGGTCTTCGTAAAATGAAACTGCGTCTCCATTTGTCTTATCATCGTCTTGTTCTCAAATTGTGCAAAATAATAGAGAGGTAAATTATGATGATCGCGAATGATTGAAATGCTAATTCCTAGAGATAAGCGATATCCCAACGGATGGTTATAATACTGCTCTAATAGCAACTTTTCCAGTACCTTAGTCTGAAGTGGAATTCCGTGTTGGACGATGTGATGGATGAGAAATTGAGCTTCTTGAGGTATTCGGGAAGGTGAAGTTAATTCTTCCATATGAGTTCCCAGGAGATCACATAGTGCTGTATTTATCTTAATGAGGAATCCATCGAATGAGATAAGAGCCATACCAATCGAAGCTTGAGTAAAGGCAAAATCATAAATATGCTCTTCATTTGGGAACAAGGGGGAATCTCCTCTCTTTATCATTCCAGATGAGGTGGGTTACTCATATTATAATCATTAGATAGAAATCAGCAATGCTTGTGTGCATACCGTTGTTTACTTTTCATTTCGTTACATTGACCGGACAGAAGCCCGGGTTCGCTAAGCATAGAGATTCTGTAAACTGGGGTTCACGTTTGGAGAGTTCCTTGAAATAGCTACTAATGATGTGATTAGCACTGATAGATCCATTGGCGAAAGTCAGTGATGATAAGGTTTGGACATGTTGGTAGTAATATTTCTTCTCGCGTCTAGGAAGTTTGTAGATGGATGGGGGAGCGTGGGTCACGATGTCAAGAATATTAGCGTAACGATAGGTGTTCTGTACATATTGTTTGAAGACATTCGAGAAGGCGGGATCACCGACACGTGGGGACCCATAGGTATATAGATGAGGTGAGGTGTATGGTGTGTTTACTGCTATATCTATAGCACATAAAGTCGCTAAAGCCGCGCCTAGGCTGTGACCCGTTATGAATAGAGATTTGTCAGTTGACATCCTTGAGAGAGCTGCAATAATCCCGAGTCGTGCCGAAGCGTAAATATCTGTAAATCCTCTGTGGGTGAAGGTGTCTTGCGGTATATAATTGAATCTCTTCTGTGAGGCAATCATGTCAGATACCCAATCAATAGTTGTGCTAGTTCCTCGAAAGGCAATAATAATCTGCTCTGGTGATTCCAAAATATATCCGAATCGCTCCCACACATTATTAATGGACTTTGCTTCAATCGTATAGTGGAGCTGAAAGTTGAATGGAACAATGAAAGAGCCATCAACGCTCAAAAATTGGTCATAGGTCTGACCGCAGATTGCCGCTAAAAAAATTGCCCAATGATCTTGACCATCCATCGTATTCATATGAATCCCGCCCTTCGACTTCTTCCTAATCTATATTAGGAATAGAAAGGAGAGATGCCTGTATGAGCAATTCTCGACAAAATGATAATAAGGGAGCGAATAAAGGGGCAGTCCAAGTCAATTGACCTAGACTGCCCCTTCTTATATTCTACCGTGCAGTTTATTGTTCTACTATTGCGATGATCTCATCTTCTAGATCAAGCTTTACCTTGTCACTGTATGTCCGAATATCATATTCAGAGTACAAGTAACGGAGTATCGCTTCAATCAGATTCGATTCGATCAAATACTGGCTTCGGCTGTTAACCCAGACCTCAGCGGTAAAACCAGTATCTTCTTCCCAGCTCAGTTCAACCGTAACATCTGTAGGTTTTACACCTTTGCGTTCAGCTTGATGCAAGCATACCGCATTGATGATTTCATCCATCGTCAGAATCATAGATTAGTACCGATCGTCACGGCGATCGTTCTGACGACGACGATTTTTAACTGCGCGTACAACAGCCATCACGACCATAATAAGAACCCAAACTGCAATCAGGTTAATGAGAAGACCCATGATGTTACCAAGCATACCCATGCCAGCAAACATTCCGCCGAACAGCATACCTGCAATACCACCAATCATAAGACCTTTCATCAAGCTACCGCCACTGAAAAATCCTGGCTTCTTAGCTGCACCAGCGGTACCCGATGTGTTGGACTTATTCGAAGACGATTGAACATTGTTGTCTGCTTTTTTAGGAGTAGAGTTGTAAGTTTTAGGTGAGGACTTAAAACCACCGCCACCTCTTCTAGCATCAACGGAGTCTGGAGCAATTACCATCAGGAACATAGTAAGCGCCACAAAAATTGCAAGTACTTTTTTCATCGTGTTCTGTTGAACCTCCCAGTAAAATTAGAATTTAAGTCATAATGAGTAATACGGACAATCTCACGTTATGGTTTCAAAAAAAATAATGAATCATGAACTGGTTGTCTGCATTTTGTGCTGTTTCAGAAGTTTCAGAACCCAGTCACACCATTTCAGTTCCGTTTCAGCCATCATTATGCCTTTGGAAGCGAGGATGAAGTTGCTGAATTCCTTGCTGCCGAAATGACATTGGTCCTCGGGGATTTTCTGTATAATCCCTTCGTAGTACTGTTTTTTCTCTAGATAGATGCTGCGACGTTCCTCGTAAATGTCAAACGCAATACCAATATCAGTTAACCATAGGCAAAAAGTGCGCAATGACAACTCGTCTTTTGTAACAGACGGTGCAATCGGAAGATGCATCCAATCGCGTAGTTTCTGCATACCAGACTCAGTGATGACATAAATCTTCTTGTCAGGTTTATCGCTTTGTTGAACCCAGCGAGAGCTAAGGAGCTGTTTATCCTCCATGCGAGCTAGAAGTGGATAAATCTGACTGTGCTTTGCTTGCCAAAAAGGTTGGATACGGAGCATTAACTCATAACCAGATGATTCTCTACGCGCGAGTAGACCCAGCAGGCCATATGACAACGTGTTCATGTACATAACTCCCTTTGAAACATAATCGCGGAACCTAGGATGTAAATTCTCACCCTAAGCTGGTCCGTTTGTTCAAAGTGTACACTGAAACTGTATGGTTTGACAACCTGAAGCCGGAGGAGCAACAAAAAAAGCATAAGCTGATGAACAGCCCATGCTTTTTTGTGAACAATCAATGACAATTTTCTGTTATTTATTGTAACCTTCAACAACCAGATCTAGTGCTCCGGTGGTTGGGTCAATGACCATACCATGTACAGGAATGTTTGGCGGTAGAAGCGGGTGTTTTTTAATGACACCAACTGTATGCTCAACAGCAGCCGTAACGTTATCGAAACCACGCAACCACTTGGTTAGCTTAATGCCAGAGTTTTCAAGGGTTGACATTACCTGCTCGGAAACGCCTCGTTCAATCATTTCTTGGATCATGTGATCCGCATTCAAGGATGCCATGCCGCATTCATGGTGTCCCACGACAATAACTTCATCAGCACTTAGTTCGTATATGGCAACGAGTACACTCCGCATAACGGAGCCGAATGGTTGAGAGATAATTCCACCCGCGTTTTTAATGACTTTTACATCACCATTCTTAAAGTTCATAGCTTTAGGCAGCAATTCTACGAGTCTTGTATCCATACAAGTAATGATAATGGTTTTCTTATTTGGGAATTTACTAGTGCGGTACGCTTCGTACTCTTTGTTCTCGACAAAAGTGTGGTTATGTTCCATAATTTCGCTAACATGTGACATTAGATAGTTCCTCCTAGTATATAAATATATAGTATTGCAATAATGTTATGGTCTGGTATCTACCAGTTGGATGTTTGTTCCATAGCTCTGATTACGGCTATCTAATCGAAAAGAGCTTAGCCCCGGAAGAACATCTAATTTCATAAAATCTTCGAAAAAAACCTCTTGCCTACGGTTGATGACGAATGGAATGGAGTCGCCAGTCATGACGACAACATCATCGGGATCCATTTCGTTAATGATTTGTAATCCCGGTATCCCGTTTACAGCACAGCCGCATCCTTCAGTGTCATATATAAGCCTAACACTGCCCGGCGTTTCACCGATCTGTTCCTTCAGCTTCCTTTCCGCATCTACGGTCAGTTCAATGTTCATGGCTCTTAGACACTCCTTTAATTATGTACAAATTTAAAATCTCTACTTAAAAGTTGATTATAAACCTTCTAAAAAGTATCATCAATAGTGAGCATTTTACAAAATGAATCAGGGTTGTTCAATCGACAATATATTGAGTCAATTATGACTACTCTTCTATATATTGTGCCGGAGATCGACTGATATCGAATTTTGAAAAATGTTGATAATACAAAAACTACATATTTGAAAGCAGGTGGCCCCATAATGAATGCACAGTTTACAGAGCGCTGGGAACAATTACAACAATTGATGCGCAAAATAATAAGTTACTCAGAAGCCGTTGGTTTATTACATTGGGATCTGCGAACAGGAGCTCCGCGTAAGGGAGTAGAAGCTCGTTCTGAAACCATAGGTATGCTTTCTACTGAAGCTTTTAAACTTCAAACATCTGCAGAAATGGGCGAATTGTTAGATTTTTTTGCTCAACCGGACATCGAACAGCAGCTAGATGAGACGAAACGACGTATGGTCGAAGAGTGTCGCAAGGAATATAACCGCAGCAAGTTAATACCCGAGCAAAAGTTTAAAGAATATACAGTGCTTGCAGCTCATGCTGAATCGAAATGGGAAGATGCCAAAGAGAATAGTGATTTTGCTGGTTTCGAGCCGTTCCTATCCAAGATTGTTGCATTCAAGCAGGAGTTTATTGATTATTGGGGCGTAAAAGAAACGCGTTATGATACGCTTCTAGATATGTACGAACCTGATTTAACTGTACAGAAGGTCGATGAAGTATTTGATCGATTACGTGCCCGTCTGGTTCCACTTGTGAAGTCAATTTTGGATTCGCCAAATAAACCGGAAACTGGATTTCTGGACCAATTGTTTGCAGATGAGCAGCAGGAGAAATTCGGACTGTTTATTTTGGAACAGATGGGTTATGACTTTGAAGCAGGTCGTATGGACGAGAGTGTTCACCCTTTCTGCACGGGACTTAACATTGGGGATGTTCGAATTACAACCAATTACCTTCAAGACGATGTCACCAGTGCTATGTTCAGTTGTTTACATGAAGGTGGGCACGCACTTTACGAGCAGAACATTGATAAAGAACTAGAAGGTACGCTTCTTGCGACAGGTACCTCCATGGGAATTCATGAATCTCAGTCCCGTCTTTGGGAAAATATGATCGGACGCAGTCGTCCATTCTGGAACCGCTACTTCCGTGATCTGCAGCAGCATTTTCCAGATCAGTTCAGCTCCGTTGAGGTGGAGGAATTCTACTGTGCGATTAACAAAGTAGAAAATTCACTCATACGGATCGAATCCGATGAATTAACGTATAACCTCCATATCATTATCCGATATGAAATTGAGAAGATGCTGTTTAACGAGGGTCTATCTGTAAAGGATCTTCCAGAAGTGTGGAATAGAAAATACAAGGAATATTTAGGCATTATGCCGCCGAGTGATGGATTAGGTGTGTTACAGGATGTTCACTGGTCAGGAGGAGATTTTGGATATTTCGCCTCCTACTCACTAGGCAATATGTACGCTGCTCAATTTATGCACACCATGCGTAAAGAGATTCCAGATTTGGATAGCATGATTGAAGAGGGCAACCTTAAACCTATCAAGGAATGGTTAACTGAGAAAATCCATAAGTACGGTAAAAGTGAGACACCGGCCGAGATTATCCTTCGAGTGACCGGAGAAGAGCTAAATCCAGATTATCTAGCGGATTACTTGGAGACGAAGTATAAAGAGATTTATAAGCTATAAAGAAAAATATGTTCTTTCATAAGGACAGCTGCTCCGATTTAGGGGTGGCTGTTTTTTATTGGTAATACAGGCGCTTAACCATTCACAGTCCCTGTGCATATGCTGAAAGGAAAAGTGTGGTTAATGGAATGGAGGCTTTGAAGAATGCACAAAAGATGGTTTGGCATGATGTTAACGATTCTGATTGTATGCGGGATGGCGTTAGCGGGTTGTGGTGGTGGCGGATCAGGGACAAAGGTGAAGATCGGTGAGGTGACACGTTCTATTTTTTACGCGCCTCAGTATGTGGCAATTGAACAGGGATTTTTTAAGGAAGAGGGGCTTGATGTAGAGCTTCAGACGACCTTCGGCGGAGATAAGACGATGACAGCCTTACTCTCCGGCGCGATTGATGTAGCATTGGTAGGCTCGGAGACGTCGATATACGTGTATCAACAGGGAACGGATGATCCAGTCATAAACTTTGGTCAGTTAACCCAAACGGATGGAACTTTCCTTATGGCTCGTGATCTTGACGGAGAATTTGATTGGAACATGTTAAAAGATAGTATTTTTCTTGGGCAACGTAAGGGTGGTATGCCACAGATGGCAGGTGAATTCACACTGCGTAACAAAGGTATTGATCCTAGAACGGATCTGGAATTAATTCAGAATATCGATTTTGCGAACATTGCTTCTGCATTCGCCTCAGGGACAGGGCAATTTGTGCAGTTGTTTGAACCACAGGCATCTATTTTTGAAAAAGAAGGCAAGGGGAAGGTTGTCGCTTCTTTCGGGGTTGAAAGTGGACATTTGCCTTACACCGTATTTATGACTAAACAGAGTTACATTAGCAAGAATAAGGAAACGGTGCAGAAATTTACGAATGCGCTTTATAAAGCACAACAATGGGTGGATTCACATAGCGCTGAAGAAATTGCAGATGTGATTATTCCTTATTTTAAAGATACGGAGCGGGATATCGTGGTGTCTTCAGTTAAGCGATATAAAGAGCAAGGGACATATGCAACCGATCCCATACTGGATGAACAGGAATGGAACAATCTGCTGGATGTGATGGATCAAGCTGGCGAGCTGAAGGAACGAGTATCCCGAGATAAGATCGTTGATAACAGTTATGCAGAGAAAGCGAAGCAATCCGGAAAATAATAGGCAAACATCCATTTCGACCATGAAGGGAGAGAGCGACATGATACCGGTGGTTGAACTTCGGAACATCGCACATGTTTACGTGACCGACCGGGAAGCCCTTCTTTCTGTTGAAGGGATTCAATTTAAGGTGGATAAAGGTGAGTTCGTTAGTCTAGTGGGACCAAGCGGCTGCGGCAAAACAACGATTCTGTCCATCATAGCTGGACTTCTCAAGCCTTCACAGGGGGAAGCCAAAGTAAAGGGTCATCTGGTGAATGGACCTTCTCCTGAAGTGGGCTATATGCTGCAGCAGGATTATCTATTTCCATGGCGGACGATCATGGACAATACACTAATTGGTTTAGAACTGACAGGCAGATTGACGGAACAGACGAAGAACCATACAGCCGAGCTTCTTAAAGAAATGGGGCTTGCAGCAAGCAGTAGGTTATACCCGCCGCAGTTGTCTGGTGGTATGCGCCAACGCGTCGCGCTTGTTCGCACACTCGCTACAGATCCTGAATTATTACTGCTCGATGAACCTTTTTCAGCATTGGATTATCAGACTAAACTTCAACTTGAAGATCTCATTGTAGAGACGCTTCGTGAGCGGAATAAGACAGCTATTCTAGTTACGCATGACTTGTCTGAGGCCATTGCAATGAGTGATAAAGTCATTTTGTTAAACAGAAACCCAGGTAGGGTTCACCGGACATTCGAGGTGCCGGAGCATATTCGGCGTTCGCAACCTTTTTATGCTCGTAAGGAACCTGGATTTAATGAGTTATTCCATGAAATATGGAGCGAGATGGAATCCATAGGAGGTAAGGAGTGAAGCGATATGACTGATTCTGATTCGATTCATACCAGCTCGAATTCCTTGGATTCCGGCTGGCTCGAAAGCATACATGCCCGTCATATGCGCCATAAACGCAAAATCAAGCATCGTGTAATTTTGGTTCAGACTGCGCTATTAGTTTTGTTTTTTGCCTTTTGGGAACTGGCTGGTCGTTCGAAGTGGATTGATGTACTGCTGTTCAGTTACCCAACTAAAATCTTTGTGAACATTTGGGATGATATGATCACGGGAGAGTTGTGGGGGCACATAGGGGTCACCGTTGGGGAGACAGCGGTTGGATTTTTGTTAGGAACGTTGTTAGGAACAGCGCTTGCTGTTTTGATCTGGTGGTCACCTTTTCTGAATCGGGTGCTGGATCCGTATATGGTTGTATTTAACAGTATGCCTAAGGTCGCTTTAGGCCCGATATTTATCGTAATGTTCGGAGCCGGATTTACAGCAATCGTGGTCACAACGCTATCTATAACCGTTATTGTAACTACGCTAGTTGTTTACAACAGTTTTTCAGAGGTTGATTCTAATCTGATCAAGGTTGTACGAACATTTGGGGGTACGAAAGCTCAAGTTTTTAAGCGAGTTATTCTTCCAGCCTCTTTTCCAGCAATCGTATCGACTTTGAAGGTGAATGTTGGTATGGCGTGGGTGGGTGTTATCGTTGGTGAATTTCTCGTAGCAAAATCCGGTTTAGGATATTTGATTATGTACGGATTTCAAGTATTTAACTTTACGCTAGTCCTCTCTAGCTTGCTAATTATCGCTGTTGTAGCTACGGCTATGTATCAGATGGTTGTTTATATTGAGAAGAAGTTGTTGAAGCATCGTTAGATATAAAGTTGAGTGTTTTAACTTACTCGGACCCTGGTAGGTGCTCAGGTTGTTTGGATAATGAAAATCGGATACCATGAGAATACGATAAAGACAAGAGAGGGTTGCTCATGGGATTTCGTATTATCAAGACAGCAGTAGCAACGATGCTTGCTATTTTGGTTACCGATGCATTAAACATTCCGGGAGCAACATCAGCCGGTTTGCTGGCGATCTTGGGCGTAGATGTGACGCGAAAGCGCAGTCTGCGCTCTGTATCGGCGCGTTTTTTTGCATCTATTCTCGGGTTGATTCTGGCGTCCGTTCTGTTCTATTTCTTTGGCTTTCATTATTGGGTGCTTGCTTTATATATCCTTCTTGGTTTCCCTCTGATCGCAAAGGCTAACTTTAAAGAAGGTATTGTTACGAGTTCTGTCGTTGTATTTCGTGTGTTCGGTTCAGAAGAGCTTAGTGTGGATATTTTCCTTACACAAGTGGAGTTATTGTTGATTGGACTTGGTTCAGCGATGTTAGTGAATATGGCGTACATGCCTAAAAGTGAGGGTCGTCTGATGGAGATCCGTCGTGAAGTGGACGGGCTATTCTCTGTCATATTCAATCATATTTCGCAGACGCTTCGCGATCCGAATCATATATGGGACGGTAAGGAACTGATCGAAGCGAATCAGGCCGTAGAGCGAGGACTTCAAGAAAGTAATCGTCTCTTGGAGAATCAGATGCTGCAACCCGATGTCGCTTGGAATGTATACTTCTATATGCGAAAAGAACAGCTCGAAAACATTCAGGCGATGATGCATCTGATCTCCCAGGTCTATGAGAGACTGACACATGGGGAACTTACAGCGAAGTTGTTCGATCAGATGAGTAAGGATGTTGTCACCGAACAATATACCGGGAAGACAGAGAAACTTTTGAATGAGTTAGAAGTGATATTCAAAGATATGGATCTACCGCATACAAGAGAAGAATTTGAATTGCGCTCTGCGATTCTACAGTTGTGCCGTGAACTAGAGTATTTCTTGAAAATTTCTAAGAAGAATAAAGCACCGACAAGCAAGACTAATCCGAATCGCTTGAAAGATAAGGGATAAGATAATAGAGAATGGCTCATCTCCTCAAATTTGTTTTCAAGACTGTGTTAAGGCAAGAATTAATGATGCATTGATGCCCATATATTGAAGTAATGCAATATGATGATGTGCGAATAGCTTGGACCTTTGACTCGTGTCCACCAGATTAGGGAGAAGAAACAGTCCTGTTTTCTCACTTTTATAATCTTTTTCTGCTATTTTTAGCATCATATGAATTTATTTGGACCACTTCATTCAACATTCGCCCATCTCCTGCATACACATGTATGGAATGATTGTATGGAGGAGGTTCGAAGATGTCATTGAGTAGTAAACACCAATGTAGAGAGATCATTACGAAGGCGATCTGCGGCAAGGGTCGTAAGTTCTCTACCGTAACACATACCGTGACTCCGCCCAATAATCCAACCAGCATTTTGGGGGCCTGGATTATAAACCATCAATATGAGGCGGTTGCCGCCGGCGACGGAATTGAAGTTATTGGTACTTACGATGTTAACATCTGGTATTCCTATGACAAAAATTCACAGACCGATGTGGCAAAAGAAACGGTAACTTATGTAGAGCGTGTACCTTTATCTTACTTGGATCCCAAACATCGTGCCTCTACGGTAGAAGTGTCCGCGGAAGCGACTCAGGAACCGAGCTGTGTGGAAGCAAGCGTCTCTTCTAATGGCAAAAGTGTTCTCTTGCGCGTTGAGCGTGAGTACTCCGTAGAGCTTATTGCTGAGACGAAGGTCAATGTGAAGGTATGCGGACTTCATCATGGGGATTATGAGGACAAAGAATTTGAATTCGTCGGCGGCGGGGAAGACGGTGATTACGAGGACCTCGACTTTGATGAGCTGGAGGATGAGCTGTAAGCCTTCCCTACCCGGCAACATAGTACAGCATATGCAGTGGGGGCGGCTTTGCAGAGGGCAAACGCCCTCTTTTTTTATTTTAATCTTTTCTTAGGGAGGGTTTAAATGTGGCAAGAATGCTTGATGACCTCACAGAATTATATTCAAGCGAATGGATCTCTCCAGAAACCATGAATGCACGTTTAATACGCTCGGGTGTGCCTAGTCGAATTCTTCACAGCCAGAGAAGCAATAGGGAAAGATTCAATGCAAGATACCGTATTAGGGTCAATGGACTGTGTTCAACGATTGTGACGCCGTCTATTCGAGGTTCGAAAAGTGGTGGTTTAAGCATAGGCGGAGTTCTATCAAGTGGTCATGAAGACGGACTGTTTAGAAGAATGGAAAAGGCGGCTATTCGAGCACTGTACACCGTAGGAACAGATGTTGGGGAGGTCGAGATCATAGCTCTTCCTGGCCGGCGTTATGCGGTGAATGAAATCATACCAAGGAAGATGAATCCGCCATTACTAAACAGTAAGCTGGTCGATTCTAAGGGGCAAGACGAAGAGACTCGGATACTTATGGGGATGGACCCGGAATTTATTCTGGTAAATAAGGAAGGGGACGTCGTTCCTGCTTCCCTGTATCTAGATCGATATGGGATCGCTGGGAGTGATGCTGTGCGTGTAGGTGATGAAGTTAGCTACCCTCTCGGGGAGCTTCGCCCAGCGCCGCATGCTGATCCGGATGGGCTTCTTAAGGCTATGCGAGCAGCTATGCATACTGCGCAGCAGTGCATTACGGATACATCCTTGCAGTGGAGAGCCGGTGGATTGCCAGCTCCTGGTTTGCCATTAGGTGGGCATATTCACTTTAGCGGAGTGCCCTTAACGATGTCTGTTCTTCAATGTCTAGATAATTACTTAGCACTTCCCTTAGCGATTGTAGAAGACCCTGCTGGTCGAGGGCGACGTCCTCGGTACGGGTTTCTTGGAGATTTTCGCATCCAACCCTACGGCGGTTTCGAATATCGGACACTTCCAAGCTTCATGGTATCTCCGTTGATTTCGAAGGCATCGCTCTATATAGCTTATCTGATCGCGCTACACCATGACAGATTACGTGCTAGACCGCTAAACCGAGAGAGGTACCATAAAGCATATTATGGAGGGATGAAGGAGGTCCTCAGAGAAGTTGCTGAGAAGCTACACCAAGATCTTACACGTCTTCCTGAATATCTTACATACAGCAAAGTTATTGATCGCTTATTTGAACAGATCAAAGAAGGACGGAATTGGGATGAGAGTCGTGATATCCGTCCCCTTTGGAATATTCCGGCCGTACCGTGACCTTCTCTTGTTTTCTGTTATAATAGAGGTCAAGCTAGAAACGGCATGGAGGTAACTCATGGCAAAATATACGCCTATGATTGAACAATATTTAAGTGTTAAGGAACAAGCGCAGGATGCGTTTCTTTTTTTCCGTTTGGGAGATTTTTATGAGATGTTCTTTGAAGACGCCGTACTTGCGTCTAAAGAACTAGAAATTACGCTAACCGGTCGTGAAGGTGGCGGTGCTGAGAAAATTCCGATGTGCGGTGTGCCCTATCACTCTGCAGAGGGCTATATTCAGCGTCTGATTGAAAAAGGATATAAAGTTGCCATATGTGAACAGATGGAAGATGCGTCGGCTACGAAAGGGATGGTACGGCGCGAGATCGTTCGTGTCGTCACGCCAGGGACGATCATGGATGGCAAAGTGGTTCATGAGAAGTCTAACAACTATATGTTATGTATCACTTCTCATGGTGGCCTGATGGCTCTTGCGGCGTGTGATCTATCTACAGGAGAACTGTATGTAACTTCCGTTCCCGCTTCACATGAGTGGCTGCGTGATGAGATTGGTATCTATGAACCCTCTGAAATTATTGGAGATGAAGATCTGCTGGAGATCGTTTCCTCCCATACAGTGGCTTTTAGTCGTCCTATTGTACGTACACCTTGGGAAAGACGGGATGATAATTTAGTTCGATCACAGTTTGGGGAAGCGGTGTGGGCTCGGTTAGACGAAGAAAGAAGAGCGTGTGTATCTCTGTTAATCGGCTACTTAAGCGAGACCCAAAAGCGTTCGCTTGGTCAACTTACACAGATTTCTTCGTATGAACCAGGTCAGTACATGGTTCTAGATCCATTTACACGCCGGAACCTGGAATTGGTGGAAACCGTTCGAGAACGTTCCAAGAAAGGATCTCTACTATGGCTGTTGGACCGGACAGAAACATCAATGGGTGCTCGTTTAATGAGACGACGCATCGATAAACCCCTTCTACAGCGTAGCCGCATTGAAGAGCGTCTTGAAGCTGTGGACCATCTGTATAACCAGTATATACTCCGCGAAGATTTGCGGATGGCTCTTAAAGAGATTTATGATCTGGAACGATTGGTCGCAAGGATTGCATTTGGTAGTGCAAACGGTCGGGATTTGAACGCTTTGAAGCTATCCTTGCGTCAAGTTCCGATGTTAAAGAGTCTATGTGCTGAATCTGGCTCTGAAACGCTTCAGAAGCTGGCGGATGCTACAGATGTGTGTGATGATCTGTGTGCACTGATTGAAGAATCTATTGTGGATGAACCACCTGTATCGGTACGTGATGGAGGGATTATTAAGCCGGGATACCATGAACGACTTGACGAACTGAGAGAAGCAAGTACGAATGGTAAGCGGTGGATTGCAGAGCTGGAAGCAAGAGAGCGTAGCGTAACAGGAATCAAATCTTTGAAGATTGGCTACAACAAGGTATTTGGTTATTATATTGAAATTACGAAATCGAATATCGCTTCCCTGCCTGAGGGCAGATATGAACGCAAACAGACGCTAGCCAACGCGGAAAGATATGTTACTCCAGAGCTGAAAGAGAAGGAAGGACTTATTCTTGAGGCGCAGGAAAAGATGGTTGACCTCGAATATGCGCTGTTTACAGAGCTGCGTGATCAACTGAATACACAGATTTCTAGACTACAGAAGCTTGCTGAGAAGATTGCAGAGATTGATGTTTATCAATCATTGGCTGCTGTAAGTGCAGAGCATCGTTTCGTCAAGCCAGAGCTGAGTGAAGGTTATGATCTGATCGTAGAAGGTGGACGACATCCGGTTGTAGAGGCTGTCATGAAGGATACGTCCTTTATAGCGAATGGTACGGAGCTTAAGAAGGACGGCTCATCGATTCTGCTCATTACCGGACCGAATATGGCTGGTAAGAGTACCTATATGCGTCAGGTGGCTCTGGTGTCTATTTTGGCTCAGATCGGATGTTTCGTTCCAGCTGAAATGGCTTCACTGCCGCTCGTTGATCGGATCTTTACCCGGATCGGCGCTGCTGATGATTTGATTGGTGGGCAGAGTACGTTTATGGTGGAGATGGCAGATATTCAGGTCATGACGGAAAAAGCGACACCGCGAAGTCTGATTATTATTGATGAATTAGGACGGGGAACTTCAACAAGTGAAGGAATGGCAATCGCGCAAGCAGTGATTGAATACGTTCATGATCATATTGGTTGTAAAGCACTTGTCTCGACTCACTTTCACGAACTTGCCCATCTGCAGGACAGCTTAACGGGTCTTAAGAATTACTCGATGGCCGTGCAAGAGAGCGGTGACAAGGTTCATTTTTTGAGAAAACTCATTCCAGGTGCGGCGGATAGTAGCTACGGCATTTACTGTGCCCGTTTGGCTGGACTTCCTAGCAGCATCACGGAGAGGGCCTATGGATTGCTTCAAGGGCTTGAGCAGGCGTCTTACGTCGCAGTTACTGGGGAAGTAATTCATTCGTCTGAAAAGCAAGCCATGAATCCGGAAGCAGATGCATTCACCAGAGAAAAAGCTTTGGTGTATGACACTATAACGAATCGTGATTCGGGTCGTGATGAGGAAGGATTGGATCAAGGCAAGGATATTTCTACACAACTGCAGAACGACAATGCTGTTGTACAGCTATCCATATTTGGTGATGAAGAATCCCAGTCCACAAAGTCTTCTTCCGTAGAATCGGAAAGTACGGCAAGGGATTCTGATCGTGTCGATCCGAAGGTCATGGGGATTATTGAGGCTGTAAAGTCAGTCGATGTCATGAATATGACGCCTCTTCAGGCAATGCAGCTACTAAATGAATTAAAGATGAAAGCAAATCATTTATAAATGATATAAGTCTATAAACGGGGGTAGGAAACATGGCTAAAATACACATATTGGACGAGCATATCGCCAACCAAATCGCAGCCGGTGAAGTGGTGGAGCGGCCTGCCTCCGTCGTGAAAGAGCTGGTGGAGAATGCGATTGATGCAGGAAGCACGAAGGTTGATGTAGCCGTAGAAGAAGGCGGTCTGCTAAGTATACGGGTAAGTGATAACGGTTCAGGAATAGATCCGGAGGATTGTGAGACAGCGTTCTATCGACATGCAACCAGTAAAATCGCTCAAGGACGCGACTTGTTTCATATAACAAGTCTAGGATTTCGAGGAGAAGCACTTCCATCGATTGCAGCAGTATCCAAGGTCAAATTAGTTACCTCTAATTCTTCAGATGGACGAGGAAGAGTTCTTGAAATTGAAGGCGGACATCTCAAGGTCAATGAGGAAACAGCAGCACCGAGAGGGACCGATTTCCTAGTGAAAGAATTGTTTTACAATACACCAGCAAGGCTGAAATATATGAAGACAATTCAAACGGAACTTGGTCATATCTCGGACTATATGTACCGATTAGCTCTTTCTCGGCCGGATATTGCTTTTACAGTTCGTCATAATGGGAACACACTCTTACAGACGCTAGGTAATGGTGACCTTCTTCAGGTGATTGCAGCAGTCTATGGTACCCAAGCAGCCAAATCCATGATGCCCATTAAGGCAGAGAACATGGATTACACCTTATCGGGATATATCAGTCGGCCTGACTTTACAAGAGCGAATCGAAATGCCATGTCTTTTATTATTAACGGGCGTTATATTCGCAATTATGGTTTGAGCCAAGCTATTTTGAGAGGATACCACACCCTGCTGCCCATTAATCGATTTCCTATGACGGTTTTGCAGTTGGATATGCATCCATCACTTGTTGATGTGAACGTCCATCCTTCTAAACTCGAAGTTCGCTTCAGTAAGGAACCAGAACTTTATGCTTTCGCAGAAGAGGAAGTGCGCAAGGTGCTTATGCAAGAAGTCCTTATTCCTCGCCCTGTGAAGCAGAACATTAGTAAGGATGCAAATGCGTTTATTCAGGAACAGTTTCATTTTTCGAAAAATAATTCTGAGGGAAATCGAGATAAAGTACCTTCTACATCTGCTTTGGATCTCGATAAAGATGAGAGCTTTAAGAATCTTATAGACAGAGAAAAAGGTAGTGTTTCGTCTTCAGGAGGAGCATCTTCAAACGTTGGAGAAACGCCAAGAAATCCAGGGTCTTCTTATGGTCAAATTGAGCGAAGTAGGGCTTTCTCGAATGCAGGATCATTTCAGATGAAGGAGTCAGCAGCAACGACGTATCGATCTGACTCTCGTGCTGGTGACAGAGCAGTTCCTAGTAAGCCTGCGATGACACAAGAGTGGCTTCAGGCTGCAGGAGGCGTAGCTCCAGAGATACCACCTTTTCCAGAGTTGACGGTCATAGGGCAGCATCACGGGACGTATCTGATTGCTCAGAATGACACAGGTCTTTATTTAATCGATCAACATGCAGCACATGAACGGATTAATTATGAATACTACTATGAAAAGTTCGGGAAACCAGCTGATGCATCCCAAGAACTGTTATTACCTATCACATTAGAGTTTACGCCTTCCGAATCGGAAAAAGTGAAAGATCGATTGCATTGGTTCGAACAGGTAGGAGTCTATTTAGAGCATTTTGGAGGTCAGACATTTCTGGTCCGTTCACATCCATTCTGGTTCCCTAAAGGGGATGAGAAGGAACTGATTGAAGAGATGGCGGAATGGGTGCTCAGTGAACGAAATATTGATTTAGCTAAATTGAGGGAAACCTCGTCCATATTATGCTCGTGTAAAGCTTCAATCAAAGCGAATCAAAAACTTACAGAGCAAGAATCAGCGAAGTTAATTGAACGTTTAGCTGCTTGTCGGCAGCCGTACACTTGTCCGCATGGTCGTCCAATCGTTGTTTCTTTCTCAATTTACGATCTGGAGAAAATGTTTAAACGCGTCATGTAAAGCAGCAAGGAGGAAACTATGATTATTACCACAGGAGAGGCGGAAGCGCCTGCTCTCGTTGAAAGGGCCAAGTTATTGGCGGAGGAAGTGGGGTGCCAGTATGTAACCCGTGGCGGCCAATCGCTTAGAAGGCTTGCTATAAAATTTGGAGAAGAGGATATATTGGTAGTATTGGATGGACATGTCCGCTTAGGAGGACCTAATCGGGAAGTCCTAGAGTTCCACCCTAGTATGGGATATGTAAGGTTAAAGCGTGTGCTTCGAGGGGACCCGGATCCGATGCTCGAAGCGACGAGAATGGAAGAGGGAGATACCGTATTAGACTGTACAGCTGGACTTGGAGCTGACTCACTCGTATTTTCCATCAAGAGCGGTGAGCGTGGTAGCGTAACGGCACTTGAGAGCTCGTTCCCACTCTACGTTTTCTTGAAAGAAGGTCTGCGTTCTTACCAAAGCAATCTGAAAGCAAGTGATGAAGCAATGCGAAGAATTCAAGTTGTGCATGGTCATCATTTAAATTATTTAAGGTCTTTGCCAGATAATAGCGTGGACATTGTATATTTTGACCCTATGTTTCGTGAACCGTTAACAGAATCGGCTTCGATCAATCCCCTTAGACATTATGCAAACGGCGAAGCACTTGATGAGCAAAGTGTAAAGGAAGCAGTAAGGGTTGCGCGAAAAACGGTTGTTCTAAAAGAAAAGCGGGGAAGTAAAGAGTTTTCACGTCTAGGTTTTACCGTTCCTGAGCGGAGTCAATCGAAAATAACGTACGGAGTGATAAGCATTGAAAGAGCAAACTAAACCCAATCTCCTCGTGCTGATTGGTCCGACAGCTGTAGGTAAAACAAAAATGAGTATCGAACTTGCCAAAACGTTTGGCTGCGAAATTATCTCAGGCGATTCCATGCAAGTTTACCGTGGGATGGACATCGGAACGGCAAAGATATCCAAGGATGAAATGGATGGAATTCCTCATCACCTAATTGATATTCACGAACCGGATTATCCCTATTCTGTAGCTGAATTTCAGGAACAGAGTGGAAGGTTGATTACAGATATTACGAACCGCGGCCGCTTACCATTTATTGTGGGAGGCACTGGCCTCTATATTGAATCCGTATGCTATGGTTTTCAATTCAGTGAAACCGGTGCTGATGAGGATTTCAGGCAGGAACAATTTAAGTATGCGGAGGTTCATGGTGCCGAGGCACTTCACCATAAGCTGGAAGAGGTTGATCCTCAAAGTGCCACGAGATTGCACCCGAATGACCTCCGTAGGGTTGTTCGTGCTTTGGAGGTTTTTCATTTAACGGGCAGCCCTCTATCAGCTCAATTAGCTTCTCAGAAGAAGGAGTCACCTTACCATCTTTGCTTGGTCGGTTTGACAATGGACAGGCAAATGCTATATAACCGTATTGAAGAGCGCATTGACTTGATGCTGCATCAGGGATTGGTTGAGGAAGTCACCAAGTTGATGGATAAGGGCTATGCTCCAGGCCTCGTATCTATGCAGGGATTAGGTTACAAAGAGATCGTATCGTATCTTCAAGGCGCTTATAGCTATGAGGAAGCAGTAGAATTATTGAAGCGGGACACACGTCGTTTCGCGAAGCGTCAACTATCTTGGTTCCGTCATATGAAGGACATTGAGTGGGTGGATGTCACCGACTCTCAAAATTTTTCTGCTAATTACGAAAAAATCCATGGTATAATAGCAGGAAAGTTTCTCTCAAATCTTGAATATACTTCAAAACAATCAAAATGAATCATTGGGGGTACGGCTAATGAACAAGTCCATAAACATCCAAGATACGTTCTTGAACCAACTGCGTAAAGAGAACATTCCGGCCACGGTATACCTGACTAACGGCTTTCAGATTCGTGGGACGATCAAAGCATTTGATAATTTTACGATCGTGATCGATAGTGACGGACGCCAACAAATGGTATACAAGCATGCCATCTCTACGTTCATGCCGCAGCGCAATGTTTCCCTGATGCAGGACAACACCAACGAATAATCTTGGTTATTTTTAGCAGGGATGATTTATTTGAAACTTTTCGGTGAATAATTCGTTTAGTTGTATAGGAGTGCAGAGGAGCAACCTGAGAAGGTTGTTCTTTTCTTTCCAAGGTGCAACAGATATCTCATAAGAGGGAGTCAGGAGGGGAACTATGGCTGGTAAAGATCGAGATCAAATGTCCAGGGTGAACAAAAACAAAGAGACCCCTAAGACATCTCAAAAATCAAAAAAGAAGAAAAAAGGTAAAGGAAAACGAATTGGTTGGGCGTTGTTCTTTACGGCGGTCATCGCTATATTTTGTGCACTAGCTGGCTACTTGTTTATTATGGTCAGCGGTGAAAAGCTGCTTGAGGAGAATAAGGACAAACTTACGGCATATGGCTCATCGAAAGTATATGACCGAAATGGGACGCTGATGGGCGAACTTTCAATTCAGAAGAGCGACCCAGTTAAGAGTGAAGATATTCCACAGCTATTGAAGGATGCTTTTGTAGCAACCGAGGATAAACGCTTTTATGAGCATAGTGGTGTGGACATCTGGTCGATTGGACGTGCAGCGGTAAAAGATATTATGGCGCGTTCCATGGTTGAAGGTGGTAGTACCATTACCCAGCAACTTGCCAAGAATATTTTCTTAACGCGGGATAAGACATTTTTCCGTAAAGCAACTGAGGTTTCGATTGCGCTCGCACTCGAACGAAACAATACCAAGGATGAAATCCTTGAGATGTATCTGAACCGAATTAACTTCGGTGGTCCATATTACGGAATTAAAGCTGCATCTGAACGTTATTTCGGAAAGACTGATTTGAAAAAGCTTAAGCTATGGGAGATCGCTACTTTAGCAGCTATGCCAAAAGGGCCTTCTAAATACAATCCGCTGAAGAATCCGGACCTCAGTAAAGAGCGTCGTGCTGTTGTACTAACACTCATGGAGGAGCAAGGATATATAACGGCGAAGGAAGCTGCAGAAGCTAAGAAGGTAGATTACGCCTATGAACCACCTGCTAAGCAGCAGAAGTATACGGCGTTCATCGACTATGTCATGGAGGAAGCGGAAGAGAAGTGGGGCCTCACAGAGGACGATGTCAATATTGGCGGATATCAAATCTTTACAACGATGGATGCGAACGCTCAGCAAGTGCTTGAATCCGAGTTCAATAATCCAGATAACTTTGAAAAAGGTGTCGGTGATGCATTGATTCAAGGGTCCATGGTGATTATGAACCAACATACAGGCGGAATTGTTGCCATGACTGGTGGTCGTGAATACCAACGTGGTGGCTTTAACCGAGCGACAGATAGCCGACGTCAGCCTGGATCGGCATTGAAGCCGATTGCTGTGTATGCACCAGCTCTCGAGACTGGTGGTTACAATAAAGACTCTCGACTTAGTAATCAAAAGCAATGTTTCGGCAGTTATTGCCCGAATAACCTGCATGGATACTCTGAAACGGTAAGTATGCAAGATGCTATTCAACGTTCTGAGAATATACCAGCGGTATGGTTGCTAAATAAGATTGGTGTAAAAACCGGTCACAGCTTTGTTGAGAAGATGGGCATTAAAGTGACCGAAGAGGATAAGAATCTATCGCTTGCGCTCGGCGGGATGAGCGTAGGTACGAATACGTTTGAAATGGCCCAAGCATTTGGTGCTTTTGCTAATGGGGGCGAATTAAACGAGGCTTATGCGATCAAGCAGATTAAAGATAATAAGGGCAAAGTTATACATGAGAACAAAGGTAATAATCGAGATCGTGTCATGTCCGCTCAGACAGCGTCAGAGATGACTAAAATGATGGAAAGAGTTGTACAAGATGGTACTGGACGGAACGCAAGAATCAGTCGACCGGTTGCCGGTAAGACAGGTACCACTCAAAGTGGATTGAAAGGCGTTAGTGGTGTACGTGATGTGTGGTTCGCTGGTTACACACCTGAACTAACCGCAGCAGTATGGCTTGGTTATGATGAGCCGAATGCTGAACGTATGTTGCGTCAGAGTAGTCCAATGGCAGCTGCATTATGGGGTAAGGTCATGGAGAAAGCTGTGCAAGGGTATGAAGCGAAGAAATTCCCAACTACTGAAGTGACCCCACCGCCTGTGGAGGAACCGCCTGTTGTAGAGCTTGAAAAAGTCAGAAACCTGACTGGCTCATATGATCCACAGACTCAGAAAGTTAATTTGAACTGGAGTGCAGTTAATGGTGAGGGTATCGTTTACCATGTGTACCGTAAAGAATCTTCTGAATCTGATTACACTCAAGTAGTGGATACATCACTAACTACAGCTGATGACATCACAGCCATGGAAGGGTTAACGTACAGTTATTACGTTACAGCTTACGATCCTGCTCAGGATCTCGAGACAGAGCCTTCGAATATACTTGAGGTCGTTACAGCTGGGGTAGCACCTCCAGAAGAAGAACCGGAGGAAGAACCGGATGACAATGTAGAACCTACTCCGCCGGTAGAAAACCCAGATGAGGGTGGTAATAACTCGGGTGAAGAGCCTGGGACTGGTGAAGGAAATGGCGAGGGTAACGGTGGCCAAGATCAAGGAAATGGAAATGGTCAAGGTGGCGGCGAAGGTAATGTTACCCCTCCAGATCAAGGTAATGGCCAAGGAAATGGCCAAGGAAATGGTCAAGGTAATGGAGGACAAGGTGGCAATAGTGGCACCAATAATCCCGATAATGGTACCGGAGGTGACACCGGCGAAACTGGCGGTGAGACGACCGTACCTGGCACGACTCCACCTACCGATGGAGACGCTGTAGATCAGACAGCTCCTCAGGAAGTTCAGGGTACCGAATAAACGATTATGAAAATGAACGAATTGAAGCCCCCGCATTGATGCGGGGGCTTCTTTGTTTTGAGTGTGAAAGTTAAATGTGGTAAGCTGAAGTTACGATATGGGGAGGAAAAGTTCCATGAAACGTAAATTCGGAGACCGGGCGAATTGGCGCCGCATTACCCGCCGGCACTTCACTTCCCGTTATGTGGAATGTGATCAGTTTACAGGATATCTTACCTTATATACGATTTACGGCCTGAAAGAGCCACTGTGGAAAACTTACGGGCAGCATACATACCGCATTGCGGATAAGGGATATTCCTGGTTACAGTACTATCCGAAAGACAGTCACTTTATAGTGACAGCTATGTTCGATGACAAAAGGCATATTGTTCAATGGTATATTGACATATGTAAGAAGCAGGGTGTTACCGATCAAGGCGTTCCATGGTTTGATGATTTATATCTCGATGTTGTTGTTAACAAGAATGGTGAAGTGTTCTTGCTGGATGAAGATGAATTAGAGGATGCGCTTCGGAAGAGCGACATTACCCGAGATGATTACCGGCAAGCTAAAGTTACGGCCCGAAATCTGCTAAGGGCAATTGACGCACATGAATTTCCTTACTTTATGATGTCTCTTGCGGATCGAGATCGTTTGTTTCATAACGGAGAGTTTAGGAGGAAAACATAATGCGTCAACCACAATACTCAGGGGTGCGAAGCACAGGTTCTATGAAAAGTCGTCTCTTTCTTAAAAGGAGTCTTTATGGAGTGTTTGCACTAATCCTACTTGGAATGATGTGGACTGGGTATGTTTATCTTCAAATCAATAAGGTCGAAAGTACGGTCACAGAGAAGGCGGATGTCGGGATCATTCTTGGTGCTTCGATGTGGGGAGATGAACCTAGCCCAGGGTTGAGAGAGCGATTACAGCATGGGCTGAAACTCTATGAAGATGGATTCTATAAATCCATCATCGTTAGTGGCGGTTTAGATGCTCCAGGGTTAAAGTATACGGAAGCGGAAGGAATGCGTAATTTTCTTGTGGCTAATGGTGTGCCAGAACAAAATATCCTTTTGGAAAATGAAGCTACTAGTACATATGAGAACCTGTTGTTCAGTAAGCGAATTATGAAAGAACACGGATTTAATTCTGCGATTATCGTAACACATGACTATCATGGTAGGAGATCACTTGAAGTTGCTCATACACTTGGCTATGATCATCCGGCGCTTTCTATCACGACCTCTTCTGTACTTCCTATGGTAAAGCATAAAAGTCGTGAGGTATTAGCCTATACGAAGTGGACTGCAGACAAGATATTTATCAAGCTTGGCTTGAAGTAATGAAAACTTCTAATAACCTGCTAATAAATAGAATACATTGGAATAGATAGTCAGCCTTTTGGATAATGAGGTGAGGAGCTATGAATGGACGTGTAACGGCCACCAGCAATCGGGCTGATGGACGGCCTTCGAGACAGATTAATGTTGTGCTCCGCAGTGCTGAACCTCCACTTGTCAGCTCTGCAGTTCCCGAGCAGGAACCGGCCCCATCGCCGAGTCCATTGACACAACATGTTCTATTCCAAGAAATTCAAAAAGAGCTCGACCAACTGGTTGGGCTTGAGCAGATTAAAGATTTGGTTTACGAGATTTATGCATTACTGCAAGTAGCTCAGATGCGATCAGTGGCTGGTTTGTTGAGTGGAGGACATGTGTTTCATATGATTTTCAAGGGGAATCCAGGTACAGGGAAAACGACGGTTGCCAGAATCGTTGCGAAGTTGTTCCAGAAGATGGGGGTTCTCAGCAAAGGGCACTTGGTTGAAGTGGAGCGAGCAGATCTTGTAGGGGAATATATTGGTCACACCGCTCAGAAGACAAGAGATCTTGTGAAGAAAGCAATAGGTGGTATTCTATTCATTGATGAGGCGTACAGCTTGGCACGTGGTGGGGAGAAAGACTTCGGTAAGGAAGCGATCGATACACTTGTAAAAGCGATGGAAGATCACAAGAATCAATTTGTGCTTATTTTGGCAGGGTACTCTGATGAAATTGACTTCTTCATGTGCAGTAATCCGGGGCTTCATTCCCGATTTCCGATACAGATGGATTTCCCGGATTATAATATGGATCAGTTGATTCAAATTTCGGAGTTGATGGCTAAAGAGAGAGATTATATCCTGATGCCACAGTCGATGATTAAATTAAAGGAACATCTACAAGCTGAAAAAGATAGTCACATTCATGCATTTAGTAACGCAAGATATGTCCGTAATGTAATTGAGAAATCAATCCGTAACCAAGCCGTTCGGCTACTCAATCATTATGTCGCTGGGAATCCTAGCAAACTAGAGTTAATGACACTACGTCCGGAGGATTTTAAACTTCCGGCGAGGGGTATAACGTAAATATACAATAACGTAAATATACAAATATGAAATCAGTTACGTTGTCCTTGTAGGACACTGATAACAAAGGGAGCAATGAATATGGCAAATGAAACACACGAGACGAAGACGAATCTACCGGATAGGGCCGTTCTGGTAAGTTTAGTAACAGATCAAGTGAAAAGGTCCGGGATCAATACAGAGCATTCCCTTCAAGAGCTGGTGCAGTTGGCTGAAACGGCAGGAGTTCAAGTTCTTGAAGTCATTACACAGAACCGTGAAACACCTGATACGAAATGGTTCATAGGGAAGGGTAAAGTAGAAGAACTCCGCATGGCGATTGATGGTTTAGAGGCCAATACAGCGATTTTTGATCAGGAACTGTCTGGAGCTCAGGTTCGCAACCTGGAAGAAACGCTGGATGTCAAGATTATTGATCGAACCCAATTAATTCTGGATATATTCGCACAACGAGCGAAGACGCGTGAAGGTATTATTCAGGTTGAGCTGGCTCAGCATAGCTACTTATTGCCACGTTTATCGGGTCATGGTAAAAATCTGTCACGCCTTGGCGGCGGTATTGGTACCAGGGGTCCAGGGGAAAGTAAGCTAGAAACGGATCGTCGACATATCAGAGGACGAATAAGTGATCTCAAACGACAACTCGATGAGATTATGAAACACCGTGTTCTCCAGCGTGAACGCCGCAAAAAAACAGGTGCTGTTCAAGTTGCTTTGGTTGGATATACGAATGCTGGTAAATCGACACTTCTTAATCGATTAACCGCCGCTGATGTTTATATTGAGAACCAGTTATTTGCAACGCTTGATCCTACATCCCGAGTGCTGGAGCTCCCGAGTGGTAAAGAAGTTGTATTGACGGATACGGTTGGGTTCATTCAAAACTTGCCACATGATCTGGTCGCAGCCTTCCGTGCCACACTTGAGGAAGCGAATGAGGCTGACTTGATTCTGCATGTGGTCGATGCGTCTTCTGAAATGCGAGAAGAGCAGATGAAGACGGTGCAGACTATTTTGGGAGATCTGGGTGCAGGAGATAAACCACAATTAGTCCTATTTAATAAAAAAGATGCATGTGATCCGAAGCAGCTAGAAATGCTTCCTTCTGGAGAAGGGTACCTCAAGATCAGTGCATATGATGAAGAAGATATGGAGGCTGTGCGTCTTGCGATACAGGATCATCTCTCGGGTGGTACCATTAAATTCCGAATCGCAGCAGATCGTGGTGATGTAAGCTCTATCCTTTATCGCATTGGAGATGTTGTAGAACAGACTTTCGAAGATAATGACATTATCTATGAAGTTCGAGTGAATAAAGCTGATTATGAAAAGATGGGCTACATGCTCAAGGATTATATTGAAGCATAGAGCTATAGAGTATGAACTGAAATACAAATATACATGAGAGATACTAGAGGAGAGACTGGCGCGTTATGGCAAGATTTTCACACGAGATTGAAGAATTAAGTATTAAAGCAGAACGTAAAATCGCAAATCGAATTCAGGAGATCGATCGAATTGTTGATCGAAATCAGTGGAAAGTCATAGAAGCATTTCAGCGTAATAAGGTGAGTGACTTCCACTTTGCGGGATCCACTGGATATGCTTACAATGATCGTGGCCGAGAAGTAATAGATGAGGTATATGCAGACGTATTCGGGGCTGAGTCGGCCCTGGTACGTCCTCATTTTGCTTCTGGAACGCATACAATATCGACTGCTTTGTTTGGAGTTCTAAGACCTGGAGATGAGTTGCTCTACATAACTGGGCGTCCATATGACACCCTCCATAAGGTGATTGGTGAAACAGGAGATGGAACGGGATCGCTGAAGGATTTTGGGATCTTATATCGTGAAGTCAATTTGCTTGAAGATGGAGGAATCGACTGGGAGGGTGTTGAGGAAGCCATTACTCCTGCAACTAAAGTCATTGGTATCCAGCGCTCACGGGGATACGACTGGCGTTCTTCCTTTACGATTGAACAGATTGGCGCGATGGTGGACAAGGTTAAGGCGCTTAAATCAGACGTTATCGTGTTCGTAGATAATTGTTATGGTGAATTTACGGAAGAGCTTGAACCAACACAGGTAGGCGTCGATTTAATGGCTGGCTCACTCATCAAAAACCCTGGTGGTGGGATTGCTGAAACTGGTGGTTATATTTGTGGGAAACAGAAGTATGTCGATCAAGCCGCATATCGATTGACAGCCCCTGGTATAGGCCGTGAAGTAGGCGCGATGTTAGGAACAACACGGGGGATTTATCAAGGTCTGTTCCTGGCTCCTAACACGGTGGGACAAGCTGTAAAAGGTAGTGTTTTTGCAGCTGCCATTTTTGCAGAGGTCGGATTTGTAACCAAGCCAGCTTGGAATGATCAGAGAACCGATCTTATTCAAGCTGTTTCTTTTTCGGGACCGGATCATCTGATAGCCTTCGTACAGGGGATACAGAGAGCTGCTGCAGTGGATAGTCATGTTGTGCCTGAACCTTGGGATATGCCTGGATACGAGCATCCCGTAATCATGGCCGCAGGGACTTTTATTCAGGGAGGAAGTCTGGAATTATCTGCAGACGCACCGATTCGCGAGCCATACATTGGATATATGCAAGGTGGTCTCACATATTCACATGTTAAATATGGAGTGCTCATGGCACTGCAAACGATGAAAGACCGAAATTTGTTGTAAGGTTTCCTGACATATGGTTGACATATCGTAGTAGGAAATATACAATGGAACAGAAAAGATCACTTGGAAGGTTGATGATTAATGGGTGATGAGATTCGGAGAAATATGGCTCTGTTTCCGATTGGGATTGTCATGAAGCTTACAGATTTGTCTGCTAGACAAATTCGTTATTACGAGCAGCACAGTTTGATCGTACCTGCTCGGACCTCTGGCAATCAACGCCTATTCTCCTTTAATGATGTTGAACGCCTTCTAGAGATTAAAGCTCTAATCGAGAAGGGTGTCAATATCGCAGGAATCAAGCAGGTGATGAATCCGGTAACGAAAGAATCAGAAGAGGCAACAGTAATTACCCCTGATACTGAAACTAGACGCAGGGAGATGTCGGAGACTCAGCTCCGTCGCCTGTTGAAACAGGAATTAATTACGGCTAAAAGACCGGGGCAAGTGTCTTTAATACAAGGGGAGTTGTCCCGGTTTTTTAATAAATAAACATATACAGATCTTGTAAGGGAGAGGATAGAATGAGTTACTCGAAAGACGACATTCTGCGCATTGCCAAAGAAGAAAACGTTAGGTTTATCCGCTTGCAGTTCACCGATTTGCTAGGAACGATTAAGAACGTTGAAATTCCAGTAAGCCAACTGCCTAAAGCTCTTGATAACAAAATGATGTTTGATGGCTCTTCTATCGAAGGCTATGTACGGATCGAAGAATCGGATATGTATCTTTATCCGGACCTTGATACTTGGGTTATCTTCCCATGGGTATCACAAGACCGTGTAGCTCGACTGATCTGTGATGTTTATATGCCAGATGGTAGTCCGTTTGCAGGGGACCCGCGTGGTATTTTGAAGAGAAGCTTGAAAGAAGCAGAAGAAATGGGCTTTACTTCTATGAACGTAGGACCAGAACCAGAATTCTTCTTGTTCAAGACAGATGAAAAAGGCAACCCTACAATGGAATTGAATGACCAAGGTGGATACTTTGACTTGGCTCCTACCGATCTGGGTGAGAACTGCCGCCGTGATATCGTACTGACCCTGGAAGAAATGGGATTTGAAATTGAAGCATCCCACCACGAAGTAGCTCCGGGTCAACACGAGATTGACTTTAAATATGCTAGTGCGATTAAAGCAGCTGACCAGATTCAAACGTTCAAACTCGTTGTTAAGACGATTGCACGTCAACATGGTCTGATTGCAACATTTATGCCTAAACCACTCTTTGGGGTGAACGGTTCCGGTATGCACTGTAACATGTCTCTCTTTAACGGTAAAGAGAACATGTTTGTGGATGAGAGTGATCCGTCAGGCCTTAGTGAAACAGCACGTCACTTTATGGCTGGTGAGCTTAAGCATGCGCGTGCTTATGCTGCTATCACGAATCCAACAGTTAACTCCTATAAGCGTCTAGTTCCAGGATACGAAGCTCCTTGTTACGTGGCTTGGTCTGCTAGTAACCGTAGCCCGATGATCCGTATTCCAGCTTCCCGTGGACTTAGTACTCGTGTAGAAGTTCGTAACCCGGATCCAGCAGCGAACCCTTACTTGGCTTTGGCTGTAATGCTTAAAGCCGGTCTTGATGGTATTAAACGCAAGCTTCCATTGCCTGCTCCAATCGACCGTAACATCTATGTGATGACGGAAGAAGAGCGTATTGAAGAAGGCATTCCGAGCCTTCCAGCTAACCTGAAAGAAGCACTGAACGAGCTTCTTCGCAGTGAAGTGATCTGTGATGCTTTGGGTGACCATGCCTTGTCACACTTCTATGAATTGAAAGAAATTGAGTGGGATATGTACCGCACACAAGTTCACCAATGGGAACGCGATCAATACATGACTTTGTACTAATACCTTCAGCCCTTGGCGCTCTAAGCGCCGGGGGTTTTTATTATTATGATGAAAGCAAGGAGGGCCAAGCTGTCCTTTTTCACATCATGTTCCTATCATTCTTGTAAAAAAAGGACTACTAACGGTTCCTCATTACCTACACTATGAAGTCACTGTTTGAATAGAATAGATTTATGAATGAACAGGAGGTGATCCTATGATAGGAAGAAGAAGTAGAAGAGTAAAGGTTATTGTCCTGAGACCTGGTGAGAAAGTAGTTGTTGTGTGTAAACATCATCGATGTTAAGTTGCGTAGATAAAAATAGCAAACCATAGTAAGTTGCTTTGGTTTGCTATTTTTATAAGCACAAGATACAGAAAAAAGCTACCGCTTGTACAAAGACAATGCGGTAGCTTTACATGTTCAAGTATTCATTCAGCGCTTTAATGAATATCTCTAAAGACACCTACAACTTTGCCGAGAATCGTAACATGGTTTAAGCGTAATGGCTCATAAGTTGGATTCTCCGGCTGAAGACGAATATGGTCTTTCTCTTTATAAAAAGTTTTCACAGTGGCTTCATCTTCCTCAGTCATAGCAACAACAATATCACCATTGTCGGCGGTTTGTTGTTGACGGACGATTACATAATCTCCATTGTGAATCCCAGCTTCGACCATACTGTCACCCATAACAGTAAGCATGAACACCTTGTTGTCACCAACAAAATGCTGTGGTAGTGGAAAGTAGTCTTCAATATTCTCTGTTGCAGTGATCGGAACCCCGGCAGTAACTTTACCAACTACAGGAACTCTAGAGATCGTGTGGGTAAATAGATTACTATTCTCCGATTCTTCTTGACCAAGCAACTCAATTGCTCTTGGTTTTGTAGGGTCACGGCGGATTAAGCCCTTCTTCTCCAAACGGTCAAGATGACCATGCACTGTTGAACTGGAAGCAAGTCCAACAGCTTCACCGATTTCTCGTACGGAAGGCGGATAGCCTTTACTCCGAACTTCGTTGCGGATAAACTCCAAAATCGCCTGTTGGCGGCTGGATATCTTCGACATTCCGTATCAACCCCATTTTAGTAACGTTTGGGAAAATTATATCATAGAACTTCCGTTCGTACAAACATAAGTTCTAAAATATTAAGAACAACCGTTCGTAAAAGTATTGAAACAAACAAGTGTTCGTGTTATATTAAATGCATAAGAGAACACTTGTTTGGGAGATGATGATAAATGAGATTCACTACATACCGCAGTATTTATGAAGGTCAATATCAAGAAGAACTTAACGAGATTACATTTTGGGATCGGACCATAGATTTTATGAAGACTCGTATCGGTAAGCTCACATTAGTTATTCTTATATTTGTATCAGGATGGACAGGAGCGATATCCGTATTTGCAGGAGGATTGGACAAGCCAGTAGCTGAGAAGAATGTAATCGTCCAGCCTGGTGACTCGCTCTGGGGGATTGCAGCAACCCATAAGCCTAAAGAGATGGACACAAGAGTATATATAAGCTCTATACGAGAAATTAATGGGCTGAATGGACCGGATATTCAAGCCGGAGATGTACTCTCTCTACCTCTATGGTGAACGTACGGATAGGACAATGCTAGATTCAATATCTATAAAGATAATGGTATAATAATAGAAGAGCGCGCATGTACGAGCTTGATAAGGAGAGGCTTCCTTGACAAGCTCTTTTTCACATGTCAAAGTTAAAAGTGAATTTTTTATTGGGGGCGAAGGAATGGATATCGATGCATTGGTAGAACGTATTAATGTTCTAGCTAGAAAACACAAAAATGAAGGGTTGACGGAGGAGGAATCTAAAGAACGTTCCGAGCTTCGTGAAGTCTATCTTAATAATATTCGGAGAAACTTCCGACAGCAGTTGGATTCGATCGAATGGGTAGATGAAGAGAAAGACGGATCTGGACTTAAACATTAAGTCGTGACCGGGCGTCTGCTCGAGTAATCTTTTCATTATAGATGTAAGCGAAGAGGAGGAGACCTATGTCTCGATCATGGGAAAGAAAAGTCAGCAAGAATATGTCTCAGCTTAACAAGCAGCGTAAGAAACAAGGCCAATCCATGTTGGGGACCACGACAACAGGAGCGAGTGATGGGGATGTATTTAAAGGGCGCAAATTTGTGCTGCCTATCGTTCTTGTTGCATTAGCAGTTCTTTATGGACTACTTGGCATAGCAACTGCTGAAGCAGGTAATACAGTCCTGAACTGGATTGGCGTAAGTTTGTACTTACTTCTCGCCTTGATGATTTTTTTGCGGAAACCATTTTTGAAAGTTGGACGTAGCACGCTTTCTACATTTAAATTTAACCGTGAACGTAAATTGTCAGCATCCGAAATTTCAAAAATTAAGATTTTGCAAGGATCTGTAGTCATCGAGAACAAAGCTCGCGGAGGAAACTGGGTATTCTCACGTCTTATTAATCGTTATGATACCAAAGCGATGGGAGAAAGACTTGAGGAGTTCGCTAAAGTAAATAATATTCCTGTAGAGCATGAGTAATAGTTACCTGGTTCATCTAAGAGATATGTAAAGGGAGATGGGTAGAAGATGTCGGTATCTGCGGTACTATTTGATCTGGATGATACATTATTGTGGGATGAAAGAAGTGTAGAGGAAGCATTTGAAGCAACATGTCAAGCTGCAGCAGAGAGCACTGGAATCGATGCCTCTGCTCTGCTTGCTGCTGTTCGAAGTGAAGCTAGATCTTTGTATGAAACATATGACACCTTTGCATTTACCAAAATGATTGGTATTAATCCTTTTGAAGGTTTGTGGGCTAATTTTACGGCTGGAGATCAGCCGGAATTCCGCCGTCTGCAGGAGCTCGCACCGATGTACCGCAAAGAATCCTGGAACAGAGGGTTAAAATCTCTAGGGATAGATAACGAAGAATTAGCAGGGGATCTTGCTGAAAAATTCGGGAAAGAACGCAGAGAGCGGCCATATGTCTATGAGGAGACCTTTGATGTTCTGAAGAAGCTCCAGGGGAAAGTAAAACTTCTCCTTCTAACGAACGGTAGTCCTGATCTTCAACAAGAGAAGCTGGACGGAGTTCCGGATTTGGCTCCTTATTTTGATCATATTGTCATTTCGGGGAGCTTCGGTAAAGGGAAGCCGGATGTATCCATCTTTACACATGCACTGGATCTTCTCGGTATCCAGCCTGAAAATGCTGTCATGGTTGGAGATAAGTTGACCACTGACATTAAAGGCGGCAATGCCGCAGGACTGACGACGGTATGGATTAATCGTACAGAACGTGAGAAAGATCCTGAAATCGTACCGGCTTATGAAATTCAGAATTTGAATGAGCTTCATGCTATTTTATCTTCTTTGTAATTTATATGGTGAATTAAAATAATAAGACTTGCCGTCTGACTCGCTTGGATAAGCGATCAGACGGTTTTTTAGTTTTGTTTTATAAATGTATGAGAAACGTCACACAATTGTAAGCGATAGATCATACAAGATAATCCAGATTGCTGTATAATGATGGAACAATTATGGATTAAATGAATAAGTAATGGATAAAATTTATGACTTCAAAGTAGGTGTTAGCTTGATTAAGAAAAAGTACGCTCTGATTTCTGTAATGGTCTTAATGGCATTTGCCTTGGCAGCTTGTAGTGAGAGTAAAGCGGATCAAAGTGAAGAATTGGTTATGATGGATCCAATCCTTGTCGATCTTACGTTGAATGCCGAGAAGGTTTCAGTAGGAGAGAAAGTACTCATTCAAGCAAAGGTTACACAATCTGGTGAACCTGTTGAAGATGCCAGCAAAGTAGAATTTGAAATCACTCGTGAAGGAGGGGGCATGAAAGTCACAGTCCCCGTAAAGCATGTTGAGGACGGGAGTTACGAGTTAAATAAGTCATTCAATGAACCAGGAACATATCGGATTATTTCACATGTGACTGCTCGTGGTCAGCATTCCATGCCTTTGAAAGAGCTAACGGTAACCGAATAATAACATGGACTATTAATGGATCGTGGATGTGTTTTGATTGTAAAAAAACAAAAACAGCAGCCTAACCATCCCACCGGATGTCCAAGGCTGCTGTTTGACTATCGAATAAATTAGATCAATACATGAATGCTTAATATAAGCCAGGGTCTGCTACAGGTTCAGCGATCCAGCCGTTCTCTTCGATAAAGAGGCGAACTGCAATAATTTGACGATTATCCATCAATGTGAAAAAGTGGGGTGTGTTTTCGGGTACAGAAATCACATCACCGGGTTCAAGTTCAACATTGAAGTAACCTACGTCGTCAGTTCCTTTAATGATAAAGATACCTTTACCACCTACAATTGCACGGATTTCATCTTCTGTATGTGTGTGTACTTCCTCAAACTTTTTCAATAGATCTTCCAGATTAGGAGTCGACTCAGAAAGAGTGATCACATCCCAAATTTTATATCCACGGCGGGAAGCCAGGTCACGGATTTCTTCATCATAAATATCGAGAATACGTTTCTTCTCTTCATCGGTCAAGGCGAAGTTCGTTTGCAGCTCCTCAGGCAGCTTTTCAATGTTCCAGTGCTCATAAATAACTTCTTGTTTGTTCAAAAAATCCCGAACATTATCGACTCCAGTAATCCGCTCGTTCGTGTTACGAATAACGATTTCTGCCATTTTCTATCCCTCTTTCTCCACTTGGATTAATAAGTATTATATCGTTGCCGCTCTTATTTGTCACCAGAAAATTATCATTTGAAGCTGAAATAGCGCACATTTCCTCAGATCTCGTTCTTTTCTATTGAAATATATTCTGTTACACTAAGAGCTAACGTTTTGCCGGGAGGGGTACACATTGAGCAAACCAAGCTTACAGGAAGTACTTAAAGAACGAATATTAATCCTTGATGGTGCAATGGGCACCATGATTCAACAAGAGGATCTTTCAGCAGAAGATTTTGGTGGAGAGGAATTGGATGGATGTAATGAAATGTTGGTGCTGAAGCGCCCTGATGTCATACAATCCATTCACGAACAATATTTAGCCGCTGGTGCGGATTTAATTGAGACCAACACTTTTGGTGCAACCTCCGTTGTACTTGCTGACTATGATGTACCTGAGCTTGCTCGTGAGATCAATTTGGAAGCAGCTCGCCTGGCACTTGCTGCTGTTGCGAAATATTCAACACCCGAGAAACCGCGATATGTAGTCGGAGCCATGGGACCAACAACGAAAACGCTGTCGGTTACAGGTGGTGTTACATTCCAAGAGTTAATAGATAGTTATGAGGAACAAGCTGTAGCTTTAATTGAAGGTGGCGTAGATGCCCTCTTACTTGAAACTTCTCAAGATACACTTAATGTGAAGGCCGGTACGATTGGTATTCGTCAAGCCTACGATAAGACGGGAGTTAAGCTCCCTATTATGATTTCAGGCACGATTGAACCGATGGGTACTACATTAGCCGGACAGAACATCGAAGCATTTTACATATCACTAGAACATATTGAACCGATATCGATTGGACTGAACTGTGCCACAGGTCCAGAATTTATGAGAGATCACATTCGCTCTCTTTCGGACATGGCTAAATCAGCAATAAGCTGTTACCCGAATGCTGGGCTACCAGATGAGAATGGTCATTACCATGAATCTCCGGAATCCCTTGCTCAAAAAATGGGCGCTTTTGCAGAGAAGGGTTGGCTGAACATTGCGGGTGGATGCTGCGGTACTACTCCTGAGCATATTCGTGCTTTATGTGATGTTATGAGCCAATATCCACCACGTCAACTCGACGGTTCACATTTGCCAGCACTTTCAGGAATTGATCCGGTATATATTGAACAAGATAACAGACCTTACATGGTTGGCGAGCGAACGAACGTTCTCGGATCCCGAAAGTTTAAACGTCTCATCGTGGAGGGCAAGTACGAGGAAGCATCTGAAATTGCTCGTGCACAAGTGAAGAATGGCGCACATGTTATCGATATTTGTGTACAGGATCCGGATCGTGAAGAGACAGAAGACATGATTAAGTTTCTGGAGCTCGTCGGCAAAAAGGTAAAAGTTCCGCTTATGGTGGACACGACAGACCCAGAAGTTATTGATCTCGCACTTAGCTATTCCCAAGGTAAGGCGATAATTAACTCTATTAACCTTGAAGATGGGGAAGAGAAGTTTGAGAAGGTTACTCCGCTTGTTCATAAGTATGGAGCTGCCGTTGTTGTAGGAACGATTGATGAGAGTGGGCAAGCAATTAATCGTCACGATAAATTGAATGTAGCACGTCGCTCATATGACTTGTTAGTGAACAAGTATGGTATTAAACCGGAAGATATTATTTTTGATACCTTGGTGTTTCCCGTAGGGACGGGTGACGAGCAGTATATTGGTTCTGCGCAAGAAACAATCGAGGGTATTCGACTTATTAAAGAGGCCATGCCTGAATGTCATACAATTCTAGGTATTAGTAATGTCTCCTTCGGTCTTCCTGAGGCCGGAAGAGAAGTTCTGAACTCCGTGTTTTTGTATGAATGTACTAAAGCAGGTCTTGATTATGCGATTGTGAATACAGAGAAACTTGAACGTTATGCTTCCATTCCGGAAGAAGAACGTCGATTGTCCGAAGATTTGATCTATCGTACGAATGATGAGACTCTTGCAACTTTCGTAGCTGCTTTCCGGAATAAAAAGGTTGAGAAGAAAGAGAAGATATCGAATTTAAGTTTAGAAGAAAGACTTGCGACTTATGTAGTTGAGGGAACGAAGGAAGGTCTAATTCCTGATTTGGATGAAGCCTTAAAAAAATATGGTGCACTCGAAATTATAAACGGGCCGCTTATGGCAGGTATGACAGAAGTTGGCCGTTTGTTTAACAACAATGAGTTAATTGTTGCAGAAGTTCTTCAAAGTGCGGAAGTCATGAAAGCGTCAGTTGCTCATCTTGAACAGTTTATGGAGAAAGATGAGACATCGGTTAAGGGCAAGATTATGCTTGCAACTGTAAAAGGTGACGTACATGATATCGGTAAAAACTTGGTTGAAATCATCCTCTCTAACAATGGTTATGAAATCATTAACTTGGGTATAAAAGTACCACCGGAGCAAATTATCGAAGCCTATCGCCGCGAAAAGCCAGATGCTATAGGTCTATCAGGTTTATTGGTGAAATCAGCTCAACAGATGGTTCTAACCGCACAGGATTTGAAAACCGCGGGTATCGATGTTCCTATCATGGTGGGCGGTGCAGCGCTTACTCGTAAATTTACGAGAACCCGTATAAGACCAGAGTATGAAGGCATGGTGCTGTATGCAAAAGATGCCATGGATGGTTTAGATATTGCTAACAAGCTTAGTGATCCCGTACAGCGCAAGGAAATTGAAGATAATGTGAAGGCGGAAAGAGAAGAAGATACGACTGAAAAACAAGTGGAGAAGAGATTGCCTGAACAGACAAGAGTGAAACGTTCGAAAATATCTTCTGAGGCACCTGTCTATATACCGCCAGACATGGAGCGACACATCATAAGAAATTATCCGATATCGCACATTCTTCCTTATATAAATATGCAAATGCTTCTTGGGCATCATCTGGGTCTTCGCGGTTCTGTAGAACAGTTATTGCAGGCACAGGATCCAAAAGCAGTTTCCCTTAAGGCTACAGTAGATGGTATATTACAAGAAGCAATACAAAATGGTATTATACAAGCTCATGCAATGTACCGCTTCTTTCCGGCTCAGTCGGAGGGAAATGATATTCTGATTTATGACCCAGAAGATAAAAAGACGGTTCTTCACCGTTTCAGCTTCCCAAGACAGAATGTAGAACCTTACTTGTGTCTATCGGATTTCTTACGATCCGTTGATAGTGGTGTAATGGATTATGTAGGGTTCTTAGTCGTTACAGCTGGACATGGTGTGGGTCAGCTTTCCTCTGAATGGAAAGACAAAGGTGATTATCTTCGTTCTCATGCGCTGCAGTCTGTAGCACTCGAAACCGCAGAGGCACTTGCTGAACGTGTTCACCATATGATGCGAGATTCTTGGGGATTCCCAGATCCAGAAGATATGACAATGAAGAGACGTCTCGGAGCAAGGTATCAAGGAATAAGAGTGTCGTTTGGTTATCCGGCATGTCCAGATCTAGAGGATCAAGGACCATTATTTAAACTAATGAAGCCGGAGGATATGGGTGTGCATCTTACCGAAGGTTTTATGATGGAACCTGAAGCTTCCGTTTCAGCGATGGTGTTTAGCCATCCTGAGGCAAAATATTTTAATGTGGATAAAGCTTAAGCATAAATTTTAGATGTGGATGTAGAAACGATGAAATCCTCCGAAATTTTCGGGGGATTTCTCCGGTTTACACACATGGAAGGGGAGAAGAGTATGGAACTCTATTTTTTAGGGACAAATGCAGGGGTTCCTACACTGCAGAGAAATGTCACCTCAATCGCACTGCGATTACTAGAAGAACGTCGCAGCATGTGGTTATTCGATTGTGGTGAAGGTACACAGCATCAAATACTTCGCTCGTCATTGAAAATGACTCGGCTTGAGAAAATATTTATTACACATCTCCATGGTGATCACATTTTTGGCTTACCTGGTCTTTTATCAAGTCGTGGAGCCCAGGGTGCTACATCTCCTATCACGGTATATGGCCCGAAGGGAATAAAAGCATACATCGAAACATCACTCGAACTTAGCCAGTCACGCGTTAACTATCCTCTAGAGATTGTAGAACACAGTGGCGGTATTCTATTCGATGATGATGGATTCTGTGTAGAAGCTGCATTACTGGAGCATAGAGTGGAAAGCTATGGGTACCGAATTATTGAGAAGGATCGTCCTGGTAATTTGGATTTGCAGAGATTGGAATCCTATGGTCTAAAGCCTGGGCCGATGTACGGTCGGCTAAAGCGCGGTGAAAGTATAGAGACGCCGGATGGGAAGACTATTTATGCAGTAGACGTTTTACTTGCTCCGAAAAAGGGGCGTATTGTTACTATTCTTGGCGATACAAGACCTTGCGCTAATATTGTGCCCCTTGCAAAAGATGCAGACCTATTGGTTCATGAAGCAACGTTTATGCATGAGCTGGAGGACACAGCACATGAATATTACCATAGTACAGCGCTTCAGGCAGCTCAAGCTGCATTGGAAGCGGGTGTGAAACAATTAATGCTTACGCATTTCAGTTCCAGATATAAAGATATTGAACATTTACAACCATTGTTAGAAGAGGCACGACAAGTATTCGAGAACACGAAATTAGCGGAGGATTTCGGGCTTTATTCAGTTCAGAGATAAGAGGAATACTACGAATTATTTTCCGGGAAAGCGCAGGATATGACAAGGGTTAGTGCTAGTCACACGACTTGGACAACCTTCGATTGGATTCGACCTGCATGGATGTCGTTTATGAGGTTAAGCTGGACATCAGTATAGTCATGACGTTCTTCATCGTGCTATGGTTGCAGGCTAAGGTGCCATCTCTTACAATAAAGATATTGTGTGTAACTAAGAATTGTAGCGAACTAATATGGTGCTCAATACATGAACTACAAGACTTACTTTGTGAGCTATATTCAGCTTGTTTATGATATTAATGATTAATACAATGAATAAAGACGACTGAAGAAGGTGTTATTTATGGAACAAGTAAAAGGACTGCTTATTGATCTTGATGGAACACTTTATCATGGGAAGAACATGATTGATGGGGCGGATGCTCTCATCGGCAAGCTCCGCGAGAAGAATATTCCTTATTTGTTTGTGACTAACAACTCCTCTCGCACACCGGAGCAGGTTGCTGCACATCTTATAGGAATGGGAATTCCAGCTTCACCCGAAGAAGTGTGTACATCATCACTTGCAGCTGCAAGTTATATTGCACATGAATCTCCGGGCGCAAAAGTGGCGATTCTGGGAGAAGAGGGGCTTCGTCAAGCACTTAAGGATGCTGGTTTAGAGGTTACGGAAGAGCAACCGCATTACGTGGTTCAGGGAATCGATCGCTCTTTTAGTTATTCATCGCTGGCTAAGGCTGTGCAATGGATCCAAGGAGGAGCCATTTCGGTGTTGACGAATCCAGATTTACTGTTACCTTCGGATACTGGATTAACACCGGGGGCAGGTTCTCTGGGTGCGGCCATTGAAGCAGCTTCTGGTGTCAAGCCGGTAGTTATCGGGAAGCCTTCTTCAATTCTTATGAAATACGCTACTGACCGCTTGGGATTGTCTCCAGCAGAGACCGTCGTTGTCGGCGATAATATGAGAACGGATATTGCTGCGGGAGCTAATGCTGGTTGTAGGACGGTGTTAGTGATGACCGGCATTACAACCTCTGAAAATATGGAATCCCATATGACTGCTGCTGGTGTTCGTCCGGATTATATTTGTCAAGATTTATCCGAAGCAGCTGATCTGCTATGTACTGAATAAATACACAATCACCACAACTTAACATGCACGACACGAAGGGGTAGATGAATCATGCCGGAACTTCCAGAGATGGAGAACTATCGAAGAATGCTGTCTGCCAGTATTCTAAATAGACCGATAAGCAAAGTTATCGTTAATCGGGAAAAATCAATCAATGTTCCTTCTGCTGAATTTGTATCCAACCTAATTGGATCAAAAGTAATATTTGTGGAGAGAAGAGGGAAACACCTGATCTTTCATCTGAACGATGGACGACGTCTGCTACTACATCTCATGCTTGGCGGGTTACTATACATGACACGGGGAAGTGAAGAACGTCCATCTAGGTCAACACAGATAGAAATTGAATTTGGTGATAAAGTACTATATTTTATAGGTCTTCGTCTAGGGTATCTACATATGATATCTGCTAAGGAGGCGGAGGAGGTTCTGAGCCAACTTGGGCCCGAACTACTTGACCGGAGGATGACAAAAGAACGTTTTGTAAGTCTCATGATGAAACGTCGTGGCGCACTTAAAAGCTTACTCGTTAATCAGCATGCGTTCGCTGGTATAGGGAACTGTTATGCTGATGAGATCGCTTTTGATGCGAAAATTCATCCAGCAGCTAAAATTCAAAATATGAATGAGGAAACGCTGGAGCAACTCTTTGAGAGCATACAAAAGGTACTTCGTGAAGCAACGGATGGCGGGGGTTATATAGAAATGCCATTTACAGAAGATGATCACTTAACAGGTCAATACAATGAACAATGTAAAGTATATGACCGCGAAGGTGAGCCATGCGTTCGTTGCGGTACTGAGATTGTCAAAGTGGAACAAACTGGGCGCAAAGTGTTTTACTGTCCGACATGTCAGCATGAGCAATAAGATCCGCATAGGAAGTCATGTTAGTACAAGAGGTGGCTTTATCGGAGCGGCTCGAAAGAGTGAAGGAATCGGAGCTAGGGCATTTCAGTATTTCCCGAAAAACCCGCGTAGTTTACATATAAAAACGCCTGATTTACGGGATGCCAGAGCTTGTGCAGCTTATTGTGAGGAACACGACCTAGCTTCGATTGCACATACTCCTTATCCTACGAATATGGGTATCGGCCTTTCTAGAGGAGAAGATCATTACAGTTTAACGGTTGAATCTTTGCTAAATGATCTAATCATTGCAGAAGCATGTGGTTCACTTGGTATTGTTGTTCATTTTGGACATCTAAAAGGCGAGCATGTTCTAAAGGGTTATCAGAATATTATACAATGCATGAATGATGTACTCTCTGCATGGCATGGACAAGCCAAGCTATTGATCGAGAACCAAGCAGGAGACCATGGTGATATGGGTATGACGTTAGAGGAATTGGTAAAGGTAAGGGAGCTTGCAGACCAGCCTGAAAAAATCGGATTTTGCTTGGACACCTGTCATTTATTTGCAGCCGGCCAGTGGGATATTCAGCATACAGATGATCTGATTGAAAAAGGTACAGCTCTAGGGTATTGGGATAATTTAGTGGCAGTCCATCTCAATGATTCGAAATATGGTTCGGGATCAAGAAAAGATCGTCATGCACGCGTTGGTCAGGGGATGATAGGTACCAATGCACTTAAAGCTCTGGCACTATCACCGGAACTAAACGGGACAGCCTTTGTACTGGAAAGTGAAAAGGGAGAAGATGGGACACACCGAGAAGATATTGCCGAAGTGTTGTCCTGGTCTTGAATAAGGAGGGGACATAACATGATCCATCTATATTTAGATGATTGGCGCTCATGCCCCAAAGGCTTTGCACTAGCTCGCAATGGGGAAGAGTGTCTAATGATGCTCCGAGAATGCGAAGTGGATATTCTTTCACTTGATTATGAGCTAGGTCCAGACCAGATGAATGGTGGGGATATTGTAGCGGCTATGGTGGTTGAAAAGCTTTATCCTCGTCAAATTTATTTGCATACGTCAAGTCCATGGGGGCGAAAAAAGATGTATGAGATGTTATACGAACACATGCCTGCCGATGTTCGTATTCATAACGGTCCTATGCCTGATGAGATTTTAAGGAAGGTAGCATCAGGTTCAATATGATAACTGTAACTGAACGTGAACTAATCGAACGCCTAGATTGGCAACAGCGTTTAGCTCAGCGAGATAAACAAACTTCCCCCATGGTCGTGTTTCTGTATACTCCACTATGTGGCACCTGTGGTGCCGCTAGAAAAATGTTGGATGTTACGGAGCGATTGATACCTGAAGGAGTTTTGCTTGAGGCAGATGTGAATTTTTGTCCAACAGTCGTTCAGCGGTATCAAATCCGGAGTGTTCCTGCACTTTTAGCTATGTCGGGCAAGGCGGGCGAACCTCCTCGAGTACTTTACCGTATGGGATCGGTGCAGGATACATTAAATTTTATCAGGGATGTGATTCAGTGATTTCGATGCAAAATGTTTGCCTCAGAAGAGGAGAACAACAAATCCTGAAAGACGTATCGCTTGAAATGGGGCCTGGTGAGAACTGGGTTATCCTCGGTAGGAACGGATCTGGGAAAACGACACTTTTGGAAATGATGACAGGCTATATGTTTCCCAGTGAAGGAAGAGTTGAAGTTCTAGGCAATGTCTATGGACGATGCGATGTACGCGAAGTTCGTAAAGATATAGGTTATATTAGTCAATCTCTGATGGAGAAATTATCACTCAGTGATCCCGTCTGGGAAGTCGTTGCTACGGGAGCATTTGCTTTTCTACGTTTTTATCAGACAATACCTGTAGATATAAAAGAACAAGCCTTAGCGATGCTAGATGAAATGAATTTTAGCCATTTGGCTGATCATCCGCTTGGAACCTTATCACAAGGGGAGCGCAAGAAAGTTATGCTTGCAAGATCTCTGATGGCATCCCCTAAATTACTTATACTTGATGAGCCTTGTGCCGGACTTGATCTGTATGAGCGTGAGAAAATGCTCTTGGAGATTGATCGTTTAAGAAAGCGGGATATAGCCGTAATCTATGTCACGCATCATATTGAAGAAATTGTTCCTCTTTTTACGCATGTTGCATTAATAAAAGATGGCCAATTAGCAGGGTCAGGACGTAAAGAAGAGGTCCTTAATAGAGAACTTATAAAACAAACTTATGATATTAATGTTGATCTGGAATGGGACAGAGGACGTCCTTGGATCAAAGTAATTTCTGGAGGGTAATCCATTTGGTTGAACACAACGCAAGTCAAAAGCAAGATAATGAACAATATTCAGCAAAAATAATATGCACAGCAAATCATGGATTTGCTCCATATGCGCAGGAAGAATTACGTCGTCTTTTTGGCAGTTTAAAAAGTACAATGCTCATTCCTGGAGAGGTATTCGTTGTTACGTTAGGAGCGACAATTCAAGATGCTGTAGAACGCATCACGGAAAAATCTCCAGTGTTTCTGCGTCATGTGTTTCCTGTACTTATGGAAATTCCAGGGGAAGACAAGGAACTCGCTTTTGAGCAAGTAGTCGCTTATCTGCTAAAGCGAGATTATATAGAGGGTAGTCGTGTTTCCGTACAAGTCAGAAAAGCAGACGGAAGCACATGGACGGAAAGCCCGGGGATTCTACGTGATAAGCTTCAGGAAGAATTAGCACCACTAGAAGCTGAATTTACAGTCCTAAATCCGGAATGGGTGATATCCTTATTTGTAGCCAAAACGGCTTGGTATCTAGGCGTATCACGACCTGAAAACAACTTATCAGACTGGAATGGTGGTGCAATTCGGTTTCAGCGTGAGGAGGGTCAAATATCCCGTGCTAAATTCAAATTGCTTGAAGCAGAAAAGGAGTTCGGCATCCCGTTCTCCTCTTTCCGAAACGCGCTAGACATTGGTGCTGCGCCTGGTGGATGGAGTAGTTTCTTGCTTGAAAGAGGGCTCAAAGTCACTGCGGTCGATCCGGCAAAAATGCACGAATCTTTGTTGGATCATCCTAACCTTAGAATTGTGAACAAGAATGCATCTGATGTAAAATTTAAGGAAGCACAGTTTGATTTATTAGTGTGTGATATGAGTTGGAGTCCTAAACTGATGGCTCGAATGGTTACAGACTTGCTTTACTCATTAGCTTCTGGTGGCACGGCGGTAGTCACTGTTAAGCTCTTGACCAAGAAACCGATGGCTTTGGTTCATGAGATCATGGATATATTTGAAGATTCTAGAATGCAAATTCAGGGTGCAAAACAGCTATTTCATAATAGAGATGAAATAACTCTATATATGATTAAGTATTAGAAACTAAAAATCTCTTTACAAGAAGCATAGATTCGGTCTATAATGATTCCAAAATTAACCAAAGGAAAGTAATGGGAAAGCATCCCGCAAGATCAAGCACGGTTTACCGTGAATGATCAGCGGGATGCTTTCTTTTTTTTTTCAGCTATTGTAGTAGAAATGAGGTGATCGTATGAATCATGCTTCGAAACTTGAACATGGAATGATGCTCGGAGGTCGTTATCGAATTGATCGTAAGCTTGGTGAGGGCGGCATGAGCTGTGTGTATTTGGCGGAGGACATAAAGCTTCCTGGTAAGAAATGGGCGATTAAAGAAAGTGTGACTCAACCTGGAATGTTCCAAACCGTTCAAGCTGAGGCCGAGTTACTGACAACACTTAATCATGCTCGTTTACCGCGAATTATTGATTTTTTTCAACCTGACGAGGCTGGATACACCTATATGGTTATGGATTATATCCAGGGCATGACACTAGATAAGTATTGTCGACAATATCGTGGGCATTTGAGCGCTGATTTTATTCTCCAACTGACGCATCAATTGTTAGAAGTTCTTGAATATCTTCATACCCACCAGCCTCCTGTTGTATTCAGAGATCTTAAGCCTTCTAACATTATGTTGACCGAAGAAATGGAAGTGAGGTTGATCGATTTCGGCATTGCCCGTTGCTATAAACAGGAACGGAGTGAGGATACTGTTAAGCTCGGGACGGTCGGTTTTGCAGCACCTGAGCAGTATGGAGGTGGTCAAAGTGATGCTAGATCAGATCTATATGGATTAGGGGCCCTTCTTCTTTATCTGATAACGGGTGGGAAGTACAGTGAATGGTTTGCAGGTGTGGAACAGCATATTCGAGGAGATATATCGAAAATGCTACCACCTGTTATCAAGAAGCTCCTTCAATATGATCCGAATCAACGTTTTCAATCGGTTCATGAAGTCAGGCAGTGTCTTGCGTCTAGTCTTATTTCAGATCGTGGGCTAGCAAGCCGGACACAGAGCATAGCAGGGACGCTGGTTACCGCGGTACTAGGCACCTCACCTGGAATAGGGACGACACATAGCAGTATTACAATCGGGCATTTTTTGGCTCGTAAATACAATAAGGTAGCTATTATTGAAATGGGCACAGATCTTCAGGCGTTCACAAGGATACAAGAAATTGCAGAAGGCTCACCACCAGGATCTGTCCGTAAATTTACGATTAATAGCATTGATTTCTGGCGGCAAACAGCAAGAGGAGATGTGATATCTCTTCTTGCAGGAGGATACGATGCGGTAGTGCTGGATTTAGGTGCTTATCGGGATAACGAACGTCTGGAAGAATTCATACGAGCAGATGTACCAATTATCATTGGTTCAGCAGCCGAATGGCGTCAGCAGGATGTATTGACACTAGTACGCATGTTGGCACGACATGAACATGCTAAGCGCGTTTATGCTTTACCACTTGCCTCAGCCAAAAGCATTCAACAGCTTCGCAGATTACTAGGAAGTAATAAAGTTCTTGCTCTACCCCTTCATACCGATCCTTTTTCCTATTTAGAGGAAACGGAAAAAGCAATAGAGCACATATATGAGGGTATTATTAAACCCAAAGAACGCAGGAGAAGATTTCGCTTTGCTTGGGGCTAAACGATGTTTTGAAAGGAGTATATGTAGATGCCAATTATCAGGCAGCGCAGCAAGAAACTGCTGTATGCCGGGTTCGTCGGAGCCGGATGTATGAGCGTGATTTTGTTAGGAGGGTTTTATTTTATACAGAATGATAGTGCCAACCGTCACGCAGAGGAGAAAGATAAGTTTCAGCAGAGAATTCAATTGTTGGAGGCATCACAGCTAGATGATATGAAATCGATGAGAATAGCTTGGGTTCCTCTAAAGGATATTCCAGCAGGACAATTTATTAATAGTGGAGACTTGCGTGAAATTCGTCTTCCTTTAGATGCATCTCCTGAGAATCTCCCTGTCAATAAAGAAGAAGTTACAGGGAAAGGTACGAAGATTGAACTGAGGAAAGGTACACCCATCACTTTAGGTATGCTCTTCTCCGAAGAAGCCACACCAAAAGATCTGCGGAATAGGGAAATGAAATCTATCTATTTACCAAGTAACTTGAAACAGCAAGATGTTGTAGACATTCGTATTCAATTTCCTACGGGTCAGGATTACATCGTGCTGTCTAAGAAGCGAATTGATAAGCTTTCAAGTCCAGCCTTCTGGACGACACTTAGTGAACAAGAAATTTTGTTATTTTCAAGTGCCATAGTCGATGCCTATATTCATAAAGCTTCACTCTATGCTCTTACATATGTGGAACCAGGGATGCAAGATAAGGCTGTACCGAATTACCCTCCGAATCAGGAAGTCATTAAGTTAATCAAGAGCGATCCTAACATTGTAAAAAAAGCCGAAAAGCAACTGGAATCCTCTGTTCGGACTGCTCTAGATCAGGATTTGAGCAAAATAAAGCAAGTTGATCAAATGCATGCAGCAAATGAAAGTGAGTACATTTTCGATCAAGGATCCCAAACCTATGACAGCTGGACTTCAGAGAACACTATTGCGGATAACAAGGAATTTATTCCGGATCATTCATCTTCAGTCTTGCCTCTAGATGAGGTGGAAACAGAGGAGAAGAAGGACAGGATGACTGAGGCAAACGACATTCTAGGTGGACAAAGTAATAAGGAGGATAAGGATAGGGACGAAGACAGAGATATGGAGACGATTTTTACAAGTCCATAATTACTGAAGGATGGGAGTAGACCATTTATGCAAACTTGGATATTTGCGGGCATTTGTGACAAGAGCGATTTACTCATGTATCTGTGCAAAATTTTAACACATGCGGGGAACAGAGTGCTCCTAATTGATGCAGCTCTTGCAAGAAAGTATACACATTGTATTGGTAGATTAGATCCACTGATGTCAATAACAGAATTTGCAGGATTTGATGTAGCAACAGGTTTCGAGCATTACCACGAAGTGGTGCAATACCTCAAGGAAACTGGAGAATTCGAATATGACTATTTTCTGGTTGATACAGAGAAAGAATGGTTTCTAAGTGAAGATGATTGGGATCAGGCAGATGCGAAAGTCTGGGTGAGTAGCTTTGAAGTGGCAGGGCTGATGAAAGCGGCTAGCTGGCTCGAAGAACTGTCTACTCGAAAGAACAATCAAGGTAGACGAGCTTTTCATCGAGTGTATTTGAATGTCATAGAGGATTTCACGAACGATGACTATATCGAAAGTTATCTGGGCTGCGCCCAGATCCAGTGGATGGATGAACCTGTTAGAATTCCATGGGACGAAATTTCATTTGCACTCAAGATTGAGAATGAGCATGCTGGAAGACTACGAATTAAACCACTGTCCAAGCGATACAAAAAAGCACTCATAGAGCTAGTAAAAAGACTAAGCGACATGGAGAATCGTCAGATAAGACGTTCATTCCGACATGCTGAGAGGAGATGGGCATGAAGACGATTGCATTATGGAGCCCACTGCCAAGTGGGAGCGGGATAACAGCTCTTGGAGCCACATTACCGTTAGTTTTGGCGTTAGAGTTTAGATTGAAGACGTTATTATTGCACGGCGGAGGTAGTGGGGAACGTGTAGAACAAGCTTTTTCGCTCAGAAGCTATTCCTTAGATAACACATTGGTGACATTTCAAGATCATGGTATGAGTGCAGTCGAACGATTAGCTAGAAGCGGTAGGTTGTTGCCTGAGAATTTTCGAGATTATACAGCTTCAATTCTGCCAGATCGAATGGACTTTCTTGAAGGTAGTAAGGTAAGCGATTCTGAGTTTAGTGTCAAACATGAAGGGCTCATGACCCAAATCATTGAAACAGCGATTCGAGGATATGATGTCATTGTAGCCGATGCTGGAAATGGTCAGCCCGATGTTATGGATAAAGAAATATTAATGACAGCGGATTTAATTCTTATTGGAGTGAATCAAAACTTAAGATCTCTGGAAAAGATTTTGGAGCATGGAGCAATAACTGACTGCTTACAAGGTAAAGAAATAGGTTTTGTAATCGGGCGTTATGACAGATTCAGTCACTGTACAATTCAAAATTTGAAAAGACGCTTCGGTATAAAAGGAATGGTAGAAGGAATTCCTTATTGCTCACAGTTAACAGATGCATGGAATATGCGTTCGGTTCAGAGTTGTATTCAAAGAGGGAGAGGTGGTGGAGAACGAAAAAGAGAGACCCCGCTTTATTATGCTCTTAGGCATACCGCGCTAGCTTCAGTAGAACGACTCGGGCTTCCTTCTACTGGATACACGGAGAGGGGTGCTTAGATGTTCTCGAATTCACTCTTGAATTCGCTATGGATCGCTTTAATTGTGCTCTTGGTTTCTATATTTCTCTATATTCGGTGGTTGAGTGTAAGAAAAAAATCATTTCACATGGAACATGGACCAGAGCAATATTCACTACAGGCTATGACGGATTTTGTAAAAGAAACTCTTCATCAAATGACACACAGCCAGTTATCAGATCTTGGATTACATGAAGAAGAATACCGTAGGCGCCTGAGCAAGCGAAGCGAATTACGACGTGCACTGAAGGGGTGTGTGTCAGGAGATGTGCTCGATAAACAATATGTGAAACAGTTTTTGAAAGAATTGCTAGTTAAAAGCTTGAAGTTAAATGAGACGAATATTAACATCTCCATTCCATTCGAACAGCATGAGGCTTTAACCCCTCAGGATCAGTTTGAGATTATCTTGCATTTGTACAAGCAGCAGTTTCAAGATCATGCATTAGCTGAATTATTTGAGAGGTATCAATTGTCTAAGCCACGGGTTATCCCTGAATACGGAGAAGACAGCGTATATGCCATAACGGTAGAAGACATTGCCTATATATATGGTAATGAAATTCGTACGTTAACCTTTCAAGAGAAACTCGATATTGTAGTTCAAAGAATTTATCAACAATATAAAGGGTTTTCTGTAATTGATGAGATTCGCGATCAGCGGATTGATGGAGTGAGTGGTGGAGTTAGTGGAACACTCGGTCATTCCACCACACAGCATTTTCCCATAAAACCCGTATTAGAAAGAAATATAAATGTAGAAACTTCGCTTTCTGAATGCGAAAGTGTGTGGGTTTTTTACAGAGGCATTTCGATTCATATGGGCTTTTTAACATTCGGAAATGTAAGAGAGTTAAAGCGAGTATGCCAGAACATCTATAAATACAATCACCCTGGACAATTGTCAGAAGCAAGCGGTTATAAGGTAAATGAAATGAAGGATGGGTCTCGGGTTGTTGTGGTGCGCCCGCCATTCGCGGAGTCGTGGGCCTTTTTTGTTCGAAAGTTTGATGTCAATAGCACCAGTCTGGAGCAGCTTATAACCGGTAAAGGTGCCGAAATTCCAATTGAGCTGCTGAAATATTTAATGAAGGGAAGCCGAATTACAGCGATTACGGGAGCGCAGGGATCAGGGAAGACGACTTTACTCATGGCTATGATCAGGCATATCTATGCTTCTTATACGCTACGTGTTCAGGAGATGTCATTCGAGCTTCATTTAAGAAAAATATATAGCAGGCGAAATATATTAAGTTTCCGAGAAACAGACCATATCCGTGGTCAAGACGGATTGGATTTACAGAAAAAGACAGACGGGACAGTTAATATCCTAGGTGAAGTTGCAAGTGATGAAGTTGCCTCTTGGATGATCCAGATGTCTCAAGTTGCAAGTCTATTTACGGTCTTCACCCATCATGCGAAGACATTTAATGATTTAGTCCAATCTCTTCGAAATTCATTACTAAAAAGCGGAATGTTTCGACAAGAAGACATCGCTGAACAACAAGTAGTGAGCGTCATTAACTTCGATGTTCATTTGAAGCGAGACTCATTCGGTAATCGATACATTGATAGAATTACAGAATGTGTTCCCTGTGATCGTGAACCCTTTCCGGAATGGCTTCCACCTGACGAGCAGCGTAGAACCATTGATATGGTCAATCAATATGTGGAGCTGAGTGCGGAGCATTTTCGAAGACAGAACAGACCATCTTCCTATATATCACGAAACATTGTTGAGTATATAGATGGACGATATGTAGCTGCAGAACCTATAACGACGCGAAGTATAAGAGAGATGGAAGAGCAGATGCAACCACAGGATATTAATGCTTTCAGGACCTTTATCGCGAAGGGATGGGGAGGGTCGGCGTGACTACAAAAGACATACTTATATACATACTCTTCGTATCTTTAATGATATTCGTTGGGCTTTATGGAGCGATGATTATTATTCGAAAGAAGAATGGTCATTTCGAAGATGCTGTGGACCAGCATAATACTCCGATTACAGGGCTCATGAGAGATAAGCATAGACAATGGTTTCAATTTCTTTATATCTATACTTTAAAACTGCCCGTGTTGTCACGATATGTAAGACAAATCCGTAAGAAGCTTTCTATTATTCATCCGTATGATGAAATATCACTTCGATATGAAACAATGAAGATTGTATGTGCTGTAGCTACTGCTGCTGGCTTAACGGCTATTCTGTTAATCTGGATGAGTCCAGGTGTGGGATTTATGTTGATCGCTTTGCTTGCCGCTATTGTGATTCATGATCTAATCATCGATATTTTCATGAACAGATTAGAGAAAAAACTCTTGCTTCAATCCATCGAGTTATTCTCAAGTGTGAGGCATCACTATCAACAGCATGGCATGGTGGATGAAGCGATCTATGAAGGTGCAGAGATGGCTGGTCATGAAATTTCTATTCATGCCCATCGTATTTACAACGCGTTGATCTCTCAAGACCCAGAAGAACAGTTAGAGCGTTATTATGAAACCGCGCCTAATCGATATTTGAAAGCCTTTGCGGGTATATCACATCTAGTTATGGAGTTCGGTGATCATGCGAAGAAGAAAAGCTCTATATTTCTTCAAGGTTTAAGTGGCTTAACGAAGGAAATTCAACTAGAAATATTACGTAGGGATAAACTGGATTACTTGTTAAAGGGACTAAACATTATTGCGTTAGCGCCTGTATTATTTACGAAACCGATAGAAAACTGGGCGCGTGGAAGCTTTCCATCGATGGATGAATTCTATATGAGTAAATTAGGCTATATCACTAAAATATCAATCTATGTTGTCATCATTATTTCGTACACACTCTTACAGAAGCTACAACAAAATAATGAGTCCGATTATCGTGCAGGTTTTGATAAACCGTCATGGGAGTCAAAGCTATTTAGGTTGAAAATCACAACAGTGCTAGTAAAACTTATGGCCCCAACGCCTGGTACGCCAAAATATGAATCACGAATCAGATTACTTAAGGAGAGTAACACTCGATTACGTATTGAATGGTTTTACATTCGAAGGCTTGTGATATCACTAATTGTACTGCTAACCGTACTGTCAGCCTGCTTATTTCTACATTACAACGCGAAACATCAACTCCTATATGCACCAGTTTCACAAGTATCACTGTTCGGCAAAATGAGTGCGATTGAGGAGAAAGAAGCACAAAATTGGGCTGAAACGGATCGCGAGACAATGGATAATTTGAATCATTCACCGGAAGTTACAATTGATCAGGTCAAAGCGACGGTGAAGATCGTCGGCGATGGAAAAATGACTCAGGAGCAACTATTGGCGAATGCGGAGCGGGTGCTATACAAGCTTCAGCGCTATAACAACGAATATTTAAAATGGTGGGAAGTCATCTTAGCTTTATTTTTGACGATTGGAGCATACTATTTTCCACTTTGGACACTCCTATTTCACCGGAAGGTCAGAAGTTTGGAAATGAAACATGAGGTTTATCAATTTCAAACGGTCATCTCCATTCTGAGAGGAGTAGAGCGTATCTCTGTCGAGGTTATTTTAGAATGGATGAATCGTTTTTCGATGATGTTCAAGGTTCCGATTCAGAAAAGTCTATTACATTATGAGCATGGCGCAGACTTAGCACTACAAGAACTTAAGGAAGATATTTGGTTTCCGGACTTTCAACGTCTAGTGGATAAGTTGTTGTTAGCCGTTGATAAAGTCCCAATTAAAGACGTTTTTGACGATCTGGAAGGGGAAATGGCTTTTATATTTGAGCAGCGAAAGCAAGAGTATGAACGTATGATTGAGACCAAAGCAGCTTGGGGACGTATGATCGGATTTGCTCCGATGTATGCACTCATCTTTATGTATCTTGTCATTCCATTGATCGGCATGAGTTTTACGCAAATGAATGCTTACTATGAACAAATTCAAAGACTGTAATTAACACTAAATCGTCTCCAGAGTGGGACAAGGAGGATAAGGTATATGAATAATGCATCTTCAGCTCTAAAGGTAGCCGCAGGTATTTTTTTAACCATTGCTTTGATTACGATCGTTGTTATTTTATTTATTTCTGCACAGGAAGCAACTAAAACGGCGCAGAACAATTTTTCGGATATCCAGACAGAGCTCTCTCAAGCCGCATTTACGGTATATGATAGTACGACGATAAGCGGATCTCAAGTAACCAATGCACTCCGTAAGTATAAAGATAAGGATCAATTCGGTATTTTTATTAAGACAGGAAAAAACCCTGCGGGGCAATGGTATGGTAATGTGTTGGATTCAAATGGTTCTGTGGAGCATCCGGATTCCCGCCAAGGTAGTATCGTTCAGACATTAAATGAGAAAAGCACCGAGTATGTCAATCCTAGTGGAAAATTTAAAGCTTCGATTGTAAAGGATGATTCGAATGTGATTAGAGGAATTATATTTATTCAGTAAATATAAGTGAGAGGCTATTCATATGCGAGAGCAAACGATAACAATGATTGAATGGTCAGTAGCGATAGCTTTGTTCATGGGAGCTAGCTGGTTCTCCTTCCAAATGCAATCTGAGATCGATGCAGGGTTAGAAGCAGCTAACAAAATGGCACAAGAGCAGAACTCGGCCATAACAACATTTGAGATGAGTGGTAGTGTCATGAAGGATACATTTACCTACCAAGGCAGTGAGGTATTGTTTATGCTTCGACAAGTTGAGAAGGGGGAATATGAAATGTCTGTCGATGACGTTGTGTTCTCTTCAGGGATAAATCCCGAGATTTCGGACATTTCTGTCATTGATGTTGATGCAACATACGAAGCACGCTATACATATACAACCGACGGTAGAATAGTCCGTATTCAGCAATTTAAAGTGAGGTAAGGAAATGGCGAATTCAGTTTCCAAATGGTTTGCGGCATTTCTGTCGGTCCTACTTTTATATATGGTGCCAGCGGGTGAAAGTGCAAGGAGGCAGGATGATTTATCTAGAATTGTCGTATATCAATCTGTGACAAAGTTCGTGGATAGCGTCCGTATGAAAGGATATATAACACCTCAGATGTATCAGGATTTTATGCGAGAGCTGGATGTCACAGGTAATCTGTATGAAGTGGAAATGGAGCATCAGCATAAGAAATATGAACCTGATTATAGTGATCCTGCAGATAACGGTACTTTTCAGGATAGCTATTCTGTCGTGTACGATGCTTACTTCGAGCGTGAAATACTCAACCATCTGTTCCCAGAATCCTCACCACCAGAAGATTATCAAGGCAGAGTTTATAAACTAACAGCAGGGGATTTCCTCCAAGTGAGGGTAAAAAGCCTGAATAAAACGCCATCATTACTGTTGTTTGATGCGCTTACTGGATCAAATTCTGGAGAAAAGTCTGCTATCGTATTCCCGTATGGAGGGATGGTTTTGAATGAAGATTACTGACTTAGCTATTGTATTTACAGCGATTTTCTTTCCATTCTTCATGCTAATCAACATGCATGCACAGAATATGACCGATACTACTTTTGTCGAAATGAAGTATTCTGCAGGATTACGGACGGCTGTTCAAGATGGTGGAGAAATGCTGAATGTGAATGAGATGCAGTCAGAGGAAGCGGGGTATGAATCCTCCAAGCGGTTTCGTGCTGACAAGGATAGAGCGTTAGCTACATTTTCGAAATCATTGTATATCAATATGGGGATCCAGGAAGATCAACAAGCACAATCAGCACTTTGGTGGTACATTCCTGCATTTGTTGTTATTGATTATGATGGTTATTACATATATTCCATGCAATCATATTTAGGTCCCAGTGATGAAATGAATTACCATCATACTTGGAGTCCTAAAATTCCTTATGCCTATTCGGACGGAGATGGGAACAGTATTCACTTTACACTCGATAAGCGGGTCGAAGTATATAATAGCTCCACTAAGACTTGGAATTCGGGTTTACAGGGTGAACTTGTCAGGAGAACAGGCGTACCTCTTCTGGATCAATCAGAGACGTTTGAAGAGATTAGACGATTAACTATCGTCAATACCGTACAGAATGACTTGGCTTATTACATAAAACGTCATAATACGCTAGCTTTAAGAAATGGTATTTCTTATCAGTTCTCCTTGCCTACCATCGATCAAGAAGAATGGGTTAACACCATTAATGATATTGGTCTGATGGCTTTTGTACAGGGAATCCCCATGGGTGATCGTTATTACAATAACTACTCCTTTGGTGGGGGTAGGCTAGTAAAGACGCCTGTTTATTATGGTGGTGTGGAAGCAGGTACAGGCAATAAATACGTTTACCGTAATACATGTCCTTTTCCTTATGAAGTTCGTGAAGTTTTTGGCAGTCGAAAAGAAGCAGCTGCTTTCGGTTATAGGGAGAAGAGTTGTTATTATGATGCTGGTTAATAATTAAGGTTTCGACTTATACGATGTCTGTGATACAATGAACTCTTGACTGTGATGCCTTTTTTAACATGAATTGAGTTTATTTATATAGACAGGAGTTACCGTAAATATGAGTTTATTGACTGTAGAGAATGTATCCCATAATTTTGGAGACCGGACGTTGTTCAAAGATGTATCCTTTCGTCTTCTTGCAGGTGAACATGTAGGTCTGGTTGGCGCAAACGGTGTTGGTAAATCAACATTAATGAATATCCTTACAGGCCAGCTCTTAAAAGATAGTGGGAAAGTAGAGTGGACACCAAAGGTTCGGTATGGTTATTTAGATCAACATACGAAGTTGACACCAGGAAAGACTATTAGGGATGTTCTGAAGGATGCATTTCTTCCGCTGTTACAACAGGAAGAAGAGATGATAAAGATTACGGAGAAGATGTCTGATGCTACTCCGGAAGAACTTGAAATTTTGCTTGAACAAATGGGTGATATACAAGAACAGCTTGAGATCGGCGACTTTTATTTAATTGATGTGAAAGTTGACGAAATGGCAAATGGACTTGGTCTATCTGTTATTGGTCTCGATCGTGACGTAGCTTCTTTAAGCGGAGGTCAGCGCACCAAGGTTCTACTAGCGAAGCTGCTTCTTGAAAAGCCGACAGTACTTCTATTGGACGAGCCAACGAACTATTTGGACGTTGAACATATTGATTGGCTCACGCAGTATTTGAAGCAGTATCCGTATGCATTTATGCTTATATCACATGATACAGAGTTTATGAATCAGGTGGTTGACGTTATTTATCATCTGGAATTTGCTAAATTAACGCGTTATACGGCGAATTATGAGAAGTTTCTTGAAATGGCGGATATGAATAAGAATCAGCATATCGAAGCCTATGAGAAACAGCAGGAATTTATCAAAAAGCAAGAGGATTTTATTCAGCGGAATAAAGCCCGCTATTCTACCTCAAGCCGAGCGAAGAGCCGTGAGAAACAACTGGATCGTATGGAACGCATTGATCGACCAGAAGAAGCAGCTAAGCCAGTCTTTAATTTTAAAGAAGCGCGTGCAAGTGGTAAGACTGTCTTTGAAGGTATGGACTTTGAAATCGGTTATGACTATCCGCTATTACCTAAGATGAATATTACCATTGAACGTGGTGAGAAGATTGCAATTGTTGGCTGCAACGGTGTGGGTAAGTCGACCCTTCTAAAGACAATTCTAGGTAAATTGGCCCCATTCAGTGGGAAGACGTATCAAGGTGATTATTTGTTCCCCGCATATTTCGAGCAGGAGGTTCGAGCAGGAAATTTGACGCCAATCGATGATGTATGGAATGAATACTCGCATCTTAATCAACATGAGGTGCGTGCACATTTGGCACGTTGTGGTCTGAAGAATGAGCATATTACTAGGCCATTGAAAGCTTTAAGTGGTGGTGAGCAAGCGAAAGTTCGTCTTTGTAAACTCCTTATGCGTGAGAGTAACTGGGTTCTGTTTGACGAGCCGACCAATCACTTAGATGTTATTGCTAAGGAAGAGCTCAAGAGAGCATTGAAAGAGTATAAAGGCACTGTGTTGCTGGTTTCTCATGAACCTGATTTTTACGAAGACTGGGTGACGAAGATCTGGAATGTGGAGGATTGGTCTCAGCAATCCTAGATAAGTATGAAAGCCACTCTAATTGGAGTGGCTTTTTTTAAATCGCTGATTGATCGTATGAGGAGAGGAGTGTTCGGGATTTTGAAAGAGTACCAGGAAAGTCGTTATTCACGTCAGGAGCGTTTTGCACCCTTTGGTGTAAGTGGTCAAGAGGCGATTATGGATCGGCATGTACTTATTGTAGGGGCGGGTGCGCTTGGGAGTGCGGTAGCTGAAACATTAGTCCGAGCTGGTGTTGGTAAAATTACGATTGCAGATCGAGATTATGTGGAGTGGAGTAACCTTCAGCGTCAGCAATTATTTACGGAACAGGATGCGGAAGACCAACTCCCTAAAGCGGAAGCGGCACGTATACGTTTACAATCCATTAATTCAGAAGTGCGGATCGAATCACATATTATGGATGTCAGAGCAGAGGAACTAGCTGATCTCGCTATATCCTGTGATTTGATCATGGATGCAACTGATAATTTTGATACGCGGCTTATGATAAACGATATTTCACAAAAGCTGAATATTCCTTGGATTTATGGAGGATGTGTGGGTAGCACCGGTATGTCGTACACCTTTATTCCTGATCAAACTCCATGTCTTAACTGTTTGCTTGGAACGATTCCTTTAGGTGGTGATACATGTGACACAGCGGGGATACTCCCTCAGGCAGTACAGGTAGTAGCAGCGTATCAGACATTAGAAGCAATGAAGCTTCTGTCAGGAAATACGAATATGCTTCGAATGAAACTGATCTCTTTTGATTTGTGGCGAAATGAATCTTTCGAGATGAAACTTGATTCTGCTAGAAAGGTTGATTGCCCATCATGTGGAGTGGATCCTGTATATCCATATTTGACAACAAGCAACCAGACCAAGAGTGAAGTATTATGTGGAAGAGATACAGTTCAAATCAGACCTGCGCGAAAAATAAAACTAGATCTGTCCATGCTCGCTGACCGTTTAAAAGGTCTTCCTGAAGGGAAGATCTCGCAGAATCCGCATATGGTTATCTTTGAAATGAGTCGTTATCGTTTGGTATTCTTTGCAGACGGTCGCGCATTGGTTCATGGGACCTCGGATCTGATCGAAGCCAAAAATCTGTATTACCGTTATTTAGGTTAATAAAATCATGTTGCTGTATCACATCCATTTCTCTATTGAGGAATGGATGTTTTACATTTGAGGCAATCTAAAGGTTAGTGATATTCAGGCGATCAAGAATATGATGTCGCTTACCCTAGAAGTGAAAGAGGGGGAGCCCTTTGGAAGAACCAGTCCTATTAGCAATTTCGGAAACTGTTGCGGTAAGTCGATTACGAAGTATACTCGAATCGTCTGGCTACGCTGTCCATTCTGCGGATCATCTATCTCAGGCGATTATCCTTTTCCAGCAAGTGAACTTTGTAATGATTATTGTGGATAGTAATTTATCTGGAATGCATGATTTTGATTTTGTACGCAGAATACACAAGAGTGAACACAGGATACCGGTGATGGTTTTGGGCCATGATGGATCGCTCGAAGCAGCAGCAGCTCTCGAGGCAGGGGCAAACGACTACATTTCTGAACAGATAGATGAACGTGAATTGTTAGCAAGGGTTAATAATCTTTTATTCTTATTTAACTATGGAAAAGAACGGAAAAATCAGAAAATTGAGCTTCGGGATTTAAGGATTGAGCCTCTAAGTAGGCAAGTTTTTAGAGAAGATCAACCCATCGAACTGACTCAGCGAGAATATGATCTTCTATTGTATTTATCCAAAAGAGCCAATCAAGTATGTTCTAGGGAAGAAATATTGAGCCATGTGTGGGATTATGATTTCCATACAGGTACAAATGTAGTAGATGTATATATTTTGCATTTGCGTGAGAAGGTTGATAAGGGTAGGAAGTGGAAAATGATTCGGACAGTTCGTGGTGCAGGATATATGCTTAAAACAGCTGATTCAACATAATGAACATGAATTTTTTATATTATAAAAATATTCGCTGAGCTCGTGGCTCACTGCAACAATAAAACAAGCTGACTCCTGTTCTTACAGGGAGTCAGCTTGGAATTTGAGTTATATACTAAAGTACACGACGTGCTTTCAGATAAGTTTTTTTCCAAGTTCCAGAATTTAGGTTGGAAATTGTTACCCCAGGTTTACCATAAGTGTGAAGGATTTTACCGTTTCCTGCATAAACCGCTACGTGAGTTACATTTTTACCATTAGCACGGCTTCCGCTTGAGAAGAACACCATGTCGCCTGGTTTGAGGTTAGCTTTGGATACAGCTACGCCTACTTTGGATTGTTGTGCAGCAGTACGGGGTAAGTTTACACCATACTTTTTAAAGATATGTTTCATGAAAGAGGAGCAGTCAAATACTTTTGTTGTGCTTGTGGAAGCTCCGAATTTATATGGTGTTCCCATGTATTTTTTACCGAAGTTTACAACTTGTTGACCTTTGGTTGTTGCATATGAACTGGAGCTGGAAGTTGCAGCGTCTGCCTGGGAGGCAGGGGATACTGCTAATAGTGTTCCAAGTCCCATTGCTGCACTGATGCTGATAATTGCGGCTTTCTTAATCAAAGTCTGTTTGTTCATGATGTATGACCTCCAAGAATTTTGTTTTTGTCTCTCGCTTGAACCGAGTATAACAGATTCATATACGTCCTAAATTATGGTAAAACTAATGAAACCTATGGTGGTCAAGGACTGAAAGCGTATTATTAAAAAACCATTAAAAGTTACAAAAGAGTAACAAATTGATCTGACCTTGTTTTAATAGCAACAAAAAACCCTTGATTATCAAGGGTTTTTTGTTGCTATTAACGTATAGATGAAAATAACAAAAAAGTAACAATCATTGATCTTTACTCTGAATGATGAGTAGTAATCCACCTTCTACCGAAACAGTTCCCCGATGACCAGAGAGGCGGTTACTGATCCCTAAGGACTGTCCAATCTTCAGTGTTGCTTGATGAAGTGGGTATTGAAAGCCTTCCAGATTGATACCCGTTACCTCAGGTGTGAGGGGGAGGAGGGAAACGTAAGTAAATCCTAGGTCTTCAACTTCGCAAGTTGATCCTGTTAGGGTAATGAAATTATGTTCGTCCAGAATGGAGCAATGAACATGGTGCTGAACCCCTCGGAGCAGCATATGTATGTTAGCTAGTGTGTGATCTATTCGTGTACCAGTTCCACCAAGTATAAGAATTTCAGAAGCATCACGCTCAATTGCGACGTCGAGGGCGAGTTCAGTGTCGGTTAAGTTTTTGTCGATTGGATCACATTTTACGGTTTCCTTGCTCTTGGAATTGACCAATTCTAGTTGTTCCGCTGAGATAGAGTCAAAGTCACCTACTGATATATGAGGCGAAATTCCGTTTTCTATTAAAAATAGAGCTCCGCGATCTGCACCTATAATATAATCATTCTCTTCAATTATATCTAATATTTGCAAGGATAAATTCCCGCCAGTAAAGATTAAAGCGCGTTTATTCGCCACATTAATTCCTCCCACATGTAAAGCTTGTCATTTTATATCAGTATAGATCAGTTTTTGTGCTTGCACAATTTCGTTACACACGGATAAAATGAGGGTATCAAATGATGCGAAGCGGGGGAAAGACATTTTGGACATGCACGTGTTTGAATTGTTAAGCATTATAGGTACGGTAGCCTTTGCCATGTCCGGAGCTTTCGTTGCCATGGAAGAAGAGTATGATATCCTGGGTATACTGGTGTTGGGCCTTGTAACTGCATTTGGTGGAGGCGTCGTTCGAAATGTTCTAATAGGTGTTCCAGTTACAACATTATGGGGTCAGGGAGATTTAATATTACTCGCCATCATCTCTGTGTTTGTCGCATTTGTTCTTCCTATTGGATGGATTAAACATTGGAAAAGAACGGAGGCCTTTTTTGATGCGATTGGCTTGTCGGCTTTTGCAGTGCAAGGTGGTATTTATGCTTCGCAAATGAATCACCCACTCATTGCAGTAATTGTTGCAGCTGCCTTAACGGGTATTGGAGGCGGGGTCATTCGGGATTTATTAGCCGGGCGTAAGCCTTTGGTGCTTCGTGATGAGATCTATGCCGTGTGGGCAATGGCAGCTGGTGCGGCTGTTGGGCTCGGAATTAGCAATTCGACATGGAAGCTGTTAGGGTTATTTGTAATTGTTGTTGTGTTCAGAATGCTTTCAGTTCATTATAAGTGGCGTTTACCAAGACGTTCACTTGGAGAAAGCAGTACCTCAATTAATGTGGAAAAGAATCTGCCTTTATAAGTCTTGTATTCGTATCATATTGTTTGTAGGAAAGGAATGATAGCAAATGATCTCTGTTCTATTTGTATGTCTCGGTAACATATGTCGCTCTCCCATGGCTGAAGCTGTGATGAGATCCAAAATATCGCAAAGAGGTTTAAGTGATAAGATATCAGTGGATTCTGCGGGTACAGGAGATTGGCATATTGGGAAAACACCGCATGAAGGAACACGTAAACTTCTCGATGACTTCCGTATAAGTTACGAAGGGATGAGAGCTAGACAGGTGGAGAGTCGCGATTTTTCTCATTTTGATTATATCGTAGCTATGGATGACTCGAATGCTTCCAATCTTCGTAAAGTCCCTGGTGGGGAAGAGGCAGAGATCGTAAAGCTTATGGACCTTCTTCCAAACGAGAAATTGCGCGAGGTGCCAGATCCGTATTTTACAGGTAACTTTGAAGAGGTTTATCGACTGATTGATACAGGTTGTGATGTACTGCTGGACAGGATCGTAAAAGAAAAGTTATAATGGGCACTGACAAGCGGATCACAAGTGCCGCTTTTCTTTTTCGACATAATGTAAGCGCGTGCAGAAGTTGACGGGTGATATAAAAAAGATGAACAAAGCACATTCCATAAAAAATGCGCGCTTGTTCATCTTTTTTTGCAAGTGATTCATTAAGACTGGAAGAAGTACATAAGTGCTGCTGGAAGTTCCTTTTGCCAAAATCCCCACAGATGGCGTCCGTCTTTTTCTTCGTAATGAACTGTGGCGCCGCGTTCTTCAAACAGTTTTTTGGCAGAGCGATTAAGTTCTACGAAATTATAAACACCCGTATCCGTCGTATAGTTGTCCTCTTGCAAGCCAACAATCATGAAGATGTTAAGCCAGGACAAGTCTGTCTCCAGCGCGATGATATGTTGAGATTGGTCGTAGAACGCACCGGACATGCAGATGATTCTTGTGAATAACTCAGGATAACGTAGAGCTAGATGAACCGAGACACTACCACCTAGGGAATCTCCAGCTAGTATTCTTTCTGATGGATCTCTGCGTACGGGATATTTCTGCTCAATGTAGGGAATAATTTCTTCGGCGAAGCATGCTAGATAAGCATCGAATCGATTACCAAATGGAGCATATTCTTCTGTGCGGACTTTGGTATCTACTTCAACGCCAACAATGATGAAAGGTTCAATCCCTTCTTCTAATATAAGTTGGTTAGCCCAAGTAGCAATTCGTCCGAAGTTGAAAAACTCTTCTCCGTCCTGGCAGTACACCACAGGGTAACTAAGAATTTCGTTATAACCAGGAGGAAGATAGATTCGAAGAGTTCGATTCTCCTTTAGGTGGCTGCTAAGTATTTCCTCTTTAACTATGGTTCGTTTTAACAAGCGGGCATCTGTCATCATTCGTCACCTTTCGATGGGTAGTTTTGAAAAGCTTCTAACAATAAGTTAAGATTAATCTGTTGTCCTAAAGATACTGCTGTGCTGTTATGTTTGTCACACTGTTATACAAATTACTTAAACCTGTTATACATACAAAAACAAAAAAATATGAAATTTAATGAGGTATTTCTTTGACGTTTGGAGTAAAACAGGTGTATAATAATTCTATAACAGCGGAACTTGATATTCAAATATTTATTGAGGTGAAGAAAATGACCAAGGTTCCTTACGAAGTATATACCGAGGAAGTCGATACACTATCCGTACTTTCTCCGGACGGCGAAATCATTAACAAAGATCTTATGCCGAAGTTAACTGATGATCAATTGAAAGAAATTATGTATCGCATGGTATTTACACGTACCTGGGACGATCGTGCCGTTAACCTCGGCCGTCAAGGACGTCTCGGTTTTTATGCTCCAGTGTCGGGTCAAGAAGCAACGATGGTTGGTAGTGAATTTGCTTTAGAAAAAGAAGACTTTGTATGTCCGGGTTACCGTGACATGCCACAAATTGTTTGGCACGGCCTTCCGCTATATCAAGCATTCTTGTACTCCCGTGGACATCAACACGGTGGTCAAATTCCTGACGGTGTAAATGTATTGATGCCGCAAATCATCATCGGTGCTCAAATTCTGCATGCGATGGGTATTGCTATGGCTTATAAACTTAAGAAACAAAAGCAGGTTGTTATCACTTACACTGGTGATGGCGGTTCGTCAGAAGGTGACTTCTACGAAGGTCTAAACTATGCAGGTGTATACAAGCTTCCAGTTATCTTCTTTGTACAAAACAACGGGTATGCGATCACAACTCCATTCTCTAAACAAACAGCGGCTCTTTCCATCGCCCACAAAGCAATAGCGGCGGGTATTAAAGGTGTGAAAGTAGACGGCATGGACGTTCTTGCTGTTATCAAAGCGGTTCAAGATGCTGCTGAACGCGGACGTAACGGAGAAGGTGCAACATTGATCGAAGCTGTAACTTATCGTTTCCGTCCACACTCCTTGTCCGACGATGCTACAAAGTATCGTTCTAAAGAAGAAGAGGGTCAATGGAACGAGAAAGATCCAATTGCTCGTCTTGCGAAATATCTTGAGAAAAAAGGACTTTGGACAGAAGAAGATACTGCTCGCATTAAAGACGAAGCGAAAGCTAAAGTCAACGAGCAAATTAAGAAAGCTGAGCAAACTGAAAAAATGACTATTCCTGGTCTGATTGACAGTATGTTCGAGCAAACACCTAAACATCTTGAAGAGCAAAAAGCCGATTTCCAATAAAAATCGGTTCCTTTTTGCCGCGGTGAAGAGCGCTGGGCTTTCCTTCAGGGGGAAGTTCCTTCTTCACAGTGGATCTAGTATGAATAAGGGTTGCTTTCGATTAATGATACGGTATAACAGCCAAGCATATGTGATCTGTAATGTCTAAGGAGGAAATGAAGCAATGGCACAAATGAACATGAAAGAAGCGATTCGTGACGCAATGCGCGTTGAATTGAACCGTGATCCAAACGTCCTCATCTTTGGTGAAGACGTAGGTAATGTCGGCGGTGTCTTCCGGGTAACTGAAGGCCTGCAAAAAGAATTCGGTGAAGAGCGTGTATTCGATACACCGCTAGCTGAATCTGCAATCGGTGGTATGGCTGTTGGTCTTGGTATCCAAGGTTTCCGTCCAATCGCTGAAATTCAATTTGTTGGATTTATTTTTGAAGCACTTGACCAAATCGTTGTTCAAGCTGCTCGTATGCGTTACCGTTCTGGCGGCAAGTATAACTCTCCAATTGTTTTCCGTACACCTTTTGGTGGCGGCGTAAAAGCGGCTGAGTTGCACACGGATTCCCTGGAAGGTTTAATTGCACAAAGTCCGGGTATTAAAGTGGTAGTTCCATCTAACCCTTACGATGCTAAAGGTTTGCTGATCTCTGCAATTCGTGATAATGATCCAGTATTCTTTATGGAACATTTGAACTTGTACCATGCTTTCCGTGCGGAAGTACCGGAAGGCGAGTACACTGTAGAACTTGGTAAAGCTAACGTAGTTCGTGAAGGTTCTGACGTGACTATCATCGCTTATGGCCTGATGGTTCATACGGCAACTAAAGCGGCTGATCAGCTTGAGAAGAACGGTATTAAAGCAGAAGTCATCGATTTGCGTACGATCTCACCGATCGATATCGATACAATTGTTGAGTCTGTTAAGAAAACTAACCGTGCGATCGTTGTTCAAGAGGCTCAAAAATCCTCAGGTGTTGCTGCAGAAGTTATTGCACAAATTAACGAAAAGGCGATTCTTCACTTGGAAGCACCTGTGCTTCGTGTATCTGCACCGGATACAATTTATGCATATGCACAAATTGAGGACGCTTGGTTGCCAACTCCTGCTCGCATCGTAGCAGCAGTTAATAAAGTAATGGAATTTTAAATAGCTGTACATCTAATTGCAGTACATTTCTAGGGAGGTTTTACAGTTGGCAAAATTTGAATATCGTTTTCCAGAGCTGGGTGAGGGTTTGCATGAAGGTGAAATCATCAAAATGCATATCAAACCGGGCGACAAAGTAACAGACGACGACATCATCATGGAAGTACAAAACGACAAGGCAGTCGTGGAAGTTCCTTGTCCCGTTAACGGTACGGTTCAAGAAGTTTTTGCCAAAGACGGTCAAGTATGCCGCGTAGGTGAAGTAGTTGCGATCATCGATGCAGAAGGCGACATCCCTGAACAGGAAGGTCACGCTGAAGAGCAATCTGCTCAAGAAGCTGACGCAGCTAAAGGTAGTGCGGATACACAATCTTCCCCTGCAGCAAACGCTCCCGCGGATGCTAAAGACGGCGAAGCAAATGGTTCTGCTCCTGCAGCACCTAACAAAGATGTACTTGCAACTCCAAGTGTGCGCAAATTTGCTCGTGAGCAAGGTGTAGACATTGCACAAGTACAAGGCAGTGGTAATAACGGTAAGGTTACTCGTGAAGATGTGGAAGCATTCAAGAATGGTGGAGGTCAAGCAGCAGCACCTGCAGCTCAAGCGACTACTGATTCTAAAGAAGCAGCACCTGCAGCAACTTCCGCAGAGGTTGATACTCGTGCAGAAGAAGAGCGCGTACCTTTCAAAGGTATTCGTAAAGCGATCTCCAATGCAATGGTTAAATCGGCTTACACAGCACCTCACGTTACAATCATGGACGAAGTGGATGTTACCGAGTTGGTTGCATTCCGTACTCGCATGAAGCCTATCGCTGAGAAAAAAGGAACAAAAGTTACTTATCTTCCATTCATCGTTAAAGCACTCGTTGCGGCTTGCCGTCAATTCCCTGCTTTGAACGCTATGATCGATGAAGAGAATAACGAAATTGTCTACAAAAAATACTACAACATCGGTATTGCAACAGATACAGACAACGGTCTGATTGTTCCAGTTATCAAAGATGCTGATCGTAAGAGCATCTGGATGATCGCTGACAGCATTCGTGATCTCGCAGGACGTGGACGCGATGGTAAACTGAGCGCGAACGAAATGAGAGGCAGCACGATCTCGATCACAAACATCGGTTCTGCTGGCGGTATGTTCTTTACTCCAATCATCAACTTCCCTGAAGTTGCAATCTTGGGTACAGGCCGTATTTCCGAAAAAGCGGTTGTTAAAAACGGTGAAATCGTGGCAGCTCCAGTAATGGCACTGTCCCTAAGCTTTGACCACCGTATTATTGACGGAGCAACAGCTCAAAACTTTATGAATTACATTAAACAGCTGCTCGCTAACCCTGAGCTGCTTGTTATGGAGGTGTAACATATGGTAGTAGGAGACGCTTCTCTTGATATCGACACGTTAGTCATTGGTGCAGGTCCTGGTGGATATGTGGCAGCTATTCGTGCTGCACAGCTAGGTCAGAAAGTTCTGATTGTAGATAAATCTGAAGTTGGTGGCGTATGTTTGAACCGTGGTTGTATTCCTTCCAAGGCTCTAATCTCTGCTGCTCATTCCTTTGAGTCTGCTAAGCACGCTGAAGCTTTTGGTGTTAAAGTTGGCGAAGTATCTGTTGACTTTGCAAAAACTCAAGAGTTCAAAAACGGTGTAGTAAAAAAATTGACTGGCGGCGTTGGTGCACTCTTGAAGGGCAACAAAGTTGAGATTTTCAACGGCGAGTGCATGTTCATTAACGAGAATGAAGCTCGTGTCTTCAATGAGCATGAATCCCCACGTTACCGTTTCAAGAACTGTATCATCGCGACAGGTTCCCGTCCGATTGAACTGAAAGCTTTCCCGTTTGGCGGACGTATCCTGTCCTCCACAGAAGCTTTGGAACTGCAAGAGCTTCCTAAGAGCCTTGTTGTAATCGGTGGCGGCTATATCGGCGCTGAGCTTGGTCAAATGTTCTCCAAATTTGGTACGCAAGTAACTATCATTGAAGGTATGGATTCCATCTTGAATGGTTTCGATCCTGACATGACAAAACTTGTAGCTAAGAACATGCAGAAGTCCGGTGTTGAAATCGTGACGAATGCAAAAGCTGAAAGTGCAGAACAAACGGATAAAGACGTAACTGTTAAATATTCCGTGAATGGCGAAGCTAAAGAAATCACTGCGGATTACTTGCTTGTAACTGTTGGACGTCGTCCTAACACAGATGGCGAGCTTGGTCTTGATCTGATCAACGTTGAGATGACTGATCGCGGTCTAATCAAAGTTGACCACCAAGGACGTACGAACCACCCGCATATCTTTGCGATTGGTGATATCGTTCCAGGTCCTGCTCTGGCTCACAAAGCATCTTACGAAGGTAAAGTTGCTGCTGAAGCGATCTCCGGACTTCCATCTGTTGTAGATTACAAAGTAGTACCTGCTGTTGCCTTTACAGATCCTGAGTGCTCAAGTGTGGGTATGACCGAAGCTCAAGCGAAAGAACAAGGTTACAAAGCTAAATCCGCTAAGTTCCCATTCGCTGGTAACGGCCGTGCATTGTCACTGAACAGCCCTGATGGTTTCGTGAAGATCGTGGCTGACGAAGAAACAGGTCTTGTACTTGGTGCACACATTGCTGGTATCGAAGCTTCCAACCTGATTGCCGAAATCGGTCTTGCGATCGAAATGGGAGCAACATTGGAAGATATCGCTCTAACAATCCATGCTCACCCAACACTTGGTGAAATCGTGGCTGAAGGTGCTGAGCTTGTTCTCGGTCATCCAATCCATGTGATGGCCCCTCGTAAATAATAACGATTTACGATAATAACCGATATCGGTTATTTCAAGAGACTGTTCATGCTGGTCTAATAAGACCGGTGTTGAGCAGTCTCTTTTCGTTGTGTTTTCGGTAAGAAAGTGATCGCTTTTTTAATCATGCTTCGTGAATACGGGTGTGGTACACTATTAGTTGATAACTAGAAATAATAAAGGTGGGTTTTACGTTGAAAAATTACTTGGAGTTACTACAAGATATATTGGACAATGGGATTGAAAAAGGAGATAGAACAGGTACTGGTACCACGTCTGTATTCGGACGCCAGCTCCGGTTCGATCTATCCAAGGGATTTCCACTCGTAACCACAAAACGGATACACTTGAAATCAGTTGTACATGAACTTCTTTGGTTCCTCAGTGGAGAGACTAACATCCGTTACTTGAAGGAAAATGGAGTTCGGATCTGGGATGAATGGGCAGATGAGAATGGCGATTTAGGCCCGGTTTACGGCTCGCAATGGCGCGCATGGGAAACACCTGATGGTAAACATATCGATCAGATTGCGAATGTAATTGAATCGATTAAGCATAGCCCAGATTCAAGACGTCATATCGTCAGTGCATGGAATGTTGCAGAAATTGATAATATGAAGTTGCCACCATGTCACTTCGTGTTTCAATTCTACGTTGCAGGTGGGAAGCTCTCCTGTATGCTTACAATGCGCTCTGTAGACTCTTTCCTTGGACTGCCTTTCAATATAGCTAGTTATGCGCTTCTGACGCATATGGTGGCACAGCAGTGCGATTTAGAGGTAGGAGAATTCATTTGGTCAGGTGGGGATGTTCATATCTACTCTAATCATATGGAACAAGTTAAGACACAATTAGAACGTGAGCCTTATCCATTGCCGGAGCTTGTGATTAAGAGAAAACCGGACAGCATTTTTGATTACACTTTTGATGATTTCGAGTTTAAGGACTATCAGCACCATCCAACGATTAAGGCGATTGTAGCGGTCTAATTTGTTATATAATGCCTCAGAACTAACAGATAGTCATGGGGAAGGAGAGATAAATATGAGTATATCGATGATATGGGCAATGGGACAAGACCAGGTGATTGGACTTAATGGCACAATGCCTTGGCGTCTCCCTCGGGACATGGCTTTTTTCAGAGAAATGACGTTGAACAAAACGATCTTAATGGGTCGCAAAACGTGGGAGTCTTTTGGAAGCAAACCTCTGCCACAGCGTGAAAATGTTGTATTGACAAGGGATGAGGGATTCACCCTAACCCCAGAGCAAGGTATCGTTATTCACCATCTTGAGGATGGAGTGAAGCTGGCTCAGGATGGTGAGTTGATGGTCATCGGTGGATCACAGATCTATGAACAGATGCTTCCTTATGCCGACAAACTTATTGTAACTTTCATTGATTCTGCGTTTGAAGGCGATACGTTCTTTCCAGAAGTGAACTGGGAGGATTGGACAGTAACAGATGAGGTTCAAGGAATTACGGATGAGAAAAATCCGTATTCGTATCGTTTTGTAACATACGAGCGTAAATAATATACGATATTTCCTTCCATTCAGTTTCATTTCATCTTCGTTCTTCTTAGTAGAATAGTACAAATGATTGTGCAGATAATCCATTTAACAGAGGAATTGACAAATGCTACGATGTTTTACATTAAAGAAGACATTTAGCGCGAAATCACAGTGTACAAGCGGTGATAAAAGTTTTTCTTAACCTGAATAGAAAAAATGAATCAGGTTAATGGCCATTTTTGGCCCCTGAAATGGATAGTAATCTTATGTTTTATGATATGATGAAAAGTACAATCATACATGTTATTCAGCACGAAGAGAACGGATGGGGGAAAATTGTATGTCAACACCAACAGGATTTATGGAGTACGAGCGCCAGCTTCCGGCTGATCGGGATCCCGCTGAGCGCATTAAAGACTGGGAAGAATTTCATAAGCATCTAGCAGAGGAAGAGCTCCAGACGCAAGGAGCGCGTTGTATGGATTGTGGAACGCCATACTGCCATACAGGCATAGATATGATCGGTGGTACTTCAGGGTGTCCAGTACACAATTTGATTCCAGAGTGGAATAATCTTGTGTATCGTGGGTTATGGAGAGAGGCGCTTGAACGCTTGCACAAGACCAATAACTTTCCGGAGTTTACTGGACGCGTATGTCCTGCACCATGTGAAGGCTCTTGTACGGTAGGTCTGATTGGGCAGCCGGTGACGATTAAAAGTATTGAACAAGCCATCATTGATCGAGGCTTTGAAGAAGGCTGGGTTGTTCCTCAGCCACCAGAGAAGCGAACAGGTCGAAAGGTTGCTGTCGTTGGGTCAGGACCTGCAGGACTAGCAGCAGCAGCCCAACTTAATAAAGCTGGGCACTCGGTCACTGTGTATGAGCGGTCTGATCGAGTAGGCGGTCTGCTTACTTATGGTATACCGTCTATGAAGCTTGACAAATCTGTAGTTCAGCGTCGCGTTGATTTACTGATTGCTGAAGGTGTTGAGTTTATTGTCAATACCGAGATTGGAAAAGACATACCTGCGAGGGATCTAGTTGATCAATTCGATGCAGTAGTGCTGTGTGGCGGGGCTACCAAGCCGCGTGAGTTTAATATTGCAGGTAGCGAATTGAAAGGTGTTCATTACGCGATGGACTACCTAAACGGAACGATTAAGAGCTATCTTGATTCTGGTCTTGAAGATGGTAATTACTTGTCCGCTAAGGATAAGGATGTCATTGTTATTGGTGGCGGGGATACGGGTTCAGACTGTGTTGCTACAGCACTTCGTCATGGGTGCAGCAGTATTACTCAGTTCGGCACACATAAGCAAGCTCCACTAGAGCGGGACTCTATATCCAATCCATGGCCGCAATTTCCTAACGTATACACACTAGATTACGCTCATGAGGAAGCTAAAGCATTGTTCGGACAGGACCCTCGTGAGTTCTCTATCATGACAACTAAATTTGTTGGTGATAATGAAGGGAACCTAAAGGAACTGCATACGATTCAAATTGAGCGGATTGTAGATGAAACAGGTCGAAAAGTTTATCAGCCTATACCTGGTACTGAGAAGGTCTTTCCTGCACAGCTTGCGTTGATTGCTATCGGATTTGATGGACCTGAGCAGACTCTTCTGGAACAATTGGGTCTTGAAAGTGATCGTCGTACTAATGTAAAAGCACCTTATGGAAAATATACGACAAATGTGGATAAAGTGTTTGCTGCTGGAGATATGCGCCGTGGTCAAAGTTTAGTCGTATGGGCAATCAATGAAGGACGAGAAGTGGCTCGTGAAGTTGATAAGTACCTAATGGGCAGTACCGTTTTAGTTTAATCCGATCTCAACCTATGTTATAATTAAATATCATTGTTCATAAGGACTTCGCTGGGGCGGAGTCCTTTTTTGGAGTCCATATGGGAGAACCACTTGTGGTTTTCTATTCTGGATTACACGGGAAGGAGAGGTTACGTGAAGACGCTGGTCATTGCCGAAAAACCGGACATGGGGCGAAATATCGCTGCGGTGATCGAACCTCGGGCCAAGAATAACCGGTCCTACTTAGAAGGAGAACAGTACATTATTACATGGGCGATCGGTCATCTGGTTGGTCTCGCGGAACCTGATGCATATGATCCGAAGTATAAGCGTTGGAACATAAGGGATTTACCGATTATTCCAGAGCAATTTCGAATTGTGCCAAATCCGAAGACAAAAGATCAGCTCAAAGTTATTGGTGATGTGGCCAAACGCTGCGATCAGATTGTAAATGCCTGTGATGCGGGGAGAGAGGGGCAATATATCTTTGCCTTAATACAGCAGCAACTGAAGCTGCATCAACCTGTAAAGCGTCTCTGGATATCGGATTTGACACCAGAGAGCATTTTACAGGGGTTTGCACAGCTAAAGGATGGTTCTGAGTTCGAAGCTCTGACATTAGCTGCTCGCGCACGAAGTGAAGCGGATTGGCTAATTGGTATGAATGCTTCGCGCGCATTTACAACTCGTCATCAGACACTTCTATCTGTAGGGAGAGTTCAGACTCCTGTTCTTGCACTGATATATGACCGTCAGAAAGAAATTGAAGCATTTGAATCGCAGACATTTTTCGATGTCAAAGCTACATTTCGCCAAGAGTCACTTGAATATGTTGGAACATGGCAAGGGGAACGGTTAACATCTCAGGAGAAGTCTGACGAGATTGCTGCCAAGGTGAAAGGGAAGAACGGATCCATATCCAAGTATGAGGTTAAGGAGACGAAAGAACATCCGTTTAAACTCTACGACTTGACTTTGCTTCAACGTGAGGCTAATGCGAAGTACGGTTATTCTGCCAAGAAAACGTTGGATATCGCACAGGGATTGTACGAAAAGCATAAAGTGATTTCGTACCCGCGTACGAACTCCAACTATGTGAATGAGCAAAATATTGAAGGTATGCATAAAGCTTTGAACATGCTGAAATCAACTTCCTACAAATCAATGGCAGAAGCCGCTGATCCAAGCCGGGTGCATAAGAACAACAAGTCTGTCTGCAATCCGGAGCGGGTAGAAGATCACCACGCTATTTTACCAACATTGAAGCGACCGGGCACATTAAGCAAGGAAGAACAAAATATTTATGAACTGATCATCATTCGATTTTTATCCCACTTCTATCCACCTGCGATGTACAAGCAGCATACGGTACTTACGGAAGTAGAGGGAGAGACGTTTAAGACGAACATCAAAGAGCTTTTGTCACTGGGCTGGAAAGTTTTGATTCAGCAAGATAAAGATCGAAAGTCCTCCAAGTCCACAGGAAAAAAAGGTAAAGATGATGAAGAAGAGGAATCGCAAGAGTGGAATGATCGATCGTTTGATGTGCAGGCGGACAAGCCCGTTCAATGTACGAAAAGTGAAGTTAAAGAAAAGGCAACACAACCGCCCAAGAGCTATACCGAGGGTACACTGCTTAAAGCAATGGAGAGCGCCGGTAAGAGCATGGAGGATGAAGAGCTGCGTGACGTCATGAAGGATAGTGGACTTGGAACGCCAGCTACTCGCGCGGCTACGATCGAGCGGCTTAAGAATGTTGGTTATATTACGATGCAGGGCAAGAGGATCACCGTTACGCAAAAAGGGAGGACAGCTATAGAGCTCATCAGACATGCAGGAGTAGAGCTCTTGGCCTCACCCGAAATGACAGGACAATGGGAACGACGGCTCCACCAAATATCGAAGGGGGAAGCTTCTGCGGATGTGTTTATGAAAAATGTGCAGAAGTTTACCATTTCCATCATCGATAAGGTATCCACGCAGCGTCCTGCACCTCCATCTATGTTTGGCGATACCGAAGATGCAAAAGGGAAGAATGGGCGCAGTTCCACACGTAGTCGTGGGACCGGGTCGGCTAGCGCAAGTAAACCATCTTCTCGATCTTCTGCAAAAAGTACCGGTGTAACTCCAGCTACAAGCGTTGCTTCAGATCGTCCTACTGCTGCACCCGCAGGTATTCGCGTTCCACTTGGAGAATGTCCTGTTGCAGGCTGTGGAGGGCAGATTATTGAAGGAAGAAAAGGTTATGGTTGTTCTCATTTCAAATCAGGGTGTAAATTCGTCATATGGAAAGAATTTGCGGGCAAAAGTATTTCACAATCCATGTTGAAATCACTGCTTACGAACGGGAAGACACAGCTCCTGACGTTCAAAGACAAGAGTGGAGGAGCTTTTAAAGCTCGAATCGTGCTTAATGAATCAGGCAGCGGTCAACTAACCGTTGAACGAGAGGGTTCAGGTTCAGCAATTTAAACGATACACATCTGATTCAACAACATAAACAGAGCCATGGATGGAATTGATTCCCATACTTGGCTCTGTTCTATTCATATAGAAAAAGGTTGTCCCTCCGTGTAGTTTTTACGTCGAGGAGACAACCCTTTTTTATTATGATGTCGCTACTGCATTACCTAAAATGATGTCAGGCACCTCAGTTAAAGCGGATACGGTATAGAGTACATTATGTGGCTCTTGTTTCAGCTCAACCAGATTATAGTGCCATTCGCGTTTTTGCTTGATATAGATGCTGTTGATTCCAGCTGTAAGAGCAGGAACAACATCCGTTCTTAAAGAGTTCCCGATCATCCATGTCAGAGAGCGATTAAATTGTCCAGCGGAGAGAATTTCTTCAAGCGCTTTTACATTTTTATGCTGTCTTATATAAATGCGATCATCGAAGAAATCAGCCAGCTTCATTTGTTCGATTTTACGCTTCTGTATACGGCTTTCGCCTCCTGTATACAGATATAGTCTGTGTCCTTCATTCTGTAACGTGTCCAGTGTTTCCACCATGCCGGGATAGGCTTCAATTTCTTGATCGTAAACACTAAGACCTAGCTTGAATAGCTGTTCTTCTTCGTGAAGGACAGGTGTCTTCTGGTGTTGGTTGCAGAAGAAACGGTACGTATCAATCAAAGATTGAGGGAAATTTGCGCTTGCGAATCCAAGTTTGTCTACACCAGCAACATCAATTTCCATCTGTTTGGTACGCACTTGTTCGGTAGTCACCCCATACTTCTCAAACCAACGTGTCATTAGCTCGAAAAACTCGCCTAGAATCAAGTCGAAATACTTGTTGCAATGAATCAATGTGTCATCCATATCAAAAATGATATGTTGTGAGTCTTTGCTCATTTTTCTCACTCCTTTATCCACTTATATCTCTCTATATTGTTTATTTATTTTAAGATAACCTAATATAGGATTCAAAAAACATTTGAAGCTCAGCAGCTCCATCTGGACGGAGACTGAAGCGCTCCGTTTGATCACCGGCATTCACATGAGAACGAAGAAGTCCTGCTGCTCTAAGAATAAGTAAATGATGCATGAGGGCATCGTATGGCTGATTCAAGTTAGATGCAATATCATTCACGGTTTTGGGTTCATCAGCGACAAAACGAAGTAGCCTTAGCCGGTCAGGATCTGCAAGAGCTTCCGTCATACGTAGTAATACTACTGGCGGGTCGTCCTCATTTTCTTCAGGCACATCAACAGGGTACTGGATGAGGAGTAGTTTATCATAGAAGCAGTACGTATTAATAGGCCTAAAGTGCACACATGGAGTGAGCAGGATAGAATCGACAGGTATATCATCTAATATGACGCCACCTGTAGCATATTCAATGAGTCTTTCCGCTTCCATTTTAGGAAGAAGTACTGCTTTTTCCTGTGCATCTTCATAAATGAGTGGTTTAATATCGTGTTCGATCTTAGCAAAATAGTGTTCATACCATAAACGAAGCAGTGGCGGATAATCCTTTTGAATACGTGCTAAGTACTCTTCTGTAACAGAGGGCGTATAATTGAACAGCCGGGGGCCCAAATCCGCAACTTCCGAATGTTCAACCCAATCAAGAAAGGAGACGACTTCAGGATCTCCTTCACGTAAAATAGCTAGAGCATAAAGTACATCGTAATCAAAAAATGGCCAATCGTGTGCTTTTTGAAGCTCAGTACGGACTTCATGGGGGAGACGGGCATCCATATCCGTAATTAAATGTGAGCCGATATCAAGATTGTCGGTCCATTTTCTCGTTACATAGATCATAAAGCTGCCGATCAGTTCGTATACCACGGAAACGTCTATGCTTACTTTATACTTCATGAAACCAGTTCCCTCCCGATTAATGACATTGTTTTTATTATGGCTTGTATGGATCAGGGTTGTCTACTATAATGTTCATCTGGCAAATTTTTAAAGCTTGAAATAAAGAGGGGGATACAGCGTCGTGTCAGTCACAGCTCAAGCTCGACAAGGAAGAATGCACTATTTTATTTTGATATCGGTTGTTGTAGCTGCAGGGTTAAGTCAGGGTATGCTACTTCCTGTATTAGCGATATTTTTGGAACGTATGGGCGTCTCTTCTTCGATGAACGGGCTTAACGCAGCAGCATTATATGTTGGTTCATTTGCTATGACGCTCGTTGCAGAAAGAGTATTAGGTCTAGTTGGATTTAAAAAGCTCATTATCGCTGGTCTTATTCTTGTTATGCTCTCATTAATTGCGTTCCCACTGGTTCCAAGCGTTGGAATCTGGTTTGTGCTTCGAATATTGGTCGGTGTTGGCGATAGTGCACTTCATTATGCAGCGCAGTTATGGGTACTTATGATGTCATCTGCGAGTAATCGTGGACGAAGCATATCATTTTATGGAATGTCTTACGGACTTGGATTTAGTATAGGACCGCTTGGGATTATTCTTCTGAATTACGGTGAAGCAGTGCCTTTCATTGTACTCGGGTTATTATTTCTGTTTGTTCTATTGATGGTACTCTTTAAACTTCCGGATCTGAAGCCTGAACGACATTCCTCAGGTGAAGTATTCGAAAAAGGCAGATTCAGAAAAAGCTACCGCTTAGCTTGGTATGCACTCATGCCAGCATTTCTATATGGCTACATGGAAGCAGGCATTAACAGTAACTTCCCGGTGTATGGACTTCGAAGTGGCTTCACGATAGAACAAATATCTTCTTTGCTACCGTTTGTCGGTATAGGAGGCCTTATTCTGCAGCTTCCACTTGGTATTTGGAGTGACAGATTCGGTCGGAAACGAGTGTTGACCGTAGCAGGCATTGTAGGCGGCCTATGTTTTATTCTGATTCCTGTAGCAGGGACGAGTTACTGGCCTGTACTTATCCTTCTAACCATTGCAGGCGGGCTTGTGGGCTCGTTCTTCTCTCTTGGTCTTGCCTATGCAGCAGATATTCTTCCAAGAAATTTGCTTCCTGCTGCAAATGTAGTGGCATCATTTCATTTTAATATAGGAAGCATTGCAGGTCCAAATATAGGGGGTACATTAATCCATATAGGATGGACTTCAGGTATGTTTATTCTGCTTGGTGGAGTCTATATTGTTTTTGCTTGCTCAAGCATATTCTTTAAAAATAAGTCACTAATAGAGTGAGAACGTTTGTTCTCATGGCAATTGCTTTCGCTTTCTTCTAAACTAGAGTATAGAAAAAGTTACTCGACGGGAGAGACGAGAACATGATAAAAGTGGAACGACTGATAAAAACAGTGAACACCGAGAAAAAACCGGTGTTGAACGACATAAGTTTTCAGATGGAGAAAGGCGAAATGATCGGCCTAATTGGAGCTAGTGGAAGCGGGAAAAGTTTGCTCCTAAGTTGTTTAGCTCTTCGTGAAAAATGGGATTCCGGTCGATTTATGATTGATGGCGAGGATGTACTCAAAAACGGGGGAAAGCGAAAGATTAAACGTGAATGGGCATACTTAGAACAGAACCCAACTTTAAATGTGAATAGAACAGCACTTAAGAACGTTCTGATTGGGCAATCCAGCCAAACTCCATGGTGGCGGATGCTAACGGGGATGGTACGCTCTGATGATTACATGGGCGCTATGGATACGATTGAGCATCTTGGTTTACTCGATAAAGCCCACAATAAAGGAAATGCTCTTAGTGGTGGAGAACGCCAGCGAATTGCCATTGCTCGTGCATTGGTTCATGGAGCTAAGGTTATATTAGCGGACGAGCCGGTCATGGGGCTGGATCCGAAATCCGCTGAACATGTTCTGCAGACCCTAAAAAAACTATGTGAAGAAGAGCGGATAACCGTCATTACTGTCGTTCCCATTGAACATGCAGAGCGGTATTGTTCTCGAATTATTGGACTTTCGGGTGGACAGATTGTTGTTGATGTTACCGGGCGTCGTTTGACTCATGGGGAGAAGAACAGAATATAGTTCTGTCAAATAGGTGATTGAAATAGAAAGAGTTGATGCTTTTGAAATCTAGAATGATGAAGGCAGCCATCTCGGGGATGCTTATGATGGTTCTCGGGGGGTGCAGCTTTATTAGTGACCCTGTATCATTGATGACTAGACCTGATCTTCCGGCGGATAAAGAGACTTTGATGGGAGCGATTAAATCCCAGATCCCCGAAAATAGCAGTATTATTCGTCCTAGAAGCAATAATGATCCGAGCTCGATCCGCGTAGAAGATTTGAATAACGATGGCGTAATGGAGGCTGTCGTATTTTATATCACACCGAATGAAGATGTTCAGATTCATGGCATGATTCTGCAGCAACAGGGAAATACATGGGCTAAGAAGTTGGATTTTGAGGGAGAAGGCACGATGCTCGAATCCTTTGACCTGATCGATATAACGAATGATGGCAACTTGGATATTGTTGTTGGCTTCTCACGGGGCGAAGATGATGTTCAGAATGGTCTCGTAGTGTACACCTATGCGAATGATGCGTTAGAGAAGGTTATGCAGCTTCCATATACCCATTTTGAAGTGACTGACTTGAATGGAGATAAGATTAAAGAGTTGACCGTAGTATCTTTACAGAAATATGAGCTATCTTTCATCACAACCTATCAGTTCGATAAAACTACACATGACTTTAAGGAATTGGCGAAGCTTGATTTGGGACAAAATGTTGAGAAATATTACAATATTGTCTCAGGAAAAGTAGCTAAGGACAAAGAAGGAATTATATTAGATACATCTATAGTTTCTAACTCCTCTACATCCAAGCTTATCGTGATGGAGAACGGTGAACTGGTAGATGTTCTGAAGGAAGATGCAGCTTATAAAGAACTCCCTGTGGAAAGTGAAGACATTAATGGAGATGGAATTCTTGAAATAGGATTGCTCGAAGAGCCGATCGGCTGGAACAGTGATATTCTAGAAGATATTCCATATTTCTATAACTATTATCAATGGGATGGTAAGACGAACTTAGCAAACATGAAGAACGGTCTGAGATTTGTTATCCAAAGATATCAAGATCCTGATAATAGGTTCTTCTTAACCTTCCCGTCCGAGTGGAAGAACCAACTTACCGTAGATCCCGATTCAGATAAGAATCAGTACCTTAAGTTTATTATGCTGGATACACAAGAGGTTGTAGCAGAAGTGAAATTCTTCTCTCTCCGTGAGTGGGAGAATGTGAAGAATGATTGGAAAGTTCTGGTTCGTAAAAAAGACCAGGTGATCGGTTATAGAGGAGACAAGCTGACCAAGAATGAGAAGAAGAATAACAGCGATGTGGCTCCGATTGAAAGAAAGGGGAATTAGACGTTGAGTAAAGTACTTATTTTAGAAGATGAAGAATCAATCCGCAGTTTTATTGTAATCAACCTCAAGCGTAACGGCTTTGAAGTTCTGGAAGCAGGAGATGGTCTTGAAGCGCTGAACCTGTTGCAGTCTGTACCTGACATTGATATTGCACTTCTTGATGTTATGGTTCCAGGCATCGATGGTTTTGAAGTTTGCCGGCGAATTCGGGAGACTAACGAACGGATCGGTATAATCTTTTTGACAGCAAAAGTTCAGGAACAGGATAAGGTGTATGCGTTATCTGTTGGAGCGGATGATCATGTCAGCAAGCCGTTTAGTCCAACTGAGCTTATCGCACGTCTACAATCCTTACTGCGTCGCGTAAATGTACAGCGTGCAGGTACAGCTAAAGTTTCCTTTCAATCTGGTCCTTTCACACTGGATTTAATCTCTAAGTTATTCAAGAAGAATGGGAAGGCCGTCGAGTTAACACCGACAGAGTTCTCACTCGTACAATTCTTCCTGGAGAAAGAAAATACACCACTCAGTCGAGATGTCCTTCTGGATCATGTATGGGGCAAAGAGTATATGGGTGATCCGAAAATTGTTGATGTTAATATTCGCCGTCTTCGTCAAAAAATTGAGAATAATCCTTCCGAGCCTGAATTTCTGCAGACGGTGTGGGGTCACGGCTATAAATGGAAGGGTCAGGGCCAATGATCAAAAAAGGTATCCGCCGGCAGATTGTTCTACACTACTTCCTAGTCGTGTTTATGGCATTGCTGCTGGTGGAGATTATATTTTTACTTGCGATCCGCACCTATTACTATGATAGCGTGCATAGCCATATCGCGAGGCATATTGACTATACAGACGATTATTATCAGAAATTCAGATTAAATGAGGATGATACGGCTAAGCTGACCGAGATTATCTCCTATTTTGAATTGACAGGTACAGAGCTTCAACTGCTCAATACATCTGGAAAAGTGCTGATCACTTCGAATAACTTTGATTCGGATATGACGATCAAGACTAGTGATGTGACTCAGGCCTTGGCTGGTGATACAAGTCGCTGGGTCGGAAAGCAGCAGGGAACCGGTCAAATGGTTATGGCTGTATCCTACGCACTGCAAAATGGAGGAGAGAATGAGTTTATTCTAAGATATGTGACTTCTCTCCATAAAATTAATAATAAACTTCTCAATATAACGCTATGGGCTGTTTTCATTGGAGCTGTGGTACTAGCGACCGTACTCGCTTTTAGTATCGGACTTGCTAATTCCATCGTGAAACCTCTAAATAACATCCGAGCAGTCTCTGCTCAGATGGCTAAGGGACGCTTTAACGTTCGTATTAAAGGGGATTACAAGTACGAGCTCGGGGAGCTATCCTCCACGCTGAATTATATGGCACAGGAGATTGTAAGAAGTAACCAAGTCAAAGATGATTTCATCTCATCCATCTCTCATGAACTTCGAACCCCATTAACCAGCATTAAAGGTTGGAGTGAGACGTTAACTTCAGGGGGATATGATCCAGACGAAACCAAGATCGGTATGCAGATCATCACGAAGGAAACGGATCGCTTAATTGGTCTTGTTGAAGAAATTCTGGACTTTTCCAAGCTTCAGCAAAATGAGATGAAGATGGTGATGGGTATTGTCAGTCTGCGTGAGTTGTTACAGGAGATTATGCTGAACCTGTGGGCTAAAGCAGAGAAAAAAGGTATTGAGATTAAACTTGAGTCAGAAGAAAAACCGCTGATATATGCGGATGCTAACCGTTTGAAGCAGGTATTTCTGAACCTAGTAGATAATGCAATTAAATTCTCACACGAGAATGGAGTTATCATACTATCCATTGAACTCGAAGAGAAATACGTGACAGTATCGGTGCGTGACTTTGGGATTGGAATTAGCGAAGAACATATACAGCGTGTAAAGGACCGCTTCTTCCAGGTGAACCATGTTAATGGCGGTACTGGGCTTGGACTTGCCATTACACAGCAGCTAGTGGAGCTTCATCATGGAACGCTTGATATGGAGAGTGAACTGGGGCAGGGGACAACCGTGAAGGTGAAACTACCTCTTCCTGAAGGGAAAATTCCTGAAGCGGGAGGATTCGATCATGCTGATGATGGCACAGAAGGACCACAACCCAATAATCCAGTAGTCTAAATGTTTTGTTTTACTCTGTGGAGAGGGGGAAACGAATGGAGTTTAAGGTATTGGAACGATTTGAAACAAAGAAGGGTTACTTTGACATCGGACTTGCTCAGGCAGAAGATACAGAAGATATGTTAATGATTTTTCAGAAGACATCTGTACTTATGGTTAAGCAAGGACTCAATCAATGGACACCCTCTATCTTTTCTCTTTCGTTAATGGAGAATTATATTGATGAAAGAGAAGTCTATCTTCTGAAATTCGAAGGAAAACCAGTGGGTATTTTCACTCTTCAGGACAGTGATCCTTCTTACTGGGGCGATCGCAATGATAATCAATATGATTATTTGCATCGGCTTGCTATTCTTCCTGAATATCGTGGGTTACATCTTGGTGAGGCAATGATTCAATTCGGAGAAAAGCGAGTTCAAGCGAAGGGCAAGCGAGGTCTTCGTCTCGACTGTGTATCTCACCTAGAGAGTTTAAACCAGTTCTATAGCCGACAAGGCTATGAATTTGTTGACAAGCAGAATATGGGCACACGAGAAGTGCATTTGTATGAGAAGCGATTTCCTTTGTCTTCGTAAAAGGTAGTGTTCTTTATACATCAAAAAAAGCGATCCGCAGAAATGGGATCGCTTTTTTTGAAAAGAACATGTTAAAATCTAGGACGAGGAAACATTGGCACGTAGTCGGCCTTTTTCGTATACCTCTTGTAGAAGTCGTGATGGTTGAGTACGCACTGAAGGTTTTGGCAGGACAGTTTCATGTGGTCCTACTACAATAACTTGGCCTGGTGAACCTTTAACAACCGCACCATCTTTGATGACAGCACCTTCACCTATGATTGCATGCTCCACATGTACGCCTTTACCAATCTTAACATTTGGCATAACGACACTGTCTTTAACAGTGGAGAGTTTACCAATTTCTGCCCCACAGAAAATGACGGATCTTTTGGCTTTACCCTCAAATGTGCAAGTATCATGAATAAGACTATCCATGTTTTCAAGAGGGCGATTGCGATGTGCTGTTAATTTAGTACGCCAAGGACGAGTGAACATCGGCCAATCTTCTTGTTCTAAGATGAGATCTGTTTGATTCAATACATCCATATGGGCTTCCCACAGACTTTCTACGGTACCAACATCACGCCAGTAACCTTGAAACCGAAATGCATGTAAAGCGTCGTTAGAAGACAGCATTTTAGGGATGACGTCTTTCCCGAAGTCATGACTCGAATTCGGGTCATCGGCATCCTGAATCAGATGTTCTTTAAGGTAATCCCACCGGAACAAATAAATTCCCATCGAAGCTAAATTACTCTCAGGTTTTTCAGGCTTTTCGGCAAATTCAGTGATTTTTAAATTGTTGTCTACACTCATGACACCAAACCGGCTAGCCTCTTCCCAAGGTACTTCCATAACTGAAATGGTTGCATCTGAGCCTTGCTGAATATGCGCATCCAACATTTCTCGATAATTCATATGGTAAATATGATCACCAGATAGTACAAGTACATGTTCAGGGTTCTGCTCATCTATATAAGCAATATTCTTATAGATTGCATCTGCAGTTCCTGTGTATTCTTTTTGTTCCGTATTGTAGGAAGGGAGTAGGGATGGATTGAATCCCCAAGGTTCTCCTTCTCCGATATGCTCATGTAAAGACTCAGCTTCATATTGCGTAAGTACTCCAACGGTATTAATTCCGGAATTTACACAATTGCTGAGAGGAAAATCGATAATACGGTAGTGACCGCCAAATGGTACAGCGGGTTTCGCCAGCTTGGACGTTAAAGGAGCTAATCTTTTTCCTTCTCCTCCTGCCAATAGCATGGCTATGCATTCATTTCTCTTCATCACGTTTCCCTCCCAAGTATTTTTCAACGTAGTACATACATAAACGAATATTAAAGGGTCTGAAACGATTATATTGAAATATATTTATGAAAATTACATTTTTATTTCCAGCCATCATTTTTTATTTTCATTATGGCTACAATGGGGTAATAATCATTTATTGTATATCTAGAAGCAGGTGATGAATTGATAGGTCAAACGATTTGGGAAGGAAACATAAGCTTGGAAGATGTGTACTTATATCATGAAGGTAATTCCTACCACAGCTATCGCTTTATGGGGGCACACCCTACGCAAGAGGATGGCGTGGATGGTGTACGTTTTACAGTCTGGGCTCCAAATGCAAGGCATGTAGGTCTTGCAGGTGATTGGAATCGTTGGGATGGCTCTAATGATTCATTATTTAAGATACCCGAATCCGGCATTTGGAGTCGTTTTTTTCCGAATATAGAAAAGGGAGCTTTATACAAATATCACATTACCGGTCCCTATGGTGAAACTTTCTTAAAAGCTGATCCTTATGCATTCCAAGCAGAAGTTAGACCAGCAACCGCATCAGTGGTCACGGATTTATCTGGTTATCAATGGAATGATGGTGCATGGAAGAGGAAAGCTAAAGCACCTTATCAGAGGCCAATGAACATATATGAAATGCATTTTGGAACATGGCGACAAAAAGAAGATGGCACCTTTTATACTTACAGGGAAATGGCAGAGCTATTGATTCCATATTTATTAGAAATGAGTTATACCCATGTTGAATTCATGCCGCTCGCAGAGCATCCATATGATCTATCTTGGGGATATCAAGGAACGGGTTTCTTTGCCTTAACAAGCCGCTATGGATCAGCGCATGATTTCATGTATCTAGTCGATCAGCTTCATCAGTCCGGTATCGGAGTTCTGCTGGATTGGGTACCTGCTCACTTTGCGAAAGATGCCCATGGTTTAAGACAGTTTGATGGTACGCCGCAGTATGAGTACGCAGATGCACAAAAGGCGGAGAAGCCGGGCTGGGGAACACTGTCTTTCGATTATTCCAAACCTGAGGTTCGTTCATTCCTTATTTCCAACGCCATTTTCTGGATGGAAACTTTTCATATTGATGGACTCCGTGTTGACGCGGTGACGAGTATGATTAGACTTGATTTTGAGAAGACAGAAGCTCAATTCAGCCGGAATGAACAAGGTGGATTAGAAAATTTAGAAGCGATCACTTTCCTTCAGGATCTTAACAAAACAATTTTTGAATACTATCCGAATGCCTTGATGATGGCTGAGGAATCGAGTGCATGGCCTGGGGTTACATCCCCCGTAGACCAAGGAGGACTTGGATTTAACTATAAATGGAATATGGGTTGGATGAATGATACGCTTTCTTACATAAAAGAAGAATTCAGAGCTCGTCCGTCCCATCATAATTTGCTAACTTTTCCGATTTGCTATGCTTACTCCGAAAACTTTACGCTTCCTTTATCGCATGATGAAGTTGTCCATGGAAAAAAATCATTACTTAGTAAGATGCCTGGTACATACGAACAGAAATTTGCAGGACTACGAGTACTACTCGGTTATCTAATGACTCAGCCTGGCAAAAAGCTTCTGTTCATGGGTGGTGAATTCGGACAATTTATCGAATGGAAAGATGAGGAACAGCTTGACTGGTTGTTGTTGGATTATGACTCACACCGTAAAACACTGTGCTTTACTGCTGCTCTCAATCGGATGTATGTAGAGCAAAAAGCGTTGTGGGAATGCGATCATAACATGGACGGATACCAATGGATATGTGCTCATGATGTGAATCAAAGTGTTATTTCCTATATGCGAAAGGGCAAGAAGCCAGGGGATACGCTCATAATTATTATTAATTTTCAACTCTACCAACATGAACGATATCGAATAGGAATGCCAAAGTCCGGACAGTATGAGGAGATTTTCAATTCGGATCTGACGGAGTTTGGTGGAGAGGGAAGAGTGAACAACGGGATCTTAAGAACGGAGAAGAAGCCATGGCATGAGCAGCTTCAAAGTCTTGAACTTACGGTGCCTCCACTAAGTATGATCGTATTAAAAAAGAAACCACCTCGTCCGCGTAAAAAAACAGTAACGATCGATTAGCAACCAGAGGATGTAAACTCTTCGTTCATCAATCGTGAAACGGGACAAGCAGCTTTAAAGAGTAAGAAAAACAATAGAGGGGGAGAATAGAGTAATGAAATTGTTATTTACAGCCGCAGAATGTGTTCCTTTTATAAAGACCGGTGGGCTAGCAGATGTTATCGGGGCACTGCCAAAAGCGTTGCAGCGAGCGGGTGCAGACATTCGTGTCATGTTGCCGAAATACCGTGGTATCTCTGATGAGTACCGTGACCGGATGGAGCATATCGGGGAAACTCGTGTACAGGTCGGTTGGAGACAACAGTTTTGTGGAATCGAAAAGTTAGTAGAAGATGGAGTGACGATCTATTTTATCGATAATGAGTATTACTTCGGAAGAGACGGCGCATACGGATATATGGATGATGGTGAACGGTTTGCATTTCTGAATCGAGCCATTCTGGATGTGTTACCGATTATCGATTTTCAACCTGATGTGATCCATTGTCATGATTGGCATACGGGAATGGTACCTCTACTTCTAGAAGCAAATTATCGTCATGAGTCTTCGTTCTATAACGAGATCCGGACCGTCTTTACGATTCATAACCTGTTGTATCAAGGCGTGTTTCCATATGAAGTACTTGTTGATGTATTGGGGATACACAGCCGTTATTTCACCCCTGAAGGTGTCGAATATTATGGTAATGTGAATTTCTTAAAAGCAGGAATTGTATATGCAGACCATGTTACAACCGTTAGTCCAACGTATGCAGAAGAAATTCAAACTTCTTATTATGGTTACGGACTCGATGGGTTGCTCTCATCCCTTGGAGATAAATTAAGCGGTATTGTAAATGGCATCGATACGAAAAGTTATAATCCATCGACGGATCCATTTATTGCAATGAAATATCGGAGTAATTTGAACAAAAAAGCTCAGAATAAAATGGAGCTGCAGAAGGAGCTTAATTTACCTGTTGATGCAAAGATCCCGATGATGGCTATGGTTACAAGACTTGTTGATTCTAAAGGTCTAGACTTAGTTATACGCATATTGGACGAGCTTCTCTATTATCAGGACATGCAATTTGTAATCTTAGGTACAGGAGATCCTTCCTATGAGCATTGGTTCCGTGAAGCGGCAAACCGGTATTCTAATAAAATGTCAGCTCAAATCTGGTTTAATGAGCCGTTATCACGTCGCTTATATGCTTCTAGTGATATGTTCCTTATGCCCTCGAAATTCGAGCCCTGCGGTATCAGTCAATTAATCGCTCTCCGTTATGGAAGTGTACCCATCGTGAGAGAGACCGGTGGTTTGAATGATACAGTTCACGCCTACAATGAGTTTACTCAAGAGGGCAATGGTTTTAGCTTTAAGAACTATAATGCACACGACATGATGAGTACAATAAAACGTGCGATTTCGATATATGGTCAACCCGAACACTGGAAACAAGTAACCAAGAACGCATTCTCAGGTGATTATAGTTGGCAAGTATCGGCACAGCAGTACGTTGATATCTATCATAAAATTTTGGATTAGATGATTTTATCGGGAGGCAGTCCTATTGACAGGACTGCCTTTTTGTTTCGTAAATATTTAGTGATTGAGAATATACAAATCATGGGTATACTACCGTAAGGACAATTTATTATTCATGAGAATTCAGATGATTTGAATAAAAATACATAATAGGACTATGGATGCATTTGTGAACAATGTTTGAGGTGAAAGATGGATTAGAATAAAAGTCGAAATAAATCCCATTAAATGGTGGGGGGGAGTGTTAGGGTATCAACATGACGGGTAGACGATTACCTGAAAGTATATATTTTCATTGTATTCGAGTGTTCGTCCCAAAATGAATCATTTGACCAATGTTATATAAATTCATTAATATAAATATTAATACATTATTAAATATCAGGAAAAGTCCGTTGCATATTCATGCAACATCATTTATAATGACTCAGTCGCTTACATTTGATGAGAAAGATAAGGGGAGATTCAAGGGTCATGAGAAGAAAAATAACGACTTGGATGTTTCTCTGCATGGCTATGCTGCTGGCATTTGGCAGTATCGCTAGTGCGGAAGGAGAGAAAAAGACGGTCATCCTCGGAACAAGCGCCGAATATATGCCGTATGAATTCCATAAAACGATTGATGGTGTTGACACCATTGTTGGGTTCGATATTGAGATTGCTAAAGAAATTGCCAAGGACATGGGAGCGGAGCTCATTATAAAGGATACTTCCTTTGATGCATTACTCCCTGAACTGACTACAGGGCGAATCGATTTTGTAATATCAGGTATGAATCCTACCGAAGATCGAAGAAAAAGCATAGACTTTTCTATTCCTTATTACAAAGCTGAACAAACGATCGTTGTTCGTAAAGAAGATAAAGATAAGTTCAATACAATTGAAAGTCTGGAAGGTGCCAGCTTCGGTGTGCAGAAATCTTCGGTTCAAGAGAAGATTGCTAAGTCTATTCCAAATGCGACCGTCGTTTCTTTAGATAAGATTCCCGATTTAATGCTTCAGTTAGAAACTGGGCGTGTAGATGTCGTGATCACAGAGTATCCTGTTGCGAAAGCCAACATGGATGAAGAGAAAATGGCCATTACCGATGCCAAACCTAAAAGTGAAAACGATGAATATGCAGTTGGTGTCAGAAAAGGTAATGAAGAACTTTTAAAAAGTATCAACGCAACACTTGAACGCCTCATCGCTGATAACCAAGTCCAGAAATTTGTTGATGAAGCTGGTGACCTGGCTGCGGATCGGGTAAAAGAACAACTTAATACATTCGAGTACTTCTGGAAGTATCGGGATTATTACGCGAAAGGCGTACAATATACATTGCTGATATCAGCGCTTGGTGTTCTCTTTGGATTTATACTAGGCCTTGTGATTGCATTATTGCGGATGTCTGGTAATTCAATCTTGAAATTCATAGCTACCGCCTATATTGAAATCATGCGCGGAACTCCGATGCTTGTGCAATTGTTTATTATCCATTACAGCTTGGCCTCATTCGACATTAAGTTCACACCGATTCAATCAGGTATTCTTACCTTGTCCTTGAACAGTGCTGCATACTTGGCTGAAATATTCCGTGCGGGAATTCAAGGTGTAGATCGTGGTCAACTCGAAGCTGCTCGTTCGTTAGGAATGAAGAAGAGCCAAGCAATGCGTCATATTATTTTGCCACAAGCATTAAAGAGTGTACTGCCTGCAATCGGCAATGAGTTTATCGTTATTATTAAAGAGTCATCTATCGTTTCGTTTATAGGTGTTATGGACATCATGTACCAGGCTCAAATTTTGCGTGGAAGCACCTTTGCAGCATTAAATCCGCTGTTAGTTGCAGCTGTGATGTACTTTGTTCTGACATTTGTTCTTTCGAAATTGCTCGGGGTCTTGGAAAGGAAGTTGAGTGCTAGTGATAACCGTTAAGGATCTTCATAAATCATATGGCAAGGTTGAAATTTTAAAAGGCATTGATGTTGAAATAGCAAAAGGCGAGGTTGTTGTAGTCATCGGACCAAGTGGATCGGGGAAGAGTACCTTTTTACGTTGTCTGAATTTATTGGAGCAACCCACTAGCGGAGAGATTTCGTTTGAAGGTGAGAAGATTACGGCTAAGAAGCATAACATCAATGCAACTCGTGAAAAAATGGGGATGGTATTCCAGCAGTTCAATCTATTCCCTCATAAAAGTGTTCTGAGTAATATCACCTTAGCACCGATCCAAGTTCAAGGGAAATCTGCTGTAGAAGCGGAGAGAATCGCAGAAGATTTGCTTAAATCCGTTGGACTTCTTGATAAGAAGGATGCCTATCCTTCTCAATTGTCAGGTGGTCAGAAACAGCGTATTGCTATTGCAAGAGCTTTAGCAATGCAGCCTCATGTGATGCTCTTTGACGAACCTACTTCAGCACTGGATCCTGAAATGGTAGGAGAAGTATTAGAAGTGATGAAGAAGCTTGCTGATGGTGGCATGACGATGGTCATCGTAACCCATGAGATGGGTTTTGCTCGTGAAGTCGGAGATCGGATTTTGTTCGTTGATGGTGGTAAAATTGTGGAGGATGCAACACCGGAACAGATCTTTACGAATCCTCAGCATCCACGGACGCAAGAGTTTTTAAGTAAAGTTTTGTAATCTTTTTAAGATGAAGTAAGTGCATTTAACAGCGGCTCTGGTGCCTATTATGGCGATCCAGAGCCGCTTTTTTGTGTTTATACCAGCAATTTCATAAAGAAAAGGTTACAAGATTGTGATATATTCGTAATCGTTATACAAGGGAGGCATCAAGAATGAAACAAAATATGAAATGGTGGCAAAAGAAAGTCAACCGCAATACAAGCGGAAAGAATAGTAGAGGTAAAACGGTGAAGCTATTATCTGCGGCAGCACTTGCTCTATCATTAGCTTTTGGGGCATCCACAGTTCCGGTAGAAGCAGCAAGCTCAACGCATGTTGCGAAGCAAGGTGACACCTTCTATCTTCTTTCGAAAAAATATGGTGTTAATTTAAATAAACTAATGCAAGCAAATCCTAAAATCAAAGCCACAAACATTTATCCAGGCTTGAAGATTAAAATTCCTACGACTTCTACAGTGAAGTCAACTTCGACTGCAGTCATGCTTCCAAGTTTAAGTGTGGATTCTAGTAATAAAGTGGTAGAAGCTTGGGGAAAAACTTTTAATTATAGCAAGACTATTTCGGTGAAAGCATCAGCTTATTCGGCAGCTGCAAGTGAGAACGGAGGCTGGGGAGCTGTTGACTATTTCGGCAATCCTCTTGAACTCGGGACGATCGCTGTAGATCCGAAGGTTATTCCGCTTGGAACCAAGGTGCTTGTGACGGGACATTCGCATCCAGGGTTGCCTAAAAAAGCATTTGTGGCTGTGGCAAGAGACATTGGTGGAGCGATTAAGGGCAATCGAATCGATATCTTCATCCCTGGTTCTCAGAAATCAGTGAGTGAATTTGGTTTTCAAAATGTAAAACTATTTGTCATTAAATAATAGAATAGCAATAGCGTTATTAAGAAGACGGGAGAATTAGTATAATACTATGTTCTCCCGTTTTCTGTTTATTTTCCTTCAGGTACACCAAGCATGTCAGGTAGCGTTACAAATGTGTAGCCCTTGCGCCGTAGTTCAGAAATAACTTCTGGCAATGCATCAATGCTTCCTTGCAATTCCGATCCTACTCCACCGCCCGCATGTTGAAGGATAATTGCACCAGGACCTGTGGCAGACAAAATGTTTTCTTTAACTTCTTCTTTGGAGAGGCCTTTCCAATCTAATGAATCTACATTCCAGTTCACTACTTTATAATTATTCTTACGAGCCCAGCGAAGCTGCTCCTCGTTAATTTCACCATACGGTGGTCGAATAAGCCGTGGCTCTTGTCCAGTAATAGACTTTAAAATACGATTTGTACGTTCTACCTGATCTCTGAACTCATCAAGTGTAAGCTTGTTGAATTGGGCGTGATTGTAGGAATGGTTTCCAATCGCATGACCTTCTCGTTTTATGCGCGCTAGAAGGCTAGGATGTTTTTTTGAACGCGTTCCAACCGCAAAAAAAGTTGCCTTTACACCTTCTTTTTTCAATACATCCAGTACTTTAGGCGTGAACCGAGGGTCTGGTACGTCATCAAAGGTCAACGCTACCTGCTTGATACGTGGTCCTCTCACACGAAAAGTGTCGGGGTATTTTTTAATGAGTTGGCTAAGAGTAAGGCCAACAGGTGGATTAGTGCGTTCCTTATCCTCCGTTTCTCTATGCTCGGACATCACGGATGAATGGATAGGGCTCTGAAGAAAGGAGCTTGTGATCTGGACGACGGTTTTCCCATAAGGTGTAATATTCACTTGTGGAAGCATTAGTGCAATGAATATTAAACCCCATACACGCGCGTGGTTTAGCATCATTCCTCGTCTCCTTTTCTCTTTTTGTTTGGTATACCCATCTTTATCCTTAATTATGCTTATCTTCTAGTTAGGAATGTGTTTTTGGTTTTAGGATGGAAACGTGTATAATAGCCATTGGATAAGATCAAATAGGTACGGAAGGAATGTGATCGTTTGGCTGATTTATTTACACCCTATAATTTTAAAAACTTGACACTTAAGAACCGAATCGTGATGCCACCAATGTGTCAGTATTCCGTTCTTGCAGAGGATGGTATTCCAAACGATTGGCACTTTGTCCATTATGTAAGTAGAGCTGTAGGCGGTACAGGTCTAATAATTGTAGAAATGACAGGCATTCATCCAGATGGACGAATTTCCAATCAAGACACAGGATTGTGGAGCGATGAGCAGATTCCGGCTTTTCGGAAGATTGTTGATGGCGTTCATTCATATGGCACAAAAATAGGTATACAATTAGGTCACGCTGGTCGTAAAGCACAAGATGCTAAGCCACCCGTGGCTCCTTCGGCTATCGCTTTTAGTTCCCAATATCAAATGCCTCGGGCGCTCACGAAGAGCGAGATCGAAGAAATGATCTTAGCTTTTAAGGAAAGTGCGCGAAGAGCAGTGGAAGCTGGATTTGATACAATCGAAATTCATGGAGCACATGGTTATCTTATTCATCAATTCCATTCCCCACTTACGAATCATCGTGATGATGAATATGGTCAGGACCTTGGACTGTTCGGTGAACAAGTAATAATGGCAGTTAAGGAAGTGCTTCCCGAGGGCATGCCACTTATCATGCGCGTTTCTGCGCAAGAATATGTAGATGGTGGTTACGACGTTGAATATTGTGCTAAGCTCAGTGAGAGATATAAAAATGCTGGCGTTGATATTTTCCATATCACTTCCGGCGGTGAAGGCCCAATTGGCTCAGAGGGTGGACCTAAGGCCGAACCTGGCTATCAAGTGGAGTTGGCTACAGAATTTAAACGCTTGCTTCAAGTTCCAGTGATTGCAGTTGGATTACTTGATGACTTTGAAGTGGCGCAAGACGTGGTGCTTTCAGGTAAAGCAGATTTAGTCGCCGTAGGAAGAGGTATGCTGCGCGATCCATATTGGTCTGTACATGCGTCTAAGGCTCTAGATGGAGAACAAAAGGTTGCGAAACAATACCAGCGAGCTTATAGGTAATCATTGGTAAATATTGTTGGAGTAATTGATAGAGATAAAGCAAAGTCCGGTATAGATGCCGGGCTTTTTTGTCATCTTTGCAAACCTGTGAACTGTATCACTGACGTTTAGACGATTTCCGTGCAAAGTTAGTGGGATTAGACATGAGCAGGAGGTCTTACGATGGCAACAGTGATATCGAACAAGAAGGTAGCGGAGGGAGTCGGCCTGCTGGAAGTGGAGAGCAGCCTTGGGGGTAAACCGGGACAATTTTATATGCTGAGGGCTTGGGATAAGTACCCTTTACTCTCAAGACCGATTAGTATTTTTGATGCGGGTGAAGATCGAATTCAATTTCTTTATCAAGTCGTTGGCGAGGGTACAAGACGGTTCTTCGAACTTCGTTCTGGTGATCAGCTACAGATTGAAGGACCGTTCGGGAATGGTTTTCCAGAAGCAAATGGATCCGTTGCACTTGTTGGTGGTGGAATTGGGATTGCGCCACTGTACTATATGGCCAAAACGATAAAGAATGCAGATATATATCTTGGCTTTAGTAGGGAGCCATATCTTACGGAAGAATTCCAGCGTGTGAGCAATCAGTTACATATTCAGGTCGGGGGGACGGTTCTGGATCAAATTAATTTCAGAGATTATAAGACGGTTATAGCATGTGGTCCCCACGGGATGCTGAAAGCAGTTCAAAGTATGCAAGAGGAGATCGGAGTGCCTAATCATGTGTATGTGTCATTAGAGAACCGGATGGCTTGTGGTATTGGGGCCTGTTTAGTGTGCAGTGTGAAATGTAAGGATGGTCGCAAAAAAGCGTGTACCGACGGACCTGTATTTCCGGTGGAGGAGGTTGTTTTCAATGATTGATATGCGTTGTGAAATCGCTGGAATATCTTTTAAAAATCCAGTTGTTATGGCTTCGGGTACGTTCGGATTTGGGCGTGAATATGGTAAGCTCTATGATATTAATATACTGGGTGGATTGAGTGGAAAAGGATTAACACTACACCCAAAAGAAGGAAACAATGGGGTTCGGGTGTGCGAGACGGCTTCAGGCATGCTAAATAGTGTTGGACTTGAGAATCCAGGAATTCAAGCTTTCTTGGATCAAGAATGTCCATTCTGGGAAACGCTTAATACCGTACGCATTGGTAATCTCGGCGGAGGCTGTCTTGAGGATTATGTAACTGGTGCGATGCTGATTCAGAATGATGAAGATGCTAGACGGAGATTGGGCAGATCTGCTGTCGATATGATTGAACTGAACATTTCATGTCCGAATGTTAAGGAAGGTGGGATGGCCTTTGGTATTCAGACAGAAGCTGCACAGAAGGTCGTTCGTGCAGTTCGAAATGTAGTAACCATGCCGCTAATAGTTAAGCTGTCCCCTGGCGCCGAGAGGCTCGCAGAGATGGCTTATATGTGTGAGACAGAAGGTGCGGATGCCGTATCCTTAATAAATACCATATCTTCAATGAAGATAGATGTAAGGCGGAGAAGAAGTGTGTTCGATCATGGCTATGCTGGATTGTCTGGCCCTGCTATTAAACCGATTGCTTTGCGGATGGTACATCAAGTGGCGAAAGCGGTGAACATTCCTGTCATTGGGATGGGTGGAATTGCTTCAGGTGAAGATATCATCGAGTTTATTATGGCAGGTGCAACGACCGTCCAGGTAGGTACGGCAAGCTTTGGCGATCTTCGAGCAGGTGAAAGAATAATTGAAGAACTTACTCATTTTATGGATACTGAGAAAATTAATCACCTAGACGAGATTAGAGGTATTGTTAAATAAAAACTCAATGCTTTAGCTTGGTTAAAGGGAGGCGCATATGACGAGAAACTTTGGTGAAACTTTAACATTGGATGAAATCGATGTTGGAAGGGATAAGCTTATTGTCATCAAGGGCGGAGATGCTCATATTGGTGCAGTATCTACAGCATATTTTGAACAAAAAACCCCCTTAACCATTAAGGTTGACACCATGTCCGTCCCAGGCCATAAGGAGCATCTGTTAACCGATACAATCGCTCGTCAATGTGCAGAGCACCTGGGCCAAACAGTGACAGTTGTGATGGGAATCCATTTTGATAATCTGAATAAAAGTGAAATTGAAGACATTGTTATATTAACGGAGAACCTAGTGGATCGTTTTCTAACGAAGAAAAATCTAAAGAAATAAACTTGTTTACGAAAAAACTGAAACGTTTATTTAAGTTGTCACGTAGATAATGAACATAAGAAAACATTTAAGTCTGCTGGGAGGCACGAAACCATGTCCATTTTCAAAAGATTACGTGATTTAACCATGTCCAACATTAACGCTATTATTGACAAAGCCGAAGATCCAATCAAAATGACTGACCAATACATTCGGGATATGACCGAAGATCTTGAAGATGCTGAGAAAGCAGTTGCTTCTCAAATTGCGATCGAAAAGCGCTTCAAAGCATTGTATGAAGAGCAAGCCGCATTGGTTGAGAAACGTACACAACAAGCACACACAGCTGCACAAGCGCAGAACGTTGATCTTGCTCGCCGGGCGCTTGAAGAGAAGAAAACAGCGGAAGCGAAGAGAGACGAATATAAAGCAAGTTATGATCAGAATAAGCTTGCTGCAGATAATCTAAGAGCTAAGCTCGAAGAGATGCGTAAACAACTTACAGCAATGAAGAATAAGCGGGAGACATTAGTTGCTCGTTATAACGCAGCTAAGGCACAGACTGAAATCAACAAAGCGATGAACGGATTTAGCTCGGATTCTGCATCTTCTGGTCTAAAGCGTATGGAAGAGAAGATGCTTCAGATGGAAGCGCGTGCTGAGGCAAGCAATGAAATGAACACGAGAGAGAAATCGCTCGATGAAGAGTTCGAGAACCTTGGTAAAGATAAAGTTGTTGAAGATGAACTTGCTGCATTAATGAAACAATACGAGAATAAAGATCAATAATATCGACGTTTTATCGTGAATGAGTGAAGTTTGAAGAGGCGAAGGGGATAGCGCTTAACATGCGGTTTTCTCCTTCGCTTTTACATGAGTTGTATGTTGAATATGGAGGCTTAAGTGGATGAATTTTGATGTGATCTTAGGGATTACGGTATGGACCGGTGTCGGGGCACTGCTTCTCTTTGTGCTTATGTATGTCGACTCTTTGTTTACAAAGTATAAAGATCTGGAAGAAGTAAAAGCAGGAAACATGGCGGTTACAACACGTCTTGTCATGAAGCTACTTGCACAAGGGTATATTTTGTCTGTATCGATTGGGACTTCACCACATCTGGTAGAAGCTATTGTAGTATCTATTGTTTCGTTTGTAATTCTGCTGATTCTGGAAAAATTAGCGGAGCTGATGCTTAAACTGCTTGGTAATATTGATCTGGATAAAGGAACGATGGAAGGCAAGACTGGATATGGATTGTTTGCAGGTACACTTCATATTGTAGGAGCTTTAATTATTACAGCCTGCCTATAATCATGCATAAATGTGATAGGGGATTGAAAGAATGAGCGTGTGGAAAAGAATAGGAAATTTATTTGCGAAACCAGAGCCGCCGAAGGTAGAAAAAAGTATGTTGCAGCTTAACCCTGGCGACATTTGTGAAGTTTCACTTGTGACCTATGAGGTTACGGGTCGTGTACATAACCGTGCTCGTAATGCGGTTGTTCTGACACTGCAAGATGGAAGTAGCATTGCTTATCTTCATATCGAAGAGCGGGAAACGGTTCAGTATGCATTATATACACCGATTGATGGACGACTGGATGCACCTGATGAAGTGCCTACGATCATTGAACTTGATGATGGTGTATATCATCTTGAGGAAGAATACGGTGGTCATGTGTCGATTACAGGACGCACCCCGTTCACGCAAAGCGGTGAACAACATGTATGGCAGTATCAATCTGATGATTATCGTCTTGTAAGGATTGAATGGCAGAATGGGCGATTTATGCTCTATGAAGGAGAGAAAGTGATTCCGGGGGATGTTAAAGTCATCCGGGCTTAGGAGTGGTATCATGAAGCGACGCTCTTTATTATCGATCAAATTATTATTAGTTCTTAGTTTTCTTGTATCACTTCTAAGTGGATGTGGGGCACCACCGAATGTTAAAGAATCCTACCCATTAGAATCTGTGAATCGGGATGGGGACTCAAGTTCATATGTCTATCGTGCAGCAGGCAAAAGTGTGCCGGTTGTTGCAAAGGAATTGTCGGAAGAGAATAAACCGGATGATATGTCTGCCGAGAATAATGAACGCATGTTCCTTGTATATGGCGATGACTTTTATCATCTGCAGCAAGATCCAGCGAAGCCGGAAGATACTTTAATCGAGATCGATTCCAAAGAGTATGTTAGACGTAATTATGACTCAAGCTTCCTACAGGGATATTTAACAGCTGTTTTGATTAGCGACTTGTTTGATTCGTTAAGTGGTAAATATAGCGGCGGTTACCGTGGGTATACAAGCAAGGACGTGTATAAGCCGAAAGACGGAACCTATCGTAAACCGACAGATAGCGATAAGAAGGTTGCCCCTCCGTTGACGGTAGATCGAAGCGGGAAAATTTCAAGACGTGGTCAGAGTAGTAAAGTTGGTTCGGGTGGGAACATTTTTAAAAGAGAACCGGCAAGTGACCAGAGTAAAGGTACGATTAAACGAGGTGAAAGTGGAGGCGGCGGTGGACTTTTCGACGCACCAAGGAAATCTTATAAAAAACCTAAGACTCGTATTGGATCAGGGAAAATCGGCAGAAGAGGTCGAAGGTAGATTTGAAAAAGACGTGTGGCATATCAATGCCATGCGTCTTTTTTGCTAGGAATAGAGTATATAATTTGCCAGCAACAGAAATTGAAGTTATAACTGTTTTATAGGGCTAAGAGCTCGTTTAAAGATCAGTCGAAGCAAGCCCATTGGAAAGAGAGGACACTACACATATGAAACAACAACATATTACGAATGATAAACCAGACATTAACGGACTAGACCCTTATAGATTTCAGCGTAAAGCGTTGCAGGTACATGATGCACAAGCACTAGTTAAGGGATATGTGAAGCGGGTAACATCCGAAATGCTCGACCTGGAAAAAAGTGACGGGCGTGTATTAGCATCTGACATTGTGGCACCGCATCCATACCCGACCTTCCGCCGTTCTGGAATGGATGGTTATGCAATAACAGCATCAGATACTGAGGTGTGTGGTGATGGTGAGACTATTTGGTTACAAGTTATTGATAATATTCCTTGTGGTGCGGTATCAGAGAAAGTGATTGAATCGGGTGTAACATCCCGAATTATGACAGGAGCACAAGTTCCCGAGGGAGCGGATGCGGTGGTCATGCTTGAAATGACGGAGAGCAGGACCGAAGGTGAAACGGAATGGATAGGCATTAAAAAAAGAATAGAGAAGAATAAAAATATCACCCCCATTGGATTAGAGCTAAAAGGTGGAGAGGTTATTCTCAATCAAGGAACTCGGATCGGACCAGGTGAAATATCGGTCTTGGCTACATTTGGTGTGTCCCAGGTTGAGGTTATGAAAAAACCGGTTGTTGGTATTTTTTCGACAGGTACCGAATTATTGGATATTCGTGATCCGCTAGAGCCTGGAAAAATTCGTAACAGCAATACTTATATGCTTGCATCACAGATCCGTGAAGCCGGAGGTGAACCGGTCTTAATGGACGCGATTCCAGATGATATTACAATGGCTAGAGAAAAGGTGGAAGAAGCGCTAAAACGATATGATATTGTTGTTACAACAGGTGGGGTCTCTGTAGGAGATTTTGATATCATGGGTGACCTCGTCCGTAATGGGACGATGACAATGTTGTTTAACAAGGTAACGATGAGACCGGGGAGTGTAACAACGGCTGCGGTTCAAGAAGGAAAGCTATTGTTTGCTCTATCAGGAAATCCAGGAGCTTGTTATGTTGGCTTTTTACTCTTCGTAAGACCGACGATACGCCAAATGCTTGGCATGGAGGATGCTTATCTTAAAGAGTGGGACGCAGCGTTAGGTGTAGAATATAGCAGGGTGAATAATTTCACTCGTTTTGTCAGAGGGAGATTGGATGTTAGAGAAGGAAGATTGGTAGCGATACCAGCACTATTGGACGAATCTAATGTAATGATTACGATTAAAGACAGCTCCTGTCTCATCGTTATTCCTCCTGAACTAAAAGGTGCTACTGTTGGACAAAAGGTTAAAGTGTTATTACTGCCGGGAACTTTGTCATGACAAGCGTGTGGCAATTTGTTGGGTATAAGAATAGTGGTAAAACGACATTAATATCGTCACTAATTCCTTTACTAAAGAATAGAGGGTTCAAAACTGCTGTTATCAAACATGATGTACATGGATTTACTCTTGATCACCCTGGAACGGATACTAATGAATTTCATGAGGCTGGTGCTGATGCTGTGGCCATCACTTCGCCTTTTCGTACAGCGGTTATCCATGAAGAAGGAACAAGTTTAGAAGAGTTGATCATCCCGTTACAAAGGTACGATCTCATTCTGGTGGAGGGGTTTAAGCAGGAAGCCTATCCGAAGTTATTACTCCTCAGAAGTAGCGAGGATATAGAACTAATAGATCAAGTAAGTGAGGTTAGAGTGCTTATACTGAATCCGAATATGGACAAGAATAACGAGCTACTTCTAGAATTTCAGAGAAGTAGCTCGGTTCCAATCTTTGATTGGAATGAAGTGTCTAAGATCGCTGAGTGGATGTGTCATAAAATGAACAGACTACGAACTGAATAATGGTGTGTTTAGGATGATTCAGTGCGGCGTTCAATGGCTTCAGACATCGTCTTGTCGGTGAGATGTGCATATACTTCTGTCGTTTCTGTTGATGCATGGCCAAGCTGTTCCTTAGTTTTATAAATGTCATTCTGGAGATAATAATCTGTGGCAAAAGAGTGACGAAGCTTGTGCACGGTAAGTGAAGGCTTGCCGAAGCGTTTGGCATATTTAATGATCATCGCTTGGATCGCTCGTTTCGTCATTCTCTGGCCTTCGACTTGTCCATTACGAAGTGCTACGAACAGCGCTTTTTCTCTCTTAGGAACTTTATAACGGGACTGTCTAAGTGCTAAATAATGCTCCAGATCGTCTTTCGCTTGAGCGCGGAAATAGACAGGGGTCTTGAACGTTTCGTCATTATTACCCTTTCGGTAGACATGCAGCATCTTGTTGTTCATATCGAGATCACTAATGTTTAGATTTACAACTTCAGATACACGTAGACCTGAGTTTAAAATTAGACTAGTTATGCAGGCATCTCTCTCTTTATTTAGTTCATGAGCGTACAAGGCTTGCTTATTGTTAGCGACATCAACCGCATAGCCTTCATGGATGTAGCCAATAAAGTCGATGAGTTCCTCATCCTCAAGAATTTTACCTTTAAGCTTAGCTGCAGTATCTTTCGGTTTATGTATTCGTTTATTCTCGACCTTTGCCATTATGTTGCGCTTAAGAAGAGGATAAAAGTCCTCATCCTCTGCGATTTGGCTTAAATAATGAAACAAGGATCGAAGAGAGGACATCTTACGTGATACGGTGATCCGAGAGTTGGTACCCTCTGTTCTCGTTGTCAGATAGAGACGGTAACCAGTTACACTTTCCATGCGAAGCGTCTCAAGTTCCAGAAGTGTTACCTTGCTGTTATGCTCTGCTTCTGAAAGACCTTCAGAGCGAAGCCAATTAAAAAAAGTTTCGTAATCCCTTACATATTCTAACAAGGTGGATGGAGAAAGATCGGGCAATTTATAGTCGATAAACTGCTGTACGTACCAAGGCATAGAAGGGACTTTTTCATCTAGTTTTTTACGGTCAATGCCTTTTTGTATGTTCATGTGTATCACCTCTTAAGAATTCATATTGAATTGTAAAATAATGAATCAAAACGATTGAAATATTTTAGTTAGATGCTATGACATGTCATGCATGTCTCTATAGTTTACCATAACGTGCAGGATACTAACTATGTATGGGAGGAGATATCGATGTTCTCACGTGACAAAAATACTAATGCGATGGGAATCCGTCTGGTTCCGGGCAAACAAAAGAATGTGATCGAAAACTTAATGCAATTTTATTTGTATGACTTCACCCAGTTTCTAGATATAGATGTAACAGAGAGGGGCGACTTTGCTCCGTATCCTGGCCTTGCTGAATACTGGATTAAACGTGAAACGAGATTTCCGTACCTGATTACCTACGACAATAAACCAGCTGGGTTTGCATTAATTGATCGTTTAGATGGTGAAGATGAAGTTGATTTTTACTTGTGTGAGTTTTTTATTATGAAAAAATATCGTCGAAGCGGGTTAGGTACCTGGGCATCGCATCAATTGTTTGATCGTTTGAGAGGACGCTGGAAAGTAACACAAGTGAGTACGAATACGCCTGCACAGGCATTTTGGAGGAAGACAATCGGGGCTTATACGGACAATCAGTATACGGAAAGAGTAGACCCGGAGCGTGGAAATCCTTCGCAATATTTTTCAAGTGCAAATATTTAATGAGATTAATAATTCAGGTTATTAACAATAGGGGATTACGAGTAGCTTACATTAGTAAAGTTTCTATGTAAATTTAAATCATAAGAAGAGTTATTTGATGATTTGCATTCATATGCTTGCATAAAGGGTAATTAAAAGGATTATCTTTTTTATAAAGGAGGGCTGATACATGGAGCGAAGAACTTTCGGTCAGACGGATATGCAGGTAAGTATTCAGGGCTTTGGTGGTGCAGAGATCGGACAGGCGGATCAGAGGACGGTGGATCGGCTGCTTCATAGTGCTGTTGATGCTGGATTGAATGTGATAGATACAGCTGAGTGTTATGGGAATAGCGAGGAATTGATCGGTAAGTCTTTAGTGGGCCGAAGAGAAGATTATTATCTGTTCACCAAATGTGGTCATGCTTCTGGGTTTGATTATTCGGATTGGGATCCTGTTATGCTTAAACAAAGCATCGATCGGAGTCTGAAGCGTCTGAAAGTTGATTATGTTGATGTGATTCATCTTCATAGTTGTTCAGAAGAAATACTTCGACAAGGAGAGGTTATTGAGGTTCTAAAGAGGGCTAAGGAGCAAGGGAAAACGAGGTATATTGGATATAGCGGTGATCACACAGATGCGTTATATGCGATAAAGACAGGGGTATTTGACAGTTTTGAGACCTCTGTAAATATCGCAGACCAAGAAGCAATCGAACTCACTGTCCCTGAAGCTGTAAAAAGAGGCATGGGTGTGATCGCTAAGAGGCCCATTGCTAATGTAGCATGGAAAAATGACATAGTTAGCGAACAAGCGTATGCCTATCCATACTGGGTACGACTCAAAGAACTAAAATACGATTTTCTGGAGGATATTCAACTCGGAGTTAAGACAGCACTCAAATTCGCTCTGAGCGTTCCGGGAGTTGCAACCGCCATTGTTGGAACGTCTAATCCCAATCGATGGGAACAGAATGCAACGATGTTATTGGATGGAGGACGATTGTCTCAAGATGAATACAATGAAATCCGCTCAAGATGGACAGAGGTAGCCAAAACCGATTGGGAGGCAAAGTTTAAGGATTTATTAAAAGTAATTAGAAGCGGTCACATCATATTTATTATGTAAACTCTAAGAAGTTAGAAACGCTCTGAACCGTCTAATAATTTGTTGGTTTATTAGGCGGTTAAATAAAAAAGCGAAATGCCTTGCATAAAGTTTCGTTTGTGTGGTATTATAAGTACATAGCAAATAAGAAAACCTTGTGATTCACATATTGAAAAGGTTGCGACTTATGCTTGGCAACTTTTTCAATATGTGAATTTGTTATTTTGTACGCTATAATTTCAGAAGAGCATGTTAATAAAATTTTGGAGGTTTTTACATTATGGAAACAGGAACAGTGAAATGGTTTAACGCAGAAAAAGGATTTGGATTTATCGAAGTAGAAAACGGCAACGACGTTTTCGTTCACTTCTCAGCAATCCAAGGCGACGGTTTCAAATCTTTGGACGAAGGCCAACGCGTTGAGTTCAACGTAGTTCAAGGCAACCGTGGTCCACAAGCTGAGAACGTTGTAAAACTGTAAATCTATGAATAAAGAAACTGTCCTTAACCCATAAAGTTAAGGGCAGTTTTTACTTTAAGGAGGGGTTAGGATGTACTTCAGAAAAAAATCGTTAGAAGAGCTTCCTCAAGAAGAGACCGCGGTTTGGACATGTGAGAAGGAAGAGTGCAATGGCTGGATTCGTGATAATTTTGCCTTTGAGCATCAGCCAACATGCCATCAGTGCAGCTCACCAATGATCAGAAGTATTAAGACGCTGCCCCAACTGGTTAACTCGAATCATGATATGAAGGCTCTTGCAAAAGGAATTAAAATTTCCTAAAAGGAAATTTAATAAGTTATTTTAAAGATGCCTATGAAGGTGTCTTTTTTTTGTGGATCGGAGGAGAAGAGCTGTGAAGATAAGAAGATTTCAAGATGAGGATATAAATCAGATTGTGAATTTGTTTTATGATACTGTTCATTCGGTAAATAAAAAAGATTATACGATAAAGCAGCTCAATGTGTGGGCTCCTCCAGGTGAACAGGTGACAATACGAGAACGATGGCGGGAGTCTATGCATCGCAATATCACCTTAGTTGCACTTGTGGGAGAGACTATCGTTGGGTTTTCAGATATGACTATTAACGGACACCTGGACCGTTTATACATTCATAAAGACTATCTAAAGCAAGGGATTGCAACAGCATTAGTACATAATCTAGAAAATGAGGCTAGAAAGCTGAAGTTAGCTGAAATAGATACCGAGGCAAGTATCACCGCAAAACCTTTTTTTGAACGTAAAGATTACAAAGTGATTCATAAGCAGTCTGTAGAAAGAAGTGGTATCTTACTGACTAACTATATTATGATTAAGAGCTTGCTCAGCTAAATGATAACTCAATAAAATCGCCTACTCTAGGCGTTTTTTTTGTGGGGAAAAAGAGGTGTGAATCCGTTATGTAACGATACTAATCGCATTATATTTTCATCATATGAAAAATTCACAATAGATAAAAACTGATCGCCTCCTTATGTACTTTATCCGTAAAAAACCCCAGAGTAGAACTTCTTTGTTACATATACATAGACAAAAGACACATCATAAATCCAGATTAAGCAAATTACAAGCTTTAATTTTTACCCCTTATTTAGAGGAATATCCCCCTTTGATTACGACCGACGTTGGCATAATATTTTATTAAGACAGCTAGAGATTCTGGTTGTTACAAATATACTTAGGGGGATTCAAAGATGAAAAGGTCTTCATTAATGCTTTTGAGCTTAATATTATTGCTCAGCATGTTTATGGCTGCATGCGGTAATAAAGGCTCTAACAATTCTGCTGGTGAAGGTGACAAACCGGCACCGGAGCCGACTAAGAAAGAAGAACCAGCTAAGGAAGTATCTCTTCGTGTCTTCTCGACATTTGGTGGTACAGACGCAGCTCGCGAAACATTCAAAGCTCTTTTGGATGACTTTACTGCAAAACATCCAAATGTAAAAATTGAGAACGATGTCATGTCTGCAAATGATGACGGTTTCAGAACAAAAGTAAACACAGATATGAACAGTGGCAATGAGCCAGATCTGTTGTTCTACTTTATCGGAGCTGATGCTGAAGGTTTCGTGAACGCTGGTAAAGTTGTTCCATTGAACCAAATCCTTGATGAGAACGCGGATTGGAAAAATGGATTCAGTGAGAATGCACTTGAGTTCGCTAAGCAAAAAGATGGAAACATCTATGCTGCTCCACTAACTGGTTTCTATGAAGGATTGTTCTACAATAAAAAGATTTTTGATGAGAACGGTTTGGAAGCTCCAACTACTTGGGAAAACCTGAAGAAAGCTGTTACGACACTTTCTGCAAAAGGTATTATTCCTCTTTCCGTACCATTTGACCAATCTCACTATTTGATCGAGCACACGATTCTTGCTGCTGCTGGTCCTGAAGGTCAAGATAAAGGTCTGGCTAATGGCATCGAACCAAATTGGGAAAAAGCATATTCTGGAATGAAAGAGCTTTATGATCTAGGCGCATTCCCTAAAGATGCTGCTACTATCGATTTAAGTATGGCAGGTAACTATTACAGTGAAGGCCTCGCTGCAATGATTATTGAAGGATCATGGGCAATAGGTGGATGGAACGAAGATGTGAAGAGTAACACTACTGTAGTTCCTTTCCCAGCTATTCCTGGTGGAGCAGGAAGCGGTAACGACATCGTTGGTGGTTTTGGTTCTGGATTCTACGTTTCCAAAGCAGCATATGACAATGCAGATAAAAAAGATATGACAGTAGAATTACTTAAATTTATGACATCCCCTGATAGCATTAAAAAAATCGCTGAAGCAAACGGCGGTACTCCTGCAGCGGATGTAGAAATTGCTGGTTTACCACAGGCTGCTCTTGATGGTTTCGCAATGCTTCAAAATGCTAAATCCATCAGCTCACCAGTTGATAGTAAAGTATCCCAAGAAACTTTCTCTAATCTTCGTGCTAGCGTACAGCAAGTTGTAACAGGTGCTAAAACTCCAGCGCAAGCGTTAGAAGATGCTAAGAAAACTGAGGATGCTAACAAGAAATAGGTTAAATCGTTAATACGGTACCCTATATGTTATTGCGCCGCCCCTCTGAATCATTTGGGCGGCGCAATCATTTAATTCATTAATCAAGAAAAATAAACATCAAAGGTGATAATTATGAAGGGTGATCGGAAGTATATTTTGATGTTTTTGTTTCCAACGGCTCTATTCTTAACTGTATTTTTGTACTATCCGTTCTTTAAAAGTTTGTATCTCAGCTTTTATCGTACATCTGGTTTTTTTGACAAGAAATTCATTGGATGGGATAACTACGAGCGGTTATTTACGGATAAGCTCCTGGGTGCAGCAACATTAAATACGTTGGAAATCATGTTATACGTTATTGTGTTCCAGGTAGGTATCGCGTTAGTTCTTGCGGTTATGGTTGATAATATTACGAAGCTCAAAGGATTCTTCCGAACCGTATTTTTCTTTCCAGTTGTAATATCCGGAACGGCAATTTCTTTATTGTTTGTCCTATTTTATAACTATAACTTTGGACTGCTGAACAACATACTGGCTAACTTCGGTATCGAAAAAGTGCTGTGGCTTGATGAGAGTAATGCACTGAGAGCGGTGTCGATCCCGACCGTATGGCATTATGTTGGTTTCTACTTTGTATTGTTCTTGACGGCGATGTCCAAGATTCCAGCTGACTTTTACGAAGCTGCTAAACTTGAAGGAATAACAGGGTTTAAGAAAACGACGAAGTTAACAATCCCATTGATTCTAAGTGATATTAAAGTCGTTATTACACTAGCTATCACGGGTACGATGAAGGTATTCGAATTCATCTGGGTTATTACGTCTGGGCAGAATGGCACTGAAGTACTCGGTACGTACATGTACAAAAAAGCAATGGTGGATCAAAACTTTGGTTATGGTTCGACAGTTGCAATTTTCATGGTTGTTTTCGGCGTGTTGCTTGCCCTTCTTGCCAACCGCTTGTTAAAAAGTGAAGAAATTACATACTAAGCTGTTATTAGGGGTGTACTATTATGCAGCAAGTCATTAAGGAAGAACACGTAGTGCGGCATGTAAAAAGTAGAAAATTTAGTATTGGCAGCGCCCTAATGTATGTTATCTTGACAGCCTGGGCTATGACAACGATATATCCGTTGTTTTGGATTGTAAATAACTCCTTTAAAGCATCGAGGGATGTTATGAATAATTCATTTAAGATCGCTTTTGATCCAATCTGGCTAAACTATCAGAATGCATTTGATCGTATTAACATTGGTAGAAGCTATATTAACAGTTTGATCATGTCAGGCAGTACCGTATTGTTGGTACTCCTGTTAGGCGGATTAACCGCGTATGTACTGTCTAGATTCTCATTCAGAGGGAAAAAGACGATTTTTTCAATTCTCTACGCAACATTGTTAATCCCTGCATTTGCTACGGTTGTTCCTGTCTATGAGATTTTGATTAAAACAAGTTTAGTTAACACGTATTCGGGATTGATCTTGCCTCAGACCGCAGGTAACTTAACTTTTGCCATTCTCGTTATCGCAGGTTATATGGCAACCATTCCGAAAGAACTTGAAGAAGCTGCTTTCATAGATGGATGCAATAGATGGCAAATGTTTATTAAGCTGTTTGTTCCAATTACAAGACCGGCATTTGCTTCAGTAAGTATTTTTGTATTCTTGTGGTCTTATAACGATTTGTTCTCTGCTTTGATCTTCGTAAATAAAGAGAATGTTCGTCCAATCGTTGCTTTATTGAATGAGATCAGTTCACAATATGGCACGGATTTTGGGTTGATGGCTACAGCAGTTGCTCTTACCGTAATTCCAGTATTAATCGTTTACTTATTTATCTCGAAGTTTATCGAGAAAGGTTTGACTGAAGGAGCTGTAAAAGGCTAATCAGGAAGTCACTATTTCATTCAAATAAGCCCAGGTAGGAAGCGTGATGCGCTTTCTTCCGGGGCTTATTTCTATGGTTGAATGTAAAAACCGCTTGAATAAGTGATTATTTCATCATATGAAAAATTCACAATAATAAAACAAAAAATATACACGAACTTAGTTAATTCGAAAAAATCCACCAACCTTATCAACCTATCTACTAAAACAATGTATTAATAGGAGACAACAAAAACAAAAAAAGAAAACACGTTAAAAACATTCCATTTTTATACGTTTTGACAGTAGCTTAAGAGAATGAGAAAATATGTTTTTAAATGAACAAACAATGATGGAGGCATAATGATGAGTCAACGTTTTCGAATAACACGATCCATGCAAGAGAATAGTGAACAGCAAACCATTTCTTTGGATGAATGTACACAATATTTTGCATCCAAACCAGACTTCATGTACTCTCCGATTTTTACTGTGAAAGGACCGGAGAGTACGATGTCAGTCGAGGGAGATTTCTTCATGTGGCAGCATGGCGAACTTGAGATTCCATTTCGTCTTTACATGGGAGATATATATGTAGCCCTGACAAACGAAGCAGTTGTGCCCAAAATGATTGAAATCGCAACAGACTTACATGCAGATGTAGTTGAAGGTTAGCTACCCGTGATTTAAGGTTGGGATTGATGGAAGGGGAGGGGAGGAAGTAACCGCTCCCCGCCAAGCATCCAGCTGCCTTTGCACTTCAGTTCTTACCTCATCAATACCCGCGTGTTTTAGCTCTGCGTTAAACTTAGGTAGGATGGAGTCAATATCAACAGAACCTGTCATAAGACTTGGATAGTATTTTTTCCAGACCGTTTTAATAGCATCCATCTGGATACTTAATTTGGATAGATCCGGAGTGAATCCAAGTACCGAGGAATTGATTACTTCATCATTGTATCTGATAAACTGATCCCACTTATCAATAGGTTCCGGGTTATCACCACCCATGGTTTTTAGAATAAACCAGTTGCCTTGGGTATATTGAACTCCTGCATAGCTTGCTGGAGCATCTGGAATCGGATTGCCTTCACTATCTTTTCTAGGAATAGGAACGACTTGTCCAAGTTCACTTAGGTTGTAATGTATACCTTCAATACCATAATTGAATAGGTTGCGTATTTCGGGGTCGGTATTGAGTAGGTTTAGAAACTTCATGCTTTCTACAGGATGTTTAGTATTTGCATTCACGGCCATGATGCCTCCTCGAACCGACTCTGTTGTAACAACAGTAGGGGTTACGGGATTGGATACAACCTTATAACCACGATCTTTACTCCATGTCGTATCTGAGAGCGGGCCGCCACCTGAAGATTTCCAGAATACTTTAGCACCACGTTTAAGCCCACCAGGTTCCCGAAGCGCTGCATCCTTATTAATAAAGCCTTGTTTATAATAACTCCGTAACGTGTCTAATACTTTTCTTGCTTCCTCTGTTTCAAAAATATTTACAATCCCAGCATTCGGGTCTAATGACTTCACCATCAAGGGAACTTTGTTGTTCACAATATATTCGTAGCCATACAGTGCGAAGAAATTGTGTGAATCCTGATCCAATTCCATAGGTATGTATGAAGGCTCTTTCTGTTGAATCATCTGAAGTAATGGTTCAAGCGATTCCAGAGTATTGTACTTCTTGATATCAACATTGTACTTATCCACGATCGAAGCAGGGTACATCCAGTGATCACGGACAGCAAGCTCTTTATTGGTAGGTACTCCATAAATACCTCCATCCTTCATGCGAACCCCTTGCCAAAAGGTTGGATTAACACTTTCATACATATCCTTACCTAGACTCATTAGGTAATCATCCAGTTTCAGCCATGCCCCTTGCATAGCTGTGGTTGAATAATTCGTTGCAAAAGCAATATCAAAAGAACTTCCGGCAGATATAAGCGTGTTCAGCCGATCCTCATACTCTTGCCAGCCTACCTTAATATAAGTTACTGTCACGCCGATTTTACGCGCCATGATTTCATTGATCTTCGCATTTACAAGCTGGAGGTCTTTGTCTGGTTCTCCAATGGTGTAATAAATTAGATTGACAGGTTCATCGGTAAGCCTTTCTATGTCATTCTTGCTAGGTTCCTGGGTACAGCCGGTCATATACAAAGAGAGTCCCCCTAATAGACCAATGACCATCATAATAATAAATCGATGTCTAGAGCACTTTAGCATCGGATATACTCCTTTCTGCCGATTCGTTAATAAGCTTTCACCGCAGATCAGAAGGGGATTTTCCGAAAAAGCTTTGAAAGTGTGTATAGAAATAATTGAGATTGTTGTATCCAATAGAAAATGCGATATAAGATATCTTCTCATCTGTTGATTGAACTCTTTCTTTCGCGAGCAGCATTCGGTAAGCCATTAGATATTCCGAGAACTTTATCCCTGTTTCTTTAAGAAATATTTGACCGAGGTAGGTGCTGTTCATTTGAAAACGCTCTGCCACTGATTTCAAAGTGATATTCTGAGCGTACTCTGTTTTGATCATTAAGAGAATACGATTAACGAGCTTCGACAGACGATCATAGTTAATCTCGAGTACCGGATCCATATTGTTGCGCTCATTGCTATGATTGCCTATCGTACCACCCAGATCTTCAACAATAATCTTCTCAATGACTTGCTGCAGCTTAGTGCGTTCAATGGGCTTAAGCAGATAATCTTTGACACCGCAGCGAATAGCTTCTTGGGCATACTTGAATTCACTATAGCCGCTCATGATAATATATTTCGTGGGGACGTGTAGTTCGTTAAGTTTTCGTATCGCCTCATATCCGAGATTCTTACCAACACAGACATCAAATATAGCGATATCCGGCATCATATCGACAACCTTAGATATGGCTGATTCAGTTGATTCACAGGTTTCAATCCGTCCGAATCCATACTGTTCCCAGTCCAGAATTCGCTTCATGCCCTCCAAAATCTGAGGTTCATCATCCATAATTAGCAGTCTGTACATGTTCAATCACCTCTTTAGAAATCCTGACAGAAATCTTCACTCCAGCTTCTTTGTTATTCTCAATTCTCATAGAAAAGCAGTTGCCATAGAAGAAGTGGAGTCTCGTATTTACATTTCGTAATCCAATACTCTTCGATGAATGATCTTCATTGTTGGACAGTGTATTCCGAATTGCATTTAAACGCTCTGTCTGAATACCGCGCCCATTATCAACAAATTCTAATACATAGTGATCTTCAGCTTCAAAGCCGTTAACAATATAGAGGTTAAACTCATGACTAGCGATAAATCCATGAAGGAAGAAATTCTCGGCCAAAGGTTGCATCCAGAATTTAACGGTAGGAATCGAGAGTAATGCGGGTTCTACATTGACTTGATAATAGAAGCGCTCGGGATACTTAAACTCCATGATCTCTAAATACTTCTGAAGCAATTCCAACTCGCTTTCAATTGGAATAATGTTCTCCTTTTTTACAATTTCTCGATAGAGGGACCCAAGTGTTGCAATAGCGTCAGCTGTGTCTCGATCTTGATTCACGAGTGCTGTGGAGCGAATAACCTCTAAAGTGTTGTATAGAAAGTGAGGGTTGATTTGATGTTGAAGCGCTTTCATTTCGGTTTCCTGCTGTTTTATTTTAAATAAATATTCATTACGAATATGTTTATCTAACTGCTGAATCATATCATCTAATTCGCGTGCAATCATTCCGTATTCATTGCGACGATAACGAGCAGGGCGATTAGGTGTGAAATTAGCTGTTTTTACGCGTCCTATCGATTGAATGATTCGGTGAAGGAAGCGAGCGTCATCGCGCATATTATACACAATAAGTAGGAGAACACTAACTACCGTTGTTAATACAATAAGCAGGATTGTACGTATCATCCCTACATGCTGCTGAATCAATAGAGATATATCAACAATATTTACGAATTTGAAATTGAATTTGCTAGATGAAAAGGTGACAAAAAAAATGTGTTTCAAAGGACCTTTTGAAATAAAACCATGACTGCGTCCATTGGCCGCCACTTGAAGAGAGAGTTCCTTTAAATCAGGGTCCTGATTATTCCCTATTAGATAGATCTCGCCAGAGGGACTAACTGCTGCAATCTTGCCTAACTGATAGTTATGTATCGATTTGAAGATTTTTTCACTGTTGACTAAGAAACGTAGCTCTCCGAATTCCTGAGAATGAAGAGGTCCATCTGTTAGTTTTTTGCGATAAACGAACCCTTTTATAAGCGTATCGTGAAATATTACATCTGTATTCGGTACCCCGAACATGAAACTTTCACTTCCGGTATCATTGAAAGATATGACATTACCGTATTGAGGAGTATGTAAACTGATCTGCGTAATCTCACCTTGCGCCCAGCTGTACAGGTAAGTCTTAACGTCCTCAGGAAAAGAGACAAGGGGTTGAGAGAAATGACTGTTGTGAAGTCTGTTCGTTAAATACCCCTCGGCACTTTGACTTAAGAAGCTTCGAGCATCATCCATGAGACCACGATTGGAGTATATACGCTGCATGTAAGCTTCTATTCGATCTGCATCGTACTGAAGCCCATTTTCAACACCGGCGAATGCTTTAGCAGTCTCAATCCGGGCATCACTAAACCATTGATTCAGAAGCATTATAAAGGTCAGAATCCCAAGTGTGAGTCCAATGGTCAGGACGAAGATGACATAAGCAATAAACTTTTGGCGATAAATTTTAATTTGTAAAAATGAGCTCATACGACACCTCAATTGCTGTAGGTCATCTGAAAGCTAGCGATATTTCACCATCACTTTAACATGATTACTATACAGTTTCATAGATCATAAGAAAAAAAGCATCCCTTATAGAGTGTATCTCGATAAGGGATGCGCAAGAATCAAATTTTACTTGAAGTAATTATTAATTTGTTCTTGTGCAGCGTTCATAATCGTATCCATACCTGCGGACTTTAATTCAGCTGTAATTTTTGGAACCATTTTTTCTGGATCAGAAGCACCTGTAATTAACTCATATTTGTATTTATCCCAAACCGCTTGGCAATTGGCCACCTCTGTTTGAAGATCTGTAATATCGAGTGCGAATCCTAGTGCTGTGGATGATGTAGCTACATCATTCAGCTTTTTAACTTGTTCCCATTGGTCTTCTGGAGCCCCTTTATTGACCGCTAAGTTGAAGAAAGTACCTTGTGTATAAGCAGCCAGTGGCCAAGTATCCGAAGTACGTTCAATCACTTTTTCACCATCAACATTTTGGTAGTCTACGCCTAACTCGCCGAATGCCAGCATATTACGCAATTTTGGATCGGTATTCACGAGTTCAAGATACTTCAGTGCTTCTTTCTTATATTTAGAGTTCGCCGAAATTGCGTTAAGAGAACCTTGGATGGTACTTGTTGTGTATATAGGTCCATAGTTTTGAACCATATCATACTTTTGAACAGCATCGTTAATTTGCCAGCTTATTTCTGCACCAGGAAATGCCTGAGCTGCAAAGAACGGTCTACCTTTGTCATTCTCCGTCTTAGTCGGAGCATCTGGGTTGATGAGTCCGTCTTGGTACCACTGATGAAGAAGTTTGAGATTATTCATGATATCGGGCTGTTCAAGGACGGAGACGACCGTGCGTGATGTATCATCTGCTTTTACGCCGATAGGAGCGAAACCAAGTGTCAAATCGTCATAAGCATTAAAGAAACCGTTTAAGCCTTCACCTTGTGTCATTGGCAATGGATAGAAGCTTTTGCCTTCAGCTTTCATAGCACGTAGCGGCTTATCAAGATCCTGAAGAGTTTTGATACTATTGATATCAATGTTGTACTTCTGCACATATTTATCATCGAATACCCAGTACTGCGTTAGAGCTGAATCTTTATAAGTAGGAACGGAATAATACTTCCCGCCAATCTTTGTACCTTCCCATACTTTTTCAGGTATCAATTTATATAAATCAGGCGTTTCACTTTGAACCAAGTCGGTAATATCAGCAAGAGCACCCATGGCGACCTGCTTGCTGTATTTTCCACTGTTGGTGAACATGATGTCAAATGGTTCTCCTGTATTCACAATCGTGTTGATTTTGGTATCCCATTCACCCCAACTGGCTACTTTAATATCAATTTTTACACCAATCTTCTCAGCTGTGTAGGCATTCATGGCTTCAATTGCTTTGTCAAAGTTGTTAGGGACTTGGCCGCCAATGGTCCACCAGACTAGAGTTGGGATGTCCTTATTATCGGTTGTGTTTTCCTTGGGTGTGTCTGGTGTTGTGCCTCCATCTGTTGTAGGTGCTTTCGAACCACCACAGGCTGCTAGAGCAGTCAACATGAATGTCATTACGCACAGGATGGAGATGAACTTTAAAGATCTCTTCATTGCAATTTCCCCCTTTAGGAAGTTGTTTCACCGTCTTAGACGAACAGTGATCTATCATAAACCAAGTGAGCTTGGTTTATTTCGTCATTAGCCTTTTACTGCGCCAACCGTTAGACCCGAAATGAAATATTTCTGGAAGAATGGGTAAGCGAAAGCTACAGGAAGAACAATGAGAATGGCCACTGCCATCCTTGCTGATTCTTTTGGCATGGTAGCAACGAGTACGGCGTAGCTTACCCCCATGCTTGCGGCATTTTTGGCGAGTGCATCAACATTACTCATTAAGCTGTTAAGCAGGGCTTGCAGAGAATATAGGTTCTGGTTATCGATGTATAACATCGATTGAAACCAGTCATTCCAATAGGCAAAACATAGGAACAGACCAATGGTTGCAATCACAGGCAGCGAGATCGGAAGGATGATCGAGAAGAAGATGCGTAACTGGCTTGCGCCATCTATCTCTGCTGACTCAATTAATCCATCAGGAATCGTAGTTTTGAAAAAGGTTTTGCAGATAATCACGTTAAAAGAGGAGACAGCCAGCGGGAGAATGAGTGCCCAGACGCTGTCTTTTAATCCTAATAGATTCGAGTTGATAAAATAGCTAGATACCAGACCACCATTGAACACCATAGGGATGAATACTACCCAGGTTAGAAAGCCCTTCAATTTGTAGGTCGGTCGAGAAATGACATAGCCCATTGAGGTAGTAAGCAATACACCTAGAACTGTGCCGACCAAAGTAACAAGGACAGATACACCTAGCGCACGTAGAATCATCGAGCCTTGGTTAACAATATAAGCGTAAGCTTCCCCTGAAAAAGCAACGGGCAACAGATGGTATCCTGTCTCGCGAATGGAATTCTCACTCGATAGTGAAATCGATAGTACAACAATGACAGGTATGACACATAGCAGCGCCAAAATAATAAAAATGAGGTTGAACATGATGTTTACGATTTTGTTTGTACGATTAAATCTCTCAAGCCCCGAATCATAAGCGGTTCTCGTTGCCATATCCTAACCTCCTTACATCATCGCGCTATCTGGATCAATTCGGCGAACAATCCAGTTAGCGATTAATATCGTTGCGCAGCCTAGAACTGATTGTATAAATGCAGCAGCAGATGCCATTCCGACTGTAGCGCTCTTTAATTGCTTGTAAACCATGACATCAATCGTGGTAGATACGTTGAAGAGAGAGTTCGAATCTCTTGTGACCTGATAGAATAACCCAAAATCGGTATAGAATATCCGCCCAACGGCTAGTATGAACATCATGACAATCACGAGTTTAAGCATAGGTAATGTAATAAATCTCGTCTGCTGCCATATAGAGGCTCCATCGATCACAGCCGCTTCATAGTAAGTGCTGTCAAGGCTTGTGATGGTTGCCAGGTAAATGACCATGCCATAACCTAATCCCTTCCATATGTTCAGGAGAATTAAGAAGTAAGGCCAGTATTCGGGCGCCATATACCAGTTGATCGGATCGCTGCCCAGACTGACAAGTGTCTGATTAACAATCCCTTTATCAAAGCTTAGAAATGCCCAACCTACAGCGGATACAACAACCCAAGATAAGAAGTAGGGGAGAAACATCATGGTTTGATAGACTTTACTAGCTTTACGGCTATGTAGTAGTCCGATCATGATTGCGAAAAGAACAGGTAATACAATTCCCGTGATGATAAAGATAATGTTGTATCCTATGGTATTTCGAATAATGATCCACGCGTCATTCGACTTGAACAAAAACTCAAAATTTTTAAAGCCGACCCAAGGACTGTTGAATACATTACTGAGGAAACCGCCGCTAATTCTAAAATTTTTGAAGGCAATAATGATTCCGAACATAGGCAAGAAACAGAACAATATGTACCATATCGTTGTCGGCAACGCCAAGAGCGTCAATTCTGTATCATGCTTGTGCCAACGTATTCGTAAGCGCTTTCGTTTTTCTTTTGGCTTGGATATTGAGCCCATGTCTGTAACTCCTTTCGGTGTTTAATGGCTTTATCGTGTTATGCTCATTGTATAGGAGAAGGATCGGATAACTCTAGATAACAAACTTGATACTATAGTCAACAAACGTTAGGTTCGTATAATATTGTTTATAGCCAACAAAACACGTAGATTCCTAAATATGTTGTACTACGTGTTTTGCTGGCAGTCCTCATTAATCTTTTATAGAATTATCATTTATCAAGCAGGGGGAATACTTTGAGGATTGTTAAATACATTGTTGGGATCATATTTAGCTTTTACTTTTCGCAATCTAGAAAAGTTAGATCCATAATAGACGGGTCCGGAATTTTTAATTCCTTGATCTGGTACATTAATATAGGAACCAACGATGAATGGCTGCAGTTTTCGGCGTGTGTTGCGAGTTAAAGTTATATTTTTAGCGGCATCGGAAGGCTTGATCCATGAGCTGTTCCATTCCACGTAAAATTTCACTTTACGCCAGTAAAATGCTGTGGCTTTTGGTGATACACGACTTACGGCTCCACCCCAGTTCAGGAAGAAGAATCCTGCAGTAGAATTGGCTTCTGCCTTTTCTAAAAATTCTCGCATCGACTTAATTGCCTTATTAGGGAAAGGACACTTTGCGAAGCCGGATGAGAACTGATTGCTGTACCTTTGAGTAAGCACCGGATCAGGAGCTAACAAAAAGTTAACAACTTGTGGGTAAGGTAGTAACCGAATTGTTTTCTCTGTTGGCGTTCCGATACTTGTGATTGGGCTTAATAGTCGAATAGCTTCTTCTGTTGAACCGAGGAATAGGCCTTCCATGGTGACATTTCCACCCTTTTTCGGTCCAATATTTAATTCACTTCCAAGCCTAGTGTCGACGGAAGGAGCCCAGCGTTGCCATGCTTTTAATACTTGTTCGAATTGATCCCATGGCCAAGTAACCTTATATACGGTTGCTTTTGCTGGAGCACGACGAACTTTAAATTTGTATCTTGTGCAGATACCAAAGTTACCGCCTCCACCACCACGGGATGCCCACAGAAGATCAGCGTTTTGTTTATGATTGGCTATGATCACTTTTCCATTAGCATCAACCATTTCAAGTTCAATGAGGTTATCACTTATTAGGCCGATCGTCCGCTGTAGCGGTCCGATTCCTCCGCCGAGTGTGATCCCACCTATTCCCACTGTAGGACTGTCACCAAAGGGGGCAATGAATCCTTGGGCAGCAAGGGATTTGGCTATTCTTCCTACTCGATTGCCGGTCTCAACAATAACGGTTCCATTTTTCTTATCAAGTTTAATTTTCTTCATATCACTTACATCGACTACAATACCACCATTAACCTGTGAAAGATTGGTTTCAAGTGCATGTCTTCCACTTCTAGCCCGGATGGGGATACGATTCTCACGGGCCCATTTAATGGCGTTCGCGACATCTTGAGTTCTTTGTGCAAAAACAAACACTTTTGGAAATCTGTCAGTATGGGGATCCCAATTCTTTCGTGCTGCTTCATAACCTGGATCACCGCGGAAAATAACCTTTCCCGTTAGTTTTGTTTGTGACTTCAATAACAACATCTCCTAATCTGTAATGTTATTGCACCGGAGTTCAAGAATCACGGCACCGTACATCATATGGAGAACTACATACCAGGGTATAGGCCACTAGTGTATGACCTTAAGCATTTATGTGATATAAGGTATAATGAAAGCCCTTATTAATGGATTCAATCACAGAACCACTCCTGTCTGAAAAATCGAGGACGGTGGTTCTTTTGTTATGTGATCTACTGTGTAAAAATTAATTGTGGGAGGACGATGAAAGTGTTTAATGACTTCAAGGTCATGGATGAACTTCCAGTATCTATTCAAGTGAAGGAATACGTAAAACGATTGATTATAAAAGGTGCTCTACAAGCCCATCAAAAACTCCCTTCCACGCGTGAACTTAGCAAGCTACTTCATATGAGCCGTAACACCATTATTTCCGCCTATGAAGGATTGGAGGATGATGGTTTTGCCTACACCATATCTGGTAAAGGTAGCTATGTCGCAGAAACTTTAAGCCATGTACCAACTTCGACATGGGAGCTGAATTGGAGTAATCGTATAAACGACCGTGCAAAACAGGCGTTGGAGTTAGATCGAATGGAGCGTGGTGTACGTGCAGAGAAAGGTAAAATTTCCTTCACCAGCATTGCACCTGATGAGAAATTATTCGACCTTGATAATATGAAACGGGCATTCCAAGATCGGATGTCTTTAGAGGGAAATGTATTACTTAACTATGGGTACGCCAAGGGTTATAAGCCACTAATTGAATACTTGCTCCGGTATATGGCACATAAAGGTGTCGATTTGAAAGACAAAGATATTCTGATAACGAATGGGTTCACTGAGGGATTTGATATCGTCTTGTCCGCTTTAAGCAAGAAGAATGGCTCCGTTATTTGTGAGAATCCAACGCATAATACCGCCATTAAGAATCTGAAGCTGCATGGGTTCGATATTACGGGGATATCTATGGAGCCGGACGGCATCAATCTGCAGGAGCTGGAACAGGCACTATCTGAAAAATCTTTCGATTGCGGATATTTCGTTCCTTCTTATCACAATCCGACAGGCATTGTGATGTCGCCGCAGAAAAGACAGTTATTCATGAAACTGATGCAAAAGTATCAAGTGCCGATCATCGAAGATGGATTTAATGAAGAGCTACGTTATTCCGGCTCACATGTGGCACCCTTAATGGCAACCGCGGGACAGGGCAATAGTGTTATTTATTTAGGAAGCTTTTCCAAAGTCTTATTTCCCGGTCTTAGAGTAGGGTGGATCTTAGCAGATAAAGAATTGATTCATTATCTGGAAAGTATCAAGCGTGCTCGCAGCATTCATACATCTACTGTGGATCAGTCGATCCTGTTTCAATATTTGTATAATGGAAATTTCGAGAAGTATCTGAAGAAAGCTAGAGCGGAATATAAACGAAAATATGAATGGACGAAGCAGTGTTGTGAAGAATTCATTCCATATGAGCGTCTATCTGGCGATGGGGGGCTACACCTTTTTGTCACCTTTGAAAAAGATTTCGATACGAGAGAATTGCTTGCAGCGTGCTCAAGTAAGGGAGTTGTTTTTACGCCAGGAGATATGTTCTTCACGAAGGATCATGAAGGAAGAAATACAATGCGGTTAGGTTTCTCAAGAGTTGCAGACGAAGAGATTATTAAGGGAATTCGGATTATTGGCGAGACAGCTAAACAACTTATGGGATAGAGGTGCGGACATGAAGGTTGGCGTCATTATGGGTGGTACTTCATCGGAGCGTGAGGTATCGCTTAGAACGGGTGAAGTTATGCTTGCTCACTTGGATAGAGATTTATATGATATAACACCTATTGTTATAGAGAAGCGGGATGAATTGATTCATAAAGTGAAAGGAATTGATATTGCATTACTTGCTCTTCATGGATCTTTTGGGGAGGATGGCACGATACAAGGTACGCTAGAGACGCTAGGTATTCCCTACACAGGAAGCGGAGTTTTATCGAGCAGCGTATGTATGAATAAGGATATGTCGAAGAAACTGCTTCGCGCAGAAGGAATTCAGACACCGGATTGGCTCTGCTGGAACGGTATGGAGGAATATGATCCGAAAGCTGTCTTAAAGCTCGGTTATCCGGTTATTGTTAAGCCTAATTCTGGCGGATCAAGTATCGGGACAGAGCTTGTAACAAGTGAGCAAATGTTGTTGTCTGCAGTTACGGAAGCTTTTCGCTGGGATGAGTCAGTTATGATCGAGAGATACATTAAGGGAGAAGAAATTACATGCTCTATTCTTGATGGGGAACTGCTGCCTATTATCGGCATTCGATCTGCGCATTCAGAATGGTTCAATTATGAGGCTAAATATGAGGATGGCGGAGCGGAAGAACAGGTCATCACATTGCCAGCCGAGGTCAATGTACGTGTACGCACAGCAGCGATAGCGTGTTATAAGCTATTGAAATGCAGCGTGTATGGTCGTGTGGACATGATATTGAGAGATGGTATCCCTTACGTTCTGGAAGTAAACACATTGCCTGGTATGACGACGAACAGCCTTCTTCCCAAAAGTGCGAAAGCAGCAGGAATCACTTTCAGTCAATTGTTGAATCGAATAATAACATGCTCATGGGAAGAACAAACAAGCAAACGAGGAGAAATGAGTTATGTCGAATGAGTTCATTACACCGCGAGTATTGGAAATACCCCCTTCCGGGATTCGTACCTTCTTCGAACTAGCTAACGGAAATAATGATGTGATATCACTCGGAGTCGGTGAGCCTGATTTTGTAACACCGGAAAAAGTTCGAGCTGCTTGCATTCGTGCTCTGAACGAGGGGAGAACAACGTATACACCTAACGCTGGCCTCTTAGAGTTGAGAGAAGAAATCGCTTCGTATCTGGATCATGCTTTTCATCTAAACTACGATCCATCGAGTGAGATTCTCGTAACCGTTGGAACTAGCGAAGCTGTTGATCTGGCTCTTCGAACTTTCATTGAACCCGGTGATGAGGTCATTGTTCCTACGCCAACCTACATTGCTTATGCACCGATTGCTCACCTGTATGGCGGGAGTGTGGTGGAGGTTGATACATCTGCAGAGCAGAATTTCAAGCTCACTGCACAAGCGCTAGCGAAGAAAATAACACCAAGATCAAAGGTGCTTATGCTGAACTATCCGAATAATCCTACAGGTGCGGTAATGACCGAGCAGGACTGGCAGCCGATTGCAAAGCTTGTTATAGAGCATAATCTAGTTGTCATCTCAGATGAAGTTTATGCAGAGCTTACTTATGATCAGCAGCATGTTAGTATAGCTTCACTTCCAGGCATGAAGGAACGGACAATTGTTATTAACGGTTTTTCTAAAGCATTTGCGATGACGGGTTGGAGAATTGGTTACGCTTGTGGTAATCGAGAACTGATCGCAGGGATGCTAAAGATCCACCAATATACGGTAATGTGTGCACCTATTATGGGCCAAATTGCAGCGATTGAGTCACTCCGTAGCGGCATTGAGATGAAGGACGAGATGAAGGCTGCTTACGACGAACGTCGAAAGATGTTCGTTAAAGGACTAAGAGATATCGGTCTCGTCTGCCATGAGCCGCAGGGTGCGTTTTATGCTTTTCCTTCTATAGCACACACAGGGCTTACTTCCGACCAGTTTGCCATGAGACTTCTTAACGAAGCTGGTGTTGCCGCCGTTCCAGGATCTGTGTTCGGTTCAGGTGGAGAAGGATATATTCGATGCACATATGCAACTTCAACAGAGAAGTTGTTAGAGGCACTTGATCGAATGGAGGGCTTTATAAATAAACTTAATAAAGCGGAGAAATATGCGATTTAATCGCTTGAAATGCACCTCAATTGTGAGATACAAAATTGCAATTGAAGGTGCTGTTTTGTTGTATTTTCATGTGTACAAACTTTAACGGTGGAGTGAAACCAAAAGGGAATAGTGAAATTCACCCAAGTTTGTATCAACTATATACAGGGTATATACATAGTATAATCAGTAAGGTAAAGTTAATAATAATGACACACATTGAGGAGGGCATCCATAGTGGATAATGAAAAATCATCAAGAATGAATCTCGGCTTTGTCATTTTGTTAATCGGTGTATTTATGGCTGCTCTTGACAATGGGATTATCAGTGCTGCCTTAACTAGTATTAACTCTTCGTTTGAAGTCAGTGCGACACAGGGCACCTGGGGAATAACTCTCTACACCTTAGGGTTAGCGATCATGACCCCTATTGTCGGGAAATTATCTGATCGATTCGGAAGAAAAAAGTTATTTTTAATTGAGATTGCTATTTTTACAATCGGTTCTATTGGCGTAGCGATAAGTCCTAACTTCACCTTTTTCTTAGCAGCTCGACTCTTTCAGTCCTTTGGCGGTGGAGGTATTTTCATTATCGCAAGTTCGCATGTCATTAGTACATATTCGAAGGAAAAGCAAGGAAGTATGCTTGGTTTATTGGGTGGTATGAGCGGAATTGCGTCTGTCATCGGACCAAACATAGGAAGTTTTTTGATTGATGTAACGGGTACATGGCATTGGTTGTTCTTAATTAATGTCCCTATTGGTATTTTGCTTGTGATCGGGGGCATTTTCTATTTACAAGAAACTAAATCCAAGGTTATGGCTAAAATTGATTTCCTTGGTATTTCCCTATTGTCATTTTCAATTCTAAGTATCATGTTTGCCGTTAACAATCTAGGGTCAGGTAATTTGTGGAATAGTTTACTTAACTTGAATGTGTTAGGATTATTAATTACAGGAGTCATCATTTTTGCAGTATTGATCTTTGTGGAGAAAAAGAACGAACAAGGCGATACTGTCGATCCTATTCTACCTTACAGTTTATTAAGTAAGCCTACCTATGCAGTAACGATGATTATGGCACTTCTTTCGGGTACCTTCATTGGAGCTGTTATATTCATTCCTTCTTTTGTGGAGCAGGTACTTGGCATTCCAGCAGAAAATTCAGGTTATTGGATGACGCCACTTGCTATCGCATCAGGGATTGGAGCAGGTGGGGGCGGATTCTTTGTAGATAAACAGGGACCCGTGAAAACCTTGATTTTTGCAGGAATTATCGCAATTGTCGGTTACGGAGGACTTGGACTATTCGTAGATACCAAGACAACATTTATTATATTCTCGGTTATAGCAGGGATTGGTTTTGGTTTTGTATTAGGTGCTCCTTTAACCGTTCTCACATCAAATGCAGCAGGTACACAAAAAGGTTCAGCGCTCGGAACACTTTCTGTAGCCAGACAAATTGGATTGACCATTTCTCCGACAATCTTCGGTGCATTTATTCAACGGGGATTTAGTAATATGGGGGCGATCATTCCTGAGAAGCTACAAGAACATGGCGTGGATACAACTAAAATACCGCTAGATCAGATCGAGAAACTAAGTAAGGGTTCCTACAGTGATATTCAATCTAATATTGCACAAATCCCATCCGAAAATGTACGTACAGCATTGCTTGAAGCCTTCAAAGAAGCTTCTCATAATGCTTATAAGCCTATTTATTTACTTACTGCCGTAATGGCGATTTTTATCATTATTTTATCTGTGGTCTTCCATAAGCAATTTAAAAAAGATGCTTTAAAAATAGAGGAAAATCTAGCCGAGCGTTAATGCAAAAAAATATAGAAATGATTAAAACAGGAGCACCTCTGCTTTTTTATAGAGGTGCTCCTGTTATTTTGATAGACAATCGTATTAATTCAAATATACGGTATCGAACGGGTATAAATCTTGACGCCGACGGAATTCACCAGGAGATAACTCCATGTATTGGCGGAACACTTTTCCAAAATAACTGGAACTGGAGAAACCGCATTTTGCAGCAATATCCTGAATGCTTTCGTCAGTTCGTCGTAACATAGTTACAGCAGCTTCAATTCTTCTTCGTTGTAAATATGTAAGTGGAGAGTCGTATTGTTCCTTTTGGAATAATCGACAAAGATAGGAGCTAGAAACCCCGCATTCTGCTGCAATCTCATCTAGAGTAAGCGGCTGTGCATACTTTTCACTTATAACATGCTTAGCCTGTAGAATCGCTTGATGGCTCTTTGCCGTGTCCTCTGAGATATCATTTAAGTTAGGTCCTAGAAATGAGATCATCCACCTGTACAAAAGAGCTGATAATTCTGATGGATCTGAAATCCGATCAACGGATACCGCTCGATATAGATTCCAAAACAGAATGATGGGCTGAGAAGATTCGTTAATCTGTAAAAGAGATCCATGACGCTCAATAATTCTTTCCCACATCCGGATCACATCTTCTCCACGTGCATTTAGCCAAATAAATGCCCAAGGTTCCTTTCCATCAACAGGGTAGTAATAGCGATGACGACTAGGTACTCGGACGAAAAAACCATATCCAGGTGGAAGATCATAAGTTTGTCCATCAAGATCAATACGTCCCATGCCACTTAACGTGTATTGAAAGATAACATGCCCATGGTCGCGGCGATGTTGCCCATCATTGAAATACCCTGTCGAAGCATCATTGGTCCATCCGAGTGAATCGAGCCGAAAGATTGGGAGGTCGTCTGAATAGCGAAAAGCAAAAGATCCTGTGTTTAGCATGAAAATCCTCCGGTAAATATTTTTCTACTCTTTATATCGTATACTAAGCTATTTAATGAATTTCAGCAAAATCACTTTGTAAATGAGGTCAATATTTTTATATTTAGGGCAATATGTTAAGATTGCGACAATAAAATTGAATTGCTATGATCATTTTATAAAAATCAATATATTTGATAGGAGGATACAAGACATATGTCAGAGCAAACTTCGCTTTTTCAAACAACTTGCTTGCACTCGCTCGTAAAAGTCTTTCCGGATGAAACCTTAAGCGAGCCCTCATTGCAAAGAGGAACAGCTTTATGGTCAGAAACGTTCAGCTTTCAAGTTGCGTATCGATCCGAAAATTCTATTCATCCTCTTTACATATCCGTTTCCTCTGAATTGGGATCGCAAGTCAGTATACGTTCGGTGGGGCTTTCGCCATCGGAATTACCGACCTACTCATATTCGGACGATTATGTCTTACGTAAGACGCCGGGACTATATCCCGATAAGCTGTTACCGATCCCGAAGGAAGGTATTCGTGCATATCCGGGCCAATGGAGATCGGTATGGGTGACAATAAACTTGCCATCGCTTGCTGAATGGAATCAAACGAATAGTAAAATGGATCCATCCTTTGAAATTAACATTTCGTTTGAAAACCAGGCTGGAGATCAGCTTGGTAGTGAACGTTTCGTTCTAGATGTTCTATCTACTGAATTACCTAAACAGAAGCTCATTCATTCCGAATGGTTACATTGTGATTGTATCGCTTCGTATTATAAGGTTGATATTTTGGGGGAGAAGCATTGGGAGCTCATTGAACGTTATGTAGAAGGGGCGGTTCAACATGGGGTGAATATGCTTCTCACTCCTTTGTTTACCCCACCCCTAGATACGGCAATTGGTGGAGAGAGGCCGACGGTACAGCTCGTAGAAGTTGAGTGTACAATGGAGGAAGAATATCGTTTTAATTTCGATAAACTATCTCGTTGGTTAGAAATGTGTAATCGTGTAGGCATTCAATATTTTGAATTCTCACATCTATTTACGCAGTGGGGAGCAAAGCACGCGCCGAAAATTATAGCGACAGTTCACAAGAATGGTGAAGCGAAGAAAGAGCAAATTTTTGGTTGGGATACCGATGCTAAGGGAGATTCCTATCGTCATTTTCTATCCCAATTTCTACCGGCACTCGCCTCTTATCTTGAGGAACGCGGATTAACGGAACGATGTTATTTTCACGTTTCTGATGAACCGGCTCTCGATCAATTGGAAGATTACCGGAGTGCTCGGTCGATTTTAAGAGAGTATCTAGAGGATTTTCCATTTATAGAAGCGCTATCGGATTATAGTTTCTATGAACAAGGGTTAGTGCCAGTACCCATACCATCCAATGATCATATTGAGGAGTTTTTGGAACACGATGTTAAACCGCTTTGGACCTATTATTGCTGTGGTCAGTCGGTTGAAGTTTCCAATCGGTTTTTCAATATGCCTTCATCCCGTAATCGAATTCTAGGCTACCAACTTTATAAATTTGAAATTCAAGGGTTTCTTCACTGGGGATATAATTTCTGGAATACGCAATATTCCCTTGAAGCGATAGACCCTTATCAAGTGACTGATGCTGGTGGAGCATTCGCATCTGGAGATGCTTTTGTTGTCTATCCTGGTCATGAAGGCCCGATCGATTCCATCAGGTGGGAGGTCTTCAATGAAGCGCTACAAGATCTGCGAGCGTGTGAATTATTGGAGTCGCTCATTGGACGTAGTCAGGTCCTCGAACTGCTTGAAAAAGGGCTGGATTCGCCACTTACATTCCGGAACTTTCCTCGCGATGCGAGTTGGTTGTTATCGAAGCGAGAAGAGATTAATAGGCAGATAGCTGTTCACTTATCAGATAAATAATATAAATGGAGTTTATCACGTACAGCCCATTCTCTTAGAGAGAATGGGCTGTACGTTTACTAATATAAGCATGATCTAATGATGCATTAAGCTTGGTTTAGCTGCTGAATCACATTTTTAGCATAAGCATCCGTAAATTTTACACGTCCATGATCCTGAATGATCTTACCTTCCTTCTTACGTTGATCCAGCCAATCTGAAATAAAGGAAGGGGCATATCCACCTTGACCGAATTCTCCACCAAAAGCGATAATATTTTGATAAACATCCAAGTATTGATCACGACTCGTATCAGGGTAAGATTTAATATATAACCAAAACTGTACATCATACATCAAATGCGATAATTCATCAGCATGAAAAGAAAAGTGACCTTTTTCCTCGACGATTCGCGTACAGATCCTACGAATTTTCTGTTCAATCTGTTCCACTTCAGTTACTCGAGAGCAAAGTTCCTCTAACAAAGGAGAAAAGTTGCCGCTAGCGACTCTATATAGATCAGCTTCCTTATCTTCCTCAGAAGTATCAAATTCCTCTTCGCTGATTAAACCTCTAACAAATGCTTCGAAATTATCCGCTAGGAACGTTATTTCATAATCATCTTCCTGATCGACGTGAATGACTTCAGGTTCACCATCTCGCCCACAATTTCGGTAATCAAGCATCACGACGTCATGTCCTGCGGAAGGGCAATCGCAGATTACAACACCGATATCTGGATATCCCCATTCCTCAATCATAAACGGGCTGCCTAAGTCCCCGCATAGTGAATAGCTCTTATCACGGCCGATGCCTAGGATTCCAGTAATGGCAATATGATCCTCAGCCCAAGAGGTGGGTTCGTCTGTTCTAAAACAGGTATTCTTGGGTACTCCTCCGTTATGGTGTTTCATTAGTGCAATGTAAGAAGAAGGGAGCTTGTAACCCAGTTCTTGTTCGATCGATTGAATGAGTTCATCGGTTGGTGGATCGGATTGGTAGGAATCTTTCGCATACTCGCTGTCTTCCCAAAAATCATCTAATGACAAGTTTGCAAAAGGAAGCTCGCTTGTTGTACCTCCGAGAATTTCTTGCTTAGCTTTCAACTTGGCAGCAATTCTTTGCGCTTCTTTTCGCTGTTTCTCGGCCTTTTGAAGACTCCAGCTTAACCATAATTCGGTCTTCTCATCAGCTGGTTCTAATAGGTCAGCTTTACGAAAAGCTTGAAGTGCATCCTCATATCGTTTCAAATGATAAAGGGCATAACCTACCCGAAAATGCCAAAGTGGATCTTGCTTGCCAGCCTCGCTGATTATTTCGAATTGATGGAGTCCTTCTTCATAAAGTCCTAGGTTGTTATAAGCTCTACCCAGACGATTGACAGCATCATATTCTCTATCCTTCTCAGGGATAGCTGTCAGCGCATCTACAATACGCTGATGATCATCATCTTCATGCCACTGATCCAATTGTTCGATTAATGAATAGTCCATGACAGCCTCCAACATGATAATTTGGTACAACTTGTACAGCACTCATAGTAACAGCAAAAAATGGATGTGTACATGCAACTTAAATAAAAGTAATCCGTCTAAATATTCGCAATACAATCAAATCAACAGGAAGCGGGAGACTAAAATGTACAAATTCGTGTTTATTAAAATCATGGCTGCAATTATATCAGCAATTGCATATACAACTTATAATTCTTGGACAATATACACACCAGTATCCGATAGGCTTACCCATACTTATTACTATTCATTTATGGGAATATTCGCTATCAATTTCGTTCCAAGCTTCTTCATTTTCATGATTTTAGGAGTCATTTTATCGCCTATTGTTGATAGTGTAATTTATAGGCGTTTTAGTGTAAAAGGGATTAAAGGTATTCTAACGATTATATTGGCCTATTTAATGCTGGGTATGGTAGGTGGCATGTTCGTTAGTCTATTCTTTTTTAAAATCAATTTTATATCTTATTTCATTTATGTCTCCATGATAAGTGCTATGGTTTTTTTATGCGTTCAATCCATCTTGCAATTCTGCTTATACAAACGTGGTGTCCTTCATAAGAAAATAATGGATTGATAGGGATTGGGAGGAATGTGTTACGCTTGTAACCTATCTAATTTCCTAGGGTTACGGCAAATACATAGAAAAAAAAGGGTGTAATCATGTTGAGTAGAAAGAAAGCTTTAATAATTATTGGTGGATTTATTCTTATTGTAGTTATTGCTAGTTTGTCTTTGATTCAAGATCCTGATGATAATAAACCAATAGTTGCGGGTACAGAGACGATTATGATTGATTATGAGGCGAATTTTATAAATGTAGTCCTTCCAGGCTTTGAAAATTTTGAAACTGCCAAAAAATTCGGCTTTGAAAGTTTTGCTGATATTGATCCCAATCGTACTAAACTGGTTGTTAAACAAGAATTGTATCCAGAAGGTGGTTATTATGTCGGGAAGGGTATGGGTGAACTCTATATCAATGGGGTTAAATATGATTTAGCCATCGAAAGCTCACTTGTGGAGCATGAGAAATTAAAGTCAGGTGATACACTCCTATGGGGTAGTTTTGATGGGAAGATTAAACTTGATGACGAAAAGCCTCTATCTACAACGGTTAGCTTCACTATGATCCCTGAAACAGCTAAAGGGGGTTATTATGTCATGCTAGGAGGAGTCTTTCTACCTTTTGGCAACGATTCTTTTGACTCAGATGAAATTAGAGATATTGTTTACAGGCGTGTTATGGAACAGAAGGAAAAGAATTAACTGGATTTACATGCAAGCCGCCATTAAGGCGGCTTTTTTTCATGTCCGCCCGGCTTGGGCGATAACTCGGCTGTTAAAGTCCGTAGCTCTCGAATAGCAGGAAGTGGTGTGAGAGGTCGGTTACTCAATTAATGAGTAGCCTCCTACTCGATTTGAAGGTTTATGTGTGTAGTAATTATGGACTTGTAAAATTCAAGGTTTTGGATGTTTTACTGCAATCCAAATTCTACTAAGCTAATCGTTATGAATCATATTCGTGATCTAACAGAGAGGAGAAGACATGAGGGACCTAGTTGAGGATAATCTTAAAGCCGTGAGGAGGCAGATGGAGTTGGCTTGCCAAACCTCGGGGCGCAGCATTAAGGACGTGCAATTGTTGTTGGCGACAAAAACAGTACCTCTTGAAAAGCTGCAGATGGCTATACATATGGGGGAGACGCTATTTGGGGAAAACAAAGTGCAAGAGCTTCGTGGGAAATTTCCGCTCATGCATCAGGATAATCAAGTGGAGTGGCATTTTATCGGACATTTGCAAACCAATAAAGTAAAGGACGTTGTCAAATTTGTAACACTCATTCATTCAGTGGACCGTTTGAAACTGGGGCAGGCTCTGCACCAGCAGCTCGTCAAAGAGAACAAGAGCATAGATATTCTTGTACAAATAAACACGTCTTACGAAGAAAGTAAATTTGGTGCACCTCCAGAGATGGCACTGGAGTTAGTGGAACAGTTGTCCCAGTTTGAAACGCTAAACGTGAAGGGCTTAATGACGATTGGAAAATGGAATGCTACAAAAGATGAGACAAGGCAATGCTTCCGATTATTGAAATTGATTCAAACCCAAATTAGGAAGGCAAAGTTCCCGCGTGTTGATATGGACATCCTCTCGATGGGTATGTCTAGTGACTTTCAGGTGGCTATCGAAGAAGGAGCTACGATCATTCGCGTAGGGACGAGCGTATTCGGTCAACGCTATTTGCCGGATGGTTTTTACTGGAATGAGAATGTGAGGCAGGACGATTAGGAGAGAGGCAGGAGAACACTTATGAACATAACAGACCCTTCGATGCGCGGACGCGATGTGATATCGCCGATGATTGCAGCTTTAATATCTGTCATTGTCAATTACGGGGGCACATTTATCCTTGTGTTCCAGGCAGCAAAAGTCGCGGGATTGAGTCCCGAAATGACAGCTTCTTGGATTTGGTCAATATCTATTGGTGTAGGGGTAACTGGGATATGGCTAAGTTATCGATATCGGGAACCGATTATTACAGCTTGGTCAACACCAGGCGTGGCTTTTCTTGTATCGGCATTAGCTGTCACACCTTACTCGGAAGCCATTGGTGCTTATATTATCTCTGCTATAGGTTTTATTCTTTTAGGATTATCAGGAATGTTTGAACGTTTCGTCCGGCTCATTCCTCCAGGAATCGCTTCAGGACTTCTAGCAGGTATTTTACTACAGTTTGGTATTTCAGCTTTTGGAGGAGCAAAAGTTGACCCCTTGCTTGTTGTTTTCATGTTTGTTACTTATGTCGTATTAAGACGGTTTACATCTCGCTATGCGATTGTTGGCATACTGGCAATCGGATTGATTTATTTAATTGGCATGGACAAGGCGGATTTCAGTACAATCCAGTTGGCAATCGCATCACCTGTATTTGTCATTCCGGACTTTTCATTCCAAGCTTTATTAGGTGTTGCCTTGCCGCTCTTTATTATTACGTTGACGGGACAATACATGCCTGGAATGTTCGTACTGCGGAATGACGGGTTCAAGACGAGTGCAAATCCGATACTGACCATTACGGGATTGGGTTCGCTCCTAGCAGCACCATTCGGTTCACACGCATTTAATGTAGCGGCCATTACAGCTGCAATATGTACTGGAAAAGACGCACATGAGGATTCAACAAAGCGCTATATAGCAGGCATTGCTTGTGGCATTTTCTATATCTTTGTTGGTATTTTTGGTGAAACGTTGGCTGCTCTGTTTATGATTCTTCCTGCTGCCTTTATCGCAACGTTAGCCGGATTGGCTTTGCTTGGCACAATTGGTAGTAGTCTTGCGGGTGCTTTAACAGATTCCACCGGACGTGAAACCGCATTGATTACGTTTCTAGCAACAGCTGCGAATGTGACCTTGCTAGGCGTCGGCGGTGCATTTTGGGGACTTGTCGCGGGTTTGACAGCACATCTATTCATTCATGGAAAATTTTATAAACGGCAATACAAACCGAGTGGAATACAACAATCCGAATAAAAACAATATGAGACGTAGTGTATCAGAAAGAGTGGTGTTTACGCTGAAAAAAAGTTACTTATTTCCTACCTACAATAAATTCCCGATCACACTTGTGAAAGGAAGTAAAACAACCCTGTGGGATGATGAAGGGAAATCTTATTTGGATTGTATGTCTGGCCTCGCCGTATGTAACTTGGGGCACGTTCCAGATCGAGTAAAGTTACGGATTCAGGAGCAATTGGAGCAAGTATGGCATGTATCTAATTTATTTCATATCAAGGCGCAGGAAGATCTTGCTGAGAAACTTGTGACCATCAGTTGTGCGGATCTCGTTTTTTTCTGTAATAGCGGTGCTGAAGCAAACGAAGCAGCTTTCAAATGTGCGCGTAGGTACCACCAACGTGTACATGGAAATGAACGATATGAGATTATTACGTTTGAACAATCTTTCCATGGTCGTACACTGGCTACCTTGACAGCTACAGGACAGGAGAAGGTAAAGGACGGATATTATCCACTTCCTAAGGGGTTTTTATATGCGCGTTATAATGATATCCAGAGTGTAAGAAGCAAGATCACAGGGAAAACAGCTGCGATCATGTTAGAACTGGTGCAGGGAGAGAGCGGTGTTCATCTTTCTGAACCAGAATTCGTACAAGAACTAGCAAAGTTATGTAAAGATAAGGGAATCCTTCTGATTGTCGATGAAGTGCAAACCGGAATAGGAAGAACGGGAAGTATGTTTGCCTACGAGCATTATGGAATCGAGCCGGATATCATTACACTGGCAAAGGGGCTGGCGAGCGGACTTCCAATTGGAGCTATGATGGGAAAGGAAAAACTTAGGGAGGCTTTTTCAGAAGGGAGCCATGCATCCACGTTCGGCGGATCACCTCTTTCTACAGTCGCGGGGCTTGCTACCATTGAAACATTGATGGAACACGGATTAATTGAACGAGCAAAGAAGGCGGGTGCATATGCCCAAGATAAACTGGAAAATGAATTGAAACAATTTCCGATTATACGTGCGATTCGGGGGTTAGGACTGCTCATCGGTATCGAGATTACGGAACCGGTTACTCCAATCATTCAAAAGTTACATCAGAACAGGCTACTTGTCTTGTCCGGAGGAACGCACGTCATCCGATTTATGCCAAGCTTATACATAACCAATGATGAAATAGATCAAGCGGTCCTTATATTAAGTAATGTACTGAGAGAACTGGAAGGTATCACAAATTAATAGACGACCCTTGCGGAGAAGCCTCTGTTTATAGAAGCAACTCCGCCAGACGATCAATGCCTTCCTTAATGGCCATTTCATCTACTTTAGCAAAACCCAGTACCCATCCTTTTCGATCACTTTCTAAACAATACATGCTAAGAGGATAAACGCGTACTCCCTTTTCCAATGCTAAGTCCGTGACCTCTACTTCGTCAAATGATTTATCAGCTTCAAGAAGCATATGCAGCCCCGTTTCTACACCACTTAGCGTAAAGTGCTCGCTCAGACCTGCCGAAACGATGGCTTTCGTCATCGTCTCGTGTCTGCGACGATATATATTTCGAACTCGTCTCATATGACGCATGAAATGGCCATGTTCCATGAAATGAGTTAGCGTTATTTGCTCCATAATCGGAAGATGACGATAAGTTAATTCATGGACTTGCGCAATTTGACGAATGGCCACTTTAGGACCAATGATTGCTGATAACCGAATACCAGGGGCAACCATTTTGGAGAAACTCATCATATATAAAGTGTTCTGGGGTGACTTGCTGAACAAGGTTGGAAGAGGGTCGCCGCGATATCTAAATTCGCTATCGTAATCATCCTCAACAATCCAGAACCGATTCTGAGAAGCTAAGTGTAACAATTGTTGTCTGCGAGGTTCCGACATAATGACGCCAACCGCACATTGGTGGGATGGTGTAACGAACACGAGTTTGGACGCAGGGTGAATATGTTCTACACATAGCCCGTACTCGTCAACCGGAACGGATACAACTTGCATACGTCGATAGTTTAATGCCATCCAAGCAGCAGGGAAGCCCGGATCTTCAACCGAAACCGTTTCTCCTTCATGTAAAAGAGCTTGGGCAATTAAATCAATACTATGTTGCGCGCCCGAGGTTAATATGATTTGATCGAGTTCCACATGAATACCCCGTTCAAGTGATAAATAACGTTGAATCTGTTCTCGTAGCGGTATGTATCCATAGGCATTGCCATATGCCCAATGATCGAGATCTGTTTCTGTGGAGGCTTTTAAAAATGATTGTCTCCAATTCTTTTGAAATAGTTCATCTATGTAAGGCTCATGTGGACTGAAATTGATCTCTGCTTGTTGAAGATCTTTGTTTCCGAACCAACGATGTAAATGGCCAATGGCAGAGTTTAATATTGGCAATTCAGGAGGAAGGGGGCCATGTGTGCGAATATTCTCTGATGGCGAAGTCGCATATGCCCCTTCGCTAACTCTTGTTCCACCTCGACGAGAGGTTACAGTGTACCCTCGACTGAATAACTCCTCATAAACAATTTGTATGGTTGAACGCGAAACACCAATTAACTGAGCAAGTTCACGGGACGGGATCAGCAATTCTCCCGGTGGCCATTTTCCAGTTGTGATATTATGGATTGCTTGGTCTAGAAGTTGCTGCCATATGGGTCGTTTGTCATCTCGGTTAACAGTTAGCATTCACTCACCTCTAGTGGTTTTGTAGTGGTTATGGACTGAACTAAACTCATATTAATGGATATGTAAGAAGAATCCAATGGTTGATATACTATCATGACAATCATTGCATCTGCAACACAAAAGAATGAGATAACAAATGTTCGGATGGAAAGGAAGATGTTCATGAAATATTTAGAATTATATGACAAACCTGTGGCTAATGTTATAGGCCAAGAGCTAACGCGGCAGCGAGATCATATCGAACTGATTGCATCGGAGAATTTTGTAAGCCCTGCTGTTATGGAGGCATCTGCTACCGTGCTGACCAACAAATATGCGGAAGGGTATCCAAGAAGAAGATATTATGGGGGATGTAAGTATATCGATAGAATTGAGGAACTTGCTATTCACCGAGTTAACGAACTTTTTGGTGCTGAACATGCGAATGTACAACCTCACTCTGGAGCACAGGCGAATATGGCGGTTTATTTCGCTTCGGTTAAACCAGGTGACACGATTTTGGGCATGAATTTATCCCATGGCGGCCATCTTACACACGGGAGCCCTGTGAATTTTTCAGGAAGATTGTACAATTTTATTCCTTATGGTGTTGACGAACGAACCGGGCGTATTGACTTTGACCAAGTGCGCAAGCTCGCTCATAAGCATCATCCACGTATGATCGTTGCAGGCGCAAGTGCGTATCCACGTACGATTGAGTTTGAGGTGTTCGCCCAAATTGCTGCCGAAGTTGGGGCTCTATTCTTTGTGGATATGGCACATATTGCGGGAATTGTTGCGGCAGGTTTGCACCCTAATCCTGTGCCCCATGCACACTTCGTTACGACGACAACGCATAAAACGTTACGAGGACCAAGAGGTGGTATCATCATATGCCAAAAACCATGGGAACAAGCCATTGATAAAGCGATATTCCCCGGATCACAGGGAGGTCCGCTTATGCACATCATCGCAGCAAAAGCAGTTGCATTAGGCGAAGCGCTGCAACCAGAATTTAAAGTTTATATAGAAAAAACGCTTGAAAATGCTAAGGTTTTTGCAGAATCACTAACAAATGAAGGGTTAACTATTGTATCGGGTGGAACCGATAATCATATTGTTTTAGTGGATTTGCGTTCGATTGGACTCACGGGTAAAGAAGCTGAAACTATACTTGATGAAGTGGGGATCACGGCTAATAAAAATGCAATACCTCATGACACGGCAAGTCCATTAGTAACGAGTGGTATTCGCTTTGGAACTCCTGCGATGACAACTAGAGGATTGGGACCGAAGGAAATGAAAGAAATTGCCCAGCTTATTGGACTTGCTTTAAAAAATTCGAAGAGTTCAAACGTTAAAGATCAAATATTGGGAAGGGTACGTGAGATCACGACACAATTTCCTTTGTATGAATAGGAGTACGAACAACAAGGGTACCAACACCGAATCGTAACAAGATCATTTACCTTGAGTAAGTTCTGTTTGTCGAAAAGAAGGTTAAAAATATCAAACTGTATCTCAATTAAGAATGGTTGACGAACTGTATTTTACGGATGGCTTGCGGGATTTAATCCCGTAAGCCATCCGTATTTTTATTTATGTGAAAACCCTTCAAATTCAATGTAATCCATTCAAACTATATGATTGTTAACCTTAAATATATTTTTTTGGTTTACAATAAAAGATTATCAGGATATTATTTATTCATACATAGATGTCGACTCTAGTAAATTCTAAACTTGAAACAAAGTAATGGAGGACAAAAAGTGAAAACAAAAGAAATGGTATTTGCAGCTTTATTTGCAGCATTCATTGGGGTGCTTGGTTTGATTCCACCCATTCCACTAGGTTTTATCCCCGTACCTATTACTGTACAAACGTTAGGCGTTATGTTAGCGGGATGCTTTTTAGGGAAAAAGACAGGTACGATCAGTATCGTTTTATTTATCATATTAATTGCGATTGGCTTACCTCTATTATCTGGTGGACGAGGGGGGCCATCCGTATTCGTATCACCAACGGTTGGATATCTCCTTAGCTGGCCAGTGGCCGTATTCTGTATCGGATATGCAACAGAGAAGATATGGCCAAAGTTAACCATCTGGAAAATGATCATCATCAACTTCGTATTCGGTGTATTACTGATCAGTTTAATCGGAGCTCCGGTTATGGCTCTGATCACAGGTACATCCATCTGGGCAGGACTTGTGGGAGCGACAGCTTTCTTGCCGGGAGACTGTATTAAGGCAGTTATTGCAGCTATTATTGCTTCACAATTGAAATCTGTTAGCCCGATTGAAGAGAGAGTAAACAACGGATAATTCATAATTAAGCAAATCAAGCAGTTCAACTTAAATCAGTACATAGGTGTGATAAAAAGATGAATCTAGTTGAATCATTTCTGAAATATGCATCCCAGAAGCCGGACCATATAGCCTTATCTCATGGTAGAGAGAGCCGAACGTATTCGGAATTAGTACAGAGGATGAAACGAATCGCACAGGGACTACTCCAGTATGGACTCATTCAAGATAAAGTCGCTATTTTGTCGATGAATCGTATTGAATTTGTGGAAGTATTTCTTGGGGCTGTTTATGCAGGATGTGTACCGGTTCCCTTAGATCCGAAATGGAGTAGTAAAGAAATAAATACGATTATTCAAGAGTGTAAGCCAAAAATGATGTTTACGGAGACTAGATTCGTTAAGAATCTAGTCTTTCAGGCTAGAGAAACAAAAGTTCTAACTTTTAGGGATAAAGAGGAAGGTTCCTATGATCAATGGATTGATTCTCTAAAACCGGAAGCTACGATGGATGATACGAATGAATTATTATTCATTGGTTTTACATCAGGAACAACAGGTACGCCCAAAGGGTTTATGCGTACTCACGCATCATGGATTAGAAGCTTTGCAGCGACAAGCGAAGCATTTGAACTAGACCACATCGAGCACATGACTGCACCAGGTCCACTTGTTCATTCCTTATCGTTATTCGCACTAATGCAGAGCCTGAGTAGTGGCTCGACCTTTCACATGATACAACACTTCAGTGCAAGAGAAGTTCTTGACCTGTGCGAAAAGTTTCCTAATATGATCTTGTTCGTCGTACCGACGATGATTGAGTCCATGCTGGAGCAGGCGATCCCTGGGAAGACTCAAGTTCAAGCCATCATTAGTTCAGGTGGAAAGTGGACGGAAGGTTCCAAGCAAAGGAGTAAGGAAGTATTTAAATGTGCAAAAATGTATGAATATTACGGCTCATCCGAATCAAGTTACATTAGTTATTTGAATGTTAATGACGAGTTGAAAATGAATTCCATTGGCAAGCCCTTTTCAGGGGTAGAGATATCAGTCCGGGATGAATATGGTAAGGAAGTACCCACTATGGTTGCTGGGCAGCTCTACATACGTAGTGAGATGATGTTCTGCGGCTATTATCATTTACCTAAAGAAACGAATGAAGTGTTCAAAGACGGTTGGCTGATCCTTGGAGATTATGTATATCTGGACGAGGATGGTTACTTGTATTTAGCAGGACGATCTAAAAATAGGATGGTGACCGGTGGACTTAATGTATTCCCAGAGGAAGTAGAGTCTGTACTGCTACAGCTTCCGGAAATTCATGAAGTCATGGTACTAGGTATGCCCGATCCTTATTGGGGAGATCAGGTTACGGCACTTGTGAAATGGACAGGAGCAAATCGGTTATCTATAGAAGAAATTAAACAATATAGTCGTCAGCATTTAGCAAGTTTCAAAGCACCTAAACAGCTGGTCACGGTAGAGGAGTTCATTTACACGAGCAGTGGGAAGATAGCTCGCCAAGCGATGAAAGAATACATGAAGAGAGTGATCTTATGACAGAAGCGGTGATTGTTATGGCAAAACGTACACCTATTGGCAGAATGGGAGGCGTTCTAAGTCAGCTTGAACCAGAAAGCTTATTATCGCCACTTATCAAGCATATTGTAGCTGAAACGAAATTACCTCCAGAATCGATTGATGATGTCATCATCGGTAATGTTGTGGGCCCAGGTGGAAATATTGCAAGAGTTGCGGCACTTGAAGCAGGATTGCCTGTCTCTGTTCCGGGCGTTACGATTGATCGGCAATGTGGTTCAGGCTTAGAGGCTATTAACATAGCGACGCGACTTATACAAAGCGGTGCAGGCGAGATCTACTTAGCAGGTGGTGTGGAAAGTACAAGTCGCGCACCATGGAAAATGGAAAAGCCCCACACATTAATGGGTTTACCTAAGCTATATACTCGGGCTCATTTCACCCCAAGCAGTTATGGCGATCCGGAAATGGGTATTGCCGCAGAGAATGTAGCTCATAGATACAATATATCGAGAGAAGAGCAGGATCGATATGCTTTAAAAAGTCATCAAAAAGCGATACATGCACAGACAACGGGGCGGTTTCTACAGGAAATTGTACCTCTTCATGTCCATAATGAGTGGATAACGAACGATGAATGTCCAAGAGCCAATACGAGCTTTAATAAGCTGCAGCAACTCAGGCCGATCTTCTTGGAACAAGGGACGATAACGGCGGGTAATGCCTGTCCGATCAATGATGGGGCTGCTCTAGTATTAATCATGTCTCGTGAAAAATGTGAGGAGTATAGGCTAAAGCCTATTCTACGTATCGTGGATGCTCAAGCAGTTGGAGTTGATCCAAATGTGCTTGGTATGGGTCCCGTTCCTGCTGTTCAAAAGTTGCTTAGTCGTAACCAGCTGTCCGTGGATGATCTTGACATCGTGGAATTTAACGAAGCATTTGCCTCACAAGTATTGGCATCACTGAATCAGCTTCAGATTCCAGAGGAGAAGGTGAACTTAGGAGGCGGTGCACTCGCTATTGGTCATCCATACGGTGCATCTGGGGCTATTTTAGTAACACGTCTATGTGCTGAAATGCTATGTAACCCTTATAAGAGAGGTCTTGCTACGCTAGGTATTGGTGGTGGTATAGGAATAGCGACACTTGTAGAGGCCGTGGAATGAACAGGATTTGGCATCAACTTCATGTTACAACAGAGTGGATTACTCTATATGCACGCAGTATCGAAGCCCCCCTGCAGAACATAGAAGGGAAAATGATGGCCCCTGCGACAATGCCCATTATTTTCTGGCAAGAGTTTGATATTCCATGGCTGGTTCGGAGTGAATCTTTGATTCACGGTTCGCAGTCATTTGCATATGAAGCACCACTTATGGCAGGAATGCTCTTAGACTGTGAGTTAGCATTAACGAAGGTTGAACGAAAATCAGGGAGTAAAGGGAAAGGGATACTGACATTGTTAACCCATACTCTGACTGGTAGATGCGGTGGTCAGCTTATTTTCACAGCTGAAACGGTGTTAATTCGGGTAGGTGATGAGCATTGAAGAAACGAATATCGTTTGAATCCATCCAGCAGTATGCATCGGCTTCTAAAGATGCAGCAGACATTCATCTTGATGCTGAAGCTGCAGCATGTGCTGGATTCAAACGGCCTATTGCACATGGGATGTATATCATGGGATTAGCACAATCCCTATATATTCAAGCACATCCTGAACAATGGATCACATCGTATGAACTGAGATTTTCAAATCCACTTTATGTTGAGTCGGAAGTGGAATTTGAATTTGAAGTGGCAGCTGACTATATTTTAGTGAAGGTTACTGGAGAGGATGGAGAAATGATTGCATCCGGGACGATGTCAGTGAAAGAGAGGCAGTCATGAAAGAAGTAGCGATCATCACAGGATCAACGAGGGGCATCGGGCGCAGTATTGCGGTGAATCTAGCACATTCCGGTTATGAGGTTGTTGTGAACGGGACCAATCAAACACTAATCAATCAAGTCGTACATGAAATTCATGAAGCGAATGGGGGTGCGATGGGGTTCTGTACCGATGTTAGTGATCCTAATCTAGTTACTGATATGATAGATGCGGTTACAGCTGAATATGGACGCATTGACGTTCTAATTCATAATGCCGGTAATTTACAGGATCAACAATGTCTTCGCATGACTGATGAAGAGTGGAAGTCTGTAATGGACACGCATCTTAATGGCGCATTTTATATGATAAATCGCGTTTTGCCGCACATGCTGAACAATGGAGGAGACATCATTCTGATGACTTCTACGGCTGGATTAATAGGTTCGATTGGGCAGATGAATTACAGTGCGGCGAAAGCGGGAGTACTCGGCATCGTGTGGACACTAGCAGCTGAATTAAAGAAACATCAGATCAGGGTAAATGGCATTTCACCAGCAGCTTTAACGGATATGACGGAGCCTGTTATCAACCACCTAAAGCAGAAGTATGATCGGCTGAATGAGCCATTTCCAGAATTTTGGCGGGTCGGAGAAGCAGAGGATATTGCTCACTTCGTGTTATCTCTACTTGCACAGCCCCATCCAGAGTTAACGGGTGAAATATTTGGTGTGAACGGCTCTAAGGTAACGAAGTGGCAAAAGCCTCAGCCTGTCTTTTCCGAAAACAATATTGACGCATTCTTCGCTACATGGTTAGAACAGAAGGGAAGTACATAAATGCTTACATTTAATCAAGTTGATTTTTATTATAAAAAGGGCCAGCCTGTGTTAGAAAATATCAGTTTCACCATCGAATCAGGTGAGTTCATAGCGATTGTTGGTGCGAACGGTTGTGGTAAGTCTACCATTGCAAAGCTGATGGATGGACTGGTACTTCCGAAGGGAGGTAGCGTACAGTTTAACAATCTTAACACCTCAAGTCCGGAGGATCTGATCCAACTACATGAACAGATCGGTCTTGTTTTTCAAAACCCAGAAGATCAATTCATTACGACAACCGTAATGGATGAGATATTGTTTGGGCTCGAGAATATTCGAGTGCCAAGGGAAGAAATGCTCGATCGTCTCCATCATGCATTGAAAGCTGTTTATATGGAGGGTTATTTAGAAGCGATGCCTCATGAACTTTCTGGTGGTCAGAAGCAGAGGGTAGCCATTGCGGCTATTCTGGCTATGCGCCCACAGATGATCATCTTCGATGAGGCAACCTCCATGCTTGATCCCAAGGGAAGAGAGCAGGTCATTTCGATTATGCATGAGCTGCACCAGCAGGGCATGACCATCGTATACATCACACATCATATGGAGGAAGTGCTATCCGCTGAGCGTATGCTTCTTATTCATCAGGGGAAACTCGAATATGATGGTGATCCGCTAACTTTCTTTGAAACGACGAATGCTACTAATTATCAATTACAATTGCCTTTTGCCGTGAAGCTCCATCAAAAGCTGCAACTCCAAGCACCACTGAATGCGGATTGGAAGGAGATGATTGGCTCACAATGGTCTACCAACTCAACAAAATAAGTGTTCATTATTCTGGTCATACAGCCTTGCACGAAGTAAGCTGCACCATTCAAGAAGGAAAGTGGATATCTGTTATCGGGCAGACTGGTGCAGGCAAGTCTACATTTGCTAAAGTGTTGAAGGGATTGATTGCCGACATTGAAGGGGAATATCTGATTGATCATCAGCCCGTTACTAGAGACACGAAAGGGCAACTAAAGGTTATTCCTGATATCGGATTTGTATTTCAATATCCAGAGCATCAGCTGTTTGAAACAACGGTCCATAAGGAGCTCGCCTTTGCACCGAAACAACATGGATACACAAGTAATCAGATCATGGAGAGAATTCAGTCGATTTTGCCTCAAGTAGGTCTATCAGAAGAGATCCTTCCATTACCGCCATTTCAATTAAGTGGAGGACAGAAGCGACGGCTAGCAATCGCCTCTGTGTTCATGATGGACCCGAAAGTACTGATCGTGGATGAACCAACAGCGGGACTTGATCCGGTCAGTCGTGTAGCTATGTTGCGGTTATTAAAAAATTGGCAGCAACAAGACAATCGAACCCTTATCTTCGTGTCACACCAGATGGAAGATGTTGCAGAGTACTCTGACGAGGTCATCGTATTTCAAGGTGGAGAGATCATGGGGCACTATGATACTAACACTATTTTTATAGAGAAATCTCAATTATTAGAAGAACTTGGTTTATCACTGCCAGAATCTATACAGCTATTAAAGTTGGTAGAGGAATTATCAGGCGTTAGGATTCAAGTGGCAAGCTGTAGAGAAGAAGATATTATGAATGCAATCATGTCAATCTGGAATACAAGGAGCGTCTAAATGGCTAATACCGTATTAATAGGTCAATACATAGAGACGCATTCTATATTTCACCGACTGGACCCTAGGACAAAACTCATTGGCATCGCTATGATTATGCTGAGCTTTCTGATGCTAGACTCTAGCTTAAGCTATGTGATTGCTACCCTTGTTGTTACTGGTTTGTTGATGTTATCGAAGATTCCGGCTCGCGTGATCTGGAGAGGTATCAAGCCTATTGTATTGATTTTATCCTTTACATTTCTATATCACGTGATCTTCACGAAAGGAACAGTCATTTGGTCTTGGTCATTCATTGAACTAACGAGGGAAGGCCTACGTAATGGGATTCAATTCGTCTGGCGTATTGTATTACTGGTCTTGTTAACTTCCATTCTAACATTAACAACAAAACCGCTAACACTCGCTCATGGTCTTGAAAAATTGCTGTCACCACTATCAAAGCTGAAGATTCCTGTGGAGCAGTTTTCGTTAATGATTGTTATTGCGATCCGGTTTATTCCAACAATTCAGCAGGAGCTAGATCGTATACTCCTCGCGCAAAAGGCCAGAGGCGTAGACATAACAAGTTTATCGCTACCTAAGCGCTTGTTAGCGTATATCCCGATTATAGTGCCACTACTGTTTACAACCATTCAGCGTGCTGAACAACTGACCTACGCTATTGATGCACGTGCTTATGGTAACGGCAAAGGAAGAACTCGCTTTGAACAATTGGAATTTCAGAACCTAGATTATCGAGCTGGTGGAATAGCCATAGTAGTTGCATTGATTCCAATCGTATTAAACTCAATTGGGATCTGAACGATCTTATAGCGGAGGAGCACAAGATGAAATGGAATACTCGTATTACTGAATTATTGCATATTAAATATCCAATCATTCAAGGAGGATTGGCTTATTTAGGTTATTCAGATCTGGCTGCTGCCGTTTCGAATGCGGGTGGACTTGGACAGATCACAGCTATGAGTCTTCCGAATGAAGAGGCTCTTCGTCAAGAAATTCAACGTGCACGGCAATTGACAGACAAGTCTTTTGGTGTGAACTTTGCAATTGGCATGCATGGTGTTTCCTATATGGATCGAGTTGAGGTTGCGATTGAAGAGGAAATACCTGTAGTAACGATCACCGGCGGAAATCCTACCGAGATTTTAAAGAGACTTGAACCTACTAATATACATGCACTGGTGCTTGTTTCTTCAACGAGACAGGCACAAAAAGCTGAACAATTAGGAGCATCTGCAGTAATCGTGGTGGGACAAGAGGGTGGAGGACATCTGGGGCGTGACGATGTTGGAACCATGGTACTCGTTCCTCAGGTTGTTGATGCCGTATCAATACCTGTTCTAGCTTCAGGGGGGATCGGAGACGGTCGAGGATGGATGGCTGCTCACGCACTTGGTGCAGAGGGAATTGTAATGGGTACGCGATTTATTGCTACGCAGGAATGTGTTGATGCTTCTAATTCCTATAAAGAGGCGCTAATAGAGAGTTCGGAAAGGGACACGGTCGTCATAAAACGCTCAATCCATTCTCCTGCCAGAGTATTACGAAGTGAGTATGCTGAAAGAATCCTTGAAATCGAGCAAGTCTCACCAACATACGAAGCTCTAAAAGATTATATTAGTGGCGAATCCAACAAACGCTGGATCTGTGATGGCAATAAGAATGAAGGTTTTGGTTGGGCAGGCCAAGTCACAGGCATGATACACGATATCCCAACCGTATCTGAGTTGATAAACAGAATGGTTAAAGAAGCTGAGCGTATTCGAAGAGAGTGGGGAAGTTAGACATTAAAAGGGAATCTTTATAAAAAAACATTTCTCGTTAAAAAAATAGACAGCTGATAGCTGTCTATTTTTTAATTGATTTGTATCACTATTGAACCAAATAAGGGATTAGCCGTAACTTGAAATCGACGCTATTCACTTTCCATACTCCATTGATATAGATCAAATTACAGATTTGATCCTCTACATAATCCTGATCACCAGTTAAAGTGGGACCGAGTACCGTAGATTGTATCCAGATAGCGGAATTCTTACTTGTATAATTAACAGTGGTTACTGGAGGTTCTTGGTTTAAATCCGTCGATCTTAATTCGTTATTCTTCATAATGGAATCAATGAAATAATCCGTAAAAGATGCTTTGAAATGAGAATTTATATTTTTAATTAACGATAGGTCTGCTGCTTCATTCAATTTCTGAGATAGTTGCTGCAGTCGAGTGCCAGTAATTTTTTGGACGGGTTCATAGGTTGGTTGCTTGATGTTCACCACAATTTGCAATCCATCCAATGTAAGATGGGCTTCTTTGGATTGTTGATTCCAAGTCACATTTGCACCTAGTGACTGACTTATAAATCGAAGCGGGACATAAGTAGAGCCATCAATAATCTGAGCCGGAGAGTCAGTCTCAATATATTTAAGGTCGTATTCAAGATCTTCAGAGACAGATGGAGTAAGCACAATTCCTCGATTAACGTTTGTCGCTAGTAGAATTTTAGTATCATCTTTTTGTAAGGATATGGTCTTTTCGTTCTGATACCACTTCACAGGTATATTCAATTGTTCAGAGACAGCTCGTAATGGAATGAAGACACGATTATTGAGTATGAGCCCATGGTCTATGTTAGCATCTTGTTTCGCCGCATAAACCGGAGATGAAAGCACGGGTACCATCAGTAAAACGATCGCAGCCAACTTTAAAGTAACTCGTTTAAACACATAACCCCTCCTATGATTACTAAACTTATCCAATATCTTAGTTGTACATTACACCCATGAGTTATTAAATTCAAATAAAAAAACTGTTTTACGTGTTTGCTCGTCTTCATTCATAGAACGTTTTATAGAGAAAGGAAAAAGAGAGGAGATCATGATGGGCTCCCAAGCCGAGATGAAAAAGGTGGTGCTGGCAGGAACGGATGAAGAGACCGATTTTTACCAGTCCATTATAGAACACCAAGATACACTGATCAGTATTGCATATAGTTACTTGCGCAATCGGCATGATGCCCTCGAAGCCGTGCAGGAGATGACTTGCCGAGCATGGGTTAAGTATTCAACATTAAAAGATAAGAAGGCATTTAAAGCTTGGATCATTCGTATCTTGATCTATGTTTGTATTGATGAACAGAGACGACGTAAACGGGCAGTACTGTTGCCTGATGAAGAGTTGGAAAAAGCCACTCATGAACATGTTTTTGAAGGATTCAATCATGACAGACTTGTGATATGGTCTCTTCTGAAAAAGGTAAAACCCAAGTATCGCCATGTGCTGCTTCTAAAATACTACAATGACATGACATTATCAGAGATTGCTGCGATTTAAGTTTAAGAGTATGGCCGCCTACGATATTGATGGAGGTACATTGGAGTCTGCGATACGAAATGACTATATACAGGTGATCAACAAGTCGGCGAAATCAGGACCTTACCAGATTACCATCGATGCCGTTACTGCAGACGAGAACAAGTTAATCTTGTTGTATACGGCTACATCAGATTCGACTCAGGAAATATATGATGTGAACAGTGTTCGCATGACAGACATACAAACAGGTCGTTATCTAGGGAATACGTCGAAAATTGGTGGCTTGGAAGGTCAGAGCTGGCAGGGGCGTTCAACGTTAGAACTTGATCGTAGTAAGCCTTTACCGAATCGTATTGAAGTCGATTTCCAAATTGCCTCCGTTGATCCCGGTAAGCTTTCTGATCCCAAGACAGGCACGATCCGTTCAGAGATGAACTATTCAGAGCGAATAAAGGTAGAGTTCGACTTGGACCCGAAATTTTCTTTAACCAAGACGGAGATATATAAACCGGATCAATCGTTCATGCTTGGCGATCATCAAGTGTTGTTATCCAAGGTTGAAGTTTCTCCGCTGATGACAAGAGCTACATTCGTATATAATCCTGGGAAAACAAATAATTTTAAAACTAGAACTTCAATTAGCGAAATGCTTAATCACCATGAAATTGTCTCAGAAACGGCTGAAGGGAAAATGTACAAAGCGCCTAGTATCTCAGGAGGCGGAACTGAGGACGGGATGCAGTATGTATTCGGCAGCAATATGCTGGATGAGCCCCAATCAATCGTTATGAAGTTATCTCCTGAACTCAACAGATCAAAAACAACAGTACAGGAACCTGAAGAGCCTGTAATTGAGCTTAAAATAAAATGAGAGTTCTTAAAAGTTGATCCTATATGGAGAATAGGCACCTAGCGTTCGTGTTTAGTCCACATTAAGTCGCCTTATTGGCTCAAAATCAGATCATTCATAAAAGAAAAGAGCAGACCTAAATGCGTCTGCTCTTTTTTTCTGTAATAACAAGAGCGAAATCGAGATAATTCACGATAATAAGGGTGTTGAGCCTTTGTAATCGGTATCATGAAATTATATCCGGCATTTTTAAACCGATTTGTGTCTCTTTGGATCTTTACAGTAAGTACGGGATGGGAGTAAGATTCATTCATAATCTTGAATGTGATTCCAGTTTGGAAGCAACATTGAATAGTCCTAGATCGCTGAATTCTTAATCAGAAGCGGGGGAACCATTAAGATGAGGCTAATCTCATCTCAGGGGTGAATCACTTGGCTAGTTACTAAGTGTAGGGATACTTTCGATCCCGAATCCGTCAGCTAACCTCGTAAGCGTTATGAAAGAGGATTTGTCGTGAACTTTGTTTCTTCAAGTCACGGGAAAGTCCAACTTTCCTGTGGCTTTTTTGATGTGCCTAAATGCTGATACGGGACGCCGTAAGACACATCCATTCCTTTAATTTTATCCACTGGCGGTGAACTAACGATGGCAGCATTAAAAAGACTTTTGATAGGTCGACCATTGAAATCGAACGAGTTAGGAGAACAAAAACTTAACAAGAAAAAAGCACTAGCCATTCTATCCTCGGATGCTTTATCATCCGTGGCATATGGTCCTGAACAAATCCTACTTGTTCTCATTACAATAAGTGGAGCAGCTCTTTGGTATTCAATACCTATTGGGATCGGAGTATTGGTTCTACTAACGGCCTTGATACTTTCTTATCGTCAGATCATTTATGCTTATCCGCACGGTGGTGGAGCGTATGTTGTATCTAAGCAAAATCTAGGAGTTCTCCCTGGACTTGTTGCCGGGGGTTCTTTACTCGTGGATTATGTTTTGACTGTAGCGGTCAGCGTCTCAGCAGGAACAGATGCATTGACTTCGGCATTTCCAGCACTCCATGAACATACGGTGAGTATAGCTGTTGCATTTGTCATACTGATCACAATTCTAAATCTCCGTGGAGTAACCGAATCTGCTACGGTGTTAGCATACCCTGTCTATTTATTCGTATTTGCATTATTTATTTTGATTGTGGTGGGTATGTACAATATATTCACGGGGCATGTTTCTCCAGATTTACATGCTCCGATCGGTACGCCAGTTGCTGGAATTAGTTTGTTTTTACTTTTAAAGGCATTCGCCTCAGGAAGTTCGGCACTCACAGGCGTTGAAGCGATTTCCAATGCAATTCCTAACTTTAAAGACCCTGCACCTAAAAATGCAGCAAGAACACTAATGGCCATGGGAATCCTATTAGCTGTATTATTCTCAGGGATTGTATTCCTTGCCTATTATTATGGGATAGCACCCACAGCGCAGGAGACCGTCGTATCTCAAATAGCCAATCAGACTTTTGGACGTAATTTTATGTACTTCTTTATCCAGGGAACTACAGCACTTATTCTTATCCTTGCTGCCAACACAGGCTATTCAGCATTTCCACTTCTTGCAGTTAATCTAGCTAAGGATAAATTTATTCCCAGAATGTTTACCGCACGGGGAGATCGGTTAGGATATTCAAACGGTATTATGATTCTCGGCTTCTTATCCATACTGCTGATTATTGCTTTCCATGGTCAAACCGAGCACCTCATTCCCTTATACGCAGTGGGTGTATTTATACCATTCACACTTTCTCAGACAGGGATGATGTTGAAATGGATTCGCGAGAAACCGGAAGGCTTTATGCCAAAACTATTAATTAATACAATAGGTGCCGTGATCAGTTTAACGGTATTCCTAATGTTCTTCATGACTAAGTTTGCTCAGGTATGGCCATTCTTTATATTCTTACCGGTCATCGTGTATCTGTTCTATCGAATTAAGAAGCATTATGATGCTGTTGGTGAACAACTGCGCATCACAACTTGTGAACCATCGGTTGAAATCAAAGGTAATGTTGTTATTCTACCGGTGTCAGGAATAACTCATGTCGTTGAGCATTCATTAAACTATGCGAAGTCTTTATCAGCTGACCAAGTTATTGCACTCTACATTCCGTTTGAAAGAGAAGAGTTAACTCGATTCGAAGAAAAGTGGAAGAAGTGGAGACCCGATGTTAGGCTTGTGACGATAAATTCTCCATACCGGAGTATTATTCATCCATTAGGTAAATTTATTGATACTGTGCAGCGTAAAGCGGCTGAATCTCAATATCAAGTAACAGTCGTTATTCCTCAATTCATTCCTAAAAAAGGCTGGCAAAATCTACTTCATAACCAAACCAGTCTTATGATTCGTGCATACTTGCTATATCGGAAGGATGTCATTGTTACGACGGTTCCATATCACTTAAAAAAATAGATGATATATGTTTCAGCTCTGACCTAAATAGGGGTCAGAGCTATTTCATATTTATTGTGCTGTAGGCTGAATACTGGAGATACTTTTGGTTTCGAATGGCAAAGTAAGAGTGAATTTATAAATATTATTTAATAATTTGAATGTCAGGGTTCCTCCGTGCAACTCAAGTATATTTCTAGCAATAGAAAGCCCTAATCCAGCTCCTGTTTGAATGCCATCGCTATTTCGTGAATGATCAACTTTATAGAAACGCTCAAAGAGTTTATCTTCTTGTTCTTTCGTGAGTGAATTTCCTTTGTTTTCAATCTCTATTGTCACCTGTTTATTATCTGTCATCATTAAAATACGAACAGTTCCTGGCTTTACAGAGTACTTTAGGGCGTTCATAAGTAAATTATCAATTGCTCTGGCGATTTTATCACTGTCAATGAGGATAATAATAGGATAATCTTCGATCTCCTTCACAATATTAATGCCATTCTCTTGAGCGAGAGGTTCAAATTCAAAAAGTAATTGGTCTAGAAGTTGAACGACATCTACCTGCTTTAGATCCAAGTGGGACTCGATCGAAGTAAGTCTGGTATATTCAAACAAATCATCAAGCATTTTTTTTATATGCATCGTTTTGTTAAAAGTATTTTGAACAAAACGCGTATATTCATCTGTATTCTGGAATGAATTTGTTCTCAAGAGCTCTATATAACCAATTATACTTGTGAGTGGGGTACGTAAGTCGTGAGAGATGCTTGTTATCATCTCCATCTTGGAGATTTCGAGTTCACGTTCCTTTTTGATCTGCTGTTGTAATCGTTCTGCCATCAAATTGATGTTAGACGCGACCTGACCGAGTTCATCTTGTCGATGAACAGATACCCGATAGTTCAGATCACCCCCCGATATAATTTGGAGACCGCGTTGCAGATTGATTAAATCTTTAACTATAGGGCGTGTTAAAACTAAGAAAGTAAATACAAACAAAACAATGTACAAGGGAGTAATAAGATAAGGAAAGTAGCTTAGAAACCAATTCCACTCCATTTCATTACCAACCCTTAAGACTAGTAAAATAAGTACATTATTTATCGCAATAGCAATAATAAAACTGAATACCATTCTGATTAAAATATTGACCTGGATTTTTTTGGTTTTTTTTAGTTTTTGATTAGTCAATTTTATATCCAACTCCCCAAACCGTTTTGATATACTGGGGTTCTCTTGGAGATTCCTCTATTTTTTCTCGTAAATTACGGACATGAACCATCACTGTATTATCTGAATATCCGTAGGGTTCTTTCCACACCTTCTCGTAAATTTGTTCCGTGCTGAATACTTGCCCTGAATGGCTTGCAAGAAGTACTAGAATATCAAATTCCAACGGGGTTAATGAAATATCCTTACCGTTCAACTTTACGGAATGTTTAGTTTTATCAATAACAAGATTTTTGATATGGATAAGAGAATTATATTTTTTTGTACCTAATAATGATTGTCGTCGCATTTGAGCTCTTACTCGAGCAAGCAATTCTAACGGATTAAATGGTTTTATCATGTAATCATCAGCTCCGGTAGTTAGACCTGTGATTTTATCAATATCTTCTTGCTTGGCTGAAAGCATGATAATCGGGGTGTTTGAAACTTCCCTGATTTTAAGGCAAGCCTTAATACCATCCATTCGGGGCATCATAACATCCAGAATGATCAGCTGGACAGAGGTTGATTGTACTATCGTTAGCGCTTCTAGACCATCTGCTGCTTCAATGACATGGTAGCCTTCATTCCGCAAATATACGTGAATGACATCACGAATCTCTGCATCGTCATCTACCACAAGCACAGTGTACATGATATATTGCTCCTTTTTTTAGCTATAAGCGAAAATGTATTAAGTTCAGGTGTCATAGTTAATTTAAAGCGTCTCCCTTTTGCGACAGGTATATACAAAAGCAGGAGGGAAATTGAAGGGTACGAACTCGATCTTTTCAATGATTAATTTTTCCGAAAACTGTTTTTTCATTTGAAGGGAGTATTGAAAGGCGATAAAAATCCCACCTGGTTTTAGTGCCTCTATAATCTGATTTAGTAAAGTTTCTCGCATTTCACTGGCGAAATTAAAGAAAGGTAATCCGCTAATAATACAGTCAAGCTGATCTAAGTTATTAAGATTCATTTTTTTTACTAAGTGACAAGCATTTGAATAACAGACGAAATCCGGGTAACTTGTCTTTAAATCAGTTCTCATTTTCTTATCCATTTCGAACAATAACACTGTTGTTGAATCAGTTAACTCTGTCTTTATGAAACGTGTGATAGCACCTGTACCTGACCCGAGCTCTGCGACCGCTTTTACCTCATTCCAAGGTACGGACTGAACCATTTTAGCTGCTAGAAATCGAGAACTGGGTATAACACTCCCCACTCGTTGTGGATTTTCGAGAAATTTCCCTAAAAAAAGTAAAGATTCACTGATATTCAACTGTTTTTCCCCCATTATCTATTCCTCCATTTTTTTGAATTCACGATTATTGATCCAAGATACATTGCCAGATATCTTTGTTTTTTCGATATGAAAATAGTAACGAAAAAATCTGAGGAATTAGCGAGGATAAATCTAAAGAAATTCTGAAGATACTTAAAAATGCACGAAAAAAACAGCGTTAGGCTTTTTTTAAAGCCAACGCTGTTTTTTTTGAACAATCAAAAGATTAAACCCATTATTCGTTATCCATATCCAATAAAATGTTAATCATACTTGATCGGAATTCACCACTGTACGTACATTCATCGATTTCTGTAAGGTAAGTAAACAGAAAGTAACCGGTCACATCTTCAATCTCTTCATCAATGGCCTCTGATGCCTTAGTTAGATAACAGAATTGAATGGTTTCTTCCGGATTTAGGATACCTAATGGGTATGGACAGCCTTGAAGCGGAATTTCGTGCTCACCCTCTAAAATAACCACACCTTTCTCAAAAACGTCTATGTCTTGATTCCATCCGTCCAAGCTGAACTCAGCTGCGAGTGATCCAGTATTCGTGACCGTAATCGTAAACGATAGTAATTCGCCAAGTCCAACCAAGTAATGATCGGGAATGGCTGTCACCATGAAGTTTGGAGCTAACAATTCAACGGTGACCTTATCGGAAAGTGACATTTGACGAATGAGACGACCATCTGGAATACGGAATGTAAATGTAACAGAAGCTTGATTTTCTGCAACAATGGATGTTGGGGGAGGAGCTTTTATCTTCTCTACAATTGCATCAAAAGTCACCTTCACTTGTTGATCCGGTCTTATTGTCCCTAGAAAAACCCCTTGTGAAAGATTGGCTCCATGTACTGGATTACCATCCATAAGTATACTTCCAGGAACGAGAGATAGGTGTTTCGGAAGAAGGTCTTTTAGGGTAGCATCCACGGCGAAATCGCCATCATTGCTAATGTCGCATTGGTAGCGAAGTATGCAGCCGATCGTAGCTCTTTGCTTATTAACACTTTTTCTGATAATTACGAGGGGCTGGATTACATTAACGAGAAGTTCATTCGACTGAACAGAAAGCTCTTCACTATCAACCGAGTATTGTAAATACCCCTGCAGGGGAAAAGGATTGGTCTCCACCGAATCGCCAATTCGTAGATTGACTTTGATACATATCGAAGCACCAGGTGCAATAGTACCCAGAGGTATACCATCCTCAGGTTGAATTGTTGGATTATGCATATCGTCAATCACGACACTCCCTGGAACGAACGTCACTCCTGATGGCAGTGGAACATAGATCACCGAACTGGCAAGTGCAACATGCCCTTGATTCAATACCAATAGCTGATAGGTAATTATATCTCCGCTGAACGTCTGGTTTGTGCTGACTTCTGCAATCAGTGACACAAAATAGGGGAGTACGGTGATTGATGTCGAATTGGAGTGAATTGTACCAGTAATCATCCTTCCTTCTAGCGAGCGGAACTTATAGTCGGCTCTTCCCATATTGCTGACTTCGAGTGAAGAAGGGATGGATACTAATATCGCCTGAAAAACGACAAAAACCGAAGAGTTCATATACACTTTTCCAAGGTTAACACCATCATTCGGGTTGGCACCCGGAAGCGGAACACCATCTTTTAACAAGCTGTTAGGGATAAAGGACATCTCCTTAGGTAAAGTATCATACAAGATGATATCCGCATCACGGTTGCCATCATTCTGGATCGTGAAGCTATAAGTTATGGTCTGATTGAGTGTAACTATCTTCTCATGCACAAATTTATTGAATTTCAAGATTGGACCGACCCAGGGAGTATCGACCGTATTGGAATAGGCTACGGACTCTGCCCCATTAATACTAAAACGGACCATGGTTTGATTTTTTAGTATAAAATCTGGGGTCAGTCCGGACTTCATAGCGTCGTCACCTGTACCTGGAATGTAACGATTACCGTTACGTTTGGAGCAATTGTACCGATAGTGATGCCCGTATTCGGATTCGCGGTAGGCCGTGAAAGACCGTCAACGGTAACGCTGCCCGCTACAAAGACCGAGCCTGTTGGAACAGGGTCAACTAGCACGACGTTATTGACAGCTTCAATTCCATTATTCGTCACGCTAATACTGTACGTAATGATATCACCAACGACAGCATCAATGGATTGTGTACTTTTGACAACTGAAATATCTGGAGAAGAGACCGGAATTGTTACTACATTCGATAATGCCGTACCTGTACGGATCTCACCGTCCGGATGCTGGAACGTATAATTTACGGTAGCTTGATTCACAAGCTGCTGTGGATTTGGCAAGGTATCGACTGTTACCTCCATCGATACGGAAACAAAAATAGTGGTTCCTGGATTAATTGTGCCAACACTAAATCCGGTTGAAGGGTCTGCACCCGGCTGTGGAATTCCGTTTACCTGAATACTGTTAGGAACAAATACTGCTCCTGCAGGGACTGGATCTGTAAGTGTTCCTATTGCAGGTAAATTACCTGTATTCGTGAGAGCTACATTATATACGATTGTATCTCCAACCGTTGCATTAGACGTGTTAGCACTTTTTACTGCATTAATGATCGCTTGGAAGACTTCAATGTTATTGGTATTTGAGAAGGTTGTTCCCGAGAAGGCGCCCGACGTAAAACTTACAGAGGATTGATTCGACAGTTGTCCTGTAGCTGGTATTGAAATAACGGTTACGTTAAAAGTAACTGTCACAACAGCGCCTGGAGCAATCGTGCCGAGCGATATACCAGTGGCTGGATTCGCGGTCGGTACGGAGGTTCCATTCACTGTAACGCTACCAGACACAAATTGGGTAGCAGGTGGGATCTTATCAGAAAACACCACATTCGTCACATTTTCGATTCCATTATTTGTGATCGTAACGGTATAAGGAATAACTGTTCCGAATGAAGCGTCTGTAAGCGTAGAAGTTTTGACAACGGACAGGTTAGGAGCGGATACCGGTATTGAAACAATATTGGAAGTGATGGAGCCATTGATAACCCGCTGATCCGGTAGGGTATAGGTATAGGTCGCAGAAGCCTGATTGATCAACTGTGCAGATGCTGGTACAGCATCTGCAGTAACAGAGAACATGACGACCGCCTCCGTTGCAACCACACCGAGTGGAATACCTGTAGAAGGGTCCGCCCCAGGGAGCGGTTGGCCATTCAAAAGAACACTGTTAGGCTGAAAAGTTGTTCCATCAGGTATCGTGTCGGTCAATGTGACGGATGCTCCGAAATTACCAGTATTGTTGATTGCAATAGTGTAAGAAACCGTATCCCCCACGGTCGCGTTAATTGTATTTGCACTTTTCACAGCGGTCAATTTGGGCTGATAGATCGGTGTTGAAACCGTATTTGAGAAAGTAACCCCCGAGAAAGTTCCGGATGAGAAGGTTACCGTAGATTGGTTATTTAAAGCTGATGTAGCGGGAAGCGAAGTAACTGTTACTTGAAAGATCACCGATACGGTGTCACCAGGAGCAATGGTTCCTATGATGACGCCAGTTGCTGGATTGGCGGCAGGGCGGGCTGCTCCGTCAACAGTTAGGGATCCTGTTACAAATGTAGAACCTGTGGGAATGGGATCGGTGAACTGAACGTTACTCACACTGGCAATTCCAGTGTTGGAGATCTGTGAAGTGTAAGTCACGGTATCTCCAACGGTTAGTGCCGTTGATGGTGTGCTTTTGACGACGTTAACATTCGGTGCTGAGACTGGAATGGATACCGTATTAGATAATGCTGTTCTTGTTATGATACGTCCGTCAGGCAAAGTAAAGACAGCAGATGCAGTCCCTTGATTCACGAGCTGCTGCGGAGAAGGTAATGTGTTGATCACAACCGAGAAAATGACCGTCGTCGTCTGACCAGGTCCAACAACTCCAGCATTAATACCGGTGATTGGATCGGCACCAGCTTGCAGAGAACCGTTCACCAGCACACTGTTTGGAACAAATGCCGTTCCAGCAGGAATATTGTCAGTCAACTTTACTTGTGCTCCAAAGTTGCCTGAATTGTTAATCTGAAAAGTATAGCTTACCGTATCACCTACACTTGCATTGGAGGTATTGGCACTTTTGGCCACGGTTGGCACCGAATTATATACTGGCGTTGTGACCGTATTGGAATTGGTTAAGCCCGAGAACGCACCTGATGTAAAGGTTACAGTCGCTTGGTTGTTTAGCTGGCCCGATGGGGGTACCGAGTTAACTGTTATGCTGAAAACAACCGTGGTGGTTGCTCCTGGATTGATCGACCCCAAAGATATTCCGCTCAAAGGGTTTGCCGACGGAGCGGCGGTTCCGTTGATTGTTACACTTCCGTTAACGAAAGCTGAACCGCTCGGAATAATATCTGTGAATTGCACGTTATTTACAGTTTCGATACCAGAATTGGTTACCGCTGTCGAATAGATGATTGTGTCACCTACGGTTGCTGCAGTTGACACAGTTGATTTAGTAACACTAACGTTTGGTGCGGACACTGGGACTGTTACTAAATTTGACACAGCAGAGCCGGTTAGTAGCCGTCCATCAGGTGGTGTGAACGTGAAATTTGCACTGGCTTGATTCGACAAAAACTGTGGGTTCGGAAGGGTAGTAACGACCACTCCAAAGGTAACGACGACGCTAGTATCAGCATTGACAGTACCTAAACTGATCCCAGAGACGGGGGATGATCCCGGTACGGGACTGCCATTTACAATAACGCTGTTAGGTGTAAATGTTGTTCCGGCAGGAATTGGATCCGTCAACGTAACGGCAGCACCAAGGTTACCGGTATTGTTAATCGTAATTGTATAGGTGATAGAGTCACCTAAGGTTGCATTGGATGTACTTGCACTTTTAACAAGTGAAATCTGTGGTTGTATAACGGGCGTTGTTGTGACATTGGATGATGTGGTTCCTGAGAAAGTTCCCGAAGTAAAACTAACGGTTGATTGATTGTCAATCTGTTTAGGAATCGGCATAGTTATCCTCACCTCAAAAGTTATGGTAGCCACAGCCCCAGGGGCCAAGGTACCGATTGAAATTCCCTCGGACGGAACTGCTGACGGACGTGATGTACCGTTAACAGTTACGCTTTGAGGAATAAATGATGTATTAGCAGGGATGTTGTCAAGTAAACTGACGTTATTCACATTGGATATGCCATTATTTGTGACAACACTGGTATAAGTCAGGATGTCACCCACGACAACAGAAGTAGTGGAAGTTGTTTTGACGATACTTACGTTCGGAATCGTTACGGGAATGGTTAGCGAATTGGATGTAGAAACAGCAGAAATCTGCCGTCCACCAGGCAAAGTATAGATGTAAGAGGCGGTTGCTAGATTCGTAAGTTGGCGGGAGGAAGGCAAGGATGTGACTGTGACCACAAAGCTGACTACTGCTGTGGTTCCCGGTTGAATCACACCTATAGGGATTCCTGTTATAGGGCTGACTCCCGGTACAGGTAAATCGTTGATCAATACACTGTTTTCGATAAAAGTGGACCCGATTGGGATATTATCAGTCAACGTCACAGAAGCAGCCGTATTGCCGGAATTGCTTACTTGAAACTGATAGTTAAAAGTATCCCCTACAGTTGCATTCGTTGTACTTGCACCCTTATTGATGCTTACAATGGCTTGATATACAGGGGTAGTAACCGTATTAGATTGAGAACTTCCGGTAAAAGCACCGGATGTAAAGCCAGCGCTTGCCCGATTACTCAGTAGAGCAGGACTCGGTAGAGACGAAATCCTTACCTTAAAATTAATGATGGACGATGATGAAGCGTTAATTGTCCCAACAGAGATCCCATTCACTGGAGTAGCATTTGGCGAAGACGCACCGTTAATCGTCACACTTCCGTTGACGAACGTTGTACCTGCCGGAATCCCATCGGAAACAATGACATTGTTAACGGCTCCAAGGCCATTATTAGAAACCGTCAACGTATAAGTTAATAGATCCGACACCGTGACGACGGATAAATCAGCAACTTTATTAATCGTAACATTCGGGGAGGAAGCCGCGATCGTCAAAGTATTGGAATTTGACGAACCTGATAAGCTCCGCCCGCTCGGAAGCTGATAGTTATAGGTCCCAACTGCTGAGTTGACTATTGTAGGCGGCGAAGGGAGTGAATTCAGGACGACCTGGAAAGCTACGGAGACACTTGCACCCGAAGCCACGGCCCCTACAGTAATTCCTCCGGTAGGTGTTGCCCCCGGAATTGTTACACCATTCACAGTCACGCTATTCGGCACAAATGTTGTACCCGCAGGGATATTGTCGGTTAACGTCACTTGAGCTGATATATTCCCCGTGTTACGGACCAGAAGCGTATATTGGATCGTATCCCCGACGGTTGCGTTAACGGTATTAGCGCTTTTAGCAATCGAGATGACAGGTTGGTACACCGGTGTGGTTATCGTATTGGACAATGAATTGCCCGTAAACGTTCCGGAGCTATAAGAAGCCGTCGATTGGTTGGATAGGCTTGCGGGATTTGGCAGAGAAGTTATCGTAACTTGAAACGCTACACTGATGGTACTACCTGCAGCCAATGTACCGACAGGAATGCCGCTAGATGGATTGGCTGCAGGGACACTAGTACCTCCGATCGTAACACTTCCAGAGACGAATGTTGTACCTGCAGGGATCCCATCGGTCAGGACCGTATTGGTTACAGCTTCCGTTCCATTATTCGTAATGATGGAAGTGTATGTGAGCGTCTCACCAACCGCTATATCAGATAGATTAGCGCTTTTGGCAACCGTAATATTTGGTAGCGTGACCGGAAGGGTTATGGTGTTGGATGCAGCTGATCCTGATATTGTTCGACCAGCAGAAGGCTGGAAAGTATAGGCCGCGGTGGCCTGATCGACCAGTTGCGGTGGAGAGGGCAGGGAGTTTACAAGTACTTGAAACGTGACCGTTGATGAGGCTCCTGCTCCGATACTTCCGATTGATACACCTGCTGGGGGATTAGCCCCCGGGATAGCTGATCCATTCACAGTGAAGCTACCACCAACATAAGTGCTTCCTGCCGGAATATTATCGGAAAGTGAAACGGTAGCAGCAATATTCCCTGAATTGGCAACCAATATCGTGTAAGTTACGGTCGATCCAACCGTTGCATTCACTCGATTAGCACTTTTCGTTAGGATGATATTGGGTGACAAGACTGTTACGGTAACTGAATTAGAGGGAATGACTCCGGTTATCGTAGACCCACCGGCGACACTTTGAAAAGCAAAGGAAGTATTTGCGGTATTTACGAGAACTGAAGAGGGCGGCTTGGAAGTTATGGTAGCTCTGTATGTAGCCGTAATAGATGTGCCAAAATTCAAGGTTCCTAGAGGTGCACCAGCGACAACATCGTAGGTTGGTCTCGGAATGCCACCGATAGTAACACTCCCGCTGACAAGAGTAAGTCCTGTGGGAAGAATATCAGAAAGAACCACACTGTTTGCATTGGCAGTACCGGTATTACTTACAGTAACCGTGTAAGTTACTACATCACCGATGATACCACTTGAGACATTAGCACTTTTTACGACATTTATTTTGGGTGCATTTATGTCTACTTGAATTGCATTGCCATTGACGGCATAGGCGTCTCCTGACGTTGTTAGGATGAGAACCGCTGAAGACTGATTGTTTATTAGTCTTGCGGAGACATCGACGTTCGTGATATCCCATCCTTGCCTGCCGCCAATGATGTTCGTTCCAGGAGTGCCGTTAGTCTGATTTCGGTTGCCGAACGTGCCTGTTGTATCAAGCACACCTGAATTATTATTGATTTGTGAAGCGAAAAAATTGTTGGCAAAGTTGTTGGGACCTGATAGAGCCGCTGCTGTGGCAGAAGTCGGACCAAACAACGCCTGATCACCGGTACGGTTGGCGTCTCCCTCTTGAGCACTGAATAATGCTCTGCCACCCAGCGCACCTGATACTGGGGTAGCAAATCCAGTAAGTGTTGTGGTAACAGGATCAGATGTCGATTGCACCAGCACAGCACCAGCTCTGATCGACATATTACGGAAAGGAAGCGTAGGGTTCTGGTAAATCACTCCGAGCGTCCAGCCTGCATGATTGCCTGTTGGATCATTGTTAATAACTATAGTGCCAACAACATTTCCGGTCGTATAAGTGCCTGCACCGCCTGCCTGAACGAGTGATGTAACATTGGCAGACCGGACATACGCAGTTACACCATTTCCAAAATCAATGGAATTAGCTGTAGCTGAATCGGGGGTTATGCTGTTCGTTCCGACGGGAGTAGTGAATGTAACCGGATTATTAATAAATGCGCTGAGATTAATGCTTCCTGAGATTATATAAGAACCGCCCCAAATCAGTTCGGCATAAAGAATCGTGCTGCCTGTTGGAATGCTCAGAATTGCCGATGAACTGTTGTTCAGATAGTTGCTTGTCGTACCCGGAGGATAAGTGCCATAGACAGAACTCGTATTAATTGTTGAAAAAGCACCAATGCTGTCCGATGTACCCGGTACCCCCGCAGTATCTGAACGACTTAGACCGAGAGTATTGCCTGTGAATGTGACAGCACCCGTCGCATTAAATGTTGCTCTGACGATTAGAGGAATAATTTCACCTCCTTAGGACATTCCGTATATTCGACGAAAAAATATCGTGGACTCGACTAAGCATATGAAATGAATGTTGCATTTAGCCCCAAATATTTGTAAAAGTATGGATGAAAGAGACTGATTTAAGTTAGCGTATACGCTGCATTCATGCGGCTTTACTATTTGGAGATGATGGCATGGTTGACACAATAACAAAGGGTGACATATAATCAAATGCCACCAAAACGGTATTTATCATCTTTTGGAAGGTTTGAAGCACCAAGATACAAGAAACAATGGTTAGAGATACACAGTATTAGCGTTCCTATTTTCATTAGAGTACTACTACATAAGAATACAACTATGGAGAGAACCGACTGTAAATCATAACGCAGCCGGTTTATGTTCGTTCGGAGCATTTTCCTTACTTGAGTTAAAAAATAAAGATTAGTGAAAGGATGTTAATGATGAGTGAATCGAATCAGGAATATATCATCATCTCAGCTGCGAGAGAGAATAATCTAAAGAATGTATCCTTACGGATCCCCAAACGAAAGATCTCGATCTTCACGGGGGTATCTGGATCAGGAAAGTCCTCGATCGTCTTTGATACCATTACTGCAGAATCTACGCGTTTGTTGAATGAAAACTTTAGCATGTTTGTTCGTAATTTTTTGCCTCGCTATCCGCAGCCAGATGCAGACGCGATCGAGAATCTAAGCATGGCTGTAATCGTTGATCAGAAGCGTCTTGGTGGCGGCTCTCATTCCACGATGGGCACGATCACCGATATATCTCCCATTCTCCGTCTTCTATTCTCAAGAATAGGTCAGCCTTATGTTGGAGGAGCGCACATGTTCTCGTTTAACGATCCACAGGGGATGTGTCCTGAGTGTAACGGAATTGGCCGTAGTCTTAACGTTGATATGAGTAAAGCTGTGGATATGTCTAAGTCCCTTAATGAAGGAGCAATCATGCTTCCTGGTTATGCGGTAAACAGCTGGGAATGGAACATGCTTGTACAGTCAGGAAACTATGATCTCGATAAGAAACTGAGTGATTATTCTAAAGATGATATTGAACAGCTTCTTCATGGCAAGGCTAGAAAAGTAAAGATGGATTTTGCTGGAAAAGAAATGAATGTTACCGTCGAGGGTGTTATTGAGAAGTTTACAAACAAGTACATCAAGCAGGATGTAAAGACAAAGTCCGAACGGACGCAACAATCCGTTGCCCCATTCATCTCCGAAGGTCCTTGCACCAGTTGTCATGGTGCTCGACTTAGCCAATCTGCACTTAACTGCAAAATTAATGGACATAACATTGCCGAGTTGTCGGCGATGGAGGTCGGACACCTCATCCGCGTCATTCGGGAGATTGATGATGCTGCTGCGGCACCGATCGTAAAGTCCCTGATAGAGCGGCTTCAACATCTGGTTGATATTGGGCTGGACTATTTGACACTTGACCGTGAAACCGATACTTTATCCGGTGGTGAATCCCAGAGAATCAAGATGGTGAAGCACCTGAGCGGAAGTCTGGTCGATGTTACTTATATTTTTGATGAACCCAGCGTGGGCCTTCATCCTCGAGATGTCCATAGGTTAAATGAATTGCTTCAGAAATTGCGCGATAAAGGTAATACCGTACTTGTGGTAGAGCATGACCCTGATGTGATTAAAGTGGCAGATCATATCATTGATGTCGGTCCACACGCTGGCAGTCGGGGTGGTAACATAGTATACGAAGGAAGCTATACTGGACTTCTGGAATCGGGAACTTTAACGGGGACACATATGAAACGACCACTACTGTTAAAGAATGAATACAGGAAGCCTTCAGGTAAGTTGACTATTAAGGACGCTAACCTGCACAATTTGCAGAACGTGAGCGTAGATATTCCATGCGGCGTACTAACTGTTGTGACCGGAGTGGCTGGTTCGGGTAAGAGCACACTGATTAATGATGTATTTCTCCGTAATCATCCAGACGCTATCGTTATCGATCAATCGGCCATAGGGGTGTCAACACGTTCTAATCCTGCAACCTATACGGGGATTTTGGATGATGTGAGAAAAGCCTTTGCTTCTGCGAACAAGGTTAGTCCAAGCTTATTCAGCTTTAACTCCAAAGGTGCTTGTGAGAACTGTCAAGGCTTAGGCGTTGTTTATATTGATCTTTCATTCTTCGATAGCGTGAAGTTACCATGCGAAGTATGTGGAGGAAAAAGATTTAAGGAAGATGTTCTGTCTTACTTGCTTAATGGAAAATCAATTGCTGATGTACTTGAGATGACGGTAGAGCAAGCTTTGGAATTCTTCCAATTAAAAGAGGTAGTTCGTAAACTACAGGCGCTGAGTGATGTAGGTTTGAATTATATAACACTTGGTCAACCACTGAGTACACTCTCAGGCGGGGAATGCCAGCGTATTAAGTTGGCAAGTGAGCTACATAAGAAGGGGAGTATATATGTGATGGACGAGCCTACTACAGGATTGCATATGTCAGATATCGGTCACCTTATGGAGATTATGAATCGTCTTGTAGATGCGGGTAATACGGTGATTGTCATCGAGCATAATCTCGAAGTGATCAGCCAAGCGGACTGGATTATTGATATGGGACCTGATGGTGGCAGCAAAGGTGGGCACGTGGTATTTGAAGGTACACCTTCACAGATTATTCATGCCGAGCAGTCCATTACGGGCAAGTACTTGAAATAAATTAGGCTTTCTAGAGATCCATGTATTATGTATATTGAAAAGGAAGTGACTATGATGGATTTTGAAATAGTTATGCAGGAACTCGAAACGCTTGGGAAGGAACGCCTGAAAAAGATTTACATGAGTAATGGTGCGCACGAGCCCCTCTTCGGTGTAGCAACAGGCGCAATGAAGCCGCTTGCTAAGAAAATCAAGCGTAATCAACCTTTAGCAGAGCAACTATACGCCACAGGGAACTACGATGCCATGTATTTTGCGGGAATTATAGCAGATCCAATGGCAATGACTGCGGAAGATTTTGAGCGTTGGATAAATGGTGCATATTTTTATATGCTGTCCGATTTTGTGGTTGCAGTAACTTTAGCAGAGGCAGAGATTGCTCAAGATGTAGCTGATCAATGGATCGCAAGTGGTGAAGAGCTTAAAATGTCGGCAGGTTGGAGCTGTTATTGCTGGCTTTTGGGTAGTCGTCCAGACGCTGAATTTAATACAAGTAAGCTTGCAGGTATGCTTGAACAAGTAGAACATACAATCCACAATGCTCCGAATCGAACGAAATCGTCTATGAATAACTTTATCTATACAGTTAGTCTTTCTTACATACCTCTCCACGAAAAGGCGATTGAAACTGCTAAGGCTATAGGTCCAGTGGAAATCAGACGTGACAATAAAAAAAATAGCATCTTACATGCTTCCGAAAACATTCAAAAGGAAATTGATAAAGGAAGAATTGGTTTTAAACGCAAATATGTAAGATGTTAATGTAGGGGTGAAAGGGATGGAAGTGTTTACTGAATTTGTAGAGAAGATCGATAATCAGCAGCACCGAGCTCGAACAGAAGAGATATTGGGCTGGGTTGCTAAGAAATATCCTGAACTACAGCCAAAAATTGCTTGGAACCAGCCTATGTTTACTGATCACGATACATTTATTATTGGCTTTAGCGTAGCTAAACAACATCTGGCTGTTGCCCCCGAAAAAGCAGGGATTAGTCAATTTTCTGACGAAATAATTCAAGCTGGATACGATCATACTAAGGAACTGGTGCGTATCAAGTGGGACAAGCCCGTTAATTTCTCATTACTTGAGAAGATGATCGAGTTTAATATTTTGGATAAGGCAGACTGTTCAACTTTTTGGCGTAAATAGAGGTTTAATAGAAGTATATATTAGATGTAGAAGCCACCTTATGGTGGTTTCTTTTTCCATAGTCATTGCAATTGAGAACAGATCCGAAAACCTGATTTATCTGTTATGGAACGGTTTAGTAAATTAAAAAGGCTATTTACTGAAAGAAAAAGATAAACTTGATCATATCGACACTTCGAATTTGGAATGTCAATAGCAACGTGTGTTATCATAATAAAGCAATGAGTAATTTAAGCAGAGATAATACTAGGAGGGAGTACTCATTAATAACGTCGCTATGAATGAAGCCATGAGCATGTTAAAGAAAACGAGCCGTACTTTTTATATACCAATCAGCTATTTGGATATAGGAATAAAGGAAGCTGTTGCGTCTGCCTATCTTTGTATGCGGGCAATAGACGAAATTGAAGATCATGATGACCTTAATGATGAATTGAAAGTTGAACTATTACGTGGTCTTTCTGAAGTATTCAAGACCCACAATGTCACAGAAGAAGCACGAGTATTTCTAGCGCCTTATAGCTCCATATTACCGGAAGTTTCGATGAGAATCGGTGATTGGGCTCTTCTTTGTCCTGCTTCTGGAACTGAAATTGTATACCGATATATTTCTAAAATGGCGCATCATATGGCTGACTGGGTTCAAAACGGATGGCACATACATACAGAAGGCGATTTGGACCGGTATACCTACAGCGTAGCTGGTATGGTTGGAGAAATGCTATCGGAACTTTGGTTCTGGCATGATGGAACACAGTCTGATTCGACTAAGGCGGTTGCTTTTGGTAGAGGATTACAAGCCGTTAATATTCTTAGGAATAAGAAAGAGGATAATGAACGTGGTGTTGATTTCTATCCGGATGGCTGGGGATTTGATGAGATGAAACAATATACACTTCGTAATTTACAAATTGCTGATTCGTACATTGCAGACTTAAAAGATGGCCCAGCATTAAAATTTTGCAAAATCCCATTGGCACTTGCCCACGCTACAGTTAAGCTCATGTCTGCGGGTGGAAATAAGTTAACAAGAGATACGGTTCTCAAAATTGTGAATCGGGTAACTGGATAATTTAGTTTTTCTACAACAATATCCTTGGATAAAACCTCCTATGAAAGCTAATTTGATTTATTAGCTTTCATAGGAGGTTTTGCTATGATTTAATACAATATAGATGCTTAAGAGGAAGGAGTGTAACAAGGCATCAAACACATCATAGACTACGGTCATTTAGGAGAGAAGGAGACAATGCTTAGAAGATTTTTCTCGTATTATCGACCGCATCGAAGGTTATTCATCATTGATTTTACTTGTGCGGTCTTTGTTGCTATCTTAGAATTGGCATTCCCAGTTGCTGTGCAATCCTTTATTGATAAGCTTTTGCCCACTGGAAATTGGTCAATGATTATTACGGTCAGTCTCAGTTTGTTGTTGTTTTACATATTAAGCTCATTCATGCAATATGTTGTAAATTACTGGGGCCACAAGCTCGGTATTAATATTGAAACTGATATGAGACAACAGCTTTTTCAGCAATACCAGCGCCAATCGTTTAAGTTCTTTAATGATCGTAAGACGGGTCACCTCATGAGCGGGATCACTAACGATCTTATGGATATTGGTGAATTGGCACATCATGGTCCGGAGGATTTATTTATTGCCATTATGACCTTCTTCGGTTCTTTCTTCATCATGATGCAGATCAATGTACAAATGGCCTTGATTTCGATTTTCATATTCCCATTCTTATTGATATTAATCGTGATCACGAACATGAGGATGAATAAGGCTTGGAAGAGGATGTATTCGGAGGTAGCGGAAGTAAATGCGCGCGTGGAAGACAGTGTATCCGGTGTTCGGGTGGTGCAGTCTTTTACGAATGAACAGCATGAAGTTTCATTGTTTACTAAAAATAATCTTAAGTTCAGATCTGCCAAGCTCCAAGGCTACAAAGTCATGTCATTTAGTATGTCTGGCATCTACATACTCACACGTTTAATAACGTTATTAGTATTAATCTACGGAGCTTGGATGGTACATCAAGGGGTTCTTAAGACGGGGGAACTGGTCGCATTCATCCTATATGTGAATATTCTCTTTAAGCCCGTCGATAAGATTGCGGCTCTGCTCGAGATGTATCCCAAGGGAATGGCAGGCTTCAAACGATTTACGGAACTAATGGATCTCGAACCAGACGTTCAGAATACCCCGAATGCCAAAACCGTATCGAACCTGAAGGGGGATATTCAGTTCCAAAACGTAAGTTTTGCATACAACGATAAGCAGAATGTGCTGAACTCTGTATCGTTCTCGATAAAAGCCGGAGAAACCGTAGCGTTTGTTGGACCTTCCGGTGCAGGAAAAACCACAATTTCTCAGCTTATACCAAGATTCTATGATGTGACAAGCGGCAGCCTCACCATTGATGGGATGGATGTGCGGGAGATAACTAAAGAATCATTGCGTTCACAAATTGGTATCGTTCAGCAGGATGTTTTCTTGTTTACCGGTACGTTAAGAGAGAATATTGCTTACGGTAAACTGAGTGCTACGGAAGAAGAAATCTTAGAGGCTGCTCATAAAGCCAATTTAACTGAAATGATCAAGCAATTACCAGATGGACTGGATACACAGATCGGTGAGAGAGGCTTAAAACTATCAGGTGGTCAGAAACAAAGAATCTCTATTGCCAGAACATTTCTGAAAAATCCAGCTATCTTAATCTTGGATGAAGCGACTTCAGCTCTAGATACGGAGACTGAGAAAGCGATTCAGGATGCACTGACAGAACTTGCGGAGAATCGGACCACAATTATTATCGCCCATCGATTATCCACAATTAAAAAGGCAGATCACATCTATGTTGTAACGAATGAGGGAATCGCTGAGGAGGGTAATCATCAGGAGTTAATCGATCAGGATGGTATCTTTGCCAAGCTGCATGCTGCCCAGTTCCATTAATACATGATCCTAATAAATACGAAAAACCGAGGTTTCTGCATGAATGCGGAACCTCGGTTTTTTATAAGTTTGTTCTTAATTCTCGGGATAAAAGCTTGTGATGTTAAAGCATTGATACAAGCCATATATGACGAGTATGATTGCTATAATTACAAAAATTAAAGCTGCAATTCTTGAACGATACAGGTCATTAAATTTGACAGTCACTTGCTGTTTTTTTCTACACATGTAGTGAAAGAAGTATTGCATGGTTACGATATAAAACCAATCCGATACCCTGCGGGGGTTCGTAAAACTATGAAATACGCCATTTTCGCGGAATGCAAAAAATAAGACTTCTTTTTCCATCGTCTTTCTACTGCTATATTTTTTGAATTCTCGCCCTAGTAAAAAAGAAATGAGTATAGGGCCGACAATCATACCAGATACAAATATAAAACCATTCTTAATAACATGAGTCCAGTATGGGCCGATGAGGTTAGTGTAGAAGTCAGCGAAAATCAAGTGAGGTATCTCCTTCGTGTCAGTCTCATATTTCTTTAACCAATTTACCTTCACTTCTTCGGCGTATCAATGACCTCTTTATACCATTGTAAAAGTTGGTTGTAAATTCGTTCTTTATCCTGTTGTTTTAATTTTTTGTTCTTCCCAATTTCGAGGAGTAATTCCTGTGCAACAATATTCGTATTTAATTCTTCCACAGCATGTTCTGGAGCTCGCTTTAATCTTGAATAAACCTCTTTTGGTTCTATCTTGAATCGTTCGCAGAATTTATTAATAAACTGTTCACTAGGCGGTTTAACGCCTCGTTCTATCTCAGAAATATAGTTTGCGCTTAGGTCAAAGTCACAGCCGAGACGGATCAGAGTCTCTCCGTGATGTTTTCGTATAGACTTGATATATTTTCCGACTTCAAGGTATTCTGGCGTCACTCGTTTTTTATTTTTGATTTCTTCATTCATATGAAAGATCCTTTTCACGGGAATTAATGTGTGTTCTTAATCATGAAACATGTTGTTATTCACATGCCCAAGTATAAGAGGAAACATGACCCAATCAGAATGCTAAGGCTTCCCTAGTGTAAGACGACAAAAGGCTGGTCCCATATTTGTTTCGTTTTGACATTCGATATTCTAGCAGTTTTTTTTTGGTTTGAAAACCCCGTTCTATTTAGTGCCAAATGCCATAATTAATGACCTAATTTCAAGCATAACCCATGGAGAAGAATCAATATACAGATGAGTACGTGTTATATATTGGAAGTTGACTAAATTAATGCTTGAGGATTAAATTGAGTACATGATAGTAAGCGCGGACAGGATGACTGAATAAAGAATAAGTCGTTGAAAAAGTAAGCGCTAAAAGGTGATTTAAGATTAATTATAGCGAGATTATGAAAAGCGAGGTAATGACAACATGAATTACAGAGAAAATCTGCAGCGAGAAGAAACAGAGGCCTTGGAAAATTTACGTCTTGCTCGGGAAAATATGAACTTACTAGCAACCGGTGCTCGGATGCAGGAACAGAGAGCTCGCTATATTATCAGTAATCGCGTAGAAAGCGCTTTCGATGAATTGGAAACTATTGTTCTAGACGCTCTGGAAGCTCGAAAGACAGCGCTTAAGGCACGGCAAACTTATGATGATGCACGCTTCGACTATTCGAACATACTCTGGAGACACTGGAAGTACATAAGAGAGGAAATAATAAAGAGTGGATCACTCGCATAATTAATACATTGAAATTAAATAGATACTCACTTGCAGGAAAGAATCGATTGGTTGTTGAATATATCCGAATACGGCATTAAATATCAGGCGTAAACTAGTTACACCTTAGCCGCAGGAGGATAACAACATGAAATCGATCACTGTTCATAGCCTTACGGAAAAGTTTAGTTTGGAAGTACTTGCAGGTGCCAATCGAATGGATCGTGTCATTACACGTCCTCAAACACATAGACCTGGACTCGAGTTTGTTGGGTACTTCGATTTTTTTCCAATGGAACGAGTGCAGGTACTAGGACGTAAAGAAATCACCTATCTGTTGACACTTAGTATAGAAGATCGACAGTTGCATATTGGCAATATCGTTAAATATCATCCGCCTTGCTTTATCGTTACGTCGGGACAACAAGAGATTCCTTATCTGACCATGTTCTGTGATCAAGAGGGCATACCGTTGCTCCGTACTACCGAGAAGACAACTGATTTCATTGCGAAGCTGGATAGTTATTTGGTTAAGGCATTAGCACCAGAAATGTCGATACATGCGGTTTGTGTGAATGTAGCGGGAATAGGAATCCTACTCCGAGGTAGATCAGGGATTGGGAAAAGTGAGACGGCCCATACACTCATTCGAAAAGGGCATCGGTTTGTAGCAGATGATATTGTAGTACTTAAAAAGCTCGGACCTACAACACTTCTTGGTACGCATAACGAGACAAGTCGTGAGTTTCTAGCCCTCCGTAGTCTTGGTTTGATCAATGTTGTACGTCAATATGGACGTACCGCATTTCAAGATGAGACTCGAATTGTGCTAGATATCGAGCTGTCCCCGTGGCAGGAGAACTCACTTAATAATGAACTGGAAGTGGTACCACAATTCACTGAATATCTCGGTATTCAAATTCCACATATCGAAGTTCAACTTCAGCCAGGTCGTGATGTAGCTAGCTTGATTGAAGCGGCAGCTAATAGCTGGTATCTTAAACAATTGGGTTATAGCGCTGCTGAAGATTTTATGCAGCGAATCGAAAACAAGATGCAATCATGAAAATACCTTTTAAAGAGTCGCGTAAATCGCGGCTTTTTCTATTTATTTTTCTTATGAAGAATATTTTAGTTATGATATATAATTATTAGATAAAATGAAAGCGATACCATGGATGTTATTAGTTAATGTATAGATCTGGTAGGGGGAGTCGAATGAAGAGATCGATCTATCTGCGCTTACTGATTCAACTTGCGGTTGTCATCGTTGTCAGTATTAGTCTACTGGCATTGTTATTGTATAACTATACATCCAACTTATTAAAGGATGAGATTGTTGGAGCAAATATAGAGTTGCTATCTCAAACTATCAAAATCGTTGACCAGACGATGAATGAAGTACAACAGATGACTACCTCGCTCAGTTTAAACTCAAGTGTTCTGAAATCAGTTATGTTACCTTGGGTCTTGGAAGATGAATATCGCTTTTTGCTTGAAACCTCTCAAACCATTGAAACAAGGATTACCTCTTCAAATTATATTCATTCGATATATTTATATAGTGCAAATAATAAAAAGCTCATATCCAGTTCAGGCATTAACAAATTAAGTGAGTTTTCTAATCGTGAAACATTAGAGCGTTTCTTAAGTTCAAAGCTTACTTCAACATGGGTGGCTAATCGCTTAGTCTCCAATGCTAACGGGGAGGAGCATTTGATTAGTTACATGGTCAGTACACCATTTAGAAACCAGAAGAAGATGGGTGCATTAATCATTAATTTGAAGGAAGATGTTCTCTATAATGCTGTTGTGAACACGAACAACCGGAAACTTGGTAACGTAGCTATTTTGAACAGTGACGGAGAGGTATTGTCTTATAAAGATAAGAGTGTGTTGCTGGATCGCTTTGATTGGGTGGATATGTCGGCATTCAGCGATGAGAAAAGCGGTTACTTTGTTCAAAATATGGATGGGACGGATATGTTCATCACTTATTTACGTTCTCCGATTAATGATTGGATATATGTAACGCTAAATCCCTATAATGATGTGTTTAAACGGTCACAAGATGTTATTTTAATGACCATTTTGATTTCGGCAATCGGACTTGCTGTTGGATTACTGCTAGCATACATTATATCCAATCGTCATTATCGACCTATTCATAACTTGGTACAAGCACTTGCACTGAACACGGGAGGACGTCAGAAACACCAAGATGAATTCAGTTATATTCGTACCTCAATTGACGCGATACAATCAGAAAATAAAACATTTCTTCTTAAGTTTCAAAGCCAGGAGTTACTGCTACGTGATCATTTGCTAATGAACATATTATCTGGCAACTTAACGGATGAGGCCGAAACGAGAGAGCAACTAGATTATTATCAAATGGACTTGGGACAAGCTAATTATATTGTACTTGTGTTAAGAGTGCATCTTGTGACGGACCACATAGCCGTGCAGGTGGATGAGAAGATGAAAAACTGGATTTCTTTCCAGCTTAGAACGATTGTAGAGCAGCTTGTTGTAAAGACTTACAAAGGTGCATATATCGGTGCTTATCATAAGCATGATGTTATTATTGTACATCGTGAGGAGTGGCAGAGTGATGAGCGACAAGCAGAAGAAATGAAGCGTTTCGCTGCAAAAATACAACAGCAGACTGCTGAGAATATTGAGTTGCTTGATGTTATTACCATTGGTATAGGCGGCTTATATGAACGACTAAGCGATATCCACCTATCTTATGAAGAAGCTGTTGAAGTCTTGAATTATGAGAAGGTCTCTGGTAAAGGCAGTATTATATCGATACACGACCTGAATGTAAACCGTGCGAACCGCAACTCCTTTATAAACTATCAGCAATGTATTGACAGCCTAACAAGTGAACTGAAATCAGGTAATTATGATAAAGCAGTAGAAACGAAGAACATGATCATTGAACAGCTTCAGCATGATGAGCAATCAGGAATGTATTTGAAGCATGTTATATTATCTAATCTATTCAATGCCTTAGTTAAGGTACGAATTGAACTTTCGCTGTCCGATGAGGATATCGAGAGCAGTACATGGCATTATGAATTCTCTAAACTCAGGACCACAGAGGAAATGAGCATATATCTCTTGCACATCATGGAGGGTATTTCTAGAAGCCTTGCGTCTAGAAGTCACTCGAAGCATTCCGAGGTGATGATGAAACTGGTTGCCTATATTCGGGAGCACTATCAAGAGCCGCTCAGTCTTCAGCTTGTATCAGATATGATCTATATGAATAGCAACTATGTATCCAAGCTGTTTAAGAACACAACGGGTATGACATTTATTGATTATTTAACGGAAATTCGATTCAAGGAAGCATGTCGTTTACTAACTGACACTGACCTAAGTATTAACGATGTTGCTGATATGTCTGGTTTTAATAAACAAAGCTTAAATCGGACGATTAAAAAATTTACAGGTCTAACCCCGAGTGAGTATCGAAATAAAGAAATTGAAAAGCGGCTGCAATAGCCGTTTTTTATTTTCGGAACTTTTACCAAGCTATTTATCAGCATAACTTCAATGAAATGAAGCTAATCTGATCAAATGATACTCCAGAATTTCAATAAAATCAGTCTAATCATAGCGATTGATTCTTGTTGGCTCATGAGAATGCACCTTATTATGAAAGTGCTTTCAATAAAGGAGTAGAAAGGAGGTTAATATCTTGGAAACACCTACAACGAGATTAAGTGTTCAGATAAAGAGAAGTAAACTGGACGGTGTCAGACGAGTAATACGTTATCGTAATTTGTATCTGATGCTGCTCCCGGCACTCGCTTACTACATCATATTTCATTATTACCCCATGTACGGTGCAACGATTGCATTCAAACAGTTCAGTATTATTAAGGGGATCAGTGATAGCCCATGGGTCGGTTTGAAGCATTTCGAGGCGTTAATGAAGCTAGATAAGTTCTGGGAAGTATTCTGGAACACGATTGTTATTAGTTTGTACAGATTATTCTTTGGCTTTCCCTTGCCATTAATTGTAGCGCTTTTACTTAATGAAGTGCGTAAATTAATCTTTAAAAGAACGGTTCAAACGATTATTTATTTGCCACACTTTATTTCATGGGTCATTATGGGCGGGTTACTTATTAATATGCTGTCCACAGATACGGGAGTTGTGAATCAGTTTATACGCTCACTCGGAGGATCAAGCGTTGGGTTTCTAAGTGATGAGTCTTATTTCCGTTCTACGTTAGTGGGCTCCATGATCTGGAAAGAGTTTGGCTGGAATACCATTATCTATATGGCGGCTTTAGCTGGTGTGAACCCTTCGTTATACGAAGCAGCTTGGATGGATGGAGCGAATCGTATGCAGCGTATTTGGCATGTAACACTGCCTAGTATTCGAGCAACGATTATGATTCTGTTGATACTACGGATTGGAAGTTTGATGGAAGCGGGTTTCGAACAAATATTTGTATTGTATCATCCAGGTGTATACCGTGTTGCTGATATTATAGACACTTATGTATATCGAACAGGATTAGCTGATGGTAAGTTTAGTTTAGCGGCAGCCATAGGATTATTTAAGTCGATTATAAACTTTATCCTATTAATCTTGGCTAATCAGCTTGCACGTAGAAAGGGTAATCAAGGTATATTCTAATTCGAATTTATTCAATCGATAGCTATTACGAATTAGATGTAGGGGGATATCACACATGAACAATTCCGGGCTGGGTGCCAAATTATTTCAGGTATGCAATTATACTTTCCTAGGGTTGATCACTTTAATAACCCTTTTTCCGTTCTGGGATTCACTCATTGTATCTATTACACCCATAAATGAAAGCATGCAATCCAGCTTGCACTTATTTCCGAAAGCGATTACATTCGAAGCTTATGAATATATTATTGGGATGGAGCAGCTTTGGAAATCGTATGGCGTGAGTATCTTTGTTACCGTTTTCGGTACGATTCTGAGTATGATCGTTACTACATTAGCGGCTTACGCATTATCTAAAAGTTATTTACCTGGCGGTAGAGCGATCATGTTCTTGATTGTATTCACCATGATGTTCAGCGGAGGAATTATCCCTACCTATCTTGTTGTGAAGCAACTTGGCATGATGAACACAGTGTGGGCAATGATTATGCCACTCATGATACAGACTTATAATCTCATCATTATGCGAACCTTTATGACTTCGGTTCCAGAAAGTCTTGAAGAAGCAGCACGTATTGATGGATGTGGTGATTTTCGTATTTTATTACGGGTGGTACTCCCATTATCTATGCCGGCGATTGCAACGATCTCATTATTCTATGCGGTCTCCAAATGGAATGAATTCTTCACAGCAGTCATGTATGTGACAGATAAGGACATTTGGCCGTTACAATTATTTATGAGAGCAATGTTAATTGACAATGAAGCGATGTATCAGACAGGAGGGGATAGTCCATTCCTTCTTGGACAATCGATCAAGATGGCTTCGATAATGATTTCAACGATTCCGGTTATGATGATATATCCATTTTTCCAGCGGTATTTTGTACAAGGCGCAACACTTGGCGCAGTTAAAGAATAGAATTTAAAGGGGGAGAATTTATGAAACAGAATACAAAACGGAAAATGATATCAATCATTTGTTTATTTCTTTCTTTCAGCATGCTAATCGGTTGTTCCGGTAACAGTGGAGAAACTGTAAAATCTCAGAACAGTTCAGACTCAGCTTCTGGTAATGAAGAGCCGCTTAAAATCGTGTATCTAACACCGGGAGATGCGGCAGCAAAACCCATTCAACCCGGTGACCGTATAATTGCAGAGATCAATAAGCGTTTAGGCATTGATCTAGAAATTAAGTTTGTACCCGAGGGCGGCTTTGAAAAGGTTAATGTAGCGATGGCAACCGGTGATTTTCCGGATTTAGTCACAGCGCAGTATCCATCCTCCTCGTTAAGTCAATGGATTGAGGAAGGATTACTTGTTCCTTTGAATGATTTTTTGCCTGAAATGCCGACGGTTAAGGAAAAGTTAGAAGGTGAACTTGCATGGACTGCTGTTGACAGTAAGTTTTATGGTTATCCTTTTATCGAAGAGAAATTAAACGCAACTTTAGCTTATCGCGCTGATTGGCTTGAAGCGTTGAAGGTAGAGCCTCCAAAAACATTAGATGATTTCTATGAAGTGTTAAAAGCAATTACACATAACGATCCCGATCAGAATGGAGCAAATGATACTTATGGCTTAACAGGTTCCAAGTCAAATGGTTTTAACGGTTCTTTTAACTTTATCTTTTATGCTTATGGTTTGCCTTATGGTGACTGGGTTTTGGATGAGAACGGAAAAGTTGCACCTGCATTCGAACATCCTGCATTTAAACAAGGCGTAGAGTACATTCATAAGTTATGGAATGAGAAACTGATCGATCCAGAATATTTACTTAACGATAATCAAAAGCGTGAAGAGAAGTTCTTTCAAGGTAAGGCAGGATTTATGATTACTCCGCTGTTTAGACATGTTAATAGACTAGAAACAAGCTTGCAGGAGTTAACGCCAACAGGAAAACTAGGCTTTATTGATCCTCCAGCAGGCCCAGAAGGTAAACACGGTGTTGTTGGTAAGCCGAAGGGAGGCTTATTTACAGCAATTACTACTAAAGCGAAAGACCCTAAGAAAGTTGCAATGTTCCTCGAGTTCATGCTGTCACCTGAAGGAAGAGAGTTATTGGAACTCGGACTTGAAGGGGTGCATTATACGAAGAATGGGGACGAAATCAAGTACAATGAAGAAGAGCGTGCAAAAGATAACTTCGCATCTAATGGCTGGTCCCACCCACTGGCATGGGGGAATGTTGTGTGGCCGTTAACGCGTAATTATCTTCCACAAACTGAACCTCAGGCTGATCGTGCGAAACAATCTGTAGAAATCGCGACAGCAAATTTAGTGCCGAATCTAGTAAATACGACGACTCCTGAAGAAATCGAGTTTGGTGGTGTATTCGGAACCGGTATTTTGGGCGAGTTAACCAACCAATATTACATTGATATGATTGCAGGGAAGCTAGAGATTGAGAGTGGATTAGCAGAGTTATCTAAAAAGTGGCGCGAACAAGGTGGAGATAAAGTACTAGCAGCAGTTCAAGCAGCCTATGATGCTCAGTAAGAATGTCCATATTAGACAAAAGAATGACTCGTATTTTCAAATACGAGTCATACCTATTTCAGTAAAATGATGAGAAAGCCGCATTGTAAAATGCGGCTTATTGATTAACCAAATGAAATACGATCTCAAACATGATAGGGGGGAAGTTACGGACGATTTACTCGAGGTTCCATTTCATGTTGAATGCCACAATAAATACTAGGAGGAAAGACTTGTGAAAAAAAGAAAAGTAGCACTAGTAACTACACTTATGGTTGCGCTTTCAACAACTCCGATTCATGTGTTTGCAGGAGATTCCATACCACCGACCGGTGACGCAGCTTATAAGAAAAATCAACCCATCACACATGGATACAGAGCAGTGGACATTGAGAATTGGTCTCCAGAGACGGATCCGGATGCTGAACGATTGAGAGCCCATGTTCCATTACAAAATAGAAACCAAGCGTTTGCAGCAACACAAGCGAATCCTAAGCTTAGTCCTGAAACTGAGTTTTTTAATCTGACTGGGGATTATGACTTCTATTTCTTTGGAGCAACACCTTACAACAATGAGTTCTCGAACTATTTATATAATTTCTGGCAGTACACAGACTATTATGGTGGCTGGCACGGACAGACAACAGAAGATGTACCGTTAAGCTTATATGACCCTAATGAATCATGGGAGAAGAGGGCTTTTGAATTTGGTATCTTGGACCTGCCCAATCCGGCATATACAAATGCAGCGCACAAAAACGGCGTGAAATCGATAGGTACGCTATTTATCCCTCGTGGAGGTCAGCCTTATGATCTTTTGCTTAAACAACGTGAAGATGGGACGTTTCCTGTAGCCGAGAAGCTCATTGAGATGAAGGAATACTTCGGTTTTGACGGGTATTTCTTTAATCAAGAGACATCGATCAAACCTGAACATATTAAGAAATATAAAGCATTCACAAAAACATTGATTGATGCAGGAATATACACACAGTGGTATGACACGGTGGATGATACACAGGGGAAACTGACCTATCAGCCGTCGCTTATTCCATCCCACAGTTCTTTTATTCGAGATGACGAGATGGGTGGAACCATTAACAACTCTGTATTTATGAATTATAACTGGAATTCACCGGATGGTTGGAATAACGGAGATAGCACGGATCAAAGGTATATAAAGAAAACCGTTGAAGAAGCGAAGAGAAGAGGGATTGATCCGCTAAAAACTGTCTTCTCTGGTGTAGAGGCAGGAATGGGCAGCTTTGGAGGAGCTCATAACTCGACTCGAAATTTGGATGTTATTTTAGATCAAGAGACAGGGAATCCACTGACATCGATCGCAACATTAGGTGGAAACTTTGTTCAGCATGCATTGGATGAACATCTAGGCGATCCGAGTAAGAACCTTCGCGGAGATGATGATCATCAGTGGATGATCGCTGAGCGTGAACGCATGTGGTATACAGGCGTTAAGATTGATCCTACAAATACGGAAGAACAGAAAGGGTACGCAAGACCTGATGTCGGTGTGAAAGACGCTTCGGAATGGACAGGGATTTCTAGATACATCACAGAACGTTCTGTCATTAATGACAGCACATTTGTGACGAACTTTAACACAGGACATGGGATGAAATACTATATGAATGGAAAAGTATCCAATGATGAAGAATGGTCAAACATCAATGTACAGGATATTCTTCCGACGTGGCAATGGTGGATCGATACAGAGGGAAGCAAGCTGCAAGTGGATTTTGATTATGGCGACAAGGTGGAAAACGGTGACAAATTCACTTACCAACAGATTGGCGGATACAAAGGGGGAAGCTCTTTAGTTGTAAACGGAACTTTAGATGCGAAGAACTTCCTACGCTTGTATAAAACAGATTTAGACATTAAGAATACATCATCAGCATCGATTACGTATAACAAGACATCAGCCAAAGATCGATCAGAAATTCAGTTAGGGCTTGTCTTTAAAGATGCACCGGATCAAGTTGAATATATCACTGTACCTAAGAGCGGTGAGAGAACAAAAGGCTATGTTACAGTAGAACTCGATTTAAGCGCTTACGACAATAGAGAAATTGCAGCTCTAGGACTAGCATTTGATCCTAAGGGTGAATCAATTCAAAAGTATCAAGTGAACATTGGTGAGCTTAAACTCACAGATGGGCAAAATTACACGCCTAATAAGCCAATCGGGTTTAAAGTCAAAGATAGATTTACTACCGATGAAATGAATGTTACATGGAACCTAGAAGATTATAGCAAGGTAAAACAATACCATCTTTATGCCCAACTGAATAATGGTAAAGAGGAATTTTTAGGCGGTATATATGGCGATAATTTCTATGTGAAAAACTTAGATAAACATGTTGAGTCTCTAAAATTAACGGCTGTTGGACGTGATCATACGGAAAGTGAGCCAGCTATCATTCAACTTAACAGGAAGAATTTCATTTCAAATGTAAAAGTTGAAGCGAACTCTGAAGGATTGAAGATAAACTGGGGAAGAGAAAGTCGTGGTAGTCATATTCGATTCGACCTAAGTTTTACCGATGGTAGAAAAGATACGTACACCAAAACTGTTGATAAAAAACGGGGATCTGACCAATTCGAAGTACCAGTAAAAGATGATGATCGGTATCTATTGAAAATATCCACTTTGGATTCGAAAGGTAACATCATAGACACGATCAGTTCAGCGGGTAAAATGAAAGATGTTTTTGCTGAACCTTTTGATGGAAGCTACTATATCGATGGTGCAAAATTAGGTATAGATGTACCTTCTTCGAAAGATTGGTGGCATATGTACATTACGATCAATGGGGAAGCTGTAAAACCTGCGAAAAAGTATAATGGCGAGACAACCGATTACTTTATTCGAGGCTATCATGACCTAAAAGGAATGGCTGTACCTGCTAAAGGGTCCATTATTGGTATTTCATTAGAAGATTATATGGGGAATATGTCAGAGACAAAATATATAACCGTCAATTAATTATTTGTTTCTAATCCTATTCAATAGGTTCTGGAAAGTATCCGATTAACTTGTCGTTTAGAATAAGCGAAGCAAGTTAATTTAACTAAAGATGAGGTGTCGGTTATGGGAGTTATACCGTATAACATTACAGCAGCAGACAAAGAGAAATTTGATCAAGATGGATACTGGATCAGTCCCAAATTGTTAGATGACGAAACGATTAATCGTCTGCGAGGCGCTCATGAGCGAATATGGAATAAAGATTACGATGGAAATGGTCAACCTCTTCATGATTTCAAGCTTTCTGATAATCCTTACGCTCTTCGTAAATTCGATAATGGCTGGTGGGTAAACGATGAAGTTCAGCGTGTTGTCACCGATTCGAACTTAGGAGAAATGGCTGCGAATCTGCTGAATGAGGACGAAATTCGTCTTTGGCATGATCAAGTCATTTATAAGCCGGGTACGTCAGGGCAAGAAACCAATCTAGGTAATGTAGGCTGGCATCAGGATTACGCCTTTTGGCGAGCAAGTAATACAACCAATATGGTAACGGTGTGGATTGCTTTGCAAGATACGGATCTGAATAACGGTGGTATGATGACGATTCTAGGTTCACATAAGTGGGGTGCTGTCGAGGGAAGTGATACTTTCTTCGAGCAGGATATGGAAAAGCTGAAACAGCGTTTTGCAACGCGTGAATGGGTAGAGGAGCCTTGTATTCTGAAAGCGGGTCAAGCAAGTTTCCACCATGCACTCACGTTTCATGGATCTTCAACGAACTTCACGGATCAGCCGCGACTATCGATTGTTGCTCATCTAATGCCTGGAGATACATCCTACCAAGAGGGAAAAGCTCGGCATGATAATGTTCGTTTGCTCGGACCTCGTCCGCAATTCGGACAGAAGTTCGATAATGAATTCTTTCCGTTACTGTATTCCAAGTAAGAAGTAATAATACTAAACGATGAATAGGAGGAGGGAAATATGATAACAAACTTACCTCCACAATTAGGGAATACACTACGAAGCTATAATCTAGTGCCAGGCTGGGCTAAGCTACCTGCTCATTTAGTGTTTGGGTATACTCATGGCATTGTCGTAGATCAACAAGATAACGTTTATATTTTTCATGCTGGTGCACCTTCTATTTTCAAATTTGATGAGTTTGGTAATTTCATTTCGGCTTGGGGCGAGGAGTTTGAAGATGGTGCACACGGATTCTATCTTCATAAGGATCAAGATGCTGAATACCTCTTTATTACAGACACCGCTCGTGGTCAAGTTGTGAAAATGGATCTAAACGGAAAGCACTTGTTGACACTCGGTACACCAGATCGTCCCGATATATATAACGAAGAATTGCAATATATCCCAACTGACGTGGCTGTTTCGGCACATGGTCATATTTATGTAGCTGATGGATACGGACAAAGCTGGATTCATCAGTATACCGCTGCAGGTGAATATATTCGTTCTTGGGGTGGAAAAGGTTCAGAGCAGGGACAATTAAACTGTCCACATGGCATTTCCATCGATACACGCAATGGTGTAGAAGAAGTTTATGTTGCTGATCGTGGTAATCATCGAATTCAAGTCTTTACTTTAGAGGGCGATTTCAAAAGAGATATTGTTGATGATATGGATCAGCCTTGCAGCTTTTACTTTCATGGAGAGGACATGTACTTTCCAGACTTGAATAGCAGGGTTACGATTTTCGATAAACAGGATCGATTGATCTGTCATTTAGGTGAAGATCAACAGGCTTATAAACAAGCCGGATGGCCGAATTTGCCTAAGTCATATTACCGAGATACAAAGTTTAGCTCACCACACGGTGTGTGTGTCGATTCCAAAGGTTCTGTTTATGTTGCTGAATGGATTTCCGATGGACGTGTAACAAAACTTACACGCGCTTAGTTTACCTTGATTAAATATGTAAACCTGCAAGCCCTAATGGATTGGGACTTGCAGGTTTATTTTATGTAGAAGATGTTTATAGACACTCGATATTTGATATAGTATTCTAGCCATATAAAAAGGAGGTAAACGATGGAAAAACAATTAATCATTGGCGATGTATTGAACGAACTGGCAATGACGCGCCGCGTGCTTACGTCTTTGCCCGATGAGAAATTGACATGGAGACCTCACACAAAGTCGATGACATTAGGTGGCCTGGCTACGCATCTAGTTAACTTACTGAACTGGCAAATGGCTATTCTTCTTTATCTTGAATTGGATCTTTCGACTATGCCTCGTCAAAGGGAAGCTTTGGAGAAATGCGAAGATTTGCTACAGGAATTCGACACAAACGTCGCCAAACTTGAACAGCTGCTATCTGAATCTGACGTAAAAACACTCGCTGAGGAGTGGACCTTGCGAAATGGTGAACATATCATTCTTCGTCAGCCCCGAGCCATTGCACTTCGCACCTTTGGATTAAGTCACATGATCCATCACCGAGCTCAGCTTGGAGTATATTTAAGACTTCTTGACATTCCGGTGCCCGGACATTATGGTCCATCTGCCGACGAGTTGGGACAATGATTTTTGGCTTAAAGAAGATCCCATCTTCAATGCAAGTATATGTTGATTCATCAGAGAAACGACACCAATTGTACCGGCGAACTTTAATCGTCGTTATTATTTCTCAAATTTTCGGAGGCGCAGGTCTTGCTGCAGGAATTACGGTCGGTGCTCTTGTAGCTCAAAATATGCTAGGTACGGATAACTTTACGGGAGTACCCACTGCATTGTTTACATTAGGATCGGCAGGAGCAGCCTTGCTAGTCGGCCGTCTCTCCCAGCGCCATGGACGCAGTATTGGACTAGGGATGGGGTTTTTAACGGGTGGGATAGGAGCGATCGGGGTTGTGATCGCCATGATGACAAATAGTTTTATGTTACTCTTACTATCATTACTAATCTATGGCGCTGGTATGGCAACGAATTTACAAGCACGTTATGCAGGGACAGATCTAGCCAGTTCTAAGCAGCGAGCCACTGCAGTCAGTATGGCAATGGTGTTCACAACATTCGGTGCAGTTGCAGGTCCGAATCTAGTGAATGTTACAGGCGATTTCGCTCTTTCACTTGGTATTCCTAGTTTAGCTGGACCATTTTTATTGGCCGCAGCAGCTTACATCCTTGCAGGACTCGTTCTTTTGTTTTTCCTACGACCAGACCCTTTATTAGTAGCGAGTGCCATTGCTTTACGTGAAAAAGCGGATGGAAATACTCTTTCTGTGAATGAAACAAGTCATAGAGCATCAGGTAGACGCGGTATCACGATTGGTGCCATGGTTATGATCTTAACGCAAATTGTCATGGTGGCTATCATGACAATGACACCTGTACATATGAAACATCATGGGTATGGATTAGGTGATGTTGGTCTCGTCATTGGTATTCATATTGGGTCTATGTATCTCCCATCTCTGATCACCGGTATTCTGGTGGATAAAATCGGTCGTACTGCGATGGCTATGGCTTCTGGAGTTACTCTCCTGCTGGCTGGAATAGTAGCTGCTATTGCACCCGTTGATTCACTTCCGCTTTTGATCCTTGCGCTTTGTTTGTTGGGATTGGGATGGAATTTTGGTTTGATAAGCGGTACAGCATTAATTGTCGATGCAACAACACCCCTAAATCGTGCTAAAGTACAGGGTTCTGTTGATGTTTTCATTGCTCTTGCGGGAGCATCTGGTGGAGCATTTTCTGGTACGGTGGTAGCTCATTCCAGTTACGCAACCCTTGCATTGGCCGGTAGCATGCTTTCATTATTACTGATTCCAGTTATGCTATGGCGACGGCAAGACAAAAGTGAGAAGCAAGTCCATTTATGATGAGAAACCGACTCTGTGTTTAGAGTCGGTTTTTCATATTGCAACTATGATTTATCATAATTAGGACTGTTCAGTAAGCTTCTCTACTCTTTTTCTGAATAGTAACTTTCAGGATAGTGAACTTAATTACTTTTTCGTATACCCCCTAAAGACTCCTGGTGACAAGCCCTCTCGGTTTCGAAACATGTTTGAAAAATGGCTGATATCCGAAAAACCACAATATTCAGCTATTTTTGCAATCGAATATGTGCTGGAGGACAACAGTTCCTTTGCATGATCCAGTCGGATATTAATTAGGTACTGATGCGGTGGAGCTCCGTAGCGCTCACGAAAAACGGCTCGGAATCGAGAAGTGGAAAGATTGGCTCGCTTAGCTAAGTCTTGTATGTTCAGTGTTTCGGCAAGATGAAAAGAAAAATAAGACGGAATCCAATCTAGATCATGTGGATGACTTGATCTAAGACTGACAGGATTAGAGTGGTCTTGAATGATGTGATGAAGGAGCTGGGTGGCTAGTGCTTGCGCCTTTAATTTGGATAAGGGCTTCGGTTCAAGCCAGCTTTCTATCATATCCATTAGCAAATTACGATAAAGGTATGACTTGCTTGGCTCTAGCAGAACCGGAATGGCTAAACCTTCGAAGTCGTTAAGCCTTGGCTGCATGAGATGCTGGAAGGAATGTAGATCGATCTGACCAGGTTTTGTTGGAAAGCTGTTCTCTCTTTCCGTATGGAAGAAAAAGTCCATATGAGCAAAGGGTGTTGCATTATCAGCAAAGGCTTGTAAATCATGAACAGTTCCAGGTTGAAGTAGACAGAATTGCCCTTCTAAGAGCTGATATTTAGTTCCATCGGCAACGACCGTGAGTTCTCCTTTTTGTATATAGATGATCAAATAATCGAGAAGTTTCCGGTATGGAGAATAATAGGCGGAACGTACCGCGAAATCGCTTTCTCTTATGTAGGGAACAATGGGATGGGTGTTAGCAAATGAGTACAGATTCATGTAGTCACCTTTAGATTCAGTCATTTTATACAAGTAAAACGATCATGTCATATAAAGACCAAACTGTCAAAACCTCTTACAATAGCCATGTAATGAATGAACGATTGAAAAGGAGATGAACCCTAATGAGCAAAATCAACAACCTTCCTAATTTGGACGAGGCGTATTATCTTCCAGATGAGCAAATCCGTAACTACCAGCGCGATGGACATACAATTGTGAGAGGACTGGCGAAACACGATGAAGTCTCCGTTTATCAGGAGGTTATCAGTGATCTGGTAAAAGCACAAAATAACCATACCAAACCGCTGCATGAACGGGATACGTATGGTAAAGCATTTATTCAAATCTCAAACCTATGGAGAATGAGCGATTCTGTTGAAAAGTTTGTTATGGCACGTCGTTTTGCAAAAGTAGCTGCTGAGCTGATGGGAGTACCGTCCGTAAGAATTTATCATGATCAAGCATTATTCAAAGAACCCGGTGGCGGACATACGCCATGGCATCAGGATCAAATATATTGGCCATTGGACACTGACAAAACAATAACGTTATGGATGCCACTTGTTCCAGTTTCAGAGGATGTCGGGTCTATGACCTTTGCTTCGTCTACCCATCGTAATGGATATATTTCGAAGCAGGAGATTTCGGATGAGTCACACCGTACCTTTAAGGACTACATAGAAGGTAAGGGTATAGAGCAAGTAAAGTACGGCGCCATGGCAGCTGGAGATGCTACTTTTCACGCGGGATGGACCCTCCACAGCGCTCCAGGCAATCCAACGGATCGCATGCGTGAAGTGATGACCATTATCTATATGGCGGATGGGCTGACTATTGCTGAACCAGATAGCAATGCAAGAAGAAGTGACTTAGAAAATTGGTTTCCAGGATGTAAACCAGGAGATATTGCAGCAAGCCCCCTTAATCCTATTGTTTATCCATAGCTCTTTTAGCGGTAACTTATATTGTAAAGCGAATAATAAAAGAATTATGACAAGAAAACATGATAGGGATCAAACAATAACAGCCACGGCACTACCCCAAGTCTTCTTGCTTGGGGTCTACCGCGTTTTTTGTAAATTTTAGATTGCGAAAAAAATGAGGGCACGATAGAATGGATTTGTATGAAAAACCTAGGTTTTGTATAAAAAAACAAAGGGTGGTTGAATGGACAAAAAATATTGGGTGCCAGCTTTGGAGAAAGCTGATGGGATATTACGTCTTGTGTCAGAAGAACCTCATAAGTATCGATTAATTGATATGTCCAATGAGCTTAGTATACATAAGAGTTCTATGTACTCCATATTGCAGACGATGGAAGCGCTTAATTGGGTGGAAAAAAATATTAACGACACGTATGCTATCGGCTCTGCGACAGGGAGGTGGGGCAATGCTTACTCGCAAGGGCAGAATTTGATCACGTCGTTCCACCAAGAAGCGATCGTAACGAGAGACCGTCTACAGGAGACGATTCAATTGGCCCAGCTTGAAGGTGATGAAGTGTTATATCTAGCTAAGGAGGAAGCGCCAACTATAGTCAGGCTAGCCTCTGGTCCTGGTACGAAGTTTCCTGCTCATGTTACTGCGCTCGGAAAAGTGCTGTTGTCGTTCTTAGATGATACGGAGCTAGATTCTTTATATCCGACACAAGAATTAACGAGTGCTACTGAGTTTTCATTGAAAACGAAGACTGATCTCGTAAAGCAACTGAGGATAATACTCGACGAAGGGATTGCCTTCGATGAACACGAAGTTATTGTTGGGTTCTGCTGCGTTTCAGCCCCAATCTTATCCCAATCAGGTGAAGCAATCGCTGCCGTGAGCTGCTCCATGCCTCAGCATATTTGGGAGAAGAAGAAGGAGTTAGCAGAAGCTGAAATTCGTCAATTAGCGAATCGTTTATCTCATTTCTATGGAGGCAGCAAATGAGATTAGAAAATAAAATCATCTTAATAACGGGAGCAGGTTCCGGGATCGGTAAAAGTTCGGCAATGCTATTTGCTCGTGAGGGAGCAACTGTAATTGTAAACGATTTGAATGAGGCTAAAGGAAGAGAGACTGTAATGGATATTCATGCTGCCGGAGGAGAGGGGCATTTCATTCATGCAGACGTGACAAATCCGGAATCTGTACTCCAGATGGTAAATCAAATCATTGAAAAATATGGTCATATTGATGTGCTCTTTAACAACGCGGGAATTAGTGGCGTAGGAGCTTTGCATGAAATCGAGCCTGAGGCATGGGACCAGGTTATTCAGGTTAATATTCGGGGAGTATACTTGCCTTCCAAATATGTACTGCCACATATGATGGAACGTAAATCTGGTAACATTATCAATATGTCATCCTGCGTAGCAGAAATTGGTTTAGCCAGAAGGGCGTCTTATTCAGCAACCAAGGGAGCAGTCTTAGCACTGACGAAGTCCATGCAAGTAGATTACGCTATATATAATATCCGAGTAAATGCCCTATTACCTGGTACAATCCTAACACCATTCGTTGAGAATTACCTAAAAACATCCTACGATGATCCAGAAACTGCGATTGCTTCTATCAAGAAACGTCAGCTAAGTGAGGAACTCGGTTCACCTGAGGATGTTGCACAGGCTGCATTATTCCTTGCCTCGGATGAATCGAAATTTATGATGGGCTCTCCCCTGTATATCGATGGAGGCGCTACTTTCGGAAAAAATGCGTAAACAGCAGTAAATCACAAAAGCAAATGGAAGGGGCTTTAATAATGAAACTATTAACATTTGTTCGAGAGAATAACTACCAATTCGGGGTCGTAACAGAAAAAGGTGTACTTGATGTTGAAAGCGCATTCATGCATGCGCCAACACCCAATGGGGAATCTGTACCGATGACTGTTCACGAAGTGATTGACGGTGGTGAAGCAGCTGTATCGAGGCTTGCTCAATTTGTAACACAAGCATTGGAGTTGGTTGATAACGACTGTTCATACCTGATCGATGAAGCGAAGTTGAAACTCGGTCCCTGTGTGACCCATCCGAATAAGATCATCTGTGTCGGTCTTAATTATCGCAAGCATGCAGAAGAAACGAATGCATCGATCCCTCAATATCCAATTCTGTTCAATAAATTCAATAACACATTGACCGGACATGGCGAGGATATTCCTCTACCAAGAGTATCGAAGAAAGTAGATTACGAGGCGGAGCTCGTCATCGTGATCGGAAAAACGGCTAAGTATGTTACTAAAGAGGACGCGCTTAATCACGTGTTTGGTTATTGCAACGTGAACGATCTGTCCGCGCGTGACTTGCAGTTAAGGACACAACAATGGCTATTAGGCAAGTCATGCGATAAATTCTCTCCTCTTGGACCGTATCTGGTTACAGCGGATGAAATCGGAAACCCGAATGAATTGGATATTAAATGCACGGTCAATGGAGAGGTGCGTCAGTATTCAAATACGTCGGACATGATATTCCAATGCGACGAGATCGTGAGCTATATTTCGCAACATATGACTCTTGTACCTGGAGACATTATCCTGACCGGAACACCTGAAGGTGTCGTCCTCGGGTATCCCGAAGAAGAACAGGTTTACTTAAAGGATGGTGACATCGTTACAATCGAGATAGAGAAACTGGGTAAGTTGACGAATAGGCTGGTTAAGGAAAATGAATTAGCGTAAGGGTGAAGAAGTTCGAGAAACAAGACATCGTTTGAGGCTGGTCATTGATTAGAAGGAGGTAATTATTTATGGAACATTCTTACACTTCACCAACGGAACAACCGATCATACGCTTCCAGGTCATTACTGATACCCATATCACGACGAATCCCGAGCACGTTCACAATTTACAATTTGGCCAAGCGTTACGTGATATTAAGGCGACCGCTCCGGACAGCGTCGGCATTATGCATGTCGGCGATTTGACAGATTCCGGCGACGATAAAGAATATGCAGAAGTTCATCGCATCTGGAGTGAGAACAGAATGGGATTACCTGATTTGCTGGTGACGTCCGGCAATCATGATGTCGCAGATCAACCGTGGCGAAAGGATGCCGGCACATGCGATTGGCGGGAGCTTCTTGGAAACTTTATGGACAAAACAGGAATGCCGGGCCATTATCACGATCATTGGATCAACGGATACCATTTTATTTTTCTGGGAACGGAAGAAGGGACTAACGAATTCGCCGACTTGTCGGAAACGCAGTTAATCTGGCTCGATGCTAAATTGGCGGAGAAGGCAGCTTCCGGTAAACCGAAATTCGTTTTCCTGCATCAACCTTTAAAGAATACCGTTGCCGGCTCTTCAGAAACCCAAGGTTGGTACGGAGTTAACCAGGACGAAGAGATGAAGGCGATCTTGAACTGTCATCCGCAGACCATTTTATTCACAGGCCATACGCATTGGGTACTCGTCTCGCCCAATACAATCTTTGGAGGTAACGGAAGTGCGACTATGTTTAATGCTAGTTCAGTCGCGTATTTGTGGACGGACGAAGATGTCAAAAAAGCGGGTAGCGAAGGGTTTTTCGTGGAAGTGTACGAGGAGAGCGTACTTGTTAGAGGCCGTGATTTTACAACTGGTACTTGGGTGGAAGAAGCACACTTTACGGTAAGGAATGCACTGGCTTCTGATCAATCAGGAAATCAATACTAGTACTTCTTGAAGATGAATAGAGGTGAAGAAAGGTGCTTCTTACTGAAAAAACGGTCATCGTGACAGGAGGCGGATCAGGAATCGGTGAAGCGATTGTACGTTTATTCGCCGATCAAGGCGCGAAGGTTATAATCGAAGACTGGAATGAGAAGGAAGCCACAAGATTGGCAGTGGAGCTAGTAGCAGCCGGACAACATGCTGCAGGAGTGATGGCTGACGTTTCAAAGGAAGCGGACGTCCGTGCGCTAATCCAAGAGACCCTAGACGTATATGGTCAGCTGGATGTAATCGTGAATAACGCAGCATCATTTTACCTTACTGATGAAGATATAATACATACACTACATTCTCAAAACTAAGGAGATGTACAAAATGATGATAACTAAAGTAGAAAGCTTTGTCTTACATGTTCCGATAACACCGCCGATTACAGATGCGATTAACGCAGCCACCCATTGGGGATTATCCGGGGTTCGTATCTTTACAGACGAAGGCTTTGTTGGATACGGTTACACGGGGACTTGTGCTCATGGCGATGATATGATCGTCGATACGATCGATAAATATTATGCACCTCTTTTAATAGGCAAAGATCCATTTATGGTCAAAGCACTATGGGATGATATGCGTTTTGGAAAAATGCATTGGATCGGCAGATCTGGAATAGCGCATATGGCACTTGCAGCTGTGGATATTGCGTTATGGGACATTATGGCGAAAGCCTCGAATAAACCACTATGGCAATACCTTGGAGGAGCTAAATCTAAACCGATTAAAGCTTATAATACAAACGGCGGCTGGTTGAACTGGTCGAAAGAGCGCCTGCTTAAGGATGTAACTGAGATTGTAGAGTCAGGCTTTACAGGCGTTAAAATCAAAGTCGGTAAGCCAGATCCGCGTGAAGATTATGATCGCTGCAAAGCAGTACGAAAGGCAATCGGCGATGATGTGATCTTCATGATCGACGTCAATCAGCAGTGGAATATAAATACCGCCATGACATGGGGGAAAAAGCTAGAAGAATTCGATCTGTTCTGGCTAGAGGAGCCGCTCAATCCTGATGATATTATGGGTCACAAAAAACTCGCTGACGAGTTAAACGTTCCTATTGCTTTGGGGGAGCATGTGTATAACAAATATGCCTTCAGAGACTATATACATCAAGGTGCAATCGAATATTGTCAAGTTGATGTAACCCGTGTAGGTGGAATAACGGAGTGGCTGCAGGTGGCAGGCTTAGCTGCTTCTTACGATATTCCAATTTGTCCGCATGTTGGCGATATGGGCCAAGTTCATCAACATCTTGTAGCATCTACACAAAATGCAATTATGTTGGAATATATTCCTTGGATCCGTCACATTTTTGAAGAGCCTGCGACTGTAAGTGAGGGGCATTATGTACTTCCTGAAATGCCTGGAGCTTCGACAACCATTCTGCCTAAGTTTTTCAATGAGTACCGAGTGAGATAAAGCTAATAAAAGGGAGATAAGCAATTGTGATTCGATCTGGAAGTGTGATTGGCGAATGATGGACATCTATGAAGGAAGACAACGATACTACAGGTCTTGCTTTTCTTTATTTGGGAGGAGCAATAAAGAATGAACAGGATTAAAATGGAGTCGCCGAATAGCAAAATCAATGCGGAGTTTGCTGTACAAGATTTTGAAGGAAAGAAAGGATGTTTAACCTATCGGGTTCGCTATTCGGGGAGGCCGATTTTGGATTGGTCACGATTAGGATTTGAGTTGATGGACGTACCGGATTTGATCGACGAGTTCGAGCTTGTACGTTCCGAGTCAGCTGAATACGATAGCGATTGGGAACCTGTAGCGGGAGAGAATAAACGTATTCGTGATCACTATAAGGAATACGTCATACATGTAACGGAACGGAACAAATTACGACGCAAGCTCTTGTTGACCTTCAGACTTTACGATAGCGGAGTTTCTTTCAAGTACAGACTAGAGAGATGCGAGGGGATGAAACGGACAGCCATTCGGAAAGAGCTAACTTCGTTTGCTTTTCTCGAAGACCATGTTCTGTATGCTACCTATACAGCACAAGGCTCTTATGAGAAAACGACAATCGGTAAAATGAAGCAGGGCTGCGAGCGACCGCTTGTGCTTGAATTCGACGGGGGACCTTATATCGCCTTGGCAGAGGCGAAACTTGTTAACTACGCGAGAATGAAGCTGTCCCGCGAAGAAGGATCAAGTTTTACACTTACTTGCGAGCTGACCGGCAAGCCCCTCTATTGCTTTCAGGAAGAAGAGACGCTGAGAGATTTGAGCGAAATAAGCATGGTCAAGGTAACGGCTGACACGTCGTTTGATACGCCTTGGCGCGTCATTATGCTAGCGGATACGCCGGCTCATCTGTATGAGCAGAACGAAATGATTATGAATTTGAACGATCCTTGCGCGATAGCGGATCCTTCGTTCATTCGCCCCGGTAAAGTACTGCGTGAAATAACGCTTACGACTGAGGGCGGAATTGCCGCAGTGAATTTTGCCGTGAGGCATAACATACAGTACATCGAGTTCGATGCAGGTTGGTATGGAGTAGAATATGATTGGGCGTCCGATGCAACATCGGTGTCGATCGACCCTGGACGGTATAAGGGGCCACTTGACATGGAACTATCGATACGTTATGCCAAAGAACACGGAATTGGCGTGATTCTGTATATTAATCATCGAGCGATGGTTAATCAACTGGACGAATTGCTGCCCCTATTCAAGGAATGGGGAGTCGACGGGATCAAGTACGGTTTTGTCGAAGTAGGCACGCAGCGCTGGACGTCATGGCTACACGAATGCGTACGCAAAGCTGTTAGTTATGGCTTCGTTCTCACGATTCACGACGAATACCGACCAACCGGCTATCAACGTACATATCCCAACCTGCTGACGCAGGAGGGCATTCGTGGAGATGAGGAGAAACAACCTGCTGAAAATACGTTGACTATCGTATTTACCCGGATGCTTGCAGGACCTGGGGATCATACGGTTTGTTACTTCGATAAGCGGGTTGACGAGTATTGGAGCCATGCTTATCAGTTGGCTAAGGCGGTCGTCTTGTTTAGTCCACTTCAATTCTTGTATTGGTACGATCGGCCTGTCGGTTCTTTTGCCGCCGGTGCTGATATCATTGAGCAGGCCGAAGAGACTCGGGATTATGCTTCCCTTGCGAATATCATAACCGAAGAGCCAGAGTTGGAATTTTTCGACCGTTTGTCGACGACTTGGGACGAGACAAGGGTGCTTCAAGGCGAAATCGGAAAATTCGTTACGATGGCCAGAAGAAAGGGAGATGACTGGTTCGTAGGCGTCATGAACGCCCAAGAAGAGCGGACTTTCGAAATAAGTTTGTCATTCTTGTCGATAGACCGGCAATATATCACCACGGTTTATTCCGATGAGGATACGTTACAAACTAGAACCAAGGTGAAAATCGAAAAGATAGAGGTTACCAAAAACAAGATCATAAAATGTAAAATTGGTGGAAATCAAGGGTTGGCTATGAGAATCGTCCCTATTAGTTGAGTGTGAAAATGTAGACTAATATCATTTTGATTCATATAGAAATGCACCCTAACATTGGTCATTGTAAACATAGAAGTATGCTTCAATGAACAATGAGGGTGCATCTTTCAGCTACAAGGAAGTTAATACAATAATGATGAACAAAACTCAGACAGGCTAAGCCCTGATTTCCTCTTAAATATCTTTCCGAAAGTGTGAACATCGGCATAACCAATTTGGTGGGCTATTTCTGTAATGCTCAAATTGCTCTGTATAGCCAGTTCTTTAGCACGTTCTATTCGAAGTTGGATTTGGAATTGCATTGGAGTAATATTATACGTCTTCTTGAAACGCAAAATAATATAATTTTTTGTCCATCCAGAGAGCTTCTCCAACTCTTCGTATGAGATATTTTCGGCAAAATGATCTTTTACATAGTTTTTCAACAAAACTAGGTTCGCATGTCTTCGTTTATTCTTGTTTCCGGCTTCAGTGTGTTCTGAGGGAGCTGCTATTTTGTGATTGTTTTTCTGACTACTCAAAATGGTATAGATAACTTCCATCAATAATGACTGTGAACGAAGCCGATGCAATCGTTCAGGTTGATGATACTCGGCGGGTATTGCTGTAAGGTTTGATTCAAGGGAGGTGTTCTCAAAGTTTCCAAGGTAATGTATACGAGGAAGAAGCTCTTCAAGCGGAAACGGGGTTTGACCAAAATGAAATACTATAGAAACGCATATATACGGTAAACCTTTAATGGTCTTTACTTCATGCTCCTCGTTTGGAAAATGCAGAATTAGATCGCCTTTTTTCGTCTCATAGTGGCGATTTTCGATCCTATAGGTCGCTGCACCAGCTATTACATATTGAAATTGATATTGTCGGATTCGTCTTGGGCCTATAGTCCATCCCGTAGACGCATTAAAAACATGTGCGAGAGAGATATAGGGCGGGAAATAGAATCCCTCAACGAGCTGTGCAGCTTCGATGGGTTGTAAGAAAATGACTTCTTCAGACAAGCGATTCACCTCTAAAACAGAGTATAGCACACCTATGTAGCAACGAGAATATAGTGTTCTATTGGAAACCTATTTGTAGATATGAGATAAATACAAACGAAAATAGAACGTTTACATTATAGGTATATCATAATATATGAGAAAGGGCAGTGTGCCGATCTATGGGATTTAAAATAGGAGTTGTAGGTGCAGGTCAGTTTTCGAAGTGTTTTATTCCTTTATTTCAAGCTCATCCTTTCGTTGACGAAGTTGTGTTGGCAGATCTTCATCAGAATCGGGTTGAGAAGTATGCTACTGCTTTTGGTTTGAAACAAACGTACTCTTCACTTGATGATTTACTTCAAAGTGACGTGGATGCAGTAGCCATCTTCACTCAACGGCATTTACATGGCGAGCATACGATCAAGTCGCTTAGGGCCGGCAAACATGTATATTGTGCGGTTCCGATGGCACAATCCTATGAAGATATAACATTGATCTTAGAAGAGGTTACACGAACGGGTCTGATCTACATGACTGGGGAGACGAGTTACTATTATCCAAGCTCTGTGATATGCAGGGATCGCTTTAATGCAGGACAATTCGGTCGTTTTGTTTACGGTGAGGCTCAGTATCTACATGATATGACTCATGGATTTTACGATGCTTTCAAATACTCTGGAGGAGCAGATTGGAAAAAAGTTGCCGGGATTCCCCCTATGTATTATCCTACACATTCCGTAAGTATGGTTCTCTCCGTCACGGGAGCGAGAGCTACCCACGTTTCTTGCCTGGGCTATACTGATGAGCATGAAGACGGCATTTTCCGAAAAGGTGCTAATTTGTGGGATAACCCGTTTAGTAATCAGAGTGCTCTTGTTCGTACATCTGATGGAGGCATGATGCGGTTTAATGAATTCCGCCGCGTCGGCTGGGGAGGTAAGAACAGTGTTTACATGAGTATGTTCGGCACGAACGGGAGCTATGAGGAGCATGCTGGGGGATCGGTATGGTCCAACTTAGAATGGGGTGAGATCGAAGATTTGACTTCTGATCTTGCATGTAAGGACGAGCACATGAATCTAGATGATGAAGGGATCCATCGTGTATTAAAACATGATTTCGGAGTATCACTGGCGAAAGTACATCATAGTTATCGTTTGCCTGAATCTTTCAGAGGACTTCCTAATGGGCATTCTGGCTCTCATCAGTTCCTTGTAGATGATTTCCTTAAAGCTGTGAAGAGCAACAAGCTGCCACCAAATCATGCATGGAGAGCGGCAGATTATATTCTTCCGGGTTTGATTGCCCATGAATCCTCCCTAAGGAACGGTGAAATGCTTGAAGTTCCAGACTTAGGGAAGGCACCCGAGAGCTGGGGAATGCTAGATCCTGATAGTTTTGTTGCATATCGATAATCAGTGCGAGGGCCATTCCGCGCGAGATGTGTTATGGCCTTCTTATTTTTATTGTCTAGAATATGATTTTGGTTACAAGATTGATGTTATTGGCTAAATACAACTCATCCTAAAGCGGTTACAATGGAGCAATCTGGGTGATCCATTCAAGAGCACTTACACACTTACATGTTTAACAGTACTGAAACTATCATTTATTGGGGAGGATGAATTCATTCATGGGTGTAGGAACCATTATAGACATCTCAGATTATGGGGCAATTGCGAATTCAGGAAATGATGCCAGTCAAGCATTTAGACAAGCAATAGCTGCTGCTAAACAAGCTCAGAAGCCCGTCGTGTTGAATATTCCTTATGGGGTATATGATTTTCAGTCTACATCGGCTGAAAAATTACCTTACTATATTACGAATACAACTCCACAGACCGATACGCCAGATGCGCTTCGAACAATTGGTCTGTTATTTAAAGATATGGATAACATTACAATTCAAGGAAATGGCTCAACCCTAATGTTCCACGGTCTTATGACACCGATCGCATTCGATCATGTGACGGATGTCCATCTACATCATCTCAAAATTGACTTTAACCGACCTGTGATGTCAGAAATCACCATAACGGCTACTGGTATCAATTATCTTGAAGCATCTGTTCATCCCGATTCATGGTATACGGTCAACGAGGGAAGGCTGACCTGGATCGGTGAGAATGGTTGGAGTCATAGTCAGATATCAGCAGGATTGGCACAACAGTATGATCCGATTAGCAAGAGAACTTGGCGGAGTTGGAATCCGGTTTCGAATGCTTCTAGTGTAGAGGATCTTGGAAGTAGAACAATACGTTTGAATTACGACGGAAGTCCAGATCAAGGTGCTCAAATTGGACAAGTTTATCAGATCCGTAACACAGTACGTTATGAACAAGGTGCTTTTGTGTACCGAAGTAATAATATTAGATGGACGGACGTAGATTTCTACGCTGCGCCTGGTCTAGGTATCGTCAGTCAATATTGTGAAAATCTAGAATTCCTTCGATTAAACTTTAGACCAAGAGAAGGAAGCGGGCGAACGAATGCTTCGATGGCTGATTTTATGCACTTTTCAGGTTGTAAAGGTGATATTCAAATTGTAGATTCTAATTTCTTCGGCGCACATGATGACCCGATTAATGTTCATGGTACACATCTAAGAATTATAGAAAAACCAGCCGCCAATCAGATCAAAGTTCGATTTATGCATCCCGAGAGTTGGGGATTTGATGCTTTCTTAGTAGACGATCGAATTGATTTTATCCAAGGTTCAACCTTGCTTCCATATGGAAGCGCTACAATTACAGGAGTAAGCCGTATTGACGAAACGGATATTATTCTGACACTCGATACCGAAGCTCCTGCTTCGATTGAGTTCAATCATGATGTTGTAGAGAATATAACATGGACAGCCCATGTGACCATTACCGGTAATACTTTTGAATCGGTTCCAACCAGAGGTGTATTGGTTTCTACACGAGGAAAGGTAAGAATTGAGAAGAATACGTTTAACAAAATGCACATGAGCGCTATTCTAATTGCGGACGATGCCGAAAGCTGGTATGAATCTGGGATGGTTACGGATGTAAGCATTAAGAATAATCTGTTTATTGAGAACGGGGCACCAGTTATCTATATAGCACCAGAGAACAAACAGTATGCTGGTCCTGTACACCGTAACATAACGATCGAAGGCAACAAATTTCAGATGTTAGACAATACCTTGTTACAGGTTAAGGATACACAAGGGTTACAGTTTTTAAACAACGAGATCATTAGAGTAAATCCTTCATCAAGACCTAATGATCAACATGTCATGAGCTTGACTCAAAGTCAGGACATTGTGATTCAAGGGAATACGTTCAAAGGAGAAGGCGTCAACCTTACGATTCAATTGCTTCAGATGTCTACAGACATGATCACGGTAGCACCTGAGCAACAGTGTTATGTGATACAGAAGAATGAAGTAATGAATTAGCTTATAAACACAGCTCCATTCATTGTGCATGATAGTAAATTCAATAAAATCCTAAGATCGAAGGATTTGTGATCATCTCTTCCTTCAGAAGCTCCCTTTGTTTCGCCGGATATCTTTGAACAAAATCAGATTGATTAGGAGGGCTGAATTGGTTATCTACAAATGGCGAATCCGGCGATCGTTGTTCTGGAAATTATCGGTCTCGTATCTTCTTGTGCTGATCATACCCATACTAATCAGCAGTTTCGTATATTATGTGGCAGTGTATACGGTCAAAAAAGATGCAATGCAGCATAATTTACTGATGCTAGAACAAACGAGATTGATTATGGATACCCGTCTTCAGGAGATAGAAGGGGTCGGCAGACAGATAGGCCTCGACTCTAAGCTGAATTCACTGATGAATGCGGGAAACATCGAAGAGGGATCGTCAAAACATTACCTTGTCTGGAAGGCGGTAAACAACAGTCCGAATTTCCATGCAATCAACACGTTTGTCCTGAATCACTTTGTTTTTTTTCGTAGCAACTCCGTTGTACTCTCATCAGATACGGCATATCCCGATATAGAATGGTTTTGGAAGAGCCTGTTCCCGAACGACAATTCGCTTGATAAGAAACAATTTCATCGAATGCTTTGGAATCGCTTTCACCAATCCACGTTTTTGCCTGGCGGTCAAGTAACATTGGATAATAAACAACAACAAGTACTTTATTTTCTACATTCCTTTCCTGTTGATGCTATTAATAACCCCCTCGGTGTCGTTCTGATTATGATTGACCAAAACCAAATTAATCAGTTATTGACCCAACTGGATATTGGCGAAAGCGGATTGATATACATAAGCGATGAAGAGGGACAAGTTGTCACATCTGTTACGGGTAAACAGACGAAGATCGCTCCAGAGGTTCTTGCAACTACATCTAACGAAGAAGGTTTTTTCAAAACGGAAAACGGGGAAGAACTGTATGTTTCGCGAACGGTTTCTAGTCTGAACGGTTGGAACTATGTATCTGCTGTACCTGCATCTATGGTGCTTACCAAAGTACAATACATTAAAAATATCACTATCGCAGCGGCGCTCATTACGATTGTGTTAGGCATATTCTTTGCTCTATTTCTTGGTTATCGCGACTGGAAGCCTATTAAGCAATTGCTTCAACAGTTACGAGGATGGCTCGGTCATGGAGAGGAGCGATACACGAACGAATATAACGATTTGAACGACTCCATTTCCCGTTTGATTGAAAATCACGACCTACTTAATGAGAAGGTTCAAGAGCATATTCCGCTACTTCAACAAGCATTCTTTCGCAGATTACTCTATGGTGAATCTATAGACGATAAAGAAATCGACATATTCCAGAAAAACGTAGGATTGGACATTTCAGAACGAAGTTTTTATGTGCTTCTATTACGAGTTGATGAAATGGAAGGCAACACGAATGATCCCAATCTGGAAGAAATTCGTATGTTAAACATTGTCATTAAGAATTCAATCGACCTTTCGATGGGGCATTTGACGTATTTTAAGTATGATATCGACGAGAATAAATTTGCCCTTATCGTAGAGTACAACCACGAAGATAAAGACAGTCAACTCGGGATCGAAGAGGCGAATTCAATTATCCATAACTTGTCCCATACTCTGGATCGCTATAGTCAAATGCGGTTGTCTTTTGCTTTCGGTAAAGTTTATAAAGGCATACGCGATATATGTTTGTCTTTTTTCGAGGCTAAGCAGGCTTTAGAGTATGCATTGAGTAAGAAGCAGGGACAGAGATTTGCGCGGTACGAAGATATTCCGAAGGAAAGCGATAAATACTACTTTCCCATAGACTTGGAATTAAGGTTGATCAACAGTATCAAATCTGGTAATGAATCAGATGTGAAACAAGTATTAACACTTCTATACAGTGAAAATATTCAGACAAGGAACCTATCCGTTCCAGATGCTGAACAGCTTCTATTTTTAATGATTGGTACGGTATCCAGAGGAATGGATCAAACAAAAGCTTTAGCGATTCATGAACTATCCATCGGAAAACTACAGAGGAAAGACAGTATCGAAGAGATTTTTTCAAAGATTGGACAAGCGTATCTTGATTGTTGCGAAGCCATTCAATTCAAAAATCAAAACGCTAACACAGAGCTACGTAATCAAGTGGACTATTTTATCCAGCAGAACTATATGTACGACCACTTAACTTTGTCTATGGTCGCAGATGAATTTAGCTTTACGGAAGCAATGATGTATCAGTATATTAAGGATCACCTTGGAATGACATTTAGTGACTACATTGAAAGCTTGCGAATTAGACAAGCTTGCGAACTATTAGGAACTCGAGAGGTGCCGATTAAGGATGTTGCGTTAATGGTCGGTTATAGTAGTGATCGATCGTTTCGGAGAGCTTTTAAGCGTGTAATGGGGGTTTCTCCCATGGCATATTCAGTTAACTAAGATAACCCATTTCAAAATGAGTTGACCCTTGCTTTGGTCTCAAAACCAGACAAGGGTCCTTTTTATAACGTCAATATGGGTTTGGTCCGCTCCTTAAATAATGTCCGGCATCTATCTTCATGCCTTAATTAGCTCCAAATCCTTCGTTTTTAAGAATTGTCCGCACATCAAATCATGTCTGTTGTGAATATTCAATCGTCCATGATAACTTGTATGACAGATTCATATATGACGAGTGAGGGGAGGTGAACGAAATAATGAAAGCGCATACGCAGTTGGTTCAACAGAAGCCACCGGTAAAAGTAAGAATGGGAACTGTCTTGAAAAAAATGCGGATTCATTGGCCGCTGTATGTCCTACTGTTACCACCAATCATTTACGTTGCTATCTTCAACTATCTTCCAATGTACGGCGTGCTTCTTGCCTTCAAACAATATAAGCCGCTTGAAGGTATCATCGGAAGCCCTTGGGTTGGGTTCAGTCACTTTGAACAGTTTTTCAGTTCTCCTTCTAGTTGGAGAATAATAAATAACACGATTCTTATCAGTTTATATTCCCTTGTCGCTGGTTTCCCGTTGCCGATTCTGCTTGCTGTGGCACTGAATGAAGTTCGGATCCAGTGGTTTAAGAAATCGGTACAAATGTTAACTTATGCGCCGTATTTTATCTCCTCCGTCGTTCTGGTTGGGATCGTCATGCAAGTGTTAGATCCGCGTATCGGGCTGGTCAATCAATTCATCCAGCTTTTTGGTGGAGAACCGATTAATTTCATGGGGGAACCACAGTCTTTCAGATCAATCTATGTCTGGATGGGAATCTGGCAAGGGACTGGGTATGGGGCCATCATCTATTTAGCCGCACTAGCAGGGGTAAGCAAGGATTTACAAGAGGCAAGCATTATTGATGGTGCAAGTAAGGTAAGAAGGATATGGCATGTTGATTTGCCAAGCATAAGACCTACCATTGTCATCTTACTCGTACTAAGCATCGGTGGGATTATGAGCGTTGGATTTGAGACGATTTATTTGATGCAGAATAATTTGAATCTTTCTGTTTCCGAAATCATTTCAACCTATGTATACAAAGTGGGGCTCATCAACTCTAATTATGGATTTTCTACAGCGATTGGTTTATTCAACTCCATCATTAATTTAATCTTGCTTATCATCGCCAATTTTACAGCGAGAAAGCTAACGGACTCCGGGCTTTGGTAAGCGCGGGTTATGAAAAGACTCTCGTTGCCTTGACTACTGTATATTTGCAATTCACATTTCAGAAAGGGTGGCATTATGAGTAAATTAATAAAACCAACAGTCGGGGATCGGATATTCGACGTATTTGTATATTTACTATTAAGTGCGGGCTTTATAGTCGTAGCTTACCCACTCTTATATGTGGTTAGCGCATCGTTTAGCGACCCGCAAGCCGTTGTTTCAGGGAAAGTGTGGCTTTTTCCTGTGAAACCAACGCTAGAAGGTTATGTTGCCGTGTTTAAAAATTCGCAAATCGTTACCGGTTTCATGAACTCTTTGTTTTATATGGTGGTTGGTACAACATTAAACATCGTTATGACTGTGTTTGCAGCATATCCTCTTTCTCGTAAAGAGTTGCAAGGCAGAAGTGCCGTGACGCTTTATTTCGTAATCACAATGTTCATTTCGGGAGGGTTAATCCCTAGTTACTTACTTGTAAAAAATTTGGAATTATTAGATACCCGCTGGGCCCTGATCATCCCAGCTGCGATGTCTGTATGGAATGTCATCATCACGCGGACATTCTTCCAAGTAACCATTCCGCAGGAACTCTATGAAGCAGCACAGCTTGATGGAGCAGGAGATTTCCGTTTTCTAGTCAGTATAGCCATTAAACTATCAGCTCCAATTATCGCTGTGATGGCACTTTATTACGGCGTCAGTCATTGGAATACGTACTTCAGTGCACTCATTTATTTGAAATCGCCAGAGTTGTTTCCGCTACAAATCATATTGAGGAGCATTCTAGTGGTGAATAATATTGACCCTACCATGGTCGTGGACTTTGAAGTATTACAGCGCAAGCAAGGGCTAACTGATGTTCTGAAATACGCTGTCATCGTAGTGGCTAGCGTTCCGGTACTCATCATCTATCCATTTGTACAAAAATATTTTGTCAAGGGTGTAATGATTGGCTCGATTAAAGGGTAGCAGTGAGGCATAGCAGCGTAAATCCAATACATTTTAATGGAGGTTACAATGAATAAGAGATTTCATTTGGCCGTTATCTTTATTATTATTCTTGCAATGATTACTTCTGGATGTTCCTCTAAAAGTGCAAGTAATGGTGTTTCTGAGGAGCGTGAAGACGTAGCTACAGGAGATACATTTCCTATTGTTAAAAATAAAACGAAGCTCAAATTTCTAGTCATACAAGACCCCATGATTATTGATTTCAAAACGAATGAGTTTGTTAAATGGTATGAAGAGAAGACAAACATTGAAATCGAATGGGATGTACTTCCATCCGATTCAGCTACGGAAAAGGTAAATCTGATATTAAACAGCGGAGATCTGCCGGATGCTTTTTTCGGGGTGCGATTTAATGAAGAACAATATGCAGTCGGTCAACAGATGTTTTTACCATTAGACGATATGATACCCAAATACGCACCGAACTTCGAAAAAGTTATGAAGAAACATGATGGATTGCGTGGGATTATTACTGCCACGGATGGGAAGATTTATGGCTTGCCTTCATGGAATGACTGTTATCATTGCAGCATGTCACAAAAACTATGGATTAATAAACACTGGTTAGATGAGCTTGGACTGAAAGAACCGGAAACAACGGAAGATTTTTATCAGGTATTGAAAGCGTTTAAAGAGAGAGATCCGAACGGCAATGGTAAGGCGGATGAAATTCCGTTTGCCGGAGCTGTAAAAGGATGGAACACAGATCCAAACATCTTTCTTATGAATGCTTTCACCTATTCTAATTCGGATGATTTGAAACTCATTGTGAAGGACAATAAAGTAGAAACAATTACGAATAAACCAGAATACCGCGAAGGATTGAGATATATTCAGCGTCTGTATAAAGAAGGATTGCTTTATAATCCATCGTATACCCAAAATAACGATCAATTGAGGCAATTAGCTGCTAACCCGGATGCCGAAATATTAGGGTCTTTCGTTACAGGTGCGAATGTCAATATCATAGGTGAGACAACTGTTGGTCCAGAGCGATATAGACACTACGTCGCAATGGCACCACTCGAAGGCCCGAATGGCGTTCGATATGCGACCCATTCCAAATATGATGCTGCTGTCCCTGGAGCATTCTATATTCCGGCTACGAGCAAAAATCCTGAAGCTGCACTTCGTTGGGCTGATTTCCTGTATACCCTGGAAGGAGCAACTACAAAAAAAATAGGGTTAAAAGGAATAGGATGGGAAGATTCCAAACCCGGGGATGTTGGATTAAACGACGAACCAGCCCTTTACAGAACACTTATTCCTTATGTCGAGGAACCACAAAACCATTCATTAATGCAGATTGGTATCAATTATGCACCAGAAGATTTTCGGTTTGGTGAAGCGGTGGATCCGAATGTAGATCCTTTTGCAGCAGAAGGGCTAGAGAAGATGTTGCGAGATGAAACGAAGAATAAATATGAGCCATATGCTCCGAAGACCGACTCATTATCTGTATTACCACCTATTAAGCTGAAGGATGAAGATAGTCAACAAATCCAGACAATCTCAGTTGAACTGGCTAACTATGTCAAAGAATCGACGATTCGCTTCATCACGGGAGATTTGAGTCTAGATAAGGATTGGGATAATTATGTGCAGAATCTGGACAATATCGGTCTTGGAAAATATTTGGATGTTTACCAGCAAGGTTATGAACGTCAGTACAATGAGTAAAATCGGAAAAGGCAAGAAGATGAACTCTTAAAGAGGTGGTAAGAACATGAATTCATTCTCTTCATCTCAGCATGCGAATGACTGCTTGCAGTTCTATATATCAACGGAAGGACGAGATCACTGGTCCGGAACATTGGCTGAACCTAACGACGAACAGACGGATGGACCATTTGCCACAATTGGCAAAGCGAGAGATGCGGTGCGCTCGATGAAGGAGTCTGAAAAGCTTCCAGAGTCGGTGACGGTATGGCTTCGTGAAGGAGAATACACGTTAACGGAAGTGTTAACATTTAGACCACAAGATTCAGCTTCTGTCACTTATGCCGCTTACCCAGGCGAAACACCTGTGATCAGCGGCGGCAAGCGAATTACCGGATGGCGGGAAGAAGCGTTCGGCTCCCAGAAAGTATGGGTTGTCGACATTCCGGAAGTAGCCGAGGGCAACTGGTATTTTCGCCAATTGTTTATAAGTGGTCAGAGAAGACCGAGAACTCGTTTGCCCAAACAAGGTTTTTTTTGGATGCAGGAAGTGCCGGGGATTAACGTACACGAAGAAGGAAAGGAAGGTGGTTTGTTCGATGGATCGGATACGTTCGTATGTCGGTCTGGCGATATTGAGCACTGGCGAAACTTGACCGATGTGGATGTCGTTGCTGTTCATTTTTGGATCGAAGAGCGGATGCCAATTGAAGCATTTGATAAACGAACCGGTACGGTGAAATCGAGCCGAAGAAGCATGTTCGCACTCCGCGATGACGTTGCTAAGCGGTATGCCAAATATTACGTGGATAATGTATTTGAAGCGCTTAGTGAACCTGGCGAATGGTATCTCGATCGAGACACCGGAAAGCTATATTATATTCCGATGCCAGGAGAGTCGCTCGAAGATCTAGAAGCTTACGCTGGTGGATTAGATCAGTTTCTTCGACTTGAAGGGGAGCCTGATAAGGGACAATATGTTGAGCACATCCAATTCAAGAGGATAACGTTCAGATATAGCGACTGGTATCAGCCGCGAGGTGGTGGAGAGCGTTTTGAGCGCTTTGGCATTGATTTTGCTGCAGCACCGCAGGCTGCCTTTAATATTCCTGGAGTAATCCATATGGAAGGTGCAAGATATTGTGCAATTGAGGATTGCAAAATCGAACATATTGGTTTCTACGGGATTGAATTATCTGAAGGCTGCATGTTTAATCGTATTGTCGGAAATGAAATAATGGATATGGGAGCAGGAGGTATCAAACTGGACGGTTCTGATGCAGAGGGAGCTGTTAGCTGCCGAACGGGGAACAACCGGATCACGGACAACACGATCTGTTCGGGAGGCCGTGTATTCCACAGTGCCGTAGGCGTATTATCTGTTCATTCTTTCGGTAATGTTATCTCGCATAATCATATCCACGATTTGTATTATACCGGCATTTCCTGCGGATGGGTGTGGGGCTATGCTGAGAGTGTTTCGAAAAATAATATCATCGAGAAGAATCATATTCATCATCTCGGACATGGATTGTTAAGTGATATGGGCGGTATATATACGCTTGGTGTCCAACCCGGCACAGTCATTCGTGGAAATATGATCCATGATATCGAGAAGTGCAACTACGGCGGTTGGGCGATTTATCCGGATGAAGGTAGCTCACATATACTTATTGAAAACAACATCTGTTACAATACGAGCAGTCAAGTGTTCCATGAGCATTACGGGCGCGAAAACATCGTGCGCAATAACATATTCGCATTCGGCCGTGAAGGCCAGGTGTCATTGAGCCGAGCGGAAGAGCATACCTCATTTACTTTCGAGAGGAACATCGTTGTCTCGGACAGCGAACCTATCTTTGTCGGTGGGTACAGCGGTCAGATGGATAAGTGTGGATTCATCAGCGATTTGAATTTGTACTGGGATGTGTCTGGACGGGAGCCGATCAGCGGTAACGGAGGGCCCGACCAAGAAGCTCGTTTCTCACTTAATCGAATATTAACATGGGTAGAATTGCATGATTTAGGTTACGATTTGCACTCGATCTATGACGATCCACGCTTTATTGCTTTGGATAAATATGATTTTACAGTACAGGAAGATTCACCCGCGCTTGCTCTAGGTTTCAAGCCGATCGATAATTCAGATGTCGGGCCACGTCCCTCCGGAATGCGAGAGTAATGGGTACAGACATTGTGAAGTTCCGAGGCATGTAATAATGAAGTAAATATAGTACTTAAGATTAAATGTTGATTTAATGGCTGCCGATAGCAATAGATCGGCGGCTTTTTTATTAAGAGCTCCTCTAAGTATAGTAACAGCGCAATTTTATAGTCCTCTCTAAATGACTATTAGTGAAGAATAAAATAGCTGATATTCATTCATTCTAATCATGTAACCGTAACAGTAAATTTTATTGCCTGATCTTGAACATTCTGACGTATTTGGAACAATAGACGGTAAACAACAAGGAGAATTCGCTCATGCGTCACAGAAAAAACATGAAAATGAAGAAAGTCAATGTGTCCCATTTGGAACAATACAGCCAACTTCTACGATACGTTTTTCAGGTTACTCATAATGATCTTCATAGAATAGGTTGGGAAGAACACGAAATTATTAGTGCTAAATCACCCGTACTGCAACAGGCTGATGTACTTGGGTGGTTCGATGGAGAGAAGTTGGTTTCTCAAGTTGCAACTTATCCTTTTGAGGTTAGAATATTCGATCGTACGTATGCCATGGGTGGGGTCACGGGTGTGGGTACGTTCCCTGAATACTCAGGACAGGGTCTCATGAACAAGTTATTGTATCAGGCTTTAGCAAATATGAGGGATAAACAACAATCCATTTCCTACTTGTATCCTTACTCCATTCCGTATTATCGCCGCAAGGGATGGGAGATTATCTCTGATAAAATTGTGTTTGAAGTTCAGGATTACCAATTACCAAAAACCAAGCACGTACCTGGAAATGTAGCACGCGTTAATCCTGAAAGTGAGGATGTGAAAAGGGCGTATGAACGTTTCGCATTACAAACGCATGGAGCGATGTTAAGGGATGAGCTTGCTTGGAGTGAATATTGGCGCTGGGACTCTGATGATTTGACTGCTGCAATCTATTATGGGGAAGAAGGAGAACCTGACGGTTACATTTTGTACTGGATCGAGGAAGAAGTCTTCCATGTTAAGGACATGATTTTTATTCATGAGGAGGCTCGCAGTGGACTTTGGAATTTCATCAGTGCTCACTTTTCCATGATATCTAAAGTAATTGGTAATATTCACACGGACGAACCCCTTGCCTTTTTGTTAGAAGATGCGGATATTAAAGAAACAATCTCGCCCTACTATATGGCTCGGATCGTAGATATTGAGCAGTTTATATCCAAATATCCATTCAAGACTGCCACAGTTGATCGGGAGTGGACATTTACCTTACAAGATCCTTTACTTACTTGGAATCAAGGAGTGTTTACGTTACGTATTCATTCTGATGGCACAGGTGAAATCGTAAGAAGTAACATGCGTAGTGATGATAGCATCAGTATACAAACGATGACCACAATGCTGCTCGGTTATAAACGACCCGAGTACCTGTATAAGATAGGTCGGCTCTTATGTGCACCTGAAACACTTGATTTATTAGAAGATGCTATTGAACAGCATACACCTTATTTTTCAGATTATTTTTAAAAAACCTAGGAATATTCATATAGAAAGTCGCATAATACGTGCGGCTTTTTTTATGATACAAGTGCGATGAAGCTTTAAATATTTCGTGGAAACATTTTCTTATTAATAGTAGTGTATTTAATAAACTACTTATTTTAAGGAGTGGTCGATATTAATGATTAATTATGATGGACGTAATTTCGTCTCTGTTGAGAATAGTGATAATGGTGAGGTTTCATCGAAGACGCATTTTCAATACAAACAAGAGGGTTCTATTCTCACAGCTTCATACTCAGGTGGAGATATTATCAAAGGATGTATGATTGGATTAGTTTATGAAGATGGAACTTTACTGTTTAATTATAGTCATGTAAATAGAAAAAATGAGATAAGGGGAGGGACATGTACCTCTAGGCCGAAAATCCTTGAAGACGGTAGAGTACGTCTGTATGAGAAATGGAAATGGACTGATAAAGATCAGAGTGAAGGTGAATCTATTGTTGAGGAGCTTGCTTCTATTCGTTAAACATTAAAATCATAGTTTATACTTAACATTAATTTAACGTGCAGGATCAAGTCCTATATTTCAGGTAATATTCATCACAGAAGATTATAATACCCTTAGGAGGAAAAAGATGAAATTCATACTCATATTCGGTCCACAAGCTGTAGGAAAGATGACCATTGGCCATGAACTTGAGAAAATCACGTCTATGAAATTATTTCATAATCACCAGACGATTGAACTGCTAAGTCCTTATTTTGGATTCACTCCTGAGATGTGGCGGTTGTCTGATCTTTTTCGCAAAGAAATTTTTGAGCAAATGTCTCTAACTGATAGCCCTGGATTCATGTTCACGTATGTCTGGGGATTCGATCTACCAAGTGATTGGAAATATGTTGATGAACTGTGTGATATCTTTGAATCGAAGGGCCATGAGGTATGTTTCGTGGAGTTGGAAGCTGACATAGAGGAACGTCTAACTCGCAACAAGTCACCACATCGATTGAATCATAAGCCATCTAAGAGAGATATCGAACGATCCGAAAAAGATTTAATTACAACGATGGAGCATCATCGATTAAACTCCCTACCTGGGGAAATCACAAGGGAAAATTACATACGTATACAAACTTCTTCTCAGACGGCTGCAGAAACAGCATTATTGATAAAAGATCGATTCCAGCTTTAAAACCAATGACCTGATATTTTACTGCATGAAAAATCAGGCGGCTTAAATAACCGCATGATATGCTCCTTTTTGAGAGGGGGGATTGCTATGGATTGGCTTCAACGAATGAACCATGCTATCAACTATATTGAAGACAACTTGGAAAATGATATTGATTATGATCAGATTGCCAGAATTGCGATGTGCTCGGTGTATCAATTTCAGCGCATGTTTTCATTTGTACTTGAAGTACCATTATCTGAATACATAAGGCGCAGGAGGCTCACATTAGCTGCTTTTGATTTAAAGAACAGAATGAATAAAGTGACGGATATTGCCCTGAAATACGGGTATGAAACTCCCGAATCATTCTCACGAGCTTTTCAGAATCTTCACGGGTTGACTCCTACATCTGCACGCAATGCTGGAAGTCAGTTAAAAGCTTATCCACGCATCTCCTTTCAAATCACATTAAAAGGAGTTGTCGAGATGAATTACCGTATAGAAACAAGAGGTGCATTTCAAGTTTATGGATTAGAAGATATCTACAGCTACGATCTTATTTCAAACCCAGAAGGAATATCAATCCCCGAGGCTTGGGAGAACCTCTATAAAAATGGAGAATTTGATCGATTAAACCAATCGGTACAAGGGGACTGGCGAGGCGAGGGTCATTTCAGTAAGGAACTTGGAACGGTATTTGCCTACGATTCTTACCGATTCACAAGCAATACGACCTTCCCTTACCTTATCGGTTGTTATAGATCGGAGAATAGTAAGGTTAACGGGTATACCGTAGTCGATGTTCCAGCATCTACCTGGGTAATATTTTCAACAAAAAGTGATGGGAACGGCAGCGGTAATTATGATTTGAGCTCTTTAAAAAATCGGATATTCTCAGAATGGCTCCAAACATCGAAGTTGAGCATATTAGACGGTGGTAATTTCGAAATGTATTGTACGGACAAAGATGGATATGAGTATTGTGAGTTATGGTACCGAATTGAGGATAATCTAACAAGTCTATCTGAGAAATAACGTTTGAAGTATAACCTTCTTTGTGTTAATATAAGAAAAATTTGGATTTGATAGGGAGAAATGGTGTCATGATAATTGTTGTTCTTAATCAGTTGATCTAATAACTGAATATATGAGGTTAGTGAGGAGTTAACTACAGTACACATCTGTACTCAAGCTTCTTATTTAGTGCACCTCATATCATTAAGAACAACAGCAATATCATATACCGCATTCTCCAAGTTGCATTCAGGAGATATGAGGCTACAGATGAGCTATGTTCATCTGTGGTCTTTTTTGTTGTCTTAAGATCGCTGAAAGCGCGTCCAAATAAGGAGTTACATAAAAGGAGGAATATAGCATGCAATTCGTTGAATGGTCCGTTGAGGCTGACTGTTATGATTTATCGAGTGAATATAGCATTCGAAGGGCAGATCCCGAAGAATGGGGAATATATTGTTCAGTCTATTATGATATGCGTTATATTGGATTTTTTAGAGAACAAGGTTTTGATAATTCACGTAACAACTCGTTTTGGATCTATAGAGGGGGATTTAAAATCGGTGGGGTGAGGATCTCACCTAATACCATGTATCACTTGTTTTTTATTCCTCCATTTCAGGAAACGTTTGAGGTGCTTAAACTCCTTAAACTTACTTTGATCAGATGGTCGGATAGAACAAAACCGATAAAGGCTTATGAAATTCTTCCAGACCAAGTTAGTTTATTTACACGGGCTGGATTCTGGCCTGATGAATTTAGATGTCGATGGATGCAGCGCCCCACAGATCATTTCGACGTTGTTTGGGGTGACACCCTGATAATTAAGAGTCCTCAAATTTTGGACAATGGGAGAGGGGAAATGCGGTACATTAATGAAGATGAAATTGCTCAGAGTGACTTTCAAAGCTTTGTAGGAGGTTTTGAAGCTGTAAGGAGGAAGAAATCTTCTCTTGAAGACTTTATACCTGATGAAGATCCTAATTATACAAATGACATATTAGTGCAGGCATCGACACTTGTTTATGATAAAGATACCGGTCTGCTAGTTGCAAACTGTCGTCTGTGTTTACAAGATAATCAAGCAGCCGTCTACAGCATTGGTGTCCTTCCGATGTATAGAGGAATGGGACTTGCTACAAGTATGTTAAAAAGAGCGCTGACTAGTCTGAAGGATCATTATCCTATACTAAGGTTGTACGTCATGGAGGGTAATGATGCAGAATCCGTTTATCTAAATCTCGGGTTCGTTCCAGGCGTCCAAGAGATACAGAGTATGTGCATTCCTATGAATCAGTTGTAAATAGAAACGAATACGGCGAGTATGTTTATTTATATAAAGGGAGTTTTCAATAGAGAAACTCCCTTTATATTTGGAGCGAGTTATACCAGTGTCCAGACAATGGTGGGTACTTGCTTACTCTTCCCGATGCTTTTCATCATTATCTTCAACAGTTTCGCCTGCTTTGTTCCCTAATGCTGCACCTACAATTCCTCCAACAGCAGTTCCAATAGGGCCCAAGACGGAACCTACCACAGCGCCCATAGCACCACCACCTACAGTTCCAACAGCTTCTCCAGTATCAATGCCATTCGTGTTGTTACTTTCAGATTCACGGTTTCGATTGCGGTCTTTGTTTTGAGTCATGTTATCTCACTCCTCCATTTTTGTTAACTCTGCTACTTTGAAGCACAGTCCAAAGTACATCTTACCCTCTTAAACCTTAAAGAATTCATCAGTATAGCGATGTATGTGGAAAACCTGAGGGCTCTGCTATTTGCGTAAGGTCAAATAAATCTGACTTGTTAGGTGAGGAAGATAGTGGTATCCTGCGAAATAGAGATGATCAGATGTTTAACTTTTTTATTTATATCTAGGAAAAGGTTTTAATAAGCTGACTATAAATGAATGTTAGGAGTGGAAGTGCTGCATGGTTATATCACTCAAAAATGTGTCATGGCGACGAGATTCGACAATGATCTTGCGAGATATGAATTGGACAGTGGAACAAGGGCAGCACTGGTGTATCGTTGGCCTTAACGGTTCAGGGAAGACCACGATGCTGAATGTTGTAAACGGATATATTTGGCCAACAACGGGGCAAGTCGAAGTGTTGGACCATCGTTTTGGCGATGTGGACCTTAGAGAGCTTCGTAAACGAATCGGATGGGTCAGCACCTCTTTGCAGCAGAAGCTCTACGGTCATCAGACGGCACTTAACATTGTCCTTAGCGGCAAATTCGCAACAATCGGCCTCTATGACGAGACGGGTGAGGAAGATTTAAAACAAGCAAATGATTTGATGGAATTTCTCGGGTGTACTTCTTTGGCTGCTCGTACATACGATACCCTCTCGCAAGGACAGCGTCAGAAAGTACTTATAGCTCGTGCACTTATGGCTGATCCAGATCTATTGATCCTTGATGAGCCTTGTACAGGTCTTGATATCTTCGCCCGGGAGCAGCTGTTGCAGATGATCGAGAAGATTACACAGCAGCCTGGTGGACCTACTCTGTTGTATGTAACGCATCATATCGAAGAGATAACATCTTGCTTCACGCATACGCTTCTAGTGAAGGACGGAGAAATCTTCAAGGCGGATGAGACAGTGAACTGCTTGCAGTCTGATGTGCTTAGCGAGTTCTTCAATACTCGCGTAGAAGTGCAGGAACATCATAACCGTAAGTGGCTTACGCTTCCTGATGACTAGATGATCGGTTTTTTGGATGAAGTTACTTATAACAGGACATAACAACGTATCTATGATATGATGAATGAAACCTATTGGCATTCCACTCTTCAGAGTGGGGTGCCTTCGTTTGTATCTATAGGTTTTTTACATTTAATGTATTACTATCTTAAAGGATGTGGAGGGTTGTGATGCTATGTTTCTCTATTTGTCCCCGATCAGGGGAGGTTCGACAGCTGCTGTGAAAGCGCTAAGATCACTCAAGTAAAGGAGAGGTAGAGCATGGCTACATACATTCATACCGAAAGACGTACACGATTAAATGCTTCCGGACTGCGTAATTTACGCTTGGAGGGGCGCTTGCCGGGGGTTGTATTTGGAAAAAACGTGGATAACGAAATCATTCACATTTCATCTAAACAATTTGAAAAGTGGTTGAAGCAAGGCGCATCTGGTTTTATCGAATTGAAGTCCGATGAGGGCAGATCGCTTACGGTATTATTAGAGGATATTCAACGGAATCCAGTAACTCGTGTTCCTCTGCATGTTGACTTTCAACTCGTACAAACAGGAGAGATCATTCGTACGAAGCTAGCAGTTAAGATCATCGGAACCCCGCTAGGAACGAAGTCAGGAGGGGTTGTACAAATCCAGGATCCATACGTGGAAGTGGAAGCCTTGCCGAAGGACCTACCGTCATCAGTCGAATTAGACATAAGTGCTATGAATATCGGAGATACATTATTTGTGAAAGACTTAAACCTGCCGCAAGAGTTGACGGTCATCTCGGGAGATAACGAGCTTCTTGTATCCGTGTCGAAGCCATAATAGGCTAGACAGAACATATATTTTGCCATGAAATAGAAAATGAGTCCGGTCATATACAATGTACCGGACTCATTTTTTGTTATGAAAGCAAATACGATAATTAGATCGTTATATCGATTAAATTAGGCGGCAGGAAACGGGGCGATTCATTTTTTTGTTTGAGTAGTCCGTCAATCGTAATGGAGTTATAGGCGTAATCTGTTAACCGTCATCCGTTTATGCTTAGGAGTCGATTTTAGGTTTAGTTTTGCTTGTATCCGACAAACAACAAACGGTTGCCCACACTTTCCCACCGGCCGGCATACGCCGGCTTCAAACCTGCAAGAACAAAAAGTATTGTAGGCTTGAAGCCGGCGTATACCCATTAGTCCATATACTTCGCAGCGTCAAAACTAATCTTTGAGTGATGATTAGCATGTTCAATTAAAGAGGATAATTTTGTTACTTCGCGTTCTTTCTTGCGCGCGCTTGCCTGATAGGCTTCGGGGTCGTATAACGCAACATTAAACAATGTAACCGAACCATCGTGTCCGCGGCTACTCTGACGCTCTAATTTCTTTCGTGAGCCAAGATGTGAGAGCTGTCCAATTTCAATGCGAATTTGTTTGGCAAGCTCGATCGCTTCCATGACAGTAATAGGACTACCATTCCAGAGAATGGTCTCAGTTGTATTAGAAACCGCCATTAATAGATCAAGCCTTCTAAAATCATCTGAAACGGTATTGATTTCTTCGGTAATTACATCGACACTGCGTGCAGGAGTTTCAGCTGTTTCTCCTTTTTCAATGATGGTACTGCTATTATTCATTCTCTCTTGCATTAATTGATTCAGGAGACGATTCATTGCAGCTCGAACAGCCAGGGCTTCTGCCATTGTAATATGACTCATGTATACATTCCCCTCTTTAGATAGTTAACGAAGTAAGCTTGCTTTATATTAGACGAACCCCATCACAAAAAGTTGCGGATTGAATTGGACCGTAGTGACTCATGAGTAGTATAAGTCCAATCTTTCTTGTAGTCCTTGTAAGAGTTCCACAGGTATCTCTCTAACTTTGATATCTCTACCAAGGAAAAGTAGCCAATTTGTCATTTCGGTTAATTCTTCTGGATCATAAACATGGATAAAGGTCTTTAAGATCGCCGTAGTTTGATAAGGGTTCGTATAGGATAAAGATTGCTTTAAAGGATGGTATTTTTTAAACTGGGAGATCGCTTTTGGGCCAAGTTCTATAACAAGGTTGATTTCTTCTGCCTGTTTATTTAGTTGTTCTACAATCTTTTTCTTGCTTGCTCTCTTTTTCAAAAGGTAAGGCTTGATATCGGTTAGATTGTCTACAGGAATAATCCGTCGCTTTTCATCCTCGAGGTCAAAACCTTCAATAAACCATACGCTTTTCTCACGAAAAAGATGCAAAAGATAAATCGGGTAAGATTTAATCTCGCTCTGTTCTTCAATGGAAACGAATAAATATTTGTCTTTGAGCAGAACTTGGATCAGCTTTTCTAACATAGGATGGGGAAGATCTGAGAGATCGAGAAGGTCAGGATTATGGGGATTGGTCCCTTCAAAAAGTAGTATTTGATTCAAAAGAACAAGGTCATCTTGCTGGTTTTCGGAGATGAGACCTAGTAATTTTTCCGCTAAAGATTGTCGGCTCTTCAAATAAGGAAGTTGTTGATTCCTTGTAGCCATAAAAGCAATAAAGAGCGCTTTAATTTCATTGTCCGTAAAGCGGACGGTGGGCAGCACAGAGTTATTCATCACAAAATAACCCCCGTCTCTGCCTACTTCGGCGACAAGTGGCATTCCCATTGCTTCAATTTCTCTTATATCGCGTATAGCTGTCGAACGTGAAATATTAAATTCACGCATGATTTCAGTAATGGTGAAGTGAGCGCGGTTATTGATGTACCGCATGATGATATTAATTCGTTCTACTTTTTTCATCGGACTCCCCTAAACAGTATCATTATTTGACATGATTTAAGGTTATTATAAACCCATCAAATGAAAATACAAATCATCTTTAAAATTCCAAAAAAAGGAAGGTTTTTGATTATGGCGAATTATACTCTTGAGGAAAAAGAAAGTTTTATCGTTGTAGGCATTGGAACAGAATTAAAGAGTGATTACACGGATTATGTAGGCATCAATAAAGAGAAAGCGGATTTTTGGGAGACCGTGAAACAAGATGGAAGGCTAGATGCACTCAAGAATGTTGCAACAAATGACTACATTTTTGCTGTGAATGAAGCGGTTAATAACAAAATGATGTATTATGCTGGTGTTATGACAGAGGCATCGGTACCCAATGCAACCAGAATGATTCAATTTCCTAAGGGGGAATACTTAGTTGTAAAAGGCGAAGCCGCGAATGCTGATGAACTTAGTAATAAACTAACTAGCATTGCCTTTGGTCAAGCCTTGCCAGAAGCTGAGCATGTTGCCTACGTTGGCGGACCCAATGCATCCGTTGAGATGGAGCATAGAAACGACTCCGTTTATGGAGAAATGTGGATTCCTGTGGTTAGGAAATAATGAGATTTGGGGGAAAGAGTATGTCATATGTCGTTGATTTTAAAAATGTGTCTACGATCGGTTTAGAGTCTTCACCAGTAGCCGAAGCACTTGCTGGTCTCAGAGCTAATGAAGCTCGTTACTTCATGAACAAATACAAGCATGAGTTCACGGTTATACCAGCAAGTGAGAGTCAAGAGACAATTGAATATGTGAATCGTATTCTGAACGAAGAACGTAACATTGTGTTTGCAGCCAAACCCTTAGAAACCTCACGTTTTCAGGTGGAAAATATTCAATTTTCATATATCTTTTATGAGGATGGCCTTGGAATCAACGTCATGTATACGGTTGATGACCCCAAGAAACGCGCTGTTGGTTTTAAGCTTTCTGAGGGGATGGAAGTTCCTAAAGAGTTAGAAGGGAAGTTTAAGTTTGCTAGGCAGAAATCTAAATTAGCTGGAACGATTCGAGGCTCGTTTTTTGTAATTAAAGGAGAATATTAAATTATTCCCCATCGCATAGGGAGCGTGAAAAGAAGTGATTAGTCAAATTGGCCAAGTTATGCTGTATGTGAGTAATCAAGAGGAGTCTAGAACTTTTTGGACTGAAAAATTGGGGTTTGAGATTATTTCTGAAGAAAACAATGGTCCAATGAAGTGGATTGAAGTTGCTCCTAGAGGCGCAGCAACAAGCATCGTTCTTCACAACAAGGAGATTGTTGCTCAGATGAATCCAGGTATGAATTTAGGTACTCCGTCGATCATGTACTTCACGGAAAACCTAGATGAATTATACAATGATTTAAAGAACAAGCAGGTCACTGTTGGTGATATCGTTGAACTCCCTTCGGGTAGAGTTTTTAACTTCGCTGATCATGAAGATAATTATTTTGCAGTCATGGAAAAGCAAAAGTGATAACAAATTCATAAAAAACAGCTGATCTTTATGATCAGCTGTTTTTTCATACCTTATATCAGCACACGCAGCTCTTTAACCTCAATATCAAAACGTATTTTCCCAAGTGTAAGATCGATATGGTGATGGTGTGACATAGAGAGAAGAATCTTTTTTAACAAACGTAATATAGGCTTCACCCTTCACTGTGGAAGATACCCATTTGTATTCCTCACGGAGCGTACCTTTGCCAGATAATGCGCCAGGACCACCAAATATTTTGACGACCTCATCATAGGTCATTCCTTCTTTCACAGTGGCAGTGCTTTCAGCTGTAACATTTGGATAGCTCAAAATAGGCAAATCCTTACCCTTATATATCATCATATTTAGATAACTTGGTTTAATGGGCCCTGAAATAATAATTTCATTGAAGTTATCACGATAAGCTTCTGGGGCTCCAAATAGGTCTAAACTAGGCTTCTTGGCAAAAAGATAATCCAGATCGAGTGCGTTGAAATGATCGGTATTCAGCGCAAGGAACTTCTCATAATTAACAGTAGGTTTACCAAAATCCTTAACCTTACGCAATTGTTTATCATACACATCTTTCTCAAAATCAGACGGGATCAAGTTCACACCCAAACTAGAAACATATATATCTTTGTGCTGAGCATCCCAGCGGACATCTATACCGAGTAATTCACCTACAAATCTTAAGGGTACAATCGTTGTTCCATTCATAATCTGACTTGGTACATCGGACTGAATATATACTACATCTGATTGACTGTTATTATCCAAATGAGAGCTAGTCGTTTTAGTGGCCTTGTTTTGACCTATAGGTAAAGTAACTTTATAGGAAGATTTCTCATCAGAGTAGGCAATCGTAACTATTTTCTTTTTTGAATCCCATTTCACATCATGACCTAAATATTCAGATATAAATCTTAGAGGCATAAGAGTACGACCATTTTTTATAATGAGTTTCTGATCTAGTACTACTTCTTTGGTGTTTACTATTACTTTAATAGCATCCTTAGCAAGAGCTGTAGTGTTTGATGCCAAGAAAAGAGTCAGCAGCATGAACGTTATTCCTATCACCTTTAATCTCTTTAACATTTTTCTCTACTCCTTTGCTGTTAGATATCTGATAGCTGAAAATATAAATATGCAAAGAATTATAGCAACAATCGGATAAATAAACCAATTTTAGTATGTTTTTCTGTAGAAGTGACACGATGTTCAAACACCAATGAATAACATTTGAATTGTATACAATAATAGGAAGATGAAGAATCGGGATCATATAACAGGAGGGTTCAAAGCTTGAGTCAATCTTCTAATCATTTGTTGATCGCTGCTTTAGGTGGAGTGAACGAAATCGGAAAGAACATGTATATGCTCCAATATCATGAGGACATCGTTGTCATTGACTGCGGATCTAAATTTCCTGATGAAAGTCTGCCGGGTGTAGATCTTATTATTCCGGATATTAGTTACTTACTGGAAAACCATAGTAAAGTCAAAGCACTCATCGTAACTCATGGACATGAGGATCATATCGGAGGAATCCCCTATTTGTTAAAGCAGTTAAATATTCCGGTATATGGTTCCTCGCTCACGATTGGTCTTATAAAAATCAAACTTAAAGAGCATGGCCTTCTTAATGAAGCGAATCTGCATGTCATCGATGTCAACTCGACAGTAGAAGCAGGGCAAATTCAAGTGTCGTTTTTTTCGACGAGCCACAGCATACCTGACTGTTTAGGTATTGTTTTTCAGACGCCAGAAGGAAATGTAGTACATACAGGCGACTTCAAATTTGATATGTCTCCCATAAATGGACCCTATCCGGATCTGCATCGCATGGCGGATATTGGTAAGCAGGGAGTCAAGGTACTCCTTTCTGAGAGTACGAATGCTGAGAGACCAGGCTTTACACCCTCAGAGCGATCGGTTGGTGAACACATTCTAGATGCCTTTGTAAGGGCTGACCAACAGGTGTTTATCTCGACATTCGCTTCGAACGTGAACCGAGTTCAACAGATCGTAGATGCAACGATCAAAACAGGACGTAAACTCGTTCTACTAGGCAGGAGTATGGTCAATGTCGTATCTGTTGCTAAAGAGCTTGGTTATTTAAATATTCCCGATGATTTACTAATTGAAGCGGATGAAACCGAAAAGTATCCAACTCGTAAAATCGCCGTGCTGTGCACAGGAAGTCAGGGTGAGCCCATGGCAGCACTTTCTAGGTTAGCCAGCTCCCGTCATCCCCATATCGAAATTTTACCGGGTGATACCGTAATTATTGCAGCAGGGCCTATCCCAGGAAATGAACGAAATCTGTCGCGTGTCATCGATAATTTGTATGTTCTTGGTGCAAAGGTGATCTACGGATCAGGGTCTTCAACGGGTATGCATGTTTCCGGTCATGGTAGCCAAGAAGAGCTCAAATTGATGATGACATTAATGAAACCAGAGTACCTAATCCCCGTTCATGGAGAGTTCCGGATGATGTATCAGCATCGACTTCTAGCGGAGTCGGTGGGCATTCCGAATGAAAATGTCTTTATTGTTCGCAATGGTGAAACAATCCAAATCAAAGAGGGTAAGGCAATACATGGTCCAACAATCCCTTCAGGGAACAGTTTGGTGGATGGATTAGGCATCGGGGATGTAGGGAATATCGTTCTTAGGGACCGAAGACTATTATCATCGGATGGTATGCTCATTATCGTAACCACATTGAGTAAAACGGAAGGTCATATGCTTGTGAAACCGGAGGTAATCTCCAGAGGATTTGTATTTGTTAAGGACTCCGAAGAGCTAATGAACCAAATCCTTACCCGTGTGAACACAGTGATGGACAATTTGACAGATTCGGAAATGAGTCAGTGGAGTTTAATAAAGCAGACACTTAAAGATCAAATCGGAAAGTTTATATACACTCAGACCAAAAGAAGACCCATGATCTTGCCGATCATCATCGAAGTGTAGACTTTATGATTTAGATACGAGAAGCTGGAGGATCATAAGCGTCAAAATATCAGTATTATAAGTCACCATTAGGGTAGCTTTTTTGTATTTATTAATTGAGATTAGTAGTACAATCGATCAATATTTTCTCTATCAGAAGCAGCTATATTATTTTAACATTGGCCCCATTGCTCATCATCACGTATAATTAACTTGAATGACAATACCATTACTACTCAGAGAAATGGAAAAGTACATGATGAATAAGGAGAACATATGAGACATTACGATTTTCTACCAATCATACTAGGCAGTGATGAAAACGCCTATGGCAATGCTAGATTGATCCATGAAACTTATCAAATCAAACCATTACTACTATGCACTCGGCTCTTAATACCAACCATGAACAGTAATTTGTTCGACCTTGTTCAAATCGATGGATTTGACAATGATTCAATTTTTCCAGGGGCTCTACTCTCTGTATTAGAGAAACACGCTGCTCCGAACAAAAAAATAGTTGTTATACCTTGCTCAGACTATTATGCAGCTATGTTGACTAGGCATTATAGCAAATTTAAAGGACTCATTAATAATCGCTTTATTTCCGAAGAATTGCTCGATACATTCGATACGAAAGATAAATTTTACAAGTTATGTGAACGTTATGGACTGGATTATCCACGGACGATTGTTTGCGAGCCGCAAGATCGCTTAACTGCTTTGGAAGAGATGGATTTTGAATTTCCGATTGTTGTAAAGCCTGAGAACAGTAATGCCTATGCTTATTTGCACAGTGATTTCGAAGGCAAGAAGAAGGTGTTCTTTTTTAACTCTAAGAGTGAGTATCTAGAGATGGTTAAGAATATGAATAAATCCGATTACACAGGAAAACTAATTATTCAAGAATTTATTCCTGGTGGAGACAGTTCGATGCGAGTCATCAATAGCTATTCTGATAATGATGGAAAAGTAAGAATGATGTGCTTAGGACAGCCTGTACTAGAGGAATATGCTCCAAAAACACTCGGAAACTATGCTGCCATCATCACTCGTTCGGATGAAGAGATATTTAAAAAAGTACAAACGTTTCTTGAAGAAATCGGTTATGTTGGTTTTTCCAATATTGATATGAAATATGACAGCAGAACAGGCAAGTACATGTTGTTTGAAATTAATCCTCGACTCGGTAGAAGCAGTCTGTTTGTCAAAGCTGCTGGTCTAAATATGATTGCTGCACTTATAGATAACGTTGTTTATGATAAAAAAGAAGAGTGTGTATATAGTAAAAAGGTAGGCTTGTGGACCAATGTTCCGAAAGCGGTATTGGATAAATACGTTACGGATCCTCAATTGTCCAATGAAATTAAAGCTCTTTATAAACAAAAAAGGGTGCTAAGATCCCTTTGGTATAAAGAAGATTTAAATTTAAAAAGAATGTTAAGAATTGCGAGATATAATTACGCCCATATTAAGAATTTCAAAAGCTACTTCTTTAGTAAGGAATAATGTAATTCAATAAAGATATTCATCGAAAACCACATGTGGATTAATCGCATGTGGTTTTTTGTTGAGGAAATAGATATACAATTAATGGGATTGGTGAAACAATAATATTTAATTTGAACCTTATTAGGTAATCGAGCCAATATCAGGTGTAAGTTCTTAAATGGAGGCCGGCCCCTATGAATGAAATGGATATCAAGCCTTGGCTCATCCGGATGAACCAAGGAGATGAAGAAGCATTCCAGACTGTTTATCATTTAACGCGTGATAAGGCTTATGGTTTAATCTATTATCTGGCTCCGAACAAGCACGATGTCCCTGACATTATGAGTGAGGTGTACATCGAATTGTTCAAGAGTCTGGATAAGTATCAACAGGAGCAGAAGTTCGGTTCATGGTTTAATGGCTTAATTATTCGACAAGTTCGAAATTGGAATCGGAAGAGCTGGCGGAGGTTTCGCATTATAGAAAAAATGAAAGGGATGATCTCTGAACCACCCCAATTGGCGATAGAGGATCGAATATCCATCTTTAGTGATCGCCTAGAACTCATTTCTATGCTTGAAACTTTACCATTGAAACTCAGAGAGGTAGTCGTTCTTAGGTATTATCAGGACTGTACGCTTGAAGAAATCGCTCATTTGCTTGAAATTCCATTAGGCACCGTAAAATCAAGACATCACCATGCCCTGAAGCGGCTGCGTCATATGTATAGTGAGTGGGATCACAGAAAGGAGCGGGACGGTTATGTCTATTGAACAGAAATTAAAAGATGAGTTTAAGCAACACAACAAAAACATCGTGTGTCCCTCTTCTATAGATTTACGAGTAATGAACCTCTACAGGGAACGAGTGATGGAGAAGAGGGGAGAACATTTGATGAGAAGAAATAGAAAATGGTCCAAGGCGGCCTTGGTCGTTCTAATCATTACGGTCTTAAGCGGCTTTGCGTTTGCAGGGAGGACACTTCTGTTTGAAGAAACCAAAGGGAACTTAACGATTTCTGCAGAGACATTACAAGGGGTAGACTTGAGTGAAACTCAGCTTGAGAGCATCCGTAAGGCTCGAGAAGTAGTGAATAATCAGTTAAATGTTGGAGAGTCCGCTGTTGTCTATTTAAGCGCTTTGGACAATGTCAGTAGCTTGCCAATTATACCAATGATCCAGCCAGATCTAAACAACGACCTGAATAGTTGGAGAACCGAATTGTTAGAACATCATTTTAATGTGTTGCCGCCAGATACATTACTAGGATCATACACGTTCGCTGGGGGCATGAAGAAGTATCCTTTTGGAACGTTGGAAGGTTCAGAAAGTGATATGAAAGCATTGGCCCAGGAATTGAAGGCTGGAAGCGAATCCAGTGGAAAAGAATATTCGTGGAAGAAAATAGACTCTACATCCTCATTGCCGCTCATGACCTTTACCTCTGTATACCGGAATAAGAATCAAGATACGTTATATTATTTAATCCAACAAATCGCTCCGGATTCAAAAATTAGGTTGAACATGTTAACCCCTTCCTCCACAACATTTGAAGAACTAGACTTAAATGGACATACCGCTCGATATTTTAAGAACAACTCGTTTGTATTTACAGACAGTCAAGCTTACCAAGAAATCAGTTGGATGACTGAAGAAGAGGGGCAAGCGACTGTTTATACCATAGGAAGCGATTCGCTTGAGATGACAAAAGAGCAACTGATTGAAGCTGCAAATCAGTTATAATGTGATGTCGAAGCCTACATGAATTGCCCCTTGTAATTAAAAGAAGAGGTCAGCCAGTATAACTGGCTGACCTCTAATGATTTATAAGACAAAGCATCATAATTGCTTTCCTTCTTGCTATGACGAACCGACCATGAAGGGAAGCGATGCTTGATCACTCATTACGCTTGACCGAAGATAATTTCTTTCACTTGGTCTTTATCCAACCTCTTGATAACTTCGGTGATTAATTTCACCGCATTTTCGAAATCATCACGGTGGAGAATTGCCGCATGTGTGTGAATATATCTTGTCGCTATTGAAATCGCAAGCGATGGAACGCCTCCTGCAGTCACGTGAATGGCACCAGCATCTGTACCGCCACCTGCAACATAATCGAATTGATAAGGAATCCCGAGCTCATCAGCTGTATCCGTAATGAAATTACGTAGACGGCGATGTGAGATCATGGATCCGTCATAGATGAGAATTTGCGGACCTTTGCCCATTTTGGCCAAAGCATCTTTCTCACTTATACCTGGCGTATCACCAGCGATCCCAACGTCAACCGAAAAACCGATATCTGGTTGAATGACATTGGTTGCCGTTTTCGCTCCACGTAAGCCAACTTCCTCTTGTACGGTACCGACACCATAAACGGTATTTGGATGCTCGACATCTTTCAATTGTTTCAGAACATCGATTGCTATAGCACAGCCAATGCGGTTGTCCCATGCTTTGGCCATTAACATTTTTTCGTTTTTCATCACCGTAAAATCACATACAGGTACGATAGAATCCCCTGGACGAACACCGAATTCTGTAGCTTGCTCTTTGCTTTGTGCTCCGATATCGATGAACATCTCTTTTTTATCTACTGGATTTCTACGGGCTTCTGGCGATAATATATGCGGGGGTTTAGAGCCGATGACGCCCGGAATATTCCCCGTGCGAGTCATAATAGTCACTCGCTGAGCAAGCATCACTTGCTCCCACCAACCACCAAGCGGTTGAAAGTAAATAAAGCCTTTGTCGTCGATCCGCGTTACCATGAAACCAATTTCATCCAAATGGCCGGCAACCATAATTTTAGGGCCATCAGAGACTGAGCCTGTTTTTCTGGCGATCAAGCTGCCGAGATGATCAACAGTCACTTCATCAGCATAAGGGGTGATATGTTCCCGCATCACGTCGCGTACTTCATCTTCATGCCCAGGTACGCCATTAGCGTCGGTTAAAGCTTTTAACATTTGTAGGGTAGAGTCCAAGGATGTCCCTCCTTAATTAAAATTGAATTTCAATTTATTATATATGAATTTACAGGTCAAGTCATTACTGGAAAGCGATCTTTGCTTACGAATATAAGCCTTGAATTCAAAATATCCTGTGGGTATGGGTAGCGTTCAATCATAAACCAACTATTATCAATATCAATGGATACTAGCTTATTAGTGCGTTGTTCTATAAAATGTATGTATAAAATGAAATTGGGTTTCATCTATTGAAACATAAGTGGTGTTAATACCGAAATGACTTGGATAGGAGTGTGGTTTTAGATGAGCAGTAAGGAACGGTTTTCGAGCCGTGTCGATTCGTACGTGAAGTATCGTCCCAGTTATCCGAAAGAGCTTATAGATTATTTGTATGAAACAGTAGAAATTGATGGCGAGATAGCCGATATTGGAGCCGGGACAGGAATATTCTCAAAGCTTCTGCTGAACCGGGGAAGCTGCGTAACCGCAGTGGAGCCCAATCAAGCTATGCGCCAATCTGCCGAATCAGACCTAGGAGGAATACCTGGATTTCGTATGGTCTCGGGCTCAGCAGAGGAGACAGGGCTGCCCGATCAATCGGTGAATCATATCGTGTGTGCTCAAGCCTTTCATTGGTTTGACCGTGATGCTGCCCAAATGGAGTTTCGTCGGATCCTGAAACCGGGTGGAAAGGTGGTACTGATATGGAACTCTAGGGTCACGCAAGGAACGCCGTTCCTGGAAGCGTATGAAGAGCTGCTTCTTACCTATGGAACCGACTATAAAGAGGTGGATCAAAAGAACATTTCGCACGATACGCTTACTACCTTTTTCCGGTCAGGTGACTTGAACGAGGAAAGGTTCTTCAATCGGCAGATCTTTGATTATGAAGGATTATGTGGCCGTTTGCATTCATCTTCTTACGCCCCTCTTCCTGACCATCCGAATTTCGAATCCATGATGAGTGAACTGCGTGCTATTTTTGATCGAAATGAGCAAGATGGTTTTGTGTTTTTTGCTTATGAGACCAAGGTATATTGGGGAGAAGTTTAATTATTATATTCCCCAAGATTGTGCAATTTATAGTGATTTTCTTATCATAAAGAAACCGTAATTAACATAGCTATCCTGTATGTAAGATAGATTATTATATTAATACTGAAGTGCTGGGTATGAGCTTAGGAGAGTCATCTCTTGAAGTCCATACCTTTTTGCATTTTAGAATATGAAGGTGAGGAGGGGGGGGGATGCAATACTCGTATCCACAACATATCTGTTAATTGCTCCGTTGATTCGGATTCGATAAGGAGGTTATAATCATGAAAAAGATGTTGCTAAAGTTATTCGTGTTAAGTCTATCAGTACTTGTTCTAATGTGTGGAATGCCACTGGCAATGGCTAATTCTGAGAGTGTTATGGCGTCCTCAGGTATTAATACGATGGTTGGAGTGAAGGAGGAAGTTCTAGTGGGTGGCGAGAAGAAGGGGAAGAGTCAGACTAGTTATTCTAATACACAGAACCATGAAGCTATTAACCGAGATGCAAATCTTTTGCCTTCCAATAGTTTGTTAAGTGTCGAAAACGTAGCGGAAGATGAGGAGAATGTGTCACTAGGTAATACCACGTATTATGTGGATGATCTGAACGGTGTGGATACCAATAGTGGTACAGGTCAAGATCAAGCGTGGAAGTCATTGGAACAAGTGAATGCGTTTACATTTTTGCCGGGGGATAAAATCCTATTCCGTGCTGGAGGAAAATGGTTCGGTTCATTGCAGCCGAAAGGCTCGGGTTCTAAGGGGAAATCGATTGTCATTGGTAGGTATGGTGAAGGTAACAAACCCTTAATTGAAGGGCAAGGACTCGTTGAGAATACAGTGTCACTCTATAATCAAGAGTATTGGGAAATCAGCCACTTAGAGATTACGAATAAAGGAGTACAGGCAGCTACTTCCCCACGCCGCGGTGTGCTCGTCATGGGAGAGGATTATAAGAAGGGGACTCAAACAAATGTGACCGATGTTCATGTGCTGAGCGGTATATATATCCATGATCTCTACGTTCATGATGTGAATGGTGAGGATAAGAAGGATGTAAGCGGAAGTGCAGGGATTCAATTAAGTGTCCGAATTCAAGGTGTTGTGAATAATGTTCCGGATTCGAATCGAATCATTCAGCGTACAACGTTTGACGACGTCAAGATTGTGAATAACGAGATCCGTAATGTGGCGAGATCGGGCATTGTTACTTGGAACGATTGGAAGAGTAGAGCTCTAATTGGAAGCTCGTATGGCAGCAGCGAACGAACACCTTGGACTCCAATCACCAATGTTATCATTCGCGGTAATAAGCTCTATGACATTGGTGGCGATGGTATTGTTCCGCATATGTCTGACGGTGCGCTGGTCGAATACAACTTCTTAGATGGATACAATCGGACATCGTCTGGCTACAATGCTGGTATGTGGACTTGGAATGGAGATAATACGCTTTATCAGTTCAACGAAGTGACACGCGGCTTCTCAACACGAGATGGGCAGCCATTTGATTTTGATCACGGGTCCCAAGGGATTATCTATCAATTCAACTATAGTTATAATAATGATGGTGGTAACCTGCTGATCTGTTCGGATGGAAGTGGTGGTGAAGTGCGGAATGGTATTTATCGTTATAATATAAGCCAAAACGATAAATATCAGATATTTACCATCTGTGGTGCAAGTAATGCAAAAAACATTCAAATCTATAACAACATTTTCTATGTCAAAGAAGGAATGAACACCAATCTGCTTGTCAGTCAAGGCGGAGCTGTTGAAGTGAAGTTGTTCAATAACGTTTTCATTAACTATGGTTCGGGTGGATATACAGCAAAACCAAGCTGGACTTATAACAATAATGCGTTCTATGGTAACCGTGTTCCATCCAAAGAACAAATTCCAGATCCATTCATGATTACAGAAGACCCGTTACTTGTGGATCCTGGCAAGGCAGGCACCGTGTTAGGTGTTCCTGGTGTAATCGAACCCAATCAAGTGAAGTGGGATGCACTTCAAGGTTATAAGATTCGTGATGATTCACCACTCATTAACGCAGGACGATTTATTAGTGTAACGCATAATCCTGGTGTTCGTGATTACTACGGAAATCCAATCTATAATGGGATACCAGATATCGGTATTCACGAATATTCAGGAGAGATTTTTCCAGATGTAGATCCGTTCGAACCTGTGATTCCAAAACCGCCAGCGGTTATTAAAAATGGGGACTTTGAGAATATCGCACAGCACGGACCACGAGATCCATGGGATTATATGTGGAACAACGGCGGGGGTATTGTAAGTGATGGCAATGCGCATAGCGGAAACTACGCAGGTGTCATCAAAAAAATTGCGGCAGAAACCACAATTGAGCAGACCTTTGCAGTTCAACCAACAACTACTTATCGGATTAGCGCGTATACCAAGGTGTTGGATCCACAGTTGGAAATTATTTTTGGAGTTAAGGGGTTAGAAATCGATGAAAGCCTGCGCGTAACTTCCTCAGATTATAAGCTAGAGACAATAGAGTTTACGACTGGAAACAGTACGAAATCGGCTACGGTCTATTTCTATAAGAAATCTGGTCCTGCAGCAAATGCTTATATTGATGATATCAAGATTGAGGAAGTCGTTGCAGTTCCAATCGATAAAAGTAAATTGCAAGCTGAAATCAATCAAGCAATTAAGCTGCAATCGGACACGGTGGTAGGAACACTCCCAGGGCAAGTATCTAAAGATGCAAAAGATATATTAGGTAATGCCATCACAGCGGCTGAGGACCTGTACGATAATAGTGAAGCGAAGCAATCGCAAATCGACGCGGCCGTTGTAACACTGAGCGCAGCTATAACGGAATTCAGAGCGGCCATTGTACCTGCCCAGCCGGATGTTCCAACGACGACACTAACTGGTGACAATACGATAAAAGCGGGAGATGTATTCACAGTTACATTGGGACTTGATCAGGTAATAAGACCCGTGTACGCACAGGATATTTCATTGAATTATGATGTGAATCTGATGGAATATATGGGGGGAGTCTCCAGTGTTCCCGGCGTAAGTATCGTGGATAAAGTGACTGATACCAACGGAAAGCTTCGGTTTATCTTAGCTAGTGAAGGTGCAGCACATGCGGTTTCCGGAAAGACAGATGTGCTTAATCTTTCTTTCCGAGCCAAGGAAGTGGAACAATCTGTCTCAGGGTTAATTTCTGTCTCCAATGCAACCATAGCAGACGATGAGGGGACAGAAGTCACGATCGGCAACTCCTCCATGTGGATACAGGTGACTGTCGTTTCTCCAGGAGTACCAGGCGATTCGAATGGAGACGGGAAATTTAGTATCGGTGATTTGGCAATCGCAGCTGCGAATTATGGTCTCACCAGTCAAGATCCTAATTGGGTGAATATTAAAGCATCTGATGTAAACGGAGATGGCGTAATCGATATTGAAGATCTAGCAGGAATTGCGAAGAAGATTGTAATGTAAGTACTAAGGGCATCCATGCATGAAAGATGGATGCCCTTCTTTATGGTGCTTAATATGAACGAACATGAGGTAGATGGTAGAAATTGATTAATGGATAAGTTAGACTTAATGAAGTAGGTTGAGTATAAGTTAGTTTTACTTTTAATTTGATAAATGGAGCTACTAGAATGAACATAAGAACAATTCGAACAGAAGATAATCATGACATTGAAGCAATTATCCGCCAGTGTTTAATTGATTATGGCGGAAATCGTGCGGGATTAGCATGGGAAGATGAAAGTTTAAGCCATTTGTCTGACTATTATAATCATGAGGGCAGAGCTTATTGGGTTGCGTTTGATACGAACGGCAAGATGCTTGGTGGCTGTGGGATCGCACCCTTCGGCGCCCCGGAAGACCAGGTATGTGAACTGCAGAAGATGTACTTAATACAAGAGGCTAGAGGAACAGGAATTGCAAATGAATTGCTGCAGATCGCTTCGCAGTTTGCAGAGCAGAACTATCGAGTTTGTTATTTGGAAACTCTGCAAACGATGCAGGCAGCAAATCACTTTTATAAGAAACACGGGTTCCGATTGTTGGAGTCACCACTCGCAGGATCTGAGCACTTTGCTTGTGATGCTTGGTATATCCGGGATTTATAATATTACCAATATCTCATTGGACAAACAAAAGACGCAAGTAAGATAGATCGCAGGTAACGATCTACTTACTTGCGTCTTTTTTGCGTGTAAACTTTTAAAAATACAAGTCTTGTAGCTTATGTACTTAAAACAATATTATGTAAGGGATTCCTCGATGCTAGTAGTATTAATTATAAACATTGGGAATCATACCTGTGAACTACACGAAAGCCGATGTGCTGAAATCAGATATTCAAGACAGATTAGGGTGATGATTAACATTGAAACTATTAACACTTAACACACATGCTTGGATCGAAGAAAACCAACTTGAAAAAATAGAGCAGCTTGCTCATTTTATCAATGAACATGATTTTGATGTCATTTCACTTCAAGAAGTCAACCAATTGATGCAGGAAGAAGCACTTCCTGCATCGGAACTGACCTATTTCTATGAAGCCGAAGAGAATACAGTCGTCAAAGTAGATAACTATGCTTACGTACTTCGTAGACAGTTGAAGCATGAATATTATTGGTCTTATATTCCGGTTCATACGGGATATGAGAAATACGATGAAGGTCTTGCGATTTTATCTAAAACACCGATTCAGGAAGCTTTCGGGGCTTACGTTTCGAACTTGAGGGATTATGATAACTATAGGACACGCAAGATCATAGGAATCAAGACGGTTGCAGCTGGAATCGATACCTGGTTTGTCAACGGGCATTTTGGGTGGTGGCAAGATGTAGAGGAACCATTTAAACCACAGTGGGAGCATTCTCTAGCTGTAATGGAAAAGTATATTGCTTCTAAACCCGCTTTTATTATGGGGGATTTCAACAATGCAGCTCATATTGAAGGAGAAGGGTATTCCTTAGTAACACAGAGTGGGTGGCAGGACTGTTATGAACTTGCCGCTCAGAAAGACGATGGTTTCACTGTCGTTAAAGCGATTGCCGGATGGGAAGAGAATGAGCAGAAATTACGAATTGATTATGTATTCACGAATCGAGAGATTCCTGTTCTGTCTTCGAAAGTCGTATTGAATGGTACGGATCATCCAGTGGTCTCAGATCACTCTGGCGTCGTTGTGGAAATACATGATAACGATTGGAAATCTACCAATGGATAATAATGACATTGACATCCTTTGGATTTTCCAAAATAATAGATATTAATTGAATACTGGTACCTTTAATTCAGTCCAGAGAGGCTGACAAGGACAGCGGATTTTTATAATCTTGCGTAAGATTAGGCGTATTACCGGTTTTGGGGTATGCCGTGTCTTTACGCGGGGTTATGATGCAAGAAGAGGCTACTTGTCAGTATATAACTTGACGAGTAGCCTCTTTTTTTTCTGCTTATTTTGGTATCAGGACACTTACTTTGGGGGTATTCTGATGAGCAAACAAGATCAAGAGTTTTCGTGGCAAGCGGTACCGAAAGCGCAGAGAAATCATATTGGGAAGACGTTCTCCGTCATGTTGGCGTTTACGTTCTTCTCCGCTAGCATGTTGGCAGGAGGGACTCTCGGCGTCAGCTTGACGTTCATGGAGTTCATAGGAATTGTACTTGCAGGTAATTTGGCACTAGGGATTTATACTGGGGCGCTGGCACATATCGCTGCTAGAACGGGTTTATCAACGCATCTACTGGCAAAGTATTCGTTCGGTGAAAAAGGGTCGTACCTTCCTTCGTTCTTGCTAGGTTTCACACAGGTCGGTTGGTTTGGTGTAGGTGTGGCTATGTTCGCAGTTCCAGTCGCTAGAGCAATGGATTGGAACGTGTATCTGTTAATCTTCGTGTTTGGTCTTGCAATGACAGCATCAGCCATTTTCGGCATTAAAGCTTTAATAGTTCTCGGTTATGTTGCGGTCCCAGCCATTGCTATTCTCGGTGGTTACTCCGTATTTGAAGGTGTGGAAAAGCTAGGCGGTATTCAAGGGTTGTTTGATTACACGCCGACACAGTCTCTGACCACGGCAGCAGCATTGACCATATGTATTGGATCATTCATAAGCGGAGGAACACTAACGCCTGACTTTGCAAGATTCTCTCAGACATCCAAGCAAGCGGTGACAGCAACAGTTATTTCATTCTTCTTGGGAAATTCACTCATGTTCTTGTTCGGTGCGGTTGGTGCAATGGCTTATAATCTTGCTGATATCTCGGAGGTTATGTTCCTGCAAGGTTTGATGATTCCTGCAATCATCGTGTTAGGATTAAATATTTGGACGACTAACGATAACGCACTCTATGCATCTGGCTTAGGCTTCGCTAATATCACGAAAATCTCGAAGAAATTCTTCGTCATCGTAAACGGTATTGTAGGTACGATATTCGCTATGTGGATGTACAACAATTTTGTTGGATTCCTAAATGTACTGGGTGCTGCGATTCCGTCCATTGGGGCGATTATCATTGCAGATTACTTCTTTGTGAAGAGAAGAAACTATAAACCGTTTGCCGAGATGACCTTTAAAAAGGTAAACTGGATAGCGATGATCGCTTGGGCTATCGGTGTTGCCTTCGCTCAACTGGCACCTGGAATAACACCATTGAACGCACTTATAGGAACGGCTGTGGTCTACATCGTGTTGATGGTGATTGTTCCTGCAAAAGAATCTACAGAAAAGGGGAAAACAAATGATTATACAGAACGCAAAATTGCGGGGTAAAGAAGGTCTATGGAATATCGTTGTTAAAGACGGGAAGTTCGAGCAAATTACGCAGTCAATGGAAGTTGCTGCAAACGATGAAGTAATCGATGTCAAAGGCTCGCTTGTACTGCCGCCTTTCATTGAACCACATATTCACCTGGATACAACGCTTACGGCAGGTGAGCCTGAATGGAACTTGAGCGGAACTCTGTTCGAAGGAATCCAGCGTTGGTCAGAACGCAAGGCATTCCTCACACATGAAGATGTTAAAACACGTTCCAAAACAGCACTGAAGTGGCAAATTGCACAAGGTATCCAGCATGTAAGAACCCATGTGGATGTCACCGATCCAAGCTTAACTGCCGTTAAAGCAATGCTTGAAGTCAAAGAAGAAATGGCACCATTCATTGATATCCAGCTTGTCGCTTTTCCACAGGAAGGTATTCATTCCTTCCCGAATGGTGTGGAATTGATGGAAGAGTCTTTGAAGATGGGCGTTGACGTTGTTGGCGGTATTCCGCACTTCGAATTCACAAGAGAATATGGCGTTGATTCGATGAAGGTTGCATTTGACCTTGCTGAAAAATACGACCGTCTCATCGATATCCATTGCGATGAAATAGATGACGAGCAATCCCGTTTCTTAGAAGTCGTTGCCAAGGAAGCTTTAGAACGCGGTCTGGGATCACGTACAACCGCAAGTCATACGACGGCGATGGGTTCATATAATGATGCTTATACGTATAAATTGTTTAGATTGCTGAAGATGGCTGACCTGAATTTCGTATCCAATCCTTTAGTTAACATCCATTTGCAGGGACGATTTGACACCTATCCAAAACGTAGAGGGCTGACACGCGTCAAAGAGTTACAGGAAGCGGGTCTTAATGTATGTTTCGGTCATGATGATATCTTTGATCCATGGTATCCGCTAGGCACAGGTAACATGCTTCAAGTACTGCACATGGGTATCCATGCTTCACAACTGCTTGGTTATGACCAAATCGTAAATTCGATTGATCTTATTACGAAAAATAGCGCAAGAACATTACACATTGAGGATATGTATGGCATTGAAGAAGGGAAGCCAGCGAACTTCATCGTACTTGAAGCAGAGAACGAATATGAAGCAATCCGCAAACAATCTGCTGTGCTTTACTCCTTCCGAGGTGGACGCAAAATTGCGGAAACGAAGCCACGCGAAACATCGATCATCTTAGACGGTGATTCAGAAAAAGTCACTTTTAATAAATAATAAAATAAAGCGTGTATGGCTTTAATCAGGACGTGCACTTTACTCAGAAATCCCCTCTTCGTGGATAGGATAAGGAACTCAAGTGATCGAGATCTCTTCCTACGATATAAGAGGGGATTTTTTTGCGTATTTTAGGTGTTTCAATCATTCAACTATATGTGATAATTAAAGGTAATATATAATTTAAAGGTAGAGGCTAGGACGATAGCTTAGAAGGAGGAACAAGAACAAAATGAGAAAACGCATAATAGGTCTTGTCTGTATAAATTCAATCTTCAGGAAGCCAACTGATTGTTAATGGAAGTTCTATCCCTCATAAGGTAATTCCAAGGGATGTATCTGAGGCAGAGGCTAAGCGACTTCGTGAAGAAGCTGGTTATTCATCCGAGGGGGTAACAGGAGGAGTCATTGTTGAATTGAAAGAAATCGATCTAGACTCCTGAAAGAGGATGGACTGACCTAATTTATTTTCTTTCTTGTCTTTACTCCTTGGACAATAAACATAAGCCCCATTAAGAAAAATAGTATATTACTAGAATTCAACATGTGTTGTTCAGATAATAAGTCTTTAGTTATCGAATAAATTTGGATGACCAATATTAAAGAAGCATATAAAAAATACATGTTAGATTTGTCTTTGAATATTTTCATACCGACTAACCGTACTAGAAGTGTTATTGCAATTCCGTAAACTAAGATTATTCCCATAAAAATTAGAGCTAAAATCGAAGCATTCATTATTAATTCCTCCTTACAGCAATCATCTTAATTACCATAATATCACATCCGTATTTCTTATTGTCTCCTTTTAGGATATCCATTTTATGATTACATACCATAAATCTCGTTAGTGGGACTACATCATTACGGGAATTAGGAAAAAGACATAGCGAATAAGTATTGGGAACTTGAACGTTATAAAATGCATTTAATCGAAGGAGTGTGAACCCATGGATTGTACAAAGATTCATGTTAGATCGTTCAACCCCAAACGGCCAGGGTCCCTTGTCGCCGTCATGATGACTGTATCGGAATATCTTGGTGCGCTTTACGGGAACGTAGCGGAGACGAGGGTTGGCAATTCATACGGTCCTTGTGCCGAGTGCGGCGGAAGTATTGCGTCGCCCGGGATCGACCACAGTCGAATGATTGCTCCAGCATTGTCGCTCAAGAATGGCGCCGTCCTCTTATGGGCCGGAACGGATTGTGCGCCAGTTCCGAGAATTAAGCAGTTAGCAGCGATGATTGGAATAGATTATCTGAAGCCACTCGAGGAGCAGGATCCAGAGTTTATTTCCGTCCTGCTGTATGGGTATGACAGGGAACCTGTATCGTTTGTACATAATAAAAGATTCCGTACGGATTATTATCGGGGCTGTGTTTCCGATCTTCAATCCATGATTGATGCACGCACGACTAGCAAAGGAAATTTAAGGATGATATCGTTTTTCTCCAAACAAAGAGAGTGTTCGGCATGCCAGGGAACTGGGTTAAGCGAGGGTGTGTTGGATATTAACATCGCCGGTCTTACACTAGCTGAGTTGAACAAACTAGCTATACCCGAAATGCTCACATTTGTCCATTGCCTGCGGCAGTCAATGGACTTGCATGAGTTCGAAATCGTCGAACCAATTATCAGCCATCTCTTCCCGATACTTTCCTATTTGAGTAAAATCGGACTTCGCACGCTACCACTGAACAGCGCTTGGCGCGGTCTTCCGGCCTTATCTTCATTAATAAATCAAAAGTGAAAAATACTACTTACCAATATCTTTCAGAATCCTTTGCTTCATTGACATCAATGAAAACATACTATTATACTTTTACCGGTAACAAAATGTGCTTGTAATGCTAAGAATAGAAAAGGTGTGTTTATGTATCAGGGAAAATCGAGAAAAATCGTCTTCACGCTGCTTGGGTTATACACGTTATTAACCTTGTTCTTCTTATTTCTAGGATTCAATCGAGCTAGCATCAATCCAGAGGGTTTACGGTATAGCTTCATACCTAGTGGAATTCCTCTACACTTTCCCATGGGAAAAGACTTTCATATTTGGTTTTTTGAATGGGGGAATTTCTTAGCCTTCATTCCATATGGAATCCTCATCCCGCTTCTGTTCCGCACAACATTTATCCGGTTTATCAGCCTATTTGTTCTTTGTATTACGATACTAGAGACTATTCAAATGTTTACGGGTCTAGGAGCATTTGATATTGATGATATCATCATTAATACAATCGGGGCGGCAGCAGGATATGTAGCGCAGCGGATTGTATCCCAGCGCCGGAATTCAGTAAGTGGAATGCTTAGAATCCTCCTGAATGCAATTCTTATCTCAGCAAGTACAATTATTCTCGTAGGCGGTGCCAACTATTACTTGGAGAATGGCGGAGGTGACACCGTAGCTTTGAATGAAGTTGATGTAACAAAGGGAACGGTACTATGGGATGAAAGTCTTACTGGATTTACTGCAGCCCAATCAAAGATTGAGCCAAAGATTAATCTTTACAGCCATAAGAACACTAAAAATAATGAGTTTTCGTTCCTTTTAAATGGTGAATATACGAGAATGGAAGGGTATGTTGCAATACCGAATGACGTAGACATCATGAACGGGAGAAGTGACATCATATTTGAGGCAGATGGATCAGAAATTTATTCAATTGGATTAGGAGATCATCAACCAGATTCATTTCAGATTCCCTTACAAGGGGTAGAGGAGCTAACCGTTAAATTTATCAGCGATGGACCAAATCGAAAGACCAATATCGTAATATGGGACACTACACTTACAGAAGCAAATGTAGGACAAAAGCTCATCAATAATATTCGCTCCTTGTTTTAGGCGGGCAGGATCGTCAATGAATGATGTGGAATAGATAATAAAATATCTATACCAGGGGGTAGTGAAATGGCTTTTCCGACCCATATTGTATCCGCAGGAGGAATTGTAGAGGATGGAGATGGAAATATCCTATTAGTGAAAGCTCATGATGATGGTTGGGTTTATCCTGGAGGGATAACGGAAGTAGGAGAGAACTTAATCGATGGATTAATTCGAGAAATTAAAGAAGAGAGTGGAATAGTAGCCGCTGTTAGCCATATAATTAGTGTGGTTTCGAACACAGCGATCCATAAGTGGTATGATGGTGAAGCGGATGTGCCTACGAAGGTTATGTTCGATTTCGCCTGTGTCGCTGTCGGTGGAGAGTTAGCAACTTCTGATGAGACGAGCGACTGCAGGTGGGTTCCTAAGGAAAATGTATTGGATTTGATTACTTTACCAGCAATCCGGACCCGTTATGAAGCTTATTTGAAGTTTACTGGCTCTGTACATTATTTGGAATACACAACGTCAACCACATCAGAATGCACTATCAAGCTACAACGGAATATTTAACATAGTATTCATTCAAGTCCAACTCGTTGGACTTTTTTTATTTTAGGTAAGTGAACTTCCTATATTATCTTTATGAATACTTTCTGTTCCTGCTTCAAGCGCAGTTTTGTAATACATACATTTATGTTCGATAACTTCCATGGATTTTTTCAATTCTTCAATCTGATGTTCAACAGCAGCTTTTCGTTCCATAAATAAGTCATATCTTTGTTGTAAGGTTGCATCTCCATCAGAACACCAATCGATAAATTTCTTGATTTCTTTGATGGGCATTCCCGTAGATTTTAAACATTCAATCACTTTTAAAGCGCCTAGATCAGACTCTTTAAACACTCTTATTCCAGTGGATGTACGTTCTACAAAAGGCATCAGACCTTCCTTATCGTAATAACGCAAAGTGTGTGGTGTAAGGTTTAGTTCTTTAGCAACCTCGCTGATCGAATATGTAGTCATCATGTTATGTCCCACTTTCTGTTCTATAGACTTCGAGTTAACTCTATGATCATGCGGATATTAACACGTAGTCTATTTCTTCGTCAATAAGTAGGAATAGTATTGTATTTATGACTTGACTTAGAGTTAACTCTAGGGATTAACATTTATCCATAAAGAGAAGTAAGTAGGAATGCTATTGAAAACGTAGTGTTTCTATCGCTCTCTTCGAATTTAGTATTAGGAGGTTTTTTATATGATAAAAGCTAGAGCGCGGGCCGTAGATGGACCAGATCAGCCATTTCGGGAAGCTGAAATTAAACGACGGGATCTTGATTCACGCGATGTCTTGATCGATATCAAATACTCTGGCATATGCCATTCGGATATACATACTGCTCATGGTGAATGGGGGCCGGTGAATTATCCGCTTGTACCAGGTCATGAAATTGCGGGTATTGTTACGGATGTGGGAGCAGAAGTTACAAAATACAAGGCTGGTGACCGCGTAGGCGTAGGCTGTATGGTTGATTCCTGTGGCGACTGTGAGAATTGCCGTAATGGAGAAGAGCAGTACTGTCTTAAAGGAAATATCCCGACCTACGCTGGTGTAGATAAATATGGCGAGCCAACACAAGGCGGGTATTCTTCCCACATCGTCGTTACCGAAGACTTTGTTGTACGAATTCCAGATGCTATTGAACTTGATGTAGCGGCACCATTACTATGTGCAGGCATCACAACGTATTCACCGCTTAACCATTGGGGAGCTGGCCCAGGTAAAAAAGTAGCGGTGGTTGGAATGGGTGGACTCGGTCATATGGCTGTCCAAATTGCCCATGCTATGGGTGCTGAGGTAACGGTTCTATCACAATCATTAAACAAAAAAGAGGATGGCTTACAGTTTGGCGCAGCTAGCTACTATGCCACAAGCGAACCTGAAACCTTTGAACAACTTGCGGGTTCATTTGATCTGATCTTGAATACGGTAAGTGCAAATATTGACATTAATGCATATTTTGGATTACTCAAGCTTGATGGAACCTTAGTAAATGTAGGTGCTCCAGGAGAGCCATTATCCGTTAATGTAATGTCCTTGATTGGTCATCGCCGATCTTTTGCAGGATCAATGATTGGAGGTATTAGAGAAACGCAGGAAATGCTAGAGTTCTGTGCTCAGCATAACATTGTACCTAAGATAGAAGTGATAACGGCGGATGAGATTGATTCTGCATATAAACGCGTGTTATCTTCCGATGTGAAATACAGGTTCGTAATTGACATTAGCACGATGTAATAGTTTATGTGGAGTTAGGTGGGATACGTTCCATGGATATGAAAGAATTTATTGAATATTGTAAAGACGGAAATCCCATTTCGGGTACAGATACAGATTTGCATGGACTATTGGTACAGTGTAGTTATGAAGCTCAAAAAGTTACCATGACATTAAATTCGTCTTTTCATACAAAAGAAGAAATCGTAGAGATTTTTAGTGAATTGACGGGCAGTCACATCGATCCATCCTTTATGTGTTTTCCGCCATTCTATACGGATTTTGGTAAGAACATCGTCATTGGCAAGAACGTATTTCTAAATACGGGATGTTCATTTCAGGATCGTGGTGGTATCTGTATTGGAGATGGAACAATGATCGGAATGAATGTAACTATAGCTACTCTAAATCATGGGCTCGCTTTAGAAACAAGAAATACAACTTACCCATCTCCAGTTACAATAGGTGAGAATGTGTGGATTGGATCAAATGCTACAATTCTACCAGGTGTGACGATTGGTAAGAATGCTGTAGTGGCAGCGGGTGCTGTTGTGACGAAGGATGTTCCTGAAGATAGCGTTGTAGCTGGAGTACCTGCAAAAGTTATAAAATCCATACATGATTGAATCTTTGTAAGAAGTCGCCTTTCGGCGGCTTTTTTTTAGGGAGTTTAATTACAAAATGTGGTACCATTGTGTGTATTATCCTTAAAGGAGAGAGTCATGGATAAGTTATACGACAATCTAAGTCAATTGGGTGAGAAGGAACTCCGAATGCTTTTTAATAATATCTTGCAAACAGTAGACCGCAAATATAAGAGTGGCACCGAGGAAGATAAAAGGCTAGCTGAAGGACTCGTTAATATGATTCAAGAGCATATGAATATAGTCAGCGATCATAAATTCCATACGAACGAACGAGAACGGTTTATCCATATCGTTTTTAGCCTTTCTGATGCAGGATCGTTAAAAGTAACGCTCTCTAAGATAGATAAACGTGATCAATGTAAAGTGCTAGCATTTAATGAGTGGTTCTCCGTTGGACCCATATCGAACATAGATACAACCGCTGGACAGCAAGATCGGCTCTTATGGCAAATGGAATTCGATGAGGATTTCAAAAGTGCTCAATATTTCGAACCCGCGCATCAACTTGCGAATATGGTTAAGGCGGTCAAGGATATTCCCGAGCATAAAAAGATTGTCATATGGTGTGCAGACAATGCTCATGACCAAACTGGATTACGATTCGTGTTGCATTTGTTAAGAGAACGAAAAGAGAACGTTCATGTTGTTAATGTGACCGAACTCTATCAAGCTACTGAGTTTCAATCTATAAAAGAAGTTATTGCACCCTATGCTAGCGGATTAATCGATCGAAATCATTTTCAAGCAATCGTTAGAGATTATTATGAAGGCATCCCTCTTCATTCTAGCCAAAGAAATAGGTATGAATCCGAATGGGAAGTGCTATCCAGTAGCAATCATGTTATTCGGTTGTGGGAAGAAGGCACGGTAATGGGCAAGGATGAAAATGCCCTAGATGAAATAATAATCAAGTCCATCATCGAACTGGAGGAAGAACAAGACGAGGATGGATATATTCTGGCTGGGAGTGTCGTCGGTAGGGTGCTCGATGCATCTAGACAACTCATAAGTTACTCATTCATTTCTGTTCGAATATGGACGTTAGTTAACGAAGGGATCTTGTTATTTAGAGGACTGCCTGGGGCTTTATATACGTTTTCAGTTAAGATGAAAGCACGATTGGAGTGAGAAGATGATCGGGAGGATCATACGGGTTTCGGAACAGAATCCTCGATTAGTTATCAGTATTTTTTACCCTTCGTCTGGTGGTAGTCGACTTAAAGGGATAGATCTTTATGCACCATGTCAAACGGAAGTAGCTGATATTTTCAAGGAGATGGGCGTTGATCTTGAAAATTTGAATGTCATCGATAAATTGTCAATTGATGATAAGCCAAATACTAGTAAAGGGATATGGCCAGTCCTTATCTTATCACCTGGATTTGGTGTAGAACGCGATATGTACCTTGGAATAATCTCAAATCTTGTACCTAAGGGTTATATAGTCGTCACAATTGGTACCCCATATGAATCTATTTTCACCGTTTATCCTGATGGTAGCTTAATTAAACAAGAAAAGGAAATGGCTGAACTCAAGAGCTCCGATTACAGTAGCTGGCACCAACTCTTGGATAGTCGCTCTCGGTCAATTACCGAAGTTATGGAGTACCTTGATACTCTTAATCAATCTGCCCCTGAGCTAGCAGGACTATTCGACCTGAAGAACGTTGCTGCAGTCGGACATTCGCTGGGTGGTGCCGCAGTTCTCGAAGCTGCTACGTTAGTCAAACGCATCAAAGCTGTCATTCTTCTCGATCCTAGTTTTCATCTCATTCGTGTGGATGAGATACCGTCTTCTGTTCCGGTTTTGTTGTTGCGTCAAGAGGCTTCGTCCTATGAAGCGATGGCTTCGGTAATGAATGAAGAAATTGCCCGAGATTATATTGATGGACAGCGGAATGCGTACAATATTTTAACGAATTCTCATTTTTATCGGGTAAAAGGAGCGCAACATATGTCGTTCAGCGACATTCCGCTATACTACGGTGACCTTCATGCAGAATCAGTTCATACCGCTACGGTTGAAGCCATGACGGCATTCATGGAAGCAGTCTTTCAAAGCAGACACAGACTATCTGCTATGCCACTTCATTCAAACGATACGGTTGTCCAGATTAACTCTGATGGTGATCCCATCTAATCGAGATAGAATCGGGGGATGTTGAAATGTCTAGAAAGCCAGTAGGATCAGCAGCAGTTATTTGGGACTCAGAGGGGCGAATTCTTCTAGTGAAACACAACTACGGAAAATTTAATTGGGAAATACCTGGTGGGCTGTCTGAACAACATGAGTCTGCAGAGAGTACTGCGAAGAGAGAAGTGTTTGAAGAAACTGGTTTAGAAGTTACTGTTGAGCGTTTGACTGGCGTATATTATGAACCTGCTCATGATATGCACCATTTTGTGTTTACCTGCTTATTGGAAGATACTCAACTGCCACAACCAGATGAAAACGAAGTAACAGCATGTAAGTATTGGGCATTAAATGACTTACCTAAACCAATTAGTGATTTCACAATAGCACGTATACAAGATGCATTGAATATAGATGGTAATCGACTTTTCCATGTCATCGGACCAAGGCAGTGGTTTGAATAATTATCCAGGAGGAGTGGGTAAATGAGAAAAATAAATAAAAGGAGCGTCTTTGTACTAGTTTTAACACTTCTGATAAGTATATTAAGCGGTTGTAATGCGGCGCCTGAAACAGGCTACGGAGATTTTATTATTTCAAAGGAAGACCAAAGGATACTAGTAGCGAAGAAGGTATCACAGGAGGATGCTGCAAGTAAGACGCACGATGAACTGAAACAAGACAATATCGAAATAATCAATTATATAGTCGAAGATCTCGAACTCTATAACGAGCTTGAAGCAGGTGAACAAGTTAATGTGACCCCGAAGACGAGCGCTAATGGGGCATATATCGTAATGAAATCGGATCCTCCACAAATCGTAGCAGGGCAGATAGAAAGACTTAGAGATTAACTCCCTCATAAATACAGAGGTGATAGGATTAATAAATAACGATATTAAACTAAAATCTGTTATAATATATGTTTGCTATTAATTACTTTGTATGAGGAGATTTACTATGGGGTCCACATGGTGGAAAATTTCATTTTATTTTTTGGTGTTTGTTTTTGCATTATTCATGTCATTTAATGATTATTCTCCAATTCTGACAGTTGGTCTTTTGTTCGTGGCTACTATTTTAGCATTTTCGTTGTTCTTTTATTATCCATTGTTATTAGAGAAGCGAATAAGTCGTTTAGAGTCTTTTTTGCGTAAACAGAAAAAAACACCGGCGATTTACGTTCACTATGTCTTGGCGAACAGACTAGAGGATGAAGCAGGAGAGATTATGGAGCAGCTTATGAGCAAATATAAGCAGAGCGGTACACGGGCTATCTTTCAAGCAGCCTTCGGTGTTTATCAGAAGGATATGGACATGGTTCGTGAAGCTTTGCCGGATATTCAAAAATCCGACTATCGCGCGTATTATGAAACCACTATACATATCGAGAATGGTGAGATGGATCGAGCCCATGAGACTCTGAATTCAATCAAAAAACACTGGATGAGATTAGCACTCCTAGTCGATATCGAAATGAAATCTGGCAACCAGGAAGCCGCTATTCAATATGCTAGGGAAGTAGTAACCGCTACCAGAGGTGTTAACCGCTACACACTCTATAAGGAATATGAAAGAGAATTGCCGCAAGCTGTTGAAGGCATTGGTTAGACTAAAACCATATCATAGATATTTTCAAAATAAGACTGCTATCGTTGGCAGTCTTATTTTGTTTACCACATTATCATCCATAAGTCTTGTCAGTGTTTGATTTAATGTAAGGGCATATATTCAAAAGAAGGGATTAGATATTGAATAGAGAACTTAGTGTGAATCAATATATTAAATAGGATTTTATTAGAAGGAGCGAGACATGATGTCGAAAAACAAAGAAAAAATGGTGGAACTAGACGTTGAGAAAATTAACATAGTCGATAAAGAAGGGAATTTAAGAATGTCTTTATTCAATAGTGATCTTATTCCAGACCCAATAATAGATGGAAAAACTTTAACTAGATCAGGGATAATTCCAGGATCAGGAATGTTGTTTTATAACCACGATTGTGATGAATGCGGTGGGCTAGTCTTTGGTAGCAGAACTTACACCTCTGAAGAATTTGATGGCGAATATGCAGGAAAAACAGAATCGATGTCCTCATTGACTTTTGACGGCTACAAGGGAGATCAAGTTGTCCAAATGTATTTTCATGAGAATACGGTAGGAGACCGTATGTATGGTTATACTCTTTATGATCGACCAAGTGGAGTGACAAGGGCTCGCATGGATCGGTCTCAAGATGGTTCTGTGGGTGTCAAATTATCTGATAGCAAAGGACAAGAACGTATCCGCTTAGTTGTCGATGCTAATGACGTTCCTATACTCGAATTTTTGAATGAAAAAGGTGAAGTAGTATACAGTCTTCCTCCTAAACAAAATGATTAACTAGACCCTCTATAATTTGCTACATAACAAGATCAAATGAGAAAACGATAAAGAAAACAATAAATTATCGTCGAGGTCACATGTATGAAGGTTTTAAAGAAACGAAAGTGGATTGTATGGTTTTCAGCTTTAGTCCTTATCATTACGGTCTCAATAACCATTTTCATGCAAATAATCATCCATTCTAATGTTCCAAAACTAGCAGAAGAAAGTATTGAGCAGCGGTATGCACAGCAAGGCAGCTATCCTGTAAAAGTAGAAGAAGTAACGAGTAAGAACGGAGAGGCTTTGTTTAGAATATATTATCCAGTATTTCAAGAAAACGAAACTTATCCTATGATTTCTTGGGGCAATGGAACAGGTGCCACGCCAGATCGTTATGACGAACTCTTGACTCATCTTAGCAGCTGGGGATTCATTGTCATAGATTCTTATAGCAAGACAACAGGGACAGGCAAAGAAATTATAGAGGCTGTCGATTATCTAATAGATGAGAGTGAACTAGAAAGCAGCTTGTTTTATCAAAAAATAAACGTGAAACAGATTGGTGTGGCTGGACATTCTCAAGGTTCTACAGGGGTTATTAACGCTCATACCAACTTTACAAATGGATCGTTGATTAAGACGGTTGTATCCATCGCGCTCCCGGACTTGAAGCATTGTGACCCAGAGGATGTGTACGATACAGCGCGTATTACGGTTCCATTCCTCATCCTAGGCGGCACACGAGATTTTCTAATCTCACCAGTATCAACGAATCAATTAGCCTTGCAAAGTACGAATGCAACCACTCCTGTTATGATGGGGATGGCAAAAGGAGCAGCTCATACAGCAATTCAAGGTGATGGTGGAAATCATAAAGGTTATTTAACAGCTTGGATGAGATATCGACTGTATGATGATCAGGGGGCCAAGAAGGCTTTTCATGGAGATTCCTCCGAGATGAGCCATAACCCCAATTGGGTGAACGTTATGCAAGCCAATATGGATGCTGATGAAGTTGTGCAATAATAGTATTTCAAGACATTTGTAGGGGGAATCATAGATGGATATGAAATATCCAATTGGTACTTTTCAATTTAATGATGAAATTACTAGTAGCATTAAGGATGTTTGGATAAATGAAATTGAAAATTTCCCAAGATTATTACGCGAAACAGTGAAAGACTTAGTAGATGAACAGCTGGATACAGCATATCGCTCAGGGGGGTGGACTGTTCGACAAGTAATACATCACCTCGCAGATAGTCATATGAATGCCTACGTACGTTTTAAATTGGCTCTAACGGAAGAAAATCCTGTAATTAAGCCATATAATGAAACAAAATGGGCTGAACTATCTGATTACAGATTGCCAATTGATACTTCACTCGCACTTCTAGAAACATTGCACAATCGTTGGACTAACCTTCTAAATAGTTTGACGCCAGCTGATTTAGATAAGAAATTTATTCATCCAGACTCAGGTGAAGTATCAGTAGGGAAAAATATAGGAATGTATGCTTGGCACGGTAGACACCATCTTGCACAGATAAGTTCTTTGTGTAATCGTAAGGGTTGGTAATGGTTTTGTGAATAATAACACCATAAAGTATGGTAGATATATGATATAGTCAGAATAGTTTTACTTTTCAATTTATGACGAAAAAACGGGAGTGACATAATGTATGAAAAAAGGTTTGCTCTTACTTATGGGTTTATTACTAAGCGTGGTGTCAGTAGCCTGTAACAATGATGGTAGTACACCGAAAGAAGCGGATGCACAGGATATTAAAGAGAAAGTCCATGCGTATAGTGTAAGCACTAATGAGGATGAGAAGGCATCAATTACATCACATGAACTTATCGTAACGGATAAGGGTAAGGAGACTACTTTTAACCTTCCAGAGGACGAGTTTTTTGTTTCGATTGCACCGTATGTTGAAAGTACACATGAATGTGCTATTCACTCGTTAACGGGGTGTCAAGGAGAATTAGTAGAAAAAGACTTTGATGTGCATATTCAGGATAAAGAAGGTAACGTAGTGGTGAATGAGACGATGACGTCTTTAGATAATGGATTTATTGATCTATGGTTACCGCGAGATCGGACTTATCAAGTGCAAATTAAGTATGATGGCAAAGTAGTAGAATCTGAAATTTCTACTTTTAAGGATGATAATACTTGTATCACAACGATGCAACTCACATAATTCTTCTGTAATGCTTATCAAAGTTCATGACAATAGAGCAGACTACCTACTTAAGTATCCTTCACCAGTTAATGCAGTCAATAATACTATATTCGTTTGAACTAACAAAGAACGGCGATCCTTATTTGAGGATCGCCGTTCTTTGTTTTAGTCCACTGCTGCACTTATTTGCATCGATAACCAGCTGTATATTCTAGACATGGTACTTTACTTTATCCCTTTCATATACCCTTGGATTTTTGAAGAGAACATGAAGAGTACGATGCTGAGCAGGATGGCTGCTCCACCAATGACACCAAAATAGATCATTTCTGTCGCTGGGGAATAGAACTTAACAATCTGAGCATTAATCGCTTGAGCCGCCGCATTGGATAAAAACCATAAGCTCATAGTCTGAGCTGAGAAAGCGGAAGGAGCCAATTTAGTCGTAGCCGATAAACCTACAGGAGATAGGCATAACTCACCAAGCACAACAATGAAGTAGCTGAGAACGAGCCACAACGGATTAACGAGAGAGTCTTCACCACCGAAGTAAGCTGGTAAAAGGATAACTAGGAAAGACAAGCCGGCAAACAATAAACCGAGTGCGAATTTCTTAGGTATCGTTGGCTGCCGTTCACCAAGTTTCACCCAGAACCAGGCAAATACAGGCGCTAGCAAGATGATAAATAAAGGATTTAGAGACTGGAACCAAGCTGGTCTAATATGAATGCCTGCAAAATCCAATTGTGTCCGTTTATCTGCATAATTGGCAAGGATCGTTGAACCTTGTTCTTGAATAGCCCAGAACATAATCGCTGCAATAAACAGTGGAATGTACGCGATGAGTCTGGATCGTTCCTCACTTGTGGTTCGTGGACTACGGAACATAACTATGAAATATAGAGTAGGAATCAGAATTCCCAAGATGCCAATTATTACGATCAGCGTATCAAATGTCAATAAACCTAGCGGAATCGTAATGGCAACGATAGCAGCGATAATCACTGCACTGACACCGATAGTAACGAACACTTTCTTTCGTTCCTTAGGTGATAAAGGACTTGCTACGTAAGTACCTGCAAGACCGAGGTTTTTTTTCTTCGTAAACATAAACATAATCAATCCAAGAAACATACCGATCGCTGCAAGACCGAAGCCCAAGTGGAAATTATAATCCATACCAACGGTTCCAACAATGAGCGGGGCTATGAAGGATCCCAAGTTAATGCCCATATAAAAGATACTGAATCCTGCATCTCTTCGCTGATCTTGTTCACTATAAAGCTCTCCAACCACACTGGATACATTAGGCTTTAACAAGCCTGTACCGAGCACGATCAGAACCATGGACACAAAGAATAAAGCCAGACTACCTGGTATAGCTAGAGTGATATGCCCAAGCATAATGAGTATCCCGCCGTAGAATACAGCCTTGGACTGACCGAAAATTCGATCTGCTAACCAGCCTCCAATAATCCCAGACATATAGACGAGTGAACCGTAAATGGATACGATGGCTAGAGCCGTGTTCTGATCCATGCCGAGTCCGCCCTTGCTCACTTCGTAATACATATAATAAACCAGGATTGCTTTCATTCCATAGTAGGAAAAACGTTCCCAAAACTCAGTGAAGAATAGGGTGAACAACCCTTTGGGATGTCCGAAAAATCCCTGTTGCGGAACACTCTCAACAATTTTTTGCTTGTTTACATCAGACATGCTGTCACTTCCTCCTTGGTGCATTAAATGAACGGTTAAAAGCGTCATCCCTTCATAAGGATATCCACTTTAAGTAAATTTCAACTTTAAATTTCCTGTTTAGACACTTCGGCGGACTAAAATTATACCATATGTATTGTTGATTTTACTATTAAGATGGTATGTATGCATATATTTCCAACCTTAAAAGGCTTCGATTACAGCGAATAGAGGGGTATAAAGTTTTCGACTTATGTTTTGCTTGTTTAGCCGTAGAATATATTTGAAAGCGTTATCATTCTATCTTTCTAAATAAGAAAGGAGAGAAGTAATGAGAAATTCGAAGAATAAGAAGCAGGGGGTGTTCCCGTTGTTATCAAACAGGCCTCCATCATCAAAAGTGAGCAAAGGATGGGGGAGAGGCTTAACGGTTATGACGTTATCAGCCGTTTTAACGGTTCCTATGGCCATGGCGCCGACTGTAACTTTTGCCTCGGAAGGGACCGATCATTCAGCTCTCACATTCGTGGGTGAGCAGGATCTTGCCACCCGTGCTTCACAGCTTGAGAAAGAAGCAAGAGCCTTGGGAATTCCTCTGTTTTTATTTGAAAACAGTGTACCTAAGACATTTAAAGCGGAAAAGGGAGATACCATTGAACTGGATGGCAGTCACTCAAAGGACGGTACTCACTCATTGAAATGGAATTATTCGAAAGGTTCCAAACTCATTGTGAACGAGAAAATAGGCTTTTCTCCGTATATCTCTAATAATCAAGATCAATCGATTAGTAGTTTTGTTGTCTGGGTTTATAACGAAAATCCGGTGAACGATACAGTCACTTTCCAATTTGGCAGAGGGAATCAGAAGGAAAGCTGGTTTGAAATGAACTTAGACTTTTCAGGCTGGAGAGCAGCGTGGGTTTCATTTGAGCGTGATATGAATGGAACTCCTCATCCGAATATGAATCGAATGACAGTTGTCGCTCCAGAATCGAATTCTGGGACATTATATTTTGACTCCATGATGTTATCTACTCGAATTGACCCTCGTCATCACACGCCAGATCAACAAGTTCCATTCGTGAATCCAGGCGTAACGGAGGCCGCAAATGCTCATTGGCTCAGTCTATTGGAATATTCCAAACTGACCCCTCCAGATCCGTCAGCCGAATTAAATGAAACAGCATTAAGTGGTATCCGTAATATTGAAACAAAATTCACTGAATTCATCTTCAAAAAAGCTAAAGTAACCGAGTCCTTACTGACGGATATTCGAAGCAAGTATGCCGCTTTTAACATCACTCGAGACGATAACGGAATTCGCGGTGCTTCCCTATTTATGCCTCACTTTGACCATGTTCCAGATTCCTTAAAGCCATCCTTTAAGGAACTAAGCAATACAGCAGATCTTAAAGCCTATACGGATTTAATGAATGTTGTAGCTAACACGTATCTTTCAACTGAAGATATAGCGATTAGATCCGAACTGAAATACATGTACATTAATTTAACCGATCATTTAGCGGACCAAGGCTGGGATTACGGTAGTAGTCAAGGTACGATGCACCATCTCGGCTATAATGTTCGTGGATTTTATTCTTCAGCCTTCTTAATGAGGGATGTGCTTAAGGAAGCCGGTATATTGGATCGTACTCAAAAAACGTTGTTTTGGCTGAGCGGGGCAGGAAGAATGTATACACCTAAAGATGAGGTTGTCGGCAATATTGACATTTTTAATACGACAATGAATGGGATGTTAGCTAGTATTCTAGTCCAAGAGGACTCAAAGGAAAAGATTAGGGATATGGAGAGTTTTACCTCTTGGCTCTCTCAAGGACTTCTTCCCGCTAAAGGACTAGAAGCCGCATTTAAGAAAGACGGATCAGCGTATCATCATGCGAACCATTACCCTGCATATGCAAAAGACGCCTTTAATGGCGTGACTCCTATACTTTATGTATTATCTGGTACTCCATATCGTGTAACGGAGGAAGCTCATGAAACGTTGAAAAAAGCACTGCTTGCGATGCGCCTGTATTCTAATAAAACACAGTGGCTTATCTCAGTAGCCGGACGTCATCCTGATGGCCAAGGAGCATTGGCTTTACCTCCATACCGCTATATGGCGCTCGCGGGATCCCCTAACGGGAAAGACTCGATCGATCGTGATTTGGCTGCAGCTTATTTGAGGATCGTGAATCAAGAAGATGCAACCGCCCGGCAGTTTAAACAGATGGGAATTGAAGCCGAAGCTGACCCGAGTGGATTCTGGACGATGAATTATGCCAATCTAGGGATTCATAGAAGGGAGGGGTGGCTTGTTGGAGTAAAAGGCTACAGCCGTTATCTATGGAATAATGAAACGTACCAAGATGCGAATCTATATGGACGCTATATGTCATATGGACAAATGCAAATTATGAGTTCATATAATCATCGAGATAGTGGGTATGTACAGGAAGGGTGGGATTGGAATCGCTGGCCGGGAACGACCACCATCCATCTGCCGTTTGACAAATTGCGCTCTCATGTCAGAAATGTAGACCGTTTCAGCGGTTTTGAAGAGATGCTGATTTCGGATGAAACCTATTCAGGAAGCTTAAGCCTTCAGGGTCAGAATGGCATGTTCGCGATGAAGCTCCATGAGCATCCTAAATATGACGGAACCCACAGAGCACGGAAATCCTATTTCTTTTTTGATGATCGAATTGTTGCTCTTGGGTCTGATATTGAAAATGAAAACACGTCTTATCCTACCGAAACGACATTGTTTCAAAATCACATGGAAGCACAATCAGAGCCAGTGTGGATGTCCGATACAGGAGCAATTACGGAGTTTCCGTATAAACAACAGCTCGCTCTTACACAAGATGCTTGGGTAATGGATAATAAAGCAAATGGTTATTATGTACCAGCAGGACAGACGATTTCCTTATCACGCTCGGAGCAGCAATCCAAACATCAGAAGAATGATACGGATACGGCGGGGAACTTCGCAACCGCATGGATTGATCATGGAAAAGCCCCCAAAGAAGGCACCTATCAATATGCGGTTTTGGTGGACACTACGGAACAGAAGATGAAGGAGTTTGCTTATTCAATGGAATCTACGGATCAAGCGCCGTATGTTGTTCTGCAGCAGAATCGGATGGGGCACATTGTACATGACCGGGATAGTGGGATAACCGGGTATGCTTTATTTGAACCCAATGATTCAATCAATCAAGGAATTGTAAGTGGTGTGGATACGCCCTCCATGGTCATGACTCGAAGGGATGGCGAAAAATTAGTATTAAGCGCGGTTGACCCGGATCTGCGATTGTATGAAGGTACTGACGCAGATCAGTATGATGAGCAAGGCGTGCAGAAGGAAGTGAGTATTTACTCTCGGACTTGGCTACGCTCAGATAGCATCATGCGTCCGATGAAATTGACGATTGAAGGGGAGTGGACTTTGGGATCGCTCGATTCTAGAATTCGAATTCTTTCAGCAGAGGAAGGCCGCACTGTACTGGAGATGGATTGTAAAGATGCGGAGCCGCTTGAGGTGGTTCTGTTACCGAAATAAATGAGATAAAAAAAGAAAGGCGTTACGATTCGCCTTTCTTTTTCACTGTTGTATCTGATTAGGAAATCTCCTCAATCAAATCAAATAATCGAAGTTCGTTGACTTCAGTGATGATGTCTTTGGTGCTGTCTTTATCAAACTTTTTCAACAAGCCACTGATTTGCTTTTTGATGGTTTCCACTTCGACGGCACGAATTTCGGCAATTTCTTTTCGTTTCAGCCCACTGCAGAGCAGCTTCAATACTTCAAGCTCGGACTGCGTTAGGCTAGCAATAATCTTAAAGAAATACGTAAGCTGATCTTCTGACTTTTTAATTCGGGCAAATTCGTGTCTAATCTTCTCCGCTATAATCGGGCGGATCGGTGATTGATTGTTTGCAGCCGAATAAATGGCCTCGATAATTTCTTCTTTGGGTGCTGATTTCATCAGATAATCAACGATGCCCGTCTGAAAGGCTGCGAATACAATATTATTATCCTGATGGACCGTAAGCATGATGATCTTGGTGTCAGGTAAAATCTTATGTATCTCTGAAGCGGCTCTAATTCCAGCCATTTGACTTTCCATCTCAATGTCCATCAAAACGATATCCGGTTTCTTCACTGCGGCATAGGCAACCGCTTCGTACCCGCTCTTGGCTGAACCGACAAGTGTCAGATTGTCCACACTATTGATGATTCGTTCCAGCCGTCTGCGATGGGCTTCCATATCATCTGAAATAAGAATATGAATGTTCCCCAAATGAATACCTCCCCTGAAAGAATATCGGTGGTATATTTTATACCCTCTTCACCAATGGCAATAGAATATCAAACTGTGTAAATTCCCCTAACGCACTTGTAACTTCAATTTTCCCTCCATGCCCGGTCACCACCTTATGACAGAAGGACAATCCAATGCCCCAGTTCGTAATGCTAGGCTTGGTAGAGAAAAATGGGGTGAAGATGTCATCCGCGTTCTCTGCTTCAATGCCAGGACCATTATCCCGAATTGTAACCGTGCCCCATTGATCGACTTGATTTAGCCTTACCGTGATCGTGCCAGCGGTATTTCCTAATGCTTCTACAGCGTTCTTAAGAATGTTATAGATCGCTTCATTTATCTGTTCTTCATCGATGTGGACAAGGATGTTTGATTCCGTTTTTTCTAAATAAATTTCGGCTTTTGATAGCTTAGAAGAAAACCGCTGAATCGCTTTTTCAACCGGCTGCTCTAACGGAACGGGCTTCATTTTCAAAGTGATTTCCTTCAGCTTCTCATTCGCTTGATTAATACTATTAAACGATTGCTCACATGATTCACTAATTAACTTAAGGCTGTATATCGCATCTTCATCATCTGATAATTTTTCTTGAAGATATTCCGATTCAGAACGAATGGCAAGCAGATGGTTTTTGATGGCATGAGTAAATGCACGAACCCCTAACGAGGCCGTATCGATCTTTTTTTTCGTCATGAGATTGGTATTTAAATAACGAGCTTCATTTGCTTTGTATTTAAAAATACTATAGTTCATGATGGCGATAGCAATAGCAGCAATTAGCGGAAAAAAACGATATTCCGTTAAGAATAAGTTAATTGGAGGCTGTAAGTAATTGATGAAGCTTTTACTAAATGTAGTTCTGACGAAATTGGATGGAGCCCAGTAAAAAATAAATAAATGCAAAAATGTTATGGGCAGCAAACAAATCATCATATAAAGTACATGGTCTCGAATGGACCGTAGTTTGTAATAACGGATGTAATAGTAAATGAATAATGCCAGACTGATGATGAGATAAGAATAATTCAATATTTGAAAAAACGTATCTCCTATATGACTAAACTGCTGATACAGGAGCGTAAGACGCTCGGTTTCGAAAGCTAAATCCTGAAAATAAAGGTGGATACTCGGATCGTAAAAAAGAAACTGAATTACACTGAGCGCAGCTAGACCCATGTACACAAAGCGTAACTTGGCATTCATGATCAGGTTTCTAATAAATGATATCGAAAAACTTATATATGAAAAATAAAATAGAATAATCCCCAAATTGAATAAACGGATTAAGGTATGGGTATCAAAATTTTGCAGAACAAGACGGCTCCAAGTCCCTGGGCCCAATTCAATAAACTGATTCACGATGTAGTAATAGTAATTAAATTTTGATAAATAGAGGGTGAAAGAAATATACGCCAAAATCCACCCAATCGTTAACGTACATAAGAAGAAGACGGACCTGCTGTTCAAGTTCTTATAAATAAAAAAGATTAAGATAACCATGAATATTAAACATAAGAAAATCATGAATGTAACACCTCATATAGGAAAAGAGGGGGTAAAAACATTCTACTTATTCCCACAAATGAGAACCCTTACAATGATTATATAACAAACCATTATAAAAAGGGGGACAACACATGAAAAAGGGATTTCGTTTATTTTCTCTACTTATATTATCGCTCAGCATCATCGCTGGCTGTTCTGAGAAAGGGAATGCGGGAAACGATAAAGAAACTGATGGACCCGTCCATTTGAAGATGGCTGTTTTTCCAGCTGATGAAGCGGTGTTTAAGAAAGGTTATGAAGCATTTAAACAGGATCATCCGAACATAGACATCACCTTTGAAACGTTTCCGCAACAGCAATATTATGAGAAAATCCGGATGCAGCTTTCCGGTGGTGAAGGCTATGATTTATTCACTGGACAGATGGACCAAATGATTGACACGGGGATTTTGGCTCCACTAGATGACTATATCAAGGATAGTAACATGGATGTTACGGGATATGGCTCAATGTATGAGTCCTATAAGTATGAAGGAAAAGTATTAAGCCTGCCGTTTCGTAAATCCAATTGGATGCTGTATTACAACAAAAACCTTTTTGACGAAAAAGGGGTAGAGTACCCAAGCGATGATATGACTTGGAGTGAATTCCGTGAATTAGCGAAGAAGATGACTAGTGGCAGTGGGGAAAATAAAGTATATGGTGCCTATCTGCAACAATGGCCGTCAACCTGGTATATGAGTGCGGTTCAACAAGGCGCTTCTGTAATTGATAAAGATTTAACTCCTTTTAAAGATGCTCTGCAATTAAGATTCGATCTCGAACAAGACGGTTCGATCATGAAATGGTCTGAACAGGTAACAACGGGCGCCCATTATAATGCGGCTTTTCAAAAAGGAAATATTGCAATGAGTATGATTGGAGACTGGCATGTGGCTCAGCTTCGTCAAGGTGAAACGGAAGGTGCGATGAAGTTTGACTGGGACGTAGTTCCGATTCCTCATCCTGAGGGAGTGGCCAAGAATACCTCATTAGCGTTGCCTGTTACGATCATGATGAATAAAAAAACAAAGCATGCCAAAGAAGCATTTGAATTCCTGAAATATATGTCAGGCAAACAAGGGGCAGAGCTTCTTGCATCCGAAGGCTATTTAACGGGTTACATGGATAAAGATGTGAAGGCAAGTTACCTTGGTGATGGCACGAAAAAGCCAAAAAGTCTTCATTATTTCTTAGAAACAAAAGAATATCCGGAATACCCGATGCTTCCAGGTGTTAAGAACATCGTTGTTGAACAAATCTTTAAGCAAGAAGGAGAGCTTGCTCTTATTGGACAGCGCACCGTGGATGATGCGATTCAAGAAATCGCTAAACGTGTCAAGAACGAGTGGGCGAGTAAGTACGGAGAAAAGTAATGAAAAAATGGGGGCACTGCTCTGATTTATCTTAACAGCAGTGCCCTATTTTTGAAGAAAGGATGATATACAGGCATGAAGCCCGGCAAACCAAAGAAGTCAACCACCATACGGCGAAATCGGATCACAGCTTATACCTTTCTTCTTCCAAATATAATCGGCTTCCTGTTATTTATCTTGGTTCCTGTGATCGCTTCCTTTTTCATGAGCTTTACTTCATGGAATGGGTTTGGAAATATTGAGTTTATTGGTCTAGATAATTACGTTCAATTATTGAAGGATGAAAACTTCAAAATTTCCTTTCTGAATAGCATTCTGTTCATGGTCATTTCTGTTCCTGTAACTTTATTTCTATCCGTATTAATCGCAGTCATCCTCAATCAAGGTGTGCGTTTCGTAAAGGTGTTCCGTACCGCGGTATTCCTGCCTTATGTGACAGCGACGATTGCTGTTGCTGCGGTGTGGCAATTGATTTTCAATCCAACAATGGGTCCGATCAATGGCATGTTAATGAAATTTGGAATCGATCAGCCACCCGGCTGGCTGTCTTCCCCGAGCTGGGCGTTAATCTCGGTTTCGATCGTTTATATTTGGCACTCTATCGGCTATTACATGGTGTTATTTCTAGCAGGACTGCAAAGTATTCCGGATTATTTGTATGAAGCCGCTGATCTGGATGGAGCAGGGCCGATTTCGAAGTTCTTCAAAATTACCTTGCCCATGTTGTCTCCGGTGCTCTTCTTTACCACAATCATAGGCGTTATTAATTCGTTTAAAGTATTTGATCTCATCTACGTTCTGACCGGAGGCGGGCCAGGACGATCAACTCATGTACTTGTCTACGACATTTACAATAGTGCATTTAAACAATTCGAATACGGGTACGCATCAGCGATGGCATATGTATTATTCCTGCTCATTCTGCTGATCTCGATCATTCAATTTATGGGTCAGAAAAAATGGGTGAACTATTAAGAACAACACACAGCCTGAAAGGAGTGGATATATGTCATGAATGTGGCTCCCGAAGCTTCCGTTCACACCTCTAAAGTGAAGAGGAGGAAGAGAACTTCCTCCGGACAAGTTATCAAGTATGTTGTCATCATTGTCGTATCATTAATGATGGTCCTTCCCTTTGTTTGGATGTTGTCTGCTTCATTAAAAGCAGAAACAGAGATTTTCGGCTTTCCGATTAAGTGGATTCCTGAAACCTTCCGCTGGGACAACTACAGTGAAGTTTGGACATCGGTCCCATTTCATTTGTATTACTTGAATACGATAAAGATTGCTGTAATTACGACGATTCTGGTGATTATAAATAGTTCCCTTGCGGGTTATGCGTTTGCGAAAATTAAATTCCCTGAGAGTAATCGAGTGTTTTTCATATATGTTGCAACAATGATGATTCCTTATCAGGTCATGATGATTCCACAGTTTATGCTGATGAATAAGCTCGGACTGGTGAACTCGCACTGGGCATTGATTATTCTGGGGACATTCAACCCCTTTGGTGTGTTCTTATTCCGCCAATTTTTCTTATCCATTCCGGATGAGTTGTTAGAGGCTGCTAGGATTGATGGTCTGAGTGAGTTCGGTATTTATTGGCGGATTATTATGCCACTCTCAAGACCGGCAATTGCGTCTCTTGTTATTTTTTCATTCATGCACTCTTGGAATGATTTCTTGGGTCCATTGATTTATCTGACGTCAGATAGGTTGTATACGCTGCAGTTAGGAATCCAACATTTTATTACCGAATATAACACGGAATATGCCTTATTAATGGCTGCGGCCGTTTCGGCGATTGTACCGACAATCCTCGTTTATTTCTTAGCCCAGGATCATTTTATCAAGGGTGTAGCCAATACTGGAATCAAGTGATGAGGGGGCATAAGCATGGACAGTCAACAGAAGCCGAATCTACTTTATATATTTGCTGATCAATGGCGTCGTCAGGCAGTTGGTTTTGAAGGGGAAGATCCAGTTCTAACCCCGAATATCGATGCCTTTGCACGCGAAGCAGCTATTGTAACAAATGCGCTTACATGTTCTCCATTATGTTCTCCACACCGAGCATCTCTCTTGACGGGCAAATACCCGATAAGCACGGGGGTATACACCAATTGTAAGGTAGGAGCAGATGTGATGCTGAGTCCTGAAGAAATCTGCATCAGCGATGTGCTCGCCAGGAGTGGTTACCGGACCGGATATATCGGGAAGTGGCATCTTGATTTACCGGAACGGAACATGACAGATGATCCGTTATCTGGTGCAGCAGACTGGGATGCCTACACACCACCCGGGCCTAAACGACACGGTTTTGATTACTGGTATTCCTATGGTGCATGGGATGAGCATCTCAGCCCGCATTACTGGAAGGATAGCCCGGAGAAAATTAACGTACAGCAATGGTCAGCCGAGCATGAAACCGATCAGGCGATTCAATTTATTCAGAACCGGAATGGTGAGCAGCCGTTCGCCTTATTTGTATCCTGGAATCCACCACACAGCCCATTTGATCAGGTTCCAGAGAAATACAAGAAGATGTATGACCGGAATCAAATTGTCTTAAGGGAAAATATCTCATCATCTTCACTCTCCGTCCATACCGGGGAATCGATTGGGGGCGGAATCGAAGAATTAAAAGATAAACAGTTGAACTATTTCGCTGCGGTATCTGGAATCGATGATCAGTTTGGGAGACTTCTACAAGTATTAAAGGAAGAAGGACTCGATTCGAATACAATTGTGGTGTTGACCTCAGATCATGGCGAAATGATGGGTTCACACGGTTTGATGGCAAAACACGTCTGGTATGAGGAATCCATTGGTGTTCCGTTTTGTATCCGTTGGCCTAATGTGATTCCTGAAATGCGAACAGACCTTTTGCTGAATACAGTTGATATCATGCCAACCCTGCTTCGATTGCTGGATTTGGAGATTCCGATGTCAGTCGAAGGTACGGATTTATCCGGTTTTCTGTTAAATCGTGAGAAGGGTGGCCCAGAGGAAGCATTTATCAGCGCTTATCCGGGTAGAAAGGAAGTCATAGAAGCATTTCAAGAGGCTGGAATCGATAACCGAGAATATGGCTGGCGGGCGGTTCGTACTCATGATTATACCTATGTCCTTCACCATGGATATGCACCTGGAGACAAGTTAGTGCGTTATCTTTATGATCTGAGAACAGACCCATATCAGCGTCAGCCTGAGCGGATTGAGCACATCTCCGACCATTTGCTGGCGAGAGAGCTTGAGATCAAGTTACAGCATTGGTTGAAAGAAATGAAGGACCCAATGATTACAAAGTTAGAGGTGATGTGAAATGACGATAAGTATCCAGGAAGTGCGTAAAGAAGAGATAAAGAATCTTGCACGTTACGAAAGTGCACCGGCTGTTGACCGAGCTTTTGTAGAAAAAGCTATTGAGCATGTGCTGGCGAAAATCGATCAAAGTTTAGATGTGTTCACTGAGAAATTCCCGGATTCGAGTAGTGTAAACCTTGTATATAAACCCATTGATAATGTGGAATGGACGACCAGCTTTTGGACCGGCATGTTGTGGCTTGCATATGAATACACGGGAGACGAGAAGTACAGGGAAGTTGCAGAGAGACAGGTGGGAAGCTTTAAAGAACGGATTGAAAAGCGCATTGAGGTTGACCATCATGACCTTGGTTTTCTGTATTCACTTAGTTGTGTAAGCGCTTATAAGCTGACGGGAAGTGAAGAGGCAAAAGCCATCGCCCTGAAGGCTGCTGATTTGTTAATCACCCGTTATTACGAAAAAGCCGGGATCATCCAAGCTTGGGGCGATCTTAATGATCCAAAGCAGCGTGGTCGGATGATTATTGATTGCAATATGAACTTGCCGCTGCTGTACTGGGCAACTGAAGTAACCGGAAATGCACGCTATCGTCAAATTGCCGAAGCGCATATTAAACAAGCAGCCAAGTATATTGTTCGGGAGGACGCATCAACCTTTCACACGTATTACATGGATCCGGTAACAGGCGCACCCTTATTCGGGAACACGCACCAAGGTTATTCGGATGACTCCTGCTGGGCACGTGGGCAGGCTTGGGGTATATATGGCTTCCCGCTTAGTTATCACTATACGGATGATTGGAGTTTAGTAGAGTTGGCGAAGAAATTGACCAACTATTATTTAAATCGCTTGCCGGAGGATGAGATTTGTTATTGGGATCTAATATTTACGGACGGTGAGGAAGAGCGGGACAGTTCAGCAGCCGCCATTGCGGTCTGTGGCATGCTCGAAATCGCAAAGCATTTACCGTTAACGGACCCAGATAAACATGTCTATGACAATGCAGCTTTAACGATGATACAGTCACTATATGAAAATTACCGGACGGATATCAACAGTGATGCCAATGGTATTTTAAAGCATGCAGTCTATTATAAAGGCGGCGGACGTGGTGTCGATGAGAGCTGCATTTGGGGAGACTATTATTATTTTGAAGCATTAGTACGATTGGCGAAGGATTGGAAGATGTACTGGTGAGAGTGGTGTTGCGAGGAGAAGTCGCATAAATTGCGGCTTTTTTTGTTGCTTACAGACATTTGAATCAAAATCTTCTCATAATGATTCACATTTGATGTGAACACTTATATTGAAGATATACTGCATCGCTCCAATTGCTTCTTAGACACACCTAAATTATGGGAATGTGATAGACTAATAGAAAATACTATAAGGGAGAGAGAAGGATGTCAGATCATGATGAACTAGCAGAACAAAGACGCAAAAATTTAAAGCTTATTCATTTCAGTAAAGAGGATCAAACGATAACGGAGTCGGAAAAACCAAAGGAGACATTTGCCGATGTCGGAGGATTGGAAGAGGTTAAGAAAAAAATCAGTATGAATTTCATATTGCCACTAAAGCAGCCGGAAGTATTTGCCGCTTACGGAAAACAGGCTGGAGGCAGTCTGCTCTTGTTCGGGCCTCCAGGTTGTGGAAAAACATTTTTGGCGCGCGCGGTGGCAGGTGAAATTGATGCTAACTTTTTTCATATCGAGCTGCAGTCCATTCTCTCCATGTATGCTGGCCAGAGCGAGCATAACTTACACGATATATTTAAAAAAGCGCGGGAAAGTAAACCTTGCGTTATTTTCATTGATGAAATCGATGCGCTTGGAGGAAGTCGTCATCAAATGCGGCAGCATCATGATCGCATGCTGGTTAACCAATTATTGTTAGAGCTAGATGGGCTACAAGCGGAAAACGAAAATGTGTTTGTCATCGGGGCAACCAATACACCGTGGTACCTCGATTCTGCCTTGAGACGTCCCGGGCGATTTAATCATCTTGTTTTTGTACCGCCACCTGAAGTGGCTGAGCGGCAGACCATTCTTGAACTTAAGCTCTCTGGTATGCCACTAGGATCACTGAACCTATCCAAAATTGCCGCAGAGACGAAGCATTACTCCGGTGCGGACTTAGAACAAGTAGTCAAAGATGCCGTGGAGACAGCGATGGAGCGGACATTTGAAAAAGGCGAGATCCAGCCTATTACTCAGGAAGATTTAAAGAAATCGGCAAAAGGGCGGAAAGCTACGACACTGGAGTGGTTTGCTACAGCGAAGAATTATGCGACATTTAGTGATGTAAACCGTGATTATCAAATCGTGTTGGATTACATTAAAAAACATGGCGTAAGGGCATAGTTGGAAGGAGAAGGAGTAGGTGGAGAACGTACATGAATATGCTTCCTATACTAAGGCACAGCAGCTTATTGAATGGAAGCGATATAAAGAAGCATTAAAGGAAGCGGAGCACCTAATAAGCCAAAATCCTGAAGACCCTAATGTTTTTGCGCTGATCTCGCATATACATCTCTTAATGAACGAATATGATAAAGCATTGGAGTGGTCGAATCAAGCGCTTAGAAGAAATCCTGAGCAGGAGCTAGCTTGGTTCGTACGGGTCTGTGTTTACTACGAGACGGATAAGGACCGAGCTTGCGAAGATGCTCTTCAGGAAGCCTTACGAATAGATCCATATGAGCCTCAATATTATTTTTTGCAAGCTAATTTGTATAATAAGCGGGGCAAGCCTCACAATGCAAAGACGGCACTTTCACATGCACTTGAAATGCGTCCGGAATCACCGCTATATCTTGCTGCGTTAAGCTATACAGAAGCTTTGCTCAAAAATTTTGAGGATTCTGCCAGATTGGAGAGGATCTCTCTTCAATATAATACGGAATCGTCTCAAGTGTATTTTTATCTGGGTTTGGCAGCTGGTGAGCGTGGAGAGTACAAGCTAAAAGAGACTTATATGCGGAATGCGGTTCGTTTAGATCCGGACGAGAAACAGTATCAGGATGAATTTTTAGAAGCGCTTCAGCAAAACGAAGGGCTATTTAAAATATTTTTGTGGCCAGGAAAATTTTTAAGGAAAATGAAAAGTTGGCAGATTCTACTTACCTGGCTTGTGGCAGTGTTATTGTTTAGGCCGCTCTTAATCTTATTTATCGTGTTATATGTCCTCTCACACTGGGTAACCAAAGCCATTGTGCACGTTAAGGTTTTTGGCTGGAGACGCAGAGGCATTTAAACATTTAGTCCGAGGAGAACAAGTCGCGTTAATCGCGGCTTTTTTGTATTTTTTAAAGTATTAATTCCTTTAGTTCTGATTTTTATCCAATAAATATAACTCTTGCCATATATAAAGTGTTATTTAATTGTACTGCAAAAATGGAGGTGTTTTATGGTAAGAATACGAGGTATTGTTTGTTTTTTATCCATGTTCATACTTGCGACAATGCTTTTAACGGAAGCAGCAGATGCAAAGGATGTTGCAATAAACAATGTATTAGTGGAATCAGGACTAGATAAAGAACTAAGTATTCTAAAGAATCCTGTAGTAATTAGTAAGGGGAGGGTATTACTTCCGATTCGAGAAGTAGGTGATCTATTAAACTTAAATGTTTATTGGGATCAGCGGTCAAAAACCGTATTCTTATATGGAGTTAATAAAGAAATTAAACTAACTATCGGTAGTGAAAAGGCGTACGTGAATAACAAGGAAACTTCATTAGATGTAGTTGCTAAGGTCATCAATGGTAAAACATATATTCCATTAAAGTTTGTAGCTACCGCCACTGGAGAGTCTGTTTCTTGGACATCCTCTTTAGAAAGATTAACGATGTCTAGAAGTTATGCATTGGGGAGTGATAAAGAATTGACTTATTGGATTCATCTCGATAGTGGTGAACTAAGTAAGGCGGAAATACGTGAAACTGGAGTTAGAATTGGACAAATAAAGAATCCAGACTTATCTATCTTAAAGAATTTCGATGTCTCTAAAATATCTGATTCTTCATCGTACATCGTATATAACCAAATATCGGGGCCTTCAGGAACAGTTAAAGTCTCTGGGCAGGTTCTAATTGTAAATGATCATATTGTAGACCAAGATGATTTCCTAGTCATGGGATACTACCACGTAACGAATATACAAAAGGTACGAGATCAAATTTTGCTTACAGATGGTAAAAATGCAAGATTTTTAGATACGAAAGGAAATATTCAGTCCGCATTTAACCTTACAGAGATCATGGGGAAAGATGAATTATATATGATTGAAGAATATAACAATGATTTCATGATTCTAAGGGAATATAGTTCTCAGCACCTTATTTTTTATGATATTAAAGCGAAAGAGCCCACTTATGTTCATGAGGCTATTGACCTTCCTGCGTTTGAGAAAAACTATCTGATTCAAGCAGGAATGGATCGAAACAATGAAATGGAGTACGACCATATCATTCTTTTTGATAAGGTAGACAGTATAGGGCGTTTATTGTTCAAATATAAAAGTAAAAAGACGAATAAGGTGAATACGTATAAATTAATTTTGTAGGCTTGGAAAAGAGTAAGTTTACAGAAATAATTCGGCAATGTAATTCGGATAACAAGCAAAGTTGTACATCTTATGTTAGATGTGAAATAAAAGGAGTGGATAAAGTGAGGATGTATTCAAGCAACATTAAAAGATTAATGGGTATGCTTTTTATTGCGTGTGTAGTGGGCGGTTTACTGTGGTATCAAAGTTCATTGGCTATGGACACCGATGATCAAATACCAGAAACACCACTTAACTATCTTGTGGACGAAAACGGGAAGACCTACGGTGTTGTTCATGAAGACATCTCAGAAGACTCACTACCGGACTACATATATGCCGGGAACATAAATAACATTTCAGGATATGTGTTGAAATCGGATTATCTGGGTGAATTTAGTCGCAATGTCCCAGTATACGATGTAGATGGTGTAAACATTATAGGTTCTATTCATTATGGAGCTAAGAATATGATCTTCCCTAAAAATAATAACGGACAGACTTACGGTTCTTCTGCCGATGCTTCTTCGCCGGAAATGGAACCTGAGTTAATTAGCGCAGTAGGTATCGATGGCACTAAAGGATATGTGTTGAAAAAAGACTTAGATGGTGAGAGACCAAAGTCACCGGAAGAAGCCATTGCGATACAGAACAGCAGACCACCAGGTGGTGTCGATATTCCTCTGTACGATGTTGACGGGGAAACTGTCATTGGTGTGTTTCAAATGGGTGGAAAGTAAAAATCTGTATATATACATTGACGTATATATACAGATTAATATATATTAAGAGTATGAATACATCAGCCATGCAGTTAACGTTAATAACTCTTGCAGAGCCCAATCGGTTTAACATTGTCGAATTACTGAAAAAAGGCCCAAAATCAGTTGGAGAAATCGTCAAAACTCTAGGTATTAGCCAGCCTCATGTATCTCGTCACTTACGCATATTGAGTGAGGCAGGGATGGTGCGCTCCCGCAAAGAAGCACAGCTGCGAATATATAGTCTCGAAGCTGAGCCGTTTCAAAAGTTGGATGAATGGTTTGATTCATTCAGCATTCTGTGGGAAGAGCGTCTTGATCAGTTTGAGGAGTATATGCTGGACTACAAGAACAAGGAGGGACAATGAGAGGCACTTGAAACGATCTAAAAAGGATAGATGCAGATGAAAAGAAAAACAATCGTTCTAAAAAACCATGAAAGCAGAGAACTGACCGTAGAACGTATCGTTGCCCTACCTATACATCTTGTATGGGAAGGGTGGACAGAACCCAAACATATTACGAAATGGTGGGGACCTAAAGGATGGGTAACAACCGTTTATGAAATGGATGTACGGCCAGAAGGAGTTTGGCGATACAGCCTGAAATCGAATGATAGAAGCGGTGAGGAAGCGTTTTGTAGAGCGGTATATGAAGAGGTAGAGGCACCGTACAAACTGGTTTACACAGACTCTTTTGCAGACAAGCAATGGAATGTTGTTTCGAATTCAGAAATGCTCACGTCCGTTCTGTTCCAGGAAGTTAACGGAGGAACACATATTAGTATTGTGACACGATTCGCAACTAGCGAACAATTGGATCATGCAGAAGCCATGGGAATGATTGAAGGGTTCTCTGATGCATTTGATCGACTGGAAGAATATTCAGAAACCTTAAGGGAGGGCACTATGGATACGATTATTTCAAAGGATGGAACACAAATTGCTTATAAAAAGCAAGGGAATGGTCCGGCGCTCATCATCATTTCATCGGCTGCAGCAGACCATCAGGATACAACTTCATTGGCTGAGCATTTGACATCTCATTTCACTGTGTATAATTACGATCGCCGTGGAAGAGGGCAGAGTTCTGATACTGCTCCTTACGCAGTAGAGAGAGAAGTTGAAGATATTGATGCATTAATAGAAAACGCTGGTGGAAAAGCTTGCTTATTCGGAAGTTCGTCTGGAGCTGTGTTGGCACTTGAGGCAGCAAGCTTGTTAGGGAATCGGGTGGTAAAACTCTATCTATATGAACCCCCGTTTATTATCAATGATAGCCGGAAGCCAGTACCAGCCAATTATGTTCACCAATTGAATGCACTGATCGATGCTGGTAAGAGATCAGAAGCGGTCGAGTATTTTGCATCTGAAGCTCTAGGCATCCCTGCAGAGTTCATCGAATATATGAAAGCAGATCCTTCTTGGAATAAGATGGAGTCCTTGGCACACACACTTGCATACGATGGCTTAATTATGGGATCGACTCAGTCAGGTCAGCCACTCCCCCCTAGTAGATGGACGATAGATGCTCCGACGTTAATCATAACAGGGGAGAACAGCGAACCTCTCTTCCATGACGCAGCAAAGGCGCTAGTACAGCTCCTGCCTAATGCTATAATTCAAACATTGGCTGGTCAAGACCATTCCGCTGCCATTATGGCACCAGATGTGCTGTCGAAGACTGTGATTGATTTCGAGTTATCGTAATTGATATGACGTGCGATGCTTGTTTTGATTGGTAATGAGTTTGTTCTCCTATTATAGGAATTGACCTACAGGCAGCTCGAGATTAATTGGCGATTGGCGTAGCTTTGTCTCATAGGTTTGTGCTTTCGCTGAGAATAGACGTAGCAGCACCACTACTTGTAGTAAATCGCTGGATAAGGCTCTTTCGTCGCAACTACCAATAAGCTTAACATTCGGATTCACTTGCCATGCACCAGCACGTTTGTAAAAACAGGCTAACGAAGGTTCGCATGTAAATACACCAAGATCTATATCACGCTGCTCTTCAATCCATCGGGTAGCTGCAGCGACAGTACGCGAACCTAACCCTTGGCCTTGAAAATCCGGGTCAGTTGCCACACAGCTTAATCCAGCAATGTTAAACAACTGACCTGAATGTTTAATCGTTTTGAGCACGACCCCTACATAACTAGCTAACCTGCCATCTACATATGTAAGAAATGAACGAGCATTTAATGATTCATCATGTGTCAATAGAATGGTTTCATCTTGTTTTAGGTTCTCATCTGGCCAGATTCGATTTAACATTTCAGCGATCTCACGTCGACATGAATTAGGAGCGTCATTATAGTTGAGAGATTGTACACAAGTCATCGTTATTCCCCTACTTACCATATAATTTATAGATAATAAAGTTCCAAATGTGATGATAATTAAGCCGTATTAATTGCGGTTTTTTTTTGTTTATCTAGAGTCCGATTTCATGTCATAACTATATTGCTGAGGAGGATGCTTGTCTAGACATTATTCTATATCGAGATTCTATTAAGCTAGAGATTAAGATGATTGAATAACCCGGTGCTAGATGATAATGTAAAATAAGGTCAACGCTACTAAATTAGGAATTATTCTATTGAAACGAGGGTCTGTATATGAGGGTGAAACGTATTGTTACAAACATTGATACGCAGCATGTACCCGCAGCCAAAGGCTTTTATCAAGACTTACTCGAACTTGATTTATTGATGAACCATGAATGGATTCAAACCTATGGCTTACTTGGGGAGGAGAGCGTTCAGATAAGTTTCGCTTCACAAGGTGGCTCAGGTACACCTACACCTGATCTTTCAATTGAAGTCGATGATGTCGATGCAATGTATAATCGGATGATGAGTGCGGGATATACCATAGAATATGGACCTACCGATGAGCCGTGGGGAGTTCGTCGATTTTACGTCCGGGACCCATTTGGGAAGCTGATCAATATTCTTGCACATGTTTAATTCAGTAAATTGAGCGATTTTTTTAAGATGTGCGTGCGATAGAGAAGATACAAGGAGAGAGGATTAAGCATGAATACAACCATGAAAAGCCTTCAAGAGTTAGGAGTATCACTTACTGGCTTGGATATACATAACAAAGAATTCAAACATTCCATACGAGGTTATAACGAAGATGAAGTAAATGAGTTTTTAGACGAGATCATAAAGGACTATGACCATATTGGCATTATAGTTAAAGATCTACAGAAGAAAATCATAGACCTTGAAAACAAAGTTCCTCAGACTTCTTCAAGTGATATCGAAGGGATCATGCGGAGGCTTCGTGAGGTAGAGATCCATCTTTGGGGAAGGTCCAAGGATTACTATTAAAAATTAAGTGTTTGTTTAGAGATGATTTTGTTGCAATAACGAAGGGGGGAGCATTTTTATGGTTGTTATTTCTGAAAGCTGGAAGTTGTCATCGGATATAGAGCCGAATACAAGTGATTTTCTTGATAAAGCACTCCATAGATTTTCAGAACGATACCGTCTAGCTGAGCCTTCTGTCCTCGCGTTTGTAGAAGAGGAGAGCCGCTTTAAACGCATCCGTCAAGAAACGGATGAGTTACGTAACCGGTTCATGGGTAGAACGAAACCACCTTTGTACGGGATGCCCTTTGGCGTAAAGGATTTATTTCATATCGAAGGTTTACCGACGGGTGCCGGATCCAAGTTGCCTTCTTCTGTATTGACAGGCATTGAAGGAAGTTTAATACGTCGTTTGCGTGAACAAGGTGCGTGGTTTCCCGGGAAGACCGTAACGGAGGAGTTCGCTTATGCCGGATCGATTTCAACTCGAAACCCGCAAGCACTGGAACATACACCGGGCGGTTCAAGTGCGGGTTCAGCTGCGAGTGTGGCATCAGGAATGTGTCCTGTTGCAATAGGAACTCAGACACTTCGATCTGTAACCGCGCCAGCTTCTTTCTGTGGGGTAACGGGGTTTAAGCCAAGTTATGGTCGTATCTCTATGGACGGTGTGATTTTACTGGCACCATCCATGGATACGGCTGGCATTTTCACAGTAGATATCAACTCACTGAGTATCGTCATGCCTCACCTCATATCTGATTGGAACGTTCAACAAGGAAGTCATCCATATGATCCAGAACGAAAACCGGTACTTGGTATTCCTAGTGGCATTTACATGGAACTTATGGGGGATGAGATTCGTGCGGCCTTTGAGAAACAGACGACTACGCTCATCCAAGCGGGATACACAGTAAGAACGGTAGAGATGCCTTGGGATGACTCGTTTATATACGGAGATGCCATGTTGCGATTTATTCAGGGCGAAATGGCAAGGGTGCACGAACAATGGTTTAATGAGCATAAAGACCAGTATGGTGATGCGGTTCTACAGGCCATCTTAACCGGAAAGACAATTGATGACGAAGAATTAGTAAATTATCGAATTGAACAACAGCGCTTGCAGCGTAAATTAGCTGAATTCCGGCGTGAACAAGGGATCGATCTATGGATCTCACCCGCGCAAGGAGGCGTTGCTCCACCTCATGGTGGTAAGACAGGATGGGCGGGGATGACCGCGATTTGGACGTTTGCCGGATTACCAACGATGAGTCTCGCTGTTGGGCAAGTGGAAGGGCTTCCGCTTGGTTTTCAATGCATTGCTGAATTTGGACAAGATGAAATCCTAATGAAACATGCCGAGAAGATAGCTCGATTGTTAACTATGGAATAGTAGAATTGATTTTTGGCTTTTTCGAGTTTAGAGTCTCCTGTGACTTATGGACAGGAGACTTTTTTTGTTTTAGAAATAGTTGACAATGCTTACTACTCAGTGTTACATTATACCTGTAGTAAGTAATACAGAATAGATTTTCATCAAATACAAAAGCAATCAATAAATTATACTTCCCCCTGGTATTACGCAAGAAAGACTGAATAGAGGAGGGACATCATAAAGGAGGATCACAACATGGAAAATTTAACGGAAATGCTTAAAGGTTCTCTGGAAGGCTGCGTACTGGAAATCATTAGTCGCCGTGAAACGTACGGCTATGAAATTACACGCCGCTTGAACGAGTTAGGGTTTACTGAGGTTGTAGAAGGGACGGTCTATACGATCCTTGTGCGTTTAGAGAAGAAAAACTTAGTGAACATCGAAAAGAAACCTTCCGATATGGGGCCCCCTCGTAAGTTTTATTCTCTTAATGAAGCTGGACGTCGTGAACTTGATCTGTTTTGGGAAAAGTGGGATTTTGTTTCATCAAAAATCAACGTATTGAAGTCCAGCTAGATTCATATGACCTTTCTATAGGACTCTTATTAAAGCGTTAGAATAAAAGGAGGAATAATAAAATGATTGAAATGATTAAAAAGCTAATGGGTGATAAAAAAGAATACAAGATGATGATGGCGAGGGTTGACGCACTGCCTGAAGACTATCAGTTTGTATTTAAGAAAATTCAGAACTACATGTGGAATTTTGCAACAGGTAACGGGATGGATATGTTACAGATGCAGTATGAGTTAATTGATTTATTCGAATCAGGCGCAGCAGATGGTCGAGAAGTACTTGAAATTACTGGGGATGATGTGGCTTCATTCGCAGACGAACTAGTGGCAAATGCGAGGACCTATGTCGCTAAGTATCGTGAAGATCTGAATCAGAGTATCATGAAACAACTGGGAAAGAAGTAAATTAAAAATAATAATACGGACTGATTAGCTGGTTTCATATGTAATGCGAATGATCGCCTTAGCTACTCAGTTATATTTTTAGCCCAGTACTAAGTAGTACGTATTATCAGTCATACTGAATAGTTGAATAAGGAGGAAGAAAGTATGAGCAGTGTAGCGATTTCTGTAAAAGCGCTGAGAAAATCTTTTAAAGATAAGGAGGTCTTAAAGGGAGTGGATTTTGAGGTGCGCCCTGGTGAAATATTGGCACTATTAGGTTCGAATGGAGCGGGGAAGACAACGACCATCAACATCCTATCAACATTAATGAAGCCAGATAGCGGTAAAGTGGAGATTTGTGGCTTTGATGTCCAGAGTCAATCGGATCATGTTCGCCAGAGTATCAGTCTTACAGGGCAGTTTGCTGCTTTAGACGGAGTGCTCACGGGGCGCGAGAACTTGATGATGATCGCTAAGCTGCGGGGAGTTTCTCATCCTGCTCAGGTTACAGATAATCTACTTGAAAGATTTAGTTTAATGGATGCAGCTAAACGAAGGGTAGATAAATACTCCGGTGGAATGAAACGTAGGATAGATATCGCGATGAGTCTGATCGGTTCACCAGCAGTCATTTTTCTAGATGAACCAACAACTGGGCTAGATCCTGAGGCCCGAATTGAAGTCTGGAATACGATTAAAGAACTTTCGAGAAGGGGAACGACAATCTTATTAACAACTCAGTACTTGGATGAAGCGGAACAACTGGCGGACCGTATTGCCATTCTGCACGGTGGTGAGATAATTACGACCGGAACCCTTACAGAGCTCAAAGAGATGTTCCCTCCCGCAAAAGTAGAATACATTGAGAAGCAGCCGACATTGGAGGAAATATTCCTCGCGATCATTGGCAACAAGGAGGAGAGATAAATGACAACCCATACAAGGATATTATTAGGACGTTTAATGCGTAACATCATGCGCAGCCCGGATACTATTATTACGGTGGCGATTACACCCATAATGATGATGCTGTTGTTTGTCTATGTATTTGGCGGTGCCATAGAAACAGGAACGGACAACTATATCAATTATTTATTGCCTGGAATCTTGCTGATGGCTATAGCTTCCGGCGTTGCTTACACTTCAGTACGATTGTTTACAGATGTAAAAAGCGGGCTGATGTCGCGGTTTATTACGATGCCAATTAAACGTTCTTCGGTATTGTGGGCTCACGTGTTGACCTCACTTGTGTCAAATGCACTTACTGTCGTGCTGGTTATCCTGATCGCTCTCTTCATGGGCTTTCGTTCTGGGGCTAGCTTACTTGATTGGCTCGCTGTTGTGGGAATACTAGGACTCTTTACAATGGCGTTAACCTGGCTGGCGGTCATTCCTGGATTGACAGCAGGCTCAATGGAAGGAGCGACAGCTTACTCGTACCCACTGGTATTCCTCCCGTTTATTAGTTCAGCTTTTGTTCCTACAGAAACCATGCCTACAATCGTCCGTGTGTTCGCTGAGAACCAACCTGTGACTTCTATTGTGAATGCGATTCGCGCTTTCTTGTATGAAGGTTCTGTTGGTGACGATATCTGGATCGCACTCGCTTGGTGTGCCGGCATTATGATGATTTCATACTTTTATGCTAGTAAGGTATTTAAACGTCAAATAGGATAGAATGTAAAGATTGAGAGTGTTGCTGCGTTGTGTTAAGAATAATATTTCAAAGGGAGTATACGAATGATTCCTTCTTGTTTTTCAACTTACTGTTCAAGCATGCCCTTGATTAATGAGGTTCATGAATGGTCACTGTTAAGAAAATGGTCCCTTTCAGAGGTCCATAGAGTCAGGCTTGCAACGGGTGAAACACGCATCATAAAATGGGGCAATCATGAAATGGCGAAAGAAGCCGAAATATACCACCGTTTAGTTCGTCCACTTGGAATCAAAGCTCCTGAAATTTTTGAGTATGTTCAATTGAAGGAAAGCGGAGTCATGGTGATGGAGGATGCAGGTGAACAAAATTTGGAACAACATCCACTTCCAATATATTTCCTTGAAGCAGCACGAGAATTAGCCATATTAAGAGCGAAAGCAACTGCGAATATGGATACTAGGATATCGAAGAAGGTCATGAATCATTACTTTCTTTCAAAGGATCACTTTATCATGCTGCTAGATGAACTACTGCTATCTTGTAAGATAGTAGCTCCAAGCGTTTTATTAAAACTAAAACATGGTTTCCCTCGTCATCTAGAAAAGTTATACCAAACAGTCCCAACCACAATAATACATCATGATTTTCATGCAAAAAATCTTCTGATTCAAGCGGATGGCATCATGCCAATTGATTGGTCCTCTGCATATTTGAGTCCTCATCTTGGCGATTTATATTGCTTAGTCAATGAGGCCCACTCTTCGGTGGGTCTTTCAAGAGAGGACATATTATTAGCTTACCTTGAAGTAGCTGCTGATCCAATGGTCCAGGTAAACTGGCAATTTCAAATCGGTGGTTTATGCTGGCTGATTAAGACCTTACATTGGCTTGTATATGGCGGTACAGATTTGATTCCTGGATCAGAAGCCTGGATACCTGACCTGTTAAAGGATGTAGAAGTTCTTTATCAGGAAATGGAGTAGTTTAAAATTCCCATGGCTCTCCACTTAGTGAACGAGGTTTATAGAAAGAATAATTATGAATAATTTAGAGTATAATACCTGAAAATTTTAAAAATGAGGGTTATTATGATTAGATTGTTGATTTGTATAATAGTACTGTTTAATGTTTCCTCAGTTTCATTGGATGCAGAACCTGACTATGCCAAGTGGGGAGCAATTGCCGTAAAGGAAACTCAAAAACGATACCAGGAGAAGATCGTTGATTATAAGCACATTGGTCGAAGTGAACTTGCACCGAACAAGTCCGTAGAGAAGTTCAAGTTGTGGTTAAGAGGTCAAGAAGGAAATGAGTTTGGGGTTTATGTAACGATTACATTCGATCCGTCAACTGAGAATATTCAATCCATTCAATTCGACGAAACCACGCGATAAAAGAATCTTGTATTCGTAAGAACAATAATGACAAGTAATTAAGGCTGCCAGCTTGATTGGCAGTCTTTATTGTGTGAAATAGCAGGGGATTTCCAATATCTGTAGAATAATATTGAGATATGTACAGAGGAGGGATATTCCGATGAATGTAGCCGTCAAGTTAATACGAGAATTCAAAGATCATGATAACCGGCAGAAGTTGAGAGGTTACCGGGCTAAAGTGGATCTCATTCGGAGTCGCAACTTGACAGATTGGGACGATCACCAGCTGAAATTGGAATCTCTTCGTCTGAAAAAGGAAGCAAAGTCGGGTGTGTCTTTAGATGAGCTTCTTGTTGACGCGTATGCGCTAGTCTGCGAAGCAGCGAAAAGAACGCTTGGTTTACATCCCTATGATGTCCAGATTATGGCTGCAATCGCTTTGCACGAGAGCTTCTTGATCGAGCAGCATACCGGTGAAGGAAAGACGCTCTCTGCTGTTATGCCAGCATATCTAAATGCGTTAACTGGAGAAGGCGTCCATGTGTTGACGTTTAACGATTATTTAGCAAAAAGAGATGCGCAGTGGATGGGACCGATCTATCGTTTTCTCGGCTTGACGATAAATTCGGTTCAAGCCGACATGAGCTTGTCAGAGAAACGGGAAGCTTACGGCGCGGACATTACCTATGTTACGGCCAAAGAGGCGGGTTTTGATTATTTACGCGATACGATCGCATTGGATGAAGAAGACACCGTTCATCGTCATTTTCATTATGTCATCGTAGATGAAGCGGATTCACTCCTTCTAGACGAAGCGCGAGTACCGCTTGTTATTGCTGGTAAGCCTGAATCAATGTCCAATGAGGGTGTTCGTTATGCAGACGTGGCAAGACAGCTTGTGCAAGATGAACATTACCACTTTGACGAGTTCAAAAGGAATGTTTATCTAAATGAAGAGGGGTCTGCCTTAGCAGAATCACTACTCGGCTGCGGAAACTTATACGATAGTTATAATAGTCATTTGTTATCATCATTGAATTGCGCGCTGCAGGCGGAATCATTATTAAAGAAAGACGTCGATTACATCATCCGCGAAGGTAAAATCGAGCTGATCGATGAATATACCGGACGTGTAGCGAGGAACAGGCATCTTCCGGAAGGGCTCCAAGTGGCGCTGGCAGCTAAAGAAGGCCTTCAACCCTTAGCAGGTGGGAAAATCCTAGCCACGATCACTTTTCAACACCTCCTTAGCCTATATCCAAAAATTTGTGGAATGACGGCTACCGCACATGTATCTGCAATGGAATTTGAAGAAATCTATGCGCTGCAGGTATTGCAGATTCCGCCGAACCGGCCAAACATACGGATTGACCATCCCCATCGTATATACACCCATCGTGAAGCCAAACATAAGGCACTTGTGCAAGAAATCCTATCTAACCATAGGACTGGACGTCCAATTCTCATTGGTACTTCTAGCGTGGAGGAGTCAGACAAGCTCGCCGAATCACTTGCTAATGCTGGAGTACCAAGTCAGGTGTTGAATGCAAAAAACGACGCAAAAGAAGCAGAAATCATTGCAAAAGCTGGAGAAATCGGCTCCGTAACCGTGTCGACGAATATGGCGGGACGGGGTATAGACATTCGTCTCGGGGGCGGCGATCCGCAACAAGCAGAAGTGGTCGCCAAGTTGGGTGGTTTATTCGTAATTGGAACTCATGTACATCAAAGCGTGCGGATTGATAACCAGCTTCGTGGGCGCTCTGGACGTCAAGGCGATCCGGGGGAATCTGTATTTTTCATATGTTTAGAGGACGAGTTAATCCAGCAGTTCGGCATCGACAAAGCGATTCCGCCTATGTATCGAGGTCTTAAGCAGGATGAAACCCTAGGAGAGTCGGTACTTTATAATAAAATTGAACATATACAACGTGTTATTATGGGCCAAAACTTTCATATCCGTCAGGAGCTTAACCGTTATTCCGATATGGTAGAAGAACAGAGACGTATTCAATATGAGGAACGGCTCGGAATTCTGAAAGGTGAGCCTGCGATGAGCCCTTCAGAGCAGCGTGTAAGACTTTATTATATGGACAAGTTCTGGGCTGACCATCTAGCGTACGTTTCTTACATACGCGAAAGCATCCATTTGACAAGCCTTACTAACCTTAATCCAATTGACGAATTTCATGCACAAATCATCCAAGCATTTGAGCAAATGCCGGCTAAAATAATGAGCGAGTCGGCAAAGATGCTCCTAAAGCTTGGAGGCTCTAATGATCCGGCAGAGTGGGAGAAGTTTGGGCTGAGGAGTCCCGTTTCCACTTGGACTTATACGATGAATGATCAATACATGGATTACTTGCAGAATCGCAATTCATGGACAGCAGGTACGATTATCGCATACTGGATCCGAAAAATGTTTAAGCCGGTATTCAGTTGGGAAAAATTTTGATTTTGAGTTATAGATCTAAGATAAAAATATAATAAATTTAATGAAGCCACTGATATTGGAGCAGTGGCTTCATTTATTTATAAAGAACTTTATTATTAGTTACCCATAAACTTAGACTTGATTTTTTATAAACAATGATATAATATTGACCCATCAACTATTGATAGGTCAATGAATCGAAGGGGGTCTTTATCATCTCTACATGTCTTAAAGATGACCTGCTGTATTTGCTAATACATTTAAACAAGCATATAGCAACCCGGTTTGAACGATGTGCTGGGGTTAGTCCTAATCGACTTGAACTTCTATGCAAACTGACGGGTGGCCAGATCAGCCAAACGGATCTCCAGAAAGCAGTGTCAATTGACCCCGCTGCGGTAACCCGCCATGTTAAGCAGTTAGAAGTTGAAGGAATTCTTATGCGAACAAAGTGTGAGAAGGATAACCGAATTACGTTAGTTCAATTAACCGAAGAAGGACAACGTAAAGTTGCGATGTTTAAAGCGGACAAAGAACGATTTCTAGAGGATCTACAAGCTGGCCTCACGGAATCAGAACGACTTGAGTTTATTCATGTACTGCGGAAGCTGAACAGCCAGATTCAACAAATGACTGAAACTAGTAAGACAACTAAGTAAAGAGATTAGGAGAGAATATGATGACTGTAACATCCCTAAACAATGACTATAAAGAGATTATTACGACACGGCGCTCAGTTCGTGTGTACGATCCAACGGTTAAGATTAGCCGTGAGGAAATGAATGAAATTTTGGAAGAGGCAACATTAGCACCATCATCCGTTAATCTCCAACCGTGGAGATTCCTTGTTGTGGAGAGTCCAGAAGGTAAGTCCACCCTAGAAGAGCTTGCACCAAGTAACAAAACACAAGTAGCGACTTCTTCTGCTGTGATTGCTGTATTCGCAGATATGAAGGCATTTGAAAATGCAGATGAAATTATGGGTACTGCAGTGGAAAAAGGATTTTTGCCACAAGAAATTAAAGATCAACTGATGGCTAACTACACTAACCTTTTTGAACGTTTGCCAGCACAAGCTTTTCGTGAAATGATTCTTATTGATAGCGGTTTGGTATCCATGCAATTAATGCTTTCAGCTCGTGCTCGTGGATACGATACAAACCCAATTGGTGGATTTGATAAATCCAACATTGCAGAAGCTTTCGGTATGGAGAAGGAACGTTATGTACCGGTTATGCTTATCTCTGTTGGTAAAGCGGCTAAAGAGGCACGTAAAACAACTCGTCTCCCTATTGATCGTATTGCGGAGTGGAAGTGAGGTTATGGACATGATTATTATTCATGCAGAAATGAAAGTGAACCCAGAATTAGAGGCAGAGTTTCTCGTTACTATACAAGAACTTATTGAGTCATCCCGCACTGAGGCAGGAAATGTGTCGTACAAGCTGATGAAAGATATTGAGCAGGATAACACCTATCTGATGGTTGAACAGTGGAAAGACCAAGAAGCTGTGGCAGCTCACAATACAAGTAGTCATTTTCAAGCATTCGTTGCAACAGCTCCGAAATATTTGACAGCACCGTTACAAGTTCAAGCTTTTGTAGGTCAACCTATCAACAAATAGATTAAATATACAATCAAAAGAAGTCGCGGATACCGCGACTTCTTTTGATTTGATTGCCTACTCATTGTCCAAAGCTTCAATCATAATCCGGGTGACATAATTCTCACTGCCGCTAACCGAAATTTCATCCAAAATGTACTCCTCGTAAGAGTATCCTCCAATATGAATATCATGTTCATGTATATAATCCAGCATCTTCTGATAAGTCTGTGCAATGTACTCATCTGATCCCTTATGATAAGCCACAATATAGGTGCCTTTAGGTTTGATATGATAAGTAGCACCTTTTAGATGTTTGGCTGTTTTATTGTACAGGTACGTATAGTTCCCATAGTCTCCTTTTAAAATGTTATCTCTGCTTACCATCGCACCTATAGGATAGCCCATATCTAATTCATTCTTGTACAGATCATCAATAAATTCGGCAACAGATTTCAAAAAATCTCGGTCGGAACAGTCCAGTATCGATTCACTAAGAAATAAGAGTTCTTCTTCTTGATGAATCCGTGTGATCTCCAAAATATCCACATTTAGTGCCAATTCCGTAATGTTAATCTTGGTTTCAATAATTTTTTGAAGTTGACGCAAGTCATGAATTTTCTTATCCATTTCAAGATGTTTGCTTTTCAATAGATCGATCAGCTGCAAAGGCGTCTTGTTCTCGAAAAACCGCTTGATTTCTTTTAGAGGCATGTCCACTTCTTTCAATAACTCAATGACATGAAAGAGGTCGAACTGATGATAGGAATAATACCGATACCCATTCTCCATTTTAATCTCAGGGGATAATAGTCCAATATCATCATAATGAAAAAGGGTTTGTTTTTTCACATTACACAGCTTAGCGAATTCACCTGTCGTAAAATACTTCCTTGTAATATCATCATTCATCGCTTTACTTCTCCTTGACTATATGGTTACCGGATACTTTACCATGTAACTATACCACGTATAACGTGACGGAAAAAGGAACGGAAGGGATTGACGACAGCATGAGCATTTCGTTGCGTGAGGTAACGGAAGACAACAAGGAAGAGGTTCTACAGATCCGAGTTAAAGAGACACAGTCAGGATATATTGAAACCGTGGAGGCATGTTTAGAGGAAGCTAAACGATGTAAAATGTACAAACCTGTAGGACTGTATGTAGATGAATCAGTAGTAGGGTTTGCGATGTACGGATTCTTTCCGGAAGAAGGAGATAACGGGAGAGTCTGGATGGACCGTCTATTAATAGATGCCTCTTTCCAAGGTCAGGGGCTCGGATCCCTCGCCTTGGTAGCCTTATTAGAAAAACTTAGAAGAGAATTTAACTGCGAAGAAGTGTACTTAAGTGTGTACGAAGACAATGTCGTTGCAATTAGAATGTACGAAAAAGCGGGATTTTTCTTTAACGGAGAAAGAGATGAAAATGGAGAAAAAGTAATGGTAAAGAAATTTATATAGGTAATAGGTGACAACAATGACTAGCATAAATCATTTAGATCAAACATCCATTGATCTTAGAACGAAAGACACGAAGAAACTATACTTTTCTTATTTGGTTCCTTCAATACTGGGTATGATGCTTATGGCGATTAATATACTCGTGGATGGAATTTTTGTTAGCAACGGGATCGGACCAGAAGCCCTTGCAGGAATCAACATTGCCGTGCCGATTTTCTCGATACTGCTGTCGATCTCGCTGTGGATTGGCATGGGCGGCGCGACACTGTATTCTATTGCGTTAGGTGAGAACAAACCGGAGAAAGCAAGGTCTATTTTTACACAATCCTTCTTTCTGGCTATATTTATTGTTGGTTCACTCATCATCATTGGATTATGGAAGCAACGGGAAATTGCTTATCTTTTTGGCGCAAGTGATGAGATTTTCCCTTACGTAAGAGATTATCTCTCTGTCATTCTAACGTTTGGTATTATTTATGTGATGGAGAATATATTGAGTATCTTCATACGTAACGATGGCAATCCGAAACTTGCGATGCTTGGTCTTGGGATTACGGCCATTTTAAATATTGTTTTTAATTACATTTTTATTTTTATATGGGATATGGGAGTAAGTGGCGCAGCTTATGGAACAATTCTATCTACCGCCATAGGTTTTGTTGTGTTACTGTCTCATTTTGTTCGAAAGAAAAGCATTCTTAAATTTACAGCATTACGATTCAGAGGTTCGACCATTTTGGAGATTCTGCAAATTGGTTTACCTAGCTTTATTGTAGAAGCTTCTATTGCGGTAACCGTCATTGCTTATAATATTACCTTTATGCATTTCGTGGGAGAGATTGGTGTAACTTCATACGCTGTGATCAACTATGTACACAGTGTATTTATTATGCTATTTATCGGAGTAGGAGCAGCTCTTCAGCCGCTCGTAAGTTTCCATCATGGGGCTAAACTGTATGGTAGACTTCAGCAATTCGTAAGACTTGGCCTTGTTACAGGTATATTACTCGGAATCGCAATCTTGCTCATAGGCTGGTTCGAGGGAGAGACGATCATCGCGTTGTTTGGGGTAACATCGGAACAAGTTATGATCTATACCAAGCAAGGAATAACTCTCTTCTTTATCGGATATATATTTCTCGGGTTTAATCTGGTATATGCTGAATGTTTCCAAGCTATTGAAAAAATCAAGTTATCCTCAGCTATTATTTTGATGAGAAGCCTTATTCTTTTCTTGCCCCTGCTATGGATCTTACCTACCTTTTTCGGAAGTGATTCTATCTGGCTAGCATTCCCGTTAGCAGAAGGGCTTACGGCAGTTGGGTTAATTATTGCAAGATTTACAACGAATTCGATGCAGCTCTCGCCTACGGAACAAATATCTAAATCTGGAATAAAGACAGAATCTAGACCATCTGCGTAGGATGAAAAGGAAGATCATGATTAACGAGACACTATATCGCAATTACAATTAAATAATAGGCTGCTAATATAAAAAGCTAAAAAGTCGCATTTTATGAGACTTTTTAGCTTTTTATCATTCCTGATATGATTTTATGCAAACCTGATGCCAACGCCTTCTAATAAACTAATTGGCAGATAGTGAAATCGTAAATGTTTTTCTTTTTTGTGAAGGATACTTCGGGTTGGTGCCGAATGATTTTACAGAATGACACCAAAAATGGAGGTATATTTGTGAGGGAACAAGGAATCAATGAAAAGTCCAGAATAACACTGGGGAAGCCGATTCAAGTGCGTCTAGTTTCCGACCTGCAGAAATCACAGTCCTATTACCGCGATTGTCTTGGTTGTTCTGTGGATGATTGGGGTCATGCGGAACGTGATGACCTGTGCTTCATTCTTCAGCAAGCTGTTTCAAGCGAGGATGTAAAACCAAATGTCGCTTCTGCAAAGCGCCCAAATTATCCTACAGAATGGGTAGGTCCTGACTACGGCTGGGATACTTTTCTGCATATCGGTTGGGAGGAACTAGACCAATTTGTCGAAGAAGTGCGTGCGAACGGTGGCAATATCGGAATCGAACCGTTTATGGGAGAACACGGCGATTGGGAATTTAAGAATGCCCATATTCTTGATCCTGACGGATATAACATTGTTCTTGGTGCAATGCGAAAGATTAAGTAACGATAGCAAGCCATCGTTAAACTAAAGGCGAACGACAATTGAATGATTACAAGAAGCAGCTGCTCAAATGAAGTGACCCCCAATTGTTAGACACACTCTAACAGTTGGAGGTGCAGTTCAAAATGACTGGCTGCTTTTCTTTTTTTAGGTGGATTTTGAGTCGAGTAACTCGGTCGATATATTAAGAATGTGGAAGTGTTTCCCGAACAGCTAAATGGATGGTAGGAAATACCCTTGGAAGATGATACATTTAAATAATACAAAAATACATATTATAACAACAGGGGGAAATCAAAAAGATGATTCAGTATTCTCGAAAGAAAACTAGGCTATACACCTTTCTGCTAGTAATTTTTTTGGCAGGAGTTTGCATGTTTGTGTCAGTAGATTCAGCACAGGCGAAGCAGAATAGCATGCCTGTTGAAAAATTAAAAAAGATAAGTCGATTGTCATTTACTTTGCGGGATGCTTATCAGAACTCCTATACGGTCTATATTTTCGCTCAAGATGAAAAGTCATCAACCTTGACTGAAATGGATTATTGGACCGGAAATAAACCGGGAGATAAGAATTACATAGGTACATATAAAGCCGCACTTGTTAAAAAAGGAGCTTCATACGGAAAGCTTCAATCTGTGAATCTGGGACTGCACACGATTACATTACCTCAAAACTGGCATTATTCGGTTCAAAGTAAAGAAAAGGGGACACCAGATATTCTGATGATTACAGAATGGGGAACATCCAATTTCAATCTGGCTACTCCCTTTATTATTCGTTCAGGGTCGCTGATGCCCGTGAAGTTCGTTAATCCTAATGGCAAGAAAATAGATGATTATTATCCAGCAGGGCGGGGGGACGGTGTTCGCATGCTGTCAGATGCGCGGTTGCAGTTCAAGTTTTACAATAATGCTGTTGCCAAGTATGCGGTAAATACGTTCAAACTTAATGTGAGTAAGCGTGAACTCCGTTTGGCAGACACAAGATACATGGATTACAATCATCCATCATGGCCCAACTCGGGTATGGGTGACCATGCTTACCTTGAAAGCTTGAAGACTGCTGCAAAGAAAGGGATTCTTCCCGAACAGCCTGGTATCAAGCTCGGCATGACTCATAAATCGCTCCAAAGCACTCTTAAAAAAGCTAAACTGCGAGAAAATGGTGAATGGGGTGCATTCTATGTATATCAAAACTATGCTATAGGCTTTGACTCCTATCTCCATGAGCTGGATTCCACTTCAAAAGTTATGGTATTCAATCTTTTTGCCGAAAAGCGAAATTTGTACCCGTCAACAATAAAGCTGTGGCTAGGCAAACCGAATAATGAATATTTCAATGAGGCTGAAGGTGTGTATGACATGATCTACAACTTTGGCTCAGGCAACCTGTCATTTCATTATGATGAAGAGGATGGCCAAATCTACTCAGCAACGATTTACAGATAGTCAGTTGATGGAAAGGGCACTCGAAACTATCAAATCTATAAAATCTATATTAATCAAGTATTTTCAATATCCTTAGGAGGTTAACGATGCTGTATCGAAAGCTAGGTAACACGGAAGTAAGAATTCCTGTTATAGGCCAAGGGACTTGGAAATATGGTGAAGATAAGAAGAGAGAAAAAGAGGATGTAGAGTCACTGCGTTTTGTTATACATCATGGACTTACACTGATTGACACGGCGGAGGAATATGGGAACGGAGGAGCAGAGAAAATTGTTGGTCAGGCCATCGATGGTATTAGAGATGATATTTTTCTTGTGACTAAAGTTTCTGCAAGAAATTGTTCTTACCAAGGTGTCCTTAGAGCGGCAGAGGCAAGCTTAGAACGTTTAAAAACAAATCACATTGATTTGTATCTACAGCATTGGCCAAGTCAACAGCATGAGGTTTCAGAGACGATGGCAGCTATGGTTGAGTTAGTCCGTAAGGGATACGTCAAATACATCGGGGTAAGCAACTTTAGTATTCAATTAATGAAAGAAGCAAAAAATCATTTAGGTTCTGTACCATTGATGTGCAATCAAGTTCCGTACCATCTTCATGATCGAAGTATAGAGGCTCAAATTATACCTTTTGCCGAAAGGACTAAGATGACAATAATGGGTTATTCGCCATTTGGATTTGCACCTCATATACATATAATGGGCATGAACGGTTTTCCTAAAGAGGGTTCAATAGAAAGAAATATACTGAACACAATAGGGAGCAAACACGGTAAAACAGCGTACCAAGTTGTATTGAACTGGGTTTTAAGACAGCGAAGCTTAGTTACAATCCCGAAAGCTGCGAATAAGGAACACATCGTTGATAATATCAATGCCTTAGGATGGGAGTTAGAACAAGAGGATATAGAGCAGATTGAGCGTTATTTCCCTTTGTTCAAAAAGGATTAGACTAACGGAATGTTTATGTGGAGGTGATAAATATAGATACAGATGTCTATGTAAGATTGGCTTATCTAACGGATGCAGAAGAACTTTCGAGGCTAAATCAAGAGTTTAATGGAGGTAAAAAAAGACCTCTAGATAAGATAGCTGAACGCATGAAAATAAATCATAACGAATTGATTGCCGTGGCAGAGATTAGTGGTAAAACTGTAGGATTTGGATGTGCTCAAATTTATTATTCATTTTGTTATGAAGAGCCACACGGAGAAATTACCGAACTATATGTAGAAGAAGCCTTTCGAAGAAAGGGAATTGCAATAGCAATAATTACTTGTCTGGAAGAAGCTCTTAGAACTCGTGGGGTAAGAAGTACGAAGGTTCTGACTGGTCGAGGAAATAACACAGCAATAATGACATATGAACATTGTAATTATGTTAAAGATGATGAACAATTGCTAATTAAAGGGTTGGAAAAGACTTAAATAACATTTCCAAAGCTTGAACCTTGCTTGGTTCAAGCTTTTTTTTGCTTTTTAAAAATAAATATAGAATCCATATCACAGATTGACGTGGTAAGTTATGGTATTCATCTTTTGGATGAAACATTATACAAGATTCTGCGTCAAATCTAATGGACTAGTCTCTTTCCCAGAGTTAGCCACCCCATATTATGCATCAAGAAGGAGACAGAATGAATCAAATGAAGCGTGGTTTACTAATTTTCATTACGATTTTAAGCTTGTTAAGCTATCCTATTTCCGGGTATGCTCAGGCCGAGACGAAAGAACTCAATTTTGAGGATCTTTTTAGTGAGGCTGTAATATTATCTATTGGAAGTCCAAATGCAATTTATGACAATGAAGATCGAATCATTGATGAGAATAATTATAATATTGTCCCATACGTTAAGAATCAAAGAACGCTAGTTCCGCTGCGATTCATTAGTGAAAGTCTTGGTGCACGTGTAGCTTGGAATCAGGCAACCTCGGTAGCAACGATTACCCATGCAGGGAAAGAAATAAAAATTACACTCGGTAGCAAAACAGTAATCGTAAATGGAAAGAAAACAGCTCTTGATGCACCAGCAGAATATAAACAAGGCAGGACATTTGTGCCCCTACGTGTGATCAGTGAAACGTTAGGGAAAAAGGTGTTTTATAACCGCGGAGTTCTCGTGATCAGTAATAAGTCCATTTTAAATGCTAATCGAGATGCTGAGATCGTAGATTATTTGAAATTCATATTAGAGCCGTATACGAAAAGCCCTTATACCGGTAAGACCTTGTCTAATAAGCAAATTGCAGGCTTTGAACAAAGTGTCGTATTATTGGAATCCCTTGATCGAAAGGGGGAATCGATAGGTTTTGGGAGCGCCTTTGCAGTAGGTTACGGCTTATTCTTGACCAATTATCACGTCATTAATGAAGCGAGTAGTTATCTCATCATTACAGGAAAAGATCAGGTTTATGAAGCGGCTGGGATTGTTGCAGTTGATAAGAAAAACGACTTAGCTTTAGTGAAAGCGAAGATCCGTACGAACGTGCCTCCACTTCATATCGGTTCCACTCAGAACCTGTCTAAAGGACAAGCAGTAGTTGCAATAGGAAGTCCAGAAGGATTGCAAAATAAAGTCTCCACAGGTGTCGTGAGCGGATTTCGTGTCATTGATAACCAAAGACTGATTCAATTCACAGCACCAATCGATTCTGCTAGTTCGGGAGGAGCACTATTTGATAAGAAAGGTGCAGTCATTGGTGTTACTTTATCAGGTTTGGAAGAAGGGAACTTGAATTTTGCTGTACCAATCGATTATTCAAAATCATGGATAAGTAAATATAATTCAATGACTTTCTCTAATATTTCGTTGCTGAATCAAGATCAATTCAGAGAAGATAAGCCACAACCTCCTACTGTTACCCCTGATGGGAATGTGAATGTTTTAGATGAAGTTGTCCAACAAGCTGTGACTGATCCATCGAAACAAGTTATCTACGCGATTGATGATAGAGAGTCAACCATTTTCTCATATGACATTACTCAGAAAAAGGTAGTTAAGATCTCTTATTCTTTCGACAAACCGCCACGAAAGTTAGTCTATGCACGTGGAGAACTTTACGTTATATTCAGCGATGGTGAGTATAGTCCATACCGATTCGATGGAGAACAAGGTGGAACAGTGAAGGTACTTGACCCCATTACTTTGAAAGTGAAAGATGAATGGGATGTCGACATTGATCCTTACGATATCGTGGCAGATGAAGCAGGGCATGTCTATATTACATCCGGTTCCGGACAGTGGACTTTTATGAAGAGTTATGACCGTTCTACCCATAAGGAGCTTTCTTCTTCAAGTGTTTACCATAAGACAAATATTATAATGCATCCTTCAGAAAACCGTATTTATTCTGTGGATACTCCTGTAAGCCCGCGAGATATCGATGTATTCCGGATCAGTGAAGGTAAAATTACGACAACATATGACTCTCCCTACCATGGAGACTACAGGTTATCAACCGTGATTGGTATTACACCAGACGGAAAATATATTGTTAATGGTGCAGGCTTTGTCTTTATGGCTACTAATAATAAAAATACGGATATGTACTATGCAGGGACCATTGATCCCTTTGAGGTCGTTGTTGCAAATAAGATACATACCAATAAGTTTTTTACAGCGACTAAAAACAAGATCAATCAAGTAGATACTAAAACACTAACAACGACCAAAACTTATAAGACACAAGGAACGATTGTAAAACTCTTAATGACGAAAACTCAACTTATTGCTATTACCAAAGTTACCGTTGCAGGATCAAGCATATCTAAATATGCGATAGAATTGATTACTAAGCTATAGTTTTGATTATTCCTTGTTAAAAGTAGTTTGAAGAAAAAGAATGAGTTGGCTCTCCATTTGTATGGGAGAGCCAACTCATTTTATATATGTGAGACATGATCTCCGAATACATTGAGGATTTATGTATACATAGGATAATATTAGTAGTGATTAACATACGAGAGAACTTCCAAATTCATGTCGGTGATTCTGATAGAACGGAGCAGGAAGTGCAGTAGATTGGAGTGATTGTTTTGAAATATTTAAAAGATATTCAGGAGCCGGGAATGGGGACTTGGTATTTTGAAATTGATATTGATGGGGTTGCATACAGACAGATGGTTTATCATGATGACGGTATCTGTATCACATCGAATCGAAAGCATCCTCTATATCATTTCATGCTGGCAGAACATCCACTAGATGCTAAGGAACCCTACTATAAAGAGATTAGTCAGACGGAATTCGAGGAACTCTGGCACGAGCAACTACAACTCGGTGTGGAAGATTGGAATCGGACCCAAAGTCTGTTCCCTGTCGGGACTCGAGTGGAAGGATATATAGAAGGTTTTTTTCCACAAGGTACTTTAATTAACTTACTGGAACCTCAGGCGGTAGGTATAACGGATACATCCGCTTTGAAATCTAAAACCCCTGCTGAATGGATGTATCCACGCTATCGAGTGATCGCCGAAGTATCCGGATACGATGAAGTTAATCAGTGGGTACGTCTTACTCTTGCTGAAGTGAGGGGAAGTCAGTACGAAATGGCTGAAGTTATTTAATACGGCCAATTTTGAAGGAGTTATGCAGAAGGCGGCGATCCTAGGTAGTGACTTCATTATGAAAAACAGTTTGGGGAGCTTCCCCCTAAGGAGAGAACTTACATATGGGCAAAAAGAAAAAAACCTTACCAAAAAATTTTGATGAACTAATTCATGCAGGTGACCTATCCGCATTAAAAGAGGTATTTACCCGATGCGAATTGGATGCCCGTGGCGGTTATAGTAAATCAACAGCCTTGAGTTTCTTTGAAATACCGAATGAATTGGTTCGCTGGCTTGTGGAACAGGGTGCTGATATAAATGCTGGAGATAATTATGGAAGAACACCATTGCACAATCATGCAATTAGTTGGTGTGGAAATACTGAATTGCTGCTTGATTTGGGTGCAGATCTAGAAGCTACTGATTATCAAAATGAGACACCTTTATTTGCCGCTGCAAGTTCATTTAAGCCAAAAGCGGTTCACATCTTGGTTACTAAAGGCGCAAATATCAGCACAAAAAATAATATGAGTCAAACTCCATTAGAAAAAGCTTTGGCCGTGTGCAGAAACGCAGATATTGTTAATATGGTCGAAGTAGCTGATATTTTACTTAACGCTGGAACCACTATAACGCTGGAAATGAAAGAATCTATCAAACGAATCGGAAACGACTTTGAATTTCACAGAGAAGGCTTTAATAAAGAATATTTGAAACAAACGGATGAGGCACTTCTACGTTTATATGAGTTATTCGATGTTCATCCGGTAGAGAAGCGTAAGACGTACGACGGTGCCACTTCAATAGCAGTATCAACAAAGGGATGGCAGGCGCAACATAATGAACTCTGGGATTTACTAATTCCTTCAAAAGGTCATGCGAAAACCGTACAGGGTGAAGTTATCCGTATTACTGGCAAAGTGTCATATGAAATTTTAGATAATGGCGGTATCAACTGGGATACTCAATATCGTAAAATGCTCAAAAGCTTGATACATTACTTTAACTTGGGTACGCCATTAAATCCTGATGAACTTCAGGAGGCAGCAACATTAGCGGAAGATCTTCATAACGGAAATGGCAGTGATGAACCAGCAAGACTGTGCGAACTAGCGGTGCATTGGGTACTCAGTAATCCGAATCCTATGATGTTGGAACAGCCTGACTATAAGCGTTAAGTGATTTTCGTAAAGAGAGAGCAGAGGACAGATGTTATGTCTGTAGCAACCTGACGTGGGAAGATGGTTATTCCCTGGGAACAAATAGGGGTTCTGTTCGGAACACATATTTAGCCAAACAGGAGGAGCGGTAATGGACGCAGCTGTGCAGAGGTTTTTAGATGATGTATGGAGCGAATTGATGACCATATACAAGAAAGAGAGTGAAAGAATAAATGGATTCATAGGTCATCGTTCGCTTCAGGCAGGAGTTAAGGATTTTCTTCAAGTAGCTTGGCGTGACGGAAAAATACATATAGATGTCGAAGAACCACTAGATTGGATGGACAGTTCTTATGCTATTGAAGCAGGTCGTTATATTGCTGAGCTCACGGATGAACTCATTAGATCTGAGCTTTATCCACAATTACGGGAGCGAGTAGAGGAACTCTTTTTATCAGATAAACTAGGTCTTCATTTTTTCGATTACCGATTCCAGCTCGTACTTACTTTTGAAATGGAGGACGAAGACTTAAAAATTTGCGAGCATCTCGTAAACGAAGAGAAGCTGAACGAACTCCAGGAATCATTACAAAAGTTTATAACATCCAAAATCATGGCTGATCTCCCGGTATTGCCAAGTGGGGATGACCAGTTTTTCTTTTCTCGTCACTTGATGAACCCTGATCTTATGGAACAGGAAGAAGTAGTTGTTGATCCTCTGATTCAGCGTTTATCGGACAAGCTCAGAAGTAACAGGGAACGCTTGAACGAATGGATTGACCAATATACTTCAGCTATGGATCGTTGGATTCAAGACATTTTTCTTCCTCGCTATTTTAAACGTGCAGACAGCTATTCGATGGACTGGACACTCAAGGAAGATACCCCTCTTTTGAATCTGAGTGAGGATGGGCTTTCTTTTTTTGTGTATGCCGCTTTGCAAATAGGTAAATCGAAACCGGATATCCGGGAGCAATATTTGAAGCTCGCGGTCCAACTTGGCTCAAAACAGGCAGCGGAGTATATCGAGCGAGGAAGTGGGAAATTCGATTCAATAGACAAAGGTAGCCGTGTTGAAATTCATAATAATGATGTAACTCAGACCATTGAAGTCCGGATATTGATCGAGGAGGAAGCAGCTTATGGGGAAGCGTTAGATCACATTACCGAATTGCTGCAGAAAGGATTTCCGAAGGAATATAAGCTGAAGCTGAAAAGTAAACAAAAGTACTATCTTCCTCTTAAAAAAATGGCTAAATCAGGACTGCATCAGTTTTTTGCAGGAGCGCTAACCTATCCGGCCCTTTTTCATAAGCTAGAAGTGTATGCGAATACCGCTATGGAACCCTATGCGTGGTACAAGGACACAGAGCCGAGCGAAAAGTCGGTTATGCCTGGTACCTATGCCGTTCTCGGACTGGGACTATATAGCAGCGAATATTACTCACTTGTCTCTCGTTATATGGAGATGGTAGATTCGGAGCACCAAATGATACAGGATGGTTATGCTGAGGCCTTTATTGATGCACATGGTGTGGATACGGAGCTTATACCAGTACTGGTAGATATTCTGCTTGCAGGAAATGAGGAAGCCAGGCCTGTGAAAAACTTCGTAATTGATCGGGTCGAGCTAGCGGAAGTGCTGCTTCAAGAGCTGTTGTCTAAAGAAATATATGAACGGGAGCAGGTTCTATATCGGATTTTCGGAAGCCGTACAAAGCTTGAAAAAGCCGTTAGGTCAGAACAAACGGAGTCTAAGCTTAGAGTCGTTTATGCGAAACTAATGGATCTTATAAGTTGATTGATACTAGATCGAAAAAGATCTGAGAAGTATGAAAGAGAGTTAGGTGATTTTCCAACGATAGCTCAACAAGAAGGCAGCTGATCATTGTGATCAACTGCCTTTGTTAAACTAATGGTCCCATTCGCTAACGGGGGTTTGAATTAAAAGGAGTGATAATTAATAAATTAAGTTGAAACCTGTGGTTCATCTGCAGACTGACGGCCACTCACCGCAAGCATAATCACTGCGATAATGATGAGTATAAAACAGAATATAAATGAATAACGGTAACCTACAATGCTAGCTACTCCACCACCCACAAGACTTCCAATCAGTCTGCCGATTGTGGAGGAATTAGAGTATAGCGTAGATGCATACCCAGGCATGCTTGGAAGCAGATCCTGGATGTAGCTAATACCAATTGCAGAAATAACGGCAACAAAAACGGCCAGTAATACTTGTGCTGCAATCATCTGCCACATCGTCTCTGAAATAATGATAACGAAATAATAAACCCCTCCTAGAACGGCCCCGCACAGCATCAAGATTCGGTTACTGTACTTTGCACTGAGTAAGCCGAGTACAAGCATAAAAGGAATTTCCAAGGCGGCACAAATACTGCTGACTAGACCTACATCTCTTGTTGTTCCCCCTAGATTGGTTGTAATAAAGAGTGCAGTATTTATACTGCTCATCCAGTGCGTCGTGTACATGAGTATCATAATCAGAAAAGGAAGCAAAATATTACGGTTCTGAGACAGCCGGAAATTTTTTATTTTTACATTCGCATGACTGCTATTCATTTCTGTGTTTGATTTGAGAAATAGAGAAACAAGTAGGATAACTAATAGAAAAGCTCCGATCGTACCCAAGAAAATCCCTTTAAACCCAACTGCGGCGATGAGAAGAGTACCAATTAACGGACCTGAAATAAATCCGAGAGAGAAAGCAGAACGCAACGTAGAATTAGCTAACGCAGGGTCCGTAAACTTGCTCTTTATTACCGCTTCTCTAGAAAGAGCGAACAACTGAGGCATCCCTGGTGCACCGAGAGCGGTGAATACAATCATATAAAGGAACAAAATCCAAAATTCATGAATGAGCAAGTATCCGCTATAAGCTAGAACATTACATAGCGTTGCAAAGAGATAGACGCTTTTTCGATTTAAGCCGAGGTCAGAGCGTCTCCCGATTTGCGTACTGATAAATATCCCAGCAATTAACGTGACGGCTAGATAAAGACCGAACATTCCGATAGATACGCCAAGCTGTTCTGTGAAATAAATGGATAAGAAGGGGGCGCTGAGTGAAATACCCATTCCCTGTAGTAGCATACACAAAAAGAGTAATGCATAAGAAGGAATTGAAAATAGCGTAATGAGTCGTTTAATCATGTTGTGAAGTTACTCCTCTAAATTGGTTTTGATCAATATTTATAATTGTTGTTGTTGATTCAATGATTTGAGTTCATTAATCCATGGTGTAATTTCTCAATTATAAATACCATGATAGGAATAGGCAATGAATCAAAACGATAAAGATCAACCGTCAATAGAAAAGTTATCATAGAGGAGTCAACTTATAAGCGATAGCAATTCTTTTAAAGTGAAAAGGAGCAGCGTGCCTAAGGCATCTGCTCCTTTTCATTTGATATTAACCAAACCTATAGGTGATCAACAAATTAATGATTAACATCCAACATCAATGAAATTTTCGAATAAAGGCAGCTAATGACTGATCGCCAGGTATTCGAACGCGATGGAGAGTTAAATACCCTTGTTTTTTCTCGGCGTAACCAGGTTCTGTTGTTACCGCAAATTCAAATCCAGCACGCTTAACAACCTGTATAACATTCTGATTGAATTTACCTGAAGGGTACGCAAAAGAAATAAGGGGATGCCCCAATTTCTTCTCCAGCCTTTGTTTAGCGCCCGAAATTTCGTCCTCGAGTTGGAGCGGGTTACTTTTTGTCAAATCTACATGATGCCGGGTATGTACACCAAATTCAATGAGACCAGAGCGTTCCATCTCATTTGTTTGACTCCAAGTCAAGTGATTGGGTGAACCAATAAAATCGCTGGTAGCGAATATTGTTGCTTTCATTTGAAGTTTTTTTAAGATTGGGTAAGCGACTGTATAGTTATCTAAATAGCCATCGTCAAAAGTAATCAAAATCGGTTTATCTGGGAGCTGTTGACTCATCTTCCAACTCATTAAATCCTTGAACGTGATCGTATGGAATCCTGAATTCTTTAAATGTTCCTTTTGTTTATAGAATACCTTTGGGGGCACAGAAAGCGTAGTAGATGGATTGATGCTAACCGAATGATACATCAAGATAGGAATAGATTCAGTGTTACCGTGTGAGATGAGTTGAGTTTCAGATGCGGGTTGTTTTGTCTCGATTTGTGATTGCAGAGAAGGATTTGCTTCTTGTTCCCAACCGCTTGTTAACAGACTAATTAACAACATACAAACGTGCAAAGTATACATTTTTCTCAACCTCCAAATATATCTTGTGCATTTCGAAACGAAAAAAACCAAGGGATACTTCACGATTTATTGATTTATCAGCTACATGTAAATGTTCGAATTGTCAGTCACATGCTGCCAGTGTTTGGTATAATCATCTAGAATCAATAATTTTATTCTATTTCTCATTAGCAGGGAGGTATTTTCCATCCATAACGATGAGCTAGATGATCCCAAAACACCCACCGATGAAGTAAATGATTCCGATGTCCCAGCTGAATGGGAAGAAGAATTTTGGAACCTGGAGGATGACCATGAAGAGGATGAGCTGAATCCCCCACCCCAAAGAACATGGATCAAAAAAACGATTATTATGATGCTGGCCATTCTACTTTTCGGAAATCTAATCGCTTTTATACCACAGATTTATAATCTACCAACACTACGATTTTTGAAAAAGGATTCACAGTTATCACAAGATGAACAGATCCAGCAATATAAGCAAGCCGTTGTCAACGTTAGTTTCGGTGATCGGAAAGGAACAGGGTTCAATATCGCGTCAAATGGTCTCATTATTACGAATCAACATGTCATAGATGATGACAAAGCTGGCATAATCCAATTTCTTAATGGAAAAACATATCTGGCAGATGTTATCGTCAGTGATAGTGAAATCGATATCTCGATACTTAAAATTAGAGACAATGCAAATAACCTACATACACTGGATTTGGAAACAGAGATAGCGTATCAAAAGGGCGATCCTATTCATGTCATCGGGAATCCGCTGGCATTCTACCGAATTGCCACTGAAGGCACCGTGCTAGGATTAACCCCATCAGAGAGTCGCCAACTTCCCATGCTTATGATACAAGCGCCAATTCATAACGGAAACAGCGGCAGCCCTGTTCTTAACCATAAGGGAAATGTTATTGCAGTTGTGTATGCCACAACAACTACATCACAAGGAGATCAATCTGTCACCGTAGGTCTAGCTATTCCAATCGATTACTTAGAGAAATATGAAAAGATTATGTTTGAATAGCTGTATTTTTCATATCTAAGATAACAATGATTTGGTGGTGGAATATGTTAAGGATCGGCAAAGCAGTAATTTTTGATTTAGATGGAGTCATTATAAATAGTCAAGAGTTATATGAAGAATCGCTAAGGACTTTTATACAAGACTTAGGTGTTAAAGATGTTGATTTTACACGGTTAATAGGTATGACAACTACTAAAGCATTGTCGTGTATAAATGAAACTAATGTGTTACCTGGAACTATTTCAAGTTTGACGCAGGCATTTCAGGAAACATATCAAACGGCCTTCAAACAATCGCTTAGTGAAGAGAATTTGGTTGAAGGTGTAGAACAATTTATTCTAAGGTTGGCTACCTCAAATAAAAGATTGGCAGTCGCTTCCTCGGCGGCAAGACCAAAAATTGAATTCGTTCTAGATAGATTCGGATTGACGCAGTATTTCGATTGTGTAGTAAGCGGTTATGAAGTTAAGAAGTCTAAGCCTGCTCCTGATGTATTCCTTGTATCAGCATCAAAATTAAATGTTAGTCCTATCGACTGCATTGTCATTGAGGATTCTACGAATGGAATAATAGGAGCCAAGAGAGCCGGTATGTTCTGTATAGGTTTTCGCAATCCTGAATCTAGAGATCAAGATTTGACGGGAGCAGATTGCATTATTGAGAGTTTTTCTCAAATCGATACCATGGAATAAGCCTGTTGCTTCTACAGGCTATTTTTTATGTATATTTTGAAATTTTTGATATTTTTTGTGAACCTTATCAGACCTTTGGTGATCTAATGTATAAAGAGATCGGGCAGGAAGGGGAAATGAAGTGGAAATCTATGAGAAAGCGAAGCTTGCAAAGCGAGGGGATAAAGAAGCTTTTGTATTCTTAATCCGGGCTTGTCAACAGAGTCTTTATGTTATAGCCAGATCCATTTTGAACAATGATGATGATTGTGCGGATGCGATGCAGGAAGCGATCGCTAAAGCTTTTTCGAATATACATACATTGAGAGAACCGGCTTACTTTAAGACATGGCTTATCCGTATATTGATCAACGAGTGTAATAACATGATCAGGAAAAAGAAAAGGGACTATCCGACCCCTTATGATATGAGAACAACATCATATATCGGTGACTATGAACAGATCGAGCTATTTGAGGTCATAAATGGGCTGGATGAACAACTTCAAATCATAGTCACGCTTTTTTATATCGAAGATTTATCAATTAAAGAAATATCTAAGGTGCTTGATGTTTCTATAGGAACGGTAAAATCACGTTTATACCGGGCAAGGCAGCAATTATCAGAGCTCGTCTTAAGGGAAGGAGGGAGTAAATATGAATTATCATGAGCCGGTTGACCGTGAACTTAAACGTTTGTTGAAATCTAAAACGCAAGAACTGGTTGTTCCTGATCTGGTGCAAGTGGCTGTAGAACATTCACTTCACTCACTCCCTGAACAGAATGTAACAAAAGCTTATCCGAAAAATAAATGGAGATGGGTAGCAGCGGTGTTAAGTCTCTTTCTCGTATTGAGTACGATTTCATTCTACACGGTCCCTACATTTGCTGAAATGATCCGATCTTTATTCGTTAAAAATCATCCGGATATCGGCCTATTGAAGGCACAGGAATTAGGACTCGTGCATAATCCTCAGATCAAGGTGAAAGACAAAGGTTATACGTTAGTAATCAACGAAGCTGTGGCAGATCCAACCAGAGTAACGATTGCTCTGCAGCTATTCGATCGAAAAGGCAAGCATGTACGTGATAAGTTATTCCTTAATGATGAAAACACGATTTCAATTAAAGACGATCAAGGAAATATAATCGATACCATGTATGATATGGGGTTCACGAATGATTTTTATTATATGGTTGCATTTATAGATGAACCGATGCAGACGGATAAGATTACAATCGAAGGAAATATTCATTCTTTAGGTAGAAGCGGTGATAAACTTACCCAAGGAGACTGGAACTTCAGCTTTGATATCGACATGAAAGAGGCCAATCGCCAGACTAGGACAGAAGAACTCAATGGCAGTTATACTACGCCGAATGGTATGACGGTTACCTTAAAAAGATTGACTAGAATGGTGCAGGGAGTACGTTTTGAGCTGGAGACCGAACTGGACGAGGCGGCACTAGCAAGATCCCCAGGTGATCTGTGGGAGAATCAAATGCTCAGCTTTCATTTTGAAACGATAGAAGGGGAAGAGATTCATTCGGTGAATGCGAGAAAAAGTGAATCACTATATACCTTGATGACATCTGATTCTCGTGTGATTGAAAACGGGAAAATGCACTGGAGTTATACGTTCAGATTTCTGCCTGAGAACGAACCTTATCGATTCATTCTGGATGGATATTATGTCACGGAACTAGACGGAAGCAAGTTTTCATTTAGGCCTTCAGATCTGACAGAACCTAAAACTTTTAAAATTGAAAATGATACATTTGAATTGGTAGGGGCATCATTAGAAGATTCGCAAAACGAAGATGGAAGTTATGAAACAGCCATTTCATTTTATGGGGAAATAGAAAATGAAATTTTGAATAATCAATGGAGCGCATACGATGCAGAGGGTAAGAAATATGAAGCACATTTTAGAGGCTCATCAAGTTATATAAACACGCGACCAGATAGCTGGAAAGAGGGATTGATTGAAATGGGAGATCGTAACATGCCGAATCCTTTTCAATTTCGAATTGAAGGGTTAAGTCAGATTCCTGAGGAGCTTACACTGGTTAGAGAAGTCGTAAATAAACGTTACACAGATCCGGACTGGTCAGTTTTAATTGAATGAATAGGTATCTCTATACAATACCGATAAAAGCAGCTTCGAACTAGCCGAAGCTGCTTTTATTTGATAAAAAATCCTCTACAACATGTACAATCCGTCCTTTTAGCTTAGTGGTAGCTTATTCTCTCGTGATGAATATTCTACACATTTTACTAAATACTACTGTAGAGGTGATCATACATGAGATTTCTCCGCAGTCGGTACAATCCAAGAAAAAAATATAATATGGAAACGAAAGAAATACATAACCATTTGAAGTTGAGTAATACATTATCGGAAAACTTAGGACACTTACATAATCTGTTTAATGATACACCTGATTTGGTTATTCGTACGTTTCAATACAAACAGATTGGAAGCCAGAGTGCCCTTGTATATCTAGATGGGTTAACAGACAAAGTCTCGATAAATAACGATATTCTTCGTCCGTTGATGTATGAGACAAGTGAAGAGGCTGATAATAACTCTGTAGTTACTCTCGGTGGTGTCAATGTGATCGATGATTGGAAGCAGATAGAGAATGCCATTTTACAGGGACAAAGCGTCTTATTTATCGATGGCTATAAACATGTAGAAGTATTTGATACCCAAGGATGGCCACAACGTGGGATTGAAGACCCTCAACTTGAGGCTTCTCTAAAAGGGGCTCATATAGGATTTACCGAAACCGCTAGTCAAAATGTATCCATGATTCGTCGTTTTATTGCTAATCGCGAATTGAAAATTAAAGAATACACCATTGGAAAAAGATCTAACACCAAAGTTTCTATTCTATATTTAGCGGATGTTGCACATCCAGAAGTTCTACAAGAGTTAGAAAATCGGATCCGTCAGGTAGATGTTGATTGCATTCTCAATACAGGCGAATTAGCAGAGTTCATCGAGGACAATCCATATTCACCGTTTCCACAATTCATTATGACGGAACGACCTGACTCTGCCGCTTCCCAATTATTGCAAGGAAGAATGTGCGTAATTATGGAGAGATCTCCTAGCGTATTGATTGCACCCGTTGGCATTATTTCATTTCTACAAAATGTAGATGACTATAGCACACGCTGGATGGTGGCTTCCTTTTTACGAATACTTAGATTTTTAGCATTTATGATTGCTATTTTTTTGCCAGCTATATATATTTCGATTATTTCTTTTAACTTTCAGCTCATTCCACTGGATTTGTTGATTTCAATTGGGGAATCGAGAGAACGAGTATCATTTCCTCCAATAATAGAAGCATTATTGATGGAAGTCACATTAGAGTTGTTACGTGAGTCAGGAATCCGCCTCCCTGCACCTATAGGACAAACAGTTGGTATTGTTGGAGGTATTGTTATTGGTCAAGCTGTAGTTGAGGCAGGTATTGTCAGTAATATTATGGTCATCGTTGTAGCGGCTACTGCCATTGCTTCGTTCAGCATCCCGAACTATGATTTGGCTTCTAGTCTTCGCTTAATCCGCTTCCCGATGATGATAATAGGTTGGATGTTTGGAATAGTTGGAATCGTGATCGGATTTATGATCATTGTTGCACACCTCCTGTCACTGGAATCTCTTGGTACACCATATGGGGCTCCATTAGCGCCCATTAGGTTCTCAGATTGGAAAGATCTAGTTATTCGAGCGCCACTTTGGAAAATGACCATACGACCTAAAAGTACTAGAGCGGTTCAATCGAAAAGAATGGGTTCAAACAGGTCACAGGAGGAAGAAAAATGAAGAAGTCTGCAAAACAAGAAATTACCCTTATGCAGTATATTTTCATAATTCACGGAGCACAAGTTGGCATAGGCATTACAAAGTTCCCGCTTCAATTAGCTGAGATAGCAGGAACGGATGGATGGATGGGAATCATTATAGGATGGATCGTATCCCTAGTGGCGAGTTTAGTGATCATTCAAGTGATGAAAAGACACCCAGATCAGAACTTGATTGATTTATTACAGCGTTACTTTGGGAAGTGGATTGGGAAAGTGATAACCCTTGTTATTGTTATGTATATGATTTCTTTGGCATATTTTGTGATGCAACGCATGGCTCTACACGTGAAGTCATGGGTATTGCAACCTACACCAATATATGTACTTTTAATCCTTTTTGCAATTCCGTCATATCTAATTATCCGAGGTGGTGTACAAACCATTGGAAGGTATGCAGAGCTTGTGTTCTTTATGTCTTTATGGTTACTTATTGTGTTTTTAATGCCTTTAGGAGATAGTCACTGGATTCATTTGCTCCCTCTATTTAAGGAGGGAATTCAACCGGTACTACTTTCAGCCAGTTCGTCAGTTTTATCCTTTTTTGGATTTGAAATCGCCTTTTTTTTATATCCATATCTGCAAAACAAACAAAGAGCTTCTATCGGTATCGTTTTTGCAAATTCATTAACTATGCTTGTTTATTTATACGTGACAATTGTATGTTTCGTATATTTCAGTCCAGATCAAATAACCCAATTATACGAGCCTACACTTAGCATATTAAAAGTTATTGAATTTGAATTTATTGAGCGATTTGATATTATTTTGCTTACCTTTTATATTATCGTTGTTTCAAAAGTGTGGATTCCATACTTGCTTTTTTCGGTAACTTCTATAGTTCAGGTTTTTGGTAAGAAGAATTATACACCGCTTTTGTTGATGGTATTTTTAATATTTGTATTAGTAACCTACTTCTTGAATATATCTTTCAACGACAGTGAACGTATTGTGAAATATATAGAACAGGTTGGAATTCTTATAGCGTTTGTGTTTCCACTCTGTTTTTGGTTTTATATGACAGCATTCGATCATTTGCACAGGAGGATGCATAAATGAAAAGATGTTTTAAGATGACACTTGTGCTGATAATTGTGATTGTTCTTCAGGGATGCAACGGAAGTAGGCAAGTTTTGGAGAATTTAACTTTACCTCTGATTCTTGGTTTCGATTTAGATGAAAATAATAATCTGCTCATTTATCTATCAGGTCCGATATTCAGTGAAGAGGCAAAGGAAAAAACAGAAGTTTATGAGGTGAATTCTCAAACCTTATACGAATCTAGGGGGAAATTTGATGCTAAGGCAATTGGACTAACCACTAGCGGGAAATTACAGATAGTTTTGGTTGGAAAAAAAATATTGCAACAGGATAATTGGTTTCAGTTATTTGACACTTTGTACCGTGATCCAACGTTTTCGGCGAACGCTAAAGTAGTAGCAGTTGACGGTCCTGTCTCGGATCTCATTAATTACCACGCTAAAGATAAACCTCGTCTTGCCATGCAATTAATAAAAAAACTAGAGACAGCAAATCAAAGAAGCATCACAATGAAGACGACGCTTCAAGAGCTACACCGGCAAATGTTTGAGAAAGGGCTAACTCCAGCCATCACTGAAATAACAAAGGATCAAGATATAATCATTAAAGGAACGTCTTTACTAGATATGGACGGAAAGTATGTCACATCCCTTGACATCGATAACAACAAATTGCTACCAATGTTACAACATCCAATAAAGAATGAACTCTCTATTACGATGCCTATTCCAGAAGTTGATAAGACTAATAGCATCTTTAGTTCAAATAAGATCAGTTTTACTTTAAATAAAACGTCAAAAAAAGTAAAAGTGAATTACCTAGAAGACAGATTTCATTTCGATATCAACCTAAAGATTCCGATTTATTTCAAAGAACGTTTGTTTTTATTTGACATTAAAAACAATGAAAAAGTTATGGAGAAAATGATAGCAGAACAGCTTGAAATACAATTTAAAAACCTAATTAGTAAATTTCAAGAATACGAAATTGATCCAATTGGTTTAGGATTGTATGCCAGAGCTTATAAATATGATGCATGGAAAGAAGTTCAAGATAAATGGGGACAAGCATTTAGTAAAGCAAACATCAAGGTTTCAGTACAGATCGATATCCAGGATAAAGGGATAATCAAATGATGTGTGAGCATTTAATCATTTTAGCCATCGCTTCGTTAAAAATTTTAACGGAGTGAAGTACCGTTTCTTTTTCAAACTCGGTCATATATGAAAACACTTCATCTAGATAGCTGTTTATTTGTTGATCTAACATAGTAGCTATGAATTTACCTTCTACGGTAAGAGTAAGCGAGTAAATTCTTCTATCCTGAGAATCGGGTGTTTTTTTTACTAAATTCAATTTGATTAAGGATTGGACTTGTCGGCTAAACGTTGTAATATCAGTTCCCAAAACCTCTGCGACTTGTTGCATTGAAGGTTTATGCTGCCGATCTATTTCATACAAAATGTGGCTGTGTACTAAAGAGATGTCATTTCCTTCAATATTGCAGCAAGTTTTATTCAGAAGACCAAAGCTTCGCGTCATGATTTGAAACAATTCACGTGGATTTTCCATTAAAAATCACCTCATGTCTTAGTTATACAATTTTTATTTGCAATATGCAATTAAGCTTGAATTCATTAATACTATCGTTTAATATATAAGCATTAAATTATATGCTTATGATATCTTGATTTTAATTTTTCAAGAAAGGGGTGAAATTTATTGGAACAGATGAATGAAATTGCTGAGAAGCTCAAATTGCTTGGAGATAAAACAAGGCTTACCATGTTGACGCTCCTAAAAGAAAGAGAATGGTGTGTTTGCGAGTTTGTTGATATTTTTGATATGTCACAGCCTGCAATAAGCCAGCACTTAAGAAAGCTTAAGTCTCAAGGAATTGTAAATGAAGCAAGGCGAGGTCAATGGGTTTATTATTCGTTGAATGTAGCCGATAAGCCATATATTCAAGCCGTGTTGAATGAGATACCAAGTTCTCAGGAAATACTATCATCGTTAAAAAAGGAAATTAACTGTGCTTGTGATTAACCCGTAATCAGGAATATTTAGCATGAGATTGATGGATGTTAAATATTATTCTGTTAAATACTTAAATACATAAGAATATAGTTATATATTAATTTAGTAGAGAGGAAAAACATAACTACGTTCTAGTTCAAGGTGTAATTGGAGGGTTTGTAAATTGGTTTCTGTTGTCTTGGCAAGCATAATTTTTCTTGTTACTTTAATTTTTGTTATTTGGCAGCCTAGAAATCTATCCATTGGATGGTCAGCTTGTGGAGGTGCTGTTCTAGCGCTTCTCGTTGGAGTCGTTAATTTTCAAGATGTGTGGGAGGTCACCCAGATTGTATGGAATGCGACGCTAGCCTTTGTTGCGATTATTATCATTTCATTGATCTTGGATAAAATCGGTTTGTTCGAGTGGGCCGCGTTACATATGGCTAAAGCGGCTCAAGGAAACGGAATTTGGATGTTTGTGTATGTATCGTTACTTGGAGCTGTCGTCGCTGCTTTTTTCGCGAATGATGGAGCTGCTCTAATCCTAACGCCTATTGTACTAGCGATGGTTAGAGCACTTCATTTTGACGAGAAGAAAGTATTCCCGTTCATTATCGCGAGTGGTTTTATAGCGGATACAACTTCTCTACCTCTCGTGGTCAGTAACCTGGTGAATATCGTATCGGCAGATTTTTTTGGGATAACCTTTATCGAATATGCTAGTCGTATGATTGTTCCGAATTTGTTCGCTTTGGGAGCCAGTATCCTTGTACTTTACTTATTTTTCCGTAAGAGTATCCCGCGGAAGTTTGATGGGACACAGCTTAAGCACCCATCAACAGCGATTAAAGATCCAAAAATGTTTCGTTTATCATGGATCGTGTTAGGTGTTCTACTTATTGGTTATTTTGTATGTGAGTTTGTCGGCATTCCGGTTTCTATTGTTGCTGGAGTTATCGCAATTTCCTTCCTGCTGATGGCTAGAAGAAGTCCGGCTGTACAAACAAAAGAAGTACTTAAAGGTGCTCCATGGGCGATCGTGTTTTTCTCGATAGGCATGTATGTCGTAGTCTATGGCTTGCGTAATGCCGGCCTTACTGATCTTCTCGCAAGTGCCATACAGAGTATTGCCGATCAAGGTCTGTTTGCTGCAACTATGGGAATGGGCTTTATTGCAGCAGTGATTTCATCGATTATGAACAATATGCCAACTGTCATGATTGATGCGTTAGCAATAGATGCGACAAACACTTCAGCCGCCATTAGAGAAGCGTTAATATACGCGAATGTTATAGGATCCGATTTAGGTCCCAAAATCACACCGATAGGCTCACTGGCAACTCTATTATGGCTACATGTCCTTTCCACTAAAGGTGTAAAGATAAGCTGGGGAACGTACTTCAAAACAGGGATCATATTGACTATACCGACATTATTTATAACCCTATTAGGATTATATATTTGGTTAACCATACTTTAATTCAAGCGATAAGGGAGAGAAACAATGATGAAAAAAAAGACACTTTACTTCTTATGCACAGGCAATTCATGCCGTAGTCAAATGGCTGAGGGATGGGCCAAAAAACATCTGGGTGATGATTGGAATGTCTTCAGTGCAGGTATTGAAGCTCATGGTCTAAACCCGAATGCAGTTAAAGCAATGAATGAGGTAGGAATTGATATTTCGAATCAAACTTCCGATATCATTGATCCTAAAGTGTTAAATCAATCCGACTTGGTGGTCACCTTATGTGGTGATGCTGCCGATCGTTGTCCGATGACGCCTCCACATGTTCGCCGTGAGCACTGGGGATTTGATGATCCAGCTAAAGCTCAAGGAACAGACGAAGAAAAGTGGACTGTATTTAAGCGCGTTCGTGATCAAATCGGTGAACGTATTCGAAAATTCGCTGTAACTGGCGAGTAAACACGATTCTGGAGCCGGGAGCTTTCTCGGCTTCCTTTAATTTAGAATAGAAATGATATGAAATAAACCCTGCTCAAAGGGAATCCCCTGAAAAGATATTTGGAGCATAGTTGTGATAGCCACTTGACTACAGGTGGCTATTTATATAGGTGATTTTATATAATACTTGTAAGTTACAACTATATAAGGTATAACTGGTCTAAGGTCATACTAGTGAAAATGTGAATATAATTCGTTTTTTAATACATATTTGAATTTGACTGATGGATTGGTTCTACGATTAATTACTTGCAAATTACAACTTTAAGCATTAATAAAGACGGCATTCTATTTATTATTTAAAAGCATACTTAAAGTGCGAGGAGAGAAGAACAATGAATCAAGTTTTAGATGTCATCGTCATTGGTGGTGGACAATCCGGATTAGCATCAGGGTACCATTTGAAGAAAAGCGGTTTATCATTTTTAATATTGGAAGCGAGTGGAGAAGCTGCAGGTTCGTGGCCAAATTACTATGATAGTTTAAAGTTGTTTTCACCGGCTAAATATTCATCCTTGCCTGGATTATCTATAACATCTTCAAGTGATTGTTATCCTGATCGCGATGAAGTCGTTCAGTATTTGAAAAATTACGCGTCTCATTTTCAGTTGCCGATTGCTTTTCATCAACGTGTTGAGCAAGTCTCTAAAGAATCAGATATCTTTCAAGTTCGCACTACTACTGGAGAAATATACAATGCACGTAATGTGATCTGTGCTACGGGTTCATTTAACAAGCCATATATACCAACTATAGAAGGACAGGAATATTTCAAAGGAAATAACATACATTCCGCATTTTATAAGACACACGATCCCTTTAAAGATCAAACTGTTATTGTCGTTGGTAGGGGGAACTCAGCTGTGCAAATCGCCATGGAATTAGCAGATATAACAAATACAACGTTAGCTGTACGTAAGCCCATTTCACTTATGCCGCAGCATATTCTAGGGAAAGACATACATTTCTGGTTTATCCTCACCGGTATCGATTCAAAGTGGAGGATAGGAAAGTCATTGGTAAATACCTCTGGCGTAATGGATCTGGATGGATATAAGCAAAGGTTGAAGGAAGGTAAACCCAAGCAAAAAAACATGTTTACATCGTTTTATGAAGATGGAGTTATTTGGGCCGATGGATCTAAAGAGAAGGTGGATAGCGTTATCTTTGCAACGGGATTTCGTTCCAATTTGGATTTCATTAAAGATTTAGGAGGGCTTGATGTTAATGGGGTCCCACTACAAAGCAGTGGAATAAGTACTGTTGTATCCGGTCTACATTTTGTAGGATTATCCGGTCAGCGCTCCTTTGCTTCAGCTACCATCCGTGGGGTCGGTCAGGATGCTAAATATGTTATAAAGCACATTCGAAAAAGAGACCGGTAAGGTGCACTAAACCGTTTGAACAAAATAAGACTTTCATTCCTTATCCTAAATGATGAAATGAAATGATTTTCTGAGACCTGTTTCTTCTTCAAGCTATATGAAACGAGTGGTTCAATGAGACTACATCATAGTGTCCTCAGAAAAAATATTACCTAGACGGTGGCACAATCTCTTTTATGTTCAAACTGTATTAATCTACACACATGCTTAATTTCCTCTAAAGGCACCCATACAGCGCCATAGACACTCCACATTTTCAAACGATCAGTACAAGAATGGGGTATACCTTCTAATATTTCTCCATTATTTAAGTGTACGATCATAACCTGTTTCTTCTGTATAGCTGCATTAATCTCTTTAAGCATCTTTTCCAACCTCCATGTCCTAAGAACTATATCTATTCTATCAAATACAGGAATTATTTACTATGATTAAAATTTATTAATAAGCATTATGAAGTAAGAAATGAGATATATGAAAATATGCTAAAAAGCCTTACAAGATGCAATCTTGTAAGGCTTTTTACAATAAGGTTAGCTATAGTTATCTACTCAACGGATAGCAACGATTCAACTTCAAGTGTAGCTCCAGGCGGTAATACTGCTTCCACACTACCTCTGACATGCTGATTGAGCAAAATTTCCGCATCCAAGATGGCTGCTATCCCTTGATCCGTCGAAGAGCGAATGAGTCTTCCTAATCCTTGTCGTAAGCGGAGGAGCATATATGGAAGATCCACTTCTTCATACGGTGAATTTGCAGCTTCCCGTTTAGCTATAAATACAGGATCTTCGGGCGGATAAGGCAGTGACCAGATCATAACGTTGGACAATGAAGGTCCTGGTACATCCAGCCCCTCCCATAAGCTTGCCGCACAGAGAACACTTTCCTCAGTATTTTGGAATTCAGCTATTAGATTGCTAATCTCACGGTCACCTTCATACAGCATGGTATAAGATGCGAAAGATGGATGGTGCGAAGCTGCTTGCTTAAACTCGCGGAGCTCATTCATGGTTCTAAATAACAATAAAGCTCGTCCTTCGGTACGTTCGATCAGCTTGGCCGCCAGAGCTAGCTTCTTCGAGGCAGATACGTCACTCCGAATTTCTCCATCTTGCAGAAGTTCACTCGGTGCTAATAGCTTCATCTGTTTCTCATAATCATAAGGAGAGTCTACGGAAAAAGATAAAAAGTCGCTGATTCCGAGACTTCCTGCTACGTAATCAAATGAACCATCTACCGACATGGTTGCTGATGAGAATACAATTGGCATCTGAAGACCAAATACCCGCTCCTCCAGAACTTCTTTGACTGTTTGCGGCATAATGGCTAGTGTTGCTGCACCATCTTCATTTTCTTCTGCCCAGCAAATGTAGGTATCAGGCTCACGGAACAGATGAAGCGCAGTCTGGATCATCTCCAGATGCTCTTCAACGATACGCAGCTTATATTCATCAAGCGTATGCAAGCCACTCTCAAAGACCAGTTCTTCATCAATCGCTTCAATTGTACTTTTCCAGCGATTCAGTTCTTGTATGAGCTTCTCATCCATTAGGATTCGTTTTCGATCAGAACCAGGTATCACGGTACTTTGCTCTGCGATCAGAGTAAATACGAGCTGACTTTGATCAATGGAATCTTCAATTCGTTCTGCCAGTGACTCCCTGATCTCCCCATCTAGAAGACGAGTAATAATCTCTTCATATGCACTATGCTTCAGCTTATAGCTGAGGGCATGTTGTGCCGCCGATTCGAGTAAATGTCCTTCGTCAAAGACAACTGAACTATGTTCAGGGAGCAAGGGAAGTTGACCTTCTCTTTTTCTACCCTCATAGGTCCACACATGTTCCATGTAGTAGTCGTGGGAACAGATAATAAGATCTGTAGATTTCCGATAATGATCCCGGGACAGGGTCATGCCGCATCGATGTCTTTTGTCACATACAAAACAATCTTGAAATGAATCCCAGTTGATCTTATTCCACTGTTCATCATTCAGATGGGGGTAATCTTTACGATCGCCGTATGGGTAAAAAGATTGCATCGTTCCAGGGGAGTGTACAAAATCAGGAAGATTCTCATACACGTCTTCAATAACCGCAGCATCCTCATCTTGAAGACGAACACCGTCTATTTTTTTAAGACATAGATATTGATCAGGGGATTTACCAAGCCGCGCATCAATCTGTAAATCCAAATAACGGGCAAGCTTAGCGATGTCACCTTCTTGTTTCACAAGTTGCTCAATGAGTGACTCATCTGCACAGGCAATCACTGCAGGCTTACGTGTATATCTTGCATAGTTCACTGCATAAAGCAGATACACGAGAGTTTTTCCCGTACCAACACCTGCTTCTGCAAAAATCGTTTGCTTATTGGCATAGGCTCTTTCCAATTGGTAAGCCATAAATATTTGTTCATCACGTACATCAAATCCATGTTCAGGCAACACATCATAAAATACATCCGCAACCCAATCGCCGACCTGCTTGACGAAAGATTCAGTCGGATCATACGAGAAAGGATATCGATCCAAGCTTACGCCTCCAACACTATCAAATTCTTAAATGGCAAACTCGTATTATCTCATGAATGAACAGTTTTGGCAAACTCATATAACAGATTATTAATGGTTGTCACACTAGTGTAACGAAGCCAGTTTAAGATTGTGGTCACTGACATAAGCAGTTGTATTTCCATAATTTGAAGGAGCGAAAGAATGTGAAGGGTTTTCCAAGATTATTGTTTGTTTCTTACATTATTATTGTCCTAATTCTTCTTGTTTTGGCTAATAATAAAACTGTTATCGATTCTATAAGAACGTTTTTTTGAGATAGCAGTATCCATAAGATTCCCCTTGGCTAACTCTTAAATGAATCAAACGGGATAAGGGTGATTACTATGCGTGTATTAATAGCTGATGACGAACCGGATATGTTACGGATATTAACAGCATATTTCAAGAAGGAAAGGTACGAGGTATTTACGGCCAATAACGGTGAGGAAGCATTAGAGACTTTTTATCGTGAGAAAGTGGATCTTGTCATTTTAGATTGGATGATGCCCAAGAAAAGTGGGATTGAAGTATGCCGCGAAATCAAAGCCCGCTCGGATAAAAAAGTGCTGATTTTGACAGCAAAAGGTGAAGAAGAGGATGAATTGAAGGCTCTTAGCATCGGTGCTGATGAATATATTCGAAAGCCGTTTCACCCAAAGGTTCTCGTGCTGAGAGTCAAAAAGCTGATGGGCATCGAAAAGGAACTTCGTTATCAAACACTTCGAATTGATCCGGAAGGAAGTAAAGTGTATAAAGATGATGTCGATTTGCAGTTAACTAAAACGGAATTTGAGCTAATGTACGCTCTTGTTCGCCACAGAGGCCAGATTCTAACTCGGCAGAAGTTACTGGATATCGTATGGGGGCTCGATTATTTTGGCGATATCAGAACTGTGGATACACATGTTCGCAGACTAAGAGAGAAAGTTGGTGAACAAGTGATTAAAACACATCGTGGACTTGGCTACAGTGTGGATGCCAGCGATGAATAAGTTAGGGCGTAAGTTGTCTACAAGCATAACGGTTTCCGTTCTACTCCTCTTCGTCATGTTCATCCCCCTGGAGAACTTGTTTATTCCGAAATATTATATTTACAAATCAAGAGAACAACTCAATGAAGCTGTCCTTAAAGTATCTGAACTTTCAGAAGAGAATTGGATCGAAGCGATTCCCAAACTTGAACAAGAATATAGTGTGACCATCGTGTACGATCATTTACGGAAGCCCGTAAATGAGCTTAATGATTCACTCAAGCAGCAGCTTGCGATTAAGAGAGTTACCTTGAACAAATTTTGGATTACGGAAGAATCTTTATTGAGGCTTAAGGCAAATACCCGGGTTAATAAAATCTACGATCAGGGTAAACTCAAGTCTAGCTTTTACACCAGTTTTATCCCAAAGGGTGAAATGATTGTTCTTATAGGGCTTTCAATGACCCACTTAAGCGATACAATTCAGATAATCAATGAATTCTATTTATTATTAGCGCTTTTTTTGGTTCTAATAATTGTGTTAATTGTATGGATCTTGTCATATCGAATGACCAAACCACTGAAAGAACTAGGGCAGGTGGCGAAGGACATATCGGAGCTGCGATTCCGAAAAGCTATAGTCCATACCCGTGATGAAATCGAAGAGCTGGCGGAAAGTATCAACACGATGAGTGACAAGCTATGTGCCGCACATACTGATTTATCTAGAAGAAATGAAAGTTTAAAGCAGTTTATGTCGGATATGTCGCATGAGCTGAAAACGCCGATTTCTCTAATTCAGGCTTATGCCGAAGGGATTCAAGATGGGCTTGATGACGGCAGTTATGCGACAACAATTTTGCGGCAGAATGATAACATGGCAAAAATTATTGACGAATTTTTGGATTTTTCGAAAATCGAACGGGATGAGTTAAAGCTTCATCCTGTTGACTTTAAAAGTATGTTTCATGAATGCGCCGAAAAATTTCATATCGAACTAAAATCGAAGCAACTAAAGCTTTTGATACACGATGAATTAATGAGTAATCCAGTGATCGAAGCAGATCCGGGTAAGATTAGAATGGTTTTTGATAACCTGATAGGTAATGCGGTCAAATATGCAGTAGGTGAACAAATTGACGTACATTTCCGTGAGGAGGATGGGGACATTGTACTTACTATAAGCAATCGTTTTTCAGGAGAAATTGCTGATCCATCTCAGCTGTGGGAGCCTTTTTATGTTGAGGAACGATCACGGTATAAAGCTATATCAGGTACGGGCCTCGGGCTAGCGATAGTCAAAACCGTTCTGGAACGACACGGATTCCGATATGAAGTAGAAACAGAGGGGCAAACGATCCATTTTAATATATATTTCAAAAGAATGAGCCCCTAAGCTGATAAAACCAAAAACACCTTCAGAAGATTGTATCCTTTTTTGTGATGCAATTCTTGAAGGTGTTTTTTGTTAACACCAATCATCTTGTAACTTGGTTGTCACAAGTTCCTTTTATACTGTTTCAGAACGATATAAAAGGAGTGGAATAAGATCGTGAAGTTACTAAAATATTTATGTATCAGTTTTGTTGTTTTGATTCTATTAACCTGTGGTTGTATATTCTATGCGTTTCAAATCGAACCTTATAACCTTCAAATTAAGGAATACACACTGAATGAAACCCGAGCAGATACAAACGAAATAACTATTGTGCAGATCTCTGATTTGCACATCAAAAAGGATTTCACCTATGAAAACCTGGCTAATGTAGTAGAGACAATTAACGCACAAAAGCCTGATATTGTAATATTCACAGGAGATTTGTACGATAATTATGCGAAATACAACGATGATAACAATTTAATTAAGGAATTACAGAAAATTGAAGCGAAGTACAATAAAATATCCATATGGGGAAATCGTGACTACGGTGGCGGGGCTGTAAGACAATATGCAACCATTATGGAACAGTCAGGCTTTACACTGCTAACAAACAAGAACCTGTATGTAACCCTTGATAATGGCAAGAAAATACTTTTTACAGGACTAGATGACTCTTTGCTTGGAAATCCGTTCATGCCGGATTCTACAAAAATGTATGACTCTGATTATGATATCCTGCTGACACATGAACCGGATGCTGCTATTAATTATTTGAATTATAATTATGACATCATATTAAGTGGGCATAGTCACGGGGGTCAGTTTAATATCCCATTCCTGCCTGTGGTCAATGAAATGGCAGTTACTTCGACTCGTCTTTCCACAGAATACAGCGGTGGGATGTATACATTAAAATCGGATACAGATTCAACTTTATATGTAAATACAGGGATTGGAACTACTCATATTTCTGCACGATTCGGTGTTGTACCCGAAGTTGCAGTTTTTCATATTTATATATAGCATTTCCTCGAAAACCCCTCATATTTTACATGACATAAGTTTTCTGAGAAAATAAATATCTATATAGGTAATCCAAGATAAAGGAAAGTGAGATAAGCCAAATGATTGCAAAAACAGAAGAAGACTTTAATGGTTTGAAGGAAATTGGCAAAATTGTTGCAGCTATTCGAGATGAACTGGTACAAAGAACGGTTCCTGGAGTAACGACAAAAGAGCTTGATGAAATTGCTGGAGAGCTTTTTAAGAAAGAAGGCGCAGTTTCAGCTCCAAAAAGTGAATATAATTTCCCAGGTTATACATGTATCAGTGTGAATGAAGAAGTGGCTCATGGAATTCCAGGAGATCGGGTTATTTGTGAAGGAGATATCGTAAATGTAGATGTTTCCGGTTCAAAGAACGGTTATTTCGCTGATACAGGCATCTCATTCGTAGTTGGCGAAGGAGAAGAAGCGTTAACCAAAATATGTAAGGTTGCCAAACAGGCTTTTGAAATGGGTCTTAAAAAGGCAAAACCAGGCTCTAAAAAAAGCGGGATTGGAAAAGCAGTATTCTTAACAGCAAAACATCATGGATTAACGGTCATCAAAAACCTTACAGGACATGGTGTTGGGCGTGCCATACATGAAGCACCAGACCATATTTATAATTACAACGACACAACAGATGATGAGTTATTAAGAGAAGGGATGGTTATCGCATTTGAACCATTTATCTCAACCTCTGAAGAAGAAGTATTCGAAAAAGGAGACGGCTGGACATTTATTACAAAAAAAAGCCGTGTAGCTCAGATAGAACATACGATTATCCTTACTAAAAATGGTCCGATTATTGTCACACTATAATAAATTGAAGAAGTCGATTCCTAGCTGGGAATCGGCTTTTTATATTTAAGTAGAGCCTGATAGAGGATAGCAAGGAATAAAGCATCGAGTATCGAAGCTATATATGTGCCTTGCACTGATTACAGCGGGATTAGGAGGATAAGATGGTGGAGATTTACGAGCTTAAAGATAAAGCTGAATATTTTGAAAAAGCAGTACTACTATTTTGGCAGCAATGGGGTACAGAGAGTAATTTTAATTTCTATCATGACTGTATGCTTCATTCCATAAATACAGATAGCGAATTGCCAAGTTTTTATATAGCCTTACAAAATGAATCGATCATTGGTATGTACGCATTATTGCGTAATGACTTAATTTCTCGTCAGGATCTATTTCCTTGGCTTGCCTGTCTGTATGTTTCACCCGAACATAGAGGCGATAAAATGGGTGCCTCATTACTGAGGCATGCTCTTGAAGAAACCCGAGACAAAGGGCACAACAAACTTTATCTTTGCACAGATATGGACGGATATTATGAGAAATACGGGTGGAGTCACTTCACGAATGCTTACATATTCACTGGTGAGGAGATAAAAATTTACGAGACGACGACGCTAACCTAAAGGATAGCAATCCAAAAGAAACGATCATATTCATCTAAAGTTATCATAATTATCAAGCACAAATTATGCAGTTAGAAAGGAGTAAGGTATGGCAAATATCGAGCATTTACAAACTGTACATGTTCCAGCACGGAAGATCTACGAAACTCTAACTACCGCTGAAGGATTGTCGGAAATATGGACCAGTGAACTTGTTATTCATAATCAAATTGGATTTATTAATGAATTTCGATTCGGAAGCGATGATATAACTAAGATGCGGATAGAGGAATTGATCCCTAACCAAAAAATCGTTTGGCAGTGTATCGATTCTGATCCAGAATGGATCGGTACGATTATTTCGTTTGATATAGAGGAGAGGAATGGGAAGTCTTATATTACTTTGCGTCATATGAAATGGAAAGAAGTAACGCCATTTTATCGCTCCTGTAACTATAACTGGGCTATTTTCCTTTATAGTCTCAAGTCCTATTGTGAAGATGGCGAAGGTATTCCCTATCAAAAACGTAAGTTTTAAAAATATAAGGGGGGATTTAATATGCGAGGATTTCCATTTGTTTTTCCAGTAAAAGAGGTAACTTATAAAGTTATTGGGGATCGAAAACTGAACTTTTACATTTTTGAGCCCGATTCTAAACATCATAACAGGACCGCTATATTGTTTTTTATTGGCGGAAGTTTCGGCAAAGGTCCCCGAACGCCTGCAGATTTCCAGCATCATGCAGAGTACCTTTCAACAAAAGGGATAGACGCGATATGTGTGGACTATCGAAATGGTCACGATGAAGGTTTTACCCCGATCCAAGCTATCTGCGATGTTAAATCCGCTGTCCGGTATTTACGTGAAAACTCGTTAGAGTTTGGGGTTGACCCAGAAAAAATCGTGGTGTGTGGGTCATCTGCTGGCGGATATATCGCAGTATCATCCATCATGTTTGATCACATGAATAACGACGGAGACAATATAAGCATTAACCATATACCCAATGCACTGGTGATATTCGGTGCTGGGATGGATGGTGTTGATATCATGACGAGACGCTATCCAGAGCTGCTCGATCAAGCACGCGAAATGTCACCTTACCACAATGAAAAAAAGTGTTTACCTCCCACGTTATGGATGATCGGAACCGAGGATGACCTTCTCGAACAAAATAAAGCTTTTGTTGATCGGATGATAGCGAAAGGAAATGATATCACCTGGGTCACTTATGATGACATGGAACATGGCTTTTTTCTTTACGGAAGACATGAGAATCGTCCGTTGAACGAAACCAAATTAAAGATTGAGGAGTATTTGAAGTCGATAGCTTTTTAAATAAATTATTTCCTCGTTTGTAAATCAGTGGTAATATCTATTTAGAGATGTAGGAGAGGGGAATCTATACAAATGTGGAATACCTTGAACTGATTATTTAATTGGATAGAGACGATGGCGATCCTTGATTCATAAGGGTGCGTTTATTTGTCTACTTTAAATCATTCAAGGGATACATGGTGTGGACAATTTAATTCCCATTGCCTAAGCAGATACCTTTGTATATCTGCTTTTTATTTATGGGAAAATACATCTCGATTGACGCAATCATAGAGTCCCTATATTGGGGGGGATTTATTTGGAAAGTAAAAAAGAAGAAGCACTAACTGGAGGAAATGTCTCCACTGTATATCGTCTGGGAGACACGGTTCGACGACAATTAAAGCCTGATAGTGTTAAAATTCATTCACTGCTAAAGCATCTTGAGATCAAAGGCCTACATGGCGTGCCGAAGTTTCTAGGTACTGATGAAAAAGGGAGAGAAATCTTATCCTTTATCGAAGGAGAAGCTGGTAATTATCCGTTAAAAGAATTCATGTGGTCGAATGAGTCTTTAAAAAAGATCGCAAAAATGCTTCGTCTCTATCATGATGCGGTGAGTGATTTTCCGATGGAAGAGCATTGGCATCCGATTGATAACACTCCGCAGCCATTTGAGGTGATGTGTCATAATGATTTTGCCATCTATAATATAATTTTTAATCGCCAAGAACCAATAGGTGTGATTGATTTTGATATGGCTGCTCCAGGTCCAAGACTTTGGGACATCGCTTATACACTTTACACTTGCGTTCCTTTAAGTAGGCTTTATCATACGGAAGCAGGCGAGGCTATATATTACGATTCGTTAAAAGATGCTGAGCGAATCAAACGACGAGTTAAAATGTTTTTTGATTCCTATGGTATGGAGGGTATAGATAAAGGGTTTTTAGAGATGGTACTGCTGCGAGTCGAAGGATTATGTAAAACCATACTAAGGAAAGCCGAAGAAGGTGACATGGCGTTTCAAAGAATGATCGACGAGGGGCATTACGATCACTATCAAGAGGAACTTCGATTCATTCGTGAACACGGAGAAGAATGGACTTAAGAGATAATTCTTGCAGAGCTGGTCGATATAATCGACTGGCTTTATTCAATTAATATATATTTCAAAGGTAATCCATCCTCATAATTGAGAATTGTTATCATTTATAGTATATTAATAAAGATACATATCATAGAGTATGGGGGATATATAATGCAGATATACTGGACTAAAATAAATAAGATCATTGACGAAACACCTGAGGTTAAGACGTACCTGCTAGACCGTCCGGACGACTTTACATGGGAAGAAGGTTCCCACACCCACTTCGCACTGGAAGGCTTTAATGCCGGTGATAAACCGAACCGTAGCCTGATTCGGCACATGTCCATTTCTACTTTACCGCATGAAAATTCAATAGGCATCACAACACGCATTAGAGAGCAGTGCTCTGAGTTTAAAACGATTTTAAGAAATCTAAAAGTCGGCAATGAAGTTGCAATATTTAAAACTCATTCCAATGTACCGCTAAAAAGAGAAGGCAAAAATGTATACTTGCTATCCTCAGGCGTGGGGCTGGCTACGTTCAGACCAATCGTTCTTGAATATTTCGAACGTGCTGACAACGTCAATCAAATACATTCCCTAAACGTTGATTCATCCAAACAGTTCCTATTTACTAATATATTTGAGTCCGCTCTTGACAAGAAGTTTACAGCACAATTCGTCGATAATCGCAAAGACTACTATGAAGAAGTGAAGAATCTTGCTAATGATAAGACAGGACTTTTCTATGTTGTTGGCAGTGACGAATTCCTCGTTCAGAACATTGAAGTACTACGCGAGCAAGGTATCAAGCCGGAACAGATTATGCTTGATAAGCGTGAGCAACAAATACCTGAGTTTTTATCATTCGATCTGTAAATTTCAAATCGTAGAACCCCACTGATTAATCAGTGGGGTTCGTTTTTATTTATCGATTCAATTAATTGATATAACCTAGATATCCCACACATTTGTGACTCAATCCTCTTATTAAGATAAGATCGTATTTCTGTAGTCAGCTTCATGATGTTTTGCAGATCTCGATGCTCAGTAGCGGCTATCCACTGCTTGTACTTCACGGTTTCTTCTGAATAAACGAAGTTCTGCATGATCTGCAGCAACCTCATTTTTAGCAGATGATACCCATTGTAGTATCGATAACTATTATTTGGATCTCGGTCCGCGACCACATATCCAGCGTGTTCCCAGTAACGGATTGTTGATTTAGGTAATTTCATCATTGTGGAAACTTCATTTATACTAAGATGCTGCTTTTGATATAGTGATGTTTTATCGTCTGCGAATACCTGAATATCCTGGATCAACCTCTCTAATTTCTCTTTGTCCTCGTATAAAACAACTTCCTTTTCTCTGATAATCCATAAAGCCTCATGTCGCTTGTCACGTTGAATGTTATGAATAACCTCTGTTGTTAATTCCATTCCGAAAGCAGGAGCCATGGCTTGAATACAAGACAAGTAAGCGGCATGCAGGTCCGTATAATAACGATATCCGTTCCCTGATCTTTCGGCAGAAGGAATAAGACCTTTAGCTTCATAGTTCCGTAAAGTGCTGGGGCTAATCCTATATTTTACTGCCATTTTGTGGGGACGCATCTTCATAAACAGCATCACTCCCTATTGTAAACATTACATTGATTTGTAAGATAATCTAGATACTTCATAGATTATCCTACTTTATGTGTGATCAACCTTTCAATGGGCTTCAATGTTGTACGCTTTTTATGAAAAGATAAAAAGATAAGATCGTACAAGGAATTAAAGGGATTAAGGAAGCAGTGAAAGATAGTGAGGATTGAAGTAACGGGCAGTCATTACAGATTTTAAAAAGGTCTAATAGATATGATGCTACGAATTAAGACTCCTAAATAATGGGTTGTTACATATAAAAATAGAAAAAAAGCCAATAAATTGATTTGAAAACGAACAATTTTTATATTATTATAACTAATGTTCGTGTTTTACCTATTATTCTGTATTAAGCGTAATTGATTCACTAGTAATTTTCGATGAATGAAATGGAGGAACTTGTGTTGATTTTCAAAAACCAGTACGAGGATATTAAGAGGGTTGCAGAAGATATTTATCATCATCCAGAGCTGGGATATAAAGAAGAACGAACCAAACAGATGGTGATCTCTTATTTAAAACAGCTAAATCCAGATATTCAGTTGGAGGAATTCAGTACCACTGGCTTCCGAACGACGTTAGGCGATTCAGATAAAGAGCTGCATGTTGCGTTTATCGCAGAATTGGATGCAGTATATGCTCCATCTCATATGCATGCCGACAAGGCTACAGGTGCTGCTCATAATTGTGGTCATTACACTCAGGTTGCCATTGCGCTTGCTTTATACAGTTACTTTATAAATACCCAGGCATATAAACATTTCGATTACAAAATAACCTTTGTTTTTGTACCAGCGGAGGAGTATTTGGATCTCGCCTACCGAGATGAATTAATGAAACAGAACAAAATCACTCACTACGGTGGTAAGCCGGAAGCCATGAAGCTCGGCGTCTTTGATGATATTGATGTGGGCATTTGTGTGCATGCGATTGGCGGGGAGTTTGCGAAGCGCACCATTAATATTAATTGCGATTTGGCTGGTTTCTTGTATAAGAGATATACTTTTATCGGACAGGCATCTCACGCAGGGTTCGACCCATTTTCCTCAAAAAATGCGTACAGCATGTCTACTTTGTTTAATGTAGCGGTTGGTTTAAGCCGTCAACAGCTTAAAGATTCAGAAAAGGTACGGATTAATCCGATTGTCATGCAATCTGATATGTCCACGAACGTCATTCCGAACGGAATCACCGTAGGAACGGATTTGCGGACTTTATCTGTTGATTATATGAAGGAAGCTGCAGGGAAGCTGGATGCCGCGGCCAAAGGAAGTGCGCTAGCCTTACAGGGAGATGTAGAGATTTCCACTCAAATGGGTTATCTGCCGTTTAATCAAAATCGCTACTTATCTTCTTTTGTAAAAGAGGCTTTTGAGGATACCGAGGAAATTGAAGTGTTATTGGATGCTGATCCAATTAGTGCAGCAGGAGATATCGGTGACTTGGCCTACATGCTTCCATGTATCCAGATCGGTTACAGTGGTTTTACCGGCACGATTCATGGCGATGATTTCATCGATGTCGATCCCGCATTTATATATGAGATTTTCCCGAGATTCCTGGCACAGGTGTTCGAGAAGATGAATGGAGAAATTGATCGATCTAAATTGTATAAAAGAAGTTATGAAGAATATGCCGGGCTGATTAAAGAGATTATACGGGAAGAGGAAGGAAGTCACCATGAAGAAAAATAACTTTATCTATCTCTTAATCTTTGCGTTGGTTGTCATAACGATATCTGAGATGATTGGGTTCCAAAGTATCTCCGTGGGTGGGCTATCTATCGGACTGCTACCTCTCGTGTTTGCGATCATAATTACGATGCTACTTGGGCTTAGCTTTCTGCGTAAAGGCTTCTGGAAAAAGGTCTACAGCAAGGAGAATATTGATTTTGCCGGCAAGTATCTAATCTTTATTATGCTCCCGCTTATGGCGAGATACGGTGCGGATGTTGCCCCAAAAATCAAAGAAATTCTTCAGATTAGTGGGATATTCCTCGTTCAGGAGCTCGGTAACCTGGGAACCGTTATTTTTGGTCTTCCTATTGCGATTCTGCTAGGCTTGAGACGAGAGGCTATTGGCGCTACGCTGGGTATTGGACGTGAAGGTGAGCTTGCGTACATTTCGGAAAAGTACACGCTGGATTCGAAAGAAGGAAGAGGCGTACTGTCGTTATATATTATTGGAACTTTGTTCGGCACCATATTTTTCAGCGTATTTGCACCGATTCTGCTTAGTCTTGGTTTCCGCGTAGAAGCTCTAGCTATGGCATCCGGGGTTGGATCAGGAAGTATGATGAGCGCATCTTCTGCATCCTTAGTTGCTCAAGTTCCAGAAATGGAGAGCACGATCTTATCCTATGCAGCCACAAGCCAGCTGCTGACCAGCTTTTTAGGAACGTTTACGATGGTATTCCTTGCAGCGCCTTTACAGCAATTCCTATATCGAATCTTTACACGAGGTGACAAACATGCAAACCGTGCTGCGTAATAAATACATTAAATATGGTCTGATTGTTCTCTTAAGTATCGCTATGATTCTGTTTACGCAGTTTATTAAAAATATGAAGGACCCTAGCTCAGCGCCTGTCACAGGGATGACGATCGTAGGATTGCTTTCCCTTTGGGCTTTCTCCATGATCGGAATCTTTATATCGGAGAAGTTAAATTCCTCATCCATTAGAATATTGAGAGAGTTCCCGGTATTAGGATGGGTATCGATCACTTCCCTTGTCATGTGTTTGCTTTCTGATTTTTTTGTAGAGGCTATTCAAGCCGTAAATTTCCTTTCGATTACAACACCGATCCTTACGTTCGCAGGTATTTCGGTTGCTAATCGTCTAGTTGATTTAAAGAATACTTCTTGGAAAATTGCCATCGTTGCCATTTTCGTATTTAGCGGAACCTATATTGGTAGTACGCTGGTAGCACAACTCGGATTGTATATTGCAGGAAAGTAAGAACGAGAGTAAATCGTACGAAAACCATTTAGGAAACAAGTAGGGTTATAAATAACAAAAGCACGGTAGACGTAAGTGTCTGCTGTGCTTTTCGTTATTTAGTGGGTTAATAAGAGATCTATTATTAACCTAACGGGCAATTTAACGTAATGAGATAGTTGACACATAATGCTATTGTTATTTACTATATTAAAGTGTTAGTGTATTAAAGTTTTGGCTGAGTATATAATACATAGACTTATTTAGGAGGTAGCTATGGCTATTGAAGCTGTCATCTTTGATTTTGACGGTTTAATTAGAGATACCGAAACATACGAGTTTTATTCATTTCAAGAACTTCTTATGGAGTATGGGGTTGAATTGCCACTAGAATTATACAGTTCTAGGATCGGTGGACATATTAATTCTTTTGATCCTTATGAATTTTTACAACAAAGCATAGGAGAAGCACTAGACCGAGAATATCTTAGAAAATTGAGAAGAGATAAATATGATAAGTTAATTCTTAATCAAAAAACTCTTCCAGGTGTTCAAAACTATTTGGATGAAGCCAAGGGGTTAGGTATCAAAATTGGATTAGCTTCTAGTGCACCTCGAAATTGGGTTGTACCAAATTTAGAGGAGCTGGAGCTTACAGATTATTTTTCTTGCATAAGAACCCACGAAGATGCCAAGAATATTAAGCCTGCTCCTGACCTTTATTTACAAGTTTTAGACTACTTCGGTGTTAAACCTATAAATGCGATTGCTTTCGAGGATTCACCGAATGGAGCAAAAGCGGCAAAGACAGCTGGGATGTATTGTATAATTGTACCGAACAAACTAACTAGAGAATTACCCTTTGAAGCATATGATTTACAATTGAATTCTTTAGAAGACATGAACTTAACAACAGCAATTAAATTATTAAAAAATAATCATTGAACTAACGAGACACGATAGCCCAATTAAGACAAAAAGCCATCCGATCACTTTGATCGGGTGGCTTTATTCAACTATCGGGCAGGATAGTTCAAAAAGTTTCGCGAATATACCCTACATACGGAATTATTTACGAAGTTCGTGAATAACCGTTATGTGCAATTACATATGGGGAGGGTTATTTCTAAGTTGATGATTTCACTAATTCTATCAATATTGATGTATCAATCTCCCATCGTTGTTTTTACTAAAGAAGAAATCGAGAAATATGAAGAGTTATCAAAATCAGTTAATGAAGGTCGATTAATTGACTATACTTTACAATACCCCAAGTACCGTTTTCTACAGTATTTATCATTGAAAGGAAGCTACGTGTTTCACGGTTCTAATTATCGCAATATTGATAGATTTGAACCACGCGAACAAACATTGTACAACAATGAACTAACGAAAGCTGTGTTTGCGACGACAGAACCAATATGGTCTATTTTCTATGCAGTATTTAATCGAAGTGCATTAATCGGGAGTTTTCGAAATGGATGTCTTATAGGACGAAACAAAAAGTACCATTTTTATTCAATAAATGAATCTACAATAAAGAACAATCCTTGGACGGATGGCATGCTGTACATACTACCTAAAGAAAAATTTCATATGTCTGGACAAGGAAAAGTGCAGTTTGATGAGTGGACTTGCAATGAATATGTAGCCCCAGTAGGCAAGATAAGCGTATCTTTATCAGATTTTTATTTCTTGAATAAAGTAGCTGTTCACAAAGATAAAGAGTCATTGTATAGTACTATAGTACCTGGATATTCTATAAAGCACGAACTTTATTGGCGAATTCGAAGAGGGCAAGTAACAGCGCATAACACCGTATCTACGCTGCGGTCCGTTCGGACCTTGATTCGCAAGAAGAAATAGGTAGAGAATTGGAATCAGCTCACAACTCTGCGTAGCTAAGTCCGTCGGACCCGGCGCGTAATTGACGTTGAACTAACGGGAAACGATAGTTCAATAAAAATAAGAAGGCAGCTGATCAGTACGATCGACTGCCTTTATTCAACTAACGGCAGGATTGATCAATACATTCTAGAATACCTAATATCGGATTTGATGTTAGGAGGAAGGGAAATGGAATTCATATTCATTCGTCACGGTCATGGAGAACATCTCAATGATTACCCAAATCGGTTGAATACGCTGCATCCTGGTCTTACGGAATACGGCAAGTTTCAAGTAACACAGCTACGAAATGAAATTAGGATTAATCCTGAAGATTTAGTGCTTGTAAGTCCAACTATACGTACTATTGAGACGGCAACTATTTTGAAAAATAGTAAAGACTTCATTATTTCACCATTTGTAGGTCCGCGAATGTTTCCTCAGAACCCCGAACTTCCCTTTTTCGCATGTGATCACATCCTATCTAAAACTGAAATCACAACTAGATATGCAGATATTGGGTTTCTTGATTTCGACTTGGATTGCTGGACAGAAGGAATAAATACGATCGAACAAACTATTTTTGAAGGATATGCTAAGCGGTTATTAGAGTGGATCGGTGAAAGCTATAAAAGAATATTCATCATTTCACATGATGGTACAATTACGAATTATCGGATATTCCTTGGAGAAAAAGGTTTGACCAGAGAAGATTTTCTTGGTGAGGCTGGGGTATATCAAATGAAAATATAGTTTGTTAGATGCTAAACCAACAAGCATATTCATTCGAATGTTGCTAATATTTTAAGGCTAGGGTGGTAATGGCGTTGGATATCCAAGTTCTATCGGAACGTTTTAGGATTTTTGCAGAAAGAGAGTGTAGAGACTCAAGTCTGCTTTATGAACATCTTGCAGCGAACATAGCAAACGACTTGGACTTGCTTACATTAGCCGCACATTCCAAATCGGGTCAACCCGTACCCAACCTCTTACTGGGGGCAGTTCATTATTTGCTTTTAAGTGGGGTAGAACATGAGTTGGGCGCGTATTATGCCACCATAGCCGACCAACCCAAGGAAGCTTCAGGAGCAATATTTTATTTCAAGGATTTTTGTATACAGAACGAAAATAAGATTATTCAACTTTTAGAAAGTAAACGTGTCCAGACGAATGAAGTTAGACGATGCACCTATTTATACCCCAGCTTTTGTCACATCTATAGGATATCAAAGAAGCCGCTGACTCTAATAGAATTGGGAACGAGTGCGGGCCTGCAACTTCTATGGGACCAATATACCTACTCTTATAATTCCAGCCAAAAGTACGGATCTGAACATTCGACGTTAGAGATAAGTGCAGAAATAAAAGGAGATAAGTTTCCATTTTTGTTTGAGCATAGTCCACCTGTCACACGCAGAATCGGATTAGACTTACACGTTAATAACCTAAACAATCCCGAAGATTATCTTTGGCTAAAAGCATTGATTTGGCCAGAACACAAGGAACGTAATACGTATTTTGAAAAAGCAGCTGATTACCTAAAAAGCCAGCCCATTGAACTGATTGAAGGAGACGGGATATCCATTCTTCCAGAAATTATCCCTACTATTTCTCAGGATTCATCCATATGTATTTTTCATACCCATGTTGCCAACCAGATACCGGCAGATTCTAAGAATAAACTAAGTGCGCAAATTCAGTCATTGGGTAATGAACGAGAAGTATTTCATCTCTACAACAATATGTGGGACCCTGACCTTCATCTTGATTACTATATTAATGGAAATGAACACCGTGAAACGCTAGCAGAAACAGACGGTCACGGTCGTTGGTTTAAGTGGAAATTATGAGATAAAATCCGAATACAAATAATCCGAATCCTACGATAAAATGAATACTTCTTACCATCCACCATGGTAATATTTTTAATAATAGTCCCACAAACAAGCCAAACAATATACTACCGATTACACAGATTATTGCCCCAAAGATCCAACCTATAAAAGTATCGGATGAAATGTTTAAGAAACTAGGCAGTACGATTGAATCAGTAACCTTTCGATTCTTATGGACCTCTTTAGTAGTATAAAAGCCGAACCCAATTGCTATAACAGCGACTACCCAACAAAGGAATACCAAGAACATTGTTCCTCCCAAAATCATTCATTAATAGATATCAATACATATTAATAGATATAAAAGCTTTCCTAGTATAACTGCCCCCACATTCTTACGTCTAATTCCATATTATTGAAAAAACGCTGTCAAATCGAATGATGGCACTAATATAGTAATAAGGAGAATTTCATTCATGGCTATCGAGTATAAGCTACAGGAACTTTTTCACGATCCTATCGAGAGGATCACATCTCTAGATCCAGGTTATTCTGGGCATGCGAGCGATGTATGGTTAGTCAAAACTGCTCGTGGTGAGTACGTCGTACGTTCATCCAGAATGACTGAGGCGCCGAGCCGCGAGTTTTGGTGGGGCTGTTACGATTTATTTGGGATCGACCCGAGACAAATGCGACATTTCGAGAAAAATGCTGCAATGCTCGGTTCCATTTTGGACATTCGGGTACCTCAGGTATATTCGAGAACTGATATCGATAACAAGGAGTATCTCGTTGTCGAGAAGATGAATGGTGAGACACTTCGGGCATTCATTGGGCAATCTCATGCGCTTCTTCATCAGTTAGGTATGTGGCTAGCCCAAGTCCATTTAAATCGTTACGATTACTTCGGAAACCTTTCATCTGGCCAAATTGACAGAAAAGAGTCCTTCCACGTCCACATGTCCCAAACGATCCAGCATCTTGTCGAGCGCGATTATATGCATGATCGTAAGATCAAGGCACAGGTAGATGATATTATCAGTCAGCTTATTGATCTACCCGTACCGTACCATTTTTGCCCCGTGTTTATTGATTTGGACCCGTCGCAGTTCTTAATCAAAGACGGTATGTTGTCTGCGGTCGTCGATGTTGAAGCTTATGCAATAGGCCCGCGCGAATTTGATTTTGTAGGACTAGAGTATGTGCTCGATGAGACATCTGCAGCTTCTTTCCTTGAAGGTTACTCGACGATCCTAGCTCCCCCTGATATATCGAAGTATCGCAAGGTGTACCGTTATTTTTACCGCTTGTTAGGAGTACAAGGTTCTATTGATTTGGATCAATGGTATGCGCAGCGTCCAATATTCTGAGGCCAAATGTTCAACTAACTAATGAAATCCGCTAATCGTCATATCGACGGTTTAGCGGATTTTGTGCAAAGATGATTTAAAACAAATTATACATATCAATCACACCTCTAAATCGATAGACTCAAGCTATGGTTGTTGAAATGAATACGGCCGGCTTATGTGAAGGGGTGTAAAGAATGAACGAAATTATAAAGAGCAAGCTATTGGACAAAAATGAACAACTAATCAATATGGTAATCGAACGCGTAAAGAGAGATTTTCTAGACGATATCGCAATTATCGGGCTTACAGGTTCATTTAACACAGGAGATTTTCATGAAAAGAGTGATCTTGATTTAATTATCATAAATAATACAGATAGGGGATGGGGGATATCCAGTTGCTTCATCTTAGATGACATTGGATATGACATCTATTGCACACCATGGGATACAAGAATATACGCTCAGTCCACTTTGGAGAGTCCCAATGTATCAAGCTTAACCGATCTCAAAATACTCTATTATGCAAAGCCTGAGGATTTAGAAAAGCTGAACGAATTCAGGCAAAATGCTCTTGATGCACTCTCGAATCCAATTGGAGAAGCGTGTCTTAATCGAGCAAAGCCATGGATCGATCTGGCTAAGCAGGCTTACAGCGATACAATGCTGGGTGATGATATCGGATCGGTACGATATGCATCTGCTGATGTTCTGTACAATCTAGTTAATGCCTTGGTCAGCATGAATAACATGTGTATTAAACGAGGAATCAAGCGATACTTGGAAGAAATATGTTCGTACCGCTATGTTCCAGATAATATCGAATCCGAATACATGTCAGTTATCGAAGCTCATACCATTGAAGAAATCCGAATAGCATCTTTTAATATGTTGAATAGTGTTACGAGGTTGTATAGCACGATGTGTGATAACTTAATTGTTAAACCTGTTCCTACTTTTGATAATCTGAAGGGAACTTACGAAGAATTATGGTGCAATTACCGTAATAAAATCTTGAACAGTGTCAAAACGAACGATGCTTCCTATGCCTTTCTTTCAGCTTTTGGAGCACAAGAGTTTCTTGATGAAATGGCTGCAGAGAAAGGGACCAAGAAATTTGATCTTATGCAGTACTTTGATGCAAGTGATTTACCCGTTTTGAAAAAAAAGTTCCTTGAAATGATGGATGAATATGTAGACGAATATGGTAAGGTCGGTAGAGAAGTTGAACGATTTTCAACCTTCGAGCAACTCTATACCCATTATATGAATATATAGGGTTTACCAAAGTTCTTGACTCTGACGTTAGGTCATAGTTCATACTTCTCACTATAAACGACAAGGAGTGAGAGAGATGAATATACAATCACTGCGTTCAGATCACATTTATCAAAAAGTTGCCGAAGCTTCACCCGAAGAAAAGCTTGAATTATTTAGAAACGAAATGATGGCTCCTTTTATGAAACAATTGCAGATTCAACAGATCCCTTTTAGAGCGGAAGCGGCGAATGGTTTTGACGTTATTACGTTTAATAGTATGATGCATCGATCCCCTGATCAGATAACCCCACAGATTTCGTCTGAGATCGGTCTGATTTCGTCTGAATCATTTTGGTTAGAGTGTGAGCGTACTGTGAAGAAGAGTCTGCTTCTTTTTGAAGAACATGATATTAACCTCCCGGTCTCCGATTATTTGTTTACCATTCAATTAGGGAATCCGGAAAGCCGTGTCTTAGTAATAAACGAAGGATATAGCGGTTTTGGGGGTATTCCCGGGTTTATCTGGGGTACACTCTTGCCAAATGAGTACACCATTCCTCGGATGAAGGTTGCTCTGGCGCACGAATGTAACCATAATGTGAGATATCAATTTATTCAGTGGGATCATAGCGTTAATTTGGGTGAGCTCATTGTAAGTGAAGGATTAGCTGAAAACTTTGCTACGTTCATGTTTGGAGAAGAATTCCTCGGCCCTTGGGTAACAAATACAAGTGCAGAAACACTTAACACACGTATTAAGCCCGTGCTCCGAGAGCAATTGCAATTAACGGGGTTTGATCAAATTGCCCCGTATCTTTACGGTGACGAGATCGCAGAACTTCAGAACTTTAAACCGGTCAATATGCCTTACAGCGCTGGTTACGCTTGCGGATATTACTTAATCCAGTATTACTTAAGAAAAACAGGCAGAACGATCTTCGAGGCAACAATAACACCTGCTGATCAAATTCTAGATGAAGTAAAAGGATTTTGGGATGAAGAAACCATAATTCATAGCTTGTGATAAAGAGTTAGAGGCAAAATTACGGCAGTCGGTCACATGATCGATTGCCGTTTTTTATATACCCACATTGCAGAAGATTTGTAAATGATGCGGTCACTTAACTAGGGGAGAACTCAATATAACCTGAATATTTTTTGAGACTACCACAATAGTCTTGACAACCACAGACTATCGGAGTAGTATTCGTGTATAGATTATTGCAATAGTCTACAAATCAAAGGAGTACGCGCGTATGGAAATTAAATTATTTGATTCAGAATTACAAGTTATGAATATTCTGTGGGAAGAAGGGGATCTGACAGCCAAAGAACTTTCACAAAAGTTAAATGAAAAAATCGGTTGGAATAAAAATACTACTTATACGGTAATAAAAAAATGTATCAAAAAAGGAGCAATTGAAAGAATTGAACCGAACTTTATATGTCATCCTTTAATTGCTAAAGAACAAATTCAAGAACAAGAAACAAGCGAATTGATTGAAAAAATGTTTAATGGTTCAACATCTTTATTATTTGCATCTTTATTAGATCAAAAAAAATTATCATCTAGTGATATTTCTAAATTAAAACAGATTGTTAAAGATTTTGAATAAGGATATACCATGAATATTATACAAATGAGCTTAGACGCTTCGGTCCTACTTATTGGTGTAATGTTAATTAGGTTGTTGTTTATGAATAAGATACCAAAGATAACATTATTAATACTTTGGGGGATAGTTGCATTAAAACTTATCGTTCCCTATTCTTTTTATTCAAAACTTAATTTTCTTCCATTAATTCAAAGTCTATTTTCTAATATCACGAATACACAAGGTTCAGATCTTATAAAAGAGGTCATTAAGGTTCCACAAGAATCCAATACGGTATATAGTCATTTTTCACTTGCTATACAGAGTGACTTCGTCTTATCAATATGGTTCATTGGTGCAATCACAATCTTAGTATTCTTTATAATACTTTATGTTAGAACTTATAAAGAATTTCAAACTGCTATCCCAGTTAAAGATAATTCTTATCTTAATGAATGGCTACGAAAAAATACGTTAAAAAGAACGGTTCAAATCTCTGTATCAGATAGAATAACAACTCCTTGTACATACAAACTGTTTAAACCAGTGATTATTTTTCCTAAATCATTCGATTGGAACGATGAGAAAAACCTTCAATTTGTTTTAGCCCACGAATACGTTCACATCAAAAGATGGGATGTATTATGGAAAGTCATATTGACGGTCATTGTAGCTCTGCACTGGTTTAATCCACTAGTATGGGTTATGTACTATATCGTAAATAGAGATATTGAATTATCTTGTGACGAGAAAGTAATTCGACAATTTGGAGATGAAACAAAATCAGAATATGCTTTATCTCTAATAAATATGGCTGAGAAAAGTCAAAAAATGACCTCGCTTTGCAATAATTTTAGTAAAAATGGAATCGAAGAAAGGATTGTATCTATTATGAAATTAAAGAAAACATCGATTTTGGGAGTAGCATTAGCAAGTACATTAGTTGTAGGAGGCATTACTATTTTTGCTACAACTGGACAAGCTTCAGAAGCACCAAAAATTGAAATAAACCAGCTAGATGGTAATAAAGTTTCGAAACAAGAGAAGAACGGACAAAGTGAAGTTGTAATTAATGATAAAGAAGTAAATTTAGTGAGAAACAGCCAGAGAAAAGTTGAAATCAACGGTAAAGAAGTGAAAAACAATGTTGATACTATAGTTCTCAAAAAGACAGATGAGGGTATAGAAATTGAAGGAGAAAGATTTATCTATAAAGATAAATAAGTTAATTCGTAGGAAGACAAAAATTGTAACATCAGAAGCCGCTGATTAAGCGGCTTTTTTATATTTATGTTGATCAAGAGCCACCTGTTCAATAGAGTTTGAAACTTTAGTGAAATCGCTGCTGATTAAATAATTGAAGGAAGTTTCCGAATCGATGTCGAACTGTGTTGTCGAGGGAGGTGATGTAATGTTTGTAATTGAAAAGTATTTTCTGAAGAGTGGTGGGGTTATTGAAGTTGTAGTTAAAACTGACTTGTCTCTGGAAGACCATCAAGAAGATACACTGCAAACGATTCTTGATCCAGAGATTGGCGCACTTCAAATTGCTAGTGCCAGTGCTAATGACAAATCTTATTATTTGATCCTTACTGATGAAATTGCAGCATATAAAGTAGTAAAAGCACCTTAACCGGTGTTTTTTTTATTTGGATTCATGATGCTGAGATTAAGGGTAGTTTGTTTAGTTAACCAAGTGTTTAAAGCTAAATAGAACAAATTACAAATACCTATATATGGTAATATATAAGTGTCGATACTTTTTCAAAGATACGTCACGGATAAGTACTTGACCCGAACATAATAACGGATATGAAGAAATAAATATCATTTATCTTGATTGGAAATGAGGTTTTAATCAATGAATAGAAATATTATTTGGGGGATCGTACTCTTAGCGCTGAGTTTGTTCTTTAAGCCGTTATTGTCGATTGTGGGGTTGGATGAAAACTTGTTTGGATTGCACTGGCAAGGTGAAACTGTGTTTTTACTAAGTCCATCCTTAATTCGGACTCTTCTAGCATTAATTGGAGTGTTTATGCTTATCATCGGCGGTATGCAACTTTCAAAGCAGAGGAATAAATAGTTGAAAGTATTGAGATATCCAATTTTATAGCAATGAATCTTACTCTCTACTTATATTATAACAACATCTAATAATCATTTATAGACTGTTTTTTCAGCGCCCACTTAGCTTATACTGTTATACGCAAGTCAGAACTTATAAGGGGTGTGTTTATATGGATGATCAAAAATCCAACTTGGATCCTGGTCCATTCTTTCATGGTACTAAAGCAGAACTGAAAATCGGAGATTTACTCGAACCTTTGCACTTATCCAATTATCAGGATAAAAAATCCAACTATATATATTTTACTGCAACTTTAGATGCTGCTAAATGGGGGGCTGAATTAGCTAGATCTGAATCCAAAGAGAGAGTCTATGTTGTAGAGCCATTAGGTGATTTTGAGAATGATCCGAATGTAACGGATAAACGATTTCCTGGAAATCCAACTCGTTCCTATAGGTCTAAATCTCCTTTGAAAATATTAGCTGAATTAAGTTCATGGGAAAGACACTCGGATGAAGAAATCAATCATATGCTTACTTCTTTAAAAAAGCTAAGTGAAGAAGGAAAATATATAATCTACGATTGATTCTCATGTCGGTGACAAAATCATAACATTAGAAACCGCTGATTATGCGGTTTTTTTTTGATGTTATTAAGTTAGTTAGAAAAAGATCGTTAAGTTTCGTTCGAGAGCTTCTTTAAAAGGGGAATTACAGGATGGATACCAACAATAGAATGATTATTTTAGAAGGTCAGATTATAGATTTAATAGCTGCTATCAGCACAAAACTAAGATTTAATAAAAAAATATGCCTAGAAGAAGAGGGCAGTTGTCAGAGTTTTTGTCCATATAAGAATGAGTCATCACTAATCGAGGATTCACCATCTAATGCGATAGATCTGAATGAAGAATAGATTGAGACATATAATTGTTTTATCTATAACTAGTTAATAAATCTACCAGGTGGTGAATATAATGGATGAGTCTGTTTTAGATTTTTATAACGACTTAACAGAAGATTATCATCTTATATTTGTCGATTGGCATCATGCCATTTCTTGGCAAGGAGAGGTGCTAAGTAAATTCATTCATTCAAAATTAGAGTGTCTCAGCAAAGAGGTTACCTCGCTTTTAGACTGTTCCTGTGGTATCGGTACACAAGCAATAGGGTTGGCTAATCACGGCTTCAAAGTAACAGGTACTGACTTAAGTCCAGTATCTATAGCAAGAGCAAGAATAGAGGCAGATTCTTTCGGGGTTGAAATAAACTTTGGGATAGCTGATTTTCGTTCATTGGAGAAAGATGTTTCCGGGGTTTACGATGTCGTTCTTTCCGCAGATAATGCAGTCCCACACCTTCTTACAGACAAAGATTTATATCTGGCAGTGAGCAACATGTATTCAAAAGTCAAAGATAATGGCATGCTGCTCATAAGCATAAGGGATTATAATGAGTTAGTAAAAGAAAAGCCAAGAGTTACAGAGCTTTATTAAGAGAAGACTTTAATCATATTTTGAGTACGGTTGGGTTCGTCGATATTGAATGGTGTATGCCATCAGAATCAGGTTATTTCCAGCCCATTGTAATTGCTCGGAAAAAAGTTTGATTTAAGCTAAAGGGTATACATAAAAGGAGCAAGAAACATGAAATGTTACACTTGTTTGGTACGCGGATATGATAAGCTTGATGAACCACCTATAGATGAATATGGTTATAAGACTTTTGAAGTATGTTCATGTTGTGGTTTTGAGTTTGGGTATCATGATGATGATTTAGGATATACCTATAGAAGATATCTTAAAGAATGGATAGATAAAGGAGCTATATGGCATTCGCTCCCAAAACCAGAAGACTTCGATCTGAAAAAACAACTTCTTCATATCGGTTATGTTTTATAGATCTACATATTGAAACCGATAGGATTAATCGATATAACCTTTACATTTGATCACTCAGAATGATTTAGAACCTCCTATTCGAAGCAACTAGATTTCATAGTTCTAATAGGGGGTTTTGTTATGCATCAAACGGACAGGATCGTTGCTTTAGTGAGTGGAAAGGTAGGTGATAAGTTGATGATAGGAATAAGTATAGCAACGAAGTGGGAGTATGAGACAACATTAGAACACTATGAAATAAAAGAAAATGAACGTTTCAGTTATCCTTATGGTGAGTATTTTATAAAAACAATCAATAATACTGAACTTATTTTTTACAATACCGGTGTCAGAAAAGTAAATGGTGTTGGTGGTAACCAGTATATGATTTCTAAATTCAATTTGACTAAAGTAATCGTTGTCGGAACATGTGCTGGAATAGATGATCAGTTTAGTATTTTAGATATTTTTGTGCCGAATAAAGCTGTTCAATATGATTGTACAGTAAAAGAAATTGAGCCCCTTATAAAACAATCCTTCATAATTGATATCGATTTGTCTAAGTATGGAGATGGATATTACACCGGAACAATTGGGACTGCTGATAAAGCTGTAGTTATGTGGAAGGACTATTTAGAACTAAAAGAAAACAACATAACAATTGCCGATACAGAAGCAGGTGCCATTGCTTATATCTGTATGAAGAATAATGTTGAGTGCATTATTATAAAAGGAATATCTGATTTTCCAACAGATGAAGGAAACTCTAATACACTCGAATCAAACATTGAACAAATTAATGTTTACTTGGAAAACACCCCGAAAGTTATGAATAAAATATATGCGGAATATTTAAAAAGATTTATATAGAACACTAAAAAGATAGCAGAGAGAATTCATTTATTAAAATTTTGAAGAGGGGGATTGATTTGCTGCAATTAAATACTAATCCTCAAGTTAATCTTTTACGGTCTAACAAGAATATTTTTTGGATGTTTATAGGGATGTTGATATCAAGACTTGGAGATGGAATATACTCCGTCACTTTAATAGCCGCTGCTTATGGAATAACTAAATCAGGTAGTGGAACGGGGATAGTCTTAGCATCTTTTGCAATCGCAAATTTTATCTTTGGATCTGTTTCTGGAATATTCTCAGATAAGATAAACAGAAAAAAACTAATTATTTGGTCAAGTTTTATATGTGGATGTATCATTGTGTTGATGAGTATTTTCTCCTATGCAAACATGCTTAATATTTTTATGTTATCAACTCTTTCTTTCTTATTAGGTGGGGCTACCCAATTCTTTGAACCAACTGTTAACGCTGTTATACCTTCATTAGTAAAGAACGAAGAGCTTACTGTTGCTAATTCTACAATTGGTATGACAGAAAGTATTGGTTATTTAGCTGGTCCAGCGTTGGGAGGAATTCTGCTATCTTTTCTTAGTTTGGAAACTGTTTTAATTATTAATGCGTCAACATTCATTGTTGCTATGGTTACCGGCATGTTTCTAAATGTAAATACAGAGCAAACAAAAAAAGATGGTAATACAAAATTCATTAACGAGGTCTTTCTAGGATTTAAGTTTGTTATTAATAATAAGACAATTAGAAATCTATTTCTTGTTAGCTCTGTTGGCTTATTAGCTTACTCTCCATTCTTTGTGATTTTACCTGTCTTCTTAGATAAAAATTTAACAATATCTATAGAGAATCAATCTAGTATTATAGGTTTTATATATTCAGCATTAGCATTAGGGCAATTGCTAGGCTATTCAGCTATTGTTTATTTGAAATTAAAGCCATATCAATATTTACTATTAAGTTATTTTATTCAAGCACTAGGTTTTGGATTGATTTCGTTATATACAAGTCAATATTTAATTGTTACCTCGATCTTTTTTTGTGGATTTGCTTTTGGTATATGTGCTTCTAGTTTTAATTCACTGTTACAAAAAAGTACACCGAACTATTTATTAGGAAGAGTTTACGGAGTTAATTATACATTGAGCGGGGTAATCTCTCCTCTTGGGAGAAGTGCCTCTGGTATCTTAAGTGATTTTATTGGAGGAAGGGTTATATTTGTGTTGATGGGAGCATTATATGCAATCTCAGCTGTATTATCAATGTCCTTAAAATGTGATGAAGAAAAAGATACTAAATTATATGAAGGGAAATGAAATTTTATAAAATATAATAAAGTAAATAAGAGGTCAACTATGAAAAAAATACTGGTGACTATAACAGGATGGGTATGTTTTTCAATGCTTGCAGTAATTATCTTCGTGTCGTGGCCTTGGTTGTTATTGATTATTGGAATCAATTCACAGCCGAACCCACCGCAACCAACTATCAAACATGGACAATTTCCATTTCGATTGGAATATGAGTTGAACGGGCAACGTAAGATTATTGAAGATACTTTAATATGTGAATTTGATGGATATGGATCGGATGAGGGGCAAGGTAAACATCGGAAATGGATAGGATATTTAGCCAGTGGCAAAGAGAGTTTATTACTATTGGAAGTCGATAAGCCTGTTGCCCTAGGGGGTGATGGAAAGGTTGTGAAACAAGAAATCTATTATTCTGAAGGAAGTGCACGATATTACATGGGAGATTTGAAAGAGTATGAAGAATACAGACAATCCTTTCCAAACGCTGGTTATTTCGAACAATATGAGGATGGAAGAACTAGTTACGGTGTTATTCAGGCAGATGAGTTGCTTAGAAAGTACGATATCAAATTAATAAGCTGGGATTTTACGCAGCCAATAAAGAACACTTTTGTTACATCAAAGGAATAATAGTAGTCCCTAACTCTCCCGTATTCTTAATCGATCCGCCTTCATACTCAGAAATGAATAGGACAATTAACCTTTATCATACTTAAACATAGATAATATGTATTTAATTTATCGAACTGAACCGACATTAGACTTTCTTTAAAAGTCTTGTCGGTTTTTTGTAGTCAGAACAAGCAATGATCGAGATACGTTAATTATTTAACGAGGAAATGAGATAAATCCGATAAATCTAAAACGAGTAAAAGTAACTAATTCTTTAAATCATTTGGAGGTAATATGAAAATAAGTGACAAGGTTGAAAAGATACTATACGAACCTTTAAAAAAGCATGGCTTTGCCTATGAAAAAGCATGGCTTTGCCTATGAAAAAGGTTCTAATCGTTGGCTTTTTACACGTAAGATGAATGGTCATTTCGAGTATATCGAAATAGATAAAAGTAATACGAAGAAAAAAACGATTCGAGCAGTCCTATATAATGGTTTTGCAGAAAAAGATGCAAAATTCTTATTTGACGGTGATAAATTTGGAGAATGGTTCTATTATCAAGATGAGTCTTCTCTTTGTGAGGTTTTGAAGACCCTTTTACTAATTATCGAGAACCAAGGTCTTAATTGGTTTGCGCTTAATATACCTCCTGGTAAGCCAGTACCAGATAATTTCTTATCAGAGGAAATTAAAAGTAAGGCAATTCAGTTTATGAACTCTAATTCACTTGAAACCACCGATATGAATGCATTAATAAACGTGGAAAGGATATTACTACAAAATTCGGACGGAGAGATTATTCTGTTTTGCAGTTATTTTCTTGGCGAATATTTGATTAAACATGTAGGTGGAAAGTGGGATTATGACGAGAATGGAGTGCCCTATATTAAAGATATTGGTGGTTTGGATGATTTTAGTAAAAGTCCGTATGAGGAGGTTATTGCCTTTATAGATGATCCAGGATATAGCTTAAAAGATATGCTTGAAATTTTAAATGAGATATTAGAAGAATAAAGAACTATTGGTCTTCTTGCTTATAATGGAACCTCAAATAAACAATATTAATTAAACATGTTACAGGGTCAAGGATAGTAATTTCTGCTGGAGGTATGTTATGACGTTAATCACTATGGTTGGAGCAATAACAATTATATTAGGGCTAACTCAGGTTTTGTTTACTGATACATATATTAAGGCTAATTTAACTCCAGTAAAAACGATTAAGGGTGTGCGAACGGGAGGATATATAACAATATTGATGGGACTACTCTTTATCATCTTTGATCTAATTACAGATTTTAATTTAGATTATTAGATACATATTCTAATTTAGAGATATTAGAATAAATCCTTCTGAAAGAGTAGATGGATGAGCTACAATGGGTTCGGAGGGTAAGAACTAAAAATGAATTGAACTTGCTAGCAAAGAGTGTTACTCTAAAAGTCTGTGTTCGACAATACATTTAATAAATAGTCACCATTTTAGTTGTAAAGAAAGGTATTACTTATGATAAAGGTTGAAAACCTATCCTTCTCATTTCCACAAAAAGAACTATATAACGACATTTCGTTTACGTTAGAAGAGGCACAGCATTGCGCTTTTATTGGAACAAGTGGCAGTGGTAAAAGTACACTGATCGATATACTGATGGATCCAGAAAAATATTTGTTCGAAGGCAAGTTAGAGATAGATCCAACCTGCAAAATCGGTTATGTAAGTCAGTTCTCCCAACTAGACAGTACTAAAGAAACAACTGTTTTTGAATATATCGGGGAAGAATTTATTAAGCTACAAAATGAAATAACATCTATTTGTAATGAAATGGAAACCACAACCGATATTGAGCCGTTACTCGAAAAGTATCAACTCGCTTTAGACGCATTTGATGCAATGGGCGGAGAGAATTTTGAGAGTAACATTAATAAGAAGCTAAATCTAGCGAACCTCTTGAAGCTAAGAGATGTTAGGGTATCCGACCTTAGCGGCGGGGAATTCAAACTGATTCAAGTAATGAAGGAAATGCTTAATAGTCCTGACTTAATGATCATGGACGAGCCGGATGTATTTTTAGATTTTGAGAATCTAAATGCGCTCAAAAAACTTATTAATACGCACAAAGGCATGCTGCTAGTTGTTACGCACAATCGATATCTATTGAATCATTGTTTCAACAAAATTATTCACCTTGAAAACACGGAGATCCAAGAGTTTGATGGGCGATATATTGAGTATAATTTCTCATTACTTCAGACAAAAATGGAGCTGCAAGAAATTGCAGTCGCTGAGGCTGAAGAAATTGAGAGATACGATACCATTATTGATAATCTTAGAGCGATTGCAACTATTAATTCTGAAGCATCTAGAGGTAGAGCGTTAAAAGCGAGAGTTAGATTTCAAGAGAGATTAGAAGCGCGTAGAATTAAGGCACCATTTGTTGAAATTAAGCAACCGAATATCCGTTTCGGTATTGAGAATGAAATCGAAGACAGCACTGTTGTAACAGTCAATAATTATAGTGTTGCCTTTGATGAACTGCTTTTAGAGAATGTTAGCTTTGAGATAAAATCTACGGATAAAGTAGCCATTATTGGTCCAAACGGTACAGGGAAAACAACTTTACTCCGAGATATTTTTAACAATAATCATGATTCCATTGAAATCAATGATGATGTTAAAGTGGCTTATTTATCTCAGAATCAAGGTGAGATTCTAAAGGATTCCAATACAATATTAGAAGAATTCATCGATGCAGGGTTTCAAACTTATGATGAAGTTAGATCGTATATTTCAAACTATGGCTTTGAAGGCGAAATCGTTAATCAAAAGATTGAATCGCTATCTGGTGGAGAAAAAAACATACTGCAATTGGCTAAAGTTTCTGCTAGTCATGCAAACGTACTGCTTCTTGATGAACCGACAAGTCATTTAGACACATATACACAAATTGCACTGGAGAATGCCATTAAAGACTATAAAGGTGCAATTCTCATGATATCTCATGATTTCTATTCTGTTGTAAATGGTATGGATTATGTATTAATCATTGACAATAAGACGATTAGAAAAATGAAAATGAAAAAATTCAAACAGATGATTTATGCTAGTCACTTTGATAAAAACTATTTAGAAGCGGAACAAAACAAAAAAGCAGTTGAAATGAAAATAGAATTGGCTTTAAAAGATACTAATTTTGAATTAGCAAAAGTATTGGTTGATGAGCTAGAAGAGCTAATTAAGTTGCTTTAAATTTCAGTTTTCGGATTGAAATGAATATGCACCATAATGTTGGTGAAAAAGTATCAACATAAAAGACACTGATGAAAGAATATCAGTGTCTTTTTTCTACATAGAGCCTAGTATTGATTTTTGAGTCAGGTCAGCCTATTGATTATCTCCAGGACATATTGTCGGGCAGGAATATCGAAAAATGGAAGCGAATACATGATTTAGCTCCCAATATAGGTTTGTTCACGTGATTTCAACTTTCTGATGTATAAAAGCTACATTAAACGAAAAGGAGTAACTTCCACTATGAAGGATTTACATAGTCTTGTATCAGATTACACGAAAGATAAGAAACGATTACATCTTGCTATCGGGATTATTAGGGAGGGAGATGTTGAATGCTTCTCATTTTGTAATAGTAAAAAGAAAAGTATGGTCCCTTCTGAGAATATGTTGTTTGAAATCGGATCCATAACCAAAGTTTTTACATCTATACTTCTATTAAAAATGGAACAGGAAAAACTGCTTTCTTCTGATGACACGGTTGGTAAGTTTGTACAGAACGCTAAAAACGATTATTTGAATAAAATTACCTTGAGAAGCCTTGCTACGCATACCTCTGGATTACCTATATTGGCAACCAACCATAACTTGGCCAAAAAGAGATCGAATCCTTATTTAATGTATACCGAGCAAGATTTAATTGCTTTCTTATCTAATGCTGATTACACGGATAGTATGGATTCGTTTGGTTATTCCAATATCGGTGTCGGTTTACTGGGATACATACTGTGCAAGGTGTCAGGAAGTACGTATGACGAACTGTTAAAAAAGTATATAACGAATCCATTAAAGATGAATGAGACAGCCGTTATGCTTGATTCAGAACAGAATAGTAGGTATTTGAATGGACATGCATCAACTGGGAAAAGAGTTCCTCATTGGGACAATCTATCTGTACATGAAGGGGCAGGAGGGATTAAGTCATCTATTAGAGATTTGAGTTTATTTGTCCAAGCCAATCTAAATGATGATAATCCGATAGCCTCTACACTGCAAAAAAGTCACCTCCCTATATGGATCGGTAATTCAAACCGTTATTTTGGCTGGGGTGAGGATAAACTTCTAGATAAAGATATCCTCTGGCATAACGGGGGTACAGCTGGTTTTAATAGTTATCTAGCTTTCAACAAGGAACTCCGTGTAGGAGTTGTATTGCTATCCAATTATTCTTTTTTCTCAAATTCTCTTATGGACTATTATGTTGCTCAATTACTTAAATGGATTACTAAAAAAGAGCCTACTCAAGGAACTATGATAGACTCAACAGGCAAAAAAATACTTGAAGCAATCATAAGTAGAGAACAGACACTAGAGTCACGGAAAACGATAGCTGAGTAAGCTCGAAGAAACGGCAGCCGATGAATTGGCTGTCGTCTTCTCATCTCCTTCACGAACTTTGATATAATAAGGATATCTGTACTATAAGTATGAAAAGGGAGTATACAACCATGAATAAGATTTTGCGCAGTAGCTCGGCAGAAGCTGAGATTAATACCCTTGGGGCCGAACTGATCAGCTTCAGAAAGCTGGATCCGGAAGCTGAATATATCTGGAGCGGTGACGCCACGTATTGGACAGGCCGTTCTCCGGTGCTGTTTCCCATTATTGGTGCGGCCCGGAATGGAGAAATTAAGGTGGACGGCACAGCCTATAAGATCGGCAATCACGGATTCGCAAGACGCAGCGAATTTACGCTGGTCCAAGAAAGTGACACTCACGCGGTTTACCGTCTCTCTTATGATGAGAAAACCCTTGCCAGTTATCCATTTAAATTCAACCTATTTATTACATACAAACTGAATGCAAGCACACTGGAACTGAGCTACCGGGTGGAGAATAGTGATGAACAGGATATCTTCTTCCAGCTCGGAACTCATCCGGCGTTCAATTGTCCGATGGATGACAAAGGTAGCCTAAGCGATTACTATCTAGAGTTCGCTGAATCGGAAACCCTTGAAAGGTTGTTCCTGAATTCAGACAGCCAGCTGATCAGCGGTAAATCGGAGTCCGTTCTGAAACAAGAGACCATCCTGCCGTTATCTCATGAAATGTTCGCCGAAGGCGCATTGATTTTCCGAAATGTGAGGTCTCGGCAGATTTCGCTTAGAAGTAAGCAGTCCGCTAAAAGCGTAGTTGTCACTTATAAAGGTTTCCCTGACCTCGGCATCTGGCAGCCTCTGAACGCTCCCTTTGTATGCATCGAGCCTTGGCATGGAGTAGCAGATATGGACGTCTTCGAAGGTGAACTTCAAGCTAAAGAGGGGATCATTACCCTGGCGCCGGGGGAGAACTTCACAAGTTCCCTGATTATAGAAATTAATTGACGATTCGAAGATATATGCAGGGTCCTCCACTGGTGAAGCTTGGCTTCATATCATTGCAATAGGTTCAATTTTAAAATTTGAATTTGGAGGAAACGATGAAAAACAATAATCATAAATTTTTATCCGTATTTCTTGTTGCTGGATTTATTATTGGGGCTTGTCTAGGCATGACAGTAAGTAGCTTCTTAGACCTTAACCTAGGTTTCAGTATTTCACTGGGGTCAGGTTTTGGAATGTTAATAGGCATTGTGATTGGTTCCGTAATCGATGATGAACGACAGAAAAAAGAAAAGTAATTCCAGTTAGTTTCTATGTTTGACTATAGATTTAGCCGTTTTATAACAACAGTGGACCAGAGGAGTATTATACTTCTCGGTCCATTTTTTGTAATTATGACACTGTCCACTGTGATGTTTTTCACTAAGTTGTCAGAAAAGGTTGACCTTTTCTTGAACATTCAAGGACGAACATGTGTCAGTGATTGAATTCGTGGTGAACAAAGATATAATAGCGGTACGATCAGGTTTCGCACTCGGACATTTGCCTGCATTCCATACCCGATTAATAAAGGCTCATCAGATCTCTGTTCACTAGCTAAGTACGGTATGACACAAGAATGATGTGGGCGCAGCCAATGTAGCATCTTACTTTGTGAAAAAAATCTCTTTTTACATAGTTGAGATCGAGGGACGGACACCTTTATCACCCGGGTATGGATTGTGGTGAACGACGGGCAGACCTGTTCAAAGAATGAATTTACCCCAGGATGAAACAGAAGTTTGAAAGGAGGCAGTATTATTTTGGAAATGGATACGGTACTGTGGAGCAGGCTGGTGACAGGTTTGACACTCGCATTCCACGTGATTTTTGCAACAATTGGCGTCGGTATACCATTAATGATTGCAATTGCAGAGTTCATCGGGATCCGCAAGAAAGACCCCCATTATACATTGATGGCGAAGAGGTGGGCGAGGGGATTTGTCATTTCGGTTGCGGTAGGTGTCGTGACCGGTACAATCATCTCCCTGCAGCTGGCCCTGGTATGGCCGAACTTTATGAAGATGGCTGGAAACGTCATTGCACTGCCGTTATTCATGGAAGTGTTCGCATTCTTTTTTGAAGCCATTTTTCTGGGCATTTATTTGTATACCTGGGATCGATTCAAAAACAAGTATATCCACTGGCTGCTGACGATTCCAATTGTGGTCGGGGCAGGCATGTCTGCTGTGTTTATTACGACGGTAAACGGATTTATGAACCAGCCTGAAGGTTTTGTATTGGAAGCCGGTCAATTCTCAGCGGTTGATCCGGTGCAAGCGATGCTGAATACGGCGACGTTCTCCAAAGTATTCCATGTGTTAAGCTCGGCCTATTTGACAGGGGCAATCCTATTAGCCGGAATTGCGGCCTTTGCGATGCTGAGAAAAGGAATTTCTCCTTATCACAAAAAAGCCTTGAACCTCATGATGGCTGTTGCCTTGTTGTTCGGCATGCTGAACACGCTCGCCGGGGATGTGTCCGCCAAGTTTTTGGCTGAGCATCAGCCGGAGAAGCTTGCGGCGGCAGAGTGGCATTTTGAGACGGAAAGTGGTGCGGACCTGATTCTAATGGGTTGGCTGAATGCCGAGCATGAAATTCTAGGTGCCTTGCATCTGCCGAAATTCCTTAGCTTCCTGGCCTTTGGCGACTTTAACGCAGAGGTAACGGGGCTGGAGGAATTCCCTCAGGATGAATGGCCTCCGCTTCTCGTGCATTATTTGTTTGATTTAATGGCAGGAATCGGATTTGCACTGGTTGCTATTTCGCTACTTTATTTCTTGTTTAAGATCTGGAAAAAGCGCAATGAGCTGAACAAATGGATGCTTTGGCTTATCGCACTCTGCACACCGCTCGCCTTTCTGGGTGTTGAGCTCGGCTGGTTCTATGCAGAAGTTGGGCGACAGCCATGGATTATCCGAGGAATTTTACGTGTAGAGGAAGCGGCTACGACTTCACCGACGGTAAGAACTTTATTCTTCGTCTTCTTGCTACTGTACATCGTACTTGGCATCATGTGTGTCGTTGTATTAAGACGCTTGTTCAACAATAAGCCAGCAGAAGTTGAGATGGAGAAATGGTTAAAAGAAAATCCTAATCAGACTATAGAAAAGGGGGATCCTGCACAATGAGTTACGAATTGATTGGCATCACGGTGCTCTGGCTGTTCTTGTACGGCTATTTAATTATAGCCTCAATTGATTTCGGAGCAGGCTTCTTCGCTTTCTATGCACGTTTGACGAAGCAGGATCATTTGATTAACCGTCTGATTTCCCGTTATTTATCTCCCGTTTGGGAGATCACGAATGTATTTTTTGTTTTCTTCTATATTGGTATCGTCGGATTCTTTCCGGACACGGCCTATTATTATGGCGCAGCGCTGCTTGTTCCAGCAAGCATAGCCGTAATCCTGCTTGCCATTCGCGGATCTTTCTATGCATTTGAAAATTACGGTTCCAAGAAAAGCCTTGTGTATTTGTTTTTATACGGAGCTACAGGTTTACTTATTCCGGCTTCGTTATCCGTGGCGCTGACAATATCTGAAGGCGGCTTTATTGTAAAGCTGGGTGAGACGGTTTCTCTGGATTACTGGGAGCTGTTTACCAATCCGTTATCTTGGAGCATCGTCGGACTCGCCATCGTATCCGTACTGTTTATTAGCGGATCATTTCTAGCATTTTATGCTTCTCGGGCAGAGGATCACGCTGCTCTGAAGCTGATGCGTAACTATGCTCTGTTCTGGAGCACACCGACGATTATTCTTGCATTGACAGCATTCATTTTTTTGGGTCAACACAATGAACGGCATTTTCAAAACATGATGGACTTATGGTGGTTATTAGGTCTTTCCGTTGCTTTCTTCATGATCGCCATGTGGCTGATATACAACGGACGTCGATACGGATTAGCTTTTATTTGCGTCATGCTGCAATTTTTCACTGCTTTTTTTGCATACGGAATCGGGCACTATCCTTATATTCTGGATCCGTACATCACGGTTCAGAGCAGTGCTACATCACCAGCCATGGGCTTCGCATTAGTTGCTGCATTTATTGGTGGTCTGCTCTTGTTAATCCCGTCCCTGATACTGGTCTTCAAATTATTCCTGTTTGATGCGGATTATGTAAAAGGGAAAAAGTGATTTCATTATAAGCTTGTATATAAAGGAGGAGAAAACTGTGAAAAGGAAATCCAGTCTGATTTCTCAACAAATGTCTTCACAAAGAAAAAATATAGTTCTCCTCGCAGTCATTTCACTTGCGCTTGGTGCAGCTATTTTGAGTCAGGCTGGATTACTTGCTGAAGCGGTCCAGCGGGTTTTCGTGGAGCGTGCTACCTTTTCATCGGTTATCGTACTGCTTGGCCTGCTTCTGGTTGTTATGGTTGTACGCACACTGTTGTCATATGCAAACGGTAAGGTTGGACTGCGTATGGCTGCAATGGCCAAGACGAATATGCGAGCAGCCGTACTTCAGAACTTGACTCAAGCCTCCATGCCTTCAACCCTTCGTGGGCAGACAGGCGGGAAGGTCAGCACTCTACTGGATGCGGTGGATGAGGCTGACAGTTATTTCAGTCAATACATGCCCCGGATGATGGAAGCAGCGATCATCCCGATTTTGATTCTGATCGTTACATTTACAGAGCATGCCAACACAGGTTTCATTATGTTGTTTACAGCCCCGTTCATTCCGCTGTTTATGATTTTGGTAGGGCTTAAAACGAAGAACAAATCCGAAGAAAAATATGCACAGCTGGCTGAGTTCTCGGGTACATTCTTAGATTCTCTTCAAGGACTGGTGACACTAAAAATATTCGGACGTGCTCACCGTCAGCAGCAGGAGATTGAACGCAGCAGTCTAGGTTACCGAGATGCCACGATGGGCATTTTGAAGATTGCATTTACGAATACCTTCATGCTGGAGTCGATCGTGATGCTAAGTATCGGCATTGTCGCGCTTGAACTAGCCATCCAGCTGCTTGTTTTCAAATCGATGACGTTCCACACCGCGTTTCTTGTTTTGCTGCTCGTTCCTGAGTTCTACAGCCTGTTAAAGAATACGGGAACTGCCTTTCACAGCGGTCGAACAAGTATGGGGGCTATTCATAAGGTGGAGCAGATGCTTGAGGAAACAGCAGGGAACAGCCAAGACCTAGATAGCACTGAAGGTGCGGATACCTCTGAGAAATTCGCAGAGATCGACAACATGCCGCCAACCATAGAACTGGGCCATCTCCGGTTTCAATATGCGCCGGATTCTTTCGAGCTTAAAACTGGAGAGATCACGATAGGTCCGGGAGAGCACATTGCTATCGTTGGCAAAAGCGGCTCCGGCAAAACGACATTGCTCCATCTCATTGCAGGTCTCCTTAAGCCAGTATCAGGAACGGTTCGGGTGAATGGAAGCCCACTTTCCCAATTGGATGAGGATGCATGGTTTAAGCATGTCAGCTACATTACACAGCACCCGTATATTTTTACAGGCACATTGGCTGAGAATATTGCAATTGGTGCTGGTAGAAACATTACCGGTGCTGAAATAGAGCGGGCAGCGGAGGAAGCCGGTCTTGCTGCGCTTACAGCCCAATTGGAGCATGGACTGAGTACCTTTGTTGGTGAAGGAGGCAGGGGATTATCTGGTGGGGAAAAACAGCGACTTGCGTTGGCACGAGCTTTTTTGAAGCGGCCTGACATCATTCTGTTTGATGAGCCTACCGTTGGTCTGGATTTGCACACCGAGCGGGTATTGCAGCATTCCATTGCTAAACTGGCAAGAACGGCTACGATGATTACGGTGGCTCACCGATTATATACCATTCAGCATGCTGACAAGATCTTATTCATGGACCATGGAGTGTTAGTGGATGCCGGACGGCATGAAGAGCTTATGGAGCGCCTGCCACATTATGCCGAGATGATCGATATAGAGCGCAAAAGGGGGGAAGCATCATGAATGAACTGGCTGTCCTGTCAAAGGCGATGATTCAGGAGCGAAAAGACATCTTGCTTTCGATTCTGGGTGGATTCATCGCAGGCATAGCGGGTGTGGCACTCTTTTCTGCGAGCGGGTATCTCGTTTCGCAAACCGTGTTTGCGCCACCGCTATATACTTTGATTGTACTGACCTCGACGGTCAAACTGCTGGGTCTACTTCGGGCGGCAAGCCGTTATGGAGAGCGATTGTTTTCTCACCGGGCGACGTTCTCGATACTTTCTCGTTTGCGCACCTCCTTTTTTGCCAAGCTTATTCCTTTAACGCCGGGTATATTGAATAGAAATCGAAGTGGGGATCTGCTTGCGCGGATCGTTGGGGACGTAGAGAGCTTGCAAAACTATTTCCTGCGAGTGGCATATCCCCCCATCATTGTCGTGATGGTGTTCTTGGCTACGGTGTTGTTTACCTCTGCCTTCTCGTTCTGGATTGCTCTTCTGTTTGTCATCGGCATGTTCTTAGCAGGATTCGTTGTACCGGGCATTGTTTTGCTCGGGCAGCGGAAAATACTTGGACGCGTTCGCGACCAGCGGGCGCAGCTTTCCACGGAGCTCACCGAAGTACTATATGGTTTTCGGGATTTAAAAGTATACGGCCAATTGGCACAGCGGGAGCAGCAGCTTCAGCAGGCTTCCGCAACACTTGCAGCTGAGCAAAAGCGAGCAGCAGAGAACTTGCTCCGCGGGCAAGCGATGCACACTTTGGTTACGTTTCTCATTTCATGGGGAGTGCTCGCGCTTGGAGCCTACTTGATTATGGATGGAGCACTTGCCGGGGTATTTCTTGCTATGCTAATCATGGCCTCTTTAACCGTGTTTGAAGAAGCGGCGGCAATGGCTACATTACCCGCGTATAAGGAGGATAGCGAACATGCAGCCAAACGATTGACAGAAACGGTTCAGCCTTCTGAGGTGCAGGTATCGGAGCCAGAGGGTGCGTTGTCTCTTAATCAAGCCGTTTCGTTAGAGCTATCCGGTGTTACGTTTCAATATGAAGGGGAGTGGAGACCGGCGCTTAACGATATTTCCCTGCATATTTCACCTGGCTCCAAAACAGCGATTGTCGGCCCGAGCGGGTCAGGAAAATCAACGATTATCGAATTATTGCTTAAGCTGCGTAGACCAACAGTTGGCGATATACGACTAAACGGCGTTTCAGTAATGGAGCTGGACGAGAAGAGCATCTGGGAAGCGGCTAATGTCGTGTTGCAGCAAAGTCATTTTTTCCGGGGAACGATTCGCGATAACTTGCTACTGGGCGAGGAAGAACATACTGACGAACAATTGCTGGATGTGCTGGCTAAAGTACAACTGCCAGATAGATCGTTGACTGATATGGTCTATGAAAAAGGGGAGAATCTATCGGATGGGGAGAAGCAGCGGCTGGCTCTGGCGCGAGCACTGCTCCGCAAAGGACGTCTATGGCTTCTGGACGAACCTACCTCATCGATGGATTATGTGACAGAGCAGCATGTGTTGAAGCATCTTTATGCACAGACCGCTCAAGATACACTTATTCTGATATGTCATCGTCTTACTGGATTGGAAGAGATGGATCGAATTGTGGTCATGGACCAAGGCAAGATCGTCGAAACAGGTTCTTATTCGGAGTTAATGGAGCAAAAAGGCTATTTTTATGAAATGAAGCAAATTGAACGGCAAATGATCGGAGAAGCTGCAGTGTAGTGTAATAAGTAGAAAGCCCAATGATCAGGATTTAAGAATGCTGTCTAGGGCCAAGAACAAGTGTACAAGAAGTCGCTATTATAGCGGCTTTTTTTTATTTTATCGGTATAAGTTGTTGACCTAGCTCTGGGATAATAACTTGGGATTTATTGACTAATAAAGAATATTTAAATATATTTGCATTAATATTAATCCAACACAACCCTTGGATTTTTTGGTATTTATAAATATCAAAGGTGGGACATAAATGAAAAAGATATTACTCATTATTTTTTTGTTTTCTCTTATCTTCATATTAACACCGAGCAAAATAAAAGCTTTATCATGTATCAGTCCTCCGTCAATAGAAGAATGGTTTGAGTATACCGATGCAATTGTCATTGCGAAAGTTGAAGAAATAAAAGAAGGATCAAGTCGATATAATGATGTCATCTTAAATATTTCAAAAAGTTATAAAGGAGTTAATGAAAAAACAATAACGATGAAAGAAATGGCTGATTGGGGAACAAGTGCAGTTGGTGAGGAATATTTATTATATCTGCAAAAAACAGAGGATGCATGGGTAAATGCATCATGTTATTCTATGCTGGCTAAACATGCAGATGTAGAACTGAAATTCCTTGAAAATAAACAAGAAATAAAACTTCACGAGAGAAATAAAGACGTTGCTAGTTTTATGTACTTTATCGTTTTTTTCGTTGTCGTTGGAATCCTTATATTATGTTTTAAATTAATTAGAAAGTATAAGAAATAAAATGATGATGAGTATCGGGGGAAAACATCGTGATTCCATTGCAATATAGGAACTGGAAGCCAACGAATCATATTAAATTTTGAGGAGGGGCAAGATGTTTAATTTTGAATTGGGATTAGTGTTTTTAATCGTACTAACACTAATAATTATTGCAATCTTTTATGCATTTGTATTTTTGGACTTTATCAATCCAAGTGCTCTTCAAGTTCAACTATTAGGTGTACATATGATACTGTTCGGAGTAATTGTGTTATTGGCATTTGAAGGTTCTTCTGGATATGGATTTACCTTTGGGTTAATAGGGCTTATTACAGGAATTTTTGGTTCATTTAGAGAACCTAAAGAGTCCAAAAATTGAGGTTTTTTTGAAATAACGTAACGGGTCACGATAGATCGATCATATTAAAAAGGCAGCTGATCATTGTATCGGCTGTCTTTGTTAAATTAATGGGCAGTTTAGCTTGGAAGGAAAGAGTGCTGTTTTCTAGAATTGTAGTATAAGGAACGATGTTCTCTATATTGGATTTTTACAAAGGAGATACTAATGGACTTTCAAAAGCTGGATCAAGATGGACTTACAGTGCTAGAGGAATGGTTCAAAGATGCTGAGGTATTAAACAGGTTAAATGGTAGAGTACCTTTACTACAATGGTATAACTATGTTGAGCAGAGTCCTGATTATTTCGCATGGATGGTATTTGAAAACGGCGTTTCAATAGGTCAAATTACTGTGGAGCTGTATGAGGATCAAACAGCGGCCATAGATATATTAACAAATCCTCAATTGCGTTATAAAGGATACGGTACTAAAATGCTACAAACATTACTAAAACGCTCGGAACTCTCATCAACACAGATGATAAAGGTAGGAATTGAAACTGATAATCATGCAAGTATAAATTGTTTTAAAAAAGTGGGTTTTGTTGAACATGGTTTAGATAAAGATGGACTACTTGAACTCACTTATTACTTGAATTTTAGACGAGATTGAGCTTACGGAACAAGATAGTAAAAAAATATCTATAGTTTGGGAGGCTTGTTGCGCTAACGGATATTGTAAGGTAATTATGCGCACAGAAGAGAAAAATTTACGAGATACTATCCTTCCTATAGTAAGTGATACAATACTTTAACATAATATTTGGGCAATATATCAATCCCTTTACTTAAAAGATGATCGAGGCGTATAATTCGTTAAGACATCGAAGTGAGAAGAGGGAAATTGATTATGAACAACGGCTTGGTTAATGCTATTATCGCGTATATCATGTGGGGGGTTCTCCCACTTTATTGGAAGTTGTTTAACGATGTACCAGCAGGAGAGATTCTGTCACATCGGGTTGTCTGGTCGTTTGTCTTCATGGCTATTGTCGTCGCCGTCCAACGTCGCTGGGGTGACATGAAGCGGATTGTGGCTAACCGCGCGCTCCTGCTGTCGCTAACCGCTAGCGGGCTATTGATCGCTGCTAATTGGCTCATCTTCATCTGGGCGGTCAACAACGGCCATGTGGTCGAGACGAGTTTAGGTTATTATTTAAACCCATTGCTTAATGTGCTGCTTGCGGTTGTCTTCCTTCATGAGAAGCCCAACCGTGGCCAATGGCTAGCGGTTGCCATCGCTGGTGCGGCGGTGCTCATCATCGCCATTGACTACGGACGGTTCCCATGGATCTCAATCTCACTGGCCGTGACGTTTGGCTTGTACGGTCTCGCGAAGAAGAAGATCGGACAAGACGCTTCTGTAGGCTTGCTATCGGAGACGGCTGTAGTCCTGCCGGTTGCGCTAGGCTACTGGATCTATTTAGCCATCGTGGGAAAGACGACCGCATGGACGCTCCCTTTATCCACGTTCGTCGAGCTGCTTCTTTCCGGCGTGGTAACAGCGCTACCGCTGCTTTTCTTTGCGCGAGCGGCTGCCCGGATGGAACTGTCCACGCTAGGATTCGTACAATACATCGGGCCAACGATCATGCTGTTACTGAGTGTATTTGCGTTCAAGGAATCGGTCTCACCCGTGCTTCTTATCGGCTTCGCGCTCATCTGGACAGCCCTTGTCGTATACGCTACGGCATCACTTCGTGGCACAAAACTTGCGAAGGCAAACTGACGGAGTAAACGTCCAAGCACCCGGTAACATCATAACAGCTATTTTCTCTCGAATCCGGAGGAGAATAGCTGTTTTCTTTTGGGATGAAGCACGGCGTCTGAAACATAATCAGTTGCAGGGCGGTAAAGCTGAAACCTATTTGCATGATGAAAGGAAATGTAAAAAAAGTACGAACATCAAGGAGCAATCATGTATTTGGTTGAAGTAAAATAAGTATTCATAACTCTCGATTGGCAACAGAAATTTTACAAGGTTATGTTGGTACTAGATACTATAAGAAATGAGTGATTCAATGAAGATCGTATTTAATTTTAATACTAACGAATATTCTTATACATACTGTCTTTCAATAGTTGAAGACATGCAAAGATATCTTGGGATATCGAAACAAGAAGCAGTAGATCGCATCAATAGTTTTTGGAAAGATGTGGATCTAACAGGCGATGAAGATCTTATATTTCATGAGAATCCAACTTATTGGGCTTACCAAATATTCAGTGATGATAGTGCATGGTGGAATATGAAGAAGGAAGATATTACTCCACGAAAATATACGAAATCAAAAGTTTGTATTTATCCTGATGAACCATTAGAATTCGTCACGCTGTCTGACTTCAAAATTTTAAAAGAAGACGAAAAAAATTTACTCAAATTGTACTACTCCCATATTCCTGATGAAAAATTTATAGGTGTCTTGAGAAATTATCAGAAGTTACGAGGGAACCAGGAAGATAATATGTGGTGTGTTTTTGCAAATGAATTTGATCCCTGGGATGATTTTTATTTTGGAGAAACGGGAGTTATGTACTTTATTAAATCACCTCTAGACGATCAAGAATTTGCTGTAGATAACGAGCACTTCTTTAACTATCTTGAATATGCAAGCTTGGAGTACTTAAAACGAAATCCAAAAGCTGAACAAGTTGTAAAGGGTTATTTAAATCAGATAAAAAATAAACTGGGGCTAAACAGTAAAGATGTTAAATCATGATTTATGAAATAATACAAAAATGAAGTGGTTTCTGTAGTTATAGCTCAGTTAAAAAGATACTACTATTTATAAGATGGCAGCCGATCAACGCGATCGGTTGCTTTTTCGTTATGCTAACCTGCTCTGCGAGTCATTTGGATTTAATAGATTTTTTCGTGTGAAATAGTTGGTAGACACATTAAAATGTCAGGATTTTATAAAGATATGTCCGTATAAGATAAATACTAGACGGATGGAATCATCTATTATTACTTCGAATACTCCAAAATATGCTGAGATGTTAAGTAAACAACAATTTCACGACGTATTTGACTAAGAAAGGCGTGATTATAGTAATGAAAAAAATCTATGTGGTAAACAAAACTCATTTTGACATTGGCTTTACCGATCTAGCAGAGAATGTCTTGCACAAGTATTGCCATGATTACATTCAAAACGCTATCACTCTAGCTGAAGAGTTAAGAAAAGAAGGCAAAGACTTTGTTTGGACAACAGGTAGCTTTCTTATTGAATATTACTTCAAAAACATGGATGAAGAAGCTTGTAAAAAGCTAGACGATGCCATAAAGAAAGGTTACATTCGTTGGCACGCAATCCCATGTACGTTTGAATCTGAAGCTATGACACCACAAACTTTACATTACATAACTTCAATCTCAAAGAAATTAGATGCTCGTTATGGATATAAAACTACAAGCGCAAAGATGACTGACGTCCCAGGACATACGATCGGGATTGTTGATGAGTTATATCGTCAAGGCATTAAATTCCTACACATTGGTGTGAATGGCTCGAGCTCAATTCCAGAAGTTCCAGATACATTTCTATGGAAGAATGGCGAAAGTGAGGTCATTGTCTCGTATTCAGACGATTATGGCGGCGTAATCGGAATAGATTGCATGGATAACAAGCTGTCGTTTATGCATACTCATGATAATAGTGGTCCAGGCACAAAAGAGAAAATTAATGCCTTTTTGTCAAAAATGGCGAATGAGTATCCAGATTATGAGCTTGAGATGACTTCAATGGATCAGTTTGCAAATGAAATTTGGGAAGTACGTGACCAACTGCCTGTTATTACAGAGGAGATTGGGGATACTTGGATTCACGGATTGATGTCTGATCCGAAAATCATTCGTGATTATCGGATCTTAACCAATTACATGTCTGACAACAAAATAGAAAATGATGATGCTAATTTCTACGCGATGTTAGTTCCAGAGCATACTTGGGGAATGGATATCAAACGCTATTTCAGTGACTATATGAATTATGAAAAGAAAGACTTCCAAAGAGCGCGTAGTTTAGACCAAATTACCGATCATGATTTAACCTACGCTTATGGAATTGTTAAAGATGCAACGCTTAAAGAAATGCAATACACTTATAATGAGTGGACTGATCGTTCGTACAAATTTTATGAGTCTTCATGGAAAGAACAACGTAAGAACATTGATCGTGCAATAGCTTGTTTGGAGCCTGAAGATCAAATTAACATTAAAAAACTTATCGAAGTTCCATATCATACCTTCGATAACCAAGGTAATGAATGTGGTTTGGAAGAATTGATTTCGGTAAACGGATATCAAGTTATGTTTGCAAGCGATGGTTCAATTAACCACTTAGAAAAGGATGGAACACTATACTTTGATCAGGATCATAAACTCGGGGTTCTGAGCTACACAATTGCTGGGCAAAATGACTATGATAATCTACGTTACAACTATTTGCGTGAAATACAACATAATTGGTGGGCCATTGACTTCTTAAAGCCAGGGATGGAAATACAAAAACGCATTCAATTGAATGAAAACTTCACACCACATGTTGTGAAATTAGTTAAGGAAAATGATTCGATTATTGCAACTTTAAAGTATAGTGAGCGAGCTGTGCAGGAGTATGGTGCTCCAAGAGTTGTAAAGGTTAAATATCAATTTGGAGATAAAGTCGAAATTGCACTCTTATTAAAGGATAAAGATGCCATTCGTTATCCGGAAATTTATTCTTTTGACATGACACCACGTTTGAATTCGCCGTACTTGACTAAGATTCGTAAAATAGATACCGTTATTTCACCGTTTGAAGTGGTAGGTCACGGTAATAAGTTGCAACACATGATTGAAGAGTTAATTTACGATGGTAGCGATAAAAAAATAAATATAAAACCTATTGATGCCCCTCTTTTGGGAATCGGAACTAATAACAATTTAACTTATAACAACAAATACCATCAAGACAACAATAAATTTACGTTTACACTATTGAATACAACTTGGGGAACTAATTTCACGATGTGGTATGAAGAAGATATCTTTGCTCGTTTTGAATTAGTGTTGGGATAAGAGTTTCCTCGAGCATGGGGACTCAATAATTGATTAACTATGAAGGCAGCCGATCGAAATGATCGGTTGCTTTTTCTTTTAAGGCACGCGGAAACTACTTCATAAGGTATATGCCTAATGGATCTAGTCACATTTCACAGTTTGAATAAAAAGATTCACTCTAGAAAATAATGAACTAGAAAATAATGAAAATCAGGACGAGCCTTATAAAGAATTGCTAGGAGTGTCCTTTACACGCTACTTCAAGTACAAACATGGTTGTTGAAGATCTAAAAAATTAGAATGAGAGGTCCCCCTCATGAAACAATACTTTGAGAAGGCGCAAAAATTCGGCAAATCCTTCATGCTTCCTATTGCAGTGCTTCCGGCGGCTGGTCTCTTATTAGGCATCGGCGGTGCACTATCCAATCCGAATACGATTAACTCCTATCCTTTTTTAGAAATAACATGGCTTCAACAGATTTTCACCGTAATGAGCAGTGCTGGGAGCATCATTTTTGATAATCTCGCTTTGATCTTTGCCATTGGCGTTTCCGTCGGGATGGCAAGAGCAGATAAAGGAACAGCAGGACTCGCAGCAGGATTGGCCTATTTGGTAATGAATGCATCAATCCATGCGATGTTGATTAATTCCGGGACGCTTGCAGCGGATAACCTAGCCGGTGTGGGACAGGGCATGGTGCTGGGAATACAAACGTTACAGACAGGGGTCTTGGGCGGAATTATTGTTGGATTGGTCACGGCATGGTTACATAACCGGTACAACAAAATAGAGCTTCCACAGTTTATTGGCTTTTTTGGAGGTTCTCGGTTTATTCCAATCATTTCGTCCTTTGCGGCCATATTCATCGGTCTTGTTTTATTTTTAATCTGGCCGACGATCCAAGTTGGTATAGCTAATCTCGGTAGTCTAGTGGATAAGACCGGTTATATCGGGACGCTGTTTTATGGATTTTTTCTACGTATGCTTGGTCCTCTTGGGCTACATCATATTTTCTATCTTCCATTTTGGCAAACCGGCTTGGGCGGTGTTTTGGAGGTAGCGGGCAAAGTATACGAAGGAACACAGAATATCTTTTTTGCACAACTAGGCGATCCCGCTACGGAAAAATACTTTGTGGGAACCTCGAGATTCATGTCAGGACGTTTTATTACAATGATGTTCGGATTGATGGGTGCAGCACTGGCCATTTACCATACGGCTAAGCCTGAACGAAAGAAAATGGTTGGTGGATTGATGCTATCAGCAGCACTCACATCATTTTTAACAGGTATTACTGAACCCTTGGAATTCTCATTCTTATTTGTTGCCCCAATACTGTATGTAATTCATGCTGTATTTGATGGGTTTGCTTTTATGCTGGCTCATATTTTTGAAATTACAATCGGTCAGACGTTCTCCGGTGGATTGATTGACTTTATCCTGTTTGGAATTCTGCAAGGTAACGCGAAAACGAACTGGATGTTAGTTCCGGTAATTGGTGTGATATGGTTCTTCCTATATTACTTTACGTTTAGAATTCTGATCCTTAAACTGAATTTGAAAACTTCGGGGCGCGAAGATGAAGCAGAGGTTGAATCTGTAGTGGCCTCACCTGCGAACAAAAGTACATCATTGGAGTCTGGAGAATCCAGATCGACCGCAATACTAAACGCACTTGGAGGTGCAGAAAACATTGTAGAACTGGATTGCTGTGCTACACGGCTTCGAGTTTCTGTCAATGATCAGGATAAGGTGCAAAAGGACGCATTTGCAGCCACAGGGGCTAAAGGTGTTGTATTTGTCGGGAATGGTGTGCAAGTGATTTATGGACCTCAGGTCACGGTGATCAAGAATGAGATCGAGGAAATTCTGGAAAAGGAGTGATGTAATGAATAAGCTAGACCTAATAGGGCTAAAAGGTGGTCTTGTAGTCTCTTGTCAGGCATTGGAGCATGAGCCTCTTCACAGTCCGTATATTATGGCAAGAATGGCTGTAGCTGCAAAAGAAGGCGGGGCCATAGGGATTCGGGCCAATACAGCAATAGATATCAAAGAGATAAAAAAGCATGTTGAACTCCCCGTTATTGGAATTGTAAAAAGAAATTATGGGACCAACCCCGTGTTTATTACAGCGACGATGCGTGAAATAGATGAATTAGTCGATGCTCAGGCGGAGATCGTTGCCTTAGATGCAACGCTCCGTCCAAGACCAGACGGTAAGACATTGAACGAATTTGTCAGTGAGATCCGCAGGAAATATCCTGAACTACTATTGATGGCAGACATTTCAACAACTGCTGAAGCGATAAATGCGGAGAAACTTGGTTTTGATTTGATATCTTCGACATTAGTAGGTTATACAGAGGATACAGCTGAAACTAAGTTGTACGATAATGATTTTGCCATATTAAAAGATATCGTGTCCCATGTGAAGACTCCGGTTGTAGCTGAAGGAAATATTCTAACGCCGGAGATGGCAGCCAGTTGCCTGAAAGCAGGAGCGTATTGTATCGTTGTTGGCGGAGCTATTACCCGCCCGCAGCAGATTACAGAACGCTTTGTGTCGGAGATTTCTGGATAGATATAAAAATATCAAAATACATTGAAGAAGTATCCCCTAAAAGTTAGTCATGGTGATGATATCAGGCAGCTTCTCAAAATGAGTTCGGTACACCACCTTCTTGAATCTACATTATAGATAACTCTCAGTGCCACTGAAAAAACACCTCCAAGATTGTATCCATATCTTACGACATGGTTGCATTCTCTTGAGGTGTTTTAATAATTTCATCTTAACAGATGGCCTTTTTTTGTTGTTTATCAAGTGGGAAGGATATAACTTTCTGTCGCGTCTTTACCGCTGCGTCTGGCTTATAATTAAGACATCTGTCCCTTGCTCTAGCTCAACGGAAAGTTGCAGCACTTCACTAAAAAAATCCTCCAAGACGAACAGAGTGTCGTTAATTATAACTGGAGATATTCCAAGCGAGATCGGCTTTCTTTCATTATACAAATAGTAATCTAAGTCTTTCTGTACCGTTGTCCATAACGTGCCTTTTCTAACTTCTGCCGAACGAGACGCTTGATCCCACTTCACTGTGTAGCCCATCTTTTCAGCAACCGCTCTAAGTGGCACAAACCGATACCCATGTCCGGTGACCAAGTATGTGGGATCGTCTTCTGTTTTATCTCCTCCTTTAACGATTTTAACACTGACATCTGTTTGTGACGGAACAACATTAGTTGTTCTTTTGCCTGCAGAGACGTCATCTCCCATAGGGTCGACCAAAACCGATGATGTTCCTCCAACAAAAGCTGAATGAGATACAGTGCTGGTAAAACCTAAGAGGCAACTACCAACGATGGTGAAAGTTAAAATTTTAAAAGGTAACTTCATGGCATGGAGACCTCCTTGATATTTAGTAATCTTACTTTCTATAACGTAAGGAAACAGGATAAAGTTAGGGAGTATCTATACCTAATTGAAGTATAAAGACAGTAAACTAGAATTATTGTATTATATTGCGGATTCTTAACAAAAAATGTTCGATTCATGCAAAGCAATGTTATGAAAATATTCCTATAATTTTATTAGAGAGGAGGCGCATAGTGAATAATCTTAATGCTTTTGAGAGTGTAGTGGAATACTTAGAGAATATTGTACAGTCTTCTGATGAGGTCGATTATAACATTATTTCTAAAATTGTAAGTTGCCCTGCCCCACTATTTCAACGTATTTTTACATATGTTACAGGGATTTCAATTAATGAGTATTTAAGGCGACGGCGATTAACATTAGCGGGTCATGATATAAGAAATGGCAATGAAAAAATCATCGACATAGCTACAAAATATGGCTTCAATTCTCACGCTTCTTTTACAAGAGCTTTTAAGGAGCACCACAATGTTTCACCCTCTAGTGTTAGGAAGGATGGAGAAAAACTTAATGATCATCCACGCACCTCCTTTACAGATATTAGAATTGTAGGAGGCAAACGAATTATGGCAGAGCTAAAAAAAATCGAGTATGCACAATTTGGAAGCCGGAAAGTTGTGGGTATGATGAAAATGACCTCATTTCAAAAAGCAGGAGAAGAATGTTGGAGTGCGGCATTCAAGGAAGGCGTTTTTGATAAAATACAACAAGAAGTTGAACAGTGGTTTTGTAAAGATATTGATGATTATGTTGGACTTGGGCATATGAGTAAATTTGAAGGAAAAGATAATTTTCAATATATCATAGGTAAATATGTTGAACTTGATGCACCTGTTCCAGAAAATATGTATGCAGAAGATATAGCGTCTGGAACGGTTGCTAAGATATGGATTGAAGCCGACAACCTTAACGATATTATTGATAGTGCATACTTAATTTGTTTCGAAGCAATTGAGAAAACAGGATACAAAATTGACTTTGAAAACTTTTATTGGTGTGATGTATACACATATGACCGATACTGCAAACCGATCGAAAAGGGACAGAAGATTATTCTTGATTATTTATTGCCCGTTATCAAAGATGAATAGCTTAATAGATTCAATTAAATAGGTAGATTGCTCAATCTGATCACCTAACGGCAGGATAGTTCCAAACTATTCTCGAATATCCTACATATAGACCAATCTCAAAGGAGTTATTATCACTATTAACTTATACGTATTCGATAGAGCGATAAAGGAGGTTTTGACTATATATGAATGAGCAAAGTGCAAAAAATAAGATCGCTTGGGAGCATCGTGGTTGGAAGAATGAAAACATTCCATGGGAATTTACAATTGTAGCTACTAAATAAACGAAAAATTCTAATTCAAAGATTATCTATTAAGTCACCATCGACTATAATTGAGGTTTAGATTGACTGGAGGAGATTTTATAAATTATAACGAGGTTGTTAAAATCAGTGATGCATACTTACTTCCATTAATATCTGAGTTGTATGGGTTGAAGGGATATGATATCCAACAGATTCCGCCACATAAAGGGGGATGAAATGTCGTCTATGTCTGTAAGAAAGAAGGTACGGGCGCAAAAATACTCCGAATTACTTTCTTGCCTGACAGAAGCGGGATAGATTTTCTAGCCGAAATGGAATATGTAAGGTATCTATCTGAGCACGGAGGCAGCGTCTCCAATGTCATCAGCTCCCAGCAGGGGAATTTGGTTGAAGAGATCACGCATAATAATCACACCTTCTTTATCTGCCTATTTGAAAAGGCCAAGGGAAAACAGCTGGTAGAAAATCACTATAAATACCGGGAAGACGCACCACTCTCTGAGTATTTTTATAATTGCGGAAATGCCCTGGGGAAACTGCACGAAATATCGAAAAGTTATAAGCCAGTCCATTACCGGCATAATTTTTCTGACAAATTCAATACCGATTATATAGATAAACTGATCCCCGACTCATTATCTCTGCTTAAGGAGAAGCTGGTAGAGCTCCTTAAAACCTTAGAGGGATTGGATAGGGACCGTGAGTCTTTTGGTATAGTCCATTTTGATTACAACGATGGCAATTATTCGATAGACTTTGATACCGGGCAAATAACCGTATATGATTTCGATAATTCATGTTACTGTTGGTATATGTTTGACATAGCGAGTCTCTGGACAAACGGAATGGGCTGGATACAATTTGAACCAGACATTATTAAACGCAAAAAGTTCATGGATGATTATTTTGAAATAGCTCTCGCGGGATACAGGTCCGAGAGTAGAATCGAGAATTCGATGTTGGATAAGTTGCCCTTATTTATCCAAGTAAATCTCCTGGAAGGTATAATAGATGTATTCGAGGTAATGCGGAACAACGGCGAAGAGCCGCATTGTGATGAGGAGTTGTCGTATCGTATAAAGTGTCTAGTAGACGATATCCCGTATATGGGTTTCTTTCATGAAATTTACTCGTGTGAAGAACCCTTTATGTGTGAGAAACGAGATATATAGGTATTCGTAGCATAGATAGTTGAATAAGATAAGAAGGCAGCCGACCAATATGATCGGTTGTCTTTTCTTTAAGGTAACGGGCAGGGTAGCGAAGTTTGAATAACCCTGCACAAGAGTGACACATTATAAATAGTTGTTTGCATGGTATATTGAAAAGTTTTCTTAAGGATAGAAGATTTGCTCCAAGATTTTAAGGAGGTTAACAATGGATTGGCAAAACATTGACGAAATCTACACTAAACCACCTTTTTCATTAGTAAAGGGGAATATTATCAATCTCACAGTTAAAGTTGAAGGTGATTTTGAACAATTTGAATCAAGTCCTTTAGGGATGCGAGCTATTCTGACGCATTGGATTTATCAAATTCCTGGGAAGGATATTAAACCGTTTAAACTTCAAGGGTATTCAAAAACCGACAAATCATTTTCAGCAGAATTAAAAATATGTAGGAAATCTAAAGAAGTCGATGAACTGAGATTATTTTGCGAAGATATTGCATTTGTATTTGATAACGAGGATATCTGTATTACATCTTGGGAGGTAAAGTTACTAGAAGGCTAAGTTTCAATAATGAAGAAGTGTGAGTAAAAAAACATAGTAATATTAGAAGCCGTAAATTACGCGGTTTTTTGTATTTATGTTATCAAGTCCTTGTCCAAACATAATGACAAGAACTTGGTAACATTCCAGATATGATATCATTTAAGGTTTTTGTGCGAGGTACAGGTCCATTGTGTCATATACCTTTAGACTTCCACCCAAGCAATTGATTGCGCTGGATATTTCCTTCTCTAATCCGTCTTTCACTTGTTTTGGAAGAGCTCTATGATCGGAATAGCTGTTTAATAAGGCTACATAACTCTCTGCAGTAAAGGTTCGAGTTTGATAGAACAGCTTCGAAAGACTATGACGGAAGCCGTTTTGTTGAAGGTCATCCATGATTGTTGTGCAGTCCTTAATATCAAATTCAATAATCGGTCTATTAGATGGCCGGTACTTGTTGTATATTTTACGAATCTCCTGATGTAGTGGATCATCTATTCGATTTACAAAAGGGTGATTCCAAAAGAGTGCCAACACGCCACCGCTCTTCAATAGATCATAAGTTTTGGAATAACTAATCTCTTTAGGAATCCAATGAAAGGCTGTGGCAGAATAGATTAAGTCATATGTATTACTGTTGCTGATGAATTGCTCATAATCACCTTGAATTACCTCAAAATTAGGATAAGCAGCGAATTTCTGTCTTGAAAATTCTGCTAACCTATCGCCAGGCTCAATTGCTGAAAGCTTACATTTGGTTTGAAGGATTGGCAAAGTCGCCTGCCCTGTTCCAATCCCGATCTCAAGAGCTTGTTTCGTTTCATTTATACCTGAGTATCGAATGATTTCATCGAACAACTCCGGAACATAGGTTGGGCGCCATTTATCATAATTCACTTCATCCTCGTTAAATGTAAGGCGTAATTCCATTCTATAACACCTCGCTTTATTAAAGTAATGTATGTTTGAATGGTTCTATCATAATACAATTAGCTATTCGATCACATATGTGGAGGGTGTCCAAATGATCCGTTATCCTAATTTACAAGAATGTACCACTATTGGTGTCACAGCACCTTCATCAGGTGTAGATGATTCCTTACATCATATAGTCAAGCAAGCGATCAGGCGCATAGAAGCCAAAGGATACACAGTGCATTGCTGCGAGACAGTATGGACTCAAAAGAAGGCAAAATCTGCACCTGCTGCTAAAAGAGTGGAAGAGCTAAACGCCCTACTGGAGGATGAACAAGTCGGACTGATCTTCCCTCCATGGGGTGGAGAGCTATTGATAGAGATAATAGATAGAATCGAATATGCCCGAATACAGCCAAAATGGATTATGGGCTACTCAGATATAAGTGTTTTGTTGCTGGCTGTTACATTAAATTCCGGAATCGCTACAGCGCACGGCGTTAACTTGGTTGATATAAGAGGGGAGTGTTCTGATGAGACGACTGCCATGTGGGAAGCTGTACTGACTACACGAACAGGTGAATCTGTCCAACAGCAGTCTTCTAAGTTGTATCAAAAGAGTTGGGATCACGATCACCCTTCGCCATATGTGTTTCATCTAACGGAACCTACAAAATGGCTGTCAACATTAAAAACAAATGTTCGAATGCAAGGGCGGTTGCTAGGTGGATGTATCGACGTCATTAGGCATTTGATTGGGACACCATATGGCGATGTACGGAAATTCCAGCGTAATATCATCCACAGCGAGCCGATTATATGGTTTCTTGAAAATTGTGAGCTGAATGTAACCGACCTTCGACGTTCGCTTATTCAAATGAAACTAGCAGGTTGGTTTGATCATTGCAGTGGCATTCTATTCGGACGGAGCGATGCGAACACGCCGATCAATGGCTACGAAGTTTTGGATGTGTACCGAGAGCTTGCGGAGGAGATCGAAGTTCCAATAGTTTACGATATTGATTGTGGACATGTTCCTCCACAGATGACGTTCGTTAATGGCGCAGAAGCAATAGTAGAAGTTAATAACGGTAAGGCTACCGTGATACAGTCCTTCAGGCCGTAAAAGTTGCTAAGTATCTAACGTCTTGGAGCAGTGTACCGGGTGGTAGTTGATCCTTTTTTCGTTAAGCTAATGGGCAGGATAGTTTAGAAAGGCATCAACTTCCCCCAACAGCTACATAGCAATCGAGAAGAATTCACATCAACTAGACCATGGTATAATCGAAAAAAATTGAAAATTCTGAATGTACTCGTAGACAATTAATTACATAAATTAAATCCATAAAAAAAGGGGGATGAGCACTATGGCAAATATCGAGCATTTACAGACTGTGAATGTTCCAGCCTCAACGGTATATGGAGCTTTAACCACTATAAAAGGACTTGTCTGACCACTTTCAGCACAAATAGCCCTAGAAATTTAAAGCAGTTCTACGATAAATGAAAAACGTCTTCTGTTCCAGGTATGCGAACAGAGGACGTTTTTTGCGTCTGATCCATAAGAGAAAATTGGGGCGGGGGGCGAAATTTGCCCTAATATAGGGTTTGCTTTTTAAGGAATATATCATCGTGTACGTGTGAAATATCGAGAGTTTTTCTATCCTCATGAATCGAATATAAACTTTTTGGGGTAACTCGCACGTCTTAGTATATGTAAAGAAAAAAATATATGAGGAGGTTCAGAAAATGAAGAATCAATACGCAAAGAAAATTTCTCTGTTAGTGGTGGCTGGTTTCATTTGTGCAGTGGCAATCAAGACACCTCAAGTATTATTAGCAAAACAATCAACTTCAGTACCCCAAGAGGTAACTCAACTAAATGGGATAACATTACCCAAGTTAGAAATCGGTCAAAAATTTATAGTGCCTGAACTTGAATTAAAGGAAAACACGTATGTACTTGATTACAAATTTTCCGATGTTCAAGGTGATTCCGTTGCAGACAATGTCATTCTGGTAGGTACTAAAGAAAAGTTTGATGGAAAACTGGATGCGTATGCCAGTGATTTATCTATTATAGTGCAAGATGGAAAAACCCATAAGTACTTAAAATATGCTTGGTTAAACAAAGGTACAGATGGTAGCTTGTACGGAGAGCTCGGGAGGGAACCAAACTTGATTATTGGTGACTATACGGGCGACAAAGTGGACGATATTATTGTTACAGCCCCTCAAGGAGGAAATGGGGGATACGTAGATCATCTTGTCCTATCTTGGCAAAAAGATAAATATAAGGTTGTTTTTTCGGACAATGAGGCAACTGTAGAATAATAAAATCACATCACAAAACTCGATTTCCCTATTGGGGCATCGAGTTTGTTTTTTATTAAGTCTCAATAGGCAGGAGAATAGACAAGTCGTCTAAGTAAAAACATCTGTAATTACAACACTGACAAGTATTACCTTTGAACGGAAATAGACTTTTTAAGTGATTCACACGTCTTACATAAGAAAGGCATGAGGATGATACGCGCGTATCAAAGGAGAGTTTTTCTATGAATAACAAGTTAGAGAAGAAACTAATACGTTTTATTTCGGAAAACAAAGAGGATATGTATCTTTTTGCGTTCAGTTATGTGAAGAATGCTGAAAACGCATTGGATATTGTCCATGATTCCATTCATAAGGCTTTGTTATCTTCAGAAACCTTGAAATCAGAAGGGTCCATGAAAAGTTGGTTTTACAGAATCGTGATGAATACATCGCTCGATTTCATTAGAAAACATAAGAGGATTCAAATTGTCGATGATAAGACGCTCGAATTATACATACCCTCAAATGAAGATGTCTATCATGACATTGATCTGGAGAAGGCTTTGGATGAATTACCCTATGCCTTTCGGACTGTAGTTATACTTAGATATTTTGAAGATATGAAAATTGAGGAGATTGCAGAAGTGCTTAACGAAAACATTAGTACCGTGAAATCAAGATTGTATAAGGCACTTCGCGAACTTCGAATCCAAATGAGCGACGAAACTTTCGAGGAGGTTAAGTAAAATGAACGAACATTTGGAAGGATTAAAGCGAAAATATAAGGATGTGCCAATCCCTAATGAATTGGATTTTGTTGTAAAAAAAGCTCTCAAGCAAAAAAAGAATAAACGGGTGAACATAAAGAAGAGTCTCGCTGCCGTCGGAGTAGCCGCTATTCTGTTTATCACAGGGATTAATACTAGTCCCGCCATTGCAAAAGCTTTAACAGAAGTGCCCGTGATTGGCTCGCTTGTCAAGGTAATAACTTTTACTGAATTTAAAGTAGATGACGGAACTGCCAAGGCCGATATCAAAGTTCCTGGCATTACGAACATGGAAAATAAAACATTTGAAGCCACCCTAAACAATAAGTACCTGGAAGAAAGCAAAAAACATTACAATGATTTCATGGCGGAAATGGAAGAATTAAAGAAAAATGACGGGGGTCATGTAGGGGTAAAAAGCGGTTTTGATGTCAAAACCGACAACGAGCAGGTTCTTGCCATTGGTAGATATGTTGTAAGTACGGTTAATGGTTACTCCCAATATACTTATGACACGATCGACAAGAAAAATCAACTTTTGATTACCTTGCCTAGTTTATTTAAGGATGACAGCTATGTCAGCCTGATCAGCGAGAATATTAGAGAACAGACGAAACAGCAGATGAAGGCAGACCCCGACAAGACTTATTGGGAAGAAATCGACAATATTAATAAAAATCAATCTTTCTATATTAATGATGATGGCAAGCTTGTCATCTGCTTCGATAAATACGAAGTTGCTCCGGGGTATATGGGTGTGGTGGAATTTGTTATACCGCCCGATGTGATTACCGGTGCACTAGTTAGTAATGAATATATAAAATATTAAACGATGCTTTATTGTTAATATGGAACTGCCTTAAATGATAACAATGGAGCCAAATGATTTTCAGGTGCAGTTGCCCTGATTTCGTGTGGCTTTTTCTTTTATAAATACTTTATAAATCTTTACCTTGCATGAAAAAACTACTAGAAAAGACAGCTGGAGTGTGGATAATGAAATCAGCAAAAGCAAAAAAAACATATAGGATATTATTGATCCTGGGACTTTTTATATTAGGATATTTTATTTTTGTTATGTTACAGAGTAATGCCAGTGCATCTGATAGATATGAAAGAACAGTAGACCTTTCAAAATACCCGGGAGTAGATTTAGTTACAGAAATAACAGAGACTAAAAAGTACAACATGGCGATTCACTATCCGATATTTAAAAGCGATAAGATCAATAGAGAAATAGAAGGGTATGCATCATCTGTCAAAGATGATTTTCTGGCGATGGTCGAGGAAGATAAGGAATTTTTAAAGGACCGTGCGGCTGTATTATCTTTAGCAATGGAAATCCATCCCGTAGTTGAGAATGTGTATTCCATTGTATTCTCTGAGGGAAGTTACGTCGCAGGTGCAAATGCTCAGCAAAAAACAAAGGCTTATATAGTAGACGCGAATAAAAGTCAGTTCATTCAAAAAACTGAAATCCTCAAGGATACGAAACAAAACCGGGAACAGTTATATGAACTGTTAAATAAAAAATTCAAGGAATCAAAAGAATACAGTCCTTTGCTGTTCGAAGATGAATTAAAGATCTGGGTGGCTGATCCTAACAATAAATTTAATGGCATGTATTTCACGGATAAGGAAGCTGTTTTTAAATTTGATAAATACGAAGTAACTGCCGGAGCGGCCGGTATGCCCAGCATTTCGATTCCACTGGATGAGATGCAAAAGTACCTGACCGATGAGTGGAAAGAAAAGTTGCAGATTGCGAATGATAAAAATGACAAAACAGATGATATAAATAACAATACACAGGGTAATAACAAGCCCAAAGGAGAAAAACCGGTAAAAGATGATGTTGATTCATCAAAGGGCGATAAACGAGTAGCTCTTACCTTTGACGACGGACCGCATCCTAAAAACACGTTAAAGATTCTTGATTTGCTGGATAAGTATGATGCAAAAGCAACATTTTTTATGCTGGGGAACCGGGTGGATTTCTATCCGGAGATAGTGAAGGAAATTGCTGATCAAGGACATGAGCTAGGTAACCATACCTGGAACCACAAAGATCTAACGACTCTAAGTAAAGTAGAAGGAATCAAGGAAGTGGAACGAACAAACCAGGCCATCAAGAGTGCTGCTGGAAGAGAATCAACAGCGTTCCGTCCACCTTATGGTGCCGTAAATAAACAGGTTCAAAGTGCGATCAGTAGTCCCGCTGTATTTTGGACCATTGATACCTTGGACTGGAAATCGCGTAATCCGGATGCCATATTAAATATTGTTCAAGAAAATATAAGAGATGGTTCAATCATTTTAATGCACGATATCCATGCAACGACCGTAGAAGCAGTGGAACCTATTTTGAAATACTTGAAAAATGAAGGATATAAATTTGTCAGTGTCTCTGAATTATAAAATTCAAAGACGACGAAGAGATTGTGCTAACTGGAAACGATAGCTCAATATAGACAATAAGGCAGCCCATCACTTTGATCGGCTGCCTTTGTGCAACTAACCGGCAGAAGAGTTGAGGAAATTCAAACTTTGCCCTTCTTTTATTGAGAACAAAATAGAATAATTCTCAATGCTGTAATTAATGAAATAATGGATGATAATTGATAAAAAGAATCATGCAATAAAAATCTGTACTTCATTGAGGTAAGTGTATGAATAAATATGTAATTGCTAAACAAGTCCTCCCCGATCATCTAGTAGAGGAAATACAAAATTACATTCAAGGCTTACCAAGAGTGTTATGTCTTCAATTTTTAGAAACCCCTTTTTAAATATGGAAACAAAGAAAATATACCAAAAATGGTTCGATTGTAGGTGTAATGTTTAGTAGGTTACAAGTTGTCTTTAACATGGAAAGGAATTTACATTTAGGAGGTTTCTGCATGGTGAAAGCACAAGAACGTCGGCATCTAGTCTTGATTGGCAACGGAATGGCGGGCATCAACACGGTGGAACAGATATTAAAACTGGCGCCTAGCACCTACAGGATCACCGTTTTTGGAAGCGAACCTTATCCTAACTACAATCGTATTCAGTTATCGTATGTGTTAGAGAAGAGTAAATCGATAGAAGACATCATTCTGAACGACTGGGATTGGTATTTAGAGAACGAAATAGAGCTATATACGGGAACGACTGTAACGCATATTGATACGGAACAAAAAATCGTGGAGACAGACAATGGTATGGAGGTTCCATATGACACACTCATTATTGCAACCGGTTCCAATCCGTTTATGATTCCGGTTCAAGGAGCAGATAAAGAAGGAATTGTAGGTTTCAGAGATATCGCAGATTGCGAGAACATGCTACATGCCGCAGATCAGTATAAGAAGGCTGCAGTTATTGGCGGGGGATTGCTAGGATTGGAGGCGGCTAAGGGACTGCTTAAACTTGGGATGGATGTGACAGTGGTCCATCTGTTTGAAGACATAATGGAACGTCAGCTCGATCATACCGCCTCACTTATGCTTCAGGCAGAATTGGAAAGCCAGGGTTTAAAATTTGCTACCGGTAAACAGACCGAAGAGTTTCTTGGAGATGATCGGGTCAGCGGTATTCGTTTTTCCGATGGAACGACGCTGGTTGCGGATTTCGTAGTCATGGCGGTGGGGATCAGGCCAAATGCTGCATTAGCCAAAGAAAGCGGTATCTTGGTTAATCGAGGTATTCTTGTAGATGATTATATGCGTACTTCCGTACCGGATGTATATGCGGTAGGGGAGTGTAATGAGCACCGGGGCATTACATATGGGCTCGTAGCTCCGTTGTTTGAGCAAGGGGCTGTACTTGCGAAGTATCTGTGCGGAGTGGATACGAAGCCGTATGAAGGATCAGTAGTATCTACACAACTCAAAATATCTGGCGTAGACGTGTTCTCCGCTGGTGAGTTTATGGATGCAGAAGGACTATCTATAGTGCGGATGCATGATGACTGGCGACGTATTTACAAAAAAGTGCTACTACGCGGTGGACGCATCGTCGGCGGTGTTCTGGTAGGTGACGGAAAGGAAGCATCCAGGCTCCAGCAGTGGATTCGAACAGGCTCCGTTATGACGGAAGCCATTCATGATGCGATTGTGGGGCAAGCCTCGCTCGAAACCGGGAATACGGCAGCAGAGTTGGCGGATGAGGAAATCGTATGCGGTTGTAATGGCGTGACGAAGAAACACATTGTGGATGCAATTAACGAAAAAGGATTAACCACGGTCGAAGAGATCAAGGTGGCAACAAGTGCATCGCGTTCTTGTGGAGGCTGCCGACCTGTTGTAGAGCAGATTCTTCAATATGTGCTTGGGGACAAATATGATTCAGCAGCGGCGAAACAGGAAGCAATCTGTTCTTGTACTACACTGAGCAGAGATGAAGTCGTGACGGCGATTAAAGAAAAAGGATTGATCACATCTAAAGAAGTAAGGTATACGCTGGAATGGGATAACCTTGAGGGCTGCTCCAAATGTCGTCCTGCGCTGAACTACTATCTGGGTATGATCTGGCCGGCTGAGCATGTGGACGAGAAGGATTCACGATTTGTGAATGAACGGATGCATGCCAACATACAAAAAGACGGAACATTTGGCGTTGTGCCGCGGATGTACGGCGGGGTAACCACACCGGAGGATCTCAGACTTATTGCTGATATTGCAGTAAAATACAACGTCAAACTGGTTAAGGTAACCGGTGGACAGCGGCTGGACCTGCTTGGGGTTAAAAAAGAAGATCTGCCGAAGATCTGGAAGGACCTTGGCATGCCGTCTGGTTATGCATATGCGAAGGCGCTACGTACTGTCAAGACCTGCGTCGGGTCACAGTTCTGCCGTTTTGGCACCAAAGATTCGATGGGTATGGGAATAATGCTCGAGAAGAAGTTCGAACGGTTAGATATGCCAGCCAAGTTCAAGCTTGCTGTTAATGGATGTCCGCGTAACTGCGCTGAGTCATCAACCAAGGATATTGGGATCGTAGGCAATGAGGGAGCTTGGGAGATTTATGTTGGTGGTAATGGTGGGATTAAAGCCCGACTTGCTGAACTGCTGTGTAAGGTGCGAACAGATGAAGAACTTCTGATGATTGTCTCCGCGTTCATGCAGTACTACCGGGAGACAGGCAAATATCTGGAGCGGACTTCCGATTGGATCGAACGGATGGGACTAGAGTCCGTCATGGAAGCTGTAGTCAATGATCTGGATAACCGCCGGGCTTTGGCTGAGCGAATGGAGGTCGCCCTCGCTCAGGTGAAGGAACCATGGAGTGAAATCCTGAATAATTCAAATTTAAGAGAAAGGATGTTTGAAGAGATTAGTGTCTCCACGAAACAGGATTAGAAACAGAAAGGGGATGCAGCCAAGATGGAGCCATTATTGAATAGAAATGAATACACGTATTACCTTGTTGGCACTGTGGAAGATTTCATGGAGAGACTAGGCCGGGTTGTGCGCTTGGGTAAGGAAGAGATTGCGGTATTTAAGACAACCGATGGACAAATCTATGCACTTGAGAATAAAAGCCCTGGGCCGCGTGGAGGCACGATTGCAGAAGGGATTATATCCGGGAAGGTCCTGTTCGACCCGATCTGTGACTGGAAAATTTCGTTGACGGATGGTCAGGTGCTTGATCCTGATACGGGACAGGTTCGAACTTTTCCGGTTCATCTTCTCGGGAACGAGGTACGAATTGGATTACTTAAGAATGGGGGAGGGTTGTCGCATGAGTAAAGACCTTCAGAACAAAAAAATTGTCATTGCCGGGTCGCAAAAGACGGAAGAAATGACTGAGATTATTGATCGAAGAGGTGGAGTCTCCATTGTCAGGTCACTTCAGGGATTAACGGATTCTGATCCGGCTGAAGTGGAGAAGGATGTGAAGCGTTTTATCGAGCAGGGGGCAGACTGGTTTATTTTTACGACAGGTGTCGGATTCGATGCCATGTTCCAGGCTGCGGAGCGGATTAACGTTGTTTCTGAATTCGAAGAGAGGTTGAAAGAAACCAAGATCGCCTGCCGCGGTTATAAAACAAACGCCTATTTAAAGAAATCTGGTATTCATCCCGTCGTTTGTGATGATGATGGAACGATTGCCAGTATGATCGAAAAGCTTGAGGTGTTTGATTTTACTGATCAAAAGGTGTGGATTCAGCTTCATGGCGAGCTGTCTTCGCAGCTATATCAGTTTATTCAGAGCAAGGGTGGCATGGATGTTCAGGCCGTACTGCCTTATCGTTATCATGCTCCTGAGCAGGAGACGCTTGCTTCAATCATGGGTGAACTGATGCAGCGAGAAGTAGATGCCGTTTGTTTCACAACAAGAGTTCAAGTCGGATATTTATTTGATTACGCAAGAGAACATGGACGTGAAGAAGAATTGAAATCCGTCTTTGAACAGGATGTACTGGCTGCCGCTGTCGGCAAAGTAACGGCTGAAGCGCTTCGAGATCAAGGGATAAGTCGGATAATTGTGCCGGAGAAAGAACGAATGGGTGCTCTAATCGTGGAGATCGCGCATTATTATGAAAGTCAGGAAAGTAGCATAAACGAGCGTACGAACGCCTAACTATTACTCCATACCTCACTAGCATGAACTCAATCTTCATACAATTAAAAGGAGACTGGTACCCATTCGTTGCTGCGAATACCGCATATGTGCCGCCACGGCCTTCGACATCTGTGTGGTAGGACGCTTTATAATGAATATCCTTTCATCTGTAACCTTTTGGAAAAAACTGCGTTTAAAAGGAGTACAGAGAAAGGAGAGATTATATGAATAACGCTAAAAAGATGCTTCTGCTGGTACTGATGTCTGTCCTGCTCGTGCTATCTGCCTGCAGCAATACAGGAAATGAGGAGCCCAGTAACGCGCAGAAATTGGAGGAACAGACAAAGCCACCGCAGAATGAGCAGCCGGAGGAGAGCGAGCCAGTTGATAAACCAGCAGAAGAAGCGGCCCCGGAGGAAGGTACGCCACCAACAGCCCTCGAGTCTGCCAAGACTGTCATAAATGCGCTTGAGAAAGGCGACATGAGTACAGTAGCTAACTGGGTTAGCAGGGACAAAGGTCTGCGTTTCTCACCTTATGCATATGTAGATCTGAAGAAAGACGTGCACTTTTCAAGCGATGAGGTTGCAGGCTTAATGGAGGATACGACTTCATATGTATGGGGTGCATTCCCTGGTAGAGGTGATCTTATTGAGATGCCTTATTCTGAATACCATCAAAAATTTGTATATGATGCTGATTTTATTAACAAAGGTGAGACCTCACTTAACACAGTGATTGGTGAGAGCACTACACTCAGCAATCTGAATGAGGTTTATCCGCAAGAAAGTTATGCCTTCGTCGAATACCATATCAGTGGCATCGACCCGGACGTGGAGGGAATAGACTGGCGAAGTCTTCGTCTAGTGTTCGAGAAAATAGGTCAGGATCACGCACTGGTTGGAATTGTTCATGATCAATGGACACCATAAATGTCGAGGGGCATAAATATAGTCTAATTGAAAGTCGCTATTAGCGGCTTTTTTTGTTTTAGCGGTACAAGTCCTTATCCCGTATGTCGACACCGTAGTAATCAATTCTTCGGAGAATGGCTAGAAGTTGTACCAGATTACATAGCAGAAGATTTATCAGATGCTGTTCAATGGATTATGAAGTAAAATGATTTTCAACTAACGGGCAGGATAATTTCAACCATGTAGGGAATTATCGATGTATTACCTCAGGAATTATTAAATGAAGTACAAAAATATATTAATGGAGCTATGATTTATGTGCCTATACCAAGGGGGACGTAAAAAATGGGTGGGGGGGAACTCAGTGTTTCTTATTGTACGAGAGTATCAGAAAAATAGTAATTTCAAAGAAAAGTAGAATCTAGGTCCAGTAGATATTCCAATTAATCGTCTAGTCAGAGTGGTTGGACCAGAACCAAATATGGAATACGTTGAAAATAAAGATTGGTGGAACAACAAAATCAGCCAAATTAGCGATCGCATAAAAGATGGATGGGATATGCCGCCTTTAATAGCGGAAAATAGAAATGGAACTTTCAGCATAAGAGATGGTAATCATCGATTAGGTGCTTTAGAAAAAAAATGCTACGTTATTATTTGGGATAACAATAGCTTAGAAAATATCCAACTGTGAAAACTTCATTGAAATTATAAAAATAGATGAGAGTTTACAAAATAAAAGATATGAATATTGATCTATTAGACATGCACGATAAAAGATAATGTTACTGTAGCTTGATAGATTGGGAATAATTTGGGCGGGGATTCGAAAGAGTCTCCGTCCATTTTGTATTTGTGAATTTAGAAATAGTGATTTTTTGAAAATACTGAATGTCATCCAAACTGAAAAGTATAGATGCACTGTTGGCTGAACACGTGTGGGAACACTTAACTTAACCAACCACGATAGGGCACCTTCGTCCCCTGACTAGTAGTATCGCTCCTTATGCATCAGAAACCTCTTCGAACGATCTCAACAAAGCATAACCGTAAATTAGGCATTCACACTGTCTTGGGCGAATATCTTATTGGGAAATTACTTATTAATAATTGAGGTGATACACTTGGGATACTTTGTAACTGTAGAACCAGGCGTCAACGTATTTATAGAGGACATCAATCCGAAGGGAAATAAAACGATACTTTTTATACATGGATGGCCACTAAATCATAATCAGTTCGAATATCAGTTTAATTTCCTTCCAACGCTTGGATATCGTTGTATCGGAATGGACTGGAGGGGGTATGGTAATTCGGATAAACCTTTTAGCGGGTACAGTTTCGATAGATTAGCAGACGATGTTCGCATGGTCATTGAGAAATTACAGTTAAGAAACATAACACTGGCAGGGCACTCTACCGGAGGCGCAATCTCGATTCGTTATATAGCTCGTCACAAAGGGTATGGGGTATCTAAACTCGTTCTGATCGACGCTGCCGCTCCATCAAGCGTACCAAAAGAATTTACAAATAAAATCATTGAAGATACAAATCATGACCGACCGCAAATGCTGTTAGATCAAACGGGAATTTTTTTCTTTCAGTATATTTCCAAACCGAAAACCGATTGGTTCGTTTTAATGGGATTACAAGCGGCGAATTGGGCGACTTCCGCCATTATGGTCACGCTGAGAGATGAGAATGTTTACAACGATCTCGGTCAGATCGACGTACCCACATTAATTATTCACGGAATTCATGACAAAGTCGTTCCGTTTATCCAAGCTGAGGAAACAAATAAGCTGATCAAAAATTCGATGCTAGTTCCGTTCCAATACAGCGGCCATTGCGCTTTTTTAGAGGAGAGCGATAGATTTAATCAATTATTATCTTCTTTTGCTTAACGACTCGGATTTGATGAGGAGGATATCATGCAACCTATGTTACCTATGGAAAAATATTTTGGGCAGTTTGAACTGGTGCATGCTTTTTATGGGGCTATGCCTACAGGTGTCAGCGTTTCCGAAACCGGTCGTATTTTTGTTTGCTTTCCGAAATGGGGAGACGACGTTCAATTTACTGTGGCGGAAATTGTTGAGGGTGAATTACAGCCTTATCCCAGTTTAGAAATCAATATGGTTAATCCCGTTAATATCACAATGTCTTTCGTCAGTGTCCAAAGTATCGTTGCGGATGGAAGAGGAACACTTTGGGTACTAGATACAGGTGCACCCAATTTTTCTGAACCTATTCAAGGGGGAGCAAAATTAGTTGCTGTTGATTTAAGCACGAATACAATAAGGAGAGTATATACCTTTACAGAAGATGTTGTCTTGCCAACAACTTATCTGAATGATGTTCGTTTGGATTTTCGGGTTGGAAGCGCAGGATATGCATATATAACGGATTCTTCTTCCAGAGGGCCAGGGGCTATTATTGTCGTAGATTTAAAAAATGGAAACGCGTTTAGACGATTAAGCGGGGATGATTCAACTTCACCTGATCCCTATTTCTTACCAAAAGTAGAAGGTCAAATATTGATGAATCGAAACCCGGACGGCTCGACTTTCCCATTTAGATTGGCTTCCGATAGTTTAGCGATTTCTCCTGATGGTAAGATTTTATATTATGCTCCGCTAACCAGCCGTCAACTATTCTCAATCTCAACAGAAGCTTTAAGAGACAGAAGAATAGAGGACATGAATTTATCCCGATATGTGCAGTATTGGGGAGAAAAAGGTGCGTCTGATGGAATGATCACCGGCTCAAAGGGAACCATATATACGGGAGACTATGAAAACAACAGTATCCGGAAGATATTGCCGAATGGCGCAATGGAAACCATCGTACATGACCCGAGAATTTTATGGCCGGATACTTTTTCGATTGGCCCTGATCAATACTTATATGTCATTGTGAATCAATTACATCGGCAGGCAAGATTTCATTATGGAAGAGACCTGCGGGAAAAGCCATATAGTTTACTTCGTAAGAGAATTGATGAATTCCCTGCTCCTACCTTTTCATAATGATCTTAAATGAAGGTAGCTTTCCCTCATCAGGGAGCTGCATCTGCCATTTCCGGCATATTTAAAGACCAGGCCTTGCATCATTTTGGAATGGATATCGCAGACAAGTATTGGAAAGTGCAAGAGAATCTGGTCTTTGCGGATGTTAACGGTCGTGATAGATGTCCATGGTATAATGGACCATTGCCATGTTGATCACCTCGATGCACATCATCCAGAATTGGTAGGGAGAGTCCGTCTGGACTGAATACATTGTCGTAAGGAGCGGGAGAGATTGACTTAAATAAGTCTATCATTTGGATGTTATGTTAACGGAACTCTTCTAAATTTCGTTGACGCCCAGACTACCGTTTTGTGGTAAGGAGTAGGACGTACGTTTGCGCACATGGGTTTTTTAGATATAGAGAGGACGAGAGGAACATGAATGTGGAAGTATATACATTAAATGCGTTTGCGAAAGGGGACCGTGGCGGTAATCCAGCAGGCGTTGTCTTGGAGAATGGACTTTCGTTGAGTGCTGCCGAGATGCAGCTCATAGCGAAGGAGTTGGGCTTTTCGGAAACGGCTTTTATGGAAAAATCCTTGCTTGCAGATTACAAAATACGCTATTTCACTCCCGTCAGCGAAGTTGATCTGTGCGGACATGCCACGATTGCTGCATTTGGACTAATGCATTCTCTGGGTTTGGCAAAAGAAGGGACCTCCTTTAAGATAGAAACCAAAGCAGGGATTTTAGATGTCGATATTAGCTCTGAGGGTCTTGTTTACTTGTCACAAGCTTTACCACAATTTCTTGATAGGATATCCAGTGAGGAAATCGCCCCATCTTTGGGGATGGATGCCGAGGATCTGGAAACCGGGTTGCCCATCCAGATTGTTTCGACGGGACTGCGGGACATTTTGATCCCGATTCGTAGCAGAAAGCTCATGAATGAGATTCAGCCAAATTTCGACGCTATAACCGTCATAAGCGAAAAATATGATGTGGTTGGATATCATTTATTCACGATGGATACTCCAGACGATGCTGTTGCGGAATGCCGGAATTTTGCCCCACTGTACGATATTCCCGAGGAGAGCGCGACAGGAACATCCAACGGTGCTCTGCTCAGCTATTTGTACCAACATGGCCAACTATCTTTGTGGGAAGTGGAGCACGTCATGTTCAGGCAAGGGTATTCGATGGATTGTCCTTCCGAAATTAAGGTAGGATTGCGCCTAAGTGAGAGCGGTGAAATCAACCAGGTTCGGGTTGGCGGTGCAGTGGTTGGCATTGAACGAAGACATATTACGATATAAGCGAAATCCAAAAGCCTGTTTGCAGCCCACCGTTCCGGGATCAAACGGGCTTTTTCTCTGCTACTGGTGAGGCTAGATAGAAGAGGGATGGTTGCGTGAGCTGTCGTAGCACGAAATTGCAGCATGTCGAAAAAAGTTGGATCAAAAAACATTCACTGCAACACCACTCTAAAGTCGCATTGATTGCGGCTTATTTGGTTCTGACAGGAATAAGGTCTTCGACTATTAATAGCATCCTACTAATAAATTTAGAGGTATAATGATTTGCAGAGGGAATTTTGTTAAGGACGTGATTTACTTGCATCAGTCAAGAATATTTAAGGAGCTTTCGGTAAAAGAGATACATGAACTTGTAACCTTACATTTTGGGAATTCAAAGGACATAGAGATTAATCTTTTAAAAGGTGGCCTTTTTAATACAACTTATAAGCTAAAACTGCTCCCTACGCTGCGTGAATTGGTGTTGAGGGTAGGTCCTGTAAATCGGGAGTACCTGTTAGACTTTGAACAAAATTTAATGGAAGCGGAATGCCATATTTACGAGCTGCTTACTAAAAGAGGGATACCTTGTCCTGTCCTAGTAGCACGTGATTTTTCTAAGTCATGGATCGACAGGGATTACATGATCACTGAATACATGATTAGCAAACCTCTTTCAGATGAATCCATAACAAGTGCGGCAAAAGATCAATTATTTGAACAAGCAGGTAAATGGACAGCAGAGATTCATAAAATTAATGGTCCTAAATTCGGAAGGGTATCGGACATTCTCAGGAACGAGGGGCATGATACTTGGGAGCAGTTCTTAATATCACATATAAACGAGATCTGTGTGAAATGCCGACGGTTTGGTGTATTGGAGCAAAACATAATTAACCGAATCATTCATGTGTTTGAGAACCTTAAGGATATTTATAGGGGTGTCATTACCCCCAAACTTGTACATGCTGATTTATGGGCAGGGAATATCCTTGTTACTTCTGGAAATAACGAAAATTTGAACGAACTTGCTGCGATCATCGATGTAGACAGGGCAGTCTTTGGCGATATTGACTTCGAATTTTCAAGTCCATGGATGATTAATGATTCATTCTTAAAAGGGTATGGGACATATAATAATAATCCCGAAAATCAAGTGAAAATGAATTCATATAAGTTAATTTACAGTTGTATTGATACCTATGTTTGGAAAGTTCAGTATCAAAATCAAACTGAATATGAAAATAGTAAACGAAGAACCATGGAGTTATTGAATCTATTAGAAGAGCAGATATGCATTTGAAATATCAACAATTAAATCTAGAATTATGACCTGTTGTCGTATGGACAATAACATATTCTGATTACTAATTCATTAAGCTATATTAGCTAAGAGCTAGTCAAGTTTACCGATTATGAAATTGATTGTTTCGTAACTTTAACGTAACACATGGATGTTACTCTGCTCATGGAGGTGTGATACATGAAAAAAGTAATATCAATCATGTTAGTTACAACAATATTAACAAGCATTCTTGCGGGATGTATGAATGAAAAAGTTAATACAGATCGGGAGGTGAAGTCAGGAACAAATAAGTTAGACTTTAACTTTAGTGTGGATCCGGAGACACTTGCATTTGAGGTAGAGCACAATGGAACTACAGAGAAGGCATCGGAACCATTGGATAAAATGAAAGTTTCAAATTTAAAAGACAAAGGTGATAAAATTGGCTGGGACTATGTAGACCAGGGGATTGAGGTTGCAATCGAAAAAAAAGATAAGTATGTTGATGTAACTTTAAAGTCCCTAGAAAATAAAGATAACAAATTTGCATGGCCAAAAGTGAAAGGCGATGGGTATATGCTTCCATTAAATCAAGGGAAGTATATTCCAAGCGATGATTCTATTTGGAAAGAATATTTAAGTGAAGAAAAAATGAAAGTGATTGAAGCTTTATCGATGCCTTTTTTTGCGGTTGATAAAAGTGACTATTCTTTAGTATATATAATTAAAAATCCTTATAATAGTGAAATTGTTTATAATACAGAAAAAGATATTGAGTTTACCTATACTCATGAGTTTCCAGAAATTAATAAAGAGAAGGAATATGGTTTTAGAATATATTTAACGAAAAAAAATCCAGTAGATGTTGCAAAGACTTATAAAAATTATTTGGTTGAACAGGGGAACTTCAAAAGTTTAGAGGATAAAGCTAAAGAAAATAGTAATATCAAAAAGCTATATGGTGCACCGCATGCCTATTTTTGGGACAGAACTGTAATTTCAGAAGAGAATATAAAATGGGCACAACTGAGAGACAACTTTCCCAAAAAACTGAAGTTATGGATTCAGAAATTATTAACTACTAAAGTTGAAGATGGATCAGAGCTTTCATCAGCCTTTGAAGATTTAGTTAGCTTAGATTATGTGGACAAATACACCAAGAATAGAATCATAAAAAGCTTAAGTGCCGTATTGCAGCTAAAAGAATTCTATAATCCGGAAGTATTTACTAATATAGATAAAGAAACTCAGGACACGATAAATAATGGGATAGAGAGTTTGAATTCCGTTGAATTAATTGCTCTAAATAAGAGATTATTAAAAAACATGCTTGGAGATGTGGTTGACCCCATAGAAAAATGGGCAGATTCCAATACTGTAGATGTAATAAAGGATATAAAGGAATCAGGGTTAGAAAACATGTGGATCGGCTTGGATGATTGGCAGGTAGGATTCATTAAACCAGAGTTAGTAAAAGAAGCAGAAGAGCTTGGCTATCTAATTGGTACCTATGATTCGTATCATTCAATCCATAAACCAGGGGAAGAGAAGTGGGAGACTGCTAAGTTTAATGATCCCTCACTATACGAGAATGCAACTGTAACCGATAAGGATGGAAACAAGATTGAAGGATTCCAAGGTGTAGGCAGAAAGTTGAACCCGACGCTTGCAATGCCTAGTGTAAAAGAAAGGTTAACTGCCATTTTAACTACTGGCCTAGCATTTAATTCATGGTTTTTAGACACTGATGGAACTGGGGAAGTCTTTGATGACTATTCGCCAGAACATATTACTACTGAAAAAGAAGATATTCAGGCTAGAATTAAGAGAATGGAGTATTTGCAAAAAGAGTGGGGTATGGTCGTTGGAACTGAAGGTGGAAACGATTTTGCTAACAAATCTATAGCCTTTGCACATGGAATAGAAACGCCATCATTTTCTTGGATGGATGAGGACATGAAGAATAACAAAGATAGTGAGTATTATGTAGGAAGATACTACTCGAGTACGGGTGGGGTTCCCGAATTATTTTCTAAACAGATACCTATAAAGGATAAGTACAAGAAGTTATTTTTAGATTCATACTACACAATCCCATTGTATAAATTGGTTTACAACGACTCAGTGATTACAACTCATTGGTGGGGATGGGGAACATTAAAATTTGAAGATGAAAAAACTAATAGGATGTTGTACGAGATACTTTATAATGTTCCTCCTTTATATCATATAGATAAACATGAATGGAAGAAACATAAAGAGACAATTGTAAGCCATTCTAAGGCATGGGCAAATTTCAGCAAAAAAGCAATAAAGGAAGAAATGACAGATTTTAAAATTATTACTGATGACCGACTTGTACAGATGACTGAATATGGTGAAGAATTAAGTGTAGTAGCGAATTTTTCTGAAGATGAATTTAACTTTCAAGGGAGTAAAATCCCAGGAAAATCGTTATTAATTATTGATGGAGATAATAAAACTATCTATTCACCCGCAAAGTGAGCGTGAATTAGTATTACCTAAGCCATTGTGAAATGCATAAAGAAGGGCTATGAAAGGTAATAATTACGTAGGTTCAGCCTTAGATCTGATTTCTATCGGACTAAGGCCATTTTATTTTGCTTGATCTAAAGAATCAGGCTATTGTTCCCCTTTAATTTTTATTCAAAACTTGATCTAACCAGGTAAACATGCGGTGGTTCAGCAACACCCTCTAAGGTAAAGGGTTCAGTTATGCGCACGAGTTCTTCTAAATTCGTTGCTAGGAATGTGAACTGTCCATTTTCTATTCCCTATCGAGTACCTGTATCTTTGGCCATAATGGACGCGACTAAGTTCTTAGTCTCTGGTGAACTTAAATCGGATTTGTCCCTTGTATTTATACCCAACGCCTCAGCCATTGCCCCAACTTGAAAAGAGAATAAACCGTCATTTGCTATGCAAGCAGCGAGCCTATGTTCATAAGCAGCCGCGCGCGGAGCTAAATACCCACCTAAACTAATACCCATTAACGCTATTTTGTCGGAGATGACTTCTGGGCGCTTGGTCAGGTAATCAACCACTGGAGTTACAGCAGCCTCCCAGTCATGCCTGAATGGAACTCGCTGCTCACGGATAACAGCTCCTTGTTCAGGACCCTCGAATACCAAGCAATGATAGCCTCTTTCTAAAGCAGAGGTAACGACTTGAAAATAAAGTTCTTCTGCAGTGGAATCATATCCACCATGAACAATCAGGACAGGCCCTGGATGATTCCCGGCTAAATATAAGTACCCCGGCAGCTCTGTATCTTCATAAGGAATCGAAACAATCTCCCAATGATGATCAAGCAAAGAAAGCGCATGTCTGAATGTGCTACGGCTAAGGCTCCATGTTTCAAGAATACGCGAATCCTCCGGATTGCCATGGAGAAAAAATTCAGCAGTACGGTAATAATTAGATGCACGCAAGTAGAATTCTCTCGCGCTGATCTTGTTGCCTTGCCTGCTACTCTCTTCAGCTTCCCGATGAGTACGGGTTGCTGTCTTAAGCCATTCCTCATACCAGCTTTCAAAATTGCCTTCCTCGATTCGATAAGCAGTAGATAGGCATTCGCCTACGTCCGCGCCTCCAAAAGCTGCGTAACCCATTGTGCGAAGTACATCCTTTATTCTCTACAATTTCTGTTATAGAAAAAGGGATTGTTTTCGAGGAGGCAGGTATACTCTGGTGTAATAGGATGTATGAGGTGTTAAAGTACCATACAGTTGCCAATCCCGTAGACACCTAGTATCTATGGGAGGGAAAAGCATTTGAGCGCAATCCCCTCCTAAAAACGAAAAGGCTACCGCGATGATATCCGGCGGTCTTTTGGTCGTCACCGCATCTCACACCTACATTGCCGGTGATCGAGGCGCCACGTCCTAATCTTCTACTTTCGTTTGCTATTTTGGGGGATGTTGTCAGGATATTTATAAAACAAGTATAATTAAGAGATTATATATGAGGAGCGTGAATAGTATGCGGAATAATACTAAGACCATTAAAAAGGAGAATAATATGATAATGAAAAGGACGATAACGATTGAAAAAAATAAATATAGGGATTCTTGCACATGTAGACGCAGGGAAGACTAGTTTGTCTGAAAGAATATTATTTGAAGCTGGCATCATATCTGAAATCGGAAGTGTCGATAAAGGAAATACGCAAACAGATTCTATGGAATTGGAACGACAACGAGGAATTACCATTCAATCTGCTGTCGTTTCCTTTTTACTCAATGATGTGAAAGTGAATTTGATTGATACACCAGGTCACCCCGAATTCATCTCTGAAGTTGAACGAGCATTACAAGTACTAGATGGAATCATACTTGTCGTTTCATCTGTCGAAGGTGTTCAACCTCAGACACGAGTTTTGATGAAGACACTTGTTAAAATGAAAATCCCAACCATCATTTTTGTCAATAAAATTGATCGTATGGGTGCTAGGTACGAATCATTGCTAACTGAGATACATGATAAATTGACACCTCAATCTCTGGCAATGGGCTTTGTTGCTAACATCGGTACAGCAACAGCCCGTACGGAATTGTTTACGGCAACGAACCAAGGGTTTATGGAGGCGCTAGCAAATCGTTTAGCAGATAATAATGAACACTTTCTTGAAGAATATCTTTACAATGAAGAGGGCTTAGCCCACACTGAATTTGAATCCGAATTCTTAGAACAGTTTAAGCGAGCACAGCTCTATCCGGTGCTATTTGGTTCGGCCATAATCGGTGAAGGAATCACCCATTTGATTACAGCCATACAGAACTGGTTTCCTTCTGTTCCTTTTGAAGATAATTCACCTCTAAAAGGGACAATATTTAAAATTGAACGTGGAAAGAACGATGAAAAGATCGCTTATGTACGAGTTTTCACCGGTGAAATCAAAATACGGGAGAGTCTTTCCTATTACCGAACTAATCAAGCAGGGGAACAAATAAAATTTATCAACAAGGTGACGGGGTTGCAGCATTTCTTTTCCGGAAAAACAACAAATGGAATAAGTGCAGTAAGTGGCGATATCATTAAGATTATTGGGTTAACAGAGTGCCAGGTTGGTGATGCCATCGGAATTCCTTCCATTGATACAACTGAATCTCTATTCTCTCCGCCTAGTCTAGTTACAACAATCAAAGCGTGTAACGAAAATGATACGATTCATTTATACAGAGGACTGAAAAGATTAGCTGAACAAGATCCATTTATTCAGATCAAACAGCATCCTCTTCAAGGAGAGCTATCCATTCATCTTTATGGTGAAATTCAAAAAGAAGTGATTCGGGATCAACTGAAAAAAGACGCTCAAATCGATATTGAATTTCTTGGGACGCAGCCTATTTATATTGAAAAGCCAATCTATACAGGGACATCCGTTGAAAGAATGGGAGAGAAGGGAAACCCATTCTACGCTACCGTAGGCTTTCGAATTGAACCGAACCCTCGCCGAGCCGGCATTGAATATCATCTAGAAGTAGAACTAGGCTCCCTCCCTTTATCGTTTCATAAGGCAATTGAAGAAACCGTCTATGATACGCTTAAGCAAGGACTATTGGGCTGGGAAGTTCGCGATTTAATCGTGACACTTACCGATACCGCCTATGCAAGTCCAGTGAGTACGGCAAGTGATTTTCGGAAGTTAACACCTCTTGTGTTAATGAGAGCACTAGCTGAAGCAACAACTCAAGTTTATGAACCCATTCATCGGTTCGAATTAGAGATCCCTGTGGATTCACTTAGCAGAGTTTTATATAAACTTACTCAAGCGTCTGCAACCTATTCAGATCCGATCCAGAATGATCAGGTATTCACGATTCATGGCTTGATCCCGATTAAGGACATTCATCCATTCGAGATTCAACTTCCGGGCTGGACCCAAGGTGAAGGGGTATTTTTATCAGAATTTCACGGTTATCAGATTTTTAAAGGTAAAGTGCCCTTATGCACACGATACGACCATAATCCATTAAATCGAAAGGAATATCTCTTACATGCCTTGAATTCGATATAAGTTGGTACAACCAGTATATAATCGGCGTGCAGGCAGGTTTTCATTTTAAAGTAAAAAACCATTCATTCAAAAAGGAATGAATGGTTTTTTTGATTTTCTATACTAAGGTACGGGTATAACGGGTTTTCGTATGGGGAATGATGTCACGTTCTAGTCATACGTCAATTAAGAACGAATATTGATGCTAATCGATTCTATTATATTTCCATTTTAAATTTATTAAGCTAACAGGCAGGGGAGTTTATTGATTTCGCGAATACTCTACATATGAAGTTGTTTACGGAGTTCATAGATAAGACGTTAGCCGAATAAAGATCTTAGTTTAGGAGGAGTCTATATGATATTAGAAAAAGTTATTAAAAGAATTGAAATACAAAGTGAATATAAGGATTTTGTTGATAAATACATAGATAGTATACTTGCCGAATTTAAAGATAAGATTCATAGCATTTATATGTGTGGGTCAATTCCAAAAGGAACGGCTAAACCTTTTAAGTCAGATGCAGACTTTACTATTGTATGTGTAAATCCCAAAGATATTGATTACGAGAGATTGTCAAAAATTAAAGACAGACTTTTAGAAGAATATCCATTGTTAACTAAGATTGATACGACAATTTGCCCGATTGACGATGTATTAAGTAAACCCAATGAGTGGGGGTTTTGGGTTAAGATCATTTGTGTTTGCATATATGGTGATGACATTGGTGAAAAAGTACCACCGATCATGATTTCTCCAGAGTTCATTTTAGACTTAAATACAGAGACCAAGGAGGAAGTAGATCGTGTACATAGAGGTTTACTTTCTAATGCTAGTGATAACACATTGAAATCTAGATATATTAAAGGTTACTCTAAGAGATTAATTCGTGCATTATACTCTTTGGTGTTAGAAGATACAGGTGTATGGGAAGATGACATTATTAAGATGAAGAATGCCATATTAAACTATTGTGAGATTGACTCCGCATTAGTTGATTATCTGTATGCTTGTTACTTGGAAAGTGATGTACCTGTAAAAGAGTTTCTAGGAATTGCAGATGAAGTATATAGCTATTTTGAGAATGCCTTAAATAAAATGGCTGCTTCCTGAACTTCGTTCGGATAACTAGCAATTTATGAGAAATCAGTTCTGTCTTTGGATGATAGAATGTAGACATAAGGGGTCTACATAGGGGACGCCTGATCCTGATGATAAAGGTTGTTGTGACTACATACATTTAATATTCCTCATGACCCACGAAGCCCATGAACCCGTTGAAATAGATGGTATCACTTATCGTTTCGTCGTTAATGATATTAAGCAAGCCGTTGAGGCTGCCAAAGCAAGCGCTGGTGATAAAAGTGTCGCTCTTTTGGGTGGCAGCATCTCCAGGCAATGCCTCAAACTTGGTCTAGTGGATGAGATCGTACTAGATGTAGTCCCCTTGCTACTGGGTGACGGCATTTCATTATTTGGCGGGTTAGGAGAGTGCATGAAGTTGGAGCGGGTAGAAACATCGGCCTTTGCGAGTGAGACACACCTACGATACCGAGTTGTAAAATAACGTATTATTGTTAGGTTTTGAAACAGACACCTTAAGTTAATCGGCGAAATACAGATCCTTCCTCTGCTGAGCGCCTGTTGTGACAAGCTGTCTATGATGGGAGCATTTGGGTAGTGGTATTAAACTTATTCGGTAATGGACATGGCGAGGTCAAAGAGACTACCGAATACTACAGCTATTTCACCATGTGCAAACTTGTGGATCATTATAGTGTTTTACTAAGATTCAACTTATGACAATAACCAGTGTAGCAGTCTGATGCTCAGACTGCTACACTGGTTATTTAACTATCGTTCTCTGGTTACCCATTCGTTGCTCTACGGCCCTGCAATAGCAGTTGTTAGCTTCCAGTCGTTCAGCTCATTCACAGAACAGGGTTAATATTCATGATAGCTCCAGTGGATCGGTCCAAAGTTACATGAAACCTACCGTTGCCAGTAAGATTGCCTTCGGAGGAAGGAATAATATCAAATACAATAAGCGAGTCATTGTAGGGATGCTCTGTTGTTGTGATTTGTACTTCTTGAACACTAACGTCTAGGAATGGTTGAGCCAATTGAATGGCTATCTCTTTACTTTGGTCTATTGAAATCCACTCTTCTTTTTGTGTTTCATTCTTAATTTTCAATTCTTTCCATGCCTTCATGTTGTCGAGACCGATTATTTTATTATTATTACCAACCCATACCCGCATACTGTCGTCTGTGGTTACATAAGTTGCAGTGGGTACTTCTCTCTCATCTTGCATAAGTGAAAATCCAGTCAGGTTAAAATACTTCTGCAATACCAGAGCAGCTTCTTCTGCATTATTGACTGTCAGGCTTTGGCTTTGGCCGCCACCAGGCTTTGATAGCTCAGCCACTTCTACTGTTTCTTTTAATTGGGATGATGTCCCTTGAGCATTTACCAGTGTAAATGAGCAGACAGTTATTAGCGTTACTAATCCTAATACAGATAAGCGAATAGATTTTTTCTTGAAATATTTAATCATAAGTATTCTCCTTTTGAGATGCTTGTAATTACCCGATAATCCGACCAAATCTACAGGCTACCTATTATTCCGACCGTATTCGTGCGGAGACAACCCACATAATCTTGCATAGACATGTTTCTCAGGAACATTCGCAGCGGAATGAACCGTGACGTCGGATGGACCATTGAGTGTCGATTCGCTCGGAGAATCATCGTACTTCGGTCAGCTAACAATAGGAACTACTTGCAAGGGTTCACCTGCTTTCTAGACTAGAAGTATTAGAATGTTCGTAACGTTACGTATATTAGATCTTGTAGGTAGCCAGAAGGTTACATACAATAAATCCGGTCGTATTTTTGTTAACAGGAAAACTTTGTTTGCGTTACGCTAAACGGTGAAACTATACATAAGAATCATTCTATGGAGTCAGTAACAAAAGCATTAAAAGGGAGGTTTAAGTGAAATCCATTTCTACAAGACTAAAAGTTGTTTTTCTTGGGGTAATTGTTTTTTTCACGGGTCCTTGGCTGCTATTATATATCAGTATTTCTTTAACTGAAGACCCTCCTAAACCTGTCTATACTTATGGGGAATTCCCTTTTTACTTGGAGTATGAAATCAATGGACAAGAAAAGACTGTAGAAGATACCGTCATTGTTAAGTTTGATGGATTCGGTTTGAGCGAAGGATCTGGCCGTAAATATATACAATGGAAGAAAAAATTGGCTAGCGGAAATAAGAACGTTGTCTTGTATAAGGGTGGAAAAGGAAAGGAAGTATCATTATTCTTTTCAGTTTTATATGAAGATTATCACTTGGAAGATGAGTTATACAAAGAAGATGCCTTAACCCCTGGTGTAATAAAAAAAGAGGGAAACATAACAGATCTTAGTCCATTATCTGAGTATGAATTATTAACAGAATATAACTTGAAATTGATAAAATTCGAATATAGTGAATCAATAAAAAAGTAAAATTCTTAAGAGATGACTCAGACAAAGAACGACGATTTCAGTGGTGGATATCAGCCGGAAGACCAAGAAGAAACTGTTATAAAATCAGGATGGAATATGGTGATAATTCCAAAATAACATTAATTTCCCACTAGATATAAGCATTTAAATTTAGTATTATTTTACACCGTAGCTACTGGCCAGTCCTACATTACAAAGTTTTCGGCTCCACTTTAACAGGCTACAAGGATTATGAATCTGAGTGGAGTCAAATTTCAAAAAGGACATGATAACAGCAAAAACACTGAGGTTATTAGTATAGTAGGCGATTACTGGCATTTCACAAAAAAAGTTGATCCTTCTTTAAGTTGGAGCACAAAAGATGGTGTAACTATAAGCTACTACTTCTACTTCTACTTCTACTTCTAAAGTTAATTTCACTCATTCGGATTATATTGTGCAGTAGTCTAAAACTATAATTATGGAGGGGATCATCAATTGAATACTGTTTACTTCTTAATTGGTGTAGTATTTATGTGGTGTTTTATCAATAGTTTTAAAAACTCGAAAAATCAAACTATATACAAAATTGTAGCGTCTTTAGTATTTGGATATATGTATTATCACGTTACAGATTTATTGGCTACGGTCTTCTAAATAAATTTAATATTAAAACACCCTAAAATAGGGTGTTTTTTCATGCTCTATTTCCAAACTGATCTCTCTTGTAGTAATTATTTTTTTATTCTACTATTAGTGGACTGTACCATTGATCCAGGTATGATTTATTATGGAACGAGGAAATGAAATAATACTAACTCGGACTATTGAAAAGAGACACTGATGTAGAAGAAGAAGTTAGTTTCGGGAGGCAAAAACATAGTAACAACAGAAGCCGCAGATTATGCGGCTTTTTATTTTAATGTTATATCAAGTTCTTGTCAAAACAACAAAATGGTATCTGATACAATAAAGTAAAGAACATATCGTAGGATACAGGTGGTTGTCGATGAATAATGCAACTCTGAATCTTGAAAATGAAATAAAATCCTTTAAGAAAATGGGCAGATGGAGTATCTGTTACTTAAACTTATGAATATGATTGATTCGGAGGATGATATGAAGTGTACTGAATGTGGGTATGAGTATAATTCAAATGCTGAAAATTGGGTGTACCACGGAGATGCATGTTATGAAATCAAATCCCATATAATTAATGCCCAATTGCTTAACGAAATAGCAGAACATGCGATTTCTGTAGACTCCCAGCTTGAAGAAATTAATATTGATACATGGCTAATTGATTGTCTCCCTTGCAATTCGTGCTCTCTTCTAAATATAAGAAACCAAATTAACAGGTTAGAGCTTGGGCAAGAATATGATAGCAGAGAATTATACATTTATTATTATTTTTAAAAATCTATTTGTTCTAACAAAAAACGATAGTTAATAACATTATGGAGCAGTTTGCCGTGTGGCAAGTGCTCCATTTTTCATTAAAATAATGGGGAGGATAGTTCAATCATTTCGCGAATACAACTTTATAAAAAGGTGGACAGAATATGAAAACTATATTTTTAGTTCAACATTCTTATGAGGTAGGAAATACGAAATTGAAAAAGATAATTGGACAGAAGGGTTTATAAAATGGTCTGAAGCGAATGAGCAAGTGGATAAGTTACATTCCTGATATGATGTCATCGACGGCGTCTAATAAAGATGATTAGACGCCTTTTTATTAAACTAACGGGCAGGATAGTTTTAACAAAATGTAGAATTCATACGATACACTGTTATTTGTGTGAGGACATGCTTCTGGAGAGAGGGCGGTGCTGGACAATTCCCTGGAAAACGGTCAGCAAGAGGTCTTCCGTCAGGTAGTCGCCGAAATTTTTGATTGAAAAATAATGCAACTACTTAAATTATGAATGAAAGAAGGTATAGAAAATGATTCGAGAAATTGAACAGCAATTCACTGAAGAGATCCTTACCGAAGCAATAAAGCGATATGACATTAATCAAGAGAATGTTCGTTCATTGGGCGGTTATGAGAGCTTTGTTTATGAATACCAGAAAAACAACGCATTTTTTATATTAAAAATCTCACATACAATTAGAAGATCAAGAAATAATATACTGGGTGAACTTGAATTTATAAATTTTTTGTCGAATAAAGGACTGGCAGTTTCAAATGCTGTTCCATCGACCAGAGGCAATATGGTTGAAGAAATTGCTGCAGAAAATGGTTTGTTCCTAGCCATTTCATACGAAATGGTTCTTGGAGAAGAAGTGTCGGATGAAGATTGGAATGAATCGCTTTACGAAAAATGGGGCGAATTTATGGGGAAAATCCATCATGCCACAAAGAGTTATGAATGGAGTAATCCCGCGTTTAAACGACAAGCCTGGGACCAAGAAGTTCAAATAAAGGCGGAGAAGTACCTGCGACCTGATGATGTAATGATTTCAATTATAAAAGAAAGATTAACAAAACTTACTTCTCTGCCCAAGTCCAAAGATACATACGGTTTGATTCATGGCGACTTTAGTCAAAGTAATTTTTATCTGCATAACGGCGACATTTATTTGTTCGATTTCGATGATTGCAGTTATACGTATTTCGTAAACGATATTGGGATTACATTGAGTTATGCACTCTTTTTTCCGTATAAGGAATTTGAAAATAAAACGGAATATTATAAATTGTTTTTCCACCATTTTATAAAAGGATATCTAAAAGAAAATACAATCCAAGAAAAAGAAATAGAATATTTACAAGAGATTATTAAACTTCGTTATGTATTGCAGTATATTTATTTCCATCAAGCAAACGATGTGTCAAATTTGGATGAAGAATCAATGAACAGGTTAAAAGAGATTCAACAAATAGCTGCTTCTGATGAACCTATGCTGCCGATTGATTTTGTTCAAGAATTTAAAAGCATTTATAATAGTATTCATTAATCTGAGAGCATCGTTTTTTCTAAAGTAGGGATAGGGGCTGACTCAACACAGCCAGCTCAGGTCTTATCCGGGGACAGGAACTTGGTTCCTTTGAAAGTCGCTAATAGCGGCTTTTTTTGTTTTAACGGTACAAGTTCTTTTCCCGAGCGAGCCAAACAAGGTGGTTTAGTAGCGGGTGCTAAATTGATATTCAAAAAGAGAAAAATGTTTAAGTAGCGTATCCAAACTTTTTTCGGGAATAGCAATCCATGAGAAATCTGTTCACATGTCTCAAGCTAAACTATAGTTCGTGAACAACGAAAAATGCAAGTTCCAAGTCGCTAGGCTTGTTTATTGCGACAATACCTGATACATGTCTGCATTACTCGCGCTATCATACAATCAGACAGACGGATTGTATTGAAAAAAACAAAAGGAGAAAGAAAATGAGAAAAGTAGTTGTATCTGAGTTTGTATCGCTGGATGGCGTCATGGAGAATCCGCAGTGGACGATCCAATTCCGTAGTGAGGAAACAAAGCAATTCAAGTTCGATGAACTGAAAGCAAACGACGCTCTTCTGCTTGGACGCAAAACGTATGTTAATTTTGCAGCGGCTTGGCCTAATTTGATCGAGCAAGAAGGGGAATATGGCCGGATGATGAACAGTTACCCCAAGCACGTGATTTCAACAACTCTGGAAAAAGTGGAATGGAACAATTCTTCGCTGATCAAGGGCAATATTACGGAGGAAATATCTAAGCTGAAGCAGCAGCCTGGTAAGGATATCTTGGTATTTGGTAGCTGCGCACTCGTTCAAACGCTGATGCAGCTTGACCTCATCGACGAATATCGGCTCATGGTTTTCCCAGTTGTGCTTGGAAACGGAAAACGTCTCTTTAGAGAAGGGATAGATAAGAAAGTGCTGAAACTGGCGGAAATAAAGACATTCGGTTCAGGTGTCGTTGTTCTGACTTATCTTCCGGAAAGATAAGTTTGATCAGGAAAACAACTACGAGCTTCCGGGAAAACCGTCGTCAGGGAAGTTTATCCTGACGTTCCTTTTGAGTTTTGGAGGATATCCGAAACACTGTATTCGATCCCATGCATGATCAGATGTTAATTAAACTAACGAGTCAAACAACGCTATAAGATGAAGCAAACGTTAAGTTTGCAAAATCGCGATGCATTCTGTTTTCGTGATTGGCATGTACCATAATTTCTTAGGAGGGATACTAATGAAAAAAAAGTTGTTTATTTCATTAACTGCAGTATTAATTGCTTTAACTGCTGCAATAAGCATGGCTTTTGCTAAGGGGACGATCAAAATCGTCGTAAATGGAGAACAAATTAAATCAGATGTCACACCACAGATGAGTAATAATCGCGTGATGGTTCCGATAAGCTTCGTATCTAAAGCGCTAGGAGCTGATGTAAGTTGGGACCAGAGGGATCAAACAGTGTCAATAAACAGTAAGGTAGACTCACAGGAAGATGTTTGGAATCAGAACCTTAATATAGATGGTCGCACCTGGGCGGGAATTCAAAACCTTATTACTACTTTTGTAGCAGGCTTTGACAATCGTGATGCTGAGTTGATTCAATCAATATCTGTTGAAGGATTTGATATGATTCCGATCGGCGGCATATATCCAGCAATTATTGATTATGACATTGTGGATGCTCAGATATCTAAAGATAATACGGTTAAAGTAAGAATAAAAGTTATCTATCAGGAAGAAAAGCTATTCGGAGAAAACTGGGATATTGAAATAGCTCGAGGTAAAATACAAACGATGAGACCACTAGGAAGAATTGACGTTAATGATTATACCGTATTCCCAGGACTCACCATTAAAAACCATTAACAAAACAAAGACGAGACTGCAGTCGTGGATTATAAGCTGTCAAATGGTCTTTCAATAATCAAACGTTCTGAGAAGAAAGAGGAATTGAACCAGCTTATACCAACTTGAGCATCGAGGAAAGGAATTGGATAAACAGTATCCTACAGCCCGCCTAAGAATGAATTGTGATGTGACACGATTAAATGTAATTCCAACATACGGTGCAATTAAGTTTCGAAAGAAGGCGATATTAGTGAAAAACATGCCATATTCCATTTGGATTGAGGCCGAACAATGGGCTGAAGGAGAATGGAACATATATGATGATAACACTGATGCGATAGTTACATTTGAAGAAGGTTCAAGGTGGGTTGCTTCGTTTTTCACATACAAGAACATACTGTACCTCGCTAAAAAGAATCAACAAACTGGAGAGTGCTTGCAAGGGAAGTATTTCTGGGGTAGTGATATGGTACTGGTGGATGAATGTAGTCGCAAACGTATTGAAGAAGTGGTTGAACATTTGATAATCAAGGGTGACTTTGAAGTTATATTTGATAGATGTGTCGAGGATAACATGGAAGAATGAAGACAGGATTCTATCATCAAAGGGATTGATTAGCATGACAATGCAGGATGTATTGAAGGAAGTTATAAAAAGAACCATTGCTCCCTTGTTTAAGGTAGAGGGGTTTAAGAAGCAGGGCAATAACTTTGCCCATGTCTGTTCTAACTTCTCTACAACAGTAAACATTCAGTCATCGAAGTGGAATACACATGATGAAGTTGAGTTCTTTTTCAATACTGGCATTTATATAGAACAATTATTCGGAACAGTTCATCGATATCCGAAACCATCCTTTCCAATGGAAGTAAACTCAGTTTTACGGATTCGTGGCACAGAACTAACGAAGAACGATAATTGGTACAGATTGACTACCGATACTAACGTTGATCAACTTAAACAAGTGATAATGAAAGATATTACAGATTATATACTCCCTCACCTTCGTCAGTTTGAAAGTATCAACGATGTAATCAAAGTAATGGAGTTACGAGAGAAAGATGGGATTTACGAGAATCCCCATTACTTAACGGTACTCTATTGCTCAATAGGTGAAATGGAAAAAGCGCAGGAACGCATGGTAAGAGTGTTTAACGAATTGAAGCTAGACTCCCAAAAAGAGTTTGCGTGGGGATTGGCTAACAGATTGGGTCTCAAAGTGTAATTATGGTGTGCTGTATAGATGATCAATCCATTATATTCGGCAGTATACAGAGCATCGGAGATACGACTTGTAAAATGTAATTAGAAAGGATGGGGGCATTGATTTGCTATAATCTGAACCTTCCTAACCAGAAGGACTTTATAAAGGTTACGTCAAATGAGGGACTATAAGCAGGGAAGTTTATAGTGTTTGAAGGCGTTAATTTAAAGTAATAAGGGAATTCATGACAAACGAAGCTGGTCACATGATTGAGGTAACTTCATCAACGGAAAAACCACTTAATTCTGGTTGAAAGCAGGATAAGATATGACTTGTTATAAGCCTAGTTGTCGGGTGACAAAAACATAGTAACAATAGAAGCCGCTGATTATGCGGCTTTTTATATTTATGTTATCAAATTCTTGTCAAAACATAATGACGAGAACTTGATAACATTCCGACGGATGACAAGAACATTGTTACATTACCGATATGATGTCAGTAGCAGCAGGTAAGTTTAAAAATGTGATTGTTGTTATTTGAAAATTATTCTGTGATAAAGTAACGTATATGTTCATAACTCACGATTAGCAGCGAAAATTTTGAAAGGCTATGTCGGTACTAGATACTATAGGAATTGAGTGATCACAATGAAGATAAAATTCAACTTTAATACAGAAGAGGATTCATATTTTTATTATCTTTTAATCGTTGAAGACATGCAAAGGTATTTTGGAATATCGAAACAGGCAGCGGTAGATCGCGTCAATAGTTACTGGGACGGACTAGATCTCACAGATGAGGATTATCGTGAGAAACCAGCTTATTGGGCTTATGAAATTTACAGTGAAGATCGATGTTGGTGGGATATGAAGAAGGAGGATATTACACCACGAAAGTACTCAAAGTCAAAAATCTGTAATTATCCTGATGAACCATTAGAAGATGAATATCTACCTAATTTTAAAATTGCAGAAGCCGAAGAATACAGATTAATTAAACTATTCTATTCTAATATTAAGGATGAAAATTTTTTAAATGTTTTGGAAAACTATCAGGAGTTTCGAGGGCACCGGGAAGATAGTGTGAGATGCGTTTTTGCAAATGAATTTGGTCCTTGGGATGATATTTATTTTGGAGAAGCGGGAGTTATGTACTTTATTAAATCCTCAATTGATGGAGATTATCACGAATTCGTTGTAGATAACGATCATTTCTATAACTATCTTGAATCTGCAAGCTTGGAGTACTTATAACGAAATCCAAAAGATGAACAAGTTGTAAGGGGTTATTTAAAACAGATTAACAACAAACTGGGGCTAAATTGTAATGATTTATGAAATAGTACGAAAGCATGTAATTGCGACCATTTTACTCCCTATAGGCGAGGAAGAGGCAAAAGCCAATTTGAAAAAAGCTTGGATGAGAGATAATGTGTTTGAAGGAATTGATTTTAGCCCAGGCAGAATAACTTACAATGAAACGTATAATCAAAACTATATGCTTGAAGAAGATCTATTTCATGTTTCATATAATGAAGAACTGTAGGGGGTGGGGTCTGTGAATTCTGTTAAGAGTATATCTTCGTTGGGTGGTGACGGAGACTTCAACAAAATGTTAGAACGCGTTACAGGAAGATACGGAGTATCACTAGATACTCTAAGTAAGATAACAGGAGTTAGCATGGATGTTATTGCTAGTAAGGAATACAGCGGGGGTGAACTTGCATCGCTTAGAAATTTACTAATAATACTAACCATAGGCATGGAAGAGGTTAATGAGGATGACAGAGTAAAAGGCGTTATTGAAGTTTTAAAAGATGTATTTGGCATAACCAATAAAACTATTGCTTTGTATTCAAGAGTAGATGTAAATGACATAGAAGTATTTTTGAATGGGGACTTCGAATCAATTTCTTTTGAGAAACGATACCGTATTGCGGTTACAACTTTATTTCTTCATTACCTCTGTAAACCTAGTTGATAAAAAAATAAGTTTTGGAATTGAACTTCATTATTAAAGGATGTCGATGAATCGATGTTGAATTGTGATGTCGAGGAGGTGAAATGACAGGCACGGTTCAATCTAACGTTTATATTTTCGAGAAGAAAAACGATTAAGTTACGGTCGCTCACATTAATCCGCCTGAAATCATATAATAAGTTTAGCGAACTATTAGACTAGGGATATACCAATAATTAGCTAATGATGAAAATAAAACTTATCTTTAAAACAATATCAGAGGTGAATTGTGGTAAGAAAAATAGATGATATTAGGGGAAACCTAAGATCATCTAAAAAATTAAAGAATTATATTTATCAATTAATTAATCATTCTCAATATTTTAATTATAATAATATCGATTATATAACCTATACAAAACCAAAATATTAGTGTTATTAAGTAAAACAACTCAATTCTTTCAAATGCAAACTTTAAATCATTAATTATCCAAAGAGGTGGACTTGTAAAGTAAATGAGTAGGTCTGCACTGTCAATTTTCCACTTAGCATCTAGATTGGTATAGTTTAATAATGCTATACACAAATAAATAAAGGTTAATATGTATCTTGCTCGAAACATTTTTTTCATGTAAATAACTCCTGTCAAATTTCATAAGTATATCTGCATACTAGTTTACATTATGTATAATTAGGCTCACTCCTTTAGTAATATGCGATGATGAAGATGAAGTTCAACGGGGACCGTCTACACTTAATTGAAAGCAGATAAGTTCAGAGTTATTGCGTACTCTATTATACATCTAGATACTTTTTGTTCAAATCACAAAGGGATTCCTACAAAGTTCCGCCCTGGAATTTCATCTCAAATCTTTTAAATCTTAATTTCACGGTTTTAATTCCAGTATTATTTGATGTATACCTAGTTGCTCCTTACCATCATTAACTGGAACGGACAAGAACATGGTTTGGAAAATTTCGATAGCTTTCAATCTTACAAAAAATGACTTCGGACGTTGGAATGGAATCGCAATTTACTTCGAGGTCAAGGTTTTTGTATTACGGAAAGCTATTACTTCAGTGAGGGTTACCAATGGATACTCGATAATTTCCAATATTACGATGGCGAAAAGGATTTTATTCTGCATGATGAAGGACGTTGGATGGGGCTAGGGCTCACTGTTGGCAAGAAAGTACGGTGGTAAGTGTTAATTTAACAGGGAACGATATTGAACAACGAAAGGGCTACCGAGTGATAGCCCTTTACTTAAGCTAACGGGACACGATAGCTTAATAACTATAAGATGGCAGCCGACTAGTGCGAACGGCTGCCTTTGTTAAACTAACACCTTAATTGTTTGTTGTCGGGGGACAAGAATATGGTCCCGATGAAAGTCGCTATTAGCGTCTTTTTTGTTATATCGGACTAAGTTCTTGTCCCGAGCCAAGGACAACAACTTAGTCCGATTACCTATTAGATATATATCAAATTACTTTACAATTCCGCATCTAGATTCCAGAACATGAAGAGCAACATGTGACGTTTCCATTTTAGATAGTTGATGATTATTCACCGGTAAATGTTTATAGGTTCCGTAACTTAACATCTAAATTAATTGTTTATACAATAGCGGGATTTTCGTACAACTCCGAAGGAGGGTTGTCATTTTGGTTCATAAACGGAGGCAAGAACTAAGTGGCCCTTAAGTTAATACCGAATTGGGGTAAAAACGAAATTCCGCTGATGAGTATTTTAACGATATGCATTACTAAGAGAAGGTGGGACGAATGATTAAGCTAATTGTAAGCCTGACGATGTCACTGCTGCTCCTGACAGGTTATGAATACTTTGAACTGGGAACCAACCTGGGTTACTCGGATATAGAGGATGTGGATACAAAAGCGTCCGCACCTCCACGAGCAGTAGGGAATTCCAAAAACGGTAAATTAGAAATTGTGCCAAATTCTGAAGAGAAAATTCAAACACTAGGTGCGCCGAGTTGTTACGGCCTGGAAGAGGACTATAGCATAACAGGAAACTACGATGTCGTATTTAAAACCAGGACTCATGAATTGAAAATACATGAACTGAACAATATTGAAGTGATCCAGCCAAAAAATGAAATGATAGAAATCGAGAATTTGATTCTAGGGGACACGGAATTATATTATTTTATGCCCAGGTATACCGATTGTCATGGATTGGAGTTTTATTTATATGGCGTAGACGGAGATAGCGCCTATCCAATTACGTTTATGCTTAATCATAGAACTCTTGACAAATTTCATGTTTACCCGATTGAAAAGCCCAGGGTCATAAATAATCGGCTGGTCTTTAGGGGAGGCCATGGAGCTGGAATGGATACAGTGTCAAAGTATTACTTCCGATTTGATCAAAAGAAACATCAAATGATCTTAGAAAAAGAGTTACAGGTAAAACCCGGACACTAGTCATAATGCAAGTGGTTGGGTGATGTTATAAGTAAAAGCAACCTTGGAAGGTTGCTTTTTGTACATTATAGGGAATTCAAAAGCCCAAGTACACATGAAGATTTCCCGTGGCTCAGAAGATAATCAAGAGGGCCGAGGCAATTGTTGAGGGACAAGAACTTATACCGATTGCCGAAAAGGACAAGAACACAGCGATGGTTGAAAACTTGTCGGGAGACAAGAACATGGTCCCACGAGCAACTGTTGGAGAGGAAAGGATTGTATTACCGTATGAATATACAAGGTGAACAACTGCCAGTCAATGAATCTGCACCACTAAGTTGTATATATAGTTCAGTACTTCAGATAAGATCAACTATAGTGGAGCAGTATGCCGAGGCAACTGCTCCACTTATAATCAACTGAAGGGCAGTTATTTCCGGCTTTTTTATTTTATGTTATCAAGTTCTTGTCAAAACGCAATGACAAGAACATTGTTACATTCCCGATATGATATCATTGACGCAGGCACGAAAGTTGATCAGATGTTAATTAAACTAACGGATCAAACAATACGACGAAATATTTCAACAAAGGTAGTTCCACAAATAGAATCTGGAGGTGTTTGAAATCCGAATTCATATCATCGGCGGCTCAGGAAGCGGTAAATCCTATATCGCGGCGTTATTGAGCGCTAAGCTCCAAATTCCGCATTACGATCTAGACGATATTTTCTGGGATCCTCAATCGAATGAATATGGTGTAAAGGTACCAGAAGATGAGCGTGACCTCCGGCTTAGAGAAATCAGCGGTCTCAATTCCTGGATCGTTGAAGGCGTATACAGGTCGTGGGTAGGGCCGAGCTTTGCCGCTGCAGATAAGATCGTCGTACTGATGACGCCGTTGTCTGTTCAGGAGGAGCGAATCTGGAGGCGTTATGAAGAGCGCAATGCGGCCATCATCCCAAGAAAGAAGCAAGAGACACTCGAAGGCATCCATAACTTGTTGGTATGGAATAAAGACTATAATCTGACGAAGCTGCCTAACTTGATTGGCCATTGGGACTATAAGGACAAAATGATCATCGTTCGCAATAATTTGGATCTTCTTGAACTTCAATTTATGTAACTTTCTCTTTCTTGTTAAGCTAAAGGGTAGTATCATCTAACATTAAGAAGCAAATATCCGAGGACAAGAACATGGTCCAATTACAGATTAGGCATGAATCTAATCGATGTTCGTCCGAAGTGACTAAGCTAACGGGCAGATTTGCAAAATACATAATTGTATAATAATGGCAGAATATTATTTGTGATAATATATTTTTCAGGAGGTCGTTATGTTTCTGTCCGAATTAGAATCTCAATCTCTTGATAAAAAAATGATTAACAAGATAATCTTTGAAGGTATGGACGATGACGGGCGAAATGCTGATTTTGTTCTGGTATTTGGTAGCATTACAGCCCCAAGAGTGAGGGTTCCAAAGGCAGTAGAACTCTATAAAGCGGGGCGCGCAACTAAAATAATTATGTCGGGTGGCACTTCAAATATTCCTGAAGCTCATGTTATGAGGGACACGGCAATACAAAGCGGTGTAAAAGACTCAGATATTTGGGTGGAGGATAAGTCAACAAATACAAAAGAAAATATTATCAATTCAAGAGAAATGATTGACGAGAAATTCGGATTAGAAAGGACTCGAAGAATCCTTCTAGTTACAAACTTCTTTCACTTAAGACGGTGTTATCTTAGTATGAAGACCTATATGCCAGATTGGATTGAGTATAGCCTCTCTGGGGTTTTGGATAACAATACTCGTCCAGATAATTGGTGGACCAATGAAAAGGGACGAATAAGAGTTCTCAATGAACTCGAACGATTAATACATTACACAAGAGTAAAAGAAATTGTTGATTATAAGATTAACTAGCCTTGTTCGTGTTCAACTAACGAAGAACGATAGCCCAATAAAGACAATAGCCAGCCGAAGTTTGGAATTCAGATGGTATATACTCAGGTCAAATAAGATTAAATTTCCAATACTATAAGGAGTCATTTTAAGGAGGAGTACCCTTGGCAAAAACAATTTGTCGATGTGGAGTGTTCTATCAAATCAACTAATACCGAATGATGTAGAACTTATAGTTTATACAAGTAAACAATGGGAAGAAGCTACTCAAGAAATATTTGTTGAATTTAATCAAAGTCTACGCTATTGAGTCGCACACAGAGACGGCTGAAGGGAGAGCAGAGCAATGCTAAAGGTTGATCAATAGACAAAACAGAGCATTTCTAAGATTTCGGGAGTTCTCAAAGAGTATCATAGGCAATAAAGGATATCGATGTAGAATTGTGATGTCGAGGAGGTCAAATGAGAATGGACCAACAATATAAAGTTGAAGTGTCGGAAATTATTATTTCACGTAGTGACGAACATGAACTTCAACAGCATCTTAACCAAATGTACAACACTGGCTGGAAGTTACACAGTGTTACGCCTCAATTGTATGCAGGTACGGTTCAATCTAACGTTTATATTTTCGAGAAGAAAAACGATTAAGTTACGGTCGCTCACATGAGCGGCTTTTTCTTTTACATAAAATCCGCAGAGGGGAGGTGATTCGAGTGATAAGAAATCAAACAATATACATCGGTCTACCTATCAGGACAAGTCAAAAAATCCTAAACCAAATCACTCAGGATAAGTGTCGGGGGACAAGAACATAGTCCGATTACAGATTAGGCATGAATCTAATCGATATTCGTTCGTAATTCATTAAGCTAACGGGCAGGATAGTATAACAACAAAATGGTATCTGACACAATAAAGTAAAGAACAAGCATAATTTTCTCCCCAATCTCAATTTCTCTCTCAGCTTGAACCGGTTTGATCATTATTAGGAGACGGGAGATCACCTTCATGTTCTTTCGGAGCTCTCTAGAAGGAAGAACGATAAAAGTCGACTTTTTTTAAAAAAATATTTGTATGTACACATAAATATACTTGCATATACACATAATACGTGTTAATTTAATACTTGCACATACACACAATTTATTAAGGAGTGATCTTATTTGAAAATATATGACTACAATAAATCATTGGGTCAAAAGGTTGTTACATGTTCACGATTTATTGCAAATGGCTTGAATAAAAAATTCAAAGAGCTAAATTGTCCTCTCACGTTTGAACAGTGGAGACTGATGAATTGTTTAAATCATCAAGAAGGTATTTCACAAAATCATTTGGCAGACATTGTCGATCGGGATTATACCACCGTATCCAGGCTATTGAGTACCCTAATCAAAAGTAATATGATTCGACGTGTCGCTGACGCAAACGACAAGCGGACAAACCTTGTGTTTCTCACCGAAGAAGGAAGAGGAGTATTGGACCATTTGGCAAATGTACATGTTCAAGTATTTTTGGACGAGATGGTTCGAGATATTCCGGATCAGGATATTGAAGTATTTTCCTCTGTGCTGGATCGAATCATTCTTAAACTTGAATCATGATTTGTATGGCAGCAATGGAACATATTAGCTAACAAAACACGGAGGCAGATATATATGGAAGCTATAGCACAGAATATAAATGAACAAAAGGGAGAATTGGCAACAAACCAGCGCAGTAAACTCATGATCATTCTTACTTTGGTACTTGTCATTGCTTCAATGAACACAACCATGTTTAATGTGGCCTTGCCAGCAATTGGGGAACAATTCTCAATATCACCCTCACAATCTGGATGGATCGTTACGAGTTACTTAATTATTTATGCAGTGGGTTCAGTGATTTATGGTAAATTGGCAGATCAGTTTAAGCTCAAAAATCTCTTAACCATCGGCATTTTATTTATGACCGTGGGCTCACTCATCGGGTTTATTGCATTTAATTATCCATTACTAATCATCGCAAGAATACTGCAAGCTGCAGGTGCATCGATATTGCCTGCATGTGCCATGATCATTCCTTCACGTTTTTTCTCACCGGAGACCCGAGGTCGTGCACTTGGAATGACATCAGCAGGTTTAACGTTCGGGATTGCAATAGGTCCTATTATTGCAGGTCTCGTAACAACCACATTAACGTGGAACTATTTATTTCTGATTCCGCTCCTGATGATTTTTTCTATTCCGCTTTTCAGAAAATATCTGGATGATGAAACAGGCGTAAAAAACAAAATAGACTTTGTTGGTGCATTTTCCCTCGTTGCAACGATTGTTTCACTTATGTTGGCTGTCTCCAAATCAAATCTGATATTCGGTGCTGCGTTTCTTGTTTTCCTTATAATATTTATCTGGAGAATTAAAACTGCAGCTAACCCTTTCATCATGCCAGCCCTGTTCAAAAACAAAGCTTATACCTTAACACTTTTAACCTTTGCGATGGGGGCTGGAGCAGGATTCGCATTACCGTATCTTTCGCCATTGTTGTTTGTCGATATTAATCATCTATCTCCGTTCACCAGTGGTCTCTTTATGTTCCCGGGTGCCATTATAGCAGCTGCACTTGCAAAAACGGGTGGCAAGATTGCAGATATGAAAGGTAATGCAACGTTGGCTTATATGGCAATCGTTTTATATTTAATCTGTTTCGGAGTTCTTTCGTTTGTGGCTGGTGTTTCTCCATATCTCGTTATGCTTGTATTGATCTTTGGATATTTGGCTCAAACCTATTTCCAGATTGCGATGGCTAATACGTTGTCCAATACGCTCTCCAAGGAACAGACAGGAACCGGGATGGGACTGTTCATGCTCGTTAACTTTATCGCAAGCTCGATCTCGGGAACATTTATCGGAAAAGCACTGAGTGGAACTACAAATAACGCGTTAAATCCTTTACGATCCGTTGCGGAAGGCATCATTTATAGCAACATTTATGTGGTGTTGACCTTGATTATCGTAATAATTGGAATTCTGTATACAATTGTATTGAAAACAACCGGAAAGAGAAAGGAAGCTTAATCGTTACGTGAGGACGGCCAAAGAGCGGAGAAGGAGGCTTGTCTGTTAATTATGAAGACTTAGTAATTTACGAGTTGGACAAATCGGATTATCTTATAATTGGTTCAACTAACGGGCAGATTAGCTCAACAGTTACTGAAATATTGTGTTCGTGTTATTATTTGGAAATGGGCTAATAAAAGAAAATGGAGTTGGTAAAATGAAGTTTGTCGAAGATAGATAATATGCAGAGCAATAGGTTGATGTCGGGGGACAAGAACATGGTCCCTTTGAAAGTCGCTAATAGCGGCTTTTTTTTTGTTTTAACGGTCCAAGTTCTTGTCCCGAGCCCAAGACAAGAACTTGGACCGATTGCCGTAGAGGACAAAAACATATTCCGATTACCGACGGTGATACCTTAAAGGATGTTGAAAGCCACTTCGGTAAATGTAGTTATTAAAATATATCTACTTCATCTCCAGCATACTCGGAATCTGTTTCGAATTAAGGGACGTAGAGCGGCAACCGGAATACGTTACAAAGTGAACAGACCCCAACAGATTTAAACGTTAATTATGTGTAGGATAACTGGGATCGTTTGAAACAAGTAATCACCGCGGACCAAAAGCAAGTGGCCTATAAATATAACGGTGACGATATACTGACCGAGCGTACTGAAAATGGCTCAACAAAACGTTACTACTATGATGAAAATAGCAACATTATTGCTGAAGGTAGCGTACAGACAGATGGATCCGTCAAAAAGATCTCAAGTTAAATCCGTAATGGTGATTCTCTTAACTATTGTGTAGATGAAAAAGGTAATAAACAGTACTATGTACTTAATGGATATGGTGATGTAGAGTATATGGTTAACTCTGATGGGGTTGTTTTGAACTCGTACACCTATGATTTATGGGGGAAACCTATTCGAAATCGGAAAAAGTCATGAATCCATCCTTTATTCTGGCGAGTATTTGGATGCGACAACCGACTTACAATATCTAAGATCTAGATGGTATGATCCAAGTGTGGGCCGGTTTAAAAATGAGGATACGTATGAAGGGGAATTGGGGAATCCTTTGAGTTTGAATCTTTATAGGTGTGTGCATAATAATATGTCCAATTTAGTGTGGACGATCCGAATTGTGGTTTTGCACAGCCACGGTTCGCCTCCACTATCCGCATGAGGATGGTGTTTTTGTTTGTTCTGCATACATGATGATTGGTATATAGCGTAGTTATTAGGTTTGTTTGATTCGCGTGTATGAATCCGAGGAAACACTGATGGGACGTAGTGTTACTGCAATGCCGCTATTATTGTTAACCCATACTTCATTGCAATTGTATACATCCTTGCTGGATAGCCTCATTTTCTGACAGTGTTTTGCTTGTATAATGACTTTCTTATTTACAGCTGTTAGAATAAGGCCGACTTCGTAATCGCATTTCCCACCCGTTCGCTTGACATGCCAACCTTGTTTCTGTGAAGAATAACTCAAGATACCGAAGACTAGCTCGTGAGATTTTAACGCTAATTTGTACAATTCCATTTAACCCAATCAAAGATTGAATCACTCTCCCGCCGCTAGGTGGGGGATATTTGACGCTCACCCATAAACGGTAAACAGTTCAGAGGGATTCTCATTTCATGCCTCTTCAGTAATTAGGGTTTAGTGTAACGATGAAGAAAAAATATCAATAAATAAACAAAAATGATCATTTGAATGCGGTTTCAGTTATGTTAGTTTTGAGTAGCAAATTTTACTATATAGAAGGGAAACCCATAATACAAGTTTCTCCATCAAGTGTGCCATCTGCTTTGATGAAATTCAGCGGTAAGTTGTATAGAGCAAATTAGGAGGTGTCCATTTATGTTTATCAAGTGTAAAAAGTCTATATCAGTTTATTTAATGGTTTTGATGCTGTTAAGTCTCATACCCGTTCCAGTATTTGCAGCAACTACAAATACAAGTACAAATGAAAATGTAGCATTAAACGCTATAGCAACAGGTACCAACGCTGATCCAGGAAGTGAATATTCTAATGTAGTAGATGGCGATAAAGGAGATGGATTAGATGCACGTTTATCCTCTTCAAAAAATACAAAACCTACAATTATTTTAGATTTGGGGAAGGAAAAAGAAGTGCAATTTTTTCGTTTATTTCTAGAGGGTCGGAAAAACGTTCAGTATAGAAATAATGTGAAAAAGTACAAAGTTTCATTTTCCCAAGACGATAATTTTACAAGGGAAGATTTTAGTGTCGAAAGAGAATTGGACACGTTGACTAATAGGGATGATGTATTATTATCCAAGTCAATGAATACTCGCTATGTAAAAATTGATATTGTAGAGACTCATAAAGATAATCAATGGGATAATGCAGGGATTGTGGAGTTTGAGCTTTATAAAAAACCATTGAATGTTGCTTTAGGAGTAACAGCTACGGGAAAAAATAGTGAGGGACAGGGCAATACATATGACAAGGCAGTTGATGGGGACTTTACTACGCGTTTATCTTCCTCACGAGACACATTGCCAACCTTGGTATTGGACTTGGGAGATGAAAAGCAACTACAATTTTTCCGGTTATTTTTGGAAGATAGAAAAAATGTCACCTATAAGAATAATCTGAAAAAGTATAAAGTGGTTTTCTCCAATAATAAAGATTTTACAGAAGAAGTGTATAGTGTTGAAAGAGAATTAGATACTGAAACGATTAGTGATACTGTGTTACTGCCTAATCCCGTCAATGCCCGATATATAAAAATGGATGCTTTAGAAAGCCATAAGGACAAAACGTGGGATAATGTAGGGATTGCAGAGTTTGAATTACTCGATCATCCTTTTTCGTTGGCAGATGTGGAATCTGGAAAACCTTCAATTGAGGATGCCCGTCCTACTTATAATGAAGCATTAAATACAATTGTTGTACCGGAAATTGAAGGATATAAAATTGAAAATAATGGCGCAGATTTTGAACAAATCGTCAATAAGGATTTTGAAGTTCAAAAGCCTCTCACAGAAAAAAAGGTTAAGATTGCTTTAAAGATTACCAATCTATCTACAAATCAAGTAACAATCACGAATGAATTCGAAGTGTTGATTCCAGGAATTCACAAACAAAACTCAGGAAATGAAAAGCCTTCTGTATCACCAGAATTAGCTGAGTGGTACAGCGACAGCAACAAGGAGTTTACCGCAAACAGCAATAGCAACATTGTAATCGATAATAAATATAAAGACTCTCTAGAGGATATGGCAACAGAGTTTAAGGCGGATTATAAAGATATTACAGGGAGAGCCATTGATATCGTATATGGAAATAATCCAAAGGAGGGAGACTTTTACTTTACACTGGATACCGGCGATACCTTTTTAGGGAATGAAGGGTATCACATGGAAATCAATGATAGAGTTTCTGTACAAGCATCTCATCGAATTGGAGCTTATTGGGCTACCCGTTCTATCTTACAAATACTCGTTCAAAGTGATAGTAAAAATACGATTCCTTATGGAGAGACGCGAGATTACCCTAAATACAAGGTTCGTGGATTTGTATTGGATGTTGCGCGTAAACCTTTTTCGATGGAGAGCTTAAAAGATATTGCAAAAAACATGGCGTGGCATAAAATGAATGACTTCCAAGTTCATTTAAGCGACAATTATATATTCTTGGAAAATTACGGTGTGGGTGATACGGAAGCTGAAGCTTTCAAAGCTTATGATGCCTTCCGTTTGAAATCCAGTGTTACAAATGATAAAGGTGAATCTGCAACAGCGCAAGATTACTCTTATTCCAAACAGGAATTTCAAGATTTCATTGTACAATCAAGAAGTATTGGATTAAATATTGTACCTGAAATTGATGTTCCTGCACACGCTAATTCATTTACAAAAGTTTTTCCCGAGATTATGGTTAAAAATCAAAGGTCACCACTGCAAAATAAACGTCCATTAGTAGATCATATTGACATAAGTAAACCAGAAGCCATTGAAAAAATAAAAGAGATCTTTGATGATTACACCAAAGGGGCGAATCCGACCTTTGATAGCGAAACAGTGGTTCATATTGGAGCAGATGAGTTTTTATCCAATTATAAGGCTTATCGAGATTTCCTTAACGACATTGTCCCTTATATGAAGGAAACGAATACCGTTCGTATGTGGGGCGGGCTTTCTTGGATTAAAGATAATCCAGTTACAAAAATAGAAAAAGAAGCGATTGAAAATGTTCAAATGAACCTTTGGTCAAGAGACTGGGCGGATGGAATGGAAATGTACGATATGGGATATCAATTGATTAATACGATTGATTCTTATATGTACATGGTCCCCAATGGTACCGGAGGCAGAGGAGCATATAATGACTACTTGAACACCGATGGGTTATTTAATAACTTTGAACCTAATATCTTGTCAACAAAATCAGGTTGGAAACCAGTTCCCGCTGGTTCTGATCAGATGCTAGGTGCAGCTTTTGCAATTTGGAATGACAATATTGATAAACATTCCAGTGGATTAACAGAAATGGATATGTATAAAAGATTTCAAGATGCTTTACCCGTAATGGCAGAAAAGACATGGGCAAACGGGAAAGAAAAAGGAAGTCTGGAAAACGTGAATAGTATTGGTAAAGTTGTTGGAATTGCTCCAAATTCCAATCCATTGTTTGAACAAACGTCTGAAAATGGGCAATATGCCAAATATACATTTGAAAAACAAAATGAAATGAAAGATGTCAGTAAAAACGGCCGGGCTTTATTCAATTCTGTAAATGCGTCTTTTGTAAAAGGAACGTCTTCGGAGGCGTTAAGTCTTCAGGGGAACGAAAGTTATATTGAAACGCCTCTTAATCAATTAGGAGACGGGAATACTCTTTCCTTTGATTTGAAATTGCAAGAAGCTAAGCAAGGCGAAATATTATTTGAAAATGATAGTCCATATGGGACACATGATATTCGAATAATGGAAGACGGAAAGCTAGGTTTCACAAGAGAACTTCACGACTATACATTCAATTATAAGCTTGCGATTGGAGAATGGGTAAATATCAAGATAGAAACTTCTAATTTGAAGACGTCCCTTTATGTCAATGATGAGTTTAAAGGGTATGCAACAGGGAAATACGTTCATAACGATATAACGAAAAAGGAAAACATCGGAAACTCAACCCTTGCTTTACCGCTTCACAGAATAGGTTCGAAGACGGATTCAATTAAAGGTGAGCTTGATAATATTATCATTGAAAAATCAGGTGCGGGGAAAATACCAAGTTCCAATATGACAGTCGAAGCTACATCTTCTTATAAGGGAGAGGAAGCTAACAAAGTAATTGACGGTGATAGTCTTACAATTTGGCATTCAGATTGGAGCAATCCATCATCGGTTACCTTGCCACAATCCTTGACATTTACCTTTAATGAGCCTGTGGAAATAGACCGAATGACGTATCTGCCAAGACAGGGTACTAGTAATAACGGTAATTTCAAGAATATTGATTTGTATGTGACTGACGAAAATGGTCTTGAGCAAAAGGTTATCGAAAATCAATCATTAGCAGATGACCGTTCTTTGAAAGTAATCAAATTTGCCCCGATTACTGCGAAAAAAGTAAGATTAGTGATTAACAATTCGTATGGGGACACGGAAGATAAGTGGGCGGCGGCGGCAGAAATCGCATTCTTTGCCACAGTTAAAGCGGCAGGCGCATCCGCTGTCTTGTCGGGCAGTGATACCGTTAAAGCGGGTGGCAATCTGAACGTTACGCTTGGTGTAGCAGGCATCGAGAATGCCGCATATGCAGGTGATATCATCGTTCAATATGACACGAACGCACTCGAATTTGCAGGTGCTATCTCCGCTAAGGCAGGTGTAAACATAGTGGAGACGAAGGAAATCGAAGCCGGAAAAGTACGCTTCATCTTGGCTAGCGCTGGTGCGACGTATGCGATTATCGATGATACCGACCTAATCACACTTTCCTTCAAGGCGAAGGAAGTCGAAGAAGAGGTGGTAGCAGCAATCCAAGTGACGAGCATGAAGCTGGGCCATGAAGATGGAACAGAGTCGGCGACGGCCGGCGCTGACCATGACGTAACCGTAACCGTAACACCTGCTGGATTGTCGGGCGACGTGAACGGAGACGGTAAAATCAGCATCGGAGATCTTGGTATCGTGGCGGCCCATTATGGCAAAAACAGCAGCAGCCCGGATTGGTATACAGCGAAAGTGGCGGATATCAATATAGACGGCAAAATCGATATTATGGATTTGGCCGAAGTTGCCAAAAACATCCTGAAGTAGTTTTTGACATTCTCGCACGCGAAAAAATGGAACAGTTGGGACAGTCCTATGAGGCTGTCCCATTCGGTTTTTATGTCTAAGAAATGCCCAGCAAAGGAGATTCTGCAGTCTGATTTTACTCCAATCAGTAGACAGACAGGGCCGATGTCTAATGACACAAAAGTGTCCACATTTCATAAGCACAAAAGCCTGATTGTTCGGGCTTTTTTATTTTAATGAGATAAGATTTTTGTCATGAAAAAATGCACAAATGTGACCCCATTGTAGTTTTATGACACAAAATAGAACCCATACTGGATTATGTGAATGAAGAAATGGCAGCGTTAGGTTCATCCCTGCGCTGCCATTAGTTATTTACTGATTGATGCCAATTTTTTAAGTAGATCATAAACCTTTAAGAAAGCACAGCCTCCAAGCTTACCGTTGGCCAGCCATTAACAAATTTGATCAGGACAGATCATCTCTTCAACAGCTATTTACGAAAAATGATGTTAATTTAGTCTTCACCTTCAATATAATCAATTAATGAATTTAAGGATTTATAATTTTCTTTTGGTGAAAGAACATAAAAAAATCCTGAATCTTCTTCTTTAAAAAAGGACCCCCCTCCTCCGAAATTTAGTACTATATAGGATCCATCTATTTTTTTTATGCGTACTTCTCTGTAAAAGTCCGCAGGTGGAGAATCATCGGGATCCATTGTGTGATTGTGGTTTAAAATATTCAATATTTTGATAATATTATTTTCCTCATGTGTTTCTCCGGCAATATCATCTGAATCCAACATGTGCGTTGTCACACTTACAACTTCATTGGCTGATATACTGAAAGTAGGTATTTCTGATTGACTTACTTCTTGACGATATTCAACCACATTCTGGTTGGATGAAGATTTACAAGACACCAGAATAATTAACAATAGTACAATTAAAATGATGAAACCTCCAAGCCATCTCATTCCTTTTCCCCTCTCATTTTTATCGATTTTCATTCTATAATAAATAACGCCATTAACTTCCCAAATGTTGCAATCTACGCTCAACAACGATGTGATACTCAGCGATACAATATGTTACAGCTTATGACGCTGCTTTTAAGCATGCTTAATAATAAATCATAAATATTCAGGCAAAAATAATTCAAAGTGTCCGATCATCAATCAACTTCTCATTTCCATAAACCAGTTCTCCCCAAAGCTGCGTCCTGACGGCCACTGTTGTTAAGGATTCAGAAAGCAAATGACCCATAGATAAGATTGAATAGTTTGACGCGCTGCCACAGTCTCATGCCGCCAGTTCTTTGGCATACGCTTTACCGATTCCGAATGAAGCACCGGTGACTACAGCCAGCTTGTTTCTATATGCCTACTTGTTCAAGATACAAATCCTCCTTTAAGAAATTAACTATACCATTAGGAGCCGCTGATTATGCGGTTTTTTTATTTATGTTATCAAGTTCTTGTCAAAACACAATGACAAAAACTCGATAACATTCCCGACAGATGACAAGGACATTGTTACATTCCCGATATGATTTCATCGACGGCGGCAAACAAAGATGATTAGACGCCTTTTTATTAAACTAACGGGCAGTTTAGCTTAATTCATATTGTGAGAAAAGGGATTTTCTCAAATCAGTCGAATTTGTAGATTGGCATTTGTTTCAATTTGGAAGGGAATTGATGTGGTATGAAAAATATCCAAGCTTTGGTGGTTGTCACATCGTGGAAGAACATATAACAACCGCGCCAGTGCAGCCCATGAGATACGACCCATAGACATCAAGCAATTGGTAGTTTCGTTACATATTTTGCACAAAGGTGCCATTGCGATATGGGCCATTCAGCGGCACTCACAGACTGGATGAGTAAACAATTTACACAGTATTAACCCACATTTAGAAACTAGGAAAGATAGGGGATATAATAGTGGCAAAAGTTATTATTCACGCAACAACAACACTAGATGGATACATGGCGACAAAGACAGTGGTATCGATTGGATGTTCGATTTTGAAGCCACGGACCAAGATTACGCAGTTGTCAATAAAGTCATGGAGGAAATAGGTGCCATAGTTGGTGGCGCAAACAAAACGAACACGATTGAAGAAGGACAGATACCGTACGGTGCTGAATGAATAGATTATGGCGATGAAAAATAGGCAATTCGATGAATACATGAATTACAGCTAAGAGAACTGGGTCCGATTAAGTAGGGAATAATCATATTTCACCAAATAGCAGCTCCAGTGTGCGTAAGACTGCGAAACGAAACAGCATTTTACTGATCAGCAGTATGTGGGCGGGCGAAATGTGGGATTGTCGGGTGACAAAAACATAGCAACATTAGAAACCGCTAATTATGCGGTTTTTTTATTTATGTTATCAAGTTCTTGTCAAAACGCAATGATAAGAACTTGATAACATTCCCGACAGAATACAAGAACATGGTTACATTCCCGATATAGACGCCTTTGTATTAAACTAAAGGGCAGGTTACTTTAATAAGAACGAAACCAGCTCAAGAAAATTGTTAATGATCCTTTAATAACGGGCTGTCGGGTGACAAAAACATAGTAACATTAGAAGCCGCTGATTAAGCGGCTTTTTATATTTATGTTACTAAGTTCTTGTCAAAACCCAATGACAAGAACTTGATAACATTCCCGATATGATGTCATCGCCGGTGTAATAAAGATGATTGGACGCCTTTTTATTAAACTAACGGACAGGATAGTTCAAAATTTTTCGCGAATACCCTACATATGGACCTATTTTCGAAGTTCGTTAATAAGAGTTTATATGAAAGAAGGTGGTAACTTTGAATATTGATTTCATCATTCTCCACGGATCATCTGGAAATGGAAAGACAACGTTATCTAGGAAGCTGCATGACCATCTTAGATCGCCTTATTTTGAGTTTGGCTGGATTCCGGAATTCCGTTCTTTAACACCTTCAGTTCAAATAACTCAAAGGCAAGAAGAGCAATTATTTATTGTAGAGGAACATAAAAATAATATAGAGGATGGAAACCATATTATTTGGATTGGAGTAGCCATATCTTTAGCTCTGATTACACTGGGGTTAATTGTTTATATTTTAGTTAGTTCTTAGGTGAGATTCCCCTTGGGTAAGGAGCACTTGAAAATAGATAATTGGATTAAGTTTTATCTGATTGACATTACACCTACGTTAACCTTAAATGATCTCACTAAATGCGCTACCTTCCTATGTTGGGATTTATTCTTTTTCTGACAAACGAATTAACCAGCGAATAAAAAGTGCCCCTTCTACCGGTGGCGCTTTTTTTGTTTTGGTTTACGTCCTGTGGGGAAATATATATAATTTCACGAATCGAGCTTCAATCATCGATCTTAGCCAACTTTTTATTTTACCTTCGACAAAATATGGAATAATTTACGTCTAACCCTCATAGAATTATGTAGTAGAGGTCAGTAGTGTGTAATTATCACTACGGACAAGCTGATAGAGAGGTGCTAATTAAATTGTGGGTTTGAACGAGGGCCCCAGAGAACCAAAGAGAGGAGGAAAACAAAATGGACATTATTCACGAAATCATCCAATGGTTCATACAGAACTCGGATAAAATTCAACAGATTCACGATTACATGGTAGACGAGCTCGCAAGGTACTGCAACTTGTATGTCGCTTATCACCATGTTCGTGAAATTCACAACGACGAAAACGAAGAAGAACCCACGGCTCACGATCAAGAGAACAACGTGGATCCTTCTGTTGACGTCGACAACAACAGCAACAACGCTTATTAAGCTAGAGACTGCGAATCACTTCTTAATTAAGTGTAGCCAAACGACTCGGTGGCTTGATGGGAGCTGCGAACTCTTATCAGTCACCGTGTTTCGTTTCTGCTTTCATTATAAGCTTTTCCGGGCTCGGTAATCTATATACAATTCTGTCCTGCATGTCCCTAATATATGAGCGAATGTGGGCGAATATGAAACGGAAACTGGAAATGAGAAATACGTTAACAGGTTCTTGTCAACTGTATCCAATAGGAAGCGGATTTTTAAATACAGATGGTAGTTTTACCCAGTCCTATATTGATATAATGTAAACATATGAAATTATTATTTTAATTTAGGTGGGAGACCATGGCACAATATGCATTCTTTAAACGAATAGACAACTGGGAACAAATCACCCCTAGCGGAGTTCTTGAGGAAATGAATGATCAGCAATATATAAGACTAGATTCTGAAGTTACTGTTAAAAGTGAAATTGTAAAGATTAAGTCATTAAATATTCCTCTTGTGTGCCCTATTTGTGAAGAACGGATGTATTTTAATAAAGGGTATCTCAGGGAAAACGATGGTGGCCAGTATGAAAATAAAAGTCCTTACTTTTATCATTCAAATAAAGATGCTTGTCATTTCGCAGAGTCATTACCGCATGCACTAACTAAACGCTATTTATTCTCTAAATTAAAAGAAGCTGGTTATATGGTAAAAGAAGAGTATCGGCACCTTGTGGAAGGGAAGAGAATAAGGGCTGATGTTGCTGCATTTACCGGAGAGGGAGAGTCTCCCTCTCTAAAGCTTGTTGTAGAAGTTCAAGCTTCTTCAGGTCTTTTATCATCACTAATCAAAAAAATAAATACTTACTATACTGAAAGTGCACCAACAGCATGGGTTATTCTATTAGATGAATTTTTTACGGGTTATTCAGGAATCACTGACAGCATTTATAATCACGTAACCGGGGAATATGATACTCATACTTTAGAAACTGGTGAAGAAAACTACTTTGCTGTTACAGGTAAGGACAGTAAGATATTTACTTTACTAATGAACGAATATGGCTACGTATTAGCAATCAACAATAAGGGGCATGTCTATTTAATTCGAAGAGATCCGAAAAATGAACATCGGAGAATAGCTGCAATTCTACTAAAACAATACTGGACTACACAAGACGAGGTGTATTTGATTACAAGAGTTGCTGACAAAGATATTGTACCAACCCTCAGTCTAACTCCTCTCATACGCGTCCAGGAGCTTGAAGAGCAAGAAACAACTAGCGGAGTCCCAGCGGGAAGCTATAAGGATGGTATACACTCCACCCAGGGTCATGTCGAGAGCAGTGCAATTGAAACGCCCTTTTCCGGAGATTCAAAATTTATGATCGATGAGCTAATTGGTGAAGATGCCAATAAAGCACTCAATCCATTGTCCCTAATCATGGAAACTTGGAGAGCTCAAGAGAAGGCAAGAAACGATTTATTGCTAGAGATCGCAGAAGAGAAACGATTAGCTGAGGAGAAGAAGAGAAGATCGACAGAAATTAAGCTGAGTATCTCGGAAGCCGATGAAAAAATAGATCGTAAAGAATCCTCTGCTGCTGATAAAGAGAAACTTGAAGTAATCAATAATTTTGATCTTCAAAGAAAGGCAGAAGAAAGAGCGTATATCAATCAACTTCTTCATGATTTAAACGAGGACTTCTCGTTTAACAGAGAAAATGAATTTAAAAGAAGTTCAGGAAAGCAACGTCCAAAAAATAAGATGCTTGATGAGATCGAGGAGCTCTTACCTTTATACGGAATGAAGTTAGAAAGCCCAATGGATATTTACGGATTAAATGAAACAGAGGCTCTAGATTTCATAGATTTTATAGTTGGTCGTAGTACAAACCGACCTGCGGTTAATTGCATACAAAGTCGGGATACTATTTGGGAATCCTATGTTTCGTTAACACCGAATAAACGTCCACAACTTGAACGTAATCTTTTTAAAGAAGGGCTTCCGGGATGGTTTATGGATCTTAAATTTCCTTTTGACCGAAAGCAAATAGAAACTCAAAAAAAAATGATGCGAGAGAATAAACAGATGAAATCAAGAACATTAAACAATCCCGGTTTGGAAGAGCAAATGGGATTTGATTTTTAGTATTTCAAAAGACAAAAACTAACCTAAAAATATAGTTCTTACAGTATAGTCAAGTGGGAGATAAGTAGCCACTTTACGGCGAGGAATCGTTATCACAAGAGGGAAGATCCGCTCAGGAATGAGCGGTATTCTTATAGATTCAGCGTTGTAGGAAAGTTGTAGTGAAATGATTTTACACCACCTGATCCATCGTCAACTTAATGAATGTAATGTATGAAAATCCGTTTTGGTTCCTCGTCGCTTGTTATTAATCTGGGGAAAAGGCGAGCTTTGAAAGGCTTGTCTTTTTTTTGTTGGAATGAGATAAAAGTCCTTAAATTTAGTATGTAGTATTCTAATCAGATAAACTGTTTTATAAATAAATGTAAGAATGAGGGGTACCTTATGGACGAATATCAAATTAGACAACAAATTAAAACCTATGTGGAAAGAAAAATTCATGAATTTATCAATAATTATCTTTGTAAATACAAAGATAATATTGGTTTTTTATTATTGTATCATTTAATTGCCCTTGAAAAGGAATTCATTAGTTCCTACCCAAGTCAAGGAAAAGTAGAGATATACCGTAGCTCTATTAGTTGGTTTATAGGGCAAATTAAACCCAGGATTGGGGACGAAAAACTTGATTTTCGATTTAATCAGGCTGAATTTGATTATTACTGCGAAAATATTTTGCCTGTGATAAACAACGCATACTCTGATTACAAAGTCTTAAAGGAAATAATGGATATGAGTTCTGTTACAAAGAGTCAACTTATTGAGCTTAGCCCAAGCGTTTACAAATTAATTAATTCAACTGTGTGGGGGGGATTTCTTAAAGAATATTTATACTTCAATGGAGTCCACGATAAGGAGAGAATGGAGTATGAAAGAACGGTAAAAAAACAACCGGTAGAATTCTTGACCGATAGGATAAAAAATTCAAGAGAAAAGAATTTAAAAGGTGATATTAACAGAATTGAAAGATTAATGATCGATGTCAACAAGGATTTACTTGAACTATGTTACCAAAGTACAGAATTAGACTTAAGCAAAATAGAGGGGTTTAAAAGTGAAACTATTAAGAGTGATAAAAGCCTGCTAGATTTAATTTCAGTATTTTATTATTTTTCTCAGGTGAGGCTGGAGACTTATAAACTTTCGTTGCTTGATTCGCCCAACGATCAAGCCTTATTGATTACATTTAATAAGGAGTATTTGGTACAGAAGATTAATAGAATCACCGATTTACATGTAGAGTTTATTAAAAAATGCATTACCTATTTTAGTTTTGATGGAAGGGGGACATTGTTGGAATTTCCGATACTAGAGTATAACGGAAGGGTGCATTTTATACCTTCATCCTTTCTATTAAGTGATTTGCAATTTTCTTTAACAAACGGGCACTATTTAAAAAATACCAAAGTAATCAGGCGCGATGATTCGGTTTCAAAAAGCGTAGTTTCTGAAATAACAAGTAGCTTGGGAGGTTATAACAACATTGTAGTTGTTGAGGGTAAGTATTATGAATTCACTAATGATGTTGGGAAGAAAGAAAATAGCGATATAGATGTGGCTGTCTATGACCGAAATTCGAATTCACTACTCATTATAGAATGTAAGTGGAAAGAAAATCATTACATTTCCGTTTTGGAAGAAAATTACGTTAAAATACTGGATACTCTAAATAAGGCCTACAGCAAGCAACTTAATAAGCATAAGGCTTTTCTGGAAAGCGATCTTGATAATATCAATTCTACTTTGGAGCTAACCGGGGAGAATGAATTAAGGGGATTCCCTCAGATTTTCTATATAGCTGTAGATAAAAGGTGTCAATTATATATTGATAATAAATACCTTGTACCACTTTATGGGTTGTTGACGTTATTTAAGATCCATGGTGACTCACAGAGTTTAAAACTTGAAATAGTAATTGAAGAGTTAAAAATACAGAATACTAAGGTGGATTATGTGTATATAGAGGAAAATCAGAAGGAAGTTGATATCGATAGCCATTTTACTTTAAATACTGATGATCTAAATTTAGACTATGACATTGATAAGTGAGTGTACTTTGTGAGTACCAGCACATAGCTATGGGGAGGATTTCCGTGGGAGCGACTTGGATGCAGTGTGGCATTTTGGTTATTCAATTTGATACCCAACACAGGAAAACAGAATACTTCGTGACTACGTCAATAACTATGTAAACAGATTTTCATTTTAAAGTAAAAAAAACAAACAAACCCTCATTCATGAAAAGAATGAAGTAGTTGAAGAAGTTGTCGGGGGACAAGAACATGTTCCCTTTGAAAGTCGCTATTAGTGGCTTTTTTATTTTAATGGTCCAAGTTCTTGTCCCGAGCAAAGACAAGAACTTGTACCGATTGCCGTAAAGGACAAGAACATATTCCGATTAAAGACCCCAACTATACGGGAGGACATTAATGCAGATGACAAAGTGAGCATCAGTGATTTAGCAATCACAGCAGCCTTACGGAAAAACGACTGCTGACCCGAATTGGGATGATGTTAAGCATATGGATTTCAATGAGGATAACAAGATTGATATAGCAGATTTGATGACTGACGATATGATTTCATTGACGTTCAAGTAAAGATGATTAGGCGCCTTTTATATGTAATGTGATATGCAGATCTGCAACATAGTTCCTCCATAAACTGTTGTACATGTGAACCGAAAAACTTCTTTAGTTCCTGTAACATTTCATGCAAAGACTGTTTATGATAAAAGTTCGAATATCGTGCTGTCCGCATGTTTATAGGTACCCCTCTGAACAGCAACTCATCTATCGAACTTGGGAACCAAGGGACACAGCCAGCTCATTGCTGGCTGTGTCCCTTGATTTTTCACTAGTGTACCTAACTGCAAAGTGACTACCATTCGAAATAGATATCTCTTTGGATAACATACGGAATGACCAATGGTTCTGATGCCAGAGATACAAATTCAAAGAGGTCTCATTATGTTCATTTCACAATATTATAAAGGCAGGAGTAATGTAGTTTTTAGTCGAATGATGTTATAGGGCAGTATCGGGTCTAACAATAAGGGGGAAAAGTAATGTGGAAAGATAGTGAAACGGAACTTGATTTTTTGGATTTTGACTATTTGATCTATATGTTACGAGAGATTATATCTAATGAGTCTCTTTTACCTTCAAGTGTTGGTGTTTATGGAGATTGGGGGAGTGGAAAATCAAGTCTAATAAGAATGAGTATGAAGAGTGTGGAACAAGATGAGGGGACCGTCTGTCTTGTTTTTAATGGTTGGTTATTTGAAGGCTATGAGGATGCAAAAACGGCATTAATGGGAAGCATTCTCGATGAAATTCAAAAAAAAACGAAGTTTACTGAAAAAGCTAAAAAAACTATATCAGGATTGTATAAAAGTGTAGATAAATTGAAGTTAATAAAAAATGGGATTAAATATGGTACAGATATTTTTTTAACAGGTGGAATTGGTACTCTAGCAGACATAACAATAAAGGGTATAGTTGAAAAAGTTAAGAATAATGTTGATGGGGTTGATGAGTCAGAGATTTTCACAGCAGTTCGTGATGAGTTAAGTAACAAAGAAATTAGGGAAGATTTAAAAGAATTTCAGCAGAATTTCTCTGATTTGTTAGAGGAAACTAAAATAAAACGACTCGTAATTTTCATTGATGAACTTGATCGTTGCAGTCCGGATACAATTTTAGAGACTTTAGAAGCAATTAGACTGTTCCTCTTTGCAGGTAACTCGGTATTCATTATTGGAGCAGATGAAAGACATATTTCTTATGCAGTGAAAAGAAAATTTGAAAAGATTGAGGGGCAACAGATTGATATCGGTAAGGAGTATTTAGAGAAAATTATACAGTATCCAATCAGGATACCAAGACTTAATTCAAAGGAAGTCGAGTTTTACATAACTTGCCTTTTATTTGAAAAGGATTTAACTGACGTGGAATTCCAAGAAATTATGGAATTAATAAAAGAAAAAAGAAGCGATAATATATTGAATTTTACATTGGATTATACTTTAATCTTTGAAAATAAACCTGCATTGGCTGAAAAGATTAAGGATAGTTTAATAATAGCAAAGCAACTGTCTTCTGTACTGTCAAATGGTTTAAATGGTAATCCGAGGCATTGTAAAAGGTTCTTAAACTCATTAGTTATGAGAGAAAAAATGGCTTCCTATAAATCAATTCAGTTAGACAGAAAGATCCTTGCAAAAGTTATGATGTTGGAATATTTCAAGTCACCTTTATTTAGAAAAGTTGCACAATTAGTAGCTGCGGAGCAAGGTAAGCCAAAAGAAATTGAACTCTTAGAAAAGAATCAATTAACAGATACGAGTGAGTTGAAAATATGGAAAGATGACAAATGGGTGCAGGATTGGTGTGCAATCGAACCACTTTTAAAAGATGAGGATTTAAGATCATACTTTTATTTTTCGAGATCTGCTTTGGATGAAAGATTTGACACAAGTATAGTTAAATTGAGTCCAATGGCTCAAAATATACTAGAAAAACTAGTAAGCAAAACTGCGGGAGGCCTAGCAGATGCTTTGAGAAACTATTTGGATATAAGTGACTTTGAGTCTAGTGAGATTCTTCAGTCGATTTTTAATAAAATTGTCTCTGAGACAGCCATTGATAAGGATTTATTCAAGGCATTTATTAGTTGGGGACTAACCCGAGAGTTATTGTATTCAAATGTTATAAGTAACTTGAATGGACTTACAGGCGATAGTTTAAATGCATCTGCATTACGGCTCATCAAAGAGTTTATGGATAAAACTAATAAACAAACGGAAATTTTAGAATTAACAAAGCGTTGGACAGAAGAAAAATCATCACTTGGTCCACTCATTGATAGAATATTCAATAATTAGGAGGAAAATATGGGGACATCAAGTATCTACAATGGCCCGGGTAATAGAAATCCATTGCTACCGGAAGGGTTTGAGGACGACTATGTAGATTCTGAGGAATTGGAACAGGATAAGAACGAACCTAAGGAGGAAGAAAATAAACCAAAGGGTAGAGATGATAACAACGACGCTATCTTAAGTGGTTCTTGGCAAGAAACAAAGAAATCAATGTCGCAATTTATCAACGGTACTTCCAATAACAAAGGAAGAATAGTTGGTAACTATGTTAGAGCTTCAGGTGGTTCGAGGGTAGCTTCGAGTAGGGCTGTTTCAGGGAGAAACACCACCGTTAATTTGGGAAGTTTTCTTTCAAACATTTTAAGAGATGGAATATATAGAACCCTGCAGAGCTTACAAATTGATTATGTAGGCAAAAGTGTTGAAGACTTGTTGTCTGAGATTGTGAATTTTATTTCTCCTAATTCCAATACTAAAGAGGATATAGTGGCACGTAATGCACTAATTGAAGTTGAGTGTAAAATGTATGAACTAATTATTGAAAATGGTAAGGATATTGAGTCACTAAACACGCTTAATGAAGAAATGTTTGATGAAATAATGAATAGTTATGTAACGTCATATATATTTGAGGGAATGTTAAATGATCTACAGAGTAGATTTGAAATGTATGGTGATGATACGAAGGTTGCTCAACAAAAAGAAAGAGAATTTAAAGAGTTTATTGAAATTTCAGTAGAATTAAAACTTAGGGATGTCAGGTTAAGTAAAGTCGATTATCAAGATAAGAGCATACATTCAATAGTTAAAGAAATTTATAGAGAGTGTTATTACATACTGGAGGTACTATAATGAATATCATTTGTAAAATGACCAATGATGATGACTTTACTATTGATGAACAATTTATCGAATATAACATAAGTAAGAGTGACACCTTTACCTATACTTTTTGGAGAACAAATACCGTAAAGAAGTTTCTTAATTTGCCGAATTTTTTTTCTACAATGGGATTAGATTTTTTATACATCTCTTTATTTGTATATGGAGCAGATAGAATCATAAGTAGAAAGATGGGTTATGACGCTTGGAGCAGAGAAATTACTCTTTACGTACCCATTTTAGAATTTGAAAAATGGAATAACAATAAAGTATTAGTTGAAAAACTACTAAATTATCTTAGCGGGGACAAGTGGAACCTAGAATTTAGACAAAGAGAGTTAACTAAGACTGAACTAAAGATAAAAACTAAAGTTCATGAAATAGAACTGAACAATAAAATATCTGTTAAGCGGATTTCAATGTTCTCAGGTGGTTTGGATTCTTTTATTGGAGCTATTGATGCATTAGAGGTTGAAAAAGATAACATTTTATTTGTTAGTCATTATGGTGGAGGTAAGGGAGTTAAGGAATATCAAGATAAATTAGGGGGAAGAATAAGAGATAAGTACATCATTGGCGACGAAAGATTCTTCACTTTCCATGCAGCAGCTAGAAGTGGTGTAGAAGATACAACCAGAACTAGATCTTTCATGTTTTTTTGTCATGCTGTAGCAGTCGCAACTTGTTTTAATAACCCTATTGAACTACTGATACCTGAAAATGGATTAATCTCCTTGAACATACCTTTAACAAATTCAAGATTGGGTAGTAGTAGTACGAGAACTACACACCCCTATTACCTTGGTATGTTCCAAACACTCCTGAATAATTCAGAAGTTGAAGTTACTATTAGCAATCCATATCAATTTAGTACAAAAGGTGAGATGATCCTCTCATGTAATAATTTCGATTTTCTATCTGATAATATTTCAGAAACAATGTCTTGTTCGCACCCTGATCAAGGGAGATTATTAAGAGAAACAAAATCACGTCACTGTGGAAGTTGTCTACCTTGTGTCATTAGAAGGGCATCTATTAAAAGAGCTGGAATCAAAGATACTACTAGCTACAGGGATACTGATTATTCTATTGGTGACGTTTCCCGTATAAATCATAATTCATATCAGATTGGCCTAAGTAAATTTGATGAAAAATATGCATTTTTAAATATCCAGAAATCCGGTCCAATTACTTCAGAAATTGATAAATATACAGATTTATATATAAGGGGCATGAACGAGTTGAGGGAGGTACTTAATAATTAAATGAGCAAATTTAGATATGACACCCATGTGCATATAGATTTGTACAAAAATACACAGCAAGTTATAGATTATATTGAAGCTAATAAATCTTACACTATTGCAGTAACAAATTTACCAGTCTTGTATAAAAAATATGTACTTCAATATCGCAATCTTAAATATGTACGATTTGCACTTGGTTTTCATCCGGAACTTGTATTTCAGTACAAGGAACAGATTCCCTTATTACTTAATTCCATTAGAGAATCTAAATACATTGGTGAAGTCGGATTGGATTATGTTACGCCAAATCTAGACAATCGCGAGACTCAGAAAGATGCATTTAGAAAACTAATAGGAGAATGTAATAATACAGGAGGAAAAATATTGAGTATACATAGCAGAAGGGCAGTTAAAGATGTATTATCAATATTGGGTAACACCTTCGATGGTAAAATTATTATGCACTGGTTTTCTGGTACTATAAGTGAAATGAAAATTGCAATAAATAGAGGCTACTACTTTTCAGTTAATTCTGACATGTTTAATAGTAAAAATGGTAATGAATTAATTAAAAACATGCCATTAGATAAAATTTTATTGGAAAGCGATGCTCCATTCACTAAAAATACAAAAAAAACCTACAATTTAGATTTCGTGTCTAGCGTTGAAAAAGGAATTTCAAATGTAAAAGGATTAAAGGAAGAATCTGTAAATATAATTTTGAAGAACAATTTTAATACCTTATTACAACTCTGAATTTTAAATCATGGTGCTTGAAAGTCGCTATTAGCGGCTTTTTTTTGTTTTAACGGTACAAGTTCTTGTACCGAGACAAAGACAAGAACTTATAAAAGCACAAGAACATAGTCCGATTACCGATTAGGCATGAATCTAATCGATTTTCGCCCGTAATTCTTTTAGCTAGCGGGAGGATACTTCGATGATGCCACGAATAGATACGGAAAGCGAATTAGTTTGAAACTAGCGAGGTCATAAGCATATGGGGGTTAATTCAAAAGGAAGACGGAAGTTAGAGTATTGCAACAAGACATATTATTGGAATGTCAACCTAGATGCAGAAGATTACGGACGAATCAATCTTTGTATTGTTTCAGAGGATAAGAAATTTATTGTTTCATATCATGTGGCACATTGGGAAGGCAAAATTATACAATCATAAAGGAAAATATTGCAGTTGGCTCTATTGGTGAAAATGTATATCAAATGTTATATCAAGAACAGATCGAAGAAGCTGCTAAACTTGCGTTAAATAACTTTTAAGACATATGTACAAAATACGAGTTTTGTGTAAAAGTAATAACAAAAAAGGTCTGTAGGGTCTGTAGCGCTTAATCGACGCTATTTAATTTCATTATAATTTTATTTCATCTTTTAAAATTATGTAATCTGTTTTGTTTAACTTGCTCTGAATGTGAATATATTAATGATCATATCTCACAAAATATCTTTTCATACATACGTGCATCAAACATCACAAATTCACGAATCAACTTTGGTTGTCTTTTTGTATTATCTCAATTACTTATTATTAATATGGTTAATCATGTGAAAAATTATTCAATTAATCCTATACAACTTTAGTCTTTTAGTAATTGTTACAAACATGCACTGGTATCATTTAGATCCCTCTCCTCAACTTTTGTATCAATTCCCCCTTATCATCAAGGTTGAACTTCCAGATCCTTCAAATTAAGTGACTTGATGAGATCATTCAGAAAATGATAAGATCCCTTAGTAGTAAACACGATCAACTAAATCATTAAGGAGCGTGTGTCCGTTGAATCTTCAAGATCTGAATCAGTTAAAGAGTCTTTTTGCTAAGCATGCTGACCCTACTCTATCGCACAAAATGAAAGCTTATATGCGTAATCAATTCGAGTTCTTCGGCATTCCGTCTCCATTAAGAAAAGAACTAACAACTAAATTTCTTAAAGAGTACGGTTATCCGAATGAAGATCTGGTTGCTGAAGTAATAACAGCAATGTGGCATATGGATGAAAGAGAGTTTCAGAATGCAGCTCTACAGATCATGGATATGAGAAAACGCAAGTTCCATCTGGATGATATTCAATTGATCGAACAGCTTATTACCGAGAAGTCCTGGTGGGATACCGTGGACCATATTGCCTCCAATCATGCTGGACACTATTTTTCACGATTTCCCGAACAGTTGTTTATCGCAGATCGCTGGATGGCATCCGATAACTTTTGGCTTCAACGAACAGCTATTCTGTATCAGTTAAAGTATGGACATAATACAGATCCTGAAAGATTATTCAACTACATTAATATGGTGGCGCATTCCAATGAATTCTTTATTCAAAAAGCCATTGGTTGGAGTCTTCGACAATATAGCAAATTCAACCCGGAAGCAGTTATTCATTTCGTGAATACGACCTCCCTATCCAACTTAAGCAAGCGGGAAGCATTCAAGGTCTTGAACCGGAAAAGCTCCACTACCTCATGAATTTTCGTGCAGATCTAATTCATTATTCCGTAGTTTACGATTTCGACATCTACTAGAGGCGTAAAGTGAACTTTTGAATAATCTTCTTTCCAGTTCAGATTGATCCAAGTATCTGAGTGAAAAGCGATGAGTCTACGACCAATTTCAAATCCATCATGATGTGCCTGAAGCATTTTATCTACTACAACTTTAGCTTTTCTAGTTAATTCCTCAGAAAGCTCCTCATCTAAATGGTCCAACTTCTGAAGATTATATAGATGGTCACGTGGGTATTCAATTGCCGTCACTTTTAACTTTATATTCATCCTAACATCGATGTCTCGCTGGCCTTGGGTACCCACCTTCATCGTTCTTTTAATTTTTTGAATATCCAATGTAATATAATTTTCAGGCTTCTGTTCTCCTTCTCGGTTGCTCTTTATAGTTAAGCTTGCCGTCTTTGATAACTGATTTTTCATTAGCATATATAGTAATGACTCATCTGTATTTAATGTTCCTCGCATCCTATCCCCTTGGAACAAGGCTGCGCCAGCGATCGAGGGATGTTCGTTGTTCTTAGATATATATGGAGCTGCAAAATCTTGACCAGGATCCAGCATACTGGAGCAGACGAGTTGAAGATTAACCTTCGGTACAATGGTCCTTTGCTCTGCACTCCTCACCAGATCATAGAAATATTCACCGACCAGGCTCGTTCCAGTTAATTTCAAATTGATGGCATCATGAGCACTTCCTTCAACCACAGCAATCCTTGCGTTTAAAGCACTTTTGGGATCACGATAGAATACATCGAGTATCGGATAAATACCTTGCTTCGCTAACTCCTCCCCGATTAAAATGACACGCAGCTTCGAAGAAGATACTCTACCAGAGACTTCTCTGTCGATTAATTCTCGGGTATGTCTACTCGTATTTCCGATAACGGAATGTATTTCATTAACCTGCTTCGATCCAGATTGCGAACTACCTATATCGAGTAAGGAAGTGGTCGATTGAATTTTCCCATCAGGAGTCAGGTCAAAGCCTAATACGTATGCAATTTTGTCTTGATTCAGTAATTGTTGATCCCAACAACCTGATAACATCGTTATCATGATGCAGACTGCGAGCAATACTCTACCTAACTTCACCGCATATCCCTCCTAGATTCTTTTACATTGAACAGCAAGGATATCAACAATAGCAAGAGAGGAATTCCAATTACAAATATATAACTCAGGGTAGATAAGAAATTTCCTAATATGTAGTTTGTGCGTGGTGCTTGGAATATCAATCCAATCACAAAAACAAGGAGCACCGTATAAGGGGCTGCCTTCCGGTGATCACTATGCTTCTGAAATAGATTAGCAAGTCCTCTTGATGCCATAAACACATACCCAATCAATGAAGAAGCTGATGCTACAGCCCAAAGTGAGAGAAAGTATAGATCCGGCCGCTCAAACACTGAAAAAGATAGTGCTTTTACCATGTAGAGTAAAGGCTGAGGAATGAGTTCCATCTCAGCTGGACTAAATACGATAATACTCGTGAAAACTGCGAATGCGTACAATATGGTCGTGAACATATTCGCAAAGCCTGCCGCTTTTAGTTTTCCTAGGCTTCCACCCTGCACGAAGGGATAACACACCATGAGCATCTCGTAACCTGAAAAAGAGGTCATGGCTTTATGTGATCCCTTTGCAATTTTCTCAATCCCGGATTGTCCAATAGGTAACGCATAGAGAATATTCACATGTGAATACGCATAACAAATGATGAGTATCACAACGATGTTGCAGAAAAAGACGAGTACGAAAAAACGTGCGATCGTCTGTAATCTTTCTCGCACAAGATAAAGACAGACACCTAACATCATACCCATGACGACCCATCTGGGTGTATCAATTAGGATCCAGTTCTGTACAGTTATGCTAAACTCAACAACGATAAAACTGGATATCGTGACAAAATAACCGGTGTATAGAAGTTGAGCCAGTTTACCGATATAGCGTCCGAGTAGAGTTAACAAATTATCATACAATGTATGTGTTGGAAATCGTCTGCTCAGACTCCACATGATGACAATGAACAATTGAGTCAACAGTCCGGCGAATAGCACTGAAATCCATGCATCCCCTTTGGATACGTTATGAACTCTAGCAGTTAGTCCGAGTAAGCCAACACCTATTTGAGTCTGAATAATCAAAAATATGAGCTGTCCCGGAGTAATTTGTTCTTTTGTATTAATCATTCTTCTTCTGCCCTTCAGCTGCTGATGATTGAATTTCAAGTTCTTGAGGGACTGGATCATTCGGACGCTGCTTTAACATCCACTGAGGTAACCGAACAAATGTGTCTTTCCAATCCTTCCATCTCATTGGAGCTGCTGGAGCGAAATAAGGCGTACCAAAAGACTCTAATTTGCATAAGTGAATTAGAATGATCATCATACTATATACAATTCCGAAAAATCCGAATAGAGACGCAGCGATCATAACTGGAAAACGAAGCAGTCGTACCGAACCACTCATCTCATGAGAAGGAACTACGAAAGATGCAATGGCAGTTAAAGCTACAACAATAATCATAACGTTCGATACCATACCTGCTTTGACAACGGCATCGCCAATAACGAGACCGCCCACAATCCCAATCGTTTGTCCCACGGGTCCTGGAAGTCGGATTCCTGCTTCTCGAAGTAATTCAATTGTGAGCTCCATGAATAAAGCCTCAAGTATTGGAGGGTACGGGATATTCTCGACACTAATTTTGATCGGTAGTAATAAATCCTCTGGAATCACCTCATAATGAAAAGATACAACGGCAATATAATAAGCTGGGAGCGTGATGGCAATCACAAAGCTAAATAAACGGATGAGTCTGATAAACGACCCTTGCAAAGAACGGAAACGGTAATCATCCGGCGATTGATAAAAGGCAAAGAAAGTTACCGGCATGATTAAAGCTGTAGGGCTCCCCCCCGCTAATAAAGCTACTCGTCCTTCCAACAAGTTCCCTACAACCCTATCAGGTCTTTCGGTATGTAACAGCTGTGGAAAAGGTGAGAACGATTTGTCCTCTATGTATTCTTCTATCATTTCCGTTGAAGTGATATTATCCGCGTCGATTTGGTTTAACCTTTGATCGATCTCCTCGACGAGTTTGGGATTGGCAAGATTCTGTAAGTACACAATGACCACTTCTGCCTTTGTTTCATTTCCAAGTGTGTAGCGCTTTACAACTAAATTGCGATTCTCTATCTGCTTGCGAATGAGCTGAAGGTTAATGCTGACATTCTCTACAAAACCTTCGTGTGAACCTTTCACTACCTTCTCATTACTGGGTTCAGTAACACTACGATCAAAACTCGATTTTACGTCAATAACGAAGCACTCTTCTAACCCTTCTACAAAAAGGACAGCATTCCCCTTGACAAGATATTCAATCACTTTCTCAAGGTCATCGTATTTATTGGATCTCACTGCAATGAAGATCTCATCCAAACCTCGATCTTTCGTTTCTAAGATTGGATTTAATATTTCTTCACGTATCTTGCTTAGATCACACATGGTTTGCATATATAGAAATTCACTAGTATGCCCTGGGATCGTTACCAATTGGCGTACTAAATCATCTGTATGAAATAGTGCCTTTTGAAGGTACTCAATGTTGCTTTGTACAGATTTATATACGGGCTGAGGAGTCAGTGTGGACTTTTTCGATAAAGGCTTACTTCTTCTTTGATTGTTATTAAACATGGTTTTAAAAAAGCCCACGAGCCTGCCTCCTTCTCATTATCTGAAAGTTAAGTTGTATATTCCCCACAATAACAGGAACATATTCCTTTACTAGGACTTTCAAGGGAGATTTATCGATCGGAGAGTTATCTTATTCCGTCCTTTTGATATCAGGTGAAGTCCATTCTCAATGCACAAAAAAACTGCTAACCGCATTTGAGGGATTTTTATCCCTTGCTTGCGTTTCGCAGCCTCTGTTAACTATATGCATATATTCATCATCTGTACTTACGAAGCAGTGCATGCTGACAAGCCGTTTGCAGGTCTCTCCATGTTCGGTTAACTGTGGTATTCTCCATAGCTGCAGATAGCCCTAGAAGCGGGAACAATTCCTGTCCACATCTCAAGGACATTTCCGCCATAGATATACATTGTTCTGAAACAGCAGATTCTTGTTCAGGTAATAAACGTTCTTCTCTCAATAACTGATCCCACGATTGTGTAATGCACGAATAGAAAGCTGTTTCACTACGTTTTAGATCTGTCTTTAAGGTTGTTAGTTGTTCCTCTATAGAAGGATGACTCGGTTTCTGTGCCAGAAGCTCTTCTGCTGCTTCCAGGAAGTGCTCCGCGATACCAAGCGTCACTGCTGCAAATGAAGCTTGTGCAAAAGGCAGGAATGGATACTTATAGATCATCTCATTCTCATAGGCTTGTATTTCGGTAATATCAAATGTCATCTCATGCGGTACGAAAGCATTAGTGGCTGAAATTTGGTGACTAGACGTTGCTTTCAGACCAAAAGCATTCCAGTCCGGATTGATATGAATTTGCTCAGGCCATAAAATCATAGATCTAATCACTGGAGCTTCATCAGATAAAGCTTCTACTTGCTCTTCATCGGGTTCCACAATCACATTCGCAGTAAACACAGTGGCATGTGTTGACCCACTGCAATACTTCCAGCTTCCATCCACGATAAATCCGCCTTCGACACGACGAGCCTTTCCCGTCGGCATTCCACTCCCAGCGATGACTGCATTGCGGTGGGCATATACTTTTCGACTTATATCAGGGCGCATAAACGAGGCAAAGAACCCACCTCCTGCACCAATCGTAACCAACCATCCCATGTTTCCATCAATACGCGAACATTCCTGAAATATTCTCACAGCATCAGGCAATGATGTCATCCGTCCTTCCAATTCATTCGGTACGAATATATGGAACAAACGATGATCGTATATGAGCTGAAGCACTTCCTCTGTTATCTGACCATCCTTCTCCATTCGTAAAGACTGCTCTCTGATCTTATCTACCTGCTGCTGACTTAGTAACATCTCTTTACACCGCTTTCCATTATTTCGTTCCTTCTATTCTATCATGCGTTTTCACTTAACTCTATTCTATGAGAAGTCGGTTATAGGCTACTACATAGTAAAAAGACAACTCCTTCTAGATCTTTTAATCTAGAGGAAGCTGCCTTTTGGTTGCGTTATAGTATAGGCGACAAAAGCCGCGAAATGGACTCTTTGATTCGAACCCACTTCGATCGTTCTAAATACTTCTCCATGGTAAGCAGTTCGGACACCAATATGTCTTCTCTAAAATCTTGGCTTAATTTTTGGGCAATGGCTTCATCGTATATAAACGCATTAACCTCAAAGTTAAGTTTAAAGCTTCTAAAGTCAATGTTGGCCGTGCCAACGGATGCGATTTCTTCATCCACCACGAGTGTTTTAGCATGGACAAATCCATTACTGTACTGATAAACTTTCGCGCCAGCTCTCAGCATCTCTCCAATATAAGAAAGTGTAGCCCAATACACAAACATATGATCCGGCTTATTCGGAATCATTACATTCACTTCAACGCCAGACAACGATGCTACTCGAAGCGCATCAAGCACACTCGAATCAGGAATGAAGTAAGGTGTTTGAATATAGATCGATTTACGCGCCGATGTGATCATTTTGAGATATCCGTTCTTAATATGTTCATATTCGGAATCCGGCCCACTCGTTACGATCTGAATACCTACATTGCCTTTGGAAGGTAAGTGAGGAAACAGACTGGGGAAATACACAATATCGTGATCCGCAGATGCCTGGTTCCAATCCAGTATGAATCTGGTTTGGATCGAGTAAACAGCCGTTCCTTCAATTCGAAGATGTGTATCCCGCCAATAACCAAACTTGGGGTTAAGTCCAAGATATTCATCACCCACATTAAAACCTCCGACATAGCCGATCTTTCCATCAATGATGACCAATTTACGATGATTACGATAATTCAATCGAAGGTTTATGAGACGATATTTGGATGGAAAGAATGCTTCAGCTTGCCCCCCTGCTTCACGAAGTTCTTGTAGAAACTTTGGATTGATTCTTCGGGAACCGAGCTCATCATACAACACACGAACTTTAACGCCTTCTTTAGCTTTTTTCGTTAATAAATCGAGAAGGTGCTTACCCAAATTATCCTTCTGAATAATGTAGTACTGGACATGGATAAAATCAGTAGCCTCTTCAATATCTCTAAATAGAGCAGCGAACTTGGCTTTCCCATCCGTAAAGATCTCCACTTGGTTATCTTCACTAAGTACAGCTTGATTGTGCAAAAGATTCATGGTGATTAAATCTTTATTCTGACCCGATATGTAGTTCTTAAAATGAAACTGTTCCGATCGAAAAAGGGATTCTTGAAATTTCAATCCCCGATCGAGCCCTTTTTTCTTAATATCATCCCAGTAGAATAACCGCTTACGTCTGAAGTTTTGAGCGAAGAACAGATATAGAATAAATCCGGCAATAGGAATAAGCAATAATACCAATAACCATGCCCAAGTCGATCCTACATCACGTCTCTCTTGAAAAATAACGACGAACGCAAATATGATATTTAAAAAAATTATGAGCCCGAGCAGCACCGTTGTAACGTTCATACTCAACTTCCTTTAACTCATATATTTGTTGTTAGATCAGTCCGCTGATATTGCTATCCATACAGACATTAAAGCATTAGCATACCAATAACCTCTCTCCTCTGTCTAGATGTATCAATTCCTTATATATCTCATCCCTATACATAAAAAGCGAAGAATGGTGAATACTCACTGTATTGTTATTCAGCACGTATTCCCTGATATGGAGATTGACAACATGCCTTCAAGCAAAAAAATATCCATTCTTGAAACATACTTCATATTACTCCTTGCATTAGGTATCACCAATCACGTTATTCTGATCCCTCTACTGCTTCAAACGGCAGGTCGGGATGCGTGGATGGGCGTCATTCTAACAACAGTGCTACAGCTTGTTTGGCTTTATATTTTTTACATTATAATCAAACGCACGAACCAGAAATCAATAACGCTGTGGTTTAGAGAACGCTTCGGATTAGTTGTAGGCTGGATCTTTCTAATCATCACAACTTGTTATTTCTTTCTTATGGCGCTAGTAATGCTACGAGAAACAACAACCTGGATCAAGGTCACTTATCTGCCTCAAACGCCAAAATTTTTTGTGTCGATTGTCATCGTATTATTATGTGTCTATGTTACTTACAACGGAATTCGTTCTATCGCGATTATTTCCGGTATCCTTCTCCCTTTTGTATGGATATTAGGACATTTCGTAGCGGTGACGAATCTCCAATATAAAGACTACTCCCTATTGACTCCTCTATTCGTTGATGGATATACCCCTATGCTGCGTAGCATGATTGTAGCCGGTGGAGGTTTTATGGAGCTAATTATCCTAATTTTTATACAGCACCACATATCTCGCAAGATCAGTTACATGGCACTAGCCATACTTGCTATTATGTTAGCTGGACTTACCCTTGGTCCACTCATGGGGGCTATTGCAAATTTCGGGCCATTTCAGGCGATGCAAGCCCGCTACCCAGCGTTTGACCAATGGATGCTGGTGACGATAACCAAATATATAACTCACATTGACTTTCTAGCTCTTTATCAATGGATATCAGGTGCTTTGATCCGAATTTCACTATTCCTGTTTATGATCACAGATAGCATTTCTTTCAAAAAATCTAAGTCCAAGTTGTTATTTCTACTTATCCTTGGCTTATTATTGTCCGGCTTGTCGTTAATACCCGTGATTGATCGGCAACTTGAGCTTTATGTGATGGGGAAGTACTCCTTGCCATGTCTTCTGTTCTTAGTAGCACTATCTTTAGTGATTCTATGCGCAACTGCATTCAAGCCAAGACCAAAAGGTGATTAGAATATGCATACTAAACCTAGAAACAAAATGTTCCGCAAAAACTCCAAGCCTCTTGAGAACCTGGCTCAGGCTATTCATCCGAAGACAATAGATGAGCAAACGCTACGCTCGCTGTTCGCTTCATCAGCAGATGTGGTAATCTCCAATTTCCCTAACAACACGAAAGATGTGCTACCCGCTTTAATCCTTTATTGCCAAGGAATGATTGACTCTACAATTATGACGCAGTATGTATTTCCTGATTTGATGCGCATGCTTGATACGGTAGAGGATTGGAATCAACTTACGAATGAGCTCTCTAAATCGCCTAAATGGAGTGAGCTTACGGATCATTCTCAAATTGTAAATGAGGTGTTTTCAGGGAAGATGGTTGTTTTTTTTCCTACTGAGAAAAGCTTGTATTGGATCGATATATCACAGATGCCTAAGCGACAGCCTGAAGAATCCAATACAGAAGTATCCCTTAAGGGAGCTCGGGATGGTTTTACTGAGGATATTAGTACCAATGTAGCATTGATCCGAAAACGTCTTCGAACTGCTTCCCTGAATCATGAACAATTAATTATAGGAACAAGAAGCCAGACTAAAGTTTCTTTATTATATATAGCCGACATTGCCCGTCCAGAAGTCATTGATGAAGCCAGATCTCGACTCAAAGGGTTAAAGGTTGATGCCCTTCTGAATAGCGGACAGTTGGAAGAAGGAATCTCTGACTCTTCCCTATCCCTGTTCCCACTAGTTGATTACATTGGAAGGCCTGACTTTGCAACGGAGTGTTTATTAAAGGGACGATTTATCCTTTTGGTTGACGGCTCTCCAATGGCGCTAATAGCACCTTGCAACCTTCTAGAATTATTGAAAACGCCTGAAGATTCTTATTTCCCTTACCATTTCGTCATATTCGAAAGAATATTGAGGCTAATTGGTCTATCTATTGCTCTCTTTTTACCGGGATTCTGGGTTGCTCTTACCTCTTATAATATGGACCAAATTCCGTTCCCACTGCTTGCTACTGTGACCAATTCAAGATTCGGGCTTCCCTTCTCTGCTCCCATGGAAATCTTACTCATGTTAGGAATGTTTGAATTATTCAGAGAAGCAGGGGTTCGACTTCCTAAAGCTGTGGGTCAAACCATCGCTGTATTAGGGGGATTAATTATTGGAGATGCCTCAATACGAGCAGGTCTTACGTCACCGACGATGCTTGTTGTTTCTGCAACAACAGCCGTCGCTACATTTACATTGGTGAATCAGACTTTAAGTGGAACCGTGAGTATTATTCGGATCTATATCCTCTTTTGGTCATCTATTTTAGGACTACTGGGTTTTTTTGTTGGAATGTTAAGTGTTGTAGCCTATTTGTCTGTATTAGAATCCTTTGGACTCCCTTATTTAGCTCCAGTATCTCCGCTGACCAAGAAGGATCTCATGTCTGCCATTCTCACGAAACCATGGGCTTTTATGAAGAAGAGACCCGAACTACTAAATCTCATCGACGATACTTCTCAAGAAGGGAAGTCGGAATGAAATGATGAGCTACAATGGAGTACTTAAGATAATGGCTACACTCCTGTTATTAAACTTGTTATGTGGTTGCTGGGATATTAAAGAGATACAGGACATGAACTATATATCATCTATTGGGATTGATTACAACGAAGAAGATAAGAAATTTGTTCTGTATACCCAAATGCTCGATTTCACCTCCGTAGCGAAGACTGAAGGAGGGAGGTCAAGCACACAATCTCAAGTATGGATCGGGAAAATTGAAGGGGAAACGCTGGATATGGCCATGAATAATCTGTATGATTCCGCTCAGGAACGAACTTCTTGGGGTCATATTTCCAGCATTGTCATTAGTGAGACGCTTCTGAAATCTGAGGTACTTCCTAAACTAGATACTCTAACACGATATCAGGAGATTCGAATGACACCATGGGTTTTTGGTACGAATGAATCTTTGGAACGTTTGTTCTCTTCCCCTGCATTCTTTAACCTGTCCCCATTGAATACTCTTACGCATGAGCCTATGGAGGTGTATAAACAGAAGTCGTATATAGTTCCTATACGGTACTTCGATTTTATGGCTGAAGTAACTGAGCCGGCTTATACCGTGTTGCTTCCAAATTTATCGTTTGACGATACCACATGGAAGAAGAACGATAAAGCAGACTCCAAAATCGTTTATAACGGAGTATTCGTAATGTCTAAAGGCAAACTTAACGGTTTACTTTCAGAGGACAAAATAACTGGGTTACGCTGGTTAGAAAAAAACACAAGACGTTCACCTGTTCCTATATACAAAAATAATGATCTTGGTGCTGTCCTTATCTTACAAAAACCAAAAATAAAAAAAGAAATAATCATATCTGAAGGAGTTCCGAGATATCGGATTCATGTCAAATTGAGAGGTAATGCCGTCGAGGTTCGTAAAGAATATACAAGAAGTGAAATTGAAAAGGAGACTGCAAAAGTGGTGACCGAACAAATATGGGACACTTATAAGCATGGAAAAGACATCAAAGCCGATTTATATAGCCTAGAACATCTTTTGTTCAAAAAGAATACAGCTCTCTGGAAGAAACTTAAACAATCCAGTGACTTCCTCCTCGATGAAGAATCATTAGACCTAGTAACCGTTGACGTCAATCTAGAACATACAGGAATGAAGCTCTTACCGCAAAAGGAGTGACTTTCTTCATTCTTAAAGCTTAACTTAATAGCTTATAGCCAAACCTTATGAAGAAGAGACCGTCCTTAAATGAACGGTCTCTTCTTATTTCTTACATATAATATCGTTGAACCTCTGCCGCAAGACCTTCAAGCAATTGTCCCCGCTCCTTTGATTGATCTTGATAACGTTCAATGATCTGTTGAACTTGTATATGTTCGCCCTCTGTTTCTCGCTTTAATAGCATATCATTCTTCAGCAGCATACGGAGTTCGCCGATCAGATGCTCCTGCTCAAAGTGCATTTCCACAAGGCTCTCCAGCACTTCCTTCACTTTAACAAACGATAAGGATGATGGGTTATCCATTGTAACGACCTCACTTAATCCTCTCTCTGTTAAAGAAATGCTATAATAACGCATTGCTCTTTGTTCCCCTTCAACTTGAAGCATCCCTTCCGAAATAAGCTCCCGCACACGGTACTCAATGAACGAATCTGTAACGGACTGCTCCGTATATCCGATCACTTCACCGATAATTCGAGCCGACTTACAATAATGTCCGTTTATTGCGCCTAACTTGAATGCGGCTTCGAGGATCTTGTGGTCGAAATAACTTTCTGGAACATTTTGCAGTTCCCCATCAATCAATACTCGCAGCATCGTTGACTCAGACGTTAAACAATGCCAATCGTATGCTAACTTTTCTTTCTCGTTTACGGATAGTGCCTCTCCTTGGTCAAGAAGGGTCACCAGTTTATGTTGAGGGATCTCACCTGTTTTTATATATTGACAGCGATCATTATTTAATATTTTCGTTGCGTTGATCACCTGAATGTCTGCATCCCTCGCTACATTCGCAACAAATCTTCGAAGACCACATTGCTCTGGCGCAGAGTCACCTGCCCAAATCACAATTGGATACTTGGCGAATTGCCTCGGCAGGGCTTCCCAGTCAAAAGATGCTCTCATGAGCCTCTCCATCCATGAGTCGCGTTCTTCTGAATTACTGAACCGATCACAAAACCAACGTAACCGTAAATTCGTACTCTGAGGGCTATGCTCTTTCGGTAACGGTCCAATCATTAGATTATCTTCGAGCATCACAGGAATTTCCCCTTCGTGATCTTGAAGCGCAAATCGTAAAGAACCAAGAGTAGATGCATCAAATACAATATGAAGACGTTTAATATTACGATGAAATCTTAGGGATTCCTCAATATAAGACTCATTAGCCAGACCCCACTCAGAATCAAAAGCCCATAAATATCGCTTCATCACATCATGTCGCTCTTCCGCAAGAATTCTGGCGCCATCCGTATTCATCATTGATTTGAGCTTTAATAACTTCTCATAAAAATGATTAATAGAAGTACTTCGCCCATTTCGATATTCTGACTTCGTGAACGATTCTCTCGGTCTAAGCTCCGGGTCATAGATCGCCTGGCCCTTCCATCCGGAATAGGTAAAGGTACGAGCGATTCCAATCGCACCAATGGCATCTAGCCGATCTGCATCTTGAACGATCCTCCCTTCAAGTGTAGGCAGAGGTTCACTAGAGTTATTACCGAATGACATACTGGAAATGATATCAAGAACATGTTCCTGTTCGTCTGCTTCAACACCCGCTTCAACCAACCAAGTATTCACCTTGTCTATCCCCGCTTCTTTCGAAGCATTAAGTTTCTCATCTGCAATATCGTGAAGTAGTGCAGCTAACTCACATATGTATACATTCGCGCCTTCTATCATTGCAAGTAAACATGCTGTACGAGTAACTCGAACGATATGCCACCAGTCGTGACCGCTCCCGTCATCTTGCAGTTCGGCTCTTACAAACAGTTTAGCTTGTTCTAGGATGTATTCCCGAGGGTTGCTCACCGTTCTATGACACCTCCACTATTATGTTAGTTCAAACCTTGGTCTTCATTTCGATGTCCTTAACATGATTTCCTGCATAGATTATACGCCCCTTTTCCATCTCAATCACTCGATCTTGATGATGAGGATCAATCCACTCTAAGCGGTGTGTACTCATGACGACGGTACTCGTGAGCGCTAGCTTTTGGATAAGATGTCGGAAGACCATGACCTCCATCAAATCTAGCCCTTCGAAAGGTTCGTCTAATATACAAACCCTCGGATTACCTATTAAAGCCTGAAGGATTCCTATGCGTTGTCTCTGACCACCCGAGAGCCTGAATAGCTTCGTCTTTCGCTCATTCCACAGGTCAGTGCTTGTAAGCCATTCTTTTATATGACGTTTCACTATATAGGTAGGAATGCCTCTCTGCAGCGCTTGGTGAAATAGATATGTCTTCACGCTCATTTCCGGGTACCCGATAAAGAATTGGGGTACATAACTTATGATTTGTCGTACTTCACGGGTGGTCATTTTACGATTATAGAACAAATGTTCGCTACCCCGTAAAAAGTACACTATCGTTCCTTCTGTAGGTGGAATGACCGTAGTCAACATTTGAAGTAAGGAACTTTTACCGGAACCGTTCGGTCCAATAAGATACGTAATGCCCGGTAAGAACGTTAGTGAAAAATCATCTACAACCTTACTCCCGTCAAGGATTTTAGTCACATGATTGCAATCAATGGTTATCTTATTCATCTAGTTGATTCCCCGCTTTTCGCTGGCTCAGAAGATAGAATATGAATAATCCTGCAGCTATAAGTAACATCATCCATCGGAGAGGTTCAAAGTCATTTTCTCTCGAAAAAGTGACCATTTCCTCGGGGAGAGAACTTTTGTTCCCTTCCAAAGTAATAATCCCTAGAACGAATAACATCAGAACGGATTTCCAAACACCAAACCACTGGATGAACACAAAACTAATTAAGGCACCTGAAATAACCGGAATACTCCAACCTACGATGAATCCAATTAAAGAGTTCTGAGCACCTTGATCTATGAATATGAACGACAATGGAACCGCCACAACGATCTGGAATAGCATGACGAGTATGAGGCGAGTAAGTGTCTGCTCCAACAGACTGTATTTCCCTAACTGTTCGAGAATCATTGTACCTTGATCACGTGGACGGAAAGCATAAACGATTGTCCCCAGAATGATCAAGGTTAAGCCTAGCGTCCATAAGAACAGGTCGTTATATTTCTCCGTATGATAGGTTGAAGCAATATACCCTGTAGCGACGATGGAAGCTCCCGTTGTCAGCCAGCTACGGAATCCATAGGCATTCCATTGCGAACGAATGAGTCCTAATAATCGAGAACATTGTTTTTCATTAGAAGATGTTTGTTGAAAAAGATCCAGTTCTTCCGGTTCTTGAACTACATCGCCCGCTCCATTCTTCTTAACAAATTCAATTAACTGGAACGTGTCTTCACGAGATGGCACAGGGACAGTTAAACTTGAAAGTCTTGGTTCCATGCGTTTCTCAATAGATTCCAGCTCATCTAATTCTTCATTAGAAAGCTCGTCTAGTTCGATCTTCGAATCCTTGGATGAACTCATTCCAACCCTCTTCTTATCTGAATCTTTCAACTAAAGTCCACCTCTTCTCTGCAATGACGATTTCCTTGTATTTCGTTCTTCGATGTATTGGTCTGAATCTATAACAGCTTCCAGTTGTTTAAGCCCTCTAAATAATCGAGACTTTACTGTATTGAGAGGAATCTCAAGGGTCTCCGAAATTTGTTCGTAAGATAGATCTTGATAAAATCTCAAGTAAATGATGATCCGGTGGTCTAGATGAAGCTGATTTAAAGATTCCAGCATCCATTGGCGCTCAATCTGATGATCCATAATATGTATAGTCTGCATCTCAAATAGTTCACTGTCTCGTGCCCAAGGGATTTCATGTCTTGTAGAAGCTTTCTTCCAATAATCCTTACATAGATTCGTTGCAATCTTATAAATCCATGGTTTTAACTGTTCAGGGACACGTCCATATTGGGCATGACGATATAGATTCATAAATGTATCCTGAACAATGTCCGCTGTCGTTTGTTCATTCATGGTCATGCGATAAACGTAGCCGTATAAAGGCTGATGATACCGATGGATTAAACTTTCCAATGCCGATTCGCAGCCTATGACCAGTTCACGTAATAGATCTTCGTCTTTCATGTGCTGCAAATCCTCCCCACAATAAACACTACTTTCTTTTCCAATGTGTAAAAGCCAGCCAAGATAAGGTCCATGAGATCAGACCTAATCCAGCAAAAAACAATCGATTCAGAATCAGCCACGTCTCAAAACTAATCTGTGGATCTACTCCCCAGTACGAGACACTAAGGTCAACATTTGTAAAGTGAAGAATAATCGGGGACAGCTCGCCCATCGTCCTGCCCATTGCTATAGCCCACATAACGAAGGCAAGTAGAATACCTCCAATTGTGTGACGTACCAAAATCGTGCCAAGCATAGTCAGGGCACCGAATGACCAATAGACAGGCAACATGAATAGCAAATAACGCAAATGATACATAAACTGAATATTTGGTAAGAAAAACATGACAAGGATCACAATGTAAAGAGTTCCTACGGAGTAGCCAATAAATGCACGTTCAAACAGAAGCTCCCACTGCCGAACCGGGTATGTTCTAAGCTGTTCCATAAAGCGTGAATCTATATCCAGTGAGAAAGCTGATGCCATAGCGAGAACAAATAAAAGCATTCCCGCTTGTTCATAGATTCCTGAGATTGCATCACGCTCCGAAGATAATAATCTCATAAACACAATCACAGCCAGCCACACACTAATGATACATCCCAAAAATAAGGGACTACGTAAGTTCACTCTTGTCCATATCGACATTTCGATAAGAATTCGTCTAATCATGAAGATGATCCTCATCTAGATTGGCAAGAAGTTGTTCTAGCTCTTGAAGCGGGTTATAGTGCTGATCTGAACCAACAGCCAAGTAACGGGAATACATCTGACCTGATAATGTTACAATGCGCTCCCAATCCGAAGAAGCCTGATCGATATGCTTAACAACCTGTTCTTCCATGGGCGACAATACTCTTGCGGGGCCTCTACTCGGTAAGAAATTTACATAGTAGGAACGAAAAGATGCACCCCATGCTCGCCCATTCATAGGATATTCCCGTTCGTATACCCAGTTAAGTAGCCCTTCTAAGAGCAAAGGCTTAACAGCTGGTAAATGAATTTCTTCACGTGGGAATCGTGTTTTGAAAGAGTCATTCGTCAGTGAGAAGTGATTCAAGTTCCCACCGTAAAAAATATACCCACTATATAAATCAGCCGTTTGTAGGTTTAGACCAAGCCAATCGTTCAGATAATTTATTTGATCCTGTTGATGCTGAAAGTGCCTCACACTATATTCAATAACATCTGGATGATCGATAATACGTGTTCCATTGACGCTTCGTTCTTCCGTAACTCCCTGATAGATATATAAGCCGTTCGAATTACTTCCGCTATATTCATGCTGTTCACGATTCGTTACGGGAAGCGGGAGAACCATATTTCCATTCCGCCCCGTCACAGATACATGATATCGGGTACTTCCAGGTTCTCTATAGTCAAGACTATCTTTTAACAAGAAGCCAAGGGTCGTATTGTTATGTTCTATACTAACACTTAACTCCCTCTGCCCAATTTGTGGGTACCACGCAATTGATTTTGGGAGCAGGACATAATCCTTACTTATTCCGGAATACTGCTTAACTCCTTCACTGCGATACGTATCAATTGCGCCTGAGTAATTCAACTTCAGACGAATGGCTTCGCCATTTTCGATGGGAGTGGCTGTATGAACCTCTAATACATCACCACTTCGATTCCATTCCAGTGGCTGATCACTTTGGATATCTGTCACTACGAGCTGATGATTCAGTGTTAGATGAAATATAGACGACTGATCTTGCTCGGTCTGTACTAATAGAAGCTCACTTTTCACCTGAAGTTGATTAGGTTCTGATAATTGCACGTTTAAATCCATTTCCGTAGTCTGAAAATCACTATGTACATTGGCTAATCCGTTCTTATCAACAAGTGCATTCACATCTTTCACCATATAACGAGTGCCATCATCTACATATCGGTTGACTCGAGATAAGAATTCATCGTAACTGACCCAGCCCACAGATATGACAGAGACCGAAACCACGGCAGAATATATGATCAACTTCGTCCGTTCATCTCGTAACGTTCGGCCATGATCAGCGAATAGGCAAGTTAGACCTAGAAATAGTAGTCCTAGTAGTGCAATAACAATCTGATGGATAGCAGTCCAGTTAACACCAAGTAAACCCCAACTGTCCATTACCGGATTATACCGAAACCGGGTCATATCATATGGAGCGAACCATCTACTAATGACGTGAATCGATGAGGTTTCACTCTGAGAGAATTGATATACGATAACGGGAATAATCCACAACATAGTCAGCAGCACAAAAGATAACTTATGACGTAGAAGTACAGCTATTAGCATCCCCAAGGAAACAAACATAAATATGGCAACGCTCATCTGTATAAATGTGTAACTCAAGAATAACATGATTGGCTCTTTATGATCTCCTCGTAAGCCCATCCAGATTCCTTGAATGGCAACCGTAGGTAAGGTGAAAAAAAGTCCGTATATTTGAGCTATTATCCATTTACCAAGTATCAGACGGATTGAAGATTGTGGCCACGTTCGCTCTAGTATTTCTAATCCACTGATACGGTCTTTATACAATATATAAACAGAGAACAGTCCAGCCAGTAGGACAGCAGTTGGCAAATGAAGGATCCAAGAATCATAAAAGTAGTAACTTCGGCTGCCCTGTCCATCCCCGCCTAGTTCATAACGAACCAACAGCCATACCCACATGACCACATACAATGCAGGTAAAGAGCAGAAGATGGGATTTCGTCGTAGTAGGATCAATTCCATTCGGATGGATTCATAAATGTACTTCATCATATCAACCCCTTTAAGACGGCAACATACCCGTCTTCTAAGGAAGGAGATACCTCCGTAGCTTCAGCAACAGGTCTTTTCTCAGAGATGATACGCAATCTCATACCGCCAGCCTCACGAATACCTGCTACAACGGCTCGCTGTGTGTACCAGATTTCTGCATCTTTCGTTGACATTACCGCATCCCATACCAATCCGGACGCTTTGGCAGCTAACTCCTCAATCGTACCTTGAAAACATAACTCACCTTGATTCATGATGATAACTTGATCACAGGTAGATTCCAGATCACTTACAATATGCGTAGACATCAGCACGGTGCTCTCTTGTCCCAGATCTCTAATTAGATTGCGGAATGCTAGCCGCTCAGCTGGATCGAGTCCCGTTGTCGGCTCATCGAATAGAAGGAGCTTGGGTTTACCAATTAACGCTTGCGCAATTCCGATCCGCTGCCGCATTCCGCCTGAATATCCTTTTATCCGATCATGAGAACGTTCAAGAAGATTTACCACAGACAGTACTCGCGATACCTCTTCTACACGCTTTCCATCATCATGGATACCTTTCATCGCAGCTGCATAGTTTATAAACTCTTCGGCACTAAGCTTCCCGGGTACATGAACCCGCTGAGGTAAATAACCTAATATTTTACGAATATGATAGGTTCCGTCTCCTTGTAAAGGATACCCGTATACAGAAGCTGTTCCGTGACTTGGTTTCTCAACCGTGGCAAGTAGGTTCATGAAGGTTGATTTCCCCGCTCCATTTGGACCAAGTATTCCTATAACACCTTCGTTAATTTCAAGCTCAAGCGGATTCAGTGCATTCTTTTTCCTATAGGTTTTGGATAAACCTCGTATTTGTATTGTGACTTTATTCATTTCACGCACTCCCCCTTTCTTTCTCAGCCCTAACACGAAGTAGTTTGAGAAAAGGTTCCCTAGGTTTTCACATTTTTAGTTGGATTGCGGTTATATTATCGTCATTCCAGTCAAAACTGTGACTAACAAGCGACAGAAGCGTTTCTTTTGACTCGAGAAATATAGAATGATAAGCTAACGATTCTGCTCTCATGCATAAGATAATTCAGTAAGTTACAATGTAAATCACTACATTTGGAAGAGAGGCTATTCATGACACAAACATCAAGAAGGACACCAAGAATGGAGCGTTTTAATACCATACTTGAATTGGCTCTATACGTCATTTGCAGTGGATCGTTCGTTTACTTTGCCTTTAAGGGCATGTATGCTAAATGCTTTCAAGCGGTATTAATCATTACGGTTCTATTGTTGTTACGAGGACTTGTGAAATGGACGAAGACAAAACTTCCCCCAGCGCTTCGATTCTCCATACTACTGTTCATCACGATTGCAATGCTCCTGGCTAATTTATTTAATATGTACGGCGTTATCCCTAAATTGGATAAGATTGAGCATCTGCTGTCCGGAGTTATCCTTGTTTTCGTTGGCCTGCTTGTGCTGGGCAAAATCATAAGACGACTAGGTATGACCGAGATTGCACCACGTATAGCGATCTGGTTCGCCCTGTTCTTCTCCATTGCGATGGCAGGGTGCTGGGAAATATACGAATTCACTGTGGATCATCTATTTGGACTCGTTTCACAAAATGGAAGCTTAGATGATACGATGTGGGACATTATCTGCGGAACGATTGGTGCAGTGGGAGCAGCATTATATCTAGCTTTTAAAGCAAAAAGATCCCCTCAATCGCTTATTGCAGAAGAGGATCTATAATGAAGGAACTATTTATAATACGATGAAGTCGAGATGACAACATGAACTGTAAGAGGCCACCTCAGGAAATGATTCCTTGAAAGTGGCCTTTTCTTGTAGATTTACACTTACGTTACAACGCTTATTCCCCATCCTTCAAATACCCTCTTAGCATTAATTGCAATACTGCATAAATCAGTTCCGAATCTTGAATTTCATTACTTCGAATCTGACGGATACAATCCTGAATATCTATGTATACAATTTCGATGTTCTCATACACTTCCAGTCTTTGATCCGATGAGCTTACAACATCTACCGTGTAATAGACATGTGCAATTTCATTACAACGCCATGAAGCGGGATACAACTTCCCAAGGTACTCTAAAGTTCCACACTGCAAGCCCGTTTCCTCGAACAATTCCCGTCGTGCAGCCGCTTCTAGATCTTCTCCCGCTTCTACACCGCCGCCTGGCAACTGTGTAACATAACAACCTACAGCTTTTCTATATTGCCGAATCAGAATGAACTGGTTATCTTTCCTAGCTAGCACGACAACGGATTCTGGATGATCCTTGGAAAAATACACCTTGCCATATGCATCTTCATATATCATAATCCCGTTTTTACGAAAAAAAACATTTTCTTCTCCCATAAATACCCCTCGCAAATGGATTTAACGTAAGATGAACCGACTATTATGACAAATTTCTTCTATTATTACATCAATTTGCTGTGCAGATAAATGACCTGTATGTAGTATATGTCGTGCATCCTTGGTAGCTTCTTTAAATTCATGCAACAAAATGATACTTCGTTCCCCCATCTGCTCATCTATTGGTCGCAGTCGATCACGGTTAACCAGTGTTTCCTCATCCGCTAATAAAATGACATATACGATCCGAGCAGCTTGTTCCTTCAGCTCCTCTGCTAACCATTCAGCTTCACTTGGAAAAGTTACATAATCAATGACAACATCATAATCAGCGTTGAGCAAATTATGAGCGAGGCTGGCGATATTCACCCAGGTGAGCCGGTTTGTTTTCTCACATAACCAAGGTTTCCCCCTGCCTACAATAGGAAGATGACTTATGTTATCGCCTGAAATATATGAACTTCGTTCCAGTGAATGAACTAGCTTTTTCGAGGTGGTCGACTTCCCAACACCCGCTGGTCCTGAAATGATATAAACGGTTCTTTGCTTCATAAGATCACTCCAATATTGAAAGTCTCTTACCTTCCAGCTACAAATGCTTGCGTTTTGTCACCTTGTTCATCGTGCTCTGTATATTGACCTCTTGCATATTCTGAAATAACCTTATTCCAGAAATGTTGCGCAGGGATATTCGTCTTAAGTTGGAATACTTCCCACGGACTTGAATGAAGATCAAACAACGCGATCGCCGCGAGCTTCCCAACTCCTTGGCGACGATACTTCTTCATTACAAAAAACTCTGCCATAGAGAAAAAGGTCTTCTCTGCCGTTTGAATCTTCCTAACCAGAGCAAATCCGGCATGCTTCCCATTGACTTTAAAAAGATAAGGAAATCGAAAGTCTGGCTCGGTCCAGTAATCATTTAAGTAAGGATAAGGAGCGTAGAGACCGTCTTCCTCGATATCCATATCCATATATTCTGAAAAGTCATAAGCGTAAAAATGCATTAGATTACTTATCGTTTCTTTTTCATTTACAGGAGCTGCATATACTTCAACATGGTTTAGGTTCATCCGAAATCACCTCCTCACTTCCAGAATTGCGTGACTTATTGTGAGATGTCTACTTGTATTCTTCTCCACGCACTTTAGAGTAGATCATTAGATTAATAAGATGCCCGTATTCATCTCGTCTCCAATTCCGAAGTGTACCTTCATAAGTGAATCCCGTCCGCTCCGCAACGTTCTTACTTCGAATATTCCTTGAGTCGACTCGAATCTCAAGTCGGTTTGCTCCTAGAATCGTGATCGCATAATTCGAAATGCCATCAACTGCCTCGCTAATAAGCCCTTTACCTGAACACGAACTACGAATCCAGTAACCAATTTCAAAACGTCTTGCCTTCCAATCGATGCGGTGAAGTCCGCTGCTTCCGACGAAAGCACCTGTCTTCTTGTCAAATAAATGGAGTACCAGATCTGTCCGCTCGAGAAAACTCACTCTAGCTTTTCGCACATAAGACTCCGATTCATGTACCGACGGTACGTTCATTGCAAAGGGCAGCCATTTACGGAGATCCGAAGCACTCTCTTTAATCGCATCATTAATAACTGCTCCATCACCCCATAATGGAGCTCGTATGAGCAAACGCTCTGTTTCAAAACTTTCGGGAAATTCAAGCATTATTGGATTCAGTCCAAACCCCTCCTATACTAATGATCAAACAAACGCATTTGTTTTAATTGTGTAATTAGTCGATCTACTGTCTTGCGAGGTTTTGATCGATGATCGGGAAGCAGATGCACACCTGACAATGAACCAATCTGTTCTACTACATCTTCAATGCCCGTTCGGTCTGTATTGAGATGATGCTGAAATACTTCATGTGACAAGCCTTCAATGCAGCGATTGATTTGCTGTGCTGGCCAGGAGTCTGCACGATCTCCTCGTTTCTTTAGTCTGTGAAGAAGCACCTCTCTGGAAGCACCTAATGTAAAATGGTGAACAATGATGTCATCTCGTCTCAATCTACCGACAATTTCATCAAAGTATTGAAGACTCGTAATGGTCATCGGCACAATGATAATGCTTGAGGATGTCTCATTTATGTAGCGCAACATTGAATAGTTAAACTCTCTCCACATCGGATAATCCTGAAAATCACCATGTTTACTATCACTCGGTAAGTTCTTACGAATATAATAACCAGCATTTTCAGGATCATAGACATAAGAATTCGGTAAACGGCGATGTATCTCGTAAGATGTCTGGCTCTTGCCCGATCCAAATGCACCGTTAACCCATATAATCATAGATTGTCACTCCTTCTACAAATCTTAAACCTATCCTTTCGTCAAGGACAGCTTATAATCCTATTAGACCGAATTATTCTCTGTTCATACGTGCATTCACATAAAAAGGAGATCTATTATCACAGCTTCTACGCTGCAATAATAGATCTACACGTGAAAAAGACAACAGAAGTCCTACCTCAATGCGTATAACTTATTATATCGTAGGAATCGCATCTTCAAATGAAGAAATGAGAAGTCCGCCAAATGCGGCACCTTCTGCAGATGAAGAAAGTTCGACTTTTGTTAAAAGCTCTACAGATAAGCTACGGCTATTGAATCCAGAAATCGTGTACGTAGCATCTTCTGCTTCCGCACTTGAAACAATAAGCTCCACTGGATGTGGGGAGAGGTTTAGAATGTTGATGGTCGCGTTTTTTCCAGTAGACATATCCTCATAATACGTCTTGGTTTCTCCCGCAGGCAGATAAAATAATTCAGGAATGATAAAAGCCATAATAGCAACCTCCTCTCGCTTTTGAGATAATACATAGTATTCCTCAAATCTAGTTGTGCAACGGTAGATGTCATTGCTTAACACTATTTTTATTGGAGGTTGCAAAGCTTTAAATTCAGATAATCATAGGCTCAAAAGTATTTTATGGCAAACATCCCCTTTGATTCCTTCAATTACATGAAACCCTGTAAACTCTTACACCACAAGGAATTTCAGGCTTTTCAAGCTCTGAAATTGTGACGAATCTGGTAACTATCGTGAATATTTGAACAAAGTTTGAACTCCCCGAAAACCGCAGTATTACAGTGATTTCTCTCACAACGCCCCCTCTTTGTAACAATTTGAACACAGAATGTTACATACTTCGTCATGATTAATACATTTAATGGCAATAAGTGAAATAAATGCTTTTTGCAAACTGTGAAAATTATTCTTAGTATAGATTAAGGAAAGAAACAACCACCAGATGAACAAGTATGAAAGAAAGGGGTACACCATGAAAAAACGAGGGCCGTTATTTGCATTGTTCTTGAGCTTTACATTGCTTTTATCGGGATGCAGCTCACTTACAGTTTTAGATCCTAAAGGACCTGCTGCAAGAACCCTATCTGAGACCATCATATTTTCCATTCTTATGATGCTTGGGGTTTTGGCGGTAGTATACACACTGTATATCTTTATCCTGGTTAAATATCGGGCTAAGAAGTCTAACGAAGGATACGTGCCACCTCACGAAGAGGGAAGTAAGTGGCTGGAGATCACTTGGATCGCCATTCCTATTATTATTGTAGCTATTCTGTCTGTAGTGACCGTTAAGACTACGGTTGCTGTCGAGAAGGTTCCAGCTGGTTATGAGGAGCAAAAGCCACTTGTAATTTATGCTGCTACATCAAACTGGAAATGGCATTTTAGTTATCCGGAGGAAGGAATCGAAACCGTTAACTATGTAAACATTCCTACGCACCGTCCTATTGAGTTCCGCATTTATTCATTCGGACCGATCACAAGCCTTTGGATTCCTCAATTGGCTGGACAAAAGTATGGTATGAGTGACATGGTCAACAAACTTAATTTGGTAGCAGATGTTCCTGGATCTTACCTAGGTAAAAACTCAAACTTTAGTGGTGAAGGATTCGCTCACATGGAGTTCGAAACACTGGCTATGCCAGCTGCTGATTTTGATGAATGGGTAAACGACGTGAAGGAAACTGCACCAAAGCTTACGGAAGCTGACTTTAAAAAGCTTCTTGATACGAAATTCGTAGGCAGAATGTCTTTCTCGAATAACCACTTATCATTTAGCCCTGCACCAGAAGAAGGGCATCATGGAAATATGGATCATCAAGACAACAAGACTGAACATCCTGATCCAGCAACAAAAGATGAGGCTGAGTTCGATACAGAACCAAATGTTGATCCGAACAAGCCTATGCCGGAATCCCCGGCTGAAGACAACTCAACAAACCATGAAGGACATTAATGATATGGAGGGTTACTCCCTCCTGCCTTTGACATGTACTTCGGACATCCAGAAAGGAGTTAAGCCCTTATGAAATGGGACGAATTTTTCGTTACCGGCGAACCGATGATCTATGGCGCCATGGCAAGTATCGTACTTGCAACGCTCGCAATTATCGTAGGTTTGACCTACTTTAAAAAATGGGGATATTTGTGGCGTGAATGGTTGACTACGGTAGATCATAAGAAGATAGGTGTTATGTATATCATAGCAGCCTTGATTATGCTCTTCCGCGGTGGCGTTGACGCTATCATGATGCGTGCCCAAACGGCAGCACCGGAATTAAAATTCCTAGATGCTCAACACTATAATGAAATTTTCACTACGCACGGCTTAATTATGATTCTATTTATGGCCATGCCGTTTATCTTCGGTCTGATGAACGTTATCATTCCACTCCAGATCGGTGCGCGTGACGTAGCTTTCCCACGTCTGAACGCAATCAGTTTCTGGTTATTCTTCTTCGGAGCTATGCTCTTGAACATTTCATTTGTCATCGGAGGATCGCCGGATTCCGGTTGGACATCCTACTTCCCGCTGGCAAGTAATGAGTTCAGCCATACAGTAGGTAATAACTATTACTCCCTTGCCCTCCAAATTTCAGGGATCGGGACACTGCTTACAGGCTTGAACTTTATCGTTACCATCCTTAAAATGCGTGCGCCAGGTATGACGCTCATGAAAATGCCGATGTTTACCTGGTCTGTACTAATTACCTGTGTCATCATTATCTTTGCTTTCCCAGTTCTTACGATTGCATTGCTTCTGATGATGTTTGACAGACTATTCGGTTCCCAGTTCTTTACGATGGCGAATGGCGGTATGGATATGCTATGGGCCAACCTGTTCTGGGTTTGGGGACATCCTGAGGTATATATCGTTATCTTGCCTGCATTTGGTATCTTCAGTGAGATCATCTCAACTTTCTCGAAGAAGAACCTTTATGGATATACATCGATGGTGTTGAGTATGGCCGTTATTTCAGCTCTGTCCTTCCTCGTCTGGGCTCACCACTTCTATACGATGGGTCAAGGCGCTATGGTTAACGGATTCTTCTCCATCACAACGATGGCGATCGCCGTTCCGACCGGGGTCAAGATATTTAACTGGCTATTTACGATGCGAAAAGGCCGAATAACCTTTACAACACCAATGCTTTATTCACTAGCATTTATTCCGATTTTCACAATCGGTGGTGTAACAGGTGTTATGCTTGCGATGGCAAGTGCTGACTATCAGTATCACAACACAATGTTCCTGGTAGCTCACTTCCACTACGTTCTGATTCCTGGTACTGTATTTGCGGTAATCGCCGGTTTCCACTATTGGTTCCCGAAAGTATTCGGATTCAGACTTAATGAACGTCTTGGTAAAACCGCATTCTGGTTTATCGCAGTTTCATTTAACGTCACTTTCTTCCCACTGTTCTTCTTGGGTCTGAAAGGTATGACACGTCGTACGTACACTTATTCTGCAGAAACTGGATTCGGACCACTCAACATGCTTTCCATGGTGGGTGCAATCGGATTAACGATTGGTTTCATTCTGCTTGTGTACAACATCTACTGGAGTACTCGTTACGAACCACGCGACAAAACAGGAGATCCATGGGATGGTCGTTCACTCGAATGGTCATTGCCTAGCCCAGTACCAGCATACAACTTTGCTGCTACACCTAAAATCACAAAGCGTGATGCTTATTGGTTCGCTAAACATGAAGGTGAATCATTGTACGACGAGAAGATTACGAAGATTCATATGCCTAGCAACTCCGGCAAACCTTTCATTCTCGGTACAATCTTCTTCTTCTTAGGATTCTTCCTTGTATTCAGTTGGTGGATTCCTTCCATCATTGCAGGAATTGGCGTTATCATTGTTATGGCAACAATGTCCTTCGATCGGGATAACGGATACTATATTCCGGCAGAAGAAATTGTTGAAACAGAAAACAAATTGCGGGGTGATACGGTATGAAAATAGATGCCACTCAGCCGCTTGAATACGGAACAGAGGAAAACCGTAACAAGATTTTTGGATTCTGGTTATTTCTCGGAGCTGAAATCGCACTGTTCGCTACCCTGTTTACCGTTTACTTCGTTCTAGTCAACCGTTTTGCGGCAGGCCCGAGCGGAGCTGAAATATTCGAGATCGGTCCGGTTCTTGTTGAGACCTTTGTTTTGTTAACATCAAGTTTTACCATTGGTCTAGCGATCCACGCTATGCGCCTTGGTCTTAAAAAGCAGATGATGATCTTCATGATCATCACCCTGCTACTCGGTGCAGTATTCCTTGGAGTCGAAATCTTCGAATTCTTCACTTATGTTCATGAAGGTGCGACCTTGTCAACAAGTGCATTCCTTTCCAGCTTGTTCATCCTTCTGGGAACTCACGGAGCACACGTTACCTTCGGTCTTTTGTGGGGTGGAGGAATTCTCCTTCAACTACGTAAGCACGGACTGGATCATCGTACAGCTAACAAAACTTTTATCTTCTCGCTGTACTGGCACTTCCTGGACGTTGTATGGATCTTTATCTTCAGCTTTGTTTACTTGAAAGGACTGATGTGACATGTTGAAACAGCTGTTTCCGATTAAGCATGTAGTAGGATTCGTTTCCTCCCTCGTCCTTACCGCTATTGCGCTTGTTGTGCTTATGGACCTTCCGTCCGCGGTGAAGATGGCAATACTGGTGGTTACAGCATTACTGCAAGCTTCCCTTCAGCTCGTCTTGTTCATGCACATCGGGGAATCGGATAATAAGAAATCACTTTGGATCAATATCGCCTATGCAATGTTCGTTGCATTGGTAACCATATTTGGTACACTCTTCATCTTCGTATGGGGTTGGTACGCTTAATAAGCGTTAACTAAGCCATTGAAGTTTGAAGTATACGAACAGCCCTCCTTGATTTCTCAAGGAGGGCTGTTTTTTTATGTTCATTGTTTTCTATTCCATTTCGGCAAAATCTATATGGAACCTAATTTACTCATTCTTGCTTCTCCTGCCTCTCAGGCAGTGGAAAGGTAATATCGAACCGAGTGCCTACGCCAGCTTGACTTCTCACCTTAATCGTTCCACCTTGAAGCTCCACTAGCTTTTTGACTATGGAAAGCCCCAGTCCAGTTCCACCATGTTGACGTGAACGAGACTTCTCAACCCGATAGAACCGATCAAACAGGTATGGTAGCTCTTCTTCGGCAATACCGATTCCAGTATCCTCAATCGTTATTGTTACATGCTTCGAACCTTTATGAAGATGAACCCGAATATCTCCCTGATCGGTATACCTTATGGCATTGTCTAACATGTTCAGAATAATCTGCTCCATCCTTAGTCCATCACCAACGATGAGTGGAATTTCTTCATCATAACTCCCCCTCATCACCAGTCCCTTTTCGTTCACTTTCCATTCCATTTTACGTATACTGCTGCGAACAATATCCGTCAGATCAATCCATTCTAGGGATAGACTGATCTTCCCCTCTTCCATCTTAGCGAGCTCAAAAAGATCATTCACTAGCCGCTGGAGCCGACTTGCTTCCTCCTGAATAATATCAAGATACTTATCCTTCTCCTCCTCAGAGGTATATAGCTTCTCTTTAACAACCTTCGCATAGCCTTCTAAGTATGTAATCGGTGTGCGCAGCTCATGAGATATATTCGCAAAAAACTCCTGCCGAGTATCCCTGTATCGTTGCAGATCTTTAGCTAGATCATTAATAGCTTCAGCAAGCAAGCCTATCTCATCCTTACTCTGAACAGGGAGTCTTGTTTCTAAATCTCCTACAGCGATTTTACGAGTGGCTCTCTGCATCTGAAGCAGTGGGCGTGATAATATTTGTGCAGAAATCCATGTAATCCCGAGTGCCAATAACATAGCCCCTATGCCAGACATAAGAAGTAAAGTTCGCATTCTACTGATAGACTCATCCATATGATCGGTTGATGCTAAGACATACATAGCTTGGTCTGGATCTGGGTTACCCTCACTCGCTGGTACAACCATGCCAGACACAATATACCGATTACCATTAGGGTCTTTATGTGTGAAGTTTACGGTATCCCCACTAAAGATGGACTGTACATCCTTCTTACGTATGAACGAGTGATCTGTTGGATCGTGTTCTCCTGAGTGAGCTGTGACTGCCCCCTTTTGGTTAATAATAAATATACTAACTTCAGAGAAGTCTGCAAAAGCATCCAATGAATGATCACTGGTGTTGACGGGGGAAGCCGCCATCATGACGAAGTGAGAGGTCATCTCGTTCACATTACTCGTCATTTCTGTTTGATGAAAATTAGAAAATATACGGTCAATGGCGATGCTAAGAAAAAAGATGACAATGAAGAACAACGTCATCATCCATATCCCAAGCTTTGTTCCTATCCGATTATGAATCACGTCAAATCACCAGCAGTATAAAATTTGTAGCCTATCCCCCATACCGTTTGTACCGGGTTATAACTGAGCCCTGCTTTATGTGCTTTTTCCCGGATATTCTTCACATGTGTATCAATGACTCTCGATTCACCATGATAATCATGGCCCCATAATCGCTCAACTAGTTCTTCTCTAGAAAATGCCCGGTGACTGTTCTGTGCTAATGTCAGCAGAAGATCAAATTCCTTTTGAGTGAACTCTACGGACTGATCTTGGATGAGCACGTCTCTTCCATCAGGGTGAATGGAGAGCTCTGGATAGTGAAGTTTCACTTCTTGCGGCATACTCATCTTGGATATGGTCGAGCGCCGAATTAAGGAATAGATCCTTGCAATCAGTTCTTCTGATTCAAATGGTTTTGTCAGATAATCATCCGCTCCAATGCCAAGACCATGGACTTTATCTTTCGTCTCTGACCTCGCCGTTAGCATGAGAATAGGTATCTGGCTGTGCTCGCGAATGTTTTTGCATACTTGCCACCCATCCATGTCCGGCATCATGACATCCAGAAGAATTACATCGAATGCATAGCGCTTCATTAACGATAGAGCTTCCGATCCAGTAGATGCTTCTTTTACCTCAAACCCTTCCTTCATCAGATAAATACGCAGCAAATTCCGCATATTCCATTCATCATCAACGACCAATACTTGAATTTTCATTAAGGTTTCACCTGCTCCATACGCTTTATTGCTCTAATTATACCGATTTTGGAATACTGTAATCAAAAAAACCAGTCTATAACACTTCATGTGCTAGACTGGTTCTTCATAATCTTGCTTCTTATGAATCCTGTAGTGAGTCTGATTGTCCACCCATCATGTTTGAACCTCGATGAACGTCATCCATAGGCATCATGGTTCCATTATCGTATTCTCGCATCATAGAGCCATCATGATATCCTCTCATCATGTGCCTGCTGTTCTGATCAGCATCTTCACGATCTTGCATTCTGCCTTGCATGCCTTCTTGGTCGTTACTGTGGCAATTCTGATACATTTCATTAAGCTGTTGATCCGAGGCACCCGGATGCATTTGTTTCATAAACGGCAGCATATCCTGAAAAGTCATTTGATTGGCTTCTGCATATACAGCAGACCCAATTCCGAAAGTAAGTACTGCGATTCCAAGTCCAGCAAACCATTTCTTCTTCATGATGTGATCGCCTCCCTATGAACCCATCATAATGAATAATCATGTGGTTTCTGTGTAGAGACTGTGAACCCGCTGTGAACTAATGTCCACTATGCGCATCGCCACCTGTTACGGGTACGATTTCTAACATATCGTCAATCTCGCTCTGCCCTTTCTCAGAGATTACGGTCTCGTTCCCTGTAATCCATGCGTGATTATACGGGCCTTCCGTTGGACTTTGCTTGAACTTTGGCTGGATTGACATGATATATTCCATCACAGACCCTGGCATCCCGTCTTTGTCCGTATAGAGAAGTGGTGCATGCTTTCCTAAATGTGAGAATGGAGCTACTGCTATAGCTAGTAAATCCGAATCTAAAGGAAGGAAAGAGAAGTTATGTCCCGGCGTTTCAATGCCCCATCCGAATTGGGTCTCTGGGTCCTTAAACTTGGCAAAATTGACCGCATTTTCATATGGATCTTCACCTGAGATTCTTGTAACTTTGCCATAGGCCTGTAACTCTTCAAGTACCTTTCCCGACACAACGGATTCTGGACCGATAATATAGATGTTCGCTTTTCCGCCCCTTGCTTCAAGCGCCGTGATCGTTTCCTTCGGCACTTCGTCCTCCTTGACGTATAGCAGAGACTCTGGCATATGTGCGATCCAGTTTACAGCCGGCATTGTATATTCTGGACTATCCATCGATCCAATGATGACGGATTCAGGTGTACTTCCTGAAACTTTAGCATAATACGCATCAATAGCCTCAGCTACAGCAGCGGGCTGATCCCCTTCTATTCGATCCATCTTATAGTCCAGTTCTTTAAGTTGCTCTTCTACCTTATCCGAGATCTTGCCAACGACAATCACCTGTATTCCGTCATTACTTTTAGAGCCAGTAGGTTTCAACCGTTTCAGCTCATTCCATGTTGCCTCAGGAACCCCATCATCGTTAACAAATAGAATCGGTCCATTGCTCGGATGATGAATCAAATCAGCGCTGGCAGCAGCAATCTGCCATTGATCTGAACTAACGATTACCACACTTCCTGGCCTATTGTTATCGTTCGTAGCTGTCCAGAGCGTCCTGGAAGCCAGTACAGCGGCTTCAACTGGATCCGTTGAATTAATACGCGTTGTATTTTTAGTGGCGATCCAGGGCAAGTTTCCTTTCTGTGAGAGCGCATTGCTGAACATTGAAGAATTAGATGATGTTGATTCGTTATCTTTATTCTGACATCCTGCCAATAGCCCTAATGTTACAAGAGCTGCTGCACTGACGATGACTATTTTTTTCATAAAAAGAATCCCTCCAGATTATACTCTGTCCACATCCTGGACTGTTATCAACTTACCCAACAATCATGTGGAATTTGTGTGGGAAGTGTGAGTTTTCTGAAAGGATTAAATTTTATTTATTAAATTCTATTCTTTATTGTCTGTAAGCTGAGATGAAGGATCTGTATGACGAGTTCTGATATCCCTCACCGTGTCTGAGAGCTTATTCACATAATCTTCGTCTTTAGATAACCATGCACCATAGTTACGCTTGATATGTCGCTCCGCTTGTTCAAAGGTTTCAAACTGAAAAGATAACAACTCATCATTCCATTCGACGACCCATTGACCAGAACTCGTCATAAATACGAAGATCTGATCTTCGTTGGTGGTCTCATACAACACACCCGTCTCTGTCCCTTTAATATTAAACTGATTGCGACTAGCATCTACTCTAATGGGTTCAAGTTCAAACGGCTCTTCTACATACAATCGGTATACTTCATTACCAATCGTACATCCAGAAGCCTTTGCATGTCCTCCTCCGTTAAAACGCATGGCAATAGCGGATACATCGATATGATCATGAATCGTACGCAGACTCATTTTACGGCCGCCCATGTTAAGAATGGCTATGTAATCCAAATGCGGATATTCTGTACCCAGCTCACTTGCTAATTCTGAATGATAGGATTCAGCGTATACAATCCCAACACACTCGTCTCCAATGAAAGTCTGAATCAGCTCTCTTTTTTTACGACGGATATATCGCTCGATCTTATTTTCTTCCATATTAAGTATCTTCTCTTCAAACTCATCGAATGAGAACTCCTTGGCATCACGAAGTCTGTCGACCATCTTCGCTTCAAACTCATCTACGGATATCATATAGAAGAGGTCGTTAAGACGTTTTGCTTGAACTTTATTCTCAGCCTCCCACTCCCATGTGTCATAGAGCCTGACCAGTTCTACGAATTGGTCCATCACTACAGAACGTTCCAGTAACCCCTGCTCGATCATATAATCATATAATAATGACGTAGCCGATGAAGTTCTACCATCAGCATGGTGAACATCTACTTTAGCCCACCCATAGTCGTTAAAATGCAATGCCGTTTTATGATGGTCTAACAATTGGACTTTGCCGCCTTCCTGCACATATTGATGTAGACGCTGCTCAACATCATGATTAACAGTTAAGTCGGTAATAAAGAGTTTATCCTCAGAATTCCTTTGATCTGCATTACGATTCAAAAATTTGTCTACCTGTACATTGATCCCCGTTACCGAATTATATCGAATCTCGAGATCCTCTCCGAATGCACATTTAGCTAAGATTCCACAGCCTACTCCATCCAGGTCATTATGGCTATATAAATAATACATAAATAAAACAACTCCTTGTAAAAATGTAATGTCCAGCTCTAACCTTCCCTTATATTTTCCATTTTAGTCGCCAGATCCGATACGATACCATAAAGCGCAAAAAAGAACGACCGAAGCCGCTCTATCATATTCAACACATGGTATAGATCATTAAAAAAACAGCCATCGTTTAAGGATAGCTGTTTTTTATGGGTACGACAACCTAAATGTGTTCTTAAACTTCATTAGAGTTAGAAAATCACCTGTCATTGTTAAGATTTTGTTAGAATTGTTAGAATTGTTAGAATTATCGGATTATTCCGATTTGAGTGCCCATAATGACACTTTCCCAGTTGTAAGTATTGTCTGATTTGTAATTCTGCCCGGTTGGCTGTTCTTGATTCGTCGAAGGTTTCGTGTTTAGTGATGTATTGTGATTCGCATTTGCAAAAGCTGCTGTTCCAATTCCCAAAGTAAGTACCACGATACCTAATCCCATAAACAATTGTTTCTTCATGATGTCTGCCTCCCCTGTACATCTTATTATATTAGTATTTATTATGATTTAGACATTCAATCTGTGACTCATTTGTGAAATTTTTCTCAATATAATTGATGTTAGATCATTGATCGCACTTCTCATCAAAATGAGCACAAAAAAAGAACGGCCTATGCCGTTCTATTATTAATGCATCCCATCTTAACTGTTAGGGCAGCATCTTTGACAGTCGTCCGTTAAATAAGATAACGATGTAAATCCTGCTTTCTTCAGCTTTCGTGCCGCTAGAATCCCATCTGACCATTTCGGTGACACAATGATTACTTCGTCATCAGGGCTAAGCTCCTTATCCCACACGAAGGGTAGACGTCCTAATGAAATATTTACAGATTCTTTTATGTGACTTACATCAGCTGTATATTCGGAGACATCCCGTACATCAAGTACTTTCAAATGCGGACGTTCTTGCTTGGCCTGAACGAGTTCACTGCACTTCATTAACTTTAAGCCATTCACAGGAACTGAACGCCGATAAGCATAAATTAGGATCATGCCTACAAAAAAACAAAACAGATACAACAAAGCCCTTTCCCTCCCTAAAGGTCCGTGCATAACCTTTTATCTACGATAAAATGTGAAATTACAGAAATAAGCATTACCCATTACCCCTGCGGGTATAATTTTAGGATGTCTTATCATATAAGTCAAGAGGACAGCTAGTTAACTTTTTTACTAAACACTAACTCTTTAAATTTGGAATATAAAAAGAACCGCACAACAAGCATGTACGGTTCTTCGTCTATCTATGGGGCCCGATTTGGCAGTCGTTTCACATACTCATCAGACAATTTCATGAGGCGCAGAATATACTCATAGTCTTCTCGATAAGGAGAGATATCTTTGACTGGCTTAAGCGTCTTTAAGGAAACGGCTGTTCCATCATCAAAACCATTACCCGGTACAAACATGACCTCATTGTTAAAGAATGATCCTGAAGGTAAGTAGTATCTCATTCCAATGGCATTCTTCTCAATGTTAAGTAGATCTTGTCCGAGAGCTGTGAACTGTTCTTCTCTCAAGGATATACCCATAATATTAGCGATTGTAGGCATCATATCCACTTGCCCTCCGACTTGTTCAATCCGCTTTCCTTCGGTTAAGCCTGGAATGTGGATGATAAGGGGAATGTTAAATCGGCTAACCTGATCATGATAAGGCACACCTAGATAAGATGTAATTAAACTGGAATCCGTATCTTTACTGTTAATACCTTGATGATCCCCGTATACCATCAACACGGTATTCTCCCACAGCCCATTCTGTTTGAGTGAATCAATCAGCTTACCTAATGCATAGTCAGAATAGTTTACCGAATCCAGGTAGTTACCCAGCTGGGTTCCTACAAGCTCTGTAGGAATTTCTATCTTCGAGAATTCCTCTGGAACGGTGAATGGAGAGTGACTTGAGACGGTGATGAACTGTGCATAGAATGGTTTATTATCCTGCTGCACTTGCTTAAGCTTCTCGATGCCTACACGATATAGCTCTTCATCCGATGGTCCGAAAGAATTAAAATGATCATTTGTATAATTAGGCTTATCATAATAATGGTCAAATCCAAGTGCTGGATACATTTTTATTCTGTCCCAGAAGGTTACTTCGTTTACATGGAATGTATTGCTTACATATCCTAATTTCTTAAGGAGCTTAGGTAAGCTCGGAAGTTCTTTCCCTCCAAATCCAGTAGACATTGCAACTGATCCTAATGGATAGATCGACGTATTGGATAAAAACTCCGCATCTGACGTATTCCCCTGACCAATCTGCTGGTAGATATAAGGGAAATACAATCCATCATCTGCGAGTTGATTCATTACAGGTGTCAGAACCTGATTATTTAAAGACTGATGAATCGGGAAGTTTTGCAAGGACTCCATCTGCACGATGATGAGATTCTTACCTTTACCGGCTCCAAAATACTTCGGTTCCTTCCCGATTTGATCGACATCTCGGTACGGGTAGCTTTCTTGAAGCTCTTTAATTTCATTAATAGTATCCTGTAAGCTACCTTCCGCGAGCTCCCGCTTCTCCTGATTGCTCTTCAGGATCGCAGTGACTTGATAATTAATGAAACCCATATGTTCTGCTCGTACTAGTTCATTCTCAATTCCCCACCCTTTTCGGATGTAGAGGCCTGAGATGACAACGCCAAGAATAAGCAATCCCAGCATACTTAGTTTCCATGCTGAAATTCTGCGGCGTCCCCGGAAAGAATATTGCGTAAAAGTCATTTCGCTTGATTTTGTTCTCTTCTGACGGAATCGATTTACAATCCAGAAGATTGCCATAACCAGAACATCAATAAAGAAAATGAAGTGTTCCGGTTCGATTAATGTTGAAATACTTGAGCGAACTTGATGAACCTGACCCAGGCCGGATAATGCTGTATATGTTGGTATAGAGCCAAAATAAACATTGTAGACCGCAGAAGCAAACAATATTATCGATATAATCAGGTTAAAGACCCAGTAAGCGACGTGTCTAGCCTTCATTGGAATTAGAAGTTCAAGTAAACTCATTAAGACCAGCAATGAGAATACATCGGTCAGAACCCTTCCCCATTCGACTTCATTAAACAAAAATAATCTTAGAAGCATTAATTTCAGCAGCAGGAGCAAAAACACACCGCAGAACAATGCTGTTCTTTGTTTCATGGTTCTTTCCATTCTCATTCTCCCTGTCTCTCTTTATGAAATATTATGTTAAGAATCGTTCCCTATTATAACAGGTAAGTAAACCTCATTCTATTTTGGCTCTAGTTCTTTAACACTTTTTCGCGATGACCGAACATTCAAGAATAATATCAGTCCAAGGAGCACAAGGCCTCCTCCAGCCGCTTGTAACCCATTCATAGATTCATGGAGTAACAAGAATGCGAGTAAACTTGCCCCTACCGGTTCCCCAAGCACACTCATGGATACGGTTGAGGCCGATGAGTATTTCATCAACCAATTAAAGAGCAGATGACCAAACACCGTAGGTACAATCGCGAGCAAAGCAAATATACCCCATTCGTGAAGCGGATAGCCTGTCATGGGAATGCCTGAGATGCCATTATAGAGAGCCAAGAACAATGCAGCAAAGGCAAACACGAACCAACTATAAATAAAGGATGGAATCCGGCGAAGCAGCATTTGTCCGAGCAACATATGTACAGCAACAGCCATCGTGCCAAAGAGCGACATTAAGTCCCCTGTCAGATGCGATTGACTTCCACTCATTCCTCCTTTTCCAATGAGCAGAAATACGCCAAGGAACGCAATCCCCATCCCGAGTAGTGCTGAATAAGATGTTTTCTCTTTAAAGAAGAAATAAGCGCCAATCATAACAAACACAGGCTGCAACGCCAAAATAATGGTTGAGCTGGCTACGCTGGTCCACTGCAATGACCCCATCCAGAGTAAAAAATGAAGAGCCAGCATAGTTCCGGAAGCTACAAGCTTAAATACATCAGCTCCTGTAAATTTGCGAACATCTCTTATGTACCTTAAGCTAAAAGGAAGCATAAGCAGCATCGTGAATAAAAGTCTATACATGGCTTGGATAGATACCGGTGCATCTGACCATTTTACAAAAATGGATGAGAATGAAATAGCAGTAATGCCGATAAAAAGTGGAATTGCGACCGGAATTGGAGGTTTTTGTGGATTCATGATGGTTAAATCTCTCACCTTTCGTGTATTATTAGAGAATGCTTATTATTTTGTAAGGAGATTAATTGCAGCGATATGAAGAAGAAACAACTACCTAATCGGATGAGTCCACCGAAATTTCTAGCGATTGGCTTCCTTTCCATTGCACTCATCGGCACCTTATTATTAAAACTCCCCATTTCAGTCGAACATGGCATACATACCAAGTTCATTGATGCGTTTTTCACAGCAGTATCCGCAATAAGCGTTACTGGCCTAACCGTGGTGGATACCGGAACACACTGGTCAACATTTGGCCAGATTGTTATTCTGATGCTCATCCAGCTTGGGGGTCTCGGCTTTATGACATCCGCAACTTGGATTGCACTCATGCTGAACCGAAGAATCTCTCTTCGTGAACGTATGATTCTTCAGGAAGCTATGGGTCAGTACCAGATTCAAGGGATTGTAGACCTGATTCGGCGTGTTCTCATTTATGCCTTTACCATTGAAGGTATTGGTGCGCTGCTACTGACCTTACGTTTTTGGAAAGAGATGCCGTTAACGGATGCTGTCTATCTCGGCGTATTTCAAAGTGTTTCGATATTCAATAATGCAGGATTTGATTTACTCGGCAGTATTCATGGTCCTTTTACTGGATTTGTTGCATATGGCACGGACCCAGTACTCAATATCATCAACATGTTTCTTATTTTCCTTGGTGGTATCGGTTTTATCGTTATGTTTGATGTCATGGAATATCCCAAGTGTCGAAAGTTATCACTGCACTCTAAGGTTGTCCTTACCGTGTCCGCGCTCTTGATTGGTATCGGGGCAATAGCGCTATTCATGCTTGAATTCAGCAACCAGGCAACACTCGGACCACTCTCCTATCCGCAAAAGATCATGGCTTCCTTTTTCCAGTCCATCACATCTAGATCTGGAGGAATCAGTACCGTGGATATCGGCGAGCTTCAGCAATCAACTCAATTTTTCTTAATCATGCTCATGTTTATCGGAGCAGCTCCCGGATCAACGGGTGGAGGAATCAAGGTGACCACTTTTGCCGTGTTGGTTGGATCAGTAATTACTATGATAAAAGGAAAACGTGATGTTGTGCTGTTCCGTAACCGTATCTCTGAAGCCATTGTCTATCGCGCCGTTACTTTAACGATTATTTCGCTGCTACTATTGGTCGGCTTCTCCATGTTCCTCTCAGCTACAGAGTCTAAAGACTTTCTAGCTATTCTGTTTGAAGCTGTTTCCGCTTTCTGTACTGTTGGACTTTCAATGGGAATCACCACAGATTTATCTGAAGCAGGCAAGGTTACCATAGCGATCCTTATGTTCCTCGGTCGACTTGGACCGTTAACTTTAGCTTATGCTTTGAACCGTAAACGTTACAAAGAATTGTACCGTCATCCTGAGGGCCGAATTATTATCGGCTGATATCTCACCTCTCTTGAATCACAGAACAAACCGTCCACTCCTATAAGGAGTTGGACGGTTTGTTTGTGTTTCACGCCTCCATACAATTAACAGCGCTTCGTATTATGACTCAAAACCACCTGCATCAATGGCTGCATCCAGTAAATCATCAAATAACTCGTCGTCTGCTTCAATGAGCGCATCTACTTTCAAGAACTCCTCTTCTGGTCCAGGTTCTCCAGCGAAGTTCAGACTATAATCCCAATCCTTACCTCTCTTGCTTAAAAATGTGATTTCATATTCGGTCGTTTGTCCTTCTACGGAAAACACGGCGTAGCCTACAAAATTATTCTCTTCATCACGCTGCATACCTGCGCGTTCAACGGTAACCTTAGACATGGGTACACTCTCCTTAATCATGCTTAACACTGTTGTTCACAGATCACAGTATATCATTTTTTGTTCAGATCGATTAGAATTTTTCATCTTGTGTGCAATTTAGTATAATGTGGTTATGTTTTAAAATAAATATGTAATTGGAGGGTACCACATGTCCAACTTTAAATCATCTCTGGACAAATATGCGGAATTGACCGTAAAAGTAGGGGTCAATGTACAGAAAGGCCAGACTTTAGTGGTCCATGCACCTGTAGAATCCGCTGATTTTATCCGCTTGATCGCTACTAAAGCGTACGAAGCGGGTGCCCGCCTCGTCAAAGTGATCTGGAACGATGAAACCTTAACAAGGCTTCAGTATGAGAAGGCATCTGACGATGTATTTACCGATAAGCCTAAATGGTTTGCAGGAGAAATGGTTGAACTGGTTGAGAACGGAGCAGCGGTCCTCCATGTCCTTGCTGAGAATCCAGATCTCTTGAATGGTATTGATCCAGAACGAATTGCGAATTTCTATAAAACACGCGGTGAAGCTATGAAGCAGTATCGTGCGTATCAGCAAGCTGACAAATTTAGCTGGTGTCTGATTGCCGTTCCATCCCCTGCTTGGGCTGCTAAAGTTTTCCCTGATGCTCCAGAAGATCAACAGATGGACAAGTTATGGGAAGCTATCTTCCATACCGTTCGAGTAGATCAAGATAATCCAGTAGAAGCTTGGCAAGAGCATCTTAAAGTGCTTGACGAGAAATCTGCTGTACTGAATGCTAAGAAGTATAAAGCACTGCATTACATAGCGCCAGGAACCGATCTTACGATCGAGCTTCCTAAAGGTCATATATGGGCTCAAGGGGATAGCATTAACGAACAAGGTCATTCCTTTGTTGCTAATATGCCTACAGAAGAAGTGTTTACAGCTCCACTTAAGACCGGAGTTAATGGAACTGTTAGCAGCACGAAACCACTTAGCTATGCAGGCAATATTGTAGATAAGTTTTCGCTTACATTTGAGAACGGTCGTGTGGTCAGCTTCACTGCTGAACAAGGATATGAAACACTTGAACGGTTGCTTAATATGGATGAAGGTGCTCGCTATTTAGGTGAAGTTGCACTAGTTCCTCACCAATCTCCAATTTCGGAATCGAATATTTTATATTACAATACCCTTTTTGATGAGAACGCCTCTAACCACTTAGCCATCGGAAGCGCTTATGCATTTTGCCTTGAAGGCGGTAAAGAGATGTCTCAAGAGGATCTTGTGAAGAATGGCCTGAATACGAGTGTGACACATGTGGATTTCATGATCGGTTCAGCTGATATGGATATTAACGGCATTACTGAAGATGGCCGTGAAGAGCCTGTATTCCGCAACGGAAACTGGGCATTTTAATTAAAGTCACAGCGCCGAAGCTCTAAGGAGTTAGGGTGCTGTGACTTATTATTCTTATGACCTCTCCTACCCTGTTATTGACCTGAGGTCGATTATATATATTACATGTTGATATGGAGGTACCACTATGCTTACTTTTGAGCAAAAACTAGATCGTTATGCCGAACTCGCAGTGAAAGTTGGTGTTAATCTACAGCCTAATCAAACGCTGGTTGTTAACGCAATGATTGAAGCCGCAGAACTTGTGCGCCTTGTAGTGAAGAAGGCATATGAAGCGGGTGCTAAGAACGTCAAAGTCAATTATAGTGATGAACAAGTAAACCGGATCCGTTACGATTTAGCTTCGGACGAATCCTTTCTTGAACCACCGAAGTATTATGCTGATGAAATGACTGAGCTTGCTGAGAACGGAGCAGCTTTTATGACCATCCTCTCAGCCAACCCAGACCTGATGAAAGGCGTTCATCCCGAACGTATCTCCAATTATCAGCGTACCTTCGGTTCTGCCATGGCGAAATATCGTCAGTATCAACAAGCTGATAAAATGAGCTGGACAGGTCTCGCTTTTGCTTCACCAGATTGGGCGGCTAAAGTGTTCCCCGATGCTCCTCAAGAAGAACAAGTTCAATTGTTATGGGATGCTATATTCCAGGCAGTACGTGCCGATCAGGAAGATCCAATTGCAGCCTGGGAAGCTCATATCGAGAAACTTCAGCAAAAATCAGATGAACTAAACCGTAAGAAATATCATAAGCTTCATTTTATGTCAGAAGGTACGGACTTAGTGGTTGAGTTACCTGAAGGACATATTTGGGCGCAAGCTGGAAGCCTCAATGAAAAAGGTGACCGTTTTGTAGCTAACATTCCTACAGAAGAAGTATTTACAGCTCCGCTGAAGACAGGTGTTAACGGCACGGTTCGCAGCACAAAGCCACTAAGTTATGGAGGTAACATCATTGATAACTTCTCCATAACTTTTGAGAACGGGCGGATCGTTCATTATACCGCAGAAGAAGGTTTGGATACGCTCACACGGCTTATAGAAATGGATGAGGGGTCTCATTATCTTGGAGAAGTCGCATTAGTCCCTTATGCCTCCCCTATTTCAGAGAGTGGAATCCTATATTACACCACATTGTTTGACGAGAATGCTTCATGTCACCTTGCAATCGGAAGTGCATATGCCTTTAACCTTGAGGGTGGAAAAACAATGACATCTGAGCAGCTTGCTGAAAGTGGTCTGAACGCAAGTATTACTCACGTTGATTTCATGATGGGCTCGAAAGAGCTTAATATTACGGGCATCACCCATGATGGTCAAGAAGAACCCATCTTCGTGAACGGTAATTGGGCATAAGTAAATCATTTCAATCGTAACCTGAAGAGGTAACCGAATCATCGGTTACCTCTTTTTTATATTCAAGTTTAAATGCTCCATAAACTTCCTCTCTTAAAATTTTCCTAATCACTAGAAAATATTGGGCTTTCGTGCTGAAAATGAGGTAAAATGATGGAAGGATACGGAAGAGGATACACCGAGGAGGAGATATTCGCATGTCGAATCGACTGCAACTACTCCTCGCAGCAGATTTTAATGACTTAAGTGAACCCCTTCAGGAAGAGGTTTACTACGAATTTTATGATTTGGTTTACGGACAGATTATGTACGTGCTCCGAGACCACACTGCTGTTGAGGATATCATTCAAGAATCATTCATTAAAGTGATTACGAATAAACCTACTTTTGAGAACGAAAACAAGTTAAAAGCATGGCTAAGAGTCGTTTCCAAAAATACAACCATGAATTATTTAAGAAAAAATAAAAAATACCGTAACCAAGTCGATGTTGACGGTGTTTTTATTAGTGAAGAGGAATTGGTTGTTTCTTCCACCAATATAGAACATCAAGTTGAATCCAAAATGATGGAAGAATCAATTGTGTTCTATCTTGAGCAACTGAAACCAGAATATCGGCAGCTTATTGAATTTCGATGGAAACAGGGGTTAACTTACAAGGAAATCGCTGAACTGTTAGACACCAGGGAAGACATTGTGAAGCAGCGACTCTTCCGAGCCAGGGAATCCGTTAAGAAAATGCTCTATAGGGAGTGGGGTGTTATGGATGAACAACGAAAAATATGATGATTGGTTTAACGAAGCTTTTGATGAGGCTTTTGAACGTGCTGCGAATACCACTTCTTCAGTTAATCATGACACCAAACGAGAATCCTGGCTTCAGGTTAAGCAGCAGATTGCAGCGAGAAGTAAACAAAAAAAGCGTTGGCGCAGATTTCAGTATGCTGGTATTATCGCAGCATCTATGGCCATGGGGGCTATCGTCTTCTCTCCCACACCAGTATCTCAAGCTGTTACTCCTATATATCAACAGATCAAAGACTGGGGCGACGGTATTGTAACGATTATATCCGGTAAGAATAAACCATCGACAGAAACCACAATACCGAAGACCAATCCGCCACCAGATACGTCCGAGAAAATAGATAATCTAGGTGAGAAGCTATTGTGGAGTAGCTCGTCTGCTGACTTTGATTTCACGTTTGATGAAGTCCTATCTAGGATTACATTTCCCTACACAGAATTCGGATACTTTCCAAAGGAATATCAATACAGTCAGGTCTATGTAGCTCCTGAGAATGACACTGCACCGATTTATAACATGATCGTACAGTATGTATCTTCAGAAGGAAAGCTTCTAGACGTAAAGTATACCGATCTGGAAACAGGTGAGGTTTCTGTGAGCACCCTCAGTTCTCCAAATGCTGAAACATTGTATCTGGATTCAGGAATTGAGGCAATTTATTCAAAGGGCCCAAGCAGTGCTGATTCATTACAATTCACTTATAATACTGTACTAATACACATTAATGGTGAATTAAGCAAAAAGGAACTGTTGAAGATCGCTAACAGTTTACCATAAAGAAGAGGGTGCACCCTATGGGGTACACCCTCTTCTTCTATGTATGTGATGATTAACCCATCAATAAAGATTGGGTAAACATGACTTGTTCTTCATAAGAAGAACCTTTACGAACATAATGGATCGTTCTACAACGATAATAGTATCCCGACACTGCAGTAAAGCTACTAGAGCCATTGTAGGCACTTGTATTGGATGAACTACCAGAATAGCTATCTATATCAATCCATACGGAGCCTGTCCACCGTTGAAACGTGAAGTTAACTCCAACTGAATCTACAGTTTGTGTAGCTGTTGTATTCGCAGTGATCTGAACATTACTTGAAGATAGCTTGCGGATATCAGAACTTGTATTCTTTAAATATGTAGCGAGTGGATTAATCGTGTTTATATTCATTTCTACCGGAGGAGCAGACGTCTTTGCCCCTGGTGCAAACTCTGATGCTGATGTATCAGCAGATGCTCCGCCTGCGATGGCTAAACTAAGTAACAAACTTGCTGAGAAAGCTGTGATTACTCGAGAACGCTTTTTCATTTTGGACATTTACCTCACCTGTTTTCTTTATATTTTAGTAAACATCCATATACTAACATCATATATCTCCTAAAAAATTACATCTTTTTCATCTTTTTCTGTCATGTATAGAATTTTTTGTATAACACAAAAAAGACAGTGGCTGAAAGCCACTGCCTATTACTCCGCCGGATCTAAGCGCCGGCTTCTGCTTGTATTTCTTCCTGTCTTAACAAACGTATACGTGATATTCTCTTATTCTCTGTTTCTTCTACCACGAACAAATATTCGCCATAATTATAGGATTGACCTTGATGAGGTAAGATGGCCTCCAATCGAGAAGACAACCAACCACCAATGGTATCGTAATCCTCTGTATCCACATCTAGACCAAATTGGTCATTAATTTCATCGATCAACATCAAACCATCAATAGAATACTCATCCTCCGACACGATCTCAATACCCTGCCGCTCCTCATCAAATTCATCCTGAATTTCCCCAACGATCTCCTCCATAATGTCTTCGAGTGTAACCAGACCAGAAGTTCCGCCGTATTCATCGATCAGAATTGCGATCTGGGTCTTACTACGCTGCATTCTTTTTAAGAGTTCACTGATTTGCATGGATTCAGGAACTGCAATAATGGGGCGAATAAGTGATAATTGGTCCCGAATATATCCACGCATCAGATCCTTAATGTGAATAAAACCAATAATATGGTCCTTATCCTCATCACAGATTGGATATCGAGTTCTCATGCCTTCATGAGCTATTTCGAGATTTTCCTCCATAGACAGATTGGTGTAAAGACAGATCATATCCGTACGCGGAATCATGATCTCTCTCGCTGTTGTATCCGCAAATTCAAATATATTATCTACCAAGGTCAGTTCGGTATCATTGATTAAACCAATCTCACTGCTCTCCTTCATGAGATCTCGGATTTCTTCTTCCGTATGAGCACTTCCCCGCTCTACGACAGGCGTCATTCGGAATGTACGTAGTAGACCATTAGATAAACCATTTACGAACCAGATTACCGGATACATTAATTTATAAAATACGTTCATCGGCCTTGCCGACATTAACATAATCGATTCTGCTTTACGAACAGCAACTGTTTTGGGAGCAAGCTCACCGAGTACAATATGCATTACAGCGATCAGTGTAAATGCAATCACAATGGACACGGCGTGCAGTAAGGTGTCACTAAGACCTAACATTTGAAACCAAGGAGCGATAATTGCAGCCAATGCACGCTCTCCGATCCATCCAAGTATAAGAGATGAAATCGTAATCCCTAGCTGACATGCGGATAAATAATTGTCTAGATTCCGCAGTATCTGCTGGGAAATCTTCGCCTTTTTGTTTCCTTCTTCAGCAAGAACATCAATCCGACTTCCTCTAACTTTAACAAAGGCTAGTTCCGCTGATACAAAAAAGCCATTAAGAACTACTAAGAATAATACCAAGGTTATTCCAATAAAACTCGGTAAAGGGTCACTCAATCGATCTCCTATCCGCCGTAAGAAACACTAAGACGAATAGGAACACCTCCTTCGGTTATCAAAAATGTGTGGAGCCATTATGCATAATAACGTATTTAGGACACGCATCAATTCCCCAATGGTCTCATCTCCTTTTCTTTTTTAACGTAATCAAGCTATATAAGTAATTATATAGTTATACGATACACAGTCAAACGCTCTGATATGACATAAAACCGTGATGTTACATGCTGTTTTTTGAATATCATCATTTAACACTCGTTTACACCGATTTGATGCCCTCTTAATGTTCACCCCTCATACTAGTTCTCAAATACATATTATTGAGGAGGATTAGTATCATGAAGAATGGTTCAACACGAATGACCGCTCTCTTGCTTGCCCTCATAACTGCACTAGGTGGGACGGCCCCTACCGCCGCTTTCGCAGATGGAATTGGTGCAAAACAGACAGCCGCTGCTCCGGTAATTACAATTCTACCTATTGATCGTGCTACCGTATTGGCGGGACAACAACTAGACTTTAGAGTAGAAATCACAGGCCTCTCTACAACAACAGAAGCACTCCAAGTGCTTGTTAACGGGAAGGATGCCACAACATATTTTGGTAAGAAACCTGTTCTGACTCACACCACAAAGAATAGTACCGAATATACGATACGCGATATAGCATTCAACACCCCTGGACAAGTTTCCATTCAGGTAAAAAGCAAGAATAACGGCAAGATGATTTCTAAAGCGGTCAAGTACGATGTGTATCAAGCGATCGGAGATACGAAAAAAGCCAAGAATGTCGTTCTCATGGTAGGCGATGGTATGAGCGCTAATATCAGAACAGCTGCACGCGTCATTTCAAAAGGAATAAATGAGGGCAAATTCAATGGATGGCTTGAAATGGAGAAAATGGACTCATTCGGTATGGTTACAACTTCTGGGATGGATTCCATTGTCACCGATTCAGCTAACAGTGCCTCCGCGTATGCGACTGGTCATAAAACAGCAGTGAATGCTGAGGGGGTGTATCCAGATAATACCCCAGATCCGTTAGATGACCCAAAAGTTGAAAACATCATTGAACTTGTTAAGCGAACGCGTGGAATGTCTACAGGGCTAGTGACCACAGCAGATATAACCGATGCTACTCCTGCCGCTATGGCAAGTCATACTCGTTCTCGTTATGAATCCGAATTCATTGCTAAATCTTACTTAGATCCATCTCGTAGCCCTGATGTTCTGCTTGGAGGTGGTAGAGAGTGGTTTCTTCCCGAACAATCAGGTGGAAAACGTAAAGATAATAACAACCTGATTGATACATACAAAAAAGAAGGTTATTCCTATGTATCAAGCGCATCCGAGCTAACAAAAGCAAAAACAAATGGTAAGCTAATAGGTTTATTCCGGCCAGGGAATATGAACGTATATTTCGACAGGGAATACACAAAACCAAACAACCCAGCAATTGTAGGTGAATATAAGGATCAGCCTACACTTATGGAGATGACTTCTAAAGCAATAAGTATTCTAGACAAGAACAAAAACGGATTTTTCCTGATGGTTGAAGGTGCTTCCATTGATAAACAAGCACATACGATGGATATGGAACGTTTCCTCTGGGATACAATCGAGTTTGACCAAACGGTAGGTCTTGTTAAAGAATATGTGCGTAAACATCCTGATACACTTGTAATCGTTACAGCTGATCACGGTCATTCCATGACGTTAAATGGAACTTTCTCAGTGAAAGAGTCTGCTGGTAAAACAGGAGATGAGCTTCGTGAGTTCATTGGTACGTATGCAGACTCCAAATTCCCTACCTATACGGATAAGAATGGAGATGGCTTTCCAGATCATCCCGATACAGACTGGAAACTCGCTATTGGCTGGGGCAATCACCCAGATTACAACGAGAACTATCTAACGAATCCAAAACCGATCAGTCCGACCATTCAAGACCCTACAGTTACGGATAAATCTTGGTACATTGCGAATCCTGATAAAGATTCGGATGGAATTCATTATAATGGAAACTTACCCCATGATGAGGGACAAGAGGTTCACACGTTTGATGATGTGCCGATAAACGCGTCCGGCGCTGGAGCCTCCCTCTTCAATGGCTATATGGACAATACGGAAGTCTTCCGTAAGATGATGATTGCATTGCAATTAGATCCCGTGAAAGAAAAAGTGAAGAAGTAACAACAGTATTCAAAAAGCCGTACATCCTATGTTAGGATGTACGGCTTTATATATTTATTATCTTCCAGTCTGTGGTGGATTGCCAACTACTCCAGGGTATTGGTATTTCAACGGCTCATCGAAGACTACATAATCAAGATTTACCATGAGCAGAAGAATTCTGCGTCCAGTTTGAGGCTCACTAATAATGATATGATCACGGCCAGCCGCTTCCAGTACGCCTTTGAACACTTTTGCATTCCACTGCGAGTTGTTCTCGTAAGTCATATAGAAGGTTCCTACTTTACCAAGGTTCAAACGAAGGATATTTTCAACATAGGATTGCTCAAACTGAGGTGGAGTCGGAACAACGGTGCCTCCTGGTGTCATTGCTGCGCCACTCATTACCTGAGGTGGTACGTTACCTGTATAGCCTCCAGTCCCGCGTTGCTGGCATCCTCCCTGAGTGTTGCTTGGTTGCTGAAATCCTTGTTGCTGCTGCGAGAATCCCTGTTGAAAGTTCTGCTGTTGAAGTCCAGGGTATCCATTTCCAATCGTATAGTTCACAGGTGTCATTCCGTTATTCATAAGTAATATCCTCCTTTAATAAACCAAAAGCTATCTGTATACATTCGGACAATCATCATAAGTAGGTTGGAAAAAGCAGTGGGCTTTGTACCGACCGGTGTTTTCTTGGTTATACCAAGTTGGTGGACAATCTCCTTCCGGTCTAAAGAACCACAATGCATAATTCGCAGGCCAGGTGCGTTCCCCATTTATGGCTCGCTGAGCTAATCTTCGATCCCGATCGCGCGCTCTCTGATAAAAATAGCCCTTCTGCGTCGCTTCAAATCCTCCAGGATTTTGGTACACCATGTCATTCATGTTCCGGATATTTTTGAAGTCTAGGCAGTTCGCTAAGATCCGGTTCACGCCGACATTTCCAACCATCATCATGCCTTGCTCACCTTCACCCTCAGCCTCAGCACGCATCAATCGGGCTAATAAGTCAACATCAGATGAATTCGCCTTGATAACGGCCACAGTCCCCTCCTCCTTCCTTCCTTGTGTTCACCATGTATCTTATGTGCATCTGCCTAGGGTGGTGACAATACGTTAATTAATTTCGATAAATTACGCTGAACTTACATAACCAACCATTCAACTTAACATGAGCAATCTATACTAGGCTTTGTAAGGTCAAGTTGAAAGTGAGGTATGGATAAATCCATGATACAGACGAGGCGTAAAGAAATGATGTTGGCGTATGTATTGTTAGCTCCTTCGCTGTTTCTGTTCGGTGTATTTCTGTTCTACCCGCTCCTAAAGTCCGTTTATCTTAGTCTGTTCCTAACTGATCCACAAGGTCGTGTAGCCGAGTACGTTGGAATGGATAACTTCAAAGAAATTCTCCTATCCGAGAAGTTCTATACGAGCTTTATGAACACCGTGATATTTATCGTTCTTACGGTGCCCGTTGGTATCGCAGTAGCCCTATTGCTGGCTGCGTTAACCCATAATCATTTGAAGGGAATGAAACTATTCCGATTTATCTTCTCCTTACCCATGGCTGTTTCTGTAGGTACCGGATCGATGATTTGGATGATTATGTATCACCCCACTTTAGGTATACTCAACTATTTCATGCAGTTCGTTGGACTGGATCCAATTCAGTGGTTAACGGATCCCAAGTGGGCTATGCTATCCGTTTCACTGATGACCATATGGATGAATCTTGGTTTCAATTACATTCTGATGCTTAGTGGAATGCAAGGTGTCTCGGATGATATTTATGACAGCGCAAGAATAGATGGCTCAAGACCACTACGAACCTTTGTACAAATAACAATGCCACTAATCTCCCCAACACTATTCTTCACCTTCGTAGTATCCATCATTGGGGCTTTTCAAGCATTCGGCCAAATTAATATTCTGACTAAAGGCGGCCCCATGAACACCACGAATGTGATGGTCTATAACATTTATCAAGATGCATTTATTAACTTTCGCTTCGGCATCGGGAGCGCACAGGCATTAATCCTGTTTGCTATCATTCTTCTGCTCACCATCGTACAATTCAAATTCGTTGAAAAGAAGGTGCATTACGGGTGAAGATTCGTCTCTTTCCCAGAAGCTGCATTTACATCTCATTATTGATTTGCGCTGTTCTTGTCTCATTTCCTCTGCTGTACACCCTATCTAACTCCATGATGAGCGAGGCAGAATCAGCAGTCTATCCACCACCCTTACTTCCTTCTTCCTTAAACCTGACGAATTTTATAAAAGTTATCGATACGATTCCTGTTCTTCGTTTCATTAACAACAGTATGATCGTTTCCATGTCCATTATGTTCGGGCAGATTATGACTGCCAGTCTCGCTGCATATGCCTTTGCTTTTCTTAGATTCCCAGGTAAAACACTATTATTCAGCTTGTTTCTAGCGACAATGATGGTTCCATGGGAAGTAATTATGATTCCGAATTACTTAACAATTAAAAGCCTTAACTGGCTCGATTCTTATCCAGGACTCATCGTGCCGTTTCTCGCTACAGCATTCGGAACCTTTTTACTAAGACAGTACTTTATGCAGCTCCCTAAAGAGCTCTTTGAAGCAGCAAAAGTGGATGGCTGTGGACATTTAAGAATGTTTATCAAAATGGTTATGCCATTATCCTTGCCAGGCGTGGCTACCCTTGGCGTATATTCGTTCCTAAACAACTGGAATATGTACTTATGGCCGCTTTTGACAACCAATCGAGAGGATATGCGAACCGTTCAAATCGGTATTGGCATGCTTCAGTTTGAAGAAATGAATTCGTGGAACCTCATACTTGCAGGGGTATTATTACTTCTTATACCTTCTCTTCTACTACTCGCTCTAGGACTTAAACCTTTGGTTCGTGGGATAACCGCAGGAGCATTGAAAGGTTAATGGTACGATGGTTCGATCGTTTTTTAGAACAATCACTTTTGCGGGTTTATTCCGCAATTTTGATATAGATACATACTATATATTAAAAGGGAGAGATTAACCGATCATGAAACGTATTGGAAAAAGATCCTTCACCTTGATGCTGCTCGCTTGCATGATGATTCTATCCTCAGCTTGTGGAAGTAAAACCTTATCTAATGCTCCTGAACCTGTAGCCGCTGACCCTTCAGCTCCATCCACTCCTAAAGAACCAGTTAAAGTAGTGTGGTGGCACTCAATGAGCGGGGAACTGGGAACTGTCGCCGACAAGTTAGTATCAGACTTTAATGCTGAGCATCCCGAGATTCAGGTCGAAGGCGTGTTCCAAGGGACATATGATGAAAGTTTAAACAAACTCAAAGCTTCTCTCGGGTCTGATAGTGGTCCGGCCATGATTCAGGTCTATGAAATCGGGAGCCGTTTCATGATGGATACGAAAGCAATTAAGCCCGTTCAAGATTTTATTGATGCTGAACAATATGACCTATCCGCATTGGAACCCAATATTAAGAATTACTACACATTCGATGATAAGCTGTATTCAATGCCATTTAACTCCTCAAATCCTATTCTTTATTACAATAAAGATGCTTTTATAGCAGCAGGTCTAGATCCAGAAAACCCGCCTAAAACTTATGAAGAAGTGGCTGAAGCAGCGAAAAAGTTGACAAAAGATGGACAGACTGGTGCTTCTTTTGCGATTTATGGATGGTTTATGGAACAGTTTTTTGCTAATCAAGGCGCTGAGCTTCTCAATCATGGGAATGGCCGCAGTGCTCTATCTACAGCTTCTCAAGTGAATATGGAAGCAGGTGTGAAGACACTGGAGTGGTGGAAAGGAATGCTAGACAATAAATCCTTACTCAATCTAGGACGAAAAACAGATGATACAAAAAAAGCATTTGCGGCTGGTCAGATCGCCATGATGCTTGACTCTACAGCCTCCCTACGAGGTATTGTCAGCGCTTCTGAGGGGAAATTTGAAGTAGGTACTGCTTTCTTACCAAAACCTTCTGATGGCGGCAAAGGTGGCGTTATTATCGGAGGAGCCAGCCTATGGATGCTTAACAACAAGTCGGAAGCTGAACAACAAGGGGCTTGGGAATTCATGAAATACCTTGCTGAGCCGAAGACACAAGCTTACTGGCATGTGAATACAGGCTACTTCCCGGTGACTACCAAAGCATATGAAGAATCAATAGTGAAAGAAAATTTGGAGAAATACCCTCAATTTCAGACAGCAGTGGATCAGCTCCACCAGACAGAGCCGAATCAAGCAACGCAAGGTGCAGTTATGGGTGTATTCCCAGAAGCACGTCAAATTACAGAGACCGCTATTGAGGAAGTATTGAACGGTAAGAAGTCGGCACAAGAAGCGCTGGATCAGGCTGCGAAAGAGATCACTTCAAAAATCGAAGTATATAACAAAACTGTAAAGTAACAGGTTGATACAAAAAAACATCCCAAAAGATCTCAGATCTTTGGGATGTTTTTTCATGAGTAAGGTTTTATTGGAATGAGAACATGACTCCGGCATAAATAGCTGCCACTGCACCAAGTCCACATAACAGAACTACACTTGCACCTTTACTACGTCTAAATAAAACAATCATTGCAGAACATAGTGCTGCTCCAACCAAGAAGAGTAGTATTCCAATTACACTCCATTCAAATGCCAGAGGCATACCCGTGTATTCTTGATGGAACCATCTGAAAGGCTCAGCTGCATCTGCTCCGGTTAAGGCCACAGTTACATCATGTGGAGCAGGTTGCTGATTCATAAACCCAGTCACGATATAGATTAATCCTAAGATTACTCCTTCAGTTCTAGTCCATATCGCGGGGTTAAAGTCTGGCTGACGTTCCAGTTTTCTCTTCATCAGACTTCCGTTAATAAATCCGAATACCAGAAGCGGAATAATCAGGATGTGCTTAACAAGAAGTGCTTGACCATACGGGACAACCCAACTATTTATTAAATCAGGTGTAACACCACTCATTAGATACAAACCAGAACCAATTACAATTAGAACACAAATGATAGCAGTGGGATGGAACCATCTTAGAAAAGCTCCCCATCCTGTTGTTCCTTTGTTAAAAAAGCCAACCATAAGCAGTGTTCCTGTCCATACCGCCATTGCTGTGAAATGTCCGAAGAAAGCAAGTTCTCCCTTAAATCCGAACAAAGAAGCTGCGTGATTAAATGAAGACATCGCAAAGGAGATCCCTAATAAGCTGATGGGCATCAACCAACGCATTTTAGTGGTAGGTCTTCGATGATGAATTACAGTTAGTACAGCCATGAGCAGGGATAATACCGCAACCCATGCATATTTCTCACCTTCACTAAAGGAGAACATGACTGCTTTAAACGATTGAGCGAATCCTACATCATCTTTAAAGAACATGATGATTTGAAAAATCGGAATGAAAGCACATATAGCAACAATTATAGCTGCAGCTGGACCGATCCAGACAGGGTATCTAATGCTTGGTTTCTTGCTATCAGGTACGAAAGAAAGGACGGTAATCCCCGCAAGAATCGCATATCCTAAATAGAGTAGTGGTTCACTAATCCAATACATCGATTACCGTCTTTTCCGGGATTGTTTAAGGGCGAAGAACCCTCCGATCGCTACTAAGGCGACAATCAGTACAACCCACAGTGTAGTTCCAGAACCGGACTCTGTCGCATCCGTTGAAGCTTGTGACTGCTCGGCAGGAGTATTGTCTGTATCTGCTGGCTGTTGTTCAGAGTCATTAGAAGTGTCGCTTGGCTGCTCTTGGTTCGAATCCGTTGGTTCGTCAACAGCTGTGTTGCTATTCTCTCCATTATCTCCAGGATTCTCAACAGGGCTATCTTGATCTGCTTCAGGAGTTGTTACGGGTGCATCAACTTGAAATGCATAATTGCCTTTCACTGGATGACCGTCAAGACCAACAATCTTCCATTCTACCGTATAGGAGCCTGATTCTAGGGGACTTCCTAAAGTTGCTTTCATTTCACTGTTCTCAATCTTCACTTCAGTAGCATCTATCTTCTCACCTTTATCGTTAGTGATCGTCAACGTACTTAGCGTTGAATCAATCTTCTCATTAAACGATAAACTAAGTTGCTGAACGGCTTCAGTTTCAGTTGAATTGGCCGCGGGAATGCTTGATTGAAGTTTCGAATGTGCCCAAGTACCTGCTGGGAACGCAAACACAAGGAGCATGGCGAGAAACATAATCAGGGGTTTAAACATTTTCAAGGGTGAATCCTCCTTCTTCGACTAGAAATATCTTAATTTTTAACCATCCTCATGATAACAAAGAGAACGAAGCAATACTATGTGTAATTTGTGAATAATTAAAAACACATCGGATATATAAGGATTATTGTTAACATATTAAATGTTATGTAAACTTATAATGGTTAAAGATACCTCTTGCTCGATTGAAAAACTCCCAACTGAAGTTTCTCATCTTCTAAGAAGCATCAATTTGTAACAAATTCTATTAATAATCTCATTAATAATTAATAATATTAATTATAGTTATTCTTCATAGATCATCTTTTTTGTCATGCCTCCATCTACAACCAAATGGGATCCAGTAACAAAAGTATTCTCCGGGTCTGTTAAATAAAAACAAGCACGAGCAATATCTTCAGGTCTACCTACTCGCCCTGATGGATGTTGAACATGATCCTGATCGCTTAAAGCTTCATAATCACCGGTCTCGATCCAACCTGGACTGATACAATTGACTCTGATTCCATCGGCTCCCAGACTAACTGCTAACGCATGAGTTAAGGAAACAATCGCACCTTTCGAAGCGGCATACGCTTCAGAGTGAGGTTCAGACTGGATAGAACGCGTAGAAGATATGTTCACAATAGAGCCGCCTTTTCCACGGGTCTTCATGTGTTTGGCTGCTTCACGAGATACAAGAAAACAGCTACGAGCGTTCGTATTTAATACATCATCCCATTCATCTACTGTCAATTCGTAAAGTGATTTGAAACGTGATACACCTGCATTGTTAACTACGATATGGATTGCACCCGTCTGATCAAGAGCAAATTTCATTAGGTTGACAACATCTTCTTCTTGCCGAACATCACAAGTTGTAAACCATGCGGAGTAGCCATCCTCAAGCAGGCTACGTTCTACTTCACGGCCTTGTTCTTCTAAATAGTCACTGATTATCACCTTAGCGCCTTCGGATGCATAAGCACGTGCTAATCCAAGTCCTATCCCCTGTGAAGCACCGGTAATAACGACTGTCATATCTTGAAATTTCATGGACTGCCCCCTCCTTGATAATATTGATTATATAACAAGGTGGGAGCAGTCCCAAGTATGTTCACTTATGCACTTCATATCCTCGTACGGGTTCTTGATATTGACGAGGATACCGCTCGAATTTATAGTAACGGGTTCCTTGAAAAGACAACCTTCCCTCATCACCCTCTGCACAAATGCCAAACTCATTCCCATTCACTAAAAACTCCATTCGATCTCCGCTTTCCACTTCAAAGGTCAGGTAATATGAAGTCCGGGTACGGCTGGATATGTTATCATCTGGCTGATGGCTATGTGTAACCTCGCTTCTTTTACTGACGATACGAGAATCTACGGTTAACAGTGGTTGCTTGTTATTACGGTTCCATTGCATGATGCCTTTACTGGCAGAGAGCAGAATAATACCAAGAACTACTACAAACACAACAGGCATCACACTCCCGAAAAAATCGAACATCCAAACTGAATCCGATCCCATACGCCTCCCCCTTCCGTTTTTCACCGAACTGGTTCCATGGATCCTTTCTCTTGATTCATTTATATGCGGAGAGGAAGACAACTTTAACTCAAGAATCGGAAAAATAACTCGTTTGTTGTTGGACAAGGGTAAACAAAACAAAAAGCTGATGATCTGTATCGCTACAAACCATCAGCTTTAAGTCAAAAGTTGACTCTTTTCCTTCAATTGTCTTCTTACACTTTCCCTAAGCATGTATCAGTTGCAGAAGTTCCTTTGTTTCACGAAGTCCTTCATCTTCCTCATTCTCCATAGGTAGTAAACCTTGTTCTGTCCAGCAAGCTCTACATTTTTCTTCGGTTTCACATAGGTGTGCATCATCACAGTTGTAGCACAAGCGAAGCAGGTTGACAGTCATCATATCGGTTTCGAATTTCATCTCAATCACTCCTATTTTGTTTTACCTGTTTGGTGTATCTCTTCTTTACACTTTTATAATAGCATGAAAAACCACTATAGTTTGTGATTATTTTCACAACTTTGTGAACAAAATCAAAATTGTGATTTTTTAAATTACATATGACATGTATTGAAATAAGTTGTGAAGATATAAAAAACCTTGTCTCCTGCTTAATCGCATGAAAACAAGGCTTTCGTATTTGTCATCTAACTCTCCAGTTCTTACCGCCATCTAAAGTTTGAAGAAGTCTTGAGCGTTTACCGTCAGAAGATTCTACCAACATCCAACCTACATCAGTTGAAGCAAATTGCAATTTTGATATATTGGGCAAATCAACTAGATGCTCTGTCAATTCAGGATCCTTAGGAAATGCATTCCAAGTCTTTCCCATGTTCTTCGTGTGATACACAATACCGTTTATGACACTCCAACCTTCTTGAAGATTTCTAAAGATGGGACTGATTGTTCTTTCACTTGATTCTGGCTTTAAAAGGAAAGGCACAAGTTCCCATGAAACCCCACTATCCGAAGAAAAATACCCAAGGTACACTGTCTTCTGATTTTGATCTGTGCTGGTTACAGGAATCCATACATCATTAGTTCTCCCGAGGAATTGTGGTGTACCTGGTATGTAAGAGACATAATTACTTAATTGACCTTCTTGGAATACGGCATTCGAAGCATTCCACTTCGTACCTCCATCTCTAGTTACATAGAGTTTTGACCCCTTCATCTCTTGAACAGTAGCTAGTCCCGTATAAGAATTAGCAAATGACATACCCATTAAGTGACCTGTTCGTGGTATAACCGTAGCTGGAATCCGTGATGCAGGGTAATCAGAATTCTGCATTATCGTATTCCAATTCCCCCCATTATCTATCGTTCTGAATAAGGATTTTTCCTGAAATCCAGGTGACTCCTCTCCAGCTGACATGACCCATCCACGCACAGCCGAAGTAAATGATAGAGCAGTCACTTCTCTAACCCCCGGGAGCGAAGATAACTTCCACTCTTTCCCGCCATTGGTTGTATTCATCAGAATGGTCTCCATATTTCCTTGAGCATTACGAACGATCCAACCATGATCTTTGTCCGTAAACACGATATCTTTTCCATACACAAGCTTATCTACAAAATTAATGTTGGAAGATGGCGAAATATTAACCCACGTCTCTCCATAATCCTCTGTAAGATAAAGTCGCAATGATGTTTTTGTCAATCCCCAAGCTATTCCTTCTGATTCACTCAACATATGAAAGTCAGTTAGTCTAGTCTGAATTTGATACTTACTTTTTTCCTTAGTGTCACTATTTGAGGTTTCATCGGTTATAACCGTTAAGACCTGTCCATCTTCAACAGATTCGTTATCAGTCTCTACTGGGCTCTGTTGTATCACCGTCTGTGTCGGTGTAGAAGAACAAGCAGTAATCATAAATATGAATATGAATAGCATACTCATGCTAAGACTATACGAATGATTGCGTAATCTCAAACAACATCCTCCTTCGTATTCATCAAGCGTATTCTTGTCGCTTTTTCGGTCATTATATCATACCACTCGTATGAGTATAGAACTGAACCTTTGCAGTTTGATAACAAAACTGTATCTTTTTTACTATTTTTTAACAAATGTTTAGTAAATGCATAAGGTAAAGCCTATTTAGGGAAACTTCACTATATGCAATTATAGCAAGCAAAAAGATCAGGCTCTTGGAGGTGAAATTCATGTCAAAACCGGACAATCGTAAAGATAATGTTGCTCACTTGCAAAATGCCGTACAAGATACCATTGAAAATTACCGTGAAGCTGAGAATTATCTCAATGAATACAGTGATGAAATCTCATCTTCGGAGAAAGAACAAATTTTGCAGAAGAATAACAGACGTAAGAACAGTATTTCTAGCTTCCGAGAAGAAATAAAAGATGAAGCAAATCATCAGCAAGATTAACAAGTTGCGTATATTGGAGATCGATGACCTTAGTACCGTACTTTGTCTTCAAGAAGGAGACATTCATATAAGTTAGCCTTACGAAACTTCAGATTTGACAAAATTGTAAAATAATCAGAGTGTATTCTATAGTTTTTGTGATCAAAATCATGTAAACAATACCTATTTTGATGATTTACCCCTATAATGGGTAATGGTATGCGTACAGCATTTTCCATATAAACCAAAGTATTTAGGAGAAGGAGATGATTTGAATGAGTTCTGCTACTTTTAAACCAAGCCGTATCGTCATCGTCGGAACCGGTGCAGTAGGAACAACAACAGCTTATACACTGTTGCTTCGTAAGCGTGTATCGGAGATTGTTCTGATTGATGTTAACCATGATAAAGCCGTGGGTGAAGCGCTAGATATGAATCACGGACTACCATTTATTGGTGGAGTTAAAGTTTGGGCTGGAGATTATTCTGACTGCACAGGTGCAGATATCATTATCGTAACAGCGGGAGCTTCACAGAAACCTGGCGAAACCCGTATTGATCTCTTGAAGAAAAATGCAGCAATTTTTAATGATATCGTACAAAATATCACGAAATATAATAAAGAAGGCATTCTTCTGATTGCCACGAATCCAGTAGATATCCTTGCCTATATAACACAAAAAGTAAGTGGTTTCCCAGTTAACAGAGTTATTGGCTCGGGTACACTGCTGGATAGCGCACGTTTCCGTTATTTGATTGGTAAGAACAAAAATATTGACCCACGTAGTATCCATGCCAATGTAATCGGGGAACATGGTGATTCTGAGGTACCGGTGTGGAGCCTTGCACACGTTGCTGGGGTAGATTTAGAGATGAGTGAAGAGGACAAGAAAGAGATCAGTTCCAATACAATAAATGCAGCATACGAAATTATTAATGCAAAAGGTGCTACATTCTATGCTATCGCACTAGCACTCGATCGGATCGTAACAGCTATTATGCAAAATGAAGGTGCAGTACTTACAGTCTCCACTTTACTTCAAGATTACTGTGGAGTATCCGATGTGTACCTCGGTGTGCCATGTGTTGTTGATCGGACAGGTGTAAGACAAGTTCTCGACATTGAACTCACACAAACAGAGACACAAATGTTCCAAGAATCAGCTGAAAAAATGAAAGTCGAAATTGCAAACCTTAGAGGATAGCATAACAAAAAGAACGTCTGATGACTCATGGATACATGAGCGAATCGGACGTTCTTTGTTAATGATATTTAATTAATGTCATTAATTATTAACATCACGAATTAAATGGCAACTGCATTTAGCATGTTCTTAGAAGGATATGTATAATGCTAAATAATATAGTTTACATAATATATTATATGTTACCCAATTCCCGTTGGAAGCTGAATATTTAAACGAGCGATAGCCTCTTCTTTTTCACGGCTTGTCACATGGGTATAGATCGTTGTTGTCTGTATGGATGAGTGTCCAAGTAATTCCTGAACGGTTCTTAGATCAGCACCCTTACGAAGCAACATCGTTGCAAAGGAGTGTCTTAGCTTATGGCTAGAGTATGACAATCTCTGCTGTTCAGGCACTTCCGCCTGAAATCGTTCAAAGGTTTCCGAAGCAATCTGTTGTATACAACGGATAGATAATCTTCTTCCCTTCTGTGACGTGAACATCGCTTCCTCTTTAGCTCGCCAGGGGTCAATTCTTTCCGAAATTGCCTGCTCCAGCATAAGACTAACCGACTCAGGCACTGGAAGTGTGCGCCATTTCCTTCCCTTACCGAATACATTAAGCGTCTTATGCTCTGCATTGAAATCAGATAAGTTAAGAGCATGTACTTCACCTATACGAAGCCCCATATATGCCATAAGTAGAAATATCGCAATGTTTCGTGTGCGATATTTACCTTGTACAGACTCGAAGAAACGCATTAATTCTTGTTCATTTAGAAAAGATGGGGCCCTATTCGAATCCGTTTTTGATTTTTTCACACCAGCTGCAGGGTTTTGTGTCGTCAATTCTAATTCAATCAATGCTTTGAAAAAGCAGTTCACCGCTGCATGCTTGCGATTTCTTGTAGCATCACTGACTCCTCGTTCTCGGACAGATGACAAGTAAGATATCACATGAAGCTTCTTGACTTGTTCCATCGTCTTCCCTTTCAGCGACTCCAAAAATTCATATACATCACTCAAATAGGACTTCTGTGTATACATGGTATACCCCGCATCCTTCATCCAGATCAGAAAAGCGTCTAACTGCTCTTCGTAGATGTCTTTTACATCGGTCATAGCGCTTCTCCTCCTCCTTATACTGAACATAATTTTAGCACAAATCCTTCAGATTTGTAGTAATTGCAGCAATTCATGGCATCATAAACACACAAAAAGTCCGCTCTCTCCATCATAGAGAACAGACTTATATGAGCCCGAGAATGACCTTGTTATCAAGGTTTTCCTCACACTTTAACCTGCTGTAGATTCTCCCTTAGCATTCGATGTTGGAGCCTCTTTAATGAATTTAAGCCGGCTCTCCAAGTCCATCGTTCGATTCGGTCCAACTTGGAAGGTCGATCCAGTACTAACAGACAGAATTCGAACTGAATTTATCTGAATCACGGATCCAAGTAGTTTGTTAGAGATCGTCATCTGAACTTCTTGGTCATGATCATCGATCCAATGCGGTATTTCTTCCTTAAATATCGTGTAATCCGTGAACTCTACCTCATCTACTGATGATTCCTTTTCTTTCTGCACATGAATGCCGCAGGCCTTAGAGACAATATTTCCGGACTCGCCACATATCACCACTGCACTATCACAGATACGATTGATGTACACGTTTATTATTTTTGAATTTCTCATGACTGTTGCTTCGGTTCTAAAGAGGACTGCTGATCCATGGAAGGCTCCGCACTAGGAATTAAAGAATCTGGAGGCGTATCGAATAAAGACGAGCAGTTAATGAACTGCGTATCACCAACAAGGAATACAGATGAACTACTGATGGACAACACTTTGATCTCGCCTACGGACAACGCTTTATTCACGACGTTCAGTTTCATTTGTATCCTTCTTTCCCTTATAAGTCTGTTCAATATGCTGCTTTACAGCGACATCAATATCTTTCTTCACTTGCTGAACAATTGTATCCTGCACGGACGCATCATCTAGCTTTTGTGTATTATTCGATTCCATTTGATCTACATATAAGACAATGCGAGCATCAACCTGTCCTTTAATATCTTGGATGATTAATTCCTTATGTTTCGAATCGATTTGCCCTTCCTCTGTTAAACAATCAATCATCTTAGGAATCTCATGTTCAAGATACGCATAAACAGCCTGCTGAATATTCGTGATCATTAATGCTCGCTTGGGATCAGTCTGAATTTGTTCCATAGTCTGGCCATTTACCATCACATCGTCTATTGTTTTACCTGCACTTTGCGTCATCCCAATATTTAAAGTGCCCTCAAGCTTCTCAATTTTGAGGAGATCAAAATGATATTCAATTCGCTCAATGTTCGTACTGTTTTTGCTCATTAACCCATCCACATCTTTACGTAGATCCTGCAACAATTGATCCATCTTCTCTAGTTTCTCTGATTGCCTCTTCAGTTCTTGAAACAATTGCTGAATGTAAAAAGGATGCATACAACCCCTCCTATCCTATTCTATGTAGGGGTTGTATGAATAATTCAATGAACATATTAAGCGATAAACTCCCTTAGGCTCGGTTCTGGTAAGGGAACCATTGGCTGCGGCTGCTCTTGATCAGCTCCTTGTTCATCTTCTGCAGCTACACTCTCTGCTCGATTGGTGTTATAAACATGTGAAAGAGCTTTTATTGTTCCGGAAGTACCAATTTGCAAAACAGATGAATTAGACACTGAGCCAATACGTAACTGTTGAACCGTTATACACTGATATACGGATAAGTTCATAAACCGACATCCTTAAGGAACAGACACCTGATCAACGGCATCTGGATCTAATGTATTGGTACTACTCGCTTGATTGTTTGTAATGACCGTTCCAAGAGAATCACCGACTGAGAATGAGTTAGCTCCCCCATTGTTCTTTACATTGCTGCTAAGAATTACAGACGCCGTATTTCCCACTAACACTGTGGAACTGGGGCCAACACTGTTAATTTTCATATTGCCTATTATTGAAACCACCAATCCACACTCCTTCACACTTAATCACTACGTCATTCTATGTAGATACTAGCCCAGTTGTCACTAAAAAGGTCATTCACCCATACAATACCTAAGAACAAAGGAGGGAGATTATGAGCTCGGATCTGCCGAATTTAGACTGGTTACGAGAAGATCCATTCTTCAAGAAGCACTTTCCTTTTAAAGGTATTAAAGAACATCTTAAATTCAATTCCGATGAAGTGGATCAATATGTTGAAAATGCACTACGTGAAGCAAATATGAATTCTGCATTAAAAAGTAGGAACAATTCCAAACTACAATATGAACACGTCGATACACATAATATATTAATTACTAAAATTAGAATACCAAAAGGCGTTCACCCCGAAAATATTTGGGTTCAGTTGAATCGTACCCAGATTCGAATTCATGGATTGAGTGATGAGGATGAAAGTGAGATTATCACATTACCATCACCTATTATATCCGACCAAAGTAAGGCAACATTTAAACAAAGATCACTTCAACTCAAAATGCCAAAAATGTCCTCTGGTCGCTTCAAGGACATCCCGATTCGATTTTTATGAATAATTGTTAAAAACCATCGATTTAGAACGTAACCACTTGCCTATCCAACGAAATAAAAATGCTTTAAATCATAATATGCGTATAATTTATGTTATACGCATATTTTTTAGCCGTTATTTACGTGTGAAATTGACTGATTTCCCAGCCCTAAAATGCAGAAAAAAGCCGTAATAGCGCGGCTTTTTAGTGTTTTTATCCTCTTTTATGTTATTATTCATACCGAATGCCATTCGAATGAGCTTCTAATGCATTTCTATTTACGAAAGGGTCTCCCTTTCTCGTCTAATCATTTCTAACTCGGATCACCAGACAATAACCTGGTTAAGATGTTTAGGAGTTTGTACCAAATCTCATCTGTGATTTCATGAGTGTTCGTCGTTGGAATATCGTTAGCAAATATAGTTTACATAATATATATTAAGTAAACCAATGATTATGTGGCTTAGTTTTTATTATCTTACTATAAGATGACTAGTTTTAGAGTAGTGTTTTGTGGCGGAGCTGATTCCAACCACATTTTAGGTGTTACAACAACAATATTGTGTCCCTTCTTTAACTCTGACAAATTGCGTTTATCATTTCTAAGTATTAGAATGTCTTTTGATTGTTGATCTATTATTTTCACTTTAAATATATTTTTACTTGTTCTATCTAAAACTACATCTTGTACTTCTGCCCATCGACTTTCTAAAGCATCATTTGAGTAATCTGGGTTTTCTTTCAAAACATCTTCGATTAATGAATTTTTTAAAGATTCAATCTTTTTCTCATCCACTGCTTCTAATGTTGTGTTCTTTTCTTTGAAGCTTTGTACTCCACCGGGTCTCTTAATTGTTAGTTCTTTGTTATTGTTGATATCTTGAGATGAACAACCTATCAATAGAAACACTAGTGCAACTGACATTAGACTTAATAATAAAGACCGCTCCACTTCCCTAACTCCCCCTCATAGTTAATATTGACGGGAGATAATAAGCTTAAGTTGCATATCATTATGGTTCACTTTACAGGAATAGATAATGTCTTATCGTAGGTTTTAATATAGTGGAATCCGTCCAGCAGTAATTGTTCCGGTTGGTCCGTTGTGTTAAATGAATAGGTCTGCTCCCATAGAATGTTACCGTTGTTCAGATCCCACCTCCGTGATGTGGAAATGGATGATACGGGTACTATGCTACCACCAGCTTGTATGGATAAATTCTCGGTATCCAAGATTGTAAATTGTTTTCTGGCGATAATGATATCATAGCCTGTGTCAGTTTTGGTTACGCTTCGAATCCATATCTTTTCATCACCAATCTGGATGGATTGATCTGATGGAGAGGTTATGGAAATGGGCTCTTCAATTTTCTGAAATCCAGTAAAGGTTTCAAGTACAAGTTCAATGGTCTCAATCTTGTCAGTAGGTAAGACATCGAATTCAAGTTCAAAACCCGGAGTGTCCGGGTCAGCGTGATCTGATTGCATTCCCCAAAATTTCACTTCTGTTCCATTCACATAAAGCTTTGTTTTACCTGAAAATCTCGGGTATTCATCACTATCCATTTCATAATGCCCCTTCAAGATGGTTGAAGAGGGTGAAGCCGTAATGGTGTCATAGTGAACAATTCCCTGATCGACAGAAACAGATTTAGAAATATCCTCTTTAATAATACTCTTCATTGCTTTATTGGCTTCAAACTTGAAGGAAATAGGATATGACCCTCGTTCCTTTTCATCCAGCCACTCGGTAAAAGTAACGGTTAATGTTCTGGAGAACGGACTAACCGGCTCGAATTTATACACGCCCTCGTGATGTGTTTCATATTCGCTGTACTTGCCATATCCACCTTTCCAAACTGAATCGGTCAAGAACCCTTGTATGTTACCCACATGATAACGAGGTGTACCATTTTCATTAAATACGGATCCTGTCATGCGATCAATGGTGTAATACATTAATAATGCGTTATCATCAGCTATAACACCATTAATAGTAATGACCGTGCCATCAGGAAGTGTAGTGCTTTTGTTGACGACTTGTCCATAGCCTTTCTCCGCTACTTCAGTAAAGCTTAGCGAAGACAGCTCGATTTTATTGAGTAACTTACCTCCATAATAAGCAAATGCAGGGTATTGATACGTTCCAACAATCAACAGGAGTGCTGCAGCTGATGATACAACCCACGTCATCGGTTTATTCTTTTTTTTCTTCTTAGTCGGTACTTGTATCAATGCATTTCGAAGTCTATCTTCAAGTTCTGACGGAGCCTGTACCATATTCAAGGTTTGTTTGTGTTCCTTTAATTTCTCCTCGATCGTTCTCATAACGATCACCTCCGATCATGGCTTTTAATTTTTGTAGACCTTGCGAAATTCTTGATTTGATCGTGCCTATTGGTGCACCGGTCATTTCCGCAATGGCCTGATATGGAAGATCATGTACGTACCGTAGTTCGATCGCCTCTCGCTGCCGTGAGTTCAGATGAGACAACAGTACTTGCATGTCCATCTCAGACTCTGAATAACGATATGGGTTATCTTCGGTTAATGCAGCCAGTGATTGTTCCCGCTCGTCTTCCAATGGAAGAAATCGCTCCTGTTTGCGCAGTAATGTTTTACAACGATTTACGAGAATCGTTTTACTCCAGCTGTAGAATGCCTCACTCTTTTGCAATTGATCAATCTTTTCATAAAGTGTAACTATCATATCTTCCATCGCGTCCATTGCATCATGCTCGTTTCCCATATATGTATAGGCAAGACGATAATAAGCGTCCTGATCGGCTATGATTAATTGTAATAAAGCTTCTTTGTTTCCATTTTGGGCTTGCCTGACAAGACGGCCAATATTCATGTTCTCCCCCCTTTTTCATAGATAAGAGATCGCAGAGGTTATAAAAGTTCATTTTACACAAAAAAAGGAGTCATGCCGTGGCAAGTACTCCTTTTGGAATCAACTAGATTTCCAAGTATGTAACTGTTATTGAATGGTCTATATATCTTTCTTAGAAAATAGACTCATTGTCAAGAAATATGAAGCAATGAATATAAGGATGATCCCCAGTGGAATAAAGAGCATGGATTGATCCTGCAATACATCTTTCTGATTAATCACTGATATGGCCACAGCTACAGGTTGCGACATCGTAATAATAGCCACCAGGAAAACGGCATTTATAATACCTGCTCCCTTTTTACTAAGAGCGTAGAATAGGGGCATATAGATTGAAGTTAATAATAAAACGATTGCTATTGGAACCAAGATGGCCAAGATTGAGTAATCTGGCTTACTAAACTGTGGATATACAATCTTCGCGACCCAGTGAATGCCGTAAGAAGCAAAAACACCAAAAAGTGTGATTATAATGGCAGTTAAGAATTTAGCCTGCACAATTTGCTTCCGGCTGACGGGTAGTGTGACCAAGAAATGATGATTATTGTTCTTAATGTCATTCATCGTGATTAGTGTAATTGAACCAAAAGCAGTATAGATACCAACAAAGTAAATCGAGAGTTCACTCTTGGGTATGAACGTAATACTGAATATTCCAAGATAGAGGAAAACCATCCACAAAGAACTTTTTAATGCAATGAAGTCTTTACGAAGCAGATTAAGCATAAACGCCGCCACCTTTCGTCGTAAAATACATGATGTCTTCTAATGAAGGTTGATCCAAAATAGCGTAACTGCTAAACAACAGCTCGGCTTCCTGCCTATTATCGACTAAGCCCTCGAAGCCAACTGATGTTTCTTTTATGCCAATGAACTTTTTTCGAATGTCCGAATCAAGAAGCTGTAAATCGCCTTTTACGATCGCGTATTTCTCTAACAGGTCTTCTTTCGCTTCATTAAATATGACTTTCCCACGATTTATAAATGTGATGTAATCCGCTATACGATCCAGATCGGTGGTAATATGCGTGGAGAAAATAATCGTATTTTTCTCGTCCTGCATGATGTCTGTAAGAAGATCGAGCATTTCTCTTCTAAATATGGGATCAAGTCCAGAGGTCGGCTCATCCATGATTAGAAGCTCTGCCTCATGTGATAATGCGATGGCAAGGGCTAACTTAACTTTCATCCCTTTTGATAAATCCTGCACCTTATTCTTAAGTGACAATCCAAATTGATCTAGATAGGTCCAAAATTTATGGTCGTTCCAATACTTATAAAATGGTTGAATCATCTTCATCGTATCTAAAATGGTGAGATGTTCGTAATAGAAGCAATCATCTGACACAACGCCAATACGTTGTTTAATGTCAATTTCATGTTTTGGCATTTCCAGACCTAATATTTTAACGCTTCCAGAATCGGGCCGAACCATACCAAGTATCATCCTGATCAAAGTGCTCTTTCCAACACCATTTGGACCTATTATTCCTGTTATGTATCCCTGTTTCACATCTAAAGATATATGATCAACCTTAAACAATGGGTAAGATTTGGTCAGACTACGTACTTCAATGGCATTCATAGTAGATCTTCCTCCTCAAATAATATCGACAGATGGTCAAGCACCTCTTGTCTGGACATGCTTAATTCCTTGCTTTCACGAATAATGTCCATCATTTTCTCTTCCAATCGTTTCATGCGTTGTTCTCGAATAAATTCTTTATTGGCCCCTGATACAAAACAGCCCTTCCCAACAACAGAGTCAATAAGCTGTTCCTTCTCTAGTTCTTCATAAGCACGCTTCGTCGTAATGACGCTGACCTGCAGCTCTTTGGCCAGTTGTCTAATGGAAGGAAGACTATCTCCCGCAGCCATTTCACCACTCAGGATGTTCTGTCTAATCTGATTCATGATTTGTATGTAAATGGGATCACTCGATGCGTTAGATAATATGACCTTTATGTTGTTCACCTCAATTCCGCAAAAGTATATACCGTATATATATAATATATACACTTTAAATATTATCGTCAACACATGTTTAAATTGGGTCTATTCTAAGAAACAAGAAAAAAACCCCCACAAAGATTGTGGAGGTTCTGATAATTAAAAGGTGCTTAGTGCTTTTGTGACTGATTCTGTTGTTGTGTAATTTTCAATTTCTCAGGGGTTACATCATCCCCGTTAGGGTCAACAACTTTCAAGGTAGACATGGTCGAAAGGACTTGCCCACGAATGTCTTTCAGATATTCCTGACGAAGTTTTTGTTGCTCTTCATATTCTTCCGGAGTTAGACCTGTTGTTTTCTGTTTGCGGCTTAGTTCATTAATTCTATTTAATGAAGGAATGCTCATAGTTATTATCTCCTTCCGTATAACAAGATGTAACGTACAGTTTACTTGAAAACATCCATAGATGCAATAAACACTTGTCTAAGTTTTTCTCTTACAAGATCACCAAGATGATAGTTCTGTTCTTTTCCAGTTATTTTGACTTACGCAAACATATACATATTCATCATCCCAAGCCATCTGTCCTTGGCTGCAGGCAGAACTAGAAGAAGCCGGCGTATACTTATTGCGGATACGTAGCTTGTCCCCATTAATATCAAGCTTCGAGTCTGGGTCACTCGTACCAATGCCGACATTCCCGTTATTTCGCTGTATGGTTAGCGGAGAATCCAGAACTTCACCATCGTTACTGTAGCGAACAAATTGTAGGTTGGCACCTGAATTACCTTCATCCTCTTTTGAGCTGTCAGCGCGCACAGCCCATCGAGGTGTGGTCTTATTATTCTTACCGGAAACACTAAACTGGATGTCCCGATTCGTATTCTCTTCTCCAGCCACTCGTAAAACTCCGCTCATCACATTGAAGTTCGATGAATGGGTTCGAATTTCGCTTATATCGGTATCAAAGGGGATCTCGAACCGTGTAAATAGCTGGTCTGCATACTCTCCCGTAGGCGACATCGTTGTCTCAAACGAGATATGCTTGTGATCCTGCTGTTCCGGATTGTTGGCTTTGTCATGGGAGATAATCGCCGTCTTATCCTTACCTTTCTCATCGACCCAGACGATCGCTGGCTTAGCCCTTTCGGCTGTCCATTGAAGTCGAATCAGATCAGACTGGTGCCCCTCCCGTTCGATCCATTTCTTGTCCGTTGAAAAGAGAAGTCGCTCATTGTGTGGGATACGAATATTTTCGCCCTTTTGCTCGGTTTGTTCTTCTAGCACCGTTGTATCCTCTTTATCCTTCTCCACCTCATGCTTCTGATCTGTACATCCTATCCCAATCAAACTAAAGCTCCCAAGTAAAATCATCATCATTCTAAATAATTTCATAACGTTCCCTCCGTTTATCGTCGCAACTCATTTTTATTCGGATTTCTGAATATGTCTGATCGTATTATATGAATTACCACACGTATACCCATTTCAACAAAGTTCCCGGAAAAATGATTCTTTACGTCTATATGTACTTCATTTGAAGAAACAAGTTTTTTTGTATTAGAAAAGACCTAGTCAACGTCAGATACTCCCCCAATAAAAAAACAGGAAGGGTTACTTTCCAACGAAAGTGACCCTTCCTGCTCTTTAGTTTATCATTGCAGTTATTTGGTATTAAATAATCCCGAAGGGAGTTTGGCATCCCAATTTTGTGGTGTACCTAGACGTAATGCATGTGCAATGACAGCAGCTGTATCGATGTTTCTTACTTCACCCGACAATATAGTACCTGGCTTTATAGAATTTCCTTTCGCAGCCCAGAAAATCGTCTGCTCTTCAGTCGTTTTACCCCCATGTCCTGTACCGCTCCCACCGTGGTCAGTCGTGACAATAACTAGTGTATCCTTCATCAGCCCCGCTTCCTCTAATGCTATCATAATTTTTCCAACGTTCTGATCCGCTTTCTCTAGCTGTTCATAAAACTTATCGCTGAAATAACCATGATTATGTCCAGCTCCATCCACTTCATCCAAATGGACAAAAATACTTCGTGTATTCAAGCCTTGTGATTGAATGTACTCAACCGTTTTTTCGGTTGTTATAGAATCGTTGCCGCCGTTGACTTTATAAGCGCCTGAAGAATCTTCAATGATCCCCTTGTTGATTGGCGACCAAGTCGTAAAGGATGCGATCTGTGACTTAGGTCGTTCTTGCTTCAGAAGCTTCATAAACGAAGGATAATCATTTACTTCAGGATATGGAGTGGAACCGACAATATCATTGGTCAGGTTATGTTTTGAAGGCTCCACACCATGAAACATTGAACCCCAATTCTCGGCACTAATCGTTGGCAGCATCGCTTTTGCTTCAAAAGTTGAAGCACCTTCACTCATTAATTTCAGAATATTCTTTGCATTAGCTTTTGGGTCTTTGACGGCATTACCGGCTCCATCAATTCCAATAAAGACAACACGTTTATACAGAAAATCATTTTTATAAGGCTTAAGCTTATCTTCTATGATTTGTACATCCTTACGGTCTACCTTCTTGTCGTTATTAAGATCGGCCACTTTGGACTTTTCCCAACGCTTGTCCCCTTGCTTACTACTTTGTCTCTTCAAAACTTCTTGAAGGTCCACTTTCGTGAGCAGCCCATCCCCCGTAAGATCCAAGGAATTTGATACAACGACACGTACAGAAGCCGTCTTGTTTCCATCTATGGTATGGACGGTAATTGTTGCTTCTCCAGGATCTCCTGCTATAACGGTTGGCCGTTCGTTCACTGTGGCGACCTTTGCAACTTTTTCATTGCTAGAGGTCCATTTCACATCTTGAACCGTAGCATCTATTGGAGAGAATTTTATATTCAGCGGCATAGGAGCTCCAGTCTTAATGGAAAGCTCTGTTCGATCCAATGAGATGGATTGTACAGGCGTAGGCTTTAACGGTGGAGCATTATCAAACATCAAGCGTGCATCCGTATCGGAAAGTGCGCTTCTAAATACTTGTAACTCATCCACTTTAGCTTTTAATGCAGAACCGTATTTCCCAGTGCCATCCTGGCCAATTTTGGTTGTGAACGGTGAATCCAGCGTACCCTTCATTTGCGAAATATCGACGGTATTGATGAGTACACCATCTTTATAGAATCGAGCTTGTCCTTGAGTCCGATCATGCGATACGACGATATGATGCCATTTATTATCCGCAACATCCGGCATGCTGTAATCCAATCGTTTACTTAGAGACGTTTTATAATTCCAAGTGAGAGAACCAGAACCGTTTACACCAATAATCCACCCCGTATTCGCTCCGGAATTCCAATCCTTGTTCGATATGATAGATGGATCTCCTGAGATTCCTTCTGTTTTAATCCAGAATGCAATGGAAAAATCAGTGTTTTCACCAAAACGAAATTCATCGCGATCCCCTAAATCTATGTACTGCTCTTTTGAGACCAATCGTACAGCCTGACCAATACGACCTTGAGCATATTCCGGATTACCAAAGACTTTCGCAGATACAGAACTTGGCGAGCTGTCAATCGCACTATCTTCAAATTTAAGGTTTAGTACAGAAATCGGAAGTTCTGCCTTCGCTGCAGAAGGACTTCCGACTTGGCTTTCTAGCTGTGCCGCTCCTAATGCATGAACGCTAGTACTATAAGGTGTTGTTAGTGAGATCAGTACCGCAGCAGAAATCGATGAAATAAACAGGCTTTTCATAGGTTGCTTCATGAATTCCCTCCTAGGAAAATGTTTTCGTCTCATTAATCCCACATAAAACAAAGTACTATTATTTGTTTTTGTGTGGAATCACTTCCATCTTACGATTCATTTGTAAACTTAATTACTTAATTATTAAAGATACCTGTAAAAAAAGAGTCCTGATAGAAATTCATCAGGACCCTCTATTAAGTTAAATATAAATCAAATCAAGCAAGGAGTAATGCAATCAATTTTTGAAGAAGAATAGGCTCTTCTTCCCGAAACTGTTCGAATCGGAGCTTTAATCTAGGAAATACTTCCCTGTCATAACGAATTTCATGACGAATATACTGATCTCTTAGCTTCTTTGCTCGGTTACTTATATCCTTGAAACCTTGAACGAGTTCCTCATCATATGGAATTACTCCCTCATCAATCAAGTATCCGATTCGTTCACTCATCAATTGTTTGTGTTCCCATAGAACATGAAGATGCCTGACATCATTTCGTCGAACCAGTCGGGAATCGTCTCTCTCTACAGCATCAAAGTACAGTTGGAGATAGTCGTAAATCTTAATTCCGAAAGCTTCATCTTGATCAAAGTTATAATTAATTCGATTTAGATGAGTCTCTCCATTTAAGTAATCACGTAGTTGATCGACCGCAGCCGTCTTATCAAAAGTATAATCTGAATGAGGAATACATTTATATAGATATGTATGGTGATCGAATGTACGCTTACTATCAAGTAACTGCTGCATGGAATGAACAGCTTCTTGAATTTCCCGAAATGGTATCTGTACATTCCGATATATTCCCTGATTGTCAAACATCGAAGCATAAAAGATCTCTTGTTCCCAATCAAAACCATATAGAAGCAGATGATGCGGGAAAGATTCTTTCTGATAGGATGCAGCTAGGGATAACCTTGATTCATCTATAAATACAACACAATAGTACCTACTTCGAATGAGATCTGCGAAAAATTTCGGGAAATCGTCGATATGTAAATGGTCTAGAATCACATAATTGACGGCACAGGTCAGTAGAAATGGATTATTATAATTCAGTTCGTTCGGCTTCCCCCTGAAAAAATCGACATAAAACTGTGTACTATTCTCCAAAAAATCTTTATTGCAAGATAACTGTATAAAATTACTGTAATACCAAGGTTTTGTTTCTTCATAACTACTAGTAATGGATAGCGTGTAGGCCCACCTCAAAAATCCCTTCAGTGGAGGATTCACAATCGGAAGCTGTACAGTGTTCATCGGATACTCCCCTTTTGACAAATTAATACGCATTCTTCCAAGGACATGTATTAGTGGACACTTGCATGATATTTCTCTTAACTGCTTGCACTACTATATCCCTTAACGGCCTGCTTCCAGAGCAGTCGAATAAGAGCAAACAACAAAATTGAAGCAAGCATCGCCAATCCCGTATGTAGCCAATTCAACTGCCCCAGTAGAAACATAGGTCCGAAATTGGTAATCAAGAATAATGGAATGACAAATGTTCCTATTCGGCGGACCCAAGACGGATAAATTGCCATTGGGAAATTATTAGCATCCCATACAGAATGTGAAATCTCCGAAACGGAACCTGTCTGGACGAACCAGAACGAAAGCAGTGCTGGAATAATCATCAAACAGTATGTGATAACTATAGAAACGATTAGCAGTAAAATAATACCGGCCAAGTGTAAAAATGTGAGTGGTATACTCATCGCGTACCAACCAATCCCCATCAAGATAAAACCAACGATAATATCAGGAATTGGAAGAGCCAGATCAATGTAGCGCATCGAGGCCATGAACTGCAGAGAAACCGGCTTTGTGAGCATTAAATCAAGGGAGCCGTCTTTTATATATTCCGGAATTTTCATGAAGTTAGTAAAGAATAGTCCCACATAAATACCTGTCACGACAGTATGCATCCCGATAAATAGAAGTAATCCTTCAGGAGGAATACCATCCACATGCAGATCTGTACGAAACACAACCAGCACATAAAGGAGCTTGGCTATCAAATATACAGATTCGACGATCAGACTCATCATGAAATTGCCGCGGAACTCCATTTGAGCAATAAGGCAGTTTTTGATGAATAGGCCATATAGACGGAAATATTTTTTCGTAATTTTAAACATACGCTCTTCCCCTACCCTCCCACTGCCGAATATTTCTTAATGGAAATTCGCCATGTGAGACGGGATAACCAAAAAAAGAACAGTATCCATCCAAACTGGATGAATAACCCTTCGTTCATTTGGGCTGAATCCATTTTCCCACTCAAAATATTGACAGGAAAATAAATGGTATACGGAAACGGTGTATACTGCAGTACCTTCACGACCGAATCTCCAAATATTTCGAGAGGAAACATGCCTCCACTTAAAATATTGACGAGCAAACTTGTAATCACAAAAAAATAAGATATTTCGTGCAGATAAAAAGCACTAGCACAGATAGAGTAAGCGATCAGAAAATTTAGCAAGAGCGCTCCCCAAAGCGTAAAGGCAAATAAGATCAACCGTATGGCTTGAAGTTCCATTACGCCTCCGGAAGAAGCAATCCATATAATGATAATGAGCAGTAATGCAGTAATACCGTAATAGATCGATTTCTGACCTAAAAAGGACATGAACCGATAACCGAAGTAACTGACTGGTTTGATCAAATACTTATTTAGGCCACCATTTTTAATATCATCAGCAATTTGGTTTTCAAACTGGGTCGCAATCAACTTGGATACAAGTCCTGATAATACGGTATACATAATAATTTGACTGTATGAATACGTGAATAGAGCCGTCTGCCCTGAATGTTCGTAAACGGCGGTCCAGATGAAATACTGAACGAGAATGGGAAAGACAGCGCTGAGTAGTCCAAGAAAGAAGTGAAGCCGATATTCCATCGAATGCTGGACGCCCATCGAGAATACAGCTGTATATAATTTGCGTCGATTCATCCAACCGATTCCTTGCGGTATAACATCGAAATACTCTCCTCGATCGGTACATCCTCAATCGTCCAGTCCATGATCGGGAATGTATCGAGCACAGCTCGTGACACTTCTTTCAAACGATATTTAGGTAATTCAAGTACTGCGTTGTATTCATCAGCACTAATGATTTTTCCGAATTTAGCTAATTTCTGTTCAGCGACAGGATCCGAGAAATGCAACCTTATAATTTTGTTCTCTCCAAAAAGATCATTGATCTTGTGAAGATCCCCATCATATAGAAGATTGCCCTCATTAATAATAATTGTCCTCTTGCATAAATCTTCGACATCCTTCATGTAGTGACTCGTAAGCAGGATCGTTGCACCGAACTGCTCATTATAGTATTTCAGGAACTCTCTCACTTTTTTCTGCGATGGAAAATCCAGACCAATCGTTGGCTCGTCAAGATATAACAGCTTCGGACGATGAATAAGTGCAGCGATCAGTTCCATCTTCATTCGTTCACCTAGGGATAACCGGCGTACCTGTACATCCAATAAATCCTGCACATCGAGCATCTCTGAAAGCTCTTCTAAGCTGCGGCGGTAAAGATCATCATCGATGTCATAAATACATTTATTCAAATAAATGGATTCACTAGCCGGAAGGTCCCACCATAGCTGGTTTTTCTGTCCCATGACAATAGAGAATAACCGTTTAAATTCATTCTTCCGTTCCCAGGGCACATAACCTAGCACATTCGCCTCCCCGCTAGTAGGATATAAAATTCCTGATAACATTTTGAGTGTCGTCGTCTTTCCTGCTCCGTTCGGTCCCAGGAACCCTACACACTCTCCGGGGCCGATATCAAAGGAAATGGATTTGACAGCTTCCTTTACAAGTGACTTCCGAGCAAATAAGTTTTTCAATGAATTTCTGAATCCAGCTGCTTTACGGTAATAAATAAATGTTTTATGCAATTCTCGCACATGGATATAATCCATCTCCACGCCCCCTGATCGTAAGTTCAATCTAGACCCCATTGTTGTATAGAAGCACACATTTCGAGCATATAGGCATTAAACCACAAGCTAAAATTTCACGTTGCTTCTTGAGATCTTCACCATGGAATATGTCTGCGACGCTTTGTTCGTATAGATTACCGACACTGAATTCAGGGAAGAACTTACATGGATTCACTTTTCCGTCGGGCATTACATCCATTCGATTCGAGATCGAGAAACATTTCGATCTGTTCATAGCAGGCTTCTCACTGCCACGGATAAAACCTTCTACTTCTTCGGGTTCAAGCGCAGGCTGGTAACGGATACGTACATTCCATACGCGTGAATTCACTTTTCTGAGTTCTTCTATAAGTGTGTCAAAATTTTCGGGAGAGATATGGAACGTGAAAGAGTGCCAACTATTCTTGTGGTTATCTGTAAAGCGGGAAGTAAGATGCGGGAAGTGAGCATCGAAATAGGTGTCCATTTTCTCAGCGGTATCGGAGGGAATATACCATGGGAAGCAAAAGTAGACGGAATCTACACCCATTTCTTCGAAGTATTCCATAAAGCTATATAACTGGCCGACCATCTGATCATTAACCGTCAAAGCTACGGATACTTTACCTTTATAAAGACCTTGCTGTTGCAGATCCAGGAGAAGTTGTATTGCATGAATTACTTTCTTAAAGGTGCCTTTTCCTCGAATCGCATCATTCTCCTTCTCAAAGCCTTCTAGGCTGATGAGCATGACCAGATTCTCCGACATTTTCAGAATAGAATCCAGCTTCTTCTCAATAAGGATTGCGTTCGTACAGATGGTTGTGTAGCGATCTTCTTTAGCAAGTAGTTCTGCAAGTTCATCGAATTTAGAGTAAAATAGCGGTTCTCCGCCCCATAAGAAGACACGTGATTTATTTTCTCTTGTTTCAGCAAGTAACTTTTCAACGACAGGAATTTCAATCTCGTCATTCTTCACTTCTTTGGCAAAACCATGATGGAAGCCTTCAGGATTCCATTCGAAACAGTGTTTACATCGTAGATTACAACCATTGTTGAGTTTAATTCCAATTTCATAAGGGACTGCTGCTGCATAAGTTGGATCAACACGTCGCTTTCTGCTCGTTTCCGCTAAAGGAACCAAGGTTCTTTTCATATTCCGAAATGTAATTGGATCAAACGTAACTGTTGTTTTTGGCTGCATAAGTTATCCTCCCAAAATGGTTGATTGTTGATCGTTGCTCTAGCAAGCGTCTGCAAATCTCCACCAGTAGATGTCTTGAGTAACCCTGATTTTTCCACTCTGTAAACCGGATACCGAAACCGCAGGATTCCCAATATGCAGCGTTATGTAGCTCATGGTCGCCGAACGGCTCCAACATAATGAACGGGATACTAAACGCCAATGAGTCATTTAATGTTGACCCTCCCGGTTTACTAATAATAGCTGCGTAATTTCGCATCAATTGAATATATTCGAAATAGTCCTGAAGTGGATACTCATGAAGAATACCATCTTCACGAACATAATGGATCATAGGTGGAAAAGTGTGCTGTCCTTGCTCATCTCGGCTCCATGGATCCCAAGAGACCTTGGTTCCATAATATCTTGTAATTCCATCATTCTCTTCGACCTCGGAGGAATCATAGACAATCACATCCAAAGCGTATCCGATTTCACGAAGTTCTGATACGGTGTCTTTATAGGTCCCGATCCCCCACCCACCACCATGAATCAGAATACGCCCAGATCGACAATGATAAGGTAATGGCTCTTCCTCATTAGAGTTAAGGTAACTGTATGGTGACAACTTCGAGGGGTCATAGAACCAGACATTGTTAAATCGCGGGTACAACTGCTTGTGTACCTTAAACGATGGTGTGTCTATGGCATCCATCCTTATCAGTTGAATGTCTACGGGGTTGTCTGCAACTTTTTCATAGCGCATGAGAATAGGTATCCAGAATCCAGTAAATACCGCAAAACAGGTGATTTTTGCTTCCTTCCATCTATTCAAAAGAGTCTGAACAGCTTCTTCATCGAGAGAAGAATCAATAGGTTTGGCCAGCTTATGTCCCATACGAGCAATGTTGAAATCTGAATGGAAGGCCTTTTTAGTGATTCGGATCTTGTCTCTGATTTCAGCATGATACAAATTCTCCAGCACATGAATCTCGGTTTCGATTCCTTTGCCTTTTAGAAATGTGTGAAGGTGCATAGCAGGAATATATGCTCCTAGAGAATTTCCTGACGCCAATAACGCAACCGAAGATGGGTCCATAGATAGCCCCCTGTGTCTTTAAATTTAGTTGTATACTTTTACAGACAAGCTCACAAGCATATGGTGAAGTCTTTCAAATAGCTCATGACGATGCTGATCATCCCGTGCAACCACAGATACATACAGCCGTCCTTTCGGAATGCCTTTTTTCAACTGTAATCCCTCTGAGATGCGTCGACGACGTATATTCTCATTCACCATCATGGTATTTGAGGATAAAGGAACGATCCCATATTCTCCTGGAACAATTAATAGAAGTCTGGATTCACGCATCAAGTGGAGTAAATTCTCGAATTCGAAGCCTTCTGGAAGACCGACGGACACATAAGTGAGCCAGCTATGAAGGCCGTATGGGTGCCAATGCTTATCCAGATACGCATTGATGAGACCCATAGACTTTCGAGCGTTAATCTCTACAATAGGTACAATTTCACCATTCTCCAGAATCATGGAGTCAAAGCAGACATAACCGTGATATCCATCCTCCACCAAAACCTGGAGTGCTTTCTCAATGACTTGAAAGTATCCCTTGCTAGATAATTCAACTCTAAAAGCCTCATCTGCATGAATAGATCCACCGTAGTTTTGAAGATGATTCATCATGAATTGAACGGAAATAAGCTCTTTATCTCCGTTGTTCTGAATGATCCAGTGTGAACTGAAGTCTGTTTTTTTGGTTAGCAGAGGCTCTAGCAGGAATAGAGATCGGAGTCCTCTATCCTCCTGAGTATGTATGTGCCTAGCAATTCTTTGCTGCATAGCCTCACTATCAATGAGTAAATTACCCTTACCAGAAACACCATAGGGATCTTTCAAAAGATATGGCCCTTGCATCAGAAGTGTGTTACCAATCGCCACCATTTCTTCTGCGGTATTCACCTCAGTCCCATAGCATTTCTGGTTGATATTGTCCAACAGACGATTTGAATATATCTTGGAGTTTACACGTACCACCGTCTCTAGATCTGGCAAAGCACCTGATAAACCCATAACTTGCAGATACTCCTCCGTACCCGCTGTAATCGCAAATGGAGAGAGAGCCTTAGCTTTATAGTTTGCAAAATGGTTGGCATGAGAAGTCGCCAGCTTAAAGATGCATCGATTAAATAAATTTAATTCGGGCAACGGCTCCTTCTCATTGTTCAAGTCATAACGATATTGGGTCTGAAAGGAGAAGCCTAACCCGCTGAGATAATCATGTAATGCTGGATTGATCTTGCATCGTGTGTATAAGACATCTCCATACTCGCAAAATGTAAAAAGTAACTCATCCATGCAGAGTACAATTGATTCCCGCTCCTTGTCAGGTACAGATGGCAGCTTTGTTAGATCCAAGTCCCGCCAACTTGTTTCGGGATCGAAGTTACCCATCACGATTTTGGAAACTTCATGAAGTTTCATGGGTTGACATTTTCGTACATTGGCAGCTCTTGCTGCTGACAGTGATTTAGGAAAGTAATAAAGGTTTGGATGGATTGGAGATGTTCGTAATCGAAGTTATCGTAGTCAATGATTAAGTTTAATTGTTCTTCAACTTTGAGCATAAATTGAATCATTTGGAGAGAATCGAGGCCGATATCGTTATTCAGATCGGTTTCAAGGGATAGCGATTGACGGAGTTCTGGTTGATCTTCTTTGATAGAGCACAAAATGTCTACGAGTTTATCGTACATAACTACACTCCTTTAAAATATTTGATGATGAATGGTTCACAGAATTCATATGATATTTATTCTATCTATGGCAAATGTCCGACCCCTCCTCATCCCATATTTACAATTATTATCTTTTTATAGTTAAAAAATGTCAATGATAAATGCAACAAAATGCTATTTTTAACAAAAGCGCGAATTCATACTTAAATAAGTAATAAAAAAAGTCGCTATATGGAACAGCTACATCTTAATGTTAGACTCATAATCAACATTGAAATGTACCATTCTTAATGGCGACTTTTTACTATAATCATTCATTTGATAGATTCAGAGATATGCCAGCACACTCCAGCGGGATCAATCAGGTTAATCTCCCGTTTTCCCCAGGGATATTGTTTAGGTTCGGTTAACTTAATCGGATATTTCTTCATTGAGTAAACAGATTGTAAGAGCGACCACCATTTATCTAAATCCTCAACTATAAGTTCTACCATGTAATTATCTTGAAACTCTTGATTAAAAAAGTTTTGGAGAAAGAATTCTTGTTCATCCATTTGAAAAATACTTAATCCTTCGTCCGAGTATATCTTCACAAAACCTAGATCTTCAAAAAAACATTGAGCCAGTATATAATCTTCGCCTGATGGTATAAATGGTCTAAGATTAGTAACTTTCATCTCATAATTTCCTCCTAAATGGAATTTATACTTATATATTAACTATACATGAAGACTGTCTCGTTAGGTATGTTTAGCCGCCTTTATCGATAACCATTGAGGAAGAGCTGCCAAAGGGTTCCGTTGCCAGTCACATAATTTATCAAGCTGTTCTTGTTTATGTATACCGACTGTATATTCAGATTCATCAACCCAAAATGAGCCATCTTCAGCATACATTTCTTCAAGTTGATGTATGCAAAGACCCGATGATATCATCGCATTCATTAAGTCCTGCATACGCCAAGTAAACCTAGGTACATTCTCGATTAGAATAGGGCCTGTTGAATTGTAAGGTCTAACAACTGTTAGTTTCTCAATATCATCTCCGAAGGGGCGGGTAAAAGGATGTACATCAAACATTAAGTAGTTCCCATTGCTTTTAAGAATTCGATAGATGTTTTTATACATCGAATTTAAGTCATCAATCCATATATGAACTCCATTTGAGGTGTAAACAAAATCATATTCATTACTTGTTATAGTCCCTAAACACCTTGTATCATCGCATACGAACTCGATGTCCCAACTATTTTTATTAGCTATTTCAGCGCTATGTTCTAATTGCCTCTCAGAAATGTCGACAGACGTAACGGATGCTCCCATTAAGTGAAATGCAAACACAGCATGATTATTACCGCTTGAAGGCACGCAAATTCGCTTACCGTTCAAATTTGAATATGTTGATTTAAGCATCGCCCATGTAATCGGGTGGAACACGGACTCGGGATTGTTAATTATTTTCGTAATTACCTCTTCTGTTCTATATTTTTGATACCATGTTTCAGACCAATTATTCCAAATATTCTTCACATTAGAATTATCCATTTCAACCCCCAGTACTATTGATATAAGGAGTGTAACAAGCTCAGGATATTGATAGTAGATAATTTTCTATTTAGATTAATCTTTTACACTAGACCTATGAATGCTACTATATCACCCCATTGAGTCTATAAAGCATATTTCTATAGCCAATAAGTTCAGAAAGTAAACCGGAACCGATCATGAAACGTTAGTTCCCCGGGTACAATTCATGGATTTTGGTGATGAGATCTGTAGAATTGGTATGGAACATTTGGTTCGAATCCGTCCAGACAGACTCCAGAAAATACGATGCATGAAATCTCCACCCTTGATGAATCGGATTAAAATCCATTTGAATTTCACGCCCCGGCTTTCCTCGGTACTGTCTAGAGCCAGGCATGCGCCAGCTACCAATTCTTGTGATTCTATCTGAATTCTGACCCGTGATGTATGTAAAACGGTCATTGTATGGAATGTCCTTCAGGTAGAACTTAGGACATCCAATAGCAAATATTTGAGCCCTTCCAACTCCATATTTCTCTTCTAAAAGAAGTCCGGTTCGATAGGCTATCACACCACCCGCACTGTGCCCAATAAAAAGTATATTTTCCGCGTCTTCGATATGCTCGCGGATGATTTGTGTTGCACTAATAACCCGCCGTGATCGGTCGCGAGTTAGGTCATAGCCTACTTGAGATAGCTGTTTAGTTAACAAACGGATTAACGAAGAACCCTTCTTCCCATTTGCCATTCCATACGGAAAGATCGTAACGATTTTGACATTAGCATATCTTAAAGCAATCTCCCTAGCAGCCGCTTCGAAATTATTTCGATACGTTAGGATCCCAGCAAAAAAGTAAACAACTGTGCGACAATTTACTGTACATGTGCTACTGGAGGATATAAACATTGTAATCAGATTTCCCCTCCTTCTTCCTAAGAATTGTGCGTTCGATAGCTACTAATACATGATTGTACGCGACATGATTCTTCGAAACAAGATTCATAGAAAAAGCCTTGACTGCTGGGCAGCCAAGGCACTTCAAGATGAAGTCTGAATATCAGCGGTACTCAGACAAGATTTGAAATAGATTATAATGAATACTTTTGCATATTAATGGTTCCCCGATTCACTTCGATGCTGTAATACGTGTTAATTTTTTTTACTTTAAGGTAAATGACCAACATCTCTTCCTGATACGGGGCAGCTGATTGGTAAGAAAACTTACCTTGTTCGTCTGCAGTAATCTCAAAGTCTTGAATGGCCTTCATCTTTCCAGTTTCGGGATCTTTTGTTTGGACCATTAATGTATGGGTTTCGCCTGCTGAGCTTTGAAATTTCCCTTCTACGTTCAATTTTCCTTCAGCTGTGTACTCTACAATTATCGATTTATCTTCGAGCTTTGCAGGCTTTTGATAATATTCCTGAACAGGCATTTTGGGTAACGCCTCATCTGCTGTTTTAGACTTAGGACGTCCCTTGAGCTCTTTTAACTTAGGCTGAAGATAATGCAGTAATACAGCAGCGTCCGCGCGCGTAAGAGCTTTATTGGATTCAAACCCTTGAATGGATCTTGAAGTCACGCCACGCATATAATCCATAGCCAGAACATACTGAACCGAAGCACTAAAGTTCTTACCATCTGCGGCTGTAATCATATCTGCGGCTTTCTGCCTCGTCATGTTTTGATTTCTTAACTTCACATCTTTGATCCCTGCCAAAGGAATATTCCGGCTCTCAGCGATCTGATAAGCACCATCCGCCCAATTCGTAGATTTCGCCGGCTTGTAAGCATCATAATGGATGTTTAACATTTTCAAGAACATAACCCAAAACTCTGCCTCGCTGACTGTTTGCTGAGGTTTGAAACTGCCATCCGCGTATCCGGTCATGACTCCTGATTGAAGCGCCCATTCAATCGAAGACTTTTGGTCATGCTTTTGAATATCCGCATATTTAGCTGCATTTGAGCCCATGTATTTTTTCATAATTAGCTTTTGTAGAACTGAGACTTTAATTTGGGTTTTTGCACCTTTAGGTGTACGAACCGTAACGGTATAGACCCCTGGACTTTTCCCCGTAACCAAACCTCCATCCGTAATACTCAGGCCACTATTCTTACTGCTAGTAAAGATAAGACCTGCAGGGTTTGTTTGCGTTGTTCTATCATCATACCTTCCTTGTATGTACAGCTGTTCCGGACTATTCGTATTGATAATAAGTTCAGGATATAGCGTATCTATATATTGCAGCTGCCTTCCTTTCCCCGTCTTAAACGACCAGGAACGGTTCAACTTTTTACCAGAATCGGCAAGCACAGCTTCTATAGAAACTTTGTAGGTATGATAACCTTCTAGTATCTCTTTAGGATATAAGAAGATTTTCTTACTCGCATATAATTCATGAAAATGAGGGACAACTTGTCCTTTCTCATTCTTAATAACTGCGTTATACGAGGCTATTTTCTCATTCGCAACTGCCGAAATAATGGCACCTGAAAAGTCAACGCCAAACTGCTGCAAGGGGTTAGGGATCTCATGACCGTAAAACCCAACTACAGAGTCCGTCATTCCATCATACGGATAGACCGTAAGGTCATTAGTCACTTGAGGTGTACTTTGATATTCACTTACTAGATCGACCACTGCCGTACCATCCACTAAGCCGATCCCAATCTTCTGATAGCTGGAGTCCAGAATGATCACGCGATGGTAGGCAGTATTCAGCCACTCTTTCATGGCGTCGGTGCTCGTTTTCTTTTGAAAACCCATCACTTCTCCGTATCCAAATCCAAACCGGCTCGGCGATTGATAACCGGCAGCTTTTATGCGATCTGAAGCGCTCTTCCCTGTAAATCCTGGTTTGCCTTGCACCTGCTGATGTGCACTAAGAGAAACTTTCTCTTCTTTATTCTGGTTATAGTATTTTGCATGAGCAATTGCTGCTTGTGTAACATGTGGATCCAGCGTTACCGGTTTAAGACCGGCTTTGGATCTCACCATATTCAGATAATCTAGTGCCTCAAGCTGATCCTTGGAGTATGATGTTACTCCTGATTCAGCATATGCTTGATATGTATCCGCATATAAGATGCCATAAGAACTATGTAGTAGAATGCAGAGTGCTAGTACTCTTCCCATCCACCTTAATCGTGTTTTTCTTCTGTCTAATGATGACGCCACCTACAAAACCTCTCCTCTTGTGAATTGTTTACTGTATACAATTGCTTCCAGCTATGTACAGGTAATATATCGGTATTTCAATGTGCTTTTCTTAGAGAAAAAAGCATAGAAAAAAGCCGCCATTAAGGCGACTCTCTTTCTACAAAATCGTAATATTACGGGTCTCGGACATATTCCCCTTATAATCCTCCAGTGTAATACTTAGGATTGAACCCTTCTCAGGAACCGGGATTCCAATCAAATCATGAAAACCCCGAATGAAATAATCGGTCTCCATATCATTATACTTCTTCGTGGGTTGAAAGACTTCACCATTGATTGTAACGTACATATGCCACCAATCTTTGGAGGAGGGTACATCAATACCTAGTGTATCTCCGTCAATATAGTAACCGCCATCAAACGGCTCCGAATACATATCTAGCATTTTCCCTGTAAAGCTGACCGTGTCAATGAATGAATCGTCCACTTCAAGACTGGATATTTTCAATAGATATCGATCATCGTCTTTGACAGGAACTTTAAATGTGGCAGAATACAAGTTCATTTCAACAATCTGTGTGTAAGTATCTTTCCGGCCATCGGTAAAACTTAAATCGAATCGAATTTTGCTGCCGTGCGTTTGTTCACCCCATTGAATTAAAAAGCCTTCGCGATTCTCGTTAACGATCACATTCGATAAGAAGTATTCGCGATGAAGAGAAATGATAGCTGGATTACTTTCCGAATGATCAGAACCAACAGCCGTTAATTTGAGAGCTACAGCTTGTTCATCAAGGGATTTCACGTAGAATTGATCACCATATAATCCACCCAAAAACTGCTCACTGCCATCCAGCAGCTGTGCATACAGGTGATATTGCTTCACTATATTGTAGTCTTCACGATTCCATATCAGATTGAACTCATTGGTATGGAACCGATTCTTAATCGCGAATCCTTCAGGTGTGCTTGGTGTATAATCTTGTCCATCTGTAATTTTAAGTTCACCGACATTCACTTGATAGCTAAATATCGTCTCCCCTTTGGGATCAAAAATGAAACCGATTGCAGCAATCGCACGATTCGCATAAACACTTAAATCCAATTCTGCAGTTTTGTATCCATAGGTTTTTATCCCGCTGCCTTGTATAGAAATGGCTTCAACATGATTTGGGTCATCTTTGAAGATCAATCCTAACTGAATCTCCGAACAGTCTTCCACTGATGTTTTATTGTATGTAATTAACGCAGTTGATGTACTTTTAACGTCCAGATCTGTTTTATAGAGGCGCAGGAAGTTCTTCGCATCTAAAGTTCCATTCACAACAAGTGAACAACCACCGCGATAGGCGCCAATACGTTGATAGTTGAATTTATCGCCATTTTCTACAGCGTCCCCATAATCAAAATCGACTTGTAGCTTCGTTCCAACTGTATCAATCCACCACTGCCAAGTTGGAAGAATATCTTGTAAATTGATGTTTGACCATTTCTCATCATTCGAAACGGCTGCATTCACATAATACTTCATGCCATGACCCGTATTAAAGTTCGTTACGAAGGTACTTCCGTGAATGACTGAGCGTTCCGTAATATACCTGGATATCCCATTCCATTCAGAGGCATCTTCCACACCAATATCTGGCCTTGCATATCCAGGCTGTTTCTCTGTATTGGTTGGGTCCATCTTAACACCTGTGTACCACATGCGCTCACGCTCAGCAATTTTCCACTGATTATCATCATTTCTATTATTGTCAAGCGCAGACTGAACGAAATTACCTCCCAGAGTAGCGATAGAAGTCAATGGATTACCTGTCTCTGGATCTAGAATTACGTCCATATTTCGTGTTGAGTTATGTGAACCTCCAAATCCGCCCATACCTGCCTCAACACCGGAAAAGACTGTTTTCACAGGATCAATCCCTCTACGGTGTGCTTCTTCGACGGTTTTCATGATGTAAGATTGATCTGTACTTGGTCCATTATTCCAACCATCTGGCGAATTCCAATTGTAATTCATAAAGATAGAGTGACATAGAACCCCACCCATTTCGTCATCTCGAACGAAAGAGCTGTGAGAAGGAATCAGTGAAGGTTGATAGGTCAGTTTCCCATGCTCATCATCCACCGTGTCATACCACTGCGTATATAAACCTGAATCGACTAGAGTTTTTGTAAATGCTTTATAAATCTTAATATGTTCAGGCTTAATAGAGGTTTCCTGATTAATGAAATACCCGTCAAAGCCGAAGTACTCTTTCATTTCAATGAGCTTCTCTGCTACGGGAAACGTTCCATCTTCTCGCTGTTTTAACAATAGATCATAAGGCTGTCCACCACGGGGTATAAAAATACAACCTACGGATTTCACTCCATTCTTATGTGCGGCATTCGTATAAGCTGGATTAGGTAAATCTACAATGCCAAATTCAAATATTTTCTCCTCCCCGGTTTCCGAAGGGTCATATAACATTGGAGGTACATCTTCTGTTACCGTTCCATGCCATCCGCCATAATAATCCGTGTATTGCCAAAAGTTAAACAAGTAGTTCGAGAACTCGTTATTATAAGGCGTTGAACCTAGGAAATAAAAATCATAATCCCCTGTTAAGTTATAAAACTCGGTATCCGGACTAAGTTTGGGATTGGCCTGTGTTGCTGCGAATGCATCATTTCTTTTTTGCAATGGTACAAATGCTCTTAAGCGCTCGGCATTCGGATCAGTCTCTGGATTCCAATGCTCAATGTCCACAGCTCGATATCCATGAGTAACCGGTTGATTCTCCCCAAAGATCACCTCTCTTGTTGGTCCTTTGTTATCTTCTGTCATCTCTTCTAACGCCAGATTTGAAAGCGTACTCAAAACTGAGTTTGAAACTACTGAATCTCTATGTTCCATGGATCGTTTCCTCCTATTAAAGTCAATTTGATTGAGTCTAACCCCTAACCTTCCTCAATGACTATCAAACTCATATTCAACGTTAACCGCTTAAATCCTCTTCATTTGTTACTAAAGATATATCTAATAAAAAAATGGCGGCCTCGTGGGCCGCCGTTTAAAAGTAAATTACGTCATCTCATCTACCACATTAATCAATCAGGATTCTTTAATCCGCCAAGCTAGAATACCAGCGTTCATACTGCGGCATGTTTCAAGCGCAGAAACAGGTTGTGATAAATCTTCTCCCCAAGAAACAAAGTACCGGAATTCGTAAAAACCACCCAGTGTGGCACGGAAATTTGTTTCCCAATAGTTATTCATCGGCCAAGCGTACAGATGTGCTGGATCATCTTGCATACCTTCATCATCTTGCAGCATACGGAATTCATGCTTCAAGGAACCCAATTGAATAAGTGGTGTATCCGGCATCGCAATAGCGACTCCTTGATTCGCTTCGGTATAGACCGCTCCTTCACCCAAGCAATAGTAGTCTATTAAACTACCCGGTAGTTGGTCGATACGCAACCGAGTGGGTGCTTGAAGTTTATCTACCCAAAGTTCCTGTTGCCCCTCATCGATCGGTCCTCCGAATGGTATCGAGATATACATATTTTCTGGATCCCATACACTGTTCTTATGCATACGCACGGCAACATCCATACGAGGTTTATTCGCATATGCAGTCACGAGCAGTGAGTAGTGTTGACATCCGTCTACTTCATAAGTCAGTCTTACACTTGTGTATAGCTGACCTTTGTCTGCGACTTCTGCTTTTACCAGTTTGCCAACTGAGACCCATGCATCTGGACCTTTACGATTGCGACCCATCTTGCGCCGAATATCATTCATTTCCTCCACTTTAGCCGCTTTTGTAACGTCGTAGACTGGGCTAAAAGCATGATGATTACGGTCTGCACGCAGCATCTCTTTACCTGTTTTCTTGTCCATCCATGAAACAATACCGTCTCCCATACGCCATTCCATCCGTACAAACGGTGTTTCAAGCGTTGTGTAAGTAACTTTGATATCAGAAGTATCATTCGGGTCCGCAATGTCCGTTACTCGGTCTGATCCAAGTAAATCCGAACCGAATGCCGTGCGGTCTGCAGGTTTCTGAGCGGCACGAATACGCATTGTACGTTCTTCTCCAGGCTGCAATTTAACAGGAACCGTAACGATTGCACCTCGATGTGCTACGCGAAGCTGGGCTGGATAAATATCACCACTGACTTCATCGTATACTTCGAATCCATCACGGATTTCATCCAAATGCCAAAACTCCATTATAAAATGAGCGTAATCTTCTTGTACAAAAGAATACGGATTGTGAACACGGAAGCGCATTGGACGATTTGGTGCCAGCAGAGCATCACCTTTTGCCTCAAGTATGTCGTAGAGTGCTGTATGTGCCAGTGTACTTGCATTCGCTGCAAATGCATCTTTACGAACGCCAAGCTCCTGTACGAACGGATTCCACGGTTCGGAAACGGAGGAGTGATACCCCCAAGTATGCTCAGCGAACAGCATCAATTCATTCTCCATTTCCTTTATTGTCGTCTCCGATACAATTTCGCAAGCAGGGTCTAAGCGTCTCACTTTCTCGTAAACGCGCTGGGCCTCGCGGAATACTTGAACATGCATTGGTGTCGATCCTGTTCCGTCCGTCCACCAGTCTGGCCAGTCACCACGATAAACTGGAATATCCTCCGAATGTTTCCGTACCTCCTCAAAGAAATCATCTAGCGTTGCAGGTTGAATACGAATTTGATCGCCATGTTTCTCGTTCCACTTGTTTACAAAGTCCATCATTTCTGCATTTGGCGAACTGTTGTCAGTTGGTAGTCCAGAGAGCATGACTGGAATGAACGGGTATGGGAATCCATCCTGTTGAAGGCGATAAAGATAACGGTTAATTCGAATCTCTGCCATCTCAAACGTTACGCCGCCTTTAGAAGTGTCCATCTCATCGCGAATCGTATAGTTGCCACCCAAGCCCGGCTGGATGCCGAGGTCATTACCGAACACGTAATGCTCACCGTTCCAGATCAGAATGCGGTCACCTTTTGGTGTCTCCCACCAAAAAGGCGTCTGCTTCTTACGTAGAGGAAACATGGAGTGATGCGTATGAATACAAGTAATCATGTTGCGAATCCCCATGTCATGCAGTGATTGTCCGTAGCCCCAACTAAAGCCAGTAATGTCTGCTGTCATGGCAGATTCTAGCTTCACATTAATTGATTTCGCATAGCTTCGAATTCGACCAAGCATTGAGTCGAGTAATTCTTTACCAACCAACTCACTCATATTTAGATAGGTTCCTGATAGACCGAAATCGCCTCTACGGAAAGCTTCAGCTAGCTCCTCGCGTTCTGTCTCGGTCGCTTTCTCCAAGAAGGTTTCAATCGGCCAAAACGTTTCACATACCCATTTATATCCTTTCCAGTCTGGTCGATTACCTGATCGTATTTCTCGAATAATACCAAGGGCTTGACGAATAAAATCAACATGATATTGACGGATCTTCTCTTGGCGCTCGGTGTAGCCTACATCTGTATGTGAGTGCTGTATCGCGTAGATCGTCCATTTAGCAGATTGTGTCATATGAAAAATCTCCTCTTATATAGGTATGGGTTGCTATTCTTTCACTTTGAATGGAACCATAAGCAATTCTTCTGTATTGCCACCGACCATCAGCTGAAATGTACCTGGTTCAACGACGCGCTTCAGTTTCCTGTTCACCATTTGAAGTTGTTCCTTGCCAATCTTGAAATGAACTGTTTTCGTCTCACCTGGGTTAAGTTCGATTTTGCTAAATCCCTTAAGCTCCATAATGGGTCTCGTTACAGAACTGACCTCATCACGAACATAGAGCTGAATGACCTCTTGCCCTAACAAACTACCTGTGTTTTCCACATCAACGGATAGCATAGCCTCACCACAAGTTGTAATTTGTTCTGGAACGACTTTTAGATTGGAATAAGAAAATGTTGTGTAGCTTAAACCATGTCCGAAACGATACAGAGGGTCGTTATCTATCTCTAAATACCGTTTCCCGTTTGTACGACGAACCTGGTAATATACAGGCAGTTGTCCAACATACTTCGGTACGGAGATCGGCATTTTCCCGGATGGGTTACACTCTCCGAACAGTACGTTCGCCACAGCATGACCACCTTCTTGCCCTGGGTACCACGCTTCTAATACGGCATCAATATGATCAGCAATCCACGGCTCGCTAACCGGTCTTCCGTTGATATAGACGACTACAACTGGAACTCCCGTCTCATGCACAGCTTTAACAAGTTCCAATTGCACCCCTGATAATGTCAGATCGATTCGGTCCACACCTTCACCTGAGTCCATGTCCGAGTCGCCTTCTGTTACTAAATTGGCTCCGGTTACTAGATCAATGGTATTATCGCCAAATTGCCTAGCGCTCGAACCTCCGACAACAACGACTGCAACATCTGCAACGCGGGCCGTCTCAACTGCTTCGGCAAAGCCGGAACGATCATCACCAAGAATGCGGCATCCTTCCGCATAACTCACATCAATATCTGCACCTACTTTTTCAGTTATACCCCGCAAAACCGTGACAATGGCCTCAGGAGGCTGTGGCGAAGTATAATCTCCGAGCTGATTATATCTATTCGATGCATTCGGTCCGATGACGGCGATACGCTTAAGCGATTTAGATAAAGGAAGTAAACTGTTATGGTTCTGAAGGAGCACGATTCCTTCTTCCGCTACTTTCCGTGCAAGTTCCCGATGGGCATCATAACCAACGATTTCAGACGCACGTTTCGAATCTGCATACGGATTTTCAAATAGTCCCAATCTGAATTTGATCGTCAAAATACGAGCAACCGCTTGATCTAAAATTTCGGTTGAGACTAGTCCAGATTCAATGGCGGTAAGTAAGTGGTTCTTGAATACCTCACCTGACATTTCCATATCAACACCAGCTTCTAACGCTTGAGCAGCCGCTTCCATATGATTAGATGCTACGTTGTGACCACCTGCAAGCATTCCCAGTGCACCGCAGTCTGTAATAACAAATCCATCAAAGCCCCATTCTTTACGTAATAGGTCGGTCAATAGTTCGCCATTAGATGTACACGGAATTCCGTCAATTTCGTTGTACGCCGTCATCAGCGACATCGCACCGGCTTCTACGGCTTTTTCAAATGGAAACAGGTCCTTTTCTAATAGTTCAATCGGTCCAATCGGAGCAGGGGCACCGTTACGTCCCCCGATCGAAGCACCATAACCTACGAAATGTTTAATTGTCGCTGCGATGCCGCCTCCGGAAGTATTGTCCTGTAATCCGCGGACCGCTGCCATACCCATCTCTGCGCATAGCACAGGATCTTCACCGAACGTCTCCTCCGTTCTTCCCCAACGTGGATCTCGTACAACATCGAGTATTGGAGAGTATGTCGCTGCACCACCACGGGACCTTGTTTCCTCAGATACAGCCCTATTTGCCTTTTCAAAAAGATCCGTATTCCATGTACTTGCTGCAGCAATAGGAACGGGGAAGACGGTTCCGCCTATAGACATATGACCATGAGCGCACTCTTCACCAAATAATATAGGAATACCAAGTCTTGTATCTTCTACTGCTATACGCTGTACTCTATTCACTGCCTCTGCACTCTCTTCAGGCAGCATACCCGTCTCCAAAGTAACGCCCGTCCACGGATCTGCCCGCAAGAAGCCATAAAATGATCCGACTTCTCCTTTTAAGATCATTTTTTCAAATTCAGGTTCTATACGTAATTCCCCATCTGTCCGGGTGTAAGAATGCCAACCGAACAATTGAATAAGCTGGCCGATTTTTTCAGCTGTTGTCATCCTGCCAAGGAGATCATTCACTCGTTCTACTGTAGGCAATGATGCATTGCGATATAGATCATCCGTCACAGCTCGCCCTCCAATGTAAGCCATAATTTTAATAGTTATCATACATTGTACTGAACTAGCTGGTACCATTCTTTAAAAAGTTAAGCCATTTTTTTGTACAATAAGGACATAATTTATAAGGAACATACAAATGCAGGCTAAACATAAGAAATAAAAAGAGCCACCCTTTTGCAGGCAGCTCATACTTCGTGAATATCTATTGACCTTATTCAGCAGTGATCGCAAACAAACAGTGATCTTCCCATACACCATTAATCTTTAAGTAGTTGTGTGCAAGTCCTTCGTGTCTAAAGCCTGATTTTTCTAGTACGCGAATCGATGCTGAATTTTTGGGCATTACCCCAGCTTGAATGCGATGCAATCCCAGTTCGTAAAATGCCTTGTTCACACACATTAGGACAGCCGCTGAAGCATAGCCTTTGCCATTGTGCTGCTCATCAATGAAATAGCCCAGATACGCATTTTGGAAAGGACCTCTAGCGATGCCCGTGAGTGCAATTCTTCCTATCAGTTCATCTTTCTCTTTCATGAAGATACCGTATGTATAGCCCGAATCTTGTAATCTGGATTGAATTCCAGCTTCGATTTCTCGTAGCTGTCCTTCTAGTGTATAATGTATTTCTTCACGAATTGGTTCAAACGGTTTTAAAAAATCACGATTTCTAAGCCTTAATGCAAGAAGATCTTCTGCATCTATTAATTCAAGACATTTTAAATAGATGTCGGATTTGTTCATTTCATATCATTCCATTCAAAGGTGAGTATAATATTCTATATACAGTGTGATTAAAGGAAGGAGTTTTTAATGTGACGAATTACGAAACCCAATTGATCGACATTATTAAGAGAGATCAATACATATTTTCAGTACTCGAAGCCGTTGAAGCACTAAATATAAACGATGCTTGGGTTGCTGCTGGAATCCTTAGAAATAAAGTGTGGGATGTATTACACAACATACATACACCTATAAACGACATTGATGTTATATACTTCGATAGCACAGATACCTCTTGGGAAACTGAAAAGGAATTGGAACAAATATTAGAGACATTAATACCAAATCAACCCTGGTCTGTAAAAAACCAAGCACGTATGCATTTGAAAAATGGATTCGATCCTTTCCAGTCCTCCTTTGACGGAGTTGCTCATTTCACTGAAATACCTACCGCAATAGCTGCCAAAAAGTGCAATAATGAGATGATAATCATGGCCCCCTATGGGCTTGAGGATCTGTTTAGAAAGACGGTTAAACCTACCCCTTATTATCAGAAGAATAGCCAATTACATTCAATTTATATAGAACGTATGCAAGAGAAAAAATGGGATGAAATTTGGGGAGATCTATCGATAGAGGTGTAATTAACCTATCTTTGCCCCATATGAAAGTGCAAACAACACAGCCTGCTCCCTGTCCATTTTCAGACCATTCACTGAGAAAGTTTTAAAATCCACACCTTCCATCTTCGCTCCTCTAACATCAGCATTCTGCAGTTTAGCTTTTGTCAGGACCGCCATGGTTAGGTCACAGTCTCTTAGATCAGCTTTTTCCAGATTGGCTCCCGATAAATCCGCTTCATAAAACTTAATCCCGCGTAAATCTTGTCTCACTAATCGGGTATGTCTCAAATTGGTATATGACCAGTCTCCTTGGACAATGGACAGGCCATCCATATTGGCTTCAGTAAAGTCTGAGCCAGTCATTTTACATTCCTCGAATTTGGATACAAATAGATTGGCACCATTGAAAATGCAATTCTCAAATGCCGTTTCTTTATGAATAGATCCATTTAATGTTGCTCCACGAAAGTCACATTCAACAAACCTACAATTGCTAGACGTAATTTCATCAAGTGAACCGTTACTGAACGAGCAATTCTTGAATGTACAACTGATGAGATCACCATATCTTAAGTCTTGTGTTCCAAAGTCGATACCTGAATACTGCTGATTACTATATTCAAACATTTGTTGCCTCCTAGAAAATGTTAGTCATTCTTCACTTATGATGCCTTTTCTTACTATATCATACGACTAAAATGTACCTTATCGTAAAATTATCATTGACTTTATAAATACATATTCGTATAGTACTAAATATTATAAAGATTACTACAACTCATATAGATAACACAAAGATAGGGAATAGTAAGAGTGAATTATTAGGCAAAGAGAGCTGCGATTGGTGTGAAGCAGTCCAATAATACTCTGAACTCGCCCAGGAGTGGTAAGACAAAAAGAATTGTTCAACTATTCTCTATGTTTTAACGAGTAACCTTCGTTACAAGGTTTAAGAGCTGAGTTCATTCGTGAACCAACAAGAGTGGTACCGCGGTTTGCTGAAGGCATATCGTCTCTTCTTTCATAGAAATATGAAGGAAGAGACGATATGCCTTTTTCTAATGCGAAGATCATTTGAATTTATATGCAAAATTATGATTGTTGGGGGAATTGTTATGGAGAGAGACAACCAGAAATTACAGCGTACAATGACTTCTCGTCATATTATGATGATGGCTTTAGGCGGAGCTATTGGAGCTGGCCTTTTTAAAGGAAGTAGTTCAGCTATTGATATGGCAGGTCCATCTGTCATTATCGCTTACTTAATAGGAGGAATCGTTTTACTATTCGTTTTGCAAGGTCTCGCCGAAATGGCTGTACGCAATAGTAATGCTAGAACATTTAGAGACCTAGTAGAGTCAATCTTAGGAAAGTACCCCGCTTATTTTTTGGACTGGATCTATTGGAAAATGTGGGTGCTTAATATTACAGCTGAAGCCATCGTTGCAGCTATTTTTATACAGTACTGGTTACCAGAATATCCGATTTGGATTCTCGCTCTAATTGTATCCGTCATCGTAACCGCAATTAACTTACTATCCGTTAAAGTGTTTGCTGAAACAGAGTACTGGCTGGCTTTAATTAAAATAACGGTTATTGTTGTATTTATTATTGCAGGTTTTATTCTTTTACTCGTCAGCTTTGGTAATCATACAGCTGTTGGTTTTTCTAATTTAACAAATCATGGTGGATTCTTTCCGAACGGTCCTAGCGGTATTATTACAGCAATGCTTGTTGTCATTTACTCCTACGGAGGTACAGAAATCATAGGTGTTACTCTGGCAGAAACAAAGAACCCTGAAAAAGTTGTGCCTAAAGCGGTTCGTAATACGTTATTCCGGATTATTTCCTTCTATATTATTCCGTTCTTCATCATTGTCAGTCTAATCCCATGGACAGAAGTTAATGGCGTACCGGAAAGTCCGTTTGTGATGGTGTTTAACATGATAGGAATTCCTGGTGCGGATCACATTATGAATGCCGTTATCCTGCTCGCCATTATTTCATCGATGAATTCCGGTCTGTATGGTGCATCCCGTGTACTCTACACTCAAGCGATGGATGGACTGATCCCATCAATCTTTTCGCGTCTATCTAACAAGAGGGTCCCTGTGTACGCCATTTTAATATGCACTTCTTTTTTATATATTGGCGTGATCATTTCCTTGTTTGCAGGTAGTAAAACATTCGACTATTTAATGGGATCCCTTGGGTATACCGTGTTATTTATCTGGTTAATCATAGCGATTGCTCATCTGAAATCACGTAAGAAAATGCCTGAACATACTAGTGGCTATAAAGTAAAATTCTTTCCGTATACAACTTGGATCGCCATCATCGCTTTATGTGCAATTCTAATCGGTATTGTGTGTACGACATCGATCATTGTAACTAGTATTACGCTAGCCATTTACATCATCATTACGCTAACTTATATTTTCAAAGGACGCTTTCAGAATATTTAGAGAAATGTGTCTCTCAGTTAATGTAGAATAAGGCAGTCACTCCCTCAAATCAGGGAGTGCTGCCTTATTTCATTGAGTGGATCTTACTTAAATTTAGAAGACCTCGTACGAAGAAGCACATACTGACAGCCCATACTACGCCAATCCAAGCAAATGATAACGAGTTATACAATGAGCTAGTTAGTGCCCTTGTCTCGAGTATACTTATACTTGCCAGTGCGCAAATACTGAACAGAACAAAGTGAGCTAGAATCCATCCATATCCCATTTTCTTATGTTTCATCATTAAAGTAATAACCACTATGATTGTAGGGACCATAACAATGAACAACCCAAGTCTTAAGAATAACAAGACCTCTTCCTCCAATAACAATTCCTTCACCTCATAATTAATGATAATGCGATAAGCGATATTACATTACTTATCTATTCTTCGTTGACATTTTAATTGCTATGTACAATAGAAGCCCAAAGGTAGCTCCTCCAAGCAATACTAAACCAATCTCACCTAAGAATAAAAGAATAAATGAAATACCCATGCCCATAATAATAAACCATAATATCTCCATCCATAATTCCCTCCTTAATTAGAGTCTATTAACGGGTGAGTTTTAGTTCTAAATTCCTCTATGTTCCGAATCATTAGAGGCGTTGATTCATAAAAGAAATGGACCAGCTTATTCATTTGTTCCAAAAAGTCTTTTCTATCGGGTGGTCCTATATTCACTGAGGTTTTTTGACCTTTATATATTTCATTAAATAATGGAACATCACGATTGTATTGCTCTTTTATATAAGTACGATGCAAATCACTCATAGCAATGATTACGTCATATTCATTAAAGAACTTACCATCAAACATTGTCCTGGTGAAACCAGTGGTGTCTATATTCAGTTCCTTCATTATCTTAAAATGAATATTTGAATACTTGCTAATATCATTATTTGCTTGTATACCCGCTGAAGTAACCTTTATTGAAGTATTATTACATCTGCGAAGAAAATCCTTCATACAAAATTCAGCTATTACACTTCGAGTAAAATTATCAGTACACACAAACATAATATTCATTGAATGCAACTCCATTCTACTAATAAGTCTAATTGACAAGAATTTCGATCGGATCCATAGTTAAAGAGCCATTATGTGAACTACTAAACCCATCAATATTCACAGATAGATCGTGTTTACCTTTTTTCGTGGCTATAAATTCATCTGCCACCTCCACAATTTGACCTGACTTAAACTCCGTTAAGTACCCCTTATCCATATAATTACGCTCTTCGTTACTACCTGAGAAGTAAAAGCGAATGATTGGCTCTCCGTGAGTAACTTTTATGGGTTTAACTCCCATATAGGTTAGAGTTCCTTTCACATTTAGTACATCGCCAGTAGCTATAACTGTTGACGTCGTTACTTCGAGAACAAAATCAGATACTTCTATACGCTGAGTTATAATATGTTCCGTTTTATCTGTTGAAGAACATCCTGCAAATACGGTGGAAACACCTATTACCAACATCAAGATGTAACTCCTAATATTCGCCACATATATCACCTCTCATTCTACAATGAATAATAGCTACCATGCATGATGGTAGCTATTTATATTGACTATGCATCCTTATGAGGCGAAGAATCATATTTTTCATTGCTAACTAATTATGTTCTATTAAATTTCCTTCGTTATCGTAATATTTATACTCAAATGCATACCTTCCATCTTTTGAGTCAGGCAAATCGATCCAAGCAACTGATTTCTCATGGATATTAAATTTCTGCAGTATTTCTTGTTCATTTACTTGTAAGCGCATTTTAGCAATATCATTTGCTGGATTTGTAACAATCATGAAAGACATCGCATTGGATATATCTTTCGACTGGCGCACTAAAAAAGAAGCAAATGATTGATTCGAATTCTTCTCAATGTGTTTCCATTCGTAATTACCTTTTTGATTTTTGGTGAATTGAATATATGCAGGATTATTATCTATTAAAAAACCAACAACTCTAATGTCATTTATATCTTTAATTTCTAGTATTTCTATCGAATCATTTTCGTATCCTTCGATCGAGGTTATTACTTTTTTTATGGATTCTTCATCATTTCCATATTGTCGGGTCGACCAATCCGAAGTGAAATAGACTAACAACGCTATCAAGATTAGAATCGTCGCTATAAATATAATGCTATTCGTTTTTGGTTTCCTTGTGAGCTGCATGTGTCCCCTCCTGTATCCTATCTAATAGTAACTTCCACAGAGATAGCTTAAGTTACATAATAGACGAAGTACTCATGAAATAGTTGCATGATGAATTATTTGAGGATTATTCAAACAAAGCCCTGTCGCTATGCAAATATTTCATAAATAGCTCTTTAGGATATTGAATTGCTATTTCCGGAATTTCTTCTTCTGTAAAAAATCGAAGCTCTACTGCTTCTCCATCAAGTCCATTTAGTTCCCCATCAATAATTGAACATTCAAACACCGTTACAATATATTCAACTTGATGACCATTACGATATGTATATCGGTATTTCTCTCCACCAAAAACACCAAGAATAAGCTCAGTACTCACATGCAATCCCGTCTCTTCATATACTTCTCGCTTCACCGCTATAGACGGTGTTTCACCCATTTCTATAGCACCCGCAGGTAGCCCCCAAGTAACCTCATTTTCCTTACGTATAAATAAGATCTCATTCTTCTCATTTCTTACAACTGCTGCAACAGATGGCATAAACAATAAATCTGGTCCTAATTTCTCTCTTAAATTCTTATAGTAATCTGACATTGGCATATTTCCACCCACCATTCTAATTATTGTATCTGCTAACTTCAATTATAAGATAAAAGCAATCTTATTGTTGTTAATTTTATACAAATAGCGATCATCCATAATACTCTAATAACAAATCGTTGCTATGCTTCTGAAAGAAATACTATTTTTTCTCAACAAAAAAGGAGTGTATTCATGTTTAACAAACGGTTGAAACAGGGCACAGCGATGATTCTTGCACTAGCTCTACTACTTGGGTTGGTCGTAATCCCGAAAAGCGCACCAGTCTTTGCTGAATCATTAGAAGATTGGGATATCTTATTGGAAAAGAATTCGGAATGGAAATTCAATGACCAAGGAAATGACCTTGGCACTGTTTGGCAAGCCACCTACGATGATTCAAGCTGGAGTCAAGGAAAAGCCCCATTCGGCTATAAAGATAATGGCAGTATGATCGCCACAGATAAGTTTGGGCCACTACAAACGACCACTAGTTACGGCAGTGACAAAAAAATGAAGCCACGCACTACATATTTCCGCAAAAATATAACTGTGAATGCGGAGCAGGTTCAAAACTATGGACAAATCCTCGGAACCTTTGCCATCGATGATGGTGCAGTCCTTTATGTAAATGGTCAAGAAGTGACTCGTTTCGGAATGCCGGATGGTCCGATCGACTTCTATACAAAAGCTATTTCGAGTAAAGATCTTCCCGTTATTTATTCAGATATCGATCTGACGAATTCTCTTAAAGCTCTACTTCGGGATGGAGATAATGAGATCGGAGTAGAAGTTCATCAGCAGAGTGATGGTAGCTCGGATTTGTACTTTGATATGCGTCTGGATGCACATGAAGATGCTCCACCTGTGCCTACGACTGAAGTAACAAAAGTTACGGTTACTTTTAAGGGTGACCCTAAAACTGCCAAAGGATTTACATGGTTCACTCCTAAGCAATCGGTAAACAGCGATCTTCAAGTTGTTCCAAAAGGAAGTGATCTACCTGATTTTAATTCCGCCATGAAGTTCGTAGGTAGATCAGAATCAGCAAAATACTCCGATGAAATTTCACATAAAGCAGAAGCTACAGGACTACAACCCAAAACTTCTTATTACTATCGTGTGGGAGACGAAAGCTTAAATATATGGAGTGAAGTCGGAGTATTCACAACGGCACCAGAGAGCGGAGCCTTTACTTTTGTCGATCTATCCGATACCCAAGCTCAGAATGAAGAAGAAGCTGCACTATCTGCAGCCACGATCTCTAAAGCTATGCAGACCGTACCTGAGGCAGAATTCTTCATGCTAAACGGCGACATTGTTGAACGTGGTTCTAATGAACAAGAATGGGACTGGTTGCTTGGCTTCTCGCAAAATAGCTTACTTAATACAACCATCGCTCCAGCAACAGGAAATCATGAGAAAGAAAAGTATTCTTTCAACCAACATTTCAATATATTATCTCCTCCAGGCTCATCTACTGAAACAGGTGAATACTATTCATATGATTACAGTAATGCTCATTTTATCGTACTGAATACGAATGAGAATTCCTCGGATTTTCGTAATTTCTCTCCGGAGCAAGTTGCTTGGCTTAAACAGGATGTCAGTGAGGCAAAGGCTGCAGGAGCCAAATGGATTATTGTCAATTTGCACAAAGGCCCTTATACAACAGCTAGCCATGCAACGGATAGCGATATCATGGGACCGGGTGGAGAACGTACGACGATTGCTCCTTTGATGAATGAGCTTGGTATCGATCTTGTACTCCAAGGACATGATCATATCTATGCAAGGTCTAAGCCGATTCTTGCAGATGGTACCGCTGAGAATGTAGAAAAAATCACCGAAACTTATCAAGGACATACTATTGAATATGCCGTTAAACCTAACGGAACAATCTATTACATCCCTTCTACGGCGGGTGCGAAAGTCTATTCCAAAAATAAAAGCTCTTCCTTGGGAGAGAACTACTTCAATTTATTTGAGCGGGCTGAAGAAAACCACGCCTTTAAGAATGGAAGTCTTCAGCGCGGACTGGTTCAGAATTTTGCAAGCATTACAATTGACGGCGATAAACTTAGTGCATTAACTTATGAAATCGATCAAAGTGTTAACAATGCCACCCCTTTTATTGTAGATCAGTTTGGAATTACCAAACAGGATGAACCGGATTACAGCAATGAGAAGATCAGCAAAGTAACTGCTACTTTTTATGGAGATACGAAATCTTCTAAAGGCTTTACATGGCATACGTCCACAAAGCTAACGGATTCAACTATTCAAATCACGAAAAAAACGGATTCAGAACCTGATTTTAGCAAAGCAATTATATTTACAGGCTCCTCTGCTCCATCTAGCAATTCCAGAGACGAACTCGTTCATAAAGCGGTGGCCACTGGACTTGAAGCGAATACTACGTATTATTATCGAGTAGGAGATAAAGCACGCGGGGTTTGGAGTGATGTTGGCACCATTCAAACTTCAGCAGCAAGTGGTGCTTTTACATTCATTGATCTTGCAGATACACAAGCTAAAACTTCAGATGAAGCTGAATTATCTGCACAGACACTTGAAAAAGCACTTCAAACCGTCAAGGATGCTCAGTTTGTCGTTCACAATGGAGATTTGGTGGATAAGGGCACTAAAGAAGAACAATGGGACTGGTTGCTTGGCTTCTCTCAAAAGAGTCTATTAAATACGACCTTCGTACCTTCTGCTGGTAATCATGAGGACGAGAATTTTGCTTTCTACGAGCACTTTAATATTAATGAACCTAAAGGTTCCGCTACGGAAACTGGAGCTTACTATTCCTATGATTACAACAATGCTCATTTTATCGTACTGAATTCTAACGAAGATTCAGAAAAATATGCAAACTTCTCCGAAGAACAAATCGAATGGTTAAAGAAAGATGCCATTGCAGCCAAAAAAGCAGGTGCGAAGTGGATATTTGTCAATATTCATAAGGGACCTTATACGACCTCAAACCATGCAACTGACTCTGATATCATGGGGGCTAACGGAGTTCGACAGCAGATTGCACCCCTTATGGCTGAACTGGACATTGACTTTGTTATGCAAGGACATGACCATATTTATGCACGCACCAAACCCATTACTAAAGATGGTAAAGCTACATCTCCTACGAAAATAAAAGAATCCTTACATGGAGAAACCATCGAATATAGTGTTAATCCAGATGGTAGCATCTATGTCATCCCTGCAACAGCAGGTCCAAAAGTATACTACAAGAACCCTAGTGATAAACTTGGGGAAAGCTATTATAATCTCTTCGATCGAGCCGAGGAAAATCATGCTGCTATCTATGGTCCAGATCCAAGTGATAACCGTAGACCCAAACGGAGCCAGGTTCAAAACTTTATGGGTATTACAGTAGACGGTAACAAGTTTACAGCTGTTACTTATGAAATCGATCAGAATAAAAATGATGCGAAGCCATTCATTGTAGATCAATTTGGTATTATCAAAAAAGATTCGGAGCCTTCTACACCGGGCCCTGGAACAGGTACGGACAATGGTAGTAATCCCAATACCCCAGGTTCTGGTTCTAGTGGCGGAAATTCTTCCGGTGGTGGAAGTAACACCGGATCAGGCAATACGAATGGCAACAATTCTGGTTCGAATAACAACAATAGTGGAACCAACAGTTCGAACAACGGAAATACTACTGGAAATGGAAGTAGTTCTACAGGGAATGAGGGAACCGGCACCACTCCAGTTTTACTTAAAGACATTTCAGGACACTGGGCAGAAAGCGCCATTCAAGCCGGTATTACAGCGGGGTACATTTCGGGTTACAGCGATCAGTCGTTTAAACCGAACGCAACTATTAACCGCGCGGAGTTTATTACGATGTTAGGTCGTGCCTTAGGGATGAATAACCAGGTAAATAACCTTACATTTAAAGATGTGAAGAATATCCCAGCTTGGGCTAAGCCTTATGTTTCTTCCGCTATCGAAGCAGGAATTGTTAGTGGTTATGCGGATGGTACATTCAGAGCAGATAAGCAGCTTAATCGTGCAGAGGTAACCACCTGGATGGTTCGTGCTGCAGGACTAAAGGTAAATGCTAATGCACCCCTCTCCTTCTCAGATCGCAAATCAATCCCAGCTTGGGCGGTACCTTATGTTGCAACAGCTGTTAAGGAAGGTCTTGTTGGCGGGGTAGGTCAGAATCGATTTGCTCCTCAGCAGATTGCTACTCGCGGCGAAGCAGCAGCCTTTATCGCGAAACTGTTAAAAGTAAAGGCATAAAACTTTCATGTAGTTTATCTAAACTAAGCCCTCGATCTCATTTGAGACCGAGGGCTTTCATCTACACTTGATAATCATGTTTGTTTGTATCGTCATTTTTGCTGCAACCAGCTCTGAAGACTCGGCGACGATGCATAGTTCCGACACCGATTAAATCGCCCGGACCATACAAGGTGAATACCACTTCAAACCGATTGATATACTCGCATCACTTACGCTTCCATTCACATCCTTAAATGTTGCTTCACAATCGATCGCATCTTTTTTACTCTCAACACTTTTCCTTGATAAATTGATACTCCACAAAGAATCACACAGAAGAAGCGGGTATTCACAGCTGGGTTCTACCCAATCATATTTCGCCGACCGTTTCTGGATCGCCCCAAGTAAATATTTTCACGCTTATAGACGGTTTTGGATCGCCCTCAAATTTACAACTGAATGAGACCGTGTGCCCACCATTTCGTATGATTGGCGCATCTGCCGATGCTTGAACCGTCTGTAGAAGGTTCCAGTTTTGATCATAGATTTTTCCGGTTCGCTCTCCATCGCATACAAGATATTGATTAGCCATAATTTCCGTTTCGAATGACATGTAGACCCCGCTTGTGTAAAATGTAGGTCTCTTCACAGATGCGTCCTCGTTACCATAAGATGGCATAACACGCAGAACAAACTTCAGCGGTTGATCCGCATATTTATTGAAATATGCCCAGTCGGCCCCTCCCGGTTGCCCTGGCTGCAGTTCTGCCGGATTGCATACAAGTGGCTTCGAGATATGAACGGGATACAGGTTCCAACGATTCTCATCAATCGGTTTCAAGTGCCAGTCGCCCTTCGGCTCACGTAGCCGTTCGCGCTGTTCCGGCGTAAATGCTTCGGTCCGTCGAGCTTTTTCCCATTCGTGTACCGCCGTTAACAACATCTCAATATTGCCATTTCGCTGTAGCACTGCCGAATCGACGCACAGAGCAAATCCGGCACCGAATCCGGCCGCTTTCGACAACACCCATTCGATTTCATCCGGCGCTGTCGCTTCGAACCTGTCGGAAGCGGATCGAACTAGAAACCATCCGAGCATCGGTGGTATAAAGTTACGGGTAAAGTAACGCTGATTACTTAGTCGCCACTCAAGTTGGCCTTCACGTGTTGCCGCACCCCAAGGCTCTCCCCAGTTGAATCGAGTAAATACATGCCATAAATAATTAGAAACAACGATGCTTGCATCATTGAGCACTTCATCACCCCAACCGTCATAGCACATCTTCACAAACCGATTGACGCCATATGCCTCATGACCGGTTGCGTACAAGCCTTCCAAACCATCGAATGAAATTTGCTTCAAGCCGGTCGTCTTGAACAATTCAGCAATCCGTTTACTATAGTTATCTTGCAGTACGATATTCGGGAAAAAGACGTCGTAGGGGTGATCCCATAACCGACCGATCTCCGCACCCGCTTCATGCTCAGCGACTACCGTACCATTAACGCCTCGTCTTACGCCTAGCAATTTCCACGGTGCATTCTCGGTCACGGTGTCATATTCTATCAACTCGCTGCCAATCCTCACCGAGTTACGGAACAAATTCTGTGCAAAAGGGGCTGGGTCGCTCACTTCGATTTCCTGTTCCTCCGTACCTAGTGACATCACCAGACTAGCCGTTCCCGCCAATTGCAGCCGTTCGTCTGGCGCTGGTGTAACATATGGGTCATTTAGTGTAGTAAAGTTTGAGAGTGTATGTACTCCGACATGAACACCTTCGCTTTTAGCAAGCTCAACGCATGCTTTCAACCCTTCGTCGCCGTTCGGAAAACTTCTACGTTTCAACGTAAAATGACCCCAGTTCACGAACGGGTCGGGATGGTACACATAGTTTAGACCAGCCATCTTCGTGTATCGGACCGCGTCAGCCATTGTTAATTCTGAAAAATCGGTGATCAAATACGATTGGTTCGCTGCCGGGGATATTTTACCCCACATACCTTCAATCATCGGATGAGGCAGCCCTTCACCAAGTTCTATCGCTTCAATTGTCTCAAGCACCCGGTCTACCGTGCAGCCGAACAAAGCGATCTTCGTACCGACGATTTGCGCATCATCACCGGTGAGCGGAGCGACTTCAACGTTAGGTAAATTCCATACCGGACGCGTATCCGCATTGGTGCGATTTCTTGCATATGCTTGCAGCATACTCCCATCAATAGTCGGCCACGCTGCACAAACGTCGTATTCAAACTTGTTATCAGAAGGAAGCTGGCTGTCAGGATCTGGTTGCCCATGGTGCGAATACGTTGTTTGGACATATTCCCCTCTATCGAGTTCTAATGGCCATCCGCCGATGGTTTTCATATTCAACGCCTGTATGCCAATGGCAAATGATCCATTATGCACGACTCCAACTGACTCTCCAATTGAACCGTCAATTGTCGTGATGTAAGGTCCCCAAATGATGGCATCCACATGACCATCTATACTTTGCACTTCAAATGTTGCATAAAGCCCTTTTTCTTCGGTCAGAACATTCACAGTTGCTCCACATTGAGTAAACTTCAACGTCACTATGCCAGATTCCGCATTGTATTCAGCCTGCGATGGTACCTCCATTCGACCACCAACGATAACCTGAACTAGATATGTCATATGTATTTCAGATTCATATCGTTTGGCGATTGTAGTTTCAGTCAGTCCAACCACATTGCCTTTTTCATTTATTTGTATTAACAGATTTCCCGCCGAAATATTGAACATCCCATTCTCATCTCCTTAATATCTATTCGAATTGTCAATCATGATGAGTGAACTGCATCCTGTGATTTTTGGATATACCCATTGTTCATCCTCCTCTTACGTAGCCAAGAATACTATGCGGCCTTCTAATGAAGACTGCTCGAGTCTTATATTATTCGGGTTTATCCGCGAGCATCTTATTAATTTCCTCTTCTGCTTCTCTTAAAGCTGTATTCAAATCTTTTCCATTCAAATATTCATCGAATTTTGTATTCGTAATCTCTAAAGCAGCACTATTGTATGTTGAAAAGACAGGTGCCGGTGCAGGTTTACTTTTGAATACTCCAGCGATATTTTTATCCTTAACATGTGGATTATCGGCACCGAAAGCATTTTGGACTTCTGGATTTTTTAGAGCCGTTACGCGCATCGTTTTCGAAGCACTCAACTTCTGAACTTCATCAGAGGTGATGACACTGATTGCTTTCGCTGCTTCATCTGGATTTTCGCACGTAGTATTGATCGTTAGAATGTGTGCATCAACCATTCCGTACGTATTTTCATGGCCTGGAAAACTTGGATATTGCACAACATCCCAATTCGTAAATCCTTCGTCAGACATTGCGGACATGTTAGGAAAAATGTTCATCGCAGCAATCATCGCGCCTGTCTTGTTCAAAAATGCCCACGCGGTATCTTTGTCATTACCAGGTATTTCGAGAATGTTATGAGCCGTTTGGAAGACTTGCTTCCACTCATCGTTATTAACGCTGGCTTTATTCGTCTTCGAATCAACCGGAACGATGCCTAAAGGGAAAGATAACCTCTCCAGATGTTCATAACTTAGACCACTATATTGCATTCCATCGATTTTACCTGTAACTTTCTTGGCAAGCTCTGTTACTTCATTCCACGTCATTCCGTCTGTGGGATATGGAACACCGAAACTATCAAATATTTCTTTGTTATAGTAAAGTGCATTTAACTGCATAGCGAACGGCAGACCATATAATTCACCGTTATCCGAAACATTTCGTACCGTTTCCAGAACGACATCTTCAAAACGATTGATATCAACACCTTGCTTTTCTATAAATGGAGTTATATCTTGAAATAGTTCAAATCCTTTAACTGAAGGCATTGCACCGTTCCATATCAGCATCATGTCAGGTGTGTTTTTGGCTGCGATGAGTTCCTCTATTCCTGCTCCATCTGGCCCTTTAAACAATTCTAATGTAATGTTAGGATATTTCGCTTTAACAGGTTCAGTAAATAAAGTATTGAAGTCTTCTTCACTAATTCCAACTGACACTGGCATAACCGTAAGTGTAACCGGTTTTGCATCTTGTACTGGATCAGTGCTTGTTACTGTTGTATTATCTATTTTGTTGGAACAAGCAGTTGTGAATATAAAAATTACGAATAATAGAATCGTTAATGTTCTTTTCATAAGAACCCCCAAATTTCATAATTTCTTCACATCTCAAACACCCTAGAAAATGATAGCGCTTGCAATTTAATTTTGTATCCATATCACCTTTTGAGTCGTCAATCAGTATACAATGCATCCCCTTTTCCATTAGTAAATAACTGTTCACTTAGAATATATGCGTCTCCATCACCCTTTCCTTTTTTGTAAAATACTTCATATTAATATTCCCTAGAATACAGTGATAGCTATATAAAAACAATGGCTGTAATTTGCATATATGTGTCTCAAATTGATGTTTTCAAGTATTTATACAATCCGTAGAATAGGAGGAGTGCGTGTTGTCAAATTCAGTGCTGTTTAACTTTGAATCCATAAGATACGCATGGGCTGGGTCTATAGTATATCTTCCAGGTGGGAGTTACGGCCCCAGATATCAGCAAGATATTCAGCTAGTTATGTTGTACACAGGAGAAATGAACGTCAACATTGACGGGCGTGAGCTCCATGTTTTGCCGGGAAATGTCGTGTTGTTAAAACCAGGTCATGTAGAAACATTTACTTTTTCTAAAACTGAAGAAACTTGGCATAGATGGATCGCCGTAGGTATACACCAACTTGAACCGAATCTGATCGAGCATTTGTATACGCTACCTGAGCTCCTCCCGTTAACGGATGAAATGAACAAGTTGATTGAACTCATGCTGAATATTCAGCGCTACGCCGATGCCTATGATCCCGCGCTTCTTAGTTTGGGGATGGCATCAATTCATTTATATCCTTCCGAGATGTTACGAATGCACCAGCAGCAGGAGAAGCATCCGGCGGTTTACAGCACACTCGCTTGGGTTAGAGATCATTATACAGAGGAGCTCTCCCTCAAGGACTTAGCTTCCCTATCCGGTGTCTCTCCTGAACACCTAGTTCGCTTATTCAATCGTTCAGAAGGGGTTCCGCCGATCCAATATTTATGGAACTATCGCATCACGAAAGCAATCGAACTGCTCACGAATACAGGACTCACAGTGAGCGAGATTGCTCTCCGCTGCGGTTTCAAAACGTCACATCATCTTTCACGCCTCATTAAGAAATCAAGTGGAAGAACTGCAACAGAGATTCGCCGAGTGGCCTTCACTGGAATGAAAAAATAAAAAAGAGCCGAGAGACATGCTCAAAAGCAGTTTTCCCAGCCTTTTTATCCTATTGATAAACTTTGAATGAAGTTAATCCAAATGTATTCGCGCTACAAAGAGACGATATTATCTTGTTGGTTGACGAAGTTGTTTCCAACAACCATATCTAAATATTTCTTAAGATCATCTTTTGCTTGCCTATTGCCAGACCACGCTCCTAAGTTCCAACTCATATATTTAAGACCTAAATAGCGAGAAGCTATCGTGAATAGGTGTCTAAAGCGTCGGTCGGAATACACAATCCCTTGATCCGCTAGAAATTGTCTATATTTTTCTACTTGTTCAGAGTTAGTACATCGCAAAGGAAAATCAAGAAACAGTGAACCGTATCTAGCATCTTCCCAATCAATAAAAAATACATCGTTGTTATTATGTACTAATACATTACCTGGATTTAGATCATTATGTATTAATGTATGAGTACTCTCTTCATTGATAACATCGATAATATCTTTAAAAATTGTGGATGCAGCTGCTTCTACCCATGGAATATAATCACCGAATTCAGTAACAAAGCAGTCATCTTTTAAAGATGCCTGCCATTGTGGTCTCCATCTTGTGTTAATCATCGTTTCAATATGATGAATATCTACCGGAGACAGCCATCTTAGATCTTCTACTCGTCTTAAATTTGAAGCGTGAATATGCCATAGAGCTGGCAATTCTTTTTGCTGAAGTGCTGCAATATTTAGATTGGAGTAATCAGTCTGATAATCAACATCCTGTAAACATATAAGTGCCCTCTCTTCATCCGCAGAGCTATCTGTTAAAAAGAATGGTACATTTGCTCCTTGAGAATGAAGTCTATTTAGCACTCTACGTTCTATTATGGATGCGTATTTTGTAATTAAAGATAGTTGGATATTCTCTGATTTCTTTAGATGAATGGTATGACGATGTAAGGAAACTGCTTGGAGTCCGATATGAATTGGTTTACTTTCAATACTCTTAATTTCCGCACTAGGATCGATAAATTTTCGGATTGTCTTTAATAATATTCTTTCCAAGCAATCAGCTCCTACTAAAATCAATACATTGATTATAAACGTTAAAAGACCCAAGGTGGATCCTTTTCTCAAAGAATCCAGCACTCGGGTCTACGTTTCAAATTCATTTATTCTACAAAAGTGATCTCCCGCATTACGATTTTGTTCTCCCATTTCGTATTGACGGATTTGATGTTGATTTTGATAGCAGAACTAGTTAACGGCTGTTGTAGATTAACCCTTACCGTTTCACCTGCTTCACGATCACCAACACTTGTCCAAGGGATTGTATACTCTACGCCTTGGTCTATCCAACTACTGGTCTGTGCATCCCACGATGAAAGTGTGAACGAACGAATGCCCTGTCCATTCCCGTAATTAGCTGAGAATAACATAGATGATATCGTCTTTTGACTGCCGAAGTGATAAGAAATGAAAGCATTGACTGGAAGTGGATTCATAACAGCCGTCCAAGCCGACGAAGTCGAAGTGGTATCACCATCAAATAAGAGATCTAACTTGTTCGGATTTAGATTCGTATCCCAAGAGGTAGGCTTAATCGTCAAAGTAGGTGTGCTCAATCCTTGCGTATTGGAAGGAATATTCGGGAGAACTCCATTCTTAATAACACTCTCTCCCCTAGCTAATTTCTCCAAATCCTGAGCTGTGATTGGATCCCATCGAACAAATTCCTGAGTAACGACTCCATCATTATAAGTAACATCCGTGTATGACTTCGTTCCAGGTAAATTCGGTTCTGTAAAGGTCTGTCCTTCTTGTCCAACCACGGCAGAGGTATAAGATTTTGGTGTGGATGAAGGAGGTACTGACATCGTAACATTCGCTATATTAGTAATAGCAAGTTGTTCGGGCGGCAGTGCTACATGACCTTGAGGAATCGGCTTGTATACACGTACATAGTCTATACGGAATGTATTTGGGTATGGCTTACTCACCCATGGTCCTGTCCATCCCCCCGCTCTCTTCTCATATAATGAGAAAAGTTGAATCAGTGGATAGCTAATATTCACGTTTCTTTCGCCTGTCTTTACACCATCTACGTAAAACTCCATTTTGTCAGGCTGGTTTCCACTTCCTGCACCCTCGACCCAATTAAAGCCGTACGTATGAAATTCATTGTGAAAATCCTTATTGTTGTTCGTGTAAGTAAAGCCATTGCCCTGCGGCGCATCAGGATCACCCCAGCGATGAAAGGCAACGGGTACTTGATGAGCATTCAAACCCAAAATTTCAAAAATATCAACTTCTGCAGATTCTATCGGTGTATCTTCAAATCCTAGAAGCCACCAAGCAACATGTCGTGATGAGCCAGGCTGTCCCATCGCACGAATCTCATAATAACCATACTTATTGATATGTGTTAACTCAGTCTCCAATGGATTTCTAACAACATTGTTTCCATTCCAATTATGAAGTCCATTCCGGTTTCCTGTTGTAAAGCCTGATACTACGGTTTGTCCATCAAACTCAGGTGCCCACGGTTGAGTATTAGCCATGATTTGCAGTTTCATGAGACCATTCTCCATCACGTATGTCGGCTGAGCCCTCTGAGGGGTCTTTGTCCATGAAGATAGATACTTGTCTACCCACTTCTGTTCATCTAAGCTGTTACCCTCAAATTCCTCCTGAAATATCAGCCGGTAACCCGGCTTCTCTATTGGAGACGGAGATGATTCACGAAACGTAATATAATCAAGACCAGGACCATTCTGTCCCGTAGGAGCAAAGAATTTAATCGTATTTTCCTGTCCCGCCGTAAGTTTCACTGGAAGTATCTCGGTTGTAAATGTGCCCCATCCGCCACTATTCAGAGAGGATATATGCTGCGGAGCCTGCTGATTAACAGAGAACATTAAATTTCGGATCTCTCCTGATCGGTAACGAATGCTCATGTCAAAAGTTGTACCTTGTGGAGGCGTGACTCGAACAGTTAAGCTATTCGCTTCTCCGTTATCAATAAAACTAACGGTTTTCCCCGAATTCCCTACTACAACTTCCTCTTTTACTGTACCTGTCTTTGATCCACTTTCGGCTTCGACTTGCTGGGACCATTCAGTAGCTCCGTGAGCTAATGTTGCAGGAACCAGTCCTGCTAATAATACTAGCGACACTGGAACTCTGAGTACATTTGTTACCGATCTCCATGACATTTAACTTCCTCCTTAGACGAGTTCAAATATATTATCCTTTTACTGCACCAGCCACTACACCATCAATAATGCTTTTCTGCATGATGAGGAAGAAGATGACCAGTGGTAAAGTGGATAACACCAACATGGGGAAAAACGATGTCCAATCCGTAGAGAATGGACCGACATTTTTGTAAACCTCTTGAAGCAAGACCGCTTTATTCGGATCCTGTAAAAACAAGAGAGGTGTTAAGAAATCGTTCCATATGGCTAATGCATCCAAAATCGCCACAGTAGAAACAATCGGTTTCAGAAGCGGGAATATAATGCTCCAGAAGGTTCTAAATGTACCGTATCCGTCAATGCCTGCTGCTTCTTCGAGCTCGATAGGGACTGTGTTAATGAATCCGCGAAAAAGGAATATGGATAAGGGAAGATTGATACAAAACACATCAATTAATATGACACCAGGCAGTGTATTCATTAAATGTAAACCCGCAATGATTTTATACAGCGGGATGATCGCAATTTGAAAAGGGATAATGAGTCCAACCATAAAGATGGCGAACATCCATTTAAAGATCCGCTTGTTGCTTCTTGCAATAACATAGGCTGCCATTGAAGAAATCAGCACAAGGACAACAACGGCAATACCTGTAATCAAAAAGTTGTTCATAAAGGCCCGTGGATAATTCATGGCATTAAACGCTTCGATATAGTTGCCTAAACTTAAGCTTTTAGGAAGTCCAAGCGGACTTTCTGTCGCTTCAGCGGGTGTCTTAAATGTAGTTACAAGCAAGTAATAGATAGGGAGCAGCATGACCGCACCGATGATTGCATACAGAAGGTTCATGCCCATAGATTGTAATTTTCTCGTTTGGCTCATGCTATTTTCTCCTCCCATTTGTTTAAGAAGAAGGTGATTAATTGGGTCAGAACGAAGACGATCACGAAGAAGACGACGGCAAATGCCGAAGCATACGCGGTACGTCCGGAATTAAAACCTTCCCGGATCAGCGTGGTCATGATGGTTTCGGTTGCATACCCCGGTCCACCTTTTGTCATCGCGAATACGACGTCAAACACCTTTAGACCACCAATTAGACTCATAAGGATATTGAATGATGCCGCAGGATATAACAGTGGAAGCGTAATCCTACGAAAAGTCTGAATCTTACTAGCGCCATCAATGTCTGCAGCTTCATAGAGCGAAGAGTCGATGCTTTTTAGATTGGCGATATAGATAACCATGCTCCATCCTGTCCACTGCCATACTTGAGTGGCTAACACGGAATATAGTGCAATCTTTCCATTTCCAAGCCAATTGACAGGCGCACCTCCAAAAAATTGGATGATATTATTTAAAAGTCCGTAATCGGCAGAAGTCATAATATATTGGAACAGAAAACCTACCACGAGAATACTGAGCACTGCAGGTAAGAAGAAAATCGACTTAACCATGTTAGCCATGATCCCTTTTCGGTTAAGCAGTACTGCAAATACGATGGCAAGACCATTTTGGATGACGGTAATGACTAAAGCATATGTGACGGAATGCTTGATCGCCGCAATATTCTTCGTGTCATTAAATAAACTTACGTAGTTATCCAAACCTACAAAATTATAATTTGGCTTATATACGGACCAATTGGTTACGCTGTATCCGAAACTCATGACCGTCGGTAAAATGAATAACATTAGAAAACCGATGAAAGCCGGGAGTATCATTAATAGGAAAACTCTGTCTCTTCGTTTAGCATTCACTGGTGTCTCTCCTCCCCTATTTAAGCCAGAGAGAAATAAAAACCGGGTAGCTCTGATTCAAGCAGCCGGTTTCTATTTCGCACAAGGCTCATTCTCTCTTTATTTGAGCGATTCGCGCATGGTCTGATTGATATTATCAGCATCTCCAAGCGCTTGTTTCACCGTTTTAACGCCGGCTACAACTTCTTGAAGTGACTTTCCATAGCCTTCTACCACGGGGTTACCTGAATCCCATGCTGCTGTCCATGGAGCGTATACATTACCCGCTTTAAAGGCTTCTTCACAATCAGCATAAATCTCACCTAAATCTACTTCTACACCTTTCAAGAAAGAGCTACCCGCATTGTCTTTAATTAGTGCTTGTTGCGCTTCTGGTGTTGCTGTTAAATCTAGAATTTGAAGCACCTCTTCTTTATGCTCAGTATTAGCATTTACTGCAAAAGCAGATCCAGGTCCTCCTACAAGCCAGCCGGGACCTTCTTCTGAGCCAGGGATTGGGAACATACCTAGTTCGAAATCTGGACTTTTCTCCATAATCGTTCCGACAGCCCAAGGACCACTTTCCCACATCGCTGCTTTACCTGTTGCAAATTCATCTAGTGCTTGGTCATAACTTAATCCGAGCATATCCGGTTTCAGAATACCTTCCGTGATTAACTGAGACCATTTCTCTACAGCAGGGAGCCATGCGTCTGCAAGTTTGGCTTCTCCTTTATTGAATTTCTCGTCAAAATCCTTGTTATCCGGGTTGGAATAAAAATCATTGTTTACAAGCCCAATACTTTGTTTCATCATTGGTTCCCAAGATTGTGCGCCCATCGTCTGTGGTTTAATGCCTTTATCCGCTAACTGCTTATGGATTTGAATGAACTCATCAAAGGTTTTCGGTACTTCGATTCCATGTTCCTGGAACATCTTTTTGTTATAGAAGATACCTTCATACCAACTCTGAAGCGGTGTAGCATACACTTTTCCATCTAGAGAGTATGGTGCTAAACCAGCATCCGCATACTTCGATGTAAAGCTTTCGTTCGTCAGGTCCATAAGGAATCCCGCGTTAGCTAGTAACCTAGTCTCACCACCGACTTCAATAATGTCAGGACCTTGTCCAGCTTGAAGCTGAGAATTTAAGACGTTGTTGAAATTATCAAGTGCGACAAATTCAAATACAATCTTAATGTTAGGCAGCTTCTCATCTAGCATTTTTAAATAAGTCGCCCGGGTAGATTCCGCATTGTATCCCATGATCCGAATCTCAACCGGTTCCTTCACTTCCTTATCCTTCCCATCCGAGCTGGATGATTCACCTTTTGGTGTGCCACTTCCACAGCCAGCAATCAGAGCTGGAATCATGGTCAAGACTAGTAGCATAGATAACCATTTTTTCTTCATGTGTTGTATCCCCCTTTTAAATGCAAACCGTGTTTCTTGTTATATCATACCAGTGACACATTGATGTTCGAATAAACTGTATTCCGTTTGTATAGCATTAAATTAATGTGTTTTGGCAAGTTGTAAGCTGTTATCGACCGAAAAATGAAAGCGATTGCAGAATATTACGCCTCCTTTATCGTTTCTATCACTTTATTACGATCTGATTCAAATCACAGAAAAGGCTTACCCCGAGGTCAAAAGCTTAGATTACCGGAGGGTAAGCCTTCATAGGATTATATATTAGCTGTTTCAGTAGCACTCTATTACGTTTCTGCAGCCCGGTATTCATTCGGTGTCTGCCCGGTGCTTTTCTTAAATAACTTCGAAAAATAACTAGGATTGTCATATCCGACCATATAGGCGATCTCATAACTTTTATAATCGGTTGTTCGCAGCAACTCTTTGGATTTCGTTAGCCGAATTTCGGTCAGATACGCCCACAGATTCCAGCCTGTCTCACGTTTGAATAAATAGCTGAAGTAATTTTTACTTACAGAAAGCTCTGAGCATATCTCTTCTAATGAAAGGTTACGATCAAAATTATCATTCAAATAATGAATACCTGCTTCCACTAAGTCACTATACTGTGGCCGGATTGTCTGCGAAGTCTCGCTCGAAAGAAGCTGTAATATTCGGTTCATGAACCGGCTCATTTCATCAGCTGTAGATATATCCGATATATCCTGATAGCTCATATTAAGGATATATTGTTGTTGCTCTTTTAAATGATTTTTCTTAATAAGTCTCTCTCGAATCGCACAAAAAGCGTTGTAGTAGAAATCAATAAACAAATGAAGAGAGGCAGGGTCCGATTTACAGGATAGTAACAAGACCTCCTCGATAATGCGTGCGGCTTCTCCCGCTTCGTTCTGATTCAGATATTCGCCCAACTGCTTCGTATAAGCTAAAAAATCTATCTTCTGAAATGTTGTTTCGACGATATTGTAGCCGTACCCGAGAACATGCTCTTCTCCAATATAAGCACTATATCGGTTTAGATCTTCTAAACGTTTATACGCCTCAGGAAGTTCACTCAGCAGAGAGCCACGAGAACTGAAGCACACTCGAACATCCATACGAATATCCTCTGCGAAGAATGCTATCATCCTCTTTGCGCATTCAGCCAGCCATTCATAGGAGTACTCACCAGTAAGAATTGCTGACCAAGCATAATCCTTGTAATCAAACACAATAGAAGGACCGAACTTATCCATAACATTGGACATTCGATCCATGATGAACCCCATCTGTGCGTCCAGCTGCAAACCATTCTCGATATAGTCGTTCATCGACTGGTCTGTCAGATTAAAGCTGAACAACGTGTACGATTTCAAATCTAAACCGAGGCTGCTCACGCTTTTTCCTGCGGCAAGCAGGTTGGCTCCATTGGTCATAAATCGCTGTATGACTTGTCTGTCATGTTCCATACGATAGTTTACCGCGTTCTTCTCCGCTGTTTTCTTGTCACTGATCTTAGCAATGATCTTCTTTAAGGTCTGCTCAAGCTCAAGTTCATCAATCGGCTTCAAAATGTAATTCGTACATCCGAGCTCAATTGCTTTTTTCACATAATCAAAATCCGCATAAGCGCTGATTAGAACGAATTCAGCTTCAGGATTTGTAACTCTAGCTTTTTTTATAAATTCCAGTCCATTTAGATTAGGCATTTGAATATCCGTAATGATAATGTTCGGGTCATTCAAGTGACATAGATTGAGCGCTTCTAATCCATTCTGGGCTGTACCTACGATACGGATGCCAAGACTCTCCCAATCCAGAATATTCTCCATCATTTTAATCGATAAAATTTCATCATCTGCAATGATCGCTGATAGCATTTTAATCCTTCTTTCGCTTCGGTATTGTAATGACAATACTTGTATTCATGCCCTCTCTGGACAGCATTTTGACTCCAGCTTGCATACCAAAACAGCTTTTCAATCGTTGATTAAGATTAAGTAGGCCGATACTCTTGTTCTGTTTGTATGTATCCTGACTTGCTAGGATATTGTTGATGTGTTCTACTTCGGCTGAATTGACAACAGAACCATCATTGGTGACAGCTATATAAATCTCATCGCCTGCATCTTCTACAACGATCGATAGATTGCCTTCCCGGCGATCCTCAAAACCATGCTCAATAGCATTCTCAACTAAAGGTTGAATCATCAGTTTTGGAACCGGATAATGGTCGAGATCATCATCACAACTCAAGCTGTAAATAATCATGCCATTAAATCGAATATTTTGAAGAGCTATATAATTTTCTGTATAACTTAATTCCTGTTTCAGTTCCACAAGATCATATGGATTGTATACGGAATACGATAATATTTTTCCGAGTAAAGTCGTTGCCTTTGAGATTGATTCGGTATCGCCGCTGATCGCCATGGATTTAATGGATTGTAGTACATTATTCAAAAAATGAGGATTGATCTGATGCTGAAGCACCTTGAGTTGCTCACTTGCCAGACGTTTCTGCTCCTCAACAATATCGTCAGTTAATTGATTAATGTTCTTAAGCATATGTTCAGCTGTTTCAGATATTAGGTTAATCTCCATACTCTTTGACTCTTTGAAGGAAATGTCCCTTCTTCCAGAAGCAATCTGATTGAAGCGCTGAAGCAGACGCTGCATAGGGTTTAGTATAGATTTTGATATAAGTCCAGACAACATAATGACCAATATGCAAGCGATTACAATCATAATGATAACAAAGGTCGTATTGGTAGATTTCATATCCTCTATTTCCGTAAGCGGCATAATCCCTAGAATCGTCCAGCCTGACACTTGTGAAGTTTCGTTAACGACTAGATATGATACCGGATGTACATCACTCTTGGCAACTGTAAAAGACTTATCTCCATTAGCTAGCCCCTCACTGATTCTCTCTTTCTGCACGCTTGAAAGACTACTGTTGTTTGAAAAATAGACAGGATTTATTCCATCATAGATCGCGATTTGCATATTTCCTTGTCCACTTTTATCCGAAATAATAGGGTCAATATTAAAATCACTCATTAAAAAGGCACGACCCGCTGCATAATACTGATTCGCATTTATAATCGGTGTAATAACGGAAACGGTATTTCGGTTGTTATGATCCAATAGGTAATCTGCTGGGTGAAAATTCGTAAACCGTATATATTTCGTATCAATATAATTGGCGTCATTGAACCATTCTTGTTGATCAAAACGGTACCCACGAACAGGTGAACTTCCATAGTAGTATAAATACTCATAATCATTACCTATGATCAATGCGTTCGTTATATTGCCTAGTACATCAAGCTGCTTAATCTTGGATGAAACTTCTCGTTGATTATAGAGTTCAACAGCATAATCTACTTCCTGCACACTGTTGCGATAGGTTACCGCTTTTATGATGTCCTGGTCGTTAGCTACAATTTTCGACACCGTTATAAGCTGATCCAAGTAATTATCAATTAATGAGATATTCGCTTTGACTACTTTGTTGATCGAATCATAACTCTGATTCTGGTAACTCGATATATTATAGTTCAAAATTAAGCTACCAAAAATCACAATCAAAACGATAAATACGGCAGAAAAGCTGATTATCATCTGCTGACGTAATGATACTTTCACTCTATGCCTCCCCCCTCATATGCAACATAAGAAATAGAAGACAGATTCCTGCCTCCTTATCCATTTTAACAACAGGTTATTGAAGATTATAATGTCATCGCCTGACCATACCTAGCCAGGTATTCTTCTTTTGATTTATAATCCTTCATTACACTTCCAACAAGGCGCCAGAATGAACGATCGTGATTCATATGTAATAGGTGACAGAGCTCATGAATGACCACGTAGTCAATGACTTCTACAGGGGCCATGGCCAGACGATAGTTAAACGTAAGGTGCTTAGCTGAGTTACAACTTCCCCACTTCGTCCTAGATTCCTCAATTACGAAAGATTTAGGGGTAACTTTCAGTTGTTTTTGATAGATTTTGATGCGTTCCCCAATAATTTTCTTACAGCTTGCGAAGTAAAATTTCTTTAGGTCTCGTTGAAGCTCTTCGATACTCCGATCGCTCGTTTCGATCAATTCATGAAGGGCATAGTACTTTCCTAAATGAAGGAATTTCCCTTCTGACTCGTATTCTTTTATTAGTGTAACTGTGCGAGCAGCTTCTAAAGCTTGTAATTGCTTCAAAATCTTATCTGCATGTTGTCTTACTGCATTCATTATCACTTCATCAGCTGTTCGAGTTGGCGCTTTCACCGTAACCCAGCCATTAGGATCGATATGAATGGATAATTTCTTTCGTGAGCCGTACTCTACATGAAATTGAATTTCTTGTTGTCCTATATTTATTTTCATGATCAACATCGTTTCTATAAGGTTTTTCTTCTATTGTAGCAGAATTAAGAAAATTGTCCTTATCAGATCGTAACGATGGTTAAACAGATTTGTTTTTCTTTTTTTGATGTCGATCTTTCAGAAGTTTTACAACCAGCAGAAATAACGGAAGAATTATGCCTACACAAGTGATTGATGCAATCCAATCCGAAGAGTTGAATTTAGCTTCATAAATTGAATTAGGGAATATATCGACGGATATAATCAATAAAATAAACCCCAACGGCAGAAGCACAGCACGATCACTCTTCAATTTAGCGATATGAACAAAACCGGAGACAGAGGCGAAGAAATAAAGCGACAATTTTACAAACGTCGTGATAAGCCACATAATAGCTACGATGGCCTCGACCCTTTCTAGAAATTTTCCAACGCTAATCTTTTGAGCAAGATAGTACACAGGAAATTGTTGTATAGAAGTTATGTTATATCCTAGGACCAATATCGTTAACGCTACGACAATGAATGTAATTCCTCCACCCATGAACACAGCTCGATAGAAACCTTTGCGCCCTGATTTTGGCTTCTTCAGATATCTCGGGATAACAACTAAGAAAACTACCAGTGGTGTATATGTAATACTAATGACCAGTAAAATAGAGTAGATTAAATGATTGGTTTCAAAGTTAAAGAAGGGTTGAGCTTTCTGAAAATCAATCTGAGGCGACAGAAATACAACCATTAGGACGAAGAAAAGCACAAACATGGGGAAGAGCAACTCCACCATGCGAGCAAATATATTCAGACCGCATCGTATGGCAGTGACGACAAGTATTGCGAACAATAAATTGATAAATAAAATGGGGGTTTCCGGCATAATAACTGTCGTAATAAATCTTCCTACATCGTATAGTACCATGGCTGAAGCAAGAAAGAAGAATCCACTCACAAGAAAGGTAACTACTCCTCCGATCCACTTTCCTAATACCGATTCACATAATTCGAATAGCGTTACTCCAGGAGCTACCTTGTTAATTCGATTATATAAAAACACAATGAGTAGCCCGGGTACCAATGCAATCAATGGCGCAAGCCAAGCATTTTCTTTCAACTCTGTGGCTAGTGCTGCAGGCATAATTAGAATCGTTGTACCTATGGTATATAAAACAACCAGTATTTGAAACTGGCGGAAACTAAGTGGTGATGGTTGTTGCATACAAAGACTCCTTTCTTAGAATTTCTTATTACTGAAGCATTCGTATCAGATCACTGATGGGTTTAAACAACCCGCTAATCAAGTACAGTGGGGTTGTATGATATACTTTAAAAATTTTTGCCAAGCCTAAGACAATAGCTACCGCCAATAAGCTTATAAATATGAAAATATCCTTCTTTTTTCTTGTGTTTCGAAGACCAGGCATTTCAATCCAATATAAGAATCCTGCAGCCACAATAAATCCAATCACTTTAATTGTCATGATACGCCTCACTCTTTTATCTTCTCTAAGAAGGAGCCATCTGTCTTACCTGTATTACTTAATTTAACAGAAGCTTTAACCGTAATTGGAATTGAACTCAGTCTTTCTCCCCAGCCCTCTTTATATCTCTTCCAAGTGCTAGGACTGGCGCGATTAATATCCATACCCAAGCCGATAAAATCAGACTTAAGCAAGTTCGCTTTAGCAAGTGCTTTATTAACCTTATCTTCAATATTTTTTTCGGTTAAATCCTCTAATTGGGAAATTGTATCTACCTTAGTAAGATCTATACGTCGGCACAAGACTTCTCCAACATTTCCTTCAGCCTCTACTTTGATAAGGATTTGAAACGATTCATCTTTCTGTTCTACTTGAACCTTACTTATAGTTCGAACAAGCTCAATGGACAGTTCCCCATCCTCTTCAGGGCATGAGATTGCTTTTACGGTACCCTTTGTTTTACCTGTGATATAGTTATATCCTTTGCTCTCATCTTCATCGAGCCATCCAACTAATTTATCCCCGCGGAACACGGCAATCCCCTTGTACTCTAGTTGAGCATAAGGCTCGGTCACCTCTAAATTTTCCTTTTTATTTGCTTTCTCTTTGTCTCCAATATATTGAATACCTGTGATGGCAGGAGATTTCCCCTCTGTCACAAGATCAGATACCAGATCGTCTATTTTGTACGTTTCAGTGGCAGCGAAGAAACGGCTGGACATTTCAAGGGAAGTAAATAATTTGTGAGCTGGAATATTCTCAATCGTCGTTAGCCCCTCTAAAATTTCTTTGGCCGTGCTATGTCTAGCGATTGCAATAAAGTAATCAGCTCTTAACTCATGATCACGATATAAAAATTCCGTCACATTAGCGATCCCCTCTGTTTTTGCGGTTTCTTCTCCGACAATAAACATACTTAAATGTGAAAAATAAATTTTACGCGCTGCCACCGTTGTCATCTTCCTTAGAGCTGCGAAAATAGTCTCCCCTGTCTCTGAATAGATCGTTACAGGTGCATGGCCACTTCCTTTTTTCGCCGTAATTTCACCTGGATCTACAACTTGTACCGTAACCAAATATCCTTCATCTACTTTGTCGACCCCCATTCCCGCTGCAATCAATAAATCATTGACTTCTCTTCGATTCCAACACCCTGTTAAAACAAGCAATACACAAATGGATATGAAGATGTTTCGGATCCGTTTAGACACCAACTTTATCTCCTTATCTTCTTTTGAATTTCTTCCCGATGGATTGCGATTGCATCCGAAGACCTACTTTAGGCAGCCTAAATAAACTATCCTTTTGATCTTCTAGATTAAAGGGGGCAAACGGAGCCATATAGGGCATACCAAACGACTTGAGACCACACAAATGGATGAGGATTAAACCAATTCCAATAAAAATCCCATATAAACCAACAGCTGCCGCTAACGCCATTAGCGGGAACCTTAATATTCTTACAGCAATCCCAAAATTATAAGAAGGCATTGCGAAAGAAGAAATAGCCGTAATTGCAACAACGATAACCATTTCAGGGGATATTAATCCCGCTTCTACAGCTGCTTGTCCGATGACAAGTGCCCCCACAATTGACACGGTCTGTCCAATCGCTCTAGGCATCCTTACGCCTGCTTCTCTTAAGATTTCAAATATCGTTTCCATAAGCAGCGCTTCAATAAATGCTGGAAATGGTACTCCTTCTCTACCTGCAGCAATGCTGATAATTAGAGGTGACGGAAGCATCTCCTGATGAAACGTAGTTATTGCAATATATAGGGATGGCCCAAGCAAGGCTATACAAAAGCACAACGCGCGAAGCAATCGAAGTAAACCAAAGTCAGCACGTTGATAGTAGTCTTCTGCTGCTTGAAAATACTGTATAAACAGAGCCGGAACTAACAGAACAAACGGAGTACCATCCACTAGGATAGCTACCCTTCCTTCCATCAGTCCTGCAGCGATAACATCTGGACGCTCCGTATTGTATATCGTTGGAAAAGGCGTTAGGGTTCGGTCTTCTATCAATTCCTCAATATTGCCGCTCTCCAAGATCCCGTTAATATGGATATCGTCCAATCTTCGAGTGACTTCTTCCACCACTTTGTCCTCTACGATCCCTTTGATATACATAATGGATACACTTGTTTGAGATATCGTGCCAATATTTTTAGTTTGTAACCATAAGTTTGGATTTTTGATTTTTCGTCTAAGTAAAGCTGTATTTGTTCTTAGGCTTTCAGTAAAGGCGTCTCTCGGTCCTCTAACAACAGTCTGGTCTTCCGGTGCTTCTACACCTCGTCCTTCAAATCCTAATGTCCCAGCAGAAATTCCGAGGTTATATTGATCAATAAGAATGACTGTATTACCATTTAATAATGAAGATAATAAATCATTGAAAGTCGACAGTTCTTTAATCTCTGCTATCGAAACCGCATGATTTTTCATTTTCATATAGAGATCTTGAGCATCTGAGATATCTTGATTCTCACCCATAACGTCCTTACTGGTAAGTGTGCGAATAATAAACTCTTGTATCATCGTTGTGTCTGCTAATCCATCAATAAATAGAATGGCTGCTTGGTGTTCTGAGCCTTGGATTCCCACATTGAATTTTCTTGTAATAAGATCTGTGCTATTTCCTAAAGACTCCTTAACAAATTGTAAGTTTACTTCAAGATTTTCAGAGAATTGTTCACTTTGCTTCATGTTGCTGCAATAGTCAGAGTTGTTAGAAGGTTGTGCTTTTGTCTTGTTCTTCCTATTTTTTGTGAATAATCTCAATGAAAATCCCTCCTGTTTACCTTTCAGTATTTCCTTCAGTCATGAAACTATGCGAAATTATTCCAATGTTCACTTAGAACTTGATAAAAAAAAGAGCCGCAAGCATGCGGCTCTTAAATAACAATTAGATGATTACTTCTATATAAAATGTAATCCTTACATTAACTCCTTGTATCTTCTGTATATAAGGTTTCTTCTGCTACTTGCGCGAGTTCTTCCGCCTTATGACTGATTTCCTCTATTGTTGACGAGAATTCTTGAATTGCTCTTGACTGATTACCGGTTAGCGTATGAATATCGGAAAAAGCATTGTTTAGGCGGAGTAACAGCTCCTGAATATTTTTAGTGATACCATTAATTTGATCGACGTTATCTTTAGAACTCGTCGCAAGCTTCCGAATCTCATCCGCTACGACAGAAAACCCTCTTCCAACTTCCCCCGCTCTAGCTGCTTCAATAGCAGCGTTAAGACCTAGCATATTACTCTGATCGGATATCTCTTTAACGACAGTAGAGATCTTGCCGATCTGTTGCGCACTGGTGCTTACATCGTTCATTTGATTGGTTACATCCGTAACACAGTTTGTCAGATGAGATACAGATTGACTAATCTCCTCAATGGAAGCCGTTGTTTGTTCAACAATTGCAGAAAAGCTCTCAGCCATTTCGAATAGCTTGTTTGCTTTCTCCAGGCTTGTTCCCATGCCTACACCGCCGATCACATTGCCTTGATCATCGTGCAAAGGAATAGCTCGGGCTGCCAGCGGAAATCCGAACAATTCTTTCGGAACGACCGCAGTCAACGAAGTATTGTTTCGAATAGCATTCGTAACAATATCACCCTCTACTAAAGGGTCCCCTGGTGTCACATTCAGTGAGAACGTTTTGCCTGGTATATTGATGATTAATTTCTCCGTGTCATAGATACCAATCGTAATATCATCATTCGTGAGGTTATTAAGCAGTGGTGCTATTTGTACAAATGCTTTAATAAGGTCATGCTGTGTTTGTTCTTCGGTCATGTCAATCACTGCTTCCTCTCCATCCTATTAGTACGGAAGTTGTCTCTGTCCGTAGTTTACTGAAATCCATTTCATCGTAGTGAACTCATCAAGACTCCAAGATCCATTCAACCGGCCTAGACCTGACTGCTTCTCTCCACCGAAGGCAACAATCGGTTCGTCATTAATAGTTACATCATTAACATGGATCATGCCTGTCTGAACTTTTTTGGCCATCTCTACACCACGTTCAACATTGGATGTATGGATCGCTCCACTTAGACCGAAACGCGTATCGTTCGCTATATTGATAGCTTCTTCCTCTGTTTCGAATGGGATAATGCATACAACTGGACCGAATAATTCTTCCTGTGCCACAGTCATTTCCGGCTTAACATTCACGAGAATAGTTGGTTCGACCAATCTGCCACTGATTTTACCTTTAACTAGAGGAACAGCACCTTCCTCAATTCCTTGGGCGATCAGTTTCTCCAAGGTATCTGCTTGACGGTGGTTAATAACGGGACCAATAATCGTTTGCGGATCACTTGGATCACCTGTAGTAAGTGTTAACACCTTCTCCTTGAACTTATCTACGAAATCCTCGTAAATCGTCTTCTGAACGAGAATCCGATTAGCAGACATGCAAATTTGCCCCTGATGTGTAAATCTGCTGAATGTTGCTGCTTGAACTGCGTAATCAAGATCTGCATCATCCATAATAATAAAAGCACTGTTTCCACCTAGTTCAAGTAGTGGCTTCTTAAAGTTTTTGACCGCCAATTGACCAATATAACTTCCCACCTTCGTTGAACCTGTGAAGGAAATAATTCTCGGGATCGGATGCTCGACGAACGCATCACCTATCTCCTTAATATCAGTTACCACAATATTCAATAGACCTTTTGGAATACCCGCCTCTTCGAATATTTTACCAATCAATGTCCCACCCGTGATCGGTGAATCTTCATGTGGCTTTAACACGACCCCGTTACCAGCACCTAATGCAGGAGCTACGGATTTCATAGACAGGAAGAAAGGGAAGTTAAATGGACTGATGACCCCAACAACACCTGCAGGGAATCGATATAAGCGGTTCTCTTTACCATTCTCTGTGGAAGGTAATATCTTACCTTCCATTCGGAGTGGGAACGTAGCTGCTTCTTTGATCATATTCTTAACAAGACCTATTTCAAAAGCTGCCTTAAGATACGTACCGCCTAACTCCTGAACAATAATAGATGAAATTTCGGACTCATGAGCTTCAATATATTTCACAGCGTTCTCAAGGATATCCCTCTTCTGATAAGGATTAACCTGATCCCACGCAAGCTTTGCTTGTTGAGCAGCCTTATAGGCATCATCGATATCATCGACATTAGCAATTTGAAATTCAGTAATGACTTCATCATTATAAGGATTGATATCCACCATTCTAGTGGCGCTTCTCCCATCTCTCCATTCTCCACCAATAAATTGCTGACCAAGCTTTGAGTAATCCATTATATAACCCTCCTAAGTAAGTGAAAACATATGTCCATTCCTACTATTATTTATCGACTTTCTACCAAATTTTATAAAGTGATTTCCCGAAACAGTATGTAAAATAAATGAGAATTGACAAAAAACCGCCGTAATGACGGTCTTCTATTATGATTATTTTACCAACGTTCATTTTCCCATTGATGCTGGTTATCTCTGCGAAACCGCTGGACCCATTCTTCGGCTACATCATCTGCCAGTTTATCTAAAGCCGGCGGGGCAACGCTGACACAATCGGATGGAATATTGAGAAACTGGAGTACTTTCATGACCGTCCTTTCATAATCTTGAATAAAATCCTCGTATACGATTGTCAGCGGGATAATACCCGATTCCGTTAAGAAATCCTCGATTGCTGCTTCGCGCATCATGCTCTCGTTGGCCAAATGCCGGATTGCTTCATAATTGTACTGATCAGATATTTCATGTTCCTTCGGTATATCTCCAAGCTCTCGATGCCATTCACCGGAGACAATTGCACGCCACCATGAAACAGCTAATCTAACTTTGTTACGGCGTGTCATATAAATATGCTTACAATTCGGAAATGCTGTACTCCACACTTCTGCACGTGATGTATGTGCCGGAAGTTCGAACATCGTGCGAAATGCATCGATCCATTTCTGCTCAAAACTCATCTTTAAACCGAATACACCATTCGATGTGGTTCCACATTCCCATATTTGTCTAAGATCATCTATTTTTAACGTATCGGGGTTTTTATGCTCAAAATGTAGCCATTCATTAGGGTCTCCTGCCACTCCTGTTGAGGCTAGTGCCTTATTCAAAAGTGTACTTCCAGTCCGTTGAGAGAACCAGATCGTATAGCTTAATTTAGGTTGTGTCATATTAATCCTCCTTCTCAAACATCCTGAATCGCAAACTTATTAATAATGAGTCCAGTAAGTTCAGTTACGCATACATGGATAGATTTATATTCCGTGTCTATGGTCAATTCAGACCGTGTGGGCACTTCATAAATAGCATCAATACCTGTGAAATTTCGTATTTCACCCCGTCTTGCTTTATGATAAAGTCCTTTGGGATCACGTCTTTCACATGCTGTTAATGAGCATTTCACATAGATTTCCACATAATCTTTTGGTTGATATCGAAGTCTAATCTTCTCTCTTACTTCACTTGAAGGTGAAATCAAGGGAAGAAGAACGATAAAACCAACACGTAAGAACATTTCGGCTACTTCGGCAGCTCGGCGCAGATTTTCTTCTCGATCTGCCTCCGAAAAGCCAAGGTCTCGATTTAATCCAGCTCTTAAGTGATCTCCATCGATAACAACACATTTAAATCCTTGGTCGATTAAGTTCTTCTCAACATTTTGACTAAGTGTTGTTTTACCAGAACCAGACAAACCGGTGAACCACACGATCCCTCCTCTGTGTCCGTTCAGGTGTTCATGCACTGCTCTCTCTATTTCAATCCCCCCTAGATTAGAAGACATCTCTCTCACATCTGATCAAATAAATTCTAATATCATTCATCGCTCTAATATATGTAATGAACTTTTAGGAATCATTCTTCACATAAAAAGGGCAACATTTGGATTCATATCCAATGTGACCCTTACAAGATTATTATGATTTAGAATATACAATTTTCTTAATGCTATCATTAGAAAGAAAAAAGCTTTCCGTGAGCTGATCTATCGTAATACCTTGTGCAAATTGTTGACGAATTTCTTGATTTCGTTGATTTATGTGTTTCCTACTGCCTGAATTTACGCCCCATCCCTTACGCTCTCCATCAGGTTTAGGAATATATATGGTGACTCCCTGAATATATTTCTGAACTTCCCTTAGCAGTTCCTCTGGTAGTATATCAGCCTTTACATATTTCATGATTACTCTACCCCTTAAATAATGAATTCTAAGGTAGCAAAGTCTTCATATAAACTGATCTTCCCATTGTAGGACTCCGGCGGCTTAATATATAGCTTTATGCAAACAACCGCCGTTGTTTATAATACAGACTCTGCATAAAGCTTATACTCTTTCTCGTCCAACATACCTATTCTCCTCCTTCAACTAAAGTAATGTTTCAAGTATAGCATGATATCCGTTCCATAATAATCCTTTTAAAGCAATGACTATAACAATTACTTATTGAATAACTTCTCTAAGATAGGCTCTATCATCTCATTATTTCTTTGACAACTCCTTCAATCATGGATTAACTTGGTATTTAGCTAAAATTAATTATCAAAGAAGGTGTTGTGGACTCTTGCTTAAGCTATTTTCTTATTTACGACCCCACTGGGCTGCTGCTCTACTCGCCCCGCTCTTAATGCTACTGGAAGTCGCCATGGATTTATTACAACCTATATTAATGGCAAGCATTATCGATAAGGGTGTTAAGCAAAATGATCTTTCACACATTCAAAGTATAGGCTTTATGATGGTCTGTGCAGCAATGATCGGGCTCATCGGCGGTGTTGGATGTACGATATTCTCCTCTATTGCTTCACAACGCTTTGGTGCTGATCTCAGGGATGATCTGTTCCGTAAAGTCCAGACATTATCATTTCGCAATCTGGACGAATTGTCGACGGGCTCACTAATTACTAGACTCACTAATGATATTGTACAAATTCAAACAATGATCCAGATGCTCTTACGTGTTTTTGTACGTTCACCGCTCCTAGCCATCGGAAGTATTATCATGGCAATTATTATTAGTCCAAAACTGGCCATTATCCTAGCCTTGGCAGTTCCTTTATTGTTTATTATCATGTTCTTGCTCATCCGAGCTACACTCCCGTTGTTCTCAGTCATTCAGCAAAAGTTAGATAAAGTAAACTCTGTACTGAAAGAGAACTTAGCAGGCATTCGCGTATCCAAAGCTTTTGTGAGAAGAGATTACGAGAATAGACGTTTTAACAACGCTAATGAAGACTTCACACAAGTGTCTGTTAAAACCCAACGGATCGTAGCCATCAATATGCCGATTCTAACGATGATTTTAAATATAAGTATTGTTGCTGTACTCTGGTTCGGAGGTAAGGATGCTATTGACGGTTCTTTCGAAGTCGGAAATCTGATCGCATTTATTAACTATGTAACTCAGGTTCTCTTCTCCGTATCTTCCGTTGCCATGATGCTGGTTCGGATTTCAACAGCTAAAGTTTCAGCGGACCGGATTCAAGAGGTGTTATCGACAGAGTCCGAGATCAAGACACCTATCTTTCCTGAGAGGGATGCTTATCATCATGGTGAGGTCACATTCGATCAAGTTAATTTTTCCTATCAGCCGGGTATCCTTGAGCCCGTTCTCCGCAATCTTAATTTTACAGCTCGGCCAGGTCAGACGATAGCCATTATGGGTGCAACTGGAGCAGGTAAATCATCACTCGTTTCTCTGATTCCTCGTCTATACGACGTGAGTGAAGGTCGCATTCTGATCGACGGTACGGATGTTCGTAGCTATGATCTGTCCGCACTCCGAGGTTTGATAGGAATTGTACTTCAAGAATCCATCCTCTTCTCCGGCACGATTGCGGAAAATATCCGCTACGGTAAACCCGAAGCGTCCGATGAAGAAGTGATTGCAGCCGCTAAAGCCGCGCAGGCCCATGAATTTATCACTGCGATGCCGGATGGCTATGAAACAAAGCTGGGACAACGTGGTATCAATCTTTCTGGTGGTCAGAAGCAGCGGATTGCGATTGCTCGGGCATTGCTACTACGACCCTCCATTCTTATTCTTGATGACAGCACAAGCGCTATCGATATGGGAACGGAATTCAAGCTGCAGAAAGAATTGGCTCAGCTTATGCATGGACGGACCTGCTTTTTGATCGCTCAACGAATATCTTCCGTTATCGATGCGGACAAAATCTTGATTCTAGATGAGGGCAATATCGTGGCAGAAGGAACTCACCAAGAATTGCTTTCTTCTTGTGAAATCTATCAAGATATATATGAGTCCCAGTTCGGCAAGGAGGTGCCTTCTTATGGCTAAACCGGAAGAACAGCGACAAACAACAAACAGTGAGACACCGGATCTTAGCTTGAGAGGCGGCGGCCCGATGCGAGGGGTGACTGTAGGCAAAGCTAAGCCGAAAAACACGATGCAAACATTGAAGCGGATTTGGGGATACATTCGTCCCCACCGTAAAGGTATGATCGCAGTATTTCTGTTTACCTTGATTACTACAATCCTATCACTTACCGCCCCTTATCTTCTTGGAAAAGCGGTAGACGATTATATTATTCCCGGTAATTATAAGGGATTAATTGGCTTGTGTGCTTTTCTCCTTGCCGTTTATACAGGTACTGCTCTTACAGCTTGGCTTCAGCAGCATGTGATGGTGAAAGTGTCACAATTGTCCGTTCAGCAAATGAGGCGAGATATTTTTACTAGACTGCAGCTGCTTCCCTTACGTTTCTTCGATACGAAGACTCATGGCGAGCTTATGAGCCGCACAACCAATGACATTGAGAATGTTTCAGGCACGCTTAATTCAAGTGTAACGCAGCTTATCTCCAGTGTGCTATCACTTATCGGGGCTCTATCCATCATGCTGTATCTAAATATATGGCTAACAATATTAAGTATGGTGACCATTCCTTTTGTCATGCTGTTTACTAAGACTGTTTCAAGTCGTACACGAAAGCACTTTTCTAAACAGCAATCACACCTTGGAGAGCTTAATGGTTTTATTGAGGAGACGGTTTCTGGACAGAAGGTAGTTCAGGTATACCGTCGGGAAAAATATGCCGCTGAGCAGTTTGATGAAATGAATACAAAGCTAACGAATGCTAGTATTGGGGCTCAGATCTATTCGGGGACGGTTGGTCCTGTAATGAACGTATTGAATAACTTAAGCTTCGCTCTTATCGCTGCCGTGGGTGGATATATGTCATTCAAAGGCTTTACAAGTGTTGGTGTAGTTGTGGCATTTTTGAACTACTCTAAGCAATTCCAGCGTCCGCTAAACGATTTAGCGAATCAGTTCAACCTGGTTCAATCCGCAATTGCAGGAGCTGAGCGAGCATTTGAGGTGATCGATACAGAGACGGAATATTCGGCTAACAGTGATACGTTAAAATCCAGTGGAATCCGTGGTAACGTACAGTTCGACCGAGTGTCCTTCAGTTACAAGGAAGGAGTACCTATTCTAAATGAGATCTCACTTACCGCAAGTCCGGGACAGACCATTGCGCTTGTAGGCCCAACAGGTGCAGGAAAAACAACCATCATTAATCTGCTTACGCGTTTCTATGAGATCGAATCAGGTACGGTTACAATTGATGGTATGGATATAAGGCACATGAATAAAGACCACCTTCGCAGCAAGCTCGGAATCGTTCTTCAGGATGCTTATGTGTTCTCGGACACCATTCGAGAAAATATAAAATATGGACGCCTAGATGCTACGAATGAGGAGATTGAAACGGCAGCAAGACTAGCCAATGCACATGATTTCATCATGAAGCTACCTCAGGGCTATGATACACTCATTACCTCTGGCGGCGGTAACTTGAGTCAAGGGCAAAGACAATTAATTACCATTGCACGAGCTGTACTTGCGGATCCAGCCATTCTCATCCTCGACGAAGCAACAAGTAGTATTGATACACGAACAGAGATGCATATTCAAGCAGCAATGAAGACACTTATGGAGGGCCGTACTAGCTTTGTCATCGCTCACCGTCTAAGCACAATTAGGGAAGCTGATCAAATCTTAGTTATCAATGGAGGCGGTATTTCCGAACGCGGTACGCATGAGGAACTTCTCGCTAAGAAGGGCTTTTATCATAAACTGTATAACAGTCAGTTTAAGATATCTGGCTAGTTAGTAGATGTAGGTAACGAGATATAGTTAGACATAAAGACCCCGTGCTTAACGGGGTCTTTATGTCTGGTTTACTTTCATTTTTTTAAAAAAACCTGGCTTTGCTATTCAGCAGCGTGTACCTGTTCAGTAGGCTTTCCAGCTTCAACCAATTTTTTATTGGAGTAGAACAACAGGGTCAACACAAGAAGAATGATCCCTGTTCCAATCAATAGCCACTCGATGTCGATAACATCTGCGAGCGGACCGAATATCAACATCCCCATTGGCATCATCGACGTTGAGATCATACTAAAGACGCCGAAAATGCGTCCTAAATAATTAGCATCTACTTTTTCTTGGATCAGAACAGTTGTTGGAGTATTGAAAATAGGCATCGCAATACCGAAGGCGGCCATTACAGCTAAATAGATCCAAAAGACTGGAACAATACCAAGTGCAACGGTACATACGCCCATAATTAGACTGGCGAAAGTCATCGTATACACTTTATTTTTAAAACCACCCCATGATGCAATAATTCCCCCGCCTGCCATCATGCCAACGGAGAAAGCAATTTCGATAGCGGTTAGTCTCCAGACGTCGTCCCCAAAAGTACGTGTCACTTGAAGGGGTGTCAAGAAAGCCGCAGGCGCCATAAATATGAAGAAAAAGGCGAAAAAGATAAAAAAGGTTTTTAAAAAGGCATGTTGTCTTATATAGACTAGGCCCTGTTTAAAATCATCCAAGTAACCTGTTGTTTGCGTAGCAGTAGCTTTTTGGTGTAATGGAATTTTGAGAAAAAAGAACAAAGTTAGAATCGCTATCGCCGCTGTAATGACATCAATAAATAATATCATTTCGATGGACGCCATCGATAGTATGGCGGCACTGACAATCGGTGCTACGAACATCATAAGCGCTTGCAGGCTGCCATTGATTCCGTTCACTTTAGTCAATTGTTCTTGGGGTACAATCTGCGGAAGAATGGCACCCACTGCAGGCGTCTGAATGCCTGCTCCAAGTGCACGTACAGCAGCTATGACGAACAACAGCCACATGGCTTCGTATCCCATCATAAACGTAATTGCTAGAATCAGCGTAACGATTGCAATCATCGCATCCGATAGCATAATGAGAGTTTTACGGTTAAATCTATCCGCCCATACACCAGCAAAAGGCGACAGTAGGAAGGTCGGGATGAATCCGCATATAATGTACAGCGTCATCATGATCCCTGACTGTGTTGTTAAGGTTATGTGCCACATGATGGCATATTGAACCAAGGCAGAACCAAACAACGAAAGAGTCTGGCTGCTTAAAAAGAGAATGATGTTTCTTTTCCAAAACCTCTGTTCGTTCTCATACTGAGACATTGCATTAATCCTTTCTTATTAAATCATCCATAAATACTTATTCAACGATTATAACCAAATATTACTGACTTATATAACCATTGCGATGGTCATTCCCCCTGTCCATTATCACTAATAAAATAACTTTACCATACAAATCGGTTCTTCATTTCTTTTTAATTGCTCATGTTATGACTTAACTCTCTCTGTATCAATATGAAATAAAAGCCCTCTCCCATCAGAGGGAGCGGGCCAAGATACTATTTAATCTGCAAGTACTAATTTAGCGAAACGGAGAACGTCCGATTTTGCACTCTCCGCCCAGATCGTATAACGAATCTGATTATCCTCGTCATACCAGCTCAAACTATCCTTACCTTTCGAGTCAGTTGTGTACGTACATTCTACACCGTTAATTTGTATGGTTTCTGCGGTTAGATTGGGCAGCACTGGCGTTCCATCAGTTGGTTTTGACGGTTCCATGTATGTAGCAACTAGGTCCACTTCTGTTTTGCCTTTTACATATTGAAGAACAATACTTAAAGATTCGGTAACTTTAACCGATTTGGTGTATATCTGTTTACCTCCTTTTTTCGCCTGTGCCTTTAATTCTTGCTCCAGCGATTTGTACAATGTGGATGATTCACTTGGATCCTTCAAGTAAACGATTCCGCTCTTGAATTGATAACCTTCTGGAAGAATCGATGGCATGGTTAAAGTCGGAGCATTAAGCTTCTGCGCATTCGCGATGTGTGATTTATAATCTTTCGCGACGTAGCCTTTCCCAGCAAATGATATCCGGTCCAACGGATTAAACTTTTTATCGGGAACATAATAGGCTACCATTTGACCAGGCTTTAAATTGTTTTGCAACTTGTTAATTACCTCTTGAATCGAGGATGCTTTCTTCTCAGAACTAACCTGAGCTGTTGATAAATTTGTAGCATATGCGTTCGTTGTTCCAACGATCATCATCGCTACAATAAGAGATAACACCATTTTCCTCTTTACTCTAATCATGTAATTCGTGCTCCTTTCGCCTCTTCGGCATCTCATTTTTTCAATTCACAACGTATAACAACGAACTCAAGTAAAAAGGGACGCTTTTCAGCGATTTTTTCAATCTCTTATTATTCCTTCAGCGATTTTTACGAACTCATTGTTCGTTAACGGTTCCTTAGGATCATCTGTGATAGTGAATAACACAGTTTCATCACGATTTAGCCAAGTTAATCTGCGATTTAGATACTTTTGGGCCGGATCGGATGATAAAATCAGTTCCGTTCCTTTTAATGATAGCTTCTCAGCTGAATCTGTAAGAACTTGTGCTGGCGAACCCGGCGTTCGTACAAAAGCAATAATCTTTAACTGGCGATCTCCTTTGTGATACTTGACCACTGTAGAGGCTGCTTTCGAAGGAGGGACCATTTTATAGAACAATGCCTGATCATCGTCGGATTCCGCTGCTCTATCCATCAAATCCTTTAGGATAACCTCATATTCGGGAGTATTAGGAGCAGGCTCACTTGTTGCTTGAACAAGACCAGATTCAAAGATGTATCCATCCGGAACAAAGCCATCAAGATTATGTATCATAGGTGCTTTCAAACGTTGTATTTCTTTAGTAAGGTCATCATAAGTGGAGCTCACAACCGGTTCATAATAATAATGTAGAAGATTATACTGATCTGCTTCATTCATCTTTTCATCCTTCAGATAGAAAATGGCACTCTCTCCCGGTTTCAAGTTTTTCTTCAATTCCGATTTATATTCATCTAATCGATTACCGTAATTTTCTGAGCGAGAGCTGCTCTGATGTGGTCTTGTTTCTAGAATGATCTTACCCTCTTTGTTCTTAATCTGTATCCAGTGGGTGCTCGCATACACTGTCATGCTAGAGAGAACCAGAAGTGCGGATAGTGAGGCAATCAGAACTTTTCTGCGCCGTTTGACTGGATGATTTCTACTATTTCTCTGATGGATTTTCCTTAATTTCTGCATGATGGAGGGAGACATGTCGAAATCTTCAGGGTTAGAGTTAATTTCCATGCTTCTCAACATTTGATCTTTATCGGACTCATCTCGTTCCCGCATTGCTCTTCACCTTCCTTCTCTCCGATCCATTTGATCGTTTTCTGTTTGATCCGCATATATTTTTTCTTGACAGCATCCGTATTCTTATCCAAAATCATAGCAATTTCAGCGAATGGCTTCTCTTCAAAAACTCTCAACACTAGTAAATTTCGTTCATCAGCTGAGAGCCTTGACATCGCATATTCGAGGGGCGCACTGAACCATTGTCGATCAAGCTTTTGCTCAGGACTCTCTGTAATACCTGAGGTTCTAAGAAGACGATGTACGCGCTGACGGATTACACGCTTACGCAGTAAGTTGAGACAGTGATGATACGCGATTTTATAAAGCCAAGCTGAGAATGACACTTTCGGTTCATATGTAAACAGCTTTGTATATGCTTTGATGAATATATCCTGAACGGCGTCCTGTGCATCGTGTTTACAACCGAGCATACGGCAGCAATATACATAAATCTGTTTTTGATACATTTCGACGATGGGCTGAAAATCCTCCACTTCACCAGCCTTTACACTTTTTACATACTCATCTATAGAATTCAACGCTAAGTCTCACCTCTACTTCTCTTTGTTTATGAGGTATAACACTTCATCTTTCGGAAAAGGGACACTTCACACCATAAATAGCCATAAAAAAACTCACACCAAATGGTGAGTTTTTTTATGGCTTTTCACAAGTCTCGAAGTAAGAGGGCGTAGTTAAGAACTTACCTTACCATTCGTAGAAATTCTCCTCGAGCAAATCTTCAAATGATTCCGCCAATAACCTAATCTCCCCTGTATCATGATACCCAATGTACACATGTCCTGACGGATTAATAAAGATCGGATCACCTGATCCATCCATCGATATGACATAACTGATATCTAAGATCTCAGCAAAGGGATGGTCCTTGAACTGTTCTCGGAACGATCTTGTCAAATCAATGACCGTCTCCTTACCAAGGCTAGAACCATTGGAGAATCCGTGTACGGGAAGACCTGCGTAAGCGCCTCCAAACATCCGAAGAAACTGTACATAATCCTTATGAAAGCTTACATTTAACAGTTGTTCAGCATGATTGATTTCATCTTGGCTCGCTGGATGCCCAACGAGGGCAAGATTATCCTCTCGAAGAAGCATTAACTTTAATCTCTTAATTAACGACTCTTTCATAGTAGTACCACCTTTCTCCGGAAGAATAGTAACGCTTCATCTAACTCCTTTCATCTTACACTTTTATCCATTTTATTTCTAGTTATTAGGATTCATGTTACATCAGTTTTTTTACATGACGAATTGTAATATGAAGTGCCACAGCAAAAAAATAAATAGACCAAGAATAATTCGTATAATATGGAAGCTACTAGGCATCTGTTCCCAAGTCAGGTTTTGTGCTTGGGGGTGCAGTGAGTAACGACAGCGCTGAGTCGATACAATTATCGATCCATTCTCTATTAGGATTTGATTTTTTTAATACAGTAATCCCGATGAACGCTACCACTAAAGACTGAGCCATTGCCCGGCAGTTGACCGATCCATCAATCTCTCCGGAGGTCACCCCCCGTTCAAGCGTAGCCTCAAATATCGCTGCCAAATACTGTTGATGCTCTCGTGTCAATATTTCAAACTTTGCGTCGTGCGGAGCCAGTTCCACCATTGTATTAATGCAGAAGCAGCCATTACGCTCGTTCGTTCCGTTAGGGAATGCCCCTTCCAGAAACAGGAGCCGAAAAGCAGTCATGACACTCGAAATTTTATTTAGCTTCAAGCGAACCGATTTAGAATGTAATTGGTTATAATTTCGAAGAGCTGATTCAAACAAAGACATTTTGTCTCCGTATGCAGCATATAAACTAGGTTTCTGAATCCCCATGCGAGATGTTAAGTCACTTAGAGAAGTAGCCTCGTACCCTTTTTCCCAAAAAACATGCATAGCTTCTGTTAACGCCTTTTGTTCATCGAACTCACGAATTCTAGCCATAACGCCTCCCGATAAATACCTTTTGGTACATTAAATATGATATCTAAACATTTAATATAGGTCAATTTTTCGTTGACATCCTTTATTTTATATGAGTTAATTGGATTTGTAAATAAAATACCGATCGGTATAGAATATGGAGGTTCTTTAATGTCAAGTTCCCCGAAGATCCGTCCGAATTACATTGAATCACAAGCTCAACTTTCGAGCGCAGTGCTTTTACTGTATGCGATCATTTGCGGTTCGGCTGTAGCCACAGTTTATTATTCCCAACCTTTACTTGATGCGATTGCTTTAGAATTTGGCATCAAGAGCACTATCATCGGGACGGTAGTAACAGTGACTCAAATGTGTTATGCATTTGGATTGTTTTTCCTGGTTCCGCTAGGAGATTTGATTGACCCACGCCGGCTTGTAACCGGGATGTTGGTGTTTATAGCCATCGCTCTAAGTATCGTTGCGTTGGCTTCTAATACTTTTTCTCTGTTCATCGGTATGGGAATGGTTGGGTTCCAGGCTGTAGTTGCACAAGTCCTTGTTGCACTTGTTGCTAATCGAGCGTCATTGCACAGTCGTGGCCGGGCCATTGGAGTCGTTACGAGTGGTATCGTAGTAGGGATTCTACTGGGCCGCACCTTCTCGGGTACCTTAGCAGATATAGCCGGTTGGCGATCCGTTTATATAGTCACGGCAGTAATCATGATCTGCATGGCTTATCTATTCCTAACCGTTACACCCGCTACACCGCGTCGGCCAAGTCAAAACACGTATCGGGAAATGCTCAGCTCCATGAGGGATTTATTCGTTCAAATACCGCTATTGAGAATTCGTGGACTACTTGCCTTCTTCATTTTTTTAGATTTTAGTATTTTATGGTCCTCAATGGTATTGCCGTTGAGCTCTCCTCCACTTTCGTTCACCCACAGTATCATTGGATTGTTTGGACTTGCTGGTGTAGCCGGGGCGGTTGCCGCCAACAGTGCGGGACGACTGGCAGACCGAGGACTAGGGCAACGAACGACTGGCTTCGCTTTGTTACTGCTAATGTTTTCTTGGCTACCAATAGGGTTACTACATCATTCCATGTGGCTATTTATCATAGGGGTCATTATGTTGGATTTCGCAGTGCAGGCGGTTCACGTTACTAATCAGAGCATGATTTTAAGTGTTCGTCCAGGAGCGAGGAGCAGGCTAACCGCAGGGTACATGATCTTTTATTCTTTTGGAAGCGCAACAGGTGCGGTATTGTCGACCTGGATTTATTCTTGGGCTGGATGGTTCGGCGTGTGCATACTGGGAATCCTGGTAAGCATGATAGCGTTGTTTTTTTGGGCATGTACTTTGAAAATTTCCTATCGATCTACTAATGACAGCAATGAAGTAGAGGCCGGATAAATGAGTTCTTCGTTGTCTAATTAAAATTACTTCCGCACATACAGCAAATACTGTCGTACTTAGCTTGACAATCCTTGACATGCAAAAAAGTCGCGAATAACGCGACTTTTTTGCATCTAGATTCTTGAGTTTCTTTTACTGTTTATGACGAATTTCCTCTTGTATCAACTCGGCAATCTCTTGCAAACTTCTTAAACCAAGGTCACCCTCACCTCTTCTTCTTACTGAGACCTGACCCGAATTTTTCTCTTTCTCACCGAGGACAAATATATACGGTGCTTTTTCAAGCTGTGCTTCACGAATCTTGTATCCAAGTTTTTCATTCCGCACATCTACCTCAGTACGAATCCCGCTCTCCTCTAGCCACTTCTTCACTTGAAACGCATAATCGAGGTAATTCTCGGATACAGGCAATAACTTTACTTGCACGGGTGATAACCAAATCGGAAAAGCCCCAGCAAAATGCTCAGTAAGAATACCAATAAATCGATCTATTGAACCGTAAACAGCACGGTGGATCACAACGGGGCGATGCTTCTGATTATCTTCACCGATGTACGAAAGATCGAAGTTCTCAGGCATTTGGAAATCCAGTTGTATCGTTCCACATTGCCAACTTCGTTTAAGTGCATCCAGTATATGAAAGTCAATCTTAGGACCGTAGAAAGCCCCATCTCCTTCATTCACACGGTATTCTATACCACGCTTATCTAGCACATTTCGTAACGAATCTTCTGCCTTCTGCCACAGTTCTTCTGAACCCATATAATCTTCTGGCCTTGTAGACAGTTCTATTTTATATTCAAAACCAAATACTTGATAAATATGACCAATCAGTTCAATAACTCGACCGATCTCATCCTCAATCTGATCTGGTAAAACAAATAGGTGTGCGTCATCTTGACAGAAAGTACGTACTCTCATCATCCCGTTTAACGCTCCTGAGAATTCATGACGGTGTACCTGACCAAACTCCGATATTCGAATTGGCAATTCTCGATAGGAATGCAGATTGTTTTTGAAAATCAACATATGTCCCGGACAGTTCATTGGTTTAAGGGCAAACTTTGTTTCATCCACATTAGTAAAATACATATTGTCTTTATAATGATCCCAATGTCCTGATTGCTCCCACAATCGATTATTCATCATAAGAGGTGTGCGCACTTCATCGTACTCCCGCTGCCTTTGCAACTCGCGCGCATAGTTTTCGAGTTCTGTACGGATTATCATCCCCTTGGGGAGATAGAAAGGCATACCGGGTGCTTCTTCAGAGAACATAAACAACTCAAGTTCTTTGCCAAGCTTACGGTGGTCTCGTTTCTTGGCTTCTTCTAATACATGGAGATGTCTCTCAAGATGCGCTTTCTTTAAAAAAGAAGTCCCATAGATTCTTTGCAGCATTTTATTGTCCGAATCTCCACGCCAGTAGGCTCCTGCTACATTCATCAACTTGAAAGCTTTGATCCGACCTGTTGAGGGAAGATGAGGGCCTCTGCATAGATCAAAAAATTCACCTTGATCGTAGATGCTAATGACAGCATCCTCCGGTAACTCCTGAATTAACTCCAACTTAAATGGTTCTCCAAGTTCTTCATAGATGGTTTTGGCCTCGGAGCGGCTTACGATCCGCCGGACGATGGGTAAGTTCTCTTGGATAATTCTTGTCATCTCTTCTTCAATTGTGGAAAGATCATCGATGGATAACGGTTTCTCTATATCCAGATCATAATAGAAGCCATCTTCAATGACCGGTCCAATGCCGAGCCTTACATTCTTTTCTCCATAAATACGCTTTATAGCTTGAGCCAACACATGCGCTGTACTATGTCTATATATATTCAAACCATCCGAGCTATCAAGCGTAACTATTTCGATTAGACTATCCTGTTCGATCGGCTGCTGAAGATCAACAAGCTTACCGTTTATCTTTCCGGCGATGGCGCTCTTTTTCAGACTGGCACTAATAGACTCTGCCACTTGTTTTATCGTCGTTCCTTGTGAATACCCCTTCTTTGTTCCATCTGGCAAAATAACATTGATCTCCATGATTAGCCTCCATTTCTGTCTTTATCGTAATATTTGAACGCAAAAAAACGCCTCTCTCCCAAGCAAGGGACGAGTGCGTTCAGCTCGTGGTTCCACCCTGATTTGACCTATAACGCTACATGCACTGCGATTCAGCAAAGCATGAAAACGTAAGGTCCTCATTTGGGATCCGGTAACGGGGATCATTCGGTGACGATTACAGCCGTGAATACAGATCAACGGGTTCAACGCCGCAGCTACAAAGGGGTAATTTCACTACCGGTTACTGAAGAAGCTTGCAGCTTACACTTCTCTCTCTGGACAGTTCGTGAAGGAAATCATGTCTTTGGTCCATGCCTCATTTGTATTTCTTGGAATGAATCTTACATGAATACTTTCAAGAAAGTCAAGTAATAATTTTTTATGATCAAATGTCGTAAAAGATAAGAACACCTGAAAATGACCGTGGAAAACGATAAAATAGGCACTATAAAAGGCTGTAATATAAACATAATAAACATCCTTTTCATACATTAGGATTAAACTGACTTTTGGGGTGAAATGATGGCCAAACCCAGAAAGAAAAGTAATGCCACTCTTGAAGAGTTATCATCCATCGAATTAGCCAAGATTGGGCTTACTTTAGCTGCAATTGGAGATGTTATTGGTTATCTCTCCATTGTTAAAGCCGAAGAAGAGGAAAGACTCCGTGCAGCCGAGAAGAATTCAAGATCCTAGGTATATTTAAACACAAAAGAACCCCCGTCCTTTAGACTGTTTAGCCAATGGACGAGGGTCTACTTACATATACACATCTTTTATCCTACTTGAATATCGTTATTTCAACTGGTTACTGTTCGGTGGATCATATAAACCAGAAGTGTCTTTAAACCACTCAAAAATATGTGAGACACAAACCTTCAGCACCGCATATCCAGGAACAGCCAGCAGAATACCTACCACACCAAATAAATTTCCTGAGGTAAGTATTACAAAAATAATGGTGATGGGGTGTATTTTGAGTGTTTTGCCCATGATTTGTGGTGATATGAATTTCCCTTCAATCAACTGTACAATAGTCCAAACTGCTACCATCTTCAATAACATGACTGGAGATGTAACTATGGCCACAATGAGTGCAGGCGTAATTGCAATTGCGGGTCCAAGATACGGAACAATGCTAGTGAACGAAGCAATAATAGCAAGGATTAAGGCATAGTCCAATCCAATAATCATATAACCGATATACAGCAGAATACCAATACAGAAACTGACGATAATCTGCCCACGGATGAATGAGCTGATCTGATGATTTATGTCATGAAGTACATGCATTATTCCAGTACGACTCTTCGTTGGTAAGAAAGACAGAATCTTATGTGGCAATCTCTTTCCGTCCTTCAGCATGTAAAACAAAATAAAAGGTACTGTCACAATTGCCAACACAATCTCTGTGAATGCACCGAGAAAACCTCCCACTCTGGTCCATGTCTGGTTAAGCAGTTCTGAAGCCTTCTTAGTAATCGTGTTCCACCAATCTTGCGAGCTAACGCTCACAGCTTCTTGCAATTGGCTAAACAACTTGCTGCCTGTAAGTTCCTCGAATTGTTGCCTAACATTTTCGCTATATTCAGGGAAACTGTCCACCAACCCTGTAATCTGGTTTCGTAGTACAGGTATGACCGCTAAGACAACCACTGTCAGAATACCAGCAATCAAAAGATATAGCATGAGAATAGACCAGCCGCGTTTGATGTTTCTTTTCTCCATAATATCTACAAGAGGATTGAGTAGGTAGTACAGTATACCCGATAAGATGATCGGTAACACGATTGTCTTAATCAATACTTCAAGTGGATGTAGAACAAATGAGATTTTACTCAGTACAAGTACATTAAGTCCCACCAAAAGCAGGATAAGCAATAGGAGCACAAACTTGTTGTTAAGAAAAAATCTTTTGAATCGATCCGGCCAAATGCGGGGTTGTTCCATAAATGTCCTCCCTTAGTTATGTATCCTTAATATTAAATAAATTAATATGGATATTCTTCGATATTCAATCAACGAATGAACATGCGCCTACTCCATTATACTGTCCTACAATCAAGAAAAGAAGACACCCTCATCAAGGATGCCTTCTTAGCTAGAATACGACAACTGTTACTAAATCCGTCTTGCAAAATCGACAAATTGAAATTTGTCTAATCGATGCCTTGACTCTGTGAATTGAAAGAGTGTTGTATCCTCCAAATGAACATATCCCCTGACGACTACGACATGTGTGTCATGGTTTATATCCATGTATTCACGATCCATCTCTGTAGCTCGTTCTACTGATATGATTTTCTCTGCATAACTAATCTTGAAATTAAGCTCCTGTTCGAGATACTCATAAATCGAATCTTCAGCGATATCCTTTGTCATATTGGCAACGATATCAGCTAAGAAGTAATCGATATCTAGAATGATACGTTCACCGTCAATTTCTCTTGCGCGAATGACCTTCCATACGTATTGATCTGAACGAATATGAAGTTCTTTTGCGATCAGATCACCTGCCAGAACACGTTCCGTTACATAAACAAGGGTTCGACTCTTTTTACCTAATCGTTCAGAAACTTCTTTGTAACTAACGAGTCCCGTTATCGGGAAATTCATCCTCCCCATGTCCAGAACAAAGGAGCCTTTCCCTTTCACTTTGTTAATATACCCATTCTGGGCAAGCAGATTAAGTCCCTTACGCACCGTTTCTCTGGACGTATTATAAGTAATGGTTAGTTCATTCTCAGAAGGAAGCTTACTTCCAGGTTTTAAAAGTCCTGCATCGATCTGTTCGGCATAATCCTTGTAAAGTGTTAAGAATATATTGTTTGTCATCTCATAATCACCATCGATATTGTACCATGATTTGATGTAATTTCATTCATTCTTATCGATGCTATTGTGAATCAGAATCAAGTGACACTTGAAGAATGGTTGTCACACCTTGCGTGGCTTCACCTATATTTTCTATGATTTCTTGAATACCATCCTGACCGTCAGGAACAAGAATCGGCGTAATGATAGGGAGTCCTGCTTGTTTAATACGATCGATATCGAATTCCAGAAGAAGCTGCCCTTTCTTAATACTCGCACCTGTCTCCACATGGGCTGTAAACCCTTCACCTTTTAAGGACACGGTGTTAATTCCGACATGAATCAAAACTTGGAGCCCGTTTGAATCGGATAGTATAACTGCATGTTTACTCTTCTTAATCAGGTGCGCCACAGTCCCATCGAATGGTGCGTATACCTTCCCGTCGGATGGAATAATGGCAACGCCTTGCCCCATTTGTTTCTCTGCAAAAGCAGGGTCAGGTACTTCAGATAGAGGTACTACTTCACCATTCATTGGAGCTGTAATATCTACTGTAACCTTCTGAGAATTGCCTGTTCCTGAATCTGTTGGTGTAGACTTCATGATGTTAGCATCATCAGCAGCGAGCTCAGCATCGGATTCTGTCGTTGCTGCCTGTTCATGGGTTACGGATTGTAGCTTACTTTCTTGCGGCACTCCATTTGATGGTCTAGAAATAAGATATCTTCCGTAGAGCAGAGTCCCTGTGAATGGAACCACTAGTACTACAGCCATTCCAAGGAAGAACACGCCCCATTGGTTTGGGAAGATGGACAAGAATCCTGGTATACCACCTACTCCAATAGATGATGCAAGTACATTATTCATTGCCAGAATTACACCCGCAATACCCGAGCCGATCATTCCGAAGATGAAGGGATATTTATGACGTACGTTCACACCAAAAATAGCGGGCTCAGTAACACCCAGAAATGCAGATATGGACGAAGTTACCGCAAGCCCTTTCGCTTTCTGTTCTCTTAGGATGAACATCATCGCTAGTGCTGCTGCACCTTGAGCAATATTAGACAAGGCGAGCATTGGCCATAGGAATGTCCCACCTTCACTACCGATCAACTGGAAATCTACAGCAAGGAAGGTATGGTGCATTCCTGTAATCACGAGTAGTGAGTACAATCCACCGTATATCAAACCGCCGAGAGCAGCAAAAGAATCAAATATACTTACAAGTCCAGAGGTAAGAACGTTACCAATCGCAAACGTAATAGGTCCAACTACAATAAATGCAAGGAAACCAGTCACCAATAGAGCCACGGGTGCTACAACTAGTAATTTGATCGAATCGTGCACTCGTTTATTTAGAAACATCTCAATCTTTGCCAAAATGTAAGCGGACACGAGTACAGGTAACACTTGACCTTGATATCCGATCTTCTCAATCTCAAACCCAAACAAATTCCATACCGGTACGGTGCCTTCTAATTTAGCATCTGCATATTGATTCGCGCTCAGGAGGTCCGGATTCACTAGAATCAGACCTAGCACAATCCCAAGCAGTGGATTTCCTCCGAATTGACGCACAGCAGACCAGCCGATTAAGACCGGTAAGAAGGTAAAGGCCGTACTTGCAATCAAATTAATGATCGAGGCTACGTCTGCCCACTGAGGATGTACATCAATAAGCGACTTGCCTTCATAAAAGATCCCTGCACCTGTTAGGATATTATTGATTCCGAGCAGAAGACCTGCCATTACAATCGCTGGGAGAATCGGAATAAAGATATCCGCAAGTGTTTTAATGGCTCGTTGCAGCGGATTTTGTTTTTTACTAGCGAGTGCTTTCACATCATCTTTACTAGCTCTAGAGCCTCCAGTTATGTCAATCATCTCATCATAGACTTGATCGACAAGTCCTGGTCCAATGACGACCTGAAACTGTCCTTGAGATGAGAACTGTCCTTTTACAAGATCATTGGCGTCCAAAGCTTGAGCATCCACCTTACTTTCATCAACAAGTGAAAATCTTAACCTGGTTACGCAATGTGTAGCAGCCTCAATATTATTCTTGCCGCCAACAGCTTCTATGATCCGTTCGACATTTTTGCGATTGATATTCGCCATAGCCATTCTCTCCTGACTCTATAGAATAAATAAGTATAATATTACGAATTCTTGATCAACCACATATAAGATCCGTACGGCTGGATATTCATTCGCTTTGAAAGCACTGGTTCTTCATCAGTATTGCCTATTAGAAGCTTCACACGACTAGCCCTTGAAAGACCTACGGAGAACCACTCTGGAAGTTCAAAAGTTGCCTCTTCCTTACTAAAATTAGATATCACAACGATAGACTCTTCCTCATTTATTCTTGCATAGGCATAGATTTGGGGATGACTTTCATCCAGGCGTATATACTTGCCGTCAATAAGGACCGGTAGTTCTTTTCGCAACTCAATTAATTTTCGATAATGATGATAGATTGAATCGTCGTCCTCTACCTGTGCTTTGGCATTAATATGAGGATATCGTTCATCGATCTTTATCCATGGGGTTCCAGATGTAAATCCTGCTTGATCACTATCATCCCATAGCATAGGAAGTCTTGAGTTATCCCTCGATCGGACACTGACAATGTGAGCTGCCTCCTCAGGGGTCTTGCCTCTCTTGAGCAGAATATCGTACATATTCCGTGACTCGATATCTCGGAACTCGGATATATCCTTCCACTTGGGATCCGGCATACCGATCTCTTCTCCTTGATAGACATAAGGTGTACCTTGTAAACCGTGAAGTGTGGTAGCAAGCAGCTTCGCACTTTCAATTCTGTACTCATCATCATCCGTAAAGCGGGTAAGAGCCCTTGGTTGATCATGATTGTTCCAGAATAACGCGTTCCAACCGCCACCCTCTTGCATTCCAATTTGCCAATCAGAAAGTACTGTTTTTAACTCTTCAAAATCGTAGGGCTTAAGCTCCCACTTTTGTCCATTGGGATAGTCCACCTTCAGGTGATGAAAGTTAAAAGTCATAGAGAACTCGTGTTCCTCCGGATTCGAATAGCGGATGCAATGTGCGAGTGTCGTGGATGACATCTCACCAACCGTAATGATGTTGTATGGTCTGAACACTTTTTCATTCAGTTCTTTAACATATTCGTGTACTCGTGGCCCATCGGTGTAGAATTTACGCCCATCCCCTGGAGGGATGCTGCCATCATCATTTGGGAAACACTGGTCTTTGGAGATCAAGTTAATGACATCCATTCTGAAACCGTCTACACCCTTCTTCGCCCAAAATGTCAGCAAATCCACAACTTCTTGCCTAACCTTCTCGTTCTCCCAATTGAGATCTGCTTGTGTCTTATCAAATAACGTCAAAAAATACTGTCCTGTTCCTTCATCAAACTGCCAAGCAGGTCCACCGAATTTAGACTGCCAATTATTTGGCGGCCCCCCATCCTCTGCAGGATCTTTCCAGATGTAATAATCGCGATAGGGATTATCACGTGAAGACCTCGCTTCTTTGAACCAGTGATGCTCAGTCGATGAGTGATTGACTACAATATCGATCATGAGATGCATGTTTCTCTTTTTCAGTTCATGAACAAGCTCGTCAAAATCCTCCATCGTTCCATATGCTGGATCAATATTGTAATAATCCGCTACATCGTAACCGTTATCATTTTGCGGAGATACGTATACCGGTTGAAGCCATACGATATCAATTCCAAGCCCTTTTATATAATCAAGCTTCTCAGTTAAACCACGAATATCCCCCGTACCACTACCTGTTGTATCATTAAAGCTCTTAGGGTACACCTGATAAACTGTTGAAGTTCTCCACCAATCTTGGGACTGGTTTCTCTGCATTTGCATGATTATTAGCCCTCCCCTTCATCTTGTATATACAAGTTGTCTATGGCAACATAGTATACTTGTATATACAGGAAGTCAACCACTTAACAATAAATACCCATTTCGGCACATATTAGACTACAATTTCGCATTATTTTCATAAAAATAAAAAAAAGCCGCATCGCTGCGACTCTCTTCTACATTTATTAAATTCAAACTTCACTTTAAAATACTTTGGTTGTCCAGGATTCACAATTCCAAATGTCTGTTGCGATATCGCTGTAAAACTCAGGTTCGTGAGAAATCATGAGAATGCTGCCTTTGTAAGCTTTCAGCGCACGTTTGAGTTCATCTTTGGCATCGACATCAAGGTGGTTCGTAGGCTCGTCAAGCACAAGCAGATTTGTTTCACTATTAATCAGTTTGCATAAACGAACTTTTGCTTTTTCTCCACCACTTAGCACGGCGATTTTACTCTCAATATGCTTCGTTGTCAGTCCGCATTTAGCAAGAGCAGCACGAACTTCAAACTGGCTTAACGAAGGGAAGGTTTCCCATATTTCTTCAATACATGTATTGTAGTTGCCTTCCTTCATTTCTTGTTCAAAATATCCAATCTCCAGGTTGTATCCACGCTCCACAGAACCAGATATCGCTGGGATTTCACCTAAAATACTGCGCAGAAGTGTTGTCTTCCCGATCCCGTTCGCACCAACAAGCGCAATCTTCTGTCCACGCTCCATTCGCAGATCAAGCGGTCTGGAAAGAGGACTATCGTAACCAATCACCAAATCTTTGGTTTCAAAAATGTCCTTACCCGCGGTTTTACCTTCCTTGAAGTTAAACTGTGGTTTCGGCTTTTCCTTAGAAAGCTCTATAACATCCATTTTATCGAGCTTCTTCTGTCTAGACATTGCCATATTCCGAGTGGCTACACTAGCTTTGTTCCGGGCTACAAAATCTTTCAACTCTGCGATTTCCTGCTGCTGGCGGTTATAAGCGGATTCGAGTTGTTGCTTTCTCATTTCATAAACCTGCTGGAACTGATCATAGTCACCCACGTAACGAGTTAACTTCTGATTCTCCATATGATAGATCAGATTGATAACACTGTTCAGGAATGGTATATCGTGAGAGATCAGAATAAAAGCATTCTCATATTCTTGCAGGTAACGCTTAAGCCATTCGATGTGCTGTTCGTCCAAATAGTTGGTAGGCTCATCGAGTAGTAGAATGTCTGGCTTCTCTAACAGGAGCTTGGCAAGTAGAATCTTCGTACGTTGTCCGCCACTCAAGTCATTCACATCACGATCCAGACCTATGTCTGTAATACCAAGTCCGCGTGCTGTCTCCTGAATCTTCGCATCAATCATATAAAAGTCCTGGTTCGTCAGCGTATCTTGAATTGTACCGACTTCCTCCAGCAACTTCTCCAGCTCTTCCGGGGACACTTCACCCATCCGGTTATACATTTCGTTCATTTCCGTTTCAAGATCGAACAAATATTGGAACGCACCCCGAAGTACGTCTTGAATGGTCATCCCTTTCGTCAACACAGCATGCTGATCCAGATAACCTACACGAACACGCTTAGACCATTCTACCTTACCTTCATCAGGTTGGAGCTTATTCGTAACGATGTTCATAAAGGTAGATTTACCTTCTCCATTCGCCCCGATTAATCCGATATGCTCTCCTTTTAGAAGTCGGAATGAAACATCCTTAAAGATCGCTCGATCACCAAAACCATGACTTAATCCTTCAACATTTAATATGCTCATATATAGACACCTTTTTCTAATTTTATCGATCTATTATAAGCATGAAGGGGTAGAAATTTCAATAGAAGTAACAAGTAATAATGCATCAGCATGAAGTAGAAATCACTTCAATTGTCGGATTTTAGGTACCTATATAATCATCTGGACAAACTATTTCTGATTGTGTTTATATATAGAGATCTTTATACAGAGTTCTTGACACCGTAATACTGAGTTAGGGGAGTTGGATACATGTTTTTTTGTTCATTGGAATCGTGATTATAACATTCGGGGTACATTTATGCAGAGAGCCGGATTCTGACTGGGTCAGATGGTTGTCTCGAATTCCTGAGGACGTGGAACGGAATCGCAGCGAATTATTTAAAGAACAAATAGGGGCCTGTTCATTATCTTTCTTGGTGTGACACTCTCACTTCGAGGATTAATCACCTTTCTAGAGTCCTATTATATGTCTTCGTTTATTATTGTATTACTGCTAGGCCTTAGTATAATGATTCTCGGTATATTCTTAATTATACGCCCTAAGGTATTGTGGAATAGTAATATATATAAAGATCAGCCTATAAGTGACTTAGAGCTATGGTGTCTAAAGTTTGGCGGGAAAATAGCAATCGTACTAGGTATATTCGTTATGATCCTTAGTTCACAGTATCTCTTTATATAAAATTTTATATTATTTTATAATTCTTAAAGCTTCCCTGACGGTAGTTGTCAGGGAAGCTTTATTATAATAGTCTTACCAAATAGGAATGGAGCGTTATAGAATGCAACCCAAAAAAGCTTATCTTTATGTTTTTAATACAATGTCAGATTGGGAATATGGATATTTAATCGCTGAACTAAATTCGGGAAGATATTTCAAAAAAGACATAGCACCTTTTGAAATTATTACCGTTGGTGCTACTAAAGAAATGATTACGACGATGGGTGGATTACGCATACAACCTGACATTTTAGTAGATGCATGCACTCTCGATAATAGAGATCTACTGATTTTACCAGGAGGTATCACCTGGGGAGAAGAATATCATCAACCTATTCTAGATAAAGTCGGTGTAGCGTTAGAACAAGGTACTATAATCGCAGCAATATGTGGAGCAACGGAAGGATTAGCGAAAAGTGGATACCTCGATTCTAGAAAGCATACTAGTAATGACTTAGAATATTTAAGAATGGTCTGCCCTAACTATAAAGGTGAGCTCTATTATGAGAAGGAACCTGCTGTGACAGGTGAGAATATGGTTACTGCATCTGGAGTAGCTCCATTGGAATTTGCGAAAGAAGTACTAAAACATTTAGATGTGATGTCACCCGATACTCTAGACGCATGGTATAACCTCAATAAAACACAGCAACCAGAATACTTCTTTCAGCTAATGAATTCGATAAGTTAATAAGGTAATAGCACAATACAAGACTAAAGAAGTACGTTCAGTAGGTGGACGTTCTTCTTTGTGTTGTCGAAGATCTCTTCATTACAAATGTGATCCCCCGCTTGCATCCATTAATTGTCCCGTTACCCAGCGGCTGTCTGATGAGGCGAGAAACGCTGCGATATCTGCCACATCCTCAGGCTCTCCCCACCTATTAAAGGTAGATAAGCCTGCAGCATATTTCTGACCATCAGGGTTATTCAGTGTACCTTCATTCATTTCCGTATTAATAATTCCTGGGAGAATCGCATTTACAGTAATATTACGACCTCCTAGTTGTTTAGCTAATAAGAGGGTTAAGGTGTTTATTGCTCCTTTCGAGATACTGTATGTAAAAACGCTTGGCGAGGCAGCTCGCGTGACAAATGAGGAAATGTTAATGATTCGACCACCTTCTTTAAGTCGTGGAAGAGCTTGTTGAATCACAAAGAAAGGAGCTTTCACATTTAAATTCATGACCTCGTCAAAGGATTTCTCGGAAGCCTCTTCAAAGGATAGAATTTGTCCTACCCCGGCGTTATTGACTAAAATATCAAATCGATGATCTCCTATTCGTTGTTGAAGTGCTGCATCCATAGATACAAATAACTGATCAATCCCGTCAAGATCTCGGAAGTTCGCACCGATCGTGAAAGCTGATCCTCCCTGTTGAATAATCTCATTAGCTACCTTTTCTGCCTCCTCCTGCCTTCTTCCATAATGAATAGCGACTAAGACCCCTTCTTTCGCTAGACGTAAGGCAATAGCCTTACCAATCCCCCGGCTTGCTCCGGTTACCAATGCAATTTTACCTTTCAGGTTGTTCATGAATTCATCTCCTTGTTCATCATTTCATGTTAGTTATAACACAAGGAGTTATTCACTATGTTGCGCTCTCATTCGAGCTAAAACACAAAAAGCTTTAAACAAAAAAAGAACCGTGAGTACACGGTTCTCTTCGCTAATACATTTTCTTTTGACAAATAAGTATCAGTCTTCATTCATTGCTGTACGAACATCATAATCTGCTACATCAATATCAAGGTCCATACCTAGTGCCATCTTTGCAAGCTGACTTCCAATAAAGGGGCCCATGGTTAGCCCAGAAGCCCCAAGTCCGTTTGCCGTAATAAGACCATCCCAGCCCGGAACAGTACCCATAATAGGCAGGAAACCTGGAGTAAATGGACGGAACCCGACTCTTACTTCCTGAAAAGTACTATTCGCTAAACCAGGTGCCAACGCTAAGCCTTTATCTAGAATTTCTTGCATTCCGCCTGCCGTCACCCGCGTATCATAACCTTCAATATCATTCTCATGAGTTGCCCCAATAACAATCTTCTGGTCGTCAAAAGAAAGCAGGTATTGATCCGAAGGCGGTATTATGACGGGCCAACTACCTGTGTCTTGATGATCATGAACCTTTAAATGCATGATTTGAGCTTTTTGGTAACTCACTTTAAAGTCAATACCCAATGGCTGTAGTAGTTGATTGGCCCACGCTCCCGCACATACAATGATTTGATCTGCGTCATAGGAATCAGAACCCACGGTTACTCCAGTTACACGGCTCGACTCAAATTGAAGCTTTGCGTCTCCATTAATAAGGACAGCACCATTTCGCTGTGCGGATCGAATCAAAGCATCACGAAGTGCACGACCATCAATACGAGCAGCACCACTAATTTGGATCGAACGATATTCTTCCCTTAACAAAGGGAACCGATCATGTGTATCCTGCTCATCAAGCGGAGTAATGTCACCGATTTCAGGCGCATCCTCTCTTCGTAGTTGTGCCCTTTCTTCCATCTTGTTAAGCTTCTCCACATCATGATGAATACTGAGCGCTCCGACTTGAGCGTATCCAGTATCGGTTTCCCCTTCACGTTCAAGTTCACGAATTAATTCAGGATAAAAGCGAGCACCCGCCTTTGCCAAACGATACCATGCCTGATTGCGCCTCTGTGATAACCAGGGGCAGATGATCCCAGCAGCGGCATCCGTCGCCTGCCCTTTATCCTTGCGGTCTATAATAAGAACATCCGCACCCAATTTTGCTAATTGATAGGCTGTTGATGCCCCAAGAATTCCTGCTCCCACTACGATGACTTTCTTCATCCTTACATCCCTTTCCTAAATCACTGGTTCTATTATAACGAATAAGGGAGGAGTGTGTAATGTTCGTAGTTAATCAGCTTAACGGAAAATCTAAAGAGAATGAATCTGGTCTACTTACAACCCTATGCACGATTGAAAATAAACGTGTTGCAATGTCACCTTTAACATTAAGTCTATATCCACCTCGAACTCTATCTACAAATCCAAGTTCAATGCATTCTACTATGACTTCATCAAAGTTTATGTCCTTGGGTACTCGCGAGCGAAGAATCGAATCTTCTATTGGCGTAAAGTCCGGCTCTAAATTTTTATTATCAAGTAGTAACTCATATATAACAGTTAAAACATTTGAAGGTAGAACATTCATTGGGAATTCTACTTTTTCGTGTAGCGCTTCAGTGGCTTCGTTTAAAAAAAGAGATGTTGCAATACAAACTAATCTATCTTTTGCCCATAAGCTTAGTCCATGTTGACCTAATTGAATTTGAGTTAATGCGGGGTGTGATGGAACTGTCATTTCATTATGAGATAGTGCGTTGATAACCTCACCAACAAAATTAATTCTCTGTTCTGGGGTCATCCTTCGAAGTTCGACTCTAATCAGAGGTAGAAGACTCTGTAAATCGCTTGTTCTGCCAAGCAAGTAGTCTATAGTACAATCAAAAACGTTTGCCAACTCCGTTAAAAGAGAAATATCAGGCAGAGAATCTCCTTTTTCCCATTTTGAAACGGCTTGGGCAGATACATTAAGAACTAGACCTAACTGTTCTTGAGTCATACTATTGCTTCTGCGAAGCTGACTAATTCTTTCACCAAAATTATTAATACCCTCTAGCATAGCCATTTACACCCCCACGGATTTATACACTGATTATAATCGCATCTAAATTTCATCGGTATTGAGGTGTACTTTACAACTAAACGACTGGTTGAATTTTTCTATCAATGGTTGAATGACAATGTATCACTTCCATACACACAATGATAATTATCAAAAATTTTTACACTGACGTAGATAATGATTCAGCAATTTTTACTAGCGATGTGCGATTACTTCGTTCAGCTAGCAATTCATATTGAAGGGGGTTGCCGGGAATTGTCTCTTCTGCCCATATCAGCTGTTGTTTTTCACCATCTGCTATATAAACAGCATCATATCCACGTATCTTTAAATGCTCAATTGTATGTTGCTCGATGTTTGGCACATGAATTCTGCTTTTAGTAGTTCCAAATATACGGAACTCAAAAGAATTCTCTTCTAGTTTGTAGTGTAGTTTCATTCCGACTAATACATTGTTAGGGCGTAAATCTTTAATGATGATGTTCTTACCTGTTTTCTGGCTCTCTATAATCATCTGATCGATTTCTTGATCTGTTAAATTATCGAATCCATAATAAACATGAATATTTAGTAGTTCGCTGTCCACTGGGAAATATAATTGCCAAGGAGTCGCTAGCTTTATCAGATCGTTAAGGTTTTGAGACCATGTTATGGCTTCATAATTGGTTTGCTGGTTCACACTTCTCTCACCTTGATCTGCCACATAGATTGCTTTACCCATGCCAGGCTTCAAATCTCGGAGGATTGAATCCAGAGGATTTTCTTCTTGAAACGAATCGATTCTTACAGTTGCTATAACTTCACCTATCTCATTTTTCATATTTATTTGTTCGAATACTCTTCTTTTTAAATCATCCGGAGGATGAATAGAATTAGCCTTTGATTTCATCTTCATGATCCAAGCATCTTGATTGTTATCTTGCTCCAGCATGTTCTTCCCTCCCGATCATTTGTCTCATACGCTTTAGTGCTTGATTTAATCTAGATTTAACCGTTCCTAAAGGGATTTCTAGAATATCAGCTATCTCTTGTTGTGAAAGATCATTAACATATCGAAGAACTAGTACATGCTTCAATTTATCAGACAGAGCATTCAACTTACTGATTATCTCGTCGTTATGATCTTTATCTAACACGCTTTCTTCAATTGTGATCGGTATATGGACTTGCAGTGCATAGTCTTTTTGTACTTTTCTATGTTCTCTCCAGCGTTTACGCTTATGAGACTGAAACTGCCTTATCATAATTCCATAAATCCAACTTCGTAATGAACGATTCATTTGAAAATTACTTAAGGTCCTGTACACTTCTAAATACACATTTTGAGCAATGTCCTCCGCATCTCTTTCAGAACTAGTAAGGAAGTATAATGTTCGATATGTACTAATTATCGTTTCATTATAAATTATTTCAAATGCCTCTTTTTTGCCTGCTAGTACAAGCCCCACTAGTTCCGACATTTGAGCATCAGTCACGAAACTCACCCCTTTAATCATCCATTACTTTATATTGGTCTTTTTAACGAAAACCGTTCGATTTTGAATGATTAACGCATTTCGGTATTTGAAGTCTGAAATACTTCCCTATTTTTTCTAGCTCGTTCATGACTAAACTTATTTTCTTCTCATCTAGATACCAGTTATCTTTAGTAGTTCCTGATTTATCAATTACTGGACTGACATAAAAGACAGTTCCTACAGGAAATAGAAATTGGTAAGTTAAGAGCGCTCTTCTAGCATGATAATTCTTACAAACCAAGACAATTTTCTTTGGGTGAATACTTTGTTGTTGTAATACTTCTAAAGAGTATCTGGCGTTTTCAAAGGTATTGGTTGCGTTTTCTTCTTTTAGAATAGCTTCTGGAGGAACTTTTAATGATATCCCTACATTTCTAAGAAACTCCCATTCTGTTGTTTCAACATGCGGTGTGGAACCACCTGACGGAAGGATAATAGAAGCTAGTCCTTGATGATATAACTCAGCAGCTCTCTCCATTAGTTGCGGCTGGCTCGCACCTGGAATTAATATGGCATCTGCTTGACCCAGCTCTGTTTCAAAAAACATAAAATCACTAATACAATCAAATGGATATGACATAGGAAAACCTCCAATCGTATAAAGTCATCATTTCAACAAACATTTTTTACAATTGAACTCATCACTGTAGACCGTAGGGGATTTTTCGTATGGCATGCAGGTAAGGATAAACTTTCTATAGGTGTAGTACATTATTTTCTATATTATAGGTGTTTGAATTTACGATCGAAATTTGAGATCATCTTTTATTTTCCTTTTAGACCTGATTTGTAATGAGGTAACGTAAAAATTTGATTTAGTATGTATGAACTAAGGTGAGTATCTTGATTTTTATTTCTTTTGTGAATTTTTCATATAGTGTATTTTTCATTCAATCGTTTATCATAAACCTATCAATGGATACAGCAGATCGGATCATTGTTCCTTGCAAAGTAGCGCCAAAAAAACATTCACATAATGTTCACTTATGAAGACCATACATCAATCTATATAATTGCAAGGTATCAAAGAAAGGATGATGAACGTGCCCACAACGAAAAAAGAGAATTTTTATTTTGGATCAATGATGTGTGTAGGTATGGTGATCTTTATGACCTCCTATAACCTCATTACCAATGATTTGATCGGAAAGATATCTTGGAAAGGAATACTATTACAATTGATTCTGGGCTTTATCGTTGCCCTTTTACTGGAATCATTTATTGTAGGTCCAATCGCTAAGAAAATCGCTCTGTCATTACCGTTCGACAAATCTAATAAGGTTGTATTTATTCTGTCTCTCTCTTTATGTATGGTCTGCGGTATGGTAGTCTGTATGTCTGTGTTTGGACTTGTGTCTGCTTACTTGGCTAATAGCTTAGTTGGTGAATCCTTGATTTATAGCTATTTATCAATAGTTTTTAAAAACTTCGTGTTCGCTTTACCCTTACAACTGCTCATAATAGGACCTGTTGTGAGGTTCTTATTTAGTAAATTCGTTAAAGGTAATGTGGTGAAGGAAGCTATACCTCAATAATTTTTTAATGATATCGAATCAATAATGAATACAAGTCTTTGTCTTTCGTATAAGACATGGACTTGTATCCTTATATCAAAAAAACCGCACAGGATGCGGTTTATATGGACCGGGCAAGTCGAAATCCAAGATCTTCTATGCAAAATGTAGGATGGCTACGACGACGACACGAAGCCCCGCAGCCTCTAGCCTCTTCAGCCCAACTACCACCTCGAAAAATCCGATAAGAGCCGTATACCTTCTCATCGTATACATCGAAGCACCATTCCCATACATTCCCGAGCATATCATATAGTCCCCATGCATTCGGTTCCCTCTTTCCTACTTCATGGAGCTTAAAGTCTGAATTTTTGTCATACCAGGCAATCTGATCGAGCTCTCCATATCTATAACCAGTAGTCCCTGCTTTACATGCATATTGCCACTCTGCTTCTGTAGGTAGACGATACCCGTTTGCTTTAAAGTCACAGACCACCTTCTCACCTTCATTACTAGTTGAATAACAAGCATTTAGTCCAGCTTTTTGAGACAGGAGATTACAAAAGGAAATCGCTTCATTCCAAGATAAATTCACGACCGGTCGTGAATTTCCCGTATATAGATTCGGTGTATCATTGGTTATTTCGTGGTATAGCTCCATCGTTACAGGATACCTTGCAAGAAGGAATGGGTTAATCTCAACTTTCCATTTTCTTTCAATCCGATCGTCTCTTAATTCAACTTCTCCAGCAGGAATGTTTACCACGAGATAGTCCAAGTAACTTATCATAGTGGTAAATCTTTTTCTTTAAAGATTTGAATGCCAATCGCAAAAAGAATAATACCTACAAAAGCAAGCGTAATAAATTGAATCAAATAACTTCCCCCATTTAGGATTGCATCGGTGTCAAAGAGTGCATTCAGTGACAGATATTTAAAACCTTCTAAGCTGCTATCGACCTTCCCCATGAGTACAGCACAGAATACACTCATAATCATCGTGAATAGTAACCACAATTTAAAATTGGCTTTTAAAGTCTGTTTGAAAATCGTTTTACTAAACATCCTCTTACTCCCCATTCTGTTTCATGTGGTTGAAAAAAAGGATTTCATTTCATTGCTAAGGTAGTTTATGAAAACAACAAAAAGTGAGTAGACACTCACTTTTTGTTGTTGGATTTATGATCTACAATCAAAATGATTCATCGTACAAATTTCTTTAATTCTATTTGCACTTTATCTTTCATCTCTTGCCTGCGATCTTCTACTTATCCCACGCTGTGGTAATCTCTTCTTTCCGTTCCTTCAGCAGTTCCTCTTTATCATCCCGATAGAAGAGATTATACGTATCAAACGGAATCATTCGACCATCTGGATGGACAATATGTACGCAAGACTTTTTGACAGATCGAACATCAAAATTGTGGGCATCTAGGAACTGCATGATGATAACCCGAAATACATTATTATAGGAAATCTGCTCCGGTACTGCAGCTAAAGGCAGACAGCAAAGCAGACTTTTTAATGAAAGTGCTGACGACTGAGGTGAATGACCTGTAGACAACAGCTCAAACATTTTGTCTCGTATAACGGGATCTTGCTCGAATACAATTGTATTGCTATCTCCTTCAAGCAGGATTTCAGGATCGATCATTCTTGTCAGAGGGAGCACCTCACCGCCAAGCTTCAAAGCATACCCCATAGCTAAACAATCGGGATGGCAAGGAACTGGTAAAATATCTGCATCCTGAAACACTTCCGTCTGATTAATAATCATACGACGAACTTCACTTACCGTAAGCCGGTCTGTCGCTGGATCATACCCTTCTAGTCGTCCTGCAGCTTGAATCGGTTGAATGGTTACTCCGCGTACGGCTTTTTGCTGTAATCCATAGTTAATAATATCACCGATTTCACTGTCATTAAGCCCTTTCTTTACCGTAACGACTAGCGTGGTGGATATGTTAAATTCGTTCAGATGATCGATTGCCTGCTGGCGAATCCGGCGGAGATCAGCTCCCCGAAGTTCTTTAAGAACATGAGCTTCGAAGCTATCGAACTGTAGATAGATTTCAAATCCAGGCATATACTCCGATAGTCGCCGTGCAAATTCCCGATCCTGTGCAATTCGAACACCATTTGTATTTACCATAATATGCTTTATAGGGCGACTCTTGCACATATCTAGAATATCGAAAAAATCAGGATGTGTAGTCGGTTCTCCTCCACTGATCTGCACAATATCTGGCTCACCTTCATTTTCAACAATTCGGTCAAGCATGAACTGAATTTGCGAAAGAGATCGATAAGAGGTACGATGGGGCGATGATTCAGCGAAACAAATCGGACATTGCAGATTACAATGATCCGTTATTTCCAGCAGTGTGAGACAGCTATGCTGCTCATGATCCGGACAAAGACCGCAATCATAGGGGCACCCGTAACGAATCGGCGTATTCCAAACTAATGGCATTTCTGAAGGCTTAATAAAGCGCCTGGTTTGATGATAGTAATCAACTTCCGTCGAGATTAGCACTTTTTCAGGGCCGTGAACAAGGCATCTTTTGAGCATATAGATCTTGCCATTCTCTTCTATAATCTTCGCTTCCACTTTCCTATAACATGTTGTACAAATACTGTTCGTCAGTTCATGGTACAGATAGGGTCGGTTTGGCATGACTTAGCGCTCCTTATTAACTTGGAATTTGAGAATGCGGAATAGAGGACCTTTGTTTATATCTATTGACAATCAGCAGGGAATAATAGATTATACCGGCAATACAGGCAAGCTGAATATTATTCAATCCGAGATATGGATGTGGTGTTGGTTTAATCCATTCAATACATAGACGGAATAATAAATATGCTGTCATAAATGACTGAAACATTGTGCCAGATACGTATGCCCCATGTTGGTTAACGCTACGATGACGATATATCGGTATTAAAAGAAGTGAAAGTGTGATCAGGAACAGAATCTCATACAACTGTGTGGGATGACGGTATATTCCATCTCCAAAATTCACACCCGTAATCCAGTTCGTTGGCGTGCCATACGTATGATCATCCAATCCAGTCATGAAACAACCGATTCTGCCCAGAACTAACCCAAGAATGAGCGGATATACAAAATCATCACCGGTAGACTTCTTCCATCCGACCCAGCGTTTTGTTAGTTCTACCCCGATCAACCCTCCTAAGAGACCACCGACAATGGTTTTTCCGCCCCACAACAGATGGAATTGGCTTAGCTGCTCCCATGTGGCAGCAGGGTCCTCCAGCCAGAATAAGAGCTTAGCACCTATGGCTGCCCCCGCTATTATGCCAGCGAGAATTTGAAGGCTCATCACTTTAGACATACCACTCGGCTGACGAGTCCACAAGTATACCCGAAAGCCAATGAAATAGGCTAGTGATTCTAACAACACATGCGGGTGAATCCGCCATGAACCAAGATATAAGTAAATTGGAAATTCCATATATGGTACTCCTTAAAAAGTCTATACTTTAATATGAAAAAAACATTGCCCCACAAATCGTAATCAACAGTAACGCTAGGCCTCCAAGAATGGCGAGTAAGGAGACAACAATCGTCCAAATTGCGCTTTTGGGTTGCACTGGTCTTGAATTTCCGTAATTCATTACTCCACAGCTATGCTGGCAACGCCCTGCTTCTGGATCATAACACGATACACATAAAGGCTTTCCGCAACGTGTGCACTGTGCAATCGATATTTCATTGGGGTGATTCATACAGCGATAGGCTTCCATACATCCACCTCACTTGTTAATTCATACATATATTTCATTGTAAACGTTATTATCCATTTAGGCTATGACTGATGCATTACACGCATGCTTCAAAGAAAAATAACAAATCACACAACAAACGAGGCTGCAGATGACCTGCAGCCTTGTTTGTTTGGTTTAACCTTCGAATTATTCTGAAGCCATGGCAATGGCCTTGGTTGCATGAACCGTGCCACGAGGATGCTGAGGTGGTGCATAAATCACATATACTTTTAATGGCTTTCTACCTGTATTTGTTACATTATGCCATGAACCGGCAGGTACCATAATGGCATAGCCTTCAGAGACTTTTTCTTCGAAATCCAAATTCTCCTTACTCTTTCCCATCTGAACAAGTCCGTTGCCTTCCTCAATCCGAATGAACTGATCCGTTGTTGGATGTATTTCTAAACCGATATCCTCTCCAGCTTTGATGCTCATTAAGGTAACTTGTAGATGCTCCCCTGTCCAAAGAGCCGTCCGATAATTGTTGTTATCCTCCGTAAGATCTTCAATGTTGACCACAGCTGGATTAGGCCCTAAATCTTTAATGGTTTCTTTATTCAAATCACTTAATCTTGAAGTGTGATCCATTTCATCACAAAAAGCACGTAAAAACACATTTTGGATAACAGGATTCTGGGAAAGAGAAGAGTATTGCCGATAAGCTTCATAATTTTCTACACCAGCATCTTGTGCTTTTTTCAATCCATCTTGATAATTATTAAAACTCACCTCATCAATTTGATATTGAGGCTGTTTTCCTGTCAGAGAGGCGTAAAGATTAGCAAATTGATTGATTTGCCAATTTTTAGTTTCTAATACCTGAATAATATTTCTCCTATGGTTCTCATCGGGTGATAGATTGGCTAATTGATTATAGAGAACAATAGCAGATGCTTCACGTTTAATGCCTGCATAAATGGCTTCAACGACTTGTTCTGTCATTTGTTGCTGGTTTCTTGTTGAGTCATTTGTTGGATACAGGGGCGGCATATACCCCGTAGCATAATACGGAGAATGTGGATATGCATTTGGAACAAAGTACATTCATGGTCATTCCCTTCATAGAACATTATGAAAACATCATATGCCTATGCCCAGAGAACGTGCCTAATAAATCTCCTTCTTAAAATGCACAATTAAAATCTTGTCCAATTTGCTTCCGATTCTATTCCATATATAATCAGGATAGTAATATTTTGAGTTGTCAGAGAGAGGAGCTAAGAAGATGGATCAACGTATCAACCTCCAACCTGAAGAATTACAGCAGATTGCACAAGAATTCTTCCAAGCCACACAGAACGGCCATGGCATCATTCAACAGTTAAACAAAGTGATTAACGAATCAGAAGGTCAGTGGGAAGGTGAACGACAGAAGGAGTTTTACCACAGGATTCAAGAAAGTCTGTCCTCTATACAATCGTATCTAAACGGGTTACAAGAAACCGGTACGAAGCTTCATCAGACCGCTTCACGTTTTGCAGAGGCGGATCAATCACGCTGAAGAAATCACCTATCATTAACATATTAATCTCCCGCCTTTTGTCCCTCAATTTCTCGATACTATACTGACTCCGATAGAAATTGGGGAACAAAGGTGAAGTTATCATCGGAGTAATCGGTCCATCCCCTTTTCCCCCATGCTTAAGAATTAAGAAGCCTGGCTGTGAACTGTTCTTCCTCTTCATCTATGTATCCAGTAAAAATCACTTCTTCAATATCGTTATGGTTAAAGCCATAAGTGTAATCAGGATTGATGTACCCTTCTGGATAGAGGCATCCAATATAGTCAAATGATCGTGGTGGATCGGTCAACATCGTTTGTTTTCTTCCGTAAATCACAAGCTTCTTCGTGCCTTCTCTCAGTCTTACGATTGATCCGTTGGGTAGAAACATTTTGGGATTACTCAATCTAATATACCTCCTTTATTAACGTTGCTCATGTGTTTTGACTTGGACTCGTCTTATCCAGTAGTAACGGTGTATCTCGAGAATAAAGTGAAACACAATAAAAGCTAGCATCGAATAAACGCACATCAATACAATCGTGACCGTCTCACCATTTACGAACATCAATGAAAGATTGGCCAGCAGATACCCAAGTCCAGTGACTACGGTTAGCGATAAGGTAGACATACCTGATCGTTTTTGACGTTCATCTCTAGGTTTTTTTAGTTTCTGAACATGTGATCTAATATACGAATAGAGTGCAAATCCATAAGCGGCAAAAGAACCAATCCCATACCAAGGAGTATTGAATTGAAGAACCGAATAGGCGAACTTCTGAGTCACGATTAGAAATCCCAATGAGCAGACTATGCCAAATACACCTCGAAATAATACATAATTAAGCTGCAGCTTCTTAGGAGCAATAATGAGTGCTAGTGCCCAGAGGTTCATTATTGCAAGAGGTGGAAGAAGAATATAGGCGTAGAACGATTCGTACGGCACACTAAATACAGGAACGGCTATGAATAGGTTGAGAAAAAACATAACCAATATGCTCACATTTAATCTAATACCATCGACAGGATATAAAGAGAGGTAAGATTCGAAAGCTTTTCGGTCATACTCCTTCTCTTGCCCGAATGGACTGTTCTCATGGGAAAGCTGCTGTTTCGCCATTATTTAAACCATCCCGAAACGGTAGACCATGCACTTTTGGCACCATGCTTAATGACGTCTTTCAATGAATCATCCTGTCCGTCATGATCCAGATCCATGTCCAATTTAATGCCCTCCGCAAGATAAGTTAACCCTACCGACACGCCGAAACCTACTGCACCCACAGCAAGTACGGGTGCAGCTGCAGGCATAATAGCTGCGGTAAGAAGCGTAGCACCAACGGTAGTTGCTCCTCCAACCACAACATTGCCGATAATATCTCCAGCGATTTTGTCAGTTGATGCATGGTTATCTATATTTTCTTTGGTATCCGTAAATACATCAATTCCTACACTCGCCCAGCCAAGCTTATCCTTTAATGCAGACTTTGCTCCATACATCGGGTCAGCCATCGCAGCGATTTCTTTAATCTTAGGGGACGCAGTTCCATTAGCTAATTTGGCTTCAATATCATGAAGATAGTAGATTTTATAATCCCTCGGCCTTCCGTTCACAGTCGGATTTAATCTAACCGAGTCATAGCTATCCCGAATGAGAATTCGCGGCGTTCTGCGATCAAGCTGCTGCTTAACCATGAAACCATTATGTACTTTGTATCCCAATCGAGCTACTGCAGTAGCCCCAAGAACCGTTCCTGTAATATTACCTACTCCATCGATTGGTGCCATCGGATTAAATCCTGTAACACCTATACCTCCACCTGATTGATCCTCCTGTTCAAACTTTTCCCGAGTTGTCCGAACAAAGGTCGCAAGTTGCTGCATGTTCTGGGATGCCGATTGGAAATTACGTTGGTGGGCTTGATATAAGCCCATAATATCCGAACGACTCGATGATTGCCATGTAGCTCTCTGTAAGGAATTCTGGAGTGTCACATCAACTTGTTGCAGATGCTGAGATACTTGCTCCAGCTGCTGAACCAGCGTATTCAGATACTCCGATTTCATGACGATTTGTGCCAATGTTTACCCTCCCTTTCTATATAAAATTCAAATCATCTGAGAACAAATATGGATAAAGTACGTGTAGTTATTAGATAAAAACTTTGAATAAGCTCAGGCTCTGTAACTTGAAAACCGCGAAGCATTCCATCCTGATCATGAATGAATATCCAATGTCCAGCAGGACTACCTATATAATACGTCTTCTGAGATTGGATATCGGTTCCGCGTATGTATAAATCCAACGAGCCCCATTGATTTAACGAACGACACGACTCTATTAAAGAACACATAGCTAACTCATCTGCAAGGTCATCTTTTAACAAAATGGTCTCATATACGCCGCGATCCTTCAGGGTAAGCTGAGTCTGAAGATCTTTAAAAGTCTGGGGTTGTAATTGAATGCTATAGGAGTTATTCTCAGAGACTGGTAGCACCATAAGTTCTCCAAGCCTAGATACCATCTCTTCAACCCCATCCACCAAGGATGTGAAGATAACGTCTCCTGAATCTGAGCTAAATCTCATCTCCACGACCTGTGAACCGGATATGAATGCATATGTTAGCGAAGTTTTACTTGTAAGGTCCAGTACGTGGAATCGAGATACTACACTACTGTACTTACAGGCCTTTAGAAGCTCTAATAGCTCGGATTTAATAATGATCTGCTTCCCGTTTAATTGGACTAACCCCGCCTTCTCAAGCTCTCCCATTACTTTCACTGTTAATGATTCATCTAAAATCCATTTTTCTTCCATTTGACTAAACTCTTCATACAGTGTTTGCCCTTCCGGAATTTCCATGAGTTGAAACAATAAGACTGCTTCGATCGCTGTTAGTCGCACAGAAATCAATGTCGACACGAATATGTCCCCTTCCACTAAGTTACACAGGACCCAATAAGAGTCGATTCAATTTATTGTATGAATAAACGGAGTCAGACTCAATCACTCAAATCTCCCATGTCAATGGCCCTATATTTTTATAATAATCTCGTTTATCCAGTCCTAAAGACATCTATTATTAACACAAAAAGACTCTATAGAAGCAGCTAGTGTTATAACATAAATACTAGTACTCAATAAAGCCGTTTTGTATGAAGACCGTGATTAATTCACTCGGTTGAAATAGAACTTCTGGTTACACTTTATCCGCAATAATTGTATAGAATTCTGGATATCTTGGATCCCTGTTGCCTGGTATTTCTTCCATGGTTCGAATAAACAATCCAGCTGTCCCAATAGCTGTAATAATATCCCCCATTGTCCAGCTTCGAGTCAAAACCTTATTTAATTCAGATCGTTCTTCCTCAGGTAGTAAGTTATTAAAAGCCACCTCCACCTCCTGAATACGATCATCGAAATAGTTATCTGTAGGATTCTTAAGATTGTTCATATGTAAGGAGGCCCGTGCAAAAGGATGAAAATCCGTCAATATGAATCGGCCATTGGTTCCTAGTCTACGACGAACTAGAGAGAATATAGCATTAAGATCTGTAAAATAATGCAGTACCCCAAACTCCATTAAGACGATGTCATACTCACCTATTGTCTCTTCATTGGGAATATTTAAGGCGTCCGCACAAATATAATTGATATTCACACCAGCAGCTGCTGCAGTTTCCAAGGAGTACTTTCGATTCTCTTCCGAAATATCTACCACTGTAACCTCAGAACCGAGCAATGCTAAGGAGATAGCTTTTCGACCATGTGAACCAAGGAGATTCAAAATACGCTTACCTGAAGGATCACCTATGTACTTAAGCCAGTAACGTAAATGGTGCATATGATTTTGCTGTAGCTCTATTGCCAGTTCCTCGGGTGTACCGTAAGCTTGAACCCAAGCTTGATACGCTTTATTCTCCCAAGCAATCTTGTTCGCAGTAGCTAGTTTATCTTGCATAAACATACCTCCTCTATTCATAAGTAGATAACAGCTTATTTATAGTACCATTAAACAACAAAAACACCACCTATCCGGTGGTGTTTTTGTTCCTATGTCAATATAGCAAAATAGTTAACAGACTCAGTACAACGTCTCCAATTCTTCAATAAGTGAACCTACATAGGCCGCAGCTTTATGAATAGGATCTGGCTGTGACATATCAACACCGGCTAACTTCATCAAATCAAGCGGGCTCATTGAGCCTCCGGCTTTAAGCACTTCCAGCCAGCGATCCACGGCAGGCTGACCTTCTTCACGTATAAGCTGGGCTACAGCAGTGGAAGCTGTCAGACCTGCTGCATATGTGTATGGGTACAAGCTCATATAGTAATGCGGTTGACGCATCCAAGTTAACTTCGCATCATCATCGATCACCACGTCCTCTCCCCAGAAGGATGACAAGATATCCCCTTTCAATTCACACATCTTCACAGCAGTGATTGGTACATTCTGCATCGCAAGATCATACACCCGCCGTTGAAGCTCTCCTTCAAGTAAATGTGTGACAAAGTTATGGAAGTAAGTACCTAGCAACTGAGAAATGACCCAACGCCGCATTCTTGGATCATTAGAACGTGACAGCAAATGATCGGCAAGAAGCAGTTCATTCATTGTTGAAGGAGCCTCTATGAAGTACATAGATGGTCTATTGTTCGTCAATCGCTGATATTTATCAGCCAGCATGAGATGCCCGGCGTGACCCACTTCATGAGCAAGTGTAAAGGCCCCTCTCATGTTATCTGCCCAGCTAATTAGGATATAAGAATGGACCCCTGGAATCGACATACAGAATGCACCGGTTCTCTTTCCTGCATTATCGGCATAATCAACCCAGCGATTAGTAAATGCATCCGAAACGATTTCACCATATTCCGGGCCAAGAATGCTTAAAGCTTCCTTAATTAGCTCCCCAGCTTCTTGAAATGAGATCGTGGGACTAAACTCAGGATCAAGCGGGGCCTTCAAATCTGAAAATGTCATTTCATCTAACTGAAGAACCCGCTTCTTAAGTGCAGCATATTTCCGCATATGTGGTGCAAGGTCTTTCTGTAAAATATCTAAAATATTATTGTACATTTCAGGTGTTACTTGTTGCGGAGTCAAGAGCATATCCGTGACAGAATCATAACCTCTTAAGCGTGATTCAATTACCTGCCTCTTCACTTCAGTTCCGTAGGTTTCAGCAAATGTATTACGGTATTTATATAGTGTGTCGCTAAAAGCTTTAAATGCATTTCGGCGAAGATTTGTATCGGGTGATTCAACATATTTATTTTCATACAATGCAAACGATACAGGGACTTCTTCTCCTTGACCATTTACAGCTGAAGGGAATGTCATATCTGCCAACTTGCTTCGTTCATAAATTCGATATGGGGCACCGAGGACTTCTCCTAGAGAAGCGAGCACCTTTTCCGTTTCAGCAGATAATCGATGTGCCTTCGTCTGCAAGAGCAGTCTTAGACTTCGCTCAAACACCTGAAGTTCAGGCTGCTCTTGTATGTACTGTTCAATCGTTCCATCTGGCAATGCGATAATCTCAGATTTAATAAAAGAAAGAGCAGAGCTAACCATGGATGATAGATCTCGCGCTTTTGCCCCATTCATTTGATTCTCAGGACTAATACTGTCTCCCGATTGATGAAGATAGGCATACGCACCAACAAGATTGAGTCTGCGCTGTAAGTTCTCCTGTGCTAAAAGGCAAGCTAACATCGTATCTGCACCTTCCGTAAGTCTGCCCTCATACATTGTAACGGTAGAAACATCTTTCTGAACAGCGAGAAATTCCGCTTCCCAAGCTTCCTTCGTTTCAAAGATATCATTCAAATTCCATGTTGTTTCAGTAGCCACTTCAGCACGGGTGATTATTTTTGACATTCGAAGAACACCTCTCCCTTGAGATTAATTGACCAATGTATAACACCAATAAATCCCATTGTACCATAGATGAGGATGTCTTTAGTTCCTCGAATTGGCTGAAGCGGAAAGTTCTTTATTTGTCCACTCGATTCCTGATCCGTCAGCTCTGGCCCCTTCATAAATTGCAATACCGCAAGGCGTATAATAATGACGCTGAATATGATAGAAGTGCTAAAGAAGAACATATTTAATCTCAAATTAGAATGGTGAGATAGATCTTGCCATACAAATTTATGTAGGTATTGTTGTTTACATAAAAAACCGCGATTATCGCGGTTTTTTTACCATCATGTTATCTTTCGCTCTACCATATCGAACGAGGATGTTTCTTCATATTTTCTATCGTTATCGAATCAACCTGAATATCTAACCCCCGAAGCGCCATCAATACTGCGCCCGAGACAGCCGATAACTCTGATGGTGCAAATAGATATCGCTTATTCCTACCCAATTGCAATTTCTCCGTTAACTTAGACTTCATATATAAGCTATTAATTACACTCCCAATACCAGTTACCTTCACGCTATCTGACTCGAAGAATGCCCCGAGAATCTCTACGCCTACCATAATCTCATGTAAAGCTCTATCACACACGATCCTAGCTAGTTGGCTTCCCTCTTGAGCGGAGCTCGTAATCATCGGGGCCATCTGTCCAAATAACTTATTTCGTTCTTTTTCTTCCTCTATGAATCCCTTAGCTGCAAGGCTGCGAAGCTCGACCACAGACTTTACATTCCAATAAAGGAGAATATGCTCCACCATGGACGCATCTGATAGATCCATATTCCCAGCCAATAATTCATAGGTTGCATTGTAAGAGATAAATCTAGCAGCACTTGCCGCATAATGATGGAAGTCAATGTTACGATACTGCTTCTCCTGTTCAGTTATGGCAAGAATGATGGACCCCGTTCCTGAAACAATCACGATACCTGGCTCGCCCAAGAAGGCTCCAGCATGAGCAACAACGGAATCGTTCACATATGTTACTGGGCAATAGAGTCCATCAACCTTGGTTAAACGAGAAACCCACGGCAAGTCCAGTTCAGACTCGTAACCCGCAATTCCTGCATACAACCCTTTCACTTGATCACCATGACAACCAGCTTCTGCGAGAGCCTTCTTAATCGCTTGCTGAACATTGATATGTGCATTGCGATCTTTATGTATTGAGGATGCTCCACCTTCTGTATAGGACAAAATATGTCCGGTAAAATCGCTAACCATAACTCGTGTTTGCGATCCACCACCATCGATTCCAATCACGACTTCTCGAACCATTTCAAAGATCCTCCAGTCTTATCGAATCATAAATTCAACCATGTACTGTTTACGCATAACTTCGTATCCAATAGAACGATAAAGATGGACAGCACCTACATTATCCTCGAATACATTCAGATAAACATCTGGCGACATGGCTCTTCCAGATCGTGTTAACTCTGTACAGATCTTCTTACCGTAGCCCTTCCTTCTCCAGGCAACGTCGGTACCTATATTCCCCAATTCAACATATTCTTTACTGTATATGTGGTATCCTCCGATTGCAACCAAACTTTCTTCACTCATCACACCAAAGAATGGGTAATTTAGCTCTTCCTTCGAAAAAGCTAACGTATTCAATTCATTCATTTTCGATTCGATACACGCCGCGTGAGATGCTCCTAAGTGGAGAATGGATTTGTCCATCGGTGGCAATGCATCCAGGTGGATATGTTTCATTAATAGTAAGCATGATGGTGGTCTGACAATTTCAAGCTGTGAAGCGAAGTCTACCATTACCTCTTCATTAACGATAAAGCTACCAACCGTATCTTGGGGTAGATCCAGTTCTCCTTTCATACAAGAGAGTATCGATTGAAGATCAAATGATTGATGAATCGGAAATAGCGAGAATGCATGAAATGGAAGTCCCTTTAAGTAAGCCAGTACACCAAGCAGTTCGCCTTGATCCGAGTACTGTCCGAAGTGAACCGTGCCGCTCTTACGCGAAGTCAGATAAGAATAATACAAAAAGTGCTCTTCTCTATTTATTGAGTTCAAAATGATATTTAAATCTGCTTGTGTTAATTCTCTAAACATACCAAAACCCCTAACGATGGTTTGCTGCTGATAAGCTTGATGTGAGATCCTTTTCAAATACAGGGAAGCCCGCTACTCTTCCCGGATAATAGACTTCACCTACCAATTCATAGCCTAATCCATGATATAGTTTTAACGCTGCAGTATTTTTAGAATAGGTATCAAGACGGATGCTTTTGTATCCGCCCTGAAACGCGTACTTCTCAGCAAAAGCAACCAGTTTTCGTGCAATTCCTTGTCCCTGTGCAAGGGGATCAACAGCGAGCCTATGCATAATCAAATGCGGCCCCTCCACCTGCTTCCAATCGACAGTTTCAAAATGATCTTCTTGATTCTGATCCAGCACAATCATGCCAAATATACGGCCATCGCCTATAGCAACAAACAATGCTTCGCGCTCCAAATCCTCACCAATCACATCTGGATTCGGATATTGATCGTCCCACTGATCACTTCCACCTTCTTGCATTCCTTTAACACACCTCGAAATCATTTCCATAATGACCTGAAGATCTTCACTGCGTCCTGTTCGAATTTCAATATCCACTTTAACACCTTCTACCTCTATTGTTATTCGTCCAGTTTACTATCTTAAACCTGTCGCAACAACATCTCTATAATAAATTAAAGGAGCATCCATCAAGATGCCCCTTGTTTAAATCGCTTTATTCAGTTTTTTTGAAATAACCAATATGAACAGCATAATCAATCAACTTCTTAAAAAACTCCTCGTCAGCTGAAGCACAATTCACATCAGAATTCAAAAGGTATTCTACCGTTTGCGGACAAGTGTAACGATAAATGGAGTTTTTCGCTCCATCTCCTTCCAATTGTGCCATGGCTAGTTCTAAGCCAGTTTGATCTTTAGACTCTTTCGGGTCCAGAAGCCATGTCTGATACGCTTTCCAATCCAAAAGTGTAATCTCATAGCCATACGCTTTGAAATAACCAACCATGTCTTTATAAGAGATCGCAACTGGATTACAAATATGAAATACACGTCCAACCGTTTCTTCCTGAAGTGCTAGAGCGGTTATTGAATCTCCTGCATAGTTAATCGGTGTGATGTCAACTTCCCAGCGTACTTTAGGTGCTTTCTTCAGAAGAAGCATCGCTTTTAGCATCCGATAAAATGCATTATTATCTATGTTTTTCTGGAATAACCCATTGCCTGAATGACAAGAAAGGTTACCCACTCGATAAACGGTTGCCGCAACACCCGCTTCTTCGCCTGCTTTAATGACCAGCTTCTCCGCTTTCAGTTTACTGTTCGTGTAGACGTTCTCGACATAAGCAGCATCATAACCGGTACCTGCAATAACTGAATTCCACTGACCGTTTAAAGCCAAATCTTCCGGAATACCTAGCGTCGAAATGAAATGGAACCGCATATGAGGTTTATTCTTGGTGAATGCAAGTAATCGATTCGTGCTGTCCACGTTCACTCTAGCAAAATGTTCGGATTCTCCAAAGTGCTTCACATCTGCCCCACAGTGAATTATGGAATCGATATTCTTCTCAACCAACGTAAGAACTTCATCCGTTAGACCAAGGTTCTCTTTCTCTAGGTCGCCTTCGATTGCAACAACTCGGTTCTGCATGAGTTGCTTTACATTTTCTCCAAAGTATCCAAACATCGTCTGCTCCAGCCGTTCATAGGCTTCTTGGATCTCAGATGGCCGAACGAGACAATAAATAGTAGCTTTAGACTGCTGCAAAAGTGAATATAACAAGTGTGAACCGAGATACCCTGTGCCACCCGTCAGGAGTATATGATCTTGTGTATATACTGGACGTGTTCCATGATCTTTAATATGGAATTGAAGTGGATATTCTGAAAGGTCCTGAATGGAAAGATTTGCATCCGCCATAGGATCAACCTGATCCTCTTCTCGTGCTAATTCTTCTATTCTCTCTGATAATTTTGCAATTGTTGGATATACGAAGAAATCATTGATTTTCAACTGCGGATAACTTGGTTTAAGGATCACCAGTATCTCCAGTATTTTCAGTGAATACCCACCGATTTCGAAGAAGTCATCGTGTATGCTGATTTTTTTCTGGCTGAGTGCTTTTTCCCAAGCTGCACTAACTTCTCTCTGTAGATCATTAACAGGAGGTTCATAGTGAGAATCATCAACTGAAGCAGATAGTTCAAACGTTCCTAGCTTCTTACGGTCAATTTTACCCGTTGGGGATGCAGGCATTTCTTCAACAAAGTTAATATATTTAGGAACCATGTAACTTGGAACCTTTTTGCTTAGAAATTGTACTAGATCTTTAGAAGGGATAGGCATGCCATCGTTTGAGGTATAGAAGGCTGCGAGCATTTTCGTTCCATCACTCTCAATTACCGGAATGACTGCAATATCTTTGACTCCTTCATGTTTTGCTAAATTGTCCTCGATCTCACCTATTTCAATACGGAATCCTCTAATTTTAACCTGCGAATCTATTCTTCCTTTATACTCTACCTGCCCGCTCGGTAATAATCGAACTAAGTCACCGGAGCGATAAAACTTCTTACCGGAATTCGGTGTAATCGGATCTGTTATGAACACTTCTTTCGTCTTTTCAGGGTGATTCAAGTAGCCCTTTCCTACACCAACAGAACTTATAAGAAGCTCACCTGTTACACAAGTTGGACAAAGACCATTATTCTCGTCCACAATATACAGTTCATAATTCGCGAGCGGCGTCCCGATGTAAACTGTGGCAAGATCGTCAGGTACAGGATAATCTACGATATGAGTCGTTGCTACTGCGGTAATTTCCGTAGGACCATAAACATTTACGATAGGTACTTGTAATCTTTTCTGAAACAGACGAACGGTCTCACCTGATAATGCTTCTCCCCCTACAGCCACGCTCTTAATGTTACGGTATTTGTCAGACGCATCTTCTGGTAAATAAGCAGCTAATTGTCTGAAGAATACACCAGGTAAGAATGCAATACGAGTAGCGTTCGTATCGACAACTGTCTGTGTGAACGAATCGATAGAGAAACGCTCTTCATCGGATAGTAAGTGCAATCTGGAACCACTGAAGAGTGATGCAAACAAATCATATACCGATGCATCGAAGCTAAAAGTTGAATATTGGAGAATATAATCATCCTCCGTCAATTTCACATCGAGTTGTGTAGCCATTGCAAGGTTTACAACGCCTTGTTGACCGATTAAAGCACCCTTAGGTCTGCCTGTAGATCCGGAAGTATAAATGACATAGGCTAGTGCATCTTCTTCTACATGTACGCCACATGGTTCTTCGGAGTAATCCAAGCTCCCGTCCAAAGTAACAAGCTCGGGTTTCTTGTCAAAATCAACAAGCAATTCTGCTAATTTAGGTGTCAAAGCTTCCTGTGTAAGGATAATCGTAGATTGTGTATCCTCGATAATATAAGCATTTCTATCATTCGGATGGGATGGATCGACAGGAACATAAGCCCCGCCAGCCTTCATAATACCAAGTAAGCTTACGATCGTGTTCAGGTTTCTCTCCATGAAGATCGAAACGAACTGCCCTTTGCGAAGCCCTTTGGATACTAGCATATTAGCGATTTTGTTAGATTGACGATCAAGTTGTTCATAACTGAGTTGTTCCTGAGCAGCAGAAAGTGCAATATGATTAGGGAATTTTGCAACGACCGACTCAAACATCTCTGGAATGGATGCGTTTGTCGGAAGCTCTTTATAAGTATCATTTAGTGATGCATAGGCAGCTAAATCTTCCTTAATGAGCATTGGCAAACTGTTGATTGCAGCATCCATATGATTCAAAGTCGCTTTTACGATATTTTGAAAATGCTTGCCAAACTTCTGGATTGTCTCTTCTTTAAATAGATGGCGAGCATAAGTTACATGCATAGCGGTTTCTCTGCTATCTGTTTTGATCGACCAGTTCAACCAACTCTGCTTATGGCTATGATCGTCACCATAGATCGTATGAAAGTGAGCAGGCTGCTCTGTCATGTGCTCAACGTCCTGTAATGTCAGATAACTCTCTTGCAACCCTTCATATTTAGACCATACCTGCTCATAGACTTGCTTGAAAGTATCCGTACCACTTATTGTGATACGCATGGGTAGAAGGTTCCCCTTCTTATTGTTGACTCCGATTAACAGATCCTTGTCTTGTGTCATTCTATATAGGAACACGATATAACTAGTCAGCATCCAAGCATCATTATCATATCGCTCACGGAAGATTTTTGTTTTTGTAAATTCGATATCCAAGCGCATCGTTGTACGATGCATATCTCTTTTTGTTAGGTGCACTGTTCCATCGGTGTACAAGTTAAACCCTGGAAAAGGAAGTTCAAGCTCCTTTACCCAGTAGTCTTTATCTAATTTTGTTATGGTCATGATATTCATAGAAGCCAAATCCCTCATTCTTTTTCATTTATAGTTACACACGTAGTTTATCAACCAAAGTTTCTAGTCTTCCTGATACTTGTTTCATTTGTTCAGCTGAATCAAAGATTTTGGCAAATGATGCTTGCTGCTTCTCCGTACTCTTTCGAATTTCATCGGAGACATTAGAGTTTCGTTCTGCCAACACAGCGAGCTGTTCAATCGAAGCCGTGATTTGTTCGGTCTCGGCAACCATTTCCTGTGTCGCAGCAGATACCTCTTGAATTTGACTCGTAACTGAATCGGTTGCGATATACATTCCTTTAAATAAAGCGCCTGTTTCTTTGACTACTTCGATTCCTTTGACAACATTTCTCTCGCCTTCACTTATGGCCTGCATGGCATATGCAGTCTCATCTTGAATGTAGCGGATTAATTCGATGATTTGATCAGCTGAATTTCTTGATTCTTCTGACAGTTTCTTCACCTCATCGGCTACAACTGCAAATCCACGTCCATGCTCACCCGCTCTTGCCGCCTCAATACTAGCATTGAGAGATAACAGATTCGTTTGTGAGGCAATCTCAGTGATAACTTGTACAATCTGTCCAATCTCCTGGGAACGATTTTGAAGTTTTTCAATGGTATTCACAGAGTTCTTCACCGAAGTGTTAATTGAATTCATCTGCTCTATGACTTGCTCCACATTCTGATTTCCCCTCTCAGACTGCTCCTTCATCTGTAAAGAAATATCGGACAACTCTGATGTATTATCAGCGATGGTTGTAACACCCGAAGAAATCTCTTGCAAAGAGATGACGCTTTCGGAAATCGAAGTGCTCTGCTTTGACACACTATCTGACATTTCCGCAATATTATTCGTTATCGTAGTTGAGTTATTATTGTTGGTCTCCACAGCCGAGAACAAGAACTGAGATTGCTCTGCAGACTGTTCTGACACGGACTTGATCGTTGTTACAAGTTCTTTAATCTGATTGACCATGGAATTAAATTTGGCATTCACTTGCCCAAGTTCGTCATCACTTGTTTTCAACTGCACAGTAAAGTCTCCTGTACTGAGCTTTTCTAAAGCCCCCATCAAATCCTTGATTGGAGCGAATGTCCGCTTGTTTGTTATATACTGACTTGCTAGTACGATGATCAAAGTAATTACCAGTGCTATCAAAGTATACGTAATGAGCTCCTGTTGACCATGGCCAATTAAGCTGGCATCTACGTCAATACCCATATAGGCGAAGGTATTGCCGCTTTTATCCTGGAATGGATAAAGCACTGTAATCCAGGTTCCGAAGTCATCGCTATACGGTTTAGTAAAAGACATTTTCTTTGTCTTAAGCATTTCTCTAACCGTGTCAGCATGATTCTTCGGTTGCTCGTAAAATTCACCGAGATTCATATTCTCTTCGAGGAATAATTCCAATAGTCCCGTTTTCAAAGCTATGATCGATGTTTTATTACCATCCACAAGTTCTGGACCAAAAATATATCCTTGCTCAATACTTGGATGCGTCTCTGCTAATTCATCGAATGCTGCAGATATTTGCTTCTGAATTGAGGAATTTGGATCTTTATTCAATTTCGCAGCCATAGCATCCTCTGCTGAAATATTCCCAGCGAATGCTTCCATCGTTCTTCCTGAATCCACTTGAAGCTGCTCGGTTAGTACATTACCTTGAATGTAAAAGCTCGAACCGATCACAATCGCACCCGTGATAATAATATAAAAACTAGTTAATAACATATTTCTTGTTACGATGCTAAGATTCTTAAACCGCCACTTTTTAGCAGTTTGGATAAGCTTGTTCATTCTTGGTGTCTCTCCTTTATTTATCTCTTATGTATCTACTAACTCTCTTCAACTAATTTTGATTACTCATTGTTTTCTGAAGTATTAATCGTTCACCGATCCTCATTCCCACTTATACGCTTTGTTTCTAATTTCTAAGGCGTACACTCTCTCAAATTCTTTAGAACGAGAGGCATTAAAATAAAACCTAAAGATAATAACTTGAGGTTTGTTTGCTTGTTTTGTGTACATGTAATTATTAAATAAGGTTACGTCTTTAGCCTCCTTCATATTTCAACATTCGAGTGTTTAAAGAATTAATAGGTCATAATAACCATATTAATTCTTACGTACTACTTATAATCGGTCACGCACTTCTATTTTTTAATACTTTAGATCATTCTTTTCTAGTTCTCTCTAGTAGTAAATGCAAAAAAGCCACCGCTCACATCCTTGGATTGTGCTAAGTGACTTCATGAACTGCTTACTAGGATAGATTTTGTTCAATTAGATAATCATCCATAATGGTATGAATAACATATAGTGCTTCGTCGGTGACTACTTGATCTGTTCTTCTATTCCCTTCATATGTAATTAATGCTTTCCATAAAGCCCATCCTCTTGCTCTATTCCAGGTCTCTTCGTTCATAAGTAACGCTTCCTTAAATACAGCACGGCTTGATTGGTCGAAAAATGTCCACCCCATTGCCGCATCACAAGCTGGATCTCCGACACCTAATATTCCGAAATCAATGACCGCACATATCTTACCGTTGTTAACAAGTATATTTCCAGGTGCCACATCCCCATGAACCCATACAGGCTTAGAATCCCAAGTAGAAGCCAATGATAATTCCCAAATTTCGTTTAATAGTTGTGCATCTAATACATCCTTATTGTGCTCAATAGCAGATCGTGTTTCATCATCGTATACAGATAAAGATCCACCTCTATAAAAATTATGCGCTCCAGCCAAAGGCCCGTAAGTAGCATCAACCGATTGTAACTCAATTAAAAAGTCACCTAAATCCTTAGCAAATCCGTTGATATCATTAATATTATTATGAGATAATGTTTCACCTTCTAGCCATTCATAAATCGACCACGCCCAAGGATATTCATCACTAGAATGCCCTAAAGCTAATGGATTAGAGATCGGAAGAGAAAGTGCTTTGTTTAATCTCGGAAGCCAAGTATGCTCTTTCTCTACTTGCGAAACATAGGAGACTGCACTTGGTAATCTCACACTCATCTTGTCGCCTAGATGGAAAGTTCGATTATCATGTCCATTCGGATGAACCGGCTTGATTTCTAAATGAGACCATTGTGGAAATTGCTCCTCTACTAATCTTCGAACTAAATCGACGGTAATATGAATCATTATGTATCACTCCGTAACATCGTTTATATATAAATTATAGGTAATCAACGATTTCCACTCTAGTACTACAGAATATAGAGTATACTATAGAAAGTATGTTTAGAATTCAAATACAAGGCAGAAGAGGTTGAGAATGAGTCAGAAGCATTTTACAGATTATCATTTAAGTGAAGAAATTGTTAGAGCGTTAAGTAGTTTGGGTTATGAGACTCCGACCGAAGTTCAGATGAAGGTTATCCCTGTAGCACTAGAGAACAGCGATCTTGTAGCTAAATCTCAGACAGGTAGTGGCAAAACAGCAGCCTACGGGATTCCTCTTTGCGAACAAGTGGAGTGGAACGAGAACAAACCACAAGCACTAATCCTAACACCTACTCGTGAACTTGCTCTACAGGTCACTGAAGATATTACAAACATTGGACGCTTTAAACGGATCAAAGCTACAGCTCTGTATGGGAAGCATCCTTTTCATATACAAAAGGCAGAACTGAAACAAAGAACACATATAGTTGTTGGTACACCGGGACGTGTACTCGATCATATTGAACGAGGCACACTTTCTTTAGAGAAAATTGCTTACCTTGTTATTGATGAGGCAGATGAAATGCTGAATATGGGCTTTATTGAGCAAGTTCAGTCCATAATTCAAGCACTGCCTCGTGAAAGATCTACGATGCTATTCTCTGCTACCTTTCCTGAAGATGTCGCGAGACTTTCACGCAAATACATGAACAATCCTGTGGAAATTGAGATTAAAGCATCCGGGTTAACCACAGCTACGATTGAACACTCCATTATTCAGGTGATGGAACGTGACAAGTTGTCACTATTGCAGAACCTTCTCATCGTAGAGAATCCTGAAAGCTGCATTATATTCTGTCGTACACAAGAACATGTAGATTCTTTATTCAGATCATTGGCGGATCTTGAATACCCGTGCGATCGTATTCATGGTGGTATGGAGCAGGATGAACGCTTCGAAGTGATGAATGCTTTTAGAAAAGGACAATTCCGTTACCTGATTGCGACGGATGTTGCTGCTAGGGGCATCGATATCACGAACATTACTCATGTTATTAACTATGATATTCCGCTAGAGAAAGAAAGTTATGTTCATCGTACAGGACGCACTGGGCGTGCTGGTAAGACAGGGAAAGCTATTACCTTTGTTACACCTAAAGATAACCATCGTCTAGTAGAAATCGAGGCGTATATTGGATTTGAAATCCCTGTTGTCAAAGCTCCCTCTGAAGAAGCAGTTGATATGCGCAGAGAAGATTTTGAGCAGAAGCTACTTGTTAGAACAGTATTGAAAAAAGATAAACGTGAACTTTTAAATCAACAGATTACGAAGCTCAACTTCAACGGTGGTAAGAAGAAAAAGCTTAGAGCTGTAGACTTTGTTGGAACCATTGCTAAGCTAGACGGAGTTACAGCAGATGATATTGGAATTATTACGATTCTCGATAATGTTACAGATGTAGAAATTCTGAATGGTAAGGGCCCACTTGTACTGGAGCTAATGAAGGATACAACAGTTAAAGGCAAGCACTTAAAAGTTCGCATAGGAAAGAAATAGAATTTAACTTGAACAAAGAAAGCTAGAGAAAAAGTGCAGATATTGCACCTTTCTCTAGCCTTTTTTTTATGAAGCAGGTATGGTTAACTGGAATGTTGTGCCCTCGCCTTTTTCACTATGGACTTTAATGGAGCCTTTTAATTTATTAATTGTACTATATACCATGAGCATCCCTAGGCCAGTACCTTCTTCTTTCGTTGAATAATACGGCTTACCTACACGCGATAACTCTTCTTTCGTCATCCCAACTCCCGTATCGCAGATTCGAATGACGATATTACGCTTACTCTCCAAAATTTCAATGGATAAGGTCCCTCCTCCACTTTCTTTCATCGCTTCGATTCCATTCTTATACAAATTTATTAGGCATTGCTGCATTTGGTTCCGATCATAATACGTGCTTAATGAGTTATTGAAGGTGAACTCCACCTCTACATCATGTATGGATGCATAAGGCATGATGATATTCTTGGTATATTCCAATTCATCACTCATGTTCGAATACACCATATTCTCTGACTGAGGCTTAGCAAAAGACAAATAATCACTGACGATTTTCTCAGCTCGCGTTAATTCTTGGAGGGATAACTCAATAAATCTTTTTTCACGATCGGTTAAGGAGTCAGACTTATTTAATAGTTGAAGAAATCCATTCGTAACCGTAAGCGGATTTCTAATTTCATGGGATACACTGGCTGCAAGCTCACTGACAACATTTAATCTTTCCGATTGAATGATGCGCTCACGATTATTGAAATTCGTTATGATTCTCTCTACTAAAATCATAATGATCAGCATTGCACCAATGTTTGTTGTTATAGCACTTGTAGCAATGAGCCAGAACTCTTGGTTCATTTGCTTAATGATCAAACTTACAGCTATAAGATAACATCCCATCGTAAGAAAGGATAGCGCACATGCACTTAGGATACGATTTCTTGAATTCAAGCCCATAAACCTGTGATGATATAGTGGTATTAATAGTAGTGCAACGGTTGAGAATAACAAGGAATGTATACTCCCATCTCCTCCGACATAGAAACGCAATATATTTAATACGACATACAAAGGAAAAACATATTTGTGTCCTCCGTAAAGTGACACGATGATGAATGGAATATATCTCAAATCAAATATAAATCCGGAATCTAAATGAATAGGCATGATCATACAAAGACTCATGGACATTACTGCTAGTAATACTATGATTTTTCTACAGTACGTATAGGGTCTATTTTCGAAAAAAATGATATAGATGACGACCGGAAATAACAGAACTAGAAAATTTAGAAGCAATGTCTCGAACACAGGGTGACTTCCTTTCGACAGGTGCTGTAAATTACGTATACATGACAATACTATGTCTCTAAATAGAGATTACACTAACCTAATGTCATATGTATAGATAATTATGTTAACGATTGAGTCTATTCAAAAAAACAAGGAAGCCACCCCTGTAGATAATAATCTTCAGAGGTGGCCTTGGCCGTTATGATAAATCTTTCCCGGATGAAATATTCAACAAATAATTGTAACAATTCATTAATTCTCGCGCTTCGGAATAATTCGCTTCAAATAAAAACGTACCGTTATATCCGATCTCGACAAGTGCTCGGACCACTTCGGGCCACTGGATGACGCCCTCACCAGGTATCCAGTGCTTCTCATCCATGCCGTCATTATCTGAAATATGTAGCGTTGTAATTCGGTTCCCTAATTTACGAATAAAATCTTCAGGAGACTCGAGGAACAGATGATTCACATCACAGCATACGCCACATTCTGGTGAATCTGATATCAAAGCGAGAAGCTCCTTGCTGTCGTTTGCTAAACATGTACGAGGCAAACATTCTGCAGCTAATCGAATTCCCTTGGAAATAGAAAATTCACTCAGCTCTCGAAGTGATTCACGACAAGCATCTATACGCTCTTCTCGTTCCTCTGATGGTATCGGCTCAAAGCTTGGGTGAATGATTGCATGTTTCGGGTGCCATTCCGCTGCTATTTCAATTAGCTTGGCAATTGCATCTACAATCAATCTTCGTTGTGATACATCGATTGTAGATATATCCCACTCCTGACCGAATGGTATGTGTACTGACCAAAGTTCCAACCCGAATTTGCGTATTTGCTCAACGACCATTTCATATTCCTGACGAACAGACTCAACCTGCCTCGGACTTTCGCATCTAAGCGTCAACTCCACACAATCTAGATCAGCTGATTTCAAATCGGCTAGATCAATGCCTTCAGACACGTCCCAATAAGTCCCTACCTTCCAATTAGCTGGGTCTGTATTTTCGATATGATAAGTCATTGTATTCCCTCCTCACTTTGATAACATTCGCCATTAGTCACGGAATACATTTTACACTTGCACAAAAAAATTTATTTTGATAACATAACTGACGAACGTTCGTTAAATAATGAGGTGATACAGATCAAAAGTAAAGAAATAAAAGCTATCGCTTTGAAATATTTCACGACTCACGGGTATGAAGGGGCATCTCTGTCTCAGATTGCCGATGAGGTTGGTATGAAGAAGCAGTCCCTATATGCTCATTTCAAAGGAAAAGATGATCTCTTTCTTCAAGTGCTTCAAGACGCTAAAGAGACCGAACTTACATCGAAACTACAATATTTGAGCAAACTCGATATCCATAATCCAAAGGTGGATTTACTGGGATATCTTCAATTGGTCATCGACTTGTTTCAAAAAAACGAGCAGTTAAAGTTTTGGCTTCGAGTCTCCTTTTTCCCTCCTCAGCATCTTGCTTACGACATTGAGAAAGAAATTATCGATACGGAAGAGAAAATTCAAACCGTGTTCGAAGCTAAATTTCAAGAATGGATTGATGCCAAAATTATCGTGGATGATGCGGCTATCATTCCTACACTCGCTTTCCTTGGTGTCGTTGATTCGATCATGCTCGAACTTGCCTATGGGAACGATGAACAACGTTTAAACGAAAAGTTAGTAGCCTCTTGGACTGTATTCTGGAGAGGTATTTCACAGCTATGAATCTACTGAGAGAGGTATTGCTTCATGAAGAAACCATTAAAAGAACAAAAAACAGTCTTACTTATTCTACTAAGTAATATATTTATTGTATTTCTAGGCGTCGGACTAATTGTGCCCGTTATGCCTTCCTTTAAGCATGTTATGCATTTATCTGGCCAAACGATGGGTTACCTTATGGCAAGCTTTGCATTCGCACAGCTGCTTATGTCTCCGATTGCTGGAAGATGGATCGACCAATTCGGCAGAAAAAAAATGATTGTCATTGGCTTACTCTTGTTCAGTGTCTCTGAAATGATTTTTGGTCTAGGTACACATGTATCCGTCCTGTATGCTTCCAGAATTCTGGGTGGTATTTCTGGTGCATTTATTATGCCTGGGGTAACTGCCTATGTTGCAGATATTACCTCACCCAAAGAAAGACCTAAAGCGATGGGCTATGTTTCCGCCGCGATCAGTATCGGTTTTATCATTGGTCCAGGAATCGGTGGCTTTATCGCCGAGTTAGGCATACGTGCACCGTTTTATTTTGCTGCAGGCTTTGCCTTCATAACCTGTATTTCATCCCTATTTATATTAAAAGAACCACTTACCAAAGAACAGCTATCCGAAATTAGTCACCTGAAAAAAGATAGCAGCTTTGTAACTGACCTGAAACGCTCCTTACATCCGATGTACATTATTGCATTTATCATTGTGTTCGTACTGGCTTTTGGACTATCTGCGTATGAAACGGTATTCAGCATGTATTCTGATGATAAGTTTGGTTTCACTCCACGAGATATTGCTACCATTATAACGATTAGCTCTATCTTCGGGGTTGTTGTTCAGGTCTTCTTGTTTGGAAGAATGGTTGATAAACTCGGTGAGAAGAAACTCATTCAGATCTGTTTGATTTTTGGTGTCATATTTGCAGTAGCATCCACCATGATCTCTACCTATTTATCTGTATTGATTGTAACTAGTATTATCTTCCTTGCCTTTGATCTATTACGACCAGCCTTAACGACTTACCTATCTAAAACGGCTGATAAAGAACAAGGGTTTGTCGCTGGTATGAACTCAACATATACAAGCTTAGGTAATATTGCAGGTCCCGCTTTAGGTGGTATATTGTTTGATGTAAATATTAATTATCCTTATCTTTTTGCTGCAATTATTATATTTATTGGTCTTATTATCACTTTTGTGTGGAAAGAAAAACAAGTGGATAATAACTTGGTTGGATAAAAAAGTATAGGCAGAAAGCAAAACCCGATGGCTATTGTAGCCATCGGGTTTTGCTTTGATTTTAAGAGCCCATCATTAATCTTGTATCGCACTGCACATTTGCCATGACAGGTGATGCTGTAATTTATTCACCAGGGAAGTAAAAGATATGTATATCATGGTGTATTTATCAAATTCTTGTTATAATGCTTGATATAAATCCCCCTAATTATGTAAAAGGTGAACAAGATGAACTCATTTACTAGACTAACTAAATGTAAGCCCCCTATCCCGTAAGTTCTTTCACTTTAATTGAGATTTAATTTTTTAGGGGGCAATAAAAGTGAAACGACAAAAAATCTCAACACCATCATTATTTTTATTAATTATTCTTGTAGGATTTCCACAAATAAGTGAAACGATATACACTCCTTCTTTACCGGATATCACAAGCCAATTGCACGTAAGTAGTAACAAGATTCAACTAACACTCAGTATCTATTTCCTAGGTTTCGCCTTAGGTGTTTTTTTCTGGGGAAGGCTTTCTGACCGCATCGGACGCCATCCTGCATTGCTCTGGGGTATCTTCGTATATGGAATAGGTAGTTTAGGATGTTATCTATCACATTCCGTTGAATGGCTGCTGGTTAGTCGTTGTATCCAGGCGTTTGGCGCAAGCACCGGTTCAGTGGTTACGCAGACCATTCTGCGTGAGAGCGTTGACGGAGCGAAGAGACATGTGATGTTTGCTCAAATATCAGCGGCTCTGGCCTTCACACCGGCAATTGGACCTTTAATTGGAGGCTGGGTAGATCAATCCCTTGGCTTTAGAGCAGTTTTCCTCATTCTAGTTATGATGAGCATCGGAATTTTCATTTACACGATGGTATCTTTACCGGAAACAAGAGTCTTTGTGAAATCAACGGTTTCCACAAGATCGATTGCTAAACGAATGCTTCAAGACAGAAGAATTTGGGCATTTGGTTTTCTTATTGGAGCAACGAATGGAATATTGTTTAGTTACTATGCAGAAGCACCCTTTATTTTTATGGAGTTTTTTCATATGTCTCCGGGAGTATTTGGATTTTTCGGTATTTTTGTAGCTTTAGCTTCCGTATTCGGTGCGATGTTATCCAAAAGAATGATTTCAACATTTAGAGCGGAGCAAATCATTCTAATTGGCTCTATGGTAACTGCTCTGGGCTCCTTATTTCTTACTGGTTTCACCCTTATTGGGATGAATTCATCTGTTCTCTCATTAGTTCTAATGGTAATATGCATCTTCATCCTGCTGCTAGGGATTGGAATGGCCATTCCCAACTGTCTAAGCTTAGCGCTTGTCCATTATGGAGATGTACTTGGGACAGCAGGTGCCATTTTTGGATTTTGCTACTATATTGTAGTGAGCCTGATTACGAGTGGGATGAGTTATCTTCATAACGGTTCATTGATCACCATGCCTTTGTACTTCTTCATACTGTCTATGGCTATGGTATTGATAAGCAACAAGATTAATGTAAATCAAAAAGCAGGTTCATAACCTGACAATACAAAAAGCCGATTTTCTCGAAACAGAAAATCGGCTTTTTGCCTATAATAAAACAATTATTAAAATGAATTACGATCTTACTTCGCTTGAATATATCCTTCAGCTTTTAGAAGCTCTGCAATCAAGACCGCTCCACCCGCTGCACCACGCAGTGTATTGTGGGAAAGTCCAACAAATTTATAATCATAAATTGAATCTTCACGTAATCTACCAACAGATACACCCATACCATTCTCGATATCACGATCTAATTTGGTCTGAGGTCTATTCTCTTCTTCGAAATAAGTGATGAACTGCTTTGGTGCACTTGGGAGATCAAGCTCTTGTGGTCTGCCCATAAATTCACGCCAGCGGCTAATAATTTCCTCTTTCGAAGGCTTGTTCTCAAATGATACAAATACAGTAGCTAGGTGACCATCGGTTACAGGTACTCGAATACACTGAGTTGTAATCAATGGCGCGCTTGCTTTAACGATCTCACCATCAACTACGCTACCCCAGATCCGAAGCGGCTCCTGCTCACTTTTCTCTTCTTCTCCACCAATATACGGAATCACATTATCCAGCATTTCTGGCCAATCCGTAAAGTTCTTACCAGCTCCTGAAATCGCTTGATACGTCGATGCAACTACTTTCGTTGGTTTGAAATCAAGTAATGCATGTAGTGCAGGAACATAACTTTGAATTGAGCAGTTCGGCTTAACGGCAATAAACCCTTTTGTCGTTCCCAGGCGTTTACGCTGTGCGGCGATGACTTCGATATGCTCTGGATTAATCTCTGGTGTTACCATAGGTACATCTGGTGTCCAGCGGTGTGCCGAGTTATTGGAGATAACCGGTGTTTCTGTTTTTGCATATGCTTCTTCTAATGCTTTGATTTCATCTTTTTTCATATCCACAGCACAGAAGATAAAATCAACGCCTGCAGCTACCTCTTCCACATTTGAAGCATCCTGAACGATAATACTCTTCACATTTTCGGGAATCGGGTTAGGCATTTTCCAACGGCCTTGTACGGATTCTTCATATGTTTTGCCTGAGGAGTTCTTGCTTGCTGCAATCACAGTAACTTCAAACCAAGGATGGCCATCCAATAACTGAACAAAACGCTGACCTACCATACCTGTACCACCAACAATACCAACTTTAAGCTTCTCTGACATTTGTTATTCAATCCTTTCGATTATGGCTCAAGCTATCCAAACATTAACCTTCATTCAATCCAGAGTCTGGGGAAGTTGATGAAATATGCTTCTTCTAGATAACTATTCAGGCCGATTTAATTGTGTGTTGTTTTCAATCATTTCGAAATGTTTATTTAAGATGAAGCAATAAAAAAATCCCACCCCCAAGACCGCAGTCTTAGGGACGAGATTGTAATACTCGTGGTACCACCCCAAATTTGCTAATATGTCGCCATATTAGCCTCATCAAGTACGGCATTATCAAGAATGCATATACTTTAGCTCTGTAACAGGAGCTCCTGTCACACCATCCACTTGTAAAAACGTATCCGATGTGCTGCTCAGAGGCTTTGTTCGATAAGGGACTCTTCACTCCTTCTCAACTACCGGAGCTCTCTGTACAAGAAATCAACTATCTACTCTTCTCTTCATCGCATTTATTAGTACCATTATATATAAAACCTTTACAAGGATAAAGACTTTTCTAAAATTTTCTGTATTCTGCTGATCAACTCGTTCTATAATGACCGTAACAGGATCGTCAATACAGTACACCCCAAAGGAGTCTCCTATGTCTAATACACATCTACGCTCACGCATAAGTTCTTTTATTGCAGCTTGGCGAGACTACCCCGTTGAAGCGAATACGCAGATCGGTAATCGGTATTTAGTTCACGAAATGATTGGTGAAGGTAGTTATGGTATGACCTATAAATGCACGGATCAGAACACTGGAGATCTTGTAGCAGTCAAACAAGCAAGACCCAGCAAAGGGGATCATGCAAGATTGCTACTAGGGCGAGAAGCAGACATCTTAAAATCGCTCCATCATCCCCAAATCCCGGTCTTCTATGATCTTTTTACGAGTAAGAGTCAAATGTATTTGGTGATGTCTTATGGAAGTGGGGATACGCTTGAGGATTTAATATTTGAACAGGCTCGAACATTCAATGAACAGGAATGCGTGCGAATAACGCTTCAACTGCTCAACATCGTTACATTCATACATGAGCAAGGCTTTGTACATCTGGATTTACGGATCCCTAACGTACTATTTAAGAACGACTTTATATATCTGATTGATTTTGGATTGGCGAGAACAATCGGCGAGCCCCCTCCTCGGTTGAAGTCAAAACGTGCATGGTTGAGGCTTCATAGCACTTCTTCTTCAAGTGATTATAAAATCGCTGAGGAACAAGCAGACCTTCAGGATATCGGGCATTTCATGCTCTTCATGTTATATTCTGCTTATGAACCAGATTACAAACAGAAACAATCCTTAGAGCGAAGCTGGCGAGAAGAACTGCAACTCTCTAAGGAGTTAAAAGAGGTAATTGAGCACTTATTAGGACTCCGCAGGCCTTACACAGGCTCTTTTCAATTCATGATGGAATTAAAAAAACTTGAAAATTGATATAGCCCTTGCGTTTATGTTACGATCCGTTAGAAACGTCAAGAATTGATCAATTACTAGAAAGGAGGAAGTTTATAATGCTTAGAAAATTAATGAACAAATTTCTTCACTCTTCAACCCACAGCCTAAGCCAAAGACGTCATAGTAGTTCTAAACAACAATATAAACGAAGATCTAGTAGTGATCATAAATATTCACGGCGCAAAGGTTCCTCATCAGGTTACAAACATAAGCATGGTAATCAAGGGCATGGGTATTACAAAAACAGAAAACACAGCTCCAGTTAATTACAAGTTTAGACGCTGTTCCCCCTATGAACGGTAACCTTAAAGATGACTTAGTAGAAACCATCTTTAAGGTTACCGTTATTTTTTATGGCTAACCATTAAATCGTTCAACTTGACTTTATAGGGACAGAGAGATTGTGATCTCTATTTCTCTTGTTCACCCGATATAACATGAAACCACATAAACCGAGTAACAACGCAGATACAATGTTCAAAGCTGCATTCCCCATAATGGATAGCAACGTAAAGCCTAGAAACGGTCCAAGAGCCGCTCCGATATCAATGGTCATAGAATAAGCGGACACAACGTAATGTTTATTCGATGAACCCGATGCATACTGTGCTGCATCTGCATCTAATAGAGTCGTCACGATTGATGACAATAGAAGTAAAGCAATAAGGGTAGCCATCCAGAAAAATGTATGTATATGGAATGAGATAATGACAAACAGAATGCCTCCGAGCATCGTACTTACCGTTAACCATTCGGTTCTCGATTGTGATTTATCGCTAAGCTTTCCAGCAAAGTAACCAAGGAAAGGCTCGGCACCCCATTTGATGGCAAGCAAGATCCCTGTTAACGTCGCTGCACTTATTGAACTTAATAACGCAGATGCAGATAGATCCCGCATATCCACCCAATAACTTAAAGTAGATTTCATATACCCTTGAAACAATAGTGAGCTGACGAATCCAGTAGATAGCAATATAATTAGACGTTGATCCCATACCACTTGTATAGATGCTTTCATCTTTGTATTGTGCATTTGGATAGAACCTTGACGATCTGTTTGAATGAGGAGCAACAACGGAAAAGTCATCACGCTGAGAATCGAAAACCCAATCAGTACCGCTGAAGCATTAAAGACTTCAGATAATAGGGATCCTATCACCATACCTACAACACCGCCAGAACCCGTAATCCCATTAAACAATCCAGTAAGCCTGCCTGGCTCATTCGTTTCTGCGATTGCTTCAACCACTAATAGCTGCCCTGCTTGTTTAATAAAGGCCCAGGCAACTCCCCAAATACACCTAGCAATGAGTAGCATAACGAATCCATTAAATAATCCATAGGATGCAGTCGAAATAACTGTTAAGCAAACCGCAATCAACAATCCACTACGTATTCGATAACGAGTGTAGAACCAGCCGATAAGCGGATGGATTGGAATTCGGACAAACCGATTAATGGACAGTAATATTCCAATTTGCCATAATGCATTCAAACCGAATTCTTGGCTATAAATAGGCAGTACTGCGTATAACATCGCATCGCCTAATAGACTAACTGCCGTGATCAAGGCAGTTATCAGCATGTTTTTATGAGCTCTGGTATAGATCCGACTTGCTTTCATCCCTCAACATTGATTTCAAGTTGTTTCCCCATTAATATCTTCACACACATCAGAAACCATCCTTTCCCTCATGAATTATGAAGTTATCATACCAGAGTCATTAGGATTTGTGTGGAATCTTATGCTTTTATTGAATCTTTTATGAAGTAATCTTATAAGAATACATCTATGCAATATAAAAAAGAACATGTACCTATAGAAATAGGAAACATGTTCTTCGTTTGTGTATTGTATTAACCTTCTACACTGTCACTATTATCATGATTATTGCCTAGCGAGTTACGCTGAAGCCTTGGAATTAAGGCATAAGCAAACGTAAATAAAGGACATAGCCATAGAAATACGGCATACGGCGCAAATGCAAGAACGGGTACTCCAAGGGTAACGGCAAAGAAAGCACCGCTAACCCCCCATGGTATTAAAGGATTAATAAGTGTCCCACAATCTTCTAACGTACGGGATAACGTCTTGGCTGGAATATTCCGTCGTGTATACTCATCCTTGAACATTTGTCCAGGTAGGAGAATCGATAAATACTGCTCACCAGTCATCCCATTGACGGCAATGGAAGATGCGCCTGTCATGAGGACAATACTACTGCTGCGCTTGAGCGGTTGAATCATCTTACGGAAGAACGCTTCGATTACACCGCAATGCTGTAATAGCCCACCCAAGGATAATGCGATTAAGATTAGAGATACCGACCCCATCATCGATTGTAATCCCCCACGATTAACGATGGAAGCAACGGTTTCATTCGTGATCGTGCTTGAGTAGCCGTTCTGCATAGCACCAAACCAGACATCAATTGCAGTCTGATGCTGAACCAAAGCGGTCACAAGAAGTCCTGAGACGATCCCGATGACTAGCGTTGGTAAGATTGGGATCTTCTTCATAGAGCATCCGATAACAGCAAGAGGAGATAACAATGTCAGCCAGTGGATATTGAATCCATTCCCCAATGCCAGCTTTATCTCATGAATGGATGAGAGATCGAATGAATTGGTCTTTGGCGCTAACAAGAAGAAAATAGTTGCAACTACAAGAGCTGGAATCGTTGTATACATCATATTACGAATATGGGTATATAACGAAATGCCTGCTACAGCAGGTGCGAAATTCGTAGTATCGGACAAGGGCGACATTTTGTCTCCAAAACAAGCACCACTGATGATCGCTCCAGCAGCGAGTGTAGGAGATATCCCCGTAGTTAACGCAATCCCCATAAGAGCCACACCAACCGTACTTACGGTTGTAAATGAACTACCTGTGAACATCGACACGATGATAGTGACATATAGCGCACTGACCGCAAAATAATGAGGTTCAATATAATCCATACCATAATATAAAATCGTAGGAACTGTTCCACTCATCATCCATACAGCGATCAGAACACCAATAAGTGAGAGAATGAGAATCGGCATAATTGCCGTCTGAATTCCTTGAATAAGAGCGGATTCGATTCTTTTCCAAGGAACCTTGAACAACCATAATAATGTCGCTGTCCCTACGGTTGTTGCTAAAAGTGGAATATGCGGTTCCGCCTTTAATAGAAAGATCGAAACAAATAGTAGAGCGAGAATAAATAAAATAATAAAAATACTTTTAGAGAAACTGAGCTGTCGGTCCATGGTGAAAAAGCTCCTTATACTTATAATCTTAGAGATATCTTCTTTGCTTTGATGCTTTTTTGCTTCTTTGCTTTGTGGCTTTTTCGCATTGAAGTACAGAGGTAATAGTAACGAACAATATACGGAGAGTCAATGTTATAGTCATACAAAATAGGTTATATTTGCTGCATCTCATGATCACGAATATATCATGCATACCTTTTACCCATGTCATATAAATCGTTAAATTCTAAGGGATAGCTTCTCTTTGCATACAAGGCGCTCCGCGAACGAAACGTTCCTCCCATCGCTCTTGCCCCCGAATATCTTGGAATTTTTCTAGCAAGGGTGAATTTCGGGGACATTAAAAATGCTCCCCTCACAGAAAACAGGTTTGTTACTTCACCTGTTTACCATATGGGGAGCATTTCGACTATTGGGACAACTTTTTTCTTCTATTATTTATCCATGCATCGCAGCTTGTCGCTTGAACTGGTCTTCTAAGACCAAGCAAGCCATCGCTTCAACAACAGGTACAATTCTCGGACAAATACAAGGGTCATGTCTACCAATGGTTTTAATCTCTTGTTCTTCTCCATGGATATTGATTGTATTTTGAGGAAGCGAAATCGATGAAGTCGGTTTAACACTAATTCGGAACACGATGTCCTGCCCTGTGCTAATTCCACCGATGATTCCACCCGAATGATTACTCAGAAATCCATCTTTGCTCATTTCATCGTTATGTTCACTTCCAAGCATCGAAGCCGCTTCGAATCCAGCTCCAAACTCAATTCCCTTTACTGCACCAATCGAGAGCATCGCTTTGGCTAATTCGGCATCCAACTTATCGAACGCTGGCTCCCCTAGTCCCGGAGCTACTCCACGTATGCGACATTCCACGATCCCTCCACAGCTATTCCCCTCTAGTGCCAACTTCTCGATTTTTTCGATCATTAATTTCGCTGCTTCAGGATCACAAGCTCGAACGGCATTCTGTTCAATGACCGCTTCATCAAAAGTTTGACATGCGATCCCGCCAATTTCTTTCGTGAAAGCGACAACCTCTACCCCTCTTCGCTCTAACAATTTTCGTGCTATAGCCCCTCCGGCAACTCTTGCTGCTGTTTCTCTACCCGACGCTCGACCGCTTCCACGAGGATCTCGAATTCCATATTTCTGCAGATACGTAAAATCAGCATGACCTGGACGGAACGAATTCTGAATATCATTGTAAGCTTCAGGTCTCATATCATGATTATATAGAATGACCGATAGTGGTGTTCCCGTTGTTTTCCCTTCATATATACCCGAGATGATTTGAACAATATCATATTCTTTACGTGGTGTAGTAACCGATGATTGGCCCGGCTTTCTCCGGTCCATTTGTTTTTGTATATAAGCCTCGTCAATTTCAACCCCAGGTGTTACACCATCCACAATTACACCAACTGCAACGCCGTGGGATTCCCCAAAGGTTGTTATTTTGAACATTTCACCAAATGAATTTCCAGCCATTATAATAAACCTCCCTGTTTAGTAGCTAACTTCGACTCCAAGTGTAGACAGTTGCTCGAAATAATGAGGACATGTCTTGGATACACAGCCTGGGTCCATAATACGAATATTCGGCACTTTGAGACCAATTAATGAGAGTGCCATTGCCATACGATGATCATCATGCGAATTCAATAAAGCTGGGATGGGTTGTCCGGGATACACAGTTAATCCATCTTCATGCTCAACTACGCGGATTCCCAGCTTGCTTAGTTCTTCACATATCGCGGAAATACGATCACATTCGTGATGTCTAATATGAGCTGCATCCGTTAAGGTAATAGGTCCATCTGTAAAAGCAGCCATCGCTGCAATCGTTAATGTCTGATCCGACCACTTCTTCATGTTGATCGTATAGCCACCTTTTAATTCTTTCACACCTTGTACTTCGATATAGTTGTCACCTCTGACTACATTACATCCCATGAGTTCCAAAACATCTAGTATTTCGATATCAGGCTGGCTCGTGTTAGCAGCATCTATTCCTTCAATACGAACCACACCGGACGTGAGCGCTGCAAGAGCCCAAAAATAACAGCAAGTAGATACATCCGGTTCGAGCTGAACCTCTTGGGCCTGATAAATTCCGCTTGGTATTTGAATGGTCTGCCCATCTATGGTTGCTTCAGGCGTCACCCCGAAGGAAGACATCATATCGAGAGTCATTTGAACATAATCCCTTTGGACAACTTCTCCGTCAATCTGTAGCGTGACTTCTTGATCTGCATAAGGGGCAGATATTAAGAGGCCACTTATGAATTGACTGGACGTTGAACCTGGTAATGTTACTTCTCCGCCTTTTAAGCCACTCGCCTTTAACGTAAATGGCAGACATGCTTCTACCTCTTTATATTCAAGCTCCGTGCCTTGTTCTGTTAACGCATTCAGAAGAGGTGCTAATGGTCTCTCTCGCATACGCTTACTACCTGTCACGCTCCAAGCTCCATTACTTATAGCAAGGGCTCCTGGTAAGAAGCGTGCTACCGTACCTGCACTTCCTACATACAGTTCTCCAGATGAATTAGGCCACTGACCTCCACAACCTTCAATAGTAACCATATCCCCTTCGATCTCAATGGACACGCCTAGTTTCTGTAATGTATCGATGCACCAATAGGAATCATCACTTTTTAATATACCTGTTAATTGAGATTTACCATTCGCTAACGCGGCAATGATTAACGCTCGATTCGTGAGACTTTTGCTTCCGGGTATTTGAATGATTCCATTCACAGCCGCCTTAGGCGGACTAATTACAACTTCTTGTTTATCATTATTCGTAGACCAGGGAGAACGAGCTTCCCAATCAGGTTGAACGGTCACCATATCGACCAGCTCCTTGGATTATAGATATAACCTGATTATAATGAGTTTAATGAAATAAGTGAAATTGGATTTTTAGCATTTTGTCATAGAAGGAGTCTATATCATGATTAATTTAGAATGGTACCGTATATTTCTAGTCACTGCACGCTATCAGAATTTAACGAAAGCTGCTAAAGAGCTTCATATCACGCAACCATCTGTTAGTTATGCGATCAAGCAGATGGAAGAAGCTTTGGAGCTTAAACTATTTCATCGGCTATCAAAAGGCGTCGAATTAACTGAAGAAGGACACGCACTTTTTGAATATGTAGATAAGTCTTTTGCTATGCTCGACTCTGCGCAGAAGCATCTTCAGAATTTAAAACAATTAAATGAGGGAGAAATTCGAATTGGCGCAAGTGATTCCCTCATTAAACACTTATTACTGCCTTACTTAAATGAGTTTCACAAAGAATACCCTGGTATTCGAATCCGCCTCTCACATGGAAAAACACCTGAGATCACGAAGCGTCTAAAAGAAGGTGAAATTGACTGCGCTGTTTTACATATGCCTGTAAACGACCCTCATCTGAATATTCAAACACTTGCCGTTTTGGAGGACTGTTTTGTTGTGGGTAAGGACTATGAAGAGATGGCGAATCGCTCGCTTACTGCGGAAGAACTCGCTGACTTCCCATTAATACTACTCTCACAAGGAAGCAGCACCCGAACTTTTGTGGAACAATGGTTTGCAACTAAAGGGTTAATGGTGAAGCCTGATATGGAATTAGGAAGCATAGATCTGCTAGCGGAATTTGCGAGGTTAGGTTACGGTGCGGCTTTTATCAGTCGTTCTTTTGTTCAAGAGGAACTTAATCATGGAAAGTTATTTGAACTGCGATTGGATGATCCTCTTCCTCCGCGAAATATAGGATTCGCCATCCGCCGAGATATGCACTTATCTGTTGCCGCTGAAGCATTTGTCCGAATGCTTGATGTAGGAAAGAATTAACTTTTGACCGAACTTATAAAAAAAGAAATGCTGGCAAAGATCGCTCAGCATTTCTTCTCGTATATAAGATGATTCATGAATCTCGATTGATTAGATAATTTAATAAGTATTTCAAAAATTGATTACTCGCAGGAGGCATCCCCTTTAAAGCTTCCATAGCAAGACAATAATGATCCCACATTTCCTTACTTGCTCCCTCTCGTCCAAGAACGGTCACAAACGAAGAAGTGTTGTTCTCCACATCTTGACCTGTAGGTTTACCGAGTAATTGAAGGTCTCCTTCTACATCGAGCAAATCATCTTTAATCTGAAAAGCTATACCTGCATGATAAGCGAATCTCTTCAGAATCGTAATATCTTCTTCTGGAGCACTTGCAAGTATGGCAGGCATCACGATCGATGCTTCAAAGGCAATACCTGTTTTGTAATAACAGATCATGTTCAGCTCTTCCAGTGTCAATGCTTTGCCTTTGGCATGCAAATCCATGGCTTGCCCCATGCACATCTCCCCCGCTTTTTGAGAAGAGTATTGCATTAGAGAGACAACGGCTTCTGCCTTGAAACCTTGAAGAGATGATTGCTCCTCCATCGCCTTCTGAATGAGATACAGCCCCGTCAATTCTGCGGTAGAACTACTATGTATTTGATGAAGCGTTGGTCGACCTCTTCGTGTTGGCGCATTGTCTTGGGATGGGAGATCATCAAAGATTAAAGAAGCGGTATGCATATACTCAAGCGACCTTAGAAGAGGAGCAATGGCTGAAGCTTTCAACCCATAACCGTGTACACTCATAACCCAAGTTAAGATTGGCCTTAGTCGTTTGCCGTCTCCCTCAAGACTGTAATTAGCAGCATCGATAAGCGGCTCTTTCATAGGAGATATACCAGCTTCTTTAGGTATCTGTAGTAAGTTATTAATCTGCTCTCGGACTTCTTTAACCGTTTCAGAGAAGTATTCCTTCTCCTTTTGTTCATTTTCTAAAGAGGTTACCATCTGATCCCGCAGTAATTTATCAAAAAAATCAACATGTTCAGCCTTACTAACCATGCGCTGGATTAAGCGATTAAACGCAGGATCCCCTGAAGCGAACACATTCATTATTTCATTATATTGCTCTGATGAGACGCGTTCCTTACAGCGTTTAAAACTATTAATGGCGCGATCCAGTATAACTTCTCTAGCTTTTGAATTCGAATGATACAAGTTGTGAATTAAATGAGAGATGACCGCCCAATATAATTCAAAAGGATTGATAAGATCCGAGCGCTGCTCCCGGTATTGCAAGTAATACGTATACGGTGTTACTGCACCGTCTCTCATATCATCATACATATCCGCAAAATCATCCGCGAGCTGATTATAGATACCATAACAAAAGGTTCGATGATCGAAGTCCTCATCCTCTGGGGCGTGAATCACCGAGCGTACAATCAGACGAGAAGAAGAAGATTTTAGAATGATGGGTAGATAGAGCTCTTCATTCGTGTAATTGGCATTCGAAAGATCTTTAATCCGGTCCTGATCTTGAGATTGAAAAAATATAAAAGACTGCTCAAAGAAATTATGCTGTGTGTCTGGTCTCTGCTGCTGTTTAATATACTCAAATGCTTCTCGCAGCTCCGTATACACGAATTGAATAAGTTCTTTATTACTACCCGTCCACGTTGAGTAGTGAGGAACTGTTCCGGTCAGTAAGGCAGTTCGTATGAAATCAGAATACTCTACCTTCTCTTGCGAATTTAATACTCCTGAGTCCAGAAGATCATCAATAAATGGGTAAGTCAAACCATACGAATAACCGAGTCTAATCGCTTCATCAAGCCGCAAGGAACGCTCCTGCGGTGAAATGTGCTCATCCATCTCTTCGATAACATGGAGAACAACCCCGATGATGATCTTGATCAATTTTCGCTTAGCATGTTCAACACTCATCTCTTTCGGGATATGCTGTGATACCCCCTTCAACTTTCCAATGACCCATATCGCAGCCGTTTCAACGCGCTCTTTCTGAGCCCAACGGTAAAACCCGGACAAACTCATGTCATCTAGTTGACCAGACTCTGAATTTCCTGTCGAGGATATCAATTGCTCTTTAAGTGCTTGCGTTAAACGCTGAATGTTCGTCTGTGTTGTGGCTAAATCGAGGTCTTTACCGAGATCCCTCATATACATATAAGTAACACTGCGATCTAAATAATCGTCTAATTTCCCAGTGTAGTTCAGCCAACTGATATATTTATGATAATCCCTTGATTCTGGTCTATTCTTCCTTCGTTTTGAGAACAACGAGAACCAAGAATAGCGACGTATATGATCCTTCTTCCATACATGAATATCATCTGTCAGGACGGGCACGTATAATTTCTCCCTAACACTCTGCTGCAGCGATGCGAAATACGCAGTAGCCTTCTGTTCAGCTTGCCTATAACTTGCATCCGCTTGTTCCGTAAATTCCACATTCATAGATGAATTACCTCGACTTTTGTTTTTGTTAAACATGTATGCACTACTTTATAAAAAGAGAATCCTCTAATTTCATGACATCGAATCATGTTCATATCTATATACGTCAAATCAATCAAGTCGTTTCTTGAAAAAGAAGGATAAAACACAAAAGGACCAGAAGCGGTGATAGGAGCACCGCTCTGGTCCTTTTTCATTGTGTGGCCAGGACGTTACCCGTACGTTTACTGGCCAATAAGGAGAAGAAGAAAAGGCTACGAAGATCGTGCCTTGACCTCTAGAAATATAGTATAGCGTGCCCATCACTCTACTACATCAAGTAAGTTATGGTAACGATCTCTTATCTTGGGTATGAATCATTAAAATCCCTTTTTATTGCTGATAAGGTACAACCACACATTTTTCAACATACCCTATGGACAAAGTACTGAGGGTCATTAGCATACGTACATTAAGATTAACAGAGAACAGGTTTGAACATGATTCTACAAAGAGGTGAAGATCGTGCCTATGAAAACAGGTAAGCAATATATCGAACGGATTGATCGACAAAACATCAATATATGGTATAAAGGGGATCGCATCAAGGGTCCTTTGTCTCAGCATCCTGCATTTCAAGGCCTCATGCAAACACAGGCCGATCTTTATGATATGCAATGTGATGAACAATATGTGAAGCTGATGACCTATCCATCACCAGATACGGGTGAGCTGGTTGGGTTATCTTTTCTCCCGCCAAAAACCAAACAGGATCTAGAAAGACGCAGAATTATGATGGAATTATGGTCAACGAAGCATCATGGCTTTTTAGGACGTTCACCGGATTACATGAATACTGCAATCATGTCTCTATATACTGCTGCAGATATTCTTGAAGAACATAACCCCGATTATGCGAGGAACCTTAGAAATTATTATGCTTATTGTCGAGATCATGACATCACACTATCACATGCATTTATCCAGCCTTATGCAAGTAAAGTATCAGGTCAGGTTGATTCAACCGAAGATTCCATTGCAGCCAAAGTCATCGAAATAAATGATGAAGGTATGGTGGTGTCTGGTGCTTTTATGATGGCTACCCAAGGAGCTACTTGTGAAGAAATGTTAGTATTTCCGACTCCTTCGCCTGCCATCTTTGAAGATGAAAACCCATTCGCATTTGCATTTGCAGTGCCCAATGATCTCGAGGGAATGACATTTATATGCCGCGAAAGTTACGGATCTTCTTCTCCATACGATCATCCATTAAGTGCAAAATACGAGGAGATGGATACACTCGTCATATTTGATCGTGTTCTTGTTCCGCATGATCGGATATTTTATTATGGTGATGAATCGTATTGCAGTCGATTATTTACGGAAAGCCATTTCCACACACATATTGCTCACCAAATTACAACTCGATATATCGCAAAAACTGAATTCTTGCTCGGATTAATGGAATCTCTAGCCGACGAGCAGAATGTTGCATTAGAACCACAAATGATTGCGAATAGTTCAAAAATCATCTCCTATCTAGAGACGTTTAAAGCTCTAAGACTCGCATCCGAGACAGCATCATTTCAAGATGAATTCGGTTATCTAGTACCTGCTTCTAGCCCCTTATTAGCATCAAGCATTCTCTTTCCTAAACTATATCCTGAGATGGTTGAAATGATTACGGTTCTTGGGTCAAGTGGACTCATTATGATCCCTTCAGAATTTGATTTCATTTCGCAAACAGGTCCCTACCTGAAACAATATTTAAAAGGAGCAGACTCGGAAGCATGGGATCGAGTTGCTTTGTTCAGACTAGCCTGGGAACTTGGAGCAAGTGCTTTTGGCGGTCGACAAACTCAATTCGAACGATTCTTCTTCGGTAATGCGCAGACAACTGCGACTCGGATGTATTACAGCTTTAATGATCACGAACAACTTCGGGCAAGAATCAATGAGTTCGTAAAGACAACCAATCAAACCTCAACTAAATAGATTTTGGAAGGCGAAGGAATGAGGATACGAAAAAACAAGCGATGCAACCATCTGCATCGCTTGTTCATTATTTTTTTGATATATGTGCTGCGAGATCATCTTAGAGCAGAATACTAAGGTGACGGGGTACCCCCATTAGCGTTAAGGGTTTCTCCACTAATATAACTTGATTCCTGACTAGCTAAGAAGACATATGCCGGAGCCATCTCCACAGGCTGACCTGCACGACCAAGTGGGGTATTCGAGCCAAATTCCGCAAGCTTTTCCGTTGGCTGTCCACCCGCCACTTGCAGCGGGGTCCATACCGGACCAGGTGCCACAATGTTTACTCGAATACCTTTGCTAGCAACTTGCTGTGCCAGTGCTTTGCTAAAGGTATTAATCGCCGCTTTCGTTGTTGCATAGTCAAGAAGGATTGGCGAAGGCTTGTAAGCCTGGATGGATGAAGTATTAATGATCGAGCTTCCTGGCTTCATATGCTTTACAGCAGCCTTACATAACCAGAACATAGAATACACATTCGATTTGAACGTTGCATCGAACTGTTCTGTCGTTAGGTCAGCGATATCCTCTACATACTGCTGCTTCCCGGCAACGTTCGCAAGAATATCAATTCCGCCTAGCTTCTCAACAGCAGATGTAATCAACTGTTCACAGTATTGCTCATCTTGTAAATCGCCTGGCATCGCATTAGCTTTTCGTCCTGTTTCTTCTATAAGCTTGACTACTTCCTTGGCATCTGCCTCTTCCTCCGGAAGATAGGAGAGCAGAATATCAGCACCTTCACGGGCGTAAGCAATGGCTACAGCACGTCCAATCCCACTATCAGCCCCTGTAACGACGGCTTTGCGTCCAGCAAGACGCCCCGATCCATGATAGCTTGTCTCCCCTGAATCGGGCACAGGCATCATTTCCTTCTGTAATCCTGGCTCTGGCTGCTTCTGTTTCCATTCATTCGTTGCTTTGGGATATTGCGACACTGGATCTTGCATCGTGTAATGATCATGATCTTTCATCGTGAATACCTCCATCTCGTTGTGTAAGTATATAGGTGAAACTTAACCTATCTAATACTGTAGCTCTTCTCTTTGTAACCTCGAATGAAGATATTTAAACGAGCATAAGATGTACTAAAAAAAGGTAGATCTCTTAATTAAGAGACCTACCTTTCTGGAATTTCTATTTTTTCGCATCACGATTTGCAATATAATCAGGTCTTGGTTGTTGACCAGAATAGGGCTGCACTAGTTGATTCTCCACACTGTTATATACCATAAATATATTACTTCGCGGCATTGGCGTAATATTGCTGTTTGAACCATGCATAATATTACAATCAAATATTACGATGGAGCCTGCTTTACCTACAGGTGTATCTATTCCACCTTCTTTCACCATACGAGTGAGATTTTCATGATCTGGAACTCCATATTCTTGCTTGCGCAAGGAGTCTTTAAAATGGTTGTCAGGTGTCTTACCTACACAAGAAACATACTCTTTGTGTGACCCAGGCACTACCATTAGTGGTCCGTTATAATGAAAATTATCTTCCAGAGCGATGGAACAACTTAAGGCTCTCATTCGAGGCATACCATCCTCTACATGCCAAGTTTCAAAGTCTGAATGCCAGTAGAACTCCTTGCCAGTGAAGCCCGGCTTATAATTAATGCGAGATTGATGAATGTAAGTCTCGCTCCCAAGCAGATACTCTATGATTCCGAGCAGTTTCGGATCTTGCGAAAGTTTGTTAAATATAGGATTCGACTCATGTATTGCAAAAACGGAACGAACCTCACTGCCTCCGGGCTCCCTAATAATTCGATCACTCTGAGATTCCCTAGCCGTAATTTGTAAATCTCTAGCTTCTTTCTGATAATGGTTAAGCTCTTCTTGATTGAAGAAATCTTCTAAGAATAAGTATCCCTTCTGATCATAGAAATCAGATTGTTCTTTCGTTAAGGATGCATTTTCAGTCCATTCTGAATGAACAACAGGGTCTTGTCTTTTTAGTATTTCTGGTTTCGCATGAATTCTTGAAGGATAGACGTCTACCTCTTTTTCTTGAAGTATGGATACATGATTCTTACTCATCTTCATCTCCCCTTTTACTCTGATATAGAAATCGGATTAAGTATTGGATAAGTTCCCTCTTCATCATGAACTTCAGCACCCGTAAGCGGTGGATTAAACACACATACCATTCGCATTTGAGAGCGGGCTCTAAGATAGTGCTTTTCGTGTCCATCTAGGGCATACATCATTCCAGGAGATATCTGATATGTCTCACCACCAACAATTTCGATTTCTCCTTCTCCTTCAATACAATACACAGCCTCTACATGATTCTTATACCAGATTAGTGTCTCTGTTCCGGCTTTAATTAGCGTGTCGTTCAAGGAGAATCCCATTCTATCCTTGGTCAAAAGCAATCTTCTAGAGTTCCATGTCTTTGTATCGATATCATCTTTCGTATGAACAATTTCTTCTAAATGCTTAACAATCATAATCTTCTCTCCTCTGCAGATAATTGTTCTAGACTACGCTTCAATATGCCAAGACCATCTGTTAAAGTATCTATTTCTATCGTCAGGGGTGGCATGATTTTGGCTACTTCACTATGTGGACCTGATGTTTCCATAATCAGCCCGTGATCAAAAGCGATTTCTGAAAGTCTTCCAGCGAGTTCCGGTTTTTCAAAAGCAAATCCCTGAATTAAACCCCTGCCGCGAACCTCACCACTGAACTCTGGGTAATTCACCGATATATTGTCTAGAACTTTGCGAATATGATTCGCTCTAATTTCCACATCCTGTTGGAGATCCTCGGTCTTCCAGTAATTTAGGGCCTCAGCAGCAGCGACAAATCCAAGATTATTGCCTCGAAAAGTCCCATTATGCTCCCCGGGTTCCCAAATATCGATCTCTGGCTTCAATAGTGTAATCGCCATGGGAAGTCCAAAGCCTCCAATAGACTTGGATAAACAGATAATATCAGGTTCAATATCTGCATCATCAAAGCTAAAGAACGGCCCTGTTCTACCACAGCCCATCTGGATATCATCCAAAATAAGCAAAATCTCTCTTTCCTTACAGAGTTGTTCAAGGCCCTTAAGCCAATCTAGCCGTGCAGCATTCAAGCCCCCCTCACCTTGCACAGCTTCAACAATAACAGCTGCCGGTAGGGGGACCCCGCTTCCAGGATCATCAAGGAGTTTCTTGATAAGTGGAAGTGTATCTACCTGATTGCCATAATAGCCATCATAAGGCATGAACACGGAATGACTTAGTGCAATACCTGCACCTTCGCGCTTGAAAGAATTCCCGGTCACAGCAAGTGATCCAAGAGACATCCCATGAAATGCATTGGTGAACGATAGTATGGTTGAACGCCCCGTTACTTTTCTTGCAATCTTTAAAGCTGCTTCTACAGCATTGGTACCCGTAGGTCCAGGGAACATTACTTTATGGTTCCAACCACGCGGCTTTAAGATCACTTCTTGAAATTGAGTTAGAAATGTTTCTTTCGCCTCGGTTGCCATATCCAGACTATGAGTAACACCGTCTTGCATCATATAATCCACTAACTTCCCACGTATCTTCTCATTATTGTGACCGTAGTTCAGTGCACCTGCTCCAGCGAAGAAATCAATGTATTCGTTTCCATTTCGGTCCCACAGTTTCGCATTTTTTGCTTTTTCAAATACCGTCTGGAAGCTTCGGCAGTAACTTCTAACTTCGGATTCAAGATCGTTAAACACAGTAAGTTCAGGCATTTCCAAAAGTTGATTATTCATACTATCCCTCCACTTAATTACATTTGGTTAAAGAATGGGCCTATGACAAACCGTGGTTCATCTTCATGACTCGTATCGCCTGGGAACAGTTCCGCTCCATAGCCCACTGTAACAGTGCTTGGTATGGATTTATCTTCAGCAAAGCTTAGGAATAATCGACGAGAAGCCATATTCGAAGGTGAAATGGTTGCTTCAATAAAGCGCACACCATGACATGCTTTTTGTTTCAAAAGACAAGTCAGCATCGTGCTAGCTATTCCTTTACGACGATGTGTACCCGCTACGGCAACCTGCCACACAAATAATGTGTCTGGATTACGCGGAGAACGGAATGCAGAAATATATCCAATGATCTCTCCCCCTTGCTCAGCAATGATGCAGGTATCACAGAAGTAGTCTCCAAGTAACATGTAACAATAAGGGGAGTTAAGATCGAGTGTACCTGTATCACGTATTAGCTCCCATACGCGTGAACCGTCTTTTGCCTCCGGTTTACGGTAGTTGATTTCAGTTCCTGTATTCACTGTCATCCATGTAGCCACCTTTCTATGAACGAACGAGATCTATGATCATACTAGTTCCCCGAAGCTCGGAAACGCTGCAGAAAACTCTGAAGCCTATCACTTTGTGGGTTATCAAAAATCTCCTCTGGCGTTCCCTGTTCCACAATTTTCCCCTCAGCACCAAATATGACACGATCAGCAATTTCTTTAGCAAAATCCATCTCATGCGTAATCAACATCATTGCCATCTCCCCTTCTTCGGCAATTTCGCGAATGACCTCTAGCACCTCACCTACGAGCTCTGGATCCAGAGCCGATGTCACTTCATCAAATACCATGACCTTTGGTCGCATGACCAGCGCTCTAGCAATAGCAACACGTTGCTTTTGCCCACCAGATAGCTTCGAGGGGAACATCTTGAGCTTATCTGCTAGACCAACCTTCGTAAGCATGGTGATTGCACGTTCATCAGCTTCTTCTTTGCTTAAGCCAAGCACTTTGCGTGGAGCCTCAGTCACATTGCGCATGACATTCATATGGGGAAAAAGATTAAAATGCTGAAACACCATCCCGACGTTACAACGCATCCGGTGCAGATGCTTCTCATTTGCTCGAACAAGTTCTCCTTTATGCTCCATATGCCACAGAAGTTCCCCGTCCACTTCAATCGTTCCACTAGATGGTTCTTCAAGTGTCATCAACATGCGTCCCATCGTTGTTTTACCTGAACCACTTGGGCCGATAACAGCAACCTTTTCTCCAGGCTGCATCTCCAGATCAATACCTTTCAATACTTCCACACTTCCAAAAGTCTTGGTTACACCTGTATATTTCACGATAGGTGATGTATCTGATATTGCTTCTATCTCATGTTGCAGAACCGAGGCTTCTGTCTCCTCTCGTTCAAATACTGAGTTCATATACATCCCTCCTTATCTTCCTCTTTGTACATTCATTCGCTTCTCTAACTGTTGTACGAGTAAGGAAGCGATATAACTGATGATAAAGAACAATATGCCAACGAGTGTATACGGTTCAAAGGCCCGAAAAGATAACGACACAATATTCTTAGCAGTCAGCATAAGTTCAACTAACGTAATGGCACAAAGAATCGGTGTCTCTTTAAACATAACGATCAGATAATTCCCAAGCACGGGCACGATCGGTGGAATCGCCTGCGGTAATATAATGGTCTTCCAAGTTTGAGCTTTCGTATAATTCAGTGCTTTCGCAGCCTCCCATTGCCCCTGCGGGACTGCTTCAATGCCAGAACGATATACCTCTGAAAGATATGTGCTGTAATGAAGACCGAGTGCAATGACTCCCGTATAGAATGCAGGAATCGAAACGCCAGTCAATAACGGCAGGCTGTAATACAGAAAGAACACTTGAACTAGCAGTGGTGTGTTTCGGATAAACTCAATGATTCCTTTCGTTACTAGCGATAGGATCTTAATCGGGCTTCGCGTCAAAAGCGCGAGCAGCAATCCAACGATTAATGCAAGCACGAAGGCACAGAGCGTAATCCAGACCGTCATCTTTAATGCACTTAGTAACTGCGGTAAAATATCAAATACATATTCCCAATTCCACATTTGTTATAGCCTCCCCGACGTCAATTTCCGTTCAAGCAAACGAACAGCCATTGAAACAAGCGTAGCTATCACAAAGTACATCAACAGTAGCAGTACTAAGATCTCGGTGGTAAAAGAGATATAATTATTTCGAAGCACCATCGCCTGATAAGTGAGATCTGCCATCGTAATGAAATAGACAAGTGAAGTTGATTTAATCAACTCCACCAGCTGATTACCGAACGAGGGAAGCATTTGGAGTGTAGCTTGAGGCAAGACGATATGCCACAATCTTTGCCAAGGCTTCATATTCAGGGCAATGGCTGCTTCAGTCTGTCCTTTAGGAACGGCAAGCACTGCGCTTCGAACAATTTCCGAGCCATATGCCCCAAAGTTAAGTCCAATGGCAAGAATTGCTGCTAATATTTTGGGAAGCTCAATACCAATAAACGGAAGTGCAAAGTATAACCAAAATAACTGAACTAATAACGAAGTCCCGCGAAAGACCTCTACATAAACAGCAGAAAGTGTGCGTAATATCCAGAGCTTAGATAACCGGAGTAAACCCGCTATAAATGACACGATGATTGCTAATATGGATGAGAAAAAAGCAACCAACACGGTGATTTCCGCTCCTTTCAACAACGAAGGCAGAAAATCAATCCATGAATTCGGCATGTTATTCTCCGCAGAGCGTATCTGCTGTCATATCGCCTGGAAGCTCATCCTCTGTAAATCCAAACTTTTGTAATATTTCGAGCAACTCGCCTGATTCTTTCATTTTTTGAAGCTCCGCATTATATTTCTCTTGAAATTCTGTATCCGCTTGTCGGAATGCTGTCGCACCATAACCACGTACACTTTCACCATCAACACTAGGCTGCTTAAAATCTGCGACACGCTCTATTTTTTCATCATTGGCTGAATCAAGCATCGCTTGAAGTGAAGGGCCGGTCATGGTAATGGCCTGCACTCTATCCGCTTGCAGTGCGCTTATAGCTGAAGCTTGATCTGGCACTTGGATAATACGATCAGCCGGGATACCTGATTTTTCTAAGTATTCAATTTCAACGGCACCCGTCATTACGGCAACTTTTGCATCCCCGTTATTAGCGACGTCCTCATAACTGGCGAGTTGATGGGGGTTCCCTTCTTTAACAGCAAGCGCCTCTCCGATGCTATACTCTGGATTTGCGAATAAAACAGCGGAACAACGGTTCGGATTAACAAACATCCCCGCGGTTATGAGGTCAAATCGTTCAGCCTGCAAACCCGCAACTAAAGATCCAAATTCAGTTAACTCTCCTCTCATTTCCTTCACACCTAGACGCTCAAGAATAACCCGTGCAATTTCTACAGCTTCGCCTGTCAGCGTCCCATCAGCTTCTTTGTATGCATAAGGCTTCTCATTCGCAAACCCTACGGTGATGTATCCTTTCTTAACAGCTTCATCTAGTGTGCTCCCTTTCTCACCACAAGCCGCTAGGGATATCGTTAATACCAAAGACATAACAAGAACAACAACTTTCTTCAAAACTCTTCACTACCTTTCCCTTTTTCTTTTAAATTTTCAAATTGGCACAGCTAATAATCCTAGTATTTCAATATTTTAACTTGGTTTTTAAACTTTGAGGATTTCCTGAACCGATAGCTTGGATCAGAAAACTCCATGCCGCAGATTCATCCACCTTCCTCCTTCCAACCCCACTGCATTTTTAATTCTCAAAGATGTGCAATTCATATACGGAAGTACACATACCAGTCTTTTCGAACAGAAAAAGACCTCCAAACAGGGGATCAAGACATAGCTCCGCCAGCAGGGGGTCAAAATAAAGACAAAGGCCCCTATTGTAAATGAATACAGGGCCTTTGTTATGAAAATTCATTATGTATAAAAGACCCATCCACTGCTGACGAGGTTAGCTGACGGACTCGGGTAAGATGGTACCCTACACATGGATTCATGTGACTCGCCCCTAAAAAACTGGTTCCCCCGCTTTCCAGATATTTCATCTGAAAACTAAGCGTGAGTCCATAATAAAGGCATCGTTTTGAAATGTCAAACGCATACATGCGATTATTTTGATGATTTCCATGTAAATATGAATGAATTAACGACTTCAAATAGATTAACTTTTTTGTCTGTAACTGGAACAAAGCGTTGTATGATAACTCTTATAAACCGCGTGTTTTTCGCTATATAGCAGGCATTTAAGAGGTATGTTTAAAGTATTGAAACCGACCTGATGCTAATGTCGAAAAATGAAAAAGGCCAAGCTACACAAGAGCGTGCATCTTAGCCTGTAACTTTTTTTATTATCCTCAAATAAGTTGTTCAATTGTGACTAAATCCATTCGATATGTCTTGTCTAGACCGTCGGTTCATAATCCGATTGACACGTTCGGAACCAAATAACATAAGGAGGATATATATAGCTATAAACGATGGCAAGATTGCGATCGTTGTCTCCGCTGCAATCCATCCAAGCATGGAAGGTAGAATTGTTGTTCCAGTGTAAGCAACCGCCATCTGATAACCCATGAGCTTCTGTGTTTGTACCTTACCAAAACGAGCCGGAGTATCATGAAGCATGCAAGGATAGATAGGCGCGAAGCCTAAACCAATCAACATAAATCCAATCAGCGAAAATAAGGTTGGCACAGGCAAAATAAGTAGTAATCCTCCAACCAGAGCAATTAGCAGTCCACTACGAATTAGAACACGGTTACTCACTTTTAAAGTAACAAATCCTGTAATAAAACGCCCTACGGTTATGCCACCATAATACATAGATATCCATTGCGCAGCTACTCCTGCAGGTAAATCCTTAATGCTTACAAGAAAACTGCTCCCCCATAGCCCCACTGTTGCCTCTGCTCCGGAATAGAATAGGAATGTCATTAAAGTAAGCTTAACACCTTTCATTCGCAAGGGTTGTTCAGAAGAGTTAACGTCATGTGGATGATCTGAAATCCCTGGTTCATCGATAGCTTTCTGACCCTGGACTTTCTCCATGCATCTCCATAAAGGGAGTGTAATAAACAATAACACCACCAAAGCTAATTGAATAAGTGCGACTGTTAAATACCCACTACGCCATAGGTTATCCTCACGAATAAATCCTGCCATAATGATAGGTCCTAGGGTTGCACCTACACCCCAGAAGCAATGTAACCAACTCATGTGATGGGCCTTAAAATGGACAGCTACATAGTTATTCAGTGCTGCATCGACGGATCCAGCGCCGAGACCAAGTGGCAATGCAAGCACCATTAGCCAAATAATAGAAGGGGCATAATAAAATCCTAGCAATGCTAATGCTGTCAGCATACAGCTTACCAGGGTGATCTGGCCTGTTCCTACTCGTTTCATGAGCGTACCGCTGGCTAAACTTGACACAATTGTTCCGAGTGCAATAATAATGGACATGACACCCGCAACACCAAACGGTGCTCCAAAGTCTGCTTGCATAACCGGCCAAGCTGCTCCAAGTAACGAATCAGGAAGCCCTAAACTAATAAAAGCCAAATATATAATTATCAAAAACAATGTTGCCACGCTCTGTTGCCCCCTAGTCTATTCGTTTCTAGATAACAAGATATATTTAATTTTATATATGTTGTCAATCACAATCATTATAATTAGCATGAAAAAGCAGCAAATCTGCATCGATTTACTGCTTCACCATCTACATATTCACAATTGTCAGCAAGCTTAGAAGGGCAACCATAAAAAATGTACCAATTAACGCTAATGTATTGAAAATCGGTATGGTCTTCTCTTTGAATACGATGGATAAGAGTCCAAAAATTGCAATCCCAATCGCTCCACCTAAGGTATTGCCAATCAAATCCGTGATATCACTTGCACCAATTCCAAAAATAAACTGAAGGATTTCAAAACCAAAACTTACACAAAATATTGGAATCAGTTTCCTTCCAAAGCTCCACTCTTCTTGTAACATGCTTAGATATATTCCAAATGGAACAAAAGCAACTACATTCAAAATAATCTCTGAGGTATCAACTTGCCCATTAACGATCACAGAACCAGCAAAAGGAATGAGATTGATACTTCTAAGATTCATTTGTCCAAGTAATGAAAAATCAAACTCCATTTTCAGTAATATAATCCACGTTAGCACAATTAAATAGATGCACAGTAATACTAAAGTAAACTTTTTTTGTTTCTTCATGTCCATTCTAAGATGTCTTCCTTCCAAAATCACTTCATAATTATATAATTATAGAAGATACTTCACTATTTTTTTAGCTACTAGTTACTATCTTTTTTTCCTCGTGAACAATCTTGTCATTCGATTCGCAAAATCAACCAAACTTCCGCTATTCGGATCTTGGCGATAGTACCTCTTTTTCACAGCTTCAAGGACCGACACAGGGACTTTCTTCCCCTCAAAGAGTGGATAGAAGTTATTATAAGCCCAAGCGAGATGTTCCCATCTCTTGTCGTTCCCATCCTGCACATATTCCGATACATCTAGTACCTTGCCCCGGCCATTTTGTAGCAAAATATTTTTCAAGTGAATATCACGCGGGTTTAATCCTTTTTCCCTAACGAACTGTCGTGCATCTTCAACATCATCAATCACTTGTCTAGGAACGGATACACCGTTTATTAGACAGTCGTAAAGTGTCATTCCACTTTCGTTACTAATCACGATATAACGCTCTCCATCGCCATAATAAACAGGGAAATACGGACTCCCATCCAAAGCCTGATAAACGTCAATTTCCGCTTGCTTTTTCGAAAGCGCCTCTTGCGTATATAACTTAAAAGCATAAGATGGCAAAGGTGTATATACAAAAACCGCAGCATCGGTTCCGATCCCGACACATTGTAAATCGCTCGATTCTCCTGTAATTGTAACGGGCTCATTCTCACCTTGCTTTAGAACCGTTATAAGCGATAGAGCCGGATCCGCCTGTTTCCAATCTTCTTCTTTCATGCGCCACCTCATCATGTATGTTACTCGTATTGAATGCTATGATCGTATCATAATCTTCACCCAAAAGATAATTACGCTAATCATCTAACGTTTTATCCTCGAGTTAAGTTGTTTAATCATATGAACATTTCTTGACATTAATAAATATACAAGAAAGCAATCTAGTACTTAGTAAATAGTATATTCATTCAAATCCAATGTATACGGAGGAAATATCCCAATAGTTTTATATTTTATTTCTCGGGTAATCGCAAAATAATCACGGATTCGACATGTCTTATTCATATCGAATTTCACCTCACTTAACGTTGTCCATAAAAAAATCAAACCGACTGCCATCTGCAGTCGGTTTGATTCAGCTTACCATATTCTATGTCAGCGTATACCAAGGCAAGCGAGACAATGGAGCATCGACTTCTTTTACACATGGTCCCTCGACCACGCTCGCATCGTCTCCTTTCCAAGAACCTTCAGGGAACACAATCTTGCGCGTTGTTGCCCCCTTCTCTACGACCGGAGCCACAAGAATCTTATCACCTAGCATAAACTGGTCATTAATTTGTTCATATCCACCTTCTGGGAACACATAAGCCATATGCCGAATAATTGGTTCCCCCGTCTGTGCAGCATGACGTGCAAGCTTCATAATCATAGACCCAAAGGATTCATGCAATTTAGCGGCTTGTACACAATATTCCAAATGCTCTTCATCGAGCACACGCCACGGTGCAGTCGAAAATTGCATCATCGGGAACAATGCTGAGCTTTGAGCATAACGAACAAACAACTCTTGATCCAGCTTGAAATTCGGATTATTCTCAATATCTGCAATTTGTCCACCGCCAATCATATCCGGACATGTAAATGCATAACCTGCAAGCCCTTGCGCCAATCCATTAGGGATCAATGAAGCTAGCCCATCATTTTTCCAACTGTGACTCTTGTCTGAAAGTCGTTGAACAAGCGCGAGTCCTCCACTCTTCCAACAAGCCCGGTATTCGTTCAGTGGATAGTTTAGTCCGACTCTCGCCCATGCTTCACAATGTCCATTCGGATGCATCTGGATCGCGCTTTGATCTGTTTCACGATAAAACTGCGGATCGCCAGCATCAAATTTAAATCCATCAATTCCGAATTCATCCATTAACTTTCTTAATTCCCCTTCGTACCATGCGACTGCTGCGACATTCGTGCAATCTAGAACGGCACTATAGCCATTCCACCAACGACGTATCGCAGTTTCACCGTGTTCATCCTTCAGCAGATACCCTTCCCGCTCCAGATAGCGGAAATTAACTGGGTTATCTGGACTAATGAACGGACATGTCCACAACATCACTTTAAAACCAAGCTCATGCAATTCATCTGTCATCGCTTTCGGGTCTGGGAATCGGTCCTTTCGGAACGTTAACACGCCGTAATCTTCCATCCAGTTATCATCGATCATGATCACTCCTGGCGGCATACCATGTTCGAGTACACTCTTCGCATAGGCTAATGTCTTCTCTTGAGTTGGTTCATATTGAAGTTCAATCCATAAATTATACTGCGGCATCGTAAAAAACAGCTCCTCTGGCAAAGTACCTGAAGCTGGAAAATGCAGTCTTGCCGCTGCGAGGAATGTATCTCGTAGATTTCCATTCTGCTCACTAATCATGAGCTCCCCTGATTGCGCTTCTACGGTAAGGGAGCCATCTGCGAATGAAAAACGAAACGGATCCTCTGACCAGATATAACGACCTTTATTCGAGATTAGAAATGGAACAGCTTGATTTGTTCTTCCTTCGGTAAACAGATTTTTTTCATGTACTAACTTTCCGAAAGGCATACGAACCCCGTCATCTATATCGCCGCCCCACCAACATTCATCCTTATATATCTCAATCTCAAGTCGATTCTGTGTCATTATGTAAAAGCAACTCCCTTCATCATATGAAATATCGATTAAACTCTTCATTTCTTAACCATGATAGTATAAAATCGGAATGAAAATATACCGCATTTCTTGCTGAATTATTAAACAATCTTGCGGTTTGGAGGACACGATCATTGAATACCATAATATCTAACCAATACATGATGATGCTCAGCGATATTTACCCATTCAATATGTTCGTTCCTGAAAGGATGGGTAAGACATTATTCCCTCCTCATTGGCATGATGAATGTATTGAGATCATCCTGTTTGTCGAAGGAAATGCTGAACTTCACATCGGAGGTGAGTCTTACCTTGCTACAACAGGGGACCTATTCTTAATTGGTGAAGGTCTGATACATAGTGGATATATCGTGGATGAGATGCCTCGTTATTATACGATCTTGCTTGATCGACATCGATTAGTCGGATCTGACTTAAATAGTGTCGAATACGGAGCTCTGCTCACTGGTAAACTTAATCTACCTACTCTTGTCCAATCGAACCATCCGCACTATGATAAACTTCTACAAATTGTTAATACTGTTATTTATGAATTCCTTCATCGAGATCTCGGTTTTGAAGCTGCTGTTAAATCCAATCTGCAAATACTGTTGATATTGTTCTCTCGCTTATTTCGCTCATCTACAGACGATAATGCCTTGAAGCAGGAAGCTTATCGCCGTAAAGTGGAACGACTGAAAGATGTCATATCCTTCGTAGAGCACAACTATCAAGACAAAATTACCGTTTCACAAGCAGCTGAGATTGCAAGTATTAGTCCTTATCATTTTTGCAGAGTGTTTAAAGATGCCGTTGGTCGTACGTTTAACGAATACGTGCAATTGTATCGAATTGGCAGAGCAGAGAAGTTAATTAAAGAGACAGACCTGCCTATCACAAGAGTTGCCGAGCTTGCGGGCTTTGGAACGATACACTATTTGGACGAACTATTTAAACGACATCGTGGTTGTACGCCCCTTCAATTCAGAAAAAGATCGCTTTCTAACAGAAAACCCGATGGAGCTATTTAAAACTCCATCGGGTCTTATATTCCTTAAATAGTAAGTCCAAAATCTTCTCCGCTGCCATTCGATTCTTACCTTTATAAGGGTAGCAGTGAATATGGATCGCTGGGTTAAAGTTAATCTCAATAATACTATAATTATCCTCTGCTGCTTCTTCTGAGATATGGTCGATCATCATATCAACTCCGCAGATTGTTGCCCCTGCAGCTTTAGCTGATTGGACAGCAATTTGCTTGTAGCTATAAGGAATTTCATCTGTGTAATCAAGACTGTCTCCACCCGTACTAATATTCGAATTCTCGCGTAGATAAATGATCTCACCAGCCTGTGGTATATCGTACCAAGTGTGACCATGGTTCTTCAGGAACATCGTTTCCGCTTCTCCGAGTTGAATCTGTTCAAGAGGTGTCTTATACCCGCGTCCCCTAAGAGGATCTTTATTCTTCTCATGCACAAGGTCCTTAATGGTATGAACACCATCTCCAATTACATTTGCAGGGACTCGGTGTAATACTCCGACTACTTCATCTCCCATGACTAAAAAGCGATATTCCTTTCCGCTCACGAACTCTTCCAAAAGAACAGTCCGATCATGCTTGAACGCGATTTGGAATGCCTTCTCATAGTCGTCTTTCGAATACTCACGATTAAAGATCGTAATGCCTAAGCCGAAATTTGTTGACTTGGGTTTAATAACAATCGGTTTATCCCTGTACTTCATGTACTTGGACATGGCTTCACCAAGGCTTCGAAATGCTTCCCCTACAGGTACACGTATCCCTTGCTGCTTGAGCACTTCTTTTGTTACGACTTTATTCTCCATTATTAGTACTGTGCTGTAAGAGTCTAGTGATGTTTTTGTCGCTTGCTTCACATATTCCGTATGATCACCTTTAGTAAGCCGTACGAAATTCTCATCTCGATCCACCAAGTCAAACCGAATGCCTCGTTTCACCGCTGTCTTTAACAGTAGCTGCGTGGACAACTCTAAATCTTCATATCCTGTAAATCGATATCCGTTCTGAATACTCTCCTCAGCATACTGCTTCGCTTTATCCAGATGATAATGTAGATAGGAAGAAAGAAGTATCTCCGATTTGACGATTGCGGCAGAGCTAAGTTCTGGGTTCTCAATGATTCTCTTTGCTTTGTCTAACCATTCGAATAACTGCTCATCATCAGGCTTTAGTAGCTGTACCATTTTCATCATCTCTTGAATACAAGTCAATGCAATCTCTTCCAGGGACTTCTCAGTGTTCTCTTGATGATGTGCCTCATTCTTTATCCCATGCATGATTAATAGATCATGATTATAATCTGCTAGTCTCTGATCTTCATGACTGAAAGACTCGTCTTCTTTAAGCAGCATAAAAATAATAAACAGATGGACAAGCCTCATCGTTTCCTGACTTATCCCAATTTTAAACAGAGGATTCAAGTCAATGAAACGAAGCTCTAAATAGGCTATTCCATCCTGCAGCAGCTCTGCTAAGGGGTCCTCCCCTCTCGCTGTCTTCAATCTGACGGGACTGTAGTATTCCTTAACGGTTAATAGCTCTCCAGATTCAATCAACTGTTTCAAATCATGTACATATTCATCTACTGAATTTAACGATACATATAGCGGCCTTTCATTTCGATATCCACATTCGCTATTCCGAAGTGAGTTCATGTTGGATACATAGTAGCTTTTCTTGTCTAAGGTTTCTCCACGCGCGACACATTGTTCCATATAAGTCTTATCAAAGACTGGGCTTGCCCCAGTTAAATAAATCAGAAGCCAGCGATATCTGAGCAAATTACGGGTAACCCGAAGATAGATATGATCCTTAAAATCCTTGTATTGCTCCTCACGATCTTCAGCCTCATAAAGCCTTCTCAAAAACTCCTCTTTAAAGGAGAAATTATAGTGAATTCCGCTTAATAGTTGTCTTTTGCGCCCGTACTTGTCGGCAAGTTGATGTCGATACTGATCCGCGGACGGATCATTCATCTGTGCAATCGGAATCTTATGTTCATCAGGTAATGCTGGCGGATTACTGCTAGGCCACAAATACTCCTCCGTCAGTTCAAGCGACACAATATCATGCAGTGCTTCCATGAAGCCAAATGTTTCATCAATAGAGTCAAAAGATGGAGTTATCATCTCAACTTGACTCTCGGAGAAATCAGTCTGGATATACGGATTTTCTAACTTTTGTCCGAATGCCTTAGGATGCGGGGTTAACGCAAGTTTACCATGCTGATCCACTCTCACATTTTCTTTTTCCAGTCCAAAACGTCCATGAAAGAGTTCATCAGATAACTGTTGATTGATTAAAAGCTGGATTAGTTTATGATTTAATACTGCCATTTTGCTAGCCACCTTTTTATCAAAGTATTGTCTTAGTAGTTCCCTTCATTCTAAGAAGCGATCGATTGAACCAGAAGACGAGAACAACGCCCTTGAATACGCTGGTAAGCGAGATCGCCATCCACACACCATTTAATCCAAAGGGACCCGACAATAGAATGGCGAGTGGAATTCTTAATGCCGTAAGTGTAATGCTGAACATTGGAGGTATATGAGTCTTCCCTAACCCATTAAAAGCGCCTACTGTCATGAGCTCCAAACACATAAACAACTGGGAGTAACCGATTATTCGCATATAATTCGTACCCAGCTCTAAGCTGGATGCATCAGCAAGGAAAATGGAGAAGAGCTGCGCTGGAAATAAGATGAATATAAGGGATATAACGATGCCAAATACGGTGGTAAGGAGTAAGGATTTACGATACCCCTGTTGAATTCGATCCAATCGACGAGCTCCGTAATTTTGCCCAAAAAAAGCAGCAATAGCTCCTTGTAGCCCACCAATTGTCATGTAAGATATCGATTCAATTTGAATCCCGACTTTTTGGACTGCAATCGCATCGGCTCCAAAACGAACAATGATCTTCGCGATAATGATCGAAATGATCGTAAATGTGACTCTTTGGATAGTAATTGGAAGCCCCATTTGAATAACCTCTAACATTTGCCTTAGATTCCATTTCGATGAAGTACGGAATAAATCGCTATTCCTAGTCTGCCAGATAAAGACAATCGTCACGATTAGATTTGCAGTTACCGTTGCCAGTGCAGCTCCTGAAACGCCCCAACCTTCAAAACTCCCAATACCAAAAATGAATAAAGGATCAAGGACAATATTAACGACCAGACCAATCGTAAAAATCCGGAACGGCTGCTTGCTATTCCCCATCGAATTTAAGATTGTAGCGTATAGCATATTTACAATTGTAAATAGGGTGCCCATCATCGATATCACTAAGAAGTCAGAAGACATCTTCTCAACTTCAACACTTCCTAGATCAAAGAATCCTATAAGCTTTTGATTCGCTGCGAATACAAATGCCATATACAGAATTCCTATTAAAATCGACATAACAAATCCATTTTTCACGTATGACTTAGCTCTGTCTTGATCTCCTGAGCCCATACAGTGTGAAACTTTAATCCCCGTACCGATCGTGGTCATTGTCGATAATGCGATGGCTAAGTTAATAAAAAAACTAGCTGTGCCGATCGCAGCAACAGGACCACTCCCAAGCCTTCCTATCCAGATCATATCAACCAGACCATATGTAGTGGATATGAAATTCGTCGCAATAATCGGTAATGCCAATTTCATTAAGCTAGGCATAATCGGCCCTTGGGTTAAATCAATATTGCCCTTCATGTGTGTAAACCCCATCCTTCTACAACTCAGTTAAGAACCGACCACAAGGGCCGGTTCTACTCTTCAATCAATGTCTCTATTCTTATCCTCATCATAAGTCATGATACTCATGTATGTTAGTCGCATGTTAAGACATTTATTTTGTCTTGGATTTCTCCACTCAGAGGTGGTAAGTAATGAAATGCTTCCTTTAAATGCGGCTTATCTTCTACATAGAGAGAGTAATAAATCCATTGACCTCTTCGTTCTTCTTGAACCAAACCTGCATCCTTTAATTTACGAAGATGCTGACTAATATTCGGTTGAGTTGTCTGAAGTAACTCCACCAAATGACACACACACATCTCTTGCTGGTTCAGAATGGAGACCAGTGTTAAACGGGTCTTATCACCTAGCAGTTTAAACTGATCTGCCATCTCTTCCATCGAGATCATGGTATTAAATCCTCCCTACTTCGTTGTAATATAATTATCTTATATCTCACAAATTATATAATCAAGTAATTATATAATATAGTCATAATATTGACGTACGATTTATTTAATATCATTAACAATACAAAAGCACTCCATTACAGCTTAAATATGCTGCAATGAAGTGCCCCTAAATTTCACGTTGTTAACATTTTAAGAAACGACTGCAATCCTTACAACCAGATTATCTCCATACGGATATCCAGTAGCATGGAAGCATAATAGGCCAGACTCAGGATCATGTGTAAAAGATAATTCTTCATCATTATCAAGCCAACGTACGCTAGATACAGGCCGGTGCACTCCACTAAACGCTTTAGGTCCAGTACCACCACCATCAATCGTTACATTGGTATGACCATCGATAGCTAAATGGTGGATGAATAAATAAGAGGTTCCGTCCTCTGTCTCTAATGCAAAATTATCACCGATCCCTTTAATCTGACTTGGTTTGCCTTCATAAATCGGTTTCTCGTGTAAACGAACCCAATCCCCAATAACTTCAAGTGTTGCTTCCTGAAGCTTCGGAATTTGTCCTCCTGCTGTCGGCCCCACATTGAGAAGGTAGTTAGCCCCTACTTTTCGGCATGCCGAAAGACTCTCAATTAACTCACCTGTCGATTTATTAGAGAAATCATTCGTGCCAATTCCCCAATGTCCATTGATCGTCTGACACATCTCTGCTGCTACATATTTACTCATGCCTTGCCTGTTCATGGCTGACGGACGCCCTTGCTCAAAGGTTACACTATCAAGCTCCGGATGACCTATTTCACCCCGATGATCAAGTCCTGTATTATTAATAATCATCGCTTCAGGCTGTAAGCGGCGAATCGTACCATACAACTCGTCAAGCTTCCAATCGGCGTTAGGCTTACTCCAGTTACCATCGAACCATAACCCACCAATGGGTCCGTAATATGTACATAGAACTTCAACAGATGCACGTAGATACTCTAAATAAGCATCGAAATCATCTTGGAAGCTCGGCTGGTACCAATCCAGTGTCGTATGATAAAAGAATGGGATAATTCCCGCTTTTCTACAGCCTTCTACAAATTCAGCGATCAGATCTCGACCAGCCGGGCTATGCGGAGCGTCGAAATCAGATAATCCGCGTGTATCATATAAAGAGAATCCGTCATGATGCCGAGTTGTTAGTACAATATATTTCATACCCGCGTTTTTGGCTGTCATCGCAATTCGATCTGCATCAAATTGATCTGCGTAAAACGTATCTTTCAACAATGCATACTCATCCATTGGAATTCCCTTAATATGCTGAGCCCACTCCCCCTGCCCTAGCTGTGAATAGAGTCCCCAATGAATGAACATACCGAAAGCTTGTTTCTCAAAATTTGCGATTCTCGGTAATGGCACCGGGATCGTCATGTTGCATCTACCTTCTCTCATGATTTACTAAGCGTTCACGCTTGTGCTTCCTATTGTAGGATGTATAGAAACCGCTTACAACTATTTTTGATATAATCATGTATTGTATTTCCTAGACTTTTTTTCACCAATACATTTCCCAGTCTTTTAAAACCCTTACCAGAGCCTCCAAATAGTAATAATCACCCCAGATACAGCATTCATTTACTCCGTTGCCAAGCGGCTTTCCATATACAGCATGCTTTAGTATCCCGTTGGAATGAGGTAAGGATTTAGTTGTATAATTTTCTGTCAAAGAATCCAGTATCCTTAGTGCCGCATTCTCATAAATTCGTCGATTCGAATGAGAGAGCGGCAGATGTTTGGCAAGTTCCAGCATACCGCATACCGATATCGCAGCTGCTGAACTATCCTTCTCTTCTTCACCCTCGGTGAATATCAAATCCCAATAGCAGACATAATCCTCAGGCAATCGATTCAGGTAATAATTCGTGACGCGTACAGCATCATGAAGTAAATAACTATCCTTTGTATAAACATAACTGAGCGGAAGGCCATACATAGCCCAAGTCTGACCACGGGACCAACAAGAGTCATCCGCATAACCTTGAGCTGTTCGACCGTATAAAGGCTCACCACTTTCAACATCCATATAATACGTATGAAAAGTGGATGTATCTTCTCGAATTAAATATTTGGCAGATTGTCTTGCATGGCTCTGTGCTGCATGATAATACTTAGAATCTCCGGTTTCCTCCGATGCCCAATATAGTAAAGGTAAATTCATGCAGCAATCAACAATCATCCGTCCGCGCTGTGATGGATTATCCAGCTTACCCCAAGCTTGAATAATACCTGCTTTCTCAAAATACCGCTCCATCAACAAATCAGCAGCTGCTATTGCTGTCTGTTTAGCCTCTTCATTCCCAGTTAGCTTATAACTAGCTATACAGGATAGGGAGTACAAGAATCCAAGATCATGTGTTTCTGTTGCAATTCGCTGGTCTACTCGTTTCTTATAACTCTTGAGCTGCTTCTCCGCTGCCATTTGGTATTTATCATCCCCTGACACTTCATAAGCAAGCCATAGCATTCCTGTCCAGAAGGACGAGGTCCATTCGGTGTTTTCAATCGGTTCATAAATATTACCTCGGCTTGCAGGAGCGGGGAATTTTAAAGAGAACGTATCAAGATTTTGATCAATGCGCTTAAGTACAAATCCGATGGCTGATTCGACCTTTTGCTTCGTCCAGACTGTCGTTTCACCATATTTCAAAGGATCCAATATTTGTTCCATCATTCTAAGTAATACTCCTCTCTCGATCGCTAATTATTCGCCACTTGCACTCACCCGATATTTGCCTGGCGTTACACCCTCAAGTTTCTTAAATGCACGAATGAACACAACATCGTTCGTGTAGCCTACCATTTGAGCAAGCTGTGCATTTGTCATATCCGAGCTCTTCATCAATCGCTTCGCAGTATTAATTCGTTCACGAGTAATGTGGTCGGTGATATTGAAATTGTTTATCTTCTTAAAGAATGATGAGATGTATTGAGGTGTCATACCGAAATGGTCTGCAATCATGGTTAGCCCAAGACCAGGATCCGTTAAATGGTGATCGATAAATACCATAATGTCCTCTGACAGTTGCTTGCTATGATTGCTGTGTTCCGTTCGAAACAGACGTGTCAGTTGATCGTATAACCGCTTGGTTTCAGCATGCATCTGATCCGCTGTTGTACAAGAGAATATATGCTTTACAGGATCAAAGCTAGGTCCGAGCAAGCGTTCATGGTCGGTGTTGGTCAAATTCATGATTTTCAGAAAAGTACTTATTATATTGAAAAATAGACATCTGCCTAGTTCTGGTGTTAAGCCTACTGAACTGAAATTCATCGCATATATTTTATCCAGCAGCTTCCCGACATTTTCGGTGTCACCGCTCTTCACATGGTTAACGAGTTGGATCTCGAAATCGATAGGATAGTAGTAATGATGTTTAAAATCCCGTATAGCTCCGAAATGAGTAATGGTTTCTTTCCCACTGAACATCTCATAATCGAGTGCAGCCACCGCTTCCAAATATGCGCCTCCGATCTCGCTTTTTCCTTGATGAACACAACTTACCCCAATCGTAACCGAAAGACGAAAGCGTTCCACAAGTATATCCTGAAGTTTTCTAGCCATATCTTGTAGGAAGCAATCAGCCTCTGAACGATCTATTTCATCAAAATTGAGCAAGATCGCAACCTGATCACGTTCCAACTCGACCGAAAAGCCCTGATGAAGCGTACTAGCCATATCTGAGCCAATATTCGAGATGATAAATCGAATTTGGGTCCAGTCTTGCTCCGATTGCTCCGGAAATAGCTGGCTGATATCTGCTGCTCGAACCAGAATCACTGCAAATGTGTCAGATATGAAATGAATTCCCATCAAGGAGAGGGAAGACTCTTCTTTCTTCCTTACTTCATCAAGATCGATATATCCACGAATGAGCTTCTGTAAGAAATTAGCACGAACAACCGGTGTTTGCTGAAACAGTCGTTCACTTAAATGTCGTTCGTTAAGGAAAGAACCCTCAATGGTCTGCAGTATGAAATCATATTCGTTAGCGTCTGGTTTACTTTGCACTTGTTTCCCGCGCAAAATCGTATCCACAACCAGCTTCAACGGGCTATATTGACGATATGCGAACCAACATGCGATGAGTCCCCCTATAACAAGGGATATGATGAACATCAACAAAGCCATGTTCTTAATTTGTGTCACTCGTTGCATGAAACTGTCCATAGGCATCACCGATACATAATACCAGCCCGCCTCTTTGGATTCGGTGAATGTCACCATACGATCCGTATCGTTTAACGTTTCTTTAAACAATCCCGAGGTGCTTGTCAGCCTCGATGTGATCTGACTAGATAATTCTGAAACCGATCTTGAACTTGCTATAACTTTGTTGTTCCGATCGATAATATAAAGTTCACTATCATAAGCGGTTTCGATCTGCTGGAACATCTCTTGGATCTGCTCGCCATCGATCAATATAACGAGGGAGCCCCTTATTGCAGAAACTTCATGAATCGGAAGGGACTGTACGTACGTGATTACTTCTGTCGGATGGCCATCTCCATTATTAGGATCCTGAAGCAACACCTCTGATGGCAGATATGACCCGTTATAATAAGTGCCAAGAATCTCTTTTTTCCATGTCTCAATATTCATATTTTTAAATCTGTAGTATTTATCGTAGAATGACTGTGAATCGGTCCGTAAACCGGGTTTTAGAATCACTTCTCCTGCTTGCAAATGAATATAAAAGTCATATATGAATCCGCTTACAAACGATTGGTAACGACTAAGATAATCACGGATGAACTCCACCTGTTTATAAGACTCAGAAGAATCATTGCGATTGAGATTAAGCAGATAAGCCAATTTGGAATTAAATACAATCTGCTTGGCCAGTATATCTACTTCTTTAAGCTTACTGTCCATGGAAAGACGCAGTTGTTCCAGCATCGCCGAATTCGAACGTTCCGCATTATTTTCCATCACGTTCTCCACCTGCTCATATAGGAAGAACCCTACAATCATAGGCAGCAAAAGGACAAACATATACGAAACGATCATCGTTTTTAAGACACGTCTACGGCTAATTTTTCGCTTACCGTTCAGAAGGCGGGATATAGAGATCATGAAGCACTCCTCCAAGAAAATAAATGGAAACCTATCATCTTGAATCCTTCGCCAAGCTGCCTCCCCATCCCTTTAAATCATAAATACAATGTACTTTAAAGTTGAATTAATCGAACAGAACGAAGCTTGACTGCTGCCGCTTGCCATATTTCCGGCCCTTTCGCTTTAGGCTTCACATGTTTGCTCGATAGCATTAACTCATAAGATCCCGGTGTATCAATCACAATTCGCCCAAGTGTAGAACGAATCTCGGTATAAGGGTGTTGACAAGATATGGATTCAATGACAATCAAATCTTCCTTCGGTATAGTGGCCAATCTCTGATCAGCTGCTTGAATGATCACCTCATGATCATATTCTTTAGCCCAATCTGTGCCTGTTCTGACGAAATTGATAAGCTCAACTTCAAATACACCTGATCCTGCCACCTTAAATGTCCACCTTGCAACGTTCATTTCATCGCCCTCAGTGATATCAGATAACACCAAATCGAGCTTAACTGAGCCCTTCGCCTGTTGTATAAAACTTGAATCCACTTGGATTTCACCTTCAACATCGAGCGCTATAACTGATACGTATTGTTCTGATGTAAGTTCGGGTAGTTCTACTCGCATCACATGCTGATCTGTCTCAGGGTAAAAGTGCTGCTTCACTACCAGCGGATGACGAGTCTGGTCAGACAATACAAAAGCTCTGTTTACCTTAGACTTCAGTCCATTAAGTACTAAGCCCTCAATAGGCCATTCAGAATGATATACATGCAGGAATATTGTCTTTTTTTTCACAGTAATGGCTCCCCATTCGAACTCATACGGAAACGGACTTGCACTTGTGCCGTATACCGCCTCACCATTACGATCAAGCCAAGCGCCTATTTCTTCCAAACGATCAATGGAATTCACAGGAATTACTCCTGTGTCCGTTGGCCCTACATTTAACAGAAGATTCCCCCCCTTACTTACGATATGAACCAGTTTACGAATGAGGGAGGCTGTAGATTTCCACACTTGATCCTTCATGCTATAGCCCCAAGATTGGTTCAGGGTCATCGGTGTCTCCCATTCACGAGTTTCTTCACCATTCATCGGGATTTCATTATCCCCTTTTGATTGATAATCACCAAAATCTGGCCAATGACTTACCCGGCTGTTAATTAAGCAGTTCGGCTGAAGCTCCCGGATCATGTTGACGATGGCTTCGCTCTCTTTCCTCGATAAGCCCCCTGACGTATCGAACCAGAGGAGACCAACAGGGCCATATTCGGTAAGCAATTCACGTATTTGTCCTTTCGCTTTGTTATTCCAATAACTAAAGAAAGCCTTTTTCTCCAATTCAAAATCCCATAAATTATTATACGTATCATGTAGGGCGTGAGGATGATGCCAATCAATGACATGGGAGTAATAGAAGCATAGTACTATTCCCTCCTCACGACATGCTTCGGACAGTTCTTTCAGCGGATCTCGCCCAAACGCAGATGCATCCACGATATTGAATGGATCCGAATGTGAATGGTACATGGCAAATCCATCATGATGTTTCGCTGTAATGACGATATATTTCATGCCGGCTCTTTTGGCACATGCTACCCACTCTTTGGCGTTAAATTGATGCGGATCGAACTTTGCAGCAACTGATTCATACTCCTGAACAGGGATTTTAGAGGCATACATGACCCATTCCCCTTTACCAAGCACGGAATACACGCCCCAGTGAATAAACATGCCAAATTTAGCATCCTTCCACCACTCCATTCGACTACTTCGTTCTAATGAAGATTCCAAAGAATTAATCATGATCACCCTCCTATTCTTTAATGGCACCAATCAATACACCCTTAACAAAATATTTCTGCAGAAATGGATACAGAATCAAAATGGGAAGTGTAGATACGATGATCGTCGCATATTTGATCGTGTCTGCGATGGCAATCTTATCCCCTGATGCTTCAGTCATCATACTATCCGTTGTATTCGTGATCAGAATCTCACGAAGCACCAATTGAAGCGGGAACAGCTCCCGATCTCTCAGATAAATCAGCGCTCCGAAATACGAATTCCAGTGTCCGACAGCGTACCATAATATCATGACCGCAATAACGGGCATGGACAGTGGAATGATAATTCGAAACAAGATGATCAAATCATTAGCGCCATCAATCTTGGCGGATTCCTCTAAACTCGCGGGAATGGACTGAAAAGCAGTCCGCATAATGATCATATTGAATGTGCCAATCATGCCAGGAATCAGCATTGCCCAAATGGTATTCAACATGCCCAAATTATTAATTAAGAGATAAGTCGGAATGAGCCCTCCGCCGAAGAACATCGTGATTACGATAAGCATCACCAGTATATTCTTGAAATACAAGTCTCTACGCGACAGAACATAAGCACCTATAGCTGTAGCAATCAGGTTGATAATCGTACCTGCCACAACATAGATGAGCGTGTTACGGTACCCTGTCGTGATCATCGGATTTTCAAACACTGCTTTATAAGCACCAAAATCAATATCTAGCGGTGCGAGCAGCAAGCCGCGATGCTGCGCTAATGCGCTAGGATCACTCATCGAAGCGAAAGCAACATACAAGAACGGGTATAAGGTAAGGAAACAGAGACCGATCATGATCAACACGTTCATACACGAGAATATTTTTTCTCCGGTGGATAATTTATTTACCATTAGATTCGGTCCTCCTACCACAGTTTATGAGTACTGACCCGCTTGCTGATCGAATTCGCCAGGACAAGTAAGATAAAGCTAACGACGGAGTTGAACAAACCAACAGCGGTTGTAAAGCCATAATCGGTCTCCAGAACCCCACGTCGATAGACAAACGTAGAGATAACATCCGCGGTTTCATAGGTAAGCGGGCTGTACATCAGCAGTACCTTCTCACTACCTACACTGAGCATGGAACCCATATTGAGAATGAATATGATAATGATGGTTGGTAGCATACCCGGTAACGTAATGTGAAGCATCTGTTTCCAGCGTCCTGCACCGTCCATCTTGGCTGCTTCGTATAATGTTGGGTCAATTGTGGCGATCGCTGCTAAATAAATAATGGACCCCCATCCAACACCCTGCCATATACCAGAGCCGACAAATAAAGTACGGAACCATCCCGGTTCACTCATGAACGGAATCGATTCTATACCGAAAAAACCTAATAGCTGATTAATTAAACCATCTCTTGAGAGAAAATCAAACATAATACCAGTCACGACAACAATGGAGATGAAGTGAGGAAGATAGGTGATCGTCTGGACTGCCCGCTTAAATAAACGGCTGCGGATTTCATTGAGAAGAAGTGCGAGAATAATTGGAGCGGGAAACGCAAAGATGAGCTCATAAATATTGATCAGTATCGTGTTGCGGAGCAGACGGTCGAAATAATAGCTCTGAAAGAAGTTACGAAAATGATCAAATCCGACCCATTTACTCCCCCAGATCCCATCGGCAACACTGAAATCCTTGAAAGCCATCAGTAGACCATACATCGGTCCATAATGAAAAATACCGTAATACAAAATAACAGGAAGCGCCAATATATAAACATATTTGTTACGTCTAAGGTCCTTCATTATCGTTGTCCATTTTCCTTTACGCTGCCTAAGGGAATGGTTCTGTACACTAGACAAATCGTTTCCTCCCTTCTAGAAAAATAGTTCACTCAAGAGCGGGTGAGACATTCTTCTCCCGCTCCCATTTAGATTACCGTTTTGCGTAACGCTCTAAAGCTTTTTGCTGAATATTTAGCGCTTCTTCCAAACCCATGCTTTGAATCGTCTTAACATATTTATCAAAGTTATCCAAAGGTTCTGCGCCCATGACAAACTTCAAGTACATCTCGTCCTTGTAAGTGTTTATATCCGTCATAATGGATGCATAGCGACTACTCTCCGATTGTGTCGGAGTCGTTCGCGGCATCTTTTTCTCCATGGTTGGCTCTGCCCAGATGATCTTGGATTCCAATTGATCTGGCTCCGTTGTATATTGTTCATCAAACCGTATATCAAGCATAAACGGTCCACTGAAGGTAGCGCGGTTGTGCTTAGACATCGACTGAATCAGCGGTAGTCCAGATGGATCATTCTTCACTTCGGGCTTAAATACGGGCTTCCCGTCTTCCATCGTGTAGCTAACGCCCTCTTTACCAAAATTGAATAACAACGTGCCTTCCTCAGAGTATGCATAATCAAGCCACTTGACGGTTTCGATCGGGTTTTTATTACTCGTCGTAACCGCTGCTCCAATACCAGTATATGCTGGATCCTTGTAACCCCAAATCTGCTTGTCACCTTTGTTCATGACAGGATACGGAGCGGCGATCAGCCTAAAGTCTTTATCCTTTTCTTTCATCAGCGTACCGTACTTGCCAATCCCACTACCTGTATAAAGAACAGCCGACCCAATCTGTCCACCCGTGATTTTTGCCTCAAGCATTTTGTCATCAGTTGTCGCAAAATCTTGATCGATCAATCCTTCCTTATACCACGCATTCATAAGTGTCAGAAACTCTTTGAACTTTGGATCTATTGGGCCGTATTTCACTTGTCCAGCCTCTTGATAATATCCAGCATTAATCCCCCATGCACCAAGAAATGCAGTGGTGGTGTCAACATCCCCTTTTGCCAAGTACAGCGGTATCTCATCTGGCTTTCCGTTACCGTTCGGATCCTTCTGTTTAAACGCTTTCAAAACGGCGTACCATTCATCTATGGTTGTAGGCATTTGAAGTCCTAGCTTATCAAGCCAATCCTGGCGAATTGTAGGTCCCAGAAACACTTTAAGTTTGTCGTCAGTACGAAGGAACGGGAACGCATATATGCTGCCGTCATCAGTCATGATCTCCTTCTTCCATTCAGGATGTTCCTCTAGGACCTTCTTAAAATTTGGAGCATGCTTATCAATTAAATCATTGAGTCTGATGATTTTCCCGTCTTTAATTGCCTTTTCCGGACCACCTGGATACCCAGCCCATGAATATTCGATTACATCAGGAAGCTTATTCGATGTCATCATTAGATTGAATTGCTCTGTTGCCTGTTGACCCTGTGGTGGATGCTGGAAATCCACCTTCACGCCAGTTACGTTCTCTAGCTCTTTGTATGCTTCGATGTCATTGTAACTTTTCATAGTCGCTGATACTTGAGTAACCATTTGAACCCAATAGGTTAAATTCGTCAGCGCAGACGGAGATTCAGAATCTTCCGCTGTCTTTGGTTTTTCTCCTGATGAACCATTACAGCCTGCTGCAGTCATGACCATAACAACCGTAAGCATAACGATCCAAAATGGCTTAAACTTTTGCTTCATAAACATCATTCGCCTCCCTTTTCATTTTCGTTACTTTAAATCTTGATTTGATTGTTTGTTATTCAACTACTTTACAGATGATTTTGATGCTTGAACACTGCTGTGTTTTCTGATTGTGCAGTATAAACTTAAGCTGACCTACTGATTAAACTTAATATTTGTCTGACTTTATTTAAGATAGAACAGCCGCCCGTAACACAATACAGCCGACTGATCACATCGGGCTCTATTGTATTACGGGCGGCATCAATTTTGTTTATCCAATTAGAAATAACGAGTTCATAAAGTGTTTACCCGCGAGCAGCGGCATCTGCATAATAAATGACGGTATAGAATTTCGTGATGTCTTTACCCGGATTGTGGTAGCGGTGTGGACGGTTTGCAGCAAAATGAACGGAATTCCCTGCTGGAACGATATAGCTCTCGTCATGAACCCACAATTCAAGCTCCCCCTGATGCACAAAAATATATTCTTCGACTCCCTCATTATGTGCTTCCGATCCATAATCACAGTTCGGTTCCATGACAACCATATAAGATTCGAATTTCGTTCTTAAGTTATAAGCGAACAAAGGATAGGAACGGTAAGCTCCTTCTTCCTCTAGAAAAGGCTCGATATCGTCTGGTGATACAACATCTACATCGACCTCTGCCTCTTCAATAAGAGCTGTAAAAGAAATACTCAGCCCATTAACGATCCGCCACAATACCGAAATTGTTGGATTCGAATCCCCACGTTCGATTTGTCCAAGCATCGCTTTACTTACACCTGTTAATCCAGCAACGTTATCCAGGCTTAAGCCTCTTGATTTACGGATCGCTTGTAGATTTTTTCCTACTTTTTTATGAATGGGTTCCAATCGATCAACTGCCTCCTTCTAATACCGCTGCTATTAACTGATCTTCGTCTGACCTGTTTGCAGCTTCTGCGTAAGCTTTGATACCATATCATCGGTCATATGGTCTAAATCATATTGTACATCAAAGCCCCATTCTTCGCGCGATGCTGTTGTATCGATGGAATCCGGCCACTCTTCCGCAATCTTCTGACGGATCGGGTCCACTTCATAGCGTAGAACAAAATCCGGTATATGTCTGCGAATGCTCGCTGCTATCGTCTCTGGATCAACACTCATTGCGGTCACATTAAAAGCATTACGATTCTTCAGTTTGGTTGAATCTGCTTCCATTAAAGTGATGATTGACCGGACCGCATCCGGCATATACATCATATCAAGGAACGTTCCCTCCTTAATATAAGAAGTATATCTTCCAGCACTGACAGCCGCTCTATAGATGTCAACCGCATAATCGGTTGTTCCACCTCCAGGGGGCGCCGAGTGAGATATGAGTCCTGGGAAACGAAGACCGCGAGTATCTACCCCATACTTATAGAAATAGTAGTCGCACAACAGTTCTCCAGCCACTTTACTAACTCCATACATGGTATGAGGACGTTGAAGCGTGTTTTGCGGCGTTCCTTTCTTCGGTGTATCCGAACCAAATGCAGCAATAGAACTTGGAGTGAAAAATTGGCAGGAAAGTTCTCGCGCGGTTTCAAGACCACTAAGTAATCCTCCCATATTTAAGCGCCATGCCAGGGCAGGATCATGCTCTGCTTTTGCAGATAGTAGCGCAGCAAGATGGATGATGGTGTCTGCTCGATGTTCACTCGCTATCTCATAAAATGAAGTATTATTTGTTACATCTAGTATTTTAAAGGGACCCGATTGACAGGCATCGTTATCTGTCATTCGAATATCAGTTGCAAGAACGGCTTCGTTACCGTAAATCTGTCTGAGCTTCGTTACCAAGTCACACCCAATCTGACCTAATGCACCTGTTATCATAATTCTTTTCATAGCAGACTCCCCCTGTTATATCAGACCTAATTCGCGTCCAATCGTTTCGTATGCGGTAAGTGCGCGATCCAGCATCTCTTGGGTATGAATTGCCGTTGGCATGTTGCGGACGCGGCCCGTACCCTTAGGTACGGTTGGGAAAACAATCGATTTCGCATAAATACCTTCTTCATAAAGCCGCTGACTGAATTTCTGAGTTGCTGCTTCATCTCCAATAATACATGGTGTGATCGGAGTCTCTGTTTTGCCAATGGAAAAGCCTAGATTTCGTAGCCCTTCTTGCAAATATTTTGTATTCTTCCATAGTTGCTCCTGAAGATCTTTACTGTTCTGCAAAATATGCACCGCTTCAATACATGCAGCCACCGTACCAGGAGGGAGTGCTGTTGAGAACAAGAATGGTCTGCTTCGTACCTTGAGCCAATCAATTAATTCACGTGAACCTGCTACATATCCGCCAACAACACCGATAGCTTTCGATAGCGTTCCAATTTGGAAGTCAATCTTGTCAGATAGCCCAAAATGCTTCACTGTCCCGGCTCCACCACCCAGTACTCCTGAACCATGCGCATCGTCGACATATGTGATAAGATCAAATTCATCCGCAATGGAAACGATTTCAGGAAGGTTTGCAATATCGCCATCCATTGAGAATACACCGTCTGTAATGACCATGACCTTCTCATACTGACCAGACTCCCTTGCAGCCTTAGCTTTATTACGCAGATCTTCCATATCTGAATGATTGAAGCGAATAACTTTTGCTTTCGTAAGACGGCATCCATCAATGATGGAAGCATGATTGAGCTCATCTGAGAGGATTGCATCTCCTGCACCCATAACGGCAGATATAGCAGCCATATTACAATTAAATCCAGACTGATAAGCTAGAACAGCTTCCGTTCCTTTAAATTGTGCTAGCTTCTCCTCAAGTTCTATATGGATCTGAAGCGTACCGTTAATACTGCGAACTGCTCCACTACCTGTACCGTATTGTCTAGTTGCCCGGATTGCAGCTTCCTTCAACCGATCATCATTCGCCAATCCTAAATAATTGTTGGAGGATAGATTCACGAATTCGCGGCCCTCTATTTGTATCAATGGACCATTCGGACTTTCAAGAGGCTGGATTGTATTATAAAGACCTTGATTTTTTAATTCCTCGAGATTGTGTTGTAAATAAGAGGTTAATGATTGACTAGCCATATGAAATTCCTCCCACTTTATAAATTTTGGTGGACCTATTCCCTGTTATTGTATGCAATAACATTCAAAAATGCAATATAACATACAAAAATATGTTATATTGAACACTACACACCAAAGAGTAAACAATTCGTCTTCGATATTGCAGCTGGTGCGGTTAAGCGCTCATAATAGAAAAAGCTGCTTGTCAGGTATGAACCTGCAAGCAGCTTTATTATGATCATTTGATGTTACACCTTTAAGTTTAAGCTCATATCATACACGATGCAGTTTTTGACCGGTATTGGCAGATAGAGCTTCTTTCCACATCTCACACCACTGCTTATAATCATTTAATACGCTATCTGGATTCGCTTCGCTGCGAACGACAAAATCGGGATGGGATGATCGGCCTGTTGGTTCCCCTGTTCTTTGGTAACGCAGATCAATGCTCCATCTCACGATATCAGATACATTCCACGTTCCACGATGAGGTGTATACTTGTTCATTATGACAATTCCACCTTTTAAGCACGGCACAAGTACAGGATCAGCTTTTGGCATTTGTTCAGGTACAATCGTAGTCCCATCATTGGAATAGTGTTTCAATTCACCTTGCTTCCATACGTCAGGGATTACTTCCATACAGCCTGTTTCGGCAACTGCGTCAACAAGAGGGAGCCAAAACGTAATAATATCGGATTGATCTGCTTCTTCAGTCGTAACGGCAGCATCCTGATGCCATGGAACATTCAAAGAGCTTGGTCCGCTATGAATCTCTGCAGGCACTTTACCTCGTATATGTTGAATTGGATTACACGTAATCTCCTTGCCGAGAAGACTCTCAACTACATCAAGTAAGTTGTCGTTACGGAGAAAATTGAACATCGGTTCTAATCGTGCCTCCATGATATCTAAACCGTACTGAATTTCTTGACTTTCGGCAAAAAGCTTAGCGAACCGTCTTTCAAATGGTTCGTCCTCGAAGAGATTTTTAATTTTCCCTTCCGCCTTCAACTCTTGTGCTCGGCGATCGATAAACTCAGCATAAGCTGAAATAACCGGTGCCAGATCTTCTTCAGTTAACACATTTTGAACAACGACATAACCGTTACTATGATACTGATCAATTTGTTCTTGAGACAATAACATCTCTTCAAGCCTCCTCATAATAAGGGTCTTAGGTAAGCCCTTTCATGAGTTCAGTATAAAGCGAGTTGGATGATGATAGAATGATCAATCTTATCTTGAACTTGAATTATATTATCCTTCAAGCTGCCTCCCCTGCTTCCGATACTCGGAAGGTGACACACCCGTTTTAGCTCGGAATAATCGCGTAAAATAAGTCGCATTTTCAAAACCCAAATGATCAGCAACCAAATATATCGGTAAATCGGTGTAAAGCATCTGTTTCATCGCTTCCTCCATCTTCATTTGCAAGAAAAACTGCTGTGGTGGCATCCCTGTCTCACGTTTGAATAAGCGGCACAAGTAATTGGGAGACAGGTGAACAAACTGAGACATCTCCTGCAGTGAAACATTACGGTGTACATTTGCTTGGAAAAGCTGCTTCAGTCGGGCTACAACATGGAAAGCTTTCTCACCTCTATCGGCATCGCTCCCGCCGCGCATCCTCAGAAGCACATCGATCGTTCGAAACATGAGATCTATCAACGTTATTACCCTTCTGTTTAACGAATCTTTCGACTTTTGTGCATCGATAACATTCTGAAAGCCATCCACAAGAAGAGGCTGAAGCGTTACCGGGATATGCAGTGGAATAGGCTGTTTAACAAACTCCTCATCAAGTGTAATTAGTTCTGTAAAGCTCATTGTTAACGGTTCTCCGATTTCATCGAGCAACAAAAAGGTGGATTCATAATTTGAAAGTGGTTGGTCATCACTAGCATAAAACTGATGTGGTACATTCGGATCGATGACATAAAGCATTCCTTCCTTCGCTTCCGTAAACGTCTCGCCAACTTGAAAACGTCCCTCACCTTCGGTGATAAACATGAGATGAAAGACCGGGTGGCTGTGTAAACCGGTGATCCTTCCTTTCCTACCGCTAATATGACGGGTGCTAATAAAATCAACAGCAATATTGTGATTGCCTGCTTTTAGCCTAAGATCCATTGTTGAGTTCCTCCTGCCTAACTCCCTACTCACATAGATTCAACAAGACACTATCAGTTTACATAATTTTCTTTATGTTGATTTCTTAGCTTTTACAATTAGGAAATGAGGATTTGTCATTAACTTCTCATACCACTTTCGTCTATACCTCCAATCCATTCTATACACTGAGGAATAATATCAGCATAGTCATTTAGTGCTTGAATAGTCTTTATCACTTCTCTTGTTCCAAGTTGTTGTTCCGAATCATCCGTGCTTTCCAGCCCAAGAGAACGCCTCATGTTATACGCTAGCCACTCTAGCTTCCCTTGGAAACCACAATTCAGAACATCCAGCCAGTTATCCGAAGCTTTCCCTCCATGATTCTGATAGGTGCGAATGACAGAGCAGAAAGCATCTTCACTTAGATTTCCAGATTCAAAACCTGACCAATACAATGCCACGTCAATCAGTTCTAGTGTTGGATTGGTTATTCCTGCTGCTTCCCAGTCAATAATCGTGGGCACCTTGTTTTTGTCCCATAACACATTCTTTTGATCTAAATCTCGATGACTGATAACACAATTGTTCATTAGTAATTTAGCTGAGGCGTCAGCTAGCTTATCCCAGTAATAAAGCTTATCTAAATGATCTAACAACAAAGATGACCATACTAGATTATCGCTTTGCCCTTTTATTGCATATTCATTCCAATCCACATGATCTGTAGTTAATACAGGTTCATTTTCACCTTCACTACGATCTAAGAGTTGCGTTAAATCGATTCTATGAATCTTCGCCAGAGTTTCTCCTATCGCTATGCAACAATCCATGTCAACGATCCCGGTAGGCAATGTCTTGCCTTGAATCCATGGAAACAACAAATAGTATTGCCCCTCAACTTCATGAATACAACTGCCTTTAGAGATGATAGCCGGAAGAGCATTTATTCCATTTTGGAGCGCCACATTAGAAACCTTTTCCGAAAAAATATAGTTATTCATGGCTGCATCACGCTTCATAATCTGTGGATTAAGAGCCTTCACAGCATATTCGTCTTTATCGGTTTTCAATTGATACATTCTATGTAAAAAACCGCCGTGTACTTGTTCTGGTTCAGTTGTTAGCTGTCCAAGATTGTACTTTTCACAAAGCTTACTAAAATTTATATGATAAATTGAATTGTCCATCGTTAGATCTCCTCTTGGTTGTAATGACATGAATACTAGCTTAACTCATTCAATTCTTCTATTAAATCTATTAAAATATAAAGATTAAAATATAGACGATACCTACAATTAGCGTAATTAGCGAAACGATATGTTCGTTGGACTCCCTGATAAATTTCCAGTAGAGAAATGAATTATATCCTAGCACGGTTACAATCATAATCAACCAAAACCATTTCGTATTATTCTCATCTAAAAAATCAAGGTTAAAGTATATAGTGAGAGCAATCGATGCAAAAATAATACCTCCCCAAATATACAGATGTTTTCCAGCTGTGTCATACAATTTTTCTGTATCTTTTGGAACAATCTTTGATCTCAAAACTATTTGTATGATAACAAGAAACAATGGAAAGATTGAAATTGCTGGACTCATAAGATATCTCCTCCTCCTTTTAAATGCACGTCTCTTTATACTTAACACACGAACACTGATTAAAGTTAGGTTTCAGTCAGATTTCATCATGGGAAACATAAATAAGCAGACTACCTTAGTAGCCTGCTCATCTCCAATATATGAGTTATCTATTTATACCTTCAGTCCATGTTTCGACCTAGCAATTTCAGTCGCTTTAACCATATTGCGTAGAGCATCAACCGTTTCTTCGAGTCCACGTGTCTTCAGTCCGCAATCCGGATTAATCCAGAATAGCTTCGGATCAAGTACTCGAAGAGCACGTTCAATCATACTTGTCATTTCTTCTACCCTAGGAACTCGAGGACTATGGATATCGTATACACCGAGTCCAATACCAAGCTTGTAAGTGTTCACTTCGAAGCTATGAATCAACTCGCCATGGCTTCGCGAAGTTTCTATCGATATGACATCAGCATCCATCGCCTCGATGGAGTCAATCATATCATGAAACTCACAGTAACACATATGAGTGTGAATTTGTGTCGTATCTTGTACCGTACAAGTGGTCATACGGAATGCCTTCACAGCCCACGCCAAGTATTCAGCTTGCTCCTCTTCTTTTAATGGCAATCCTTCACGAACTGCAGGTTCATCAACCTGAATCATGCCAATACCAGCACCTTCAAGTGCCTCTACTTCCTGTCTAAGTGCATAGGCTAATTGATAAGCAATTTGCTCGCGTGAAATATCATCACGGACGAAGGACCAGTTCATAATGGTGATTGGACCTGTAAGCATTCCTTTGACCGGATGCTTGGTCTGCGATTGAGCATATTTGGTTTCCTTAACCGTCATCGCTTCATCAAATGCTACATCTCCAAAAATAATTGGTGGTTTCACGCAACGAGAACCGTATGATTGGACCCAGCCGAACTGTGTGAATGCGAAACCTTCAAGCTTCTCACCAAAAAACTCAACCATATCTGTACGCTCGAACTCACCATGAACGAGTACATCGATCCCAATCTCTTCTTGTAGTTTGATCCAAATATCGATCTGTTCATTAATAAATCCTTCATACTGCTCCTGATTCCATTCGCCCTTACGCCAGAGTTGACGTGCCTTACGCACCTCAGCTGATTGTGGGAAGCTACCGATCGTCGTTGTAGGCAGAATCGGTAATTGCCATTTCTTCTGTTGAGCAATGTGCCGCTCAGCGAACGGCTTGCTACGTTTTGGCTCTTGAATACTTATCACAGCAACTGCTTCTTGAACATCATTACGATTGCGAGCTCCTGATTGCTTCAGTGTCTCCAGAGCCTGATCGCACTGTTCTAATTCTGCAGCAATTGAACTTACACCTGTAGAGACTGCTTTTGTCAAAAGGATAATTTCATCGAGCTTCTCATCAGCAAATGCGAGTGCACCCTTCAATTCAGGCAAGAGCTTCGCCTCATTACGAACGGTTACCGGAACATGAAGTAAACTACATGAAGATTGAACAATCAGTCGGTCTGACGTTACGAATCCCGATAGTTGTTCAAGTACCGTTAACTTCTCACGAAGAGATGCTTTCCAAATGCCACGTCCATCGATGATCCCTGCACCCAAAACTTTGTCAGACGGAAAACCTTGTGCTTGGATTGTTGAAATATTACCTGTTAAGCCATGGACGAAATCTAACCCGATCCCCTTTACAGGTAAGTTAATGATCTCACTGTAATTCTCAACCGATTCGAAGTAAGTTTGCAACATAATATTCAGCGAAGGAGCTGCTGCAGCAAACGTATCATATGCTTTCTTGAGTGCAGCGAGATCCTCATCACTTAATTTGGTTACAAGAATAGGCTCATCGATCTGTACCCACTGAACTCCTTCCTGTGCTAGTTCTTGAAGAATCTGTACATAGAGAGGTAATAGACGATCAATCCAAGCCGCTGTCTCAGATGGTTCGTATCCTTTGGACAGTTTCAAAAATGTCAACGGTCCAACAAGAACTGGTTTTCCTTCAATACCTAGTTCTTCCTTCGCTTCTCTGTAAGCTGCAAGGGGTCTATTCTCTGTAAGAACAGGAGTCGCCCCATCTAATTCAGGTACAATATAGTGATAATTGGTGTTGAACCACTTGGTCATCTCACTTGCTGTTGCTTCCTTGGTCCCTCGGGCAATCCCGTAATATATAGACAATGGAACACTCCCACCTTCATAAGCAAAACGCTTTGGGACGATTCCAAACATAGTAGCTGTATCAAGAATATGATCATAATAGCTAAAATCATTAACGGCGATCAGATCAATGCCTTTCTCCTGCTGCTTACGTAAATGATTAAGCCGAATCTCCTTCAGCTTCTCATGTAACACTGATTCTTCAATCTTTCCAGACCAAAATGCTTCAAGCGCCTTCTTCCATTCACGCTCCGCTCCGATACGCGGATATCCCAAAACACTGCTCTTTACCATCCTCGAACACTCCCATACGAATTGTTACAAGAAAGATATCATGAACAGCTTGGTATAGGGTAACTCGAATAAACTATATCTAGTTATAGCCAACAGCTATAACTAACCCAAAACTGCTTCTATATACGAAAAAACAACTCAGATCATTGAGTTGTTTTTCATGAACTATTATTTTCTTCTCCATTTTTCGTCCTTTTGGACTACAACCCATTGCTGTTCAGGTGATATTTCGATGGTATCCATGGATGTCATGTCGAGTTGAATGATACGATTGGCACCATCCCCTTCGAACATATTCCCTCGAATCACAACATCCTGACTTTGAGTCAAACTTATGGCATGATGCTCATTAGCACTTGATATGTTGTTCACCCTAACGATCTTGTTATTTATAAACTGTATCCCTTGAGTATCCTTCACATCAAACAACGTATTGTCTAACATCAGAAACGTATTCCCTTCAATCCTAATATCACGATGAACAGGGCCAGCATACTGCGTATTTTCCGGTGCAATGTAAATAACAGGCCCTCCGTTCTCAATGAACAGATTATTCTTAATACATACATCCGTAACCATCCCAGATTCATACCAGCTTTGGGCATCGTCCGCAATTAGAATTGCACTCATATGCATTTTGTTAAACGTATTGTTCTCAATCCGAACAGTTCCACGTGTAGAAACCAACAACCCCCTGGTTGGGACTGACTCAAAGGTACATCCGGAAATCTTCACATTAGGTGTCCATGTTACATTTTCTACAACATCATGGTTAAGTTTAATCGAGTTAGGAGCTTCTTTATCCATTGTAATAAGAATATCTGTATCGTTGATTCGACTCACGCCTTTAATTGTAGCGCTTTCATAAGGAAGCAAGGTTGAACCTTGGATAAAATCAATTTGATCTTCTACTAAGAAAGCATCAAATCCCCAGCTCTCAGTATGCATAAATCGAACTTTGATCTTATTAGCGGCTGGCTTTTCTATAATTCTAAGATGTGTACCATGAATATTAATCGGGTCGTCATGTGCACCGAAAAAATCAGAATCAATGACATGAATGTCACCTTTGCACCCCGAAAACTGCATAAAGTCAGCCATTGAGGCATTTGTTCGCCCGCTACCTTCTCGGGGGTTGAAATTTAATCTAACAAATTCGAGATTCTCACTATACTGACTAACAATGCCTAGTCCTGGGGCAGCATAAAAATTAATATCTGTCCATCTTACATCCTTACTTCGATATATAAAAGCACCTTGTTCAAAACGTATCGTGTTACGGATCTGATAAACTTGTCCAACTTGAGCACTGTGATCTGGACTTCCTACGAAATTCAAACGTATTGTTCTATTTCCAAGATCCTCTACACTAGAAGCATTCGAAACCGGGTTCCAGCTCCGCCAAGTTCTCTTGTTCGTCGGGTCATATTGTTGTGTCAGGCTTGCAGATGTCTGACTATGACTCCAACCATTCTCACCGATCCAAGTCAATCTTCCTTCGCTTATCGTATACCAAGAATCAGGATGAACCGATGCTTCAATATAATCATCACCAATAGCCGTTACAGTGATCTCCGACATCACGGGACGCTTAAAGTCAATACTGATATTATGTAGGTGCACATTCGACACATGATCGAATGCGATAGGTGTCATCAGGCCGTGAAACATTAGCGTTGAGTCATTTCCTTGAATCGTCATATTGTCCATATCCTTAAACAATAATCCGATTGTTCGAAGTGCTTCTGGCGTATCCGCCTGTGAAGTCGTATTCGAAATATAATAAGGCAATCTTTCGGCGGTTGTAGACTGAAAATCATATACCCCTTTCGGAATATTTAATAGTACAGGCTTTACAGCTTGCTTAGCGTCATCTATAGCTTGCCTAAATGCTTGACTGGCATCCATTCCTGAATTTGCAATTGCTCCATAGTGCGAGATGTCAATAATGGTTCCTCTGCCCATGTTTCATCCTCCTATCGTTACAATACTATTTAAAATAGCATTTATAGGTTTGGAATGGAATGACAAAATAGAATCAAGCTTTTTATGTCAGCAAACAACTTAATCATATCCACCTTCTGCAACAGGAAGAGATCGGTATGCTTCTTTTTGCTCGACAATTTGCATGATGTATTCTCGTAGTGCGAGTAACTGATTCGCATCACTTGTTGTTTCACAGTGTTTATCCGACCAATTGATAATTTTAAGGTTACCTTCAACCGTAATGCGCCACTCGTCTACATTAAAGGGAGTTTTAGTACAATTTTGTTGGGAAGAGATTAAGTCTTGCGTGCCCATCACATTAATTTCTCTCATTTTATTGTAAATTTCACGTTTCTCCTCGGGATCAAGAGTAATGTTTGCCGTTACAGTTCCGTTTACAATTAAATCTTTTGTTACGGTGCCATCGTATGTATTAATTTCATTTTTATTCATTTCACCGTATCCGAAGCTAACACTAAAATTAAAATCCTCCGGCATGGTTTCAGGCATTGTAAGTTCATATTGTTGAACAGAAACTTCCCTTTTTTGTGGATTCAGTTGGCAGCCAGTGATAACAATCAGTATCGTAATAAGCACTACAGATAACTTCTGCAACTCAACCATCTCCTATCGATATATTCAACATACATGTTGATTTTAACATATTTTTCAATTTTTCTCATAAAAAAGTCCCGCTACGAATAGCAGGACTTCAAAGATTAGTGCGAAACTGTATATTCTTCCAGTTCAGAGGCTGGATCAAATTTTTCTTTGCTCATAGCAAATGCAGCCAGCAAAGCAATAACTGCCGGAATAATCGCCCAAGCGAAAGTTTGAACAAGTGATGAGGACAATCCTTCTGTGATTTTATCTAGAATTGGCGTAGGAATTTGCCCCCTACTATCTGGAGTCAATATTTTACTTGGATCGCTTAGATCCACCCCATCCGGCACTGGACCGCCACTGCTAAACATAGACGATAATTTATTCGTAAACAGATGACTTTGAATAATACCGAATACGGTAATTCCAAGCGTCATACCAAGCTCACGCGTAAAACTAAGTGTTGAACTTGCTGATCCGCGCTGTTTTGCCGAGAATCCATGAATTGCAGCGTTACTGAGTACTGAGAAAGAGGACCCAATTCCAAGACCGACTAGAATCATAAAGATTGTTACCATAAAACGTGAGGAATCCGTCGTTAACGTACTGAGTAGTGCCATACCGAGAACCAACAATACCAATGTCGATATCATGATGGAACGATAATTAAATTTATTAAGTAGGAACCCCCCACCCGCTGCCGTAACCACGGATCCGAGCATCATCGGAAGGAGAACAAGCCCCGAACTTGTAGCTGAGCCTCCAAATACACCTTGTATATAGATTGGAATATAGACAGATGCTGTAATAAAAGCCGCACCGCTAAAAATGGCCATTACATTACTAGAGGAGTAGAGGCGATTTTTGAACATGCCGAAGGTAATAATAGGTTCTTCCACACGGCGCTCAATGAACACAAAAGCAACGATGAACACTACAAAAGCTGAGAACAATCCAATAATCATACTGGAATTCCAAGCATATTCTTTACCGCCAAGTTCAATCGCAAACATCAAACAAAGGATCGAAGCCACTAGTGTAAATGCACCCAAATAGTCGATTTTTTCCTTGGAGTGCTCTACAGACTCTTTGTAAAAGAAAGCAATCATAACGAATGCAATAAGACCTACCGGCAAATTGATATAGAATATCCACTTCCAATGGATATAATCCGTTATATACGCTCCAATAAGAGGGCCAAAAATACTAGATATTCCATATGCAGCACCAAATAATCCGCCGATCTTCCCCCGTTTCTCAGGAGCTACTACATCGAACATGATGGTAAAGGCTATTGGAACAAGTGCCCCTCCACCAATACCTTGAATTGCACGATAAATACTCAACTGTACAATGGACTCTGCTGTTCCACATAGCGCAGAACCGATCATAAATACGATGATCCCGAATATAAAGAAGCGTTTACGACCATACATATCGGATAATTTACCGAAAATCGGCATACCAGCCATTTCTGCTACCATATATGCAGACGTTACCCACATAAGTTTATCGAAACCGCCCAAGTCTCCAACAATCGTACCAATCGCTGTTGCTGTAATGGTGTTATCCATCGAAGCCATTAACGTAGCTAGCAGCAGCGCAGCAATTATAATACCTATTTTATTTTCCTTTACCTTCACTTAGTTGTTTCCCCCACATCAATCAATTGATTTCTACAGCCCTTCTGCTAAAATCCTTCTCAAAAACTTGCCTGTATAGGAAGCTGACACTTGTGCTACATCTTCTGGTGTGCCCACAGCTACAAGATTACCTCCTGCTGCTCCGCCTTCAGGACCGATATCAATGACCCAATCAGATTCTCGAATCAGTTCTAGACTATGCTCGACAACCATAACGGTATTTCCCGAATCGACCAGCTTATTGAGTAAAATATGAAGTTGCTTGATATCAGATGGATGCAGTCCCGTTGTAGGCTCATCTAATAGATAAAGTGTATGGTTTTTGGATGGTTTACTCAGCTCTTTAGCGAGGCGAATACGCTGTCCTTCCCCACCAGATAAGGTTTTGACCGATTGACCCCACTGAAGATAACCAAGCCCAACCTCACACAACATCTCGATAATACCTGCGATTTTGGACTCTGACTTGAGGACATCAAAACTTTCCTGCACCGACATATTCAGCAGATCTGAAATGGAATATCCTTGGAACTTCACTTGCAAGACCTCATCCGTAAACCTTCTGCCTCTGCAATCGTGACACTTCACCTCCAGATCAGGCATGAAGTTCATATCGACAGATAATACGCCGAGTCCTTGACATGTTTCACAGCGGCCACCTGGTGTGTTGAATGAGAAATATTTAGCTGTAAGCTTTCTTTTCTTAGCTTCAGGTAATCCAGCAAATAGTTGTCTCAGATGTGTAAATACATCTGTATATGTCGCGACATTAGAGCGCTGAATTCTTCCCATTGGCGATTGATCGAAGATCACAATATTTCCTACTTGATCTAAACCCGTAATCTCCTTACAACCCAGCTGCTCTTGTCCATGCGAGATCCCTTTGGCTAGAACATCGAATACTAACGTAGATTTTCCTGAACCTGAAACTCCTGTTACGGATACGAGACAGCCTAACGGAATTGATAGTGTATGAATATTAACATTCCGAATATGTGCTTCGTGAATCGTAATAAACTGCCCGTTGCCTTTTCTTCGAATGCGGGCGGGAACTGACATATTCTCTTCTCTCAGATATGCACCTGTTATGGAAAGCTCACTCCCCATCAGATCTTCTAAGCTTCCTTCACCCACAACAGTTCCACCATTCACACCAGCACCTGGTCCCATGTCGATCACATGATCGGCAGCCCGCATCATCTCTATATCATGCTCGATGACAAGCACCGTATTTCCCAAATCACGTAATTCCTGAAGTACTCGTATGAGGCCAACCGTATCCCGCGGATGTAGACCCGTTGTAGGTTCATCAAGAATATAAAGAACACCCGTCAAACCTGAACCAAGCAGTGATGCAAGACGTAAGCGCTGTGCTTCTCCGCCAGATAGTGTTACTGTCTGCCTATTCATAGACAGATAACCAAGTCCCACATCAATAATCCGTTTTAGACGTTCAGGCATGTCATCAAGAATCGGTCGAAGTAAATGTAACCCTTCTGGCGGTAACATGGACTCTAAGTTTTGGGTCCATTGGTATACTTCTCTAAGTGACCAGTCACAGACTTCAATGATAGATGCACCAGCTACCTGTACAAGTCGCACCTCATTCTTCAAGCGTGTTCCGAGACACTCCGGACATAACTGTTCACGGAAGAAGCCCCCGTCCTTCTCTTGAGTTAAACTCTCGCCTTCCTTTTCTTTGTAGCGCCGCCACAAACCAGGAATAACCCCTTCAAACTTCGTTCCTGAAATAGGTTTGATATCAGGATAATGGCTCTTGAATACTTCACTCTCCACACCGTAGTACAACAAATCACGCTGCGCCTGGCCGTAATCTTTCAAGGGCTGATCTGGATCGAATTCGAAACCAAAATGCTTTCCAGCCGCTACTAGAATACGAATTTGGATATCACGATGGACCCCATTCAGGGAAGCAACTCCCCCTTCCTTCAAGCTCAGCTCATGATTGAAGACCGCATCTTCATTAATTGTTGCCACATGACCTAGACCACTGCAAGATTCACAAGCTCCTTCCGGTTTATTGAAAGAAAAATGTGACATCCCTAATTGCTCTAGTTCTGCCCCACAATGCGGACAGCCTATTGTCTGAAACTCGAATTCTTCATCGTCGTCAATTAATGCACTCGCTGGTTCATATGTTGGTTGAATATTCTCCTGACAGTATGGACAAGTCCGCTCCCCCAGTCTCGAATAAATAAACCGAACAAAAGTATAAATATCTGTCACTGTCCCGACGGTAGACCGCGGATTACGATTAGTGACATGCTGCCCAACACTGATTGAAGGAGATAGTCCTTGAATGGAATCAACCTTCGGTTTTCCAATGGTATCGGATGACATTCTCATGGAATCCATATACTGTCTCTGACATTCCCGCTGAAGTGTGTCCATAGCCAGCGTCGATTTACCCGATCCAGATGGGCCTGTTAGAACAACAAGCTTATACTTAGGAATCGAGAGGGAGACATTTTTCAAATTGTTCTCACGTGCACCCTTAATAACAATGCTCTCATTCACGAACCATATCCTCCTCACCTAAAACTCCAGCTAATTCTTGTCTTTACGTCTTGGTTTCGATACAATAAATCAGATGATCATTTGATAACAAAGTATCTTTTTCTTCAAATATCTCGATTATCAAGATATTAAACATCTTAGAAGGAGGTTACCCTTTTGTCAAGCAATGAAAAAAATCACACTACAGACCAGCAAGAACAATTTGTTTCACTAATGCGTGGCTTAGGAACTCGAATTATCTTACATCAGCAAAATGTAGCTGCCTCTCTCGGGTTATACAATAATGACTTGATCTCGGTAGATATTCTACGCGAGACTGGTCCAATTACTGCCGGAGAACTTTCTAAACATACCGGACTTGCTACAGGTAGCATTACTGCATTAGTTGATCGACTAGAGAAAAATGGTTATGTTCGTAGAGAGAACGATCCGAGTGACCGCCGCAGGGTTATTATCGTTCCTCAATATGAAGAAAAAGAAGAAATCATAAATACGTACGTACCGCTTCATAATGCAATGGTAAATCTGATTTCCTCATATTCGCCTGAAGAACTCGATCTTATAACACAATTTTTGGAGAAAGCTGGTACAGTTCTGGAAGACCAGATTCAACATTTAAGTTCTATGGCACAGAGCAAGCCCTCCACCTGAATATTAGAAAAAACGGACGGCATTTGTTGAGTCAATGACTCGACAGACGCCGTCCGTTTGCATATATTTATCGAATTTTACAACTTCGGATAATTCTTAACATAATTCAAAAATCGTTTGGTGGCTGGCGACATCTGGCGCATAGAATTCACCGCAATCCCAAGTGAACGCAGACAAGGCTCTTTTAAGGGTAACAATTGAATTGTTCGCTTCTGACCTCGAAGCACCAGTTCTGGAAGAATACTAATCCCTAGTCCTTTCTCTACCATAGCCATAATGGCATAGTCATCACCCACCGTATACTTAATATCCGGTTTAATCGTCATATTCTTCAAGATTCGGTTCACATCATCATCTGAGCCTTTACTCGGCATAATAAAAGGTTCATTCGCAATCTGAGATAAGTCGATAACCGTTTGAGAGCTAAGCTTATGATCTAATGGTAATAGAACTAACATGGGGTCCTGATGAAGAGGAATAACATCGAATGATTCCCAAGTCGGAAGTGATAGAAAGCCACAATCGATTTTCCCTTCGGCAATCCATTGCTCAATCTCCCTATAGTCTCCCTCAGCTAATCGAATTTCGATCTGGGGGAAATCCTTTTGAAAATCTTGAATGATTCCTGGTAACCAGTGAACACCAACACTTGTAAAAGTTCCAATATGTACGGTTCCCAGCTCAATTCCATGAATAGAAGCGACCTGCTGTTCCAAATGCTCGTTCCACTTCAAGATCTCACGAATCGTCTTAAGCACTTCTTCCCCATTGGTCGTTAGCTGAACTCCGGAACGGCTTCGAGTGAGCAATAGAAATCCGAATTCTTCTTCAAGACTATTCATGATATGGCTAACACCAGACTGTGTAAATCCCATGACTTCAGCAGCCTTGGTTAAACTTCGAAGCTCTACAACCTTCATGAACACTTTGTATTTATTAATACTCAAACTGTGATCCTCCCTCACAATGTTTACATTAGTTTTTCTCATGTATATTATTACAAACATTCGTTTTACTTGTATATTGTACGTGAGTATACTGATCTAGTTCAATTATCTGAAGGAGGATTTTCATTGAAACCGCTCAAGGCCGATCTACTTATTTTTTTCGTCACTATATGTTGGGGCTCATCATATCTATTCATGAAAATGGGACTTGGAACACTTGGTGAATTTAATTTAGTTGCCCTACGCTTTGGATTGGCTTTTATCGTTGCAGCAGCATTATTTCACCGTCGTTTACGGCACTTAAATAGAAAGACATTCTATTATGCTATGTTACTAGGCCTTCTCTTGTTTCTTGTATTCACCGCGATTACGTTCGGTCTGAAGACCACATCCACTTCCAATGCAGGCTTTTTGGTTAGCCTAACTGTTGTATTTGTTCCACTGATCAGTAGCTTTATTTATAAGAAGAAAATAGAAAACAAAATCTTTATCAGCATCCTGCTCGCCTTAGTCGGCATTGCCTTTCTAACCATTAAGCTTCCATTCACGTTCGCGATTGGAGATTTTCTATGCATGGCTGCGGCCTGCTTTTACGCTATACATATTCTTGTTGTAGGTTCAGCAGCTCAGAAGGTTGATACGCTAAACCTTGGTATTTTGCAATTGGGATTCGCTGGGGTGTATGGTCTGATCTTCTCTATCATCTTCGAAACGCCTGTTTTCCCAAGTACGACAGACGGGTGGGTAGCGATCCTTGCTCTAAGCTTGGTATGCAGCGCGTTAGGTTTCATCATACAAGTCGTTGCTCAGAAATACACTTCACCAACGAAGACCGGGCTGATCTTCTCTATGGAACCGGTATTTGCCGCCATGTTTGGCTATTGGTTTGCTGATGAAATTATGGATTCTAATGCTCTTATAGGTGCAGCGCTAGTGCTCCTAAGTATTGTTGTCGCTACTGTTAATGTAAATATATCTAGACGATCAAGGGTTAAGACTACTCCTACTAGTTAGAACTGATTCTTCTTTGGCACAGCAAAGAACCCCAGCCGTGATTAAGCGGTCAGGGGTTCTTCTTCGTCTGCATTACTTAACATATACGCCATAATCCAAAATAACATTTCCTTTTTCATCAGGGGAAGAGAAACGGACTTGATCGTAACGCTCGAAACACCAGGTGTTATCTTGTAGTTGCCATCCCTCTTCGGCGATCTTCGCCATGCACATATTGTGAGGCAGGGTACCGTACAGCTCACCATTATCGTCTCTACCATAGATCCAACAGGTAGCAACTTCACCTGCAGCGATGTCAGCATAGCTGTAGCCTTCAGGCACTTCCGTATTTTCAGTAAACAACATACCGATCCAATATTCAAGTTGGTTCCCGCTCATTCTCATCATCCCGTACGCTGCACCGTAAGACTCAGGCAACACACTCAGACCGCCAATTTCTTCAAACCAACCATTATGGATCCACTCATCCCACTTGTCCGCAAAACTCCCAACAGCATTTCGATCTTTATCGGAATACATCTTACCAATCAATCGTAGTTTAGGAAGATGCTCTCGATATACTTTGATCACTTCTGCAGCCATTATCCCTTACACCTCCAGAATATCACTAATATTACCCGTAATAATTCGCTGATAATCTTTTGGACTCCTGCTTCATTTAGATATTGTTTATTTGATTACGCTTGGAGATGAGTAACTGCAAATTCATAGAAAGCATGCGCTTCTTCCCAAGAAGGGAATGCCGCCTGAGCCATCTTTTCACTGCCGCCACCTTTTCCGCTGTACGGAGTCAAATGAGATTTGAAAAATGCACCGCAAGACTGGCTTGAACTGTTGTTATGCGCTAATACAACCTTGTTCTCAAGTGAAGACGCCAGTAGCACATACGATTCGCTTTTTGAGGTAATCATACTTGCCAAAGACTGAAGTTCTTTAAGTGATTTGTCGTCAAAAATATATGTAACTACACCATGATCACTTCCATCTAACAATTGCTCAGCAATAAACTCATTGTTCTTTTCCTTCAGAATAGCAACTTCAGCTTGAAGCTCTTTTTGCTCCTGTTCCCATTTCACAATCCGTTCCATAATCTCGTCTTTACCAGTTTTGAACTTAGTTGTTAGAGCTCCCAAAATCTGCTGGCTATCATTAAACTCCGCTAACGCACGGAATCCACATTTAAAATAAATACGAATGTTTCCTTTTTGCTTCTCTGTTTTGAGAAGTTTAATCATTCCGATCTCACCCGTTGCAGATACATGTGTTCCCCCGCAGGCGTTATACTCCACTTCTTTAATTTCAACTATGCGAATATGATCCGTCACTTTAGGCTGTTTCACAAGGTTTAAAGACTTCATCTCTTCTTCACTAACCCAATAGCTAAGAATAGGATGATTCTGATAGATACGAAGATTCACTTCACGTTCAATCGCATCTAATTCAATCGCACTTAGCTCTTTAGCTTCAACATCAATCGTGCAGTAGTCAGTTCCTAAATGAAAGCTTAGCGTCGTCGCTTGGTATAAATCCAAACAAACCGCTGACAACAAATGCTGTCCGCTGTGCTGCTGCATATGATCAAATCTTCGATTCCAGTCAATCTCACAGGTTACTTCTTTCGCTTCTGGAATCGATTCTATCTTATGTAATATCAGATCGTCTTCCTTGATGACATCAAGAACGGGGACTCCTTCAATATAACCTAGATCACACGGTTGTCCCCCTCCATGCGGATAAAAAGCCGTCTCTTCTAGAATGACATAATGCCCGTCGGGCTTCTCTAGGGTCTTACTAACAGTGGTCTTCCATTGCTTTAGATATGCAGAATCGTAATATAATTTTTGTGTCATCTCTATAATCCTCTCCATTAAGTACATTATGTTTATATTATAGTTGTTTGAATGTCCAGTCAAAATCCGAGATCATCACTTTGAGTTCCTTTTAAACTGATTTTGTGGTTAGGTAAAGTGTGGATTTTGCATAATTTCGTATGAACTAAAGAGAGTATGAATGATTCCGGTTATTATTGTGAATTTTTCATATGTTGTAATTTTCACTTTATACTGTGTATTCTTGAGTTTATTTTACAATTGAGCATGAAAAAAGAAGGAGATTTAACTCCTTCTTCGTTATCGTTGAGATTCCAGTTATGATTTGTCCGCAACTTACAGTACTTTTTAAAAGTGATCTAAAAGAAGCGTTTGTTCATTCGGAATCACCGATTCAAACTGTGTCACTTTCAATGGATCACCATGAAGGCGTCTCATCTTATTCATCTCACAAGGGCGTTTAAAGCCCAAGAACAGAGCAGATAGGGTCTGGATATCCGTCGACAAATCTGTCAGAATATCTTCTTGGTCCCCAAGATAGGTAACCTCGGCTTTACCATCCTCTTTGATGCATAGCTTCCAACAACCTGAATTCCAGTCTGCTGTAGCATCCGACACTCGAATGGTGAATTGAACTTCATTCTCTCGATTCCCCTCAAACGAATACTGCTCTATGAAGGACTTTAAATCTACAATGCGCGCCATAAAATAAGGAACTATTTCTTGAGCAATGCGGGGATCGGGTAACATGTATGGCAATTGATCGTCACTTGGAACCATAGACAACTTCACTTTATCGATACGAGAATCATGATTCGAGAAAAAGGTCCACAGTGCACTGCGAGCATCTTCATTCAAATAGACAAATTCATTACAAGTAAGCTCTTTACCATGTATCTCATACAACACATACCCCTGCGGCTCCTGACTAGCCGAATAATAAACGGCGCGGAACTTCTCTTCCCTTAACACGGATTCTCTCCACCATGCATCATCACGCGCGAGAGTTCCGTTATATCTCTTAACAAATGATTGATAGAGTGAATTAAATACCGAAATATCCGATACGTCTCTCACTATAGTTCCTGGTACGACTATTTTGGGTGGAAACTGCTCCACCGGGATCGTGTATCTCTTAAACTCCGTAAATAGCTCCCAACCAAATTTGCGATAAAAAGGAAATGAGAAAGGATGTAACATAGAAACGGTCTGACCTTGGTTCTTCATAAGCTTGAGGGTGTGCTTCAGTAGCGAAGCCACATGACCTTTACGCCGATTCTCTGGCCAAGTAGCAACACCTGCAATCCCTCCCATATCAATCATTCTGCCTTGCAGATAAATCTGGAACGGAATTAAAGTCAATTTAGCTTGTAATGCTTCTCCTTCAAAGATTCCCCAGTATTGTTCTGGTTTAAAAAGCTTCTTCCCTCTCTCCATATCTTCTGGCGTGAATGAGAAATGAAAAGCATACTCTGATAATTTCATACTTGCTTCATATTCATTGGGATGTAACTGTCTAAGCTCCATGGACTCACCTCTCTAATCAGATTGTTAAACATATGTAGATGCTACTACAGAATATAATATATCACCTTCGAATCCATAATATTGTTTTAAGATGTAAATCAATCCTTCAGACATCCATCTCGTAAACATTAATGGTAAGCTTGATCAAATGCCTGCATGAAGTGGTGCACTGAAAACGTGACTCTATGTTATTAAATAAGCTCTTCTTTCGTTCACTCTGTTAAATATCATCGATCCATTCCACGGTTGTTGTTCTCATAGCATTAAAACGGCGCAACGAATAATCAATTGAGTAACAGCAGCAATGCGCCATCCCTAATTACTAGCCTCCTCAAATATGTGTTGGTCTCTCCTGATAGCGCGGATTCCAGGTTCTGCTGGTTGTGTGATATTTCTGCAAGGAAGCGTGCAATACGTTTTAAACTTCCGTCCTTTTTCTGCCATGAAAAATGCACCCCCAAATGTCCATTAGTTTACCCGAGGGTTTTCTAATGTCCATTTTAAGGGGTGCACTTCAGCAAGATCGGGGTGGTTTCTCTTAGTGCTTCAATACAATACAGTATGATCCATCATTGAGATCGCCGTTACCCAACAATCCCCGTACGTTCCACACTCTCAACGAAATAGCGCTGTAGGATAACAAAGAGTACGATAATCGGCGCGATGAACAGCAGTTCGCCCGTGTTTTTAATCATGTATGCATATAATCCGTCTTCGAACTGTGTCGCCGTCCACATTGTTGGCAGCATCGTCGACAAGACTTTGATCCGCGTCAATAGCAAGGACACGTAGTAATTGTCGTTCCACATCCACACGAAGGAAAACAACGAGACGGTGACGATCGCCGTTATCGCGTTCGGCAGCATCACGCGATAGAAGGTCTGGAGAATACCGCAGCCATCCATATAAGCAGCTTCTTCCAGTTCCTTCGGAATGCCGCGGAAGAACTGCCGGAAGATGAAGATGAACAACCCGCTCTTAATCCCCATCCCCAACGCCGATTGCAGGATGAATGGCCAGTAGCTATCCAGCAAGTTAACGCCGTTACCGCCGGTGAATAAGCTAATGAGACCCGCTAGATCGAAGAAGCGATAGTTCAAGTACGTCGGAATCATCAAGGTCTGAGAAGGCACGATAATTGTGAAGACGGCCAGTGCAAACAGAATCCCGCTTCCCTTGAATTTCAGCCTCGCAAACCCAAATGCAGCAAGCGAGCATGAAATGACCTGCAAGACGGTCGTCATCACCGAGATTAAGAGCGAATTGAAGAACGTATCCGCATAGTGCAGCGTATTTGCCGCAAATTTGAAATTTTCGAGTGTAAAATGCTTAGGCAGCCAGAGGACGGTCGGATCCAACATATCCACCCGATCCTTGAAGGCGATCGATATTTTGAAGAACAACGGGTAGATAATAACGAAGCATAGCCCGATGATGAGTATCGCCCGAACAAGGATCCACGCCCAGTTCTGCATTATAAGGAGCGGCTGTTTCTCACGGGCTAACCGGACAAAGGCTGCTCTCTTGTTCATAACCACTTGTTTCAGAACAATCCCCCCTTAAATTTCCAGACTAATCATGATAGAACACCTTCGTCGACACGACGCGGATTAAGATGAGCAGAATAATGGATGTGATGATAAAATACACCCATGACATCGCTGCGCTAAGACTGAAGTTCAGCGCCTTAAAGGCGGTATCGTTGATCAGCAAGCTTAACTTGTTATAGTTGTACGAGTCGATGACCGTATAGACAATGTTCGTGAGAATGAGCGGACTTACCATAGGGAACGTAATTTTCCAAAAAGCTTCATAGCCTGTTGCCCCTTCGATCTTCGCCGCCTCGTATAGTGACGGTGATACGGACTGAAGACCCGCCAGGAAGACAAGAATTTGCACCCCTGAATGGCTGATAATTTCATAAATTCGATTCACGGAGCTTGTAATATACGACGTCAATTCGCTGCCGAAGCCGGACTGCAGCATTAAGGTCTCCAGCTCCGAGCTCGTGAACCCTGTTCCATCCACTCCGCCGGTAACCGTCTGTGCCACACTGGCCAAATCGCTGCTCTGCTCAATCGAGAGCAAATTTGTCGCAAGAAGGACCGGCAGGAAGAAGATCGCCCGTGCGACTACCCTGCCGCGGAATTTCTGATTCAGCAGGGAGGCGGCGAATAGACTGAAGATGATGATCGAAGGAATATTAACGAGCAAGCTCGTAATCGAATCCATTAATACACGATTGAAGGTAGGATGCTTGTAGAATATTTCTTGATAGAACTTCAAGCCTGCGAACTTCGTATCGAAGCCATTTAACGCGACCGTTAGATTGTTGAAGCTGTACACGAATGACTCGTATAGTGGAATCGCGAACAAGAATACAAACCCGAGGAACCACGGCACGACGAACATGACACCGATCCACGATTTTTTCTGCGACATCGTTAGTCCTTTCTTCATCGCCCTCCCCCCCCTACCAAGTAACCTTCAGCCGCGATGCTGGTACCGTTCACAATCACGTCCGTCTGATTATAGTTCACCGTAATCGATGTCCCGCTCTCATACGTCGTGCGATACACATGATCTGCGAGCTTCTCATGATTGACGATCGTCTGCGTACGTAGTCCTCTCATCACATCGTTTGTCTCCCGGTAATACTGAACCGCTTCATCGAGCCAGTTCGAGTAACTCGCCGAATATAAGTCGTTAAATTCCGTATTTCGCACAGCAGAAGGCTTCTCATAGAACCATTGATAATACACGTTGGATCCGGTCTCTAGCGTCTTCAGCACATTCGATTTATAGCTCTGGTCCGGGCTCATATTGATCGGCGATCCCGCGTAATCCATATATCCATGCAACACGAGTTGATAGAATGGGATTTCTTCATCCGCAAAATTGAGCATACTGCTCTTTAATGGCGCATCAACAATTGTCTTCACATAAGGCAGAACGTTTGCATTGCCACCGCTCACCATCGTGTTTCCTACTTTTTCTTGAAGCAACTTTACGCTATCCGCGATGATCGCCGCACTCTGCTCTCGATCAGTCGTTCTCCCTGAAGTGACATCGGAAATCATCATATCACCCAGATCACGCAGCGACAGACCGCCAACTTGCAGAGGTTCGTAATCCTTCAAGAAACTCGCCACGAGATCCGGCAGCTTTTTTGGCGAGAGAAGATAATAATCTAGTTCCCCACGGCTTCCCATTACGAGATCTGTCTTGTACTGCGCAATGCCTTCCCGTAACAAGAAGCTAGCACCGTCTCGCTTGGGCTTGAACCCGTGTCCAGTCGTATACACCCGTAAGAAGGACACATCCGGATAGAGTTCGATTTCCTCTTCTTTGGCATAACGAATTAATTCTTGAAGACCCGATTTTCCTCCCAATGCGGAATCAATATCGACATCATCGGGGAAATCATGATCCACTCCCCGATTGAACCAACCAGAATAACGAAGCTTGATCTGCTTCACACCGCGCTGTTTGAGCATCGCCAGTACGGATTTCGCTTGTTCAAAGCTGGTTAGCGATTTCACGGATTGATATGGAATGCCGAGGAACGTATCTCGAACCGCGATGGAACCGACCAGATCCAACACAAATGGTGTCTCTGCTTCTGCCTCCAGCTTGGTGAGTTTCTTGCTCTTCACCAGATAGTCTTGATAGTACTTCGCCATGCCGACATAACTTGCGGATTCCTTCGGCAGGAAGGCGTAGCGCAGCTTAATCCCCCCTTGGTAGAGCTCAGGGAACATTGGACTGTCTTTCTTTACGCTCCCCGCACGATACGTGAACGACTCCATCGGCTTGAGCAGGAACTTGGCACTGACGCGGTTATACGTATTGACCCGCCCGCTGACATCCGCATTTACCGAGGCGATTGCATCCCCCTCTTCAATGATGCAGAAGAAGGCTTGATCACTTTGCTTCATCCCGAAGACTGGCAGTCTCGCCGCTTGCTTGAATTCCTTCACAACATCTTTCTCTCTTAGCGACTGATCCTTACCATAAATCGGCATGTCGTATTGCGGAACAGAGATCTTTCCGTTATTCAAGTGAATCAACGCACCCGATCCATCAGGAACGAACATATATCCTTGATGATTCACACCCGCTGCGCCGAACATTTCAAGCACCTGAATCGAATCAATCGGAAACTCCTTCGTATCCTGAATTTCTCGTACAGGAACCTCGACCATGAAGTTCTCATCGTCCAAATAATATTCGATTGGAACGGTGAATCTTGCAGCAGCCGTGGGCTTCTGCCCTCCAGCTTGATTATGCATATTATCCTTCGCCGCTTCTTCCGCTGTGTACCCTACGGAATCTAGAATAGCGACGACGTCTTTGACTACATATTCCGGCATCTCTTTACGCGTATAGATTTGCTTCACTTCATCAAATTTGAAACGCTTCTCGATTTCGAACTTTTCCCCTTCATCTGCAATTTTAGATAAGATCATTTCGTCCATACGCTGCTTGCTAATGATCTGCGGGATGGCTTCCATCCCTTTCTGGAAGTTGCCGAGCTGATAGACAATTTTAATCCCTTTCGATGTCTTAAGAATTTCGAACTGATTGCGTTTGATGGCCTCAGCGAAATTGTTCACATAGAAGTTCTGACCTTTATCATTGTTATAAGCGATCGAAAATTGCGAAGATAGATTATCGCGATTAATGCCTTCAGCTTTCTTATCCGACTCGCGGTCGAGCGGGTTTGAATACCACGTATGACCATTCCGCTTATCCTTCACCGAGATTTCCGTTGTCGCCGGATCTATATACAGCGCAAGCGCCTGCGTCTCTGCTACCAACTGAGGTCCGTTCGTACCACTGGCGCCAAATGGGGTAGGTTCCGCAGACTTCTCAATGTTCGCCTCGTTGTTCGTCTTGGCAGCGGTACGCTCGTAGCTATCCGTCTGGCTTATCATCCGTATCCCCGTATACCCGATGATCAGGACCAGAGCCGCACCCGTCAGAAGCCAGCCTACTGTTTTCAGTCTCACACCGATCCCCCCTTACAACCGCACGATGATCTCACGATATAACGCCTCAATGAAGGTAATCATCTGTTGCACTAAGCTGAAACAGAGAAGACCTAAGAAGACGATAAACGCCATCACCAGTACGGTTAGAATTAACGTCAGTATTGTTTTGCCGATCGTATATTGATGTACGGTCATTGTACCGATGAACAACAGCCATCCGAACCACAGGTAGGCGATCGAGTCGAGCAGGTAATAAAACGGTGTCTCATCGATCGTAATGATATTACTAAATAGGACTTGTGGTAGGAAAATGACAACCAGCGGAAGAGTTGCATATCCGACGGCGATCACGATATCTTTGAATTTGCCTTCGCCATCCATCAAGGTCGTGAGCGACCAATTCGAAATACAGAATAAGAGGAATGGCAGCACAATGAATTTCAACTCATCCACGCTGTTCAGCTCGTCTAATTTGTTGAAGTTGACGATGAACCCCGCATACTGTCGCTTTAGAATCATCGTCAAGACGACCAAGATCAGAATGCCGAGTGCGATCCAGATCCTCCCTTTATGCTCGTATTTCAATTCCCAGAAGCTGCTGAATGGACGCACCATCGTGCGGAGTGGCATTTTAATGACACCCGTGTCGATATAATGCGCAGTCGTCGCGAGCTTCCGGCGCATATACAGCCTTCCTGCAACCACAGCAGCCACAACCAGGAATAGAATGGTCATCACTGTTCCGAAATTGTTCCACATATATTCCGTACGGTAACGCTTCAAGGCTTGGGAGTAATACTTACGGTTGTTGCCGTTCTTGAAATATTCCATCGCTTGTTTGTTATCGTCTTTCTTGAGCAACGCCTTCCCGATCCCGATATAGGCAATATCGAAGTTCGCATTGAGCTTGAGCACTTCTTCCCAGCTCTTCGCTGCTTGATCTTCCTTGCCGTTGTAGTGTTGCTTCACGCCTTCTCGAATTAATGATCCATAGCGGGTAGGACGGAAGATGACCAATCGGTTCGTCCCGCCGTCAAGCACGACCATCCGATCGCCTAACATATCTATCGCAGTCGGCTTCTGGAAATGATCTGAGGTCGTTCCCGTACCACCAAATTGATACAGCATATTGCCGTCGTTGTTATACGTAAATATCCGGTTACGCTTCGAATCGAGCGCGCTGTACATCCCGCTCTCATCATAGATGACATCGACGAAAACTGAACTCCCAGCATTTTGAATCGCCGTCTGCTTCGCTGCATCAACATGAATCGCAGATACGTCCCCTGCCGGATCGAAATACCCTTCACGCCGCAGAATATCCTCGCCGCCCGGATTGATCCGTTTGATCGGCTCCGGCGAATTAGCCTCCGATGAGACAGTATAGATAAATCTGCGGTCATCCATATCCAAATTGGAGAATTCCACTGGAAGAAATAATTGCATCTGACTGCTCTGTTCCTTCGTGGAGAAGCGTTTCCAGAAAAGATCGACAGGGCTAAATCTAACCTTGTTCGTCCCGATATAGCCGCGGAAATCCCCCTCGATATCGAATTCCATGATCCCTTCAAATGCACCTTGGGCCACCACATAGAGACGGTTCGTCTTATCTACCGACACTTTCAGCGGGAAGTATTGGAACTCTTTCGGAATGATGCTCGATACCGGTGGACCGAAGACCTTAAGCAATTTCCCTTCATCCGTGAGCTGAACCACTCGGTTGTTCTGTGTATCAGCGATGTACACATTGTCACCTGGATCAACAAACACACCATTCGGCTTATTGAATGTATCCTGCTTTCCTGTATTATCGAATGAATCAATGACGCGTACCAGCTTCCCGCTCTCATCCAGGTGCACGATCCGATTGTTGCTCGTATCAGCAATATAGATATGATTGCGGCCGCTTACGTACACATCTTGGGGATCATTGAAATCTCCGATTCCAAGTCCCGACCCGTAAATTTCAACCTCATTAATATATGGATAAGGCGCTGGCTCTGCTTCTCTCCAGTACGAATAGTTATAACCGTGATCTGGTACGTCAGCATCTGCGGTCGTATTCCCCGCAAGAAGCATGATAATGAGCAGCCAGACCGTTACCTTCCTGATCGCCACGCGCGCTCCTCCCTTCCATCCTTAATCTTTCATCCCCGATGTCGACATCGTCTGAATAACATTGCTTTGTGTAAAAATGAATATCGCCACGGGCACGATCATCATAATTAGGGCAGCAGCTGCCATCGGACCAGACCGGACGAAGCCGCCGGATAAGATCTGGCTGAATGCATAGTCCATCGTCTTCAGCTGCTCGCTGTAAATGTATGAAGAGCCTTGACTCCCCGACCCCGTTCCCCATAACCCCTTGAACGAGAAAATAATGAGCGTGAGCCACGCAGGCTTCACGATCGGCATGACGATTTTCCAAAAAATACGATATTCGCTCGCTCCATCGATCTTCGCTGCTTCAAGCAGTGAATCCGGGATCTGCTCCATGAACTGTTTCATGAGAAAGAGTCCAAGTGATGTTGCAAATGCCGGAAAAATCAGCGACCAATACGTGTTCAGCAGACCGACCCATGTCATGGTCAGATAAGTAGGAATCGATGTTACCTGCGATGCAAACATCAGCGACAGTACGACCAGTCCGAACAAGAAATTCTTCCCTGGAATATTCATCTTGGCGAGCGGATACGCTGCCATTGAGGCAAGAATGACATGGCCTGCCGTCCCTAAGAAAGCAACAAAAAAAGTATTGAAGATATATCTGGATAGAGGTACCCACGAGTTCGCGAAAATCAGGAACAAATCGTAGAAGTTATCCAGCGTCGGCGTGCGCACGATAAAGGTCGGCGGGAATAGAAACATCTCATCGAGTGGCTTCAGTGCCGTACTAATCATGAAGACAAAAGGGACCGCCATAAAGGCACCAGCTGCACCCAGTAGAACAAAGATCGCGATATCGACCGGCATCGAACGGTTTACTTTCTTCTCTCTCCGTAACCGAAATTGGAGTTGCATCGCTTCTATTCCCCCACCTTCCTGAGCAGCCTCTGAATAATCATGTTCGAGCCTAACATAATCACGAACAAAATCGTTGCAATCGCACAAGCATAGCCCATCTCGAATCGAATCGTACCGTAGTCGTTCAAATGTGTAACAATCGTATGCGCAGCATACTGCGGACTTGGGAAGCCGACCATGCTCGTTGCCACCTCAGCAACGGCGAAGGAGCTGGAGATTTGCATGACAGCGCCGAACAACAATTGCGGGCGCATCGAAGGCAGAGTAATATACCATAGCTCCTGCCAACGATTCTTAACCCCATCGATGGATCCGGCTTCGATCAATGTGCGGTCCATACTCTGAAGACCAGCGATGAACGCTAGGAATGCGGTACCCAGACTCAGCCATAGCTGCACGATCATGATGATGACGAGCATATATTTCGGATCCTGCAGCCATTGAATCGGTTCAAAAATAAATCCCCACTTCATAAGGAAGGCGTTCACATACCCAAAGGAATCACCAGAGAACGCCACCTGCCAGATCAAATACACATTCCCCGAAATGGAAGGGGCATAGAAGAGAAGCGTAACAACAGCTCGAATTTTGGGTGATAATTCATTGATCAACCAGGCCAGCATGAAGCAAGCGATATAGCTGAGCGGACCGGTAATGAGCGCAAATAACAATGTATTTTTCAGTGCGACGAGGAAAATCTCGTCTTTTAGGAACAGCGTTGCATAATTCTCCCAACCCACCCATTTCGGCGATTCGAGCACATTGTAGTAGGTGAAGCTCAGGGCAAAGGCCATCACGACGGGAAACGCCGTAAAGATGAAGAATAAGAAAAAATAAGGAGCGAGCAGCACATACCCTTGTTTATGCTGTTTCATCGTGTTCCACAGTTCTGCGTATTTGCCAGGCTGTCTCTTCGGAACAGGCGAAGGAACTACGCGGCCGGGTTCTGGTATGCTTGCGTTCAGTTCAACCGGATTAGGCACCTCAATCACCTCTCTTTCTACTCGTTCGACAACCCAAACTCTCGTTGTTTTTTCTTCATTTCGTCATTAATAAAGCGTGTATAATTGTCGAGCGACTCACGCGGATCATCATTAGAGATAACGACACTACGGAAGGCATTGTCCAGATGTCTACCTGTGAAATAGCCGCCTGGGACTTCAGGAACGCCTCTCGTCCATTTCCATTGTTCTATGAGCGTCTTGTAGTCCTTCACTTGCCATGGGAGCTGCGCCACTGCGACTTTGTTCGCCGTCTGCAGACGTCCCGCGATGCCGAACATCGCTTCCATCTGTTTGCCGTATCTTGCCTGTGTATCCGAACTTGCCCACCACTTCATGAACTGCCATGCTTCTTGCTTGTGTTCACTACTTTTTAGCATCACCGTGCCGTTCCCTGCTGAAGGAACATCCCTTCGAATCGTCCCATCTGGCAACGCTGTGCCCGGCGTTATTGTGAAATCCCATAATCCTTTCAATTCCGGTGCAATGACATTCACGAGATTGACCTTCGGATAATCAGCAATACCGATCGGCATTTCTCCACTACGAAAGCGATTCGTAAAATCCGTTGTTAGCGGCAATTTATACGTCGTATAGAGCTCCGTCCACTTCATGAATGATTTCATCGCGATTTCGGAATCGAGTGCACTTGACTTGTGATCATCAGAGTAGAGACTTCCACCTTCTTGATACAACATCATCCCGAACGTCGGATTTAGTGGCAAGCTTCCGCTATCCTGTACATTGGACCCCGTCTTTACGAGGACTTGAATCGGGAAACCAAAGATCAGATTGTGCTTCTGCAGCTCAGGCACCATCGCATAAACATCATCCCACGTCTGCGGCACCTTCATATTCAGCTCATCCAATATATCCTTGCGATAGAACAGGACCGGGAAATATTCATCCATAGGCAGTGCATAAACGCCGCCATTGAATTCGAAAGGCACGAAGGAACTCTCACTGTATTCCTTCTTCACCTCATCAAAGCCTGGGTACTTCGACAAATCTTCAACACCGCCCCGGAGCGCATAGTTCAGCGGCTTCTCATTGGATACCTGGAAAGCTACATCCGGCCCACGTCCTGCGAGCATCGCTTGCAGCAATACGCCTTCTGTAACAACTTGAAGATCTACACCAACGCCTGTATCTGGGGTGAAGGTCTCCTCGATCATTCGCTTAAGGACCTTTGCCTGATCCAGACCTAACGTGATCCATACTTTGATCTTCTTGCCTTCCTTCCCTTTCGTTGATCCGAGCTCATTGTAATCCGTGAAGAACGAGAGCGAGAAGGTCCCTACTTGATGTCTGAACTTCTGCCAGAAGCTGGCGTTCGAACTCGGCATTTCTTGGTTCGGCGAGGCTACGACGAGATAGTCAATTGATAGTGGCATGAAATTAATGGAATAAATCCATGATCCGAGTGAACTAATATTCGATTTGAATGTCTCCAGTCGTTGAGCTATTGTATTAGGATTTTCCGCCAAATCTCGCAGTTGTATCACGATTCGATTGAGCGTTGCCGTTCGGTCACTGCCTCCGCCTGTTGATTTCTCAATCTGGCTTGAAATCGTGCTAATGATATTCGCTTGGTTGCGGAATGAATCGATCATTTCCGGCAGCTTCTTATCCAGCTGATAGTCGCGATATTCGTCCGGAACCGTGCCCGTAATCATAACGATCCGGCGATATAAGGTATTTAGCTCCAGAACGCTGGATTCTATCGTTCGCAGGTAGATCGCCATCTCTCCAAGTGTTACATCCATCCGGATTTGATGCTTGCCTTTTGTCAGGTAGAACAAGTAAGGTGTTTTGCCATCCCCAATCTCTTGCATCTCCCAATTCGTTGAGAAATTAAAAGCCATATTCTCTACTTCCGCAAAAGGTACTTTGCCGTCAATACGCAGCTTCCGATAGGACGTAACGCCGCGTTGCATGCTCTGGTTGTACTTCACACCAATCTTATATAGTCCATCTTCGGGCGCTTCCACATCCCAGGATATCCATTGCCCCGCTTCCGACCAGTTGAAGGAACCAATCGTATTTAAGCGAATCTTGGACATACTATACGGCTCATTCGCTGGACTGCGATCCATCATCGGAACGAGCATCGAGCTGGATTTGAGTCCTGCTTTCTCGCCTTGGATTTTGATCAGCGCGTCTTTCGCTTCCTGATAACCATTCTGTTTATAGTTCGCTGCGACTTCTTGATAGGATGGTGCAAGATCCGGTTGACGTAACTTTATATAATCAATCATCATCGGCTCCTTCGCAGAGACGAGTGATATGACGTGTTTTCCTTTGGAAAAATAAAATGAGTACGGTTCTCCATAGCGCCCATCTGAGCTGTCAATGAGCACTTCTTGCCAAGCAGGTACTTCCACCTGTGTCGTATACAAGTCGTTATCGTCCTCGTCCCGAACGGTCTCGCCTGCATCCTTCCATAGTCTACGGAATACTAGATTCTTGCTCTCTGCAAACGGATGCTTGCCATCAATCATGAACTCCCGATCCATATCAGAACCTTTGCCTTCCATGGCTTGATAACGAACCGCAACTTGATAGAGCCCTTCCTCTGACACATCAATATCCCATGAGACGGTTCCGGATTCACCCGTCTGAATCACTTTCCCAGTAGCACCCTCAATGCCATCCACGACTGATACGTCCATGCCCTCCGCCCTCGCGTACGTCTCACCTCGGATGATGAGCTCACGTTCTGGAATTGGTGCCTTCGCATACTTCGCAATATATTGGTCATAGCCATCTTTATTCGTAGATCCTAAACGGATCTCTGACTCCACATTAGCTAATTCCCCTTCTGCATAATTCACCGGCGCAAGCTGTAACGTCTGCGGAGAAGCGATGCATATCGCAGTGAGCAGGGCAATGATCGTGATTCGATATTTATTCTTCCGCATCAATAGGATTCCCCTCCTATGTAATGGAAGTACCCCTAGCAGTGAGATGCTTCGGGGTACTTCCATTACATCATTTGCAAAATGGTTTACTTCTTCGTCGTAACATCCATCGCCGCTTGCGCCATCGGTTTCACACGCTGTATCGCTTGTGCAGGTGATTCCTTGCCGCTAGCAATATTCTTGAATGCTTCTTCTACGACATCCGAGAGACCAACGTACGCTTTATAGTTGATGACCTTATACGTGCTGTCGAACATTTTCTTCATCGTATCAAGCGATTCTTTGTTCTTCATGTTTGGCTCTTCTTTTTGCAACTGAATTTGTTTGCCCTTCTCAACATCGAACTCATACAGCTCACTCCATGCCGCTAGAACGGCCTTCGCATTCTTCACACCGGACGGAATATACCACATATTCATCTTGTCATATGGTGTTACATAAGCAGTAGCCTTCGGACCTTTCGGGAAGAATACATAGCCGATATCGTTCGGTTTGTCTTTGACATAGCCGAGGTTATCCCACCGATAACCGTTAACGAATGCTTCTTCACCGCTGCCGAAATTCTGTTCGGAGTCTACAACTTTATGGACATTGTACAAATCGCTGAAGAATTGAATCGCTTCCATCGAATTTGGCTCATCCATCGTAATTTTGTTCGTCGTATCGTCTTCGATCTGACCTTCGTTCGTCGCGATCAAGGAGAAGGCTAAGAGTTGCGGGCTATCCACGTAGAGCGGCTTCTTGCCGTTCGCTTTGACTTTCTTCAGAATGTCGAGGAAATTATCCCATGTCCATTCGCCTTTTTCTTGCAATTCGTACGGATCTGGCAGACCCATCTTCGTCAACATCGTCTTGTCGTAATACAAGCCGTGGCTTTCCGTGTATGGCAGCGTTACGCCATATTGCTTGCCTTGGTATTTACCATTCGATAACGTAACAGGGTTCTTACCGAATGCAGGGTTATTCAAGTCAAGCTTGTCGTCGATCGCTTGCACATATCCTTCGATAACCAGTTTCGGGAACGCTTCACGAAGCGGAATCATAACGATATCTGCGAATGGTTCACCAGCTACCGAAGAGGTGATCAGACGGGAATTTGTATCCTCAACCGTCACATATTCAATTTTCGTATTGTACTTCTCTTCCACTTTCTTCTGTCTTTCCTTTTCTTCGTCATTCAAATAGGCATCCATACCCCACCACTGACCAATACGAAGTGGCTTCCCGCCGAAATCCATGCTCTCTTCTTCCTTCGGCTCTGTTTGCGCAGGTTCGGTTGTCGTTGTTGTCGTATCCGTCGTATCCGTCTGCTTGGTGGTGTCCGCGGGCTTCTCGGCGGTATTGCTGCCGCCGCTTGAACACCCGATAATCGAGATTACCATCGTCAAAATGAGTATCATGGTCCATGCTCTAAATTTTTTCAATTCATTTCCCCCTCGTTTTGAAGTTGAATTTACTAAATCTCAACAACCTGTAATCGCTTACAATTTGTCTGTATTTACTGTAGAACAATTTGCGTCAATGTTGTATTCACATATTTTAGTTGTTTTTTTACATAAGAAGCCACAAAAAAACAGGGAAAACAACTCCCCTGTCCTAACATCCAACAATCATCCATAGTAAAACTAAGATTTGTGCATAGTGAAGTAATCGTTAAGCTTAATTTGCTTGTTACTTTGCTTTTTGTTCCCTAAATTGCGTTGGGGTATGTCCCGTAATCTTCTTGAACATTCTTGTGAAATAAAAATAGTCCTGATACCCTACTTTCTCCGCAATTTCTGTTACCCGCAATCTCGTCTGCTCCAATAAATTGCATGCATTGGTTATTCGCAATCTCGTCATATAGGAGGTAAACGTCTCGCCGACTTCTTTTTTGAACAATTGGCTCAAGTAGTTCGGATTAATGTAATATTTCTGCGTGAGACTCTGAATCGTGATCGTACTTCGGTAATTCTCATGAACATATTGCAAGATCGACATGAAGGTCTCATTCGTCGTCTCTCTCATCTCATATTCAGGCAGCCTACGGATTAACTTCATTGATAAGCTTCTTAAGTACGCATTCATATCTGTGACATTCTCGAAATGATCCATCAGCTGCTCGTAGCTCATCACCATCTGCTCTTGCTGATCCTCATCTAGGAGGTAGAGAAAGGACAATGTGACATTATAAAACCGAAGCGCATCTTTGACTGTGTACCCTTCTTGTTGAAATAACATGCTGACTTCATCGGAGAGCTGTCCTAGCGCTGTGTGATCTTGATTCGTGATCGCCGTACCAATTTTCTTGAACGTCTCCTTCAGTACACCGCGTGATGCGGGAATCCACCGATATATCCCCGCATGCCCTGTCATAAAATACTGATTTGAGAGCAATGTCGCATGCTCCAGCTCCTTACTGATGATTAGGTAGTCATAAATCTTACCGCTAACCCCAATCCCTCGAACGCCATCCGGCAGATGCGTCTCCAGCTCAGACATCACAACCTCCAGCTGGTCATAAGCCATCATGTACAACATTTTGGATTTACCGATACGAATCCGAATTGCATCCAGATGGACGAAGGGATCTCCCTCACTCGTACATACCATGAGCCCCGCCGCTTGTCCACTATCTATGTGCAGCCCTCGGATCTCGAGCGCTTCCTTAATTTTCTCGATGCTGTCCTCATTATTGTCGGCTAGTAGCTGAATCAACTGGGTCTCGGAACGATCGCGCTCCATATTCAAAGTCTTTTTTAGTTTCTTGAGTAAATTTGCAATCTCTTCATCATCGTATGGCTTGAGGCAGTAAGCAGTCGCGCCATAATTCAATGCCCGCTGTGCATAAGCGAATTCTGCATAACCGCTAACAACGACAAACTTCGGAAGGTAGTGCAGCTCAGACCCCTTCTTTATCAGCTCAAGACCGCTCATCCCCGGCATCCGAATATCGGTGAAGACAACGTCCGGCTTCATGTCCCGAATGGACTGAAGCGCTTCTAGCCCGTTATAGGCCTCACCGACAACCTCGAATCCGTACTGCTTCCAATCCACACTTACCTTCAGACTCTCTACGACCCAGCTCTCGTCATCGACAATGAATACGCTATATCGATCCATGTTCCTTCCCCCTCGTTGGCATCAGTAATTGAATCTGCGTACCTTCCCCATAGATGCTATCGATCGACAATCCATAGGGATGGCCATATGTCAGCTTAATTCGATTATTCACATTTGCAAGACCGATACTCGAAATTTGCGGTTCCTCTGGATCACGCTCCTTGTTCTCGTATTGATTCAGCGCATGCTGGATCTGGCGCAGTCGGCCGGGATCGATCCCTAGCCCATTATCTTTAACTGTAATGATGAGTTCCTGCCGCTCGTTTAGTACACTTCTAACCGTCAACGTCCCTTGATCTTCTTTCAGCTCCAGTCCGTGAAATACGGCATTCTCGACAAGCGGCTGAAAAATCATCTTCGGAATCTGGCACATCCATGTATCCTCTGCGATCTCATAATGCACCTGGAACCGATCCCCGAATCGAATTTGTTGGATTTGGATGTACGACTCGACGACTTCCATCTCCGTCTTAAGCGATACGGTGTCTCCCCCTTTTATGCTGTATCTGAAGATCTGCCCTAACGCTTTGGCAATTTCTCGAATTTCATGTGCACCCTTGACGGCAGCCATGCCTTTGACCATTTCGAGCGTATTATATAGAAAATGTGGATTGATCTGACTGCGTAAGAATGATAGCTCCGATTTCTTCTTCTCCAGCTCTGCTTCAAAGAGCATCGCATTCGACTCTAAGAGCTGCCGCGTCAGAGTATCTACTTCGTCCAGCATATTGTTCAGTCCGTTCGACATCACCGTGATCTCCGCATAACCTTGTAGATGGATCCGATTTTTGAGTGTATCGAGATCCCCTCGTTTGATGTTGTTAATGAAGGCCATCAGTTTCTTGAGCGGGTACAGGATGTTGCTAATAACGAGTTTGAACAAGATGAACATCATCACGGCCCCAATAATGAGAATAATCAGCTCCAGCTTTCGTATTTTCGATATATCCCGCAGCAGCTCATCCTCGGGTATGATACTGATAATCGCGCTGTTGATTTCCGGTAAGTCTTCCGTCTGCACGATATATTGGGTCCCATTCAGCTCAACATTCCTCGATTTTCCGGGCGGGGCATCGCTTGTAATCATCGCGTTCAGTACACTGCCGACTTCATTCGGGTCATTACTAGAGAAAATTTTATTATCTCGATCCACCAAATACGATTGCATCGCATATTGCTTCGTGATCGAACCGGATGAACCAATTAACGCTTTGGGATCAATGACGAAGAATAACGTTCCAATGACCGAGGTGAACCGATCGCCTGATTGGAAAGACTTGATCTTCATCCCGACGAGCAGACTGTTCTCAACCTGATAGGCACCTTCAAAATGCTGTAAGCCGAAATAATGTATTCCGTCCTTCGGAGCGAGTCTATCCGTGAACGGTGCCGTCCACCGCTTGCCTCCGAATAGATCATACCAACGTCCATTCTCGCCATGAATCACAATATCCAGAATGCCTTCCTTAAGCGTCGTCATATTGATGAGCAGGCTATTGATTCGCTTGGAATATCCGTAGACTTGCAAGTTATTCTGTTCAGTGAGGAAATTTTGCACATCTTGATTATAGGCGATATTCGCCATGAGCCGATCGATAACATCCCGGTTCGCATGCACCGTCTCCTTGATCTGTGCACTCAACGCTGTCGTGTGTTGTTCGTTATTATTACTAATAATGCTAGACATTTGAACATACGTCGTCATAATGATGAACAACAGCACCGCTGTAATGAGCAGTGCGATGAACAGCAGCTGCGAACGAATCGATAGTTTACGATAAAAGACCACTGCTTGTCCCCCTAGCATTCACAGATACTAAACGTATCATTTACCGCTACTAAACGTATCATATACAATTGATATCTTATCATAAATTTTCCCATATGTTTGGGGCAAAACTATTTACTCGATGAAACTTTTCCATTACTATTCTTTTAATAGCATAAATACAAGGAGTGGTGGAATGGTTCGTATCAAAAATTACGTCATACTGCTATTCACCGCCATATTCATCACGATAGTTATAGGATGCAAGCAGACGGATGAGAACGAAGCAAAGTCGCCTGCTCCCACGTCTGAGATCGGTAACCCTCTCACCATCTCAATCTCCTTTTGGGACATCGGCAGAGACTTCGAGAAGAAGGATGCTGTACTTCAGAAGCTCGAACATGACTTCAATATTACCTTCAAGCCAATTCAAGTGAGCCAGACAGACCACGAGGAGAAATTCAAAGTATGGGCAGCTTCAGGTAATTTCCCCGATTTATTCGCCCATTCCCTCGTCATCAATTCACCTGGCATCTATGCCGATTGGATCAAACAAAACCTCATTCGACCACTGCCAAGCGATCTATCGAAATATCCCAATGTCTACAAAATTGCACAAATTCCCGATACGCTCGCACTGCGACGAGAAAAAAAATTGTATATGCTGCCGCGCATCGCTTACCCAACCAACGATCTGTGGATGATGGAACGCATCGTATTCGTCCGTCAAGACTGGATGGATCACCTGCAACGCACCGACCCGCGCAATTTCGAAGAGTTCGCCGCCTTGCTCGAGTCGTTCACCAAAGATGATCCGGATGGCAATGGTCTGCAGGATACCGTGGGGTTAACTGCCGCAAGCATGAACTATCTTTCTTGGATATTCAGTCCGACCTTCCCGCAATTCGCTGCGAATCAGTGGGTCCAGGAGAATAATGAATGGATTCCTTATTACGCCTCGCAAAAGATGGAGCAGGTTGCCTTACAATTCCGTCAATTGTATCAGAGCGAAGGGCTTGATCCGAACTTCTTCCTCATGAAGGAAGATGATGCGATCGCCAAATTCACGCAGGGAAAAGCTGGCGCCTTGGTCTATAAAGGGACGCCGGAGAGCATGAGCAAGCTCGTTGAACTGTGGAACAAATCTAATCCAAAACAAGATTTCTACGATGCGGTCAAAATCTTGCATTTATGGCCTGCCGAAGATGGAAATCGCTACTTCTATGTCGCTCCAACCTATTCAACGGAGAGTTATTTCAGTGCGAATGTAAATGAAGAGAAAATGGATCGTATCTTACAGCTTTATGATTATCTCCTCTCACCCGAAGGAAAAAAATTAATGCAGTACGGGATTGAGGGTAAAGACTATGTGGAGATCGACGATCAGATCGTGATTACACGACCTCGCGAAGCGTCAGGACAACCTGTCAGCATTCAGAAGCTGTATCCTTCGACGAACACCTTGCATTCGCTTGCTTCTTGGGGGCTGGAACGAACCTATCCTCTCGACGAAATGAACAAAATCAAATATGGGGAACGAAATATTCTCGCTTGTCTCGAGGAAATGCGCTGGCTATTGAGAAATGCACGGGCCACCCCGTTTAAATATTCGATCATCTCGCTCTCGACGCCGCATAAAGACAACATAAGTGCTTCCATTAATCCGCTAGAAGATCTGACGGAAGTCGCGCTAAGCACGGAAGATCCTATCAAGTTATGGCGTGAGAATATCAAAACCTATAATCAGATGGGGCTGCAGCAAGCCATCCGCGAAGTGAACGAAAAGCTTCTGCACCCAGATTATTAATAATCTCCTAACAAAATGGAGACCTCGCTTCCATGTTGATTCAAGTGCTTTACGGGGCAACGGAAAGTAAATACACAAACAACCACCCTTTGCATCTCTCTTCACGAGAGATCCGGGGTGGTTGTTGTTCTAATTCGAATTGAACAGAGAGCTTAATAAGGACCTACCCCTTCAACAATTCAAAAGCGGAAAGAACATCCTGAATAAGTTTATGGAAGGCTGAGGAAGTAAATCACCATAATCAGGCTTCAATCGAATGATCAGCCAGTAAGTCTTCACCAGACAATAATAACTGGGAGGTCCACTTCGCATTTGGCGCAGACCAAAATTCATCAGAGGGCGATAAACCCAGCGGTAGGAATACTGCAGAACATAAATATAAGCTGCCGGTATTAATATATGCTTCTGCAAGATTTGGCTGATAACCATATACGCCTGGGCGCAGCCAACCGTTGTCATCAAAATTCCCGGGGACTTCCATGGTACGCCTAATAACGGCAGTAAGCGCACAACGTACCTGAGCTGGATTGATCTGTTCGTCTAAGAAATGCTGCAATGCCGCTTGTCCCAAATGCTGAAACGCACCGAAGCGGTATGTAAGTGATCGTCCGATCAAGGGATACGTCCCATCAGGTGAAATCATCCGTTCCAGAATCGATGCATATCTCTTGGCTCGTTCAAGAATGATCGGCTTGAAACCTGTATATGCATATGAATCCTGTTCAAAAAGATGGATGAGATCAACCAGCATCGGTTGAATCACAAAGCTATTGTAATAATCCCAGTGATAATCCTTTCCGTCTCCATATATGCCGTCTCCTTTATACCAATCCATAAACATACGAATAGCATAATTGACGCGCACTTTGTCATAGTCTGGGTCACCCAGAATATATAAGCCCGCTTCCACCATTGCACTGAATAACAGCCAGTTGTTCGGCCCGGGTATCATATGACGTGTTTTTTTGAAGGCCGAAATCAGATTCTTCTTAACTCGATCATCCAGTTTACTTGTAATATTACGGGGAGAACGTACAAGAGCATGGGCTAGGAACGCAGCATCTACCAACGGTTGACCGACGGAATCAAAGTCCATATAATCAGGCGAATCCTGATCTGTAGCCGCGTCCAGAGATTGCAGCATTAACTCGGTATATTTAAGTCTACGTTGTTCCTCTTCTCCATCCAGATCCTGCAATTCGAGCCAAGGAGCTATGCCGCAGGCCAGTCGAGCAAAGGCTTCAAGATGAGCAAAGTGACTGCGCTCTCTATGAAATTCTGTGGGCAACTGTTCCCGTAACTTTCTTTGAGCCAAGGAAGATAACACGGGGTCACCAATCCTAATCATCGTATCTATCCAGTATTTACGCTGTTCTGTGCCATTCATTGTAAGCATCCCTACTTTCCACTGTCTGATTAGTTAACTTACCTTTTCGATAGAATACATTATATTCCTTCTAACATGAACCCTTTCTCCTATACGTTCTATATATAGCAAAAAAACAAGCGTCTTCCTCGAAGAGTTACTCCCTTCTCAAAAGACGCCTGTTTTGAATTACTATTAAATTAAAGTCTACCTGCTGCCTTCACCTTCACAAGCAAAGCATTGCCCGGTAAGTACGCAATCGGAATATCTTCAGTGAATACAATTTGAACCGTGTCTGGATCGGCACCAGCAAGTACTGCCTGTTCTATTGCATGACGGCGAGCTTCCTTCATAACCTCATCATATGTCATATCATCGAGAGAATAGATTCGCTCTGTTTCTCCACTGACTTCACCCAGAGCAGCACCGATCGCATTCGCTGCATCATAATGATCTGGTCGAACAATACGAGATACGCCGGACAGTTCATCAGCTACGAGGATACTTCCGCCCCCTACCAGAATAACGTCTACCGGATCAGCGCTCGTCTTCATTCGATCAATAGCATCTTCAATATCTTGAGTCATAATCTCATCTGCGCGGCGGCAAATCTGTTCATCAATACCATCCGTAAGTGCATCTGCCCATTCAGATCGGCCCAGCTTAACCACTACGTCCGTTGCCGTTAGTGTATCTCCACCGAAAATAAGACCTCGCTTCAGTAGCTCGTACCCTACGCTGTCTGGACCTACTGTAACACCAGCTTCACCAGATCGAACGATCGTACCTCCACCGATACCAATGGAGAGAATATCTGGCATGCGGAAATTCGTGCGCACCCCTCCGAGTTCGACAGCCGTTGAAGATTGGCGTGGGAACCCTTGGGTAAGAACGCCAACGTCCGTCGTTGTTCCGCCGATATCGAGCACAAGTGCATCCTGAAGACCAGATAGATGTGCAGCGCCGCGAATCGAGTTCGTTGGTCCGCAAGCAATTGTCAGAATTGGATACCGAAGTGCATAGTCGCTTCGCATCAACGTTCCGTCATTTTGACAGATATACACGCTCGCGTTGATACCAAACTGGCCAAGTGCCGTTTCAAATCCTTTGACAACACCGGAGATCACACCTAGAAGAGCACCATTTAACAGAGAAGCATTCTCTCGTTCCAAGAGCCCAATACTACCAATCTCGTGCGAGAGTGTGACCGACATATCAGCACCTAATACAGACTGCACAATTTCCGCAGCGCGCTTTTCTTGCGAAGTATTCACTGGAGAGAACACGCCGCAGATTGCAACAGCGTCTACCTCTCCTCTCATTCGTTCTGCAAATTCCTTAATCTCAGATTCGTCCATGTCTACTATGGTACGACCGTCATACTCATAGCCACCTTTAGCCATATACGCATGGGTTCCTACCGCTGCTTTGAGCGTATGATCCCAGCCAGCAAGAGGAGGAACGGCTGTTGTTGCCGGTGCGCCCAGTCGAATAAGTCCAACTTTACCCAGATGCTTTCGCTCGACAATGGCATTGGTACAGTGTGTTGTCCCGAGCATGGCGTACTTCACATGCGCTGGGTTCACACCACTCTCAGATAGCAATCTACGCACAGCTTCCACGATACCATCGTTCACATCTCGGGTTGTATGCACTTTTACCGTGTGAATCGTGTTCAATCTTGAATCCAGAAGCGCAGCATCCGTATTCGTACCACCTACGTCGATACCTATACGGTACACTTCATTTTCGTCGATCTGTACATGCAAGTTGTTAGTCATGTTGTTTCGCTCCCTTCTGTACAGACGTTAATTCTTCAATGGGCACATATGGAACATCGTAACCAAAGTACTGTGGACCTACCGTATTCAGGCCCTGCGGCGTGCGCCATTTGGGATCACATGGGAAGCCAACAGCTGTCACGCGAGCTCCATATTTTAGATTTTCAGTTGTAATTGGCATTCCTGTATCCTGATCCAACAGAGAGATGAGGTCAGGTGTTACCGCTAAAGATTGTCCATCTTCTGACGCCAATAAGAATTCATTTTGGAAAAAGAGCTTCATCGAACGCCCCTTATGATCGCCCGTCCCCTCAAATGTAGCTTCTCCTCTTGTAAATCCACCTTCCATCCGGCGACGGATATCTGCGGCTTTGCCATGGAATAGAGCATACCCGTTCAATTGCTTAAGTAATGCTTCTATAGGGTTTTGCTTCAGGTCTTTTGATTCAAACAACGTTCTTCCAATTTCATAAGCAAGGGATAGAGTATACGGAATAGCACTTTTTTTGATCTGAGCGCCTGTTGCTGGGTAATCACAAATCGACGCAGAGCCCCCCATTTGTATCGTAATAGCTCGAGCAATTCGCTCTTCCCATACCCCATCAATGGCGTGGAGAAGAATACCATTTCCACGTTCATCTGCCATCGTAATTGGACTTGGATCCATACCATCTAAGTAGAATGTCACCATCTGAGATTCTGGAAAAGCTCGTCCCATCGCATCTGCATCCAGTACAGGAATGCCACGTTCCGCTGCGGTAATAACCGGAATAAGAGAGTTACCACCTCCAACCTCGATCGGCATGAGTGCTGTGACTTTTCTTCCTAATTCCTTTTCGATAAGTTCCAGGGGTTTGGTCATTTGTGATAACGCTGGAATTTTCTCATTCATCACGGTTGGAGCCCCAATCATGGATAACGGTACAATCAAATCATCATCGTTTAAATCTTCTGGACGTACAACCTTAACTGGTCCATGCTTTTGGATTGCCTCGATTGCCATCAGTTTTCCGATATGTGGATCTCCTCCACCGCCCGTTCCCAGAACGGCAGCACCTACCGCTATATATTCAATTGCTTTTTCATCCAATTCCGTTAATACGAATGTACTCATCTTGTTGTCATCCTTTCTGACTTGCTACTTTACCAACGATCCACTGCACAATAAATGCGAATATGAACCCATCCAAAGCTGGAACTTGCGTTAATTGAAATAAGCCTAAACCGTCCGGTGCTGCTGTTGTCATATACGCAAAGAAACTTGATACTGCCCACACACAAAGTGAACGCACAACCCAGTTTTGGTTCTTATCCAATCCATCGAATGTGAATTTCGCCTTATTGATAAGCAAATATTCTGCCGTATAAATACCACCAATCGGTGAGATCAGCATCGTTACAAACGTTAAAAACGTGAGGAAATTATCATAGATACCGAATACAGCCAGTAGAGTTGCGAACAATCCGGCCACGATGGTAATGATATATTTAGGAACACGTGAGAATACAACCGAGAATCCTAGCGAAGCGGAATACAGATTATTGGTATTGGTTGTCCATTGTGCCAGAGTAAGGACGATAATTGCAGGGAACCCGAGTCCAATCGTTAAGAATATGCCCGTTAAATCACTTGAATCCATCACTCTAGATAAGAAAATCGCGATTACCGTCATGAAGCTATTCCCTACAAAAAATCCAACAAATGCAGCAATAATGGCATGCTTTGGTGTCCGTGCCCAGCGTGCGATATCGGGTGATAGTACCGTACCTAACATGAAAATGCCGATTACAAGAGATATTGCTGTCCCCATCGGAAGTGGACTCCCACTAATCGGTTCCCAGATCGCAGATGTACCATTGATTTGAAAAGCAACAAACAAAGAAATAAAAATAAATATAACAAGAAGGGGAACAGACATCACACTCAGTCTTTCAATTGAACGATATCCCCATATTGCAGTTGACATCATCAGGACGCCACCTATGAATGACAGTAATCCTAAAGAAGCTTTTATGCCCCATAGATCTAACAAAGCGGTCTGCATGTTAGAGGCAAAAAATCCGGTTTGAACGCCAAACCATCCAAGGGATGAAATTCCTAGTATCACCGAAACCATACGTGCTCCGCTATTTCCGAACAAGAAGCGGCTGATCATCGCAGTGGATAAACCTGTTTTGGCCCCTACATAAGCACATAGTGCACCGATAAGACCCAAAATCAGAGATCCAATAAAGGTTGCTGTCAGTGAGCTTGATAAATTCATTCCCGCTCCTAGCTCCGCACCCAAAAACATGGCAGAAAGATCAATCCCAATAGCAATCCATACGAATGCCATAGATAACCAATGCTTGCGTAAATGCTGCGGGACAGGCTCCCGCTCGAAATCTTGAATCTTACCACTGTTGCTTGTGCTTTGAACTACACTTTTTGCCTCACCCATCGCTAGACTCCCCCTGTTGATTCAACTCCTAAGTGGAAGCTACAGACTGAGTACCTCTCCAGAACAAATCAAAGGTACTTTCCAGTTTCCGTTCAAACACTTCATTAGAGTTGTAATAAAAGAACTGCATACTCAGACCGTCCATTAAGTTCAAGAAAGCATCCACAAGCGGCTTTATCGGTTGATCAGGTATGGAACCTTCCTCCATCCCATGCAGCATGAAGTCCTCAATGGTCTTGGACAACAGTTGATCAGATTCAAAGAAAGCCTCTTCTATCCCTTGTTTTAGGAATGTCGGTGGAAAAAGAAGCGTACGCAACACAAAAATATTAGATTCTCTACTACTTATGTAATATTTATATTGTCTACGTAACACCCCATGAAGCTTCTCTCTCACCCCTGAGGTCTCCCCTTCTTCAGATAATTGCTGTATGAAAGAGTTGTAGTCATGCATTGCTTCCTTAAATGCTGTGAGGAACAAGTCTTCTTTGTTCTTATAAAAAGCATAGATGGCAGGCGTCTTTACCCCAACTGCTTTAGCGATTTCAGACAACGCCGTACCGTCATACCCCTTCTCACCAAAGAGCACCATGGCTGCTTCCCTCAACTTATTTCTGGTCATGAATTGATCACATCCTAAATTTAATTAACGTTAATTAAGTGAATTATACGTCTGGTTGTATAAAAATTCAATAGTTTTGTTAGATATGATTTTTCCGGGGTTACAAGAGCTTTTCCATGAGCTTATATCAAAAAACGACCTTCCATTCATCATTTGAATGAAAAGTCGTCATTTATAGCCTTACTTAGACTTAAACTAACTTTACAGCTTTCCTTGAACGATCACTTTTTTCTGTCCCCTAAAAACCGTGACACATAAATCATGTTCAACCGCCTCGTACAATAACTGTAAATCATCAACGGTATCAACGATCCCACCGTTTATCTCCAATATGACATCGGCAATCTGAAACCCAAATTCATTCTGCCAGCTTCCCCATGGTATCGTCTCGATGAGTACCCCTGTTTCCGATGGTAAACCAGCGGCAGAGACCTCGCCCATACCAACAATATTTTTTACTTTGCATTGATCCCATGACGCATACTGATGCTCACGACCCGATTCACTGACCGTATCACCAACCTGTGGTAGTTTTGGTGTTTTAGCAATCTTCTGCAGATCAAGGGTCCTCACGCCGAATTGATCCATTGCAAAATTACGAAAGCCGAGGGTAAGTGCGGGTGAATTCTCCCTGACCCGATAATCGCCAACGGCTGGATCGACGAACATCGCATCTGCTTTAATCGAATGTGTATCCGCCCCGCTCTGTTGTTGAAGCTCCTCTGCTACCCTCACACCTTCAAGACCCTTCTCATGAAGCAGGTTCCAGTCGCACTCCCGTCCCCACGGTTGCTCTACACGAATTGGTGCATATGCTGTAAAAACAATATTGGCCCGCACGATATCCTCACTACCCTTGAACCAGACATGGGGATGCAATGAGTTATTCACCATCACATTATTCTCACACAGCCTATCAAAACCCTCTCGAAGCTTAATTCCTCCAGCAAGACAAAGATTGTTATAGATTTCATACTGGCTCGATCCATCGTCTAGATCTATGTCCCATCCATAGTCACAACGCCAGCGGTTATTGCGGATGATCACCGGCCTCATCATATCTAGCCTAGGCAGATTAGATAACTCACTATGTTCCTCCATACGTATGGTATCCATGTCCACATCTTCAAGCAACCAATACCGGTCTCGCCCCCATGAGTTAAATGATCCGTGATCCCCCGTTTCGAGTACCGTGTCGAACACATCGCAATACTCAATCAGATGTCCTCCAAACGTTCCCTCTGATACATTTATTCCAGCTCTTGGCACATCGTATATACTGCAGTGACGAATGGTAATGTCCAGCGCCATCGAAACTTGTACTCCGGCAGACTGCTTCTCGACACGTCCGATTTTTGTGATCAAGCAATCTTCAACCATACATTCTGCTGGGTAATTATTCGATTTTGGTCCCGGGGTAGTGTCTATATCCCCAAGCTTCTGTCTTTCTTCATAATTAAATAGTGGGCTTCGAACACTGTCAGGCCGCCCAACAAATGCAATCCCGTTTGATCCAACATCCTCGATAAGACATTGTTTGACGAAGACGTGCCGATTATAGCCATCCACGAATACTGCATTTCCGCCAAGTTGACGGAATGTACATTGTTGAAGGATACAGTTCTCCGCCCCATGCATCTTAATCGCTCCGCCCCGATAGATTGTCCAATCACTTCGTAAAAGCGGCTCCTTATTGTCCATAAATGTTCTGGTTGTATGTGTAAACGTAATTCCTTGGATATGGATATGACTAACAGGTGAATCTTCACTTCCTATAAATTCAATAAGATGAGGCAGATGACTAGCTTCAACGATACTCTCCTTCAAATCCGTTTCCGGATAAGGATACACATACAACATGCCTGTCGATTCATCATGATACCATTCACCGGGTGCATCCAATTCTTCAAAAATATTCTCAACATAACGAAACTCGTCATGCATGCCCATCTGACGGTTGTTCTGCCACCCGCCATCAAGGATGAGTTGATTCGCTCCAACTTTACCCGTAATTAGGTACCTGTAATCCCCCCAAAGATGACTATGCATGGCGTGAACATAACCGCCCTTGGGACTAGACCACCTGTTCACCCTCTCCGGATGAAGACTATCGGCGGCATAACCGTTCATAATACGCGTTTCTTTACTGAAATTGGGGTATCTCGCCATATGATATTGGCACCCATCTATATACAACTGATCCAGCTTCAAATGTGAGGGAACATTTGCTTGCATGATACCGTCCTTATATTCCTTCCAAGACAAGTTTAATTGTACACTCCCACTAACGATAACGTCTTCTCCTTCTACAGCCACATAACTTACAGCATCTAATTCAGTTCTTGAATCCTTCGCCCTGAATTGAAGCGCTTCCATCAAGTGATAAACCCCACCATGAATATGTACAGTTGTCTTTACTCCCTGGGATTTTCGTGCCTCCTCTTGGGCACGAGCAATCGTTGCATACGGACGTATCTTCGTTCCGACATCTTCATCGTTTCCATGAGGCGATACATGGATATGTCTCTGATCTAACATCTTCGTTATTCATACCTCCTTAAATATCACTATATTGGACACCGTATTTATATCACGTCCTCTAGTTCATTACAAATCAATCTTTCTTTATAACAAAGCTCCATTCCACCTCGCTTATTCGTGGGAATGGAGCTATCAATTCGTTTATTAGAAAATGAAAAACAGTATTATCATTTCAATAGCCAGAGTGCAGGGACATTAGGTGGCTCCCACCCTGTAAGAGATGTATGAGGTTGACGGCAGATGTACGTTTTCCCACCATACGTAACTTCATCATTAACTTTGTAACTTACATTCGCACTCCATCCTACAGGCCCCGCGGGGCCCGTTGTTACACTAACTGAAGAACCTGCAGAAATATTACCTGCTGCATCTTGTGCTGTCACGATAAACTGATAGCTGGTATTCGCCGTTAGTCCGCTAATTGTCACGGTAGTCCCCTGAGTTTGAGCAATATTGGCCCCATATGTTATCGTGTATCCGCTCACACCAACATTATCCGTTGAAGGCGTCCAGCTTAGTGTTACACTCGTTGATGTTGATGAGAGGATTTGTACACTCCCTGGTGCTGAAGGTGCCGTCTGATCTGTACTAACCACATCTGTTTTTACTGTAAGCTGTGAGCTTGCTGCAGACTGATTACCTGCCGCATCCTTAGCTTTTACAGTGAATACATAATTTGTATCGGGGATGAGACCGGTGATCGTTGCACTCGTTCCAGTCACATTTAACATTTGAGAGCCGTACGAAATCGTATACCCGGTCACAGCTACATTATCTGTCGAGGATGTCCAGCTCAAGTTAACCGTTGTTGAGGTTTTGGATAGTAAAGCTAGATTTGTAGGAACGGTTGGAGGCTGTGTATCAGGTACGGGAGGTGTCAATGCATCCAGATAAGCCCGATGATTGTTCGAAAATTCAAAGTTGTTAAACTTATCCCAGTTAATCGACCAAGTCATCACTCCACGGAAGTCAGGATATCCGGTTGTACTGCCCCTTGTGGTGTAACTGGATAATTGTTTACCTTTAATCAGAGCATCAAGTGCTTTCTGTACTTCTGCAACCGAGGTGAAACCACCACCTGCATTGGTGTTAGCTGGTAAACCGAGAAGCACTTGGTCCGGACGTAATGCTGGAAACATATGATTGCTATTTTTGGCGACAGGGAAGCCTGTAAGCAGCATATCAGCCATCGCTACATGGAAATCCGCATTTCCCATGGTGTGGTACTGATTATCTAGTCCTGTAATCGGGCCCGAATTATAGTTCTGTACTTGTAGCCAATCCAGAATATCACGCGTTGCATAAATGACAGGTAGATAGGATCCGGCTCGGCTGTCACAACTTATGCAGCTCCCTCCATAAAAGCTGTAGCCAAGCTGCACGAAGAACGTTTCAGGAGCCATCGTGAGGTAGAACGTATCGGTTCCAAAATAATTGTTAAGCGTCCGAAGTGCAGATATTAAATTCACAATGACAGGTGTAGTTGGATTTTTGAAATCGCTATCACCCGAATTTAAATAAAGGGAATGACCTTCAAAATCCACATCCAATCCATCAAATCCATATTTCTCAATAATCGCTCGCACAGAATTTACGAAATTATCACGAGCTGTCGTTGTTGGAAGCTGTACTTGACCGTTCGCGCCTCCGATTGAGATGATCACTTTTTTGCCTTGGGATTGTAAGTATGCAACATCTGATTTGAATTCAGATTCTGTATAATTGTAAGGAGTAAACCCGATCGTTCCATTACTAACCCCTGAGGTAGGTTCGGCGAAAGAGACATTGATTACATCAAACTTGGAAGAGACATCACGCAGCTTAATAAAGCCTGAACCATTATCGAAATTATGCCAATAGCCCACAATCGTCTTGCTTGCTACAGCGGCATGAGCTTTAGGAGTATTCACAGCTAGAACCTGAAACAGTGTAAGAACCATGATGAAACTAAGTGCGAACATCCACATTTTACGAATCGAAAAACGGTCTTGAACCATTCGTTATTAGCCTCCTTGTTAATGAGAGTGAATTGATAACGTTTGCACAAAACCATGAAATTCCCGGATGAAATGCCGGAAGCCCCCTCTCCTTTCTCGACAGTGTACGGATAGCGATGACACACTAGCATCTAATTCCTTCATTTTTGCTGTGTTCTTCCTGCTTTATTATCAAGAAAGGACAATCTGAAGAGAAAGGATAATTTATGACAAAGGGGGATAAATTCTTCTATCCCAAACACAAGTTACCTGAACTCTTCCACTTATGTGTGAACTATAAATGATCAATACTGTTAAGCAGTAAAATAATCCCCGCAATACACATCATCCAAGAGAGCACCGATCCAGTACTATTGGCGATTTTCACGCTTAATTTTTCAAGAGGTTTCTGCAGTAATCGGCCAAACAGAGCATGTAATCCGATCAATAGTAGTGGCGGAAGAATCATAATAAAATTATAAGTAGCTAATATGGGTAGCCACTGAAAGATTGTTAACTGAGCTGTTGTCATAAGTCCAATAGCCGCAAAATATGGGAGTGCTGTAGCTACCTCTAATAAAGAAGTCGTTACTCCAAGACTAATCATCGCACTCATTTTCAAAGATTTAGGCTTGACCGGTTTAGCCGTCTTCTTCGTAGGAACATAAAAACTTGCGATAAATAAGACTCCTCCAACAACCGCTGTAATCCAGCTTATCACTCGGTTTTGAAACATATTGGATGCTGCATCAAATATATAATCCATACCTAACATAAGCGAAATGCCTACAATGAAATAGAATCCAGCTACCGTCATCAAATACATCATTAATCGGGAGAAGATCCGATTTCGATCACTCAATAATAAATACAAAGTCACCCCAATGGTTGCTGGACTCACCATATCTAACAAAGCTAATGCCCCGACAGAGAGCAGTAATTCTATACTCAAGATATTCTCCTCCACTCCAGATCTGTTTCAATTACTTCTCTTTCTTCATCGATAGCTTAATGAAATATCCAATCCCCAATCCAATAAGGACGCCTGGTAGAGCTTGATCCATGATCAATCCTAATCCAGCACCTATAATTACAAATACATAAATAATCATATCTCCTCGATTCATGTTGTCTCTCCTTTCGAAATCTAGTCGTTTATTTCGTTGATGATCATCCTATAAGATGACGTAACGTCAGGTTCAAGTTTTTTTATGAAAAATATTAAATCCGGTAAAATCATAAATTAATACTTGCTTGTGACGTTACGTCACCTATTACAATCAGTTCTAGCAAACCTAAGGAGTGTTCATCATATGAAATTCAGAAATCTTATTATTTACGTATTGATCATGCTATTGGTAAGTGGCTGCGGCGGCATAAACTCAGATGAAAATGAAGAAATACAGCACCTCTCTCTAAAGGATATAGAAACGATACACATTGATCATGGAAGCACCAAATTATTCATAGAATCAGCCGATATCGAATCACTCGAAGCTACCTTACGCTTGTATGACGATGGACCGGGAATGGTGATGGACCGTAGTAAACAGCAACTTGATATTAAGCTGAAAAGTGACGTTATTCGTATCTTAAATCTTGGGCAGCAGCCGGAGCTCCATGTCCGTATTCCAATCGACTTTACAGGGCAGGTGATCCTTGAAGGTACATCCGGCACGATTACGGGAAGTGATCTCCAGATGCATAGCCTAAAGATTACTGGTAAGAGCGGCAACATCAATCTCGATTTTGCTAAATTCCAAAGTGATGTACTTGTTAAGGCCTCCAGCGGAAACATAAGCCTGACCTTACAAGATGAAAATCCGAATGTTCATTGGCTTCTTCAAACAGGCAGTGGAAGACGATCCATATCTATTCCGATTGAGAATCTTCAAGAGAGTAATCGTAAGACAGAGGGTCATACAGGTAGTGGAGTTTATGACGTGAATCTGAAGACAGGTTCGGGGAATATATCCATTGAATAACAACGATTTAGAGACAACCAAAGTCTATAATTCGAGTATGATACTTCTCATATAGATTAAAAAAGAGAACCCGCACAATTCGCGAGTTCTCTTCTTGTTTATATTTAACTAAGGTTTAACAGGAAGGGTCAATTCTAAATCCTTAAGATACGTCTTATCACCGACACTATTCTTCCCTTGACCGACTATACTCCAATCCTTGGTGTTCACAGTTAATGTAAACGGCTTGATTGTAATTGATTTCGGTAACCTATTAAAAGGACTAAACAGTTGATCTATGTGATATTCTGTTTTTGGTTTGCTGTTGAAATACTCAAATTTATTGGGATTAAGCACATTCCCCTGATCATCCACTAGTTCATAATATACCATGCTGGCACTGTAATCGCCTGTTTGCGTCGGAGATATTGGAGCTTGTCCATTACTGTCTAGAACCAGACGTGTAGATACTGGTGAAAGCTCCATCTGCTTGACGGTATAACTGAATTGTCCGTCTGATTTCGAAGCCTCTGGCTTCAGAACGATAGATTTATTTTTCACATTCACAGGAATGTTGAATTCAAACATGTCTTTCACCCCTGTGACATTTGCCTTAATCGTTAACTCGAATTGATCAGGCAATTTCAGATCCTTAGTCAATTGAACGATGTAAGCATTCTCCCGTTGAGGATGATCCCCATAATTGCCTTCGCCGTATACAACTTCTTGTCCGTTAGCAAAAATAGCTGGCGTTATAATATACCCTTTCTTCTGATCCTTTACAGGAACCTTTCTGGATTTAAGATACTCGCTATCAGGAGATCCAATAATCTTATCATTTTCATTAATATATGGAGAAGCCGTATTCGGTAAATCTACCCCTTCACGCTCCAAAATGAAAGATAAGCGGGATCCATCATATAATAAATCAGCTACCTTCAGCGTTACTCCATCATGGGTTACACTCAGATTAGGTTCAGATACGATTCCTTGCTCAATAGCAGCTTGCAGAGATTCCTCACTTGTTCCATCAAAAAGATTTCCTACCACTGGAATTTGCTTCAAAGTTGCAGCCATTACGGGCGATATAAATCCCGTACCAATCACACCTACACCAAGTAAAGCAGCAGCAGACGCCACCATTACAATTCTTTTCATTACATTTGGCCTATGTTTGGATGATGCTTTTGTCATTTCATTCTCTCCAATCTTATTCATAATTTGATAACTCAAACTTTTATTAGGTAATGAAGATTCACGAATTATTTGTTCAATTGCATCCATTTCAGCGAATTCCGTTGGTTCCGACAAGTGTCCCATGTTTCATCTCTCCTCTTTGGCTTATACGTTCCATCAGTTTCCGACGCAATCGTTCATACTTTTTCCGTATGGTAGCGGACTTGAGGCCCATGATTTCACTAATTTCATCAAAGGTGTACTGTTCAACCGCCTTAAGGAGTAAAATATGGCGTTCTTCAGCTGTAAGGTAATTCAAGAGTTCATAAACTACGGGCTCACTTTGGGAGATTTGCAGTGTAGGTTGCTGCTCTTGAACATGCTCGACCAATTTGAGCCATCGGCTCTGCTTCTTTTTCATATTGATCAAATGATGGTAGGCCATTTTATAAAGCCAGGCAGAGAAGGACACTTGCCTGCTATATTGATGAATGTTTTCATACGCGCGAATAAAGATTTCCTGTACGGCATCCTCCGTCTCCGTATGATTCTTCAAAATATAATAGCAGTACGTATACATTTGCCGTTCAAACTGGAGAATAATAATTTTGTATTTCTGTTTATCTCCTGCTTTGACCTCTGCTACAACTGCTTCAATTTCATTTTTGCTTACTTCCGCTTCCCCGGGGATGGTTGACTGCAAGAGATTACCTCCTTTCTTTCTTGTTATCTATATAACAATCTCGTAATGTGTTTTTGTGACATCATCTATTTTTGTGATCATTTATTATGTCGTCCTAATACATTCGTTAGAATACACTTCCCAACAAAAAAGACAGACCAAACGTAATATCGTTCAGTCTGCCTGATTTCTATATGAATTCTTCATCTAGTATATATCTTTAATATCGTTTTCCCATAAGATTTCTTGTATCTTAGCAGTAATTATCATCAGTTCGTGTTGAGTCAGTAGTTGGCACCTTTGCTAACTCATCATCTTTATGCTGATCAAGTAGGATCATCTGAACTCTTCATCTCCATTAGATATTCCTTCAATCCATTAACAATAGCATTCGCTGCAAGTTCTTGTCCCTCACTGCTTCGCAGTAACTTCTCCTCTTCAGCATTCGTAAGATAGCCAACTTCTATAAGTACAGCAGGCATTTTGGCAGTTGATAGCACATGCATGCGTTCTTGTTTAATTCCTCGATCTCGTAGTCCAAAATCTTGTGTTAGATGCCGTTGAATAATTTCGGCCAATGCTTTACTTCCTTCATGCCGGTAAATGGTCTCTGTGCCCGTTACTGTTGAATCTTCATACGTATTAGCATGAATGGATATCAAGGCATCAGCATTCCATGCATTTGCCATAGCAGCTCGTTCGTTTAATTCTATATATTCATCATTCTCTCGAGTCATATAAGGTTCAAACATAGGGTCTGCTTCAAGCACCTCATATATGACCTGTGCAAGAGATAGATTAAACTCTTTCTCATATGCTCCGCTAACGCCCATAGCACCTGGATCAGAACCACCGTGTCCTGGATCAATGGCAATCCGGTATGTCTGTGATGGAGAAGATACTTTCGTAACCTTCTTTAACGCTTCATCAGATTGTGAAGATACTTCAGAAGATGTATCGTCAGCCACTAGAGTTCTTGAATCGCTGTGCTCAATGATGTTGAATCCAATCATTACAACAAATACCACAAGCATTAACAAGATCACTTTTATTGGTTTTCTTCTTCTGTAATGAATCATGGTTCCTTCCTCTCTATGATGTCGGTATGATAAATAATAAAAGAAGCCATACATTGTATGACTTCTATTCTAAACAGTTATTTATTTAAACGGGGTAAAATACTTCACTTTTAATGATATTTTAATTTAGTTCGTATAATACAGCTTATACGATACGACTCACCAAACGCTGAAGATCATGGATCCTCCTTGGTGTATCCAGCGTAGAATGATTTAGCATTTCACATAATGCAACGAGATCCTCCAGCTTAGATAGGATTCTCCAATTCTTATGAAGGATACCTCCCTGCTCTCTGTAAGCTCTAATAAAATGCTCTTCATATAAGGAACCATCTTCTTCGTATCTGAGCATATTGCCAATGTCCACATATCGATTCCATGCGAAGGCAAATTCCCAATCCAGAATAGCGGATACAGCGCAATCTACTACGTCATCTCGGACGAGTATGTTTAAACCATTAAAGTCGGAATGTACAAGAACTGGCTTCTCATCGCTCTCTGACAACAGTGGACTATAATTTTGGCAATAAGACCACACCTGTTGGATAAGTTCCTCTCCTAACCATATACCACAAGGCTGATGAAATAGACTCTGCTCAATGAATGAAAGAAATCGATCGGCATCCATTGTCATAGGCGCCTTGATATTTAAATCTTTATCGAAAAAACCGGATTCAGAAAAAGTATACTGATGCACATCTGCAAGACTTCTACCAACAGAAGTTGCCGCCGATATTATATCAGATTTAGTTCCGTTTCTAATCAAGTCGCGAAGAAGAATTCCTTCCTTCCACTCCATAACAGCCCATGGATGCAGAGTGTGAGTACAGGTTGTATCTGCATAAATAAAGTTCGCAACAGGAACGGATTGAGAGACATGCTTCGATATAGCGAGTTCTTTATCTGCTACACCTTTATCTCCGCGATATAAGCGAAACACATAGGGCGCCTCGCTCCCTTCCATAAGAATCTTATAATTTGAATTACTCAGCCCCGTTCCGATTCGTTCTGCTGAGATCAGTTTTTTATTCGGAAAGGCGGGCTTAATTATGTCCTCGATTTCGGTGAAATCTAGTAAGATAGATTCCTCCGTTCGCTCCCAATGATCTTTCATCATCAACTCTCCTTCTACGATTTCCATTCTATTGAAACAGACCTATAACTCAATAGAACCTAACCCTACTCAGCAACTTTCGCATATTCTTTATCCAAAGATTGCTCTCCTTGCCATAATAACTGCATCTCTTCATTCGTTGCGAGTAACTCTGACAAACTTCCTTCTGCCTCGATTCGTCCATCTTTCATAACAATGATGTGATCAGCCTTCGCAAGAGCAGCCCTGCGATGAGACACCGCAATACATGTGACGTCTTTCTCTTGAAAAAGTCCTTCCCACACCTGCTGCTCTGTTTCGACATCCAGTGCACTTGATAGATCATCGAAGATGAATAAATCGGCACCTGTCATCAGCATACGAGCCGTTGCTGCTCGCTGAATTTGTCCTCCAGATAACATGACTCCTCTTGGACCGACGTATGTTTCCAATCCTTTATCAAGGTTCTCCAAATCCTTATCCATCACAGCTAGGCGTATGGACCGCTCCAAACTTTCTTCAACATTCTCTTTCTTTCCCTGAACGATATTCTCTCGTAAGGGATCACTGAACAAACGAGGTACCTGTGGCGTATAAGCAGCTCTTGGTGGCATAAGAAAGGTTGCCGGATCGACATCTTGCCCGTTCCACCGAATGGATCCACTCTGTTTAGGAAGAAGACCAAGCAATGTACGTACAAGCGTGGATTTACCTGAGCCTATACGACCGGTGATCACAAGAAACTTCCCTCGCTCAAGACAGAACTGGATATCTGCTATCCCGTTGTCAGACTGAGGGTAGTGATACGACAAGTCCTTTACTTCAAGCACTTCGAGTTTTTCGCTTGGATCTCTTTTAATATTCGGAAGCTCTGGCGGATCTTCATTAAGGTACGTTTCTCTAGCTTCAATAAGTCGATCTTCTTCACCTGGACGAAACAATGTGCGCATCCGGTCAAAAGATACTTTAAGTCGCTTATGTTGAAACACCATATAACCGAATAGAGAAATACTAAATCCGATATTTCCCAAATAGGCTGTGAATAAAGCAAAATCCCCAACACTGAAACGCCCCGCTTGCATCTCCGTTGCACAAAGGAGGAGAATCAAGCCCGTACAGATACTCAGCACATGCTGATTAAGAGAACGCATCCACTGCTTGAACAGATTATCCTTAAGTGCAGCTTGACGGCGCTCTTCATTCAGCTTCATAAATCGTTCATGAACATGGTTCTCTGCCTGCCCCAGCTTCAAGGCTTGCACGGAACCAAATGTTTCTGCAATAAAACTTGTAATTCGCCCCGTCGCCTCACGATTTTTCTGTCCATATTGTCGTGCACGATTACCTGACAGATTATTAAGCAGTGTAACTACCACTAGAGGAAGAACAGCTACCAGCATGATCACCCAGTTAATGCTCGCCATAATAATAACAGAAACGATTGCAAACACGAGACGTCCCCAAAAATCAACCCATGATTCTATATACTCGACAACCTCATCCACATCATCACGAAAACGACTCATCGCTTCCCCTGGAGATGCTGGTAAGTTCCGTCCAGGCCAGCGCATAATACCTGCCAGCATATTCGTTCTTAGAATAGCTTGGATGTGATAAATATACGTCACCCATTGATAAAAGGCTGTAAAGAAAGCCCCCACTCTTACAACTCTAACTAGGGCAATGAATATAAGAGGCACAGCGAGCCACAAGAAATCCGGTGAATTCGAAGTCGCTCGATCAAAGAACCACTGCATTCCAAGTCCGATAGCTAACGGCAAGGAATGAAATATACACCACAACAATCCATTGATGATAAACAAGAAAGGTTGAAAGCGGAACAAACGCCCGATAAAACCACTGATTGTCATGCTAATTCCTCCTCTCTACCGGTTACTAACAATCTTGAATAATGCGAGGTTGGATCTTGCGCAAGTGCTTCTCTTTCACCAAACTCCAGAATCCGGCCATCACCGAGAACCATGATTTTGTCCACAGACTCTAGTGTTGCAAGTCGGTGTGCAATAATGACCCCTGTACACTGACGCATGAGTTGGTCCACAGCGACCTGAAGCATATGTTCTGTTGCAGCATCGAGTCTAGAGGATGGCTCATCTAGAATGACCAAGCTTGGCTGGGTTAGAAATACACGAGTTAGTGCAAATAGCTGCGCCTCACCTGCAGAGAGGGATGCACCACCTGCAGTGAGATATGCATCTAATCCTTCTGGCTGAGCGTCAATCCATTGACGAAGTCCTAATCGCTCTGTTGTTTCCAGAATAAATTCATCCGTCACTCGGTTATCAAACAGCGTTAAATTATCTCGTAGCGTACCATCAAATAACTGTACATCTTGCGTTACCATTCCAACTCTTCGATATAAAGATGTAAGTTTAAGCTTCGTAATATCCGTTCCTCCAACCCGAATGATGCCGCTATCGATGTTATACAGACGAAGAAGTGTTCGACTTAGGCTCGACTTCCCGCTTCCAGTACGACCGATAATGCCAAGACGCTCTCCAGGATTCACTTTAAAATGAATGTCATGCAGGACAGGCTTATCCTGGTTATAGCTAAAGTTAACTCCTTCAAATTCAAGTCCAAGTGCTCCATCTGGTAGCTCTTCCTGCTTACCATCAACAATCTCACTACGATTCGATAGTAACTCTCTAGAACGAATCATACCTGACTTCGCTTTCTGGAACTCTTGCACTTGATCCCCTAGCATCTCAATCGGGTCATTCAGCATTTGGGTATACTGATAAATTAGGAATAAGGTTCCCAAACTAATCTCGCCAACTAAATAATAACGAACACCGATTAATAGAACAGCCGTTACAGCAAGTGCGAATAGGATGACCGTGGTGTTCCACGGGACGACTCGAAGCATCCAAGCTTTTCTTCCTTTTAAGAATACCACTCGCATCATACGATGGAATCGATTCATCACATAAGGCACATTCCCATTGGCTTGAACATCTTCGATCCCGGCAATCCGTTCTTCTATAAGGCCAAACAAGGATGCACTCGCTTCTCGCTCCGATTTGGACGAGTTCACACCTAAGTTACGAATGAATACCATAAACATAATGGATAAGAGCGTAAAAATGGTCATAACGATTGCAATGGGTAGATTCACCGTATACATGAATCCTAAAATCCCAGCCAATAGCACAAAACTTCCAATGACCTGCACTATAAACATCGAGAAGAAATTCGAAATGCTTGTTACGTCCCCATCTATGCGTTCAATCATCTCTCCTGGTGTTTTTTTGTTATGAAAACGCATATCTAGCCGTAAACAATGCTTTAGCAGATCTCCACGTAATCGATTCGTAGCTCGCCATGAGACATCGTTCCCTAGATAGCTAACAGCCACCGTAACCAGTTGGTTGACAACAGCTACGATCAAGAACAGCCCCGCAAGCTGAATCAGACTGGCAAGTATCCCGCCTCCAGCAGCGGTATCAATAAATCGCTTAACAATCTGTGGTTGCAAGAGCTGCAAGCCTGTAGAACCTAAGAGCAAGATGATCAGGATCATCAGCCGTCCTTTAACCGGGCTTAAATATCTCAGCAGCCACGACATTGAAACTTTTTCTTGTTTGGGCAATGTGCCCACCCCCATAATATTCAGTTATCTTCTTTATCTTCTTGTCATTTTAAGAGCCATCTGTATCATTTTTCATGCGCAGACTCGCTAAGAAGAATTCTGAAACACAACTTTTACAACTCGGAACACACCATGATTAGAAATACTGAATAACAAGATAACTCACCCATTTCTTCATATTAATTTATTAAAATCTTAAACTCCGAACCGTAGTAGCATCTGCTTATCACAAATTCCGCAATTATCTGTACACTACTGAAGCACCTCCCTTCCAAGTAAGCGAATAATTTGGACGCAAAAAAGCCGCTCGATGAACAAATGTCCACCAACGGCTTATTAACATTAAAGAAACGGCAAAAATGAAAGTGAATATCACTTCTGCAAGTTGCTTGAATGCAATGCAATAATAGATGAGATGTTCAAGACAGGGTGTGTACAAACGTTCTTCATGATATCAACCTTAATAAGCATTGATTATAATCATCAAATCGTTTGCCACCTATTCAGTTATCGATTACTCGATAGGTCCTGTCATAAACATTTTCATTATTATCCACCCACTCACATATTTGTTCTTATTATATTCGCTCAACCCACAATTGTAAAGAAAATATTCCCAAGCAACCTCATATTCAAAATCAGGATAGCGATTGTTCACCCGCATTACATTACACTAGCGCCTTCTTCATATTTATGGTAATTTCACTGTAGCGCGAATGTTCCACTCGTATGGGAAGACTTTTTAACTGGGAGGTAAGAACAACCTAATGCTAATGAAATCTTTAAAATGGCTACTGTGGATCGTGCTTGGCTTGATTACTCTGGTTGTCATCTTTCTAATCTATATTACAGCAGTGGATTATAAGCCACCCGCTCAAGTAGAACTACAAACCAATAGTAATAACACCCCTGTTACACTTAAGCAAGGAGAACCGTTCACGGTTACGACTTTTAATATCGGCTATGCAGGGCTCGATCGTGGTCAAGATTTTTTCATGGACGGTGGGACGAAGTCTCGATCTAGAAATACAGAACAAACAGAGATCAACCTAAATGCCATTATCGATTTCCTAAGGAGTAATGAGTCCAATCTGTACATGCTGCAAGAAGTGGATACAAATTCCTCACGAAGTAATCGGATCAATGAATATGCGCGAATTAGCCGTGCATTGAAGCAATGCAGTGACACATTCGCTTATAACTACAAAGTGCCTTGGGTACCGGTCCCGATTACACGTCCTATGGGTGAAGTGAACAGCGGCTTACTAAGCCTATCTCAGTTCACCAGTACTTCACATAAACGGTACGATCTACCCGGTAAAGAAAGCTGGCCAGTGCAGTTGTTTGAGCTAGATCGTGGATTTATAGAGAGTAGATTTCCAGTCAGTAATGGTAAAGAACTTGTCACGATCAACCTTCATCTATCTGCATTTGACAAAGGTGGGACGATCCGCAAACAGCAGCTCGAGTTCCTAGAAGGCTATATTGATCAAGAGGCCCAAAAAGATAACTATCTTGTCATCGGCGGTGACTGGAATCATGCCCTGCCCGGTACAGATCATAATAAATTCATAACGAAGCAGGAATGGCCACAGTGGCTCCAACCCATCCCTGAATCCTTTGCTCCGGAAGATTTTCAGTGGGCCGTAGATCCAAGTACACCAACGGTCCGAACACTCGATATCGCTTATCAAGAAGGTGTTAATTTTCTCTCCGTGATCGACGGCTTTCTCGTTTCTCCGAATGTTGAGATCGCTAATGTCACCGGCCATGATCTAAAATTTGAGAATAGTGATCATAATCCAGTTACTGCAACTTTCATTCTAAAATAGGTCGATGATTTCATATAAAAGGTGCTTCTCCCTAAGATCTAAGATCTTGCGAGAAGCACCTTTTTTACACATTTCAAATTATGAAGCCGTCACTACCAACTGTCTGAAGCGGTGAATTTCATGTCCACTAGTGGGGTCTGTTTTGTTATGTTACTGCTATAAAAATTGCTGTCATTTCTTTCTTTCTCTCTCAGATCAAAAGTGATTTCCTCAATCCCACTGTTCCCTTTCACCGTAAGATAGGAATCAACGTTATAACTCTTATTTGAAGAATCTACATAGGAAAAGATTCGATATTGACCAGGCTCAGCAAATAAAGTGGCTTGATTCCCCTGCACTTCGACGGCCATAGGACTTGATGTGCGTTCGTTATACAAACTAAGAAAACCATCAGAGATTGGGATCGAATCACTTGTTAGTGTGACTTTCACATTTAATCTCGGTAGTGTTACTGTATTTGGAACAACATTCCCATCTTTAATTGTTATTGCATAGGTCTGTTGCAATATATATGCGCTGTATGGTACGTAGACATGAACAATCTGATATCTGCCATCCGGAACATCAATATAGACCTGCCCCGAATTAAATTGAATATAATGATATGGGGTTTTAGAGTCGTCTAACGAACGAATACCAACTCCTCCCGAAGAAACCTCAGCCCCATTTGCATCTAAGATTTTAAACGAAGGAAGAATAACTCGTTCTGCTTGAAGCGTCAACCAACGATTAATGTTTTTTCGGACACTATACTCATAAGGGGTTTCCCCATGTTCATTCGCTTTATAAGGATCTGCACCAGCACGTAACAATGATTGGATAATGCTGTAATTTTGAGCGTCTACTGCTCGGTATAAGGGGTTATCGATACCAGGGTCCGCTCCGTGTTTCAATAACATGTTAACTATTTCTAAAGATGGTCTAAGATCCTTTCTGAAATTCCCATTCTCAGACATTCCTATGATGCCCGAAGCTGATTGAAGCAGCGTTCCCGTGTGATTCTTGTAATTCGGATCTAATCCATTCTCAATCAGAATTTCTAGTAGTTCAGCATTCTGACTAACAATTACACTGAAACCAAGGTGTTGACTGTCTGAGTCTACTTTGGCCCCAGCTTTCACTAATGCTCGAGCAGCCTCTGTCCTGTTGTTGCTCACGGCATAAACGAGGGGAATATTATTGCCATATTCAAAATTGAGCTTACCGTTTGGATCAGCCCCACGCTTAATTAAGTTTGTTACGGCCGTAGCATCTCCCCTTCTTGCTGCTTCAAACAAGCTTCTTTGCAGTGCTTTCTTGGATTCGGGACTCAAGCCAATACTGATCTGGCTGTTACTCGCATCATACTTAACACCTTTACCTGACACGATCTCAACAAACCTAAGTGGTACATAGATCCGTCCTTCACGAAGTAGAGGTGGTACAGTCAAATTAAGTTTCCGTTCTCCGATATACATACGCTTCTGGTCTACCTCTCCACGGTATGTATTATCATTATGGATGATTTTGATTGTTTTCTTTCCAAGCGTTGACTGTATCTCGAGTGCATTAAATATGCTTTTTGCATGTAAATAGACATTTCCTTTTACTTTAATCGGTTTTACAGATAGTTTCATCTCGTTGCCGTCTACGATGACGGTGATGCCTGAGTTCCCAGCAGCATTAACAGGGTGCTCTTCTGCAAATAGCGAGATGGGACCAAATAAGAGTACGAGTAAACAGACAACCTTCAACAACCGCGACATGAACAGCCACCTCTCCAAAATAACAAATGGATTTCTCAGCACATTATAGCATTTTAATCATATATTTCCATTTATTTTTCGGATAGTTTAGTATCTATTATTTCAACAAACTTAGTAGATGCTGGTGATAGAGATACACTGTTCAAGAAACATACCCCTATACTTCGCATTGGTATTTCCTTCTGAAGTTGAACTTCATATAATAATCCTTGATCTAAATATTCTTGAGAGAACTGTTTCGTTACACATGCTACTCCTAAATTAATTCTGGCGAACTCTAATAACAGATCATGTGAACCAAGTTCAAAATCCGGTGACATTTTGATACCCTGAGATAACATGTAGTCCTCAACGTATTTTCTGGAATTGGACTTTGATTCAAGAAAGATTAATGGCAGGCTCACAACCTGTTCTAGACTAACTTGACCAGTTAATGTACTTTTGAACTTCTCACCACAAACAAAAATATCCTGTATTTCAATACATGGTCTTGTTTCTAGAGCTGGATCATATAATGGAAGATTACATATCCCAATATCCACTTCTCCGGATTTAATAATCGAGCAAATCTCAAGTGTGGTCCCATTCACAATTTTGAATTTAATGTTAGGGTATTGATTATGAAATGCTTCGAGATAGGGAAGTAAAAAGTAACGGGAAATCGTATCACCAACACCTATTTTTAACTCACCGGTTGTTAGATTCTTAAACTCCAGAATCTTCTCTTCTCCAACATTTATTAAGTTAATAGCTGAATTCGCATATTCAAATAAAAGACTGCCTTGATTCGTTAAAGTAACTCCTTTGGGCGTTCTTGTGAACAAGCGTGTATCTAGTTCATTTTCCAATTGCATGATCGATTGACTTACAGCCGGCTGGGTCATGTAAAGATCTTGAGCCGCTTTGGAGAAGCTTTTTCTTTTGGCAACCATACAAAACACTCTATATAAATCTAATTTACTCATGGTATAAGCACCTCTTATATCTGTTATTTGATATATTAATTTCACTTATATCACATGGTTATTGTATATTACAAATATAAACGTCAATTATTACATTAGATGTACATATATTAAGGAGCGATTATTTTGGAAAGATTAGTTGGAACTGTAGTAAGAGGTCTTCGTGGCCCGATCATCAATCGTGGAGACAGTATCGAAGAAATCGTTGTAGATAGCGTACTAAAAGCATCCGAAGCAGAAGGTTTTACCATCCAAGATAAAGATATCGTTACAGTAACAGAATCGATCGTTGCTCGTGCCCAAGGAAACTATGCTACGATTGATCATATTGCGCAAGATGTAAACTCCAAATTTGGAGACGAAACCGTCGGAGTTATCTTCCCGATTCTAAGTCGTAACCGCTTTGCAATCTGTCTTCGTGGTATCGCAAAAGGCACTAAAAAAGTTGTCTTGATGCTTAGCTACCCATCGGATGAAGTCGGAAACCACTTGGTCGATCTAGATATGCTTGATGAAAAAGGCATCAACCCATGGACTGATGTTCTGACTGAGCAACAATTCCGCGAGCATTTTGGATATGAGAAGCATACCTTCACAGGTGTGGATTACATCGATTACTACAAATCGATTGTTGAAGAATATGGTACAGAATGCGAAGTTATTTTCTCCAACAATCCAAAGACCATTCTTGAGTACACGAAAAATGTTCTTACTTGTGATATCCATACTCGATTCAGAACAAAGAGAATCCTCAAAGCAAACGGTGGCGAGAAAATCTACAGCCTGGATAACATTCTATCCGAATCCATTGATGGCAGCGGATGTAATGAAGCATACGGTCTGCTTGGATCTAATAAATCCACAGAAGATAGTGTGAAATTGTTCCCTCGTAACTGCCAACCTGTCGTTGATAAAATTCAACAAATGCTTAAAGAAAAAACAGGTAAACTGGTTGAAGTTATGATCTATGGCGATGGAGCATTCAAAGACCCTGTAGGTAAGATCTGGGAGCTTGCTGACCCTGTAGTATCACCAGCTTACACTGCAGGCCTTGATGGTACACCGAATGAAGTCAAGCTGAAGTACCTTGCAGATAATAACTTCGCTCACTTAAGAGGAGATGAACTGAAACAAGCCATCTCTCAATATATCAACAATAAAGAATCCGATCTCGTAGGTGCCATGGAAGCTCAAGGTACTACGCCTAGAAGATTGACCGATCTTATTGGCTCTCTATCCGACCTAACTTCGGGTAGTGGAGATAAAGGAACACCAATGATCTATATCCAAGGATATTTCGATAACTATACGAACTAAATGTTCACACATTAGCATAAAACCTCTTCGCTTAACGCGAAGAGGTTTTTTCTCTTTTTGATGGGATTTAGATGAAAGTATAAGGTATTAGAGGGTCTCAACCAATTTCTGAATCTTTGAGTTGGAAATTATGTATACATTGCCTATAATGTCGATTTTATTGTCCTTTACACGAACTGCACCATCTTGGTCTGCCGCCACATATATATCCATTGTATCAGATAAAGGAAACCGTTCCTCAATTAGTGCTTTGTTATCATGATCAAAATGAGCTTCAAAAGAAAAGTAATGAAGAGCCATACCTTCGTAAACAGTGCATTCATCCAAATATTTATTAGACATATTCATCCCACCAGCACTCGTTCCCATTACAACAGCATTACTTTTTTTAATCAAATCCGATAATTCATTTTTCGTCAAAAGATGCTTTTGATGCTGTGGATTCCCACCACATAAAAAAATGACGGAGGCGTTCTGAATGAATCGCTGGGCATCTTCCTTCTGTGTACGGTGATCAATTAAATGATATTCATCAAAAAAAATGTTAGCTTGATTAAACCAATTTCTTTCAAAAGCACTATCAATATTAAGTAACTCATCTTTATAATCAGGTGTTTCGGCGCTAATCATAACAAGGGATTTTCTGACGGTTATATCCTCATTCAGCACATTGACTAACTTCTCAGAAAAGCCCTTATCATAAAACCAATCTAAGTAATAGTGAGTTGTCATACATAATTACCTCCATATAAAATATGTTAATTTATCCATTATGTATATCATAATGCATAGCTCCAGGCGAGATAAAATATTCGATAAAAAAGATTAACATATGTAAAAATATCCATTATTTTGATATAATAGTTTCATTATTTCTACATATTAACATTTTTTTGTTTTTCTCCACTGTTACCCTTTGTCATGAAAGGAGGTGAAATCAATGAAAAAATCACTCATCATTTTGTTGTTAGCGTTCTTCTCTTTCTCTACTAGCGCTTTTGCTTCCTTTACAGCAACATCACACGATCTGTCTGTATTCCAAACAGCTCAACATAAATTAAGTGTTGGACTATGGAGCCCTACCAATGATACTGTTGAACTCTCTCTCTATTCCAAAGGGCCTTCTGGTCAACTTAATAAGGTATTCTCCACTTCCGTGAATGTTGGCCCCACCTCGAATCCTGCAGAGTTTTCCGTAGGCTATCTTAGCGCAGGAACTTATGTTGTCAAAGGACAATTCCAAGGTTCTAGCGGTAGTCTGGGACCTGTCAGTTTAAATCAAGTCTACTAATGTGATAGTGCCTCTCGGATAACTCCAACAATTTTTAATTAATTAAACATTTAAATTTTAAACAAGGGAGCCTATCGACTAGGCTCCTTTAGCCCTATCTCGGTAACTTGCCTTCCGCTGTATGAAGGGTATTCCGAATGTTCCCCTCCCAATCATATACCTTCTTAAGAGATGTTTGAATTCGGTTTAACTCTCCAGTAATCACTCTTAATTCAATAGCAGCACTTACTGCATCCCCCTGCTTAATAGCCGCCTTATAGCGTTTGTCCGCTGTAATCCTACGCTGATTAGCCTCTGCGATCCTCTTATTCTCCTCTGTTACTTGTTTCTTAACTGTTCCCACAGGTGCTAGAGCATCTTTAACGACCTTAGTTTTCGCTGTCGCTTGCTTCTTCGCAGCTGTCAGAGCATCCCGCTTCACCTTAATCTCTTGTCTTGCAGCAGTTACAGATGCTTTAATACGGTTCCGTTTGAGATCATACATGAGAGCAGACTTTTTATTCTTACTCTTTCTTGCTTCCGTAGCCTTCTTCCCAAGCTCCGTATACTCTGCAAGTAGAGGTGCATACTTCTTCTGTGCTTGTTCGGCATCAGACTTCAACTTATCAAGCTTAACTTTGTCAATGAGCTGCACTTGTTTATTTATTTCTTTCAGTTTCTCGTTATTTCGTTTACGTAGATCTGATGTTTGCTGCTTAACTTGTTTATTCGAAGTTTCTAAAATGATTAAGCTATCATAAAGTTGATCTATACTAGTTAATGCATCATCCCACCCACTTCCTGCAGCTTCTGCATACGGTGGTTTTCCTATAAACAATAGGAAGCACGTCAGAACTAGTCCAGACCAGATCATGTAACTGTGGTGTTTGCTTCTTCGTTTCATCAATGAAATCATCTCCTGTATAAATAATATTTTCAAACAAATAGCAAAAAAAGCACCCCACAAGAAAGGCATATTAGCCTATCCTGCGAGGTGCTTCTCCCGCTACTTCATTCGATTGATAATAATATAATATTTGGTTGGCTTAGATGTCAACTATTTTTTCAGAACACCCGTTCCTGTTCTGTTAGGACGAAATTTAATAAACGACCAGATGCTGAGCAGCACCAGAACAGCTAGGCAGATCCCAATACTTAAGCGGCTCTGCTTATCAAATATAAACATAACAGCTATGACCGAAAGAGCAATTACGACAAATCCAGTTACATAAGGGTAACCCCACACTTTAAACGAAGGTTTAATAGGATAATGCTTTCGGAGTTTCAACTGAGAAGAGGCGATACATATCCATACCAATATCACAACGAATCCAGGAACAGCCATCAATATACGAAACAGCTGATCTTGTGCGAATAATCCAAGCATCGAGCCAGCAAGTAGAATAACGGCACACAGATAGAGTGTATTTACCGGGCTTCCCTTTTGGTTCGTTTTAGCTAACGATTTAGGTGCCTCGCCTGCAGCTGCCATGGAGAACAGCATTCGTGATGCACCGTAAATGCCGGAATTCGCCGCAGACAATACAGCTGTGATGAGTATGAAATTCATAATATGCGCTGCACTGGACAGTCCGGTTGATGTAAGAACCTGTACGAACGGACTGCTATCTGGTCCGAGCTGATTCCAAGGAATTAGCCCACAGATGATTAGGATCGGCAGGGTGAAGAACAGAATGATTCTCAGAATAAAGGTACCGACCACTTTCGGCAGTATTTTTTCGGCATTCTCAGTCTCCGTCAAGGTCAGACCAATAAGCTCAGAGCCTCCATAAGAGAACATCACGACCAGCAGAGCCGAGAATATCGACGTCCAGCCACCTGGGAAAAAACCTCCAAAAGCCGTGAAATTGTGAAGATAAGGTGTATGATCACTTGGAATAACTCCGAATATTAATCCTCCACCCAGTACGATAAAGATGAGGATCATAGCAATCTTAATACCTGCAAGCCAGAATTCAAATTCCCCAAATGTACCTACACTTAGTAAATTGATAAGGATTATAAACGCAGCACAAGCCAGACTTAACCCCCACAACGGTACATCTGGAAACCAATATTGCAGAAAGCTGCCTGCCGCAATCACTTCGATTACACATACAGATAACCACATGAAACAGTACATCCACCCCATAACAAATGAGACTTTCTCTCCAAAAGCTTCACGTATAAAATCCTTCATATTCCGATTGGAATATACGGTTGCCATCTCAGCCATTGCAGCCATTACAACTAGAAGCAATAATCCTGCAAAAATATAAGATACAATAACCCCTGGACCTGCAAGTCCAATCGTTTCAGCGCTGCCTTTAAATATACCAGTACCAATGACACCGCCCATAGCCATAAAACTGATATGTCTAGGCTTTAATTTCTTCTGTAATGTTCCATTTGCTTGTCCCATCCATATCCTCCTGGTGTAAACATTCATAACAGTTTATGAATTTTTCAATGTACATTCCAGTATAACCTATTATGCATGTTTGTGAATATATAATATGTCTGGGAGAAGTTACATTGGACACCACGGACCTATATTAATTTTTTTCGATTGTAACAATAACACCATCCGTATTATTTCCTGACAACTCATACATGCTATTCACAGGGATTTCGAAAGTCATTTGCTCGGAAAGAGGAACGAAAGAAATTTCATACTGCTTACCATTAATCGTTGTGGTGTATGTTTTCTGTTCCTTGAGAAACTTCAGATATTCCTCAAGTGTCAGATGTTGCTCCTTCATAATGATACTGTGAGGTAATCCTACATAACGGAAGTGCCAGGGCTCATATTGAATACCTGTTATCTCTGATTTATCTAAAGGATACCGAAGAATAAAGCCGTAATTCCATGCGTACTTCTTGAGCCAAGATCCTTCAGGAGCCACATCAATCGATTTAAGCGTAGATCCGATATCTAAAGAGAGTCCAACATTATGTTCACTGTATCCCGGAGGAAGAGCATAATCGGAACCCATCTCCTGATATAACTTCTTTTGCTCAGTATTGTCTCGGTACCCGCTGCTGATCATAAAATGGTTCACTTCACTACGAGCTGCCGCTGCCACCATCTTGTTAAATTGTTCTGCTACTAGCGTCGATATTTGTATCGTATTATCCAGCAAGCTATATCCCTGAATTAATTCATTGTTTTGGTATAGGTTTACAATATCGGTAGGTAACCCTTCTTTATGAATCGGATACTTCTTATTGACCAGTACGAGGTTCCCTTTATGCACCTGATCTTTCGAAATTTGGATTGTATCATGTGTTTTCTCAGGTTGAACTACCGGTACTTTATTCTCTTGCTCACTATTGCCCATACCTTGCTGTGATTGAACTGATTCACACCCCACTAGCATAACTAATAGAAGCAAGCATAACCACTTCTTCAACTTCAACATCTCCCTTATGTAATATCTATGTAGTCTAGAATATATAGTTTAATAAAAAATGTGAAAAAGCTAAAGAAAATCTTAAGCTGCAAAAAAAAGCCTGCATATTAAGCAGGCTTTTCGTACGACGCTTGTCAATTCGTATCCCTGTCTTTGATCTCTTTTAGTAGTAGTATAACTTGTTCTTGATGTTTCTTCGTTCTATTCACATGATCAATCACATTAATCATTGTGTATACCAATAAGATAAAAAACAACAGCCCCACTACTTGAAATAAACCATCCATTCTAAACTCTCCTTATTAAGTAAATCACTTACATATCACTGCCGATACGCAGGTTTACTCGCTTTAGGGTCTGAACACCATGCCCCCTCTTGATATACAAAACTAAATCATGTGCTATTGAAACTATACCAGATATTTATTCAGTTCATATCTTAACGGGTATTAAAAATGTATTGTGTTTATCACTTTACTGTTTCTAATGTTCCAACAATTGTAGGAGGTTATTGATTATGGAAAAAGCGAAACCTATTCCCAAGGAAGACGGACTGGATAATAGTCTGGATGTTCTCCGTGAGGGTTATTTGTACATTACGAATAGAGCCATCGGCTTTCAATCCGATATTTTTGAGACACGCTTACTAGGTGAACGAGCGATCTGTTTACGAGGTGAAGAAGCTGCCAAGCTCTTCTATGATAACGATAAGTTTGAACGTAAGAAAGCAGCTCCTAAGAGAGTTCTCAAGACCTTGTTCGGCGAAGATGGTGTTCAGACATTAGATGGTGAAGAACACCAACATCGTAAAGCTATGTTTATGTCCCTCATGTCTCGCGAAGCTCTCCACAGGATGAGAGAAATTACACATAAACAATGGATTCTTGCTGTTAAACAGTGGGAATCTCAACAAGAAGTCGAAATTTATGAAGAAGCTCAAGAACTTCTGTGCCGTGTAGCTTGTGAATGGGCAGGAGTTCCACTTCCTGAAGACCAAGTTAAAGAGAAAACAAAATGGCTAGCAGCGATGATTGAAGCTACAGCAGCTATTGGCATAACACATATGAAGGGACGAAATGCACGTTCTAAAGCGGAGAAGTGGATTCAAAATCTGGTAGAAAATGTCCGTAAAGGGGAGATTCATCCATCAGAAGATACGACTCTATACGCTTTCTCTTGGCATCGTGATCTAAGGGATAAACTGCTAGATAAAGAAGTAGCCGCAGTTGAAATCCTCAACATACTTCGTCCAATTGTCGCTGTATCGATCTATGTATGCTTTACAGCTTTAGCTGTCATCCAGCAGCCCGAGGAACGTCAAAAATTAAACAACTCAGATGAAAAGCTCCTTAAGAACTTCGTTCAGGAAGTACGTAGATTCTATCCATTCTTTCCTTTTGCTCCGGCGCGCCCTATTAAAGATTTCACCTGGAATGGATATGACTTTGAAAAAGGTGTGCTCACGATTCTTGACTTATATGGAACCAACCACCATCCCAATCTGTGGGACAATCCCGAGCTTTTCAATCCGGATCGATTCAATGATTGGAATGGAAGTCCATTTAACTTCATCCCTCAAGGCGGTGGCGATTACCATACGGGACATCGTTGTGCAGGAGAATGGATTACAATCGAAATCATGAAGGAAAGCCTAGACTTTATGGCTAATAAAATGAGGTATGAAGTACCTGTGCAGGATGTAAGTTTCAGCTTCAACGATATGCCCTCTCTTCCACATAGTCATATTGTTATCCAGAAAGTAAAACCTTTGTTCGAAAAATAAAAGTTGAATACACACCCACCTGCATGTCACAATTAGGATTAGGCAAGCAGGTGGGTTATTTGTCTACGCATTTAACCGAATATGATATGGAGGTCCAAATTCATGAAAACGATTAAACTTGGAAGCAGTTCACTTGAGGTACCCGTTGTGGCCGTTGGCTGCATGCGTATAAATTCGCTGGAGAAAGCTGAAGCAGAGCGTTTTGTTCGAACTGCCCTTGAAGAAGGAGCAAACTTCTTTGATCATGCTGATATTTATGGCGGTGGAACCTGTGAGGAAATATTCGCAGATGCTATACATATGAACGCAGAAGTACGCGAACAGATTATACTCCAATCGAAGTGTGGGATTAGACAAGGGATGTTCGACTTCTCTAAAGAACACATTCTAAATTCTGTAGATGGTATTTTGAAAAGACTCAACACAGAGTATCTGGATGTCCTTCTTCTACATCGCCCGGACACACTTGTAGAACCGGAAGAAGTGGCTGAAGCATTTGATCAACTAGAAAGCTCCGGTAAGGTTCGTCATTTTGGCGTATCCAACCAGAATCCAATGCAAATTCAGCTTCTGAAAAAAGCTGTAAAACAGCCGTTAGTGGCTAACCAGCTTCAACTAAGTATTACGAACACAACCATGATTCAAAGCGGTATCAACGTTAATATGGAGAACGATGCTGCCGTAAATCGTGATGGTAGCATTCTGGATTTCTGCAGACTCCATGACATTACAATCCAGCCTTGGTCACCGTTCCAGTATGGATTTTTTGAAGGGGTATTCCTAGGTAATGATAAGTTCCCAGAACTGAATATGAAAATTGACGAGATAGCAGAAAAATATAATGTAAATAACACAACAATTGCAATTGCATGGATTTTGCGTCATCCTGCGAACATGCAGCCCGTTATCGGCACAATGAATGCTAATCGTCTTCAAGATTGCATCAAAGCCAGTGATATTAGACTGACTCGTGAGGAATGGTACGAGATTTACCGTGCGGCAGGTAATATTCTTCCTTAACCCGAACTTATGCGTCATACAGCACATCTCAATAGAACAAACAGCCACCCAAAGAAATAAAAGGTGGCTGTTTTTTTATCGTAGTCTATTCAATAATGCCAGTGCGAATGACTCCGACATTAACTTGACCATGAAGTGTGGTTTCAGGGAACATTTTACTCCAGTTTTCCTCAATCATATCCGAATTTCCGACCCTACTGCGATAAATCTCACCAAAGCCCACACAATCCGAATTCAACCTGCGCAGTTTATTCAAGAACTCTTGGAATTCTTTGTTTACTTCGTAATGAATCTGCTTCTTCAAAGCATCAATCGCACCTGGCTCGATAAACTTGTATCTTTTTGATACTTCCTGTATATCAATATCCATATCGATGGATGTATCAAATTTGAGGTTCTTCTTATCCACGAGCTTGATCTTCCCCTTAGCTTTTATAACACTAAATACAACGCGTACATTATTGGAATCTTGTATTAAGTAGTGATCCATACCACTGTGTTGCATCTCTTCCTTCTTGATGTTTAATTCATATAGATAAGGAATATCTGCCCCCTTCAGTGTCTTAATGAAAAATCCCTCTTTAGGCGAAGCTTCTCCTACGATTTCATCTTTATTAAGAAGTGTGAGACCTTTCAATACAACCTCATCCTCTTCTCTTTTTAGCAAGGGTATCGCTAAATCGGTTCGATTAAGCCCTCTTGACCGCGTAAAGTCATGCAGTGTCATCGACGGGGTCCAGTTTGTCTTTACATTGTGCTCCAATAGATCATTAAGAGCTATCGCAATATTGGAATGATTCTCATATTTGTAATTCAAAAGCTCTTCAGGTGAGCCGTCCACAATCGCAATCTTAATAAGATCACTAAAGAACGGATCCCGGCTGAGAACTTCAATTTCTTGAATCATCTTTAAGCGAAATATGTCATGATCTAATAAAATGATTCGAATTTGCCCCGTTGCTAGCTTATTTGGGAGCATTTGATTCATTTTTTGACGAGCCCCTTTACTTGTTTCTGCTTCTACAGATACCGTTCGGCTTGTATTTTTAGAATCAGGCTGTGCATTGATAAATGTACCCGACACTTGGAATTTATTATTCTCTTTCACTTCATAAGCAAGTGCGATTAATATCGACTGGTCTTCAAGAACCGTTGATCGTTGACAGGCGCATAATGCGATCAGAAGAATCAGAGCGGCGCTTAATCTTAATGTTTTCAAGATGCACCTCCTCCTCTGTCTCCAGCTTTGCGTGCACGAACTTTGAGCACTATCAATGCGATTAAGCTTAATAAAAAAGGATATAAGAATGACAGCACCGAACTACCTAGCCCGACCCACTCCCCTAGTTTATCTATGTTTTTACGCCCCTCCATCATAACGGTAACCGTTGACGCTATTAGAATGACTGTAAGAAGCACTAACTTCTGATTCCAATTCCACATGCGTTTAAACCCTCTCGAAATTGCCCAAGCATTGATTAATATCCCAGTTAATACCATCAACATCCATATCGAAATGACTATAAACTCCAAACGTTCTGAAAACGGAAATTTCAATATTTTCAACATATTAAATGTTGGCCAAATTGAGCGCTCTAACTGTGACGAGGAGAAATACGCTACGGAAAGAATCATGATTATAAGATAAATCAAGTTCCCAGTTAATAAGGAAAACTGAGAGTGATACATCGCTCTTTCCTTATTTCTAACATAAGGATAGATGAGCATAATAAATTCAAACCCAGCCAACGTAAAACTCATTCTAAAGGCACCTCTGAGAATATCTTTCATGTTACTTTCCATGATCGGTAACAATTGGGTCCATATGGAATATCTTAAAGTCACCAGACAAAAAATAACGGTGACTAGGATAACAACAAAGCCCAATAAACACATTCCTATAATAACCCGAACACCACCAAATCCCGCATAGATGATAAGAATAGCCAGAAGTGAAACAATCAACCAACTGCTCATATCCGGAAACATCCACACCTGAATAACCAGTACATAGGATCTCATTATTAATATTGAGACTAGTAGATAAAATATTATGTAAATACAGTTGAATAATGTCCCTATATACTTGCCAAACAAATCATATTGAATTCCAAATATATCGGCAGATTCGTATTTATTAAGCATACGAATGATTAACCAAAGCACCGCATGGGCACATAGGCAGGCAATCAATACTGAGATCCATGCATCATGCTTCGATACATGAAATATATAACGTTGAAAACTGAAAATTCCTACGCCGATCTGCACATTGCAAATAAAGAAGAACAGGAGATAAGCATGAATTTGACTATTCTTTGGTGGATATGTTTGAACCTTCATAAGCTTAACCTCCTGTTATTCTTCTTCACTGTCTTGGAACCATTTCGACAAACGTGATTTGAGATTGATGCTATTGACACTCGTCAGATCCGTTGTAAATTCTGTCTCTGAATGCTCAGTCACAAGCATGGTGTTAAGAAGCCCTTTACGATCTGGTGGATATAAAGGGTACATATACGGTTTTCCATAACTTGTCATACGTAACAAGTGAATAAGTATAAACCCTGTGAAGAAGGCAATTCCCGGAAATCCCAAAAGTCCTGCTGCAAGAAGCATAGGAAAACGGACAAAACGTATGGTCGAACTCATCATATAATTAGGTGTTGTAAACGAGCCGAGTGCCGCAAGTGCCACAAGCATAATTAATATGTTACTGGTGAATCCGGCTTGTACAGCAGCTTGTCCGATTACAATACCTCCTACAATCCCCATCGTTTGTCCAACTTTCGTTGGAAGCCTAGCTCCAGCTTCTCTTAGCAATTCAATTGAGACCTCCATGATCAAGGCCTCCATTAATGGTGGGAATGGAACACGGAACCTTGATGTAATAAGTGGCTCCAGTAAAGGCATTGGGATCATTTCATAATGATAAGTTAACGCAGCCACATAAATAGGCGTCAAAAATATCGAAATGACAAGCGCTATTGCCCTTAAGAATCGATTAAACATCCCTATTCCCCAAGTGGAATAACGATCTTCTACCGATTGAAAAAAGTCCACAAAAGAATTGGGCCCTATAATAACCTGGGAATTCCCTTCAACCATAACGACAACTTTTCCTTCCAATATAGCTTGTGCCGTACGGTCAGGACGTTCAGACAAACTCATCTCAGGAAACAATGAGTACTTGTTATCTGCCAGCAGCTTCAGAAATAAAGGGCTTCCGATAAGCCCCTTTATCCTGCGGTTCCCTACACGCTTACGAATCAGTTCAACAAATGGATTTTTCTCATGCTTATCATCTAAATATAATAAACTAGCGGTCGTATGCGTTTCAGAGGCAAGCTGCACTTCCTCTTGAATAAATTTTTCACTCGTAATGTACGCACGAAGTAAAGCGATATTACTCTCCATAGATTCTGTAAAAGCAATTTCCGGTCCATATATGGTGGATTCAATATCTGCATTCGAAGGAGAACGAGAAGGGATATTGGCGATATTAACAACCAAGCCACCATCTACTCTATCCAATAGTACAAGAGCAAATCCACTGATCAATTGCTGAATGGCATCGGGTAGTTTATCAAATGGTTTACAATCACCAATGGCTATCATTTTAGATATTTGATCTAATGACTCATATTGATCATTCCCTGCCAACCGAGCTAACACATTCAAATTCAACTGAGCTTGATCAATCATTCCGGTCATGTAAGCGACAACCAAACGATCACTTAGTGCTTTTATGACAATACCCTCACTACCATGTAAAAGCGATTTGAGTTCACTCTCTATACGATGACTAAAATCAGACATGATGAACCCACTTTCATCTTTAATAGGATATTACATAACTAATGACCTAATCTTCTCCAATTAAGTTGTAAAATTAATATGTCCTTTAGCTATGAATTCAATGCATAAAATAACCACTTTAAATAGGTTTTTCGGATTGTTGCGATGAAAAAACACTTGTACTTCATAGACCTTTCCGATTTAATTAGATCAGAGAAAGGAGCAAATTCAAATGATAAACGAGAAACAAGATTCTTTGTCCAAACTATTTGAGGGCACACGAGCAAATCTAACGGCTGACTGTACAAGTTGTTTTGGTCTTTGCTGTGTTGCACTCCCCTTCTCAGCCTCTATAGATTTCAGCATAGATAAACCTGCGGGAGAGCCTTGTACCAATCTGCGCTCAGACTTTCGGTGCGGTGTACATAAAGAACTTAGAGAAATCGGATATCGAGGATGTACCGTATATGATTGCTTAGGTGCAGGACAGAAGGTTTCCCAATTTACCTATGCAGGACAAGACTGGCGTCATCATCCTTCTTCTGCGAAACAAATGTATGAAGTGTTTCCAATCATGTGGCAACTCCACGAATTATTGTGGTATCTTTCAGAGGCGATTACACGAAGCTCTGCATTCCCCATCTTGGAAGATCTTAAGTTGTCTCTCCAAGAAACACTTGATCTTACTGATCTTAGTCCACAGGAACTCTTGGAACTTGATGTATCCTCTCACCAAGCAAACGTCAATTTACTTCTTCTAAGAACGAGCGAACTTGTTCGTGATGAAGCTAGACATAAGCATAAAGGTATTGGTAAGCAGCCTAAAGTTGAAGGTCGAGGGTTAGATCTGATAGGAAAAAACTTGAAAGGTGCTGATCTCCGTTGTGCCAATCTTAGAGGAGCTTATCTGATTGCAGTTAATTTAAGAGGAGCAAATCTTCAAGTCGCTGACTTCATTGGAGCTGATCTTCGAGATGCAGATTTAAGAGGAGCAGACCTCTCAAGCAGCCTCTTCCTCACCCAAGCTCAACTAAATTCGGCTAAAGGGGACCATACTACCCGAATACCAGACTCGTTAGTTCGACCCGAACATTGGAATGACCATGGCAAACACAAGTGATCATTCAGCAACATGAAGTACATGAAAAACAGCCAACACTCAAGTCGTGTCGGCTGTTTATGGTCAATCTATTAGGTCTTCTTATTCACTGCTCATCCTATCTTGATAGAAATGAATGCGGTTACCAAAAGGGTCAACCACAGAGAGCTCCATCGTTCCCCATGACATCATCTCCAGACCGGGACGCATATACTTGTACCCTTTGGAATTTAATTGTTTATGTAACTCCTCGATATTCTGAGTCTGAACTCGAATAGCTGAACCTGGGCAGCAATCACCATGGTGCTCAGAAAGATGTATGACACATCCACCTAAAGATATTTGCATATATAAAGGCATATTGTCTTCATATCGATGTTCCCAATCTATAGTAAAGTCGAGGAATTCTAAGTAAAACTCCTTCGCTTTATTCTCGTCAAAAATCCGAAGAATAGGTGTAATTGCATTCATGGATATATCAGATGAACCCACTTGCTTCATCTCCTTTTTATCAAATGTGCTGCAAATTTCTCCTCACTTGTACTAAGGCAGCCTCAGATTCATTACCAGTAGCCCTTGATTCCTTTATCCATACGTACAAGTGCTTCCAAATAATAATAATCGCCCCAGATCATATAATTGTCGGGAGCCTGTCCCCCTCGAACATGATAGGACCCGTGCTGAATTAAGCCTTCAGCTTCTTGCATATTACGAGTTGAGTACTTCTCCACTAATGAACTCATCATTCGATGCAGCGCATCATTCAAGTATTCACGTTCTGGATCATCAGGAGTCATCAGATCTAGAATATCTAATATTCCACAGGCTGTAATAGCAGTAGCAGAACTATCACGCGGTGTATCAGGTTCAATAGCAACATCGAAATCCCAATACGATACATAATCTTCAGGTAGATGCTCAATGAAATATCGTGCCATTCGCTTAGCGGTATCTAGATATATCTCCTTCCTCGTATAACGATAGCTGAGCGCAAATCCGTAAACTCCCCATGACTGTCCCCTACTCCATGTAGAACCGTCCTCATAACCCTGATGTGTGCCACCTCTCAGAGCATTTCCTTGTATTCGATCAAAATAGAACGTGTGATAGCTAGATCCGTCACCTCGAACTAGAAAACGCAAGCTTTTCTGAGCATGTTTCTCTGCAATTTCATAGTATCTGCTATCGCCAGTCTCTTGATAAGCCCAGTGTAGAAGTGGCAAATTCATTAGACAATCGATAATAATTCTTCCACCGTTCTCTGGATCATTTTCCATCCCCCAAGCTTGAATCGCCCCAAAGCCGTCACGATATCTGTTCATAAGCTTGTCTGCTGCTAAGAGTGCTAATTCTCTAGCCTCTACATTTCCTGTAACTCTCCACTCAGCAACAGCAGATAAAGAATACAGGAACCCGATATCATGGTGATCCATTACGATATGATTGTCTAGTCGATGCTTAAATGATTTTAGCTGCTCAGTGGCTAGTTGTTTATAAGATTCATCTCCACTGTACTCGTATGACAACCATAAGAGCCCTGTGAAGAATCCGTCGATCCAGTCATTGTTTTGGCCCCAGTCGTATTTCAGTTCATTAGAAATATGCGGGAATAACCCAGGATGATTGGTCGCGTTACGCTTTACTGTCTCCATTGCAGATTCAATCGCTTCTTTCCACATGAATAACACCTCATATTCAGATTTAGATGATTTTAGCCTACAACTACTACTCACATAATTACGGAGTCACCCTCTATATATAACAGATTGTGGAACTACTTGCGTGTGCTTTTTTATTTTTTGTGACCATTTATGCAAAAAAAAGCGCCTGGCTCGTTCCTCAGGCGCTTTTTGATACAATACTCGTTGTTATATCTTAAACATTCCAATCAGTGGCATGATTGTCTTGATCATATTCATTCCGACTTGAATATGAGGGATCATTTTCCCGAACATTTCAAAAAGGCCCGGGCCTCCTCCGCCGCCCTCTCCTCCAGCTGCTCCAGACAAACCACCCAGTCCACCAAATAGGGAACTTAAAAACCCTGATATTTGAGCTCGATCCTGACTGTCGGCAATGGATTCAGGAAGTCTCATTTCAGGTCGTATACCCGAAAGGGTTACGGCATCCTTCTCCATTCTATCCATGATTCCAATATAATAACTTCCATCCTTTAAGACAACCATGACGGGTTGGCCGACAAGGTGAGCATTTTTATTAGTCTTTTTTCTTTTCTTGGTAGGCATGTTAATCACCTCACTTTTCATGTTCTCATATATCAATTTATTCAGCACTTGTTCGATCTCCTGTGCCTTTTGTACATGACTTATAAATAGGGCACAAAAAATGGTGACTTCATCGACACTCGAAGCCACCAGAAGTCACCTTTTATAAACTCTCCCGTCTCTCTATGGATTGCTGTCTGAATTGTTGGGGAGATGCATGATATACTCGCCTGAACATTTTTGAAAAGTGTGAAAAATTAAAATATCCTAACTTTTGAGCAATATCCGATATCGGCATACCTGATCCCGTGATGAGCTCCTCAGCCATAGACATTCGAACATGCAGAATATAATCTGTGATCGATTCTCCCACTTCGCGTTTAAATAATCGAGACAGATAAGCAGGGTTAAGATGTACATAACTTGCGAGCTGTTCTCTCGTAATCGTTTCATTTAGATGATCTTTTATATATTCTTGGACTCGTTGAATCACCGAATGATGGGGCTGAATAGCCAGGTTGTCATTCAGTGTCGTTACCCTTTCATTTTCTTCTTTTTCCGTTGTATTTCTTAGACTATGATACTCATGCTGTAAAAGTTTGTGGTACGTGTCTGCTATTTCGTATAGGGAGGAACGTTCTCCTATATAACATGAAACATTACAACTGAAATAGCTTTTACATGATTGAATATATTCCACACACCACCTCTGCAGGTCATCGATCTCGACTAGATCATCCCCATACTCATAAAGCACAACGACGTTTACACCTTGTTTCGTTTGAATGACATTACCATTCCTATTACGTAACAGGAGCTCTGAAGCACCTTTACGGATGGCATACTCGATCATCTCTTCATCCTTCGTACTAAATTCACGTAGCCATGATTCCACACTGACCAAGATTGGAAGGCATATCACACCTTGAAGTGCAGTCAATTCATGCTCTTCAAGTATTCTTTCAATGTTGTCTGGCGTACACACAATTCTTCGAGATAAGATATCATTCCAGAATTTATCAGTTATTAACGTTTTCTTTCTGAGCCAGATTTCATAATAAGGCTTATACTGTTCACGCAGTCTATTCACTTCACGCTCTTGCTGAATGGATTGAAGAGCTTTCGCTATAGTATCTTGTAAAACATCGAATTCAACTGGCTTTAGTAAATAATCAAATCCATCCAACTGGATCGCCCGCTTCATGAAACTAAAAACAGAGTGAGCTGTTAAGAATATCGTCTCTGTATCGGGTGAAATTTCATTGACATGTTCGAGTAGCTGAATACCCGTTCCTTTCGGCATTTCGATATCACAGATCATAATATCAATCGACGTTCGTTCAAACACCTGTAACGCATCTCGCATGTTGTAAGCCTCATATACTTCGGATATCTGCAGAGCTTCCCAATTCACTCCACTCTTTATCCCCATCACAGCGTATATTTCATCATCAACAATTAATACTTTAAACATGCGATTACCTCCATGAGTTATGAATATGAAGTCAATTCTCCAACGGTTCGGAGTGGCATTACGATCCTGATCCTAGCTCCTGAATTCGGTAGATTATCAAATTCTAGCCGTGCACGTTCTCCAAAAATATGTTTGAGCCGATACTTCACATTGGATATGCCTAAATGCTCTCCATTGTGGTTCTCCATAAAAGTACCTTCTTGCAGTTGAGGTAAGATATCATCTGCGAATCCATTCCCATTATCAAAAATTTCTATCTCTAGCAGATCCTCTTCAGATAGTCGGACATCTATAGTAATGTGAAAAGGGTGGTCCATGAAGTCGAATCCATACTTAATGGCGTTCTCTATAAACGGCTGTATGAGTAGTGGCGGTATAGCCGCCTTTTCGGCACCTTCCGAAATCCGAATCTCGTAGGTAACGTGTTCTGGAAATCTCACTTGTTGGATTTTGATATAACTCTCCATATGCTCTATTTCTTCTGCAATCGTAACTGCGATCTGATTTGTTTTCGTCATAAAACGGAAATAATGAACCAGATTCATACACATCAGTTGGATGACTGAGAAATTCTTAATCTCCGCAAGATTATATATAATATTAATTGAATTTAGTAAGAAATGCGGGTTGATCTGCAGTTGTAAATGTTTGAGTTCTGCCTTATGTGCTTTGATCTGTTCTTCATACACACTAATCTTCAACTCATGAATTTGTGCAGCCATGCTATTGAAGGTTTCATTAATCATTGTAAATTCCTTAGATTTCGATTCATGAAGACGAATATTCCAATCCCCATACTTAATCCTACGCATACCTCGAACTAGATCGTTCATTGGCCTCAGAATGATATCATTCAGATAGAACAAATATAAGAAGAGTACGAATAAAATCACAATCGATATCAAGATAATGCTTCTCCGAAAGTGATTCAGATTTTTCAGCATTTGAGATTCGGGTACAACCGCACTGAGAATCACATTTGTATCTTGAACGGGACTCATAACGACGATATAATTCTTGTCCCCCTTCTTTACAACCTGATATGATTCTGAAGATCGTGAAGGATCCAAGTGATCTGAATCGATGGATGCTGAACTTGTTATTAATTTACCTTCTTGACTAACAAAGCTAGCAAATCCTTGTTCTAAATGAATTAAATCTAAAGGGATCATCAAATTTTCAAGCTGGACGAAAGCACCCAGATAAAAGTTATCCCCTGTATCTACTAAACGAATTAATGCATATTTATTAGCACTATATTCGACTGCTTTCCATTCTCGGAAAATGTCGCTGTCAGGCTTTACACTCTTCACTAACTTCTCGATGGATGTCTTGATCGATAGCAACTCTTCATAGGACTTCGTCTTGATTGGGGTATTGAATAAATCTTGATTCTTTAATGAATAGATGAATTGAAAATCTACACTATTATCAAACCGATGGTACCGCATCAATGTATTTACGATTCTAGCTTTAGCTAAATAGTATTCATCCGGATCTTTTAACAACTGCGAAAGGGCAGCAATATCCGGATCTTCCACGGTGAAGTTATATAAGAAATTCGTCTCCTTATTAAGTGCAGCTTCGATCTGGTGTGAATAGAGTATCATTGAATTTTTATTGGATTCTGCCACCTGCTCCCTTATCGTGTTTGAAGCATAGTAATTATTGTAGATCAACAATAAGACTAGTGGTACAGCGACCGTAACGAAACCAATAATCAGCTTGAAACGAAGTGTACGTTTGATATTCATTGCATGCATCATCTACCCCGGCTCTATGAGAAGGTTCTGTTTCTTTGTTTTCACTGCTCTCTTGAGTATATTACATAAGAGTTAAAAGGGAATCCCTTACATAGGACCTGTAAATAGAGTCCCAGCTCAGAATTCCCTTATTTGTTACTTTCTTTGTTTGTATCCTAATTCATTATTATGTTGTTATTGCTGCATTTTTGCCCACTCAGCTAATTGTTTCTCTACTTCTGCTTTAATCTTATCAAAACCTGCTGCCTTTCGTTTTTCTCTCCACTTGGCTAACACTTTCTCGGGGTCTACCGCACCCGATCTTAACGTAGCTCCGAATTCCTTCTCTACATTCGCTATAGATGCCATTTCTGATTTTACAGGCTCTTGATTAAACGCGAATCCAAGGGCAATCGAGCGCTCAGCTCTCTCATTAAACTTCTTGAACTCTTCCCATTTATTCGGATCCTCATTGACCCATAGATAGGAGTTGAATTGATTACCGAACATCCATCCGCCCGGATTTGGGTAAGTTTGTGTATCAGCATTCATGCCCTCAGGGAAGTCAATGACCGTATCCGATTTCTTCACATAATGAATGCCTTCAATTCCCCAATCTAGCATATTTAATAGTTTAGGGTCACTATACAGTAGATTCAGAAGCATCATAGCTCGAGCAGGATCCTTTGAGGTCCGAGAAATACCAAGCATCGCACCTTGAGCATCTCCTGTTGTTGTAAAAGGCTCTGCTGTTTCCACTTGGATGACTTCAACACCCGAGCTGAGACTCATTTCTTTGTCTTTACCAGGCTTCAAAGATTGCGCTACGGCAAAAGCTTTACCTGCCTTAATCATATTCATCCCTTGGTCTGCATCTGATGTGAGGATATCTTTATCGAACCAGCCATTTTGGTTCCATTGATACATACGTTTGTAGAAATCGATAAACTTAGGGTCTTCTAACGTATCCACTGCTTTTACTTCTGTGCTATCCCTTGGAATGGATAAGTTGGCAACAATTCCATCGTAATTGGAAGCTTCCCAGATGTTCGTGAATTTACTAGAGACCACAGGAATAACATCAGGCTCATTTTCTTTAATCGTCTTAAACATGGCTTCCATATCTTCTAGAGATTTCACACCATTCGTATCAAACTTATATTTATCTACTAATTTCTTATCCAAGAGGAATCCAAAGCCCTGTCCGAACTCCTTCTTCGTCGGCAGTGCATATAACTTACCGCCAATTCTTGAACCCTTGATAAAATCGTCACCAAGTATTTCTGGGATGTCTTTACCGTACGTAGCCATTAAATCATCCAGCTCTAAATATTGTCCCTTTGCCACATCCTTCGGATAGGAGAACCAGCTAGCTGTAAACATTAAATCAAATGGCTCATTCGATATTTTCATCAGGTTTGTCTTATCATCCCAGGAAGCCCATTCAATGGGTTTTAGCTCAATGGTTGCGTTAATTTTCTCGGTTAAATATTTACTCATCTCATCTTGAACGAGCTGTAAATCTTTTGGAGCTGTAGCCGGATAAACAATAGTGATTTTATAAGGACTTAGCTCACTTGAATTCCCTCCTGCTGAACTTGGCGGAGTCTGTGGCGTTGCCGATTTACCCGACTCACCTTTTGCACAACCTGCTAACGCGAGCATTCCACACAGCATAATCATAAGTACTACATGATGTGGTTTTTTCATATGTCGCTATTCCCCTCTCTATTTCTCAAGTTTCATTCATGATTCATCAAGTTCATGGCTGTATTTATATCTGTTGAGTGGCCCACCTCCTCTTACGTCCTCAACTTGAAGGTTATATCAACCCTTCACTGCTCCGCTTGATATTCCGCTAATGTAATACTTCTGAAAGAATGGGTAAGCGAACAATAAAGGTGCAATCCCAACGATCGCTAGAGCCATTCGAACCGTCTCTCTTGGCATTTTGGCTAGCAGATCACCCACTTGTGCTGAACTGTTCGACTTCATGAGGAGGTATTGAATATTTGTCAGTGTCTTGGTCATCAAATACTGAATGTTATACAGTTCAGGTTTGTCAATGAATAGCATACAGTTGTACCAATCATTCCAGTAAGCTAGTGTGTTAAATAATCCGATCGTAGCCATGATGGGCAGCGAAAGTGGAATGACAATTTTGAAGAAAATTTTGAGCTCACTTGCACCATCGATCGTTGCTGATTCAATAACGGCTTCCGGAATGGTAGAGGAGAAGAAACTTCTCATTAGAAGCACGTTAAAGGCACTTAAGAGGAGATTGGGAATAATCATCGCGAAGATCGTATTTTTCAGATCAAACATATTAACATAAGTGATATACCATGGGACCATACCTCCACCAAACAACATCGTGAAGAAAATATAGAATGAAAGTGTGCGTCGGAACGGAAGATCTGCTCGAGATAACGGGTATGCGAACAATGCTGTTATCATGAGACTTACAATGGTGCCTATGAGTGTCGTCAATATGGTTACACCGTAAGCTTTGGCGATCTCTGAGAAATCATTAAGCAAGAATTGATAGGCTGCAAAACTGATATCACTTGGAAATAAAGAATATCCATTTTGGAGTATTGAATCTTCACTCGATATCGAAACCATAAACACGAGAACGAAAGGTAGTAAGGATACAATGGTAAAGCCCCAGAAAAATAGATGGATTAAGGACGGGCCAATATGCTGTGTCAGATTCGTTTTTTTCACCATTCTTTGCCCCCTCGATTCAAAATAAAGCATCCCGTTTATTAATCCGTCTAACTGCTGCATTCGCTACAAGAATAAGAACAAAGCAAACGACCGATTGATAAAAGCCTGCTGCTGTTGACATGCCGATATCACCAGATTGGATCATCGCGCGGTAGACAAACGTATCAATCGTATTTGTAGTAGGAATGAGTGCTCCTGTATTCATCGGAACTTGATAGAATAATCCAAAGTCAGACCGAAGTATTCCACTTACAGCCAGAAGCGTCATGGTAGTAATGATCGGAGCAATTAAAGGAATCGTTATTCGAGTCATCTGCTTCCACTTCGAAGCTCCATCGATCGTTGCAGCTTCATAATACTCCTTATCAATTCCAATAATAGATGCAAAATAGATGATCGATAGATAACCGACATTTTTCCATGCGTTAACGATGACTAGAATATAGGGCCAATATTTTGGTTCTCCATACCAGGAAATAGCCTCACTACCGAACCATTTAATTAAGAGACTGTTGATTAACCCGCTATCCACATTGAGGAAACTATATACCAGATAAGCGACAACGACCATGGAGATGACATGCGGTAACAGAAATGTACTTTGATAGAATCGACTGATTACCTTATCCCTGATTTCATTAATCAGTAGAGCAACTAGAACGGCCAATACGAGATTCAAAATAATAAAAACAAAGTTGTATAAAAAGGTATTGCGAGTAATGACGTACGCATCTTGTGAGTTAAACAGAAATTTAAAGTTATCTAAACCAGCCCAGGCACTCCCCCATATTCCATCAACATAATTATAATTTTTGAATGCAAGGATCACGCCATACATCGGGATATAGTTGTTAATAAATAGATAGACAATGCCTGGCAAAGTCATCAGTAACAACCATTTATACTTGTTCAGACTTCTCTTTAATCGCATCATTTTCTTCATAATCCAGCCCCTTTCTTTCAAGTCTTGTAAGCCTTCACAACCCAATTCTATAATGTAGGCTTTAGACGCAACCACTATCCTAGTGACTTTCTGATACCATTATGGTGACTTCTTATAACAATCAATATTTGTATTGACATCAACAATTGATCTTATTATGCTAGGGACTTAATCATCAGAAATATCACTAGAATGAGGCTAATCATATTATTAAAGGAGGTTTTCAATCGTGAACAATGTAAGCGAGATTCAACGCGTTTTTATTCTGGGGATGGATGGCGCCGGTAATTTCATTCAGAATACCCCAACACCTTTCATAGACGCGTTCTTGGCCAAAGGAGCAGTAACTTACAACGCACAAGCACAATCACCAACGATCAGTGCAGAATGCTGGGGGTCTGTACTTCATGGAGTTGTCCCGGAAAAACATGCGTTAAATAATGAAATCGCTGCCAAAACAGCGTATCCTTCTGATTCCCCTTATCCATCGATATTCCGACTTGTCAGGGAGGCTTCACCTGAAGCGAAACTTGCTGCATTCTCATGCTGGACTCCGATTAATTCTGGGATTATAGAGGATAATCTCGGAGTACATAAAGAGTCGAAGCCCGATGCAGAACTTGTTGCTGCGATTGAAGCTTATTTAGAACACAATGCTGATGTGAAGTTACTGTTTATGCAATTGGATGAACCCGATGGCGCTGGTCATACCTACGGCTATGGACCTGACTCACCTGAATACTTGAATGCGATTACAATAAATGATGAATTATTCGGTCGTGTGATTACATCCATTGAGAATCAAGGGCTCCTAGATCATAGTCTAGTAATCTTGTTAACGGATCATGGTGGCGGTGGAAGCCACGCATACAGTCATGGAAGTGATCATCCGATGGATAAGAATGTATTCTGGGGATGTGTAGGACCGGGAGTAGCTGCTGGGACTTCTCTTCCTGAGCTATTCATTGTGGACACTGCCGCTGTTGTGCTTCATGCTCTGGGGCTCCAACAGCCGGCATCGTGGGATGCTAAGGTTCCGAAAGGATTATTCAGCAAAGTGAATGTCATTTAGGAACAAAAAAAGACGACCTCGGAATCGAAATCTTCCGATGGTCGTCTTTTGAATTTGAATTAAGCCAGTTCCTTAGCAAGTGCTGCTGCGGCTTCTTTTACCTTTTCCATGCCCTCATTAATGATTGCATCTTTACGCTCTGGGAAGGCATTGTGACCTTCGATCACTACTTCATTGATGATTTCCATACCGAATACGCCACCTACAACATTGCGCATGTAGTTTACACCCATTTCTAGTGGAGCTGCTTCAGGAGTGGAGTAAATTCCACCACGTGCAGATAGGAAGATGGCTTTCTTATCATTCATCATGCTAACCAGTTGGCCTTGCTCATTATATTTGAATGTGAATCCAGCTTGATATACATAGTCAATGAATGTTTGAAGTTTCGCAGGAATGGTCAGGTTCCACAGTGGGAACGCGAATACAACAACATCAGCTGCTGTAAGAGCATCCATGGCTTTCTGTTTAGCTGCCAAAATACGTCCTTCTACATCTGTCAATTCTGCACCGCTTTGAACTTTACCGAATGCGTTGAACAGATCTTGGCCGAAGTAAGGCATATCTTCTTCATATACATCGTAAGTGGTTACGTTAAGACCTTTCAATTCTTCCATGAAAGTTTCGTACATTTTGCTCGTTACAGCTTCGGAAGCTGGACGGTTATTTGCTTTTACAACTAGAATATTCATTTAATTAAAATCCCCTATCATTATGTTTTATATCGATAATATAAATAGCTAACAAACATCATGTGTTTACTATAGCACCTTTTCTTTTGTTAGTCACTATTTTTATTCAATCTCATTCCAAAATGCAACATCAGAAAGAGGCATTCTCACAGATGGGAAGGCAGGTTTAGCCGCTTTACCTATCGCGATAAGCATAATGCTCTCATAATGCACTCCTGCTTGAACTTCTCCCGGTTAAATCCACCCATAGGAGTCATTTAATGTGTTAAATTCCGCACAGTTAAAGGTGGATAATACTGTGTTTGCATTCGCACAGTATAGATCATCTGAAATTCCGTTGTCAATACACTAATCCATCTTCTTTACAATATCCGCAATGGTATAGGATTTGAGTACTTGAAGCGTGCTCTCTTCTACTTCGGCCAAGACATCTGAAAATGCATTTTTCATCTGGCCGCCAACACAGTTCTCTCTAGCAGCATCCAGCATACTTTCAGCGATCGTTGTATGGATTTGGAGTGCACTATATACATCAGCAAGTGAGATCATATCTGCACTTTTGAATAAGCGGTAGCCTCCATCTCTTCCCTCACGAGCTTCGATAATATGTTCATGGGCTAAAGCCTTTAGAATTCTTCTCAACAATGTAGCATCTGTGTGTAAATGAGATGCCATATCGCCACTTGAGCACTTTCCTGCATGTTTCTCTAGGACAACAAGTGCTTGCAATGCTAAACTAAAAGTTTTATAGGTGGATGGGCAGGCCATAGCCGGTCTCTTAGACGATGAATTAGTCACTTTTGTTATACCTCCCCTTTTTGACAGTGATCATGTGATCATTCTAACCCACATTATAACACAGCAGCAACACATCACTTCATAAGCTTACCCAACTCAAACAGTCTATCAAATATAATCTGTGAAACTTTGGATACTTGATCTCTTTTCTCATAGTTTAGCCATGCCAACTCTTCGATCTCTGAAGCTGGACTTAACTCACCTTCAAAATCCGCAATGTAGCATGACATATTCACTATTGTCCCTATTCCTTTTCCATGTGCCTCTGCTTGGAATTTACCGAAATGTGAGATCGTATCCTCCTTTATATGTACGGACAATTCTTCTTCGATCTCCCGCTTTAGCGTGTCGATATCTGATTCGCCTGCTTCCCTCTTCCCCCCGGGGAAATAATAGGTGTCCTTTCCTTTGGAACGAGCGCATAAGACTCGTCCATCCTCGATGTGTATCCATGCTATTTTATCGATTATTTCTGTCATATTGATTCTCCTTTTTTAAATACGATAATGCCTCCAATGATGATCAGCACACCTAACAATTGATTCATAGTAAACGGGACTTTTTCAAGGCCAAGCCACCCAAGCGAGTCCCACAAGAGCGCGAACCCAAGCTGTGATGTCATGACAATCGATATTGCAAATGTGGGGCCGAGTATTTTGGTTCCTTGAACTAGACATATTACAACGCCAACACCAATGAGACCACTGAACCAGTACCAAGGCTGCATCTGATGAAGAATGCTGAAAGTATTCTTCCCCTCAACCAGTAAACTCATCATCAATGAAGCTACAAACCCCAGACCCAGAACTAGCGCCGTTGTCGACCAAGAACCGGAATGTTCATTCACCCTATTGTTAAAAATATTCTGTATACTTACTAGCGATCCTGCCACAAGTGCTAACAAAAGTCCTAAAATCATGATGTTTACTCCTCTAGCTGTTCTTATTCATTCTACACAAAACTAACTATTCGTAAATATTGTTCTCTGCCCGTTCGCTTAAGCCATCTCGATCTAGGATCTGAATGAACCCTTTCCTTCGCTCAATCAGCCCCTCCTCACAGAACTTCTGAATGACTCGGTTTAAATGTCTGTAGCTTGTTCCAATTAGATTCGCTGCATCCACAAGACTTGGAGTACTTACTTCTCCTTTTATTAACGCATCAGAATCATCATATGAGATAGACATCAAATAACTAGCCAGCCGAACTTCTACGGGATGCATAAGATTAAAACTTAAGAAATTGGATTTAATATAAAACTTCTTGGTAACGATCTCTAATAGAAATTGTAAAAAAGGCGCATGCTCTTTACCAAATTTGTTCAACAAGTGGTGATGTATACCGATCGTTTCGACAGATGACACAGCCTCTACGGTATTAATCATGTCATAACCTTGGACATACTCTATATCTCCGATAACTTCAAGTGGTTTCTTAAAAGATAAGATCAGTGCTTTCCCTTGCGCTGATGTAGTATAGATCTTTACCTTACCCTTCACAAGAATATATAACATACTTGCTGGCTGTCCTTGAGAGCATATTAGCTCCCCTTGGTTGAAATAGGACAGAGACACATGCGGTAACCATTCCTCTGTAAAAATATGTTCTAATTGATATGCTCGAAGATATGACTCTAATCGATCTCTATCTTCTTTCATGTACCACATTCCCCTTCAAGTTTGAATTTCACCTGCAAGTTTCTAAATGTATACTTTCTCGCTTCAATTTGACCTAGCGGTTCATAATTTGAGTACGATGACACCCACAATCATCATCCCAATGCCAATAAACTGCGGAATCCTCATCTTCTTCTTCACAACTCCGAACCAACCATTAATATCGATTAAGAACGTAAGAAATAGCTGTGCGATCAGCAAAGTGGCGATCGTGAATGTAACCCCTATTTTCTGAATAGCGGTAACCTCACCAAAAATAATAAGCGCAGCCAAGGCTCCGCCTGTCAAATAGAGTGGTTTAACTTTCTTAAAACCTTTCCAGCTTCCATCTCGGACAAACATGAGGATTACCAGTGCCATGATAAACCCTGTTAACTGTGTTATTGTTGCAGCCTGCCATGTTCCAATATCCTTACTTATTCGGGCATTAGATACACCTTGTAATGTAATACAAGCCCCTCCTAATAATGCAAAAATAATTCCTCTCATTGCCTTAACTCCTCATTTACTTGTTATGACTATTATTAAAAAGCATTTACAACAGCTTACGATAGGACATATGTCCTCAATCTAATTAAAAGAAAGAGCCCATCACAGTTATCGTAACCTCTCTCTATAATAATCTCCATGAATCAAGACCACTAATCGGTATTATAATGCATTGTATTTATTCTAAAGCCAGAGTACCTGGATATTAAAACAAGCTGATACCTGCGAAATACAGGTATCAGCTTGTATGAAAAATAAATGAATATTCTAATATTAAAGAATGATTCCTTTTGAAGTTCTAACACTCGGTAAGGAATGCCCAGATGTTCTAGCTACGAAGATCCGATCTACATCTGGACCAAAAGTAATTCCTTCAAACACGACATCCATGTCATCTGCAGCTTTTTCGGATACAGCCATTGGAGTCATTTCATCCAAGCTGCGATATAAAGAAATTACATCGCCTTTATTCACATGTTTAATGGTGATTTGACTGGATTTATCGATCTGAATATCTGATGTTACTACCTTTGGAGATTGTTCAGGATAACGTTCATCGAACAATTCAAATCCATAGATTCGTGTATGGCCACTTCCGTCAATACTCGTCTGTGCTGGCTCGATGATCTGTAGTCGAATATATCTTGCTGTTACTTCATCGAGAGGAATGCGATTAATAACATCTTCCCGATTATCTATGACTTCATCCACCAAGGTGAAGTGTTCGCCATCATTACTTGCAAGGATCTGTGCATGACGTGTATTCCAAACCTTTGTCTCTCGAGCTTCCGGATGCCCACAGTTCACAATTCGATACTGTTTAACAGTCTTCGGTTCCTTCAGATCAATTGTAAGATGTGGACGATGTTCTTTCGAGCACCACTTCCCACTAATAATAACTCCATCAATCGCTTTATCACCATTCTCATTGTCATTGACACTGCTAGATGCTGTTGCTGTTACACCATCAGACTTCAGAGCAATATTCTTCATCTCATAATGAAGTTTAAGTGCCGGTTGTTCCGTTCCTGCTTTAACTGCAATAAGTACGATCATCTCTGAAATAAACGGCTTGATCACATGTATACCTACGTCCACGGTGAAGTCCTGCGGAACGCCGTCTTTCAGACGATGTACCTTACATTGTTCCATCGCGTTTAAGCATTCAAGCGCAGCTTCATTATGACGCTCCATACCTATGAGGTCATCTTGTTGTAATGCAGTCACCGCTTGGATCACATGCTGTGAAGATTGTGCCATCAATTTGAAAGCATCAAGGAATGGACGTAATTCTTCAACTAAATGCGCATTCTTACATTCATTAAAAATACGATCAGCCGCGATTTCCATGCGCTTGAACTGAGCCAATAGTTTATTAGCCGCATCGGTGACATCAAGTCCTTGTTCCAGACCTGCTCTTAGTTCCTGAATATCCTCTTTCAGGTACCAGGACTCATCAAACAAGAAATCACCACTAACACCACCATCATCTAGAAGATAACAACTATTTGATGCAAAAATCTCTAAATCTTCAGCTACTTCAGGAGCGAGCACTTTAAAAGATGCTGAGAAGCTGCGCTCACTATCATAAGCTGCAGTATTCCAGTTATGATCTGCAATGCAGACCAAAGCCTGTTTCGATGCTTGAGGCTGGTTCATCGGATTCGAGAAGAAACCGTTAACGTTATCCAAATCCGAACTTAAATTTTCAATTTTGCCCATTAATATTTTAGCGTCACAATAATCGTTAACCGGATAGTTCCACCACACAGATAAATTACGATCGGATTCAATAGCACGCTTCGGAGAATCATACTGTTCTTTAGATATGTTAGACATCGTAGCTGCGCCAGTCCACATGATCTCAACATCTGAATGTAGTGTTTCGACGAAAGGCTTGAAGTATTCAGTCATGGATGGACCCCACGCTTCGCAGTATCTCGTACCTACGGTGATCAGAGGTCTAATATCATGATGCGCTTTAATAAATTCAGTATCAATTCTATTGATAAACGCTGCTTGCTCTAATCCATTCGGTATACCTACAAGATCATCGAACAAGACACCAAATTGGCGTACACCCAGTGTGTAAAGCTGTTCTAACTTCTTAATAGCAGATTGAAAATCTTCTTCTAATGAAAGATCAATAGAATCACCAGGGTGAATCGTCCATACAAAATTAAGATTGTTAGCATGGCCAGCTGCCGCTAGTTCAGCTATTTCTTGTGCTTTTTCAGCGGGGTAAAAGTCTCTCCAATGACTTCTATGATAAGGGTCATCCTTAGGCGCATAAATATATGTATTTAATTTCTGCTGCCCACCGAACTTCATCAGATCCATCCGATCGTCATGACTCCATGGATAACCATAAAATCCTTCAATATATCCACGATAAAGGATATCTGGATAGTCTGTAATCTTACACTTTTTGGCTGTTCGGTCTGTTAGCTGACTCAGAATGGAATCTAACGTCACGACACCATAATGGATTCCATCGGCATCGTAACCAATAATGGTGATATTGCCCGTTGATTCCCCATTAATAATGAGCTGATACCCTTCTTTATGCTCGATGTCAGAAAGGGATTCGGTGTGAATACTACGCAACCAAGCTGAATTCTTCTGCTCTTGAGTGGAAAGATAGATATTCGTTTTGCCTTCAGCATATTCATCTGACACGGTAAACGTATAACCGTTTACAGTAAGTGTTTCCTGCAGTTTAGGCAATGTAGCTTCTTTCAGATTGCTATGAATAACGATATGAACATGACTTGTTAAGCTGATCTCTTCCCCGTAACCTATTATTTCTTGTGGAACAGGGGTAATGTCATACATGGTGTTCGTCGTTTGATTCGTTTGCATTATAATCTGTCCTCTTCTCTCCTAGTGAAAGCCAAGACTTCTATCTAACACTTCTGCCTTTCACGATGTGGTAAAATAATAATATTGCACTTATTCTGACATCACGTTATAACACTCTTACCAAGGTGTCAATTCATTAGGTTCGTAATGATCATTGTTGTATAATAAAAAATAAATAATCCATAAAACACATATGTCCGGAGGATTAATGAATATGAAGCAAAATATTTACGACGACCCTAACTTTTTCAACAATTATAGTCAAATGCCCCGCTCTGTTGATGGACTGAAAGCCGCTGGTGAGTGGGATGAGCTTCGCTCCATACTTCCAGATCTGCAAGATAAAAGAGTGCTGGATTTAGGATGTGGATTCGGTTGGCACTGCCGCTATGCTCGCGAACAGCTTGCACGCAGCGTTGTCGGCATAGACCTCTCAGAAAATATGTTGGCACGTGCCAAACAAATAACAGAAGATCCTGCTATTGAGTATCGTCAGTTAGCCATCGAAGATATTGATTTCCCCGAAGGAGAATTTGATGTTGTATTAAGCTCACTCGCCCTCCACTATGTGGAGCAATTAGATGATGTAATTCAAAAAGTCCATCATTGTCTTGTTCCTGGAGGAACTTTTGTTCTCTCTGTAGAGCATCCGGTGTTTACAGCTCTTGCTGCACAAGATTGGCATTATGATTCAGAAGGTCAGCGAATGCATTGGCCAGTCGATAACTATCAGGATGAAGGATTAAGACAAGCTAATTTTCTTGAAAATGATGTCCTAAAATACCATAGGACGGTTGCGACGTATATGAATACATTAATTGAGACAGGTTTTACGATCACGAAAATTTCCGAACCTAAGCCTTCGGCTAAGATGTTAGACGAAATTCCCGAAATGCGGGATGAGACCCGCCGTCCAATTTTCCTCATTATCGCGGCAGTTAAGAACTAAAATTAATAACAACATGTAAAAGGGTTTGTCCTGAAAGGTCCAATGACCTACGGACAAACCCTTTTGTATATTCATGAGGTATTATTCTAAGATCACATCTTTATCCTTAATCTGCACTGTACCATTCGTCATAGACGATTGATATAACTGTTCTTTAAACTCGTTCAGGGATGGAGGAACATCAGATTTATCTTTTTGAGCAGATTGTATGTCCTGTTGAATTTTAGCAGCTACATTTTGCTTACTTAACAATTTCTGATATTCAGGTGGAGCGATTTTCTCCCAATACTCCTTTTCAGTGACCCCCATGGTATCAATCAATTTGTTATGTGTATCCTGAACTTCTTGAGGCTGCTCACTTAATAGCTGTTTCATTCTAACTGCTTCTTGTCTTCCTTCTTCTAAAGAAGCAGAGACCCCTTCTTTATCCGCAAGTTGCAGGAACAACTCTTCTTTAATCATATGTTTCAAAATTTCTGAGTCCGTCAATGTCGCAGGAGAAATGCTGTTATATTCCTTATAGTTTAATAATTGAATATTAGTAATTGTATTTGAACCTACCTGCACCAGGACCTTTTCCTCGGACTGTTTATTAACTTCAATATTTCGGGTAGGCTGTGAAGTTAGGGTATCCTTAGCAGAAGATGATAATACTCCTAAAGTAACAGCACCTATCAGCAACAAGCCTAAAGCAACGAGCACTTTCATGTTTGTTCTCAAATCTAATATATCCTCCTTTCAAGAACAGTCGATTTGTTCCCCCATCTATATAAACGCATCCCATCCAGAGAAAGTTACGGAAAATACGCTGGGAAGCACAACAGCGATGGGAGGAATGATTCGTACGCGTAGCGTCTAACAATAGGAAAAAGAAGCTATACCGCAAGATCTTGGATCTTTTGGGATAGCTCCTATCCTGTTTAATACATTATTATTTCAAGTTCGATATTTCATAAAGACCGCTTTGAAGAACGATTCTACCGAGATTCGTCCCTTCCATAGTAACTTTGGTTTCGAATATCCCAGGTGTGCTTCCATCAGGAAACCATAGCCGCTGCTTATCCACCACTATCAATAACCCCTCTGCGTCGCCAAGTGCTGCGAATTGCACTCCGTCCCCACTCCAAAGTTCAAGTCCAAAGTTATCTTTCAGATCTTGTGCGGCCTGCGAAACGTTATCGGAAGGAAGACCAATCTCACTGATCCGAAGCAAATGCTGTGGTCCGAAAACTTCATTCGTCGAATTGTTTAGTGTATGATGAGCTATGAATTCGACCAGATTACCATCTGGATCGTAGAAATACATCGCTGTTGCATTCCAATTCTCGAATATGAACTCATTCTGTCCATCCTTGGAGAATAGTGAAATCCCCCGTCCATTTAACCACTGCTTCGCTTCTGAATATTTATTGGTAGGAATCGTAAATGCAATATGATAATGCGTTTGTTCATTCATTGAAGCTTTGCAAAAAGTGAACCTCGTACTGCCCGCCTGAAAAGATATTTTTAGAGGTTGATCTTCTAACACATCCAGCCCAAGAAGCGTACCGTAAAAACCTTTGATCTCTTCCAATTGATGTGATCTTAATATGACTTCAGATAATTTCATACGGTTTCCTCCTGTTGTAATATTTCTCTTTCTTTTCTCATTATAGATGAAGATCAGAGACTTGTCCGATCGATTGTGGGAATTCTGCTACAGCCCATCTCTCATCAGAATCGGATATGAAAATAAAATAAAAAGCTGTCCCAGAGTAGAAAAGATCTACTATTGGGACAGCTTCCATAATTCGCTTACCATCTGTTAATTCATTTCCAGGCGAGTATTTATTTCTTTTCTATTTCTTAGGCAATGGAGTGAACAACAGGTTAACAGGCAAATTACTTCCTGGTGCAGCTGTCAGTAAAATCTCAACCTTTTGCTCGTAGTCGCCAGTTCGATACAAGACCGCCATTTCATCTGGCTTAACTTGACCTGCAGAGTAAATCGGCGTAATTGCACCGTTCACCATTGCATAACCGGAATACTTACCACCACGCGGATTAAACGAAACAAGTGTGTTCGGTGCAACACGATCTAAAGTGATTTTGTACAGCACTCCAAAGTTTCCTGTGTTCGAAGCTACTTCTCCGTACATTGGGTCCATACCTGCCAAATTCGGATCATCAATATTATCTCCCAGAGCGAGACGTTGTGCTACATTCCCTACCTGCTCCATATAACGGATCACACGCGTCGAATTTGGGTATGTTCCACGGTTGTGGACCCCATCTCGATCCAGTAAAGGCAGCTGATCAAGCACAGCTAACGGATCTGATTTCTCATCAATCATAATCACATCAAACTTCAATGGAGAATCACTATATAAGTCAGAGAATAAAGAGATAACATCCCCTTTCTTCATTCTCGTCTTGCTTAGCTCCAGCATCACCAGTTTACGTTCACCCGGCTTCAGTGTTATTGTTGATTGCTTGGAACCATCCTGCATGGATTGGAAATAGTTAAGAACTGATTTTTTACCTGCTGCAGTAGCTATGTATGAAGGCCCTGCAAAACCTAAATAATCCGTTCGCAGCGTTGCATCTGTTTCATTAATATTTGTTGCTACAACATACATCTTCACATTCTTCTCAAGATTGTTAACGTGGTGAATCATAAACCGCATATCACCGGCAACCGTTTCACGATAGACTACACCTTCTGCATTCACGGTTTCTGGGCTGTTACTACGTACCAATGTGCTTGTTTCATCTTCAAATGCATAACTGATCTTGGGTCTGGAAGGAACAGATCCGCTATCAAATGTGAACTTCTCCCCTTCGGGAATAAAGAGCATATTAAAGTCATTTTCACTATAAAGTGTTTCATTCGTAATGTTGATCATGGTTTCATATGAAGCCGTTAACCCTTTGTTATCTGTTACGGTTAATTTGATCGTTTTAGGTCCTGGTGTGAAAAAAGCATACGCTCTGTTCTCCCATTGATGGTTCGTAATCGTGCCATCATCATAACTTTCATCGGTGATCTCAATTAACTCACCCATCTTGTATTCAACCTTATCCGTTGTAAATGAAGCGACTGGAGGTTGATTCGGCTGAACGACCGTTATGGTCTGAGAGTAAGGTTCACTCCAAGTACCGCTTGCATCTTGAACAGAATAAGTAACTATGTATTCTCCTGCCGTATCATAAATATCTTGCTTACCTTCCCACCGTTCATCCACAATCTCTAGACCAATCGGCGACTCTGTTTCTGTTTTAAAGGTAACCAAAGTTTCGCCCGCCAAAATCTCTTTTTGCTGAACCGTAAATTTAGCTACCGGTTTGGTTTCCAGGGTCATAATCACCCGCTTTCCAACGTTATCTGCTTTGTATGGGATATTAAGAGCTTGAGTGATGGCTGTTAATGGAACCATAAAAGTGCTTTTAGTCTGAAAAGAAGTTCCTTTCATGGTTTTCGTAACACCATTTACCGTATAATTGCTGCTGTCCGTTTTGAAACGAAGTTCGTTACTTCCTTTAATAATAACTGTTTCTTTTGTTTTCTTATCATAAGTCACTTTGAACCCAACACGGTCTACGAGTGCACGAATTGGAACATAAGATACACCTTTCTTAACTTGCATAGGCTGAGGTGAGTTATAGACTTTTCCACCGTGTTCCATCTTAGTGCTGTTGAAGTAAAGAATAAGTTCATTCATGTTAACTGGTTTCACTGGCGTTACTGGATCTGGTTTCGAAGGAATTGCTTCCTCTTCTGTCGCTCCCTCACTCGTTGTTGGAGGCGTCGTATCTGAAACGTCTTCTTTATTACCTTCCGTTGCTGTGGAAGATGTTTCTGCTGTTTTTGGTGTCTCCTCAGTAACTTCTGTTGGTTGAGATTTCGTATCTACAGCTTTTTTAGTTTCTTCTGTTGTTTGAGGAGTAGCTTTTGGTACTTCTTGAACAACCTTCTCTTGTGGTACTTCTGTGTTAACTGCTTCCGCTCCGACAGGTATAGCTATAGCAACTTGCGATAATGCTAGAACCGTTACAATCGATAATTTCTTTAGTTTCATTCTCTGACTCCTTCTATCTCTAGTTTTGTTTACCATTTCGTCATATTATTAAACGTCAAAGATAGGAAATAGTTTCTATAATCAGTTAATAAATCTCCAATCGTGTCAATTTATCGAACTTTTTAAAATGAGTGACGTTTGATAAGGATGAACATAAAATGCTTTATCCAGGGTCAAACACCTATTTCTCTTCAAAGGAAGGCGGACATAAAGAATGAACTCCTATATGGATTTTACTTCACCAAATGTACAGTACTCCTACGATTTAAGTCAGAATCAGTTTTTTAAAAAGGATGATCAGAACTACATCAATGCTCTTTCCATTAAACAATTAAATACATTAGGCAATGTATCATTATTAGATATTTTTCTTAGTAAATCTAATGTTGTTGAACCTCATACGCACCAAAATGCATCAGAACTTGTGTATTGTATATCAGGGGCAGCTATCGTATCCTTAATTAATCCATTTACTAAGACACTAATTAATATCCCAATTCAACCCGGCCAAGTAGCGAATGTCCCCCAGGGTTGGTGGCACTATGAGATTGCGACCGTAGATCATACACATCTCTTGGCCATCTTTGATGCTCCTGTTCCCGAATTTATACCAGGCTCGGATGTCTTACGCTTAACCCCTGCAAGTATCCTTGCACATACGTACTGTTTAAATGAACAAAGTGTACAAGAAGCCTTCGCTCCTATTCAGGAAACTGTCGTTATTGGACCACCCAATACATGCAAGCCTTCACATCGGCAACCATCAAATCCAGATCATTATCAAGGGCAACAGAACATATATCAGCAAAATAACAATTACCACGCACCGACCTGTCCTTACCATTCCACAAATACAGAGCAGCGGCCTCAACAATATATTGGTAACGGATGGCAGCATAGATAAATAAATAGATGAATTAGAAGGGCGTCTTTCAGTTAGCTGATGGATGCCCTATTCTATTCGCCTTTCAATTAATCTTCGTTGTCGTAATTTTTATGATATAACCATATATATACTAAACAGAAATGTGGTGCTCATTGAACATATGGATATCCAACCGAATGTACAACAATACTTGAAGCGAATCGGTTACAACGGCCCTTTGAACCCAAACATAGAAGTACTCTCGCAATTACAAGAACTTCATGTTCACACCGTTCCCTATGAGAACCTTGATATACTAGGCGGCATTCCTATTTCTCTCGACATACCACACCTATTTAATAAAATCGTGACTAAACAGCGCGGAGGTTTCTGTTTTGAACTGAATGCGTTGTTTGGATGGCTATTGCAAGAGCTTGGCTTTAATGTTACGCATTATTTTGGACGTTTCTGGCGGGGAGAAACGAATACGCCTTCTAAACGTAGACATCACATTTTACATATTGAAATCGATAACCGACGTTTCATCGCCGACGTAGGCGCCGGAGCATCCCCTCGGCAACCGTTTGAATTAATTGAAAATATAGAGCATATACAAGGAGATGAGATCTATTTAGTTCAAAAATCGGCTCCATATGGTTGGATGTTATACGAACGAAAACATGGAGAACTAGACCCCATTTATTCCTTTACGGAGGAGCCCAATTTGCCACAAGATTATGAAACGACTTCTTATTGGTGTCAGTATTCTCCTGAATCCGTATTTAATAAAGGAGCCAAGGTTTATATACGTACCAAAGACGGCCGTAATACGGTAGATGACCAAGAATTTCGGATTTTTACATCTGGACAAGTCCACATCTTCTCACCATCAACACCTGAAGAGTACGCTCAGGCTCTTATAGAACATTTCGGCATCAAGCTTCCTTTCGAGTTGAAATAATCTGATTATTCTACTTACCATCCTATTTATGGAGAAGCTTTTATCTTATAATGGAAATGGTTGTAATGCGAGAGGAGATCATGTCTATGAATACTAACGATGTCATGAGTAATTTGTTTTCGAAGGAGTTCACAGATAATCCTTATCCGATTTACGACAACTTAAGAAAGAACGACCCATTACTCAAAATGAGGTTTCCCGATGGTAACGTTGGTTGGCTGGTCAGTAGTTATGAAGATGCTGAAACGGTTTTAAAGGACCCACGCTTCATTAAGGATATTACAAAAATTTATGGCGAAGAATCAGCAAGTGTATTTTCAAGTAACATGTTATTCTCCGATCCACCTGATCACAAGCGGCTGCGTTTACTGATGCAGAAAAGCTTTACTCCTCAGTTAATCGCAGGCATGAGAGATCATATTCAGGATATTGCTGATGATCTGCTCGATGCAGTATCCTCACAAGATCATATGAATCTGATTGATGATTACGCCTTCTTATTGCCAATCATCGTCATTAGTGAATTGCTAGGCGTCCCGCTTGAAGATCGAGATAAATTCAGAATCTGGTCGAATTCTATCATTGATACTTCCAATCAGGATACTAGTGAAGAAATTGTCATTCAGCATATGGACGAATTCGTTAAGTATCTTGGAGAATGGTTCTCAAAAGTACGTGAAAATCCAGGGAATGACTTGATCAGTCAGTTGCTTCTTGCTGAAGAACAAGATGATCGTCTAAGTGAGCAGGAGTTGTACGGAGTCGTTATTCTGATGATCATTGCAGGCCATGAGACGACCGTAAATTTAATTGGCAATGGCGTATTAGCCCTACTTGAACATCCAGAACAACGTAAGTTACTTCAAGATCAGCCTGAACTGATTCATGGCGCGATTGAAGAGATGCTAAGATTTAACGGCCCGGTTGAATTTAGTACTTCTCGCTGGGCAAGTGAAGATTTCGAGTTTAGAGGGGTGCAGATGACTCGGGGGGATTTGGTCATTGTTTCGCTTAATTCCGCTAATCGTGATCCTCGGCAGTTTAATGATCCTGACATTTTCAATATTACTCGAGAGAAAAGCCAGCATCTCGCGTTCGGAAAGGGTATTCACTTATGTCTAGGTGCACCACTTGCTCGTCTAGAAGCAGAAATTGCTATCAACACCTTATTACAGCGTTTTCCGAACATCCAGCTTCGAGACAACATACAAGATCTTGAGTGGAGACCTGGCATGCTAGTTCGAGGTGTGAAGGAACTTCCGTTATCTCTCAACAATTAAGAATACATGTGTAAACTAATTCTTCTAGCTCATAAAAAGAACGCCGCACTCCAACTACAGAGTGCGGCTTTTCATAATTTCAGCGCAATGATCGAGTAAGTAACAGAACGTTCGGTTATGACCAATGAAGAATGATGATACATCATATCGATTTCGATCAGACTCATAAGTGAGTAGAGCACGATGTTTCATCACATCCCGTATGATCCAGGTAAATCGTTCAGCAGCTTCTCCATCCAAGAAAGTGACATAGGCATATAACGAATGCTCTATAGGTTCATCTAATGGACTCACACCGGCACACGAAAATTCAGTCTGAACTCCGATCTGGTTGAGCTTATATAGGGCCGAATAGATCTCAACATCCACCTCGACCCCATTAAACATTGTAGTTCTTTTCGGATGTTTACGTATTTTAGGTGCACGATCCCATTCTTTGAGTTCTCTCTTCCGGCGTCTCCAATATTCTTCGGTGTGTGAGCTAAGAAGCACTTCACCCGTTGTATCTACCTGATCATTAATCATGTGAAATCTTCCCTCTCGTTATTAACCGTTATATTATTATATTCCTGCTCTTGATGCACAGGATGCGGAGCCCAACCATGTATGTGGATTACCTGCCCAACACCAGCCAAGCTTAGGTTTCCCTTCGCTAATCCACAAAGCTGTTACCCTCTTATCTCCACACCGTGATCCAAGCAGAGAGAATCCTTTATTTTTCATTAACATATCCGGATAATGCGTTATAACCGCAACTCCCTCTTCCAGTGTCAATGGGGAGCGATTCTCGTTAATGATTATTTTAATAGAATCGTTGGGCGTAATATTACGAGTGGACTCCCCAGTATCGATATCCAAGACCAGATAAGCCATCCCATTCGGTAATTGAATGCCCTCAATCGGCTTGAATCTTTCAACCTCTTCTGCTTCCATCACGCTAAAGCCCTTTTTATTATTTCGCTCTACGAGCCCCATCGCTAATTCCCCATTCACCCAATCCCCCTTGATGACAATCACAAAGGGAATACGTTCTTCTGATTCTTCCAAAGTATTAGAGGCATCGATGACAGCTCGAAGTGGTTCTAATCTCTTCTTGAACCCTTCAGCTTCAAGACCTATTAGAGCAGGATATCCTTTATTTATTAAATTCTCAACTTGACGGTCAAATTCTTTATTCAACATATATTGCGTATCCCTTCTTTCCATAGAACAGCTCTAGGTAGCATAGGTCATATGTCGAAGGACTACCATTCGAGCTCAATTAATTGTACTATTTCATCTTACAACATTCATGCTAATTGTAAACTTGATGAAGTAAATCATTGATGTTATCCATGTAATGTCGTAATAGTTTAGAAGGGACTTTAATGTAAATTATAAGTGGATTGATCGTTTGTGCATCCAATTGTTGAAAATCTAGGATGATCTTTCGGATCAACAATCCCATAACCTTTGAACTGATATTAACTGTTTATCTTCGAATTCAACTTCATAAATATCTGGTTTTGAAGTCTGTTGCCAGAAGTTGAATCCGTAATTCGAGTCGAAGTAATTCATAATAATCGTCATGATATTACCATGTGTGCCAATGACCATTCTCTTCCCTTGGTAATCCGATAGTAATTTAAAGATGACAGGCATAGCCCTCTCCTGAGCTTGTCTAGTTGTCTCTCCTTCAGGCATACAATAATCTTTATCCGTAAATGACCGTTCGATAGCCTTAATTAACTCCTCTTCAGATATTGCTTCATTTAGGGTAGCGATAGGCCTTTCAATAAGCTCATTGTACAAAATGATGTCTTTATGTAGCAGCTCAGCAAGTGGTAAAACCGTTTCTCTAGCCCGATGGTGGGAACTGGAGACAATAACATCAATCCGCTTATCTTCTAACAAGGTTGCCACTCTTTGCGCATCTGCTTGCCCTTGCTCATTAAGTCTTGCTCCGCCTGATGTTTTCTCTTGTTCTAATGAAAATGGAGCGATGCCGTGCCTGACAAAATAAATTGTCGTTTTCATTTGACCACCCTCTCCTAAATCCCCAATATTATATTTATTTTCCATGAATAGATGATCAATGTAAAGATCGAAAAAAGCCGTGGATCAGCTATTCTATACAGCTAACACACGGCCCTTATACTTTTTTAATTCTAATATCGTTAGATGAAATATGAATTAAGCCTCTTCTACAGCAAGCCCATCAAGTGCTTGCTTGGCAAGAATACGTGCTTCTTCAACCGTATCAGCCGTGGATAACGCAACGGCCATTCTCCGACCCAATTTACTCACAGGCTTACCAAATATACGTACCTGGGTGTTTGAAACAGATAGTGCTTTCTCCACACCGGTAATTTGATAATTCTCCAATTCCTTATCTGCTTTCAATGGGCGACTGGCACCCGGTAATAATTGAACAATTTCCGGAATAGGATAGCCTAGAATTGCACGAACATGAAGAGCAAACTCGGATAGATTTTGAGTGACTAGGGTTACTAATCCTGTATCATGCGGGCGAGGGGAAACTTCGCTAAAATACACTTTATCTTCTGTTAAGAATAATTCAACACCAAACAGACCATATCCGCCCAATTCATCCGTAATCGTTCTAGCAATATGCTTAGCTTCTTCAAGTTGTTCATCAGTCATATGATGTGGTTGCCATGATTCAATGTAATCTCCGCTCTCTTGAACATGCCCAATAGGTGCACAGTAGCTCGTTCCATTCACGCTGCGGACCGTTAAAAGTGTAATTTCAGATTCAAAACGGATGAACTCTTCAATGATGACCCGACCATTCTGAACCCGTCCTCCCTCCATGGCAATGCTCCAACATTTCTCGATGTCCTTCTCCTCACGGCAAACGCTTTGTCCTTTACCTGACGAGCTCATTAGTGGCTTAATGACACAGGGATAGCCCATCTCATGGACCGCTTGAACAAATTCTTCATATGTATCCGCAAATTTATAACCTGCTGTTGGCAGACTAAGCTTCTCTGAAGCTAGTCGTCTAATCCCCTCACGATCCATCGTCAGTTTAGCTGCCCTTGCGGTAGGAATAACCCGATGGCCTTCCTCCTCAAGTTTCAACAATTCAGAAGTCGCTAAAGCCTCAATTTCTGGAACGATTAGATCCGGATTTTCCAGTTCAATAATTTCACGTAATTTCTGTTCATCTAGCATATCGATCACATAGCTGCGGTTCGCTACCTGCATAGCAGGTGCATGTTCGTAACGGTCAACGGCAACCGTCTCCACCCCTAATCGCTGCGCTTCAATAATGACTTCCTTCCCCAGCTCACCAGAGCCGAGTAATAACATTTTTTTAGACTGTAACATTGGCTATCCCTCACTTTTTCGGATTGATCTACAATAAAATGTAGATAAAAAAGAGGCAAGGAGAAAGAAACTCCTTACCTCTGCCCAGGCGTACGGCACTGCCAACAATGTGCTCCCTCATGGTTGCCCATGTTCCGCCAGTTACACATTAGCATTTCAATTGTCATGTAAATCATACTGAAATAATCGTCTATTTGCAAATAGATTCAACAAAAAAAGCCGCTATATAGCGACTTTTTTTGTATGTATGACCCAAAAGGGTTACTCTTCAGAGTCAACATTATGGAATACTTGCTGAACATCCTCTAAATCCTCAAGTGCGTCAATCAGTTTCTCAAACTGTGGCATTGCGTCTTCCGGAAGCTCGACATAATTTTGTGGAAGCATCGTTAATTCAGCAACCGTAAATTCTGTAATACCAACATTTTTGAACGCTTCTTGAACCTCGTGGAATTGATCTGGTTCCGCATATACAATAACAGAATCTTCTTCTTCCATGATATCACGAACCTCAACATCAGCTTCCATCAGCAATTCGAATACCTCGTCCAATGTTTTGCCTTTTACACCTATTACAGCAGTCGCATCAAACATATATGCTACCGATCCGCTCACGCCCATGTTTCCGCCGTTCTTGTTAAAGGCAGAACGCACATCAGAAGCTGTACGGTTTACGTTATTCGTCAATGTATCAACAATAACCATTGCCCCGTTAGGTCCAAATCCTTCATAACGAAGCTCCGTATACGTTTCTTCTGAACTTCCTTTTGCTTTATCCATAGCACGATCGATTATTGCTTTTGGTACGTTATACGTTTTGGCCCGTTCAAGAACGACTTTCAAAGCACGGTTTGATTCGGGATCCGGCTCGCCTTTTTTGGCTGCTACATAGATTTCAACTCCAAATTTCGCATAAATACGACTTGTATTTGCATCCTTTGAAGCTTTCTTTTCTTTGATATTATTCCATTTACGACCCATGATGTTCCCGCTTTCTTTATAAATTTTACTTTCCTATTATAGCATCATACTCGGTTATGAAAAAACTACTGATCTGAAACATTTTGTTTACCATCACCACACATATATTATAGTTGTTCAGTTTCTACATATACAAATATGTTAATCTCGTTACCTTCGACTAAGCACTGCCTGCTCATGTACCCGTTCGGTATTTTTAAATAGTGGAGCCAGCACAATGGAACCTATAATAAACAGTATTCCACTTGCGCTAAACACGATGAATAAGGAAGACTGTTCTTTAAGGAACCCTGAAAATGACATACCTAGAACCATCATCCCCATAAAAATAGGTGTAATCGCTCCTCCAACTCTTCCTATATAAGCGGTCTCCGTATTTTTCATAATAAGTGTTTGAATCCCCACTTGAATGCATGGGTAGAAAAATCCACTGATCATCTGAAGTATTATCGTCACCCACACGACGCTCGATGCCCCAATACCTACTGTGACAATTGCACTTACAACAAGACCGAGTGCAAGCATAAGTTGAGGTTTCATTTTGGCAGCTAAACTCATAATGACTGCTCCGCCTACTAGCATAGCGCCACCATTTGCCATAAGAAGCCACTGTAAGAACTCTTTATCCCTTCCTAACTTCTCGATCGTGATAAATAGCATCAAAGGCTGAATCATTCCAACCGCGAGCCCGCTTGCAGCAAATGAAACACTTAATGTTCTCAAAGATACATTATTCCAAAGATATTGAAGCCCCTCTTTCATCTCACCCATAAAGCTGCTTTTCTCTCTAGTTACTCCCTGCTGATCACGTGGAAGTCTGGTCAGAATAAGTGCGGACACAAAAAACATAAGAGCTGTCAAACCAAGAGAAACCTCTATTCCATAATTCAGGAAAATAAATGTACCGATTACAGGACCAAGTACCATGAAAATAGCCATTAATGATTGAGATAGTGCCATAACACCTTGAACCTGGTCACTGGGTACATGCTCTTTATAGAACCTCATAGCCGACGGCTGCCAAAATTGAGACAAGCTAGATGAAATCAAAGTCCCCAAGAGCAGCGTGTACCATCCACCAAAATTCAATGCGAGCATCACGGCAACGACAGATAGTCCCGAAAGTATATCACACCATACCATCGTCCTTTTAGGCTTCCAACGATCTGCAAATGTCCCTCCTATAATAGCAAAGATAAAGATTGGGGCATATTCTACCACCGAAATAAGAGATACATATAAGGGGTCGTTATTCGTGAGGTTTGTAACATATAACAAAATCGCAAAATTTCGTATCCATATGCCAAGCTGGAGAAACACACTCGAGAGCATGATGGTTTGCACATAACGATTCTTCAACATACTTGATCAATCCTTTTCTTTAAATTGGACTTGCTACAACATTCTGGGCTTCCTGATGTCCATATATTGCTCGTGTCATCTTGCGTAACCTCCTCGTTCAAGTCTGTAGTCATTATATGGTGCTAATTAATGAAAAGCAACGCTTTTTTGGTTATTTTTATAAACAATTTAAGTTTATATCTATTATAAAATAAACAATTATATAAATTGTTTATTTATTAAAAGTTCTATGGGTTTGATTATATATGCTCAATGAATTTGATCTAATCTCAGTCGGAGGGTAAGATATATACACAATAAAGAACGAGAGGCCTGATGAAAACATGATAAAAAATGAGAAGATTAAAGCACTTGAAGTTGAGCTGACGGGTGTCAACGGAGAAGCTCTGGGGATCGTCCCTACGGAGCAAGCGCTTGAAATGGCTCGTAAAATGAAAGTAGATCTAGTCTGCACATCTTTATTTAGCAGTCCTCCACCTTGTCGCCTAGTGGCTTCCGGAGCAATTAAAGAAGAGCGCCAACAAGCACGCAAGAAAGAACAACCCGCGAAAACAAAAGAGATCCGACTTACACCGAATATCGAGGAACATGATTATGAAACAAAGAGAAATCAAGCTGAGAAGCTGCTTCGTGCAGGAAATTCCGTATCACTCGTTGTCCGGATCCAGGGGAAAGAAGGAGCAAAAGCTAAAACTCTCCTTGAAGAACTCATACAAGACTTGAAAGACGTTGGGCAGAAGAAGACAGGTATTCAAGTAAGCGGTAAACAAGCAATGGTTGAGCTTGAAGCCAAGTAGTTTTTCCTATTTCTTAAGTTTCTTCACGTGGTGAAAGATCGTCATGACTGCAGACAAAAGGGCAGCCTACTAGTCTTTCGACCTTAGAGACTGCCCCTCTATAGAACGGGATACACTACGTAAACATATTCTAGAGATACTTCCTGGAGGCCAAACTATTGCACGTACAACTGAAAGAACAGAACAACCATCCAGAAATCACCGTCATGGATACGCAAGAATTATATGGAGAGAAGGGGAATTTTCGAGTATTACAGTTCTCGAATGAAGCCATTCAAGGAGCACTCGACTTGGATCAACCTAAGCGTATACTATTCGAATATCCTAGAGCGATTATCCATCTAGTCGAATGGAACGATCCAACTTTTGAAGATATATTCATTATCGGCCATGGGATTGGGACCTTACCAGGTTATTTCTCGGATAAACGCTGTAAAGTAGCAGAACTCAGTGCTCCGATCGTTCATCTTAGTCGCCAATATTTTGGCTATAATCAGGATAATATTATCATTGGCGATGGACGTGCCATACTCGAGAGCGAACAGAACGAGGGTCTAGATTATATCGTCGTTGACGCTTTTACGGATAAAGGGACACCTCATCATCTTGTGTCATGGGAATTCTTCCGAACTGCATCAGAAAAGCTTGATGAACAAGGTTCAATTATCCTAAATCTTATAGGGAGAAGTGAGAACGACTCTTTCATTCATGCCATCCATACCACAGCTTGCGATATTTTTCCTTATGTAAGATCCTTTTCCCTTCCTGTTCAGGATTCTACTGATACCCAAAATATACTGATCATGGCCAGCAAATCCCCAATTATGTTTCAATCTAAACACCTAGCGGGATTCACAGAGGTACAATTCAGTGAAGGATATATCATTTGGGACTAAGTCTCACCTCCTATTATTCTGAAATGATTCCTTTTGAACCAAACAAAAAAACATCGCCTTATCGGCGATGTTTTATAGTTAAGGTTAATTGATGTTGTACCCTAAAGATTACGCTTGTTCAACTGTACTTGGGTCCATATAGACTACTTCCCATAAATGACCGTTAATATCTTCGAAACTCCTACTGTACATAAAGCCGTGATCCACTGGATCATTAGTTGGTTGTCCACCCGCTGCCAGAGCTTTATTTACAATCTCATCCACCTGTTCTCTGTTCTCCGCAGAAATTGCTATGATCACTTCAGTAGAATTTGATGAATCAGAAATCTCTTTTTTCGTGAAGGTTTTGAAATAATCTTCAACTAATAACATTACATAAATATGTTCACTGATTACCATACAAGTTGCGTTCTCATTTGTGAACTGAGGATTAAACTCAAACCCGATCTCCGTGAAAAATTCAACCGTTTTATTAAGATCTTTTACTGGTAAATTCACAAATATTTTATCCGCTTTTAAAGCCATAATACGTTCACCTCTTCATTAGGATGTGTTATTCACGCCTTGTTATTTCGTTGTTATTTGCATCATAACATAGGATTCATCATATTATTTCTTCTCGATTGCTATTTCCGAATACTGCGGTGAAATTCGATTCAGAAAACTGCTCATAAGTAAAGGAAGTGAAATCAAAATGGGTGGATCATCTAAACGAGGTGGATACAGCATAATCTGCTGAAATGGCACACGATTTTCATTATTCACAACAATTGGCACTCTAGACCTTGTTCGAAGTGTAAATTTAGGAAGTAATATATCCGTTAAGTTTGTGCTCCAAGCTAGAGTCGTTGCCATTAAATAGTATGTACCTGGTTTAACATTTGCAAATGAGAAATAACCTAAAGATGATAGTAACGTTCCGTGGATCGGTATTCCTTCAGGTATTGGTTTAGGGAATAATCCAATCAATATGACACCTTCAAAGTGTTCCGTTGCATGAACCATACCTTCAACTTGGCCACAAGGATCGGCGTTCATATTTTCAGGTACCCAAGATTGAATCTGCTGGAGTGAGGAGAAAAAGCTTGAAGCATGTTCGGCTGAATTTCGAAACTGAGAAGGAGACATACCCACTCGTTCCGTAAATCTTGTAGTAAACGTTCCAAGACTCTGTTGACCTATTTCGAGTGCGATATCACGCACTGTCAAATTACTCTGCAAGAGTAAGTCCTTCGCCTTCTGTAACCGAATAGAAGAGACATAATATAATGGGGATAGCCCTACCCTCTCCTTAAATATTCGAGAGAAATGATAAGGACTATATGAGATATGCTGAGCGAGATGAGACAATGGAAGCGGATCATAGATGTGCTTATGGATATAAGCAATCACTTCATCGATTTCTGAATATAAATCTGACATCGATTCCTCCTACTTGGACTTAGATTCCAACAACCAAGAACAATCGTTCCCTAAAGATACTAGCATAAACTTGAAACACCGAAAATACTTAAAATTGATTTTCAAATAAAAAAAGCCCTGATCGCTATTCAAGCGTCAGAGCTGTAGTCTGTATTGTACTAGATCCCGAAGTTATTCAAATCGATAAGTCCAAAATGTTTCTCTAGCAAATCGTTTGTTAATTTCTTCTGGGCTCATTTGTTTGCTACCTAATAATTCAGCAGCTTGGAACTGTGACCGATGAGATTTAATAGAATTCATCTTCGCTTCAATATAAGCAGTCACATCAATAGACACATCTGCTTTGCCTAATGCTTCCTCACAATTTCGAGCGAAGGCAATACACAGAACCGTTGGTTGCTCTTGCTTCGGTAACTTCTGTATTGTCCGGACAACAGCCGCACCAGTGGCATCATGGTCTGGATGCACGCTGTATCCTGGATAAAAAGTATATACAAGTGTCGGTTGAATTTCTTTTAATAATTGATCAATGACGCCATCCAGAAATTCAGGATCCTCAAATTCAATCGTTTTATCATGAAAACCTAGCATTCTCAAGTCTTGGATGCCAATAGCACGACAAGACTCTTCCAACTCGACTTTACGAATTGAAGGAAGTGTAATACGATTCGCAATCAGAGGGGTTCCCATATTGCGTCCCATCTCACCCAATGTTAGACATGCATAAGTAACATGGTCTCCTTGATCTATATGCTTGGCCAGCGTGCCTGAAAGGCCGAAAGCCTCATCATCTGGGTGGGGTAATACAACCAGTATGCGTTGATTCATTCTTTCTCATCTCCTGTTCTTTAGAAGGGTTCCCGGCTTAATTGCAATGCAACAACGAGCTTACCTTGACTATCATGACCTGCCATGACCAGTCGTTCAGACTCATTCTTGTCATAATGGGTCAAACCTTCTGCGTAAATCCAGCCATGCTCCATCTTTAATCCAACCCGAAATGTTCCATTTCCTGAAATAGATCCATGAGTGTAACGGATTTGGGCATTTGTAATAAAATTGGCAGCAGGATGTTTGGAAATATCGTGATGGGAAGCATAAGCTCCCGTAGTAAGCTCAAGATGTATATAAAGATCTTGATCTGTCAGCTTATCGATCATGTTTTGAACTTCTGTTTGATGAATGAGCTCCATAATTCCCTCCGTATTTAAATCGTAGAATACATACATATTAGTTATCACTAATATGATTATTTTAGCATACTTATTTATAAAGAAAAAACGAAACTTCATATTTGTATGAATGTTACTTTAAAAAAGAAAGAGAGAAAACGATTACATTTTTTTGTGTTTATTCAAAGAATAAGGGCACGGAAAATGAAGAGAACTTCATTTTTCATGCCCTTATTCGAAAGCTTATCTAATAGATATTAAATTGATTTTAAACCGTTCTTGACCAATGTCTATGCGCTGTGATGGCTTCTAGCAAGCTTTTCCCGAAACTTTGAATATCGCCGTTCATTTCAGAAGTTACAATTCCCGGACCCTCCGTTTTCGGTAACAGCTCAGCCCCTTCACCAATAGCTCCAATGGGTTTGAAATGTTGATAGGCTTCTTTTACAAAATCAATGACCTTAGGTTCGGTAAGCAGGTTATCCACGCTCTGTCTGCCCCCTGCTACAAGTACTGCATCAAATAAAACAGAATCTGCGCCGAGAAGTGAGTGCTTCACTTCAAGTCTGTTTACACCGTCACTTGTAACATAACCCAGTTTTGGACTCACGATTTCAGCTTGTACTCCCGCTTCCATCAACGTTTGAAGCACACTTGTTAACGCCTCATCCTGATAACCATCTCCAACAAGAACAGCAACTTTACGTGTGACCGGTGTATGGATTGTGTTCATGATACTTAACGCAGGAGATGACTGCGTAGAAGCAGATCCCTTCGCCTCGGGAGGAATCGTTCCAAGACCATCTGAAATACGAATAGCCAAATCTCCATCCACATTTGCGAACATATCTACTACATTCTGACGAATCTCTTTGCTCTGTACCTTCCCAAGTTCGAACTGGAATGCAGATACAATATGTTGTTTTTCTACATCGGACATGCTGTTCCAGAACAGCGCGGCCTGACTATAGTGGTCTTTGAAGCTTTCACTCCGCTGACGAACCTTGCGTCCCTCTACTTTCTCCGTATAATGCTCATATCCCCCTTGATCCGCAGGAACCGGACGTGGAGAATTATTGGCAATACCATTCTTATGATAGCTTACCTGCCCTGGATTAATCGTCATACGGTGCATACCGTCCCGCTGATTGTTATGAACAGGCACGATCGGTCGGTTGATCGGAATCTCGTGGAAGTTCGGACCCCCAAGTCTTGACAATTGCGTATCCGTATATGAGAATAGTCGTCCTTGAAGTAGTGGATCATTGGTAAAATCAATACCAGGAACCACATGACCTGGATGGAAGGCAATTTGCTCCGTTTCTGCAAAGAAATTATCTGTATTTCGATTTAATGTCATTTTACCGATGATGCGAACTGGAATCAATTCTTCCGGCCACAGCTTCGTTGGATCAAGAATATCAAAGTCGAAATTAAACTCTTCATCTTCTTTAATAATTTGAATCCCTAGTTCGAACTCAGGATAATTACCCGTATCGATGGCGTCCCACAGATCGCGGCGATTAAAGTCCGGATCTTTACCTGCCAGCTTTTGTGTCTCATCCCATACCAAAGAATGCGTACCAAGTGTCGGCTTCCAGTGGAACTTCACGAAATGTGCTTCGCCCACTTCATTAATAAAGCGGAATGTATGTACACCGAAGCCCTCCATCATTCGTAAGCTGCGAGGAAGAGAGCGGTCAGACATAGCCCACATCACCATATGTGCACTCTCTGTATTGTTAGCAACGAAATCCCAGAATGTATCGTGTGCCGATTGGGCTTGAGGTATCTCATTATGCGGTTCAGGCTTTACGGCATGAATGAAATCAGGGAATTTCATCGCATCTTGAATGAAAAATACAGGCATATTATTTCCGACTAGGTCGTAGTTACCTTCTTCTGTATAGAACTTCGTAGCAAAGCCTCTTACGTCCCTAACCGTATCCGCTGAACCTCTGGAACCTGCTACGGTTGAGAACCGAACAAATACAGGTGTTTGAACAGAAGGATCTTGAAGGAACTTGGCTCTTGTATATTCTTTCATCGATTCATAAACTTGAAAATATCCATGTGCCCCGAAACCTCTAGCGTGAACAATTCGCTCAGGTATACGTTCATGGTCGAAGTGAGTCATCTTCTCTCTGAAATGGAAATCTTCCATTAATGTAGGTCCACGGTCTCCTACCTTCAGAGAATGTTCATCCTCAGACACCGTTAACCCTTGATTCGTCGTCATCTTCTTCCCGTCATTATGAACCCGAAATTCTTCCAGTTGTTCATCTTTGCTAGTTCTGTTCTCGTTGTTTGAATTTTCGCGATTGTTCATTTGTGTTCAACCTCCAGTTCAAAAATAGGTGAGCATCCGACGATGTGAGTTTTGATTATTGCAAAGAGTACATCAGCTCGCTGAGTTATTACCCGACTAAGGAAGTTACGAATCCATCTTCACGAATTCTTCATGAGATAACGCAAAAACACGTGCAGACAAGCTGCACGTGTTAAATAATCAATATCTCGTATTCGATTAAGCTTTCTCCCATCGCTCTTTGAAAAATCTGGCATACACGCGTGTTACTACAATTTTGATTACCATATATACAGGAATAACGACGATAATCCCGACAATACCGAACAAATCACCACCTGCAAATACTAATACAATAGTCGTTAACGGATGAATATCCAGCTGTTTTCCGAAAATGTATGGCGCAATGAGATTATCTTGAATTTGCTGAGCCACAAGTATAATTACAAGTGACCAAATAGCTACTGAAGGTGATTCCACCAATCCTATAATCACAATAGGTACTGACGAAAGGATCGCACCTACAAACGGAATGAAGTTCATAATTACCGCGATGACGGTGAGCAGAAGAGCATAAGGCAGACCGATGATAATAAAACCAATATACATAAGCACACCAAGTGCCAAGTTCACGAGCACTCTACCTACAATAAAGTTACTAAGTGCCTTGTCAATATCATTCATCGTTTCAGTTCCCTCTTCACGAAACCGCTTTGGCATAAAGCTAACAATTTTCTGACCAAACTTTCCGCCTTCTTTTAACATATAGTAAAGGAAGATTGGGAAGGTGAAGAGGATAATTGCAAAGTTCGATAATACTGAGAATAAACTCGTTATATAGTTGGAAAGTAAGACAAACCCTTTGTTAAGATACTCTGTAATTTGCGTGAGCATACTCTTATCCTCAGGGAAAATACTCGAGAGGAATGGGTAATCTTCCAGCTTCTCTAATTGCTTCGCAAGGGCATTAAACAGATAAGGTGCGTTCCGCTCCAGAGCATCAATCTGTTTGCTTAGAGATGGCCATACACCGAGTATAAACCCTGTCAAAATAACAGCAATCACGACATACAGTAGAATAATCGCTAAAGATCTATTCAGTTTCTTCCTCTCCAGAAAGTTAACCAGCGGCCTCAATAAATAGTAGAAGAAGCCTGACAGCAATACGGGAACAATGATGAGTAAACTGAATAAGGCGAGTACTGGTTTGAATATGAAATCAACCAAGGAACCCAAGTAAATAATAATCAAGACTAAGATGACACCAATACAAACTTTATAGAACTTATTCATGCTAATCTGCGCGGCCCCCAACTTCAATTTATGTACATTTATTATGTCTGCATCTTGTATAACGCAGTATTCAAATATTATAGCAGAACATTGCTTTCATCCAAAATCAAGACTCCTATGTCATGAACATTCATTCTATAACATATCTTTATTCTTTCTTTAAAATAACAAAAGATACGAAATTAATCGTATCTCTTGTTCTATCACTATATAGACGGCATTATATTGCCACCACATACCGGGATATACGCCCCTGTTGTAAAAGATGCAAGATCAGACGCTAGGAATGCAACCATATTCGCTATTTCCTGATCCGTCCCTCTCCTCTGTAGGGGTACAGATGACTCGTATGATTCACTATGCTCTGTCCCATTCTCACGATCTCGATCACTTACAGTCCACCCGGGTGCCACTTGGTTGACCGTTATCCCATGTTCCCCAATCTCTTTTGCGAGCACCCGGTACACACCATCCATGCCGCGCTTTCCAGCTACATAGGCAGACTGTGATGGGAGGTTCTGCATCGAACATTCCGTATTAATGCCAATCATTCGGCCACCTTTTCGTTCAATCATTGCTGGAACAAAAGCCTTTGCAAGATACACACTCTGCATCACACACGAATTAAACTGGCTCTCGTAATCGGATGGAGATTGCTCCAATACCGATGTCCAAGCATATTGCTCCACCGCGTTAGCAACAACAATATGAGGAAGATATCCATAATGTGCGAATACTTCATCCTTCATCTGAAGAACAGATGATTGCTCCGTGATGTCTGCTTGAACGATTAAAGCCTCTCTACCCAGTTCTTGAACTTCTTTCTGAAGTTCATCCGCTTTTTCACGGCTACTTCGGTAATGAATGACCACATCTGCGCCACACTCAGCAAGCGTCCGCACCATGACCCGACCAAGTTGTCCCCCTGCTCCCGTTATTAAAGCAAGTTTATCTTTTAAATCGATGTTCATTATGATGAACTCCTCTCAAATATCTCTTTCATGTTGTATTCGATGGAAAAGATGCTCACCCTTCTTAAAGGCTTATATTATTTTGACCAAGATATATTGCTATTCTGACAGCTGATTGTTCAGTAGTGTTGTCTCCTCATCTATCCGCTTAACATCAATTCGTTCAAACAGTATTATAAGCCCGACTATTCTCTGTTGAGACGATACAAACACAGGCTTCCATGTAGGCTCTTTCAAATTCAGAAATCCTCTAACTTTCTCACATGAAAAAGGAATAAACGGGTTTAGCAACTGAGCGAGATTAGCAATCGTCTGCACACATGTATACAAGGTTTGTTCGCATGCATCTCGTTGCTCCTTCAATTGAAGCCACGGCTTTTGTTCGTCAAAGTATTTGTTTGCCTTGCGAATACTAGAAAAGATTAACTCTAGGGCTTCCTTAAGTTGACCGCTTTCAATAAGTGTCCCTGCTTTCAAGTAAAGTTCTTCAATGTTATTTCGCCATGTCTCAGATATTTCACCTTTTGGTATTTCTCCGTTAAATGACTTTTCAATAAAAGCTAATGTCCGATTAACGAAATTACCATAAGCACCAAGTAACTCTCCGTTGTGGCTGTGTATAAATTCCCTCCACGAGAAATCAGCATCCCGCTTTTCTGGTCCATTAGCTATTAGGAAGTAGCGAATCGAATCTGGATCATACCGCCTTAATAAATCTGGAACCCAAACAGCCCAATTCCTACTGGTTGAGAACTTCTGTCCTTCAAGAGTCATGTATTCACAGGAAATAATTTTATCAGGGAGATGAAATCCTCCGATTCCCAGTAAAATCGCTGGCCATATTAAAGTATGAAAAGGTACGTTATCTTTGCCGTGTACATAATACGATACGATATCACCTTTTCCCTCAAGCCAGAATGACTCACAGTTTCCACCAACCTCATCAGCCCACTGTTTGCTTGCCGATAAATAACCGCATACTGCTTCTATCCAAACATAGATTTTTTTATCCTCGAAACCGCTCACTGGAACATCGACTCCCCAAGATAAGTCCCTTGTAACTGCCCGGTCTTTAAGCCCCTCCATAAGATACCGACTCGTCAACAGCTTGGCGTTCTCCCTCCATCCTTTCTCACGATACAGATAATCCTCTAGTTGACTCTGAAAATGAGATAACGAAATGTAGAAATGCTCTGTTGGACGTTCTACTGGTGTCGATCCGCATAATTTGCACGATCTATCCCTCAGATCTAAAGGATCTAGCAAGGTAGAGCAGAAATCACACTGATCTCCACGTGCACGATGTCCGCAAACCGGACAAGTTCCTTCCACATAGCGGTCCGGCAAAAACTGACGATCCGTCTCACAATAATTCTGCTGTATTGTTTTTCTATACAAATATTTGTTGTCGAGCAACTTTAAGAATAACTCCTTCACCACATTATGGTGATAATCCACATCAGTTCGGGTGTACTTATCATATGAGAATCCCAACTTCTCAAAGCACTCAAGAAATTCCTTATGATATCTGCCCGCATAATCCGAAGGTGATACACCTTCTTTCGCAGCTTGAACAGCTACGGGTGTGCCGTGACAATCACTTCCTGAAACAAACAGTACGTTATCACCTTTAGCACGGAAATAACGTGCCAGCACATCCCCCGGAAGTAGACTCGCTAGTCTTCCCAAATGTAACGATCCGTTAGCATACGGCCATGCACCACCAATAAAAATGTTCGTCATAAGTGATTCCTCCTTATATTTTTAGGCAACAAAAAAAGCCCTCATCCCAAAGGGACGAGAGCTTTGCTCACGTGGTACCACCCAATTTTACAAATGTCTCGCGACATTCACCTCTTCAGGTACGACGCATAAAAATGCGTGTATACCCTAGCACGTTAACGGGTGCGGGTTCCGGCGCAGCCTACTCCCTTATAGGGTTCGAAGCGCAGCTCAGAGACCATATTCCCACAGATATTCTTTACTCCTTTTCAGCTACCGGAGCTCTCTGTTTAAAGAAATCACCATGGTACTCTTTCTCTTCTCAGCTTTTTACAGAATATTCAAGTTAATGGATATTATACGGAATAGACTTATAAAGTCAACCCTATGTGTATGAAGAAGGGCGCATTTTTATTCACATTCATGATTTCGATGAATCGATATATTGTTTCAATTCTTTATTCAACTCAAGCAGTTTACGATAGTCATCATTCTTATTAATGTCTAACGTAACTTCTGCGCCTTCCAAGGAATCGGGAACGTAGTAAACCTTAGAGAGTGATGATATTAACATTTCTGATTGCTTCATCATCTTGGAGTAACTCGCCTGATCGTCTTCTGTTAATTTCCCATTCTTCGCATAACTTCTCTTGATTCCATCTGCAATCTGCTTCATATTCTTCGCAATCGGTGTCAATACTTGTGCATGAACCGCTTCATCTACGGTTTGAGAGTGAGCTTCTATCACAGATAACGAGGTATAAAGATCTTCAATATGTTCTCTGTCTAGGGAACTTTCTTTATTTTGCAGTATTGTACTATAACCGAACCATACTTGATATAACGATGAGCCTGTCACGCTCTCCAACGTGCCTTTAGCGCTGTACGCTGTGTTCTGTTCCTTCTTAAGGATCGTTGAACACACTAGGATAACAACAACCAACCCGGCTAAAATCAAATAAATACTGCGGCATTTAATCAAAATGCTTCACTCCGTATATTGAACCTGATCATTACATCTCTCCTGTTCATTCCATGGAATTTTACACCATATTATTATAGATTGAATTAGCTTCTATGCCAATCCTGTACATTCCACACATCAGTTACCCAATCTTTATAAAATTCAGGCTCATGGGAGACTAATATTATCGTCCCTTCATATTTCTCAAGCGCACCTTGTAATGATGCCTTCGCTTGAACGTCGAGATGATTCGTAGGTTCATCCAGAATAAGCATATTGCTAGGTGTAATCATTAATTTACTCAACCGGACCTTGGCTTGTTCACCACCACTCAATAGAGACATGGATCGACGAATATGCTTATCGGTCAACCCTGCGCTTGCGAGCGTCTGTCTAATTTCTTTTTGCGTCAGATCTGGACGAAAGCTCCATAAATACTCTAGAGGAGTCTCTTGAGGCGTTTCAGATTCCTGTGCAAAATATCCTGCCTTAACTCCGTCACCGATCTGTATTGAACCACTAAGCGGGGAAATGTCGCCAAGTAATGTTTTTAACATTGTAGATTTTCCGATGCCATTATGACCAGTAACTGCAATCTTTTCTCCTCGTTTTACTAGTAGATCCTTAGGTCCAAATAAAGATTTGCTGTAACCGATATGAATCTGCTGTGCCTCTATAACCTTGTTTACAGGCTCAAGATGTACCGAAAACTTGAAACGAGGTATTGGGGCAGTCTTTTGAAGTTCAATGCGCTGCATTTTCGACAATACTTTTTCCCGGCTTTTCGCTTGCTTTGCATTACGATTTCGGTTCTTCTGCACGAAGTTTTCGAGCCTATCAATTTCTTTTTGCTGCCGGACATAGGCTTGTTGAAGCTGCTGTCGATTAAGTTCATAACGAGTTTTAAAAGCATCATAGTTACCTGAATAACGTTTGATAACCTGGTGCTCTAAGTGAAATATCGTACTCGTCACTTCATTCATGAACGATTCGTCATGGGATACAACGAGGTAAGCTGACTCATAACGCTTAAGATAAGAAATAAGCCACTCGATATGAACATCATCGAGATAATTTGTCGGTTCATCTAGCAGAAGGACTTCGGGCTGAGCGAGTAATAGCTTACCTAGCAACAGCTTTGTACGCTGACCACCACTCAGTTCACTTACATCCCGCTCCACACCCAGATCTAGTATGCCTAATCCAGCTGCTACTTCTTGAATTTGTATATCCAATTGATAAAAACCGCTAATCTCTAAATTATTTTGAAGTTGACCGTACTGGGTTAAAAGAGTCTCCAAATCTTCTGAGCTAGAAGCCATCCGTTCAGCTGCAGCTAGCATTTGACGTTCCTGATCATATAGATGACGGAATACGTCTTGCAGGGCTTCTATCACAGTAGTTCCAGCCTTCAAATCCTGGTGCTGCTGTAGGAACCCAACTTTAATACCGGGGTGCCACGTGACAGATCCAGAGTCCGGCATAATCTCTTCTGTCAAAATCCGAAGAAATGTAGATTTCCCAGCCCCATTACTTCCCACCAAGCCTGCATGCTCTCCCGGCAATAACCGGAAATCCAATCCATGAAATAGCTGTTTATCACCAAATGTATGTGTAAGCTGCTGTACATTAACAATACTCATCTCTATTCTCTCCTTTAGGTTTCAATTCTGAACCCAACCGAATAGAGCAATAGAAAGAACGATATTCATTTTTCTCAAGCAGAAATAAATTCGCCGTCCTACGATATAGAGCAACGAAATAGAGCAACGAAGTCTCTCTGCTATTATTTTAGTATACAAAAAATGGGCAAGGTGAACTTACACCCTGCCCATTACAATATAACACTGTAAAGTCATGGAAGAATGACGTTCTCTTAGTCTACTGTTCTTCGGTTGGAATAGCATAAATGGGCAGACTTCTCCCGTCTATCCCAAATTCCGAACTAAAACAGTAGATAAAAAGAACATTTATCCTTCCTCCTCGCCTCTTCGTGTTGATGAAATCATTATCTCGCATTTTTAATAATGCTTAGTAAAAAATACAAATAGAAGTATAACTTCTCTTTTCAAATTTTGTCAACATGTAAATACTACGGTAACTATCCTAATTCATTAATCTCCGGACCAGACGTCTTTAGCAAAGCGACCTTCGTCCTGAAGCTGTTGCATCCAATTAACCGCCTCTATATCTTCCACACCATGTATTGTCTTATATGCTTCTTGAAGCGTGGCTTCAACCTCTGGAGCCATCTTTGTACCATCTCCGCAAATATATAGATGTCCACCCTGACGTTCCAACATATCAATGATGTGCTCGGATTGTTCTTTTAGCAGGTGCTGTACATATGTTTTTGGTGTCCCGTCACGTCTAGAACATGCAACATGAAGCTCGACTAGTCCATCCTTCTCAAATTGCTCCATCTCAGATCTATAGATGTAGTCCATATCATTTCGGCACCCATAAAACAGATGTGCTTCTCCTACCGCTATACCCTTCTGCTTCATCCTACTACGTGACTGTAAAAATCCACGGAATGGAGCAACTCCGGTTCCCGGTCCAACCATAATAATCGGAACTTCTGGATTGTCCGGCAGTCTAAAGCTTGATTCCGGCGTTCGAATGAATATCATAATCTCTTCTCCAGGTTGGAGATCGGTCAGATAGTTTGAAGCGACTCCGTAGTATTCCCCTCTACCTTTCCAAGCAGAACCATGCACCACTCCTACCGTAATTGAAGCTGTATTCGGACTAACAAGAGGGGAGCTTGAGATGGAATAATATCTCGGTTTTAATGGCGGAAGCAACGCTAAGAACCGCTCAAATGGCATTTCACAAGCCTCGTATTGCTCAAGTAGGTCTAGCATACTCAAGCGTTTATTCAGAACCTGACTTGTATAGACCGTTTCCTCAAGAAGTGCTTCCAATTCTCGCTTATGCGGAGGACACGTTGTATAAGCTGCAAGCTCTCGTATTTGGGCACGGCTAGCTGATTCTTGTACCTCAACACTATGACTAAGCAAATCATATAAGCTTACTGGGCGTTCCAGAGGAAGGTGAGCTTCACTCCGACCACTGGACGAGAGAACTAGCAATTCATTTCCGTTTAAATTAAAACGATTCAAAATCCGCTCCACATTCAAGTGACTATTCGCAGGCAAAACGCCAAGATGATCGCCTTCTTCATAGGTTATCCCTTCGGAAAGTGCAATCTCAATATGAGTGGTACGGCGGTCGCTTTCAGGTCGTTGAAGCCCACGATTCTCTGTGATTGTAGCATTGAAAGCGTCATAGGCTTGTGCAAGCGGAGCTCCGGCTACACCATGAACAAACTTTACATTGAGTGAGTTTCTTTCTAATTCCGCCTCTTGATTTAGGGATAGATCAAACTCTTTTATCAGATCTGTCCACAATTGGCTTTTCCACGCATCTAGATGCGATTCGAAATCCCCACTGGCATCCCCCTCGCCCCGCTTCGAGATTCGGTCAGCTCCCTTCTTCTCCAGTAACTCGTCTATCATTCTAGGTACTGCCTGATACGTAGTTGACCAAGTCCGATCCCCGCATCCAAACACCGCAAATTTTACCCCTTTTAGTTCACCCTTCTCTAGTTGCTCCATCCATTGTACAAACTCTCTGGCGTTACTAGCAGGCTTACCATTATAGGATGCGGCAACAATAACGACAGCACCTTCCGTTGGAAGATTGTTGATTCGACTGTTTAATGAAGCAGCTTCCGCTTTAATTCCTTGAAGCTTCGCAATATCTGCAATTTCTCTTGCAATACTCTCAGCTGTTCCAAGATTAGAACCGTATAGCACAAGTAGAGGTATTGAATTTTCTTCTGTCACCGATACACCTTGAATAACATCGTTTTTCTGTGAGCTTTGATTTTCAATTGGATCGCTTGACTGCAGTGGATTTTGAATCACTTTTTGCTCACGAGCACGAACTTTTATTTCAAAATCATCAGGTTTCAACGTTAATGTTTCCTTCACCTTTAGTTGATAATGATGATGATCGATAAATTCGAAATGCTTCAAGATCATCCCTAATACCAAGGTAGCTTCATGTAGAGCGAACTGTTGTCCGATGCAAGCTCTTTGACCGTTTCCAAATGGTTTATAGGCGTGAACAGGCACCTTACTTTGATCTTGGAAGCGTTCTGGGCGGAAATCATCTACATCATCACCCCATGCTAGCGGATCTCGATGAAGTTTAGGAATCAAGACATTGACACTCTCACCTTTATGCAGCTGAAACTTACCTGCTAACATTGTATCTTCTTTGGCATATACCGAAAATGCCGGTGCTGTCGGCCACAGACGCAATGATTCATTCAGAATCATTCGTATGTATTTCAGGTCGAGAACTTGTTTATACGTTGGGATGGGTCCGGTCAGAATCCGATCGACCTCTTCATAGGCTTTTTGCAGTACTTCAGGATTATTCATAAGATAATAAACCGCAAAGGATAAAAGTCCGCTCGTAGTTTCATGACCCGCAATTAGAAAAGTGATAATCTGATATCGTATATTTTCATCATCCAAGCCTTCCCCGGACTCAGGATCTTTACTTGATAGCATTCGAGAGAGTAAATCCCCTGTCCCCTTATCTTCACCTGATTTACGTTCAGAAATGATTTGATCCACTAAGGAGAACATCGTTTCAACATCTTGAGTAAACTGCCGTTTGGTCATTACCATCAGCTTATCTTGAATTCCAAGCCGACTTAATTGGCTCATCGCTTCATCAAGCGCCCTAACCATGCTTGTTATGAACGGATGGGGCTGTTCACGATAAAAACTATTAAAGCGGTAATTAAATCCGCATAGCCCGATCGTATCCAGCGTAAGCCTGGTCATGTCTTCTGGTACATTGACACTTTCATCCGGATTCAAACGGGTCCACTTTTGAACTAGCTGAACGCCTATGTCTACCATCATCGAATGATAGCCCTGCATCGCTCTTTGACTAAAGCTGGGGATGAGGATGTTATGTGCTTTTTGCCAGTTTGGCTCTTCCGTCCAGCTGGTAAATAGACCATCTCCACCAAATGAACGTACTTTTTGAAGTGGCGCCCATACTCTCTTGTCAAAACGGTCTTCATCACAAGCATCTGCCACAAGTTCCTCGCTTGAAATATAAACATCGTTCCGCCCTTTTGGATACTGCATCCGAAATATGGGACCTAGATCATAGGCAAGTTTTGTCAAGGATTGAATAGGCTTTTCCGTATCTAATAATGGTAAATTTCCTAAAGGACCATACGTCTTGGGTTGCGGAATTTGAAATCTCTGATTGATTGACATGATTAATCTCCTCCTTTATTTCTCACGTGAATGACTATCGTTTTTAGGATCCAATGGCTTACTTAGCCATTGAATGAAGTGCAGCACCTCTCTCCAATATCATGCGTATATTATAATTTTGAGTTTTATATAATCTCTTAAAATAACAGTAACATATGTTAATTGCTCCATAAAATGTACTAAAAGTACACATGACTCAACTTTGAGTTCAGTAAGTCGAATAGTCATATCTTGGAAGCTACTAAATTTGACCATGCACATGAAGGAAACTATACTAAATATTCAGGAAATAAATAGAATGAAGGATTAACTTAACTACAAGTATAGTGAAAGAGGAATCTTCATGAATATTGAACAACTGAAATATGTTAGGCGAGTCGCGAGTAGTGGCTCTTTTACCCAAGCAGCTCAGTCATGTCATGTTACGGTTACTGGCATCAGTCGTGCAGTTTCACAACTGGAAGCTGAATTAGGAATCAAAATATTCACCCGCTCACGCAGCGGTGCCGTTCCAACACATGAAGGAAAAATGATCATAAGTAAAGCGAATCTTATATTAAATCAATTGGACGAGTTAATTTCTGAAGCGAATAGCTATAAAGAAATGAATGAAGCGAAGCTGCGTATCTCTACAATCCCTGGTCCAACATCCATTCTTATCGATGTATTAACGGGCTTACGCAAAGAATTTCCAAGTATTCGTCTCCATATTTCTGAACAAGGTACGACTACAGTATTAGATGATGTTAGGTCAGGTCGGAGTGATGTAGGGTTCGTTCTGTTTAGCGAGGAGATGATGCTTAAGCATCGAGGTTTGCACTTCGAACAACTTGTGAACGGTCAATTAGCACTTGGAGTAAGTAAACACTCCCCGCTTGCATCCTTGAAAAGTGTCACGGTCAAAGACCTGCACTTAAGCCAGTTCGTATTGTATAACGATCCTTATATCATCGATTACGTGGAGCATTTAGGTGATTCTGTTGATGTCCTATTCACTAGCAATAATATCGAATCTATTATGAAAGCAGTTAACGAAAATATAGCAGTCACGTTAGGAACGGATTATTCGTTTCGTGCGAACCCGCTCGTAGATCAAGGTGATGTCCTCCCTATACCACTAGAGATGTCTCATCACGAAATACCCTACCTGTGGTCAGTCTCATCCTTAGATAACCAATCGTCTAAAGCCGCTCAAATATTTGTCAAACGAATGATTAACTTACTGCAAAGGTATCAGTGATCAAACATGATTATTTCAAAAAGATATATTAAAAAAAACACCTAGGCTGTAAAATGGCGTTGGTCTAAGGCATGCACCATTTTGGCATCAAAAAAAGAAACCGTACCTCAATTATTACCGAGGGACGGTTTCTTTTTCCATTCAGATAGCCACTTTAGAAAAAAAGTACTAGACCACATTAACACTAAACGTTTTCTATTTGTCGAACAAAGTTATAATTAAATCGAGATGTCTAATAAGGGTTTAATATGCTGATCAGCTGCATTTAGTTGATTAGAAAACCTCTTAGAATTCTCGTATTCTTTAGGTAAAACACTTAGAAATAATTTGATCTGGTCGACCACTTTTAACAGCACTTCGGGATCAACATCATCACTAATAATTTGTTGTCTAACAAGAGATTCATAACGATGCCTAAATATCATAAAATCATTTACTAATTCATCCAACTCACTAAAACTTTTAGTATTTTCTTTAAGTTGAGTTAATCGGTCATTCACAAAAATAATGATTGTGTACACATCAAACATTTGCGAAACATCATCAAGTTTTGCCCCATTTGTTGGAGAAAGCGTCCTATCTAACGTCTGTACACTTGAAACGAAGCTAGCATAATAATCCGATCTAGCCTTAACTTCCTTCTTACTACTTAAGCTGTTAATTGATATCATGATTGAAGTGATGGTCAAGAAAACGACAACAACTATGATAACTTTAGAATGTCTTTTTTGCATTAAATATAATCCACCTCATGGTTACCAAATATTTAGCCATAAATATAATCCTAGCAGCGTGATAAACAGGGTTGGGACAGTCAGTATCACACCTATTTTAAAATAAGCGCCCCATCCTATCTTCAATCCTTTATTGGAAAGAACGTGGAGCCACAATAAGGTGGCAAGAGATCCAATTGGCGTAATCTTCGGACCCAGATCTGATCCGATTACATTGGCATAGATTAAAGCTTCCCGAATTGACGCTGAGGTATGTGTCGCATCAATAGCAAGCGCATCAATCATCACCGTTGGTAGATTGTTCATTACCGAAGACAGAATAGCCGCTATAAAGCCCATACTCATTGTAGCTATAAACATACCTTGGTTAGCTGCAGCCTGTAGTAAATCAGTAAGGGAATCCGTTAATCCTGCGTTCCGCAGGCCATATACGACAACATACATACCTATAGAAAAGAATACAATTGTCCAAGGTGCCCCCTTGATCACTTCATTCGTTTGAACAGCAGGGCTTTTTCGTGCCATCAGAAGGAAGAAGATCGTAACTATGATCGCTACAACGGAGACAGGGATATCAAAATACTCACTGATAAAATAACCGATGAGAAGCAGTATGAGGACAATCCAGGACATTCGAAACATCTTTTTATCCAGAATAACACTGGATGGTTCTTTTAGCTGACTCCCATCATACCGACTCGGAATACTCTTTCGAAAGAATACATATAGAACTAATATACTTGCGCCTAAAGAAAACAAGTTAGGAACAATCATATGGCCTGCGTATTCCATGAAACTGATGCCAAAGAAATCTGCAGACACAATGTTCACCAGATTGCTTACAACAAGCGGTAGTGAAGTCGTATCGGCAATAAAGCCGCTTGCAATAATGAACGGAAATAGTTTTTTCTCATCGAATTGAAGAGCACGCACCATAGCAAGCACGATCGGGGTCAGAATCAAGGCTGCTCCATCATTCGCAAAAAATGCAGAGACTACCGCACCCAGAAGTGATATGTAAATAAACATTCGTACACCATTGCCTTTGGCTGCATGAGCCATATGTAAAGCTGCCCATTCGAAAAAGCCAATCTTGTCAAGAATTAATGAAATCAGAATAATAGCAACAAAAGTTAAGGTGGCATTCCATACTATTTGTGTTACATCCCATACATCTTGAAAGTCAACCACGCCAGCGATTAGTGCAACCGCTGCTCCGCCGCAAGCAGACCAACCAATAGATAGGTTTCTGGGCTGCCAAATAACGAGTACCAGTGTCACTATAAAAATCAACCCGGCAAGATTAAATGAGTTCAATGCAGTAACCTCCGCGTAAAATTAAGCTATCTGACATGATAGTCCGTTCGTAATTATATAATCACTTACTTATATAGGCAACATAAATTTTATATAGCTAATATTTCAAGCAAAAAGCCGCATCCTATGAAAGGAAGCGGCTTTTTTCGTTGTTTTATTTTACAGACACCGTCACAGTAACTGTCTTCGTACCTACCTTTGCTTTGATCCGGGAAGTTCCTTTTGCGAGTACCTCAATTCTGCCTTCGGAAACTTTAGCTACGGAAGGATTACTGCTTGTCCATTCAGCATTACTAGTAACATTGCTTGTCTTTCCAGTGTCGTAAGTTGCTGTCAATACTAAAGTCTTGATATCACCAGGCGATAAATTCAACTTTTTCTCGTTAGCAGCCACCTTCATCAATTTCGGAACCACATTCACTTTCAGACTTACTTGAATCTCCTGATAAGAACCACTGATCGTTGCTGTCCCTTCACCAACGGACTTGATGGAAGATCTAGTTACAGTGGCTACAGATGTGTCTGAGGAGACCCAGTCAATCTTCGTAGACAGGGATACGGTCTTTCCATTCGCATAATAACCTGTTGCCTTAATAGACTTCGTTCTCTTAAGGTTCAGTTCGATCGTCTCAGGGTCAACAACAATTTTCACGACTTCTTGCTCAACGGAAACAGGGATTTTGATACTTTGATTCAGATAAGTACCTTTCAGTACCGTAGAACCCCTTACCAGTCCCTTGATTTCAGTATCCTTAATGACAGCTGCTGTACCAGTTAATGACCATTCTACTTTGCTCGTTACATCCTCTTCTTCACCATTCTCGAGCACTGCTGTAACTTTAGGCAATTCAGCCGCTTTACCAGTTACAATTACATAATTCTCTATAGAAGGTAAGAGAACAAGTACTTTCTCATCTACGATAACCGTTACCTCAGCAACTTGCTTATTGCCGATTTTACCCGTTAGAATAGCTTTACCTTCGGCCTTAGCGTTCATCTTCCCTTCATCCACAGTAACGACGGTATCGTCACTAGTTGTCCACTCCACTGATTTTGTGAAATCCTGTTTCTCATCATCCAGAAGTATCCCTGTTACCTTAGGTACGGATTGAGAATCGCCTTTAAGTAGTTTGATCTCCTTCTCTTCAACGGTAAATTCCTTAACGCTTGGGAACACCGTCACCCGGAATTCTTTCGAAATGCCGCGATAGGATACTTTAATTGTTGAAGTTCCCGTCGCTCTTGCTGTGATCTTACCTCCATCCACAGTTACTGCTAGCGGATTGGATGAAGTCCAGGTTGCTACTACGGGCTCAGACTTTGTCGCTGCATTACGAACAGAAGTCTTAATTGTTGTTGTGTCATTTAAAAACATAAGCGGATTCTTAACGAAATCTGTCTGATCCAAGATCAACGCTTCGTAAGGATTTCTAACGTAAACATCGATCGTTGCCGTAGTTCCCAAGTAGGTAGCAGTAATCGTTGCCTTACCCAATGCAACAGGCTCCAGCTTACCATCTACAATCTTGGCAACAGCGTTATCGGAAGACTTAAGTTCCGCTTTATCTGTTACTAGCGTACCTAAACCCGTTTCTGATTCCGAAGTTTTAGCGTATACCTTAAGCTCTACAGCATTATCGCCTACAAGAAGCTCTTGATCCGCACTTGGAGAGATTACTAGTTTCTCATAAGGTGAGATGACTTTTACTTTAAAAGAAGCACTAAGACCTTTATAAGTAGCCGTTATCGTTGCACTACCTCTTCCGATCAGCTTCAACTGTCCTTTATCAACAGTGACGACAGCTTCATCAGAAGAAGTCCATTTGGCTTCTGTACTCACATCATTCGTGCCGTCAGCCAGCGCTTTTACAGAAAGGCCTTCGGTACCAAGCTTGTACTCCACCTCAGCTGCTTGGTCGATCTTGAACTCTTCAGCCGCATATTTAGATACAACTTTAATAGTCGCAATGGAGCCTTTGTACTTCGCAGTAATCGTTGCCGTACCTTTGTCAAGCGGAGTTAGAAGACCTCCATCAACTTTAACGATTTTAGTGCTAGATGACGTCCACGTTGCCTCATTTGTCACATCTTTCTTGGTGCTAGAACCTTCGATATTTGCCAGCACACGAAGCTGTCTGGTCGTTTCCGTAACTGTAAGATGAATCTCACTCTCTTCCGTGTCAAACGTGATCGATGTTAAATCCCCATTCGCAGCGAATACACTGGTTGGAAACACCATAGCCAACATCATCACAATAACTAGAGATAACTTGGTTGTTCTCCTGTTAGCAATCATTCATTTCTCTCCTTTGTTCCTCTGTTACACAGGTATTTTCCAGTACTATACCAGTTTATCGACATTAATCTCATCGATTGTTACCTTTATGATAAAAAATAGGTAGAAAGTCGTGATAGGAAATAGAACTTTATACCGGATCAATCTACATTTTTTCAAAATATTACCGATAAATCTTATACACACGTTGTTACGTGATACATATACATAAAGGAGATTATTTCACACATGAAAAGAATTACCGCTTTAGTCCTATTAGCCATGCTCACCTTTGTTACACCACTCTATGGTGCCGCGAGTGCACCTAAAATGTTAGCTTTTACGAATCAGAGCAGCCAATCTTTCATTCCAGTCGGAGTCCTGAAGGGCTATGATGGAATCAAGGTTCAATATACTTCTGCTCAGAAAAAAATTGATATTACAAAGAAAGACACCAAACTTTCCCTTTATCTCGGTTCAAAAACAGCTTATGTCAATGGCAAGAAAGTTGCTATTAAAGGAGCCCCCTTCAAAGAGGCAGGTAATACATATGTCCCACTTCAATTTGTCAGCCAGTATCTAAGTCTTAAGATCACATGGAATAAGGATACTTCTTCTGTTGTCATTATCGAGGGAGATATCGCAGCTTCTCTCCCTGTTCTTTCCGGGAGTTCGATTGCAGCAGCGAACGGTAAACCGATCATCACAGCTCGAAAATCCTTTAAAGTAGGGTCTCGCACCTTCAGTGCACAGACGGTCACAATCTCTCTACTTCATCCTAATGTGGAACTGGATGTCGCTCTAGCAGGTAATCAAGTCGGTAAAGTTGAAGATTTACGTAGTATAGCTAAACGTAATAATGCTGTGGTCGCCATGAATGGTACATTCTTCGATGCTTATACATCTGGCTCTTACAAAGCTCCATATGGCTATATTGTAGGTAAAGGAAAGCTTCTAAAAGATAGCCCTGCGGACAAGCGCACCGTATTCACCTTTGATTCTAACAACCTAACTCAATTAGTCCCTGGTCTGGATTTCAAAGATCATTTCTTACAAGGCAAATCTACAGGTGCAATACAAGCCGGACCACGGTTGATTGTGAATGGAAAAGTGTCACTGGATGTGAAGAAGGAAGGCTTTAAAGACCCTAAGATCCTAACCGGTGGTGGAGCAAGAAGCGCTCTTGGTATAACGAAGGATCATAAACTTATTCTATTAACAACCGGTGGCGCAACGATTCCTCAACTGGCTGAGATCATGAAACAGGCCGGCGCCTACCAAGCGATGAATCTTGACGGTGGTGCTTCGAGTGGGCTTTATTACAATGGTTCATACCTAACGGCTCCTGGTCGCCAGATCAGTAATGCAATTATTGTGAAACTAAACAAATAAACTGATCATACATAAAGAAGTCGCTCAATGAAGAGCGACTTCTTTTTTTACAAGCTACATTAGTTTTTAAAAGCGTTCCGGAAATCATTCATAACTCTCCGTTGTCTTTCAATGTAATTCCATACCCAGAAGATAAACAGCAGAGATGCTGCAAGATATACAATTGGAATCACTAAGTCCAATTCGGTTAATAGAAATGCAAATACTAATAGTAAACCGTTAAAAAGATGATTTATTGCCGTATGTGCATTACTCGGAATGATATCTGCGGCATTTTTATCATAATTACTCCATGCATAACGAATCGCTTGAAGCGCGAATGGTACGGACAAGAAAGCAAAGTATAATGTAAATGGCGCAACCCCTAGAACCGGCAAGATCCCGATAATGATATATCCAGCGACGAAACAGGATATCAGAATATTTCTAGCTTTTTTCTTACCAACACGTACAACAAGTGTGTTCTTTCCCGTCTTCGCATCTGATTCTGCATCTGGAAACTGGTTGATCAAAAGTACATTAGATATAAAAAATGCAACAGGTAATGAAATTAAGAATGCTTGAAGGGAATAAGCTCCAGTCTGTACATAGAAAGCACCCATTGTCATAAACACACCATATGTCGTAGCAATTAATACTTCAGCAATGCCTGGCGCCATATTAATGAAGGAGAACTTACCCTTCTCGCTAGTATAGAACACCCCGGCAATGATCCCATAGAGAATGAGTGGAATCAGTCCCCATCCGCTAACGAATACTAAGTAAATACCGATTAGAGTAGCAATAACGGTTATTAGCAAACCGAAGAACCCCATATCCGATCTGGATATCAGCCCAAGCTGAATCATTCGTGATCCACCTGTGAATGGCCGCATTCCAGCACTGTTTTCACTGTCTCGCTCCGCATCCTTCCAGTCGTTTATCATATTCGTTCCAGCTTGAATCATAATTGCCCCGATCAATGTAATCAGAAAAATGCCAACATTCAAATGATGAACACTCGACAGTGCAAGAGCTCCGCCAAGAAGAATCGGAACTAACGTAGCTGTAAGTGATAACGGCCTTACCGCCTCTTTCCATGCACGTGCTTTAGCACGAACATCATCCCATACGCTGAATGATTCACGGTTCTCGCTAAAGTCAAATACCGTAGGTGGTTCACCCTGCAAGATTTCAGGAACAAAGCGATATTTCACTATGAAAGGACAGATTCGAATGAATTCAAGTTTATCCAGAGCTCCGATTTCTGTAAACTGAGCAACGATTGGCGATCTCGTCTTCAGCAGCTGAGCCGCAATATCACGTTCTCCTTCGTCTTTCAGCACTTCCGCCCGGCCGATAATTTCGCATTCTTCCATCTTTAAGAACTCTTCGCCTTGATGGATAAGCAGTGCAGTCTCAGGGATGTTACTCCACTGGATAACCTTCGGGTCACCCTTCATACTTGTCACATAAATATTAAAATGCGCGTCCACCGCGAAATGCATCATTCGCTGCCGCGGAGATCCCATATTCGAGGTACCGATAGCAGCTACTTCAGCACGCGACAAAAATTCGATAACCTCTTCTTTACTGCGTATAGCCATGATTGTATTCCCCATTTCCAATATTACATTAATCAAACTATATAATTGTAGTAGGAATGGGCGAAAAAATCCATGGAATTTTTATAATAGTTTAGTAGATCTTATCCTTCATTAATTCATCTATCGTGGTTTGAATGATGATTTGAAGCCCTTTTAACATCGTATCTTGATGCATTGTGGGCATTGAAGGCTTGTCTGTAGCCATCTCAATAGAAGCTGGAAAATGAATAAATCCGCCTAGTTTCGGTACCTGATTTATACGCATGTGATCGAGCAACGCATACATCGTGTTATTACAAATATAAGTCCCCGCCGAATTAGATATCAAGGCAGGTATCCCCTGATCCCGGAGTCGTTCAACCATCTTACGAATCGGCAGATTTGTAAACAGACCATCCGGATGATCTGGATGAATGGGCTCATCCTGTGGTCTTACACCTCTGTTATCTGGATAAGGTGAATCCGGTGCAATATCCTTGATATTGATAGCAATGCGCTCAGGTGTAATAGCCGTTCGACCTGCTGCAACTCCACATGCTATAACTGCATCTGGTTCGAATGACTGAATCTCTTGCAAGATGAGGTCAGCACACTCATCAAAATAAACGGGAAGAAGCAATGTTTTTATCTCAACGCCTTCAAATGATACATGAACTATATCCTGTATTAATTGCTCTGTGGGATTCATCTTACTACCACCAAAAGGCTCAAAACCTGATATCAATATTTTCATGAGTAGGTCCCCCTAGAAAGCTAATCGATGTTTTTATTTCACCTTACCAACCGCTTGTATAATGATTCCTTCGTCCAAAAGACGAGACCGGAGCTGTTGTGCAAACATGACTGCATGAGCACCATCTCCATGAATACATACCGTGTCCGCTTGAATAGGGACTGATTTTCCTGAAATAGATTTAACGTAACCGTCCTTCACCATTCCCAGAACTTGTTGCACCGCATGATCTGTATCTGTGATTAATGAACCTGACATTCGTCTCGGTGTTAACGTTCCATCATCTTGATACGTACGATCGGCGAACACTTCGCTTGCCGTGCGTAGCCCAATCTGTTCTCCCGCTTCTATCATTGCACTACCTGACAAGCCATAGAGAATAAGATTTGAATCAATAGCGTAGATAGCTGCTGCTATAGCATCCGCTAGAGCTTTTGAGGTAGCTGCCATATTGTACAGAGCACCATGGGGCTTCACGTGGTGAAGCACACCCCCTTCTTGCTTAACGAACATCTGTAGGGCGCCAATCTGATAGGTTACCATATCAAAAGCTTCATCGGGCGAAATATCCATATTTCTTCTCCCAAACCCAGCCAAATCGGGCAATCCAGGATGTGCACCGATCGCAGCCCCTTGTTGCAAAGCTAGCTTCACGGTTGAACGCATGACGGATGGATCTCCTGCATGAAATCCGCATGCAATATTAGCTGAGGTAACGTGTTCTAGTAGAACTGCATCTGCTCCCAAGTGATATACTCCAAAACTCTCACCCATATCACAATTAAGATCAATTTCCAGCATGAAACTCCTCCTTTAACTTTTGTTGAATGATCATTGCAAGTAGACGAATTTCACGCCTCCAGTTGATAAAAGCCTGTTCTGCTTCACGTTGTGATATCTCACAGAATCGGATTGAACCGCCCGGGGGAATTTGTGCAACAACAGGAATATCAATACTTGCCGTTTGTGCGATTTTCGGATATCCACCATGAGTCTGTCGATCTGCCATCAATATAATGGGCTGTCCATCTGCAGGGACTTGAATCGTTCCCATCGTTACAGCTTCAGATATGTATTCCTTTGGAGATTTCAAAGTAAGAGTCGTTCCCGAAATCCGATAACCCATTCGGTCTGATTGCGGTGTTACTATAAATCTTTCTTTAAATAGAGCTTCCCGGCTTATATCATTAAAATCATCAAATTGATTCCCACGTATCACTCGGACAACTGGATGATTATGATAGGATGGAATTTGTGCTTGAGGGATAGACCATTTTACCGAAAAAAATGGCGCTTGTTCATCCATGCGATCTGGTCGTTTCGTGAACCAACCCTGTTTCACCGATATCTCATCCCCAGCCCTCAGAGTTCTACCCTGATAGCCGCCTATTCCCGCTCGAATATATGTACTATAGCTCCCCATCATTTCTCTAACAGCTAAACCGCCTGATATCGCTATGTATGATCGACAACCGATAACAGGTTTATTAAAGGTAAGCATACTGCCACTACGCACGAATACAGAACGCCACATCGGAACATCTATACCATCCAATTGAGGTGTAAGGTTTCCCCCTGTAATAGCAATCCAATGATCTGCCTCAAAATGGGCCGCAAACCCACTCCATGTTATTTCAAGGGTAGCTTCCTGATCTATATTCCCAACTAGCCAGTTCGCAGCTCGGTGAGAAAAGTTATCCATCGCGCCAGACACTATAACCCCGTATTTGCCATAATGTGTTCTCCCTAAATCCTGAACTGTGGCCAGCAATCCAGGTTTCGTGATAACTATACTCATCTTTCATCACCCTTCAGAAGTTCGAACTCCCTCTCCTCAATCGGCCGAAACCGAATATGTTGACCACCTTCTAACAGTATAGGCGGATAACGCTCAGGCTGGAACAACGAGAGTGGTGTACGTCCTATGATCTGCCAGCCACCTGGCGTTTCTATCGGATAAATTCCCGTCTGATTACCTGCGATTCCAACAGAGCTTGCGGGAACCTTAAATCGGGGTGTTGTTTTTCTTGGGGTAGCAATTGCCTCCGGTACCCCACCTACATAGGGGAATCCAGGAGCAAATCCAATGGCATAAATCAGATAATCCTGACCACTATGTATCTCTATCACCTGTTTCGGTGTTAATCCGTTTATAGCCGCTACAGCTTCCAAATCAGGACCATAGTCTCCCCCGTAACATACAGGGATTTCAACAATTACGGGTTCTTTCTCCGCTTGAAGGTCGATCCTGTCTAACCTTTCACTCAGCAACTTACAGACATATTCAAATACGGATATAGATTCATCATTTTTTTGAATATCGAAGAGATCATAAAGAACAGTAACTGTCGTAAAAGATGGAACGCATTCAATAAACCCAGGAAACGGGTGGTCTTCGATATTCTGAGTGGTAGCCTGAACCTTCAAGTGCACTGAACGATTTATGGCATCACCGAACTGAATAAGTACCGCTGAATCCCCCAAAGGAAGCATCGCTGTAGGTGTAATCATCTTGTTAACCTCCTTAATTAAACCTATAGTTCCTGTCTATATGATATCAGAGAAGAGGTTATGTAGAACAATAGAATATGAACACGATAAAATGACAAAAGAAACAGCCCTCTAGCACGATATAGTGCATTAAAGGCTGTTGTTGTCTCATGAATATTATATCTTTTACAGCGAATTAATCTCTTTAGATTCACCTTTAGCTGTTACAGAATTAAGCTGTTCGAGGTTCAGAAGTCTTGTTTTCATATCCAGCCCGCCTCGATAACCGGTAAGCGAACCATTTTTCCCAATAACTCGATGACAAGGTACTGTGATTAATAGCGGATTTGCTCCAATAGCTGTTCCTACCGCTCTTACCGACGCAGGTTTCTGTATGTGACTCGCAATATCCGAATAGGATTGTGTTATTCCATATGGGATTTGGGTTAGTGCTTGCCAGACTAACATTTGAAAGGATGTTCCTGTAACATCGATTGGCAGACTAAAAGTCTGACGTTCTCCCATTAAATATTCATGAAGCTCTTGAACATAGGGCTCAAGTCGTTTGTTATCTTGAATAAGAGGGGCACCCATTCTGCGCACCTGTACCCACTGCTTCAGTTCATCGATCGATGAATGGTTGGAACCTACAAAGCAAAGTCCTTGCCGCGTCGCTGCCATGTGCAGACTCCAGTTATTACTTGTATACAAAGTCCAGTAAACAGGTGAAAACTCAGTATCATTTATTCCCATAGTTAACGCTTGCCCTCCCTTTTAGGTGAATGTAGTTGCTGGCGATACGCTTTAGGGGTATGCCCAGTCTTCCTTTTAAACATTGTAATAAAATAGGGTACATTAGCCATGCCCACAAGCAGAGCGATCTTGGAGACTGACATTTCGGTATGTTCCAAATACGCTTTTGCGTGTTCGATCCGCTTCTGTTGCACATATTCCACAGGGGTCATTCCTGTCACTCTCTTGAACGTTCGCTGTAAATGATATGGACTCCCATGACAATAACCGGCGAGATGTTCAAGTGTAATTATCTCAGCAAAGTTGCTATCTATATAAGACTTAATTTGTTCTACCCATTCCCGGTCTGGCAATCGTTCACCTGTAGGTTTACATCGTTTGCAAGGTCGGAAATGTGCAGAAATAGCCTGTTCTGCATTTAGAAAAATACGCACATTGGACTTCACGGGCTCTTTTGACTTACATGAAGGTTTGCAGAAGATCCCCGTGGTTTGAACCGCATAAATAAACCGATCATCATACCGGGAATCGTTCTGAATAATTGCTGTCCACTGTTCTTCTGATGGCTCCTTACCTACGGGTTGATCTAACTTGGCTTGAGACTTTTTGTCATTTCGATCCATTTCACATTTCACCTCCCAACACAGTATAACCTTCGCTGAGGGCGTATGTACGCTTTTCAGAATGTAAGAGCAAGATAATGAAATTTCATAGAGCTATAATAGGTTACAACTAATATATCAGAAAACATCTGATACACTGGAGGCTGAAGAATGATTCAAGAATTAAAATGGATAGATCTAGAGAACCAAATCAAACTGTCGGTACCATCTGAATTCAGCTTTAAAGAGAATTTGAAATATGTATCCAGATCAACTAATGAATGCTTACTGAGAATACATGAAGATACCATATATAAAGCAATCTCGATAGGAACGAACATGTATGTCCTTCAGATCTCTGACGATGTTGAATTATCACAGACGCTGAATGTCGCCTTTCTAGGGCCGAATATCCCTACCTCTGCCGAACGACAAGAGATTGCTCTATATGTAAGGGAATGGTTTGATCTGGATACCGACTTAGCCCCTTTCTATCAAATGGCTAAACAAGATCGTCTTCTAGCACAGGCTGTCGATGAATTTTACGGTTTACGCAATATGGGTATTCCTGATTTATTTGAGGCCATTTGCTGGGGAATTATCGGTCAACAGATCAACTTGACCTTTGCATATACACTAAAGCGAAGACTCGTTGAGAAGTATGGCCGTAGTATAGAACATGAAGGTGTACTGTACTGGCTGTTTCCTACACCAGAAGCCATTGCTTGCTTAACCGTTGAAGAAATGGAAGAGCTTCGGATGACCGTCAAAAAACGTGAATATCTCATCGATATTGCACGTCTTTTTGTAAGTGGAGAACTCACAAAAGAATCATTAATTCTAGCCGGTGACTGTAAAACAGCAGAAAAAATGCTGGTACGCATCCGCGGCATTGGGCCATGGACGGCTAATTATGTATTAATGCGTTGTCTAAGATATTCATCTGCTTTTCCAATCGATGATGTAGGATTACATAATGCTATCAAGCATGTCCTTCAGATTGATTCTAAACCCACGAAAGAACAGCTATACGAATTTTCAAAGGGTTGGATGAACTGGGAATCGTATGCTACATTTTATCTATGGAGATTCCTGTACTAATCTTTCTTGATGATTTAGATGTTTTGCATAAATTTAGCCTTAGATGGGACACTAATACATGTTACAAATTACACGAGGAGGTGTCTACATGAGTAAATCCAATCCGAATGAATTATCTAAGTCCGAGGTGTATAACACCAAGTTGAACAAAATGCCTGTACCAGGTGAAGGATTAGACGATACAGAATTTTCTGCTGAGGAAGCGGCAGAGGTATTTATGAACAATCCGTCCTCTGAGAAAACTTCGAAGAATCAGCAATAACATAAGTAAAGACCTCACGAGCATCCATCAGGACGCCATGAGGTCTTTCTTCAATTGTTTAATCTCCCCCTTCTATCCAACCTCTATAATCTATTACCTACACTTGACCACAACACTTCTTAAACTTGAGACCGCTGCCACAGATACATTCATCATTTCTCCCAGGCATTGCACGACCCGTCATCTTATATCTCTGTAATCGTTCAGCACGCAAACTTTCTGCAAGTGTATTCATTCTAGCGTAGGCATACTCATAGAACATCTTATAGCTTTCACAGAAATAATCTTTCTGTGTCCGATCATTAACATCTAACCAGTTCCGATTACGTGGACATCCTCCATGGCATAACTTAACATAACGACAAGTACAACATGCCTCGTTCATATCTGGCTTCAATGTCAAAAAATCCTCATATAGGGGACTAGCTAATAACTCTTCCAGCTTCAATTCGCCAATATTGCCAAGCTTATGTTCTTCATCAATAAAAAAATCACATGGGAAGGCATCACCATTAGACTCTAGTACGAGCATTTTCGGACAACGCTCACGATGGACACAGAGCTCCGCTTGGTGATTCATAAGTACTGCCAGCATGTTATCAAAAATCCGGATAGATAAATCTGGATTCCCATCGTTATACCACAGATCAAAGGCACGACATAGAAACGAACCGTAAGCCTCAGGGGTAATCTGAAAACGTCCAGGTTGACCTGACTCCTGAGACCTGAAATCCATACACGGAATAAACTGAACAAAGTCAAATTTCTGTTCACGATAAAACGAGATCAATTCTTCCGGCTTTGTCACATTATCCTCATGGATTACGGATAGGATATTAAATTCCACACCTGCTTGCCGTAAATGATCAATGCCTCGCATCACTAGTTCGTAACTTCCTTTACCAGATCCCGTGACACGATGACGATCATGGATTAACTTAGGCCCATCGAGACTAACGCCGATCAGAAAATGATATGTACGAAAGAAATTAGCCCATTGTTCATTGATCAACGTAGCATTGGTCTGTAAGGCATTGCTGATCGAAGTATGCGGTGGCGCATACTGAGCCTGGAGAGAGACCGCTTTTTCGAAAAAAGAAAGACCCGCTAACAACGGTTCCCCTCCCTGCCATGCAAAAGAGGCAACCCCTTTCGATTGTCGCATGTATTGTTCTATAAAACGCTCTAACAGCGCTGGTTCCATCGTACGAACAGGCTGATGAACCTTCCCACCACAAGAGCTGTAATAGCAATAATCACATGCCAGATTACAATCCTCAGAAACGGTTTTTAGCATAACACCAATATTCTGTCCCATTAATCAATCTCTCCTTCCTAAAAAAAGATTCATGAATAGATCGTACTATGCCCTCAAATACTTCACATTGTGATTAACTACATCTTTTTCGTAGGAATAATAATATTTCATGAACTTTTCGCGATATCATAAGTGCTTAACGCAATTCTAGTGTGAAGATTCATCTAGCTAAGATCGTTCCTGCACGAACGCTGGCCAAACATGTTAAACTATTTAGGTACGAATCACATCATTCATGGAGGAAAATACATATGAGTTCATTTGAAACGATGTTAGAGAAATATGCAGAGCTTGTCATTCGAGTGGGTGTGAATATTCAACCCGGACAAGTCCTTATTGTAAATGCACCTTTGGAAACCGTAGAATTAACCCGATTCATTGTATCCAAGGCTTATGAAGCTGGGGCAAAATACGTTCAAGTTGATTGGGATGATGAACGAATTACTCGTATTCGTTACGAGAAAGCGCCAGATGATTCTTTTGGTTACTATCCAAAATGGCAGGCCGACATGATGGAACAGCTTGCTGAGGGGGGTGGAGCCGTTCTTCATATTAAGGTACCAGACCCTGAATTATTCCGTGAAATTGATTCCGCTAAAGTATCTACAGCAGTTAAAGCAGCTTCTATAGCTAGAGAAAAGTACCAGTCCTACGTTCGTAACAATCAAGTGAGCTGGTCTCTAATAAAAGCACCTACACGCGCTTGGGCAAATAAAGTGTTCGCAGATCTACCTGAAGAGAAGCGTCTAGATGCGATGTGGGAAGCTGTCTTCCAGATGAACCGAGTACATACGGAGGATCCGGTAGCAGCTTGGCAGGAGCATATAAGTGAACTTAAAAAGAAACAAGAGTATATGAATGCAAAACGTTATAACAGTTTTCATTACCGTGCACCCGGCACCGATTTGCATGTCAAAATGCCAGAAGGCTATCGGTGGCTAGGTGGTGGGGATTATAACGAGTCTGGGGTGTATTTTGTTGCTAATATGCCTACAGAGGAGATTTACACCATGCCTTTACGAACGGGAGTAAACGGAACCGTCACAAGCACTCTTCCTCTTAACTTGAACGGAAGACTTGTTGAAGGAATCACATTAACTTTTAAAGATGGCAAAGTCGTTGAATATAATGCAACATCCGGTCGTGAGCATCTCACATCCTTGCTTGAGACGGATGAAGGAGCTTCTTATCTCGGAGAGATGGCACTTGTTCCTTACGATTCCCCTATCTCTCGATTGAACCGTGTCTTTTATAATACAGGTGTTGATGAGAATGCTTCTTGCCACTTCGCACTTGGCAGTGCATACCCCGTAAATATTGAGGGTGGAACTAAACTGAGTAAAGACGAACTGGTTGCTAGAGGTGCTAATGTGAGCTTAACACATGTTGATTTCATGATTGGTTCTGCCGAACTTGAAATTGACGGCGAACTACCTGATGGAACAATCGAGCCGGTATTCCGCAATGGTAACTGGGCAGAATAACAAGTAACAAAAGGACCTGCAATGAAAATGCAGGTCCTTTTGTTCTATATCGTCTATTAAAACGCTGTGGAACAGAATGGCTTTACATTATTTTTCAAGCAACTTCTAAGTAAAGATATAGCTTTCAAATCGCTTGCATGTATTTTCCCATATTGATACAGCTTATCTACGTCTACAACCCCCATGAACAATGAAGAAAAATCCGAGATGTTCATTTCGATGCTTGCTGCTTCTTCTACCTCCCCCATCGTCACAGCCACAGATCCTTTATCAATGTGTAGCGAAAACCTCTCATCCGATGAGAAAGAATCTGTAATCATGAACTGCAAAGTCAGAGGTTCAGCACTATAGATGGCTCCGGTTAATCCAAGTTCGATCATAAACTTAGGAATATCAATAATTTTGTACATCAATCCTACACCGGATATGTGACTTTCGTGAAATACACTTGGAAGTAGACGGTCACTTCCGTTCCGTGGATCTTCTATCCAATGTTCAATCATATCATCCTGTGTTGACCACACAATACGATGAATCTGGTCATTTTGCGTATGTAAAAAAGTACCTAACTGCTTCAGTGCCTCTGATGACTCATACACAAACTCTTGTATAACTAGATCATTAAGTAGGAAGTTGTCTGTTTTCACATTTTTAAAGTTAAAAATGATATATCCCTTCAGTCCACCGTTCTCCATGTATCCAATCGCTTTAGATCCAGCAGTACTTAATATGGAGTCTAGCTCATACGTGCTCTTGAATATCATACCGTGTGTAGTGCTTGCATGACGATCACTGCACTCTTTTATCTGATTTATATGTTTATGATCAAGCCATACTAAGCCCTGTTTAACAAATGCCTTTGGAAAACTATCTGGCTTGATGTAATATTGATTCATTTTGGTACCATACCCAAAACCCATCTTCTTATAGAAGTCTGGCCTAAACGGGTACAGAAGCACGAGAGAAATGCCTTTACTCTTACAATGTGCGATAAAATATTCAATCATCTCTTTCGCAGCTCGCTCTTTCTTGTGAAGTAGATCTACCGCCACTTGGCCTACACCGCCCACCTGAATCATACGGCCATAAAGATTCATTGAATATTCATGAAGCCGCATCCCTGCAATCAATCGATCTTCCCGATATAATCCATAATAATTTACATTGTCTATATTGTTCTGGATCTTAGTCATTCTAGATATTTGCCGTTCTCTGAACTCCGTTCCAGAGATAACTCTTGCTGGATATGCATTTATAGCAATGTCTACAAAAGAGGGAATCTCGCTTGACTCTAACTTACGAATAATTGAATACATCATAGACATCCTTTCCGCGGCTAACCCACTCAAGATCTTTACAAGATGAGCTATCTCCCTAACGATAACAAGCAGTATTCATTTGCACAAGAACTCTTTCTACAAATAGTAATCAAATCTTCTTAAAAAACAAAAAAAGATGTTGGATATAAATCCAACATCTTAGTGCAACATAGTATCGGGATGACACGATTTGAACATGCGACCCCCTGGTCCCAAACCAGGTGCTCTACCAAGCTGAGCTACATCCCGTAATATATATAGAAAGCGGACGACGGGAATCGAACCCGCGACCCTCGCCTTGGCAAGGCGATGCTCTACCGCTGAGCCACGTCCGCGAAAGCATGGTGCGCGTGAAGGGACTCGAACCCCCACGTCGTGAAACGCTAGATCCTAAGTCTAGTGCGTCTGCCAATTCCGCCACACGCGCACAAGTTAAAACAATGGTGAGCCATGAAGGACTCGAACCTTCGACACCCTGATTAAAAGTCAGGTGCTCTACCAACTGAGCTAATGGCTCTCAATCAAGATGAGGTAATTAATGGCGGAACTGACGGGATTCGAACCCGCGATCTCCTGCGTGACAGGCAGGCATGTTAGGCCTCTACACCACAGTTCCCCATTATAATTACTGGTGCCGGCGAGAGGACTTGAACCCCCAACCTACTGATTACAAGTCAGTTGCTCTACCAGTTGAGCTACACCGGCGTATTCAAATTTTAAAAATCAATGGTGGAGGCTGAGGGGTTCGAACCCCCGACCCTCTGCTTGTAAGGCAGATGCTCTCCCAGCTGAGCTAAGCCTCCATAAATAAGTTGTATAAAAGTAAATGGTGACCCGTAGGGGATACTCTCACTCCGATCGAGACTGCGAAGTATTCCTATCGATGTCAATGCTTCGACGAACCGTGGGGTTCTCATCCCCTTGAAGCAATAAAATAAATGGTGACCCGTAGGGGATTCGAACCCCTGTTACCTCCGTGAAAGGGAGGTGTCTTAACCCCTTGACCAACGGGCCATGCTATAAGTCTATCATCATATATTTATAGATTGATAGATTAAAGTCAAAAATATGTACCGCTTGGCGACGTCCTACTCTCCCGGGACCCTTCGGTCCAAGTACCATCGGCGCTGGAAGGCTTAACGGTCGTGTTCGGGATGGGTACGCGTGGAACCCTTCCGCTATCGCCACCAAACGGTTCAAGCGTTTGATCACTTGAAAACTAGATACGAAACTTGAATTTGCGATTAGTGCTTCACCGTAACTCACACCGGACCAAAGCAGATGCTTTCGATGCGAGCTTCACGCTGTGAAGCTTGTAGGATAAGCCCTCGACCGATTAGTATTGGTCAGCTCCATGCATTGCTGCACTTCCACCTCCAACCTATCTACCTCGTCGTCTTCAAGGGGTCTTACATACTGGGAAATCTCATCTTGAGGGGGCTTCACGCTTAGATGCTTTCAGCGCTTATCCCGTCCATACGTAGCTACCCAGCCATGCTCCTGGCGGAACAACTGGTGCACCAGCGGTATGTCCATCCCGGTCCTCTCGTACTAAGGACAGCTCCTCTCAAATTTCCTACGCCCACGACAGATAGGGACCGAACTGTCTCACGACGTTCTGAACCCAGCTCGCGTACCGCTTTAATGGGCGAACAGCCCAACCCTTGGGACCTACTTCAGCCCCAGGATGCGATGAGCCGACATCGAGGTGCCAAACCTCCCCGTCGATGTGGACTCTTGGGGGAGATAAGCCTGTTATCCCCAGGGTAGCTTTTATCCGTTGAGCGATGGCCCTTCCATGCGGTACCACCGGATCACTAAGCCCGACTTTCGTCCCTGCTCGACTTGTAGGTCTCGCAGTCAAGCTCCCTTATGCCTTTGCACTCTTCGAATGATTTCCAACCATTCTGAGGGAACCTTGGGGCGCCTCCGTTACTCTTTAGGAGGCGACCGCCCCAGTCAAACTGCCCACCAGACACTGTCCCCGCACCGGTTCACGGTACTAGGTTAGAACCTAGATACGATCAGGGTGGTATCCCAACGGCGCCTCCACAGAAGCTTGCGCTCCTGTTTCTTAGGCTCCCACCTATCCTGTACAGATCGTACCCAAATCCAATATCAAGCTGCAGTAAAGCTCCATGGGGTCTTTCCGTCTTGTCGCGGGTAACCTGCATCTTCACAGGTATTAAAATTTCACCGGATCTCTCGTTGAGACAGCGCCCAAATCGTTACGCCATTCGTGCGGGTCAGAATTTACCTGACAAGGAATTTCGCTACCTTAGGACCGTTATAGTTACGGCCGCCGTTTACTGGGGCTTCGGTTCATAGCTTCGGATTGCTCCTAACCACTCCCCTTAACCTTCCAGCACCGGGCAGGCGTCAGCCCGTATACTTCGCCTTACGGCTTCGCACAGACCTGTGTTTTTGTTAAACAGTCGCTTGGGCCTTTTCACTGCGGCCCCCTCGTGCTATTCACACTACCGGGGCACCCCTTCTCCCGAAGTTACGGGGTCATTTTGCCGAGTTCCTTAACGAGAGTTCTTCCGCGCGCCTTAGAATTCTCTTCTCGCCTACCTGTGTCGGTTTGCGGTACGGGCACCTTCACCTGACTAGAGGCTTTTCTTGGCAGTGTGAGATCATGACCTTCGCTACTATAATTTTCACTCCCCATCACAGCCCAGCCTTAACGATGTGCGGATTCGCCTACACATCAGCCTCACTGCTTGGACGGACATCCATCAGTCCGCGTCACTACCCTCCTGCGTCACCCCATCGTTCATAACGGTTTACGGTGGTACAGGAATTTCAACCTGTTGTCCTTCGATTACGCCTTTCGGCCTCACCTTAGGTCCCGACTTACCCTGAGCGGACGA